>CAWAZS010000010.1:0-355172 GCA_963786625.1 uncultured beta proteobacterium
TGGAACATGACCGGTTGACCGATCCCGGCATCGGCCGGCTCCTCGACGCCCTCGCCCCGTGGGCGGAGGCGCAGGGCGCCGAATCCGACGTGGCGTCGCTCGTCCGGGTCACGCGGCGCGACTACGAGCGGGCGACACGCGTGCCGTCGGCGTTCGTCCACCGGCTGAGCGAGCACGTCGCGACGACCTATCACGTCTGGGAGCGCGCGCGGCCGGACAACGACTTCGCCGCAGTGCGGCCGCTGCTCGAGACGACCGTCGAGCTCAGCCGCGAGCTCGCGGCGTTCTATCCCGGTTACGCGCATCCCTCGACCCGCTCATCGATCTCGCCGACGACGGCATGACGGTCGCCGCGGTGCGCGCGCTCTTCACCGAGCTGCGCGCCGGGCTCGTCCCGCTGATCGAGGCCATCCGCGCGCGGCCGCTAGCCGACGACAGCTGCCTCAACCGCCAATTCCCCGAGAGGCGCAGCAGGCGTTCGGCGAAACGGTCGATCCGCGCGTTCGGCTACGACTTCACGCGCGGCCGCCAGGACAAGACCCCCCACCCGTTCACGACCAGCTGGCCGCGGCGACGTGCGCATCACCACCCGCTACCGCGACGACCGGCTGCGCGAGGGCCTCTCTTCACACGCTGCACGAGGCCGGGCCACGCGATGTACGAGCAGGGCATCGACGCCGCGCTCGACGGCACGCCGCTGGTCAGCGGCACGTCGGCGGGCGTCCACGAGAGCCAGTCGCGGCTCTGGGAGAATCTCGTCGGCCGCAGCCGCCCCTTCTGGGGGCACTGGTACCCGCAGCTCCAGGCCGCGTTCCCCGGCACGCTGGGCGACGTCGACGCTCGACACCTTCTACCGCGCGATCAACAAGGTCGAGCGGTCGCTCATCCGGACCGAGGCCGACGAGGTCACCTACAACCTGCACGTCATGCTCCGCTTCGACCTCGAGCTCGCGCTGCTGGAGGGAACGCTGGCCGTCGCCGACCTGCCCGAAGCCTGGCGCGCCCGGATGCCAGACCGACCTCGGAGTCAGCCCCCCGACGACCGCGACGGCGCGCTGCAGGACGTGCACTGGTACGGCGGCATCGTCGGCGGCGCATTCCAGGGCTACACGCTCGGCAACATCATGAGCGCGCAGTTCTTCGCGGCGGCGCGGCGCGACCTCGGCGATCTCGACGGCCAGATCGGCGCCGGTGAGTTCGCGCCGCTGCGCGGCTGGCTGACCGAGCGGATCTATCGCCACGGCCGGAAGTTCACGGCGCCCGAGATCGTGCAGCGCGCCACGGGGGAGCCGCTTTCGATCGCGCCCTACCTCGCCTACCTCAACACCAAGTACGGCGCACTGTATGGGCTGTAGCCTCGGCCGGCATCGGCCGCCCCGCGTCAGCCGAGCTCCTGCCGGATAGTGTGGTCCGGGGCGCTTTACGCTAATCTTGCGGAAAATTCACCGCCGGTCATGCGTTGCACCCGAGAACCGGCGGATATCCTGGGCATTCCCCGATGAGCCAAGACCCAACTGCTGACGAGCGCGCGAGCGCGAAGGAGTCGGGCTCCCTGACCGTGGGCGCGACGCTGCGCAATCTGTTCGTGAAGCTCGCGCAGTTTCGCCTGGCGAGGAGCTTGCTGGTGGTGGCCCTGCTCATCGACATCGCCTACGACGCGCTGGTGCCGCTGTGCCTGAAATTCCTGGTGGACGAGGCCATCATTCCGAAGGATTGGGAGGCGTTCGTCCTGATCCTGAGCGTGCTCGTGGTGGCCTACGTCGTGTCCGTCGCCAGCGCGGTCGGCCGCGACTTACCTGTATGCGTGGCTCGGCGGCCATGTGCTGCACGATTTCCGGGTCCGGATGTACGGCCACCTGCAGCGGCAGTCGATGGATTTCTTCGGCCGCATGCGCTCGGGCGACCTGCTGTCGCGCTTCACGACCGATCTCGCGGCGGTCGAGAACGTCATGGTCCTCGGTCTGCCCATGGCCTTCCTGGCCGCCGGCAGCATCGTGGTGAGCAGCACGGTGCTGTTCGTGCTGGAGTGGAAGCTCGCGATGCTGCTCTTCCTCGCGATGCCGTTCTGCATCCTCGGTCCGCGCCTCCTCGGCCCGCGCGCGCTGACGGCGGGCTCCCAGTTGCGCAAGGCACAGGGCGTGCTCGCCAGCATGGTCCAGGAGAATCTCCAGGCGCAGCGCGTCATCAAGGCCTTTTCCCTGCAGGACTCGGCGCTGAGCCAGTTCCAGGAGCAGTCGCAGAAGATCCGGACCTGGGGGATTTCGTTCGGCTTCTACTGTTACGCCACCGAGCGCACACCCAACATCGGGATGGGGCTTTTCACCGTGCTGGTGCTTTCCGCAGGCGGCTACCTGGCCTTCCAGCGGCGACCTTACCGTCGGGGCGCTGGTTTCGTTCAACGCGCTCTTCTTCAACGTCAGCAACGCCGTGCTGACGCTTTCCAGTTTCGCCCCGACGCTGCTGCAGGCGACGAGCGGGCTGGAGCGCATCCACGAGTTGCTCGATGCGCCGCCCCGCATCACCGAGCGCGCCGACGCCGTCGCGGTGCAGCCGCTGCGCACCGCCATCCGCCTGGAGAACGTTTCGTTCAGCTACACCGGCGAGCACCGCAACCTGGACAACGTCTCGCTCGAAATCCCCAAGGGCGCGCGGGTCGCGTTCGTGGGCCCGAGCGGATGCGGCAAGAGCACCTGCCTCAACCTCATCCTGCGCTTCTTCGATCCCGACGAGGGCCGCGTCTGCTACGACGGCCTCGACCTGCGCGAGGCCAGCCTGAACTCCCTGGCCGCGCAGATGGGTGTCGTCTTCCAGGACAACGTGCTGTTCAACACGTCCGTACGGGAGAACGTGCGCATGGGCCGCGCGGGCGCCACCGACGAGGAGGTGGAGGCGGCGTGTCGCCTCGCCGAGCTCCATGACGTCCGTCCTGGCCATGCCGCAGGGCTACGACACGCCGGTCGGCGAGAACGGCGGCCGGCTCTCCGGCGGACAGCGCCAGCGGCTGGCGATCGCCCGCGCGCTGATCCGCCATCCGAGCATCCTCGTGCTCGACGAGGCCACCTCCGCGCTCGATCCGGCGACCGAAGCCGCGATCAACGATACGCTCGAGCACCTCGCGGGCGAGCAGACCACCATCACCGTCACGCACCGTCTGAGTCCGCTGGTCAATTACGACCGCATCTTCGTCTTCCAGGCGGGGCGGCTCATGGAGCAGGGCAACCACCGGGAGCTCCTCGCGCGGGCGGGAATCTACGCGGACCTCTGGGCCAAAGCAGAACGCCGTCGCGTTCTCGGAGGACGGATCGCAGGCGAAGGTCGACCCGGCAAGCCTGCGGCGCATCGGCATCTTCAGGGATTTCGACGAAGCGATGTGCGGCCAGATCGCCGATCTCTTCCGCATCGAGGAAGCCGGCCCCGGCGCCGTCGTGTTCCGCCAGGGCGACGAGGGCGACAAGTTCTACGTCATCGCGCGCGGCCGCGTTCGGGTCTCCGCGAGCACGGACGACGGCACCGAGCACACGCTAGCGGTGCTGCAGGATGGCGACAATTTCGGCGAAGTCGCCCTGCTGCAGGACAGCCTGCGGAACGCCACCGTGACCTCCGAGGCCTCGACCGTCTTTCTCACGCTGCGCCGCACATCGTTCCAGCGATTGCTCGAGCGCCATCCGGCGATACTTGCCGCGCTGCAGCAGCAGCTGAAGGTCCGTCAGGGCGCCGCCACCGTTGCGGCAGAGGCGTGATGGTGCGTCGCGCGGGAGCGCGACGCGCGCTCCGGCGCCATCGATGATGGGGCCGCCGTCCCCGCCGACGGGTCCCGCATTCGCCAACGCCGGTCGCTCAAACACACTTTGTCGGCGCGATGTTCTGCGCGCGGGATCGGCTTTCGGTTCCGCTTGATAGGCGACGGCCCCTCGCCATGCCCCATTATCAAATTCAAATCGTCGGCGACCCCGCTGAAGCTCAACGTCTCTGGCGCCTGCTTTCCCCGCGTAGGACGATCTATGACGAGTGGGATTTCCGCTGGGCCTTCTTTCGCCACCACCCCGGGCATGAGCTCCATTTCATCACCGCGTTCTCCGGCGGAGATCCGGTGGCGCTACTCCCGCTCCAGAGAAATCCCACAGCCCTGTTGGAATTCATGGGTGGCGATTTCATGGAGGACAATCGCGTTTTCTTGAAACCCGCCCACACGGACGCCGTTCCACGGCTGTTCGGAAGCCTGACCTCGAAAGCCACGCTCCGGAGCATCATCGATGACGGCGATCCCTTCTTATCCCGTCTTCCGCCCGACTATCCGAAATACAGCTACGACATCCGGGGTTTCGGCACGCTTGACCCATTCATCGAACGCCTTTTCCGATCGAAGTCCAGATCCAACCTCAGGAAAAAGATCAGATCCGTCGAAGCCCTCGGCCCCGCCATCGTAAAGAATTCGATCGAGGACATTGACCTGTTGGCCGAGCACAACATCCGGACATTTGGCGAGGACTCGTCCTTCGTCCGCGACCCCGCCCAGTTGGAAAGCTTCAGGGATCTGTGTCGGATCTTCCCTTTCTTCATTCATTCCTATCGGGTGGCGGGCAGGACGCAGGGCGTGTCGTTTTCGCTCGTTCACGACAAGACCTATCTCTACCTTCTTTCCGGCGCCGACAAGGACGAAGTTCCGAACCTCGGAACGTATCTGATCCTCGACAACATCCGCACGGCGATGGAGAATGGTTGCGAGACCTTCGATGCCGGCAGGCACGATTGCAACTGGAAAGCACGGTGGCATATGACCCCAACCACCGAGCATCTCTTCCGCCTCGAATGACGCCCGGGCCGGGGCGTTCCTACCCGGAGAGGGAATCCACCCGACTCGCCCGTGGCGCGGGCAGCGCACGGCCCCTGCCGCGGATCACGCCACGGCAGGCGGCGGCTCCGCAGTGGCACTCGACCGGCTCCATGCCCGGCCAGCAGAGCGTCGAGTAGTCGATGGTGATCACCTCGCCCGGCGCAATGTCGCGGCGGGCCACGATGTTCAACCCGTCGAGCCGCGTGTTCGCATCGCACGAATGGCTTATCGAACGCCATTCGCCAGGAGTCCCGCTCCACGCAACGCAGACTTGGTCCGTGAGCGGCCAGCCGTACCTGCCTACCCAGCGTCGGCGCAGGTCATCCCGTTCGCGTTCGGCGTAGCTCCGTGAGACCAGGATGTGCGGCCGCATCTCGTGGGCATCGACGAGAGTGCCGGTGCGGATCGCGCGGGTGGCGTACAGCCCGAAGCCGTGCGCGCGGTCGTAGCGGACCTCCCAGCAGCTCATGGCCCGATTGCGCCGACGGATCCCGCATTCGAGCAGGTGTTCGAGGAAACCGCGGTGGCCGTCGGGATCGTTGGCGAGGATGAGATCCGCGCTGGCGCATTCCTTCTCCGGGTAGAACACCGCGCAATTGGGATTTATCTCCAGGACGTAAAGGTCGCCTGCCGAATCCATGCGTACGTCGCAGCGACCGTAGCCGGTTCCGTTCAGGCTGGAAAACGTCCTCGCGGCCGCATCTCGCAGCCGAGCGTCGAGCGCCGCGTCCTCGACCGGCCGGGTCTCCAACCCTCCGAAATCACGCCATTTCAGATCGAAATGCTTGAATGACTCGCCCGGCGGAAAGGTGTACTGCACTGGTCGAAAAACCCAGGGCTGTGTCTCCCCGGCCCGCGGCTCCGCCACGAGTACCGCGAATTCCTGGCCGTCGATGAATTCCTCGACGAGCGCCGCTCCGTACGCTTCCACGGTGCGCGCGCATTCCCGCCGCAGCGACGGCGCATCCACAACCCTCGAATCGCGCGTCATCCCGACGCTTGCATAGCTGTTCGGGTGCTTGACGATCAGCGGAAAGCGGAGGGAGGCCAAAGCCGCGGCCACGTCCGCCGCGTCGCGAACGATCGAAAAAGCCGGGAACCTGACGCCCGCCGCATGGCACGCCATCTTCATGGCGAGGCGCGACGGGTCGTAGAAGTCCGCGCTCGCCCCGGTGAAGGCCACACCCAGCCGCTCCAGGGCTTGCACGACCTCGATTCCGGGCTCTTCCTCGTCCCACACGCCGCCGCACAGATTGATCGCCGCATCGAAACCGCCCCGGGCGATTTCGATGATCTGAGGCACCGCCGTGCTCTTGGTCAACGTGAAGTCGTGGTACGAGTGGCCGGGGACGTAGTGCGCGGGAATGCAGACGGGGATGAGACCGCTAAAGGGGGAATTCGGGCTGGCCGGCGCGGGGTGCAATACCGCTATCTTCATGAGTAAGCTTCTTGCTCCATTGGTCGAATCTCCGAGTCGAACACAAACACCGCGGTTTCACCCCGCTCGCCGCGCGTCGCGAGCGGTCCCCGACAAAGAGGCCATTCCATTCAATGACCCGCGCCCGAGTATTGAGGATTTGTTCGGACCCGTCAATTGTTCCGGCATGGCACGCGCGCAACTCTGCGCAGGCAGGGTCGAGGAAAGCATTGGACCGGCGTGGACTCGCGGTCGGCACGCGTGGTCAATCAATGATTTTGCCGGCCCGCGCCTTCCGGTAGAATCCCCGCCGTGCGGCACCGCCGGCTGGCGCGTGAACTGCCGCCGACCTCTTGGGAGTACCGGCATGCCGCGCGACGCCCGATCTTGGCTGCTGATGTCCGTGACCGTGTTGCTGCCGATGGCGCCGGGTCTCGCCGCCGCCCAGACGATGCAGCCGGGCGAGACGACGACCAGGGCCTCCCTCACGGTCATCAACCAGTTCGACTCCGACCTCGATGCCGGCGGGAAGACCGGCTGGGCCGCGATCTTCGTCAGCGGCAGCGCCAGCCGCCAGGTCACGCCGGAGTTCACGCTCGGCGCGAACGCCGGCTACGACTACCAGAACTGGAGATTCAGCTCTCCCGCGGCGTTCGGCGGACGCGGGCCGTGGGACCAGATCAATTTTTTCGAGGTCGGGCTCGACTTCGATTACCTGAGTCCCTCCGGGCTCGCCGTCGGCATTTCACCGACGTTCGGATGGCAGTACGAATCCGGAGCGAAGACCGGGGATGCCCTCGAATGGGGTGCGGTATTCACTCTGGCGCAGGTCTTTTCCAAGGATCTGACGCTGGGGATCGGCGCCGGCGTGTTCAATTACATGGAAGACCGGGGAACGTACGACGTCTCCCTGTTCCCGATCGTCAAGTGGCAGATCACCGACCGGCTGCGCGTGGACAATCCGTTCGCCGCAGGCATCTCGGGCGGTGGCGGCCTCGAGCTCGCGTACAGCTTCGACGATCGCTGGGAAGTCGCCGCCGGCGCGTCGGACCGCACGTACACCTTTCGCCTGAAGAACAGCGGTCCCGAACGCGAATGGCATCGGCGAGAACACGCTTCTACCCGGTGTTCGCGCGCGTGAGCTATGGCTTCGCGCCGAAGTCGAGAATCACGCTGTACGCGGCAGCGGTCGTCGACGGCAGGCTCACCCTGATGGACCCGAGCGGCGACGACGTCGCGAAGGACGACTACAAGACGACACCGGCGATCGGCGTCACGCTTTCGCTCGGATTCTGAGGCAAGGCACTGGCCGGCGCAGCCCGCCGCAAGTCGAGCCTGGGCCGTGCGGACGCAAAGATCGCCGCCCAGCGCCGCGTATCCCCGCGGATACCCACCACCGCCGATTCAACCCGCACTCATTCCACCGGCACGGACTTCGCAAGATTGCGGAGTTCGTGGTTCGCGAGAGTCCAGTGCATGCCGACCCCCGGTATGATCGGCATTGGCGATCGGTGCCAGAACCCGCAGGTTTCGACGAACGCTCGGGCGGATGGAAACGTCTTTGCTGGTGATGCCCCCCGCATGGCTGATACGCGCCGCCGTGGCGCTCGTATGGGCCTACGAAGGACTGTGGTGCAAGATCCTCGGACGAGCGGAGAATGAGCTGCGCATCGTGCAGGCCGTTCCGCGTTACGGCGCGAAGTATGGACGCGCCTTCTTGCATGCGCTCGGCTGGATCGAGCTTCTTCTCGCCATGTGGGTGTTGAGTGGCTGGACGCCGGGATGGTGCGCCCTGGCGCAAACCGTGCTGCTCGTCGGCCTCAACGCGAATGGGCTCCTGTGGTCGCGGCATCTCATACACGACCCCGGCGGAATGATATGCAAGAACTTCGCCTTCCTGGTTCTGGCCTGGGTCAATGCGGGTCTCGCGGGTTGACGCGCTTGGCGCTGGGCACCGCATGGGAAGCGGGACGGCTCGACGCCGGCCGTGGCCCGCCGCGCGTCCTGTTCGGACGCATGTACGAGGACCCGGCGATCGAACGCGCGGCGTTCCACCCAGGCGGGCGGGTCTTCTGCATCGCATCGGCGGGCTGCACCGCAATGCACCTCTCGCCGTACCACGACATTGTCGCCGTCGATATCAACCCGGTGCAGCTTTCCTACGCCAAGAACCGGATCGAAGGTGCGCCGATGGTGCGCGGTACCGCCGAGCAGGTCATGCGCATCGGCCGCGCGCTGCTGCCGCTTGCCGGCTGGAGACGCTCGACGCTCGCAGCGTTCCTCGACCTCGACGATCCAGCCGCACAGCAGACGTTCTGGAAGGCGCATCTCGACACGCAACGTTTCCGCGCCGGCCTCGACACGCTGCTGTCAGTCACGGCGCTGCGCTCAGCGTACGCGCCGGACCTGCTGGCATCGCTTCCACGTCACTTTGGCTCCGTCATGCGGGCTCGAATGGAGCGCTGCTTTCGCATCCACCCCAACCGCCGCAATCCCTACGCGCATGCGCTTCTCGCCGGCGAACTCATCGCGGAGGCGGTGCCGCCGGAGGCCAGGCGGATCGAGCTCATCCAGTCCGATGCGGCGACGTACCTCGAGCATGTGCCACCGCGAAGCTTCCGCGGATTCACGCTCTCCAACATCCTGGATGGTGCCAGCGCGGCATACCGTGCGCGGCTGTTCCGAGCGGTACAGCGCGCGGCCGCACCAGACGCCGTGGTGGTACTGAGGAGCTTCCGCGAACCCGCGCGCGAACTCGAATCGAACGTGGCTGCGCGCGACAGTTCGTTCCTGTGGGGGATCGTTGACGTGCGACCGGCCCCGGCACTCGACAGCTGACCGACACCCGCACACTTGTTCCCGCTGCCCGGTCGGCAGACAGCGCTTATCCGCCCCGCAACGCTCCCATGCCATCGAGGATATGGCGATGCAGTCGGTGCGCGAGCATTCGCTCCAGCGGCCGCCACACCCAGCGCGGCCGCAGGTGCCCACGGTATTGCGTCGTGAGCGCAACCTCGGTGCCACGGCTCCCGGCGCGGAACGCGTAGGAGCCTTCCACGGTTGTGATGCAGTGCTCGATGCCGAGATGCTGCTCCAACACCTCGAAGCGCACCATCCGGGGACGGTCGAGGACCGTGATCCGCTTGGTGAGCCCGCCGCGGCTGTAGGTGCACGCGACGACGGTGCCAACCTCCTTGCCGCTGCCCTGCGTCCGAACCGGCGTAGGAAGGAACGTCCGTAGCAGGAAGGATGGACGTTGCGGGACTTCCTCGTAGAACATCATCCGCTGCCACACGTCGTCGGGCGGCGCGTCGAACGTGCCCGTGGTGGTCACCATGTCGATCGCAAGGCAGGGCGGGAACAGCCGGCCCAAGCTCCACAGAACTTCCCGCGGACGAATTCCCGCTCGCGGTGCCGCCGTGCACTCCGCCTCGAAAGTCATCTTCCCATCCGCTCCGTTGGTGTCAATCGACCAGCGGGTGTCCACTGCAACCCCCGGCTCCCGCCGCGTCCTACTCTACGGTCACCGACTTCGCAAGATTGCGCGGCTTGTAGTTCCGGCCGCTCGCTTTCGCTCGCTTAACCTTCGCTACGCTCAGGTTAGCCTCCACTGCAAACCCCGACTCCTGCTGCCACTCACTCGACAGTGACCGACTTCGCCAGATTGCGCGGCTTGTCCACGTCCGTGCCGCGCAGCACCGCGGCGTGATAGGCGAGGAGCTGCAGCGGGATCGTGTGCACGACCGGCGAGAGGTGCCCCGCGTGCTCGGGCAGCCGGATCACGTGGATGCCCTCGCTCGCCTGCAGGTGGCTGTCGAGGTCGGCGAGGACGTAGAGCTCGCCGCCGCGGGCGCGCACTTCCTGCAGGTTGGACTTGAGCTTGTCGAGCAGCGCGTCGTTGGGCGCGATCGCGACGACCGGCATGTCGGCGTCGACCAGCGCGAGCGGCCCGTGCTTCAGCTCGCCGGCCGGGTAGGCCTCGGCGTGGATGTAGGAGATCTCCTTCAGCTTCAGCGCGCCCTCGAGCGCGATCGGGTAGTGCAGCCCGCGGCCGAGGAAGAGCGCGTGCTGCTTCTTCGCGAATTTCCCGGCCCACGCGATCAGCTGCGGCTCGAGCGCGAGCGCCGCACGCAGCGCGGCGGGCAGGTGCCGCAGCCCGCGCACCCAGTGCGCTTCCTCCTCGGCGGAGAGCCGGCCGCGCAGCTTGGCCAGCGTCAGCGCGAGCAGGAAGTGGGCGACGAGCTGCGTCGTGAACGCCTTGGTCGACGCGACGCCGATCTCGGTGCCGGCGCGGGTCAGATAGGTGAGCGCGGTCTGCCGCACCATCGTGCTCGTCGGCACGTTGCAGATCGCGAGCGTGTGCGCCTGGCCCAGCGCCTGCGCGTGCTTCAGTGCCGCGAGCGTGTCGGCGGTCTCGCCCGACTGCGAGACGACGACGACGAGCGCCGCCGGGTTGGGCACGCTGTCGCGGTAGCGATACTCGCTGGCGATCTCCACCTGGCAGGGGAGGCCGGCGAGCGACTCGATCCACTGCTTGGCGACGAGCCCCGAGTAGTAGCTGGTCCCGCAGGCGAGCACGAGCACGCTGTCGACCTGGCCGAGCACGTGCTCGGCGGTCGGTCCGAAGAGGCCCGGCGCGATCGCCGCGACGCTCTCCAGCGTGTCGGCAACCGCGCGCGGCTGCTCGAAGATCTCCTTCTGCATGAAGTGGCGGTACGGGCCGAGCTCGACGGCGTCGCCGGAGGCCTCGACCGTGACCGCCGCGCGCTCGACCCGGTCGCCGCGCGCGTCGTAGATCGTGTAGGACGCGCGGCGCACGTCGGCGACGTCGCCCTCGTCGAGATAGACGACGCGGCGCGTCACCGACAGCAGCGCGGCCGCGTCGGAGGCGAGGAAATGATCGCCGTCGCCGACGCCGACGACCAGCGGGCTCCCCTGCCGCGCGCCGACGACGCGGCCGGGCTCGCGCGTCGAGATCACGGCGATCGCGTACGCGCCGTGGAACTCGGCGACCGCGCCCTGCACCGCGCGCAGCAGGTCGCCGCCGCCGGCAGCGTGCCAGTGCGCGTGGACGAGGTGCGCGATCACCTCGGTGTCGGTCTGCGTGGTGAAGACGTAGCCCTCGCCCTTCAGGCGCTCGCGCAGCGCCTCGTAGTTCTCGATGATTCCGTTGTGGACGACGGCGATCTCGCCGCACGAGACGTGCGGGTGCGCGTTGGCCGGCGTCGGCGCGCCGTGCGTCGCCCAGCGCGTGTGCGAGATGCCGGTGTGGCCGGTGAGCCGCCGCGTGTCGGCCTGCGCGGCGAGGTCGGCGACGCGCGCGGTGCTGACCAGCCGCTCGAGGCGCGGTCGCCGCGGCCTCGTCGATGATCGCGAGCCCGGTCGAGTCGTAGCCGCGGTATTCGAGGCGGCGGATGCCGTCGATCAGGACCGGGACGATGTTGCGCGGGGATGCCGCGCCGACGATGCCGCACATGGCGTCAGCCTTGGTTGGGTTTCGGTTTCTTGACCGGCCGTTTCCAGCCCGGCACGCTCACCTGGCGCGCGCCGGGCGACGGTCAGCGTGTCGGCCGGAGCCTCGCGCGGCGATGGTGCTGCCGCCGCCGATCGTCGCGCCGTGGCCGATCGTGACCGGCGCCACCAGCACGCAGTTCGAGCCGATGCTCGCGCCGTCCTCGATCACCGTCACGATGCTTGTTCACGCCGTCGTAATTGGCGGTGATCGACCCGGCGCCGAAATTGACGCCGGCGCCCATCGTCGTGTCGCCGACGTAGGCGAGGTGGTTGGCCTTCGAGCCGCGCCCGATGGTGCTCGCCTTCACCTCGACGAAATTGCCGATGTGAACGTCGTCGGCGAGCGAGGCGCCCGGCCGCAGCCGCGAATAGGGACCGACCCGGCAGTTGGCACCGATCGCCGAATCCTCGAGGTGCGAGAAGGGCAGGATCTGCGAGCCGGCCCCGACGGTCATGTTCCTGCAGCACGCAGTTCGCGCCGATCGCCACACCGTCGGCGAGGCGCACGGCGCCCTCGAACACGCAGCCCACGTCGATGGTCACGTCGGCACCGCAGGTCGAGCGTGCCGCGGATGTCGATGCGGTCGGGATCCGCCAGCGTCACGCCCGCGTCGAGCAGCGCGTCGGCCTGCGAGCGCTGGTACAGCCGTTCGAGCTGCGCCAGCTCGCGCATGGTGTTGACGCCGAGCGTCTCGATGACGCTCCCGGCGCGCGACGCCGTGACCGGCACGCCTTCCTTGCGCGCCAGCGCGATCACGTCGGTGAGGTAATACTCGCCGCTCGCGTTGCGGTTGTCGATCGCGGCGAGCCAGCGGGCGAAGCACCCGGTCGGCGCAGCCATCACGCCGGTGTTGATCTCGCGGATCGCGCGCTGCTCGGGCGTCGCGTCCTTGTGCTCGACGATCGCCTGCACCATTCCGTCCGGGCCGCGCACGATCCGGCCGTACCCGGTCGGATCGTCGAGCTCGATGGTGAGCAGCGACAGCTTGCCCTGCCGGGCGTGGCCGATGACGGTCTCGAGCGTCTCGGCGCGCGCCAGCGGATCGGCGCCGAACAGCACGAGCGTGACGCCGTCGGCGGCGAGCTGCGGCAGCGCCTGCGCCAGCGCGTGGCCGGTGCCCTGCGGCGGATCCTGGAGGGCCCAGCGCAGGTCGGGATCGGGAAAGCGCTTGCGGACGGCGTCGCCGCCGTGGCCGTAGACGACGCAGATGCGATCGGCAGCGAGCCTGCGGGCGGTTTCTACCACGTGCGCGAGCAGCGGCCGGCCGCCCAGCGGGTGCAGGACCTTCGGCAGCCCGGAGCGCATCCGCTTGCCCACGCCGGCAGCGAGGATCGCGATGTTGAGGGGAGAGAGCCGGGGGGTCGCCATGGGCTGTCGCGATTTTACGCGAATCCGTCAGGGCGCCGGCGCCGCAGCGAGCGCCGGCGCGGTGGCCAGATTTCTGCAGCGCGATCGGCACGCCGGTGCGGATGAACGGCGAGGTCGACGCCGCCGGACTGCGCCCGCTCGGCTTCGAGCGCGCCGCACGACGCGACGGGTTGCGCTCGCGCGGAACGCGGTCCCGCGCGTAGCGGTTATTGCGTGCCGGCTTTGCTGCGTGGCGACACGAAGCGGGCCCGGCTGCCGGAGTAGGGCAGATCCGCGGGATCGATGCGCCGCGGCACCGATTGCTCGCGGCGTTCGATGATTTCGCACTCGCGATACATCTGCCGCAGGCGCCGCTCGGCGTCGCTCACGGTCGCCGCCATGATCTGGATGTTGTCCACGCGTTGCCCGGTCTTGGTGCGGATGTTGAAGCCGTAGCGGACCATCGGAACCATCGCAGACTCGTGCACCGCAGAATTGCTCCGCATCGTTCAGCGCTTTCGAGTTGGGTCAGGGATTTAGCGAGGGAATTGCTATGATAGATCAAGATCCGTTCGCTAGCACCTTGCGCCGAAACGCCTTTTTGACAACGAGCCCGGTGCAACCCCTGCCGCCACCCGCTGGATTCGCCGAGGCCGGCGATGTGCTTGCCCGAGCCTTGGTGCATATGGGGATAGTAAGCGCACACCAACAGATCGATCTGGTCCCATTGGCCGGCGGGGTGTCCTCGGACATCTACCGCGTCGATTTGCCGACCGGCGCCATCTGCGTCAAGCGCGCGCTGCCCAAGCTCAAGGTCGCGGCCGACTGGCGGGCGCCCGTCGAGCGCAACCGCTGGGAGGTCGAGTGGATGCGCATCGCCCGCGCCGTCGCCCCCGCGGCCGTTCCCGAAGTCCTCGGCGAGGATCGCGACGCCGGGTGCTTCGCGATGGCTTATCTGCCGCCCGAGACGTTTCCGGTGTGGAAAGCGCAGCTCCGGGCCGGCATCGTCGAGCCGGCGACGGCAGCCGCGGTCGGCGACGTGCTCGGCCGGATCCATGCGGCAACCGCCGACCGCACGGACATCGCCGACCGCTTCCCGACCGACACAATCTTCCACGCCATCCGCCTCGAACCCTACCTCGTCGCCGCCGGCCGGGCGCATGCCGATCTCGCGTCGCGCCTCGCCACTCTGGTCGAGACGACGCAGACCACGAAGCGCGTGCTGGTCCACGGCGACTTCAGTCCGAAGAACCTGCTGATCGGGCCGGCCGGTCCGGTGATCCTCGATGCCGAGTGCGCGTGGTATGGCGACCCGGCGTTCGATCTCGCCTTCGTGCTCAATCACCTGCTGCTCAAGGGCGCCGCCGACGCGCAATGGCGGACGCGCTACCTGGCTGCGTACGCCGCGCTGGCCGACGCCTATCTCGCGCACGTCCGCTGGGAGCGCGCGGCGAGCTGCGAGGCACGCACGGCGGCGCTGCTGCCGGGCCTGATGCTGGCCCGAATCGACGGCAAGTCCCCAGTCGAGTACCTGACCGACGCCGCGCGCAAGGACGAAGTCCGCGCGTTCGCGCGGGGACTGCTGCTCGAGCCGGTCGCCGATCTCGGCGAGATCGCCTCGCGCTGGCGGACGCGGGGAACGCGATGAGCGGCATCATCGCCGGCATCCGCGCGCGCCGCGTCTGGGACTCGCGCGGCCGACCCGACGGTGGAGGCGGAGGTCGCGCTCGAAGGCGGCGCGATCGGGCGCGCGATCGCCCCCGCCGGCGCCTCGCGCGGCGCGCGCGAGGCGATCGATCTGCGCGACGGTGGAACCCGCTTCGGCGGCATGGACGTCACGCGGGCGCTCGCCAATGTCGAGGGCCCCATCGCGCGCGCGCTCGTGGGGCGCGACGCCTTCGATCAGGCGGGCGTCGACGCTGCATTGATCGCGCTCGACGGCACACCGAACAAGGCGAAGCTCGGCGGCAACGCGACGGTGGCGGTGTCGCTCGCCGTCGCCCACGCCGCGGCAGCCGCGCGTGCGATGCCGCTGTATCGCTATCTCGCGGGCGACGCGCCGCTCGCGCTGCCGCTGCCCGAGATCCAGATCTTCGGTGGCGGCGCCCACGCGGGCCGGCGCATCGACATCCAGGACCTGATGGTGATGCCGCTCGCGGCGCGGTCGTTTGCGGAGGCGCTCGACATGACCGCCGAGGTCTACCGCGCGGCCGGCGAGCTGATGGGCGAGGCCGGCAAGCGCGCCGGGGTCGCCGACGAGGGCGGCTGGTGGCCGGACTTCGCCACCAACGAGGACGCGCTCGCGATGCTGGTCCGCGCGATCGAGCGCGCGGGCTACGCGCCGGGCACGGAGGTCGCGATCTCGCTCGACATCGCCGCCTCCGAATTCGGCCGCGGCGGACGCTATCGGCTCGGGCTCGAAGGCCGCGAGCTCGACCGCGACGGCATGATCGAGCTCCTGCTCGGATGGCTCGACCGCTATCCGATCGCATCGATCGAGGACCCGCTCGCCGAGGACGATCGCGACGGCTGGATCGCGTTCACGCGCGCTGCCGGATCGCGCGTGCAGATCGTCGGCGACGATTACCTCACGACGAGCGCCGGGCGTGTCGTGCAGGCCGCTGGGGAGGGCGCCTGCAACGCGGTGCTCATCAAGCCGAACCAGGCGGGCACGCTCACCGAAACGCGGGCCGCGCTTTCCGCCGGGCGCGATGCGGGCTTCGCGACCATCGTTTCCGCGCGCTCCGGCGAAACCGAGGACGTCTCGATCGTCCACCTGGCGATCGGCTGGAACGCCGGCCAGCTCAAGGTCGGCTCGTTCGCGCGCTCCGAGCGCATGGCCAAGTGGAACGAGGCGCTGCGGATCGAGGAGACGCTGGGTGGATGCGCCGCCTACGCCGGCCCGGCAGCGCTTGCGCACCTGCGTTAGGAGCGACGCCGAAACCCGCGGTCCGGACGCAGGGTCAGGCGCCGAGCAGGAACTCGGCGAGCTCGGCGAACCCGGCACCCGCCTCGCGTTGCGTCACGTAGGCCGGCAGCGTCGCGATGCGGTCGGCGAACTCGCGAACGTTCGCCACGCCCACCGCATTGGGAAAGAACGCGAACATCGGCGCGTCGTTCGGCGAATCGCCGACGAACACGAAGCGCTCGCGCTCGGCGTCGAGGTCGATGCCGAAGGCCTCGGCAAGCAGCGTCCGCGTCATCGACAGCTTGTCGTAGCCGCCGAACCAGCCGTTGACGTGGATCGAGCTCACCTTGGCGGTCATCCCCTCGGCCTGCATCAGGGCGACGATGCGGTCGACGGCCTCGCGCGGCAGCGGCGGCACGTCCTCGCGGAAATCGATCGCGAGATCGGATTCGCGATATTGCTGATCGGAGGCGAGCGCGCAGCCCGGCACCGCGGCGAGGATCTTCTCGCCGATCGCCGCAAGCCGGGCGCGGTTCGCACGCCGTGTCGGCTCGTCGGTGGCGTAGCGCCGCACGAGCTTGTGCGCGCGCGGCGTCGTAGCGCATGTACAACGCGCCGTTCTCGCCGACCACCGCATCCACCGGCCACATGCGCGCGATGTGGTCGCACCAGCCGGCCGGGCGCCCCGTGATCGGAATCACCAGCCGTCCGGCCTCGCGCAGGCGCTCCATCGCGGCGTACGCGCCGGCGGTGAGCCGGCCGTGCGTGGAGAGCGTGTCGTCGATGTCGGTGAGCACGCCGCGTATGTCCCGGCGCGCCGCGGCGGGCATCGCCGTCAGCGGCCGCATCGCCGGCCCGCGCACGTCGCCCGCCCCCGTCATGCCGCAGTGGCGACCGCCTTCGCCACGCGCGCCGCCACGTACGCCACCACCCGCGCGCGCTGCGCATCGGTCATGCCGAGCCCGCACTTGGTTCGGCGCCACAGCACGTCGTCGCCGGTGCGCGCCCACTCCTCGCGCACCAGATAATCGATCTCGGCCGCCGTGAGCCCGTGGCCGAAGTCCTCGCCGAGCGCGGCGCTGTCCTTCGCGTCGCCGAGGATTGCCGGCACGCGCGTGCCATGCCGGCGCACCAGCCCGCGCAGGAGCTCCATCGGGAACGCGGGGTAGCGCCCGGCGAGCTCGGCGAGCCACGCGGCGAGCCCGCCGGCAGGCAGGTCGCCGCCCGGCAGCGTCGCCTGCTTCGTCCAGGTCGGACGCATCGGCGGCAGATACGCCGCGATCTCGTCGAGCGCGTGCTCCGCGAGCTTGCGGTAGGTCGTGATCTTGCCGCCGTAGATCGACAGCGCCGGCGCGTCGCCCGACGTCGCCGGCATCGAGCTTGAACACGTAGTCGCGGGTGATCGCCGAGGGGTCCGAGGACCCGTCGTCGTAGAGCGGGCGTATGCCGCTGAAGGTCCAGACCACGTCCTTCGCCGCGAGCGGGCGCGCGAGGTAGGTGTTCGCGAGCCGCAGCAGGTAATCGATCTCCTCCGGAGTGATCGCCGGCTGCTCGAACTCGTCGACCGGCACGTCGGTCGTGCCGATCAACGTGTAGTAGTCCTGGTACGGAATCACGAACACGATCCGCTTGTCGGCGTTCTGCAGAATGTACGCGTGATCGCCCGCGTGCACGCGCGGCACGACGATGTGACTGCCCTTGACGTGGCGGACGTTCTCCGCCGACGGCGTGCCGTTGATCGCGTCGCGCACCTGCTTGACCCAGGGCCCGGCCACGTTGACGATGACCTTCGCCGTCACCTCGACGCTCGCGCCGTCCGGAGCGGCCAGCGTCGCGCGCCACAGCGGCCCCGACGCGCCGCGCTCACGCCGGGCGGCGACGAGCTTCGTGCGCACGCGCACGTCGGCGCCGCGCTCGCGCGCGTCCATCACGTTGAACACGACGAGCCGCGCGTCGTCGACCCGCGCGTCGGAGTAGACGAAGCCCTTGCGAAACTGCGGCTTCAGGCCCGCGCCCCACTTCGGTTCCGGCGAGGTCGACGCCGAAGGATCCCGGCAGCGTCTCGCGCTTGCCCAGGTGGTCGTACAGGAAGAGCCCGGCGCGCAGCATCCACGCCGGGCGCAGGTGCGGCTCGTGCGGCAGCACGAACGCCAGCGGCTCGACGATGTGCGGGGCCTGGTGCAGCACGACCTCGCGCTCGGCGAGCGATTCGCGAACGAGGCGGAACTCGAACTGCTCGAGGTAGCGCAGACCGCCGTGGATCAGCTTCGTGCTCCACTGCGAGGTTGCCGCCGCGAGGTCGCCCTGTTCGACGATGAGCACCTTGAGGCCGCGGCCGGCAGCGTCGCGCGCGATCCCCGCGCCGTTGATGCCGCCGCCGATGACCAGGAGATCGTACTGCGGCGGATTGGCGGGAGGCATCGGGGGCGGGCTCGTGCGCGGTTCGCGAGCATTCTAACGCAGCGCCGCCTCCGGCTCGGGCGTTGCCCGCGCGGTTGCGCTAACATCGCGCCTTCGCCCGTCGCGAATTCCCGGAGCTCCCATGAAGATCGTCCCCGAAATCGCCGCGCTGGTCCCGGACATGAAGACGTGGCGTCACCACCTCCACGCCCACCCCGAGACCGCGTTCGAGGAGAAGGCGACCGCGGCCTTCGTCGCGGACAAGCTGCGCTCGTTCGGGCTCGAGGTGCACACCGGGCTCGCGAAGACCGGCGTCGTCGGCGTGCTCCGCGCCGGCGCCGGCAGCGAGGCGATCGGCCTGCGCGCCGATCTCGACGCACTGCACATCCAGGAAAAGTCCGGCGTCACGCACGCGTCGAAGGTCGCCGGCAAGATGCACGCCTGCGGCCACGACGGCCACACGGCGATGCTGCTGGGCGCCGCCGCCGCGCTGGCGCAGAAGAAGGGCTTCGCCGGGACGCTCTACTTCATCTTCCAGCCCGCGGAGGAGAACGAGGGCGGCGGGCGGGTCATGGTCGAGGAAGGGCTGTTCGAGCGGTTTCCGATGCGCGCGGTCTACGGCATGCACAACTGGCCGCTCAAGCCGTCCGGCACCTTCGCGGTGCGCGCCGGAGCGTTCATGGGCGCCTACGACATCTTCGAGATCGTCGCGACCGGCAAGGGCGCGCACGCGGCGATGCCCAACGTCGGGCAGGGATCCGATGCTCTTCGCCGCGCATGCGATCAGCGCGCTGCAGACGATCGTCGCGCGCAACCTGCATCCGCTGGACGCCGGCGTGGTCAGCGTCACGCAGGTCCACGGCGGCGACACGTGGAACGTGATCCCGCAGGAGGTCGTGCTGCGCGGCACCGTGCGCACGTTCGACCCCGCCGTGCAGGACCTGATCGAGCAGCGGATGCGCACGATCGTCGCCGGCATCGCGGCGATGTTCGAGATGACGGCGACCGTCCGCTACGAGCGGCGCTACCCGGCGACGGTCAACGCCGAGACCGAGACGCAGGCACGCGATCGCGGCGGCGAGCGCCGTCGTCGGCGCTGCCAACGTCGACACCGACCCGGTGCCGAACATGGGCAGCGAGGACTTCGCCTTCATGCTGCAGGCGAAGCCCGGCTGCTACGTCTGGCTCGGCGCAGGCCGCGGTCCGGACACGCCGAACGTGCACAATCCGCACTACGACTTCAACGACGATGCGCTCGCGATCGGCGCGAGCTACTGGGTGACGCTCGCCCGCCAGCAGCTCGCCGCGTGAGACACCTGGGCATCGATCCGTGGGTCCGGCTTCAGCCGGACAATGCGCGTCCGACGACCACCCGCCGCCTGAAGGCGGCCCACGGCGAGCCCGGCATCCGACGGCCGTCCGAGCGCGAATCCCGAGCGCGAGCGCGAGTCCGTCGCGCGTGCGAGGCCTTGCTTGCGGCAGGCAGCTTCTCGCGCCGATCGTGCGCGACGAGCTTCAGCACGGTGGCCGAGGCGAGGCGCGTGCGCACGTTGTCGGCGCGCGAGGTGAGGATGATCGGCACCCGCGTTCCGCAGACGATGCCCGCCGCATCCGCGCCGGCCAGATACTGCAGCTGCTTCGCCAGCATGTTGCCGGCCTCGAGGTCGGGCACCAGCAGGATGTCCGCCTCGCCGGCGACCGTCGAGCGGATGCCCTTGGTCCGGGCGGCCTCGTGCGAGATCGCGTTGTCGAAGGCGAGCGGACCGTCGAGCAGGGCGCCGGTGATCTGCCCGCGGTCGGCCATCTTGCACAGCGCGGCGGCGTCGAGCGTGCCGGGAATCTTCGGATTGATCGTCTCGACCGCCGACAGGATGGCGACCTTCGGCTTCGCGATGCCGAGGATGTGCGCGAGATCGATGGCGTTCTGACAGATGTCGACCTTCTCCTCCAGCGTCGGGTAGAGGTTGATCGCCGCATCGGTGACCATCAGCAGCCGCGGATAGGTCGGCACGTCGAGCACGAACACGTGCGAGATGCGGCGCGCCGTGCGCAAGCCGCTGACGGAGGGCACGACGGATTCCATCAGCTCGTCGGTGTGCAGGCTGCCCTTCATCAACGCCTCGACGTTGCCGGCGCGCGCCATCTCGACCGCCTTCTCGGCGGCGGCGTGGCTGTGCTCGACGCCGACGATCTGGTAGGGCGAGAGATCGACGCCCTCGGCTCTGTGCGACCGCGCGGATCTTCGCCTCGGGCCCGACCAGGATCGGGACGATCAGGCCGCGCCGCGCGGCTTCGAGCGGCCCCAGCAGCGAATCGCGGTCGCAGGGGTGCACCACCGCGCAGGTCGCCGGCGGCAGCGCCTCGCAGCGCTTGAACAGCTTGGCGAAACCGTCGTTGCGCCGCAGGATCATCTCCGGCGTCGCGACGTTGGCATACGCGATGCGCTGCGTCGGCGCGACAACCGTGGCGATCCCGTCGACCAGCACCTCGCCGCTCTGGTTCACGCACCGGCCGGCGAACTCGATCCGGTGGCCCTCGCCCAGCTTGCGCTTCGCCGTCACCGTCGCGGTCAGCGTGTCGCCGACGTAGCAGGCGCCGGCATAGTGAAATCGCGTGCCGACGATCGCGCTGCCGGGCCCGGGCAGCCGGCGATTGAGCAGCCCGGCGATCAGCGCGATCGCCGCGGCGCCCTGCGCGGAGAGGCGGTCCTCGAGGCTGCCGCCTTCGATGTGGAAGCCTTCGACATCGCCGGCGGCGAGCGCCAGCGCTTCCACGTCGGTCGCCGTCAGCGTGCGCGACACCGTAGCGCTTGCGCCGACGTCTATTTCGTCGAAGGTGCGGTTGGTGAAGTCGTTCATGGCAGCCTGGTTCGATCCTCGCTATATCCGCAGCCTAGCCCGGCGGGAGCGCGCGTGCTTTGCGCGGGGACAAACAAAAAGGGCGGCCCGCCGCCGCCCCTCGCCCCGCCGCGGGATGGCGCGCTCAGGCCCGGTGGCGCATCTTGCGGATCGCCTGCAGCTGCGCCATGGCGACCGCGAGCTCGCCTTCGGCCTGCGCGATCTCCTCGCGCGAGGTCTTGTTCTGCATGGCTTCCTCGGCGGCCTTTTTCGCCTCCAGCGCGGCAGCCTCGTCGAGGTCGTGCGCGCGGATCGCGGTGTCGGCGAGGACCGTCACCCGCGTCGGCTGGACCTCGAGGAAGCCACCCTGGACGAACACCAGCTCGTCGTTCTCCTGGCCGGGTATCTTGATGCGCACCGCGCCGGGCCTGATCTGCGTCAGCAGCGGCGTGTGCCGCGGATAGATGCCGAGCTCGCCCATGACGCCGGGGAGGACGACGAACTCCGCTTCGCCCGAGAAGATCTGCTCTTCGGCGCTGACGACGTCGACGTGGATGGTGTTGGCCATGGTGGATCAGCCTTTCACGCCGGAAGGCGCATCGGTGTGCGTGGCGGACGGCGACGGGTCATTGCAGCGTCTTCGCCTTTTCGAACGCCTGCTCGATCGTGCCGACCATGTAGAACGCCTGCTCGGGCAGCGCGTCGCACTCGCCGTCGACGATCATCTTGAAGCCCTTGATCGTGTCCTTCAGCGACACGTACTGGCCGGGCGATCCGGTGAAGACCTCGGCGACGGTGAACGGCTGCGAGAGGAAGCGCTGGATCTTGCGCGCCCGCGCGACGGCCAGCTTGTCCTCGGGCGAGAGCTCGTCCATGCCGAGGATCGCGATGATGTCGCGCAGCTCCTTGTAGCGCTGCAGCACCGACTGCACCGCGCGCGTGGTGTTGTAGTGCTCCTCGCCGATGACGTGCGGGTCGATCTGGCGCGACGTCGAGTCGAGCGGGTCGACCGACGGATAGATGCCGAGCGACGCGATGTCGCGCGACAGCACGACGGTCGCGTCGAGGTGGCCGAAGGTCGTCGCCGGCGACGGGTCGGTCAGGTCGTCCGCCGGCACGTAGACGGCCTGGATCGACGTGATCGAGCCGGTCTTCGTCGACGTGATCCGCTCCTGCAGCCGGCCCATTTCCTCGGCCAGCGTCGGCTGGTAGCCCACGGCGGAGGGCATCCGGCCGAGCAGCGCCGAGCATTCGGTGCCGGCCAGCGTGAAGCGGTAGATGTTGTCGATGAACAGCAGCACGTCGCGGCCGTCGTCGCGGAACGATTCGGCGATCGTGAGGCCGGTCAGCGCGACGCGCAGCCGGTTGCCCGGCGGCTCGTTCATCTGGCCGTAGACCATCGACACCTTGGACTTGCCGAGATCGTCCTTGTTGACGACACCCGAGTCGATCATCTCGTGGTAGAAGTCGTTGCCCTCGCGCGTGCGCTCGCCCACGCCGGCGAACACCGACAGGCCCGAGTGGGCGGTCGCGATGTTGTTGATGAGCTCCATCATCGTGACCGTCTTGCCCACGCCGGCGCCGCCGAACAGCCCGATCTTGCCGCCCTTGGCGAACGGACAGATCAGGTCGATCACCTTGATGCCGGTCTCGAGCAGCTCGGTCGACGGCGAGAGCTCCTCGAAGGTCGGCGCGTCACGGTGGATCGACATCGACTTGGCCGCGGCGACCGGACCCCGCTCGTCGATCGGCCGGCCCAGCACGTCCATGATCCGACCCAGCGTCTCCGGGCCAACCGGGACCGTGATCGGGTTGCCCGTGTTGACGACGGTCATCCCGCGGCGCAGGCCGTCGGAGCTGCCGAGGGCGATCGTGCGCACGACGCCGTCGCCCAGCTGCTGCTGGACCTCGAGCGTCAGCCCGATCTCGTCCATCTTGAGGGCGTCGTAGATCTTCGGCAACTCGTTGCGCGAGAACTCCACGTCGACGACCGCGCCGATGCACTGAACGATGGTTCCTTGACTCATGTTCGCATCCCCAGGTTTCGTTGCTTCAATTCGTGTCGCGCCGGTCTTCTAGACCGCCGCCGCTTCCGGTCGATCTGGTCTCGCCGTAACGTTCGCCCTGCTCACGTTAGTCTCGCCGAACGTTCGCTTCGCTCACGTTAGCTCGCCCGATCGCCCAGCGCGCCGCTAGACCGCCGCCGCCCCGCCGACGATCTCGGCCAATTCCTTGGTGATCGCGGCCTGGCGGGTCTTGTTGTAGATGAGCTGCAGCTCCTCGATGATCGTGCCGGCGTTGTCGGACGCCGCGCGCATCGCGACCATCCGCGCCGACTGCTCGGAGGCCAGGTTCTCGTTCACCATCTGGTAGACCAGCGCCTCGACGAAGCGCCGCAGGACGCTGTTCAGCAGCTCCTTGGCGTCGGGCTCGTAGATGTAGTCCCACGACCCCGCCGCAGTGTCCGCCTTGCGCACCTCGCCTGCCGGCGTCCGGTATTCCTCGGGTATCGGCAGCATGTGCCCGTGCCGGGCTTCCTGCCGCATCGTGTTGATGAACGCCGTGAAGAACACGTGCACCTCGTCGAGCTCGCCGTCGATGTACTTGTCGAGCAGGACCTTCACCGGTCCGACCAGCTTGTCGACGCGCGGGCGGTCGCCGAGCTGCACCGCGTGCGACACCACGTTGGCGCCCAGGCGGTGGAGGAAGCCCAGCCCCTTGTTGCCGATCACGCAATAGTCGACCTCGAGGCCCTTCGCCCGCCATTCCTTGTGCGCGCCCAGCACCAGGCGGAGGATGTTGGTGTTGAGGCCGCCGCACAGGCCCTTGTCGGTGGTGACGACGATCGCGCCGACGCGCTTCACCGGCTCGCGCCGCGCGAGGAACGGGTGCTTGTACTCGGTGTTGGCCTTGGCGACGTGCATCGCGATCTGCAGCGCGCGATCGACGTACGGCCGCGACGCGCGCATCCGGTCCTGGGCCTTCTTCATCTTCGAGGCCGCGACCATCTCCATCGCCTTGGTGATCTTGCGCGTGCTCTGCACGCTCTTGATCTTGTTGCGGATCTCTTTCGATCCTGCCATCTCGCTTCCTTCGCGCCGGCTTCGGCGGCGTCAATTCGTCAATACGCGCCGTTCTTCTTGAAGTCCTCGACCGCCGCGGTGAGCGCCTTTTCGTCGTCCGCGGAGAGGTCCTTGGTCTTCTCGAGGCTCGCCATCAGCGCTGCGTACTTGCTCTTCAGGAACGCGCGCAGCGCCGTCTCGAACGCGAGCGCCTTCTCGACCGGGACGTCGTCGTAGTAGCCCTTGTTCACCGTGATACAGCGTCACCGCCATCTCGTTCACCTGCAGCGGCTCGTACTGCGGCTGCTTCATCAGCTCGGTGACGAGGCGCCCGCGGTCCAGCTGCTTGCGCGTCGCCTCGTCCAGGTCGGAGGCGAACTGCGCGAAGGCGGCGAGCTCGCGATACTGCGCCAGCGAGAGGCGCACGCCGCCCCCCAGCTTCTTGATGATCTTCGTCTGCGCATTGCCGCCGACGCGGGACACCGAGATGCCGGCGTTGATCGCGGGACGGATGCCGGCGTTGAACAGGTCCGTTTCCAGGAAGATCTGGCCGTCGGTGATCGAGATCACGTTGGTCGGCACGAATGCCGTCACGTCGCCGGCCTGCGTCTCGATGATGGGCAGCGCCGTGAGCGATCCGGTCTTGCCCTTGACCGCGCCCTTGGTGAACTTCTCGACGTACTCCTCGGACACGCGCGCGGCGCGCTCGAGCAGCCGCGAGTGCAGGTAGAACACGTCGCCGGGATAGGCTTCGCGGCCCGGCGGACGGCGCAGGAGCAGCGAAACCTGCCGGTACGCCCAGGCCTGCTTGGTCAGGTCGTCGTAGATGATGAGCGCGTCCTGCCCGCGGTCGCGGAAGTATTCGCCCATCGTGCAGCCGGAATAGGGCGCGATGTACTGCATCGCCGCCGATTCCGAGGCGGTGGCCACGAGGACGATGGTGTAGTCCATCGCGCCGTATTCCTCGAGCTTGCGGATCACGTTCTTGACCGACGAGGCTTTCTGGCCGATCGCGACGTAGATGCAGATGAGGTCCTTGCCCTTCTGATTGATGATCGTGTCGACCGCCACCGCGGTCTTGCCGGTCTGGCGGTCGCCGATGATGAGCTCGCGCTGGCCGCGGCCGATGGGCACCATCGAGTCGATCGACTTGAGGCCGGTCTGCACCGGCTGCGACACCGATTTGCGCCAGATCACGCCCGGCGCGACCTTCTCGATGACGTCGGACTCCTTGGCGGTGACCGGGCCCTTGCCGTCGATGGGCTGGCCGAGGGAGTTCACCACGCGCCCGATCAGCTCGGGGCCGACCGGCACGGACAGGATGCGGCCCGTGCACTTGACCGTGTCGCCTTCGGAGATGTGCTCGTACGCGCCGAGAATCACCGCGCCGACCGAGTCGCGCTCGAGATTGAGGGCGAGGCCGAACGTGTTCCCGGGAAACTCGAGCATTTCGCCGGCCATCGCGTCGGAGAGCCCGTGGACGCGGGCGATGCCGTCGGAGATGGAGACGACCGTCCCCTGCGTGCGCACGGTGGCGCCCGTATCCAGGTTCTGGATCTTGCTCTTGATCAGTTCGCTGATTTCAGAAGGATTCAGCTGCATGGTGTCCTCGCGTCGCACCGGCCCTGCTGCCGGCGCGCGGTAGTTTCGAAATTAGGCCCGTAACTGGGTGGCCATCTGCGCCAGCTGCGCCTCGATGGTGCCGTCGATCACCGTGTCGCCGACGGTGATCCGCGCGCCGCCCCCGAGCGCCGGGTCGACGTTGACGGTCGCCTCGATCTTCCTGCCGAATCGCTTCTCCAATGCCGCGGTGAGCTCGGCCGTCTGCGCGTCGGAGAGCGGGAAGGCGCTGTCGATCCGTGCCTTCGCCACGCCGTCGGCGTCGTTCTTGAGCTCCTCGAAGAGCGCCCGGATCTGCGGCAGCACGGCGACGCGATCGGCGTCGACCAGCACCCGGACGAAGTTGCGGCCCGTCGCGTCGAGACGCTCGCCGGCGATCGACAGCAGCAATGCCGTCTTGTCGCCGGCGGTGAGCTTCGGGTTGTCCAGCGCCGCCGCCGCCTGCGGGTCGGTCGCGACGCCGTCCAGAAAGCGCAGCATCTCCGACCACACCGGCAGCGCGTTCGCGTCGCGCGCGATCCGGAACGCCGCTTCCGCGTAGGGCCGGGCGATCGTTGTCAGTTCGGCCATCGCGTGCCCGTCAGAGCTTCTGCCGGATCGCCGCCAGCAGATCGGCGTGGGCCTTGGCGTCGACTTCGCGCTTCAGGATCTTCGATGCGCCCGCGACGGCGAGGTCCGCGACCTGGTTCCGCAGCGCCTCCTTCGCCCGCATGATCTCCTGCTCGATCTCGGCCTTGGCGCCGGCGAGGATGCGGTCGGCTTCCGCCTTGGCCTGCGCCTTCGCCGCGTCGATCGTCTCGGTCTTGAGCTTCTCGCCCTGCGCGATGATCTCCGAGCTCCGCGACTTGGCTTCGGACATCATGTCCGCGATCCGCTTCTCGGTCGAGGCGAGGCTCTGCCGGCCCTGCTCGCCCGCGGCGAGCCCGTCGGCGATCTGCTTCTGGCGGGTGTCGATCGCGCGCATCAGCGGCGGCCAGATGAATTTCGCCGTAAACCAGATGAACGCGGCGAAGGCCGCGGCCTGCATCAGCAGCGTGAGGTTGATGTTCATGGCTGCCCTCCGGCAGTTCGATGTTGTCCGATCCCGCCCTTACTTGAGCCCGGCCGGGATCAGCGGGTTGCCGAACGCGAACAGCATCGCGAGGCCGACGCCGATGATGAACGAGGCGTCGATCAGGCCGAGGAGCAGGAAGACCTTGGCCTGCAGCTGCGGCATCAGCTCGGGCTGGCGCGCCGCGCCCTCGAGAAAGCGCGAGCACATGATCCCGACGCCGACGCAGGCGCCGAGCGCACCGAGCCCGATGATGAGACCGATGCCGATGCCGGTGTAGGCCTGGATCTGCGCAACCAGTGCGAGCTTGTCCATTTGCTTTCCTTTCTTGACGGAGGGTTTGTCGTTGCTTGAAGGTGAAACGAAGCGAAGTCGATTCAGTGGTGTTCGTGCGCCATCGCGATGTAGACGATGGTGAGCATCATGAAGATGTAGGCCTGCAGCACGACGATCAGGATGTGGAAGATCGACCAGCCGAGGTTCAGCACGCCGCCGACCACCGCGCCGACGACGCCGGTCGCCGCCCACAGGCCGAGCAGCATGAAGATGATCTCGCCGGCGTACATGTTTCCGTACAGCCGCAGCGAGTGCGACAGCGGCTTCGACACGTACTCGACGGCGTTGAACAGCAGGTTGAACGGCCACAGCAGCGGGTTGCCGCCGAACGGCGTGCAGAAGAGCTCGTGGATCCAGCCGCCGAGCCCCTTGACCTTGATGCTGTAGTAGATCATCAGCGCGAACACCGACAGCGACAGCGCGAACGTCGTGTTGACGTCGGCGGTGGGCACGCCGCGCCAGTAGGGCTGGTGGAACACGTGCTCGTAGATCCACGACATGATGTCCACGGGCAGGAAGTCCATCGCGTTCAGGAACAGCACGAGCACGAACGTGGTGAGCGCGATCGGCGCGACCAGCTTGTTGTCGCCCTGGTAGATGCCCTTGACCTGGTCGTTGACGAAATCCACGGTCAGCTCGACGAACGCCTGCGTCTTCGAGGGCACGCCGGCGGTCGCCTTGCGCGTGACGAGCCAGAGGAAGCCGAAGGCGAGGACGGCGAGGACGCCCGTAGTCACCATCGTGTCCCAGTTGACCGACCAGAAGCCGCCAGCCTCGCCGACGGGCTTGGTCAGGAACGTCAGGTGATGCTGGATGTATCCGGTGGGGGTCAGTTCGTGCTCGGCCGCCATTGCCTCGATCCTGTGTCGATTCGAACTACTCGCGAACGAAGAACGCCATGCTGAAAACGATCACGGTGATGACGAACGCCGTGAAGAACGCCGCCGGGACAACGTCCGCGTAGGTCGACAGCGCCAGCCACAGCCCGCCGACGATCACCAGGACCTTGCCCGCTTCCGCCCGGAACATCGCGACCAGCGACGACCCGGCATCCGGCACCCCCGTCGCCCCCAGCCTGAACCCGAGCAGCCACGCATAGACGACGCCGGCCGCCACGTTGATCATGCCGCCCAGCGATCGCCGAGACCGCGCCGTGCCCGCCTGCCCAGACCCCCGCGATCGCCGCGACGGCTGCCGTGGCGATGACCTGCCACATGAGGACGGTGCGTATGGGTTTGGTCTTGAGCGGCGGGATCACTCGGGCGCGCGAGCGAAGTCGACGCCGTCGGGCGCTTTCGACGGAAGCAAACCGTCGGATTATAGCGGTTATCCGGACCCCGCCGCAACGCGATTGCTGCACCGCGGCGCGGCGGACGCGCTCGCGGGGCGCTCAGCCGCCGGAAAGCGCGCCGACGATCATCAGCTCGCGGCAGCCGGCGACGGTGCGGCAAGATGCCGCGCGAGCTCGCCGTCGACGAAGAGCTTGATGTGCGGCCGGATCGCCCCCTGCTCGTCGACGATCCGGAAGCGCAGCCCCGGAAACCGCGCGTCGAGCGCGGCGAGCGCGTCGCCGAGCGACGCGCGACGCCGCGATCTCCACGGCTTCCGCGCCGCCCGTGTAGGAGCGCAGCAACCCGGGAATGCGGACGATCACGAACGTTGGCGCAGCGCGGCGGCGACCGCGCGCCACAGGCGCGTGGCGCCGCCTTCAGGCGGCCTGCGATCGCTCGACTTACCGCCTCCGGCTGAAGCCGGACCCACGGCGGACATGCATCGGCGCGCCCCTGAATTCGCGGTTGTGACACAGCGCCTCATGCGCAGTCGACCGCGTAGATATGCGGCAGGTGCCGCGACCAGGCACTTCCACGTCCGGCCTTCGTCGCGACTGCCCCAGACTTCGCCGCTCGTCGTGCCGAAGTAAACGCCCACTGTTGGCGCCTGATCGACCGTCATGGCCTGCCGCTTGACCGTCCACCACGCCTGCGATTTCGGCAGGCCGGTCGCCTGCCGCTGCCAGGTCTTGCCGCCGTTGACCGACCGGTAGGCGGCGGGCTTCCCCCCCGGCGATATCCGTGGCCAGACGTCGGTGCCGTCCATGGGAAAGACCCAGAGGGTGTCCGGATCGCGCGGGTGCAGCGCGATCGGGAAGCCGATCGGCCCCACCGACTTCGGCATCGTCGCGCCGATGTCGGTCCACCGCTCCGCCGGCCGGTCGAGCCGGTAGATGCCGCAATGGTTCTGCTGATAGAGCCGGTCCGGGTCGCGCGGATGCAGCCGCACGCAATGCGGATCGTGCCCGAACTCGGGGTCGGGATCGGGCAGGAAGAGCGCCTTCACGCCCTTGTTGAGCGGCTTCCAGTCACCGCCCCCGTCCGTCGACTCGAAGACGCCGCCGCTGGACATGCCGATGTAGAGGTGCCGCGGATCGCGGGGATCGATCTGGATGGAGTGCAGCTTGGGGCCATCCGGGGTGCCGTCCTGGTCGCCGCCGCACCATGCTTTGCGTTGCGGGTGTTCGTTGAAGCCGTCGACGCCGGCCCAGGTCGCGCCGCCGTCCGTCGAGCGGAAGAGTCCCTGCGGCGAAGTGCCGGCGTACCAGACGCCGGCCTCGGTGCCATGCCCCGGCGCCAGCCAGAACGTGTGATCGACGGTGCGGCCGCTTCCCGGCTTGAATGCCGGCGGCTGCGCCGCCTCCTTCCACGATCGCCCGCGGTCCGTCGAACGGAAGATCGTCGGCCCGAGGTGGCCGGTGCGCGCGGCGGCAAGGATCGTCCGGCCGTCGCGCGGGTCGGCCACGGCGTGATGGACGATATGCCCCAGGAACTGCGGGCCGGCGAGCCGCCAGGCACGGCGTGCGGGATCCCCCGTCAGGGTCCACAGCCCCTTGCGCGTGGCGATCAGAAGCGTCGTGCGACGCGGCGCGGCGAGCGCCGCCGCCTTCTTGCGCTGAGCCATGTCGGTTCCTCCCCCGTGATGGAACCGATTACGCTACCGCCAGATCGGCAAAGGGGCAAGCGCCGGGAACAACACCCGGCGCGCGGTGGGGTTGAATTTCGGCCCGAGGCCTGCAATCCTCGGCCTCTTTCCGCGACGGGTCGCGGCGGGGACACAACTCGAGGCAACTCAAGGAGAACGCATGACGATCAAAGTGGGCGACAAACTGCCGCCGGGCACGCTATCCGAGTACGTCGAAGTCGAGACCGCGGGCTGCGCGGTCGGCCCCAACGAATTCAAGATCGAGGACCTCACGCGCGGCAAGAAGGTCGCGATCTTCGGCCTGCCCGGGGCGTTCACCCCGACCTGCTCGGCGAAGCACGTGCCGAGCTACGTGCAGAACATCGACCGGCTGAAGGCGAAGGGGATCAACGAGGTGATCTGCATGTCGGTCAACGACGCCTTCGTGATGGGCGCCTGGGCCCGCGATCAGAAGACCGGAGGCAAGATTCGCATGATGGGCGACGGCAGCGCCGCGTACACGAAGGCGCTCGGTCTCGAGCTCGACCTCGTCGCGAAGGGCCTGGGCGTGCGCTGCCAGCGCTTCTCGATGGTGGTCGACAACGGCGTGGTGAAGTCGCTGAACATCGAAGCGCCGGGCAAGTACGAGGTGTCCGACGCCGAAACGATGCTGAAGCAGCTCGGCTAGCGCCGCAGCCGGGCGAGGATTCCGTCGAGCTGGTCGAGGCTCGAGTAACGGATCACGAGCTTGCCGGCGCCGCTGGCTTGCGCCTCGATGGTCACCTTCGCGCCGAGCGTTTCCGCGAGCTCGTCCTGCAGCCGCGCGAGGTCGGGATCGGCCGCGCGCGTCGTGCGCTGCGCGTGACGCCGCCCAGGGTGCGCGAACTGGTGCGCGAGCCGCTCGGTTTCGCGCACCGACAGGCCCTGCGCGACCACGCGCGCCGCCGCCGCCGTCTGCTGGCCGGCGGGCAGCGCGAGGAGTGCGCGCGCATGACCCATGTCGAGCTGACCGCCCATCAGGTACGCCTGCACGGGCTTGGCGAGCTCGCGCAGGCGCAGCAGGTTGGTGACCGCGCTGCGCGAACGGCCGACGGCCTTGGCCGCCGCGTCGTGGGTCAGGCCGAACTCGTCGATGAGGCGCGCAATCCCGTTGGCCTGCTCGAGCGGATTCAGGTCCTCGCGCTGGATGTTCTCGATCAGCGCGAGCGCCAGCGCCGATTGATCGGGCACGGCCTTCACCAGCGCCGGGACCTCCTTGAGGCCCGCGCGCTTCGCCGCGCGCCAGCGCCGCTCGCCGGCGACGATCTCGAAGCGCCCGCCCTCGATCGGCCGCACCAGGATCGGCTGCATCACCCCGTGCTCGCGCACCGACGCGGCGAGCTCGTCGAGGGCGGCCTCGTCCATCTGTGTCCGCGGCTGGTACCTGCCCGGCTGCAGCCGGTCGATCGGCAGCGCCTGCAGCGCGTCCTTCGCGCCGGGCTCGTCGAAGCCGCTGAGCAGCGCGTCGAGCCCGCGGCCCAAGCCCTTGGGTCGAATCATCGTGGCTTCTCCATGCCCGGGGACGTCAGACGGTGACCGCGGCCGCGGGATCGGCGCTGGGCGCGGCCGCCTCCTGCCGCCGCAGCATCTCGCCGGCGAGCGCCAGGTACGCCTGCGCGCCCTTCGACGTGCGGTCGAGGTAGAGCGCAGGAATGCCGTGCGACGGCGCTTCGGCGAGCCGGATGTTGCGCGGTATCACCGTGCGGTAGAGCTTGTCGCCGAAATGCTTCTCGAGCTCCGCGGCGACATTGAGCGCGAGCGTGTTGCGCGGGTCGTACATCGTGCGCAGCAGCCCCTCGATCTCGAGCTTCGGATTGAGATGCGCGCGCACCTTCTTCAGCGTCTGCACCAGATCGGAGAGCCCTTCCAGCGCGTAGTACTCGCACTGCATGGGAATGAGCACCGAGTCGGCGGCGCAGAGGCCGTTCAGCGTCAGCAGCGACAGCGAGGGCGGGCAGTCGAGGAGGATGAAGTCGTAGTCGGGCGCGACCTCGGAGATCGCCGTGCGCATCTGCCGCAGCGCTTCGGCGAGCGCATCCTTCAGCCGCATTTCCCGCTCGGGCAGGTCGACGAGCTCGACCTCGGCGCCGGCGAGCTCGCGATTGGCGGGCACGACGTCGAAGCCGCCCGCCGGCGAAGCGACGCGCACATCGGCGATCTTTCGCTCGCCGAGCAGCACGTGATAGACGGTGGCGGCCGCGGCGCGCTTGTCGATCCCGGCGCCGGTCGTGGCGTTGCCCTGCGGGTCGAGATCGACGAGCAGCACGCGGCGCTTCATCGCCGCGAGGCTCGCCGCGAGGTTGACCGCGGTCGTCGTCTTGCCGACCCCGCCCTTCTGGTTCGCGACCGCGATGATTCTGGTCATGTCCGCTCCATCACGATCAGATGCCGTTGCGCGCCGAGGCCGGGCACGGCGAGGGCCGGCGCCGCGAGCACGCGGAAGCCCGGCGGCAGCTGCGCGATCTCCTCGTCCGGATAGACGCCCTTCATGGCGACCAGCCGACCGCCGGCGGCCAGATGCCGGGCGCTCGTTTCGACGAACGTCGCGAGGTCGGAGAACGCGCGCGAGATGACGACGTCGAACGGCGCCGGCGGCGCGTAGTCCTCGACGCGCGCGATGACGACCTCGAGGTTCGGCAGCGGCAATTCGATTGCGGCCTGCTGGAGGAACGCGCCCTTCTTGTGGCTGCTGTCGAGCGCAACCACGTGCCATGCCGGCCGGGCGATCGCGAGCGGTATCGCCGGCACGCCGCCGCCGCTGCCGACGTCGAGCAGGCGCAGGCCGGGGCGCGATGCATCGCCGGTCAGGTGCGGCAGCACCGCGAGCGCGTCGAGCACGTGGTGCGTCACCATGCGCTCCGGCTCGCGAATCGCCGTCAGGTTGTACGTGCGGTTCCACTTGGCGAGGAGCTCGAGATAGCGTTCGAGCTTGCCGCGCGCCTCCGGCGGCAACGCTGCGCCGGGCGCGCCCAGCTGCCGGAGGCCTTCGTCGAGGTCGATGGCCTCGCTCATGCCGAGCGTCGCGCATCCGCTGGTGTGGCCGGCGCCGGCACGGCGAGGCCGCGCTTCAGATGCACGAGCAGCAGCGAGATCGCCGCGGGCGTGACTCCGGAAATGCGCGCTGCCTGGCCGAGCGTCTCGGGCCGGTGCAGATTCAGCTTGTGCTGCACCTCGGCCGACAGGCCGCGCACCGTGCGATAGTCGAGGCCGGGGGGGAGCCGCGAGGTCTCCTGCGCGCGATGGCGCGCGATCTCCTCCTGCTGACGCTCGATGTAGCCTGCGTACTTGGTCGTGACCTCGACCTGCTCGGCAACGACCGGGTCGGCGACGGCGGGTCCTGCGGCCGGCAGCGTCATCAGCGCGGCGTAGCTCACGCCCGGGCGGCGCAGCAGCTCGGCCAGCGAGTATTCGCGCTCGATCGGCTGCCCGAGGACGCGCTGCGCATCCTGCGCGGCGACGAGCGTCGGATTGACGCTGGTGGCACCGAGCCGTCCGAGCTCGCCGGCGATCGCGTCGCGTTTGCGCGCATACGCCTCCCACCGCGCGTCGTCGACGACGCCGAGCTCGCGGCCCTGCTCGGTCAACCGCAGATCCGCGTTGTCCTCGCGCAGCTGCAGGCGATACTCGGCGCGCGAGGTGAACATCCGGTAGGGCTCGGTCACGCCGCGCGTGATCAGGTCGTCGACGAGCACGCCGAGATAGGCCTCGTCGCGACGCGGCGACCAGCCGTCGTCGCCGCGAGCGAACCGTCCGGCATTGATGCCGGCGAGCAGACCCTGCGCCGCGGCTTCCTCGTATCCCGTCGTGCCGTTGATCTGCCCCGCGAAGAAGAGGCCGCGGATCGCCTTGGTCTCGAGCGTCGACTTCAGGGCCCGCGGATCGAAGTAGTCGTATTCGATCGAATAGCCGGGCCGCAGGATGTGCGCCTGCTCGCAGCCCCGGATCGACCGCACGAGCGCGAGCTGGACGTCGAAGGGCAGCGACGTCGAAATGCCGTTCGGATAGATCTCGTTGGTGTCGAGACCCTCCGGCTCGAGGAAGATCTGATGGCTGCGGCGCTCGGCGAAGCGCACGACCTTGTCCTCGATCGACGGACAGTAGCGCGGCCCGACGCCCTTGATGACCCCCGTGAACAACGGCGAGCGGTCGAGGCCGCCACGGATGATGTCGTGCGTGCGCTCGTTGGTGTGCGTGATCCAGCAGTTCACCTGCCGAGGGTGCAGCGCGCGGCTGCCCATGAAGCTGAACACCGGGGCCGGATCGTCGCCGGGCTGGACTTCGAGGTCGGCGAAGGCGATCGTGCGCCCGTCGAGTCGCGGCGGGGTCCCGGTCTTCAGGCGCCCGACCGGCAGCCGCAGTTCCCGCAGGCGCGCGCCGAGCGTCTTGGCCGACGGGTCGCCGGCGCGCCCGGCTTCGTAATTCTCGAGCCCGACGTGGATCAGCCCGGAGAGGAAGGTTCCGGTGGTCAGCACGACGGCATCGGCCTCGAACCGCACACCCATCTGGGTGATCACCCCCGTCACCCGAGCGCCCGCACCATCGCCGTCGAGCGTCAGATCGTCGACCGCCTGCTGGAACAGCGTCAGGTTCGGCTGGTTTTCCAGACGGCGGCGGATTGCCGCCTTGTACAGCACACGATCGGCCTGCGCGCGCGTCGCGCGCACGGCCGGTCCCTTGCTCGAGTTGAGGGTGCGAAACTGGATTCCGGCCTCGTCGGTGGCGATCGCCATCGCGCCGCCGAGGGCATCGACCTCCTTCACCAGGTGGCCTTTGCCGATGCCCCCGATCGAAGGGTTGCACGACATCTGGCCGAGGGTTTCGATGTTGTGGGTCAGCAGCAGCGTCTTGCGACCCATCCGCGCGCTGGCGAGCGCCGCCTCCGTGCCGGCGTGTCCGCCGCCCACGATGACGACGTCGAAGCGCGTTGCGAATAGCATGATTTAATTGAAGTTTTCTCTGCGTCCGTCCGGATCGCCCGGGGCGCAACCGGGCTGCAATCATACGGCAAAGCGCCCGCCAGGCATAGCCGCCATCCGACCGACACCGGACGGTGCAGCCCCTCGCGACGCGTTTCACGTGAAACACCAGTGCCTGCGATGGCAGGTGATGCCGCGCTGGTCCCTGGGGCGCGTCGGCGTTCCTCGGCTCCCCGCCCCATGGGCCCCCCGGCAGACCGCAGGCCGGCGGAGCAAGCGGCCACGCTCGTGCACATCCTCGGCGCGGGCCCAGCCTCGGTCCGTCTCCGACCCCCCGGATCGCGACCTCCGTGCACCGGCCGCGGGTTACCCATAACCGCGCCCGACCCGATCGGGCCCGCTCGGGGCTGCGGCGTGGTGGCACGTTCCACGTGAAACGTCGGCGCAACGCGGAGGCGGTCACCGCAAACCTTATCTTGGGGCCCCGGCGCCGATCGGCCGACCAGCCCGCGCGGCTTGCGGTCGCCCCCGAGACGGCCCGGTGAGAGCGTCGACGTTGCCGCAAGGTGGGCAGAGTGCTTCGCGGGGGACGGTCTCTCGCCGCGCCGGGTGACGCCGGGCCCCTGCCCGCCTGCCATCGGGCGCAGGCATTTTCCGGGCGCGTCCGGGCCAACCGAAGCTCCGCCCGATGCCACGCATTCCATGCCCTGGGATGTCGACGCTGGACGCGATGTGCCGCGTCCCAGCGATACCGGCAGCCCCCACATAGTTGCTCGCCACACGGTTCACTGAAAGCGGTGGCGCCGTGGCTGCCAACCCCGCCGTGGCTTCGCGCGTCGGGGTGGTCGGGCCTGCTGCTGGGGGCGGGTCGGCGCGGACCCGCTCGGCGACCAAATGATGGAGCAGCTGTCCGGCGAAGGCGTCGACGTGACCGGGGTGCCGCGGATCGCGGGATGCGTCTCGGCATCCTCGGCTATCCTGGTCGCGACCAATGGCGCGCGACGCGCCTGTGCCTATGGCGATCCCCGGCTCGCTCACCACGCCCCGTGGCTGGCGCTCGATCTCGCGCGGCGCGCAACGCACGTCCTGTTCGCCGAGCCCGGCCGTGCGCAGGTTGCCGGGATCCCGCACCCGGGCGCCGGCCCTGCCCGAACGGCGCACGCGCACCGCGGCTTGGTCGGGGCCACGCTAGGCCCCGCCGGATTCCTCTGGGTGGACGACGGCCGGGAATGCCGCATTCCGGCATCCCGGATCGTCGCGATCGATACCCTCGCGGCGGGGCGACGTCCGGCGCGGCGCCTTTGCGCTCGCCCTGAGCGAGCAGCGCGGCGCTGCGGATGCGGCGGGCATTGCCAATGGGGCGGCGGCGATCAAATGCACGCGCCCCGGGGGCCGGCCGGGTGTGCCGACCTGCGCCGAGGTCGTCGCCTTTCCCGGCAATGCGGAATAATAAGCTATTCTATATCAATGCATTACACTACATAGCCGCGCATACCCGCCGGAATTCCCAGCGCGCCGTCGCACCTATGTAAGCGAGCGCCTACACCGCCAAATGCCGGCCTAGCCGTTCCCGCTCCGTGGCCAGTGCCGGGGGGCACTTCGCGCCGATCTTCGCAAACAGCTCGTCATGGGCATCGAGCTCGCGCGACCACATCGCCGTGTCGATCCGCATCACCTGTTCGTATTTCTCCGGGCCGAAGTCGAGTCCCGTCCAGTTGAGATCCGGGTAGTAGGGCTCGAACCCCAGCGCCGTGTCGCGCGCGTTGGCGCGCCCCCGGCAGCGCTCGACGATCCATGCCAACACGCGCATGTTCTGACCGAATCCCGGCCACGCGAACCGCCCCGTCTCGTCCGTGCGGAACCAGTTGACGTTGAAGATCTTCGGCGGCTTCGCCACCGCGCGCCCCATCCGCAGCCAATGCGCGAAGTAATCCCCGACGTGATAACCGCAGAACGGCAGCATCGCGAACGGATCGCGCCGCACTTCGCCAACCTTGCCGGTCGCCGCGGCCGTGGTCTCCGAACCCATCGTCGCGGCCTTGTACACGCCCTCTTCCCAATTCCGCGCCTCGACGACCAGCGGCACCGTATCGCTGCGGCGGGCGCCGAAGACGAAGGCGTCCAGCGGCACACCGTCGGGGTTGTCCCAGTCGCGGTCCAGCGAGGGACACTGGATCGACGCCACCGTGAACCGGGAATTCGGGTGCGCCGCCTTGCGCCCGCAATCGGGCGTCCAGGACTTGTCCTGCCAGTCGGTCAGATGCGCGGGCGGCACCTTGGTCAGCCCCTCCCACCACACGTCGCCGTCGTCGGTGAGCGCCACGTTGGTGAAGATGACGTTCGCCTTCAGCATTTCCATCGCGTTCGGGTTCGACTCGTACGATGTTCCCGGCGCAACGCCGAAATACCCCGCCTCGGGATTGATCGCATAGAACTTCCCGTCGTCGTGCGGCTTGATCCATGCGATGTCGTCGCCGATCGTCGAGACCTGCCAACCCTCGAAGCCCTTCGGCGGGATCAGCATCGCGAAATTCGTCTTGCCGCATGCGCTCGGAAACGCCGCCGCGACATAGCTCTTCTCGCCGGACGGCGAGGTCACCCCGAGGATCAGCATGTGCTCGGCGAGCCAGCCCTGGTCGCGCCCCATCACCGAGGCGATCCGCAAGGCAAAGCACTTCTTGCCGAGCAGCGCGTTGCCGCCGTAGCCCGACCCGTAGGACCAGACTTCGCGCAACTCGGGAAAGTGCACGATGTACTTGTGCTCTCTGTTGCATGGCCACGGAACGTCCGTCTCGCCGGGCGCGAGCGGCGCCCCCACCGAGTGCACGCAGGGGACGAACGCTCCGTCCGTGCCCAGCACGTCGAACACCGCGCGTCCCATGCGCGTCATCAGCTTCATGTTGACGACGACGTACGGGCTATCCGAAACCTCGATGCCGATGTGCGAGATGTGGCTGCCGATCGGGCCCATCGAGAAGGGCACGACGTACATGGTGCGCCCGCGCATGCATCCACCGAAGAGGCCCTTCAGCGTCACCCGCATCTCGTCCGGCGCCACCCAGTTGTTGGTGGGTCCCGCATCCTCCTCCCGTTCGCTGCAGATGAACGTCCGATCCTCGACGCGCGCGACGTCGGAGGGGTCCGACAGCGCGAGATAGCTGTTCGGGCGTCGCGCCGGATTCAATCGCTTCAGCGTTCCGGAGGCAACCATCTCGGCACACAGCCGCGTGTACTCCGCTTCGCTGCCGTCGCACCAGACGATGCGATCCGGCCGGGTCAGCTGTGCAACATCACGGACCCACGCCAGCAGGCGCGGATGGTGAACGTAGGCCGGCGCGGCAACCGCGGCGGCGAGGGCGGACAGCGATTCGGATTGATTCATGGAGGTCCTGCGCGGAGTGGAATTCGGAAGGTGCCGGAGGCGGAAATGCTCCCTGCGGCAGAGGCGGCAACTGAAAAAGTTTACACCTGCGCAGCACCTTCCCGTAAGCCGTGGCGCACGCCACGCTCTGGACCAGGGGCCTTCCCGATACGCCCGGGGCGCGGCGAGCCATCGCTGTCGTGAGTGCGCAGCCGCCCTTTCCCGATCTGCGCGAAGCACGACACCGGAAGGCCGCGCGCGACGCCGGTGACGCCCCAGAATTCCCCGCCGCTCGCAATCGATGGAGTGGCGGTCGCGCTTTCGGTAGACTACAGTGGCAAGCGGTACCGCCAACCGCCGACGCTGATCGCTCGGGCCGCGCAACGTGTGCCGATCGACGCGCGCGTGCGGGCGCGTTGACCGGCCGGCGCGCGGCGATCGCGACGCGCGCGGCCAACAGGCGAGCACCGTGAGGTCTTCGGCATTGCCCGCACCCACGGACGGCGAGAGATCCTTGGACTATTACGCGATTCTTGGTGTTCACCCGACCGCCGAGGATGTTGTCATTCGTGCGGCGTACAAGGCGCTCGCGCAGCGCTATCACCCCGATCGCTACGCGGGCTCGCAGGACGAGGCGCATCGCAAGATGTCCGAGCTGACGAAGGCCTACGACGTCCTGGCCGACCCGGTGCGCCGCCAGAAGTACGACCGGCGCCGACTCACCTACACGCAGTCGGTCGCCACCTATTTCAACGGGTCGGCGAAATTTCCACCGCCCATGCTCGATCCGCGCGAGCTGCGCTCTGCCGCCGCCACGCGCAAGCGGTCCCGCATCGCGCTGTCGGCACTGATGATCGCCGTGGTCGTCCTCTCCGTCTTCAACCTCGTCCAGTACTCCGGGCAGATCAAGGACTGGCTGAGCGCGAGCCTGCCTGCGTCGTCCACCCCCGCCGATGCGGACGCCCGCCGCATCGGCGAAACTTCCGTCGCCGCCCCCGTCGGCGCGGCGCCCGCAGAGACGCCGCGGAGCGCGACCGCCGCCGCGATCCCGAGCCAGTCCATCGCGCCGGGCGGCGCAGCGGCTGCCCCTGTTGCGGAGACGCAGATTGCGAAGGGGTCCGGCGAAACCGCGCCCAGACAAGCGGACGCCGGGGCCGGCGCCGCGACGCCCATCCCCGACGCGGCGTCGACCGCCGCCGCGCCGCCCGCACCCGCGGGATTGCCTGGTTCCGCGGTGCCGCCTGCGGCCCTGACGGCTGTCGCTGCACCGCCGGCTGCATCGTCGCCACCCACTGCCGCACCGCCTGCTGCTTCTTCGCCGTCTGCTCCGGGAACGGCTGCGTCTGTGCAGCCCGCCGCGGCGTCGCTGCCCTTGCCCGACCGGCGCGCCGGCGCCACGGCCGATCGCGCGCGAAGCGCTCCGGTCGAGCGCCCGATCACGATCCCGCCCGCCGCGTCGGCCACCGACAACTGCAGGGAAGCGGTCGCCGCACTGGGGCTGTGCAGTCCGAATACAACCGCGAGGAACAGATGACATGATCAAGAAACTGGCAATCGGGCTCGTGACCGCGGGAATCCTGCTTCAGGGCGGGACGGCACTCGCCGCGCTCGAGTACAAGATCGTCACGGCGTCGGAGCGGGGCACCTACATCCAGATCGGGCGCAACCTCGCGCAGTTCATCGCCCCGCAGGCCGACATATCGCTCGAGGCCCTGCCCTCGGCCGGATCCGCCGAGAACGTGCGGCGCCTGCGCTACGAGCCGGGCGTGAAGCTGGCGCTCGTCCAATCCGACGTGTATCAGGCCTTTCTCGATCAGGCCGCGGGCGGAAACGCCGAAGCGCGGGACATGATCCGGCCGCTGCGCGTGATCATGCCGCTCTACAACGAGGAGATCTATTTCATCGTCCGCGAGGACTCGCCGCTCAACCACCTCCACGACATCAGGAATGCGAAGATCAACGCGGGCGAGCTCGGCAGCGGGACCGCGCTCACGTCGACGACGCTGTACCGCCTGATGTTCGGCGGGCCCATTCCCGAGGCGAATGCGAGCTTCTTCTCCAACGAGGATGCGCTCGTCAAGCTGATCACCGACAAGTCGGTCGACGTCGTCGCGGTCATCGCGGGGCAGCCGGCCAAGCTGCTCGTCGACATGAAGCCCGAGGCGCGCAAGCTCATCAAGCTCCTCAAGTTCGACCCCGGCCAGCCGTCGAGCCAGGCGGCGCTCAAGACCTACGTCGCCGCGACCGTGCGCGCCGGCAGCTACCCGAACCTGCTGCTCGAAGACGTCCCGGCGCTGGCGGTGAAGGCTTATCTCGTCACCTACGATTTCAGCCTGAAGGCCACCGAGGACTCGCTGCGGCGGTTCGCGCGATCGCTGTGCCAGAACTTCGCCACGCTGCAGGAGAAGGGCCATCCGAAGTGGCGCGAGGTCGACATCGCGCTGCCCGACCTCGGCCGCGGCTGGGCCTACTATCCGGCCGCGGCGAGCGAGCTGCGCGCCTGCGTCGCCGCGAGGGCCAAGCCGAAGGCGCCGCCGCCGCGCGCTTGCACGCAGCAGGAGCAGATCCTCGGCCTGTGCAAATAGACGCAACCGGTCGCCGGACCGCGCGCGTCACTTGCCGACGCAGAACCGGGAGAAGATGACGCCCAGCAGGTCGTCGGAGGTGAACTCGCCGGTGATCGTCGCGAGCGCCGTGTGCGCGGCGCGCAGTTCCTCCGCGAAGAGCTCGAGCGGCGGCTTCGCCGCGGCGATGTGCGCCTCGGCTGCCGCCAGATGGCCGGCGGCCGCGCGCAGCGCCACGAGATGCCGCTCGCGCGCGAGGAAGGCGCCCTCCATGTCCTCGTGCGCGCCGGCGATGTCCAGGATCTCCTGGCGCAGCAGCCCGATGCCCGCGGCCGTCTTCGCCGACAGGAAGACGTGGCGTTCGGCGGCTGCCGCGCCGGTGTCGCCCGCCGGGGCCGCGCGCGTCTCGACCCGCGGCGCCACGCCGGCGAGGTCGATCTTGTTGTGAACGACGAGACGCCGGAGTGCGGCCGGCAACTCTTCGAGTATCGCCGCATCCGCGTCGGTGACGCCGTCGCCGGAAGCGGCGTCGACCAGGACGAGCGCGAGATCGGCCCGCTCGATCGCCGCCCAGGTGCGCTCGATGCCCAGCGTCTCGACCGGGTCGTCGGTCGGACGCAGGCCTGCCGTGTCGACGATCGTCAGCGGAATGCCGTGGATCTCGACCTGGGAGCGCACCGCGTCGCGCGTCGTCCCCGGAATCGGCGTCACGATCGCGACCGCGTCGCCGGCGAGCTGGTTCAGCAGGCTCGACTTGCCGACATTGGGCCGGCCGACGAGCACGACCGTCAGCCCCTCGCGCAGCAGCGCGCCCTGCGTCGAGCGCGCGAGCACGCCCGCCAGCTGCGCCCGGATCGCCGAGAGCTTCCCGCTTGCATCGGCGGTGCGCAGGAAATCCAGGTCCTCGTCGGGGAAGTCGAGCGTCGCTTCGGTGAGCATCCGCAGCTCGATCAGCGCATCCGCGAGGGCGCGGATCTCGCGTGAGAACGCGCCGGAGAGGCTCCGCGCCGCGGCGCGCGCCGCCGTCGTCGTGGCGGCGTCGATGAGATCGGCGACGCTCTCCGCCTGCGCGAGGTCGAGCTTCCCGTTGAGAAAGGCCCGCTGCGTGAACTCGCCGGGCCGCGCAAGCCGCGCGCCCAACTCCAGGCAGCGCGCGAGCAGCAGGCGCAGCACGGCGGGCCCGCCGTGCCCGTGCAGCTCGAGGACGTCCTCGCCGCTGTAGGAGCGCGGGGCCGGGAAGTGGAGCGCAAGGCCCTGGTCGAGCATGGCGCCGTCCGCTCCGCGGAACGACGCGAGCGTTGCGCTCCGCGGGTCGATCTGCCGCTGCACGATGCCGGCGAGGATCGCCGGCACCCTCGGCCCGGACACGCGGACGACGCCCACACCGCCCCGACCCGGCGGCGTCGCGATCGCGACGATCGTGTCCGGCACCGACGCCGGGTTCGAGGATGCCGTCATCCCGCGTGCGCTCGTGGGGAGCCCCGCCGGCGGTGCGTCGCGCCGCGGGCCGCGCGCGCGTCGGCTAGCGGCGCTTGGCGGCGGCCAGCGCCGCTTCCTTCTCCAGCACCCGGTTCATGTGCCATTGCTGGAAGATCTGCAGCGAATTGTTGATGAGCCAGTAGAGCACCAGGCCCGACGGGAAGAATATGAACATCACCGAGAACGCGATCGGCATGATCTGCATCACCTTGGCCTGCACCGGGTCGGAGATCGGCGTCGGCGAGAGCTTGACCTGCAGGTACGCGGTGATCGCGTAGACGACGGGCAGCACGAAATACGGGTCCGGCGAGGCCAGGTCCTTGATCCAGCCGATCCACGGCGCGTTGCGCAGCTCGACCGCCGACAGGAGCACCCAGTACAGCGCGATGAACACCGGGATCTGCACGAGGATCGGCAGGCAGCCCCCCAGGGGATTGATCTTCTCCTGCTTGTACATCTCCATCATCTTGATCTGCAGCTGCTGCTTGTCGTTCGCGTACTGCTCCTGCAGCGCCTTCAGCTTGGGCGCGATCACCTTCATCTTGGCCATCGAGCGCGCGCTCGCGTGGTTCAGCGGATAGAACACGCTCTTGATGATGATCGTGAGCAGCACGATCGCCCAGCCCCAGTTGTGGACCAGCCCGTGCAGCCACTTCAGCAGCCAGAAGAGCGGCGCCGAGATCACGGTGAAGATCCCGTAGTCGACCACGAGGTCCAGGCCCTTCGCGAGCTTGGCGAGCTCGTCCTGCTCCTGCGGCCCCGCATACAGCGGCACGCGCACTTCGCCCGTGGCGCCTGGAGCGATGGTTCCGACGGGGACGATGACACCGGCCGAGTAGAGTCCCCCGTCGAGCTTCTTCGCGTAGAACTCGCGCGCCACCTTCTTCTCGTCCGACGGCAGCCACGCGGCCACGAAGTAGTGCTCGACCATGCCGACCCAACCGTTGTCGGTGTTCTTGGTGTACGGGAGCTTGCGCGAGGGGTCGCCGGCAAGCTTGTCGAGATCGCCGAACTCGACCTTCTTGAACTTGTCGGTCTCGTTGTAGATGACGGGCCCGACGTACGAAACGGGGGCCATCGCGTTCTGCGTGCCCTGCGTCTTGGTGTCCCGCGTCAGCTGGTAATACGCGTACGGCGCGATCGGCGCGGCGCCGTTGTTGGTGATGTCGTAGGCGACGTCGATCAGATAGCTGCCGCGGTGGAAGGTGAGCGCCTGCACGACCCGGTCGCCGTTCGGCGCCGTGGTCTGCAGCCGGAGCACGAGCCGGTCGGCTCCCGGTTCGAGCTCACGCGGACCGGGCAGCGCTTCGTAGACCGTCCGGTGGTTGGGCATGCCCTCGCCGAGCAGGCCGGACTGGGCGATGCTCGTGCGCTCGGGCGTCCTGAGCAACGCGAGGTAGGGCTTGGACTCGTCGGCGGGGTCGCGGTGCTTGAGCAGCGCGACCTGCGTGATCACGCCCCCGGTCGTGTCGATGTCCGCGCGGTAGAGGTCGGTGGTGATCGTGATCGTCCGGCCCGGGCTTCCAGCTGCCCCGGCGGGCGCCGCGATGCCCGCGGCGCCGGGACCCGGCACGGCCGCCGCGGGCGGCACCGCCGGCGGGGCCAACGCAGGCGCCGTCGGCAGGTCGGCGGCAGGCGCGGCTTTCGACGCCGGCGTCGCGACCGTGGGCGGAGGCGGCCGTGTCTCCTTCTGCCACGCTTCCCACAGCAGCAGGGCGGAGAACGAGAAGATCACGAACAGGATGAGGCGTTGGGTATCCATGACAGCCTGGTTGAGCGCGCGGCGCCAAGCGCGACGCGACGAACGACATTGGGACGGAGTTCAGGGAACCGGGTCGTAACCGCCCGGATGATACGGGTGACAGCGCAGGATGCGCCGCAGGGCAAGCCACCCGCCGCTGAGCGCGCCATGCCTGACGATCGCCTCCCGCGCGTAGTCGGAGCAACTCGGCGCGAAGCGGCAATTGGCGCCCAGCATCGGCCGCAACGCGTACTGGTAGCCGCGAATGAGCGCGAGCAGGAGGGTTTTCATGCCGCGGGGCGCTGCGTGCCGAGGGTCGCGAGCAGCCGCACCGCCTCGGCCACGATCTGCCGGAACTCGGTGCGCGGTGCGCCGCGCTTCAGCCGGACGACCACGTCCTGGCCCGCGATCGCCGGCTGCGCCTGGCGCAGCGCGACGCGCAGCATGCGCCGCACGCGGTTGCGATCGACGGCGCGCGGCAACGCCTTGCGGCCGATCACGAAACCTGTGCGACCGCAGGCATGGGCGGCCTTGACGGATATCAACTGCACGTATTCGCCATCCCGGCGCAGACCGTTGCGAAAGACGGTCTCGAAGGCGGCGGGACCGCTGAGCCGGCAGCGGCGAGCCCCTCCGGCCATCGCCGCGGCGCGCGTGGCAATCAGGGCGTCAGCCGCTCGCGGCCCTTCGCCCGGCGCGCGGAGAGCACCTTGCGTCCGCCGACGGTTTTCATCCGCGCGCGGAAACCGTGCGTGCGCTTGCGCTTGACGACAGAGGGCTGGAATGTGCGTTTCATGATGGACGGCCTTGAAGTGAAAAAGCCTTACATTAGAGCGCGTTATCGCGTTAGCTGTCAATGCTGCAGTAGCCGGCCGCGCGCGCCCGCTTCGCCCCCAACCTGCCGCGGGCGCGCCAGGTCCTGTGGATAACTCACTCTTGGGGGGTTACAATTGCCGCATCGACGGGCGCAATGCGGCCGCCAGGCCTTGCATGAGCCCGCGCTTTTTTTCGGGGTCGCGTTCCGGGTCTCCTGGCCGCGGCGACGTGCCCCTGATTCCGGCGGCGCCGCCTCCTCGCCGCCCACGGGAACGCCGTTCCCGCGCCAAGGAAGGCCGGTTGCCCGACTCCGGGGTCCCAGCTGCGCATGTCTTCGGTTCCGCTTTTCTGGCAACGCTGTCTCGACACGTTCCGCGAGGAACTGACGCCGCAGCAGTTCAATACCTGGATCCATCCGCTCGCCCTCGACCACGTCGACGGTGGATACCGGCTGCGCACTCCCAACCGCTTCGTCCTGCAGTGGGTGAAGGACCGCTTCCTCACGCGGATCGCCGCCCTCGCCGCGGAAATCGAGGGCCACCCGGTCTCGATCACGCTGGGCATCGCCGAAGGCGCCCCCGCCGCTCGCGCCGCGCCGGCTCCCGCCGCGCCGCCGGCCGCGGCCGCCGCGCCCGCCCCGATCGAGGCGGCCTCCGGCATGTCGCTCCCGCCGCTCGCGCCGCGCCGGCACGAACAGACCAGTCTGAATCCGGGCTTCACGTTCGCGACATTCGTTGCCGGCAAGGCGAACCAGCTCGCGCGCGCCGCCGGAATGCAGGTCGCCGACTATCCGACGTCGTACAACCCGCTGTTCGTCTACGGCGGCGTCGGCCTCGGCAAGACGCACCTCGTCCAGGCGATCGGCAATCACATCCTGCAGCGCGACGGGGCGGCGAAGATCCGCTACATCCACGCCGAAACCTACGTCTCGGACGTCGTTCGCGCCTACCAGCACAAGGCGTTCGACGATTTCAAGCGCTATTACCGATCGCTCGACCTCCTGCTGATCGACGACATCCAGTTCTTCAGCGGCAAGAGCCGGACGCAGGAAGAGTTCTTCTATCTCTTCAACACGCTGATCGAGGCGCACAAGCAGGTCGTCATCACCTGCGATACCTACCCGAAGGAGATCTCCGGCATCGAGGAGCGGCTCATCTCCCGCTTCGGGTGGGGCCTCACCGTCGCGCTCGAGCCGCCGGAGCTCGAGATGCGCGTCGCCATTCTCCTGGCCAAGGCCGCGGCGACAGGCCTCAAGCTCGACGAGCAGGTCGCCTTCTTCATCGCCAAGCACATCCGCTCGAACGTGCGCGAGCTCGAGGGAGCGCTCAAGCGCGTGATCGCCTTTTCGAGCTTCCACGGGCAGGAGATCACGCTCGCCGTCGCCAAGGAGGCGCTGCGCGATCTGCTGGCGGTCCAGAACCGGCAGATCTCGGTGGAGAACATCCAGAAGACCGTCGCCGACTACTACAAGATCCGCATTTCCGACATGCATTCGAAGAAGCGCTCGCGCGCGCTCGCCCGCCCGCGCCAGGTGGCCATGGCGCTGGCCAAGGAGCTCACCCAGCTCTCGCTGCCGGAAATCGGCAGCAACTTCGGCGGCCGCGATCACACGACGGTGCTGCACGCGTGCCGCCAGATCGCCAAGCTTCGGGAAACCATTCCGGAGCTCAACCACGACGTCAATTTTCTGCTGCAGGTCCTGCGTAACTGACGACTTCCCGGCCTCCGTGCCAGCGCATCCTGCCGATCGCCGTTTTCCAGCGTCCGCCACCGCAGTTTTTGCTGGAAAGCTGCCGGTTTCCCGTCTATAATTTGTGGATTGGACGCCTTGGATTGATTTTTCCAGAAAAGTCCCCAAACGATCCACCGCGGCTACCCACGTTGTCCACACGGTTCGTCAAACGCCAACCCGCTATCGGGACTCGATTTTTCGATTCGATACCGGGAACCGTCCCGCTCCTGTTAGCTGTTCTATGGTTTAACCAATGCAATTAAAGCAAATCGCCCGCGACGCGTTGTTGAAACCATTGCAAGCGGTGTCCGGCATCGTGGAACGCCGGCACACGCTCCCAATTCTCGCGAATGTGCTGGTCGAGCACCGGGATGGCCGGCTCTACGTGACGGCGACCGACCTCGAGATGCAGATCACCGCGCATTCGGAACTGGCCGGCAAGGAAACGCAGGCGGTGACCGTTGCCGCCCGGAAGCTCCAGGACCTGCTGCGCGCGCTGCCCGACGATGCGACGCTCACCGTCGAGGGCACCGGCAGCCGGATGACGCTGCGCGCCGGGCGCTCGCGCTTCAACCTGCAGACCCTGCCGGCGGCCGATTACCCGCGCATCGGCATCGGCCAGGATCAGGTGCAGGCGTTGACGCTGCCGCAGCGCGATTTGCGCGGGCTGCTCAAGTCCGTCGAGTTCGCCATGGCGCAGCAGGACATCCGCTATTACCTGAACGGGATGCTGCTCGTCATCGAGAAGGGATCGCTGCAGGCGGTCGCGACCGACGGGCATCGCCTTTCGTGGGCGAGCCTCGACATCGGCGGCGATTACGCCCGGCAGGAAGTGATCCTGCCGCGCAAGACGGTCTTGGAACTGGGGAAGCTCCTCGCCGACACCGACGACCCGGTGACCCTCGACGTCCTGGCGAATCAGGTGCGCTTCCGCTTCGCCAACATCGAGCTGGTGAGCAAGGTCGTCGACGGCAAGTTTCCCGATTACAACCGCGTCATCCCGGCCGGCCACGCCAAGCGCATCGAGCTCCCCCGCAACGAGCTGCTCGCGGCGCTGCAGCGCGCGGCGATACTCTCGAACGAGAAGTTCCGCGGCGTGCGGCTCGTGCTCGGCAACGATCAGCTGAAGATCATCTGCACGAACAGCGAGCAGGAGGAAGCCGAGGAGGAGCTCGAGGTCGCCTACAAGGGCGATCCGCTGGACATCGGCTTCAACATCACCTATCTGCTCGACGTGCTGCAGAACATGGCGATGGAGCGCGTCGAGCTCGCGTTCGGCGATGCGAACTCCAGCGCGCTCGTCACCGTACCCGAGCGCAACGACTACAAGTACGTCGTGATGCCGATGCGCATCTGAGGACCGGATCGCGACGCTGGCGTCGGCGCCGACCGCGGGTCGGCGCCGGTGCTTTGAGCGGCACCGAATACAACCGAAGGCAACGATGACTCAAGCAATGCCCAAGCCGGTCAACAACGGCGAAGACTACGACTCGACCAGCATCCAGGTGCTGAAGGGCCTCGACGCGGTGCGCAAGCGCCCGGGGATGTACATCGGCGACACGTCGGACGGGACCGGCCTGCACCACATGGTGTTCGAGGTGCTGGACAACGCGATCGACGAGGCGCTGGCCGGCTACTGCGACGACATCAAGGTCGTCATCCACGCCGACAATTCGATCTCGGTCGTCGACAACGGCCGCGGTATCCCCGTCGACATCAAGGACGACGACGAGCTGAAGCGCTCGGCCGCCGAGATCGTGATGACCGAGCTCCACGCGGGCGGCAAGTTCGATCAGAACAGCTACAAGGTCTCCGGCGGCCTGCACGGCGTCGGCGTATCGGTGGTCAACGCGCTGTCGGACTGGCTGCGGCTGCGCATCTGGCGCAACGGCAAGGCGTACCAGATGGAGTTCCGCCGGGGCGTCGCCGTCGCACCGCTGGCCGCGACCGGCGCGACCGACCGCCGCGGCACCGAAGTCCATTTCATGGCGTCGACCGAGACCTTCTCGCGCATCGAGTACCACTACGAGATCCTGGCGAAGAGGATTCGCGAGCTCTCGTTCCTCAACAACGGCACGAAGATCGAGCTCATCGACCAGCGCGACGGCAAGAGCGAGAACTTCGCCTACTCGGGCGGCATTCGCGGCTTCGTCGAGTACATGAACCGCAGCAAGTCGGTGCTGCATCCGAAGATCTTCCACGCGGTCGGCGAGAAGGACGGGATGACCGTCGAGGTGGCGATGCAGTGGAACGACTCGTACGGCGAGAACGTCCAGTGCTTCACCAACAACATCCCGCAGCGCGACGGCGGCACGCACCTGACCGGCCTGCGGCAGGCGATGACGCGCACGCTCAACCACTACATCGAGAAGGAAGAGATCGCGAAGAAGGCGAAGGTCGAGACCACCGGCGACGACATGCGCGAGGGTCTGTGCTGCGTGCTCTCGGTGAAGGTGCCCGAGCCCAAGTTCTCGTCGCAGACCAAGGACAAGCTCGTCTCCTCGGAGGTGCAGCCGATCGTCCAGGAGATCGTCGGCGCGAAGCTCGCCGACTTCCTGCTGGAGAACCCGGCCGAAGCGAGGATCATCTGCACCAAGATCGTCGAGGCTGCGCGCGCGCGCGAGGCGGCGCGCAAGGCGCGCGAGCTCACGCGCCGCAAGGGCGTGCTGGATTCGATGGGGCTGCCGGGCAAGCTCGCGGATTGCCAGGAGCGCGACCCCAAGCTCTGCGAGCTCTACCTCGTCGAGGGCGATTCCGCGGGCGGCTCCGCCAAGCAGGGCCGCGACCGCAAGTTCCAGGCGATCCTGCCGCTGCGCGGGAAGATCCTCAACGTCGAGCGGGCGCGCTTCGACAAGCTCGTGAGCTCGCAGGAGATCGTGACGCTGATCACCGCGCTCGGCACCGGCTTCGGCAAGGACGAGTACAACGCCGACAAGCTGCGGTATCACCGGATCATCATCATGACCGACGCGGACGTCGACGGCTCGCACATCCGCACGCTGCTCCTCACGTTCTTCTACCGGCAGATGCCCGAGCTGGTCGAGCGCGGCCACATCTACATCGCGCAGCCGCCGCTGTACAAGGTGAAGCAGGGCAAGGAGGAAAGCTACTTGAAGGACGACCACGAGCTGAAGCAGCACCTGCTCAGGGTCGCCCTGAAGGGCGCCGAGCTCGTTCCCGGCGCCGGCAAGCCGCCGCTCGCGCCGGACACGTTTGCGGCGATCGCGCGCGAATACCTGCTCGCCGACGCCGTCATCGAGCGGCTGGCGCGGATCATCGAGCCGGCGGCGCTGTATGCGCTGCTCTCCGGCGCGCGCATCGACCTCGCGAGCGACGCGGCGGCGGCTTCGAGCGCCGCGGCGCTGCAGACGGCGATCGGCGATCCCGATGTGCGCGTCGAGTCGCGCTACGATACGGCGAGCGAGACGCGGCGCCTGGTGATCGTGCGCACGCACCACGGCACCCCGCACGCCACCGGGATCGACAGCGATTTCGTCGCCTCGGGCGACTTCGCGCAGATCCAGGCGGCCGCCGCCGTGCTGCAGGGCCTGATCGGGGCTGGCGCGAGCGTGCGCCGTGGCGAGAAGCAGCAGCCGGTGAAATCGTTCAAGGAGGCGCTCGACTGGCTGCTGGCCGACGCCCGGGCGAGCGTGACCCTGCAGCGCTACAAGGGGTTGGGCGAGATGAACCCCGAGCAGCTGTGGGAAACGACGATGAACCCCGCCGTGCGGCGATTGCTGCGGGTGCAGATCGAGGACGCCATCTCGTCGGAGGAGATCTTCTCCACGCTGATGGGCGAGCTGGTCGAGCCGCGCCGCGCGTTCATCGAGTCCAACGCACTGGGCGTGCGCAACCTCGACGTCTGAGGGCGGCGCGCCCTCGCCGAAGCCGACCGACCGCGGATGCCTAGTCGCTGACCTGCCGGCGCCCGGCCTTTATCTGTCCGCGCTTGACCTTGGCGTCCACGCGCCGGCGCTGCGAGGCTCGCGTCGGCTTCGTCGGCCGGCGCTCGAGCGGCGCCACGGCGACGCTGTCCACGAGTTCCTGCAGGCGCGCCAGCGCGTCGTCGCGATTGCGCTCCAGGCTGCGAAAGCGCTGGGCCTTGATGATCACGACGCCATCGCGGGTGATCCGCTGATCGCTGTTCGCCAGGAGCCGCGCCTTGACCGCGTCCGGCAACGACGATGCGCGGATGTCGAAGCGCAGATGCAGCGCCGTGGAGACCTTGTTGACGTTCTGCCCGCCTGCGCCCTGCGCGCGAATCGCGGACCACTCGATCTCCGCCGGGTCGACGACGATCTGCATCACCAGCTCCGAGGATCGGACGAGCTTGAAGGGCTGCGGCGGGCGCCGGCAGGTAACCGGCCGAAGCGCGAGCCCGTCGCTCCAGTTTGGCCCGACTACTTTGCCGAGGTGCGGCGGGAACGCGTCTTGGGCTTGGTCTTCGCGCTGGCCGCGGCGGTGCGGGGTGTCCGGCGTGCCGCCGCGGGTTTAGCCGCGCGCGGTGCCCGAGGCTTGGCCGTCGCCGCCGAGGCGCTCCGCGGCTTGGCGACGGTCTTCGCCGGCCGCTTGCGCGCCTTTGCGGCGCCCGTCGACGCCGCGCCGCCCTGCTTCGCGACTTTCGCTTCGAGGAGCTCCAGCGCGTCGGCGAGGGTCAGCGTATCGACCTTGTCCCGATCGGGCACCGTGGCGTTGACCTCGCCGTGCTTCACGTACGGGCCGTAGCGCCCGGCGTACAGCTCGACCGGCTTCTTGTCCCCGGGGTGCGGACCGAGCACGCGCAACGCGGTCGCGCCACCGCGCGCGCTGCGCGCGCCGCCCTTGGTTGCGTCCCTGGCCTCGAACTCGAAGCCGATCTTCCCGTCGGGCTGGCGCACGAGATACGCGGCAAATCCGCGCTTGGTGCGCGAGGACACGAACTGCAGCAGGTCGGTCTTGCCCGTGGCGAGGAGCTTCTGCATCTGCGCCCGCTCGACGGGGCGTTGCAGGATCACCCGGCCCGATCGGAAGTCGCAGGTCTTTTCCGGGCCGACCGCCTTCTCGCAGACGTAGGCCTGAGGCATCTCGAAGACGCGCGCATTGCACTTCGGGCAGGCGCCGAGCGGCTCGAGACCGGTGAAATCGGGAGGCGCGGCCGAATCGTCGGATCCCCCGTCGCCGAAATCGAACGTGACCTCGTGCGCGTCGTTCAGGCGCAGCGCCGCGGTGAACGGCCGGCCCAGCCGGCTGCGAAAGCCCTCGAGCGGGCCGACCTGCCGGTCGCGCAGCAGGGCGTCGGCCTCGGCGACCTCGAGCTGCCGCCCGCCCATGATCTTCCAGAAGCCGAAGGCGCAGGACTGGCACTGGAACTTCTTGTAGTTCTCGTGGACTTCGCCGCCGCACTTCGGGCAGCGCGCGTTCAGGGTTCCGAAGTCGCCGGGAATCGTGTCGCTCTCGTAGCCCTTGGCCTGGCCGACGATGTGCTGGGTCATCGCCGCGATCTCGCGCATGAACGCCGAGCGCTTCAGCTTGCCGTGCTCCATCTGCGCAAGCTTGAATTCCCACTCGGCGGTGAGCTCCGGCGAGAAGAGCTCGGGGACGCCGAGCCCGTGGAGCAGCGTCATCAGCGAGAACGCCTTGGCCGTGGGAATGAGCTCGCGGCCCTCGCGATGGACGTACTTCTCCGCGAGGAGGCCCTCGATGATCTGCGCGCGCGTCGCCGGCGTGCCGAGGCCCTTCTCGCGCATCGCCTCGCGCAGCTCCTCGTCGTCGATCGATTTGCCGGCGCCCTCCATCGCCGAGAGCAGCGTCGCCTCGTTGAAGCGCGCCGGCGGCCGCGTCGTGTTGGCGGCGACCTCGACCTTCAGCGTGCGCACCTTCTCGCCCGGCTCGACCGCGGCGAGGGTGGCCTTGTCGCCGGGCTTCGCCGTGCCGGGGGCGCCCTCCTCCGCCTGCGCCTCCTTGCCGTAGACGGCGAGCCAGCCCGGCGCGACCAGCACCTTGCCTTCGGACTTGAACGGCTCGCCGGCGACGCGGGTGATGCGCGAGGTCACCATGAATTCGGCCGGGGGATAGAACGCCGCGAGGAAGCGCTTGACGACGAAGTCGTAGAGCTTCGCCTCGATCTCGCTCAGGTGCTTCGGGTGGATCGTCGTCGGGATGATCGCGAAGTGATCGGAGATCTTCGCGTTGTCGAAGATCCGGCGGTTGGGCCGCACCCACTTCTGCTTCAGCACCTGGTTCGCAAACGCGCGATAGGCGCGTCGCCTCGGCCAGCGCCTCCATCGTCGCCTTGACCGTGTCGATGTAGTCCTCGGGCAACGCGCGCGAGTCGGTGCGCGGATAGGTGAGCACCTTGTGCTTCTCGTAGAGCGCCTGCGCGAGCGACAGGGTGGTGCGCGCGGAGAAGCCGAACCGGCCGTTGGCCTCGCGCTGCAGCGTCGTGAGGTCGTAGAGCAGCGGCGCGCCCTGCGTCGTCGGCTTCGCTTCCTCGGTGACCTCGCCCGGCTTGCCCTCGCACTTCGCGGCGATGGCCTGTGCCCGCGCGGCCTCCCACAGGCGCTCCGCGCGCGCATCCGGGTCCTCGCCGGTCTTGCGCCACTGCTCGTCGAACCAGCGGCCCGTGTATTCGCCGCCGCTCGCGCCGAACGTGCCGTGCACCTCCCAGTAGTCGCGCGGACGGAATGCGCGGATCTTCTCCTCGCGCTCGACGAGGATCGCCAGCGTGGGGGTCTGCACGCGCCCGACCGTCGTCAGCTGGAAGCCGCCGGACTTCGAATTGAACGCGGTCATCGCGCGCGTGCCGTTGATGCCGACCAGCCAGTCGGACTCGGAGCGGCATACCGCGGCATCGGCGAGCGGGAGCATCTCGGCGTCGGCGCGGAGATGGGCGAAGCCTTCGCGGATCGCGGCCGTGGTCATCGACTGCAGCCACAGGCGGCGGATCGGCTTCGTCGTCTTCGCGTACTGCACGATGTACCGGAAGATGAGCTCGCCCTCGCGGCCGGCGTCGCAGGCGTTGATCGAGGCCGACGACGTCCTTGCGCTTGATGAGCCGGACCAGGAGCTTCAGCCGCGCCTCGTTTTTCTCGATGGGCTTCAGCGCGAACTTCGACGGGATGGCCGGCAGGTGCGCGAACGTCCACTTGCCGCGCTTGACCTCCTCCTCCTCGGGCATCCCGATCTCGAGCAGGTGGCCGACCGCCGAGGACAGCACGTAGTCGCTGCCCTCGAAGTAGTCGTCGTGGCGAGTGAAGCCGCCCAGCGCCCGCGCGATGTCGGCGGCGACGGAGGGCTTCTCGGCGATGATCAGGGTCTTCGACATGGGCTCGCGACGCAAAGAGCCGCAGATAGTACCCAAGTCAAAGCGCCCCGGGCAAGAAAACCTTTTGCCGAACCGGCCCGACGCGCGTGGGTGCACGCACGCGCGTGCGCGCGTGCGCTCGCCCGCGCGATCAACCGACGCGCTGCCAGAGCCCGCCGGGCAGCGCGTTGACCCGGCCGTCGAGTTCCAGTGCGGTCAGCGCCGCGGCCACGGTGGCCGCGGAAAGGCCGGTCCTCGCGGCAAGCGTGTCGACGTCGGCCGGGTCGTAGCCCAGCGCGCGGAGCACCGCGCGCGCGGCAGCGTCGGGCCTGCCGCGGCCTTGCGGCTGCGTCGCGCGCGGGGGACGCGACTGCGGGAACCCCCAGCTCGTCGAGGATGTCCTGGGCCGTCTCGACGAGCTTGGCGCCTTCGCGGATGAGCTTGTGCGGGCCCTTCGAGAACGGCGAGTGGATCGAGCCGGGCAGCGCGAACACTTCGCGTCCCTGTTCGCCGCGCCAGACGCGCAGTGACGAGCGAGCCCGACGACAGCGTCGCCTCGATCACGAGCACGCCGCGCGCGAGGCCGCTGACGAGTCGATTGCGCCGCGGGAAAGTTCTGCTTGAGCGGAGGCGTGCCGAGCGCGAACTCGGAGATCACGAGACCGCGCGCCGCGAGATCGTGCGCGAGGTCGCGGTTGCGCGCCGGATAGACGCGATCGGGCCCGGTGCCGACGACCGCGATGCTGCTCGCCGCGTGCGCCAGGCCGCCGCGGTGCGCCGCGGCGTCGATGCCGACGCGCCAGACCGCTGACGATCGCGAAGCCGGCGGACGCGAGCGCGCGGCGAATGCCTCGGCGTCGGCGCAGCCCTGCGCCGTCGCGTTGCGGCTGCCGACGATCGCAAACGCCGGCCCGGCGAGAAGCTCGCGCCGGCCCATGCAGTAGAACACCGGCGGCGGGTCGCCGATCTCCAGCAGCGCGCGCGGATAGTCGGCAGTCGTCCCAGGCGACGAGATCGTGGCCGGGCTCGCGCAGCCAGGCGAGCGTGGCCGCGAGACGCTCTTGCATCGGGGGCGGCGTCGAGCGCCGCGATGTCGCGCGCGCGGCGCGTGGCGACGACGTTGCGCAGGCGTTGCGCCGAGCACGCCTTCCGGGCTGCCGAAGGCGCGCAGCAGGTCGACGAGGGATCGCGGCGCGACGCCGGAGAGCTGCAGCCGCGCCCATGCCTCGGCGCGGGCGTCGACGTTCATCGGATTCGCCGCGGCGGTGGCCGCCGCGGCGCGAGGGTCAGGGATTGCGAACGTAATCGCCGACGAAGACGGGGTCCGTCGTGTTGAGGACGATCGCGTACGCGACGCGGTCGAAAACGCGGAACACGAACAGGAGACCGCTGCGCTCGTCGGGCACGTCGAGCAGGCGCTCGGGCTGGAAGAAGCGGGTCGGTTCGGGGGTCCATTCGTACGGGAATAGCGCGATCTGGTCCGGGCTCGTCGGCGGCCGTGGGTCCGCTATCGGCGGGACCACGCGGTAGATCGCGAGCACGGCGCCGATATCCAGGCCGTCTCTTGCCCCCCGGTCGAGGGTCACGATCCAGCCGCGCGCCGCCTCGATGGCGTCGCGGTTGGTGGCGATGATCTGTCCGGTGATCGGGCGCGTAGGCGCGTGTGGCACGTAGCTCAGCAGTTGCCCGCGCGGCGCCGGAACCAGGCGGTCCCCGACCAGGATCTCTTCGTTCGCAGCGATGATGCGCAGGGTGGAAACCTCCGCGAAGCGCTCGACCTTCGCTGTGCCGAGGTAGCGCTGCTCGACGCCCAGCAGCTCGTCACTGCCGATCGACCGCAACTCCCGCCCCTGCCGGTAGATGTGCCACAGGTCGCCGGCCTTGGCCTCGGTGCCGATGGCATAGACGAAATCGCCCTCGCCGCGAACGACGCGGCCGTCGCGCCCGGCGATGATCTGCGCGGCGTTGGCGAGCCCCTCGGGCCCGGTGATCAGCGGGCGCGACAGGTACGGCTCGATGTCGCCCGCCGGAATCGCCGGAATCGCATCGACATCCAGCGGGCTCACCCGCACCGAGGGCGACAGTCGGGTCGCCGGACGCTCGAGCGACAGACGCCACTGTCCGTCGAGCTTGTCGAGGACGATCACGTCGCCGGGATAGATCAGGTGCGGGTTCTTGATCTGCTCGCGATTCATCCGCCAGATTTCCGGCCAGCGCCAGGGCTCCTTCAGGAACCTCCCGGAGATCCCCCACAGGGTGTCGCCTTTCTGCACCGTGTAGCGGTTGGGAACCGAGTCCTTGACCTGGACGTCGGCGGCGCTGGCGGCGGCGGCACCGAGGACGAGCACCGCCGCGGCGGTCGCGACGATGAAATTCGCTATGCTAAACTTCTGACGCATAAAGCCTCTTCCGGTGGGGGCGGGGCTTGCTAACGTCCTAAACCGCCGCAAAATAAGGGCTTACGGCGGATTCTGCATCCCCAGTCTACATTTTGCAAGCTAAATGCGCCGAAAGGCGCGTCGCGTCGATCCGATGTGTGTACAGCCGGTCACGCAAGCCGGCCCGGTGCCCGACCCCACCCCGAATCGCGATGGCCGTCCTGAAAATACTCGAATACCCCGACCCGCGGTTGCGCAAGATCGCGGCGCCCGTGACCGCGTTCACGCCGGAGGCTGCGTAAGCTGGTCGAGGACATGGCGGAGACCATGTACGCCGCGCCCGGGATCGGGCTCGCGGCGACGCAGGTGGACGTGCACAAGCGCATCGTCGTGATGGACGTCTCGGAGGCGCGCGACGAGCTCCGCGTCTTCGTCAATCCGGAGATCGTCACCGCCGCGGGCGAAGCCGAGAACGAAGAAGGCTGTCTTTCGGTGCCCGGGTACTACGACAGGGTCACGCGCGCGGCCTCGATCCGCGTGCGCGCCCTCGATGTGCGCGGCAATGCCTTCGAGCTCGAGGCCGCGGGCATGCTCGGCGTGTGCATTCAGCATGAGATGGATCACCTCGTCGGCAGGGTATTCGTCGATCATCTGTCGCAGCTGAAGCGGGCACGGCTCGCCGCGAGGCTGCGCAAGAAGCAGCGCCTGGCTGGCTGAGCCGGGGCGAACTCCGCAATGCGCGTCGGTTTTGCGGGCACGCCGGCGTTTGCGGCGGAGGTGCTGGCCGCCCTCCTCGATGCGGGTTTCGCGGTTCCTCTGGTCTTGACGCAACCGGATCGCCCCCGGGGCCGCGGGCAGAAGCTCATGCCCTCACCGGTCAAACGCCTGGCAATGGAGCGCGGCCTGGCCGTTGCGCAGCCGGTCTCCCTCAGGGACGAGGCCGCGCGGGCGCCCATCATGGCCGTGCCCGTCGACGTGCTCGCCGTGGCGGCGTACGGCCTGATCCTGCCGCCGGCAATTCTCGCGTGGCCGCCCCACGGCTGCCTCAACGTGCACGCGTCGCTCCTGCCGCGCTGGCGCGGCGCCGCACCGATTCAGCGGGCGCTCCTCGCGGGGGACGCGGAAACGGGGATCACGATCATGCAGATGGACGCCGGGCTCGATACCGGTCCGATGCTCGACGTCGTCCGGATACCCATCGGCTTGCGCGACACCGGCGCGACGCTCGAGCGCAAGCTGGCAGCCGAGGGGGCGCGGGCGCTCGTTGCCGTGTTGCGTCGGGTCGACGCGGGCGGCGCGATCCCGGCGACGCCCCAGCCGGTTGTGGGCGCAACCTACGCGGCAAAGATCGACAAGGCCGAAGCCGTCGTCGACTGGCGCGGGCACGCAGTTGCGATCGACCGGCAGATCCGCGCGTTCGACCCGGTGCCCGGCGCGCGCAGCGTGCTGGCCGGCGAGTCGGTCGCGCTGTGGCGGGCCGGGCCGTCGGCGACGGCGCCTTCCGATGGGGCGCCGGGGACCGTCCTGGCGGTGAACGCCGGCGGGATCGTGGTGGCTTGCGGGGAGGGGGCGCTGAGGATCGAGGAGATTCAGCCGGCGGGCGGGCGGCGGATGGCCGCCGCGGCGTTCGCCGCCGGGCGCCGCCTGGAGGCCGGTGCGCGCTTCGGCGCGCCGGCAGCTTGAGCGGGCGCCGTGCCAGTTCGGGATCGAGGCACGCTGCGCGCGTTGCCGCTTCGCCGTGTTTGCGCGGGCGGCGCCTTGCCGCGGTCGCCGTGAGCGTGTGCAGATAGCCCAGCAGCTGGCCGCGCTCACCGTCCGCAAGGTACTGGACGGATCGACGCTGCCCGCGGCGCTTGCCGAGCTCGCGCCGCGGGAACGCGATGCGCTCGGGCGCCGCCGCGCGCTCGTCCAGGAGCTTGCCTACGGCACGCTGCGGCACTGGGGAACGCTCGATGCGCTCGTGCGCCGGCTTGCCGCGAAGCCCTTCGCCGACCCGGTGCTGGCTTGCCTGGTTGCCGTGGCGCTCTATCAGCTCGGCCAAACGCGCGCTCCCCCGTTCGCCGTCGTCGATCACGCGGTGAACGCCGCGGCGTCCCTGACGAGACCGGCGGCGAGGTCGCTGGTCAATGCGCTGCTCCGCCGCTACTTGCGCGAGCGCGAGGCGCTCGACGCGACCGTGCTCGCGGATCCGGTGGCGCGCTGGTCGCATCCCCGATGGTGGATCGACTGCGTGCGCCGCGAATACCCGGAGGACTGGCAGGCGATCCTCGCAGCGGAAAACACGCGGCCGCCGCTCGCGTTGCGCGTGAACCCGCGCGTCAACTCGCGCGAGGCGCTGCTCGCGGCATTTTCCGGTTGCGGGCATTGCCGCAACCGCGGCGGGCGCAGCCGGGATCATCGTCGAGCCCGCGCGGCCGGTCCCCGAGCTCCCGGGCTATGCCGACGGCGCCTTCTCGGTGCAGGACCTCGGCGCGCAGCTCGCGGCAGCACTGCTGCGCCTCGCGCCGCACCAGCGTGCGCTCGACGCGTGCGCCGCGCCCGGCGGCAAGACCACGCACATCGTCGAGCTCGCCGACGTCGAGCTCGTTGCGCTCGACAGTGACGAGGCGCGTCTCGCGCGCGTCCGCGAAAATCTCGCCCGCCTGCGCCTGGATGCGCCGCGCGTGCGCGTCGTCCTGGGCGACGCCGGCAACCCGGCGACGTGGTGGGACGGGAAACCCTTCGACCGCATCCTCGCCGACGCGCCTTGCTACGGCCTCCGGTGTCGTCCGCCGCCACCCCGACGGCAAGTGGCTGCGCCGGGAAGCCGACATCGCGAGCTTCGCGCGCCAGCAATCGCGGCTTCTCGACGCATTGTGGCCCTGCCTCGCGCGGGACGGCCTCCTCCTCTATTCGACCTGTTCGGTGTTCCACGAGGAAAACGAGGCGCGGATCGCCGCATTCCTCGCGCACCATCCCGAAGCGTTGCGCGAATCCCTCACCTTTGCCCCCGGGATCGCCCACCGGGGCGCGCAACTCTTGCCATCGCTCCCCGGCGCGAGCCACAATCAAGACGGTTTTTTCTACGCCCTGCTTCGCAAGCCCTGACGGGGGCAACCCGGCGCGCCGACCGCGCGCCCCGATGCCGACGGTTCCTCGGTCCCGCGTTCGACGCCCCGCCTGCCGGCATGCTCCCTGCGATCCGACCTCCCCGCGCGTTGCCCGACCTCGCCGGTGTGGCGTCGTCGCGCGCTTCGCCGCCGTGCTTGCGCTCGTGCTGGCGGCGCTGGTTCCGGCTCGCGCGCGCCGACACCATCGCCGTCAAATCCGCCGAGTTGCGCGCCGATGAGGACAGCTACGTGCTCAACGCCGAGTTCGAGCTCACGATCAACCCGACGCTCGAGGAGGCGCTGCAGAAGGGCGTGCCGCTCTACTTCGAGCTCGAATTCGAGCTTCTGCGCCCGCGCTGGTACTGGGTCGACGAGAAAGTGCTGACGTTCGCGATCCAGTATCGCGTCTCGTATAACGCCCTGACGCGCCAGTACCGCCTCGCCAGCGGGCTGCTCGGCCAGCCGTTCGACTCGCTGGGCGAGGTCGAGCGGTTGTTGTCGCGGGTCACGTCGCGGCCGGTCGCGCAGCGCGACCAGCTCGTGAAGGGCGTGCGCTACGAGGCCGCGGTTCGCCTGCGGCTCGACACGAACCAGCTGCCGAAGCCGTTCCAGTTGAGCGCGCTCGCGTCGCGCGAGTGGTCGCTGCAATCCGAATGGTATCGCTGGAGCTTCACGCCGTGAGCGGCGCCGGGCCGTCCCAAGCCGCTCACTTCGCCCCCTTGGGGGCAGCGCCGCAGGGGGCAATCGGCGGCGCAAGCCGCAAGCGTGGGGGTACACCAATGAGCGGCGCCGGGCCGCCCCAAGCCGCAAGCGTGGGGGTAGCCAAGTGAGCGGTCTCCTCCCCTCGCGCGGGATGCGCTGGCTGCTGCTGGTGCTCGCGTGCCTCGCGGCGATCACGATGTTCCTGCTCGCGACGGCCTCCGCGAACACCGCGCTCTTCGCCCGTCGCTACGACCTGCTGCTCGTGCTGAACGGCGCGCTGGTCGTGCTGCTGATGCTGCTCGTCGGCTACCAGCTGTGGCGGCTTTCGCGCAACCTGAAGGCCGGGGTCTTCGGCTCGCGGCTCGCCGTGCGGCTCGTGCTGCTCTTCGCGCTGGTCGCGGTTCTGCCCGGCGCGCTCGTCTACGCGGTGTCGGTGCAGTTCCTCGGCAAGAGCATCGAGAGCTGGTTCGACGTGCGCGTCGACCGCGCGCTCGAGGGCGGCCTCAATCTCGGGCCGCAACGCGCTGGACTACCTGCTCAAGGACACGAGCAACAAGGCGGTCCAGGTCGCGCTGACGCTCGGCGAGGCGGCGCCCGGCAGCCTGTCGGCGCGGCTCAATCGGGCCGCCGAGCAGGCGGGCATTTTCGAAGCCGCCGTGTTCTCGTCGACCGGGAACGTGCTCGCCGTCGCGGGCATCGGCGGCTCGACCGCGCCGCCGGAGACGCCGCCCGCCCAGGCGCTGCGGCGCGCGCGGCTGCAGCAGACAGCGGCAACGATAGAGCAGCGCGCCGACGGCGGCATCGTCCTTCGCGTCGTCACGCCCGTCAACAGCGACGACCGGCTGGAGCCGCTCAAGGTGCTTCAGGTCATCGAGCCGGTCCCGAAGGGGCTGGGCGGGGACATCGAGAAGGTGCAGGCCGGCGCGCGCGATTACGAGGAGATTTCGTTCTCGCGGCAATCGTTGAAGCGCCTCTATGCAGTGACCCTGACGTTGACGCTGCTCCTCGCGCTCACCTCCGCGCTCGGCCTCGCCGTGGTGCTGTCGGAGCGCTTTTCCGCGCCGCTGGGCCTGCTCGCCGAGGGGACGCGTGCGGTCGCCCAGGGCGATTTCACGCGACGGCAGCCGGTGACCTCGCGCGACGAGCTGGGTGTGCTCACCGAGTCGTTCAACACGATGACCGCCCAGCTCGCCGAGGCGCAGCAGAAGACCGAGGAATCGCGCCGCGCCACGGAGACGACGCGCGCGTATCTGGAAAGCATCCTCGGCAATCTTTCGGCCGGCGTGCTCGCGTTCGACGATCGCTACCGGCTGCGCACGGCGAACGCGAGCGCGGCGGTGATCCTGCAGCAGCCGCTCGCCGAGTTGACCGGCGCGCCGCTGTCCGACTGGGGGGGCAAGCTGCCGGCGCTGGCGCCGTTTGCGGAGCTCGTCGCCGAGGGCTTCCGCGCGAGCGGGGACGCCCAGTGGCAGAAACAGGCCGAGCTGTCGGTGGCCAACCTGATGCGGACGCTGCTGCTGCGCGGGTCGCGCCTGCCCGTCACCCCGGTCGCCGGCTACGTCGTCGTGTTCGACGACGTGACCGATCTCGTGCAGGCGCAGCGCGACGCCGCGTGGGGCGAGGTCGCCCGCCGTCTCGCGCACGAGATCAAGAATCCGCTGACGCCGATCCAGCTCTCGGCGGAGCGGCTCGAGCGAAAGCTCTCGGGGAAGCTCGACGCGCCGGACCAGGAGGCGCTCGACGCGCGGCGCGCAGACGATCATCGCGCAGGTGGCGGCGATGAAGCACATGGTCGACGATTTCGCGATCTACGCGCGACAGCCGCGGCCCGGAACGATGCAGCAGATCGACGTCGGCGCCCTCTTGCTCGACGTGCTGGCGTTGTACGACAATCTGCGTCCGCGCATCACGCTGTCCCTTCCGACCGAGCCGCTCGTCATCCAGGGCGAACCGACCCGCCTGCGCCAGGTGTTCCACAATCTCCTTCAGAACTCGATCGACGGCCAGGCCGAGACCGCCGAGCCGCATTACGACATTTCGCTCGCGGCGCGGGGCGACGACGCGGTTCTCGCGTTCGAGGACGCCGGAATCGGCTTCCCGGACAGCGTGCTCCACCGCGCATTCGAGCCGTACGTGACGACGAAGGCGAAAGGCACGGGGCTGGGGCTCGCCATCGTCAAGAAGATCGTCGACGAGCACCGCGGCCGCGTCGAGCTCGGCAACCGGGCGCCCTGCGGCGCCCGCGTCACGCTGGTTTTCCCGCGCAGCACCGCGGCGGCGTAGGATACGGGGCTGATGGCGCCTTCCAAGGAAATCCTGATCGTCGACGACGAAGTCGGCATCCGCGAGCTGCTCTCCGAAATTCTGCAGGACGAGGGCTATCGCGTGAGCCTCGCCGAAAACGCGACGGCGGCGCGCGCCTACCGCGTCGAGGGAGCAGCCGGCGCTCGTGCTGCTCGACATCTGGATGCCCGACACCGACGGCGTGACGCTCCTGCGCGAGTGGGCGGCGGCGGGTCTGCTCACGATGCCGGTGATCATGATGTCCGGACACGGCACGATCGAGACGGCGGTCGAGGCGACGAAGATCGGCGCCATCGATTTCCTCGAGAAGCCGGTCGGGATGCAGAAGCTGCTCGGCAGCGTGTCGCGCGCGCTCAAGACGGCCCTGTCGCGGGAGCCCCGCCGCGTCTCGCTCGCGGCGCTGGGCACGAGCCCCGCGGTGCGCGACATCGAGCGGCAGCTGGAGCAGCTGCTTGCCGCGCGAAAGCCGATATTGATCCTGGGCGAGGCCGGGACCGGGCACGAGACGGCGGCGCGCGCGCTGCACGCGCCGGATGCGCCGTGGGTCGCGCTGCCCGGCGGCTCGCGGCTCGCCGCGAACCCGCTGGCGGTGCTCGAGGAGGCGCGCGAGGGCACGCTTTTCTGCGCCGAGATCGGGCAGTACACCAAGGCCGAGCAGCGCGGGCTCGCGTTCCTCATGCCCAAGCTCGACAAGGCCAACGTGACGCTCGTCTGCACGAGCGCGGAGCCTCTGGGAAACCTGGCCGCGGAGGGCAAGTTCGACGCAGCGCTGCTCTCGGCGCTGTCGACGGGCGCCATTCTGCTGCCGCCCCTGCGCGCGCGACGCGAGGACATTCCGGCGCTGATCGAGCGATTCTGGTCCGACGTTGTCGCGCAGGAGCGCAATGCGCAGCAGGCCACCGCCCGCTCGCTCGCGACGCTGCAGCCACCGGCGCTCTCCGCGCTCGCCGCCGCCTACTGGCCCGGCAACCTCGACCATCTGCAGAGCGTCGTCGCCAATCTCGCGCTGTACGCCGGCTCGGGCGACATCACGACCGAGCACGTCAAGCGCCTGCTCGGCGAGGCCGCCGCGGCGAACCAGGCCGTCGCTCCGGAGATCACTGCGCGCTTCTTCGAGCTGCCGCTGCGCGAGGCGCGCGAGGCGTTCGAGCGAATCTACTTCGAGCAGCTGCTGGGGCGCGAGCAGAGCAACATGAGCCGCGTGGCCGAGCGGGCGGGGCTGGAGCGCACGCACCTTTACCGCAAGCTGAAACAGCTTTCCATCCGCTTCGCGCGGCGCGGTGACGACGGCAACGGCGGCGGCTGACGCGGCGGCCACGCGTCGCTGCGCCCCACGCCGCTCCCGCCCATGACGGTCCCGGTCGACTCATCGAAGCGCATGTCGCCGCTCGTGATCGGCGCGATCGGCGTCGTCTTCGGCGACATCGGCACCTCCCCTCTCTACACGCTGCGCCAGTGCTTCGCCGGAGAGCATCCGGTGGCGCTGACGCCGGACAACGTGCTGGGGATCCTGTCGATCATCTTCTGGTCGCTGGTGATCATCGTCACCGTGAAGTACGTGACGCTGATCATGCGCGCCGACAATCGCGGCGAGGGCGGAATCCTCGCGCTGACGGCGCTCGTCTCGCGCGGGCTGGGCGACCGGACGCGCACCCGCTGGTGGCTCGTCGGATTCGGCATCTTCGGCGCGGCGATGTTCTACGGCGACGGCATGATCACGCCGGCGATCTCGGTGCTGGGCGCCGTCGAGGGGCTGGAAATCATCACGCCGCAGCTGCATCCGTTCGTCGTCCCGGCGGCGGTGGTGATCGTCGTCGCGCTGTTCGCCATCCAGAAGCGCGGAACGGCGAGCGTCGGACTCCTGTTCGGGCCGGTGATGTGCACCTGGTTCGTCGTGCTCGCCGTGCTCGGGCTGCTCGAGATCCTCGACAATCCGTCGGTCGTGCTCGCGCTGAACCCGGCCTACGCGGCCGCGTTCGTCGCGAGCAACCCGGGGCTCGCCTTCCTCGCGCTGGGCGCGGTCGTTCTCGGGGTGACCGGCACGGAGGCGCTCTACGCGGACATGGGTCATTTCGGCGTCGCGCCGATCCGCCGCGCGTGGCTCTGGTTCGTGATGCCCGCGCTCGTGCTCAATTACTTCGGGCAGGGCGCGCTGCTGCTGTCCAATCCGCAGGCGATCAAGAACCCGTTCTACCTGCTCGCGCCGCAGTGGGCGCTGATTCCGCTGGTCGTGCTGGCGACCTGCGCCGCGGTCATCGCGTCGCAGGCCGTCATCTCGGGCGCCTTCTCGCTGACCCGCGCGGCGATCCAGATGGGCTACTGCCCGCGCCTGAAGATCCTGCACACCTCCGACCGCCAGATCGGGCAGATCTACATTCCGTTCATCAACTGGACGCTGCTCGTCGCGGTTCTGCTGCTGGTGCTGGGGTTTCGCCGCTCCGACAACCTCGGCGGCGCGTACGGCATCGCGGTCACGCTGGCGATGCTCATCGACTCGATGCTGATCTACGTCGTGATGCGGCGGATCTGGAACTGGGGCCGCCCCGTTGCGCTTCGGCCATCGTGCTGCCGCTGTTCGTGATCGACTTCCTCGTTCCTGTCGTCGAACTCGCTGAAGGTGCCGGAGGGCGGCTGGTTTCCGCTGCTGATCGGCGTCGTCGTGTTCACGCTGCTGACGACCTGGAAGCGCGGCCGCGCGTTGCTGATGGAGCGGCTCGCCGAGGACTCGATGCCGCTCGACATCTTCATCGAGAGCATCGGCGCGAGCCCGCCGCCGCGGGTGCCGGGCACCGCGGTGTTCCTGACCTCGACGGCGGACCGCGTGCCCCACGCGCTCCTGCACAATCTGAAGCACAACAAGGTGCTGCACGACCGCGTCCTGCTGCTGACGATCCACACGCAGGACTTCCCGCGCGTGCCGCCGACGGAGCGCGTGCGGCTCTTCGAGCTCGGGCACGCGTTCTGGCGGATGGACGCGTACTACGGCTTCATGGAGGACCCCGACGTTCCGGAGCTGCTCGAGGCGACCGGAAAGGAGGGCTTCGAGTTCGACATGATGGAGACGTCGTTCTTCGTGTCCCGCGAGACGCTGATCGCGACGGTCGCCCCGGGAATGGCGCTCTGGCGCGAGCGGCTGTTCGTGTCGATGTCGAAGATGGCGGTCAAGGCGACCGACTTCTTCCACATTCCGACGAACCGCGTCGTCGAGCTCGGTACGCAGGTGGAGTTGTAGCGTCGCGCCGGGACGGGCAACGCGCGTCGCATCGGCCGCGCAATGGCACGGCGGCGAAGCCCAGAGAAAACGCCGGCACCCGCCGGCGTTTCCGTGACCTGCCGCGCGGCCGGGCTCAGAGCCCGGCCATCTGCGCCCGCATCGACTTCAGCGCCTTGCCTTCGATCTGGCGGATGCGCTCCGCGGACACGCCGTATTCGTCGGCGAGGTCCTGCAGCGTCGCCGGGTCGTTCTCGACGAGCCAGCGCGCCTCGATGATGCGGCGGCTGCGGCCGTCGAGCTTGGCGAGCGCGCGCCTGCAACCCCGTCGCGCGGTTCGTGCGCCGTCTCGGCGCGCTCGAGGATCTGCACCGGCTCGTTCTCGGTGTCGGTGAGATAGGCGATCGGCGTGACGGCGTCGCCCTCGTCCTCCGGCTGCGGGTCGAGCGCGATGTCCCGGCCCGTGAGGCGCGTCTCCATCTCGAGGACTTCCTCCGGCTTGACGCCGAGGTCCTTCGCGATGGCCCGCGCCTCCTTGTCCGTGAGCGCGGCCGAGCTGGCCTTCATGCTGCGCAGGTTGAAGAAGAGCTTGCGCTGCGCCTTGGTCGTGGCGACCTTGACGAGGCGCCAGTTGCGCAGCACGTATTCGTGGATCTCGGCCCGGATCCAGTGCAGCGCGAACGAGACCAGGCGCACGCCGCGCTCGGGGTCGAAGCGGCGCACGGCCTTCATCAGCCCGATGTTGCCTTCCTGGATGAGGTCGGCCTGCGGCAGCCCGTAGCCCAGGTACTTGCGGCTCACCGCGACGACCAGGCGCAGGTGCGAAAGCACGAGCTGCTGGGCGGCGTCGAGGTCGTTGTCGCGGGTCAGCCGGCGCCCCAGCTCGAGCTCCTGCTCGGCGGAGAGCAGCGGAAAGCGGTTCACCGCCTGGATGTAATGGTCCAGGCTGCCCAGAGAGGCGGGGGTCGGGAAAGCCAACGCGGTTCCGGTCATGGTGTCTCGTCTCCTTGTCGGAGGGCTGCAGCGCGAGGCTCGGCCCTCCGCGTGCTTCTGCATAATTTTAGCACTCGGGCAATCAGAGTGCTAAGGCCCGGAAAAGTTCCCGAGCGATTTCGTCGGGATAGAGCTCTCGCGCGGCATCCGGCGCCCGCGTCGGGGCGTCGCACGGCTCCGGCATGCCATCGCGCCGAGCATTGGCAGACATCGGCGGAGCGCCGCCAGGCACGCAGTGTGCGCTCACTGACGAGTTCCAGGAGTCGCTGGGCCACACGATGCGGCGTCCGGCGCCAGCGGCAAGACCGCCGGCGCCGCATCGCGGGTCAGCCGACCAGCGCGTCGACGAAGTCCGCGGCGACGAACGGCTTGAGGTCGTCCAACCCCTCGCCGACGCCGATGAACCGCAGCGGAATCGGGCGCTCCTTGGCGATCGCGGCGACCATGCCGCCCTTCGCGCTGCCGTCGAGCTTGGTCAGGATGAGGCCGGTGAGACCCAGCGCGTCGTCGAACGCCCGGACCTGGGCGAGCGCGTTCTGCCCGGTGTTCGCGTCGAGGACGAGCAGCGTCTCGTGCGGCGCGCGTCGGGTCGGTCTTGCGGATCACCCGCTGAACCTTGCGGATCTCGTCCATCAGGTGCAGCTGCGTGGGCAGCCGGCCGGCGGTGTCGGCGAGCACGACATCGACGCTGCGCGCCTTCGCCGCGGCGATCGCGTCGAACATCACCGCGCCCGGGTCGCCGCCGGCCTGCGAGATCACCGTCGACGCCGTTGCGCTCGCCCCAGACCGACGAGCTGCTCGCGCGCCGCGGCGCGGAACGTGTCGCCGGCGGCGAGCAGCACCGACAGCCCCTGCGACTGAAAATACCGGGCAAGCTTGCCGATCGAGGTCGTCTTGCCGGCGCCGTTGACTCCCGCGAGCATGATGACGAACGGCCGCGCGTCGGTGACGACCAGCGGCGCTCGAGCGGAGCGAGCAGTTCGAGCAGCGCCGCCTTGAGGACAGCCCGCGGGTCCTGGTCCGCACCGGCGCGCTTCCATCGCGCTGCGAGGTCGTCGAGCAGGTGCCGGGTCGCCGCCACGCCGACGTCGGCGGTGATGAGCGCGCTCTCGAGCTCTTCGAGCGTTTCCTCGTCGAGCTTGCGCCGAGCGAACACCCCGCCGAGCGCGCCGGCGAGCTTCTCGCGCGAGCGCGCGAGCCCCGCCGCGAGCCGCTCGGCCCAGGGCTTCTTCTCGTCCTGCTCGGATTTTCGCTTGAAGAGATCGAGCATGGCGGCGCAACGGCCGACGGAGCAACTGCCGGGGTCTGCGGGGCGGATGTACGCCCGCGTCGCAGGTGAGGTGCAATTTTACCCGCAGCCGCCGCGGCGCCGGCTCATAATGCGCTTTTCGCACCCTCGCCCCGACCCAGAACAACCTTGCCGGCGTCCCGCGCGAATCGCGTTCGCATCATCGGCGGCGCCTGGCGCCGGCGCCTGATCCGCTTCCCGGCGGTGGAGGGTCTCCATCCGACGCCGGATCGCGTGCGCGAGACGCTGTTCAACTGGCTCGGGCAGGACCTCACGGGAAAGCGCTGCCTCGACCTCTACGCCGGCTCGGGCGCGCTCACGCTCGAGGCCGCCTCGCGCGGTGCGGCGCTTGCCGTGGCCGTCGACCGCGACCGCGCGGCCATCGACGCGCTCAGGGAGAACAGCGCGCTGCTGGGGGCCGCCGCGGCTGGAGGCCCGCGCTCGGCGACGCCAGATCGTTCATCGCCGCCGAGCGCCGGGAATTCGACGTGATCTTTCTCGACCCGCCGTTTCGCGACGACCCGTGGCCGTGGCTGCTGCCGGCGTGCGCGCCGCGGCTCGCGCCGGACGGTTTCGTCTATGCGGAGGCGCGGCGCGCGCTGTCGCCGCCTCCCGCGTTCGCGCTGTGGCGCCGCGACAAGGCCGGGCAGGTGCATTATCATCTTTTCGTCCGCGCGCGCACCGGGCCGGATTGAGCGCCCCCAACCGCCGTCCCCTTCACCCCGGCTACCCATGCTCACGGTCGTCTACCCCGGAACCTTCGACCCGTTCACCCGCGGCCACGAGGATCTCGTGCGCAGGGCGGCAAGGCTCTTCGGCCGGGTGATCGTCGGCGTCGCCGACAGCGCGGCCAAGCAGCCGTTCTTCACTGCGGCGGAGCGGGTGGAGATGGTGCGCGAGGTGCTGTCGACGTATGCCAACGTCGAGGTGAAGGCCTTCTCGGGGCTGCTGATGGATTTCGTCCACGAGCAGGGCGCGCGCGTCATCCTGCGCGGCCTGCGCGCGGTGTCCGATTTCGAGTACGAGTTCCAGATGGCGGGAATGAACCGGAACCTGTTCCCGGAGGTCGAAACGCTGTTTCTGACGCCGTCCGAGCAGTACACGTTCATTTCGGCGACGATCGTGCGGGAGATCGCGAAGTTCGGCGGCGACGTTTCGTCGTTCGTCCACCCGGCGGTGCTCGCGCGTCTGAAGGCCAAGGTCGCCGGTCGGAAGGCATAGGGGCTGCGGCATGGCATTGATGATCACCGACGAATGCATCAACTGCGACGTCTGCGAGCCCGAGTGTCCGAACGACGCGATCTCGCAGGGCGCGGAGATCTACGTCATCGATCCGAAGAAGTGCACCGAGTGCGTCGGGCATTTCGACAAGCCCGCAGTGCGTGGAGGTCTGCCCCGTCGACTGCATCCCGGTCAACCCGGAGTTCGTCGAGACGCGCGGACGAGCTCCGGATCAAGTACGAGGGGCTGATGGCCCTCAAGAAGGCCGCGGAAGGCGCGGTCTAGGACCTCGCGCCGCGTCCGGTTGCCGCCGCGCGCGACTCGCTGCGGCGCGCGACCGCGCCGCGTCACGCGCTGGCGCGGCCGCGGCCCTAGGCGTTGGCGGCCGCGGGCAGCGGATCGGGCTGCGCGACGACGCCGTCGACCACCTCGACCGCGCGCATGAGCCCCGCGACCTGCGCCGCGAGCCCCTCGTCCTGTTGCTCCAGCTCGCCGATGCGCTCCTCGAGCTCGCTGCTCGCGCGGTGGATCCGCTCGACGCTCTCGAGGCGGCGCCGCAATTGCAGGTGGTGCTCGCGCACCTGCGTCTCCAGCGGCGACATCGTCGCCCGCAGCCAGCTCTCGACGTCGCGGTTCGCGATGTCGTAGACGTGCTTGACGCGCGTGGCGATCGTCTCGAAGAACCGCTTGGTCAGCGAGAATTTCGCGCTGGAGAGCATGTTCCAGAGCGTGTTGAAGTGCTCGTTGTAGGCGTGCTCGAGCCGGTCGATCTCCTTCTGGTACTTGAGCATCGAGAACGGCGGCGGCACGAAGTGCTCGATGCCCTGCTCGGCAGCGAAGCGCACGTACATCGCCTGCATCATGTCGTGGATCTCGACGGCCCGCTGCGCGGCGTCGTCGAAGTCGCGGCGGATCGCCGCGAAGAACTCGCGCATCGCGCCGCGCACGCCCTTGGTGAACGGGCTGCGCTCGATGCCGCGGCGCGTGCGGCCGGCGTTCGCGCGCAGCGCCTCGAGGCCGATGACGTCGAACAGGGCGTTGGTCTGCTGGGTGAACACGGTGCGCAGCGCGGTGAACCGCTGGAGCCCGCGCTCGAAGACCTCCTTCTCCTCGCGCACGCGGTCCATCATGTGCTCGACGACGTCCTGGTTCTTGCCGCGCAGCGCGCGGAGCTCGCCGAGCTGCTCGGCGATGCTGGTCCGCCGTCGCTCGAGCATCGCGCACACGCCGTCGGCGATCGCGCCGACCTCGGCCCGCGTCGCCGCGCCGACGATGCGGTGCTTGGCGGGGATGAGCTTGCCGGACAGCGCTTCCTCGAGCGCCGGCAGACGGCTCTTCGCGAGCAGCGCGTCGTCGCCGTTGACCTTGGCGAGCAGCCCCTTCTGCGCCGACACCGCGTAGACCTGCGTCGGCGGCAGACCCAGCAGCGCGGCGGACGCGGCGACCTGCCGGTCGATCTCGGCGTCGATCTCGGCCGCGGACTTGAGCTCGTCCCAGAGACCGTCGATCTTGTTCAGGACCACGATCCGACCGCACTTCTGCGCGGGATCGCCGCCGGCCAGGTGACGGGTCCACACGTCGAGGTCGGATCGGGTGACCCCGGTGTCGGCGCCGAGCACGAACAGGACCGCGTGCGCGTTGGGCAGCAGGCTCAGCGTGAGCTCGGGCTCGGTGCCGATCGCGTTGAACCCGGGCGTGTCGAGGACGACGAGGCCCTGCTGCAGCAGCGGATGCGGGAAGTTGATGATCGCATGGCGCCAGCACGGAACGTCGACGCTGGCTTCGCCGGCGGTGCTGCGCGGAATCACCGTCGGATCCTCGTCGTGGAGGCCCAGCGCCCGGGCGAGCGCCGCCGGCACGCGCTTGGTCTGCGAGATGCGCGCGAGCTCCTCGCTCATCCTTCCGGCGGCGCCGAGGTCGAGCGGGAACGTGACCCACTCGTCGGCGAAATTCATGAAATCCTGCAGCGTCGCGTCCTTGAGCCGCGTCTCGATCGGCAGCAGGCGTATCGACGGCGGCCGCGTGGCGTCGTGGAGCAGCTCGGTCGGGCACATGGTCGTGCGACCCGTCGTCGTGGGCAGCAGGCGCTGGCCGAAGTCGGCGAAGAAGATCGCGTTGATGAGCTCCGACTTGCCGCGCGAGAATTCCGCGACGAACGCGACGACGAGCTTGTCCTGGTGCAGCCGCGTCAGCAGCTGCTGGACCTTGAGGTCGATCCGGGCATCCGCGAGATCCTGCTCGCTTGAGCCACTCGTGCAGCGCGGAGACGGCCGCGAGCCAGGCGCTTGCGCCAGTCGCCATAGGCGTCGAAGCGCGCTGCGAATTCACGCGGAGGAGCCATGCGGGTGCCTGCCGTTCTTCTTGTCGCCTGCGGGGGAGCCGACGCGGGGCCGGATAATCTATCACAGGCGCGCGCGCCGCCCGCGTCAGCGCTGGCAGCGCGGGCAGTAGCTCGTCGCCCGTCCGCCCTGGCGGATCTGCGCGGATGAGCGCGCCGCACACGCGGCACGGCAGGCCCTGCCGGCCGTAGACGAAGTAATCGAGCTGGAAATAGCCGGGCTCGCCCCGGCTGTCCACGAAGTCGCGCAGCGTCGAGCCGCCCTTCGCGAGGGCGTCGGTCAGCGTCGCGCGGACCTCACCGACGAGCCGCGCCAGGCGCGGCTTCGACACCCGGTTCGCCGGCGTGGTCGGCCGGATCCCGGCCCGGAACAGCGATTCGTTGGCGTAGATATTGCCTACGCCCACCACGACATGATTGTCCATCAGCACGAGCTTGATCGCCGCGGTGCGGCTGCGGGTCGCCTGCCACAGGTAGGCCGCGTCGCAGGCCGCGTCGAACGGTTCCGGACCGAGCTTTGCGAGCAGCGGATGCGCCGCCGCGGGGTGCGGCAGCCAGAGCATCGCGCCGAAGCGGCGCGGATCGTGGTAGCGCAGCGTCACGCCGGAGTCGAGGACGATGTCGACATGATCGTGCGGGCGCCGCGGCGGCGCCGTCGTGAACGCCCGCAGGCTGCCGGTCATCCCGAGGTGCACGAGCAGCGTGTCGTTGCCGAGCCGGAACAGCAGGTACTTGCTGCGCCGATCGAGGGCGTCGATCCTGCGCCCGGCGACCCGCCCGGCAAGCGTGGACGGAACCGACCACCGCAGGCGCGGGTCGTACACGAGCATCGCGTCGATCCGCCGTCCGACGACGAGCGGAGCGAGACCGCGGCGTGTGGTTTCGACTTCGGGGAGTTCCGGCATCGGGGACCGAGCCCTCGACGTACGGGCGCAGGACAGGTGCTGCCGTGCTGCCGCGCCGGTTTGTTGGGCCGCCGAATATAACCTAAGATGACTCGCTCACTGGTCGAGCCCCGCGCCGTGTCCCCGCCGTTCGCGCGCCAACCCCTCAGGATGTACATGATGACCCCGTTCCGTTCCCCCGTGTCTCTGCCCGCTGCGGCCGTTGCGGTCGCGCTGGCTCTGGCGCCGGCCATGTCCATGGCGCAGGCGGGGACGGCGCCGGAGGCCGCCCGCCCGGCCGCAACGGCCACGACGCCGGCGGAGAAGGGCGATGGACTCACCGCCGAGCTCATGTACCGGCTTCTCGTCGGCGACGTTGCCCTGCAGCGCGGAGACACCGCCCTTGCCGCGCGCGCCTACTTCGAGGCCGCCCGCGACGCGCGCGACGCCAGGCTTGCCCGCCGGGCGACCGAGATTGCGCTGGCCGCCCGGCAACGCGCGCTCGCCGCCGAGGCCGCGCGGCTGTGGGCCGAACTGGAACCGACGGCGGAGCGCCCGAAGCAGGTCCTCGCCGGGATTTCCAGCGGCGCCGATGGCCCGGGGGTCGGCAGCGAGATCAAGACGCAACTCGAGCGCGCGCTCGCGGAGGCCGCCGCCGGAGGGCAGCTCGGCGAAGCATTCCTGCAGCTCAACCGGATGCTCGCCAACGAGCCGGACAAGGCGGGGACGCTGCGGCTCATTCGCTCGCTGGCGCAGCCGTATCCCGACGTGGCCGAGGCGCATTTCGCCGTCGCGCTGGCCGCCTACAACACGGGTCACGCCGATGTCGCCACCGCAGGCATTGCGATGCAGGCGGCAGACCGGGCGCTCGAGCTCAAGCCGGGTTGGGAGCCGGGTGTGCTGTTGAAATCGGAAATCCTCGCCAAGCAATCCCCGGAGCAGGCCGCGAGCTACCTCGTCGATTTCCTGAAGACGGAGCCGGAGTCCAAAGCGGGGCTTTCGGCGCTCGCGCAGGTCCGGATCCAGCAGAAGCGCTACGCGGAAGCACTCGCGATTCTCGAAAGGCTCTGGCAGCAGGACCGGAGCAACCGGGAATACCAGTTCGGCATGGCGATGCTCGCGATCCAGATGAAGGACTGGGCGAAGGCCGAAGCTCTGTTCGAGGAGCTCCAGCGCGCCGATTACGGCGACGACGGCATCGTGGAGTTCTATCTCGCGCAGATCGCCGAGGAGACCGGTCGCCACGAGCTTGCGCTCGAGCGCTTCCGCGCGGTCCCGGAGGGAGAGCGGGGGTGGATTGCGAAACTGCGTGCAGCGACCGTGCTCGGCAAGCTCGGGCGCGTCGACGAGGCGCGGCGATACCTCGCCGACCTCCCCGCCGTGACGGTGCAGCAGCGCGTCCAGGTGCGCCAGGCCGAAGCGCAGTTGCTGCGCGATACCGGCGACAACGCCGCGGCGTATGCCGTCCTGACGAAGGCGCTCGAGACGCACCCGGACGATCCGGACCTCCTCTACGACCTGGCGATGGTCGCCGAGAAGCTCGGCCGGATCGAGGTCGTCGAGGCCAAGCTCATGCGGCTGATCGAGCTCAAGCCCAACAATGCGCACGCGCTCAATGCGCTGGGGTACACGCTCGTCGACCGGACGCCGCGGCTGGCCGAGGGCCTGGCGCTGATCGAGCGCGCGCTCGCGCTCGCGCCGGACGATCCGTTCATTCTCGACAGCATGGGCTGGGCGCAGTTCCGAATGGGCAAGCTCGACGAAGCCGAGCAATCCCTGCGCCGCGCGATGGACGAGCGGCCGGATCCCGAGATCGCCGCGCATCTGGGCGAAGTGCTGTGGGCGAAGGGCGAGCGCGACCGGGCACGTGCGATCTGGGAAGCGCAGCTGAAGAGCACGCCCGACAATGCGGTGCTGCTCGAGACCGTTCGCCGCCTGACGCACTGAGCCGGGCCTGTTCGCGCGTTCTCCGCGAGTGCGATCCCAAGCCGCCGCTGTGCCGCGGGTTGCGTCGCTGCCGTCGGTCGCGGCGCTCGCGCTCGCCATCGGCGCCTGCGCGAGCATCCCGTCGCCGCCGCCGCCGGTCGCGCGCCACGTCGACCTGCCCTTCGCCATCGAGGGCAGGCTCTCGGCGCGACGGGGCGCCGACGCGATCGCCATCGCCTTCGCCTGGACGCATGCCTCGCCCAGGGACGCGTTCGTCGTGCAGACACCCCTTGGGCAGACGGTCGCCGAGATCACGAGCGATGCGAGCGTACCGCGTGCCGAGCTGCGCACCTCGGACGGCCGCCACGACGTCGCCGACGATTGGGCAACGCTGGCCGAGCGCGCGATCGGCTTCCCCCTTCCCGTCGCCGGCCTCGTCTGGTGGGCGCAGGGCGCGCCGCGCGCGGGCGCGCCGCACACGCTGGAAGTCGACCGCGCGGGCCGACCGGGAGTCCTGCGGCAGGACGGCTGCGAGATCGTCTATGCCTACCCCGACGACTCGGCGCGACGGCCCTCGCGGCTCGAGCTCGCCTGCCACGACCTCGCGGTGCGCATCGTGATCGATCGCTGGCGCGACACCTGATCGCTGGCGGACCGGGAAGCGGGCGGGGACAATGCGCGGATGCGCAAGCTGACCGTTCCCGCGCCGGCGAAGCTCAATCTGTTTCTGCACGTCACCGGCCGCCGCGCCGATGGCTATCACCTGCTCGAGACGCTGTTCGTCGCGCTCGATTTCGGCGACAGCATCGAGCTCACGTGCCGCGACGACGGCGCGATCGTGCGCACGACCGAACTTCCCGGCGTCCCGGCGCAGTCCGATCTCGTGGTCCGCGCGGCGGTGGCGCTCAAGCGGGAGACCGGCTGCCCTCTGGGCGTCGAGCTCGCCGTGACCAAGCGCATCCCGCCGGGCGGCGGCCTCGGCGGCGGGAGCTCGGACGCGGCGAGCGTGCTGCTCGCGTTGAATCGGCTGTGGAATGTCGGTCTGCCGCGTGCGGAGCTCATCCGGATCGGCAGCGCGCTCGGCGCGGATGTGCCGTTCTTCATCCACGGCGAGCCCGCGGTCGGACGCGGGATCGGCGAGCAGCTGACGCCGGTGTCGGTGCCCCCCTATTGGGCCGCGGTGATCGCGCCGTCGGTCAGCGTGCCGACGGCGTCGATCTTCGCGGCGGCCGAATTGACACGAGACGGGCAGTCGGCGAAAATGGACGTCTTTTCCGAGGGTTATGGGCGGAATGACCTGCAGCCGATCGCGGCTGCGCGCTTTCCGGCCATCACCACGGCGTTGACGATGCTGCGCGAGCGGTCGCGTTACGCAAGGATGACGGGCTCGGGCAGTTGCGTGTTCGCGCTCTTCGCCGCAGAAGCCGAGGCGCGCGAGGCCGTCGATGCGCGGCCGGCCGCGATGCAGGGGATCGTCGCAAGGACGCTCGCGCGGCATCCGCTCGCAGGTTTTGCATGACGTTCGGGGCGGGCTGGCCGCAGGAACCCGCAGGTGGACGCGGTTCGGTGCGCCACCCGGACGTGCCGGTTTCTCCGCTGGGGAGTCGCCAAGTTGGTTAAGGCACCGGATTTTGATTCCGGCATTCGAAGGTTCGAATCCTTCCTCCCCAGCCATTCATCGCCGCGGGGCCCCTGCCGTTGCCCGCGCGGCGGGCACGCTACGCCGAGGACCCGGTAGATGGCCTTCGAACGGATGAGAGTCTTCACCGGCAACGCGAACCCGAAGCTTGCCGAAGCGGTCTGTCGCCACCTCAATATCAGCCTTGGACGCTGCGTGGTCGGCCGGTTCTCCGACGGCGAGGTGATGGTCGAGCTCCTCGAGAACGTGCGGGGCCGCGACATCTTCATCCTGCAGTCGACCAGCGTGCCGACCAACGACAACCTGATGGAAATCCTGGTCATGACCGACGCGCTGAAGCGCTCGTCGGCCGGGCGCATCTCCGCGGTCATTCCGTACTTCGGCTACGCGCGGCAGGACCGCCGCCCGCGCTCCGCGCGCGTGCCGATCACGGCGAAGGTCGTCGCCGATCTGCTGACGACGGTCGGCGTCGCCCGCGTGATGGTCATGGACCTGCACGCCGACCAGATCCAGGGCTTCTTCAACATTCCGGTCGACAACATCTACGCGACGCCGATCCTGCTCGGCGATCTCTGGAAGCAGAACTACGACGACCTGCTCGTCGTCTCGCCGGACGTGGGCGGCGTCGTGCGCGCGCGCGCGATCGCCAAGCGCCTCGACTCCGAGCTGGCGATCATCGACAAGCGTCGTCCGCGCGCCAACGTCTCGGAGGTGATGCACATCATCGGCGACGTCAGCGGCCGCACCTGCGTGATCATGGACGACATGGTCGACACCGCGAACACGCTGTGCAAGGCGGCAACCGCGCTGAAGGAGCACGGCGCGAGGAAGGTCGTCGCGTATTGCACGCACCCGGTGCTCTCCGGCGGCGCGGTGCCGCGCATCGGCACGTCGGAGCTCGACGAGCTCGTCGTCACCGACACCATACCGCTGACCGACGAGGCAAAGGCCTGCCCGAGGATCCGGGTGCTCTCCTGCGCGCAGCTGCTCGCCGAGACGATCACCCGCGTGTCGAACGAGGAGTCGGTGAGCTCGCTGTTCACCGAGTAGCGGCGCGAGCCAGGGAGCAGGGGCCCCACGCAGTGGGGATGCGACCCAGGCGAGTCGACGCACGAGGCCGACACGCGGAGGATGGCACTGCGGAGTGCGTGCGAGGAGGCCGAGGCGACCCGAAGTCAACGCGCGAGTGGCTTGGGGCGAGTATTTCGGTTATACTTCAAGGCTTTCCCGGGCGCGGCCACTTGCCTAGTCCCGGATGTCGCCAACCCGCGGACGACCGGTCCGGCACCCAGAGAGTTGCCGAGCCCCGGAAGGCCGCAGACATCAGGAGCCGCAGCATGAAGATCGAATTCACCGCCTTTGCCCGGACGACCGAAGGCCGCGGCGCCAGCCGCCGCATGCGCCGGGCGGGCAAGGCGCCCGGAATCGTCTACGGCGGCGCGACCGCGCCGGAGCCGATCGAGCTCGACCACAATGCGCTCTTCCACGCGCTGCGCAACGAGGCTTTCCACGCGTCGATCCTCACCATGAAGCTGGGCGGGGCCGCGACGAAGGTTCTGCTGCGCGACGTGCAGATGCATCCGTTCAGGAACGAGATCCTGCACGTCGACTTCCAGCGCGTCGACGAGAACCGGAAGATCCACATCAAGGTGCCGCTGCACTTCACCAACGGCGAGATCTCGCCCGCGGTCAAGGTCTCCGGCGCGATCGTGAGCCATGTCGTCACGGAGCTCGACGTCTCCTGCCTGCCGAGGGACCTGCCCGAATACATCGAAGTCGATCTGTCGACCCTCGACGTCGGCAACTCGGTTCACGTTTCCGCGCTGAAGCTGCCGCCGGGCGTGACCGTCGTGACTCGCGGCAAGCTCGACCCGGTGGTCGCCGCCGCGGTGGTGCCGAAGGCGCACGTCGAGGAAGTGGTCGAAGCCGCGCCGACCGCGGAAGCCGCGGCCGCCGCCGGAGCTCCGGGCGCGGCGGCCCCCGCCGCCGAGGGCAAGCCGGCCGCCGAGGCGAAGGGCGCCGAGAAGAAGGAATCCGGAAAGGAAGAAAAGAAGAAGTAAGCCTTCGCCGCCGCTTCCGGCACGAGGGCCCGCCGTGCGCATCCCGGCGGGCCTTTTCAGTTGCACCGCCGGATGGCCGCCAGTACCCGTCGCGAGCGCAGCTTTCCGTCGTACCCATGCCAACCCTTGCCGATCGTCGATCCTGATCCCATGCCACCGATTCGTCTCGTCGCGGGACTCGGCAATCCGGGACGCGAGCACGCAGCCACGCGGCACAATGCCGGCTTCTGGTTCGCCGACGCGCTCGCGGCGAGGCTCGGAACCGCGTTCGTCGCCGAGGGCAAGTTCCACGGCCAGGTCGCGAAGGGCGCGGGGGACCTCCGGCTGCTGAAGCCCGGCACCTACATGAACCTCTCGGGCCGGTCGGTCTCGGGACTCATCCGCTTCTTCGCCATCACGCCCGCCGATGTCCTGGTCGTGCACGACGAGCTCGATCTTCCCCCGGGCGAAGCGAAGCTGAAGTTCGGCGGCGGCACGGCCGGCCACAACGGCCTGCGCGACATCGCGGCGCAGCTCGCAACGCCGGATTTCTGGAGGCTGCGCATCGGCATCGGCCATCCGCGCGACTCGGCGATCCCGCAGCAGGACGTCGCCGACTACGTGCTCGCGCCGCCGGCGGCCGGCGAGCGCAAGGCGATCGAGGCGGCGATCGACCAGGCGCTCGACGCGTGGCCGGCGATCGCCGCCGGCGAGTTCGAGCGCGCGATGCTCCTGCTGCACACGAAGAAAGATAACCCATGAGCCTCAGATGCGGGATCGTCGGCCTGCCCAACGTCGGCAAATCGACGCTGTTCAACGCGCTGACGCGCGCCGGCATCGCCGCCGAGAACTACCCTTTCTGCACGATCGAGCCCAACGTCGGCATCGTCGAGGTGCCGGATCCGCGCCTCGCGCAGCTCGCCGCGATCGCGCATCCCGAGAAGGTGCTGCCGGCGACCGTGGAGTTCGTCGACATCGCCGGGCTTGTCGCCGGCGCGTCCAAGGGCGAAGGGCTCGGCAATCAGTTTCTCGCGACGATCCGCGAGACCGACGCCATCGCGCACGTCGTGCGCTGCTTCGAGGACGACAACGTCGTGCACGTGTCCGGCAGGATCAACCCGGTCTCCGACATCGAGACGATCAACACCGAGCTTGCGCTCGCCGATCTCGCGACGGTCGACAAGCAGATCGCGAAGTACGAGAAGCCGGCCCGCGCCGGCGACAAGGAAGCGCAGCGAATCGTCTCGGTGCTGAAGAAGGTCGAGGCGGTGCTCGACAAGGGCAGGCCCGCGCGCACCGCCGAGCTCTATCCGGAGGAGAAGGAGGCGCTGAAGCCGTTCTTCCTGCTCACGGTGAAGCCGACGATGTACGTCGCCAACGTCGCCGAGCACGGCTTCCACGACAACCCGCTGCTTGCCGCCGTCGAGGCGTATGCGGCGGGCGAAGGCGCGCCGGTCGTGCCGGTCTGCGCGGCGCTCGAGGCGGAGATCGCCGATCTCGAAGGCGAGGACAAGCTCGCGTTTCTGGCCGACCTCGGCCTTTCCGAGCCCGGCCTCGACCGCGTGATCCACGCCGGCTACAAGCTCCTGGGGCTCGAGACCTACTTCACCGCGGGGCCGAAGGAGGTCCGCGCGTGGACGATCCATCACGGCGACACGGCGCCGAAGGCGGCGGGCGTCATCCACACGGATTTCGAGAAGGGATTCATCCGCGCCGAGGTTATTGCCTTCGACGACTACATCGCCTGCAAGGGCGAGCACGGCGCGAAGGAGCACGGCAAGATGCGCCTCGAAGGCAAGGAGTACGTCGTCAAGGACGGCGACGTGATGCACTTCCGCTTCAACGTCTAAGCAAGGTAGACGTACAGGCCCTTGATCGGCGCGCTCTGTTCATGTCGTATCGGGGCTTCGAAAATGCGCGCGCCGGTGAACCCCGCTTCGTCCGACAGACGGCGGATGTAGGCTTCGGAATGGGCGTAGCGCAGGCTGGGCAGCAGTTGGAAATCCCGCCCGGCCTCGGCCAGTTCGACGCTGAACGCGAGGCATCCGCCCGGTTCGAGAATCCGTCGCGCCGATCGAAAAACGGCAGCCAGGTCGCCGACGTAGATGAACACGTCCGCCGCCAGTATCAGGTCTGAGCGCAACGCGGTCGCGGCGAGAAACTCTCCGAGGTCCGCGTGAATGAGCTCGCGATAGACTCCGAGCTTGCGCGCCTGGTCCAGCATGGCGCCGGAAACATCGACGCCGTCGACGATGTCGGCCTGCGGGGCAATCAGCGGCCCGCACAGTCCCGTGCCACAGCCGAGGTCGAGCACATGTCGGTAGCGCTTCCCTGCGGCAACGAGCGGATTCAGCAGCGCCTCGAATCCCCGATAACCGAGGGTTTCCACGGCGTGCGACTGGAAATCGGCGGCATAGCCGTCGAATAGCCGTTCGACATAACGTCGGGGTGGCGCTGGCGGCGGATCTCCCCCGCGCATCGAGGCAAGGTAATAGCCGTTCAACTCCACGTCGCCGCCATGCGCGAGGGCCTTTTCGAAGCAGCGCGCGGCCTCCTCGAACTGTCGCAATTCGCGCAGCAGGCTGCCGCGCTCGCTCCATGCAGGCGCGTAGCCCGGATCCTCCTGCACCGCCCGAGCGAAGGCCCGCAGAGCGTCGTTCACGGCACCCATTCGCAGATAAGCCTGGCCGAGGGTCAACCAGAGAGGCGCCTGCCGCGGGGACAGCGCAAGCGCCTTTTCGAGCGCCGCGGCCGCGGCCTGCCATTGTCGTTGCGCTTCATGGGCAAGGCCCAGGCAGGCCCACGCCTGGGCGAGGGAGGGATCGGCAGCGATTGCCTGACGCAGGACCGCGATCGCTTCTTCCCACCGACGGAGTTGAAAGAGGGAGACTCCCAGGTTGCCGAGCACCGACGGCCGCCCCGGCGTGAGCGCCTGGCACTGCTCGAAGCACACCCGCGCCGGCTCGAACCGGCCGTTCTCGAAATGCTCGAAGCCCTCGAAGAACAGCGCGCGCGACCGCGCAAACTGCTCGTCGGTCGGGTTTGCGTCAGCCGTCACCTGTCGGTCCGAAGCGGATGGTTCCACGGCGGCTCAACCCCCGAAGCGTCATCGGACTAGGCTATCACGGGTCAGGGTCGGCAGCGCCGAACCGCCGCGCCGGCCGGCGGCCGCGCGCGCGACCTTTCGTGTCGGCCGTCGGCGCCGATCCGGGTACGAAACGGCGCACTTTCTGATAGCGTAGAGGCGGATGATGAGCATACGCAGCGCATTGCGCGCCGAATCGCGGGCTGGTGGCTAGCGGCGAAACGACGCCATGGCAAGACTCGCTTTCACCAAGATGCACGGCCTCGGCAACGATTTCGTCGTCCTCGACGGGATCGCGCAGAAGGTCGACCTCACGCCTGCGCAGCTCCGGCTGCTGGCGCACCGTCGCCTCGGCGTGGGTTGCGACCAGATCCTCGTCGTCGAGCGCGCGACGCGGCCCGATGCGGATTTCCGCTACCGGATCTACAACGCCGACGGCGGCGAAGTCGAGCAGTGCGGCAATGGCGCGCGCTGCTTCGTGAAGTTCGTCCGCGATCACGGGTACACGCAGGCGCGACGGATCCGCGTCGAGACCGCGGGCGGGATGATCTTCCCGGAGCTCGCGGCGGGCGGCGAGGTGACGGTGGACATGGGCGTGCCGCGCTATGCGAGCGCCGACATCCCGTTCCTCGACGGCACGGACGAGATCGTGCAACCGCTGGACGTCGGCGGCCAGACGGTCCGGATCAGCGTGGTGTCGATGGGCAATCCGCACGCGGTGCAGGTCGTCGCCGACGTCGACGGCGCGCCGGTCGCCACGCAGGGTCCGGCGCTCGAGCACCACGCGCGTTTCCCGCAGCGGGTGAACGCGGGCTACATGCAGGTGGTGGATCGCGCTACCATTCGCCTGCGTGTCTGGGAGCGCGGCGCGGGCGAGACGCTGGCCTGCGGCACGGGCGCGTGCGCAGCGGTCGTCGCCGGAGTGCGGCGCGGGCTGCTCGATGCGCGCGTTCGCGTCCAGACGCGGGGAGGATGGCTGACCATCGCGTGGCCGGGCCCCGGCGAGCCGGTCATGATGACCGGTCCCGCGACGACCGTGTTCGAAGGCGAATGGGAAGTGCCGGCGGCCTGACGCGCCGGGGCAGGCAAACGACGGATCACGACGAAGACAGGACCCCGCGGATGGACGCCAACGACGTCGCCCTGTACCTCAAGGACAACCCGCAATTCTTCGAAGACTACGCGGATGTCATCGCCGAGATCTTCGTGCCGCATCCGCACGGGGGCCACGCCATCCCGATCGCCGAGCGCCAGATCGTCACGCTGCGCGAGAAGAACACCGAGCTCGAGAACCGGCTGCGCGAAATGATCCGCTTCGGCGGCGAGAACGACCAGATCGGCGAGAGGCTGCACCGCTCGACGCTCGCGCTCATCACGGCGCCGGACCTCGAGACCACGCTCGCCGTGCTCTACCACAGCCTGAAGGAGGACTTCGCGGTGCCGCACGTGGCGAGCCGGCTCTGGGGCAAGGTGCCCGAGCAGTCGTACCTCCCCGAGCTCGCCGCGACGAGTCAGGAGCTCCGCGAGTACGCCGATGCGCTCCGCGCGCCGTACTGCGGACCCGTGGCGCCGTTCGAGGCGCGCGACTGGTTCGACGAGGGCGAGGCCTGCCGGTCGTTCGCCTTCCTGCCGCTGCGCACCGCGTACACGTTCGGCCTCCTCGGCCTCGGCGACGCGGACGGCGAGCGCTTTCATCCCGGAATGGGCACGGTGTACCTGACGCGCCTCGCCGAGCTCGCGAGCGTCGCGACGGCACGCTACCTGCCGCCGGCCTAGCGCCGCCGCTGCGCCGGCCGGTCGCCATGCGCAAGACGCCGCCGCCGGATGTCGCAGCCTCGCCGGCGCCCGCGCGCATCGCGCCGATCAACGCCGCGCACCTCGCGGCATTCGCCGGGCACCTGGACGGGAGGCCGGCGAACACGCGTGACGCGTACCTGCGCGATGCGCACGCCCTCGCCCAGCTCGCGGGCGATGCGGATCTGGCCCGCCTCGATGCGCGCGAGCTGCGCCGCTTCCTTGCCACGCTGCACGGACGCGGGCTGACCGGACGCAGCCTCTCCCGGGCGCTGTCGTCGTGGCGCTGTCTCTACCGCTTCCTGCTCGAGCGCGGTGTCGGCGTCACCGCAGATCCCTGCGCCGGTCTCAAGGCGCCCAAGGCCGCGAAACGGCTGCCCTCGGCGCTCTCGCCCGACGAGGCGGTGCGCCTGGTTCAGATTCCGGGTGACGATGCCCTTGCCGTACGCGATCGCGCGCTGTTCGAGCTCGCGTACTCCTCGGGCCTGCGCCTGGCGGAGCTCGCCGGCATCGATGTCGAGCGCCTCGATCTGGCGACCGGCGAAGCGCGCGTCTGGGGCAAGGGGGCGAAGGAGCGCATCGTTCCGGTCGGCGCCCCGGCGCATCGCCGCGGTCCGCGCCTGGCTTGCCGTGCGCGCCGGCCTGCCGAACGCGGATCCAAAGGCGCTGTTCGTGGGCCGCAGCGGCAAGCGGATCACGCCGCGCGCCGTCGAGCGGCGGCTCGCCGAATGGGCGGTGAAGCAGGGCCTGGGGCGGCACGTCCATCCGCACATGCTGCGGCACTCGTTCGCCTCGCACCTGCTGCAATCCTCCGGGCGATCTCCGTGCGGTGCAGGAGATGCTGGGCCACGCGAGCATCGCCAGCACGCAGGTCTACACGCACCTCGATTTCCAGTATCTCGCCAAGGCCTACGACAAGGCGCATCCGCGGGCGAAGCGCCGGAAGCGCTGATCCGGAAGGACAGGGCGGCGCAGCCAGCGCGGAACGCGGCGGGACACCCGCGCCGCGGGCGCCGCGCGACGGGGGCGACGGAACACGGCGCGCGCAGCCCGGCGGGGCTATGGAGGCTTCGGCCTCTCGTCGGTGAACCGGACGACGCCGGGCAACCAGGGGATATCCGTTTCGCCCGGATCGCGGCCCGCCTGGGTGATGAGCGTGGTCAGCTGTCCGCGGTGGTGGGTGCCGTGGTTGAAGAGCTGGAGCACCGCGACGGCGCGCGGCAGTTCGCGCGAGCGACCGTCGACCTTGCTCGTGTACGAAAGCGCTCCACCGAGCCAGGATTCGGTCACGGCGCCGGCCCAGTTGAGGATGTCACGGTCGGTGACCTCGCGCTCGCGCGCGAGCTCCGCGAAATCCGCGACCATGTCGGCGCCAAATGCCGGGACCGTGCAGGGCTCGTCGATGAAGCGCCCGAGCCACATGCGGTCGCCCCACAGCAGGTGATTGAGCGTGCCGTGCATCGAGCGGAAGAACGCGCCGCGGTCGCGCTTGCGCTCGTCGTCCGGGAAGGTCGAGAGCAGCGCATACAGCCGCTCGTTCATCCAGCGGTTGTAGCGCGCCATCAGCTGGCAGTACGCAGGCGTGATCACGGCGGGAGGGCCCCTGCGATTGGCGTCGACCGATGCGCGGTCGAGTCGGCGACGCGCGTCCGGTGGAGGCGATTGTAGCGGACGCGCGCGCCACGCGGTCGCCAAAAAGAGGGGCACCGTCGGGCGCCCCTGCAAACCACTGCGGAGAGATCTTTTCCGAGACCGGACTTCCCGGGTCTCGCGTAGCGCGCGGCTGCGGCCCGTTCGCGCTAGATGCGGTACGCCGACTCGCCGTGCGAGCTGATGTCCAGGCCCTCGCGCTCTTCTTCCTCCGTCACGCGGAGTCCGAGCGTCAGGTCGACGATCTTGTAGGCGATGAACGCGACGACGCCGGACCAGACGACCGTCGTGAGCACGCCGGTGCCCTGGATGATCAGCTGATCGGCGATCGAGTACTCGGCGCCGACCTTGTTCGCGACGTAGTCGTAGATGCCCTGGCCGCCCAGCTTCGGCGCGGCGAACACGCCGGTCAGCATCGCGCCCAGTATCCCGCCGAGGCCGTGCACGCCGAAGACGTCCAGCGCGTCGTCGGCCCCGAGCATGCGCTTCAGTCCGTTGACGCCCCAGAGGCACACGACGCCGGCGAGGAGCCCGATCACGAGCGCGCCGTTGGGGCCGACGAAACCGCAGGCGGGAGTGATCGCGACCAGCCCGGCCACGGCGCCCGACGCCGCGCCCAGCATCGAGGGCTTGCCCTTGAGTGCCCACTCGGCCAGCATCCAGGAGAGCACCGCCGCTGCGGTGGCGAGCAGCGTGTTCACGAAGGCGAGCGCGGCGGCGTCGCCCGCTTCGAGCGCCGAGCCGGCGTTGAAGCCGAACCAGCCCACCCACAGCAACGACGCGCCGGTCATCGTGAACGTCAGGTTGTGCGGCGCCATCGAGTCGCGGCCGTAGCCCACGCGCTTGCCGACCAGGTACGCGCCGACGAGACCCGCGACACCGGCGTTGATGTGCACGACCGTGCCGCCGGCAAAGTCGAGCGCGCCCTTCTGCCACAGCCAGCCGGCCTTGGCCGACTCCGACGCGAGCGTCGCCGCATCCTTGATCCCGTCCGGGCCGGGCCAGAACCACACCATGTGCGCAATCGGCAGATAGGCGAACGTGAACCACAGCACGGCGAACAGCAGCACCGCGGAGAACTTCATCCGCTCGGCGAACGCGCCGACGATGAGGCCGACCGTGATCGCAGCGAAGGTCGCCTGGAACACGACGAACAGGTACTCGGGGATCACCACCCCTTTGCTGAACGTTGCCGCGGTCGTGAACGCGCCCGCGCCGTCCTTGATGGAGAAGATGCCGGACAGGAACGAGCGGTCGAGCCCGCCGAAGAAGGCGTTGCCCTCGGTGAACGCGAGGCTGTAGCCGTACACGGCCCAGAGCACGATGATCAGCGAGAAGACGACGAACACCTGCATCAGGACCGAGAGCATGTTCTTCGAGCGCACGAGACCGCCGTAGAAGAGCGCGAGTCCCGGGACCGACATCATGATCACCAGCAGTGTCGCGACGATCATCCATGCGTTGTCGCCCTTGTTGGGGGCGGGCGGCGCCGCTGCCGGTTCGGCGGCAGCCGCTGCCGGAGCGGCGGCAGGTGCCGGGGCGGCGGCGGGTGCCGCCGCGGCGGGAGCAGGCGCCTGGGCTCCCGTGGCCTGGGCCAGGACGACGGGCGTGGCGGCGTCGGCGAACGCGGAGGCCGCCGCGCCGGGCGCGAGCGCGCCGGCGAGCGCACCGGCGAGCGTGAGAATTGCAAGCAGTCGTTTCATGACGGTTCCCCTTAGAGTGCGTCCGCGCCGGTCTCGCCGGTGCGGATGCGCACGACCTGTTCCAGATCGGAAACGAAAATCTTGCCGTCGCCGATCTTGCCGGTATTGGCGGCCTTCTCGATCGCTTCGATGACGCGGTCGAGCAGCTCCGATTTGATCGCGGCTTCGATCTTCACCTTCGGCAGGAAATCGACGACGTATTCCGCGCCGCGATAGAGCTCGGTGTGGCCTTTCTGCCGGCCGAAGCCCTTGACCTCGGTGACGGTGATTCCCTGCACGCCGATCCCCGACAAGGCCTCGCGGACCTCGTCGAGCTTGAACGGTTTGATGATCGCGGTTACGAGCTTCATGGTGTCCTCTCGTGGGCGGTGGAGGGGCGCAGCGTCGCGCCCGGTCAGAACGTCTTCTGCAGGTAGGCGACGAACTGGTTCGCCGAGATGTTCTTGCCGTAGATGTTCGTGTAGGCCGCGTCCTCGGCGTTCGTGCCGGTGCCGTAGATGCCGACCGTCACGCCGTAGACCTCGGTCGACGCGCCGACCTTCCAGTCGGTGTACTCGTAGACGCCGTTGTTCTTGAAGTACTGCTTGCCGACGTGACCGAAGATCGTCACCTTGCCGATCGCGTCGCTGACCTTGTCGATGACGTCGTAGGAAGCGGTGAGATCGAGGTACTGCGAGCCGCGCGAGTCCGGGAGGCCGAACGTCTTGTCGTTGGCGCTCCAGCTGTACTTGAACGACAGGAACTTCCAGGTCAGGGCGGCGTAGAGCTCCGTCGTGTTCGCCTTCGTGAAGCCGCTGGGATACTTGCCCGGATACCAGTAATAGAGCACGCCCAGGTCGTAGCCGAAGTCGGCCGGCAGGCTGCCCTTGAAGCCGCCGTAGAAGTCCCATTCCAGGCTCGACGATGGCGGGGGCGGCGGCGAGGTGACGGGGTACCCATCTTCAATCCAGCTCTCGTTGGACGCCCAGGTCCCGACGTAGAAACCGCTCTTGTGGCCGAGGTCGAAGCCGCCCTGCACCGCGGGCTTCTCGTTGGTCTGCGAGATTCCGCGGAACACGTATTGCGAGTAGAGCCCGAGGTTGCCGGTGAAGGTGAACTCGGGCGCCGGAGCTGGCGCTGCCGCCGTCTGGGCGAGCGCGGTGCCAGGGATCAGGGTTGCGAGGGCGAGAGCGGCAAGCGTTGAACGGGGGCGTAGGGTGGTGGGCATGGGATTCCTCTTGGTCGAAGTGGAAACGGCGCGAGCACTGGATGGTTCCGCCTGTTCTCAGCATTTCGTGTGCCAGGCAATAAAAAGTATAATAATCAATGTATTGGACACGCTTTTCCGGAGAACCACTCCAGGGATCTCGGTTTGGCGCACGTATTTGGTGCAACAATCCGCTGCAGTGCACCATGCCGACGCGGCCACATGGACGCCAGGCTGGCGGTGGGTGCAACGCCGGTTTCGCGGGGCGGTGCGTCCGCCTGGTTTGCTAGACTCGGCCGTATGCCGGATCTGCGATCGGCATTCCTGAGGAGTCGGTCATGCTGAATCCCAAAGCCTTCGACGAGATTGCGGCGCGCATCGGCAAGGCCATCGAGAATTCGCCGGCGAAAGACATCGAGAAGAACGTGAAGGCGATGCTGACGTCGAGCTTCGCCCGACTCGATCTCGTTCCGCGCGCGGAGTTCGACGTTCAGGCACAGGTGCTGCTCAAGACGCGCGAAAAGCTCGAGGCGCTCGAGCGCCGGCTGGCCGAGCTCGAGGCGCGGTTCCCGCCGCCCGCGGCCTAGGGAGCGTCGGCGGTGGACGGGCGGCTCGTCCGGCTTCAGGGCGCGCTGGGGTGACGTGCGGGCCGATCCACGCGCCGAGGCTTCACGCGCCGCGCACCGTCCTGCGCACGACCGCCACGGCCTATGATCGACGTCCTCGTGATCGGCGGCGGCAACGCCGCGTTGTGCGCGGCGCTGACGGCGCGCGAGGCCGGCGCGTCGGTGCTGCTCCTCGAATCCGCCCCGCGCGCGTGGCGCGGCGGCAACTCGGTGCACACGCGCAACCTGCGCTGTATGCACGACGCGCCGGAGGACGTGCTTACCGACGCGTATCCCGAGGAGGAATTCTGGCAGGACCTGCGCAAGGTCACCGGCGGGCGCACCGACGAGAAGCTCGCGCGCCTCGTCATCCGCGCGTCGGCGCATTGCCGCGAGTGGATGCGGCTGCACGGCGTGCGCTTCCAGCCGTCGCTGTCCGGCACGCTGCACCTGAGCCGCACGAACGCGTTCTTCATGGGCGGCGGCAAGGCGCTCGTCAACGCGTACTACCGCAGCGCCGCGGCGCTGGGCGTGCGGATCCGCTATGACGCGCCGGTGGACGCGCTCGAGCTCGACGGCGCGCGCTTCGTCGCGGCGCGCGCCGGGCAGGAGCGCATCGAGGCGCGCGCGTGCGTCGTGGCGTGCGGCGGCTTCGAGTCGAACCGCGCGTGGCTGCGCGAGGCGTGGGGCCGCAACGAGCGCGGCGAGTGGCCGGCCGACAACTTCCGCATCCGCGGCACCCGCTACAACATGGGCGTCGTCCTGCGCGAGCTCATTGCGCGGGGCGCGGACGCCGTCGGCGATCCGACGCAGAGCCATTGCGTCGCGATCGACGCGCGCGCGCCGCTGTACGACGGCGGCATCTGCACGCGCGTGGATTGCGTCTCGCTCGGGATCATGGTCAACCGCGACGCGCAGCGCTTCTACGACGAGGGTGAGGATTTCTGGCCCAAGCGCTATGCGATCTGGGGCCGCCTCGTCGCCCTGCAGCCGGGCCAGGTCGGGTACGCGATCATCGATGCGAAGGCGATCGGCCGCTTCATGCCGCCGGTGTTTCCCGGCGAGATGGCGCAAAGCCTCCCCGAGCTCGCGCGCAAGCTCGGCCTCCCCGAAGCCGCGTTCGAGCGCACTGTCGCGGAGTACAACGCAGCGTGCCGCGTGGGCAGGTTCGACCACGCCGTGCAGGACGACTGTCACACCGAGGGACTGACGCCGCCCAAGACGCACTGGGCCCGGCCGCTCGACACGCCGCCGTTCTACGGGTACGCGTTGTGTCCCGGCATCACCTTCACCTACCTCGGGGTCAGGGTGGACGGGCGAGCGGCCGTGCATTTCGGCGGAGCGCCGAGCCCCAATCTGTTCGCCGCCGGCGAGGTGATGGCCGGCAACGTCCTCGGACAGGGCTACACGGCCGGCGTCGGCATGACGATCGGCACGGCGTTCGGGCGCGTGGCCGGGGCCTCGGCGGCGGCTTCGCTGCGCAGGGACGTCCATGCCGTCGCCTGAAACGAGCGCCGCCGCGATCGCCGTCACCACGCCGGCCGAGGACGAAGTCGCGCGGCAGATGCAGATCTGCAATGCGTGCCGGTACTGCGAAGGCTTCTGCGCGGTGTTCCCCGCGATGACGCGGCGGCTCGAGTTCGGCAAGGCGGACGTCAACTATCTCGCCAACCTCTGCCACAGCTGCGGCGCGTGCCTGCACGCCTGCCAGTACGCGCCGCCGCACGAGTTCGCCGTCAACGTGCCGAAGGCGATGGCAAAGGTGCGCACGCGCACCTATGCCGAGTACGCGTGGCCCCCCGGCTTCGGCCGGCTCTACGAGCGCAACGCGCTCACCGTGGCGCTCGCGCTCGGCGCCGGACTCGCGCTGTTCCTCCTGCTCGCCCTCCTGCGCGACGGGTCGCTGTGGCACTCGCCAATGGCCGGCGACTTCTACAAGGTCTTTCCCCACAACCTGCTGGTGGCGCTCTTCACGCCCGTCTTCGGCTTCGCCTGCGTCGCGCTCGGCGTCGGTGTCATGCGCTTCTGGCGCGACGTCGCGCCCGGCGCCGTGTCGGCAGAGGCGGCGCGCGAGGCGACCGGCAACGTGCTGCGCCTCAAGTATCTCGACGGCGGCCACGGCGAGGGATGCAACGAAGTCGACGACCGGTTCACGCTGTGGCGCCGGCGCTTCCACCACTGCACGTTCTACGGATTCCTGCTGTGCTTCGCCGCGACGGGTGTGGCTACGCTCTACCACTACCTGTTCGGCTGGCAGGCGCCGTATGCCTACGCCAGCATGCCGGTCGCGCTCGGCACCGTCGGAGGCTTGGGGCTGCTCGTCGGTCCGGCAGGCCTCTTGTGGCTCAACCTGCGCCGCGATCGGGAGCACGGCGCACCGGAGGAACGGACGCTGGACCGCGGCCTCATCGCGCTGCTCTTCCTCACGAGCGCTACGGGTCTCGCGCTGCTGGCGCTGCGCGACACCGGCGCGATGGCGCTGCTGCTCGCCGTGCACCTGGGTTTCGTGCTAGCGTTGTTCCTCACGATGCCCTACGGCAAGTTCGCGCACGGCATCTACCGCGCTGCCGCGCTGCTCAAGTGGGCGATCGAGCGCCGGCAGCCGAACCGCCTGCAACTGGAACCCGAGTGAGCGTCTGGCGAGCGGCAAGACATGGACTTGCCGCCCGATGACGTGAGCCGATCGAACGACAACTCATCACGGAGGTCACGATGAAGATCCTCGCCCGTACCTCGCTCGCGCTTGTCGCGGCGGCCGCCATCGCGGGGTCGGCTTTCGCGCAGCCCTGGCCGGCCAAGCCCGTGCGCGTGATCGTCGCGTTCACCGCGGGCGGGACCACCGACATCCTGGCCCGGAGCGTCGGCCAGCGGTTGTCCGAGAAGCTGAATCAGCAGTTCGTCGTCGAGAACAAGCCGGGTGCCGGCGGCAACATCGGCACCGAGTTCGTCGTGCGCTCGGCCCCCGACGGCTACACGCTGATCGTGGACTCCGTGGGCCCGATCGCCGTCAACCCGACGCTCTACCCGAAGCTCGGCTACAACCCGCTGACGGACCTCGTCCCGATCGTGCAGATCGCCGAGGTCCCGAACGTGCTCGTGGTGAATCCCGCGGTGCCCGCGAAGACGGTCGAGGAACTGATCGCGTATGCGAAGGCCAACCCGGGCAAGCTCAACTACGCGTCCACCGGCGTGGGCACATCGGCCCATCTCGCCGGCTTCGTGCTCGCCAAGCGTGCAGGGATCGAGGCGACTCACGTGCCATACAAGGGTGCGGACGCGGTGCGGGATCTCGTCGCCGGACGCGTGCAGTTCATGTTCGCCACCATCCCGTCGGTGATGTCGCAGATCACGAGCGGCAACCTGCGCGCGATCGCCGTAAGCAGCGCCAGGCGCTCGCGCTCGCTGTCGGACATTCCCACGGTGGCCGAGAGCGGGTTTCCCGGGTTCGAGGCAGGTTCGTGGTTCGGCTTCTTCGGGCCGAAAGGCACGCCGCCGGAAGTCGTCGCCACGCTCAACAAGGCCGTGAACGAGATCATCGCGGTGCCGGCGACCGAGGCGCAGCTCATCAAAGAAGGCGCGGATCCGGCCGGCGGTACGCCGCAGCAGTTCGCCGATTTCGTGCAGCGGGAATACGAGAAGTGGAAGGTTGTCGTACGCGATTCGGGCGCGACCGCGGAGTGATGGCGATGGACGCTGGCTGGGAGACGCATGATGACGGCTGAGGGAGCGACGCGCGCGGACGGCGAGTGCTGGGACGAGACCGTCGTGCGCGTGTTGAAGGCGAACGACGTCCCTCTCGTCACCTATGTGCCGGACCGGGTGCTGGCGCCGCTGATCAGGCGGCTGCACGCCGACGACTATTTCACGGTCCTTGCCCCCGCGCGTGAAGAAGAAGCTGTCGGCATCGTCACCGGCGCCTACATGGGCGGCCTGCGCGGGATCGTGCTCATGCAGACGAGCGGCTTCGCGACGCTGCCGAACGTGCTGGCGTCGCTGGTGGTGCCTTCCCAGATTCCGCTGCTGATGGTGATTTCGGAGCGGGGCACCCTGGGGGACTTCCAGCTCGGCCAGGCGATCGTGTGCCGGACGATGCGGCCGATTCTGGAGACGCTGGGCATCGAGCACCACGCCATCACGCGGCAGGAGGACGTCGAGTTCGTCGTCGATCGCATGATCAAGCAGGCCTACGCCACCCAGGCCCCCGCCGCGATGATCCTCTCGCCGCTGCTGACGAGCCGTGGTGGCGGCGGGCACTGACGGAGCGCGCGATGGCGGACCTTCTCTTTGAATCGCCGGGCCGGCACGGGGTCAAGGTCATGAACCGTTCCGACCTCACGCGACGGCTCGTGTCCCGGCTGCGCAACGACGAAGCGGTCGTGGCCGGCATCGGCAACACGCACTTCGACCTCTGGGCGAGCGGCCAGCGCCCGCAGAACTACTACATGCTGGGCAGCATGGGACTGGCGGTCCCGATCGCGCTGGGCGTCGCCCTCGCGCAGCGCGAGCGCCAAGTGTTCGCGCTGGAAGGCGACGGCTCCATGCTGATGCAGCTCGGTGCGCTCGGCACGGTCGCTTCGGCCCGCCCGAAGAACCTGGCGATCGCCGTGTTCGACAACGGCGCCTACCAGATCACCGGATCGCAGCCCGCGCTCACGGCCACCGGCGTCGACCTCGTCGCCGTCGCGAGGGCCGCCGGGCTGGCGCAAAGCGCCTGGGCGACGGACGAGACGCACTTCGAAGCGCTCGTCGATCACGCGCTCGCGGGCGAGGGTCCGGTCTTCATAGGGACCAGGACAGACCAGCAGCCTCCCGCGGGCGTGACCGAGCGCGACGCGGCGAGGATCCGCATCCGCTTCATGGATGCGCTCGCCACCACGCCTCGCGCCAAGGCGCAATCTTCCCGAAAGTGAGCGCGATGGGCCAGTTGCTGATCGCCGGCGGGTGGGTGGACGGTGCCTCCAGCGAGCGGCTGCATGACAAGTACACAGGCGCAGCGTACGGCGACATGGCCGTCGCCTCGCCTGCGCAGGTGGAAGCGGCGGTCGCCGGCGCGGTGCGCGGGCAAGAGCGCGCGACGCTCACGCCGTACCAGCGCTTCAAGGTGCTCTCGGCGGCAGCGCGCATCATCGCGAGCCGCATCGAACCGCTGATCGAACTCATGCGGCACGAGGCAGGCTTCACGTGCGCCGACGGTGACACCGAGGTGCGGCGCTGCGTGCAGACGCTCGAGCTCTCGGCCGAGGAGGCGAAGCGCCTTAACGGCGACATGGTGCCAATGCAGGCGGGCGACGGGGTGAAGGATCGCATCGGCTTCACGATGCGCGCGCCGCGCGGCGTGATCTGCGCGATCACCCCGTTCAACGCACCGCTCAACGTAGTGGCGCACAAGGTCGGACCCGCACTGGCGGGCGGCAATTCGGTTGTCGTAAAGCCATCGGAGTTCACGCCGCTGACGGCGGTGGAGCTATGCAAGGCCCTGCTCGACGCGGAGCTCCCGCCCGACCTGCTTGCGCTAGTGCACGGCGATGGGCGCGTGGTCGGGCCGCAACTGCTCGCCGACCCGCGCATCGCGTTCTACGCGTTCACGGGCAGCACGCGCGTCGGACGGGAGATCCAGCAGGCGGCCGGTCTGCGCCGAACCCAGCTCGAACTGGGCAGCATTGCCAGCACCATCGTGTGCCACGACGCCAACATCGACGCTGCAGTGCCCAAGATCCTGAGCGCCGGCTTCCGCAAGGCCGGTCAGGTCTGCACGTCGGTGCAGCGACTGTTCATCGATCGGCGCATCGCTGCGGAATGCGTTCCGAAGCTCGTTGCTGCCACGCGGGCAATGAAGTACGGCGATCCGGCCGACCCGGCGACGGTGATCGGTCCGATGATCAGCGTCGCGCACGCGCAGCGCGCCGAATCCTGGGTGGCCGAGGCGGTGCGCGCGGGCGCCCAAGTCCTGGTCGGCGGAAACCGGCAGGGCGCGCTGATGGCGCCCACGCTGCTGGCCCGCGTCACCGACGACATGAAGGTGAGCTGCGAGGAGATCTTCGCGCCGGTGGTGTCGATCGTCGAATTCGACGGCATCGACGAGGCCGTCGCGCGCGCCAACGCAACGCCGTTCGGGCTGTCGGTCGGCTTGTTCACTTCGAATCTGCACACCGCATTGCGCGCCGGGCGCGCATTGCGCTTTGGCGGAGTGCACATCAACGAGGCCTCCAGCGCCCGCGTGGACGCCATGCCGTTTGGCGGTGTGAAGGACAGCGGCTACGGATGGGAAGGGCCGGCCTACTCGATCCGCGAGATGACGGAAGAGCGGCTCCTGACCGTCGCTTTCTGACCTGCGCAGCGTCGCCGGAACCGATCATCGGCCGCGGCCCCGAGGCAACAGAGCGGGCGCCAGACTGCTCGCCATGGAGTCTCCCTTGAGCACGCACCCGTCCACCGCGATCCGGTACTACTGGGAGGATTTCACGCCCGGCTGGAGCTACGAGAGCGGTGCGGCGTCGATCAGCGCAGCGGAAATCAAGCGCTTTGCGCAAGAGTACGACCCGCAGCGCTACCACACCGACGAGACGGCAGCAAAGGCAACGCCCTTCGGCGGGCTCATCGCCAGCGGCTGGCACACCTGCGCCGTGGCGATGCGGCTCATGTGCGACGGCTACCTGCTCGCGTCGTCGTGCGTCGGTTCGCCCGGACTCGAGGAGTTGCGGTGGCTGAAACCGGTACGGCCCGACGACCGGCTGCGCCTTCGGGCCACGGTGCTTGAACAGACGCCCTCGCGAACGCAGAGCAATCGCGGCACCGTGAAGTTTCGTTGGGACGTGCTGAACCAGGACGACGACGTCGTCTGCACGATGATCGGCCGGCAGCATTATCTGCGCCGGACTCCGACTCCCTGACCGTCCGGCCGCCTGGTGCGGCCGATACCCCGGCGAGCGGCACAATCGCCGTGCTGGTCGGCCGAGAGGATGAAGGCGCGCCGCCGCCGGCAGGTCCAGACTCGGCATCTCAAGATGGATCGCGCCGGATCGTCTCCCGACCATGTCCCTCGCCGTCGTCCTGTCGCGCAGTCTGGCCGGGCTCGACGCCCCGCTCGTCACGGTCGAAGTGCATCTCGCCGGCGGCCTGCCCGCATTCAATCTGGTGGGATTGCCCGATACCGAGGTCAAGGAGGCGCGCGATCGCGTGCGCGCGGCGCTGCAGAACGCGCAGTTCGAGTTTCCTGCGCGCAAGATCACGGTCAATCTCGCGCCGGCCGATCTGCCCAAGGAATCGGGTCGCTTCGACCTGCCGATCGCTATCGGCATCCTCGCCGCGACGGGTCAAGTGCCCGCCAACGCGCTCGCGCAATACGAGTTCGCCGGCGAGCTGGCTCTGGGCGGCGCGCTGCGTCCCATTCGCGGCGCGCTGCCGATGGCGCTGTCCGCGCGCCGCGACCGGCGCGCCTTCGTGCTTCCCGCCGAAAACGCCGGCGAAGCCGCCCTGGTGGACGGCGCGCTCGTCTACCCCGCGCCGACGCTGCTCGCGGTGTGCGCGCACCTGTCGGGTCGCGAGCTGCTGTCGGCGCTGGCAGCGCATCCCGATCCGCCCGCCGCTGCCGGCCGCGCGCCCGACCTGGACGACGTCCGCGGCCAGGCACACGCCAAGCGCGCGCTCGCGATCGCCGCCGCCGGGGGACACAGCCTGCTGATGGTCGGCCCGCCCGGCGCCGGGAAGTCGATGCTCGCGCAGCGCCTGCCGGGCATCCTGCCCGCGCTCACGGAACGCGAGGCGGTCGCGATCGCGGCGATCGCCTCGCTCGCCGGCCGCTTCTCGCCTTCGACGTGGGGCACGCGGCCGTTTCGAGCGCCCCACCATACCGCAAGCGCCGTCGCTCTCGTCGGCGGCGGCAGCGATCCGCGCCCCGGCGAAATCTCGCTCGCCCATCATGGTGTGTTGTTCCTCGACGAATTGCCGGAGTGGGATCGGCGCGTCCTCGAGGTGCTGCGCGAGCCGCTCGAGGCCGGCGTGATCCACATCTCGCGCGCGGCAAGGCAGAGCACCTTCCCGGCCGAGTTCCAGTTCGTCGCCGCGATGAACCCCTGCCCCTGCGGCTGGCTCGGCCACGCGAGCGGGCGTTGCCGGTGCACGCCGGAGCGGATCGCGCGCTATCGCAGCCGGGTCTCGGGGCCGTTGCTCGATCGCATCGATCTGGGCATCGAGGTGCCGGCGCTGGCGGTCGAGGCGCTGGAGCTCCGCGCCAAGCTGGGCGAGCCGGGGGCCGGGGCCGAAGGTGCCAGCGCCCGCCTGCGGGCCGAGGCCACGGCTGCACGCGACCGCCAGATTGCGCGGCAGGGGAAGCCCAACGCGCGGCTGTCGCCGCGGGAAATCGGCACGCATTGCGCGCCCGACGCGGCGGGCGCCGCACTGCTCGCGAAGGCGATGACCCGGCTGTCGCTCTCGGCGCGCGCCTATCACCGGATCCTGAAGGTCGCGCGGACCATCGCCGATCTCGCCGACAGCGCCGACGTCGCCGGGCCGCATGTCGCGGAAGCGGTCGTCTATCGCCGCTTCGATCGGCTCTGACCGCCACCGGGTGCCGGGAGTGCGCCCGGGTATGGGCTCCAAACCCCAGATCGGCGCCGGAATCACCTGAAGTAAGTGGTCACCCTGGCAACTCGGAGTGCCGGCTGTTACGCCACGCCAACGCCTGAGTGAGCGGCCACTTCATATTTCCTGACCTCAATTGTTGCGCCGCACCAAGAGCTTAGCGCGCGAATCATCCAAACTGATCAAAATGATCTGAAACAATGATTTGCGCCGTCATTTTGAAGTCCTTATCTTCGGTTTGTGCCGCGCAGGGCAGATGGGCGAAGCCCACTCCCGGCGCGAATTACCCGAAAAGGATCTCGACATGCGAACCACTTCCGTCCCTCTTCACGACACGCTCGACCTCGGCATCTTCGCCCTCCTGGCGAGGGCGTTCGCGCCGCCGCTGGTGCGAACGGAGAGGTCCACCGGATCGGACGGCGTCAAGGCCGAACTCGCGACGCCGCGCCCGGGACTTCTCGACCGCCTCGACACCTGGTGCTGGCGGATGGAGCAGCGCGCACTCGAAAGGCACCTCGCCAAGGCTCAGGACATCAACGACCTCGAGGCCCGGATGCGCGATCTCGAGCGCGGGAACACGTTCCGCTGTTACTGAACCGCGATGGCGACAGCTGCGCGGCCCCATCGGGGCGACCCGCGAGCGCAATTTCAACCACAGAGGCGACCATGGAAGACTATCGAATGACCACCTTAACCGCGACCGGCGCTCACCGCAGGGCCCGGCGTGCGCTCATTGCTTGGGGCTTGTGGCTGCGTGCCGGCCTCGTCGGCGTCGCCGCGCTGGCTGCGGGGCCTATGCTGGCCTTCAACGGCGACATCCGCCCGACGTCGGCGCTGGCGCTCGTGCTCGGCGGCAGCATGCTCGCCGCGCTGTCCTGGTCCCGGCTGCGTGTCGCCCTAGTGCAAGCCGATGCGCCGGAGTCCGGTCGGGCGACTGCGCGCCACGGCGCCGGCGACCGCGGTGGCCGGCCAGGCCCGGAACTGCGGCACGCTGCCGCTGCCGGCGCCGAGTAGTCCCAATCGGTCGATTCCCGCGCCAGACCCCGGCGCGGGACCCGCAGGCGGGAGACCGACGCTGAACTCAGGCGTGCTGCTCGGCCCAGACTTCGTGCAGGACGTCGAGCACGGTCGCGAGCAGGGGGTCGGCCCCGCGGTCCGCGGAGTGGACGAGCCAGAGTTGGGTCGTGACCTTGGCGCCGCGCCAGACGACGCTGCGCCCCGCCTCCACGGACTGGCTGGCGATCTCCTCACGAATGAGGCTGAGGCCGACGCCCGATTCGACCAGGTTGTTGATCACCGACTCGTTGTCGGCCTCGACGATCCGCTCGGGCTGCGAGCCGCGATCGCGGAAGAGCTCCATCACCAGGCGCCCGTGCGAGCTCGGTTCGGGAGCCACGATCCACGGGCGCTGCGCCAGCGCATCCCATTGCGCATCGGCTAGCTCGTCGGCCCAGGCCGCCGGCATGGTCACCCGATAGACGATGTCGCGCAGGCGAATGCTGGTGAGATCCGCGTCCGGCCGCGGGCCGAAATAGAAGCTCGCGTCCAGCGCGCCGCTGCGCACTCGGGCGAGCGCGTCGCTGGACATCAACTGGTTCAGCTCGATCTCGATCTGCGGATAGCGCTCGCCGGTTCGCACCAGCAGGTCGCCGACGCGAAGCACCGAAGGTTCGAGGACGGTGCCCAGCTTGAGACTCCCGGTGGGCTCTCCGCGGAGCTCCTGCGCCGAGTGCTTCAGATGCTCGACGGCCCCGATGATCTGCTCGGCCTCGACCAGCAGGCGGCGCCCCGACGGCGTCAGCGTCATCCCCGACGGGGTTCGGTCGAAGAGCGGCACGCCGAACTCCTCCTCCAGCGTCTTGATGTGAGCCGAGAGCGCGGGCTGGCTCAGGTGCAGCGTCTCGGCCGCCCGGGTGAGGTGGCCCGACTGCGCGACGGCGACAAAGGAGCGTAGGTGGTTGAGGTCCATGGAAGCCCGGCACACGAGTCCGGGATGTATAACATTTGGTCAATTATACCGCATCGCAACATCGCCCCCGGAGCAATGCGAACGTGCCTCAACCGCAGCATCGCGAATCCCGGTGAGGCCTTCGACACGGTGGCGACGGAGCCGATACCGTTCCGTAACCCCATGAGTGCAAGACGGTTTTATCGGACCGCCGACAGCCTCTGCGGTTTTGGCAAGATCCCGTAACTGCTTGCGGCGATGGCTGCGCCGAGCCGACGGCTCGGGTCGGCTGCAACGATCCGACCCCATTGGCGGCAGGGTTGCTGCGCCGCACAAACGATCCGGCTACATCGGTCGGGCAGGCTTGACCGCGAAGCTTGCCAGAGCACGGCCACGGTGAGACCTGCGGGGTATCGCCTCGGGCAGTGCGCGGGCAACGGCCTCGCGCTCTGCGGTGCTTGATATGCGTCAATGTATACCGTACCCCGAGCGCGCTATAAGGGCGCGAGATGCGCTGCCGCGGGTTCCGGCGCAGCCATCGGGGAGGGGGAGGCGCTTGCTGACCGCAATCAAGCCCGTCGACCGTCCGGTTGCACTGGGCGATCAGGTATATCGCGCGCTGCGCGGCCTGCTCCGCGACGGGCAGGTGCGCCCCGGGGAGCGGCTGCAGGAAGCGGCGGTGGCCGCGCAGCTGCAGGTGTCGCGCACGCCCGTGCGCGAGGCGCTGGCGCGGCTGGCCAGCGAGGGACTCGTCGCTCCCGAAGGTCGCAGCTTCGTCGTTCCGCTGCTTGCGGAAGCCGACATCGAGGACATCTACGCGGTGCGCTGCCTGCTCGAGCCGGAGGCGATGCGCGAGGTCGCCGCGCAGACGCCGCGCCCCCGCGCGCTCGCGCCGGTCAAGACAGCGCTCGAGGCGAGCGTCGCGGCCGACCGCGACGGCGACGCGCGCGCGTTCATGGATGCGAACTCGCGCTTCCGGGCAGCGTGGATCGCGCTCGTTCCCAATCGCCGGCTCGTGCGCGCGATCGAGCTCCACGCCGAGCACGTCCGCTACCTGCGTGTTTTGACGCTCGGAGACCCGAAAACCCGCGCGATCGTGCTGCGCGGACTGAAGCGCATCCACGCCGCGCTGGCGGCGGGCGACGGCGACGCGGCGGCCGCTGCGATGCGCGAGCACCTCGGCGAAGCGCGGCGATCGCTGCGCCGCGCCGCGGGCTTGAACGGCCGGCAGCGCGGCGCGTAAGCGGCGAACGCAGGCGGCCGAAGATCGAGGACACGATGCAGAATCTCGTCGGCAGGGAATACCCCCCGTTCAGCGTCGAGGTCGAGAAGCGCTGGATCCGCTCGTTTGCGGACGCGATCGCCGACCCGAATCCGATCTACCGCGACGAGCGGGCCGCGCGGGAGGCCGGCTACGCGTCGATTCCGGCGCCGCCCACGTTCCCGTTCACGATCGCGATGGAGGCCGCGCAGCCGCTCGCCGTGCTCGAGGATCTCGCCGTCGACAAGACCAGGACGATGCACGGCGAGCAAGCCTTCGTCTACCACGGCGCCATCTGCGCCGGCGACGTGATCACGGGACGGCAGAAGGTCGTCGACATGTACGACAAGAAGGGCGGCGCGCTCACCTTCGTCGTCACCGAAACGCGCCTCGACAACCAGCGCGGCGAGCACGTCTGCGATCTGCGGACGGTGATCGTCGTGCGCAACGCCTGAGCGCGGCGCGGCGAGCGAAGGAACGATCATGGACCAACCCGCGCGCTACGACGACGTCGCGATCGGCGACGCGATTCCGCCGTGCACGGCGCCGGCGCTGTCGCGGATGCAGCTGGCGCTCTTCGCCGGGGCCGCCGCCGACCCCAATCCGATCCACGTCGACGACGCCGCGGCGCGCGGGGGCGGGCTGCCCGGCGTCATCGCGCACGGCATGCTGACGATGGCCTTCCTGGGCGGGCTGCTGACGCGCTGGGTTCCGCAGCGGAATATCCGCTCGCTGTCGTCGCGCTTCGTGGCGATGGCATTCCCCGGCGATGTCATCACCTGCACGGGCACGGTCGCCGCCAAGTCGGTGCAGGACGGCGAAAAGCGCGTCGAGCTCGATCTCGCCGCGCAGAACCAGAACGGCGAGACGATCCTTCTCGGCAAGGCCGTGCTCGCGCTGCCGTAGGCGCGCACGGAGCGGAAGAAAATCCCCATGGCCCACACTGCCGAAATTCCCTACGGCGCCTACTGGTCCACGCCGTTCGCGCGCTGGCAGGGGAGCTTCGCGGACTTGCACAGCATCGAGTTCGCGGCACGGGTCGTGCAGCGCGAGCTCGCGCGCCGCGACATCGATCCGGGCGTGTTCGACTATGGCGTGCTCGGCCTCTCCGTGCCGCAGCCGCATGCGTTCTACGGGATGCCCTGGCTGATGGGCATCGCGGGCGCGCGCGCCGTCGGCGGGCCGACGGTGATGCAGGCCTGCGCGACCGGCGTGCGCAGTCTGCTGGCTGCGGTCCAGGAGATCGACGCGGGGATGGCCACGACCGCGCTGGTGGTGACCTGCGACCGCACGTCGAACGGACCGCACCTCTATTACCCCAATCCGCGCGGTCCCGGCGGCACCGGCTCGCACGAGAACTGGGTGCTCGACAATTTCAACTGCGATCCGCTCGGTCCGCATTCGATGGTGCGCACTGCCGAGAATGTCGCCACGAAGCACAAGATCTCGACCGCGGCGCAGCACGAGGTCGTGCTGCGGCGGGAGGCCCAGTACCGCGACGCCACGGCCGACGGCGCACGCTTCCTTCGGCGGTTCATGACGCTGCCGTTCGAGGTCCCCGCGCCGAATTTCCGGAAGAACGTCGGCGTGCTCGATGGCGACGAGGGCATCAACCATTCGACGGCCGAAGGGCTCGCCCGACTGAAACCGGTGATCGAGGGCGGCAGCGTGACCTTCGGCGGGCAGACGCATCCCGCGGACGGCAATGCGGCGATCGTCGTCACGACCAGGGACCGCGCGCGCGAGCTCTCCGCCGACCCGAAGCGCGCCGTGCGCCTGCTCGGCTTCGGTCAGGCACGAGCCGCGCTCGCCTACATGCCCGAAGCGACGATCGCGGCGGCCCAGCGCGCGCTCGCCGCAGCCGGACGCGGCGTCCGGCAGATGGACGCGATCAAGACGCACAACCCGTTCGCGCTGAACGACATCCTGTTCGCGAAGCGAGATGGGTGTCGACGTCGAAACGATGAACAACTGGGGCTCCTCGCTGGTCTGGGGCCATCCGCAGGCGCCGATGGGCACGCGCTCGGTCATCGAGCTGATCGAGGAGCTCGCGCTGCGCGGCGGCGGGTACGGGCTGTTCAGCGGCTGCGCCGCGGGCGACACCGCGATGGCGGTGGTGCTCCAGGTCACGGACGCCTGAGGCGCTCGACGTGGATCTGTCGGACTGGATCGACCGTCACGCGGGCTTCGCGCCGGCGAAGGACGCGCTCCGTTTCGAGCAGGAGGCGATCACCTACCGCGCGCTCGCCGCGCGCGTTGCCAGGACCGCCGGCGCCCTGCGCGCGCTGGAGGTGCGCCCGGGCGATCGCGTCGCCTGGCTGGGTCTCAACAGCCCCCACGCGCTCGCGCTCGCTCTTCGCCTGCGCGCGGCTGGGTGCGCTGCTGGTCCCCCTCAACTGGCGTCTCGCCGCGCCCGAGCACGGCCAGGTGCTCGCCGATTGCGCTCCCGTCGCGCTCTTCGCCGAGACGCGCTTCGTCGAGACCATCGAGCGCATCCGCGCGGGGCTTCGCGACCTGCGCCTCGCGGCGGTGGGCGGCGCAGCGCAAGGCTGGCTCGACGGCGATCGGCTGCTGCGCGATTCGCCGCCGATCGCTGCCGGCGGCGGTCAGGGCGCGGGAAGCACCCCTGCCGTCATCTGCTACACGTCGGGCTCGACGGGCGCGCCCAAGGGCGTGGTGCTCACCCAGGACGCGCTCGCCTGGAACGCGGTGAACAGCACGCAGATGCACGATCTCACGCGCGCCGACCGCATCCTCACGACGCTGCCGCTGTTTCACGTCGGCGGCCTGTGCATCCAGACACTGCCGGCGCTGCATGCGGGCGCGACGGTGATCCTGCACCCGAAGTTCGATCCGGGCGCGACGCTCGCCGCGATCGCCGCCGAAGCGGTCACGCTGACGGTGCTGGTCCCGGCGCAGCTCGACGCGCTGGCGGCGCATCCGGCGTGGCCCGCCACCGACCTCGCCAGTCTGCGCGCGATCTCGACCGGCTCGATGATCGTGCCCGAACGCAACTTCCGCGCCGTGCACGCGCGCGGCGTCCCGCTGATCCAGGTGTACGGATCGACCGAGACCGGCCCCATCGCCACGTACATCGCGGTCGACGATGCGGTGCGCAAGGCGGGCTCCGCCGGCAAGCCCGCCGTGCACTGCTGCGTGCGCGTGGCCGGAAACGACGGAGCCGACCGGCCGCCGGGCGTTTCCGGAGAGATCCTGGTCAAGGGGCCGAACGTGATGTCCGGCTACTGGAATGCGCCGGCGGCCACCGCGGCCGCGCTCGTCGACGGCTGGTTCCATACGGGGGACATCGGGCACTACGACGACGAGGGCTTCCTCTGGGTCGACGGCCGCAGCAAGGACATGATCATCTCCGGCGGCGAGAACATCTATCCGGCGGAGATCGAGAACGTGCTCGCCGAGTCGGCGGACATCGCGGAAGTCGCGGTCGTCGGCCGGCCGGATGCGAAGTGGGGCGAGGTCGTGGTGGCCGTCGTCGTGCCCGCGGGCGGGCGGCAGCTCTCCGACGCGGACGTGATCGCGCTCCTCGACGGCCGCGTCGCCCGCTTCAAGCATCCGCGCGATGTCGTCTTCGCGCAGGAGCTCCCGCGCTCGGCGCTGGGCAAGGTGCGCAAGGACGAGCTCCGCCGCATGGTCCGCGGCGAGGCGCTGGCGCAGGGCCAGGCAGAGGGCGAGGCGGAGGGCAGCCGATGGCGCTGAAAATCGGGATCGACGTGGGCGGCACGTTCACGGACTTCATCGTCACGCGCGACGGCGCCGAGCCGGGGATCTACAAGGTGCTCTCGACGCCGGCCGATCCGTCGATCGCGGTGGTCGACGGCCTGCGCGAGATCGCCGCCAGCCAGACCCCGCCGCAGTCGCTCGAGGAGTTCGTCGCGACCGTCGACACCCTCGTCCACGGGACGACGGTGACGACCAATGCGACGCTGACGGGCACCGGCGCGAAGTCGGCGCTGCTCACCACGCGGGGTGTCCGCGACGCGCTGGAAATGCGCCGCGGCGTGCGCGAGGAGCAGTACAACAACCGCTACACCAACGTGCGGCCGCTGGTTCCGCGCTACCTGCGCATCGGCGTCGGCGGCCGGCTCGACCGCGACGGCCGCGAGCTCGAGCCGCTGGCCGCGGACGAGGTGCTCGCCGGCGATCGCGCTCTTCCGCGCCGAGGCCGTCGAGGCGGTCTCGATCTGCTTCATGAACGCGTTCGCGAATCCGGCGCACGAGCAGGCGGCGGCGGCGATCGTGCGGCGGGAGCTGCCCGGCGCCTATCTGACGGTGTCGACCGACCTGCTGCCGTCGATCCGCTTCTACGAGCGCGTCAGCACGACCGCCCTCAATTCGTACGTGGGACCGAAGCTCAACCACTATCTCGCGCAGCTGGTCGAGCGGCTGTCCGATGTCGGATTCAAGGGCGTGCTGCTGATCATGCAGAGCAACGGCGGCGTCATGTCGCCGGAGATCGCGCGCACGCATGCGGCGCTCACGCTGCTCTCGGGGCCGGCCGGAGGTCCCGGCGCGGGGCTCTTCTACGCGCGGGCGCACGGCCGCAACAAGTGCATCACCGTCGACATGGGGGGCACGAGCTTCGAGGCCTCGCTCGCCGTGGACGGCCCGATGATGGTGACCGAGGGCGAGATCGCGCGGCACCGCATCGCGCTGCCGATGCTCGGCATACACACGATCGGCGCGGGCGGCGGTTCGATCGGCTGGATCGACGAAGGCGGGCTGCTGCGGATGGGGCCGCAGAGCGCGGGCGCGGCGCCGGGCCCTGCGTGCTACGGCAGGGGCGGAACGCTGCCGACCACGACCGACGCCAACGTCGTGCTCGGCTATCTCGACCCCGAATTCTTCGCCGGCGGGCGGATGAAGCTCGACGTCGCCGCCGCGCGGAAGGCGATCGACGCGCATATCGCGGGCCCGCTCGGGCTTTCCGTCGAGCAGGCGGCGGCCGGGATGTATCGCGTCGCCTGCAACAACATGGCGCAGGGCGTGCGCGAGATATCGATCAAGCGCGGGTTCGACCCGCGCGAGTTCCCGATGATCGTCGCCGGCGGTGCAGGACCCATCCACTCCTGCCTCATCTGCGGGGAGCTCGACATTCCGCTGCAGATCGTGCCGCGCGAATCGTCGGTGCTGTGCGCGATGGGGATGCTGCTCTGCGATCTCAAGCACGACTTCGTGCGCACGTTCGTCTCGCGCCTCGACGCCGTCGACTGGCCGCGGCTCGCGACGCTGATCGACGCGATGATCGCCGAGGGCGACCGCCAGCTCGACGCGGAGCGCATCGCGGCTGCCCGCCGGCGCTTCCACGTCAAGCTCGATTGCCGCTATCTGAAGCAGTACCACGAGGTGTCGTTCGAAGTGCCGCAATCGGTGCTCGCCGCCCGCGATGCGGGCGCGATCGCGGCGGCGTTCCATGCCGAGCACAACCGCCTGTACGGCTATTCGCTGGAGAGCGAGAACGCCGGCGTGGAGATCATCAACGTCCGCGTGCAGGCGGTGGGCGTCACCGACAAGCCGCGCTACGCCGAGGAGGCGCGGGTCGCCGAGGACGCGTCGGCGGCGCTCAAGGGGCGGCGCAATGCGTATCTGCCCGAGGAGAATGCGTTCGCGGCCGTCCCCGTCTACGATGGCCACCGGATGCGCCACGGCCACCGCGTCGCCGGGCCGGCGATCATCGAGGAAGTGACCACGGCGGTTTTCGTCAGCGCCGCGTACGACTGCGTGTGCGACCAGTACGGCTCGTTCGCGCTGTACGCGAAGGGCCGCGCGGATCTGGTGGGCGCGCTTGCCGAGGAGGCCGTCGCATGAACGACGTCACGCGTGGCGGCGCAGCCGCAGGCAGCGGCGCCGTCGATCCGATCCTGCTGTCGGTGTACGCCCGCACGTTCAAGTCGATCACCGACGAGATGAGCATCTCGATGCAGCAGACGACGCGCTCGCCGATCCTGTGCGAGGCGAAGGACTTCGTCACCGGGCTCTACGACGCCGAGGGGCGCATGCTCGAGCAGACCGAGAATCTGCCGATACTCGCGTTCTCGCTGGCGCCGGTGTGCAAGCACATCATCGGGTATTTCGGCGACGACCTGCACGAGGGCGACGTCATCTTCCACAACGACGTGTTCAGCCTCGGCAACCAGAACAACGACGTCGCCGTCTACAAGCCGGTGTTCCTCGACGGCGAGCTCGTCGCCTGGACCGCGGTGAAGGGCCATCAGGCCGACATCGGCGGCAACGTCGCCGGCGGCTACAACCCGAACGCGACGGAGGTCTGGCAGGAGGCGCTGCGCATCCCGCCGGTGAAGGTCTACGAGAGGGGGAAGCTGCGCAAGGACGTCTGGGACCTGATCTTCGCCAACATCCGCTTCGACATCGTCCGCCACGACATGCGGGCCGAGATCGGCGCGTGTCACATCGGCGAGCGGCGCCTGCTCGAGCTGCTGCGCAAATACGGCCGGGCGAGCTTCGATGCGCACAAGCTCGCGCTGTTCGACGCGACGCGGAGGATGATGGAGGCCGAGATCGCGGCGATCCCCAACGGTAACTACCACGGCGAGGGTCGCGTCTACTACGACGGCCGGCACGAAGGGTCGACGTTCACGATCCGCGTCGACATCGAGGTCCGCGACCGCAGCATCCGCTTCGACTACTCGAAGACCGACGCGCAGACCAACGGCTTCGTCAACGGCACGTTCACCTCCAGCGCGTCGGCGACGATACTGACGCTGCTGCAGATGGTCAATCCCGACATCCCGCACAACGAGGGAATGGTGCAGCCGATCGAGATCGTGATCCCCGAGGGCACGATCCTGAACGCCGCGTATCCGAAGGCGACGACATTCGGCAACCACCTCTGCCCGCCGAACGCCGACGCGATCATCCGCGCGCTGGCGCCCGCGATCCCGGACCGCGTCACCGCGGGGTGGAACAACCTGCTCTGCTCGCTGACCACCGGCATCGACCCCGGCAGGAACGAGAAGTACGTGGACATCGGGTTCATGGGGCTCAAGGGCGGCTCCGGCGCGATGCGCGGCACCGACGGCTACGATCACATCGGCATGATCGACGCCTCGGGCGGGCTGCTCGACCAGGACTACGAGATGTTCGAGCAGCAGACGCCGCACCTGCTGGTCCAGCACGAGTACGCCTGCGATTCGGCCGGCCCGGGGCAGTGGCGCGGCGGACTCGGCGTCGAGACCGTGTTCCGGATCGGCTCCGAGGACACGCAGCTCGTGACCTTCGGCGACGGTGACTTCGAGCCCGCCTTCGGCCTCTTCGGCGGCGGCGACGGCACGCTCAATTTCATCCGGCTCACCTATCCGGACGGGCGCGTCGTCGTGCCGAAGAACAAGGACCTGATCACGGGCGTGCCGGCGGGCACCGTCTATCACCAGATGGCGGGCGGCGGCGGCGGGTACGGCGAGCCGGCGAAGCGCGACCGCGAGCAGCTCGAGCGCGAAGTGCGCGACGGCGTGATCTCGGCCGTGGCGGCGCGCGAGGCCTACGGGCTCGGGACGGACTGACGGCGGCATGGACTTCGACCTCACCGAGCAGCAGCGCTCCGTACGCGAGCTCTTCGCGCGCTTCTGCGACGAGCGGATCGCCCCGCGGGCCGCGGCGCTCGACGCCGCGCACGCGTTTCCGCGCGAGCTGTTCGGCGAGCTGGCGGAGCTCGGCTTCTTCGGCATGCGCTATCCCGAGAGCGTCGGCGGCACCGGCATGAACCTGCTGTCGTTCTGCCTCGCGCTCACCGAGATCGCCCGCGGCTCGATGTCGCTCGCCGGCTGCGCGGCGATGCAGTCGCTGATGGGCACCGATTTCCTGCATCGGCTGGGGAGCGCGGACGTCCTCGACCGGCTGTTCAAGCCGGCGCTGCGCGGCGAGAAGATCGGCGCGATCTGCATGACCGAGCCGAATGCCGGCAGCGACCTGGGCGGCATCGCCACCATGGCGCGGAAGGTCGACGGCGGCTATCTGCTGTCGGGCCAGAAGACCTGGGTCACCTCGGCGCCGGTGGCCGACTTCTTCACGGTGTTCGCGAAGGCCGGCGAGGGGAGGAAGCTCACGGTCTTCCTCGCGGAGCGCAGCTTCGGCGGGCTCACCGTCGGCCGCGCGATCGACAAGATGGGGGTGTGGGCGCTGCCGACCTCCGAAGTCGCGTTCGACGCCTGCTTCGTCCCCGACTCGCACCGCCTGTCGCGCGAGGAGGGCGACGGCGAGGAGCACCTGCGCAAGATCCTGGCCGAGATCCGGATCATCACCGGCGCGATGGCGCTGGGCGTCGGTCGCGCAGCCGCCGACGAGGCGCGGCGCTACGCAGGCGAGCGCGCGCAGTTCGGCAAGCCGATCAACCGCTTCCAGGCGATCCAGACGAGGCTCGCCGAAATGGCGACCGGGCTCGAGGCGGCGCAGCACATCGTCCACCACGCGGCCTGGCTGCACGACGCCGCCCGGCCGCACCACAAGGAGGCGGCGATGGCGAAGCTCTTCGCGAGCGAGACCGCCGCGACGGTGTGCGACCAGGCGGCCCGCGTGCTCGCGTCGTACGGATACGCGATGGACTATCCGGTGCAGCGCTATCTGCGCGACGTGCGCTTCACGCTGATCGGCGGAGGCACCAGCGAGATCCTGAAGCTCGTCATCGCCAAGGAGCTGGGAGCATGAGGCAACCCGCGTCAACCGCGAGAACGACGGCAGTGCGAAGCGCATGGGTCGTGGGTCCGGCTTCATCCGGATCCAGGACGCCTGAAGTCGGCCCCACGCGGGGGTGGCCGGCATGAACGCGGCGAGCCCGCAGCGTCCGCTGCGCATCGTCGTCGCCAAGCCGGGCCTCGACGGCCACGACCAGGGCGCGAAGGTCGTCGTGCGCGCGCTGATGGACGCGGGATTCGAGGTGATCTACACCGGGCTGCGGCAGACTCCGGAAGCGGTGTGCCGCATCGCGCTGGAGGAGGACGTCGACGTGATCGCGCTCTCCAGCATGGCCGGATCGCACCTTCCGTTCTGCGCGAAGCTCGCGCCGCTGCTGACGGCTGCCGGACTCTCCGACAAGCTGTGGATGATCGGCGGCAATCTGCCGGCGCAGGACCACGCGCGGCTCCGCGAGCTGGGCTTCAAGGGCATCTTCCCGACGGGCTCGAAGCTCACCGCGATCGTCGATTACATCAAGGGGAACGCGCGATGAGCGGACGCGACGAAGCGCCGCTGCCGCCGGTCGTCAACGAGTCCGGCGTCGAGATCAAGCCGCTGTACACGGCGGACGACGTCGCGGCCAGCGGCGGCACGGCGATGATCGGCCGGCCCGGCGAATACCCGTTCACGCGCGGCATCCACCCGCTGATGTATCGCAGGCGGCCGTGGACGATGCGCCAGTACACGGGCTTCGGCAACGCGGCGGACACCAATCGGCGCTTCAGGTACCTGATCGCCAACGGCCAGACCGGGCTCAACGTCGCCTTCGACCTGCCGACGCAGATCGGGCTCGATTCGGACGACCCGCTGGCCGAGGGCGAGGTCGGCCGCGTCGGCATGGCCGTGGACACGCTGCACGACTTCGAGGTCGCCTTCGAGGGCATCGACCTCGACGCGATCACCGTGTCGCTGACGATCAACGGCGCGGCGGCGATCCTGATCGCGATGTATTTCGCGATGGCCGAGAAGCGCGGCTACGACGTGAGAAAGCTGCGCGGGACCGCGCAGAACGACATCCTGAAGGAGTTCATCGGCCGCGGCACCTGGGTGTTCCCGGTCGAGCCGTCGCTCAAGCTCGTCGGCGACACGATCGAGTACTGCGCGAAGGAGGCGCCGAAGTACACGCCGGTCAGCGTGTGCGGCTATCACATCCGCGAGTCCGGGGCGACGCCGGTGCAGGAGATCGCCTACGCGTTCTGCATCGCGATGGCCTACGCCGACGACGCGATCCGCCGCGGGCTCGCCGTGGACGAGTTCGCCGGGCGGCTGTCGTACAACTTCAACATCTTCGGCAACCTGTTCGAGCAGGTCGCGAAGTTCCGTGCGGCGCGCGGGCTGTGGGCGAGCATCATGAAGGAGCGCTATGCCGCCAGGGACCCGGCGTCGATGCTGATGCGCATGATCGCCGGCGGCGGCGGCGGCGGCCTTACCTTCGAGCAGCCCGAGAACAACATCGTGCGCGGCGCCTACTACGCGCTCATCAGCGCGCTCTCCGGCGCGCAGACGATGGCGCTGTGCTGCTACGACGAGGCGTACACGATCCCGACCGAGTACGCGCAGCGGATCTCGCTGCGCACGATGCAGCTCCTGATCGAGGAGATGGGACTCTGCGACACCGTCGACCCGCTCGGCGGCTCGTACTACGTGGAGACGCTGACCAACCAGATGCGCGCGCAGATGGAGGCGATCATCGCCGACGTCGACGCACGCGGCGGCATCGTCCGGCTGATCGCGGAAGGGCGGATCCAGGCGGAGGTCTCGGCGCAGGCGTACGAAAGGCAGAAGGCGATCGAGTCCGGCGCGCTGCGCAAGGTCGGGGTCAACTGCTATCGGGCCGACGAAGAGCAGCACAAGGTGGAGTTCCATCCGTACCGCGAGGACGACGCGCGCGCGCAGGTCGCATCGCTGCAGCGCATGCGCGCCGGACGGGACGCGGAAGCGGTGCGCACCGCGCTCGACCGGGTCCGCGCCGATGCGCGGTCGGGGGTCAATCTGATGCCGGCGATCACCGCCGCGGTCAAGGCCTACGCGAGCGTCGGCGAGATCACGCGCGAGATGATCGGCGTCTTCGGCCGCTACCGCGAGCCGATCCGGTTCTGAGGACTCGAGATGAACGCAACCATCGAGCAGTATTTCGCCCCGACGTCGATCGCCGAGGCCGTCCGGATCCTGGCTGCCGGCGAGGTGACGATTCTCGCCAGCGGGACCGACCTGATGCCGCAGACGCAGGCGGGCCGCGCGCGATTCGCGCGCACGCTGATGAACGTCCGGCGCATTCCCGAGCTTCGTGGCATCGCGGTCGGCGGGGGTGCGATCCGCATCGGCGCGCTGACGACGGTCACCGACCTTATGGAGAGCGAGCCGATCCGGCGCGAGATCCCGATCCTGGCGGAGGCCGGCGATCATTTTGCGAGCAGCCAGCTGCGCAACGCCGCGACCATAGGCGGCAACATCTGCAACGCCTCGCCGGCGGGCGACCTGCTGGTGCCGCTGCTCGTGCTCGAAGCGGAAGTCGAGCTCGCGGCGTTGGGCGAGGCGGCGCTGGCGACGCGCGCGATGCCGCTGGCGCACTTCCTGACCGGGCCCGGCAAGACCTCGCGCAGGGCGTCCGAGCTGCTGGTCGCCGTGCGCGTTGCGCTGCCTCCGCAGGGTTTCGTCGCGCGGTTCTGCAAGTTCGGCACGCGGCCCGCGCTCGACATCTCGGCGGTCTCGATCGGCATCGGCGGCGTGCGCCGCGACGGCAGGCTGTCCGGCGTGCGGGTCGCCTACGGCGCCGTCGCCCCGACGCCGATCCGCGCGCCGCGGACCGAGGCCGCGCTCGAGGGCCGCGAGCTGACGCCGGAGACGATCGCCGCGGCGGCCGAAGTCGCGCGGGCCGAGGTGCGGCCGATCTCCGACGTGCGCGCGTCCGACTGGTACCGGCGCGAGCTCATCCGCAACCTGACACGAAGGGTGCTGACCGATGTCGCTGCGATGTGATGTGAATTTCACGATCAACGGCGCGCCGGCGCGCGTCTCGGTGCCGGTCGACATGAGCGCGCTCACGATGATTCGCGACCTGCTGGGCCTCACCGGCACCAAGTACGGATGCGGCGAAGGCGAGTGCGGCGCCTGCACGATCATCGTCGACGGCGTGTCGGTCAATGCCTGCCTGATGTTCGCCGTCGACTGCGACGGGCGCGAGCTGACGACGATCGAGGCGGTGACCACGGAGCCCCTCGGCGAGCGCCTGCGCGACGCGTTCGTGGCGAGCGGGGCCGTCCAGTGCGGATTCTGCACGCCGGGCTTCGTCGTGCAGGGTGCCGCGCTGCTGAAGCGCAACCCCCATCCGAGCCGCGAGGACATCCAGCGCGGCATCGAGGGGAACCTCTGCCGCTGCACCGGCTACGTGAAGATCGTCGAGGCGATCGCCGCGGCGGCGGAAGCGAAGTGACGGGAGCGAGGGCCATGGAAACGATCGCCAAGGAGTCGCTGATCGGAAAGCGGATCGCCAAGCTGGACGCGCCCGACAAGGCGAGCGGCAAGACGCGCTACATCCACGACCTGAACCTGCCGGGACAGCTCCACGCGAAGATCCTGCGCTCCACGCGCGTCCACGCGCGGATCCTGCGCATCGACACCGCCCGGGCGAAGGCGCTGCCCGGCGTGCACGCGGTGCTGACCGCCGCCGACGTGCCGTATCAGCGACCGCTCGGCATCCTGGCCAAGGATCACATGCCGCTCAAGGGCGACAAGGTGCAGGAGCCTCCGCGACGAGATCGCCGCGGTCGCCGCCGACAGCCTCGAGCTCGCCGAGGAGGCGCTCTCCCTCATCGACGTCGAGTACGAAGACCTGCCGGCGCTGACCGACCCGCGCGAAGCGCAGCGGCCCGGCGCCCCGGTGATCCACGACAACCATCCGGACAACGTGACGACGACCTGGGATTACGCGCAGGGCGACGTCGCCGCCGGCGAGGCCGAGTCGGACGTGGTGATCGAGGACACGTTCCGGCTGCACTACGTCACGCACTGCTGCATGGGCGTGTCGGGCATCATCGCCGACTTCGATCCCTCGGGAAACCTGACGCATCTGGTCGAACACGCAGGTGCCCTTCCTGCACAAGCGGGAGTTCGCGCAGGTGCTGCAGATCGACCCGGCGCGCATCCGCATCATCCAGCCGCCGATCGGCGGAGGCTTCGGCAGCAAGCTCGACATCTATCCGTTCGAGCCGATCTGCATCTTCCTGGCGAAGGCGACCCGGCGGCCGGTGAAGCTCGTCTTCACCCGGGAAGAGGAGTTCGTCGCCTCGCCGACGCGCCAGCCGGTGATCCTGACGCTCAGGAGCGGCGTGAAGAAGGACGGCACGCTCACCTTCCGCGCCGTCGAGACGCTGCACGACAACGGCGCGTACACGTCGTGGGGCGCCTCCACGCCGTTCGTGATGATGCAGACGTTCTCGTCGCTGTACCGCGTGCCGCACTGCAAGTACCACACGACGGTCGTGTACACGAACAACCCGTACGCGGGCTCGTTCCGCGGCTACGGCAACCTGCAGGGGACCTTCGCCGTCGAGAGCCACATGGACCGGCTCGCCGAGGCGATCGGCATGGATCCGCTCGATTTCCGGCTGAAGAACGCGCAGGCGCCGGGCGAGGTGACGCCGCAGGGGATGCACTTCAAGACCTGCGGGCTCAAGGAGTGCCTGCGCACCGCAGCGCAATACTCCGACTACCAGCGCAAGCACCGCGAGTACGCGAAGGCGTGGAAGAGCCCCGCCACCGTCAAGCGCGGGATCGGGATGGCGTCGATGCTGCACGTGGGCGGCGGCGCCAAGATCTATCCGTCCGACGGCTGCGGGACGATCCTCAAGATCGACGATTTCGCCCAGGTGATGGTGATCACCGGCGCCTCCGAGATCGGCCAGGGGTCGGAGACGGTGCTCGCGCAGCTCGTCTGCGAGGAGCTCGGCCTGCCGCTGTCGGCGGTGAAGGTCGTCAACAACGACACCGACATCACGCCCTGGGACGTCGGCGTGCACGCGAGCCGCACGACGTTCATCGCCGGCAACTCGGCGATCGGCGCGGCGCGCAAGGCGAAGGCCAAGATCTTCGCGGCGGCGGCGAAGCTCACGAAACTCGCGCCCGAGGCGCTCGACCTGCGCGCCGGCCAGATCGTCGCGGCGGCGACCGGCGAGCCGCTGATGTCGCTCGCCAAGCTCGTGCGCTCGCTGCACTTCTCCGACAAGGCCGAGCTGGTGATGACGACGAATTACTACGAGCCCCCGTCGCAGCACCAGGACAAGGAGTTCAAGGGCGACGTCTCGGCCGCCTACGCATGGGCGACCCAGGTCGCCGAGGTCGAAGTCGACACCGAGACCGGGATCGTGCGCATGCTGAAGGTCACCGCGGCGCACGACGTGGGCCGGGTGCTGAACCGCCTGGGCATCGAGGGGCAGATCGAGGGCGGCGTCGTGATGGGCCAGGGCTACGCGATGACCGAGGAGCTCCTCGTCGATCGCGGCGTCGTTCGCAATCCGGGCTTTCGCGACTACAAGCTCATCACCGCGCCCGAGATTCCCGACATCGACATCCACTTCATCGAGACGATGGACGGCGAAGGTCCGCAGGGCGCGAAGGGTGTCGGCGAGGCGCCCGCGATCTGCATCGCCGCGGCCACCGCGAACGCGATCTACAACGCGACCGGCGTGCGCATCCGCGAGCTGCCGTTCACGCCGGAGAAGGTCTACCGCGCGCTGCACGCGAGCCGGGAGACGAAGGCCGGCGCATGAAGAAGCGCACCGTCGTCTCGCTCGAGCAGGCGCTGTCGCTGCCGTACGCGACGCTGCGCTTCGCCCAGCTCGGCTGGCGGGTGATACGCATCGAGGCGTACACGCCCGGCGACGCGCTGCCCGGCGACCCGAACCGCTACATCGGCACGCGCGTGGCCGACGCCGACCGGCGCAGCTATTTCGTCGCGCCCAACGTGGGCAAGGAATCGGTTGCGCTCAACCTGCGGACCGCCGAGGGGCGCGCGCTGCTCGCGCGGCTCCTCTCCGCGCTCGACGCCGACATCTTCTGCTGCAACACCCTGCCGCGCCGCTACGAGGCGCTCGGCGTCGACTACGCGACGCTGTCGGCGGCGCGGCCGGATCTCATCTGGGCCGCGATCTCGGCGCTGGGGCCGGAGCACCCCGACGTCGCCCGGCTACGATCCGGTGCTGCAGGCGATGGTCGGCTACATGGAGCTGACCGGCGAGGCCGACGGCCCGCCGATGCTCAATGGCGTGCCGATCATCGACCTCAAGGCCGGCGACGAGGTCTACGCGGGCGTGATGCGGGCGCTCGTCGAGCGCGCCGAGACGGGTCGCGGCACGCGCATCGACGTGTCGATGCTGCAGGCAGCGGCGTCGTGGCTGATCACGACGCTGCCGCTCATCGACTTCGACTGCGCGCCGGGCGAGATCACGCGCTGCGGCAACGAGCATCGCAAGTTCATTCCGACCAACGTCTACGCGACCCGCGACGGGTTCATCTTCGTGGCGATCGGCAACGACGGGCAGTGGCGGCGGCTGACCGAGATCCCGCGCTTCGCCGGGCTCGCCCGCGACGCGCGGACGACCAACGAAGGGCGCCACAGCGAGCGCTCCGCGATCCAGGCCGAGATCGCCGCGGTCGCGCAAGGCGCTCCGACGGCCGAGCTCGCGCGCGAATTCGCCGCGGCGACGATCGCGCACGCGCCGATCAACGATCTTCACGCGGTGCGCAAGCTCGCGCCGCTCGCGCAGAAGCTCACGCTGACGCGCACGCCGGCAGGCAGGACCGTGCGCATGCAGCCGGTGGCGGTCGACGTGCCCGGCGCCCTGCGCGAGCTGCCCTTCGCCCCGAAGTATGGCGAGCACACCGGGGCCGTGCTGCGCGAGGCGGGCGTGGACGGCGCCGAGCTCGCGGCGCTGGCGCAGGGGGGCGTGGTGCCGCCCGAGGATTTCGCAGCGGAGGGCGCCCGGCGGGCGCAGGCATGAACGGGAGCGGCAGATGAGAAAACTCGAGGGAAAGGTGGCGCTGGTCAGCGGCTCGGGCCGGGGTATCGGCCAGGCGATCGCGATGAAGCTCGCCGCCGAGGGCGCGCGGGTCGTCGTGAACGACGTCGACGACGCGCCGGCGCAGGACACGGTGCAGCGGATTCGCGGGCAGGGCGGCGAGGCGATCGCCTGCGCCGGCGACGTCACGACGATGGACTTCGGAGCGCGCTTCGTCGGCGCCGCGCTCGAGGGCTTCGGCGGACTGGACATCATCGTCAACAACGCCGGCTACGCCTGGGACAACGTGATCCAGAAGATGACCGACGACCAGTGGTACGCGATGCTCGACGTGCACGCGACGGCGCCGTTCCGGATCCTGCGCGCGGCCGCCGAGCCGATCCGGCAGCTGGCGAAGAAGGAGAAGGACGAGGGCCGGCAGGTGCAGCGCAAGGTCGTCAACGTGTCGTCGATCGCCGGGCTCTGCGGCAACCCCGGCCAGGTCGGCTACTCGGCCGCCAAGGCGGCGGTGATCGGCGTGACCAAGGCGCTGGCGAAGGAATGGGGCCGCTACAACGTCAACGTCAACGCGGTGGCCTTCGGCTACATCCAGACGCGGATGACGCAGCCGATCGGCTCCGGCGAGGCGGTGGCGCACATCGGCGAGCGCGAGATCAGGATGGGCGTGCAGCCCGAGATGATCGCGTTCATGAACAAGATGATTCCGCTCGGCCGCGGCGGCACGCCGGAGGAGGCCGCGGGCGCGGTCTACCTGTTCTGCATTCCGGAATCGGACTACATCAGTGGCGAGGTCGTGCTCGTGAGCGGCGGGTTCGTCATGTGACACCGTGGCGCCCGACGCCTCGCGGCGGACGGCGGTCACCCCCCGGATCTGCGCCGACGGCAGGAAGGCGCGGCTCCGATCCCATCGAAGGAGAGGAGGAGCAACATGAAGATCGAACGGTTCCTGGGTCGTCTGGCCGCAGTCATCGGCGTCGCGGGCCTCGCGCTCGGCGCCCAGGCGCAGGTCAAGATCGGCGTCGTCAGCTCGGCCACCGGCCCCACCGCGTTCGTCGGCGTGTCGCAGAAGAACTCGGTGGCGCTGCTGCCGAAGAAGGTCGGCGACACGACGATCGAGTACTTCGCGCTCGACGACGCCAGCGATCCGACGCAGAGCGTCACCAGCGTCAAGAAGCTGCTCGCCGAACAGAAGATCGACGCGCTGATCGGCCCCTCGGGCTCGCCCAACGCCATGGGCGTGATCGAGGTCATGGCCGAGGCGCAGACGCCGATGCTGGCCCCCGTCGGCACGACGGCGGTCGTGCTGCCGATGGACGCCAAGAAGCGCTGGGTGTTCAAGACGACGCAGAACGACGACATCATCGGCGACGGGCTCATCGGCCACATGCAGAAGAACGGCGTGAAGACGATCGGGTTCATCGGCTACAACGATCCCTACGGCGAAGCCTGGCACCGGACCATCGTGCCGATGCTGCAGAAGGCCGGGATCCAGATCGTGGCGAACGAGCGTTACAACCGGCAGGACACGAGCGTGACCGGCCAGGTGCTCAAGCTCAAGGCCGCCTCGCCCGACGCGGTCCTCGTCGCGGGCGTCGCCGCCGGCGCGGCGCTGCCGCAGATGCAGCTCGCCGACGTCGGCTACACGGGCCGGATTTACCAGACGCACGGTGCGGCGACCGACGCCTTCATCACGATCGGCGGCAAGAAGGTCGAAGGCACGATCATGGCGGCGAGCATGATGCTGGTCCTCGACCAGGTTCCCGACAGCAATCCGGCGAAGAAGGTCGCCGCCGAGTACGTCGCCGCCTACGAGAAGCTGTACGGGACCAAGCCGGCGACGTTCGGGGCGAACGTCTACGACGCGGGGCTGCTGCTGCAGCGGGCCATTCCCGAGGCGCTGAAAAAAGGCAAGCCGGGGACGCCGGAGTTCCGCAGCGCGCTGCGCGACGCGCTGGAGAGCACGCGCGAGCTCGTGGCCACGCAGGGCGTGTACAACATCACCCCCGCCGATCATTCGGGCTTCGACAAGCGCGGCCGCGTCCTGCTGACCGTCAAGGACGGCAAGTGGGCGCTGCTTCCCGAATGAGCGCGAAGGGCCGCCCGAGCGCGAATTGCGCCCCCTCGGGGGTGTGGGGCACTCCATTGAGCGCGAAGGGCCGCCCCGAGCGCGAATTGCGCCCCCTCGGGGGTGTGGGGGCAGATCATGCAAGCGGGGTGCGCGCGGCCGGCGACGATGGGCTTCCCGGGCGTAGCGCTCGACGATAAATACGCGCTCGAGCGCGGACGCGTTTTTCTGACCGGCGTTCAGGCGCTGGCGCGGCTGCCGATGCTGCAGCGCCAGCGCGACGCCGCGGCCGGGCTCGACACGCACGGCTACGTCTCGGGCTACCGCGGCTCGCCGCTCGGCGGTCTCGATCTCGCGCTGCGGGACGCCGGCCGCTTCCTCCACGCGCACCGGATCCGCTTCCAGCCGGGCGTGAACGAGGAGCTCGCCGCAACGGCGATCTGGGGCACCCAGCAGCTCCATCTGTATCCCGAACCGCAGTGCGCCGGCATCTTCGCGATGTGGTACGGGAAGGGGCCGGGCGTCGATCGCTGCGGCGATGTGTTCAAGCACGCCAACTTCGCCGGAACCGCGCCGCATGGCGGCGTGCTGGTCGTCGCCGGCGACGATCACACGGCGCGCTCCTCCGCGGTCGCCCATCAGAGCGAGCACATGTTCTCGGCCTGCGCGATGCCCGTGCTCGCGCCCGCGAGCGCGCAGGAATACCTGGACCTCGGCGTGCACGGCTGGGCGATGTCGCGCTACAGCGGCTGCTGGATCGCGATGAAGACGGCGGCCGACACGGCCGAGACCTCCGCGGTGGTCGACGTGGACCCGTGCCGCGTGGAGGTGCGGATCCCGGCCGATTTCGCGCTGCCTCCGGGGGGCGTGCACCTGCGCTGGCCGGACCCGCCGCAGGAGCAGGAGCGGCGGATGCACGAGTACAAGGTCTACGCCGCGCTCGCCTACGCCCGCGCCAACGGCCTCAACCAAGTCGTGTACGACAGTCCGCGCGCGCGCCTGGGCATCGTCACCTGCGGCAAGGCGTATCTCGACGTGCGCCAGGCGCTCGACGATCTCGGCATCGACGCGGACGTGGCCAGCGCGATCGGCCTGCGCCTCTACAAGGCGGGAATGGTGTGGCCGCTCGAGGCCGAGGGCGTGCGGCATTTCGCCGAAGGACTCGACGAGATCCTGGTCGTCGAGGAGAAGCGGCCGATCGTCGAGTACCAGCTGAAGGAGCAGCTCTACAAGCTGCCGCCCGGCGCGCGCCCGACAGTGATCGGCAAGTACGGCGACCGCGACGAATGGACGCCGCCGCACGGCGGCTGGCTGCTGCCCCCGACCGGCGATCTCACGCCGAGCCTGCTCGCCCGCGTGATCGCCGCGCGGCTCGCGCCCTTTTACACGAGCGAGCGCATCCGTGACCGCCTAGCGCTCATTGCGGCGACCGAGCGCACGGTGGCGGCGCCGCATCTGCGGCTCAAGCGCGAGCCCTGGTTCTGTCCCGGCTGTCCGCACAATCTCTCGACCCGCGTTCCCTCGGGCAGCTGCGCGCTGGCAGGCGTCGGCTGCCATCTGATGGCGATGTGGGCGGGGCGCGACACGCTCGCGGTCAGCCAGATGGGCGGCGAAGGGGTCGCCTGGCTCGGGCTCGCCGGCAGCACCGGCACGCGGCACGTGTTCGTGAACATGGGCGACGGCACGTACTACCACTCCGGCGTGCTGGCGATCCGCGCCGCCGTCGCGGCGAACGTCAACGTCACGTACAAGATTCTCTACAACGATGCGGTGGCGATGACCGGCGGGCAACCCGTCGACGGACCGCTCGACGTGCCGGCGCTGACGCGCCAGCTCGCGGCGGAAGGTGTCGCGCGGATCGTCGTGCTGGCACGCGAGCCCGGCCGGTACGCCGGCGCGCGCGGCCTTGCGCCGGGCGTCGACGTGCGTCCGCGCGAGCATCTGGACGCCGTGCAGCGCGAGCTGCGTGAGACCGTCGGAGTCACCGTGCTGGTGTACGACCAGAGCTGCGCCGCGCAGACGCGCCGCCGGCGCAAGCGCGGGAGCATCCCCGAGCCGCGGCGGCGGGTGTTCATCAATCAGGCCGTGTGCGAGGGCTGCGGCGATTGCTCGGTCCAGTCCGGCTGCCTGGCGATCGTGCCGGTGGAGACCGACCAGGGACGAAAGCGCGCGATCGATCAGTCGAGCTGCAATCTGGACTACGCGTGCCTCGCAGGGGCGTGTCCGGCGCTCGTCACCGTCGAGGGCGGGACGCTGCGCAAGGGAGGCCACGACCTACCCGACACCGCGCTCGCTGCGCTGCCCGAACCGGAGATCGCGCCGGCGCCGACGCCGTACTCGATCCTCATTGCGGGCATCGGCGGCACCGGCATCGTGACCGTGGGCGCGCTCCTCGGCATGGCGGCGCATCTCGAAGGCAAGGGCGTCACCGTTCTCGACGTGACCGGGCTCGCGCAGAAGGGCGGCGCGGTGCTCTGTCATGTGCGCGTCGCCCGGCGGCAGGATCGCCTGCACGCCGCGCGCATCCCGGCCGGCGAGGTCGACGCGATCATCGCCGCCGACCTCGTCGTGGCCGCCGGCGACGACGTGCTCGCCGGCGCGCGCCGCGGCCACACCCGCGCCGTTGTCAACACGACGCCCGCCGTGACGAGCCAATTTCTCGCGGATCCCGACCTCGTCTTTCCGCAGGAGGCGATGCAGAACGGCATCGGCGAGGCCGTCGGTGCCGGGCGTGTCGATGCCGTCGCCGCGACCGCGCTCACGGCGGCGCTCGTCGGCGACTCGATTGCGACCAACGTGTTCCTGTTGGGCTACGCCTGCCAGAAGGGACTCCTTCCGGTGTCGGCGCCGGCGATCCTTCGCGCGATCGAGTTGAACGGCGCGGACGTAGAGCGCAATCGCGCGGCCTTCGGCTGGGGGCGGCTCGCGGCTCGGGATCCCGCCGCCGTCGTGCGTTGCGCGGGGCTGGAAGCGCACGACGCCGCCGGTGCCCCGCCCACGTTGGACGAGGAGATCGCGCGCGCCTGTGCCCACCTCGCAAGCTATCAGGGGAGCGCCTGCGCGGCGCGCTACGGGAAGCTGGTCGAGCGGGTGCGTGTGGCCGAAGCCCGTCTGGGCGTGGATGCCCCGCGGCTCGCCCGCGCCGTGGCACGAAGCTACCGCAATCTGCTCGCGGCCAAGGACGAGTACGAGGTGGCGCGTCTTTACACCGAAGGAGACTTTGGGCGAAGCCTGGCCGCGGCGTTCGAAGGCGATTACCGCGTCGTGTACCACTTCGCATGGCCGTTTACGGGCGCGCACCGCAGCTTCGGCGAACGGCCGGCGAAAAACGCGTACGGCGCGTGGTTCGGCAGAGCGCTGCGCGTCCTCGCGCGGCTGAAGGGATTGCGCGGGACCCGGCTCGATCCCTTCCGGTGGAGCGCGGCACGTCGGCTCGATCGGGAGCTCGTCGCCCGGTACGAGCGCACCGTCGACGAGCTGCTCGGCGCCCTCGACCGCGACAACTGGGAGACGGCTGTCGCGGTGGCGAGCGTTCCGCAGACGATCCGCGGCTTCGGCCCGGTGCGGATGGCGAGCGCCGCCGAAGCCGACGCGCGTCTCGCGCAGCTGCTCGATCGGTTCCGGGCGCGCCCGACGGCGGGCGTCGAGCCGTGAGCTCGTCCGGCGCCGACGACCGGCGGCGCCCCCCGTTTGCCGGAGCGTTGTGGGCGAGCGGCTTCCGCGCCTTCTTCCTGTTCGGCACGCTCTATGGGCTGGTCGCGATGGGCGCGTGGTTCGCTGCGCATTCCGGGGCGTGGACGCTCCCTGCCACGGGACCCGGGCCGGGGCTGTGGCACGGGCACGAGATGGTCTTCGGCTTCGCCACGGCGATCATCTGCGGCCTGCTGCTCACCGCGCTGCCGAGCTGGGCCGGCGTGCGCGAGCTCATCGGTCGCGAGCTCGCGCTCCTCGCGGCCCTGTGGCTGGCAGGCCGCGCGGCGGTGTGGCTGTGGGCAGTCCTGCCGATGGTGCTGGTCGCCGCGATCGATAGTTCGCTTCTCTTCGTGCTGGCGGCGATGCTCGCGCCGGGGCTCCTTCGGGTGTCCGACCGGAAATTCCTCGTCGTGCTCCCGGTGCTCGTCGCGCTTGGCGCGTGCAACCTGGCGTATTACGCGGCGCTCGCGGCAGGGCCGGCGGTCGATGCGTCGCGCGCGCTGGACGCCGCCGTCGGCACCATCGTCGTTCTGTACTCGCTGGTCGGCGGGTTCATGACGCCGATATTCACGGAGAATGCGCTGCGCGAGCGCGGGCTGGATCTGCGCGTCGGCCGCAGCCGGGCGGTCGAGCTCGCCGCGCACGCGAGCGCCGTCGGCTTCGCGATTGTCGTGGCCGTCGAGGTGCCGCCGCCGCTGGCGATCGGCGTGGCGCTCACGGCCTTCGTTGCCCACGCACTGCGGCTCGCCGGGTGGCGCGGATGGCGGGTGAGCGGGACGCCGCTGGTTCTCGGCATGCATGTCGGCTACCTCTGGCTCGTCGTCGCCTTCGGCCTGCACGCGGGGGCCGAGCTCGGCCCGGGCATCGCCCCGCGCGCGTGGCTGCACGCGGTGACGATCGGCGCCGTCGGCATGATGATGCTCGCGCTGATGCCGCGGGTCGCGCTGCGCCATACCGGGCGAGCGCTCGCGCTGCACCCGGCGCTTGCGGTTGCGTACGTCGCGATGTCCGTCGCCACGCTGCTGCGGCTCGCCGTGGCGATCGCCGGCTGGGGAAGCTGGGCGATCGCCACGGCCGCGGGCCTGTGGGCCGCGGCTTTCGCGGCCTATCTCGCCATCCACGGGCCGATGCTCGTGCGCCCCAGCCTGCCGCGCTCGACCGCGCAGGGACCTCCCCGCCCGCCCCGAACGGCCCGCTGACGGCGCGTGTTCCGAGGCCCCGGGCGCTGCGCAACCCGTTAAGATGCGTGCAGAGCCGCCGCCCCGCCGGCGCGGCACGCGACCCCCGTCATGCGCGAGCGCTACCTGTCCCACGTCCGCGAGACCCTCGCCGGGATTCGCGCGGACGGCTTCTACAAGACCGAGCGCGTGATCCGCAGCCCGCAATCCCCCGTCGTCGCGCTCGCCGGCGGCGGCGAGGTGCTGAATTTCTGCGCCAACAACTATCTGGGGCTCGCCAACGACCCGCGGCTCGTGCAGGCGGCGAAGGAGGGCCTCGACCGGTACGGCTTCGGCCTGGCGTCGGTGCGCTTCATCTGCGGCACGCAGAGCGTGCACAAGGAGCTCGAGGCCGCGCTCGCCGGATTCCTGAAGATGGACGACGCCATCCTCTATTCGAGCTGCTTCGACGCCAATGGCGGCCTCTTCGAGACGCTGCTCGGCGAAGAGGACGCCGTGATCAGCGACGAGCTGAACCACGCGAGCATCGTCGACGGCATCCGGCTCTGCAAGGCGAAGCGCTACCGCTATCGCAACAACGACATGGCGGATCTCGCCGCGAAGCTCCGGGAGGCCGATGCGGCGGGCGCGCGCTTCAAGCTGATCGCCACCGACGGCGTGTTCTCGATGGACGGCATCATCGCCGACCTGCGGTCGATCTGCGATCTCGCCGATCGGCACGACGCGCTGGTGATGGTCGACGACTCGCACGCGGTCGGCTTCGTCGGCGAAGGACGGCCGCGGCACGCCCGAGCACTGCGGCGTCGACGGGCGCATCGACATCCTCACCGGCACGCTGGGCAAGGCGCTGGGCGGCGCGTCGGGCGGCTATACCGCCGGGCGGAAGGAAATCGTCGAACTGCTGCGGCAGCGCTCGCGGCCGTACCTGTTCTCGAACACGCTCGCCCCCAGCATCGCCGGCGCGTCGCTCGCCGTGCTCGAGCTCCTGGACAGCGCCGAAGGCGCGGCGCTGCGCCGCCGGGTGCGGGCGAACGGCGAGCGCTTCCGCGCGGCGATGACGGCGCTGGGCTTCGACCTCGTGCCGGGCCAGCACCCGATCATTCCGGTGATGCTGGGCGATGCGGCGCTCGCCACGCGCATGGCCGACGCGCTGCTGGCGGAGGGCGTCTACGTGATCGGCTTCTCCTACCCGGTGGTGCCGAAGGGCAAGGCGCGCATCCGCACCCAGATGAGCGCCGCGCACACCGACACGCAGATCGACCGGGCGGTGGCCGCGTTCGCGAAGGTCGGCAGCGCGCTGGGCGCGATCCGGTGAGCACGAGCGGCTCCCGGGGCGTCGGGCGTGGGTCCGGCTTCAGCCGGACGCAGTGCGGTGCACCGCAGTTCGGCATGCTCCGGCAGGCCGCCTGAAGGCGGCCCCACAGAGGGCGCGGGAGGTTGACGTGGAGCGGACGACACGATGAAGGCATTGGCAAAGCTCGAGCGCGCGCCGGGACTGACGCTCACCCGGGTCAAGAAGCCCGAGGTCGGGCACAACGACGTCATGATCCGGATCCGCAAGACGGCGATCTGCGGCACCGACATCCACATCTGGAAATGGGACGACTGGGCGCAGAAGACGATCCCGGTGCCGATGCACGTCGGCCACGAGTACGTCGGCGAGATCGTCGAGATGGGGCAGGAGGTGCGCGGCTTCGCGATCGGCGACCGGGTCTCGGGCGAGGGGCACATCACCTGCGGCTTCTGCCGCAACTGCCGCGCCGGGCGCCGGCATCTGTGCCGCAACACGGTGGGCGTCGGCGTCAACCGCGAGGGCGCGTTCGCCGAATACCTGGTGATCCCGGCGTTCAACGCGTTCAAGATTCCCCCCGACATTTCCGACGAGCTCGCGTCGATCTTCGACCCGTTCGGCAATGCGACGCACACGGCGCTCTCGTTCAATCTGGTCGGCGAGGACGTGCTGATCACGGGCGCGGGCCCGATCGGGATCATGGCCACCGCGATCGCCCGCCACGTCGGCGCGCGGCACGTGGTGATCACCGACGTCAACGACTACCGGCTCGGGCTGGCGCGGCAGATGGGCGCGACGCGCGCGGTCAACGTCGGCCGCGAGAACCTGCGCGACGTCATGCACGACCTGCACATGACCGAGGGCTTCGATGTCGGCATGGAGATGTCCGGCGTCCCGCAGGCCTTCACCGCGATGCTCGAGCACATGAACCACGGCGGCAAGGTGGCGCTGCTCGGCATCCCGCCGCCGGAGATGGCGATCGACTGGAACCAGGTGATCTTCAAGGGCCTCGAGATCAAGGGGATCTACGGCCGCGAGATGTTCGAGACCTGGTACAAGATGGTGGCGATGCTCCAGTCGGGACTCGACCTCTCGCCGATCATCACGCATCGCTACGCGGTCGAGCAGTACGAGACGGCGTTCGCGACGATGCTTTCGGGGGCAAGCGGCAAGGTGATCCTCGACTGGGCCGCGTGAGATGATCGGCCCCCATGCGCACTGTGTGCGGCTTCGCCGCATCCCGCTGCGCGGGACCAGCCTTCGGCTGTCCTGCGGCCTTCGGCCTGGTGTTCGCTGTCCTCCGAGGTGCCCTCCGGACGGCCGAGCGGGCAGATGAACGACCCCCACGCTCACTACGTTCGCTGCCCCCGAGGGGCGCACAGCGCCCTCCGGACGGCCGAGCGGGCAGATGAACGACCCCCACGCTCACTACGTTCGCTGCCCCCCGAGGGGGCGCACAGTGCCCTCCGGACGGCCGAGCGGGCACTGACCCGCGAACAGGCGCAGCGACCGCGCCTGCGGAGTGCGGCCGCGCAGCCCCGCATGTTGCACTGCGGTAGACTTGTCAGGCCATGGATGCCGTCGCCGACCGCAGCCTGACGTCGCAGGACCCGACCCTCGACGCGCCCCGGCTGCGCGAGATCCCGTACAACTACACGTCGTTCTCCGATCGCGAGATCGTGATCCGCCTGCTCGGGGAGCCGATGTGGCGGCTCCTCGAGCGCTTGCGCGGCGAGCGACGCACGGGACGCTCGGCGAGGATGCTGTTCGAGGTGCTGGGCGACATCTGGGTGGTCGAGCGCAACCCGTACCTGCAGGACGACCTGCTCGACAACCCGAAGCGCCAGCAGCTCCTGGTCGCCGCGCTCCGGCACCGCCTGCACGAGATCGAGAAGCGCCGGATGGACAGCGCGCGCGCAAGCGGCGACGCGGAATCCGAGCGCGACCGGCACGTCGCGCAGCTCGTCACCTCCGCGCAGGCCGCCGTCGATCGCTTCGAGCGCTCGTTCGGCGAGACCGCGGCGCTGCGCGCGCGGGCCGTGCGCGTGCTCGCGCGCTCGACGCACCGGGACAACATCGCGTTCGACGCGTTCGCCCGCGTTGCGCACGTCACCGACGCCACCGACTGGCGCGTCGAGTATCCGTTCGTCGTCCTCTGCCCGGATGCCGAGGATGAGGTGCGCGGGCTCGTCGCCGGCTGCATCGAGCTGGGGCTCACGATCATCCCGCGCGGCGGAGGCACCGGGTACACGGGCAGCGCCGTGCCGCTGACCGCGCGCTCGGCGGTCATCAACACCGAGAAGCTCGAGCGCCTCTCGGGGATCGAGCGCATCGCGATTGGCGCTGGCGCCGACCCGGTGCCCACGATCGACTGCGGCGCCGGGGTCGTCACCCGGCGGGTGATGGAGGCCGCGGAGGCGCAGGGCCTCGTCTTCGCCGTGGACCCGACGTCGGCCGACGCCTCGTGCATCGGCGGCAACGTCGCGATGAATGCCGGCGGCAAGAAGGCGGTCCTCTGGGGCACCGCGCTCGACAACCTCGTGTCGTGGCGGATGGTGACGCCGGACGCCGAATGGCTCGAGGTGACGCGGCGCGACCACAACCTCGGCAAGATCCACGACGCGGACGTCGCGACGTTCGAGCTCGCGTGGTACGGCGCCGACGCAACGACGGTCAAGCGCCGGGAGACCCTCGCGATCCCGGGCGCCGCCTTCCGCAAGGCCGGGCTCGGCAAGGACGTGACCGACAAGTTCCTCGCGGGGCTGCCCGGCGTGCAGAAGGAAGGCTGCGACGGCCTCATCACGTCGGCGCGGTTCGTGCTGCACCGGATGCCGCCCGCCGCGCGCACGGTGTGCCTGGAGTTCTTCGGCCGGGTGCACGATTCCACGCCGGCGATCGTCGAGATCAAGCGCTACCTCGACGCCCGGCCGGGCGGCGCGATGCTCGCCGGCCTGGAGCATATGGACGAGCGCTACGTGAAGGCGGTGGGCTACGCGACCAAGGCGAAGCGCCACGGCCGGCCGAAGATGGTGCTGTTGGGCGACATCGTCGGCGACGACGAAGTCGCGGTGGCGAAGGCCGCCTCGGAAGTCATCCGGATCGCCAACGCGCGCGGTGCGGAGGGCTTCGTCGCCGTGTCGGCGGAGGCGCGAAGGAAATTCTGGCTGGACCGCGCGCGCACCGCGGCGATCGCCCGACACACCAACGCGTTCAAGATCAACGAAGACGTCGTCATCCCGCTCGACCGGCTCGGCGACTACACCGACGGCGTCGAGCGGATCAACATCGAGCTCTCGCTCTCCAACAAGCTGCGGCTCTGCGACGAGCTCGCCGCGTTCTTCTCCGGACCGGCGCTCGCCCGCGCCTGGGGCCCGGGCGACGAGGCGCGGCCGGACGAGGAGCAGCTCGACGCCAAGGTGGACGAGGCGCAGGCGCAGATCGGCGCCGTGCGCGCGCGCTGGCAGGACCTCCTCGACCGCATCGACGCGACGTTTCCCGCACTGCAGGACCATTCGGTGGTCGCGTCGTGGAAGAGCGAGCTCAGGGCCCCGCTGGAGGAGATCTTCGCCGGCCTCGCGTTCGCACCGGTGCTCGCGCGCTGCAATGCCATCCACAAGGAGGTCCTGCGCAGCCGGGTGTTCGTCGCGCTGCACATGCACGCCGGCGACGGCAACGTGCACACGAACCTGCCCGTCAATTCCGACGACTACGCGATGCTGCAGGAAGCGAACGCCGCCGTCGCGCGGATCATGGCGCTCGCCCGGCGCCTGGGCGGCGTCGTCTCCGGCGAGCACGGGATCGGGATCACCAAGCTCGAGTACCTGACCGCGGACGAGCTCGCGCCCTTCGCCGGCTACAAGGCGCGGGTCGATCCCGAGGGGCGCTTCAATGCCGGCAAGCTCCTGGCCGGCGCGGACCTCGCGAGGGCCTACACGCCGAGCTTCTCGCTGATCGGCCACGAGAGCCTGATACTCGAGGCCTCGGAAATCGGCGGAATCGCCGACTCGATCAAGGACTGCCTGCGCTGCGGCAAGTGCAAGCCGGTGTGCGCGACGCACGTGCCGCGCGCGAACCTGCTCTATTCGCCGCGCAACAAGATCCTCGCGGCGTCGCTGCTGGTCGAGGCGTTCCTCTACGAGGAGCAGACGCGGCGCGGCGTGTCGCTGCGTCACTTCGACGAGTTCGCCGACGTCGCCGATCATTGCACGGTGTGTCACAAGTGCGTTTCCCCGTGCCCGGTCGACATCGACTTCGGCGACGTGTCGATCGCGATGCGCAACCTGCTCCGCCGCGAGGGGCGCGCGCCGTTCCGGCCGGCGACCGCGGCGGCGATGTTCTTCCTCAATGCGACGGATCCGACGACGATCAAGCTCGCCCGGCGCGCGATGATCGGCTGGGCATACCGCGCGCAGCGTCTGGCCCACGGCGTGGCGAAGCGGCTGGGCCTGCTGCGGGGACAGACGAGGCGCCCGCCGGCCACCGTCGGCAGGGCTCCGCTCAGGGAGCAGGTCATCCACTTCATCAACAAGCCGATGCCGGGCGGGCTCCCCAAGCGGACGTCGCGCGCGCTGCTCGACATCGAGGACGACACGATCGTTCCGATCATCCGCAACCCGCGCAATGCCAGCGAGGACTCCGACGCGGTGTTCTATTTTCCCGGCTGCGGATCGGAGCGGCTGTTCTCGCAGGTGGGGCTCGCGACGCAGGCGATGCTCTGGCACGTCGGCGCGCAGACGGTGCTGCCGCCGGGATACCTGTGCTGCGGGTATCCGCAGACGGCGGCCGGCCAGCACGACCGCGGCCAGCGGATCGTCACCGGCAACCGCGTGCTGTTCCACCGCGTGGCCAACACCCTCAACTATCTCGACATCAAGACGGTGATCGTCTCCTGCGGGACGTGCATGGACCAGCTCGAGAAATACGAGTTCGGCGAGATCTTCCCGGGCTGCCGGCTGCTCGACATCCACGAATACCTGCTCGAGAAGGGGGTGAAGCTCGACGGCGTCGGGGGTGTCCGCTACATGTACCACGACCCCTGTCACACGCCGATGAAGACCTACGCGCCGCAGGCCGTCGTCAACGCTCTGATGGGCGAGACGGTCGCGCCGAGCGCGCGCTGCTGCGGCGAGTCGGGGATGCTCGCGACGTCGCGCCCGGACATCTCGACGCAGGTGCGCTACCGCAAGGAAGTCGAGCTGCGCCGGGGGGCGGACGCGCTGCGCGCCGACGGCTTCGGCGGCGAGGTCAAGGTGCTGACCTCGTGCCCTTCCTGCCTCCAGGGGCTCTCGCGCTTCGACGGCGACGCGGCGACGGCCGCCGACTACATCGTCGTGGAGATCGCGCGACGTCTGCTCGGCCCCGACTGGATGGCCGAGTACGTCGCCAATGCCAACCGCGGCGGCATCGAGCGGGTGCTGGTCTGAGGTCGCCGATGCGGGCGGTGCCGGGCTCCGACGCGGCCGGGGTTTGTGCTATAAAGCACCGACGGAGCCGCGCCGGGCTCCGCGTGGGGGAGAGCCCAAGGGAACGATGACGACCGGTTGCGTGTTCTGCGACGGGGAAGGCGGCCAACGGCTGTGGCGCGATGCACGCTGCCGCGTGGTTCTGACCGACGAGCCGTTCACCGGCTTCTGCCGCGTCATCTGGAACGCGCACGTGCGCGAGATCACGGACCTTCCCGCGGCGAACCGCGTGCATCTCATGCACGTGGTCTACGCAGTCGAGTCCGCGCTGCGCGCGCGGCTCACCCCGATCAAGATGAACCTCGCCTCGCTCGGCAACGTCACGCCGCACCTCCATTGGCACGTGATCCCGCGTTTCGCCGACGACTCGCATTATCCGCAGCCGGTGTGGGGGCTGCGACAGCGCGATCCGGCGCCGCGGGCGCTCCCCGAGGACTTCGCGGCGTCGCTCGCCGGCGACCTTGCCGCGATGCTGGGCGCGCCCACGGCGCAATGACGCACGCGGCAGCGCGATGAGCGAGCCGAAGCCATCGGGCGCCCCGGGCCGCGAGGCGCCGGCGGCGTGGAGCGCGGAAGCGCGCACGCTGGTCTTCAGCGACGCCGAAACGGCCAAGCAGTGGGCGCATGCGTTGCCGCTCACCAATGTCGCGCTGGTCTGCGAGACGGTCCACGGCCAGCTCAAGGCACTCGCGGCGGCGCCGTTCGCGCCCCGCGAGCGGGCGACGATCGCCGAAGTGCTGCGCGATCTCGTCGCCTACCTGCACACGGAGCTCGCGCGGCGCTACGCCGGCAAGGCGCAGCCGGCCGTGGATCGCGAGCTCGAGGCGGCCGAGCACGCGATCGCGTTGTGGCACGGGCTGTGGGAGCAGTACTCGGCGTGCCTGAAGCCCCTGCTCGAGGGCGATCCCGAGCTCGCCGGCGTCAAGCCCAAGATCCTGCAACGCGGTCTGTACGTCGGCAAGCAGCTGGTGCTCGCGCACGGACTTGCGCGCAGGATCGTGCCGTCTGCGCGTCTGGCACGAGCTCCATGCCTACTACCGGCTCGCCGAAATGCTCGAATGCGCGGTCACGGGGGTCACCGACAACCTGAGCCCGCACGCGGTCGGCATGTCCTGCTTTTCGACGTACAGCCACGCGCTGCTGCTCGGGCTCGCCGATCCCTGCGCGATGTCGGTGAAGCAGATCGAGCTGACCGACCGCTGGCTCGGGATGTGGGCGCGCAAGGTCTTTCCCTACGCGCAGCAGCGCGAAACCGAGGGTCCGGTCATCGTCATCGACGTCGATGGCGGTACCGGCGCGACGCTCGCCCAGAGCGTGCCGCGTCATCCGGAGAAGTCGATGCGCTTCGGCTATCCGGCCAAGCTCGCGACCAGCGTGCGCGGCCGCCTGAAGCGGCTGCAGACCGGATCGAACCCGGCCGAGCTGCAGCTCGGCCACGACTGCAGCGTCGAGCAGTGCACGGCGCTGCTCGGCCACCTCGACGCGCACTGGTACCAGCTGCCGCGGCGCGCGACCGACGCGCCGGCATCCGTGGTCGAGCTCTGCGCGGGCGGCCTGCCGGCGGCGTATTTCCGCATCAGCGGCCGCAGCTTCGAGCGCAAGGACCCGACGGGCCGTCTGTCGTTCGAGCAGGCGCAGCAGCTGCAGACGCTGGGCGCGATCGCCGACTACGACCGCGGCCGCGAGGAGGCCGAGCGCGAATGGGCGTGGGAGCGCTGGCAGGGCGCGTACGAGTGGCGCGAGGCGTCGGTCACGCGCATCTCCGACGCGGTTCACCGCTGGTCGCTGGAACAGCTCGCGATCACGCGAAGCGACGGGCGCATCCGCGTCGGCTGCGTCACGCGGGTCGCGCTGGGGACGCCGACGGAGCTCGCGTTGTCGCTCCGGCTTTGGTCGGGCTCGCCGAAGGCGATCGCGCTGCTGCCGCTGTCCGCAGCGGGATCGGAGGAGGCGCCGCTGCCCGCGCTCGTCCTCGCCGAGACGCCGGACGACAAGGCGTGTCTGGTGCTGCCGCCGCGAACGTTCAATCCCAGCCGTGTCCTGCGTGCGCTCAACGCGGGCGCCGAGCGCCGCTTCCGCCTGACGCGGCTCCTGCAGCGCGGCGTCGATTTCGAGCGCGTCGCGTTCGACGAAACGCCCTGATCCGCAGCGGTTCGCTCGCGCCCCGGCTGCGCGGAAGCCGCCTCTCCCGATGCCGAACCGCCTCGCGGGCGAGACCAGCCCCTACCTGCTGCAGCACGCCGACAACCCCGTGGATTGGCATCCCTGGGGCGCGGAGGCGCTCGCGCTCGCGCGCCGGGAAGGAAAGCCGATCCTGCTGTCGATCGGCTATTCCGCGTGCCACTGGTGCCATGTGATGGCGCACGAATCGTTCGAGGATCCGCGGGTCGCCGCGGCGATGAACACGCATTTCGTCAACATCAAGGTGGACCGCGAGGAGCGCCCCGACCTCGATCAGATCTACCAGACCGCGCACGCGCTGCTCACGCGGCGTTCGGGCGGCTGGCCGCTCACGATGTTCCTGACGCCGGAGGGCGCGCCGTATTTCGGCGGCACCTACTTCCCGAAGGAGGGACGCTACGGGCTCCCCGGCTTTCTCGATCTCCTGCCGCGCGTCGCCGCCGCGTACCGCGACCAGGCGGCGGCGATCGCGGAGCAGGGCACGCAGCTCAAGGCCGCGCTCGCGAGCCTCGAGCCCGCGCCCGCGGAGGCCGCGACACTGCCGGCCTCGGCGAACGGGCTCGCGCTGGCGGAGCTGAAGCGGCGCTTCGATCCCGTCGACGGCGGATTCGGCGCCGCACCCAAGTTTCCGCATGCGACCGACCTCGAGCTGTGCCTGCGCGAGCACGCGCGCACCGGCGACGCCGAGGCGCTGGCGATGGTCGCGACCACGCTCGGGAAGATGGCCGACGGCGGCATCCACGACCAGCTGGGCGGCGGCTTCTGCCGTTACAGCGTGGACGCGCAATGGACGATCCCGCACTTCGAGAAGATGCTCTACGACAACGCTCCGCTGCTCGCGCTGTATGCGGACCTCGCGCGGCTGACCGGCGACGCGCGTCCCGCCGAGGTGGCGCGGGGCATCGTCGGCTGGATGACGCGGGAGATGCGCGCGACGGACGGCGCGTTCTACTCCAGCCTCGACGCGGACAGCGAGGGCGAGGAAGGCAAGTTCTACGTCTGGTCGGCGGCGGAGGTGCGCGCGCTGCTGACGCCGGACGAATACGCAGTGGCGGCGCCGCACTACGGACTCGACGGCGCGCCGAACTTCGAAGGCCATGCGTGGAATCTGCGCGTGACGCTGCCGCTTGCCGAGGTTGCCGCGCGGCAGGCGACACCGCCGGGCGAGGCGCAGGCGCGGCTGGCGGCAGCGAAGGCCAAGCTCGCCGCCGCGCGCGCGGGGCGGGTGCGTCCGGGGCTGGACGACAAGATCCTCACCTCGTGGAACGCGCTGGCGATCGCGGGGCTTGCGCGGGCGGCGCGCGCGCTCGACGAGCCGGCATGGACCGACCTCGCGGCGGTCGCCGCCGACGCCTTGCGGCGGACCGTGTGGCGGGACGGGCGGCTGCTCGCGACGCGCAAGGGCGACCGGGCGCAGCTCAACGCCTATCTCGACGACTATGCATTCCTGCTCGCGGCGCTGCTCGAACTGCTGCAGTCGCGCTTTCGCCTGGAGGATTACGCATGGGCGCGCGCGCTTGCCGAGGTCCTGCTGGCCGAATTCGAGGATCGGTCGGGCGGCGGGTTCTTCTTCACGAGCCACGATCACGAGCGGCTCTTCCACCGGACGAAGCCCGGGCACGACAACGCGACGCCCTCGGGCAACGGCGTGGCGGCGCTCGCGCTGATCGCGCTGGGCCATCTCTGCGCGGAGCATCGCTACGTCGAGGCCGGCGAGCGCACCGTGCAGCTGTACGCTCCCGCGCTGGCGCAATCGCCCGGCGGATTCTCGTCGCTGCTCGGCGCGCTCGACGAGATCCGGACCCCGCCGACGACGGTCCTGCTCGCCGGCGAATCCAGCCGCGTGCGCCATCTGGCAGCGCGCGCTCGAGCGCAGGCTCCGGCCCTCGGTGCGCATCTTCAACGTCGCGGGGGTCGCGCTCCCCGCCGCGCTGGTGCGCGGCGATGCGCCCGCCGCAGGGGCGGGGGCGTGGGTCTGCCGGGGCACGCAGTGCCTCCCCGCGATCGGGAGCCTCCCGGAAATCGAGGAAGCGCTCGCGGGCTGAGCGCCCGGCCCGGGCAATCCCGCGTCAACGCTCCGGGTGCCGGGGCGTTGATGGCGAATGCGGGCTCGTTCAGGTACGATGCGGGCCGCTCGTTCCCCTTTCCCCTCACACGACGGAGTTTCGATGAAGATTGCTGCTGCCGTTCTGGCCGCCGCGGCGCTTGCCGCCGCCGGGGCCGCTCAAGCCGATGCCGGCGAGGACCTGCTGAAGAAGTCGGGCTGCACGGCCTGCCACGCGAACGACAAGAAGCTCGTCGGTCCCGCGTACAAGGATGTCGCGGCGAAATACAAGGGCGACGCCGCGGCAACCGCCAAGCTTGCCGACAAGGTCAAGAAGGGCGGCTCGGGCGTCTGGGGTCCGGTGCCGATGCCCCCGAACGCGGCGGTCAAGGACGACGACATCAAGACGATGGTCACCTACATTCTCGCCATGAAGAAGTAAGCGCACGCTTATGGGGTGGTGACGAGCCCGGCTGAAGCCGGACCCACAGGGCCGGATGCCCGATCGCGCTGAAGCCGGACCTACAGGGAGCGGATGCCCGATCCGGCTGAAGCCGGACCCACAGGGAGCGGATGCCCGATCGCGCTGGAGCCGGACCCACAGGGAGCGGATGCCCGATCCGCGAAGCCGGACCCACAGGGACCGGATGCCCGATCGCGCTGACGCCGGGCACTCGACTTTGACAGTTGCGGCGTGCCGACGGTACTCTTCCCGGGTCCGTGCAGGAGAGTGCAGTGCCGGTGCAAGCCCGGTGCGGCCGCCGAAGGCGCAACTCCCACAATCGCTCAGGCATCAGGGACTGCGCGGGCGCAATTCGCATCTGGAGAGCGGCTGCGCCGCGGTTTGGCGACGGTCCACCGAAGGGGCACCCGGCGCATGTTTTTGCGCCGCAATCTCTCAGGTAAAAGGACAGACGGGGCGAAGTGGAATGGCCGCTTCGCCCTTTTTCCTTTCTTGACTGGAGATCGGCTTGCTCAAACAGACCCCCCTCAACGCCGTTCATCGCGCCGCTGGCGCGCGCATGGTGGACTTCGGCGGCTGGGACATGCCGGTGAATTACGGCTCCCAGATCGACGAGCATCACGCGGTGCGCCGCGATGCCGGGATGTTCGACGTTTCGCACATGCGCGTCGTCGACCTGCAGGGCGACACCCGGAACGGCGGCGTGCGCGGTTTCCTTCGCTACGCGCTCGCCAACAACGTCGACAAGCTGAAGGAGCCCGGCAAGGCGCTGTACTCGTGCCTGCTCAAGCCCGACGGCACGGTGATCGACGACCTGATCGTCTATTTCCTGCGCGAGGACTATTTCCGCCTGGTCGTCAACGCCGGGACCGCCGACAAGGACATCGCGTGGTTCCGGCAGCTCCTCGCGGAGCGCGCAGCGCACCTGGCGCTCACGCCGCGCGCCGATCTCGCGATGATCGCGGTCCAGGGCCCGAACGCGCGGGCGAAGGTCTGGCGCGCCCTGCCCGGGAGCGAACCGGTCTCCTCGGCGCTGAAGCCGTTCACGGCGGCGGCGATGGCGAGCGAGTGGGGCGAGGTGTTCGTCGCGCGCACCGGTTACACCGGGGAGGACGGCTTCGAGATCGTGCTTCCGGCCGCGCGCGCCGCCCCGCTCTGGCAGGCGCTCGCCGCGGCGGGCGTGCGCCCGGCAGGTCTCGGCGCCCGCGACACGCTGCGGCTCGAAGCCGGCATGAATCTCTACGGCCAGGACATGGACGAGACGGTGTCGCCGCTCGAATCCGGGCTCGCCTGGACGGTCGACCTCGTCAGTGCGCGCGACTTCGTCGGGAAGGCGGCGCTCCTCGCGCAACCGCCCGCGCGCCAGCTCACCGGGTTGCTGCTCGTCGACAAGGGCGGCGTGCTGCGCGCGCATCAGGTCGTGCACACCGCGCAGGGCGACGGCGAGATCACGAGCGGCAGCTTCAGCCCGACGCTCAGCCAATCGATCGCGCTTGCGCGCCTGCCCGCCGGCGTCGCGCCCGGCGACACGGTGCGCGTCGTCGTCCGCGACCGCGAGCTCACCGCCCGCGTCGTGAAGCCGCCGTTCGCGAGGAACGGCAAGGCCTGCGTCGGCGCGACCGCCTGAGACCGACAACCCCAGCCGCGTTCGAACAACAGGAGCGAGCATGAACGTCCCCGCGAATCTCAAGTACACGGCGTCGCACGAATGGGTGCGCACCGAGGCCGACGGCACGCTGTCGATCGGCATCACCGACCATGCGCAGGCCGCGCTGGGCGATCTCGTCTACGTCGAGCTGCCGGCACTCGGCCGCAAGCTCGCCGCAGCGGAGGCCTGCGCAGTCGTCGAGTCGGTGAAGGCCGCCTCGGACGTCTACGCGCCCGTCGCCGGCGAGGTGGTCGCGGTCAACGCGGCGGTGACCGAAGCGCCGGAGCAGGTGAACAAGGATTCGTACGCCGCCTGGTTCTTCCGCATCAAGCCGAGCGATCCCGCGAGCGTGGCGAAGCTGCTCGACGCGAAGGCGTACGAGTCGACGATCGGCGACGCGTGAGGCCGCGCGCGCTTCCGTCTCGATGCGCGCGACATTCCACGCGCCGCGCGCCAACCCCATCATCGACGACATGAACGACACCGGATCCAACCGCGGTGGCGCGCCGACGCTCTCCGCGCTCGAACAGACCGAAGCCTTCATCGCGCGCCACATCGGCACTTCGGCCGACGATCAGGCGGCGATGCTCGCCGCGCTCGGCTATCCGACGCGCTCGGCGTTGATCGACGCGCTGGTTCCCGCTTCGATCCGGCGCAAGTCGCCGCTGGCGCCTGTCGAGCGGCGATGTCCGAGGCCGACGCGCTGGCGCGGATCACGGCCATCGCGGCGAAGAACCGGGTGCTCAAATCGTTCATCGGCCAGGGCTATTACGGCACGCACACGCCCGGCGTCGTCCTGCGCAACGTCCTCGAGAATCCGGCGTGGTACACGGCGTACACGCCCTACCAGCCCGAGATCTCGCAGGGACGCCTCGAGGCGCTGGTCAACTTCCAGACGATGATCTGCGACCTGACCGGCATGGCGATCGCCAACGCATCGATGCTGGACGAGGCGACGGCCGCCGCCGAGGCGATGACCCTCTGCCAGCGCGTCGGCACCAGCAAGAGCAGCCGTTTCTTCGTCGCCGCCGACGTGTTTCCGCAGACCGTCGATGTCGTGCGCACGCGCGCCAAGCCGCTGGGCGTGGAAATCGTCACGGGCCCGGCGGAGGATGCGGCCGCGGCCGGCGCCTTCGCCGTCCTGCTGCAATACCCCGGCGCGAACGGCGATATCCGCGACTACGCGGCGCTCGCCGATGCGGTGCACGCCAACGGCGGGCATGTCGTGGTCGCCGCCGATCTGCTCGCGCTGACGCTGCTCGCCCCGCCCGGCGAATGGGGCGCGGACGTCGTCGTCGGCTCGGCGCAGCGCTTCGGCGTGCCGATGGGCTACGGGGGTCCGCACGCCGGCTATCTCGCGACCCGCGACGAATTCAAGCGCTCGATGCCCGGCCGTCTCGTCGGCGTCACCGTCGATGCCGACGGCGGACCCGCGTACCGGCTCGCGCTGCAGACGCGCGAGCAGCACATCCGGCGCGAGAAGGCGACCTCGAACATCTGCACGGCGCAGGTGCTGCTCGCGGTGATCGCCGGGATGTACGCCGTCTATCACGGCCCGGAGGGGCTGACGACGATCGCGCGCCGCGTGCATCGGCTGACCGCGATCCTGAAGGCCGGCCTCGAACGGCTCGGTCACGCGGTGCCCACCGTGCGCTTCTTCGACACGATCACGGTCGCCACGGGCGAAGCGACGCCGCGCGTCGTCGAGCGCGGCCTCGCGCTGGGTATGAATTTCCGCAGGATCGACGCGCGCACGCTGGGAATATCGCTCGACGAGACGACGACGCGCGCCGACGTCGAGGCGATCTGGCAGGCGTTCGGCGCGACCGGCGGCGGGGCCGCGCCAACGGAGCTCTTCGCGCAGACCCTGGACGCGCTGCCGGAGGGCCTGCAGCGCAGATCGGCGTTTCTCACCCATCCGACGTTCAACCGCTACCACTCCGAAACGGAGATGCTGCGCTACCTGCGCCGGCTCGCCGATCGCGACATCGCGCTCGATCGCGCGATGATCCCGCTCGGGTCGTGCACGATGAAACTGAACGCGACCGCGGAGATGATCCCCGTTACCTGGCCCGAGTTCGGCGCGCTGCATCCGTTCGCGCCCGACGATCAGGCCGAAGGCTACCGCGAGCTCGTGGCCGACCTCGAGCGGATGCTCTGCGCCGCCACCGGCTATGCGGCGGTGTCGTTGCAGCCGAACGCGGGATCGCAGGGCGAGTACGCGGGGCTGCTCGTCATCCAGGCCTACCACGCGAGCCGCGGCGAAGGCCATCGCGACGTCTGCCTCATTCCGGCCTCCGCGCACGGGACGAACCCGGCCTCCGCGCACATGGCCGGGATGCGCGTCGTCGTCGTCGCCTGCGACAGCGAGGGCAACGTCGACCTGGCCGACCTCGACGCCAAGGCGCGCGCGCACAGCGCGAACCTCGCTGCGATCATGGTCACCTATCCGTCGACGCACGGCGTGTTCGAGGACGGCATCCGGCGCGTCTGCGAGGTCGTGCACGCGCACGGCGGGCAGGTGTACGTCGACGGCGCGAACCTGAACGCGCTCGTCGGTCTCGCGGCGCCCGGCGAGTTCGGCGCCGACGTCTCGCATCTCAATCTGCACAAGACGTTCTGCATTCCGCACGGCGGCGGCGGCCCCGGCGTGGGCCCGATCGGCGTCGGCGCGCATCTCGCGCAGTTCCTGCCCGGGCACCGCTGCCTGCCGGAGCGGCCCGGCGCGATCGGGCCGGTGGCGGCCGCACCCTACGGCTCGGCGTCGATCCTGCCGATCTCGTGGATGTACATCGCGATGATGGGGGCGGAGGGGCTCAGGGCCGCGACGGAGTCCGCGATACTGGCCGCGAACTACGTCGCCAAGCGCCTCGGCCCGCACTTTCCCGTGCTCTACTCGGGACCCGGCGGCCTGGTCGCGCACGAGTGCATCCTCGACCTGCGGCCGCTGAAGGAGGCGAGCGAGGTCGCCGTGGACGACGTCGCGAAGCGCCTGATGGACTACGGCTTCCATGCGCCGACGATGAGCTTCCCGGTGGCCGGCACGCTGATGATCGAGCCGACGGAAAGCGAAGCGAAGGCCGAGCTCGACCGGTTCATCGACGCGATGATCGCCATCCGCGGCGAGATCCGCGCGATCGAGGAGGGACGCTCGGATCGCAGCGACAACGTCCTCAAGCACGCTCCGCACACCGCGGCCGCGGTGTGCGCCGACGAATGGAAGCACGCGTACGGCCGCGAGCTTGCCGCGTTCCCCGACGCGTCCCTGCGGAAGGCGAAGTACTGGCCGCCGGTGGCCCGCGTCGACAACGCCTACGGCGACCGGCACCTGTTCTGCAGCTGCATTCCGCTCTCCGCCTACGCCGAGGACGCGCCGGCTGCCGTAGCCTGAGCGTCGCCGTCGCCGCTTTCGGCGCGCGGGAGGCCGCGCGCCGGCCTGCTAGAATTGCGCGCCGATCCGGATCGGATGCACGACGCAGCGCATGACCCTGACCACACTCAATCGCTGGAAGGCCGCCACCCTCCACCTCGGCATCAGCGCCGCGATCGCCGCGACCGTCGTCGCGCTGATGCTCGCGCTCTGGTATCCGAAGCCGTACTTCGAGGCGATGGGCGGCGATACGCTGATCATGATCCTCATCGGCGTCGACGTGGTGATCGGACCGCTGATCACGCTGGTCATCTTCGACCCGAAGAAGAAGAAGCTGAAGTTCGACCTCGCGGTGATCGCGGCGCTGCAGCTCGCCGCGCTCGTCTACGGCTGCAGCGTGATGTTCGAAGCGCGTCCGGTGTACAACGTCTTCGTCGTCGACCGTTTCGAGACGGTGGCGGCGAACCAGGTCGACGCCGCGTCGCTCGCGACGGTCAAGGAGGGCGAGTTCAGCGCGCTTCCGCTCACCGGTCCGAAGATCATCGCCGCGCGGCAGCCGGACACTCCGCAGCGCCAGGCCGAGATCGCGCTGTCGGCGATGGGCGGCGGCGCCGACCTCGCGAATCTGCCGGAGCTCTATGTTCCGTACGCCCAGTTCCGGCAGAATGCCGCGAAGAGCGCCCGGCCGCTTGCCGAGCTCGCCCGGCGCCAGCCGGGGGACGCGCCGGCGATCCGCTCCTTCGTCGCCGGCTCGGGGCGCGCCGAGGACGCGATCGGCTTCCTGCCGATGAAGGCGCGCAACCGCGACATGGCCGTGGTCGTCGACACCAGGACCGGCGAGGTCGTCGGCATCCTGCCCGTCTACCCCTGGTGATGCGGCGCCTCGCCGCCACCGTCGTGCTGGGTCTCGGCGTCGCGTCCGCCGCGGCCGCGCAGAGCGTGCCGGCGCCGGCGATCGCCGCGCCGTCCTACCTGCTGCTCGACGTCACCAGCGGCCAGTCGATCGTCGCCGAGCGCACCGACGAGCGGCGCGAGCCCGCGTCGCTGACCAAGCTGATGACCGCCTACCTGACCTTTGCGGCGCTTCGCGACGGCAGGATCGCGCCCGGGCAGATGGTGACCGTGTCCGCGGCTGCGTGGCATGCCGAGGGGTCGCGGATGTTCATCGAGCCGCGCAAGGCCGTGACCGTCGACGAGCTGCTGCGCGGGATGATCGTCCAGTCCGGCAACGACGCGTCGATCGCGCTCGCCGAGCTCCTCGCGGGCAGCGAGGCGGCGTTCGCCGAGCGGATGAATGCCGAGGCGCTCCGGATGGGACTCGCGAACACCCGGTTCACCAACGCCACCGGGCTTTCGAACGCGCAGCACTATTCGACGGCCGACGATCTCGCGCGGCTCGCGGCGGCGCTGATCCGCGACTTTCCCGACTACTACGCGCTCTACTCGCTGCGCGAATACCGCTACAACAACATCACGCAGCCCAATCGGAACCGGCTCCTGTGGATCGACCCGTACGTCGACGGCGTGAAGACCGGGCACACCGACGCCGCAGGCTGGTGCCTGATCGCCTCCGCCAAGCGCGGAGACCGGCGGTTGCTGGCGGTGGTCCTGGGCGCGGCGTCGGATGCGGCGCGCACCGGCGAGGCGCAGAAGCTGCTCAACTACGGCTTCCAGGCGTACGACACGGTGCAGCTCTATCCGTCGGGAAAGCCGGTGTCGACGCTGCGCGTGTGGAAGGGTGCGGCGGGCGACGTCGCCGCAGGCTTCGTCGCCGACCAGTACCTCACCGTGCCGAAGGGCAAGGCGGACAAGCTCGTGCTGTCGATGACCGCGACGGAGCCGCTGCTCGCGCCGGTGGCCAAGGGCCAGCGCGTGGGCAGCGTCCAGGTCTCGCTCGACGGCAAGCCGATGGCGGAGCTGCCGCTCGTCGCGCTGGCCGACGTTGCGGTGGCGAACATCTTCGGCCGCGCGTGGGATACGATCCGCCTCTGGCTCAAATGAAAACGGGCCGCCGGCGACGACGCCGGAATTGCGCGCCCTGCCTCCCTGAGGGGCGCTCCGAGGAGTCCCGATGACCGTGTATCTCAACGGACAGTTTCTCCCGATCGAAGACGCGAAGATCTCGGTTCTCGACCGCGGCTTCATCTACGGCGACGGCGTGTACGAGCTCGTCCCCGTGTACCGGCGGCAGGCGTTCCGCCTCCCGCAGCACCTCGCGCGACTGCAGCACAGCCTCGACGGCATCCGGCTCGCCAATCCGCACACCGACGCCGAGTGGACGGCGCTCATCGGCGAGCTCGTCGCGCGGCAGCCCTTCGATGACCAGGGCGTCTACGTCCAGGTCACGCGCGGCGTCGCCAAGCGCGACCACGCGTTTCCCGTCGGGGTGAGCGCGACGGTGTTCATGATGAGCAATCCGCTGGCGACGCCGTCGCCGGAGCAGGTCGAAAAGGGCGTCGCGGTCGTCACCGCCGAGGACAACCGCTGGCGGCGCTGCGATCTCAAGACCACGTCGCTCGTCGGCAACGTGCTGATGCGCCAGCTCGCCGCCGACGCGGGCGCCATCGAGACCGTGATGTTCCGCGACGGAAACCTCACCGAAGCGTCGGCGTCCAACGCGCTCGTGGTGATCGGCGGGACGATCGTCGCTCCGCCCAAGGACAATCTGATCCTGCCCGGAATCACCTACGGCGCGGTCTACGATTTCGCGCGCGAGGCGGGACTGCCCTTCGCGATCCGTCCGGTCCCGAAGGCCGAGGCGCTCGCTGCCGACGAGATGTGGCTCACGTCGTCGACGAAGGAAGTGCTCGCGGTGACCCTGGTCGACGGCAAGCCGTTCGGCGGCGGCGTCCCCGGGCCCGGTGTTCCGCCGGATGCACGCGCTCTTCCAGGCGCACAAGCCGAAGTAACGGGGTCAGGTTACTTCGGGTAATGGGGTCAGGTTGCTTTATCCGGCACTGCCCCAACCGATAGGCGTCAAGGTAACCCGGATAAGGTAACCTGACCCCATTACCCGCATTACCCCAGCGGGTGCGTGGTCGCGTAGCGGCCGTGGTGGAAGACGAGTCCGCTGCCCTTTCGGCGCGCGCAGGTCTCCACTTCGCCGATGAACAGGACGTGGTCGCCGGCCCGATGCTGCGCGTGGTGGCGGCACTCGAACCAGGCGATGCAGCCCTCGATCAGCGGCGCACCCGCGGCGCCCAGCCGATAGGCGACGCCGGCGAAGCGGTCGGCGTGCGGGCGCGAGAAGCGCCGCGCGAGATCCGCCTGGTCGTGCGCGAGCACGTTGATCGCGTAGCGCGCCGGCTTGCTCGAAGGCGGCAAGATTGCTCGCGCGGCGATTGAGGCTCCAGACGACGAGCGGCGGGTCGAGCGACACCGAGTTGAAGGAGTTCGCCGTGAAGCCGACAAACCGGCCGTCGGGCCCGGGCGCGCAGATCACGGTGACCCCCGTGGCGAACTGGGCGAGCGCATCGCGGAACTCCCGCTCCGTGAACGCGGGTGGCGGTCCGGGGCGTTTGCCGGGGGCGGTGGGGGTCAAAGCGGTGCCGTCGATGCGCGCGTCGGGCGAAGGCCCCGATGGTAGCAGCGCGAGCGCCCCGGTCCAAAGGAAGCCGCCGCACGTCGCGTGGTCCGGCCTAGGATGAAACACCCCCACGCTCGCTTCGCTCGCTGCCCCCGAGGGGGCGGGTCAGTCGCTTGGGCGGCCGGCGCGACTGACACGCGCCGGCGGTTCTTGCTACACTGGACTGCCCGTGGCCGATGGCCGGGGTGCCGGGCGGGCCAGCCGGCGCCTCGCAGATGCCGGAGGCGGCCGCGCCTTCGATGGCTGGTCCTGAGCGCGACATGGCCGAACCGCTGCAGAAGATCATCGCGAACCGGTACGGCGGGCGCAACCTGCCCGTGACGCTCGTGCTGCCCGACGGCGGCCGCGTGCCGTTGTCGTCGGAAACCGAGATCGAGATCCTCGCGCGGACCTGGCGCGGCCTGAAGGCGCTCGCGGCGCCGGCGATGGGGGCGCTCGCCCGCGCCTACGTGCAGAACGACATCGACTTCACCGGCAGCGCGCGCCGGGCGATGGCGATCGTCGACGGCATGGTCGGCGAGATCTCGCACGGCCGTGACTCGCTCCGGACGCGCTGGCGGCTCTGGCGGCACCAGCGCCGCAGCAACCGCGCGAACATCGGCTACCACTACGACGTCTCGAATGCCTTCTATCGCCTGTGGCTCGATTCGCGGCTCGTCTATTCCTGCGCCTATTTCCGGGCGGACGGCGACACGCTCGACGACGCGCAGACCGCGAAGCTCGACCACATCTGCCGCAAGCTGCGGCTTCAACCCGGCGAGCAGTTCCTGGACATCGGCTGCGGCTGGGGCGCGCTGCTGTTCCGGGCGGCGGAAACCTACGGCGTCCAGGCGACCGGCATCACGCTGTCGAAGAACCAGTTCGACCACGTCAGCGAAGAGATCGCCGCGCGCGGACTCGCCGGCCGCGTCCGCGTCGAGCTGCGCGACTACCTCGACCTTCCCGAGGACGTCCTCTACGACAAGATCGCGAGCGTCGGCATGTTCGAGCACGTCGGCATCGCGCGCTTCCCGAAATACTTCGGCAAGATCCACCGGATCCTGAAGCCGGGCGGATTCGTGCTGAACCACGGGATCACGCACAATCCCCTCGGCGCGCAGGAGTCTCGGCAGCGGCATCGGCGACTTCGTCGAGGACTACGTGTTCCCGGGCGGCGAGCTCGCGCACGTGTCGAAGGTGATCGAGGGCATCGCCGCGCAGGGGCTCGAGGTGGTCGACGCCGAGGCGCTGCGCGAGCATTACGCGAGGACGCTGTGGCACTGGTGCGAGCGCCTCGAGGCCAACGCCGACGCGGCGCGCGCGGAGGTCGGCGAGGAGAAGTATCGCGTGTGGCGGATCTATCTCGCGGGCTCGGCGCATGCGTTCGATCGCGGCTGGATTTCGCTGTGGCAGCTGCTCGCCGGCAAGCCGCTCCCCGACGGTCGCCTGCCGCATCCGCTCACGCGCGAGTACATGTACCCGCATCCCGGCGGATGAACGGCCCCCACGCTCACTTCGTTCGCTGCCCCCCGCGGGGGAGCACATGCCCTTCGGGCGGCCGTGCGGGCACTGAGCCGATGCCGCCGGCCGCGGAATCGCTGCTCGAGTTCCCGACGACGTTCCCGATCAAGGTGATGGGCCGCACGCAGGACGGCTTCGCGCAGGCCATCGTCGCGGTCGTGCAGCGGCACGCGCCCGATTTCGACCCGGCGACGATGGAGATGCGGGCGTCGACGGCGGGCAGGTATCTGTCGCTCACGTGCACGATCAACGCGGTCTCGCGCGAGCAGCTGGACAATCTCTACCGCGACCTCAGCTCGCACCCGATGGTGGCGATGGTGCTGTAACGGCCGCAGCGCCATGGCCGGCCAGGTCCGATCCGCGGCGTGGGCATGCGCAGATCGTCGCTTCGTCCCGGACAACGATCGCTGGCGGTCGCTGCTGCGCGGGCGCCCGGCGTCGAGCGCATTGGCTCGGCGCGCACGGCAGCCTTGCCCTCGGGGGCAGCTCTTGACGAGAGGTCCGTTCTGTAGCAAACTTCGTATAGAATTATTTTCTGGAGATAGCTCTGTCCGCCAGAGTTGCAGTTGCCCCGGCGGCGCCGAAGCCCGCCAACGACGCCGCCGTCCTGAGCAAGGCGGTCGTGCGCGCCGCGCGGCTCCTCGCTTTCTCGCAGCGCGAGCTGGCGCGCATCCTCGGCGTGTCCGATGCGACGGCCTCGCGGCTGTTCGCGGGCCGCTATCAGCTGTCGCGCGAGCGGGCGAAGGAGTGGGAGCTCGCGCTCCTGCTCGTGCGGCTGTACCGCTCGCTCGACGCGCTCTGGGGCCACGAGGCGGCCGCGCACGCGTGGCTGACGAGCGCGAACCTCGCGCTCGCGGCGCGCCCGGTCGATCTGCTCCCTTCCGTCGAAGGTCTCGTTCGTGTCGTCAACTACCTGGACAACGCGCGCGGTCGCCTCTAGCGCGGCTGTCGAGCGCCGCGCGCTGTGGCGCGCGGTCGAGGCGCAGCACGTCGTGTCGACGATGGCGCTGGTCGATTCGATCGCGGAGCAACACATCCTGGAGCGGCTGCTCGACGAGGCGAAGCCCGCCGTCCCCGCCGCAGCCGCCCATCTGCACTGGCTGCTGTTCACGCCGTTCCGCTATCCGCCGCCACCGGGGGGTTCCCGCTTCCGTGGCCCGAACGATCCCGGCGTCTTCTACGGCGCCGACGAGATACGGACGGCCTGCGCCGAGCTGGGCTACTGGCGCTGGCGTCATCTGCAGGATTCCCCGGCATTGACGTCGATGCCCACCAGGCCGCAGACGGTATTCCAGGTCCGCATCGAGACCGGGACGGTCGACCTCCGCGCCAAGCCGTTCGTGCGCGATCGGCAGCATTGGACCGATGCGCAGGACTATGCGCAATGCCAGCGCTTCGGCCGCACTGCGCGCGAGGCCGGCATCGGCGCCATCAGGTACGAGTCGGTCCGCGATCCGGAGCACGGAGGTTGCTGCGCGGTGCTGTCGCCGGCGGCCTTCGTGCCGCCGGTGCCGCTGGAGCAGCAGACCTGGATGCTCTCGGTCACGCGCGACGGGGCGGTCTGGCAGCGCACGCACGTGCTCGACCGCGACGAGTACGAATTCGCCGCAAGCCGATGGTCGCCATCCGCGCACTAGGCCGCACCGAGTACGACGCCGACGTGGCGCGCGATGCAGGCGTTCACGGATGCGCGCGCCGCCGACGCACCCGACGAGATCTGGCTGACCGAGCATCCGCCCGTCTACACGCTGGGGCTCGCGGGTCGGCGCGCGCACCTGCTGCGCGACAACGGCATCCCGGCGATCAACGTCGATCGCGGCGGGCAGATCACCTACCACGGCCCCGGCCAGCTCGTTGCGTACCTGCTGTTCGATCTGCGGCGGCGCAAGCTCGGCATCCGTGCGATGGTCCGGGCGATCGAGGCGGCGCTGGTAGAATGGCTCGGTTCGCTGGGAATCTCCGCTTACGGCAAGCCTTCGGCCCCCGGAGTGTACGTGATGGTCGGGGGAGTCGAAGCGAAGATCGCGGCGCTGGGGTTGAGGGTGCGCAACGGCTGCACGTATCACGGACTGGCGCTCAACGTCGCGATGGATCTCGCGCCGTTCGCCGACATCGATCCCTGCGGCTACCCGGGGCTCGCGGTGACGCAGCTCGCCGATCTCGGTGTCGTGCGGACCGTCGAGGACGCCGGCGCCGCGCTGGCGCCGGTTCTCGTCGCGCACCTGACTGCGAAACTCCCGACATGACCTCGCGCGCCCCTCTCCCGTCCTCCGCCGCCGCAGGCGTCAAGCAGAAGGGCGACGCGAAGACCGCGCGCATCCCCATCAAGGTCGTCGCCGCCGAGCGGCTGAAGAAGCCGGACTGGATCCGCGTGCGCGCGGCGTCGTCGCCGCGCTTTGCCGAGATCAAGAAGATCCTGCGCGAGCACCGCCTGCACACGGTGTGCGAGGAGGCGTCGTGCCCGAACATCGGCGAGTGCTTCTCCAAGGGGACCGCGACGTTCATGATCATGGGCGACGTCTGCACACGGCGCTGCCCGTTCTGCGACGTCGGGCACGGGCGGCCGCTGCCGCTCGATGCGGACGAGCCCGCGAACCTGGCCCGCACGATCGCGGCGCTGGGCCTCGCCTATGTCGTGATCACGAGCGTCGATCGCGACGATCTGCGCGACGGCGGCGCGCGCCACTTCGTCGATTGCATCCGCGCCGTGCGCGAGCTCTCGCCGGCCACGCAGATCGAAGTGCTCGTGCCCGATTTCCGCGGCCGGCTCGATCGCGCGCTCGCGATCCTCGGCGAGGCGCCGCCGGACGTGATGAACCACAACCTGGAGACCGTGCCGCGGCTTTACCGGCAGGCACGGCCCGGATCGGATTACGCGCACTCGCTCGCGCTGCTCCGCGAGTTCAAGCGGCGCTTCCCGGCGATTCCGACCAAGTCCGGATTGATGGTGGGCCTGGGCGAGACCGACGAGGAGATCCTCGCGGCGATGCGCGACATGCGCGCGCACGACATCGACATGCTGACCATCGGCCAGTACCTGCAGCCCACGCCGGGCCACCTGCCGGTGCTGCGTTATGTGCATCCGGACACCTTCGCGCAGTTCGAGCGCGAGGCCTACGCGATGGGCTTTCGGCACGCCGCCGTCGGAGCGCTGGTGCGATCGTCGTACCACGCGGACCGGCAGGCGGAAGGGGCGCTTGCGGCCGCCGCCGAACTCGTGGGGCCGGTTTCAGCCGGCTGAAGCCGACGCCATCAACCGCCGCCCGGCGGCGCCGCGTCCTTCGGCCACAGGACCCACATCCGGCCATCCTGCTTCATCCGCCCCGCCTCGCGGCCGGCGGCGTCGCCGAAGCCCCAGAAGAAGTCACCGCGGATCGCGCCGCGAATCGCGCCGCCGGTGTCCTGCGCGAGCATCAGCCGCTGCAGCGGCCGCGTCGACAGCGGATAGGTGGTCGCGAGATACACCGGCGCGCCCAGCGGTATCGACCGCGGATCGACCGCCAGCGTGCGCTCGCGCAGGAGCGGCACGCCGAGCGTGCCGATCGGGCCGTCGATCACGGCCTCCAGCGTGCCCGGCGGCGGCGCGGGAATCTCGCGGAAGAAGACGTAGCTCGGATTCTCGTCGAGCAGCGGCGCGAGCTTCTCGGGATTGCGTCGGCCCCAGTCCCGGATGCCCTGCATCGATGCGCGTTCCAGCGGCAGCTCGCCGCGCTCGACCAGCAGGCGCCCGATCGAGCGGTACGGGTGCCCGTTCTGGTCCGCGTAACCCACGCGCACGATGCCGCCGTCGGCAAGGCGCACGCGACCCGAGCCCTGGATCTGCAGGAAGAAGGCCTCGACCGGGTCGTCGACGTAGACGAGCTCCCGGCCCCTGACCGGCGCCTTGCCGTTCTCGATGTCCCCGCGCGGCCAATAGGGAATGACGCGCCTTCCCTCGACGCGGCCGCGCAGCCGCTTGTCCTTGAGCTCCGGATAGAGTTCCGACAGATCGATCGTCAGCAGGTCGTCCGGCGGCGCATACAGCGGGACGCCGTAGCGCTGCGTGCGCGCGCGGCTGCCCGCGAGCAGCGGCTCGTAATAGCCGGTGATCGTGCCGGTGTCGCGGCCGTCGGCGGCGATCACCTGATATGGGCTAAAATGACTCTCGAAGAACCTGCGGACAGCGGTCGAATCCGCCGGTGCGAGCGCGTCGGCGGCCGCGCAGGTCGGGGCCCACAACGCCTGCGTCGTTGCCGAGGCGAGGAGCGCCTTGCAGCCCACGCGAAAGGCCGACCACGCTTCGTCGACGCGGTCCGTGGCCCACCCGGGCAGCGCGCCCCACGCGACGGGCCGGTAGCTTGCGGGGAGCGACGGCGCGACCGCCGGTGGCGGGGCGACGACGGCAGGCGGCTTCGCGACCGGCGGCGCTTCGGGCGGGACCGTGACGCAGCCGGCGACGGTCACCAGCGCGGCGGAAAGGGCGACGCGCGCCGGGCGCGAACGAAGGAGTCCCAACGCAATGGAGTGGATCATCCTGGAAGCGCTGGTCGCGCTTCTGCTCGCGGTGCTCATCGTCTGGTGGACGATGGGCCCGAAACGCGGAAAGCCCTCGCGCGGCGCCACCGACGATCCCGGCAACGGTCCCTAATGCAGCACCCGGGGCATCGAGAGCGTGAAGAGCGGAATCTCGGCGTCGAACGCCGTGCCGTCCGCGGCGACCATCTGGTAGGTGCCGCGCATCGTGCCGACCGCGGTGGGCAGGCTGGTGCCGCTCGTGTACTCGAAGCGCTCGCCGGGCTGGAGCAGCGGCTGCTGGCCGACGACGCCGAGCCCCTTCACTTCCTGGACCTGGTGCTCGGCGTCGGTGATGATCCAGTGGCGGCTGATGAGCTGCGCCGCCACCGCGCCGGTGTTGGTGATCGTGATCGTGTACGCAAAGACGTACTGGTTGCGGGAGGGATCCGACTGGTCGGCGAGATACGCCGAGTTCGCCGCGACCGTGATGTCGTATTTTCTGGTTGCGCCCATAGGCAGTGCACGAACATTTCCTGAGCCGATTATAAACCCATGCCAGAGTACAGAATTGCACCGTCGCTGCTGTCCGCGGACTTCGCGCGGCTGGGCGAGGAAGTGCGTGCGGTGATCGCCGCCGGCGCGGACTTTCTCCACTTCGACGTGATGGACAACCATTACGTTCCCAATCTGACGATCGGGCCGCTGGTCTGCGAGGCGCTCAAGGGCCACGCGACCGTCCCGATCGACGTCCACCTGATGGTGAAGCCCGTCGACCGCATCGTCCCCGATTTCGCGAAGGCGGGCGCAGCGATCGTGAGCTTTCACCCGGAGGCCTCCGAACACGTCGATCGCACGATCGGCCTGATCCGCGAGTGCGGCTGCAAGGCGGGCCTCGTGTTCAATCCGGCGACCCCGCTCGAGTGGCTCGACCACACGATCGACAAGCTCGATCTGGTGCTGATCATGTCGGTGAATCCCGGCTTCGGCGGCCAGTCGTTCATTCCCGGCGCGCTGCACAAGCTCGCACTGGCGCGCGAGCGCGTCGACGCGGCGCAGCAGCGCACCGGCCGCGCGATCCTCCTCGAGGTCGACGGCGGCGTGAAGGTCGACAACATCGCGGCGATCGCGAAGGCCGGCGCGGACACCTTCGTCGCGGGCTCGGCCATCTTCGGCGCCGCCGACTACAAGGCGACCATCGCCCGGATGCGCGCCGAGCTCGCGCAGGTCGGCTGAGCGGCGAATATCCGGGCGATCGTGGACGAGCAGCGAACCGACGACGCGCGCGTCTACGACGTCAGCGCCATCGCGCTCGACCTCGACGGCACGCTGCTCGACACGATCCACGACCTCGCGACGTCGGTCAATGCGCTGCTCGCCGAGCTCGGCCATCCCGCGATCCCCAAGGACGTGGTCCGCGCGATGATCGGCAAGGGGATGGCGAACCTCGTGCGCCGGGCGCTCGCGCGCGCGACCGGGATCTCGCCCGAGGCGGTCGACGATGCGGAAGTCAAGGACGCGCTCGGCCGCTACCAGACGCACTATGCCGCGCACCTCGGCCGCGAGACGCGCTCGTTCCCGGGCATGGTCGAAGGACTCGAGCGCCTCCGGGCGATGGGGTTTCCGCTCGCCGTCGTCACCAACAAGGCGACGCGCTTCGTGCGCCCGCATCTGGCGAAGTCCGGCATCGAAGGCTTCTTCTCGCTGCTGATCGGCGGCGACGACCTGCCGACGAAGAAGCCCGACCCCGGTCCGCTGCTCCACGCGGCGCGCGCACTCGGGGTCCCGCCGCACCGGCTGCTGATGGTCGGCGATTCGATCAACGACGTCGTCGCCGCGCGCGCCGCCGGCTGCCCGGTGCTGGTTGTACCGTACGGCTACAACGAGGGCGAGCCGGTGCAAAACCTGGCTGCCGATGGTATAGTCCCCTCGCTGGCAGCGGTCGCCGACCGCGTCCGCTTCGTTCCTCCAGACGCACCGTGAGCTTCGACATCTTCAATCGCAAGGGTTTTGCCGTGTGCGCGCGCCGATGGCGCGCGGCTGCCTGGCGCCGCTGGCGCTGACCGCACGCGCCCTGGCGTCGCGCGCCCGAAAGCGATGCCCCACGCAGTTCCCCGACTGCCCCGTTGCCCGCGTTGAAGAGATCGTCGAAGCACCATGACCGAAGCCGAATTTCGCGCGCTTGCCGCGCAGGGGTATAACCGCATCCCGCTCGTACTCGAGTCGTTCGCCGACCTCGATACGCCGCTGTCGCTCTACGTCAAGCTCGCGAACGAGCCCAGCACGTACCTGCTCGAGTCGGTGGTCGGCGGCGAACGGTTCGGCCGCTACTCGTTCATCGGGCTGCCGGCGCGGATCCGCATCCGCGCGCGCGGCACCGCGATCGAAGTCGACGACGGCGGGACCGTCGTCGAGCGCCACGAGGGCGACCCGCTCGCCTTCGTCGGCGAATTCATGCGCCGCTATCGCGCCGCGCCGCGCCCCGGGCTGCCGCGCTTCTGCGGCGGGCTCGCCGGCTGTTTCGGCTACGACACGGTCCGCCACATCGAGCCGAGACTCCGGGGAAAGGCGCCGCCGAGCGCCCCGGGCCTCGCCGGGGTTCCCGACATCGAGCTGCTGCTCACCGAGGAGCTCGCGGTCGTCGACAACCTCGCCGGAAAGATCTACCTGATCGTCTACGCCGACCCCGGCGAGCGCGACGCCTACGCCAGGGCGCGCGACCGGCTGCAGGCGCTGCGCCGCAAGCTGCGCGAACCGGTGCCGATCCCGTTCCAGACGGCAACGGCCGTCACGCAGGCGGAAAGCGAGTTCGGCGCCGAGGGCTTCCAGCGCGCGGTGGCGCGCGCCAAGGAATACATCGCCGCCGGCGACATCATGCAGGTCGTGCTCTCGCAGCGGATCCGGCGGCCCTACACGTCGTCGCCGCTGTCGCTCTACCGGGCGCTGCGCTCGCTGAATCCGTCGCCGTACATGTTCTATTACGATTTCGGCGGCTTCCACGTGGTCGGCGCATCGCCCGAGATCCTGGTGCGCAAGGAGGGCCCGACGGTGACGCTGCGGCCGATCGCCGGCACGCGGCCGCGCGGCGCGACGCGGGACGAGGACGAGCGGCTCGCGCAGGAGCTGCTGAACGATCCCAAGGAGATCGCCGAGCACGTGATGCTGGTGGACCTCGGCCGCAACGACGTCGGACGGGTCGCGCAGACCGGCAGCGTCCGGCTCGCCGACCGGATGGTGATCGAGCGCTACTCGCACGTGATGCACATCGTCTCCAACGTGGAGGGGACGCTGAAGCCCGGCCTCACCAGCATCGACGTTCTGCGCGCGGCGTTCCCCGCCGGCACGGTGAGCGGCGCGCCCAAGGTGCGGGCGATGGAGATCATCGACGAGCTCGAGCCCACGGACCGCGGCGTCTACGCCGGCGCGGTCGGCTACGTGAGCTTCCAGGACGACATGGACACGGCGATCGCGATCCGCACCGCCGTGATCAAGGACGGAATGCTCTACGCGCAGGCAGGGGCCGGCATCGTGCACGACTCGGTGCCCGCTTCGGAGTGGACGGAGACGCAGAACAAGGCGCGCGCGGTGCTGCGGGCCGCCGACATGGTGCAGCAGGGGCTCGACGCGGACGATTGACCATGCTGCTGATGATCGACAACTACGACAGCTTCACCTACAACCTCGTCCAGTACCTGGGCGAGCTGGGCGCGGACGTGCACGTCCATCGCAACGACGCGCTCACGCTCGAGCAGGTCGCCGCATGGGCGCCCGAGAAGATCGTCATTTCGCCCGGGCCCTGCACCCCGGACCAGGCCGGCATTTCGGTGCCGCTCGTCCGGCGCTTCGCGGGCAGCATTCCGATTCTCGGCGTCTGCCTCGGGCACCAGGCGATCGGCGAGGCGTTCGGCGGCCGGATCGTGCGCGCGCAGCGCGTGATGCACGGCAAGGTCTCGGCGGTGACCCACGACGGCCACGGCGTATTCACGGGCGTGCCCTCCCCGCTCACGGCGACGCGCTATCACTCGCTCGCGATCGAGCGCGCGACGATGCCCGCATGCCTCGCGATCACCGCGACCTCCGAGGACGGCGAGGTGATGGGCGTGCGCCACCGCGAGTGGCCCGTCGAGGGCGTGCAGTTCCACCCCGAGGCGATCCTGACCGAGCACGGCCACGATCTGCTGCGCAATTTCCTCGAGGGCCGGCGATGACGCCGCGTGCCGGCATGATGTTGCTCGCCGCCGCGGCGCTGCTGCCCGGAACGGCCGCCGCCGGCGCGCTCGCCGAGTGCCAGGCGCCGTCGCGCGATGCGGACGCCGTCGCGCGCTGCCTCACGGCGCTCGACCTGGAGACGCTCGCCCGGCTCAAGCAGGCCGAGGAGCGGGCCGCCGCCGCCGCGCGCGATCTCGACGAGCGCACGAAGCGCGGCAACACCGCCTACGCGGCGCTGGCGCAGTCGTCGCGCGCCTTCGCCCTCTACCAGGGCGCCCAGTGCGATTACGTGCACGCGACGACGCCGGGCGCGAACCTGCGACCGAAGTCGGCGGGTCCCGCCGCCGCCGACCTCGCGCGGATCGCCTGCCGGATCGACATCGCCCGCCAGCGGATCGACCAACTCGGAAACTGACCCCAAGGAGCCGCCATGCCCATTTCCCTCCAGGACGCGTTGCTGCGCACGATCGAGCACCGCGAGATCTTTCCCGACGAGATGCTGTCGATCATGCGCCGGATCATGAGCGGCGAGGTGACGCCGGTGATGATCGCGGCGCTCACGGTGGGCCTGCGCGTCAAGAAGGAGACGGTCGGCGAGATTGCCGCGGCCGCGCAGGTGATGCGCGAGTTCGCGACCAAGGTCGACGTTCCCGATCGCGACCACCTCGTCGACATCGTCGGCACCGGCGGCGACTCGTCGCACACCTTCAACATCTCGACGGCGTCGATGTTCGTCGCGGCGGCGGCGGGCGCCCGCGTCGCCAAGCACGGCGGCCGCTCGGTGTCGTCGAAATCCGGGAGCGCCGACGTGCTCGAGGCGCTCGGCGCCAACATCATGCTGAAACCCGCAGACGTCGCGCGGTCGATCGCCGACACCGGCATCGGGTTCATGTTCGCCCCTTCGCACCACAGCGCGATGAAGCACGCGGCGCCGGTGCGCAAGGAGCTCGGCGTGCGCACGATCTTCAACATCCTGGGGCCGCTCACCAACCCGGCCGGGGCGCCGAACCAGCTGCTCGGCGTGTTCCATCCGGATCTCGTCGGCATCCAGGTGCGCGTCCTGCAGCGGCTGGGCAGCAGGCACGTGCTCGTCGTCTATGGCAAGGACGGCATGGACGAGGTCTCGCTGGGCGCGGCGACGATGGTCGGCGAGCTCAAGGACGGCGAGATCCGCGAGTACGAGATCCATCCCGAGGATTTCGGGCTGCGGATGATCTCGAACCGCGGCCTCAAGGTGACCGACGCGGCGGAGTCGAAGGCGATGGTGCTGGAGGCCCTCGGCGACGTCGAGGGCACGCCGCGCGAGATCGTCGCGCTGAACGCCGGCGCCGCGCTCTACGCCGCCGATGTCGCGGCGTCGATCGGCGAGGGCATCGAGCGGGCGCGGGCGGCGATTGCCTCCGGCGCGGCGATGAAGAAGCTCGAGCAGTTCGTCGCGCTGACGCAGAAGCTCGGCAGCGCGGGATGAGGCGGGTGGCGGCACTCCGGCGTCCGGCTGAAGCCGGACCCACGGCTGCAACTGTTCGTGGGGCCGGCTTCGGCCGGCGGGCCATCGCCCGTGGGGCCGGCTTCAGCCGGCGGGCCATCGCGCGTGGGGCGGCAGCCGGCGGGCCATCGCCCGTGGGGCCGGCTTCAGTCGGCGGGCCATCGCGCGTGGGGCCGGCTTCAGCCGGCCTCTTCCTCGATGAGCACACCGGACATCCTCGCCCGCATACTCGCGACCAAGGCGGAGGAAGTCGCTCGCGCGAAGCAGGCGCGGCCGCTCTCCGCGCTCGACGCCGCGGCGCGAGCGATGTCGCCGCCGCGTGATTTCGCCGGCGCGCTGCGCGCGAAGATCGCCGCCGGCCGGCCGGCCGTCATCGCCGAGATCAAGAAGGCGAGTCCGAGCCGCGGCGTACTGCGCGCTGACTTCGATCCGCCTGCAATCGCGGCGAGCTACGAGGCCGGCGGCGCGGCCTGCCTTTCCGTGCTGACCGACCGCCCGTATTTCCAGGGCGCGCACGAGCACCTCGCTGCGGCGCGCGCGGCGTGCGCGCTGCCGGTGCTGCGCAAGGACTTCATCGTCGACGAGTACCAGGTTGCCGAGGCGCGCGCGCTGGGCGCCGACGCCGTCCTGCTGATCGTCGCCGCGCTCGACGACGCGCGGCTCGCGGCGCTGGAAGACTGCGCGCGCGATCTCGGGATGGCGGTGCTGGTCGAGGTTCACGATGCCGGCGAGCTCGACCGGGCGCTGCGCCTCGCGACGCCGCTCGTCGGCATCAACAACCGCAACCTGCGCAGCTTCGACGTCTCGCTCGCGACGACGCTCGATCTCCTGCCGCGCATCCCCGCCGGAAAGCTCGTCGTCACCGAGAGCGGAATCCTCGAGCGCGCCGATGTCGCGACGATGCGCGCGCGCGGCGTCCACGCCTTCCTGGTCGGCGAGGCGTTCATGCGCGCCGCCGATCCCGGAGCGGCGCTGGCCGCGCTTTTCGCCTGACCCTGCGCTTGCCGCGGCGGCGCGGCGGCGGTGCTATCATGCGCTGCCGTCTCGACACCGTCGCTCGCGAAGCGCGCGAGCCGCCGTGGCCCGGGGCGCGACAGGTCATCCCGGAACGTTAGAACGCCGCGGCAGCGGGGAGCGCGCTTCGTGTCGGCCATCGCCGCCGAAAATGTCAGCAAGCATTGGACGACTGCCGAGGGCCAGGTGCGCGCCGTCGACGGGCTGTCGTTCGCCTTCGACGAGGGCACGCTGAATGTCCTGCTGGGCCCCTCGGGCTGCGGCAAGTCCACGACGCTGCGCCTCATCGCGGGCCTCGAGCAGGCTGACGGCGGGCGCATCCTCATCGGCGGGCGCGACGTCACGAATTTGCCGCCGTCGCAGCGCAACATCGCGATGGTGTTCCAGAGCTACGCGCTCTTTCCGCACCTGTCCGTCGCCGAGAACATCGTGTTCGGGCTCAAGGTGCGCCGGGTCGCGCCGGTCGACGTCGAGGCGAGGCTGAAGCGGGTCGCCGGGCTGCTCGGACTCGCGCAGCTGCTCGACCGCAGGCCCGCGCAGCTGTCGGGCGGGCAGCAGCAGCGGGTGGCGCTGGGACGGGCGATCATCGCCGAGGCGCCGGTGTGCCTGATGGACGAGCCGCTGTCCAATCTCGATGCCCAGCTGCGGCAGGACATGCGCTCCGAGATCCGCCAGCTACAGCGCCAGCTCGGCATCACGATGGTCTACGTGACCCACGATCAGATCGAGGCGATGTCGATGGCCGACCGGGTGGTGCTGCTCAACGGCGGCAAGATCGAGCAGGACGCCGCGCCGGCCGGCCTCTACGAGAACCCCGCCAACACCTTCGTCGCGCGCTTCATCGGCACGCCGCCGATGAACCTGTTGCCGCTCGAGGCGGGCCGCGGCGGGGCGGTCATCGCCGGCACCGGCGGTCCCGCGGTGGCGCCGGCCGCGTGCGCCGGGCTGACCCTGGGCGTGCGGCCCGAGCACGTCGTCCTCGGCCACGAGCGGGGGCTCGCCGCCGAGGTTGCCGGTGTCGAGTACCTCGGCGCCGATTCGCTCGTCGCCTGCCGGCTCGGGTCGGCCACGCTGGTCGTGCGCGTCGCCGGCAGCGTCGGGCTCGCGCGCGGCGCCGCCGCCTGGCTGTCGTGGGCGCCGGGCGCGCAGCATCTGTTCGATCGCGACGGCACACGCCGCGCGGAATCGTTTCTTGACGAACCTGCAACGCTGCTTGCGTAGCGCACCTGCGATCGCGGATGCGCGAGGCCGGCAGTCGAGTCAACCACGGGAGGTGACCATGTTCCTGAAAGAGATTCAGCGTGCGCTGACCGCGGCGGCGGCAGCGCTCTTTGCCGCGGCTGCGCTGGCGCAGGCGCCGGTGGAAGTCCCGTTCTACTACCCGATCGCCGTCGGCGGGCCGATCCCCAAGATCATCGACGGGCTGGTCGCCGATTTCGAGAAGGAGAATCCGGGCATCAAGCTGCGGCCGATCTATTCCGGCACCTATCAGGACACGATCACCAAGGCGCTCACTGCGGTGAAGAGCGGCGAGCCGCCGGTGACCTCGATCCTGCTGTCCACCGACATGTACACGCTGATCGACGAGGACGCCGTCGTGCCCTTCGACGACCTGATCCGCACGCCGGAAGACCAGGCCTGGCTCAAGGGGTTCTACCCGGGCTTCATGGAGAACAGCCAGACCGGCGGCAAGACCTGGGGCATCCCCTTCCAGCGCTCGACGATCGTCCTCTACTACAACAAGGAGGCGTTCAAGGAGGCCGGCCTCGACCCCAACCGCCCGCCGGCAAACTGGAAAGAGCAGATCGAGTACGCGCAGAAGCTGACCAAGCGCGATGCCTCCGGCAAGGTTACGCAGTGGGGAATCCAGATCCCCTCGTCGGGCTTTCCGTACTGGCTGTTCCAGGCGCTCGCAATCCAGGCCGGAACGAATCTGATGAACCCGACGGGCACGCAGACCTACTACGACCGGCCGGAGGTGATCGAGGGGCTGACGTACTGGGTCGACCTCGTGAAGAAACACAAGGTGCACCCCGAGGGCATCGTCGAGTGGGGGACGACGCCCAAGGACTTCTTCGAGAAGAAGGTCGCGATGATGTGGACGACGACCGGCAACCTCACCAACGTCCGCACCAACGCCAAGTTCGACTTCGGCGTGGCGATGCTGCCCGCCGGCAAGCAGCGCGGCAGTCCGACCGGCGGCGGCAATTTCTACCTGTTCAAGAAGTCGACGCCGGCGCAGCGCGAGGCGGCGTTCAAGTTCATCCGGTGGGTGACGACGCCGCAGCGCGCGGCGCAATGGGGCATCGACACCGGCTACGTCGCGGTGCGCCCGGACGCGTGGGAGACGCCGACGATGAAGCAGTACGTCGCGGGCTTTCCCGCCGCCGCGGTGGCGCGCGACCAGCTGCCCTACGCGAAGGCGGAGCTGTCCACGCACGACAACCAGCGGGTGACCAAGGCGCTGAACGACGGCCTGCAGGCAGCCCTCACCGGCACCAAGACGCCCGAGCAGGCGATGAAGGACGCGCAGCGCGAGGCCGAGCGGCTGCTGCGATCGTACAAATGAAGGCAACGCGGCGCGCGGCAGGCCACGCCGGCTTCCTGCCGGCGCCGCTTCCGCGGCCGCGTGCGCGGCCGTGACGCGCAGCGCCCAATGGGTCTACGGCTGGCTGCTGTTGCTGCCGGCGATGGCGCTGCTCGCGCTGTTCACGCACTACCCGACGCTCGCCACCCTCTGGCACGGCTTTCTGTCGACGCCGAAAGGCAACCGGCCTGCGGTCTGGGTCGGGCTCGACAACTACCGGGCGCTCGCGGACGACCCGATCTTCTGGCAGGTGCTCGGCAACAACCTTTGGTTCGCGCTGGGCACCATCCCGGCATCGATCGCGCTGGCGCTGCTGATGGCCGCGTGGGTCAACGGCAACGTCCCGGGCCGCGGGTTCCTGCGGCTCGCCTACTTCACGCCGACGGTGCTGCCGATGATCGCGGTGGCGAACATCTGGCTCTTCTTCTACACGCCCGAGTACGGGCTGGTCGAGCGGATCCTCGGGGCGGCCGGCTTCGCGACGCACAACTGGCTCGGCAGCAAGAGCACCGCGCTCGCCTGCCTGATGGTGGTGACCGTGTGGAAGGAAGCCGGCTTCTTCATGATCTTCTATCTCGCCGCGCTGCAGTCGATGTCGCCGAACCTCGCCGAGGCCGCGGCGATCGAGGGCGCCTCGCGCTGGTACTACTTCCGCCGCGTGACCTTTCCGCTGCTGATGCCGACGACGCTGTTCGTGCTGGTCAACGCGGTCATCAACGCGTTCCGCCTGGTCGATCACGTCGTCGTGATGACGCGCGGCGGGCCGGACAACGCGACGGCGCTGCTGCTCTACTACATCTACGAGGTCGGCTTCCGCTTCTGGGATTCCGCGTACGCGGCTGCGCTGACGATGGTGCTGCTGGCGATCCTCGGACTCGCGGCGCTGGTGCAGTTCTGGTTCATCGACCGCAGGGTTCATTACCAATGAGCGCGCCGGGCGAAGCGCGAAGGCGCGCAGCGCCAGGGAGCGCATGAGCGTCCTCGCCCCGCGCGGAACCCTGCGCGCCGTGGAGACGGCGGGCGCCTGGCTGCTGGGCGTGCTCTGGATCCTGCCGCTCGTCTACGCCTTCTGGACCGCGTTCCACCCGGGCGAGTACTCGACCCGGTTCGACCTGACCGCGCCGCTGACGCTCGCCAATTTCGTCAAGGCCTGGCAGGCGGCGCCGTTCGCGCGGTACTTCGTCAACACGGTGCTGCTGGTCACGATGGTCCTCGCCGCGCAGCTCGTGCTGGTGACGCTCGCCGCCTACGCCTTCGCCCGCTTCGAGTTTCCGGGCCGCGGCGTCCTGTTCGCGCTGGTGCTCGTGCAGCTGATGGTGATGCCGGACGTGCTGATCGTCGAGAACTACCGGACGATGACGCAGCTGGGGCTCAAGGACACCATCGTCGCGATCGGGCTGCCCTACATGGCGAGCGCCTTCGGCATCTTCCTGCTGCGGCAGACCTTCAAGACCGTGCCGCGCGAGCTCGACGAGGCCGCGCGCATCGAGGGCTGCACGCCGCTCGCGGTGCTGTGGAAGGTCTACGTGCCGCTCGCGCGGCCCGTCTATCTCGCGTACGCGCTGGTCAGCGTCAGCTACCACTGGAACAATTTCCTCTGGCCGCTCATCATTACCAATTCGGTGGAATCGCGGCCGCTGACCGTCGGCCTGCAGGTGTTCTCGTCGACCGACCAGGGGATCGACTGGTCGATCATCACGGCGGCGACGCTGCTGACACGGCGCCGCTGCTGATCGCCTTCCTGCTGTTTCAGCGGCAGTTCGTGCAGAGTTTCATGCGCGCGGGGATACGATGAAGCTGATTACTTGGAACGTTCAGTGGTGCCGCGGCGTCGACGGCCGCGTCGATCCGGCGCGCATCGCCGCCGAGGCGAAGCGGCTCGCCGACTTCGACGTGCTGTGCCTCCAGGAGATCGCCGACAACTTCCCCGATCCGCGGCTCGCCGGCAACTCGGATGCGGACCAGTTCGCGCTCATCGCGACGCTGCTGCCCGGCTACACGGCGATCCCGGGCGTGGCGACCGACCATCCGGGCGACGGGGCGAGGCGGCGGCGCTTCGGCAACATGGTGCTCTCGCGGCTGCCCGTGCGGCAGGCGTACCGGCACCTGCTGCCATCGCCGGTCGATCCCGGGATCAACGGGATGCCGCGCATTGCCGTCGAGGCGGTCGTCGGCGCCCCCTTCGGCGACGTGCGCGTGATCACCACGCATCTCGAGTACTACTCGGTCAAGCAGCGCAGCGCACAGGTCGAGGCGCTGCGCGCGATCTACGCCGAGGGGCACGGGCACGCGCGCTCTGGATCGATCGTCGACACCAGCGGCGGACCGTTCCATACCCACCTGCGGCCCGCCGCCACGATCATCACCGGCGATTTCAACCTCGAGCCCGACGATCCGTTGCACGCGCGGATGGGCGCGCCGTTTCGCCGACGGAACCCCGGCGCTCGTCGATGCGTGGGAGTGCGCGCACCCGGGCGAGCCGCATCCCAGCACGTTCAAGATCTACGAGAAGGAGGTCCCCGGCGAGCCGGAGCTGCACTGCGACTTCATCTTCGTGAGCGAGGGCCTGAAGTCGCGCATTGCCGGCGTGCGCGTGGACCGCGAGACCCAGGCGGCCGACCATCAGCCGGTCATTCTGACGCTCGCCTGAACGCCAGGCGCGGCCTCCATCCCCGCCGTCGCCATGCGCTGCGGCTCGCGCCGCTAACTCCAGGGTGGCTTGCCGGTCAGGGCGAGCCAGGCCCGCCGCAGCGGCAGCGCCAGCCACCAGCGAAAGCTCGCGCGGCGCGCGATTTCGCGCTGCTGGGTCTCGCTCTGCGCGACGAGGCGCGCGCGCTCGTCCGCCTCCGCGAGCTGCGCCGCATCGCGCTGGCGGAGCGCATCGGCATGATCGCGTTGCGCGAGAGCGAGCTCTCCGGCGAGATCGTTGCAGCGGCGATGCGTCGCCTCCAGGTCGCGCATGACTTTCTCGTAGTCGCGGTGCACCCATTCGTCGCGATCCGCAAGCACCGACAGCCGTGGCGTGATCGCGGCCAGCCGCGTGGCGGACGCGCTCGCAACGACGATGAAGTAGAGCGGGCGCGCGTGCCCTCGCGCCGGCACATCGGCGGAGGCTTCCGAAACCTCGAAGATCTCGCCCTGCCCGGCGCCTTCCTCGGGCCACACGACCGAATAGAAGCTCGGGCGCTGGCCGTACCAGACGGCATGCGCGAAACGGGAGCCGACCAGCGCGGCGAGCTCGCCGCGATAGAGCTCGCGGACGTGAAATTCGTTCGTCACGCCGAGGCGGTCGCTGTACTCGGTCTTGTTCGGACACGACAGGATCAGGAGACCGCCCGGGCGCAGCACGCGGCGGATCTCGTCGAGAAACGGCTCCTGGGCGACGATGTGCTCGATCGTCTCGAACGAGACGACGGCGTCGAAGCTCGCGTCGGCAAAGGGGAGGGCGGCGCAGTCGGCCTGCCGGAAGCCCAGATTCGCGGTCCCGGCGTAGCGGGCGCGGGCATGGTCCAGTGCGGCTTCGGCGATGTCGGCGCCGATCACCGTGGCGGCGCGCGTTGCGAGCAGCGCGCTGCCGTAGCCCTCGCCACAGGCGACGTCGAGCACTTCGAGGCCGGCCACGAGCGGGGCGGCGAAATGGTAGCGGTGCCAATGCTCGTGCCAGATCTCGCCGGCGGTGCCGGGAATGAAGCGCTCGCCGGTGAATTCGAGTTTCCCGTTCATCGCCCTGCAATTCTACCCGCGCACTCGCGAGGTCCCGATGACGCCCGGGTTGCCGGGCAGGACCGATTCCTGCGCGGGGCCGGCTTCAGGCGGCGAACGGGCGCCGCCGGCTGAAGCCGGCCCCACGGTGGCCGGCGACGATCAGCATCCACGGCGGCCGGCGACGATCGGCATCCGCGGTCGGCCGGCAGAGCCGGCGACGAACGGCTCCGCTAAAATGGCCGTCCTCTTCCACGCCGCGGGCACCCTCGCTGCCCGAAGTCCCCTCCCGATCCCGACGGAGGCCGTCCTCGCCGCAGTCGACGACGGCCGCCCGGACCCTTCCCGATGCAACCATGAGCGCCAACAGAGAGCGGGAGCTGCAATTCGGCATCGACCGCCTGGTGACCAACGGGACGCGCATCTTCGGCTGGGGCTGGGTCGCGCATCCGGCGCACGCGATCGAGGACGTCACCCTGGTGCTGAAGGGCGACGGATGGGAGAAGCGGCTGCCGGTCAATTTCGGCCTGGCGCGCGATGACGTCGAGAGCGCCTTTCCGCGGCTGCGCAATGCCGGGTCCTCCGGTTTCGTGGTCACCGGCTACTCGCCGCGCCAGCCGGTGGCCGCGCTCGTCCTCGAGCTGCGATTCGACGATGGCGCGCTGCTGGGGCTCGACGTCACGCACGTCCTGGAATCGCGTGGCGGCGGCCACCGGAAATTCCGCGAGCTGCTCTGGCTCGCCCGTGCCGTCTGGCGCCGGCTGAAACGCGGCGACATCGAAGGCATCGTGATGCGGGCGAAGGCGCAGAACTACGCGGCGCCCTCGCTCGACGACCTCGACGTCGTCGGTCGTCTGCTGCCCCAGCTGAGCGGCGATCGCCGCGTATCGGTCGTGTTCGACCACAACCTCGGCGGCGGGGCGAACCAGTACCGTCGCGCGTTGATCGACGAACGACTCTCGGGCGGAGTCGCCGTGCTGCTGTGCACGTACAACCTGCCCACGCTCGACTATCGGCTCCAGGTGTTCCAGCCGGGCGGTGGCGAGGAGATCTACCGGATCTCGTCGTTCCTCGGTCTCGAACGGATACTGAACGAGTCGCCCGTCGCGGAGATCTTCCTCAACAGTCCCGTCTCCTTCGACGAGCCCCTGGTCTTCGCCGACTGGATCAGCACGATGCGCGCCGGCAATCCGGACGTGCGGCTGACGTTCGCCGTCCACGACTATTTTTCGGTGTGCCCCTCGTTCGTGCTGCTCAATGCCGACGGGCGCTACTGCGGCATTCCGGATGTCGCCGAATGCGCGGCCTGCCTGAAGCGCCATCAGGCCAGGTACGTGGCGCTGTCTCCTCCGACCGAAATCGGGCCCTGGCGCGCGCTGTGGGGGCGCTGCCTGCAGGCGGCCGACGAGGTGCGCTGCTTTTCCGATTCGACGCGGCGGCTGCTGCTGCGCGCCTACCCGGGCCTCGATCCCGGCCGCATCAGCGTCATTCCCCATCGCGTCGACTACCTGCCGGCCCGTCTGCCCCGCCTCGATCACGGCGCTCCGCTGGTGATCGGCATCATCGGCACGATCAGCGTGCAGAAGGGGGCGATGGTGGTCAAGGACCTGCTCGCCATGATCGACAGCGACCATCGCGACATCAGGGTCGTCGTGATCGGCGTCCTCGATATCGCGCTCAAGTCGGACCGGCTGCGGGTGACCGGCAACTACCGGCACGAGGATCTCGTCGATCTGATCGAGGCCAACGGGATCAACCTGTTCTTCTTCCCGTCGATCTGCCCGGAAACCTTCTCCTACGTCACCGAGGAGATGATCCTGCTCGGTCTGCCGGTCGTCGCGTTCGATCTGGGGGCTCCCGGCGAGCGCCTGAAGAGCTACGGCAAGTCGCGGCTGTGCAGCGAGGTGAGCGCCCGTTCCGCGCTCGCGGCGCTCATCGATTTCCACGGGCAGCTCGCGGCGAGCGAAGTCTCGGTGGCGTAAGATGGGCGCGCACCTACCGGCATCGATTTCCCGTGGCTGAGGTCCTGCACATCTTCACGAGCGCGGCAGTGAACTATCTGCCGAAGGTGCGCATCCTCTGCCGTTCGCTCAAGCGCCACCACCCCGAGGCGGTCGTTCATCTCGCGCTGGCCGACGAGCGCCCGCAGTGGCTGCGCACGGAGGACGAGCCATTCGATTCGATCCTGGAGATCGGCGAGCTCGGCATTGCCGACTTCCGGCGCTGGAGCTTCACCCACAGCATCGTGGAGCTGTCCACGGCGATCAAGCCGTTCGCGCTGAAGCGGCTGCTGACGCTTCCGGACTGCGGGACCGTCCTGTATTTCGATCCGGACATGGTGCTGTTCTCGCGCGTGGACGACATCCTGGCCACGCTCGGGCAGAGCAATGTCGCGCTGACTCCGCATCAGACCAAGCCCGAGCAGACACTGGACGCCGTCGTCGACAACGAGGTCGCGAGCCTCAAGCACGGCATCTTCAACCTCGGATTCATCGGCGTCAGAAACACGGCGGAAGGCCGGCGCTTCGCCGACTGGTGGGCGGAGCGAACCTACCATCTGTGCCGGGCGGAGGTGGAGAACGGCCTCTTCACCGACCAGAAGTGGGTGAATTTCGCGCCGGTCTTCTTCGACGGCGTGGCGATCGTCAAGTCCTCGCGGCACAACGTCGCCACGTGGAATCTGACGACGCGGCGCATGACCGGCGACTTCGACAAGGGTTTCCAGGTCGACGGCGAGCCCCTGGGCTTCTACCATTTCACCGGATTCGACAGCGGCGCGCACCGGATCATGGCGATAAAGAACGCCTCGGCAAGTCCGGCCGTGCAGCAATTGATCTCGTGGTACGAAGGGGAGATCGCGATCGCCGATCGCGATCCCATCAGCGAGTGGCCCTGGGCGTTCGGGAGCTTTTCCGACGGAACGCCCATCGAGCCCGGTCATCGCTGGTTCTATCGGGAGCACACCGATTTGCAGCGGGCGTTTCCGGATCCCTACGACGCGCGGGCGGATCGACCGAACTATCTCGCCTGGTGCAATTCGGAGGGGCGGCTCAGGCATCCCGAGGTGTTCTCGGAGCGCGGCGCGCGACGGGCGGGCAGCGCTGCCCGCATGCGCTCGCGTGTTTCGCTGCCGACGACGATGCGCCTGCTGTCGCTGCTGCTCTCACCCAGGAGCGGCAAGATGCTGCGGGCGAGGGTCATGAGCGTGCTGCGGACCGAAGGGTTGGGCGGCATCGGCCGGCGGCTGCACGGGCCGCGCGGGTAGAGGCGAGCCGTGCTCGACGTCGTCATTCCGATCTACAAGGGCCTGGCGCAGACGCGCCGCTGCGTCGACAGCGTGCTGGGCAATGCGCAGACCACGGCCTTCGCGATCGTCGCGGTCGACGACGCGAGCCCGGACCCCGGCATCGCGCGCTATCTGGACGAGCTCGCGGACGGAGGGCGGATCATCCTCGTGCGCAACGAGAGCAATCTCGGTTTCGTCCGGTCGGTGAACCGTGGCATGGCGCTGCACGCCGAGCGGGACGTGGTGCTCTTGAACAGCGACACCGAAGTGGCGAACGACTGGCTGGATCGCCTGCATCGTTGCGCCCACACCCGGCCCGACATCGGGACGGTGACGCCTTTCTCCAACAACGCGACGATCTGCTCGTACCCGTTCGACGGCTGGCGCGGAGGCGTGCCCGGCACGCTGGGTCTCGCCGCGCTGGACCGGCTGTTTGCCGCGACCAACGCCGGGCAGAGCGTGGACCTGCCGACGGCCGTCGGATTCTGCATGTACATACGACGCGCCTGTCTCGACCGGCTGGGATTGTTCGATGCCCAGCGCTTCGGACGCGGCTACGGCGAGGAGAACGACTTCAGCCTGCGCGTGGCCGGCGCCGGCTGGCGCAACGTTCTGGCCGGCGACGTGTTCGTCTTCCACGAGGGATCGGTGAGCTTTTCCGACGAGCGCGCGGCGTTGACGCTGACCGCCGGGAAGACGCTGACCGACCTGCATCCCGACTACTTGCGCAAGGTGCGCGAATTCATCGCGCGCGATCCGGCACGCGCGTTGCGCGCGGCAGTCGACGGCGCGCGCTGCGCACTGGGCGGGGACGAGCCGGAGCAGGTGCTGGCCGAGCGCGTCGCCGAGCGGAATCTGCTCAGGGCGCAGCTGACCGATGCCGAAAGATACGGCGAGGAACGCGAGTCGGTGATCGCCAGGCTGCGCGAGGGGCTGGCCGTGGCGGAGAAGCTGCTGGCCGAGCGCGACGAGGAGATCGCCAGGCTGCGTGCGGGGCTCAGCCACGCCGAGGCGCTCGCCTTCGAGCGGGAGCGGGAGCTCGAGGAGCTGCACCGACCCCTGCTCGGGAAGCTCAAGGCCCTGCTGATGCGGATGAAACCCCGGAGACGCCCGCAATCCCCGGCCTGACGCCGCCGTCCCGGCAACGCAGAACCGCTTCTTCGATCCGGGACCCACGCGCCGATGTACTTCCCGAACGTCAACTTCCTGCGCGCGTTCGCCGCGCTGCTGGTCGTGGTCTACCACGTCATCGAGCTCGCGCCGTGGCCGTCGTTCCCGACGTCGGGCCCGCCATTGACGTTTCGCGTGGGCTGGGTCGGCGTCGACCTCTTCTTCGTCATCAGCGGCTTCGTCATCGGGCTCTCCGCAATCAGGCTCTATCGCGAAGGCGATGGCGGTTACCGCTGGACGTTCATGCGCCGGCGACTGGCGCGCATCGTGCCGCTCTACCTCCTCACCGGCGCCGCATTCCTCGTCCTCGTGCGGCCGCCGCTGCTGCAGCTCGCGTGGGAGAAGCTGTCCGTACAGATCGGCAGTCACCTGCTCTTCCTGCACAACCTGCACCCGTGGCTGCACAGTGCGATCAACGGCCCGAACTGGAGCGTCGCCGCCGAGATGCAGTTCTACGTGCTGGCGATCCTCGCCGTGCCGTTGCTGTCCCGCGTCGACCTGAGATGGCTGTTCGTGGGCGGGCTCGTCGTCGCCTGGGGCTTCCGGGCGCTCGCCTACTGGGCAACGCGGGACCTCGGCAATCCGAGCATCACGTTCGTCTACGCGACCCAGGTTCCGTCGATGGTCGACGCCTTCGCCATCGGCATCTGCATCGCGCGGCTGCATCTGGACGGCACGATCCGGCGATGGGCCGCGCGCGGCCGCGCGCACCTCCTGCTCGGGACGGCGGGCGCATTCGCGGTTGCCATGTACGTCGTCTGGACCAGCTACTGGGCGCAGACCGACTACTGGGGCAACGCCTGGATGGTCGTCTTCTGGCGAAGCGCGCTCGCGCTGTCATTCGGCGCGCTGGTGCTCCTGGCGGCACAGCTGCCCGACCTGACGCGCTACGGGCCGCTGCGGCCGCTGAATTACCTCGGCGAGATCAGCTACGGCATCTACCTGTGGCACCTGCCGGTGATCCTGACGCTCAAGAGGAACGCGCTGGCGGCGACCGCGGAGGACATGCTCTGGATGACGCTCGCCGGCGTCCTCGCGCTCTCCATGCTGAGCTGGCACCTGTTCGAAAGACCGCTCATCCGGCGCTTTCGCTGACCGCGCCCTGGCGCCGTCGAAAGACGAGATCCCGGACGCCGTGGCCGAGCTTCAGTCCCCGCGCCTCGAACTTGGTCAGCGGCCGGTACTCGGGCCGCGCGGCGAAGCCGGCGGCGGCGTTGGCGAGCAGCGGCTCCGCGGCGAGCACCGCGAGGATCTCCTGCGCGTAGTCCTCCCAGTCCGTCGCGACATGCAGGTAGCCGCCGGGCGCGAGCCGCAGCGCGAGCTCGCGCACGAACGCAGGCGTCAACAGGCGCCGCTTGTGATGGCGCTTCTTCGGCCACGGGTCCGGAAAGAAGACGTGGATGCCCGATAGCGATGCCGGCGGAATCATCGCCGCGACGATCTCGACGGCATCGTGCTGGATCACCCGGATGTTGGTGAGGCCGAGCTCGGCCACGCGCTTCAGCAGGCTGCCCACGCCCGGCGAGTGCACCTCGATGCACAGGAAGTCCTCGCGCGGTCGCGCCTGCGCGATCGCCGCGGTCGCCTCGCCCATGCCGAACCCGATCTCGAGCACGCGCGGCGCGGCGCGGCCGAACGCGCGGTCGAGGTCGAGCGGCGCGGCTCGATACGGAATGCCGAAGCGCGGCAGCAGGTCCTCGAGCGCGCGCTGCTGCGCCGGCGACATCCGCCCCTGCCGCAGCACGTAGCTGCGCACCGGGCGGCGCGGCCGTGCGTTGGCGTCGGGGGGCGGGTCGGGAATCACTGCGGCGCGCTGTGGCGCAGCCAGCCCGCATCCGTGAGCTTGCGCTCCAGCCGACCCGGCGTCGCCGATCCGGCGGGCGTGTACTGGACGACGAGCGTGTCCATGTCCTTCCACGACGCGGTGGAATCCGCCCACGTCTCCCTGGGCTTCCACGAGTATTCCTTGCGCACCCCGTCGCGCGTCACGCGCCACACGGCGAGCTCGTTGACGCACCGCTTTTCGCAGAAATCGGCGGTGACCAGCCGCGAGCGGTCCGGCGAGAGCTTCGGGTCCGCGGGCAGCTCCGTCTTGCGGCCGGTGGCCCGCTGGAGCAGCGTGAAGGTCACGTCGTCGCCGTCGGTCGTGTAGAGGACGACGGCGTTGATCTCGGAGATGTAGTCCCACAGGCTGTACGACCGGCCGCCGTTCAGCGCCTCGGTGTCGGCGAACGTCGTCGTGCCGGAAGGAAAGAGCGACACGCGCAACGCCGCACCGTCGCGGACGGCGAGGTTCGGCAGCCGCTTCAGCTGGACCTCCTCGACGAGCCGCCCGCAGTGCGCCGAGTCCTCGGCCTGCGCGCAGACCTTCGCGAGCTCCTGCGGCTCGAGCGGCACGGCGATCGCGGCGAGCGCGAGCAGCGAGGCGAGGGGAACCGCAGCGCGCGCCGCCCACCGGGCGCATCGACGCACCGGCATGCGGCTCAACCGATGAGGCCGGAGGTCGGCGAGCTCGGGCTCGCCGCGTAGAACTTGCGCGGCATTCGCCCGGCGAGGAAGGCCTCGCGCCCCGCCTCGACCGCGAGCCGCATCGCGCGGGCCATCCGCACCGGGTCCCGCGCCGCGGCGATCGCCGTGTTCATCAGCACGCCGGCGCAACCCTGTTCCATGGCGATCGCGGCATCCGACGCGGTGCCGACGCCGGCGTCGACCAGCACCGGGACCTTCGCCGCGTCGATGATGAGCTTCAGGTTCCACGGATTGAGGATGCCCATCCCGGAGCCGATCAGCGAGGCGAGCGGCATGATCGCGATGCAGCCGATCGCCTCGAGCTCGCGCGCGACGATCGGATCGTCGGACGTGTACACCATCACCTGGAACCCGTCCTTCACCAGCGTCTCGGCGGCCGTGAGCGTCTCGCGCACGTTCGGGAAGAGCGTATTCGGGTCGCCCAGCACCTCGAGCTTGACCAGCGTGTGGCCGTCGAGGAGCTCGCGCGCGAGCCTCAGCGTGCGCACTGCGTCGTCCGCGGTGTAGCACCCGGCGGTGTTCGGCAGGTAGGTGAACTCGGACGGCGGCAACGCGTCGAGCAGCGACGGGGCGTTCGGGTCCTGGCCGATGTTGGTGCGCCGGATCGCGACGGTGACGATCTCGCGCGCCCGACGCGACGACGGCCGCACGGGTCTCGTCGAAATCCCGGTACTTGCCGGTGCCGACGAGCAGGCGCGAGCGGTACGCGCGGCCGGCAATGACCAGCGGGTCGGCGATGGCAGGCTTCGGTGCGTGCGGAGCGTTCATGGACCCGATTTTACGCCAGCGGCGCGGGCCGCGGCGTCAGCCGCCGCCGACGGCGCCGACGATCTCGAGCCGGTCGCCGTCCTCGATCGGCGTCTGCGCGTAGCGGCTCCGGGGCACGATCTCGCCGTTGCGCTCGACGGCGATGCGCTTGCCCTCGAGCGCGAGCTCGCGGACGAGCTCGGCCAGGGTCGCCACCCCCGGCCCGAGGGTGCGCGGCGTGCCGTTGACGGTCAGTTGCATCGACCGCGAATGATACCGCGGGGCGAGGTCCGCCCCGCTACTCGCGGTACGAGCGCATCGCCGTTCGCAGGAAGCGGACCTGGCTCTCGAAGCGCGCGCAGGCGTCGCAGATCGCCAGGTGCAGGCGCACCCGCCACCGCTGCCAGAGCGGCAGCCGCAGGTCCTCCTGCAGGGAGACCAGCCGCGAAACCTCCTTGCACGTGATCAGGTGGCCCATTGCCTTGCGGATCATGGATCGATGCCTTCGGATTCCGGGTATCGGGCGTGCACCATTCAGCCGCGCGAGCTCTTGCCTGCGAACCAGTTCTGCTCGAGGCACAGGCGCAGCGCCATCCGCGCCCGGTAGAGCATCACCCAGAGGTTATTCGCGGTGATGGCCAATTCCTTACAGATCTCGTCGGTCTCGAGCTCCATGACCTCCCGCATCATGAACACCCGGGCCGTGTTCGGCGGCAGCTTCTCGAGGCAGAAGTCGAGCACGTCGAAGAACTGCCGGCGGCCAAGCGCCTCCTCGGGATCGCCCCAATCCGCCGGCGGCTCGTCCCAGCCACTCCACCGTCCGAACAGCGCGTCGAAATCCTCGATGGCGAGCTCCGATTCGACGTTGCCGAACGTCGAGGCGGCCGCCGGCTCGCGCCGCTTTCTCCGGATCGCATCGACGATCTTGTGCTTGAGGATGCCGGTGAGCCAGGTCCGCAGGCTCGATCTGCCGGAAAACCCGCTGCCGGAAAGCGCGGCCAGCAGCGTTTCCTGCACGACGTCCTCGGCGAGCGCCTCGTCGCGCAGCTGCAGGCGCGCGACGCGCAGCAGGTAGCCGCGATGCTGGTCGAGGTCGCGCGAGAAGTCGGCGGCGGGCATGACGGGCGGGCGTAGCGGGCTGCGCGCATCATAGTCGATGCGCGGGGCAGACGGCGGTGCGCCCCCGCCGGCGTCGACCGGTGACCCGACTCAGTGCGAAAACGGAAATGCCCGCTCGGTGGCGGGCATTTTGGGAGATGGTGGCGAACCAGGGACTCGAACCCCGGACCAAAGGATTATGATTCCTCTGCTCTAACCAGCTGAGCTAGTTCGCCAAGGGGCGGAATTATAGGCGATCCGGCGACTGCGGGTCAAAGACGCTGTTCACCGTTTTCGAATCGCTGTTCGATTCCAGATTGCGGTCCCCCCGCTCGTTCCCGCCGCCTGGGCGGTCGTCGACGCGACCGGATTCGGCTTGTCGGTCATCGCGGTTGCGGCGCACGCGCCGCCGCGGGTGAGTCCAGGGCCGCCATGCAATTTGTCCTGGACAGTCGCGCGTCAAGAAAATACGATGCGAGCCTCGGCTCGAACCATCCACGGCAATCCCGAAAACGATGACCCATCCCGCAGAGAACTCCAGCCTCGCGCTCAATATCAGCGCCGTCGAGCGCGAGGCCGGCCTGTCGAAGGACGTCCTGCGCATGTGGGAGCGCCGCTACGGCTTTCCGCGGCCCGCCCGCGACGAGAACGGCGAGCGCATGTATTCGCTCGCGGAACTGGCGAAGCTCCGCGCGATCAAGCGCCTGATGGACGTCGGCCTGCGTCCGGGCAAGATCATTCACCACTCGCTCGAGGATCTGAACGCTCTGGCCGATGGCCGGATCGCGCCGCGGCGCGAGCCGGCCGCCCCGGGGGTCGAGCGGGAGATCCTCGCGCTGCTCGCGGGCCACGATGCACCGGCGCTGCAGAATGCGCTGGCCAACCAGCTTATGCGCCAGGGAATCCAGCGCTTCGTCCTCGAGACGCTGACATCGTTGAATCACGCGGTCGGGGATGCGTGGATGCGTGGCGAGCTCGCCGTATTCGAGGAGCACCTGTATTCCGAGCAGGTGCAGGCCGCGCTGCGGACCGCAATCAACGCGTTTCCGCGGCAGACCGGCGAACCGAAGGTGCTGCTGACGACGTTCCCCGGGGAACAGCACGGCATGGGACTGCTGATGGTCGAGGCGCTGCTGGTGCCGGAGGGCGCGCAGTGCATCTCGCTCGGCGTGCAGACGCCGATCGAGGACATCCGCCGCGCGGCTCTCGCGCACGAGGTGGATGTGGTCGCGCTGTCGTTTTCCGGGGCCTTTCCCGTGCGCCAGGCGGGCGACGGACTCGCAACGCTGCGCCGGCAGCTGCCGCCGAAGGTGGCGCTCTGGGCTGGCGGCGAGATGACGCGACGGGTGCGCAAGTCGCTTCCGGGCGTGACGCTCGCGCCCGACCTCGCCGCCGCGATCGAAGCGCTGAAGGCGTGGCGAGCGCAAGCGGCGCCGAAACCGGCCATGGCGGGATCGCGCGCTGCTTGACCGGGTGCGCGAGGCGCGGGCCCCGCTCGGCTCGGGCTCCGGCCGGGTATCCGCGACCTTGTCGCGAATCGACAACGCAAAAAGTGTCGGGCTTTAACGACGTTTCGCGTCGAAGGGCAATTTTGTGGCCCGAATCCAACACGAAAATGCGTCGGCTCCGCCATTTTTTGTGCCGTTTTCACCAGCGCTCCTTGCGGCGGAACACTGGGAGAGCGCATCATTGCACCCAGGCAAGTGTTGAACAAAGGTGGGATATGGGCCGAACCGCCCAGCCCGGGTGCATTCTTCGTTTTATTGTGTTCCTGTCCTGCGCCATTGTGCCGCTCGTCGCGGAAGCGGCGGCGACCGCGCAGGGTGTCGCGCTCAGCGCGAGCGCGGGCTGCAGCAACGCCAATCTCGACCTCACGCTGACGACGAGCGGTGCGACCACCGAGTTGGGCCAGTGGACCAAGACGGGCGACAACTCCGTCTCGGTGTTCAAGACCCCGACGACGGCGCTGGCAAGTTTCGGCCCCGGCACCTTCCAGGGCTACAAGATCACCATCTCGCCGCAACAGCCGGCCAATACCCTGATCGGCGCCTATGCCTACGTCGGTGACGACCCGCCCGCCCCGTCCAACACCGCAGAGTTCTTCGTCTATTACAACTGCTCCACGCGCGACGTGCTGTACTCCTGCTACGGTTCCTACGGAACCTGCCCGCAGACCGCGCAGCAGGCAGCCGACCTGATCGCGCCCAGGGTACCGACGCTCTCCGGCTGGGCGCTCATGCTCACCGCGCTGCTCCTCGCGGGCGCCGGGGCGCGCACCCTGCGCAACGGAGCCCGCTCCCGCGCTCGCTGAGCCGGTGCCGCCCGCTCGCCGGGCGAGCCGGGTGGGACCCGGGCGCGTCCGATTCGAGAAATTGCCGAAGGCAGCGCGCTCGCGCCGCGCCCTATGACGACTGCGATCGCGCTCTGGCTTTTGATCGGCGGGGGCCTCGCGTGCTACGCCGCATGGGCTGCGACGGCCATTGCCGCGGGCGCGAGTCCGTGGGCATACCTCGCGGGCGCGCCGCTTGCCTATGCGTCCGTGCTGCTCGCGATCACGGCCAGCTGGTTCGCGCTGGCGTGGGTCTTTCGCGCGCCGCGCCCGCCGGAGCTGCGGATCGGGTTCGCCGCAAGCGTGCGCCTCTTCCGGGACGAAGTCCGCGCGATAGGCCGCTCGGGTCCACGGATGGCCTTGTTTCGATGGCTGATGCGCGATCCGGCGCCTGCGCCCGCCAGGGCACCGGTGTTGCTGCTGCACGGCGTGCTGTGCAACGCCGGTGTGCTGTTACGGCCTGCGCGGCGAGCTGGTTGCCCGAGGTATCGGGCCGGTGTACACGCTATCGTACGGGCCCCCGCTCGCGTCCGTCGAAGCGTTCGCGGACCAGGTCGCGGTCAAGGTCGATGCCATTCTCCGCGCCACGGGCGCGTCGCGCGTCGCGATCGTCGGCCATAGCATGGGCGGTGTCGTTGCCCGCGCCTATCTCCGCCGCTACGGCGGAACGAAGATCGCGTCCGTCGTGACGCTCGGCGCGCCGCATCACGGCAGCGTCCACGCCTGGCTCTTTCCGGGCGTCTGCCTGCGGCAGCTGCGGCCCGGCAATCCCTGGCTTGCCGGGCTCAACGAAAGCGAGGGTACGCCGAGCCCCGCGCGCATCGTCTCGCTGTGGTCGTGGCACGATTCGATGGTCGCGCCGCAGACCAGCTCGCGTCTCGCCGGGGCCGAGAACATCGAGCTCGTCGGCATCGGCCACAACGCGCTGCTCGGCGACCGGCGCGTGTACGGTCTCGTCGTGCCGAGCTCGCGCGCGTGGCGCGGGAGTTGGCGACCACCTACCAGTGAATCCCCTGGGTGATCTGGGCGAAGGCCATCTGCTCGGGGGTGAGCGGCTGCGGCTCGCCGCCCTTCTTGCCCAGCGCGGCCGACGAGTCCGGGAACATGTTGAACGCGGTGTTGAGCATCACCTGCGTGAGCTTCGGAGCGGCTGCGTGGCAGATCGCGCCGAAGATGCCGAGGCGCGAGGCGATGCGCACGGGCCGGTGGAGGATCGCATTCACGACCAGGTCGGCGGCTTCCTCGGGCGACAGCGTCGGCACGCTCTCGTAGATCTTCGTCGGCGCGATCATCGGCGTGCGCACGAGCGGCATGTTGATCGTGGTGAAATGGATCCCCTTGTCGACGAACTCGGACGCGGCGCACGCCGAGAAGGAGTCCAGCGCCGCCTTCGAGGCCACGTAGGCGGAGAACCGCGGCGCGTTGGTGAGCACGCCGATCGACGAGATGTTGATGACGTGGCCGCGCTTCCTCTCGATCATCTTCGGCAGGAAGCCCATGATCAGCCGCAGCGCGCCGAAGTAGTTGAGCTGCATCGTGCGCTCGAAATCGTGGAAGCGGTCGAACGAGTTGAGCACCCCGCGGCGGATCGAGCGCCCCGCGTTGTTGATCAGATAGTCGCAGGCGCCGTGCTCCTTCAGCACGCGTTGCACGAGCGCGTCGCACGAGGCGAGATCCGAGACGTCGGCAGCGTAGATCCACGCCCGGCCGCCCAGCCGGTCGATCTCGGCCTTGGTCTCGACGAGCTTCTCCTCGCCGCGCGCGACGAGGATCACCTTCGCCCCCGCGTCGGCCAGTTTCAGCGCCGTCGCCTTGCCGATCCCGGACGACGACCCCGTGACGACGACGACCTTGTCCTTGACGCGGCCCGACAACGAGCGGTCGACGAAGAGGTCGGGGTCGAGATTGCGCTCCCAGTAGTCCCACAGCTTCGCCGCGTAGGATTCGAGCGACGGCACCGCGATGCCCGACCCCTTCAGCGCCTTCGCCGCCTCGCGATTGTCGTAGCGCGTCGGCCAGTTGACGAACTGGAAGACGTCGCGCGGGATGCCAAGATCGGTAAGGACGACCCTGATCGCGCGCTTGACCGGCGCGAGCGACCCGAGGCCGTAGAGGATCGGCGCGGGAATGAATCCGAACATCTTCGCGTTGACGCGCATCGTCATCTGCGGCGCGTGGCCGGCGTTGGCGAAGATATTGAGCACCTCCCCGATCCGGTGCGGCTCGGGGTCGGTCAGGTGAAAGCACTTGCCGTTCAGCCCCTTCTTGTGCGCGAGGTAGTCGAGCGCATCGGCGACGAAGTCCACCGGGACGATATTGATCCGCCCCCCCTCGATGCCGATCATCGGCATCCAGGGCGGCAGCATGCGGCGCATCTTCTGCAGCGTCTTGAAGAAGTAGTACGGCCCGTCGATCTTGTCGATCTCGCCGGTCTTCGAGTGGCCGACGACGAAGCCCGGCCGGTAGATACGGAACGGACGCTTGCACTCGCGGCGCACGACGCCCTCGGAATCGTGCTTGGTCTTGAAGTAGGGATGATCGAGCTCCTCGGCTTCCTCGAACATGTCCTCGCGGAACGTGCCTTCGTACAACCCCGCCGCCGCGATCGAGCTCACATGGTGGAAGCAGCCCGCCTGCACGGCCTCGGCGAAACGCACCGCGTTCCGGGTGCCCTCGACATTGGCCAGCTCCTGGGCTTCCGCACTCGCCGCGAGGTCGTAGACCGCGGCGAGATGGAAGAAGTGGTCGACCTTGCCCTTCAGCCGGGCAGCGTCGGCTGCGGCCACCCCGAGGCCCGGCTTCGCGAGATCGCCGATGACGCCGACCACCTGCTTGGCGTCCGCGCCCCATTGCGCGCGGGCCGCCGCGAGCTTCTTCTCGGAACCCTTGCGCACGAGCACGTAGACGGGCCCGCCGCGCTTCAAGAGATTCTGGACGAGATACCGACCGATGAAGCCGGTCGCACCGGTGACGAAATAGGCCATCTGGAGTCTCCTTCCGGCAGGGGCCGGGGCGTGCCCGCGCGGGGCGGATCCGGGATCGCTGAACTCCCCGGCGGCGGCGCCGGGCAGGGCAGCGGGCGATTGTAACTCGCCGCATCGGGGCGGGAGCGCGGGGCGGCGCCATGGCCCGCCCTTCTTCCCCGCCGGCGACGTTTAGTATGTTTGCTCTAGCTCGGCGGGCCTAAAATGTACATTGGAAAGCAATTGGCGGCGGCAGACGGTCGTCTGCCGGGACTAAAGGAGACCACGGGATGTTGAAGAAGGCGAAGGCAAGGCTCGAGGCCAACGAGGCCGAGGCGACGAAGGACCTGGCGCAGGTCGTGCTCAACTCGTCGCACCAGATCTGGCTGGCCGGGCTCGGCGCGTTCTCCCGGGCTCAGCAGGAGGGCACGAAGGTGTTCGAGACGCTCGTCAGGCAGGGCGAGCAGTTCCAGGACAAGACGAAGAAGGTTGCGACGGAGACGGCCGCGGCCGCGCGTGGCGCCGCGACCGCGAAGGCGAAGGAGATGCAGCAGATGGCGGGCGGGACGTGGGACAAGCTGGAGCAGGTATTCGAGGATCGCGTCGCGCGCGCCCTCGCGAAGCTGGGCGTCTATACGCAGAACGACGTGCAACGCCTCGCGAAGCGGGTCGACGAGCTCGCCGAAGCCGTCAACAAGCTGGTGAAGGCGCCGGAGAAGCGCACGTCGCGGCCGGCGAAGGCGGCGGCGAGAAGGACGCGCGCAGCGAAGGGCGCCACGAAGGCAGCCCGGCGGGCCAAGCCGGCGGTAAAGCCCGGCGCCTGAGCGGGTGGGCCCCGGCGCGCGGGAACAGCGTCCGCGCCGGCTCGGCCTCTTTGCACGGCTGGCGTGAGGCGGGAGGTCGCGTGTCGGCCTCGTGCGCCCTCGGCCTCCTTGTGCCGTCGTCGCCACGCGTGGCTCTACGCGTCGGCCTCGGGCGGCGATTCGCCAAGGCTCCGATCCCCACGCACTGCGTGCGCGGGGCCCCTCGTCGCCGCTCACGCCGCCACTCGCCTGGGTCGCATCCCCGCTGCGCGGGGCCCCTGCTCCCTGGCTCGCGTCGCCTCGGCCTCCCTGTGCGCGCAGACTGGCGTCGGTACGATGCGCACTGCTCTCTTGCGTGTCGGCCTCGTGCGCGCGACTCGCCTGGGTCGCATCCCCGCTGCGCGGGGCCCCTGCTCCCTGGCTCGCGTCGCTAGTCGCGGTTCAGCTTCTCGACCTGCTTGACGTAGTTCTGCATCGCGTCGTCCTTGCTCATCCCCTTGAGCTTGGACCACGCGTCGTGCTTGGCGCCGCCGACAAAATCGAAGCCCCCCGGGCGTTCGCCCTTCGCGTCGCCTTCGGTCGCCTGCTTGTAATACGAATAGAGCTTCAGCAGCGTCGCGTTGTCGGGCTTCTTCTTCGTCTGCTTGGCAGCCGCGGCGGCAGCCTCGAACTTCGCCTTGAGGTCGTCCTTCTTCGGGGCAGCCATCGTCGCTTCCTCCATTCGCACCGGTTTTCCCCCGCTGTGGGGTTTGTGCTACTTTAGCGCGAAGCGGAAAGCGCGCGCAATTCGCCAGTCCGTTGGCGCTCCAATCCGCCGGGTCACCAGCCTCTCCCCCGGATCTCCGACCGTTCCGCATGTCCCGCTCAAGGCGCGAGAAGATTTCGCCGGTCGACACCGCGTGGCTGCGGATGGACCGCCCGAGCAACCTGATGATGATCTGCGGCGTGCTGCTCTTCCGCGAGCGCGTCGCGTTCGAGCGATTGCGCGCGGTCGTCGGCGAGCGCTGGCTGCGGTTCAAGCGCTTCCACCAGCGGCCGGTGCAGGAGCTCGGCGTGGCGTCCTGGGAGACCACCGCCGACTTCGACATCGACGACCACGTCGTGCAGGCTGCATTGCCCGGCCGGGCGGGAAAGCGGGAGCTGCAGGCGCTCGTGAGCCGGCTCGCGTGCACGCCGCTCGATCCGTCGCGTCCGCTGTGGCAATACCACTTCGTCGAGAATTACCGCGGCGGCAGCGCGCTGGTTGCGCGCGTCCACCACTGCTACGCCGACGGCATCGCGCTGGTGCAGGTGCTGTTGTCGATGACCGACTCGGGTCCGGACGGCCCGCCGGCAATGCCGGCCCCGCCGACGCCAAAGGCGCGGCGTGATGCGGACGACCCGCTGTCCGAACTGAGCGGGCCGATCTCCGGCGTCATGAAGATGGCGCTCAAGTTCGGCTCGACGCTGATCGAGAAGGGCGCCGAGGTATGGCTCGAGCCGGGGAAGGCGGTCGAGCTCGCCGAGCAGGGCGGCGCCCTGACGGCGGAGATCGCCAAGCTCGCGCTGATGGGCGAGGACTCCCGGACCCGCTTCAAGGGCGAGCCGGGCATCGGCAAGCGCGTCGCCTGGGCGGAACCCATACTGCTCGACGAGGTGAAGGCGGTGGGCAAGGCGCTCGGAGCATCGGTCAACGACGTGCTGCTCTCCTGCGTCGCGGGCGCGCTGCGCGGGTACCTCGGCGATAAGGGCGACGCCACCGAGGGCGTGATGATCCGGGCGCTGGTGCCCGTCAACCTGCGTCCTCCCGATAGGGCCTATCGGCTCGGCAACCGCTTCGGCGTCGTCTTCCTCGACCTGCCGATCGGCATCGAGAATCCGATCGAGCGGCTCTACGCGGTGCGCGCGAACATGGGGACGCTCAAGGGCAGTCTGCAGCCGGTCCTGACACTCGGACTGCTCGCCGCGGCGGGCGCGGGACCGAAGCTGCTGCAGGACCAGCTGGTCACGGTGCTTGCGCGCAACGCGACCGCGGTCATGACCAACGTGCCGGGGCCGCAGCAACCGCTCTACATGGCGGGCGCCAGGATCGAGCGCTTCATGTTCTGGGTGCCGCAGTCCGGGGACATCGGAATGGGCGTGTCGATCCTGTCGTACAACGGCGAGGTGCAGTTCGGACTGATCACCGACCGCAGGCTGTGCCCCGATCCCGAGCACGTCATCTCGCGGTTCCGCCCGGAGTTCGAAAAACTCGTGCTGACGACGCTGCTCTCGCCGTGGCCCCGGCCGGGCGATCTCGATCCGGCCGTCGCCGCGATGGCGGTGCGCGCGGCCTAGCCCTGCGGGCGCAGTGCCCGCGCCGCTCGCGCGAATGCAGCGTTAACGGGCCCTAGTCAGTCGAGCTCGGAGCGGGCGAGCTCGACGTCGAGGCGCTCCATCGCATCCGCGGGCTTGCACGCCGCGGCTTCCTGGTAGAGCCGCTCGGCGTCGGCCATGCGCGCCTTCCCGAACAGCATGATGAGCCCGTTCGCGTACTCGACGCGGGCGATGGCCGAATCGGGATTGAGCTTCAGCGCCTTCTGGTAGTGCTCGAGGGCCGAGTCCTTCTTCGCGCCATAGGTCATGCCGCCGACGAGAGCGCCGACCTTGTCGATGATTTCCGCCTGGTACGACGCGTACGCGATGTGCGCGTCCGCGTGCTTCGGCTCGAGCTTGAGCGCGGTGGCGAGAGCGTCTTTGATCTTGCCGCCGTAGCCCTGCGCCAGCGCCTTGGCGATCGAGATGCCCTGGCTGTAGCGGCCCAGCGCGTACGCGTAGAGATAATGCGCGTTGGCGTCCTTCGGCGCCTCCGCTCGCCGCGCGTCGGCCCATTCGGCGGCATCGTGCAGCAGCGCGAGCTTCGCCTTCTCCGATTTTTCGAGGTAATTCGCGTAGATCATCTGCGCCTTCACTGCCGCATTGATGCCCGCGCCACCTGCCTTGCGCCCGGCCTCGACCGCGGCTGCGAATGCGCCGGCGTGGTAATGCCGCCACGCATCGAGCACGGCGGCGTCCTTGGGCAGGGCCTCGCAGTCTCCCCGATGCAACCGCGCCCAGGCTTTCCTGACCCCGGGGGCGTCGTACGCGTACGCCTTGTCGGGATGCGGAAACGCGGCCCATTTTTTCGTCATGCGATCACTCCGTCAGAGATAGTCCGCGGATAGCCGGTCGAGATGCGCGCGGGCATCGGGGGCGAGATAGGGCGCGAACAGCGCAAGCACCTGGTACGCGGCGCGCCCGGCGTCGACCTCCGACGCGTCATCGGGCGCTCCCCGCCGGATCCGGTCGTAGGACGACCAGTACGTCGCGACGAGCAGGGCGTTCTCGGCCAGCGCCTCGATCTCGCGGTCCGATGCGCGCACCGTCCCGGCGTCCACCATGCCGCGACACAACTCTATCACGGTTGCAGCGCCCTTCCGGAGCAGCGCGCCGACGCGCTTCCCGAGCTTGCGATTGCTGGACGCGAGCTCGCCCAGGTCGCGATAGAGGAACCGGTACCCCCACATCCGCTCCAGCAGCAGATGCAGCCAGAGCCAGAGATCGTCGACCTCGACGTGCCGGCCGCCCGGGCTGACGTAGAGCGGCAGCACGCCGGCCGCGTGCGCTTCGTACAGCTCGAGGACGATCTCGTCCTTGTTGCGGAAGTGATAGTAGAGGTTGCCCGGACTGATGTTCATCTCGTCGGCGATGTTCGCAGTCGTGACCTGCGGTGCGCCGAAGCGGTTGAACAGCGCGAGGCTGGTCTCGAGTATCCGCTCCCGGGTGCGGCGGGGACGCTTCTTTTCCGGCATGGCCGGCGACGCTCGAAGAGGGGGAGGCGCCGAGTGTAGATGGAGGCGGCGCGCGCGGCAAACGCGGCGGCGGGCGATGCCCCGGAGACTCGTCAGCGGGCGCCGGCGAGCCAGCGTTCGAGATGGTCGAGCGTGTGCGAGAGATCGCGCGTGGTCTGCCGGATCTCGGAGCCGCGACCCATGTCGACGTGCAGCGGGCGCGCGTCGGTGAGCGCGTGCGTCAGGTTGCGGTTGCGATCCCGGATGCGGTCGATGCGCAGCGTCACCCCGTGCTTCGCGAGCCGGGGCGCAAGCGCGTCGGCGCGGGCGTCCAGGTTCTGCCGGGTCTTCTGGTACGCCGCCGCGCAAAGCCGCTTCCGCTGCGCGTAGCTGAAGATGCTGGCGAAGAACATGTCGGCGTCCTCGCGGTCCGGCTCGAAGAGAACGACGTCCGCGTGCGGATACTGCTGCCGGTACTTCTCCATGCCGACCCTCATCCGCGAATGGATGATCGCGCGAAACGTCTGCGACAGCACGGTCGGCAATCCGCCATGGCTCAGCTTCGCGACCGTGAAGCGCCCGTTCAGCGTGGCGCCGCTCGCGTCGAACGGCACCAGCGGATTCACGCACAGCAGGAGGTCGACGCCTTCGTCGAGCGCCACCGACGCATGCAGCGTCTTGTTGAGGGCGCCGTCGACGTAATACTCGCCGCCGATCTTGACCGGGGGGAAGAGGCCGGGCAGGGCGGCCGACGCCTCGATCGCCCGGGAGATGGGGATGCGATCGCGCCCGGGGGTGCCGAAGATCACCGACGCGCCGGTGTCGAGATTGGTCGCGACGAGAAAGAGCTTGCGGCCGAGCTTGCGGAAATCGTTGGTGCGCCCGGGTGCCGCAAACAGGTGATGCAGAAAGTCGTCGATCGACCGGTTGTCGAACATGCCGGTGGGCACCGCGTGCGACAGCGTGGCCAGCGACTCCATCACGCCGTGATGGAACGGGTCCCGGAGGCATTGCAGCGTCGCGCGCAGGACGAGCCGCGGCACCATGGTCGCGCGATGCGCGAACTCCGAAAGCGCGGGGCGGAGGAAGACTTCGGGCGTCAACGCCGCATCGGCACCGTCGTCGATGAACAGCCGGTACATCTGTGTCGGCGAGATTCCGTTCGCCAGCGCGGCGGCGACGAACCCGCCCGACGACACCCCGACGTAGACGTCGAGGTCGCTCAAATCCACGCCGTCGAGCGAGTCGGCGAGCGCCAGCAGCGCGCCGACCTCGTAGATCCCGCCCAGCGGGCCGCCGCCCGCCAGCGCGAGACCCATGCGCGGACGGGCGCGGGCGCGTCGCCGGACGCGCCTCGACCCTCCGGTTGCCGCACGACCCGGCATGGACTCCTCCCGCGGTTAAGACCTGCGGAGCAATCCTACCGTATCACGCGCGCTTCGTCGTTCCCCTTACTGCGCGCTTCGCCTTCCGGACAGCCTTGACCGGGCGCTTCGCCGCTTTCTTCGCGGCCTTCGCTCTCGGCTTGCGCGGCGTTGCAACGAGCGGCAGCTCGAACTTCGGCAGCGATCTCGGCAGCACCTGCTGCGCGATGCTGACCGCCGTGTCGGCCGCCTGCTTCACCGTCGATTCGACGGTCCGGCGCGTTTCCTTCCAGACCGTGTTCGCGATGGACACCGAGCTCTCGATCCGGTCGCCGACGAAGCGGATCGCGCGCGATTCGACGACGGTGCCTTCCTTGACCAGTGTCTTGAACATGTCGCCGGCTTCGGTCTGCACCCAATCGCGCGTGACGACGGCGGCACCGAGGCTCGCGAGCCAGACCTGACGCGAGGTCAGCATTGCGGCTTCGCTGAAGCGGGTGGGTTGGAGGTGGGTGGCTTTCAGCATGATCGTTCCTTTCGGGTGGTGGGAGGTCTCGCGTTGTCGTGGCGATTGAGAACAATGTACCGGGATCGTTTAGAGCAAACACACTAAAATTCCGGCGTAGGCTCGTTCCCATGTCCCGGGCGAATTCCCGCTCCGATGCCTCGCGTCCGGCGCAGGACGCGCTCGTGCGCGAGCTCGAGCGCGTGGAGCGGCTGCACGCGGAACGCCTCGCGAACCCCGACCTCGCCGCCGCGCTCGAGCGCGTGGCGCTGTGGCAGGGCGACCGGCTGCATGCAACCTATGCGGATCTCGCCGTGCAGCCGCGCTACAGCGATGCCATCGACTTCTTCCAGACGGACCTCTACGGCAACGTCGACTTCGCGCGGAGGGACGCCGATCTCGCGCGCGTCGTGCCGGTGATGGTGCTGATGCTCCCCGAGCGCGTGATCGCGACCGTGGCGCAGGCAATGGAATTGAACGCCCTCTCGCACGAGCTCGACCGCGCGCTGCTGGAGCGCCTGCCGCGTCGGGACGGCAGCTTCACCGTCGCCGAATATGGTGCCGCCTATCGCCGGATGGGCAACCGCCCCGCGCGGGAGCGGCAGATCGCGCTGATCGGGGAGATCGGCGCGGCGCTCGACGTCTACGTGAAGACGCCGATGATCCGGACGGCGCTCGTGATGATGCGGGGACCGGCTAAGCTCGCCGGGCTGTGGGTGCTGCACGACTTTCTGGAGCGCGGCTTCTCGGCGTTCCGGAAAATGGATGGCGCCGTCGAATTCCTGGCGACGATCGATCGCCGCGAACGTGAGCTGATGGAGGCGCTGTTCGCCGGCAGGACTGTGCCGCTACCCGTTGCCGGCAGCGAAGCGAAGACCGCGGGCGGCTAGGCCTTGGCCTTGCCGAAATACTTGTCGAACTGCTTGTGCACCTCGACCTCGATCGTGGGCTTGAGCAGCGAGAGCATGAACCCGAGCTCGCAGTCCAGGCGAACGCTGTCCTTCCCCACATGCAGCTTGCCGGCGAGACCGGGCCGGCGGAACTCGATGTGCTCGCCCTTCCACACGTAGTCGAGGTCGAACCGGGCGTTCAGGTCGTCGGCGACCTTCTCCGCCGCCTCTTTCGCCTTCTTGTGCGACAGATGGTGTTTTTTCGCGATCGCAATCAAGGCCATGTGTTACCTCCCGTGCCGTGGACAAGTATAGCCAAGGCGCCCGGCGGGGACCCGCGCCGTCGGCACGGCGCAGCACGGGCTTGCCACGCCCGGCGATCCGAACCGCAGTCCTCCGCGCGGACGGCCAAGGTCGGAGCCGCGCGCATCGGACCCAAAGCAGGTGGCGTAGGAGCAGCCGGAGTCCGGCCCCCGGTCGAGTCCAACCGCGGCGGCGGAGAACTGTAAGTGAGCGCACACATGCGACAAAGACCGCATCGGCGCACGGGCAGACCGGTCGGTAGCCATAATGTGTCGAGGCCGTTGACAGCGCGGCGCCGATCGGCCTAATATTAAAACGAACGTTTAATCAAAACAAACGGCTGGTCGGTTTTCCGGTCGGACGAGGGTGGCGCGTGTCGAACAGGGATGGGACGGAAGACTCCCGCAAGGGAGAACGGCGAAGGACGGCAACGATGAAGGGCACGGTGATTCCGATCTCGGAGGCGGCGCGGCCGGTGGTGACGAAAGGCAAGATCCTCGACGCCGCCGAGGCGCTGTTCATGGAACACGGCTACGAGGCGACCAGCCTGCGCGCGATCACGGCCGCGGCCGGCGTCAATCTCGCGGCGGTCAACTATCACTTCGGGAGCAAGGAAGAACTGTTCCAGGCCGTGCTCACCCGGCGGCTCGACCCGATGAACCAGGAGCGGGTCGACTTGCTGACGCGGCTGGAGCACGCCGCGGCACCGGACCCGCTTCCCTGCGACCGGATCCTGTCGGCGATGTTCATTCCGGCGCTCAAGCTGGCGCGCGACCCCGAGCGCGGCGGCAAGGATTTCCTTCGCCTCCTCGGCCGCGCCTACGCCGACCCCGCTCCGTTCATCCGCAAGTTCCTGGCCGAGCAATACGCGGTGATGATCGCGCGCTTCAAGGCCGCTTTCGCACGAGCGCTGCCGGATCTTCCGAGGAAGGAGCTGTCGTGGCGCCTGCACTTCATCATGGGCGCGCTGTCTTATACCTTGGCAGGTACGGATGCATTGCGGCTCATCGCCGAGCTGACGCCGGCGGAAACCGGCAGTGACGAGATGCTGCTGAACCGCCTCGCGCCGTTCCTGCTTGCCGGTCTGCAATCGCCGGTACCCGAGTTCTCCGATTCCATCCGCGCGCCCGACCCGGGCCCGCGGGGAGCCGCCTGACGCGATGGCGCGCCGAGTCTCGAACCTTTGTTTTTCCGGAAGGAGATTTCCATGCTGACCGCCCTCTGGCTCCTTGCTGTGCTCGTCGGCGCGCTTGCGCTCGCCTATGTCAACGCCTCCGGTTGGGTGTTCACGGGCGCGATCGCGGTCGCACTCGGCGTGGCCTGGGGCACGCAGGCGCTTCCCGGCTGGCTCGCGCTCGCGCTGACCCTTGCCTTCGTCGTGCTCGCGATTCCCGCGAACGTGCCGGCGCTGCGGCGCAAGCTGATCAGCGATGGCGTGCTCGCCGTGTTCCGCAAGGTGCTGCCGCCGATGTCGCAGACCGAGCGCGATGCGATCGAGGCCGGCACCGTGTGGTGGGACGGCGAGTTGTTCTCGGGACGGCCCGACTGGCGCCGGCTGCTCGACACGCGCTACCCGACGCTTACTCCCGAAGAGCAGCGCTTCCTCGACCAGGACGTCGAGGAGCTCTGCGCGATGGTGACCGATTGGGAGACCACGCACGTCTACCGCGACCTGCCGCGCGAGGTGTGGCAGTTCATCAAGGATCGCGGCTTCCTCGGGATGAGCATCGCCAAGGAGTACGGGGGGCTCGGATTCTCGGCCTACGCGCATTCGCAGGTCATGACCAAGCTGTCGACGCATTCGGGCACGGTCTCGGTCACCGTGATGGTGCCGAACTCGCTCGGCCCGGCCGAGTTGCTCGCGCACTACGGCACCGACGAGCAGAAGCGCTACTTCCTGCCGCGCCTGGCGAAGGGTCTCGAGATTCCGTGTTTCGCACTGACGAGCCCGAATGCGGGCTCCGACGCGGCGTCGATACCCGACTACGGCATCGTCTGCTGGGGCGAGCACGAAGGCCGGCGCGTGCTCGGCCTCAAGGTCACCTGGGACAAGCGCTACATCACGCTCGGCCCCGTCGCGACGCTGCTCGGCCTCGCGTTCCGCGCCTACGATCCGGAGCGCCTCGTCGGCGACCGGGACGACCTCGGCATCACCTGCGCGCTGGTCCCGACCGCGCATCCGGGCGTCGAGATCGGCCGGCGCCACATGCCGCTCAACGCCGTGTTCCAGAACGGCCCCACGTCCGGCAAGGACGTCTTCATTCCGATGGACTGGGTGATCGGCGGACAGCCGATGCTCGGCCGCGGCTGGCGGATGCTGATGGAGTGCCTTGCGGCCGGCCGCGGCATCTCGCTGCCGTCGTCGGCCACGGGGATGGCCAAGCTCGCCGTGCGCGCCGTCGGCGGCTATGCCCACGTGCGCCAGCAGTTCAAGACGCCGATCGGCAAGTTCGAGGGCATCGAGGAGGCGCTCACGCGGATGGGCGGCAACCTGTACATGATGGATGCCACGCGGACGCTGACGGCGGCGGCGATCGACCTGGGCGAGAAGCCCGCAGTCATCTCCGGCATCGCCAAGCTGCATGTCACCGAGCGCGGCCGGCAGGTCGTCAACGACGGGATGGACGTGATCGGCGGCAAGGGCATCTCGATGGGGCCGTCGAACTTCCTCGGCGCCGCCTACATGCAGATTCCGGTCGCGATCACCGTCGAGGGCGCGAACATCCTGACGCGCAGCCTGATCGTTTTCGGGCAGGGCGCGATCCGCTGCCATCCGTACGTGCTGAAGGAGATGGCGGCGACGCGCGAGGCCGACCGCGGGAAGGCGTCGGTCGACTTCGACGCGGCGCTGTTCGGCCACCTGCGCTTCATGCTGTCGAACCTCGCGCGCACGTTCGTGATGGGCATGACCGGATCGCATTTCGTGCGGGCGCCCGCGGACGTGGCGCCGGAAACCCGGCGCTACTACCAGCAACTGACGCGGTTCTCCGCGGCGTTCGCGTTCCTCGCCGACGTGTCGATGGGAATGCTCGGCGGCGCGCTGAAGCGCAAGGAGAAGCTCTCCGCACGCCTCGGCGACATCCTGTCGCTGATGTATCTCTGCTCGGCGACGCTCAGGCGCTACGAGGCCGAGGGCCGGCAGCACGCGGACGCGCCGCTGATGCACTGGGCGATGTGGGATGCGATGTTCAAGGCCCAGACCGCGATCGAGGGCGTGATCTCGAATTTCCCGAACCGGCTCGTCGCGGCGGTGATGCGCCGCGTCGTGTTCCCGCTCGGCCGACCGTACGTCGCGCCGTCGGACAAGCTGGGGCAGCACGCTGCGCGCATCCTGATCCAGCCCTCGGCCGCACGCGATCGCCTGACCGCGGGCATGTACATTTCGCGCGCACCGGACAATCCGCTGGCGCTGATCGAACGCGCGCTCCTGGCAACGGTCGCGGCCGAGCCGATCGAGGCGAAGCTGCGGGCTGCCACAAGGGAGGGTCGGATCGACGCCAAGTTGCCGCCCGGAAGCGGGATCGAGGTCCTCGTCGCCCGCGCGGAGGCTGCCGGCGTGATCACCGGGGTGGAGGCCGCGACCGTCATCTCGGCGCGCGACCTGACGGCGAAGGTGATCCGCGTCGACGATTTCGCGCAGGACCTCGGCGCTTCGGAAATGAAGCCCGCGGGCGGCCCCGGGCAGGCGCAGCCGTCGACACCGATCAAACACAAGGCCGCCGCTTAACGGGACCGACCTGGCCCGCCCGACCTTGCCACTGCGGAATCCAACAGACATGAAAGAACCGATCTACATCATCGACGGCGCGCGTACGCCGTTCCTCAAGTCGCGCAACCGGCCTGGGCCCTTCGCGGCGTCCGACCTTGCGACGGCCGCCGGGCGGGCGCTGCTCGTCCGCCAGCCGTTTGCGCCGACGGAGCTCGACGAAGTGATCCTGGGCTGCGCGGCGCCATCGGTCGACGAGGTGAACATCGGCCGTGTTGTTGCGCTGCGGATGGGCTGCGGGATGAAAGTCCCGGGCTGGACCGTGATGCGCAACTGCGCGTCGGGGATGCAGGCGCTCGACTCGGCCGTCAACAACATCCGGGCGGGACGCTCGAATCTGGTGCTCGCCGGCGGCGTCGACGCGCTGTCGCGCGCGCCGCTGCTGTTCTCCGACGCGATGGTGCACTGGCTGTCGAACTGGTACGCGGCCAAGACGCTCGGCCAGCGAGCAGCCCTGGCGGCGAAATTCAAGCTCGGCTACCTCGCGCCCGTGATCGGCCTCATGAAGGGCCTGACCGACCCGATGGTGGGCCTGCTGATGGGCCAGACGGCCGAGAATCTGGCGTTCCGGTTCGGGATCACGCGGCGCGAGATGGACGAATTCTCGGCGCGGAGCCACGCGCGCGTGATCGCCGCGCAGAAGGCCGGCCACTATGCCGGCGAGGTGGTGCCGCTGTACGACCGCCATGGCAAGCTGTACGCGCAGGACGACGGAGTGCGCGAGGATTCGACGGTCGAGAATCTGGCAAAGCTCAGGCCGTTTTTCGATCGCAAGTACGGCAACGTCACCGCCGGGAACAGCTCGCAGGTCACCGACGGCGCCGCGTGGCTGGTGATCGCGTCGGAGCGCGCCGTGGAAAAGCACAAGCTCACGCCGCTCGGGCGCATCGTGGATTCCGAGTGGGCGGGGCTCGATCCCGCGCAGATGGGGCTGGGGCCGGTGCACGCGGCCACGCCCATACTCACGCGCAACGGGCTCGGCCTCGGCGACGTCGACGCCTGGGAGATCAACGAGGCGTTCGCGGCGCAGGTGATCGCCTGCGAGCGCGCGTGGCAGAGCGCCGACTACTGCCGGCAGGAGCTGGGACTGCCCGCGGAGCTCGGATCGCTCGATCAGGCCAGGCTCAACGTCGACGGGGGCGCCGTGGCGCTCGGCCATCCGGTCGGCGCATCGGGAGCGCGCATCGTCCTGCACGTGCTGAACGTGCTGAAGCGCACCGGCGGCAAGCGCGGCATGGCCGCGATCTGCATCGGCGGCGGACTGGGCGGCGCGATGCTCGTCGAAGCCGTTTGATCCCGGCCGCCGAAGCCTCTTCAGGAACTGTTGCCATGCCTCGCGAACAACAGGAAAGCGGAAAACTGATGCAACACTGGACCCTCGCCCGCGACGCCGACGGCCTCGCGCGGCTGACGCTCGATCGCGCCGGCGCGAGCACCAACACCCTCGGCGCGCCGGTGCTCGCCGAGCTCAACGAGGCGCTCGATCTGCTGGAGCGCGACCCGCCGCGCGGGCTCGTCATCGCCTCGGGCAAGGCGAACGGCTTCATCGCCGGCGCCGATGTCGCCGAGTTCGGCCAGCTCGACACGGAGGCCGGCGCGCTGGCGCTGGTGAAGCGCGGCTGGGACACGTTCGAGCGGCTGGCCAAGGTGAAGTACCCGACGGTGGCGCTGGTTCGCGGCTTCTGCCTGGGCGGCGGACTCGAGCTGGCGCTCGCCTGCCGGTATCGCGTGGTCGTCGACGAGCCTGGCACCCGGCTGGGGCTGCCCGAGGTCATGCTCGGGATCGTGCCGGGCTGGGGCGGAATGAAGCGCCTGCCGCGACTCGCCGGAGCGCCGGCGGCGCTCGACCTGATGCTGACGGGGCGCACGATCGACGCGCGCCGCGCGAAGCGGCTCGGCATCGCCGACGAATGCGTGCCGGCGCGGATCATGGAGAACACCGTGCGCGGCATCCTGACGAAGCTGCCGCCGCCGCGGCGGCTCGGCTTCCCGCAATCGCTGACGCTGAATCCGCTGGCGCGCAGGATCATCGCCGCGCAGGCGAGAAAGCAGGTCGCCCGGCGCGCGCGGCGCGAGCACTATCCGGCGCCGTACGCGATTCTCGACATCTGGGTGAAACACGACGGCAACGCGCTCGCGGTGCCGCCGTCCGACGCGGCGTCGATCCCGTCGCTGATGAAGACGCCGACCGCCACCAACCTGATCCGGGTGTTCGGACTGCAGGAGCGCCTGAAATCGCTGGGCAAGGAGGGCGAGTTCAAGGCCGCGCACGTTCACGTGGTCGGAGCAGGAACGATGGGCGGCGACATTGCGGCGTGGTGTGCGCTGCGCGGCCTGACGGTGACGCTGCAGGACCAGAACGCCGAGCGACTCGTTCCGGCAATGGGCCGCGCCGCGAAGCTGTTCGCGGATCGCTTGCGCGACCCGCGCCGGGTCCGCGATGCCGCCGACCGGCTGATCCCGGACGTCGCGGGTGACGGCGTCGCGCGCGCCGACGTCATCATCGAGGCGATCTTCGAGAACGTCGACGCCAAGCGCAGCCTCTTCGCGGCACTCGAGGCGAAGGCCAAGCCCGATGCGATCCTCGCCACCAACACGTCGTCGATTCCGCTCGAGGACATCGCGACCGCGATGGCCGACCCGACGCGGTTGATCGGGCTGCACTTCTTCAATCCCGTGGCGAAGATGATGCTGGTCGAGATCGTGCAGGGCAAGGCGACCCGCGCCGAGCTGACCGCGCCGGCCGCCGCCTTCGTCCGCCAGATCGACCGGCTGCCGCTCCCCGTGAAGAGCGCGCCCGGCTTCCTCGTCAACCGCGTGCTTGCGCCATACCTGATGGCGGCGATGCGCTGCGTCGACGAGGGCATCGCCCCGGAAACCGTCGACGAGGCCGCGCTCGCGTTCGGGATGCCGATGGGGCCGATCGAGCTCGCGGATACCGTGGGTCTCGACATCTGCGTCGCGGTCGGCAAGATGCTCACGCCCGACGCGGCGCCGCCGAAGAAGCTGGCGGAGCTCGTCGCCGCCGGACACCTCGGTCGCAAGACCAAGCGCGGATTCTACGATTACGCGAGCGGGAAGCCGGCGAAGAAGGCGGCCGGCACGGTGCCGGCGGGACTTGCCGACCGGCTCATCGGCCCGTTCGTCGCCGAAGCCAAGGCCGCGCTCGCCGAGGGCATCGTGGCCGACGCCGATCTGGTCGACGCGGGCGCGATCTTCGGAACCGGGTTCGCCCCGTTCCGCGGCGGCCCCCTTCATCACGCGCAGTCGCGCGGCTAGCCGACGCCCGGGACGGGCGGCCCGCTGCCGCCCTTCGGATCGGGTGCGGCAACCGCGCCCGGCGCCGGCGCGCCGGCGGAGGTGGGGCATTTTGCCTCAGCGGCAGCGCGCGCGCCTTCTGGTGTAGCATCCTCCCGCGGTGTGACGACGGCCGGATCGCGCCACCGGACCTGTGCCATCGCCTGCGCGCGGAGAACGCCAGGCCGCGCCCGCGACTCGAGCGAGCGCCCGACCGATAGCGAAGGGGAGGAGACCCGTGGAAAAGATCTGGATCAAGCACTATCCGAAGGGCGTGCCCGCCGAGATCGACGTCAACGAGTACGAGTCGATTCGCGACGTGTTCGAGGAGGCCGTGACCAAGTACGCGGCGCGCCCCGCCTACACCTGCATGGGCAAGACCATCACGTTCGGCGAGCTCGACATGCTGTCCGCGGTGTTCGGCGCGTACCTGCAGGCGAACGGCTGCAAGAAGGGCGCGCGCGTGGCGCTGATGATGCCCAACATCCTCCAGTACCCGGTGTGCCTGTTCGGCATCCTGCGCGCCGGCTGCACGGTGGTGAACGTCAACCCGCTGTACACGGCGCGCGAGCTCGAGCACCAGCTCGTCGACTCGGGCGCGGAGATGATCGTCGTCGTCGAGAACTTCGCGCACACCGTGCAGGAGGTGGTCGGAAGGACCAAGGTCCGCCAGGTGATCGTCACCAGCATCGGCGAGCTCCTGGGCTTCAAGGGCATCGTCGTCGATCTGGCGCTGCGGCACGTGAAGAAGATGATCCCGCAGTGGACGATCCCCGGAGCGATCCGCTTGACCGACGCGCTGAACGCCGGCCGCCGGGGCAAGCTCGAGGTGGTGCCGGTGGGCCACGACGACATCGCGTTCCTCCAGTACACCGGCGGCACGACAGGGGTGGCGAAGGGCGCGATCCTGCTGCATCGGAACATCGTCGCCAACCTGCTGCAGGCGCGGGCGTGGGTGCTGCCGTTCCTGGGCGACCGCGAAGTCATCGTCACGCCGCTGCCGCTCTACCACATCTTCTCGCTGACGGCGAACTGCCTCACCTTCATGACGCTCGGCGCCGAGAACATCCTGATCCCGAATCCGCGCGACATCCCGGGCTTCGTCAAGGAGATGGGCAACCACAAGTTCACCGTGATCACCGGCGTCAACACGCTGTTCAACGCGCTCGTGCACAACCCCGATTTCGGCAAGCTCGACTTCTCGTCGCTGCGCCTGGCGCTCGGCGGCGGGATGGCGGTGCAGGAGGCGGTCGCCAACAAGTGGAAGGAGATCACCGGCTCGCCGCTGATCGAAGCCTACGGCCTCACCGAGACCTCGCCGGCAGCCACGATGAACCCGCTGGACCTGCCCGCGTTCAACGGCTCGATCGGCCTGCCGATCCCGTCGACCGAGGTCACGCTGCGCGACGACGCCGGAAAAGACGTGCCGCTCGGCCAGCCGGGCGAGATCTGCATCCGCGGGCCGCAGGTGATGGCCGGCTACTGGAACCGGCCCGACGAGACGGCGAAGGTGATGACCGCCGACGGCTACTTCATGACGGGCGACATCGGCGTGATGGACGAGCGCGGCTTCGTGAAGATCGTCGACCGCAAGAAGGACATGATCCTGGTCTCGGGATTCAACGTGTACCCGAACGAAATCGAAGCCGTGGTCGCGATGCACCCGGGCGTCCTCGAGTGCGCCGCGGTGGGCGTGCCGGACGCGAAGTCGGGCGAAGCGGTGAAGCTCTTCATCGTCAAGAAAGCCGACAGCCTGACCGCCGAGGACGTGCTGAAGCACTGCCGGCAGCACCTGACCGGCTACAAGATGCCCCGCGACGTCGAGTTCCGGAAGGACCTGCCGAAGACCAACGTGGGCAAGATCCTGCGGCGCGAGCTCCGCGACGAGGCGAAGAAGGCCGCGTGACGCAGCGTCCCGGACCGGCGTGTCGGTGGGGCGCCACGGAAGGCGGCCCGACGACCGGTGTCCGGTCGGCCGGGTCCCGGCGAGACCTGCGCCGGCCCTGACTTCCCATGACCGAGCCACCCGTCAGGCTCCCGGACCGCGAACCGGCGCTGCGGGTGGTCCCGATGCCGGCCGACGCCAACCAGCACGGCGACATCTTCGGCGGCTGGGTGATGTCGCAGGTCGACATCGCCGGCGGCGTGTTGGCCGCGCGCCGCGCGCGCGGGCGGGTCGCGACGGTCGCGGTCAACTCCTTTGTGTTCAAGCAACCGGTGATGATCGGCGACCTCGTGAGCTTCTACGCGACAATCAGCCGCATGGGCCGGACGTCGATCACCGTCGATGTCGAGGTTTACGCCCAGCGCAATCCCGGGGACGTGATCTGCGTCAAGGTGACCGAGGCGAGCCTCACTTACGTTGCCGTCGGACTGGACCGGCGGCCGCGCGAGTTGCCCCCCGAGTGACCCCGTCGGGCCGTTGTTTTGGCCCAAAAACAACACCCGTCGAAGTACCGTGGAAACCGCCTGCGGCGAACCGTCCGGTTCGCCGCGGCACGGGTGTATATTTCTGCGGTAACCGACACCTTCTCCCGGCCTCGGCGCCCGAGCACCGGACAGCGTTCCCCGACGACCCATCAAGACCGCGCGCCCTCTCCCGGGCTGCGCTTCGCCACGCCAACACAAGGAGATTCGCCATGACCACCCCCTTCCGTCGCACCCGGATCGCCACGGCGCTCGCCGGGTTCGCGCTCGCGCTCGGCGCGGGCCACGCCGCCGGCGCCGGCTTCGCCCTGCAGGAGAACTCGGGCAGCGGGCTCGGCAACGCGTTTGCCGGCGGCGCGGCGGCCGCCGAAGATGCCAGCACCATCTGGGCCAATCCCGCCGGGATGTCGCGCATCGGCACCATGCAGGCGGCCGCGGCGCTCCACCTGATCACGCCGTCGATGAAGTTCAACAACGTCGGGTCGATCGCCGCGGCGCAGCAGCCGCTCGGCGGCGATGGCGGCGATGCGGGCAGCCTCGCCGCCGTACCGAACATGTTCGGCGTGTTCCCGATCAACAGGGAGTGGGCGTTCGGGCTCGGCGTCAATGCCCCCTTCGGCCTCGTCACCGAATACGACAATACCTGGATCGGCCGCTTCCAGGCGGTCAAGTCCGAGATCAAGACGATCAACATCAACCCGGCGCTGTCGTGGAAGCCGGCGCCGAATTTCGCGATCGGCGCGGGTGCCGACTCCAGAAGATCAAGGCCACGTTCACCAACCAGGTCAACTACTCGGCCGCGCTGCTCGGCGCCGCGCAGCGTTGCCGGCATCGCACCGGGATCGGCGACCTTCAACGCCATCGCGCAATCGACGCCCGGTCTCGAATCATTCGCGCAAGGTCAAGGGTGACGACTGGGCGTGGGGCTGGAACGTCGGCGTGCTGTGGGACCTCGATCAGAACAACCGGATCGGCGCCCACTACCGGTCGAGCATCAAGTACAACATCTCCGGCAACGTTACGTTCACGCAACCCCGCGCTGCCGGCGGTGCCGCCGCCGATTGCGCCGGTCGTCGGCTTGCTCGCGGCCGGGGTCAACAACACCCTCCTGTACAACTCGGGCATCACCTCGAAGGTGGAGCTGCCCGAGATCGTCGAACATCTCGTATTTCGGCAAGATGAACGACCGCTGGGACATCATGGCGGACGCCCAGTTCACGGGCTGGGACAAGATCAAGGACCTCACGTTCATCCGCACGAACGGCGAACGACCCTGCTCGCCCGAGACGTATACACTGGGATGACGTGTGGCGTTTCGCGGTCGGCGCCAACTACCACCACGATGCGCAGTGGACGTTCCGCGGCGGCGTGACCTACGATGCGTCGCCGGTGTCGGATCGAGTACCGCACGCGCCCGCCTGCCCGACGGCGACCGCATCTGGGTCACGGCGGGAGCCCAGTACAAGATGGATCGTCACTGGACGATCGACGTCGGCGCCGCCTACGGCTGGGCGAAGGACGACCCGACGATCAATCGGAATGCCGGGAGCACGGCGACCTACGGCCTGATCAACGGCAACTACGACGTCAGCTTCGTCATCGTCTCGGGCCAGATCACCTACTCGTTCTGACGCGCCAGACCGTTGGCGCAATGGATGCCGGCGGCCGGGCGAACCCGGCCGCCGTTTTTCCGCCAGGCGCCGCACTCGACACCATCCGCGGTCGTTCCCGGCACGCCGATCGCCGCCGGCCGGGGGCACGCCGGATTACGGCGGGTGACGCAAGGCGCGCACGGCACCGAAACATTCACAGGGAGGGCAGGATCATGCGCAAGTGGTTCATTCTCGTGTTGGCGCTGTGCTTCGGAGCTCCGGTGCTCGCGGCCGAGGTGGGCGGCGTCAAGCTCGCCGACAAGGTCGCCGTCGGCGGCCAGGACCTCGTTCTGAACGGCGCGGGTATACGCACGCGGGTCATGTTCAAGGTCTACGTCGGCAGCCTGTACGTGCCGGCGAAGGCGACGGACCTCGCCGCCGTGCTGGCCAAGGGCCCGCGCCGGATCCAGATGAACATCCTGCGCAATCTCACCGCCGACCAGCTCGTCGACGCACTGAACGATGGCCTCAAGGAGAACAACACCGAGGCCGAGCTGGCCGCCGTGAAAGCGCAGCAGGACCAGCTCATGTCGATCATGAAATCGCTCGGCGAGGTGAAGGAAGGCCATGTCGTCGCGCTCGATTTCGTCGACGGCGCGACGGTGGTGGGCTTCAACGGCGCCGCCAAGGGGACGATTCCGGGCGAGGCGTTCAACAAGGCGCTGACCAAGATCTGGCTTGGCGACAAGCCGATACAGGCCGACCTCAAGAAGGCGATGCTCGGCAGCTGAACATATTGTCCGGCGCGCCCTGCGCCGCGGGCGCTTAGGATGCGCATGCGCTGCCCGAGGCCCGCCGACCGCCATTGGGCCCGCGCGCGCAGGTTGGGCCGCCACTGAAAGCAGCCGGCCGGCACTGAAATCCGCCGCGACTTGGGCTACGCTCCGCCAATGCCTGACTTCTGGCCTTCCTGCGGCTACCGGCTGTTGGGGGTGGGCGCCGACGGCCGGCTTGCCGCTCACCGACGACTTCCTGCGCGCGCTGCTGCTGCGGCCCGAGCTCGCGCCCGTCGCCGAATCCTGCGCGGCGGAGCTGGCGCTGCACGAGAAGCTGATCGCCGCGCCGCGCGCGGCGGTCGCGGAATCCGAGCTCGCGCCGATCGCCGACGCCGACGTTCGCGCCAACTACGGCGTCTGGCTGCGCTTCCGGCAGCGACTCACGGCCGCGCCTTCGCTCGAGGCAGCCTATGTGGCGCTGTTCCGGGACGGCGTCGACGTGGCGCCCGTGCTCGTGCACCAGCTGACGGAGATCCTCCTGCGCCACATCCTGGGCGCCGACGCCGACCCGATCGAGGCGCGTGCCGCGGAAATGCTCTTTCGCGTGCAGAAGATCGCGGTGGCCGACGACGGCGCGGTGATGGCCGCGGACGAGGCCACCGTCGAGCTTCTCGCCACGACCGGCGGCTTCGGGAGCCTGGGCGAGCTGCTGCAGCAGAACCGCACGCCGCTGCGCACCGTCGATCTCGACACGCTGGACAGCGCCAACGCCGCCGCGTACTGGGATCGCGACGAGCGCCACGATCTGGCGGTGAGCCTCAACCGCGGGCGTCCCGCGCTCGAGGGGCTGTGCCGCGTGCTGGAGCGGTGGATCGCGCACTTCCTGGGCGTCGTCGTCGCGATCCGCCCGCAGAGCGAGATCGACGACCGGCGCTGGGTCTGGCACGTCGGCCTCGACGCCGAGGCGAGCGCGCTCTTGAACGACCTGTACAATCGCGTCGAGGTCGACGAGGACCGAATGCGGCGGCTCCTGTGCCTGTTCGAGCTGACCTTCGCCGACCCGGCGGACATGCGTGCCGCGATCGCGGGGCGGCCCGTCTATCTGGCGATGGCGATGGATCGCGACGGCCGGCTCAAGCTCAAGCCGCAGAACCTCCTACTCAACCTTCCAATCGCGCAGTCGCAGTGACGCGCGTCGAACGCATGATCAACATATCCATGGGAAATTTCGCAAGGAAAGCGGGAGTGCTCATCGGCGCTGCGCTCGTCGCCTGTGCTGCAGGTGCGCAAGCGCCGCCGCCGGCACCCGAGAAGCCCGCCGATACGAAGGCGCCGGAGGCGGGGGCGCTGACCCCGCTCGCCTGGCTGGAAGGCTGCTGGCGCGGCACCGTGAACCTGCGCGAGTTTCGCGAGCAATGGATGCCGCTGCGGGGCAACCTGCTGCTCGGAGTGAGCCAGACGGTCATGGCGGGCAAGACCGAGGGCTACGAATACCTGCGCCTCGAATCGCGCTCGGACGGCATCCATTACGTGGTCACGCAATCGGGCAAGGACGAACTCGCGTACCGGCTCACCGAGCAGCGGATCGACCGGACCCTGGAGCGCAACGACGAGATCTTCGGGTTCGTCAATCCGGCGGTGGCGTTTCCGCAGAAGATCGTCTACCGGCGCGGCTCGGAGGGCTGGCTCTACGCCGCCGTCGAAGGCAAGGTCAACGGCGCCGACCGCCAGGTCACCTATCCGATGCGCCGCATCGACTGCGAATCGGGCGAGTTCATCCGCAAATGAACAATGGGGTCAGAGTAATTTATCCGTGGCAATGGCGCTGCGCTGGCTCCAGGGCGAACCACGGATAAATTACTCCGACCCCATTATTCGGTCGACACCGCGATTGGCGAGCGCGTCGGCGCGATCGTTGCCCGGATGGTCGTTGTGGCCCTTCACCCAGTGCCAGCGGATCTGGTGCCGCGCGGTCGCCGCATCGAGCTCGCGCCAGAGCTCGGCGTTCTTCACGGGCTTCCGGTCGGCGGTCTTCCAGCCGTTCTTCTTCCAGCCGTGGATCCAGGTCTCGATCCCGTTCTTCACGTACTGCGAGTCGGTGTACAGCTCGACGCTGCAGTGGCGCCTCAATGACTCGAGCGCCCGGATGACCGCGGTGAGCTCCATGCGGTTGTTCGTCGTTGCCGGGTCGCCGCCGAAGAGCTCCTTCTCGTGGTCGCCCCAGACGAGCAGCGCGCCCCAACCGCCGGGCCCCGGGTTTCCCTTGCATGCGCCGTCGGTGTAGATCGAGACGGTGCCCGTCATTCGACTTCGACGCGCTCGATGCACTGGCGCGCCTGCCGCGGCGCCGTGGCGAGGCCGTTCTTGGGCCTCTCCCACGCCGGCGTGATGATGCGCATTCCGAGCACCCTTTTCGTCGCGCGGAGGTAGTACACGCCGCCGGCGATCGGCCACCATCGATCGCCGGCGGCCTCGAAGAATCCGAAGCGCGCGCGCCACGTCTCGTTGGCGAATGGCGGGACGTAGCAGTCGAGCGCGCCCCCGGTCACCTCGAAGCCGAGCAGCGAGAGCCAGTCCTTCAGCCGATACAGCGCGATGAAGCTGCCGTTCCACGGCGGCGTCTGGCTGCGACCGAAATAGCGCTTGGCGCCGAACAGGCTGAAGGGGTTGAAGCCGGAGATGACGACCTGCCCTTCGGAGCGGATCGCGCGGTAGACCTCGCGCAACAGCTGGTGCGGATCGCTGGTGAATTCCAGCGTGTGGGGCAGCACGACCAGGTCGAGCGAGTTCTCCAGGAACGGCAGCCAGTGCGGATCGGCGCGAATCTGCGCGGGCGGCCCGATATCGACGGTCCAGCGCGCCGCAACCCGACTCTGCGCGAGCAGCGGACACTGCGGCAGGCCGATCTGGATCGCCCGGAAGCCGAAGATGTCGGTGACGGTCCGGTCGAACCATGCCTGTTCGCGCGCGAGCAGGTAGCGACCCAGCGGCGTCTCGAACCAGGCGGCGAGCATCGTTGACACGCCTGCCTCGGCTCCGGAAGATGCGTCCATGCCGGCGATTATCCCCATCCCCGCCTTCAGCGACAACTACATCTGGGTCGTGCGCGAGGGTACTGCGGCGGCCGTCGTCGATCCCGGCGACGCCGAACCGGTGCTCGCCTACCTCGAGCGCGAGAGGCTCGCGCTCACCGCGATCGTGACGACCCACCATCACGGCGATCACGTCGGCGGCAACGCGGCGCTGCTCGCGCGCTTTCCCGTTCCGGTGTTCGGTCCGGCGCGGGAAACCATCCCGGGGCGCACGCACGCTCTCGCGGAAGGCGATGCCATCATGGTTCCAGGCGTGGCGCTCGAGCTCCGCGTGCTCGACGTCCCGGGCCACACCGCCGGACACATCGCGTACGTGAGCCGCGAGCAAGACGAGCCGCTGGCGTTCGTCGGGGACACGCTGTTCGCGGCGGGCTGCGGGCGATTGTTCGAGGGCACCGCGGCGCAGATGGCCGCGTCGCTTGCGAAACTGGCGGCGCTGCCCGGGGAAACGCGCATCTACTGCGCACACGAGTACACGCTCGCCAACCTCCAGTTCGCGCTTGCGGTCGAGCCCGGCAATGTGGCGCTGCGCGAACGACAACTGCGCGAGCAGGGCAAGCGCGATCGCGGGCAGCCGACGGTGCCGTCGACCGTCGCTCTCGAGCGCGCAACCAATCCGTTCCTGCGCGCCGGCGAGCCGTCGGTCTTCGCCGCGGCGCAGGCGCACGCGGGGAGAAAGCTCGCGGATGCGACCGAGGCGTTTGCGGTCGTGCGCGAGTGGAAGAACGGATTTCGTCCGGCTTGACCGAATTGCGCCCGACATCCCGCACCTTTGCCGTCGCCCTCGCCGCCCTGCTTGGCGCATGCGCGACGCCGAGTCCGCCGCCGCAGGAGCCGCCGGTCGAGGTCGCCATCACCTTGCCGGCGCCGCCGCTCGTGCCCAGCGTGCCGGAGCCGCCGGCGCACGTCGTCGCGCGGGACCCCTTCTCTTCGCCGATCGGGGCGGAGCTCGAGCCGCTCCCGCCGCCCGCCGAAGATCTCTGGGCGCGCATCCGTCGCGGCTACGGGATCGCCGACCTCGACGACCCGCTGGTCGCGAAGTGGGAGCAGTGGTACGCATCTCGGCCGGATTACGTCGCGCGGATGATCGAGCGCAGCCGCCGGTATCTCTACTACATCGTCGTCGAGGTCGAAGAGCGCGGCATGCCCCTGGAGATCGCACTGCTGCCGATGGTCGAGAGCGCGTTCAATCCGAACGCGATTTCGGCCGCGCGCGCGTCGGGGATCTGGCAGTTCATGCCGGCGACCGGCAAGCACTACGGGCTCAAGCAGAACTTCTGGTTCGACTCGCGACGCGACGTGGTTGCCGCGACCGAGGGCGCGCTCAGCTACCTTTCGAAGCTGCATGCAGACTTCGACGACTGGCAGCTCGCGCTCGCGGCCTACAACTGGGGTGAGGGCAACGTCGCGCGCGGCATCGCGAAGAATCAGAAACTGGGCCGGCCGACCGATTACCCGAGCCTCAAGATGCCGGACGAGACCCGCAACTACGTGCCCAAGCTGCAGGCGCTGAAGAACATCGTCCGCGATCCCGAGAAGTACGGCGTCGAGCTCGGCGACATTCCGGACGCCCCCTATTTCGCCGTGGTCCGGACCACCCGCACGATCGACGTCAAGGCCGCCGCCGCGCTGGCGGAATTGCCGCTCGACGAGTTCCAGTATCTGAATCCCCAGCACAACAGGCCGGTCATCGCCGGCGCGGACGAGCAGACGATCCTGCTGCCGATCGACCGGGCGGAGGTGTTTGCCGCCAAGCTCGAGCTCGCCGACCAGCCCCTGGTGTCCTGGCAGGCGTACCGGCTGCGCAACGGCGAAACGCTGCCGCAGGTCGCTGCGAAGTTCGGGATGTCGGTCGACGCGCTGCGCGCGGTCAACGGCATCGGCGCGAAGGCGAGGGTCCCCGCCGGACATGCGCTGCTGGTGCCGTCGCAGGGACCGACCGAGGCGGCCGAGGAAACGCTGTCGCAGGCCGTGTTCACGACGGTGCCCCAGGGCCGCACGTTCTATTACCGAGTCAATCGCGGCGACACGCTCGGCCGCATCGCGGCCCGCTACGCGGTGACCGAGAAGGACCTGCGGCGGTGGAACGCGGTTGGGCCGCGGGGCATCAGGGCGGGCCAGACCTTGCGCATCACCAGCGATCTCGCGCCGAATGCCGGCAAGGGCAAGCGCGCGGCGGGGAAGAAGGCTCCGCCCGCCACGTTGAAGGCCAATGCGAGGACGCGGACCGCGCCCAAGGCCGCCAACCCGGCGGCAAAGTCCGGCGGCTCGCCCAGCGCCAAGGTCGGCGCGGCCGCCGGCGGCTGACCTCGTCGCTGCGTAGCGCCGTGGGCGGGTGCAGGGCCGGCGCCGCGGCCTGCCGAACCGGGCGCCGCGCTTTCCTGCCCGCCAATGAAAACAGGCGACGCGTTGCGCGTCGCCTGTCTTGGTGCCCGCCCTGGATTCGCGGCGGGCCGTGTGCCGCGAGAAGCTTACTTCTTGGCCTTTTTCTTCGTGGCCTTGCGCTTCGGGGCGGCCTTCTTCTTGGTCGCCTTCTTGGCGGCCTTCTTCTTGGGGGCGGCCTTCTTCTTGGTCGCCTTCTTCTTGGTTGCCTTCTTCTTCGTCGTCTTCTTCGCCGCCTTCTTCTTGGTCGCCTTCTTGGCGGCCTTCTTCTTGGGGGCGGCCTTCTTCTTGGTTGCCTTCTTCTTCGTCGTCTTCTTCGCCGCCTTCTTCTTCGGGGCAGCCTTCTTCTTCGTCGTCGCCTTCTTTGCCGCCTTCTTCTTCGGGGCAGCCTTCTTGGTCGCCTTCTTCTTGGTCGCCTTCTTCTTGGTCGCTTTCTTGGGCGCCGGGGCCGCGGCGGCCGGCGTCATCATCGACATCATGTCAGCCATTTCGTTTCTCCTGTCTGAGTTGCTGTAACTGTTATGGTGCTTCTGCTTCGGTGCAAGCGGCGCTGGATCTGCCAATCGGGCTGCAATCGGGTCTCAATCTGGACTGCGACCTCTTGACAAATCCACTGCTACCTGCTGCCTGAATTCTAGCCACATTTTTTTGAAATGCAAGATTTCCGCGCCAATTCCAAGCGTTGCATGCGCAACTGTTGCGATTTCGCACACACGAAAAAGGCGTCCTCGGCGACGCCGCGCGCGCTGTGCGCGAGCGTCACGGCAGCATGACTTCGTGCGCGTAGAGATCCGCGGCGCGCTCGCGCGGCCGGGCGAGATGCATGCGATCGCCGTCGACGATGACCTCGCAAGCGCGGGGGCGCGAATTGTAATTGGAGCTCATGACGAAGCCGTACGCGCCGGCGGCGCGCACGGCGAGAAGGTCGCCGGCGGCGAGCGCGAGCTCGCGGTCGTGGGCGAGGAAATCGCCGCTCTCGCACACCGGCCCGACGATCTGCCAGCGGCGCGCGGCCCCTGCGCGCGGGCGCACCGGCTCTACTTGATGCCACGCGGCGTACAGCGCCGGGCGCAGCAGATCGTTCATCGCCGCGTCGACGATGGCGTAGTCGTGCGCCTCCCCGGGCTTGAGGTAGACGACGCGGGTCAGCAGCACACCGGCTTCGCCGACCAGGAAGCGACCGGGCTCGAACAGCAGCTCGTGGCGGCGCCCGCCGAGCGCCTGCCGGACGGCGCCCGCGTAGGCCGCGGCATCGATCGTCTCCTCGTCGCGGTAGCGAATGCCGAGACCGCCGCCCAGGTCGACGTGGTGCAGCGCGATGCCGTCGCGCTCGATCCGGTCGACAAGGTCGAACACCTTTCCCGCCGCCTCGACGTACACCGAGAGGTCGGTGACCTGGGATCCGATGTGGCAGTCGATACCCTGCACGTCGATGTGCGGGAGCGCGGCCGCGCGCCGATAGAGCGCCGGCGCCTCGGCGAACGCCACGCCGAACTTGCTCTCCTTCAAGCCCGTCGCGATGTAGGGGTGCGTCTTGGGATCGACATCCGGATTCACGCGGAACGAGATCGGCGCGCGCGTGCCGGCGGCGCCGGCGACGACGTTCAGCGCCTCGAGCTCGGCGGCCGATTCGACGTTGAAGCAGCGGATCCCCGCCGCGAGCGCGGCCTCCATCTCGGCGGCGGCCTTGCCGACGCCGGAAAAGACGATGTTCCGGGGATCGCCGCCGGCGGCGATCACCCGCGCGAGCTCGCCTCCGGACACGATGTCGAAGCCGCTCCCGAGCCGCGCCAGGATGTTCAGCACCGCGAGGTTGGAGTTCGCCTTGATCGCGTAACAGACAAGGTGTCGCGTCCCGGCGAACGCGGCATCGAAGGCACGGAAGCTGCCCTCGAGCGCGGCGCGCGAATAGACGTAGCAGGGGGTTCCGAAGCGCTCGGCGATTGCGGAGAGCGGAACGCCTTCGGCATGGAGCTCGCCGCCGGAGAGGGAGAATGCGCTCACGGCTTCGGTTCCCCCGGCTGCGGACTCGGTGCGGGGGGCTGCTCGGAAGCCGGCGCGGCGGCGGCCGGCGCAGGCGCGGGTGGCGGCTTGAGCGGGCCCTTGATGCCGCAGGCGGCAAGCGGCGCCGCGCCGATCGCTGCGGCGACGGCGAGCGCGCAGGCCGCGCGGTACGAGGTGCCGGTGAAATCACGTAACATCGCGCAGGAATCGTAACAGGGAAAGCGGGCGGCGGAGCACGGTTTTTCGCCCACCTGCCGGGGCTGCGCCTCGATGCGGAGCGCGCGCCGATCCGCGAACTTCCCGTCCGCAAGCGGAGCCGACATGATCACCGACAGCGAATTCATCGCCGCCGCCGACCGCACGCTCGCCGCGATCGGCGAGGCGCTCGACGCGGCGCTGGCAGCTTCCGACGCCGACGTCGACTGGAGCCTCAACGACGGCATACTCGAGATCGAGTGCGAGGACGGCAGCAAGCTCATCGTGAACCGGCACGTGCCGAACCGCGAGATCTGGGTGGCGGCCCGTTCCGGAGGCTTTCATTTCAGGCCGCGGGAGCGCGCGTGGCAGGACACGCGCTCCGGCGACGAGCTCGGTGCGGCGCTCGACCGCGCTGATCCGTGCGCAGACCGGGTTGGCAGTCGCGCTGCCGGGGCTCGCCGCGCCCGTCCAGTCTAGGACGCACCGCGCCGCGCTAGGCCTCGAGCAGGGCCGTCCAGTCGTCGAGCGCGCGCCGTGCCGCGGCGTGGCCCGGAAAGAGCGACTCGACCTGGCGCCAGAAGCGCGGGGAATGGTTGAGCTCGACGAGGTGGGCGACCTCGTGCGCGACGATGTAGTGCGCGAGGTGGGGCGGCAGGTGCACCAGTCGCCAGTTGAGCCGGATCACGCCCCGCTGATTGCAGCTTCCCCACTCCGAGCGCGCGTTGGACAGCTTCACCGTCGGGGGCGTGGCGGTGATCCGCGCCGCGAATTCGGCCACGCGCGGCGCGAGCAGGCGCACGGCCTCCTCGCGCAGCCATCCGCCGACGAACGCGGCGATCTGCCCCTCGTCCTGCGCTGCCGGATGCAGCACGGTCAGGTTCAGCAGGTCCGCGTTGATCTCCCGCTTCCGCGCGGGATGCACGGCGAGCGCCAGCTCGCGGCCGAGGTAGAGGATCGGCTCGCCGGTCTTCCATGCCCGCGGCAGAACGTCGCGCTGTCGCGCCTGCCACTCGGCGAGCGAGCGCAGGATCCAGTCGGTGCGCTCGGTCAGCACGTCCTCGATGTCGCGGACCGCCGCCCGGCGCGGCGCGCGTACCGTGAGGCCGGAGAGGCCGATCTGCATGCCGATCGAGCGCCGGCGCACGCGGAACAGCCGGTAATCGACCTCGCGTCCGGCAAGGACGATGCGCCGGAGCGCGCCGTCGTCGGGCGGATCGCCGGCCGTGCCGCCGCCGAGAAAATCGCGCAGGCGCAGCCGGGCCGTCATCGTATCCCGAGGCTCCTGCCGTCCGGCAGGCCCAGCCGGGCGACTTCGCCCTCGATCCACGATTCGATCTCGCGTGTCAGCACCGCCGCCTCCTTGCCGTCGGGCCGGATCGGCTTCCCGAACGAGATCGTGACGGTTCCCGGCCGCTTCTCGAATACGCCCTTCGGCCACAGGTAGCCGGCGTTGTGTGCCACCGGCAGTATCGGTGCGCCGAGCTCGATCGCGAGGCGTGCGCCGCCGGTCTTGTACTTGGCGCGCGTGCCGGCACGGATGCGCGTGCCCTCCGGATAGATGACGATCCAGAAGCCCTGGCGAAAGCGCTCGCGCCCCTGCGCCGCGATCTGGTGCATCGCGTCCGTCCCGGCTTTCCGGTCGATGGTGATCGGCGATGCGAGGGCGAAGCCCCAGCCGAAGAACGGGATCGACAACAGCTCCTTCTTGGCCACGTAGGCGAGCGGCGGCAGGAACCGCGTGAGGGCCAGCGTTTCCCAGGTCGAGCTGTGCTTGGACAGCACGATGTGCGGCGTCGTCGGAATGTTCTCGGCGCCGATCACGCGGTGGCGGATCCCGCAGATCCAGCGGGCGCCCCAGAGATTGACGCTGCACCACGACGCGGCGATGCGGTACATCGGCACGCGGGGCAGCCAGAACATCAGCAGCATCACCGCCGCGTAGACCGGCGTGACGATCGTCTGGAAGACCAGGAACGCGATCGAGCGGAGCGCCGACATGCCGCGCTCAGTCGCCGGCGAGCAGCGCCGACACGGCGAACGCGAGGTCCGGGAAGATGATGGTGTTCTTCGGGAAATTGCCCTCGCGCAGCGTCTTCTCGCCCTTGCCGGTCAGCACCAGCATCGGCTGCGCACCGACGGCATCGGCGGCCATGAGGTCGCGCAGCGAATCCCCGATGCAGGGCACGCCGGTCATGTCGACGCCGAAGCGCACGCCGATGTCCCTGAGCATCGCGGTCCTGGGTTTGCGGCATTCGCACTGGGCGTCGGCCGTGTGCGGGCAGTAGAACAGCGCGTCGATCCGCCCGCCTGCCATGGCCAGTGCCCGGTGCATCTTCAGGTGGATCTCGTTCAGCGTCGCCATGTCGAACAGGCCGCGGCCGATGCCCGACTGGTTGGTCGCGACGACGACGCGAAAGCCGGCGTGATTGAGCCGCGCGATCGCCTCGAGGCTGCCCGGGATCGGCCGCCATTCGTCCGGCGACTTGATGAACTCGGTGCTGTCGTAGTTGATCACGCCATCGCGGTCGAGCACGATCAGCTTGATCGCCCGGGTGGGCGTGACCGCTTCGGAGGCGAGCTGGACCATGCCGGGGCGAGGCTAGCGTCTGCGGCGCCGGCGCCCGCGCCGCGGTGCCACGTCGGCGGGACCGGCCCGATCGGTGTCCATGCCGCCAGCTTCGAGATGTCGGCGACGCGGTTCATCGTCTGCGCGACGCCGCGCAGCAACGCGAGCCGGTTCGCGCGTATCGCCGGGTCGTCGGCCATGACCAGGACATCGTCGAAGAACCGGTCGACCGCCGGCTTGGTCGTCGCCAGCGCCAGCAGCGCGCCGGCGAAGTCGCCGGCGGCGCAGCGCTCGTCGACGACGGGCTCGAGCCGCTGGAACGCGAGGTAGAGATCGCGCTCGGCGCCGTCGGTGAGCCGGGCGCGATCGACGGCCACCGCCGCTTCCGTCTCCGCCTTGCGCAGGATGTTCACGATCCGCTTGTTCGCGGCCGCCAGCGTGTCGGCTTCGGGCAGCTCGCTGAATGCCTTCACCGCCGCCGCCTGCTCCGGAACGAGGTCGATCCGCGCGGGCCGCTGGCAGAGCACCGCTTCGGCCTGGTTCGCCGAATAGCCGGCGTCGCGCAGATACGCGCGCAGGCGCTCGTAGACGAAGTTCTCGACGTCGCCCTGCGCCGGCTTCACCGCCGCCACGCCGGCAAACGATGCGAACGCCGCCGCGACGAGATCGGGGAGCGGCAGCGGCAGCCGCTGCTCGACCAGAATGCGGATGACGCCGATCGCATGCCGGCGCAGGCCGAACGGGTCCTTGTCCCCGGTCGGCTGCGCGCCGATGCCGAACATGCCGGCGAGGGTTTCCAGCTTGTCGGCCAGCGCCACGGCCTGCGCCACGGAGCCTCCGGGGAGCGCGTCGCCGGCGAAGCGCGGCCAGTAGTGCTGCTCGATCGCGGTGGCGATCGCCGCCGGCTCGCCGTCGTGCTCGGCGTAGTAGCGGCCCATCAGTCCCTGGAGCTCGGGGAACTCGCCGACCATGTCGGTGGTGAGGTCCGCCTTGGCGAGCTGCGCGGCGCGAACGCTCTGCGCGCGGTCTGCGCCGATCCATCCCGCGATCTCGCCCGCGAGCTGCGCGAGCCGCGCCACCCGGTCGAGCTGCGTGCCGAGCTTGTTGTGATAGACGACCGGCGCCGAGCTTCGGCAGGCGCGCCTCGAGCCGGGTCTTGCGGTCCTGGTCGAAGAAGAACCGCGCGTCGGCGAGCCGCGCGCGCAGCACGCGCTCGTTGCCACGGACGATCGCGCCCGGGTCGGTCGTCTCGATGTTGCTGACGACGAGGAAGCGCGGGACGAGCTTGCCGTCGCTGCCGGCCACGGCGAAGTACTTCTGGTTCTGCTGCATCGTCAGGATCAGGCACTCCTGCGGCACCGTCAGGAACGCCGGATCGAAGGTCCCGGCATACACGACCGGCCACTCGACCAGGCCCGTCACTTCGTCGAGCAGCGCGTCGGGCATGATCACGGTTGCGCCCGCGGCGGCAGCCTTCAGCGCCGCGACGATCGCCGCCCTCCGCTCGGCAAACCCGGCGATCACCTTGCCCTCGGCGCGCAGGGTCTCGTCGTAGGCATCGGCGCTCGCCACGCCGACGCCGTCGCGCGACAGGAACCGGTGGCCTCCGGTCAGGCGATCGGCATCGAGGCCGAGCGCCGTCACCGGGACCACGTCGGTCCCGTGCAGCGCGAGCAGCCGGTGCGCGGGCCGGACGAACTTGACGTCGTTGTAGTAGCCGCCGGCGCCGGCATAGCTCATCACCTTCGGAATCGGCAGGTTCTCGAGCGCGCGCTCGAGCGCCGCCTGCAGCCCGGTCTGCAGCGGGCTGCCCTTGGCGATCGAGTGCAGGAAGATGGCGTCGGCCTTGCCGTCGGATTCGCGCGTCAGACGGTCGGTTCCGTCGGTCGCGTCCGGCCAGCGCTCGGCGAGGTGGCCGCGGCCCGTCGCGGCGAGCTTCCTCTGCAGCGCAACGGTCGGCTTTCCCGCTGCATCGAAGGCGACCGACGCGGGCATCAGCTTCTGCGTGACCGGCTCGTCGGGCGAGGTGGCGAGCACATGCGTGATCGACACCGCGAGCCGCCGCGGTGTCGCGTACCGGGCGATCGCGCTCGCCGCGGTGAGGAAGCCGCGGTCGGTGAGCCCCTCGACCACCCCGTCGGCGAATGCCTGGCCGAGCGCCTTCAGCGCCTTCGGCGGCAGTTCCTCGGTGAAGAGCTCGACGACCAGCGTGGCAGTCTGGCTCATGCGAGCCGCCCACGCGTGGGGCCGGCTGCAGCCAGCGTGACGCCATCCGACTCCGCGCGTCCGGCTGAAGCCGGACCCACGAACGACATGCGCTGCTTTGTTCCTGCGGCCGCCAATGACAAAGGATTCCTCATGCCGCGCGCTCGCGGTACGCGTCGGGGAGCATCGGGAAGCCGAGCGCCTCGCGGGAATCGACGTAGGCCTGCGCGACCAGCCGGGAGAGCGTGCGGATCCGGCCGATGTACGCGGCACGCTCGGTCACGGAGATCGCGCCGCGCGCGTCGAGCAGGTTGAACGTGTGCGCGGCCTTGAGGATCATCTCGTAGCCGGGCAAGCGGCAGCTTCGCGTCGAGCAGGCGCTTCGCCTCGGACTCGAAGAACGCGAACAGCTCGACCAGCTTCGGCGCGTTCGCCTGCTCGAAGTTGTACGTCGACTGCTCGACCTCGTTCTGGTGGTAGACGTCGCGGTAGGTCAGTTGCCGTTCGGTTCTGTTGCCGGTCCCGTCCCCGGCCCATTCCGACCAGACGAGGTCGAAGACGTTCTCCTTCCCCTGCAGGTACATCGCGAGGCGCTCGAGGCCGTAGGTGATCTCGCCGGTGATCGGATTGCAGTCGAGGCCGCCGACCTGCTGGAAGTAGGTGAACTGGGTCACCTCCATCCCGTTCAGCCACACTTCCCAGCCCAGGCCCCACGCGCCGAGCGTGGGGTTCTCCCAGTCGTCCTCGACGAAGCGGATGTCGTTCTTGCGCAGATCGAAGCCGAGCGCGTCGAGCGAGCCCAGGTAGAGCTCGAGGATGTCCGCGGGCGAGGGCTTCAGCACCACCTGGTACTGGTAGTAGTGCTGCATCCGGTTGGGATTCTCGCCGTAGCGGCCGTCCTTGGGACGGCGCGACGGCTGCACATAGGCGGCGCGCCAGGGCTCCGGCCCGAGCGCGCGCAGGAACGTCGCGGTGTGCGAAGTGCCGGCGCCGACCTCCATGTCGTACGGCTGCAGCAGCGCGCAACCCTGGCGATCCCAGTATTCCTGGAGCTTGAGTACGATCTGCTGGAAGGTAAGCATCGAAGGCCGTGGCGCCGCATCGCGTGGCGGCCATTTTACGGCATCATCGCGGACGACGAAGCGCGGCGACGTCAGCGGGCGGGCCCTCGCGTGCCGCGGCGGGAGGCGATTGCCCCGACCAGGAGCGCGGCGGCGAGCGCGCCGCCGGGCGCGTCGCCCCAGCGGACGTACGGCGTCACCCCCTGCCGTCCGGCGATTTCGACCTCGAGGATCCCGCGCGTGAACCACGGCAGCCGCGCGAATTCGCGCCCGCGATGGTCGATCGCCGAGGTGATGCCCGTGTTCGTCGCGCGCAGCAGCGCCCGGCCGGTCTCGAGCGCGCGCATCGCGGCGATCTGATTGTGCTGCTCGGCGGCGAGCGAGCGGCCGTACCACGCGTCGTTGGTGACGTTGACGAGCAGCGTCGCGTCCCGCGCCTGCGGCCTGATGTCGGCGCCGAACGCGTCCTCGTAGCAGATGTCGACGGCGACGCGCTGGCCGGCCACCGCGAACGGCGGCGGGTCCGCCACGCCGCGCGCCTGGCTCGCGAGCGGAATCGCCAGCACGCGGCGCAGGAACCAGCCGACGACGGGCTCCAGCGGAATCGTCTCGCCGAAGGGGACGAGATGACGCTTGCGGTAGAGCTGCGGCGGCGCGGCCCCCGCGCTCACGACGCTGTTGTAGTAGCGCAGATCGCCGCCGGGGGCGAGCGGCGCTTCGACGGTGAACATGCCGACGAGCACGTCGCCGTCGCGCGCGGCCATCGTCTGCGTGAGCCTGCGCATCACCGGATCGGGCACCTCGTCGGCGAAGACCGGGAATGCGCTCTCGGGAAGCACGACCAGACGGCCGCGGCGCGTCGTCGACGAGGCGCATGTAGAGCTCGAAGGTCGTCCGGCGGAAGTCGCGGTCGAACTTGATCTCCTGCATCACGTTGCCCTGCACCAGCGAGACGGTGACCGGTGCGCCGACGGGCGCGGTCCATTCGATGCGCGTCAGCGCGGCGCCGCCGGCGACCACGACGGCGACGGCGCCGGCCAGGACGGCGACTCGCGCCCGCGCCGCCGCGGCGATCGCGTCGACCGCGAGCGCGAGCGCCGCCGCCGCGAGCGCGGTGGCGAGCGTGACCAGGAACACCCCGCCGACCGGTGCGTAGCCGGCCAGCGGGCTGCGGAGGCTCGCCGGGCAGTGCCGCATAGCCGAGCGAGAGCCACGGGAAGCCCGTGAACACGACGCTGCGCGCCCACTCGGCGAGCGTCCAGGCGGCGGCGGCGGCGAGCGCCCGCTGCCACGAACCCGGAGCGGTCCACTTCGCGGCCAGCCATCCCGCAAGCGCCGGATAGAGCGCGAGGTACGCGCAGAAGAGCGCCGTGGCGATCGCCGCCAGCGGTGCCGGCATGCCGCCGAACGTATTGAGCGCGATGTAGACCCACGACGCGCCGGCGCCGAAGAGCCCCAGCCCGAATGCGAAGCCGGTCGCTGCCGCGGCGCCCGCCGACGCGGCGGCCTGCCACAGCGCGAAGAGCAGCGCCAGCGTGACGACGGGCAGCGCGGACAGGCCGAACGGCGCGAAGCCGAAGACCGTCGCCGCGCCCGCGGCCAGCGCGAAGGCCAGGGGCAGCGCGCCCGCCGTCTTCATCCGCGGCTGCGCGCCGGGCGCGCCGAGGCGCCGGTCACGTGCTCAGCGCTCGGGCGCCGCCGGCGGCGCGTCGGAGGCCGCACCGCCGGCCGCCGGAGCGCTCGCCGCGGGCTCGACCTGCAGCATGTAGAGCCTGCGGCTGTCGGCGCGGACGACGCGGAAGCGGAAATCGCCGATGGTCGCCGTCTCCCCGCGCTTGGGCAGCCGGCCGAACGCCTGCAGCACGAGGCCGCCGACGGTGTCGAACTCGTCGTCGGCGAAGTCGGTGCCGAAGTGCGCGTTGAAGTCGCGCGATCTCGGTCTGCGCCTTCACGCGATGCCGGCCGTTGGCCTCGGCGATGATGTTGTCCTCGCTCTCGTCGAAGTCGTATTCGTCCTCGATGTCGCCGACGATCTGCTCCAGCACGTCCTCGATCGTGACGAGCCCCGACACCCCGCCGTACTCGTCGACGACGATCGCGATGTGGTTGCGGTTGGCGCGAAAATCGCGCAGCAGGACGTTCAGCCGCTTGGATTCGGGGACGAACACCGCCGGCCGGAGCGTGTCGCGCAGATTGAAGCTCTCCGGGTTGCGGAAATAGTTGAGGAGCTCCTTGGCGAGCAGGATGCCGACGACGTCGTCCTTGTTCTCGCCGATCACCGGGAACCGGGAGTGCTTGGTCTCGAGCACGAGCGGAAGGAAATCGGCGGGATCGTCGTCGATCGACACGACGTCCATCTGCGCGCGCGGCACCATGATGTCCCGCACCGACATCTCGGAGACCTGCAGCACGCCCTCGATCATCGACAGCGCGTCGGCGTCGAGCAGCTTGTGCTCGAAGGCGCCGTGCAGCAGCTCGAGCAGCTCGTCGCGGTCCTCCGGCTCGCGCGTCAGGAACGCGGACAGCCGTTCGAGGAGTGTCGGCTTGTCGGGCTTGGCGCTGCGTTCGTCGTTCATCGGTCAGTGACGCGCACCGGCGGAAGGTGCGTAGGGGTCGGGCACGCCCAGCGCCGCGAGGATCGCCGTCTCGCGTGCTTCCATCCGGCGCGCGGCCCGGTCGTTGTCGTGATCGTAACCTTGCAGATGCAGGACGCCGTGGACGACGAGGTGCGCGCAGTGGTCGGCGAGCGTCTTGTGCTGGGCCCGGGCCTCCTGGCGCAGCACCGGCGTGCACAGCACGACATCGCCGGAAACCGGCGGCGCTTCATCGTACACGAACGCGAGCACGTTGGTGGCGTACTCCTTGCCGCGATAGAGGGCGTTGAGCGTCTGCCCTTCACGCCTGCCGACGAAGCGCAGGGTGACGCTGGCGTCGCGCTCGACGGCGGCGCGCACCCAGCGGCGCAGCGTCGCGGGCCCGGGAAGCGTCCCCGGCGGGACCGCGTACTGGACGGCGAGCGAGACGCGCGGCGCGGCACGGCTCATGCGTCCGGCTCGGTTGTGGGGCCGCCTTCAGGCGGCTGGTGACTGCGCGCATCGCCGCGTCCGGCTGAAGCCGGACCCACGACATGTGCGCATCGTTCCGCCGTTGTTCCGGAGGTCGGAACAGAATATGTCATGCGCCTTCGCTTCCCTTGCGTTTCTCGAGGTCGCGCTCGTAGGCGCCGATGATCTTCTGCACCAGCGGGTGCCGCACGACGTCGGCGCTGGTGAAGTGCGTGAACGCGATGCCGCGCACGCCGGCCAGGATGCGATTGGCCTCGACGAGGCCGCTCTTCTGGCCGCGCGCTAGGTCGATCTGCGTCACGTCGCCGGTGATGACCGCCTTGGTGCCGAAGCCGATCCGCGTGAGGAACATCTTCATCTGTTCCGGCGTCGTGTTCTGGGCCTCGTCGAGAATGATGAACGAATGGTTGAGCGTGCGCCCGCGCATGTAGGCCAGCGGCGCGATCTCGATCGTCCCGCGCTCGAAGAGCTTGCCGGTCTTGTCGAAGCCCATGAGGTCGTACAGCGCGTCGTAGAGCGGTCGCAGGTACGGATCGACCTTCTGCGCGAGGTCGCCCGGCAGGAAGCCGAGCCGCTCCCCGGCCTCGACCGCCGGGCGGACCAGCACCAGCCGCTTGACGAGGTCGCGCTCCAGCGCATCGACGGCGCAGGCGACCGCGAGATAGGTCTTGCCGGTGCCCGCCGGGCCGATCCCGAACGTGATGTCGTGCTCCTGGATGTGCCTGAGGTACAGCGTCTGGTTCGGCGTGCGGCCGTGCAGGTCGGCGCGGCGCGTGCGCAGCCGCGTGCCCTCCTCGTCGCCGGCGGCGACGGCGCGGCTGGGGCTGCGCGGGGTGGTCAGCTCGATCAGCCCGAGCTGGATGTCGTCGACCGACAGCGGCTTCTCGGCGCGGGCGTAGAAGTGCTGCAGGACCTCGGCGGCCAGCCGGGTCTGCGGCGCGCTGCCGGTCAGCGTGAACGAACCGCCGCGGTGCGCGATCGCGACGTCGAGCGCAGCCTCGATCTGGCGCAGATTGCCGTCGAGCGGCCCGCAAAGATTGGCGAGCGCGCGATTGTCGAGCGGAGTCAGCGCAAACTCTTCCCGGTCACGACGGACGCTCATCGGTGTGCCCCCCACGCCTGCGGCGCCTCAGATGCCCTGGCGCAGGAGCGGTGCCTTCAGCGCCTCGTCGAGCGTGCCCGCGGATTCGACGAGGTGCGCTCGCGTCGCCGCGTCGCGACCGCGGGCGCCCACCGCGCCCTTGATCTGTGCCGACAGCTGCTTCGCCTCCTCGCGGAAGAGCGCGAGCGCATCCGCCGGCGTGCTCGCCGAGGGCCGCGTGAGCACCGTCGCGATGCGGCGCAGATGCTCGCGCTGCAGGTCGCGGCGCGGTCCGGGGATCGGGCCGCCGGCTTTGAGCTCGCTCCAGATCGAGCCGCGCAGCGCGCCGAAGAGCTCGTTCAGGGTGATCGCCTCGTCGGCCTTGCTCACCTTGATCTCCGAATCGAGCAGCCGCGCGAGCACGGTGTCGCTCAGGAGCTGGTTCAGCACGCGGGTCTGCAGCCCGAGCACGCGGGTCCTGAGGCTGAAATCGGGATTGAGCTCGCTCGCCTGGCTGGCGCTGAGGTTGAGGTAATCGATCCCCAGGCTGCGGATGAACTCCGGCTTGAACCGGAAGCTCTCGGCCGAGAACACGCCGGTCGACAGCAGCTTCAACGCCGCGCGCTGCTTGTCGGGCGCCACGGGCGTCAGCGGCAGGCGCGAGGTCCCGGCGAAGTCGCGGACGTAGTGGACGCCGCCCACGTACTTCGCGGTCAGCGTGGCCGCGCGGCTGACCTGCCGGAACCCGGACTCGAAGCTGCGCCGCAGGACGTCGTAGGACTCGCCCGGCTTCAGCTGCTTCGCCTGCAGCCGCTGCCACAGCTCCTGCGAGATCACGAGTCGCTTGGAGAGGTAGAGCAGCGGATCGGAACCGAGGTCGAACTGGTTCACGTCGGGGTCGAGACCGGCGATCGATTCCTGATCGGACGAGAACGCGAGCAGGGGATCGCCGGCGCCGCGCGCGGCGATCTTCCCGAGCTCCTCGGTCTCGGTCTCCCTCGGCAGCGGACGGTACGCATACTCGATCGCCCAGTAGTCGTACGGGCCGATCGAACGCTCGAAATACGCGCCCTGCGATTCCCCGTTCACCGCGATGTTGAGCGGCGTGTAGTCCATCACCGAGCCCGAAAGGCCGTTCTCGCGGGTGAATGCGGGATCGGAGATCTTCGCGAGCGGATAGACGGTCGATGCGCGGAAGTTGTGCCGCAGGCCGAGCGTGTGGCCCACTTCGTGCATCACGACGGCCTTCAGCGAGGCGCTGACGATGGCATCGGCCTCGGGACTGCCGGGCTCGATCGCGCCGCGCTCGACCAGAACGTCGAGGCCGAATTGTGTTTCCGCGAGCGCCTCCGATGCGTAGCTGCAGAGGCTGCCGTCGCGGCCGAGCGACGCCTTGTACGCGTCGAACGCGGGCCACGCCGAGGGCGCCTCTTCCGCGGCGAACGTGCGGTAGATGCGCGACCACGCTTCGGGAATCGCGACCTGGGCGTCGAGTATCTCACCGGTCCGCAGGTCGACCGTCGACGGGCCGATCGCGAAGGGGGCGTCGGTGGCGACGAACCAGCGCACCGTCGAATGGCGCGCGTCGTAGGTGTCGAACGGCGAATCGGTGGCCTGCTGCTTGACCACGATCGCGTCCTTGAAGCCGATCTTCTCGAATGCCTTGTTCCATTCGAGGATGCCGTCGCGCACCGCGTCCCGGTACTTCTCCGGCACCGTGCGGTCGACCCAGAAGACGATCGGCTGCTTCGGCTCGGAGAGCGCCGCGTCGGGGTCCTTCTTCTCGAGGCGCCAGCGGGTGACGTAGTGGGTCTTCGCCGTGTACCTGGCGTCCGACGAGAAGTCCCAGATCTCGCTCTCGAAATGCCCGACGCGCGGGTCCGCGCGCCGCGCGGGCATGGGATCCGGCAGCTTCGCGATGTTGTACGTATAGCCCAGGAAGAGGCTGCGCGCATCCGGCAGCGTGGTGAACGGCGGGAACGGGTTCGGCGGCGGCGGCGTGGGCGTCGGCACCGGAGGCAATGTGGCCTTCGGATTCGCGTAGTGCGCGGACACCACGAACGACGACTGGTCGGGACTGTTCCGCACCGAGTCGAAGCTCGAGTTCTTGGCGTCGAACGTGTAGCTGCGCATGTGAATGCCGGACGTGAGCCAGTGGCCGGCCGGGATGTCGGTCAGGAGCAGCGCGTTCGCGTCGACCAGGACCGTCTTGCGGTCCGGGTGGGGCTGGCTCGCGACCGTCGTCGCAGCGAGCATGCTGTCGGTGAAGCCCTCCCGGACGCCCTGGGCCATCGGGCCATTCGCTCCGCCGGTGAACATGTTGTTCTTCGCGATCAGCTGCACGGTGTTGCCGATGCGCTTGAACTCGACGATCTGATCGGCCAGCATCATGCCGCCGTAGACGCGCTTTTCGCCGACGCCGCGGCTCAGGTTGACGGTGAACAGGTACGGCGTGCCGAACTGCTCGGGCGCGATCTCGATCCAGACCTTCTCGTCCTTCTGCCAGACGGGGAAGAGCCCCGCCATCTCCTTCGCGTCCTTGATCACGTCGGCGAACGGCTTCGGGCCGGTTGCCGCCGCTGCGGCCGCGCCGGCCGCCTGCGCGACACTGGCCGGGGAGGCGCCGGGCCGCGCGCTTGCGGCATTTCCGGCGGTCACGCCGGCCGCCACCGCGGCGGCGACTTTTGCGGTGTCGGTCTCCGGCCCGGATGTCGCCGCGTCCGGCGTAGCGGGCACGGCCGCGCAGCCGCCGAGCACCAGGCCGGCGAGCGCAAGCACGAGGATCGAGCTGGGGCGCGAAGTCGGGAGGAGGGGTCGAATCGCAGACATTTCGTTTGCCTTGCCGGTGGAATCGCGGGGTCGACCGCGTGGGGGGTTGAACAGGGATCCTGCTGCGCTGCCGGAGGCGGCGGGGTCAGTGCGCCCCGGCGAGCTCGCCGCGCAGCGAGTGCGGCATCGCCGCGGTGATCGCGACCTCGACGTAGGTGCCGATCGATGCCGGGTCGCCCGCGAAGTTCACGACGCGGTTGTTTTCCGTGCGCGCCTGGAGCTCGGCCGCGTTCTTCACGGCGCGTCCGGTGACGAGCACGCGCTGCCGCGTGCCGACCATCGCCTCGCTGTACCCGCGGTACTGCCGATCGAGAAGCGCCTGCAATGCCTCGAGGCGCGCCTGCTGCGCCGGCGGGGGCACCTGCTCGTCGAGGGCCGCGGCCGGCGTGCCCGGACGCGGGCTGTAGGCGAAGCTGAACGCCCCGTCGAAGCCGATGTCCTCGACGAGCTTCATCGTCTGCGCGAAATCGGCGTCCGTTTCGCCGGGGAAGCCGACGATGAAGTCCGACGTGAGCGAGATCTCCGGACGCGCGAGACGGAGTTTCCTGACGATCGACCGGTATTCGAGCGCCGTGTATCCGCGCTTCATCGCCGCCAGAACGCGGTCGGAGCCCGACTGCACGGGCAGATGCAGGTGCGAGACGAGCTTGGCGACCTTGCCGTGCGCGGCGATGAGCCGCGACGTCATCTCCTTCGGATGCGAGGTCGTGTAGCGGATGCGCTCGATGCCGGGGATCTCGGCGATGTACTCGATCAGCGTCGCGAAGTCGGCAATTGCGCCGACCTCCCCCATCGGGCCGCGGTAGGCGTTGACGTTCTGCCCGAGCAGCGTGATCTCGACGACGCCCTGATCGGCGAGGTCGGCCACTTCGGTCAGCACGTCGTCGAAGGGCCGCGAGACCTCCTCGCCGCGGGTGTACGGGACGACGCAGAACGTGCAGTACTTGCTGCAACCCTCCATGATCGACACGAACGCCGACGCGCCCTCGACCCGCGGCGGGGGCAGGTGGTCGAACTTCTCGATGGCGGGAAACGCGATGTCGACCTGCGGCTTGCCCGTTGCCCGCCGCTGGCGGAGGAGCGCCGGGAGCCGGTGCAGCGTCTGCGGCCCGAAAACGATGTCGACGTAGGGCGCGCGTCCGACGATCGTCGCGCCCTCCTGGCTCGCGACGCAGCCGCCGACGCCGATGATGAGATCCGGCTTGTCCGCCTTCAGCGCGCGCACGCGGCCGAGATCGTGGAAGACGCGCTCGGCCGCCTTCTCGCGCACCGAGCAGGTGTTGAACAGGATGACGTCGGCGTCTTCGGGGCGGTCGGTCAGCGCGAGTCCGTCGGCGGCGGCGAGCACGTCGGCCATCTTGGCCGAGTCGTACTCGTTCATCTGGCAACCGAAGGTGCGGATGTAGAGCTTTTGCGTCACAGAGCGGGCCGGCCGCCGGGTGCGGAAGGGACGGCGCCAAGCTGTTGAAAGGGCGCGGATTATAGCAGGGACGCGGGCTGCGTCGCAGGCGCGGCGATGGGCGGTCGTCCGGTGCGCCCCGAGCGGAGTGCGGGCGGCGCTAGAATGTGCGATCGCAGGTGTCCGCCGCGAATCCCTCGCGGCGGGTGAAACGGGAATGCGGTGCCGCGCGGGAGTCACCCCGCGCCAGCCCGCGGCTGCCCCCGCAACGGTAGGCGAGTGCGGGCCGCCCCATGCGCCACTGTCGGTGCGCTTCCACGCGAAGCGCGACGACGGGAAGGCGGGCGGCCAAGACTCGCGAGCCCGGAGACCGGCCTGCGCCCGGCCCCGGACGCGCCTCGCGGCGCGCCGGACCGGCGAGGCAAGGCCACGCCGCGTGCGTTGCCTTTGCCCGAGGCCGCGCGGGGCGCGCGGTCAACGCCGAGAGCTGCGATGTCCTATCCCCCTCGTTGTGCCACTCCGGCGCGCCTGGCCGCGCCATTCGTTCTTCTCCTCCTCGCCGCGCCCGCGCACTCGGGAGCCCAGGGCACCGACGCGTCGAGTCCGGCGCGGCTCGATCCCGTCTCGGTGACGGCGACGCGCGGCCTGCAGCCGGTGGCCGATCTGCTCGCCGACGTCACCGTCATCGGGCGCGACGAGATCGTGCGCGCCGGCGTGCAGAGCCTCACCGAGCTGCTGCAGCGGCAGCCCGGCGTCGAGATCGTCCGGAACGGCGGCCCGGGCGCGGTCTCGGGCGTGCTCCTCCGCGGCGCGAATCGCGGGCAGACGCTGGTGCTGATCGACGGGGTGCGCGTCGGCTCGTCGTCGACCGGCGCGACCTCGCTCGAGGCGATCCCGCTCGACGCCATCGACCGGATCGAGATCCTGCGCGGGCCGGCGTCGAGCCTCTACGGCGCCGACGCGATCGGCGGCGTGATCCAGGTGTTCACGCGACGCGGCAGCGGCGAGCTCGCCGCCAATGCGAGCGCGGGCTACGGCACGCACGCGACGTGGAACGCGAGCGGGACGCTGTCGGGGAGCGCCGGCCCGCTCCGGCTCTCGGTGCATGCCGGCGGCAAGGGCAGCGCCGGCTTCAACGCCATCGTCGATCCGGTGAACGTCAGCTTCAACGACGACCGCGACGGGTACACGAACAGCGACGCCTCGGCGTACGCGGCGCTGCCCTGGGCCGAGGGCCAGGAGCTCACCGGGCAGTACCTCCGCAGCCGGCTCGACGCGCAGTTCGACGGCAGCCCGGGCTACGACGACCGCACGATCACCACGGTCGAGGCGTGGCAGGTCGCGAGCCGCAACCGGCTGGCGTCGTTCTGGGTCTCGCAGCTCTCCGCCGGCGCGGGCACCGACGACAGCGTCACGCAGACCGCGTTCGGCGAGTACTCGTACAAGACCGTGCAGCGGCAGTACGCGTGGCAGAACGAGCTTACGCTGCCGCTGGGGCTGCTGACGGCGGGCATCGAGCGCCGCGAAGAGCGCGTCGCGACCGACGCCGGGTTCGCCGTGACCGCGCGCAACACCGACGCCGTCTTCGGCATCTACCAGTTGCGCGAAGGCCCCCACGCGCTGCAGGCGAACCTGCGCCGCGACGACTCGAGCCAGTACGGCGGCAAGACCACCGGCGCGCTTGCCTACGGCTATCGCGCCGCGCCCTGGCTGCGCCTGACGATCGGCGGCAGCACGGGCTTCAAGGCGCCGTCGTTCAACGACCTCTACTTTCCCGGCTACTCCAATCCGTCGCTGGTTCCGGAGACCTCCCGCAACGCCGAGGTCGGTGCGTATTTCTACGGGGCGGGCGCCGACTGGACCTGGGAGGCCCGCGCCATCGCCTACCGCAACAACGTGAGCCAGCTGATCGTGCTGCAATGCGACGCCGCATTCAACTGCGTGCCGCAGAATGTCGCGCGCGCCCGGCTCGAAGGGGTGACCCTCGGTCTCGACGCGCGCTTCGGCACGACGACGCTCAATGCCTCGCTCGACCTGCAGCGACCCGAGGACGAGCTCACCGGCGCGCTGCTGCCGCGGCGGGCGCGACAGCACGGGGCGCTGACGATCCTGCACACAGCGGGCCCGGTGCGCCTGGGCGCGGAAGTCGTCGCGTCGTCGTACCGCTACGACACCGTCGCGAACACGCGCCGGATGGCGGGTTACGGCATCCTCAACCTCACGGCGGAATGGGACGTGGCGAAGGGCTGGACCGCGTTCGCCCGCGCCGACAACGTCTTCGACCGCGACTATCAGGTGGCTGCCGACTTTTCGACGGGCGGCGCGACGCTGTTCGCGGGGCTGCGGTGGCGGCCATGAGACGGCTCGTGTCGAGCGTGACCGGCGCTCTCGCGCTCGCGGCGGCGGTTGCGCTCGCGCCCGGCGCAGCGCTGGGCGTGGGCGTCGCGCAGGCCGCGATCGAGGTCACCGACGACGCGGGAACGTCGATTGCGCTCGCCGCGCCGGCGCGCCGGATCGTGAGCCTCGCGCCGCACGCGACGGAGCTGCTCTACGCCGCCGGCGCCGGCGATCGCGTCGTCGGGGTGCTCGCCTCGTCGGACTGGCCGCCGGAGGCCGCGGCGAAGCCCAAGGTGGGTGACGCGCGCGCGCTCGACCTCGAGCGCATCCTGACGCTCGCGCCGGACCTCGTCGTCACCTGGCCGTACGCGGCGCCGGCCCAGGTCGGAGCCCTGCTTGGGCGCGGCATCCCGGTGTTCATCGCAGACCCGGCGACGATCGACGGCATTGCCGTCGACCTCGAGCGGCTCGGCGCGCTCGCGGGCACGCTGCCGAGGGCCGCGGCGCGCGCCGCGGAGTTCCGTGCGCGGCTGGCGCGGCTCGCCGCGCGCCATGCCGGCGCAAGAAGGGTGCGCGTGTTCTACGAGATCTGGAACGCGCCGCTCTACACGATCGGCCGCAGGCACCTGATCACCGAAGCGATCGGCGTGTGCGGCGGCGAGAACGTGTTCGCGTCGCTTGCGCTGCCCGCGCCGGGCGTCTCCGTCGAGGCCGTGCTCGCGGCAGGGCCGGAGGCGATCGTCGCGGGCGCCGATGGCGGCGTGCGCCCGGCGTGGCTCGACGAGTGGAACCGCTGGACGACGCTGCCGGCGGTCGCGAGCGGCAATCTCTACACGGTGGACGCCAACCTGCTGCATCGCGCCGGACCGCGCTTTCTCGACGGCGTCGAACAGCTGTGCGCCGCGCTGGAACAGGCACGCGCACGGGTGAGATAGGGGCGCCGAGCGCCGCGGTGGAGCGGGCACACGCGCGGTTGCGGTACGGCCGCGCCGCACGCGTTGCGCGGCTGCCCGCTGCGCGCAGACCCTAGGCCGGCAGCAGCGTCGCCGTCCTTCCGTCGCCGACCGCGACGAGCCGGTGGCCGAAGAGCGCCGACAGCGCGTCGGGGGCGAGGATCTCGCCCGCCGGACCGGCGTGCGCGCGGCCGCCGCCGATCGCGATCGCGTGGTCGGCGTAGCGCAGCGCGAGATGCAGATCGTGCAGCACCATCACGATCGCCTTGCCGTCGCGGCGGGCGAGCGCGGTGAGCGTGTCCAGCGCGGCGATCTGCTGGCCGAGATCGAGGTGCGACGACGGCTCGTCGAGCAGCAGCAGCGCGGGATCCTGCGCGACGAGCGCCGCCAGCGCGAGGCGCCGCCGCTCGCCGCCGGAGAGCGTGCGCGCGTCGCGCGCGTCGAGGCCGGCGAGACCGAATGCCGCCAGCGCCGCGCGAGCGCGCGCGACGTCGGCGGCGGATTCCCATTCCCAGCGCCGAAGGTGCGGATGGCGCCCGACGAGCGCGGTCTCGAGCACGCTCGCCGGGAAATAGTCGACGCTGTCCTGCGGGAGGAAGCCGCGGCGCAGTGCCCGATCGCGCGGCGCGATGACGGCGAGCGGCGTGCCGTCGTAGGCGACCGCGCCGGCCGCGGGCGCCCGGATCCCGGCCAGCGTCGAGACGAGCGTCGTCTTGCCCGCGCCGTTCGGCCCGACGACGACCCAGCACTCGCCGCCGCGCACGTCGACGTCGAAGCCGGAGACGAGGCTGCGGCCGGCGATCGAGAGCGCGAGGCCGCGGCAGGACAGGCGGGGCAGCCCGTTCGTCACGCGCGACCCCGGGCGAGCAGCGCGAGGAACACCGGCACGCCGATGAGCGCGGTGATCACGCCGACAGGCAACTGGACGGGGGCGACGATGCTGCGCGCCAGCGTGTCCGCGAGCACCAGCAGCGCGCCACCGGCAAGCGCGCTCGCCGGCACCAGCAGGCGCTGGTCGTTGCCGACGACGAGGCGCAGCGCATGCGGGACGACGAGACCGACGAAGCCGACGCTGCCGGCGGTCGTGACCGCGGCGGCGGTCGCGAGCGCGGCCAGCGCACAGAGCAGGAAAGTCGTACGCCCGACGGCGACGCCCAGCGCCGCGGCGACGTCCTCGCCGCGCGCGAGGACGTTGAGATCGCGCGCAAACGCCAGCGCGCCGAGCAGGGTGACGGCGAGGGCGACGAGCGCGGGCGCGGGGAGCGTCGCGCCACCGAGGTCGCCGATCAGCCAGAACAACATGCCCTTGACCTGCGCGTCGGGGGCGAGCGTCAGCATCAGCGCGATCAGCGCCCCCCAGCCGGCCGCGACGACGACCCCGGTGAGCAGGAGCCGGGTCGAGGTCCACGGCGCGCGCTCCGCGCCGGCGCGCGCGAGCACGAACACGATGAGCGTCGACACCAGAGCGCCGCCCAGCGCGGCGGCGGTCACCAGAGCCGCGGCGCCCGCGAGCATGGCACCCAGCGCGCCGACCGCGGCTCCGCCCGAGATCCCCAGGACGTACGGATCGGCGAGCGGATTGCGCAGCAGCACCTGCATCAGCGCGCCCGCGAGCGCGAGCAGGCCGCCCACGGCGAACGCCGAGAGCGCGCGCGGCAGGCGCAGTTCGCGGACGATGGCGGCGTGGGTGTCGGAGGTTGCGCCGGTGAGCGCGCCGAGGATCGCGGCGCCGTCGACCGGCACGCTGCCGATCACCAGCGCGAGGACCAGCGCCGCGATCGCCGCCACGGCGAGCGCCGCGAGAATGGCGAGCGCGCGGCCGGGGGTCGCGAGACCGGAAGCGATGGATGCGGGCATGGTGAGCGGGGTCCGGCAGGCTGGCGCGCACTCCCGCCGGCGTCGATTATAGAGGTGGCGCGCCCCCTCGCCGGAAAGGGGCCCGAAGGAAGTCGCACGACGGCCGCCGTCCTATAATGGCAATCCCGTGCTGCGCCGACAGAGGCGGCAGCCGGGCCCCTGATGAACAAGGCATTCACACGCGAGTCCGAAGCGCCCGACGACGACGACATCGAATCGATGCCGCCGCTGCCAACGGGCGCGCGCAACTACATGACGCCGGGCGGGTTCGCCCGGCTCAATGCCGAGCTCGAGCATCTCGTGCAGAAGGAACGCCCCGAGCTCGTCGCGACGGTCGCCTGGGCGGCCGGCAACGGCGATCGCTCGGAGAACGGCGACTACATCTACGGCAAGAAACGGTTGCGGGAGATCGATCGCCGCATACGCTTCCTGATCAAGCGGCTCGATGCCGCCGAGGTCGTCGATCCGACGGCGCCGCGCGATGCCGAGAGCGCGGACCAGGTGTTCTTCGGCGCGACGGTGACGGTGGGCAATGCCAGGGGCGAAACGCGGACGCTGGCCATCGTCGGCGTCGACGAGATCGACACCGCGCGCGGCTACATCAGCTGGGTGTCGCCGATGGCGCGCGCGCTGCTCAAGGCGCGGGAGGGCGAGACGGTGGTGCTGCGCACTCCGGGCGGCGTCGAGGAGATCGACGTCGTCGAAGTGCGCTACGCGCCGCTCGCCACCGGCGCAACGATGTCCGGTTGACGCGGCGCGCGCCGAAAGGCTAGAGTGACCCGATGAGCCCGCCGACCAAGCCCGAGGAATCGTCAGCGGCCGGCGCCATCGACCAGGATCTCGCCGCGCTCGAGCAAAGGCTCGCGCTGCTGCTGACCCACGCGAGGGCGCTGGGCGCGGCCAACGAGGCGCTGCGCCGCGGCCTCACCGCCGCCGAAACGCGCAACCAGGAGCTCTCCGAGCGCGTCGCCGAGGCGAAGCGGCGGATCGACGCGCTGCTGGCGCGCCTTCCCGAGACCGCCGAATGAGCGCCAAATCCCCAAGCCCCGGCGAGCGCCCGGTGACGCTCGACGTTTCGCTCCTCGGCCGCGACTACAAGGTCGCCTGCAAGCCCGGGGAGGAAGGCGAGCTGCGCGATGCCGTGGCGTTTCTCGAGCACCGCATGCGCGACATCCGCGAGGCCGCGAAGACGAGCTCCACCGAGCGCATCGCGGTGATGGCGGCGCTGAATCTCGTGCACGAGTTCCAGCGCGCGCGGGTACAGCCTGCTGCGGGACCCGGCGCGGGCGCGGCGCCGGCGGTCGTTGACGCTGCCGCGGCCCGGCGTAGAATCGCCAGCATGCGTTCCGCGATCGATCAGGTGCTCGCGGCAAGCCAGGAAAAGCTCCTCTGACAGACAGCCCCGCCGCGCGCGGCGCGGGCTCCGACCATGTTCCCTGCGGTGTTCGAGTCGTCCATATACTCTTTGAGCCAATGCTAACCAGCGAGGTTGCCAAGGTTGCGGGCTGGTGTGCGCTCCTACGCGGAAGCGCCTGAAGGCCCCGGTAGGCGACCCTCTTGAACCCAGGTTCAAGATGAGGGCGGCACGGCACAGGTGGGGAACACCTTTTCGATGGGGTCAGTGCAATTCATCCGACCGGATGAATTGCACTGACCCCATCGCCTTTCCGGACGGCGAAGCCATCAGAACGTCTTCAGGAATTCGACGAGCGCCCGCTTGTCGTCGTCGCTCAGTTCCGGCTCGCGGCCGAATGCCTGCTCGTCGGCGCTCAAGCCCTCCTGCCGGTTGAATTCGCGGGTGCCGAAGTAGTGGCCGCGGTTGACGACGAAATCCGGGCACTTGCTCAGCGCCAGCATCGGCTCCCGCAGGTTCGCGAACCGCTCGCGCAGCTCCTTGTCGGTGGCATTGGCCGGGGCGGTCGCAAGATCGACCTTCAGCTTGAGCACGAATTCGCCGATGTCGAGCACGTGGGCGCCCTTGGCTTGCAGGCTGTCGGCCTCGGCCCGCAACTTGAGGTTGGCCAGGAGGGCGATCGGCACGCCCTGCGGGATCGGCCCGAGCACGATGTCGCCGCCCTCGCTGACGAGCCACGGCAGCCAGCGGTGCAGCGTGCCTTGCAGCGGTCGCAGGGTCTCGGGCACGAAGCCGACCGGGATGGTCAACTCGCTGCGCTGGGTCGTGCGATCGATGGTGCCCGGGACTTTTTCGCCCAGGACCTCGTCGCGCTCGCGCTTCTCCGGCCATAGCAGCTGCTCGATCGACGCCTCGAACACCTTCATCCGGCTCTCGACCGAGGGACTGCCGTCGAAGGGGCCGACCGTGTTGTTGAGCAGGAACGGCGCACTCGACCAGATGCCGATGAGTGACGGCACCCGCGTATAGCCGCGACCGCCCGCAGGCATCGCATAGGGCACCGGCTCGCCCGTGAACGGGTCGCTCAGCGTGACCGTGCCGACAGAGGGCAACTGCTTGTAGCTCTGCGAGGAGAAGTTGTCCCAGATGTTGCCGGCGATCGCGTTGGTCGCCAGCGGACTGCAGACGTTCGTGCGCAGCAGTGTCGCCGGGATCCGCGCATCGGTGGACAGGTAGTTGCCCTGGATGAAGTCCGGCTGCTGCACGACCTTGCGCATCTGCGTCTTGTAGTCGTCGGTCTGCGTCCACTTCCAGTAGCGCTTGAAGCAATCCACGTAGCCGGCGCCCTGGCAGGCAAGCGGATCGAGCTTGAGCTCGGGAGGCGGCGCCGGCGCCTTGCTCGAATGGCAGCGCGCACAGGTGTCGGCGAACACGATCTTGCCGCGCTCGAGCGTGGCCGCGTCGGCTTGCAGATACCGCTCGCCGCCGGGCGCATCCCTGAGCCGGTCGGGCTGCGCCGCCTTGAGGAAGAACAGCGCCATGTTCGGCGTGCCGGCTTCGGTTGCCTGCCAGTAGGCCGAGTTCTTCTGCGCGGTCGCGATCGGGATCGGCGTGACCGTCTTGCCGCCGACCACCGGGTTGAAGTGCAGCAGCCACTCCTCGCTGAACACGCCGATGTTGAGGTAGACCCGGTTGAGCGCGCCGAGCAGGCCCACCGAGTCCGCGCCGTCCTTCAGCACGCGGGGCGTGCGCACCACGGATTCGGCCTTGGAGTAGAAGTCGAGCAGCGGCCCGCTGTCCACGAAGTCGTTGAACTGCTTGTTGTCGAGCTCGCCGCCGGCGATCTTTTCCAGACCGAGCTGCTTGGCGACGTTCATCCGCGCCACGAAGTCGTAGGCCGCGTTCATGTTGCGCGGGTTGTTGATGTTGTCGGTGGAGATCAGCGACGAATCCATGGTGCCCGGGCGGTACGTGTGGGCGAGCTGGTACATGAAGTTCTTCCGTCCGCCCGGCTTGTCGGCGTCGAAGATGAACAGACGGTCCACCCACATGTACTGCGCCCCGACCGAGGAGCTCAGGTTGGCGAAGGCGGGATGCGCCGGATCGGCCGGCGGATTCACGGGACTGGGGCCGACGTGGCAAAAGCCGCAGGACATGCCGACGCGGTAGGGCCGGATCAGGTCCTTGCGGTTGTAGTACGCCGGGTCGGTGTAGTACCTCTCCGCGTCCCAGGCCGCGGCTGCCTTCTCGTCGAAATCGGGGTTCGGAAACAGCCGCAGGCCGACGATGCCCGTCGCGTAGCCGTAATACGAGCCCACCGGCAAGGTCGTGCCGTCGCCCATTGGCTTGCCGCGCGCGCCGACCGCGACGCCGGGGTACTTGGCTTCGTTCTCGAACGGGTCGGCGGGGCAGTCGCGGCGGCGCACGTCCAGCCACAGGCCGAAACGGCTCTTGTCGCCTCCGGTGGGGTTGTCGAAGCAGGGTTCGCTGACGATGCCGAAATAGCTCCACCGGTTGGTTCGCGAATAGCCGAGGCCGGGGTGCGAACTGACGATCTTCAGCAGGTCGAACGCACCGAAGGTGTAGTCGGTCATCTTGTTCCAGAGCCGGTCGTTGCCGCCGGTCCAGACCAGCCACATGTTGCGTCCCTTGATCTCGTCGGGGGTGAGGACGACGCCGCCGTCCATGTCGTGGAAGTAGTCCTCGCCGGCATGGGGAAACGACGCCGCGGCGCGCCCGACCTGCCGGGCCTCGTCGAGCACCTCGCCGGGCTTGGGCTGCTGCGTGCAGGCCGCGCAGACCATGCAGGCCAGGACCAGGAGCCGTCGTGCCGCCATCGTCGACTGTCCGTTCATCGCCGCACCTCCTCTCAATGCGCGCCCGCTTCCGGAACCCGCAGTTCCGGCGCCGGCTTCCTCACGCGGAACCAAGCCGCGTAGAGCGCGGGCACGAACAGCAGCGTGAGAACCGTCGCCGATACGAGGCCGCCCATGATCGCGACGGCCATCGGTCCCCAGAAACTGCTGTGCGACAGCGGGATCATCGCCAGCACCGCGGCGAGCGCCGTCAGCACGATCGGCCGGAAACGCCGCACGGTCGCGCCGACGATGGCGTTCCATTGCGCTTCGCCCGCCTTGATGTCCTGCTCGATCTGGTCGACCAGAATCACCGAATTGCGCATGATCATGCCGAACAGCGCGATGACACCCAGGTTCGCGACGAAGCCGAAAGGCACGTTCCACGTCAGCAGGATGGCGGCCACGCCGATCAGTCCGAGCGGCGCAGTGACCAGCACCATGAAGGTCCTCTGGAAACTCTGCAGCTGGATCATCAGCAGCGTGAGCACGCCCATCAGCATCGCCGGGATCACCGCGACGATCGAGGTCTCGCCCTTGACGCTCTCTTCGATGGCGCCCGCCATCTCGATGCGGTAGTACTCCGGCAGCTGGGAGCGCAGCGCATCGAGCTTCGGGTCGATCCGCCGGGATATCACCGGCGCCTGCACGTCGCCGCGCGTGTCGGCGCGCACCGTGACGGTCGGCTGCCGGTTCCGGCGCCAGATGATGCCCTCCTCGAACCCGTATTCGAGCTTCGCGATCTGCGCCAGCGGAATCCACTTTCCCGACTTCGTCGGCACGTTGATCTCGGCCAGCTTTCCGGGGTCGAGCCGCTCGCCGGCCTCGGCACGGGCGACCACGTCGATCAGCTTGTCGCGCTCGCGGTACTGGGTGATGCTGAAGCCGGTCAGGACCGAGTTGAGCACGGTCGCGAGGCCTTGCGAGCTCACGCCGATGACGCGGGCCTTGTTCTGATCGATTTCGAGGTGGACGCTCTTGATCTGCTCGTTCCAGTCGAGGTGCACGTTCTGCACGTTCGGATCGGCGCGAACGAGCGCGGCGACCTCGACCGCGATCCTGCGCACCTCCGGAATGTCGTTGCCGATCACCCGGAACTGGATCGGGTATCCGACGGGCGGGCCGTTCTCCAGCCGGTTCACACGCCCGCGCAGCATCGTGAACTCGGTCTCGAGGATGCGGTTCAGCCTGTCGTAGAGCGCGTCGCGCGCGACGTTGCTCTTCGTGACGATCACGAGCTGCGCGAAGTTCGGGTGACCGAGCTCCTGGTCGAACGGAAGATAGAAGCGCGGGCTGCCGGCCCCGACGTAGGCCACGTAGTTGACGACGTTCTCGTCGCCGGCGAGCTTCTCCTCCATCCGCTTCACCTGCATCTCGGTCGCCTGGAACGAGGCGCCCTGCGGCAGCCACAGATCGACGACCAGCTCGGGGCGGTTCGACGACGGAAAGAACTGGTTCTGGACGTAGCGAAAGCCGAAGATCGACAGGGCGAAGACGGTGACGGTGACGAGGATGACGGTCTTGCGATAGTCGACGCACCACTCCACCAGCCGGCGGAAGCGGCGGTAGAACCGGCTGTCGTAGACATCGCCGTGCCGCGGAGGCGCCGGCGCCGGAATCAGCCGCGGGAGCCGGCGATGGAGCGGTGCATGCACGAAGCGCCGGAAGAGCGACGGACGCGACGCATCGTGCCCGAAGTCGGGCAGCAGCTTGTACCCGATGTACGGCGTGAACAGGACGGCGACCACCCAGGACACCAGCAGGGCGATGGTCACCACCGCGAAGATGGAGAACGTGTATTCGCCGGCGGCGGATCGGGCGAATCCGACCGGCGTGAACGCGGCGGCCGTGATCAGGGTGCCGGTGAGCATCGGAAACGCCGTCGACGTGTAGGCGAAGCCGGCGGCCTTCGTCCGCTCCATCCCCTGCTCCATCTTGGTGGCCATCGACTCGACCGAGATGATGGCGTCGTCCACCAGCAGGCCGAGCGCGATGATCAGCGCGCCCAGTGAAATGCGCTGCAGGTCGATGCCGCCGAGCTTCATCGTCAGGAAGGTGACGGCCAGCACCAGCGGAATGGACAGGGCCACGACCAGGCCGGCGCGCAGTCCGAGGCTGAAGAAGCTGACCGCGAGCACGATCACGACGGCTTCGAGCAGCGTCCGCATGAATTCGGCGATGGATCGCCTGACGACCTCCGCCTCGCTCGCATACTGGTGCACCTCGATGCCGACCGGCAGGTCGCGCTTGATGCGCGCGAAGGCGCGGTCCAGGTCGCGGCCGAGCTCCAGGATGTCGCCGCCCTTGGCCATCGACACCGCCAGTGCAATCGCGTCCTGGCCCATGTAGCGCACCGTCTGCGACGGCGGATCGACGTAGGCGCGATAGACGCGGGCGATGTCGCCCAGCCGGAACAGCCGCCCGTTGGCCTCGATCCCGATCTCGCGGATGCTCTCGACCGAATCGAGACTGCCGGAAAGGCGCAGCACGATCCGGTCCGAACGGGTGTCGATCGAGCCGGCCGGCGTCATCGCGTTCTGCTCGCGCAGCACGTTGAAGATGGCGTGCGGATCGATGCCGAGCGTCGCCAGCTTGCGATGGGAGGTCTCGACGTAGATCCGCTGATCCTGGTTGCCGACGATCTCGGCCTTGGCCACCGCAGGCACGCGCAGGATGACCTTGCGCACGTCCTCGACGTAGTCCTTCAGCTCGGCGTAGGTGTAGCCGTCGCCGGTGAACGCGTACATGTTCCCGAACACGTCGCCGAACTCGTCGTTGAAGAAGGGGCCGAGGGTGCCTTCCGGCAGCGTGTAGCGAATGTCGAGGATCTTCTTCCTGACCTGGTACCACACGCCGGCAACCTCTTTCGGCGGCGTCGAGTCCTTGAGCGTCACGAAGATCGTCGCCTCGCCGGTCCGGGTAAAGGAGCGCACGTTGTCGAGAAACGGCGTCTCCTGAAGCTTCTTCTCCAGCCGCTCGGTGACCTGCTGCTCCATCTCGGCGGGGGAGGCGCCCGGCCAGATCGCCCTGACCACCATGACCTTGACCGTGAACTCGGGGTCCTCCGCCTGGCCGAGCCGGAAATAGGAGAACGATCCGGCGGCGAACAGCGCAAGCATGAAAAAGAGCACCAGCGCCTGGTGCTCCAATGCCCATTCGGACAGGTTGAAGCTCTTCACTTCATTTCCCTTTGACCGGCTCCTCGCGCACGCGGACCTTCTCGCCGGGGAAGAGCTTGTGCACCCCGGCGCGAACGACCAGCTCGCCTGGATTCAGGCCGGACACCACCGCGGCCTTGTCCTCGACGTATCCGCCGACTTCCACCGGCACCAGCCTCACCTGCTCGCTGGCCTTGTCGAACACCCAGACCGCCGCGCGTCCCTTGTCCTGAAACAACGCCGTCGCGGGCAGCATGATGGCGGCCGTGCGCTGAACGCCTCGGAGATGGACGTTCGCGGTCATGCCGAGCTTCATCACCGGATCGGCATCGAGGACGCTGATCTTGGCGGCATAGGTGCGCGTCACCGGATCGGCGGCGGGACTGACCTCCCGGACCTTGCCTCGGTAGACCTTCGCCGGAGCCATCCACAGCGAGATCGCGATTTCGCGGGCGGCGCCCAGTTCGGACAGCCGATTCTCGGGGACATTGATGACGACTTCCCGATCGTCGGTGCGGGCGAGCTTCATGACCGTCTGGCCGGCGGCAACCACCTGGCCGACCTCGACCGGGATCGCCGTGATCACCCCCGCGTGATCGGCGACGAGCTTCGTATACGCGGCCTGATTCGCGCTGACTTCGAGCTGCGCCTGCGCCTGCTCCAGCCTGGCCTTGGCCACGTTGTACTGGCTGGTGCGCCGGTCGAACTCCAGCTGGCTGATGAACTTCTTCTTGTAGAGGTCGGTATAGGGCTCGAGCTCGGCCTTGCTCTGCTCGTACTCGGATTTCGCCGCCGCCAGTTGCGATTGCGCGCTGCGCGCGTTGAGGTCCTGGTCTTCCGGATCGAGCCGCGCGAGCACGTCGCCGCGCCGCGCGAGGCCGCCGACTTCCACGTTGCGCGCGACGATCTTGCCCGGAACGCGGAAGCTCAGATGGGTCTCGTAGCGCGGCCGAACCTCTCCCGAGTACGCAAAATCGCCGCCGGTGCTGCCGAGGCTCACGCGCACGACATTGACCAGCCGTGCCTCCGGCGGCGCCTTCGGCTGCTCGCCGCAGCCGGCGCAGATCGCCGCCAGCGACAGGGAGCAGAGAAGCGCCACCGGAGACGACAGGGATGCGTGCTGCTTCACCTTCCCGCCTGACGAGGGACCACGGATCGATCGGTATTTCGATGACGCCGCTGCGAGTATTGGTGGTTTGCCCGTGCGGGTCAACCGCGGAGCCGAAGCCCCCGGCAGCAAGCGATGCTGGTGCAAGCCGGCAAACGTTGTTAAATAGGGCCTGACCGGCGGAAGCGGGGAGGATGGCGATGGGCATCGCGAAGAGCAGCGACACGAGACGCGTCGTGATCGTCGGCGGCGGTCACGCGGGCTTTCGCGCAGCGAAGCGGCTGCTCGATCTCCGCAAGCCCGCGGACAGGCTCGAAGTCGTCGTCGTGAGCAGCGAAACCTCCGAGGTCTATCACGGGTTGATGCCGCAGATCGTCGGCGGCAAGGTTCAGGCGCGGAACATCCTGGTTCCGCTGCGCAATTACCTTCCGGGGATGGTCTTCTACAACTACGCGGTCGAGCGGATCGACCTCGATGCGCGGAAGGTCTGTCTCGATCCGGCCGCGGAGCGCGCGAAGATCGAGATTCCCTACGACTACCTGGTGCTCGCGCTCGGCTCGGTCACGGACCTGTCGCGCTTCCCGGGTCTGCAGGAGCATGGCCTGCAGACGAAGACGATCGGCGACGTCTACCATCTGCACGACCATCTGCTGGAGATGCTCGAGCGGGCCTCGGTCGAGGAGGACGCCGCGGAGCGAGAGCGCCTGCTGACCTTCGTCGTGGCGGGCGCCGGCTACGCGGGCATCGAGATCGGCGCCGAGGCGAACGATCTCCTGCGCTCCGCCCTGCGGGTCTATCCGGGAATCCGGCCCGAGGAGCTCCGGGTATCGATCGTCGGCAGTCCGGCGCGGATTCTGCCGGGAATGCACGAGAGTCTGGCGCAGAGCGCCGCGAAGCATCTGACCCGGAGGGGCGTGACGCTCCGCCTGAACACCAGCCTCGTGAGCGCCAGTTCGGGCGAGGCCGTCCTGTCCGACGGCGGACGCATCCAGACCCGGACGATCATCGTCACCGTGGGCGTCGGCCCGAATCCGGTGGTCGCGAGCCTCCCCGTCCAGAAGGACCGGGGCCGGGTGAAGACCGACGAGTATTGCCGGGTGCCTGGGTTCGACGGTGTCTACGCCGTCGGGGACAACGCCGCGGTTCCGCACCACAAGACGGGCGAGCCCTGCCCGGCGACCGCGCTCTACGCGTTCACGCAGGGCTGGCGCGCCGCGGAAAACGTCGTTGCGGAGTTGCGGGGAAAGCCGCTGCGCCGGTACACGTTCCGCAGCTTCGGCGAAGTCGCGCAGCTCGGCAACGGCTTCGGCCTCATCCAGCTCTACGGGATGCCGCTCTCCGGATTCTTCGCGTCGCTCCTGGTGCGGACGACGTTCTTCTTCCTGATCTCGAGCTGGCGCTGCCGCCTGGGCCTGATCGCCGACTGGATCTCGGCGATCGCGCTTCCCACGGATGTCTCGCAGATGAAGATCGCCCGCACGGATCTGATCGTGCCGCTGCGCTTCGCCGCGGGGCAGGAGATCGTCCGTCAGGGCGAGCCGGGCCGCCGCTTCTACATCGTCAATTCGGGAAAGGTCGAGGTCGTGCACCGCAGCGGCGCGGAAGAACGGGTCCTGACCACCCTGGGTCCGGGCAACTACTTCGGCGAGATCGCGCTGCTCGAGGCCTCGGAACGAACGGCGACCGTGAGGGCGCTCGAGGATACGACGGTCCTCAGCATCGCGCGCAGCGCTTTCTCGGCGGTGGTGAAGGAGGTTCCCGTCCTGGGACAGGCGCTGTCGGAAACCCCCCGCCACGAGCTGAGCGGCGACGCTCCGCGAGCGTCGTGATCGGTCATGGCGCGAACAGGTCCCGGAACGAAGGGTCGCTCTTCAGTCGCGCGAGTTGCTCCGTCGCGTAGCGATAGCCGACGTCGACGATCTCGTCCAGCAGCTCGAACTCGAGGATGCCGTAGCGGTCGATGGGGGGACGCAGGCAGACATCGGCGTCCAGCTTGACCTCTCTCGTCTTCTGGCTGCTGGCGACGTCGGTCGTGCGCAGCAGCACTTCGGCGATGAGGGGAACCTGGATCGGCTTGACGAAGGGCAGGAGGCGGCCGCGCAGGAACTCCCACGGTGACGGGATTACCGGGTGTTTATAGGTGAACTCGTGCTCCGATCCGACGTCCACCACCATCACCCTGCGGCAGGCCCGCTGCCGCATGATGTCCCCGGGAAGATTGTTCACGATGCCCCCATCCACGAGGATGCTGCCTTCTTCCAGCACCGGCACGAACACTCCGGGCAGCGAGGCGCTGGCGCGTATCGCCTTCCACAGTGTCCCGCGCTCGTGAATGCGCATCTCGCTGGTGGAGAGGTTGCAGGAGACGCAGAAATAATTGAGCCAGAGATCCTCGATGCCGCCGTCGCCGTAATTGAACTGCGCCATGCTGTCCAGCCGGCGGCTGCGGATGAGCGAGATGATCGGAGGTCCGTACTCCTTGTGCGGCTTTCTGTGCATCCAGGCGTCACGGTTGAGCTCGAGCATCTGCTTCCAGTCCATGCCCATCGCCACCAGCCCGGAGATCACTGCCCCCATGCTGGTGCCGCCGATCATGTCGATGGGAATGTTGGCCTCACGCAGGGCGCGAATCACGCCGATGTGCGCGAGGCCGCGCGCGCCCCCGCCGCCCAGGACCAGCCCGATCGCCACCCCCGCGAGGCAGCGTGCGACCCGCCGGAAGTCGGCTTCGGTATCCAGCCGGACGTGGAAGTGGTGCTGGACGTTGCGGCCCGCGAACCAGCGCGCCGTCCCCGTCGGCAGCCGGCTCCCGTCCGGATGGAGCAGCACCAGCGTACGACGGGCATGCGAGACAGCGTTGTCCGCGCCGAGCAGCGACTGCTCGACCTCGCCCAGCGCCGCGTCCGACCCCGCCTGCGCCACCAGGACAATCTCGTCGGCCTGGCGCAGGCAACGGCGCGTCCATGCCGAGGCGCCGGCATCGGCCTCGTAGACCAGGAAGCGGAACTGGGACTCCTGCTGGTCGAGCCACGCCGTAACCCGAATTCCCGCCGCCTCCTCTTCGTCGGCTTCGGCCAGCCCGGTCTGGTTGAGCAGAGCGTCGAAGCGCGCGGCCGATAGATGCAGCGTCGGTCCGACCGTCGCCAGACCGCGCACCAGCCGCTCGCAGAACGCCGCGGTCGGCATTCCGGGCCCGGCCGCCACCACCGCGAAGCACTTGGCCAGCGTGCCGGCACTCCTGCCGCTCCTTGGCCCGCAGGCGCCGCACCACGATCCGGGCAATCGTCTGCATCACTTGCGGGTACTTCGCGACGATCTCGTCGAAGGCCTGGCGGGAAACATGCACGAGCTCGCTGTCGCGCACCGCCACCACGGTCGCCGTCCTGGCCTCGCCGGTGAGCAGCGCGATCTCGCCGATGCTCTCGCCGCGGGTCATCTCGCCCAGCACCCGGCCGTCGGCGCCCACCGCCCGCAAGCGGCCTCCGACGACGAAGTAGAGATCCTCGCTCTTGTCGCCCGCCGCGAACAGCACATCGCCGCCCCGCAACCGTGTCCACTCGACCCGCGACTCGATGAAGCGCAGCATGGTTTCATCGAGCGCGCCGAACAGCTTCGGCAGCCCGATCGTGAGCTGGTCGCGGGCCAGGCGCCGCCGGATACCTCCGGCCATTTCGTGCAGCGCCTGCGGCGAGAGCTTCACGATTCGCTCGAACGCCTCGCGCGGCACCTTGACGAGCACCGCGTCGGTCACCGCCGAGACCGTGGCGCCGTGTACGCCCCCGCCCGCCAGAATTGCCATCTCGCCCGCCATCTCGCCGGGGCCGAACTCGGAAAGCGTGAGCCGGCTGCCGTCCTCCCGCGTCACGACGGCGCGAAGCTTGCCGGCGGCGACGACGAAGAGCGCGTGCCCGGCCTCGCCTTCGCGCAGCAGCACGTCGCCCGCGGCTAGCGTCACCTTCTCGAGGTCGTCGCGCGCGCCGGAGAGCAGCGCATCGCGCAATGCCGGGAGTTGCGGCGCAAGGCCCTGGAGCAGATCGGCAAAGTCGGAGGTCGCAGCCATGGTCATGCCCCGGCGTCAGATCTTCGGAACGAACAGGAAGTCGCCGGAGTCGCCGCCGGCGAAGCGGATCGCACCGTACTCGGGCCGCTGCTCGAATCGCTGGCGCAGCGCGACGTTGAGCACGCGCGCGGAAATCTCGCGATACAGCCGCATCCCCTCGAGCACGTCCTGGTTCTGGGACAGGATGTCGATGAAGATCGACGCAAAGACCGAATACTTGCCGCCGCCGCTGTCGAGCACCGGCTTGAGCCCGCCGCTGGTCAACGCCGTCCGCGAGCGCGCTTCGGCGATCTGCTTCAGCCAGTTGAGTCGCGCCTCGTCGGTCAGGCCCGTCTGCAGCTGGCCGATCGACGAGCGCGTCAGGGCGCCCGAATAGCACGAATCGGCGACGACCAGGATGTGCTTGGCCGCCATCGCGTTGAAGATCTCGGTGAGATTCGAGCTCGAAATCCAGTTGGCGTTGCTCGTCGGCTCCGCGTCGACCGGCAGCCAGTTCGCGGTGCCGTTGACGCGGTCGAGCTCTCCATGGCCGGCGTAGTAGATGAGCAGATTGTCCCGTTCCGTCAGCGTGTCGCGCAGCTTGTTCAATTCGGTCAGCATCTGGTAGCGCGTGGCGTTGAGCAGCACCGTGACCTTGAAGCCGTAGCGGTCGCGCAGGAGCGGCGCGATGTCCGCGACGTCCGCTTCCGGCGTGTTCAACCGCTGCAGCTTCTCGTATCTCTGGTTGCCGATGACCAGCGCGTGATAGTTGCCGGCGTTCAGGCTGGGGATCTTCGGCGGCGCGGCGGCCGCGGGCTTCGCGGCGGACGCATCCGCTTCCAGGAAGAATTCGAGCCGGGCGCTCTTGCCCTGGCGGTCGACGGCGAGCATGGTGACGCGCGTCCTGCCCGCGGCCAGATCGACGCTCGTCTTGAACATCCCGTTCTCGTCGACCTCCTGCGCGACGTCGTTCGCGGTGAGCGACATCAGCCCGGCGGGCGAGCTCACGCGACCGACGATGTCGCGGGCGCGCACGCCCGAGCGCACCTTGACCGTGGCGCTGTCGCGCGTGACGACGATCTGCGGATCGATGATCTGGATCGAGGGCGGGGCGACGGCGACCGCCGGCTTGACCGGCTCCGGCTTCGCTTCGAGCACCGCCACCCTGGACCGGTAGCCGCCGATCTCGCCTTCGAGGCGGGCGATGTCCTGCTTCTGGCGCGCGAGCTCGGCGTCGCGCTTGGCCAGCTCGGCTTCGGTCGCTTTCACGCGCGCCGGGTCGATCTGCGGGCCGGCCTGCTTCTGCCGCGCAATCTCCGCGCGCATTGCTTCGAGTCGCTGCTCGGCCTCGGCCGCCACCTTCCGCTTCTCGTCGATCTGCGCCTGGCTTTGCGCTAGCTGCCGGCGCGCCTGGTCGAGCTCCTGCCGCAGCGCGACGCTCTCGCCCTCGAGACTCACGAGCTTCGACTTGTAGCTCTCCGCGGTCTGCTCGGCCTGCGCGACCTGCGCGCGCCGTTTCTCGAGCTCCGCTTCGCGCTCCTTCAGCAGGCTTTCGAGCCGGCGCGTCTCCTCGGCGTTGCCGGCGGCGGCGGCCTGGGCCTTCTGCTGCAGCAGGCGCTCGATGTCGCGGCTCGACTTGAGCCGCTCCTCGTCCAGCGCGCGCCGCGCCTTCTCGAGATCCTGGCGGGTGCGCTCGAGCTCCTTGCGCAGCGCGTCGAGCTCGGCCTTCGATGCGGCCGGCGGCGCGCTTTCGAGGCTGATCGTGCCTTCGATGCCGGTCGCCTTCCGGTAGAGCCCGAGCGCCGCGACCGGGTCCTTCGGAACGCCGAGTCCGCGCTCGTAGAGGAAACCCAGGTTGGTCAGCGCCCGCGGATAGCCCTGATCCGCCGCCTTCCGGTACCACTTGGCGGCGTTCACGTAGTCTGGTGCGGTGCCGAGGCCCTTCTCGTAGATCTCGCCGACGTTGGTCTGCGCGACCTTGTCGCCCGCCTCCGCCTGGGGCAGCCAGACGCGCAGCGCGGTCGCGAGGTTGGCACGGTCGTAGGCGACGTACTCGCCGCCGCGCCTTGCGCAATCCGACGCGGCGGTCTTGATCGCGCGCCGCGGGGCCAGGTAGGAAATGGAGGTGCCGAGCTGGCGCACCTGCGCCGGGAGCAGGCAATCGACGACGAGGAGCGCGTCGGCATCCTGCCGCGGGTCGAGCGTCGCGACCTTGCTGTCCTGCGCCGCGCTCGGCGCCGCGTGGCAGAGAAGGAGGCCGGCGAGGGCCCAGGCGCACGAACGCAGCGCGCGGGCAGCGCGCCTGCGCGCCGCCGAGTGGATCCCGCTCATTGCCCAGCCGTCGAGATGACCACCGGGGGGCGCATCGCCTGCTCCATCAGTCCCGCCTTTCCGCCTCACGGGCGCGTTGCCGGTCGTCCGACGCTGGCAACGAGCAGCATACTGTAGTCTCCGCCGAGCCGGGCACGCAATGGCCCCGACCGCAACTGCGCCGGCCCTGCGGCAGTTGGGTGGCCCTGGCGCATGCTGCCGGCCGGCCGAACGCCTCGTGGCCAAGAATGATTGACATTCTCAGTCGTACTCTGCGATTCTTTGAACGCCCACAGCGAGAAAGGAACGCGCAATGAAGCAGGCAATGCCGTTTCCCCGTTTCAACAGGCTGGCGATCGCGGGCGCCGGCTGCGCGTTGCTGGCGAGCCAGGCCGCGACCGTCGCCGCCCAGGGTCTGCCGAGCGTTCCGGGTCTCACCGAGTTGCAGCAACCCGTCGCCACCACGCTGCAGAGCGTCTGCATCAAGTTGAACGGCCTCGACGGCGGTCCCGTATTGGCGCCGCCGGACCCCAACGGCACGCCGTCGCAGCGCCTGTCCAATTCTTGCTCGAAGATGGTCGTCAGCGCCTTCAACAACCAGGGCGCGACCGGTACGCCGCCCCAGTTCAGCCTCGACATCACCGACGCGCAGATCGCCACCGGCGTCCAGGCCATCGCGCCGGTGCAGGCGAACGCGCAGAAGCAGATCAGCTCCCAGTCGGCGAAGATGAACGTCGTCGGCGCGCGGCTGCTCAACGTGCGCAGCGGCGCGCGCGGGGTCGTCATCAGCGTCAACGGCGACGAGGCGCCGGTGACCAGCGGCCCGACCCGGGCGCAAGCGACGCCGGAGCGCGCCACGGGCGGCGCGGCGAGCGCCGACGATCTGCTCGGCGACCGCTGGGGAGGGTTCGTCAACATCGGCTACAGCTGGGGCAACGTCGACCAGACGACGCTGCAGGACCCCTACGACTACGGCAGCTTCAACATTCTCGCCGCCCTCGACTACCGGGTCAGCGATTCGCTCGTGCTGGGCGGCGCGTTCAGCTACAGCCACACGGATTCGGACTACGATCTCTCGCTCGGCGAGGTCAAGGCCGCGACGACCGGCGTCGTCGGCTACGGAACCTGGTATCGCGACGACTGGTTCGTCGACGGCTTCCTCGCGTACGGGCGCGTCGACTACGACATGACGCGCAACATCAACATCCCGTCGAACAACCCGGACGCGGCGCCCATCGTCACGACGGCGACGTCCAGCCCGAAGGGCAAGCAGTGGTCGGCGGCGATCGGCGTCGGCAAGAGCATCACCTCCGGCGACTACATCATCACGCCGAGCGCGCGCCTCGGCTACATCTGGGTGAAGAACGATTCGTTCTCGGAGAGCGAGCCGATCGACGGCCTCGCGCTCGCCGTCAACGAGCGCACGCTTCGCTCGCTGCAGTCGGCGCTGGGCGCCAGGATCAGCACGACGGTCAATACGGCGACGGCGGTCTTCGGACCCTATTTCAACGCCCAGTGGATGCACGAGTTCGAGAACGACAATCCGTCGATCGTGTCGAAGTACGTCGCGGATCCGACCAATCAGTTCTTCGCCATCCCGACCGCGAGCCCGACCCGCAATTACGCGGTCCTCGCCATCGGGTCCAGCGCGACGTTCCCGAACAACCTTTCCGCGTTCGCGCAGTTCAGCACCGCGCTGGGACTGGACAACGAGACCTACTACGGCGTCGTGCTGGGCCTGCGCAAGCAGTTTTGACCGCCCTTCCGGCGCAGGGGACGCGCGGGACGACTGCCAGGCGCGCGGGCGTGCTCCGCGGTATCGCGGGCCTGCGCGGTACAGCGGGACGATGGGTGGCGTGCGGCGCGCTGTGCGCGCTGGCGGCCTGCGCGACGCCAGCCGAGCAATTCGACCGGCGTGCGAGCGCGCTCGGCCTGCAGGCGACGCGCCTGCCCGGCGAAGGATTCAGCCATCGCGCCTACGTGGCCGACCCGCAGCCCGGCGCCGCCACGCTGCGCGTCTACGTCGAGCACGACGGCACGCCCTGGATCGATCTCGACCGCGTCGCGGACGACCCGACGCCGCGCAATCCGTTCGCGCTCGAGCTGATGGCGCGGGATTCCGGCCCGCGCCTGTTCCTCGGCCGGCCCTGTCACTATGCGCCCCGCGAGGACGCGCGCTGCGATCCGTCGCTATGGACCCACGGCCGCTACTCCGCGACGGTGGTTGCGAGCATGGTCGCCGCGCTGCGCGGCTTCCTGTCCGCGCATCCGTACCGGCACGTCGTTCTCGTCGGCTACAGCGGGGGCGGCACCCTCGCCTGGCTGATGGCCGCGCAGATCCCCGAAACCACGCGCGTGGTGACCGTCGCCGCCAATCTCGACATCGACGCCTGGGCGCGCCTGCACGGGTACAGCCCGCTCTCCGGCTCGCTCAATCCCGCGCTCGCGCCCGCGCTCCCGCCGACGATCGATCAGCTCCACTACGTCGGGGGTCGCGACGTCAACGTCACGCCGTCGGTCGTCGCCTCGTTCGCGCGCCGCCACCCCGAGGCCCGCGTGATCGAGATCGCGGAGTTCGATCACCGTTGTTGCTGGATCGAGCGCTGGCCCGAGCTGCTCTCCGGCGCGCGCGTCGCGGCGCCAACGGCGGATCGCTCGCGCCGCGAGCGCTAACCCGTCGGCGAACCGGTCGGCGAATCCGGCGGTGAGCCCGCCGGTGGAGCCGCCGTCACTCCGATCCGGTCGTAGCCGTAGATCTCGACGGCGGAATGCCCCTTGATCTTGCGCGGCCCGAGCGGCACCAGGTCCTTGCGATCTTCGAGCCGGTCGACGACGGCGCGCGAGCAGACGAGGTGATAGCCCACCTCCTTGGTCACGCCCTCGAGCCGCGAGGCGACGTTGGTCACGTCGCCGATGAGCGAGTACTCGTGCCGCGCTGCCGCGCCGATGTGTCCGGCGACGCCTTCGCCGGCGTGCAGCCCGATGCCGATGTCCAGCGGCATCTCGCCTCTGCGCGCGAGCTCGACGTTCAGATCGCGCAGGTACGCAAGCATGTCGCGTGTCGCCTCGAACGCGGCGGCGCAGGGATTGGGCAGCGCCTGCGGCACGCCGAACACCGCCATGATGCCGTCGCCCATGAAGCTGATGACGGTGCCGCCGTGGTCGTGAATGATCGGCACGATGCGCTCGAAGTAGCCGTTCAGAAATGCGATCGTTTGCTCCGGGCTCATGTGCTCGCTGCGGCTCGTGTAGCCGCGAATGTCCGAGAACAGCACGCAGCCGAACTGCTTGACGCCGCCCAGCGCGGGATTGAGCGTGCCGGCGAGGATCTCGCGCATCACCACGGGACTCACGTAGCCGTCGAAGACGCGGCGCAGGCGAAGCCGCTCGCGCAGGCCGCTCGCGGCGGCGAGCGCCTGCCGCCCGCCGACGGCGAGCAGTGCGGCGAGCATCACACCGGCCACCGGCAGCTCGAAGCCCCGCGCGAGCGCCCAGGTGGATGCGCCGATGCACGCGATCCACACCGCGACGAGCAGCGCGAGGGCGGCGAGCGGACCCAACGCCCACAGCGAGAGGAGCGCCACGGCGAGCATGAGCGCGAGCGGGATCCATTGGGCGATGGGCTGGACCAGTCCGTCGTTCAGCAGGTTGCGCAGAACCTGCGCCTGCAGCAGAACGCCCGGAGTGTCGACCGCGTCGGGGTCCCACTTGGCGAGATTGACGGGTGCAACGAGCCGGTCCTCGAACTTCAGCACGCTGCCGAGCAGGACCGCCTTGCCGCCGAACGCGCGCGTGAGTTGGGCCGTGTCGCCCGCGTGCTGCCATTCGAGCACCGTCTGCAACGGGATGAAATCGAACGCCGGCCCGGCCGCAAAGTCGATCAGGCCCTCGCCGACGACGGGTACGCCCAATCGCCGCGCCATCTGGCCGACCAGCGTGGGGACGGCGCGCCCGCCCACGTCGATGCGCTCGTGGAAGCGGCGCACCGCACCGTCGGCGTCGACCGGCAACAGGGCGTAGCCGGTCGCGTCGTTGCCGGCGGCCGTCACGAATGCCGGATGGATCGGCCGCGGGACGCCGGCGCGGTCGACCGTCAGTGCGAGCACGATCGGTGAAGTGCGGCGCGCGGAGACGATGCCCGTCAGCAGCGCCCTGTCGTATCCGGGAACGATCTGTTCGTAGCTGCGGTCGGGCAGCACGACATCGAGGCCGATGGCCGCCGCGCCGCCGCTCGCTGCCGCCTGCAGGAACCGGCCCAGATGCGGATGCCAGAGCGTGATCGGCTCGCGCAGGACGCCGGCGGTGTCTTCGTCGAAGCCGACGACGACCACGTCGTTCGCGACCGGGCGCAACGCGTACGTCCGGAGCAGCTTGAACTGCGCGTCGAGCAACGTCAGGTCGAGCCGGCGGAGCCATGGTGTCGAACCGAGCCCCGCCGCGAGCAGCAGGATCAGGACGACGGCGCCGACGCGCATCATGCGGCGGAATCTAGCAGGTCCGCGATGTGCGCAGTGCGCGACGATGCCGGAACGGCGACGCGTGCCGGCTGCCGCAGCGTCGGCCGGTCACTGTGCGGCCAGTGCCTTGAGCCGCGTATCGTCGGGACGTTCCGCCGCCGCCAGCTTCCAGTACTTGCGGGCCTCGTCCAGCAGGTCCATCTGGTCGAGCCACGCCGCATAGGCGATCCGCGCCGACAGCGGCGCGGAGGCGGCCGGACGCAATGCTTCCGCCTGGGCGCGAACATCGGCGGGGGCGATCGCGAACTCGGCGAAGCTCGAATACCTCCGGCCCCCGGGGAGCGTTGCGGACACCCTCCACGTATAGGGCATGCCTTCCTTCAACTGCACGCCGGCAGGCAGCTTGAGCGACGTCGCAGTCACCTGCGCTTCATGGACCAGCCGGCCGGTCTCGTCATCGAGCGAGAACCCGTACTTGAGATCGGGTTGCGGGCCCGACCAGCGAAACTCGGGCTGCGCGTCGAGCGTGCGCGTCCTGTTCGGGCTCAGCAGCTGGATGTGCGCGTCGCCGCGGGTGCTGCGCATCACCATCGCCCCCTGCGCGATGCCGACGGGCTTGATGCGGATGTCCTTTGCCCCCTTGCCGAGCGCCAGATTGCGCCGTTCCGGCTTTGCGCCGGATTGCACCACCGGCTGTCCCGGCCGGAAGTCGATCGCGGCCGGGCCCTTGAAGACGTACTCGTCTCCGGTGTCGAGGTAGAGCGCGACGAGCGTCCCGCCGGCGCCGAGCTGAACGACGGTGCCGGCATCGAGCTCGGCGAGAATCGTCAGGTCGCGCGACCGGCCTTCGCTGGCCATCGCTCGCCTTGCCCTGGAGGTCGGTCACCATGGCGACGCCGGCAGCCTGCGCCGGAACGCACAGCGCCGCGATCGCAGCCAGCAGCATGGGCCCTGTCGCCCGCCGCAGCAGAGCGATGAAGTCGACTCTCGCGCTCATGACGTCTTCGCTCCCGAGCCTGAATGATGACCATCAAGCGGACGCCAGCCGCGCACTCCATCGGCCGGCGCCCCCCGATCGGTCGGGCGCCTAGATTAGCAAATTCGGGGCGATCCTCCCGCGCCGTTCGGCCGATCCCGCATAACCCGCCTGCACGGCGGGCGAGTCCAGTCGGTGTCTGCGAGGCCGCGCAGCGCCAAGAAACGCAAAGCCCCACGATGATCGCGGGGCTTGCAGTATCGCCACATCGCTGTGGCTTCATTTCGTTGCGTCACCGCAACGTGTGCCGGTCTGTTGTTACCGGCTTCGGGGACGACCTGTAGTGGATTTCATCGATAGGGTTCCTCCCGTCTCGTAGGTTGCGACAACCAAGGCCACGCCGCGGGGGCGCGCACTCGGGAGAATGCCGGTCTCGCGCAATCTCGCATTCGAAACCGGCACTCCGGGCGGCGCCCTCGTTCCGCACCGGGAAGCGCGGAATGAGACATCGTGACCCACGAACTCAGCGTACGCCGAGCCGTGGCGGAATTCAAGCGACGAAGTGCCTTCCTTTGCAGGTATCGTGTCTGCCTCGATGCAATCCCGAGGTTTGCTGCACACTACACGTTGTCATTGTCTTCGGGCGCAGGGTCACGCGTCGACCGATTCGGACTTGCGCCCTTTCACGGCATAATCGAGCAAGCCTCTGAATGCCAACGGAAGAACCATGCGCTACTGGCTGCTGAAATCCGAGCCCGACGAGTTCTCGATCGACGATCTCGCCGCCGCGAAGAACCGGACCATCCCCTGGTTCGGCGTGCGCAACTACCAGGCGCGCAACTTCATGCGCGACCAGATGCGCCTCGGCGATCGCGCGTTCTTCTACCATTCGAGCTGTCCCGAGCCGGGGATCGCCGGCATCGTCGAGGTCACCGCGCAGGCCTACCCCGACGCGACCCAGTTCGACCGGAAGAGCCCGTATTACGATCCGAAGGCCACGCCGGACGCGCCGCGCTGGTTCAACGTCGACGTGACGCTCGTCGAGAAGCTGCGCTTCGTGCCGCTGACCGAGCTGCGCGCCCACGCCGAGCTGGCGCGGATGCGCATTTTGCAGCGCGGCAACCGGCTGTCGGTCACGCCGGTCGATCCCGCCGAGTGGAAGTTCGTGCTGAAGCTCGCCAAGCGCGGGCGCTGAGGCGATGGACCCCGCGCTCGTCGGCGCGCTGCTTGCCCTGGGTGCGGCCGTCGGCTTCCTCGCCGGGCTGCTCGGCCTCGGCGGCGGGATGACCATGGTGCCGCTGCTCACCATCGTGTTCACCCGGCAGGGCTTCCCGCTCGAGCACATCGTGCACATGGCGGTGGCCACGGCGACGGCGACGATCCTGTTCACGTCGGTCGCGTCGATGCGCGAGCATCATCGGCACGGCGCGATCCTCTGGCCGGTCGTCGCGGCGCTCGCGCCCGGCATCATCGTCGGCTCGTTTGCCGGGCCGCAGATCGTCGGCGGCATGTCGACGGCCGCGCTGGCGGCGTTCTTCGGCGTGTTCGTCGCCGCGGCGGCCACCAACATCCTGCTCGACCGCAAACCGAGACCGACGCGCGAGCTCCCCGGAAAGGCCGGGCTGTTCGCGGTCGGCGGCGGCATCGGCCTCGTCTCGAGCATGGTCGGGGCGGGCGGGGCGTTCCTGTCGGTGCCGTTCATGACGGCCTGCAACATCGGCATCCGCAATTGCGTCGCCACGTCGGCCGCGCTGGGTCTGCCGATCGCGGTGGCCGGCACGATCGGCTTCGTCGTCGCCGGCTTCGGTCAGCCGGGGCTGCCGCCGCACACGATCGGCTACGTCTACCTGCCGGCGCTCCTCGCGATCGTCGCCGCGAGCGTGATCTCGGCGCCGATCGGCGCGCGCGCGGCGCACCGCTGGCCGGTGAAGAAGCTCAAGCGCGCGTTCGCGATCCTGCTGTACGTGCTCGCCGCCTACATGCTCTGGAAATCGTTCAGCACCTGGCGGCGGTGAACGGTGCGCCGCCGGGGCGGGGGAGCCGGCGAAATTCCCCGCGCATGGGTGTATGCTGGCCCCCCGGGCGAATCGGAACGAGCGGCTGCACGACGGGGGGCGACGGGTACGCGCCTCGACGCCTGCGGGGGTCGAAGACCGCGGCCACGCCTAGCGCACCGGGGTCGAGCCGCATTTTTGTGGCGGGCGTTGCGCGATCCGGCACCGCCCGCCGTGGCAACCACAGTGGAGGGGAATACACATGGCACGTTTGATCAAATGCGCCGCCGCGCTGGCAGCGGCTCTTGCCGTGGCGACGGTCGCACCACCGGCGCTCGCGGCCAAGACGGTACTCAACGTCGGGATGGCGGCGATCGACGCGGGCAGGCTCGATCCGCATCTCTCGGCGACGACGCCGGACAAGGCGTTGTTCAACTGGATTTTCAACGGCCTCGTGCGCATGAAGCAGGGGACGATGAACCCCGATCCGGCGCTGATGGAAGGCGACCTCGCCGAAAGCTGGAAATCCTCGCCCGACGGCAAGCAATGGACGTTCAGCCTGCGCAAGGGCGTCCAGTGCCACCACGGCTACGGCGAGTTCACCTCCGACGACGTCGTCTATTCGCTGGCCCGCTCCGCCGATCCCAAGCGTTCCGCCTTCTCGAGCGACTTCAAGGATTTCGACAAGGTCGAGGCCATCGACAAGTACACGGTCAGGATCACGCTCAAGAACCAGGTGCCGAGCCTCCTCGGACTGCTGATCAACTATCAGGGCGGCAACATGGTGTGCAAGAAGGCGGCCGAGGAGATGGGCGAGAAATTCGTCCAGAAGCCGATCGGCACCGGCCCCTTCATGTTCGGCGAGTACAAGTCGAAGGAATCGGTGACGCTCGTCGCCAACCCGCAGTACTTCCGCGGCAAGCCGAAGCTCGAGAAGATCGTCTACCGCTACATCCTCTCCGATGCGAGCCGCGATCTCGCCTTCACCTCGGGCGAGATCGACCTGACCTACGGCAAGCAGGACCAGACCTGGGTCGAGCGGATGAAGAAGGAGAAGGACACGGTCGTCGAGGTCTTCGACCCGGGCGAGCTGTCGGTGCTCTATCTCAACGTCGAGAAGCCGCCGCTCAACGACCTGCGCGTGCGCCAGGCGATCGCCCATGCGGTCGACCGCAATCAGACCTGGCAGTTCAAGGGCAAGGACACCGCCCGCCCCGCCCAGTCGATCGTGCCCATCGGCTATCTCGGACAGACCTCCGACGTGCCGCTGCTGTCCTACGATCTCGAGAAGGCGAAGGCGCTGCTCAAGGAGGCCGGCTATCCGAACGGGCTCACCATCAAGATCTTCCACACCAACCTGCCCGGGATGCTGTCGATGATGGAAGTGACCCAGGCGCAGCTGCGCAAGGCCGGCATCAACCTCGACATGGAAGTGGTCGAGCACGCGACCTACCACGCCAACATCCGCAAGGACATGAGCCCGATCGTCCATTACAGCGCCGCCCGCTTCCCGGTCGCCGACGTCTACCTGACGCAGTTCTACCATTCGCGCAGCATCGTCGGCACGCCGACCGCGGTGACCAACTTCTCGCACTGCAAGGACGCCGATGCGGAAATCGACGCCGCGCGCGTGGAGCCGGATGTGGCCAAGCAGAAGGCGCTGTGGAAGACGGCGCAGCAGAAGCTGATGGCCAAGGTGTGCGGGATCCCGGTCTACGAGCAGCCGCAGATCTGGGCCCGGCGCACGTCGCTCAACTTCGGCTTCCCGCTGAAAGGGTCGCTGAGCCTCGGTCCGGTCATCGACGAGGGCACGCACTTCACGCAGTGATCGATGCGCATCCTCCCTCTCTCCGCGCGGGAGAGGGAGGGGACGTGCGGGTAGCGCCCCATGCTCGGTTACGTTCTCAAGCGCCTGCTGCTTCGCCATCCCGACGCTGTTCGCGGTGCTCAGCATCGTCTTCGTGCTGGCGCGCGTGCTGCCGGGCGATCCGGCGCAGACCATCCTCGGCGACCAGGCGAGCCAGGAGGCGCTCGCCGCCATGCGCCACCGCCTGGGCGTCGACAAGCCGATCGGCGCGCAGTACGTCGACTTCCTCGTCAACGCGCTGCGCGGCGACTGGGGCAGCTCGCTGGTGACCGGCAAGCCGGTCGTCGAGGAGGTGCGCAAGGTCCTGCCCTACACGATCGACCTGACGGTGACGGCGATCGTGCTGGGGGCGGTGATCGGCGTGCCGCTCGGCGTCTGGTCGGCGCTGCGCCGCAATACCTGGGTCGACTATGTGCGCGCGGATCGGGTCGCTGCTCGGCCTGTCGTTTCCGGCCTTCGTCTCGGCGATCCTGCTGCTGCTCGTCTTCGCCATCCAGCTGCGCTGGTTCCCGGTGATCAGCGCCGGGTCGCTCGACGATCCCGTCGAGCGCCTGCGCAGCCTCGCGCTGCCCGCCATCAATCTGGGCCTCATCATGGCGGCCTACATGACGCGGGTGACGCGCTCGTCGATGCTCGAGGTGCTGGGCGAGGACTACATCCGCACGGCGCGCGCCAAGGGCGTGCCGACGCGCGCCGTCATCTGGCGCCACGCCTTCCGCAACGGCCTGATCCCGGTCGTCACCGTCGTCGGCCTCTATCTCGGCATCCTGATCGGCAATTCGGTGCTGACCGAGATCGTCTTCAACCGGCCGGGGCTGGGCAAGCTGATCGTCGGCGCGCTCAACCAGCGCGACTACACGATGCTGCAGGGCATGATGGTCATCTACGCGTTCGCGATCGTGCTCGTGAACCTGCTGACCGACCTCACCTACGGCTTCATCGATCCGCGGGTGAAGACGGCAATGAACGCGGCAGCGACGCGAGCGCATGGCGCTCACCGTGCCGCCGTCGCGGCAGCCGCGACTGGCCGCGGTAGCGCTACGCATGGCATGGCAGCACGCCGTGCGTCCGCGCGCTTCACGTGCGCGCAACGCAACGCGACGTCGTGGATCGGCCTCGTCACCTTCCTCGTCGTCGTCGCGCTCGCGCTGCTCGCGCCGTTGATCTCGCCGTACGACCCGCTCGAGCAGGACATCATGGCCCGGCTGCAGGGCCCCTCGGCGGCGCACTGGTTCGGCACCGATTCGTTCGGACGCGACATCCTCTCCCGCCTGCTCTGGGGCGCGCGCCTGTCGCTCGTCATCAGCACGGTCTCGATTCTCGCCGGCGATGCTGATCGGCGGCATCATCGGGATCGTTTCCGGCTATGTCGGCGGCCGCTTCGACATGGTCGTCATGCAGGCGATGGACGTGCTGCTCTCGTTCCCGTCGCTGATCATGGGGCTGATGGTCGTCGCGATGCTCGGGGCCAGCATCGGCAATCTGATGATCGCCATCGCGCTGACCGCGATCGCGCCCTTCGCGCGCATCGCGCGGGCGCCGACGATCCTGGTCAAGGAGCGCGACTACATCGAGGCCTGCCGTGCGCTCGGGTACTCCGATCTGCGCATCATGATCATCCACATCCTGCCCAACATCGTCGCCGAGATACTGGTCATGGGGTCGCTGTGGCTGGCCACCGCGATCCGCATCGAGGCGTCGCTCAGCTTCATCGGGCTGGGCGTCAAGCCGCCGACGCCGACCTGGGGCGGCATGATCCGCGAAGGCTTCGAGAACATCCTCGACAGCGCGTCGCTGTCGCTCTTTCCGAGCCTCGCCATCCTGCTCGTCGTCTTCTCGCTCAACATGCTCGGCGACGGGCTGCGCGACGCCATCGATCCGAAGCTGAGAGGCGGGGAGCGATGAGCGCCGCCGGGCCGTCCCAAGGCGCGAATCACGCCCCCTCGGGGGGCAGCGCAGCGGCGTCAGCCGCAAGCGTGGGGGCGCATTGAGCGCCGCCGGGCCGTCCCAAGGCGCGAATCACGCCCCCTCGGGGGGTGTGGGGGCACATTCGAGCGCGGCGACGGACGTCCCGATCCTCGCGGTGGAGAATCTCGTCACGGAGTTTCGCACCGGCGGCGGCTGGCACGCGGCGGTGCGCGACGTCAGCTTCGCGGTCCAGCACAACGAGACGCTGGCGCTCGTCGGCGAGTCCGGCTGCGGCAAGAGCGTCACCGCCTTGTCCATCATGGGGCTGGTGCCGCCGGCCAACGGACGGATCGCCGGCGGGCACATCCGCTTCGCCAAGCTCGATCTCGTCACGCTCGACGAGGAGGAGCTGCGCAAGATTCGCGGCGACCGCATCTCGATGATCTTCCAGGAGCCGATGACCTCGCTCAACCCGGTCCTGACGGTGGGCTTCCAGGTCGCCGAGGCGCTGCGCTACCACCGCGACATGGGACGCCGCGAGGCCGACGCCGCGGCGCTCGGGCTCCTCGAGCAGGTCAAGATTCCGTCCGCGCGAGCGCGCTTCGCCGACTACCCGCACCAGTTCTCCGGCGGCATGCGGCAGCGCGTGATGATCGCGATGGCGCTGGCCTGCCGGCCGGAGCTGCTGCTCGCCGACGAGCCGACCACCGCGCTCGACGTGACCATCCAGGCCGAGGTGCTGGCGCTCCTCGCCGAGCTCAAGACGGCCTATGGCATGGCGATGGTCTTCATCACCCACAACCTCGGCGTCGTCGCCTCGATCGCCGACCGCGTCGCCGCCATGTACGCCGGCGAGATCGTCGAGATCGCGCCGGTGAACGAGCTCTTCGCCCGCCCGACCCATCCCTACACCGAGCTGTTGCTGCGATCGATTCCGCGCGTCGATCGCGACACGGGCGGCCTCACCACCATCGCCGGCCAGGTTCCCGCGATCGGCGCGATGCCCTCGGGCTGCCGCTTCGCTCCGCGCTGTCCGTACCGCGAACCGGTGTGCACGGCGCGCGACCCGGTACTCGTGCCGCTTCCGAACGCGCCCGATCATCAGGTGCGGTGCTGGCTGCGCGCGCCGCCGGTCGAGGCTGGACATGCCTGACTCCGTCCTCACGGTCAACGGGCTGCGCAAGTTCTTCACGGTGAAGCGCGGCTTTCCGCGCGTGCGCACCGTCACCGTCCGCGCGCTCGACGGCATCTCGTTTCACGTGCGCGACGGCGAGGCCTTCGGCCTGGTCGGCGAATCCGGCTGCGGCAAGTCGACGGCCGGGCGCGCCGGCCTGCGCCTGATCGAGCCCGACGGCGGGGAGATCGTCTTCAAGGGCGAGAACGTGGTCACGGCGAGCAAGGCGCGCATGCGCGAGCTGCGCCGCAAGCTGCAGTTCATCTTCCAGGATCCCTACGCCTCGCTCAATCCGCGCCGGCGTATCGGCAAGGCGCTGATCGAGCCGATGCGCGTGCACGGCGTTGCCGGCCGGGCGGAATGCGAAGAGCGCGCGCGGGCGCTGCTGGCCGAGGTCGGTCTTCCCGACAATGCGATGCTGCGCTTCCCGCACGAGTTCAGCGGCGGCCAGCGCCAGCGCATCGGCATCGCCCGCGCGCTCACGCTGGAGCCGGAGCTGCTGGTGGCCGACGAGCCGGTCTCCGCCCTCGACGTGTCGATCCAGGCGCAGATACTGCTGCTGCTGCAGGGGCTGCAGGAGCGCCGCAAGCTCGCCTTCATCTTCATCTCGCACGACCTCGGCGTCGTCCGCTATTTCTGCCAGCGCATGGCCGTCATGTATCTCGGCCGCATCGTCGAGACCGGGCCGATCCCGGCGATCTTCCAGGAGCCGCTGCATCCCTACACCAGGATGCTGCGCGACGCCTCGCCCGTCCCCGATCCGAAGTACAAGGTGGTGACGCTGCGCATCGAGGGCGAGGTGCCGTCGGCCGTCAATCCGCCGTCGGGCTGTCACTTCCACCCGCGCTGTCCGCGCGTGATGCCGGTGTGCCGCGACGTCTATCCCGAATGGCGGCAGATCGACGGCGAGCGCGGCGTCGCCTGTCACCTGCACAACACCTGAGCGCGGCCCCGATGCTGTCGCCGCACGATCGTGTCGTCATGGTGTCGGGGGCCAATCGCGGGATCGGCCTCGCCGTGGCCCGCTGTCTGCACGCCAAGGGCTATCGCTTGAGCCTCGGCGGCCGCGACCTGGCGAAGCTCGACGCCGCGCTCGACGGTTTCGACAGATCCCGCCTCATCACGGCCGCGTTCGATGCGCGCGACCGCGTGAGCTGCGAGGCCTGGGTCGAGCGCACGGCGAGCCACTACGGCCGCATCGACGGGCTCGTCAACAATGCCGGCATCGCGCTTGGCGTCGGCATCGAGGACGACGACGAGGAGGCGTACGACGCGATGTGGGAGGTCAACGTCAAGGGGCCGCTGCGCCTGATCCGCCTCGCGTTGCCGTATCTGAAGAAGTCGGGGAGCGGGCGCATCGTCAACGTCTCGTCGCTCTCCGGCAAGCGCGTGAAGAACGACAACGCCGGCTATGCGATGAGCAAATTCGCCGTCGTCGCCCTCACGCACGCGGTGCGCCGTCTCGGCTGGGAGCATGGGGTGCGCGCGACGGCCGTCTGCCCGAGCTTCGTCGCGACCGACATGACGGCGGAGGTCACCGCGCTGCCCCGCGAGCAGATGATCCAGCCGGCCGATCTCGCCGAGCTGGTGGCGACCGCCCTCGCGCTGCCGAACAACGCGGTGGTCGCCGAGCTCTTGGTCAACTGCCGGCTCGAGGACATGTTCTGACATGAAGCACCCCCCAGGCTCACTTTGTGCGGCTACGCCGCATCCCGCTTCGCGGGACCAGCCTTCGGCTGTCCTGCGGCCTGCGGCCTTGTGTTCGCCACCCCCCCGAGGGGGGCGCTCAGCGCCCTTCGGGCGGCCGGGCGGGCGCTGATCGGGCATGCGCCAGTTCCGCCGCGTCGCCGAGCTCGGTCGGCCGGTCGTCCGTTTCGCGATCGACGGCCGCGACTGCACGGCGCTGGCGGGAGACACGCTGCTGACGGCATTGCTCGTCAACGGGCGGCGCGTGCGCGCGGCCGAATTCGAGGATGGCGCGCGTGCGGGCTTCTGCCTGATGGGCGCCTGCCAGGACTGCTGGGTCAGCCTCGAGGACGGCACGCGGCTGCGCGCCTGCACGAGCTTCGTCGCCGAGGGCATGCGCATCGTCACGCAAAGGGACGCCGACCATGGCTGAGCGGCCGCCGATCATCGTCGGCGCCGGCCCCGCCGGCATCCGCGCAGCCGCCACGCTCGCGGCGGCCGGGGTCGCTTCGATCGTCATCGACGAGGCGCCGGCCAGCGGCGGCCAGATCTATCGCCGGCCTCCGGGCGGCTTCACGCGCGCGTATCGGGCGATCTACGGTTTCGAGGCGGCGAAGGCGCGCCGCGTGCACGACGCATTCGACAGCCTCGGCGCTGCCATCGACTACCGGCCGGGCACGCTCGTCTGGGATCTGCGGCAGGGTGCGCTGCACTGCCTCGCCGGCGGACGGACCGAACAGGTTCCCTATCGCGACCTGATCCTGGCGCCTGGCGCGCGCGACCGGATCATCCCCTTTCCGGGCTGGACGCTGCCCGGCGTCTACACGCTGGGCGGCGCACAGATCGCCTTGAAGCACCAGGGTTGCGCCGTCGGCGCACGCGTCGTCTTCATGGGCAGCGGACCGCTGCTCTATCTGGTCGCGTACCAGTATGCGAAGGCGGGTGTCGAGGTCGCCGCGGTGCTCGACACCGCGCCGTTCGCCGCGAAGCGCCGGGCGTTGCCCGGCCTGCTGCGCAGCGGCGCGACGTTCGCGAAAGGCCTGTGGTACGTCGCGGTGCTGCGCGCCCGCGGCATCACCGTGGCGAATGGAATCCGACCGATTGCCGCCGAGGGGAAGGACGGCGCCGTCGCGTCGTTCGTCTATCGCGACGCGGCGGGTGCGCAACGCCGGCTCGCCTGCGACGCTGTCGCCTTCGGCTACGGCCTGAGCTCGGAGACCCAGCTCGCGGATCTGGCGGAGATACCGTTCGCGTGGGATCCCGTGCAGTTGCAGTACCTGCCGAAGCGCGACACCACCGGCCGCACGCCGGTGGCGGGTGTCTATCTGGCGGGCGACGGCGCGGGCATCGCCGGCGCCGATGCGGCGGAGCTCGCCGGCGAGCGTGCGGCCCTCGCACTGCTCGAGGATCGCGGACACGCCGTCGACAAGTCGCGTTCGGCGGCGCTCGAGCGCGCGCTGACGAAGATCGCCGAGCTGCGCATTGCGCTCGATGCCGCATTCCCTTTTCCGACCGAGCTGGCCGCCGGAGTCGCCGACGAAACGATCGTCTGCCGCTGCGAGGGCGTTACCGCGGGCGAGCTGCGCCACGCCGCAACCGGGCTCGACGCCGGCGAGATCAATCGCGCCAAGGCCTTCAGCCGCTGCGGCATGGGGCGTTGCCAGGGACGCGTCTGCGGACCGGCCGCCGCGGTCGTGCTCGCCGCGGCGCTCGATACCTCGCCGGAACAGATCGGCCGGCTGCGCGGCCAGCCGCCGGTCAAGCCCATTCCGATGGCCGTGGTTGCATGAGACTTCCTATGTCGACCGTCACAACCGGAGCATGGCGATGCGCCGCGGTTGTGGGTCCGGCTTCAGCCGGACGGCGCAACGCCCGCGAGCGGAAGCCGCCTGAAGGCGGCCCCACGTCGGTCCGGGACGAACGAGTGCCGCTGCGCCAACGGTGCGCCAATGAGTGAGCGCCTCGTCGCCGACGTCGTGATCGTCGGCGGCGGCACCGCCGGCTGCTCGACGGCGCTGCACCTGCGCTGGCGCGGCGTGCCGGTCGTGCTGCTCGAGCGCGGGCTGTGCGGCGGCCAGGCGAGCGGCGTCAATTACGGCGGCGTGCGCCAGCAGGGCCGCGCGCTCGCCGAATTGCCGCTGGCGCGCCGCTCGCGCCCGATGTGGGACCGGCTCCCCGAGATCGTCGGCAGCGATTGCGAGTTCACCGCGAGCGGCCACGTGAAGCTCGCGCGCTCGGAGGCCGACATGGCGGAGCTCGAGGCCTATCGCGAGTCGGTCCGCCCGTACGGGCTCGAGCTCGAGCTCATGGATCGCGAGGAGCTGCGCAAGCGCTATCCGTGGATCGGCGATGCCGCGCTCGGCGGATCCCTCTGCGCGGAGGACGGACAGGCGAATCCGCGGCTCGTCGCGCCTGCCTTCGCTCGCGCGGCGCGGGCCGCCGGCGCCGACATCCGCGAGCACGCGCCGGTGACGACGATCGAGCACGATGGCGCGCGATTTCACGTGCGCACGCAAAGCGGCATCGAGGTCAGCGCCGCGACGCTGGTGAACGTCGCCGGCGCCTGGGGGCACGAGATCGCGGCGCAATTCGGCGAGCGCGTGCCGGAGGACGTGACCGCGCCGAACATGTGCGTGACCGAGCCGCTGCCCTATTTCATGGTGCCGAACTTCGGCGTCTGCGGCGGCGGGTTCTATGTCCGGCAGATCAAGCGCGGCAACGTCATCTTCGGCGGCGGGCGCGGTGTCGCCGACCGCGAGCGGCTGCGCGCCTATCCGATCGCCACGAGCAGCCTCGACTCGGCGCGACAGACGATCGCGCTGGTGCCGCGCCTGCGCCATGCGCAGATCATCCGCACCTGGACCGGCATCGAGGGCACGCTGCCCGACGACATCCCGGTGATCGGCCCGAGCCGGACGACGCCCGGCCTCTTCCACGCGTTCGGCTTTTCCGGCCACGGCTTCCAGCTCGGCCCGGTGATGGGCGCCGTGCTCACCGAGCTGATCCTCGACGGATCGACGCCGACGCCGATCGCGGCGTTCGACATCGGCCGGTTCGCGTCCTAGAAGCGAGCAACTTCGCGCTTTGAACTGTGGCAGACCGGGGCCAAGCTCAATGACCTGCGTCAACTGCTCAGCATGGCGGTCACCGAGGTGCTCGCCAAACGCCTGCATGCCAGCGGGGACTGCTCCGATACGTCCTTCAAAGTGCTCGAGCTTGCGCTGGCGCAGGCATCGTTGCTTGTGTTCCTGAGCGTTTCCCTGTCCCTGGCCATGATGTTGCGGCGACGACCAGTACCGGCACAGGAAGCGCGCGGCGAGCAGCAGTGACCACACGATGGCCGAGGCTCGGCGCAATGCACGACGATCTTCAGCGCGCGGCTAACGCACTGGCCGCAGCTTCTCGCCGCGTTCCGGAGGCGGCGTTCGCCGCGGCACCTCCAGGGGTTCTGGCGGGGGCCCGCAAAACCTGTTCAGAACCGCGTCGCTGGCTTCGTAATTCGGCACGGGCGTCGGATCGTATACCACGTGCTTGACGACGTCCCCGTTGAGGTCCATCGAAATACTCTCCACCACGACGTTGTATCGCGGCCAGCAACTAAAGTGGTAGTTGATCACCTGGGTACTTGCATAGCAGGCGCGAGGAGGACTGCAATCGACGGAAATCGCGTACGAATACGGGACCCAGACCGCGATGGCTCCCGCAAACCGCGTCGATTGTGAGAATTTGTTCGTCTCGATGACGACTCCGTCGGCCGAAGTCAAAGACAAGACCTCGGCGCCAGGCTCCTCGGCGGCCATAGCCACGAGCGCGGCGCATGCCATTCGCGAGATCGTCAGAGGGCGATTGGTGCGTGGTGAGGGCATCGGGGCCCTTTGCGCTGCACGCGGGTGCGTGCATTCGGCATTGAACGCCGATCGGGGCGCATAGGCAATTCCCGGCGCAAAGGACTCGCCGGCGCTCGGGGATGTGGCGAGCGATTGCGACACTCGGAACGAGCAGACCGACGTTCGGCCCAGCTGTCCGGCTCGCCGTAAAGCTCGATCCGAGCGGACCGTGCCGGTCAGATCTGATTTCGGGCAGGACAACTTCTGCGGCCGACCGACGCTCCGCTAGTATCGGAGCAATTGCGCTAACGCCAGAACGCTCTTTGCTCCCGGCAGATCGAGTATGGCGGCGCGCAACTTCCGGCTGCGCTCATCGCTGATCAGATCCCGGGTGAGCAGTTCGAACTTCGCTTCCAGCTCCGCATCGGAAAGCGGATTCTCCGGATTTCCGCGCGGATACTCGACGGTCGTAGCGTAGTCGCCGCCACGCGCGCGGATCGTCACCCGCGCCATCGTCTTCGCCGGAAACTGCCGGTCGAGCGCTTCGTCGACGGCGACCTCGACCTTGCGCGCGAGCGCGAGGACGGCCGGATCGCGGATGTGGGCATCGCTGACCTCGGCGGGACTGATGCGGTCGTACAGCAGGGCGACCGCCAGCGCGAACTGGATGCTGAACTGCGCGGCGATCGTGTTGCTCGGCGTGTCATTCGCGAGCCGCGTCACCTCCCAGAACGTGTCGACGCGGATCGATTCGATCTCCTCGACGCGCAGGTCGTGGCGGTGCTTCAATTCCAGCACCGCGTCCACCGAAGCGTGCGCCCAGCGGCAGACCGCATACGGCTTGAAGTACGTGTCGAGGATCGCGTAACGGCCCGGCTCGCCCAGCCCGGCAACCAGGGCCGAGGTGTCCCAGCGGCCGGAGTAGTCGAGGAAATCGGCCGGTCCCACGAAATCGTCCCGAGCCAGCAGCGCGGCGGCCACGCCCGTCATCCCGCTCCACGCGATCGTCTCCTTCACCATCGCGTGATTCGCCTGCAATCCCCCGGGCGGAAATGCTCCGTGCGAGCCGGCGGTGCCCAGCGCCGACTGCAGCGTGGCCGCGTCGAAGCCGAGCAGCTTGCCGGCGGCGACCGTTGCGCCGAAGACGCCCCAGATGCCGGTCGAGTACATCCTGTCCTTGTACCAGGGAACGCGCGCGGCACTCGCCCGCACGGCGACCTCGTAACCGGCGATGAGCGCGGCGAGAAACTCCTTTCCGCTCGCGCCCGTCTGCTCGGCGATCGCGAGCGCCGCCGGGATGACGCTCGCGCCGGGATGGCCCATCGCCATCCGGTTGCCGTCGTCCATGTCCAGCGCGCTCGCATGAGTGCCGTTGATCCAGGTCGCGCCCGCGACCGACAGGGTCTTCGTGGAGCCGATGACGGTCGCATGGCCCGCGGCGAACTGCGCGTGCGCGAAGCGCGCGCTGATCGCCGCCATGGGCGTGCGCGTTCCCGCGATGGCCACGCCGATCAGGTCCAGCACGCAGCGCGCGGCGTGCTGCAGCGTCGGCGCGGGCAATGCATCCGGATCGAGATCGCGGACGAAGGCGACGAGCCTGGCGGTGGCCGACATCGTGCTGCTGGGCGAATTCACTTCGACGCGGGCCGCGGCCGCTAAGGCGCGGATCCGAACTGCTCGCGCAGCAGGTTCTTCTGGACCTTGCCCATCGCGTTGCGCGGCAGGTCGGCGACGAAATGCACGCGCTTGGGCACCTTGAAGCCGGCGATCTCGCCTTTGAGCGCCGCGATCACCTCGCTCTCGGTGAGCGCGTGGCCCGCGCTCGGCACGACGACCGCGGCGACCGCCTCGCCGAAGTCGGCGTCGGGCACGCCGATCACCGCCGATTCGACGACGCCCGGCAGCGCGTCGATGCGCTCCTCGATCTCCTTCGGGTAGACGTTGAGGCCGCCGGTGATGATCAGGTCCTTGGCGCGGCCGACGATGCGCAGGTAGCCGTTGGTGAGCAGCATGCCCATGTCGCCGGTGCGGAAGTAGCCGTCGGCGGTGAATTCCTCGCGCGTCTTGTCGGGCATCCGCCAGTAGCCGGCGAAGACGTTCGGGCCCTTGACCTCGATCGCGCCGACCTCGGTGGCAGCGCAGGGCCGGCCCGTCTCGTCGACGACGCGGATCGACACGCCCGGCAGCGGCGGACCGACGGTGCCGGCGATGCGCTCGCCCGCGAGGGGGTTCGACGTGTTCATGCCGGTCTCCGACATGCCGTAGCGCTCGAGAATCGTGAACCCCGTGCGCGCGCGGAACTGCTCGAAGGTCTCGGGGAGGAGCGGCGCCGAGCCCGAGACGAAGAGCCGCATCGAAGCGCAGTCCGCGGCGCCGAACTCGGGCAGCGCGAGGAGCCGGGTGTAGAACGTCGGCACGCCCATCATGACCGTCGCGCGCGGCAGCAGCGCGCGCACCTCGCCGGCGTCGAACTTGGCGAGCCACAGCATGCGCGAGCCGGAGAGCAGCGCGCAATGGCAGGCGACGAAGAGCCCGTGCACGTGATAGATCGGCAGCGCATGGAGCAGGACGTCGCCGCGGGTGAAGCCCCAGCAATCGGTGAGCGCTAAGGCGTTGCTGCCCAGGTTGCGATGGGTCAGCATCGCCCCTTTCGGGCGGCCGGTGGTCCCCGACGTGTAGAGGATCGCCGCCAGGTCGTCGGGCTGCGAGACCACGGTGTCGAATTCCTCGGGCTCGCCGTCGGCGCGATCGAGCAGGGTGCCCGTCCCCGCGGCGAGGGTCAGCACCTTGGCCTCCCGCCGCAGCGCCGCGATCCGCTCTTCGGCGTCCGGCTGACAGACGACGACGGCGGGCTCCGCGTCGCCGAACAGGTAGCCGAGCTCGCCCTTCTGGTAGCCGGTGTTGAGCGGCAGGAACACGAGCCCGGCGCGCAGCGATGCGAGATAAAGCGCGAGGGCCTCCCAGCACTTGTCGACCTGGACCGCGACGCGGTCGCCGCGGCGGCAACCCGCGGCGACGAGCGCGTGCGCGATGCGCGCCGAGGCGGCATCGAGATCCTCGTAATGGATGACCGACCCGTCCGGGATCAGCAGGCAGGGCTGCTCCGCGCTGTCGGGAAAATGGGAGCGCAGCAGCGCGTAGAGGTTGGCGTTCATCCGAAACGGGAAACGGAGTGCTTGCGGCGCGCGCGAGAGCGAAGATTACCGCAAGACGAGCGACGGCGCTCGTCGCGCCGCCCTCGCGGGGCCGCCTTCAGGCGGCCAGGCGCGTCCGGCTGAAGCCGGACCCACGATCGCTTCGCGCCGCCCTCGTGGGGCCGCCTTCAGGCGGCCAAGCGCGTCCGGCTGAAGCCGGACCCACGTCCGACGTGGCCCTAGATCAGGCCGGCGCCGCGCGCCCACTTGTATTTCGCGCCGAGCACCATCACCGGCATCTCGGTCGAGTAGGGATAGGCCGGGATGCCGTGGTCGAACAGGTACTCGGCCGCCTCCTCGACCTGGACGTCGCCGGCGAGCGAGGCCACGACCGGCTTCTCGATGCCCTTCGCCTTCATCTCCTCGACGACCTCGACGACGAGCTTCGCGAACACCATCGGCGGCGTGATGATCGTGTGCCAGTAGCCGAGGATCAGCGCGTGGATGCGCGCGTCCTCGAGCCCGAGGCGGATCGTGTTCTGGTAGGTCTTCGGCGGCTCGCCGCCGGTGATGTCGACCGGGTTGCCCGCGGCGCCGAACGGCGGGATGAACTTGCGGAACGCCGCGTCGAGGTCCGGCGGCATCTTCATCAGGTTCAGGCCGTTGTCGACGCAGGCATCCGAGAGCAGCACGCCGGAGCCGCCGGCGCCGGTGATGATGACGACGTTCTCGCCTTTCGGCGTCGGCAGCACGGGAATCGCGCGCGCGTACTCGAGCAGCTCGCGCAGCGCCTTCGCGCGGATGACGCCCGATTGCCGCAGCACGTCGTCGTAGATCTTGTCGTTGCCGGCCAGCGCGCCGGTGTGCGAGCTCGCGGCGCGCGCGCCGAGGCTCGTGCGGCCGGCCTTCAGCATCACGACCGGCTTCTTCTTCGACACGCGCTTCGCGACCTCGGCGAAGGCGCGGCCGTCCTTCAGGTCCTCGCAGTGCTGCGCAATGATGTGCGTGTTTTCGTCCTGCTCGAAGAAGGTGAGCAGGTCGTCCTCGTCGATGTCCGACTTGTTGCCGAGCCCCACGATCGCCGAGACGCCCATCTTCGCCGAGCGCGAGAAGCCGATGATCGCCATGCCTATCCCGCCCGACTGTGACGAGAGCGCCGCGTGGCCCTTGACGTCGTACGCGGTGCAGAAGGTCGCGCAGAGGTTCTTCCACGTGTAGTAGAAGCCGTAGATGTTCGGGCCCATCAGGCGCACGCCGTACTTGCGCCCGATCGCCTGGATCTCCTTCTGCCCTTCGACGTTGCCGGTCTCGGCGAAGCCCGAGGGGATCAGCACGGCGCCCGGGATCTTCTTCTCGCCGCATTCGACGAGCGCGGCGGCGACGAACTTGGCCGGGATCGCGAACACGGCGACGTCGATCTCGCCCGGCACGTCCTTCACGCTCTTGTACGCCTTGATCCCCATGATCTCGTCGGCGGAGGGATTGATCGGGTAGATCTTCCCCTGGTAGCCGCCGTTGATCAGGTTCTTCATCACCGAGTTGCCGATCTTGCCCGTCTCGCCGGAGGCGCCGATCACCGCGACGGCGTCCGGCTTCATGATCCGGTTCATGTCGCGGACGATGTCGTCGTGCTTCGGCCGGTAGCGGGGCGCCGGCGGGTTCGCATCGAGCACGATGCGCACGTCGGCGGCGGTCGCGCCCTTGTCGGTCGCGAACACCGGATTCAAGTCCATCTCGGCGATCTCGGGGAAGTCGGCGACGAGCCGCGAGACGTTGGCGATCATCGTCGCGAGCGCCGCCCGGTTCACGCCCTTCGCGCCACGCACGCCCTTGAGGATCTCCGCCGCCGCGATGCCGTCCAGCATCGACAGCGCGTCGGCCTTGGTGGCAGGCGCGAGGCGGAACGTGACGTCCTTCAGCACCTCGACCAGCACGCCGCCCAGCCCGAAGGCGACGAGCTTGCCGAACGACGGGTCGGTCACCGCGCCGACGATCACCTCCTGGCCGCCGCCGACCATCTGCTGCACCTGCACGCCGAGGAGCTGCGCCTTCCGGTCGTACTTCTTCGCATTGGCCATGATCGTCGCGAAGCCCTTGCGGACCTCCGCGGCGGTGCGCAGGCCGACGAGCACGCCCTTCGCCTCGGTCTTGTGCAGGATCTGCGGCGACACGATCTTGAGCACGACCGGATAGCCCATCGCCGAGGCGAGCTTCGCCGCCTGCGCCGGCGTGGTCGCCACACCCTCCTTCGGCACCGGGATGCCGTAGGCGTCGCACACGCGCTTGCCTTCGGGCGCGGTCAGCGAGGTGCGGCCTTCCGCCTTCACCTGGTCCAGAATCCGCCGCACTTCCTTCCTGTCGTTTGCCATTCCGCTCCCTGTGTATCGATCGGCGCGGCGCCACCGGGCGCCGCTCGCCGCGCGTGCTCAGATCACTTTTTCGGCGCGCAATGCCGCGATCTGGTCCTTGCCGTAGCCCAGCTCCGCCAGCACCTCGTCGGTGTGCTCGCCCAGCAGCGGCGAGCGCTTGACCTCGCTCGGGCTGTCGGAGAGCTTGATCGGGTTGCCGACCGTCAGGTACTTGCCGCGCGTCGGGTGATCGACCTCGACCACCGTTCCGGTCTTGCGCAGCGACGGCTCCTCGGCCAGCTCCTTCATCGACAGGATCGGACCGCAGGGAATGTCGTGCTTGTTCAGGATGTCCATCGCCTCGAACTTGGTCTTGGTCATCGTCCACTTCTCGATCTCGCCGAAGATCTCCATCAGGTGCGGCAGGCGCGCCTTCGGCGTCGCGTAGCGTGGATCGGTGAGCCACTCCGGCCTGCCGATCACCGCGCAGATGTCCTTCCACACCGGCGCCTGGGTGATGAAGTAGATGTAGGCGTTGGGATCGGTCTCCCAGCCCTTGCACTTCAGGATCCAGCCGGGCTGCCCGCCGCCCGACGCGTTGCCGGCACGCGGCACGGCATCGCCGAACGTGCCGTTCGGATACTGCGGGTACTCCTCCATGACCCCGGTGCGCGCGAGTCGCTGCTGGTCGCGCAGCTTGACCCGGCACAGATTCAGCACGCCGTCCTGCATCGCCGCCAGCACCTTCTGCCCGCGGCCCGTCGTGTTGCGCTGGTAGAGCGCGGCGACGATGCCGAGCGCGAGATGCAGCCCGGTGCCGGAATCGCCGATCTGCGCGCCGGTCACGAGCGGCGGGCCGTCGTCGAAGCCGGTCGTCGATGCCGCGCCGCCCGCGCATTGCGCGACGTTCTCGTAGACCTTGCAGTCCTCGTAGGGGCCGGGGCCGAAGCCCTTGACCGAGGCGACGATCATCCGCGGATTGAGCTCCTGAATGTGCTCCCAGGTCAGCCCCATGCGGTCGAGCGCGCCGGGCGCGAAATTCTCGACCAGCACGTCGCACTTCTTGACCAGCGCCTCCAGGATCGCCTTCCCCTTGGGGTGCTTGGCGTCGATCGTGATCGAGCGCTTGTTGTGGTTCAGCATCGTGAAATAGAGGCTGTCCACGTTGGGAATGTCGCGCAGCTGCCCGCGCGTGATGTCACCCTCGCCGGCGCGCTCGACCTTGATCACGTCGGCGCCGAGCCACGCCAGGAGCTGCGTGCACGTCGGCCCCGACTGCACATGGGTGAAATCGAGAATTTCCACGCCGTCCAATGCCTTGCCCATTACGTTCCCCTATGCCATGCAATCATTTCGTAAGTGCCAATCCGACTCGGGATGGCCGTCACGGCTTCTTCTTCGCGGCGGGATTGAGACTCGTGATGCGGCCGCTTTCCGTGCCCGCCTTTTCGTCGATGACCGCGTTGATCAGGGTGGGCCGGCGCGAGCGGATCGCCTCTTCCATCGCGGTGCGAAGCTCGGCGGGCGTGCTGGCCAGCACGCCCACGCCACCGAAGGCCTCCATCAGTTTCTCGTAGCGCGCGCCCTTGACGAACACCAGGGGCGACGGATCGCGTCCGCCGGTGGGATTCACCTCGTCGCCGCGGTAGACGCCGTTGTTGTTCAGGATCACGACGCAGACCGGGAGGCCGTAGCGGCAGATCGTCTCCACTTCCATGCCGGAGAAGCCGAAGGCGCTGTCGCCCTCGACCGCGATCACCTGCTCGCCGCTGACCACGGCCGCCGCCACCGAAAAGCCCATGCCGATGCCCATGACGCCCCACGTGCCGACGTCCAGGCGCTTGCGCGGCTTGTACATGTCGACGATGCTGCGCGTGAAGTCGAGCGCGTTCGCACCCTCGTTGACGAGGATGGCGTCCGGATTCGCCTTGACGATGTCGCGCACGACGGAAAGCGCGCTGTGGTAGTTCATCGGCGCCGGGTTCTTCGCCAGCGTTTCCGCCATCTTCGCGACGTTCCTGGTCTTGCGCTCGGCGATGGCGTCGAGCCATTCGGCGGGCGGCTTCGGCCAGTTCGCTCCGGCAGTCGCGTCGATCGCGCCGAGCAGGGCCGCGACGCAGGAGCCGATGTCGCCGACGACGGGCGCATCGATGCGGACGTTGCTGTCCGCCTCCTGCGGCGAGATGTCGATCTGGACGAACTTCTGGCCGCCCCATTCCTTGGCGCTGTTGCCGCCCCACGTCTTGCCCTTGCCGTGCGAGAGCAGCCAGTTCAGTCGCGCGCCGATCACCATCACGACGTCGGCTTCCGGCAGCACGTACGAGCGCGCCGCGGCCGCGGATTGCTCGTGGGTGTCGGGCAGCAGGCCCTTGGCCATGGCCATGGGCAGGTACGGGATGCCGGTTCTTTCCACCAGCGCGCGAATATCCGCATCGGCCCGCGCGTACGCCGCGCCCTTGCCGAGGATGATCAGCGGACGCTTGGCGGTCCGGAGCAGATCGAGCGCGCGCCGCACGGCGTCCGGCGCCGGGATCTGGCGCGGCGCCGGATCGACCACCTTGATCAGCGACTTCCTGCCCGCTTCCGCGTCGACGGTCTGCGGGAACAGCTTGGCCGGCAGGTCGAGATAGACGCCGCCCGGACGGCCGGAGAGAGCAGCACGGATCGCCCGCGCCACGCCCACGCCGATGTCCTCGGCGTGCAGGACCCGGAACGCGGCCTTGGCGTGCGGCCGGGCGATGGCAAGCTGGTCCATCTCCTCGTAGTCGCCCTGCTGGAGGTCGACGATCTCGCGCTCGGAGGAGCCGCTGATGAGAATCATCGGAAAGCAGTTGGTGGTGGCGTTGGCGAGCGCCGTCAGTCCGTTCAGAAAGCCCGGAGCCGACACGGTGAGGCAGATGCCGGGCTTGCCCGTCATGAAGCCGGCGATGGAAGCGGCATACCCCGCGTTCTGCTCGTGGCGGAAGGAGATCACGCGCAGCCCGGCGCGCTGCAGCTTGCGCGTGAGGTCGGTGATCGGGATGCCCGGCAGGCCGAAGATGGTATCGATGCCGTTCAGCTTCAGGGCATCGATGACCAGCTGAAAGCCGTCGGTTTCCTGGGCTTGGCGATCGATCTCGCCGCCGCTGGCGATTTTCGGCATGGCGTCGGCGGAGCTCGCCGCCGGCGGCGCAGACGTGGTGGCAATCTTGTCCATGTGAGTCCTCCGATCAGGCGGCAGTGGCGGTGGTGCGTCCGATCCCGCGCGCGGCCGGCTCGAGACGGAGCCGCGTGCGAACGGGTCGTGTCGCGGCTACGCGATGTGTGCGCCCCTACGCTCCGGGACGTCGACACTTGCTCTTTGAAATCCGGTCCGTCCGTGTTGGCTTCTGTTGATATTCGGCGTAACGTATGTGGTATATCAGCGAATGTCAACAGCCGCATGCGACCCTCCGCGAGCCACCCCGAACAGCCCGTCGTGAGCTCCCTTTCGTAGCTCCCGCGTCCCGCTTTCGCGCCATGGACACCACCACCGAGGCCGTGCTGCCGCCGCTGACGCCGATCAGCGCCAGCGTCAGCCTGCGCGACCAGGCGTACGCCGCGCTGAAGCAGATGATCATGGACGCGGACATCTACGCGCACCCCGAGGAGATCCGCCTCGACGAGCGCCAGCTCTCGCAGGCGCTGGGCGTGTCGCGCACGCCGATCCGCGAGGCGATGACGCTCCTCGAGCAGGAAGGCTTCCTGCGCACCGAGCCCCGCCGCGGCATCTTCATCGTCCGCAAGACGAAGAAGCAGATCATCGAGATGATCGAGATGTGGGCGGCGCTCGAGAGCATGGCGGCGCGCCTGGCCACGATCAACGCGTCGGACCCGGACATCGCGGCCCTGCGGCGGATGTTCGACGAGTTCCGGACCACGACGCCGGCCGACCACATCGACGAATACTCCGACGCCAACATCGCGTTCCACCAGGCGATCATCCGGCTCTCCGGCTCCAACCTCATGGGGAAGACGATCGAGAACCTCTTCATCCACGTCCGCGCGATCCGCAAGATGACGATCTCGCAGAGCGACCGCGCCGCGCGCTCGATCGTCGATCACATGCGGATCATCGAGGCGCTCGAGGCCCGCGACACCGAGCTCGCCGAGCGCCTCGTCCGCCAGCACTCGCTCGATCTCGCGGCGCACGTGGAAAAACATTGCGACTTCCTCGACTGACCCCGTCCAATCGCATGGAACAGAAGGCCGTCATCGACATCTCGCGCATCCGGGGGCGCGGCGCCGCGCGCGGCCATACGAAGGGCCGGCAGCTCGACCCGCAGGCGGCCGCCGACGTCAAGGCGCTGCTCGGCGACGCGCCGCGGCGGCGCGACCTGCTGATCGAGTTCCTGCACCGGATCCAGGACGCGCACGGCTCGATCTCCGCGGCGCACATCGTCGCGCTCGCCGCCGAAATGCGGCTCGCGATGACCGAGGTCTACGAGACGGCGACCTTCTACCATCACTTCGACGTGGTGAAGGAGGGCGAGACGCCGCCGCCCGCCATCACCGTGCGCGTCTGCGAGACGCTGTCCTGCCAGATGGCCGGCGCCGACGCGTTGCATGCCGCGCTCGCGCGCGCCTGCGGGACGAACGTGCGCGTGATCGGGGCGCCGTGCGTCGGTCGCTGCGAGCACGCGCCGGCCGCGGTCGTCGGGCGCAATCCCGTCGACCGCGCGACCGTGGACGGCGTGCTCGCCGCCGTCGCGGCGAAGGCGACCGAGCCGGTGCTGCCGCCGTACGTCGATTACGCGGCCTATCGCGCGGGCGGCGGCTACCGGACCTTCGTCGCCTGCCGCAACGGCGAGCGGCAGGTCGACGACGTCGTCGCGACACTCGAGAGCTCGGCGCTGCGCGGGCTCGGCGGCGCGGGTTTTCCCGCGGGCCGCAAGTGGCGCATCGTGCGCGCCGAGCCCGCACCGCGGCTGATGGCGGTCAATATCGACGAGGGCGAGCCGGGGACGTTCAAGGACCGGCATTATCTCGAGCGCGACCCGCACCGCTTCCTCGAGGGTGTGCTGATCGCCGCGTGGGCAGTCGGCATCGACGACGTCTATGTCTATCTGCGCGACGAGTACGCGGCGTGCCGTGCGATCCTGACCCGCGAGATCGCCGCCCTCGCGGCGGATCCGCCCTGCGCGCTGCCGCGCCTGCATCTGCGGCGCGGCGCGGGCGCGTACATCTGCGGCGAGGAGTCGGCGATGATCGAGTCGATCGAGGGCAAGCGGGGCATGCCGCGGCTGCGCCCGCCCTACGTCGCGCAGGTCGGCCTGTTCGGGCGCCCGACGCTCGAGCACAACATGGAGACGCTGTACTGGGTGCGCGACATCCTCGAGAAGGGCGCGCCGTGGTTCGCCGGCCAGGGACGGCACGGGCGCAAGGGCCTGCGCTCGTTCTCGGTGTCGGGCCGCGTCGTGCGCCCCGGCGTGCACCTCGCCCCGGCGGGCATCACCGTGCGCGAGCTGATCGACGAGCACTGCGGCGGCATGCTGCCCGGCCACGACTTCTACGCGTACCTGCCCGGCGGCGCGTCCGGCGGCATCCTGCCCGCGTCGCTGGGCGACGTCCCGCTCGATTTCGATACGCTGCAGGCGCACGGCGCGTTCATCGGCTCGGCCGCCGTGATCGTCCTCTCGCAGCACGACCGCGCCCGCGATGCCGCGGTGAATCTGCTGCGCTTCTTCGCGGACGAATCCTGCGGGCAGTGCACGCCCTGCCGCGTCGGCACGGAAAAGGCCGTGGCGCTGATGGGCGCGCCGACCTGGGACACCGCACTCCTCGGCGAGCTCGCGCAGGCGATGGCCGATGCGTCGATCTGCGGACTCGGCCAGGCGGCGCCCAATCCGTTCACCTCGGTCATCCGCTACTTTCCCGAGGAGTTGAAATGAGCGTGCTGCGTCGGCGAGCCGCAGACGAGCGCCCGCATCGTGGGGCCGCCTTCAGGCGGCCTGCCGCATCCGGCTGAAGCCGGACCCACGAGCGGGAGGCGGCCGATGAGCAACGGCGACATCCGGTTCCGGCTGAACGGCGTCGAGCTCGCCGCCGCCGCGAACGAGACGATCATCGCGGCCGCGCAGCGCCACGGCGTCGAGATCCCGCACCTCTGCTACACGCCCGGGATGCGACCGGACGGCAACTGCCGGGCATGCATGGTGGAGATCAAGGGCGAGCGCCTGCTGGCGCCTTCGTGCTGCCGCGCTCCGACGGCGGGAATGGAGGTGTCGAGCAGCTCCGCGCGCGCCGTGCACGCGCAGAAGTTGGTCGTCGAGATGCTCGTGGCCGATGTCCCGGAGCGCGTCTACAAGCCCGACTCCGAGCTCGCCCACTGGCGGGAGCGCCTGGCGATCGGCAAGCCGCGCTTCGCGCCCCGCGCGCAGCCGGCGCCGGACCTCTCGCACCCGGCGATGGCGGTCAATCTCGACGCCTGCATCCAGTGCACGCGCTGCGTGCGCGCCTGCCGCGAGGAGCAGGTCAACGACGTCATCGGCTACGCGTTCCGCGGCGCCCGCTCGCAGATCGTGTTCGACCTGGGCGACCCGATGGGCGAGTCGACCTGTGTGGCCTGCGGCGAATGCGTGCAGGCCTGCCCCACGGGCGCGCTCGCTCCGGCAAAGGACGCCTACGTCGCCGTCGCCGAGAAAGAGGTGGCGTCGGTCTGCCCGTACTGCGGCGTCGGCTGCCAGCTCACCTACCACGTCAAGGACAACGCGATCGTCCGCGTCGAGGGGCGCGACGGTCTCGCCAATCGCGCGCGCCTGTGCGTCAAGGGCCGCTTCGGCTTCGACTACGTGCACCATCCCCACCGCCTGACCAAGCCGCTGATCAGGAAGCCCGGCGTGCCCAAGTCGGCCGACTTCACGATGGATCCCGCCGACCCGCTCTCGGTGTTTCGCGAGGCGAGCTGGGAGGAGGCGCTCGCGCTCGCCGGCGGCACGCTCGCGCGGATCCGCGACACCCGCGGCGGCGGGGCGCTCGCGGGCTTCGGCTCGGCGAAGGGATCGAACGAGGAGGCGTACCTGTTCCAGAAGCTCGTGCGCACCGGCTTTCGCACCAACAACGTCGACCATTGCACGCGGCTCTGCCACGCCTCCAGCGTGGCGGCGCTGCTCGAGGGCATCGGGTCGGGAGCGGTGTCGAACCCGGTGATGGACGTGACGAAGGCGGAGGTGGTGCTGCTGATCGGCGCCAATCCGGTCGTCAATCACCCGGTCGCGGCGACGTGGATCAAGAATGCGGTCAAGCGCGGCACCAAGCTCATCCTCGCGGATCCGCGGCGCTCCGAGCTCGCGCGACACGCCACGCATTTCCTGCAGTTCAAGCCGGACACCGATGTCGCGCTGCTGAACGCGATGATGCACACGATCGTCGAGGAGGGGCTCACCGCGGAGAGCTTCATCGCCGATCGCACGAGCGGCTTCGACGAGCTCAGCAGGAACCTCGCCGGGCACAGCCCGGAGGCGATGGCGCCGGTCTGCGGGATTCCCGCGGCAACCATCCGCGAGGTGGCCCGGCTGTACGCGAAATCCCGCGGATCGATGATCCTCTGGGGGATGGGCATCTCGCAGCACGTCCACGGCACCGACAACGCGCGCTGCCTGATCGCGCTGTCGCTGATGACCGGCCAGGTGGGGCGGCCGGGCACCGGCCTGCATCCGCTGCGCGGCCAGAACAACGTGCAGGGTGCCTCCGACGCCGGCCTGATCCCGATGATGCTTCCCGACTATCGGCGCGTCGACAACGCCGACGCGCGCAGCGCCTTCGAGGCGCTGTGGGGCCGAGTGCTCGACCCGAAGCCGGGGCTCACCGTCGTCGAGATCATGGACGCCGTGCATGCCGGAACGATCCGCGGCATGTACATCATGGGCGAGAACCCGGCGATGTCCGACCCCGATGTCGCGCACGCACGGGCCGCGCTCGCCGAGCTCGAGATGCTGGTCGTGCAGGACATCTTCCTCACCGAGACCGCCTACCTCGCCGACGTGATCCTGCCGGCGTCGGCCTTTCCCGAGAAGACGGGGACGTTCACCAACACCGACCGGCTGGTGCAGCTGGGACGCCAGGCGCTCACCCCGCCGGGCGACGCGCGCCAGGATCTGTGGATCATCGTCGAGATGGCGAAGCGGCTCGGCCTCGACTGGAACTATGCAGATGCGAGCGTCGTGTTCGACGAAATGCGCAAGGCGATGCCGTCGATCGCCGGCATCACCTGGGAGCGGCTCGAGCGCGAGCACGCGGTCACCTATCCGTGCGAGCGCGAAGGCGATCCCGGAACGCGTGTCGTGTTCACCGAAAATTTCCCGACGGCCACCGGCCGCGGCCGCTTCGTTCCGGCGAAGGTGATCCCCGCGGCCGAGCAGCCGGACGCCACGTACCCGTTCGTGCTCATCACCGGGCGCCAGCTCGAGCACTGGCACACCGGCAGCATGACGCGGCGCACCGAGGTGCTGGACGCGATCGAGCCGACGCCGGTGGCGTCGATGCATACGCAGGACCTGGCGGAGCTCGGCGTCGCGCCCGACGGCATGATCACGGTCGCGTCGCGTCGCGGCACCATTGCGCTGCGCGCACGCGCCGACGACGGCACGCCGCGCGGGGCCGTGTTCATCCCGTTCTGCTATTACGAGGCCGCGGCGAACCTGCTGACGAATCCGGTGCTCGATCCGTTCGGCAAGATCCCCGAGTTCAAGTACTGCGCGGTGCGGGTGACGGCGGGCGGAGCGGTAAGCGCAACTACGGGGTACAGCCCGACGCGGGACCGCGCGGCAGTGTAGGCGAAGGGCTGGGGCGCGGGGCTCCTCAGTCCTTGAGCCCGGCTTTCCGCATTCCCTCGAAATAGGCGTCGACTGCCGGGCCCGGCTCGGCGGGCAGCAGCATCCTGACCTGGCGCATCGAGATGTCGGGCTGCAGCGCATAGGCTTTGTCCATCGCCGCCTTCGCTTCGTCGAGACGTCCGAGGTTGGCCAGCGCCGTGGCCTCGTGCAGGTGCGCCCACGCGGTGCAATTGGGCTTGCGCTGCGCGTCGCGGGCGGTCTCCAGCGCCTCGGCGTAACGGCCCGCGAGGACGAACATGCCGCTCTTCAGCGTGACGAAGGCGTGCATCAGCGGATCGTACGGGGAGAGCCGGATGGCGCGGTCGACGCTGTCCAGCGCCTCGTCGATGCGGCCGGCGAACGCAAGCCCATAGGCGAGCCCGAAATGCGCGGCCGCGAGGTTCGGGTTGAGCTCGAGCGCCAATCGGCACTCGGCGAGTGCCGCCCGGACTTCGCCGCTGGTCATCAGCACCCGCCCCAGCACCAGGTGGGCGAACGCGTCGCGCGGATCCAGCGTCACCGCGCGCTGCGCCGACTGCCGCGCGTTCTGCAGGTTCGCGGGCGCGTCGGCGACGAAGCCCCAGAGCGCCTCGACGAAGAGCGCGTAGGCCTTGCCCGCGTACGCCGGAGCGAACTGCGCGTCGGTCTTGATCGCGCAGTCGAAGAGCTGCTTGGCCATCGCGATGTCCTGCGAGCTGTAGCGGTAGACGTGCCAGAGCCCGCGCTGATAGTTCTCCCACGCCCCCATGTTCGAGCAGGAGCAGCGGGCTTCGCGCACGCGCTCGCGCTCCAGATGGGTCACGGCCGGCGCGATCGCCGCCACGATCGCTTCCGTCACCTCGTCCTGCGCGGCGAACACGTCGGCGAGCTCGCGATCGTAGCGCTCGGCCCAGACGTGACGCCCCGTCGCCGCCTCGATGAGCTGCGCGGTCACCCGTACCCGGTTGCCGGTGCGGCGCAGGCTGCCCTCGACCACGTAGCGCACCCCCAGCCGGCGACCCACCTCCTTGATGTCGATCGGCGTGCCCTTGAACACGAAGGTCGAGTTGCGGGCGATGACGAAGAGCTCGCGGAAGCGCGACAGCGCGGTGATCAGATCCTCGGCGATCCCGTCGGCGAAGAAATCCTCGTCGGGGTCGCTCGTCATGTTGTCGAAAGGCAGCACGGCGATCGACGGCCGGTCCGGCAGCGCCAGCGACGTCGGCGCCGGGGCCGGGACAACGGCGGCGCCGGTCGCGGGCCAGTGCCAGACGTGGATCGGCCGCGCGATGTTCTTCAGCTTGCGCTCGCCGCCGTCGGCGAAGGGGACGCCCAGCCGGTCGCGCACCTCGTCGTGGGCGCGATCCGACAGGCAGACGCCCCCGGGGGCCGCGATGCCCTCCAGCCGCGCCGCGATGTTGACGCCGTCGCCGAAGATGTCGTCGCCGTCGACGACGATGTCGCCGACGTGCACTCCGACGCGGAAGACGAGTTGCCGGTCCGCGGGAATCCCCTCGTTCAACGCCGGCATCCCCTCCTGGATCGCGACCGCGCAGCGCACCGCTTCGACGACGCTCGGGAATTCCAGCAGCAGCCCGTCGCCCATCGTCTTGACGATGCGCCCGCCGTGCGCGGCGACCTTCGGGTCGATCAGGTCGTGCCGGCGATTCTTGAGTGCGGCGAGCGTGCCGCTTTCGTCCAGACCGATCAGGCGCGAATAGCCCGCGAGGTCGAGCGCGACAATGGCGGCGAGACGTCTGTGCTCAGTCACTCGGGCGGGCTCCTGGCGCCCCGGCGAGCGGGGTGCGCGCACAGCTTACACGGTTACCTCCCGCGGTATTTCGCGCGCAGCACCGTGATCAGCGGCCAGAACAGCATCATGAGCGCGAGCCCGGTGATGGTGCCGACGAGGCCGTTCGAGAAGAAGATGCCGAGATCGCCCTGCGCGATCAGCATCGACTGCCGGAACGAATCCTCGGCGCGGTCGCCCAGCACCAGTGCCAGCACCAGCGGCGCCAGCGGGTAATCCAGCTTCTTGAACACGTAGCCGACCACGCCGAACAACAGCATGAACCAGATGTCGAGCATCGCGCCGTGCACCGTGTACGCGCCGATCGCGCAGATCACGATGATGACCGGCGCGATGATCGAAAACGGCACCCGCAGGATCGCGGCGAAGAGCGGCACGCAGGTCAGCACGATGACGAGGCCCGCCAGGTTGCCGAGGTACATGCTGGCGATCAGGCCCCAGACGAAGTCCTTCTGCTCGACGAACAGCAGCGGCCCCGGCTGCAGCCCCCAGATCAGGAGCCCGCCGAGCAGAACCGCGGCGGTCGGCGAACCCGGGATGCCGAGCGCGAGCATCGGCAGCAGCGCGCTGGTGCCCGCAGCGTGCGCCGCGGTCTCCGGGGCGATCACGCCCTCGATCTGCCCGGTTCCGAACTTGCTGCCGTTCTTGGACATGCGCTTCGCCACGCCGTAGCTCATGAACGACGCGGGCGTCGCCCCGCCGGGCGTGATGCCCATCCAGCAGCCGATGAGACAGCTGCGCAACGAGATTGCCCAGTACCTCGGCAGCTTCTTCCAGGTCTGGAAGACCACCTTGGGATCGATCTTCGCGGACTTGCCGGTGAACGACAGCCCCTCCTCCATCGACAGCAGGATCTCGCCGATGCCGAACAGGCCGATGACCGCGATCAGGAAGTCGAAGCCGCGCATCATCTCGGTCGACCCGAAGGTGAGCCGCAGGCGGCCGGTGATGTTGTCCATGCCGACCGCGGCGAGCGCAAAGCCCAGCATCATCGCCGCCAGCGTCTTCCACGCCGAGCCCTTGCCCATCCCGACGAAGCTGCAGAACGTCAGCAGATAGACCGCGAAGAACTCCGGCGGGCCGAATTTCAGCGCGAACTTGGCGACCAGCGGCGCGAGGAACGTGATCATGATCACGGCGAACAGCGCACCGATGAACGACGAGGTGAACGAGGCGGTCAAGGCTTCGCCGGCGCGGCCCTGCTGCGCCATCGGGTAGCCGTCGAACGTGGTCGCGACCGACCACGGCTCGCCCGGTATGTTGAACAGGACCGACGTGATCGCGCCGCCGAACAGCGCGCCCCAGTAGATGCACGACAGCATGATGATCGCCGAGGTCGGCGGCATCGTGAACGTCAGCGGGAGCAGGATCGCGACGCCGTTGGCGCCGCCCAGGCCGGGCAGCACGCCGATGATCACGCCGAGCACGATGCCGATCATCATGAGCAGCAGATTGAACGGCGACACCACGACCGCGAAGCCGTGGAAGAGGGCGCTGATCTCGGTCACGTGCTGCGCTCCTGGCGACTGTCCTGGGACGGGTTGCGGCGAACCGCGCTCAATAGCCGAGCCAGGCGAGCGGGTTGACCATGCCCTTGTAGAGCGGCACCTTGAACCAGACTTCGAACATGAGGAAAAGCGCGATGCTGACGACCACGCCGACCGCCGCGCTCTTCGGCCACGGGTACTTGCCCATCCAGCGCATGAACACCGCGATGTAGGCTGCCGAGGCGACGTAGATGCCGATCAGCTGGATGGCCAGCACGAAGACCGCGGCCGGCAGCAGCACCGAGAGCACCAGGCGCAACGGCCGCCAGGCGACGAACTGGCGCTGCCGCTCCTCGATGGCGCCGCGGAACCGGTCGCGGCGCTTCCATTCGGCGATGGCGACCTGCGCCGCGGTCGCGATGCTCGACAGGCACAGCAGGAGCCCGATGTAGAAGGGGAAATAGCCGGATTGCGGCCCATCGTCGCCCCAGCTCGCGCCCAGCCTTACGCTGTCGAACACGACCACCGCGCCGATGCCGAAAAGGATCAGCGCGACCGCCAGCTCCATCGTGCGCGTGGATATTCCGGTCTCGCCGCCGGACGGCTTGTCGTCGCTCATGAAGTTCCCGCAGCGAGTTGCGGACCGGACGCCGTCCGGTCGAGAGGCCCGCGAGAGGACGCCGCGCGGCGGACCGCGCGGCGTCGCCCGGGTGTCAGGGCTTGGCCAGGAAACCGGCCTCGCGCATCAGATCGACGTGCGTCTTCTCCGCGCTCTCGACCCACTTGGCGTACTCGGGACCGCTCATGAACGTGGTGTTGAACGCGCCATCCTCCATGAACTTCTTCCAGTCGGCGGTCTCGCGCACCTTCTTGAACAGGTCGACGTAGTAATCGACCTGCTCCTTGGTGACCCCGGCGGGCATGAAGATGCCGCGCAGCATCACGTAGTCGACGGGGACGCCGGCTTCCTTGCAGCTCGGGATGTCGTTCCAGGACATCGTGGCCGTGACCTTCGTCTTGTACGGCATCCGGTCATTGTCGAACACGCACAACGGCCGGAGCGCGCCGGCGCGCCACTGTGCCACCGCCTCGATCGGATTGTTGACGCTGGAATCGGTGTGCTTGCCGACCAGCTGCACGGCGACGTCGCCGCCGCCCTTGAACGGGATGTACGTGAACTTGGTGCCCGTGGCCTTCTCGATGGCGACGGTGATGATCTGGTCTTCCTGCTTGGAGCCGGTGCCGCCCATCTTGAACTTGTTGGGGCCGCCGGCCTTCACCGCGTCGAGGTATTCCTTGGCGGTCTTGTACGGCGTCTCGGCGTTGACCCACAGCACGAACTGGTCGAGCGCCAGCATCGCGACCGGCGTCAGGTCCTTCCAGTTGAACGGCACGCCGGTGGCGAGCGGCGTGGTGAACAGATTGGACAGGGTGATGATGATCTTGTGCGGGTCGCCCTTCGCGTCCTTGACCGCGAGGAAGCCTTCGGCGCCGGCGCCACCCGACTTGTTGACGACGATCATCGGCTGCTTCATCAGGTTGTTCTTGGTGATCACGCCCTGCAGCAGCCGCGCCATCTGGTCGGCGCCGCCGCCCGTGCCCGCGGGCACGATGAACTCGACGGGCTTCGTGGGCTCCCAGGCGGCCGCCGACAGCGGAACCGCGAGCGCTGCCGCAGCCAGCAGGGCGATTCCCCGTGACCGCGCGTGGACATTGCTCCGGGTCGCGCGCCGACGGGTGCGCGAAACCGCGCCATCTGCGACGACCCCTGCTACCGTGAGACGGTCTGCCATGTTCGTATCTCCTCGATTTTCGCTGTGACACATTTCGCGTTCCGCCGCCGGGCGGGGAACGCAGCCAGAGTTCTTTTTTTTCCGCGCCTATGTTACCCGTTTGCCGATGCCCGGGCGACCTCCGCGGGCTTGTGCGGGACGCACGGTCGCGGTGTCGTTGTGCAGTGCGACAAATCGCAGGCGGACTCGGCCCGGCCGCCGGATCAGGCGCGGATTGCACGCATTCAAGTCGTCGTCGTCGATGCTATTCTAGCCACCGCCACCACTTTCCCGGAGGAGCACCATGATGTCACCCTCGTCCACGGCCCCGTCGCAGCGCGGAGTGCGCGCCCTCGCGCTGTCGTCCATCATTCTGCTCACGCTCGGGTTTGCGTCGGCCCTGCCGGCACAGCAGCCGCGCGTGCTCAAGATCTCGCATCAGTTTCCCGCGTCGTCGGGCACCGAGGGCGACTTCCGCGACCAGCTCGCGCGCAGGTTCGCCGCCGATGTCGAAAAGCGCACGAACGGCTCGCTCAAGGCCGAGGTCTACCCGGCGAGCTCGCTGGTGAAGACGTTCGCGCAGTTCGGAGCGATCCGCAAGGGCGCGCTCGACATGTCGGTGCTGCCCATCGCCTATGGCGGCGGCGAGGTGCCCGAGGCCAACCTCGGGCTGATGCCGACGCTGATCACGAGCTACGAGCAGGGCCTGCGCTGGAAGGACGCGCCGATCGGCAAGGAGTGGTCGAAGCTGCTCGAGGACCGCGGCATCAAGATCGTGACCTGGGTATGGCAGGCGGGCGGCATGGCGAGCCTCGCGAAGCCCGTGGTCTCGCCCGACGACGCGAAGGGCCTCAAGATCCGCGGCGGCAGCAAGGAGATGGACATGATGCTGAAGGGCGCCGGCGCCGCGATCACCAACGTGCCGTCCAACGAGATCTACAGCGCGATGCAGTCCGGCGTGCTCGACGCGGCGCTCACCTCGTCGACGTCGCTGATCAGCTTCCGCCTCTACGAGACCGGCAAGAACGTGACGAGCGCGCGCAAGAACACGTTCTGGTTCATGTTCGAGCCGCTGGTGATCTCGAAGGCCGTGTTCGACAGCCTGACCAAGGAGCAGCAGCAGGCGGTCATGGACGCCGGCGCCAGCCTCGAGAAGTTCGCGCTCGACGCCGCGAAGGCCGATGACCTGAGGATGGCCGACGTGTACGCGAAGAACGGGGCGAAGGTCTTCGACATGGACGACGCCGCGTTTGCGAAGTGGCGCGCCATCGCGCAGCAGACGGCATGGGAGGACTTCGCGAAGAACGTGAAGGACGGCAAGCGCTGGCTCGACATGGCCACGGCCGTGAAGTGACGCGGACCTCCGCGAGCGGCGCACACGCGGGAGCCCGGCGCCAGCCCGACGCCGAGGCTCCGCCTGCCGACCCATGACGCTCTGGCTCCGCCTCGACCGCGCGCTCGCCACGCTCAACACGTGGATGGGCTACCTGTCGGGGTTCCTCATCGTCGCGTGCGCGGGGATCCTGGTCTTCGAGGTGGGCGTGCGCTACTGGCTGCGCTGGCCGACCGACTGGGAGATCGAGCTCTCGGTGATGCTGCTGATCATCGCGACGTTCATGAGCGCCGCGTACACGCAGCTGCATCGCGGCCACGTGTCGATCGAGGTGCTGGACGGCGTGCTGTCGCCGCGCGCGAACCGGATCCGGCGCCATCTGGCGGACGTGCTCTCGCTCGCGGTCTGCGCGTTCATCGCGTGGAAATCGTGGGAGCTCTTCGACGAGGCCTGGTCGGACGGCCGCGCCAGCAATTCGGTGTGGGGGCCGAAGCTGTGGATACCCTTCGGCTTCATGGCGCTCGGCATGACGCTGCTGTGCCTGCAGCTGGCGGTGCAGATCCCCGCCGCGCGCTTCGGCCTGCAGAAGGGCGCCGCGAAGGAGAAGGAATGAGCGCCGCACGGCCGCCCGAAGGCGCTCGCCCCCCCGGGGGAAGCGGCGCGCAGCGCCGTTCGGGGGGAACATACAAGCGCCGAAGCGCCTGCGCGAGCCGCAAGCGCGGGGGCCGTCCGATGACCACGCTGCAGGTCGGGCTGCTCTACGGCGCGGTCACCTTCCTGCTGCTCTTCTCCGGAATGCCGATTGCGTTCGCGGTCGGCGCCGTCGCGCTCGCGTTCATGTTCGTGTTCATGCCCGCGACGAACGTCGCCGTCGTCGCGGAAACCATCTACTCCGAGCTCGACAATTTCACGCTGCTCACCATCCCGCTGTTCGTGCTCATGGGCGCCGCGATCGGCAAGTCGCGCGCGGGCGAGGATCTCTACTCGTCGCTCAACCGCTGGCTCTCGCGCGTGCCCGGCGGCCTCGGCGTCGCCAACGTGCTGGCCTGCAGCGTGTTCGCCGCGATGTGCGGCAGCTCGCCGGCGACCTGTTCGGCGATCGGCAGCTCCGGCATCCCGCAGATGCGCGCGCGCGGCTACTCGGATGAGCTCGCGACCGGACTCATCGCCGCCGGCGGGACGCTCGGCATCCTGATCCCGCCGTCGCTGACGCTGATCCTCTACGGGCTGGCCGCCGAGCAGTCGATCGGCAGGCTGTTCATGGCGGGCGTGGGCCCCGGCCTGCTGCTCACCGCGATGTTCATCGCCTGGACGATCTTCCAGTACCGGCGCGACCGGCTGCGCGCGGCCGTCGCCGCTTCGGCCGGGGGTCCGGCGCTCCGGGCGCTCGAGCACTACACCTGGGCCGAGCGGCTCGAGACGCTGCCCCGCTTCGTCCCGTTCCTCGCCGTGATCGTGCTGATCATGGTCGCGCTCTACGGCGGCTGGGCGACGCCGTCCGAGGTCGCCGGCATCGGCGCGGCGGCGGCGCTGCTGATGGTCGTGCTGATCTATCGCTGCTACCGCTGGGTCGACCTGCGCCTGATCCTCGGCGGCACCGTGCGCGAGTCGTGCATGGTGATGCTGATCATCGCGATGAGCTTTCTCTACACCTACGTGATGAGCTACCTGCACATCACGCAGAGCACCGCCGAGTGGCTGATCGCGCTGCCGCTGTCGAAGTGGGCGTTCTTCTTCTGGGTCAACGTGCTGCTGATCGTGCTGGGCTTCTTCCTGCCGCCGGTCGCGATCATCCTGATGGTGACGCCGATCCTGCTTCCGGCGCTGAAGGCGCACGGCTTCGATCTCATCTGGTTCGGCGTCATCATGACGATACTGATGGAGATGGGGCTGATCCACCCGCCGGTCGGTCTCAACCTCTTCGTCATCAACGGCATCGCGCCGGACATCCCGTTGCGCAAGATCGTCTGGGGCGTCCTGCCGTTCCTGGTCCTGATGGCGATCGCGATCGTCCTGCTCTGCTTCTTTCCCGACATCGCGGTCTGGCTGCCGAACCACTATCAGGGCAAGTGACCGTCGTCGCGACGGCGGCGTCCGGTCTCCCACACGCGCGCAATCTGCTCGGCCCGGTCGGCGAGGAGCGCCTCGGCGCCGGCGATGCAATCGGCAAGGCGTCGCCGGTCCCGCGGGCAGCGCGAAGCAGCCGGCGAACACGCGGCCCAGCTCCGGCAGGGCGGCCGGATCCACGGCGCCCGACAGCAGCGTGATCGGCACGCCCGCCGCCCGCGCGCGCTCGGCGACGACGCAGGGCGCCTTGCGCAGCAGCGTCTGCGCGTCGGTCCGGCCTTCGCCGGTGATCGCCCAGTCCGCCGCGGCCAGCGCCGCGTCGAGCCCGATCAGCCCCGCGACCACTTCGGCGCCCGAGCGAAACTCTGCGCCGAGCAGCTGCAGCGCAAAGCCGAGCCCGCCCGCGGCGCCCGCGCCGGGACGCTCGGCCGCGCGGGCGCCGGTGGCTGCCTCGGCCAGCGCGGCCCAGCGTCCGAGCGCGGCATCGAAGACGGCGATCTCGGCGGCGGCGACGCCCTTCTGCGGACCGAAGATCGCGGTCGCACCGCGCTCGCCGCAGAGCGGGTTGTTGACGTCGGACATGATCGTGATCGCGCATTCGCCGAGCAGCGGATCGAGGCCGGCGGCGTCGACCTGCGCGAGCCCGGCGAGGCCGCGCGGGGTCGGCGCGATCGCGCTCCCGTCCGCCGCGCGCAGGGAAAGGCCGAGCGCCGCCAGCATTCCGGCACCGCCGTCGTTGGTGCTGCTGCCGCCGACGCCGATCATGAAGCGCCGCACGCCCTCGCCGAGCAGCGCGCGCACGAGCTCGCCCACGCCGCGCGTCGTCCGGTCGCCGACGGGCACGGCCGTGCCGTCGGCATCGGTAATGCCGACGATCTGCGCGGCTTCGATGACTGCGGTGCGCCCTTCCGGCGCGTCGAGGAGTCCGTACGCGGCCGCGTGCGGCGCGCCGCCCGCGCCCGTGACGACGCGCGTCCGGCGCGACCCGCCCTGCGAGAGAATCGCATCGAGCGTGCCCTCGCCGCCGTCGGCCATCGGGCAGGCGCGAACTTCCGCACCGGGCCATACGCGGGCGAGTCCGCGAGCGATCGCCGCGCAGACGCTCGGCGCGTCGAGCGAGCCCTTGAACGAGTCCGGAGCCAGCACGATGCGCGGCGAACGAACGGCAGACATTGCGAACGACTCCCAATGGCGCGAAGCTGGTCGCCATCGTAGCAGTTCGCGCCGCCGCAGATGCGCGGCGGGCAGGCTCGCAGGCGGGGTGTGGAAGGGGTAGGAGGGAGAGGGGGCGATGCAGTAGTATCGCTGCATTCCCATGCCCCGCTTGTGGACTCCGTCGCCGCGGACCCCGGACGCTGCCGGGCCGGGCGCGCGCTGCCGGGGCGTCGTCGGAACGTTCCCGCTTGCGGCGCGCGTTTCCGGGCGCGGGAACGGATCAGGGATGAGGTGAGCAGATGGCAGATTCCGAAGCTCCGCGCTACACGAAGGTGACCCTCGACGATTGGCGCCGCGCCGCGGCGAAGAGCGCGCCGGGCGGTTCGCTCGACGACCTGCTCTGGCAAACGCCGGACGGCATCGCCGTCAAGCCGCTCTACACGGCGGAGGACGTCCGCGATCTCCCGCACGCGCACACCCTGCCCGGCTTCGAGCCGTTCCTGCGCGGGCCGCAGGCGACCATGTACGCGGTGCGCCCATGGACGATCCGCCAGTACGCGGGCTTCTCCACGGCCGAGGAATCCAATGCCTTCTACCGGCGCACGCTCGAAGGCGGCGGCCAGGGCGTGTCGGTCGCGTTCGACCTCGCCACGCATCGCGGTTACGACTCGGACCACCCGCGCGTCGTTGGCGATGTCGGCAAGGCCGGTGTCGCGATCGACACCGTCGAGGACATGAAGATCCTGTTCGACGGCATCCCGCTCGACAAGGTCTCGGTGTCGATGACGATGAACGGCGCGGTGCTGCCGGTGCTCGCCGGCTACATCGTCGCCGCCGAGGAGCAGGGGGTCGCGCCGAGCCGGCTCTCGGGGACGATCCAGAACGACATCCTCAAGGAGTTCATGGTCCGCAACACCTACATCTATCCGCCCGAGCCGTCGATGCGGATCATCGCCGACATCATCCAGTACACGGCGCGCAACATGCCGCGGTTCAACTCGATCTCGATCTCGGGCTACCACATGCAGGAGGCGGGCGCGAACCAGGCGCTCGAGCTCGCCTTCACGCTGGCCGACGGCAAGGAGTACGTGCGCACGGCGCTCTCGCGCGGCATGGACGTCGACGATTTCGCCCCCCGCCTGTCGTTCTTCTTCGCGATCGGGATGAACTTCTACCTCGAGATCGCCAAGCTGCGCGCCGCGCGGCTGCTGTGGTGGCGGATCATGAAGGAGTTCGCGCCGAAGAATCCGAAGTCGCTGCTGCTGCGCACGCATTGCCAGACGTCCGGGTGGTCGCTGACCGAGCAGGACCCGTACAACAACATCGTGCGCACGGCGATCGAGGCGCTGGCCGCCGTGTTCGGCGGGACGCAGTCGCTGCACACGAACTCCTTCGACGAGGCGATCTCGCTGCCGACCGACTTCTCGGCGCGGATCGCGCGCAACACGCAGCTGCTGATCCAGGAGGAGACGCACATCTGCAACGCGATCGATCCCTGGGGCGGCTCGTACCTGATGGAGCGGCTGACGCAGGACATGGCCGACCGTGCGTGGGCGATCATCGAGGAGGTCGAGGCGATGGGCGGGATGACGCAGGCGGTCGCGAGCGGCTGGGCGAAGCTCAGGATCGAGGCGTCGGCGGCCGAGAAGCAGGCGCGCATCGATGCCGGGCAGGACGTGATCGTCGGCGTCAACAAGTACCGTCTCGACGCGGAGTCGCCGGTCGACATCCGCGAGATCGACAACTCGGCGGTGCGCGCGGCGCAGGTCGAGCGGCTGGCGCAGGTGCGCGCGAAGCGCGACGCGGGGGCGGTCGCCGCCGCGCTCGCGGCGCTCACCCAGTGCGCGCGCGACGGCAAGGGCAATCTGCTCGAGCTCGCGATTCGCGCCAGCAGGGCACGGGCGAGCGTCGGCGAGATCTCGGACGCGCTCGAGGCGGTCTGGGGCCGCTATCGGGCGACGACGCAGACGGTTTCCGGCGTGTACGGGGCGCGGCTCGCGATGGACGGGACCTGGGAGCGGCTGCGCAAGGAAATCGACACCTTCGTCGCCGCCGAGGGCCGCCGTCCGCGGCTGATGATCGCCAAGCTCGGCCAGGACGGCCACGATCGCGGCGCGAAGGTCGTCGCCACCGCGTTCGCCGATCTCGGATTCGACGTCGACATCGGTCCGCTGTTCCAGACCCCCGACGAAGCGGCGCGGCAGGCGATCGAGAACGACGTGCACGCCATCGGCGTCTCCACGCTCGCGGGCGGCCACAAGACGCTCGTGCCGGCGGTCGTCGCGGCGCTGCGCGCGCAGGGCGTGGACGACATCATCGTCTTCGTCGGCGGCGTGATCCCGCAGCAGGATTACGAGGCGCTGTACGCCGCCGGCGTGGCCGGCATCTACGGTCCCGGCACGCCGATTCCCGAGAGCGCGGCCGACGTGCTCGCCAAAGTCCGCGCATCGCGCAAGATCGCGGTGGCGCGGGCCTGAGGCTGGCGCGGGCGGCATCATCGCGGAACCGATGGCGACCGCAACGTCGGCCCCGAATGTCGAAGCCCTCGCTGCAGGGGTGCGCGCCGGCAATCGGCGGGCGCTGGCCAAGGCCATCACGCTGATCGAGTCCACCCGCGGCGAGCATCGGGTGCTCGCGCAGAAGCTGCTCGCCCTGCTGCTCCCGGCGACCGGCACCGCGATCCGGATGGGCATCTCGGGCGCGCCGGGGGTCGGCAAGTCGACGTTCATCGAGGTGCTCGGCCTGCAGCTCACCGCCGCCGGCCATCGCGTCGCCGTGCTCGCCGTCGATCCGTCGAGCTCGCTGTCCGGCGGGTCGATCCTCGGCGACAAGACGCGGATGGAGGAGCTCTCGCGCGATCCGCGCGCATTCATCCGGCCCTCGCCTTCCGGCGGGACGCTGGGCGGCGTCGCGGCGCGCACGCGCGAGGCGATGCTCGCCTGCGAGGCGGCCGGGTTCGACGTCGTCATCGTCGAAACGGTCGGCGTCGGCCAGAGCGAGACCGCGGTGGCCGGCATGACCGACGTGTTCGTCCTGATGCAGCAGCCCAATGCCGGCGACGATCTGCAGGCGATCAAGCGCGGCATCGTCGAGCTCGCCGACGTCATCGTCTACAACAAGATCGACCTCGATTCCAGGGCGGCGAAGCTGGCGATGGGCCAGATGAAGAACGCGCTCATGCTGCTGCACCCCGCCGACGGCCGGCTGGCGGCCCGCCGGTGCTCGGCGTCAGCGCGACGCGGCGCGAGGGAATCGAGGCGTTCTGGCGCGAGGTCGTGCGCCGCCGCGACATGCTTGCCGCGTCGGGCGAGCTTGCCGCGAAGCGCCGGCGCCAGTCCCTCGAATGGATGTGGGCGCTGATCGACATCGGCCTGCGCGAGCGCTTCCGCGCCCACGCCGGTGTGCGCGCCGCGCTGCCCGCGTGCTCGGCGCAGGTCGCCGCCGGAACGCTCACCCCCGGCGCCGCGGCGACGCGGCTGCTCGACACCCTCGAACGGAGACCGAACCGTGCATGAGATCATCCGCCAACTCGACGCCAAGCGCGCCGGTGCGCTGCTGGGCGGCGGCGAGAAGCGCATCGCCGCGCAGCACGCGAAGGGAAAGCTGACCGCGCGCGAGCGCATCGAGCTCCTGCTCGACGAGGGCACGTTCGAGGAATGGGACATGTTCGTCGAGCACCGCTGCACCGATTTCGGGATGGCCGACGGAGTCGGTGCCCGGCGACGGCGTGGTCACCGGCTACGGGATGATCAACGGGCGCCTGGTGTTCGTCTTCTCGCAGGACTTCACGGTGTTCGGCGGGTCGCTGTCCGAGGCGCACGCGGAGAAGATCTGCAAGGTGATGGACCACGCGATCAAGGCCGGCGTGCCGGTGATCGGGCTGAACGACTCGGGCGGCGCCCGGATCCAGGAGGGCGTGGCCTCGCTGGGCGGCTACGCCGAGGTGTTCCAGCGCAACGTGCTGGCCTCCGGCGTCATCCCGCAGATCTCGCTGATCATGGGGCCCTGCGCCGGCGGCGCCGTGTATTCGCCGGCGATGACCGACTTCATCTTCATGGTGAAGGACTCGTCGTACATGTTCGTGACCGGCCCGGAAGTGGTGCGCACCGTCACCCACGAGGAGGTGACCGCCGAGGAGCTGGGCGGCGCGATCAGCCACACGACCAAGTCCGGCGTCGCCGATCTCGCGTTCGAGACCGACGTCGACGCGCTGCTGATGACGCGCCGGCTGTTCAACTACCTGCCGCTCAACAACCGCGAGAAGCCGCCGCGGCGCTACACGACCGACACCGCGGATCGCCTCGAGAAGTCGCTCGACACGCTGATGCCGGACAACCCGAACAAGCCCTACGACATGAAGGAGCTGATCGGCAAGGTCGTCGACGACGGCGAATTCTTCGAGCTGCAGCCCGACAATGCGAAGAACATCGTCATCGGGTTCGGGCGCATGGAAGGCCACCCGGTCGGCGTCGTCGCCAACCAGCCGCTGGTGCTCGCCGGCTGCCTCGACATCAGGAGCGCGATCAAGGCGGCGCGCTTCGTGCGCTTCTGCGACGCCTTCAACATCCCCGTGGTCACGTTCGTCGACGTTCCGGGCTTCATGCCGGGCACGGCGCAGGAATACGGCGGCATCATCAAGCACGGCGCCAAGCTGCTGTACGCGTACGCCGAGTGCACGGTGCCCAAGATCACCGTCATCACGCGCAAGGCGTACGGCGGGGCCTACGACGTCATGTCGTCGAAGCACCTGCGCGGAGACGTCAACTTCGCGTGGCCGTCGGCGGAAATCGCGGTCATGGGACCCAAGGGCGCGGTCGAGATCATCTTCCGCGAGGAGAAGAGCGACCCCGCGAAGCTCGCCGCGCGCGAGAAGGAGTACCGCGAGACGTTCGCGAACCCGTTCATCGCCGGCCGCCGCGGCTTCATCGACGACGTGATCATGCCGCACGAGACGAGGAAGCGCATCTGCCGCAGCCTCGCGATGCTGCGCGACAAGAAGCTCACCAATCCGTGGCGCAAGCACGGCAACATCCCGCTCTGAGACCGGCCGGCTTCCGGCTCCGCAACGACATGTTCAAGAAGATCCTGATTGCCAACCGCGGCGAAATCGCCTGCCGCGTGATCGCGAGCGCCCGCAGGATGGGCATCGGCACCGTCGCCGTGTACTCGGACGCCGACAAGGACGCGCGCCACGTCTTCCTTGCCGACGAGGCCGTCGCGATCGGGCCACCGCCGTCGCGCGAGTCGTACCTGGCGATGGACAAGATCCTCGCCGCCTGCAAGGCCACCGGCGCGCAGGCCGTTCATCCCGGCTACGGCTTCCTGTCGGAGAACACCGAGTTCGCGAGCCGGGCCGAGGCTGCCGGCATCACCTTCATCGGACCGAAGCCGAAGTCGATCGCGGCGATGGGCGACAAGATCGCCTCGAAGAAGCTGGCGCTCGCCGCAAAGGTCAGCACGATACCCGGCTACAACGACGTCATCGCCAGCGCCGCGGACGCCGAGCGCATCGCCGCCGAGGTCGGCTATCCGGTGATGATCAAGGCCTCCGCCGGAGGCGGCGGCAAGGGCCTGCGCATCGCGTGGAACGCGAAGGAGGCGCGCGAGGGCTTCGACGCCTGCCGCGCCGAGGCGCTGCGCGTCCTTCGGCGACGACCGGGTGTTCATCGAGAAATTCATCGAGGAGCCGCGCCACATCGAGATCCAGGTGCTGGGCGACGCCCACGGCAACGTCGTCTACCTGTGGGAGCGCGAGTGCTCGATCCAGCGCCGGCACCAGAAGGTGATCGAGGAGGCGCCCTCGCCGTTCCTCGACGACGCGACGCGCAAGGCGATGGGCGAGCAGGCGGTCGCGCTGGCGAAGGCCGTCGACTACCAGTCGGCCGGCACCGTCGAGTTCGTCGTCGGCCGCGACCGCAGCTTCTACTTCCTCGAGATGAACACGCGGCTGCAGGTCGAGCACCCGGTGACCGAGATGATCACCGGCCTCGATCTGGTCGAGCTGATGATCCGCGTCGCGGCGGGAGAGAAGCTGCCGTTCCGCCAGAAGGACATCAAGCGCAACGGCTGGGCGATCGAGTGCCGGATCAACGCCGAGGACCCGATCCGCAACTTCCTCCCGTCGATCGGGCGGCTCGTCCGTTACCGCCCGCCGGCGGAAGTGCCCGGCGCGGTGCGGGTCGACACGGGCGTCTACGAGGGCGGCGAGATCTCGATGCACTACGACTCGATGATCGCGAAGCTCGTCTGCCACGGCGAGACCCGCGACGGCGCGATCGAGCGGATGCGCGATGCGCTCAACGCGTTCGTGATCCGCGGCGTCGCCTCCAACATCGCCTTCCAGTCGGCGCTCGTCCAGCATCCGCGGTTCATCTCCGGCCAGTTCACGACGGCGTTCATCGCCGAGGAGTATCCGAAGGGCTTCTCGCCGGCCGACCTGGTGCACGACAACCCGGAATTCCTGATCGCGCTCGCCGGGGCCGTGCACCGGACCTACCGCGACCGCGCGGCGCGGATCGAGGGCCAGGTGCCGGGCTACGAGCTCAAGATCGGCAGCGACTACTTCGTGATGGGCGGGCCGACCGAGCGAGCGGTGACCGTGCGTCCGGTGGACGGCGGCTGCGACGTCCAGCTGGGCGATACCCTGCACCGGGTCCGCTTCGACTGGCGCTTCGGCGACATCCTGATGGGCGGCACCTTCGACGGCCAGCCGTTCGCGATCCAGGTCGAGCGCCTCGGTCTGAAGTATCGGCTCACGCATCGCGGCACGCAGATCGACCTGCAGGTCCTGCCGCGGCGTGCCGCCGAGCTCCTCCGGATGATGCCGCGCAAGGTTCCGCCGGACCGGTCCAAGTTCCTGCTCTCGCCGATGCCCGGCTTGCTCGCCGAAGTCGCGGTGCGCGCGGGCCAGGAGGTCAAGGCCGGCGAGCGGCTGGTCGTGATCGAGGCGATGAAGATGCAGAACGTGCTGATGGCCGAGCGCGACGGCATGGTCGCGGAGCTGCTCGCCAACGCCGGCGAGAGCGTGGCCGTCGATCAGGCGATCCTGCGCTTCGCGTGAGACAGGGATGAGCGCGGCGGGCGAAGGCCGGGCCCGAAGGGTGTGGCGCCGCGCGAATATCGCGGCATCTCCCGTCCGATTTGCCAGCAGACAACAGCTTGAGGAGACCGCGCGATGAGCGATCGTCCGTTCCGTGTCCTGGGAATTCAGCAGATCGCCATCGGCGCGCCGAGCAAGGAGCGGCTGCGCGCCCTGTGGATCGACTGCCTCGGCCTCGCGCTCACCGGCAACTACGTGAGCGAGCGCGAGAACGTCGACGAGGACATCGCGGCGATGGGCCTCGGCGTCGCTCGCTGCGAGGTCGACCTGATGCAGCCGCTCGATCCCGCGAAGAAGCCCGCAGTGCACGAGCCGCCGCTCAACCACGTCGGGCCTGTGGATCGACGATCTGCCGCGCGCTGTCGCGTGGCTCACCGCACGCGGCGTGCGCTTCGCCCCCGGCGGCATCCGAAAGGGCGGGTCCGGCTACGACATTACCTTCATCCACCCGAAGGGCAACGACGCCGCGCCGATCGGCGGCGAGGGCGTGCTGATCGAGCTGGTGCAGGCGCCGCCGGAGGTGATCGCGGCGTTCGCGGCGCTGGCGGGGCGGTGAGCGCCGTGCGGATTCGCCTGCGGACCGCGCCCAGCCGGCGCGGACGGCAGACGCTGCGTCAATCGCGGTCGAGCGGGCTGACCACGCCGCGGCCGCCGCGGTTGAGCACGTGCGTGTACACCATCGTCGTCGACACGTCGCTGTGCCCGAGCAGCTCCTGCACCGTGCGGATGTCGTAGCCGGATTCGAGCAGGTGCGTCGCGAACGAGTGGCGCAGCGTGTGCGGCGTCGCGGGCTTGGCGATGCCGGTGCCGCGCACCGCGTTCTTCATCGCCCGCTGGAACGCCTGGTCCGCCAGATGGTGCCGGCGCGTCGTCCCGTCGCGTGGATCGGCCGACCGCGCATCGGCGGGAAACACGTACTGCCACGCCCAATCGCGCGGCGCGCCCGGATACTTGCGGTCGAGCGCGTACGGCAGCCAGACCGCTCCGAACCCTTCCGCCAGGTCGCTCCGATGGAGCTCGCGCGCATGGGCGATCTGCTCGCGCAGCGGCACGACCAGTCGTACCGGCAGCATCGTGACGCGATCCTTGTTGCCCTTGCCGTCACGCACCAGGATTTCGCGACGAGCGAAATCGACGTCCTTGATGCGCAGGCGCATCGCCTCCATGATGCGCAGGCCAGTGCCATAGAGCAGTGAGCCGATCAGCCGATGCACGCCCTGAAGCCGGGCGAGCACGCGAGCGACCTCGTCGCGCGTGAGCACCACGGGCAACCGCAGCGGCGCCTTGGCCTTCTGGACGCCGTCGAGCCACGGCAGGTCGACTCCCAGCACCTCCTTGTAGAGAAAGAGGAGCGCGCTCTTCGCCTGGTTCTGCGTGGACGCTGCCACCCGCTCCCGTACAGCAAGCGCGGTCAGGAAGGCCTCCACCTCCGCGCGCGCCGAGGCCAGTCGGGTGCCGCTTGCCGTGGAAGATGATGAAGCGTCTAATCCAGTCGCAGTACGCCTGCTCCGTGCGGAGGCTATAGTGCTTGACCCGGATCCGATCGCGGACGCGGTCGAGCAGCGACACCGGCGCAACCGCCCCCATGCAACCCGGCCTTCGGGCCCCCGAACGAGAAACGACAGCGATGATTCTGCGGATTTTTCCGACATCGGCCGATAGGCCGTTTGGACGAGTCCCTCGGTGGATTTCAGCCGAATTGCCCCATCGCGACCCGGCGGTATCGCCGCACACTTTTCGTTAGGCGTCGGGAGTGACGCTATGCCGAAGGATCGCTTCGACCATGTGTTTATCGCGCCCTCGGATTTTGATCGCACAGTGGCGTTCTATCGTGACTCACTTGGGTGGAATCCCATCGCTACTTGGGGCGGTGACGGTGAGCCACGCGGCGTCGTGCTCAATGGTGGCGCCATAGAAATCGTATTGGCTGAACGCCACGACAGCGACGACCATTCGTGGTCACACGGCATAAATGGGCATCGCCCCACGCTGCACCTGACGGTCGAGAATCTGGATGAACGCTTTCGCGAACTCGCTTCGGTTGCCGAAGTGGTTATACATCCCGAGGCGACGCATTGGGGTACTCGTTGGTTTGTGGTGACCGATCCTGATGGCAACCTTATCGCGTATGAACAGCCCGATCCCAAGGGTTCCGAGCCCTAACCCTGCGGTCAACCGGACGCGCCGATTCATGGCTTCTGCTTGGCGAGCATCCTGCCGGCGCGCCGGTTACCTTGTACGTTAGGACTCATCTCATGCCGGCCGAGATCCGCGCGTTCTTCGAGCACTATCGCGACGCGTTTGATCAGCTAGATGGTGAGGCTGTGGCGCGCCTCTACGCGGTGCCGAGTGGTATCGCATCAGATAGTGGCTATACCCACTGGCCGGCTTTTGAGCCGATTCGCGCAAATATGGTCGCCCTATGCGAGTTGTACCGACAGAACGGCTACGCCTCTGCCACGTTCGAGCCGGTTGCCTTTCTCGCTCAAGGCGAGAATTATGCGGTCGCCGATATTTCGTGGAACATCGAGCGTACTGGGCAACGCGAGCCGTGGCGCTTCAACACCACCTACAACCTAATGCGTACTCGGGACGGCTGGCGAGTGTTCCTGTGTACTGCCTACAGCGAGAAAAAGCTCGATGCGTAGCTTGAGCCCTAACCCTGCGGTCAACCGGACGCGCCGGTTCATGGCTTCTACTTGGCTGGCGTCGGCGCGGCGCGCCGGTTACCTTGACTCGTTAGGGGGCTCATGCCCGATTGTTGCAACGACGAGTGTGAGTTGGGCATCCTGCGCGAGCGGCAAAGCGGGACGCTGCGGGCCGTCCTTATCATCAACGCGTTCATGTTTTTCGTCATCGTTGCCGCCGGAATCTACGCTGGTTCCACCGCCTTGCTCTCGGACAGTCTGGACAACCTTGGCGACGCCATTACCTATGCCCTCAGCCTGTACGCGGTCGGCCTTGGCGCCGGGACGAAGGCGCGCGTCGCCTTATTTAAGGGCCTGCTCATTCTGCTCGCCGCGATCGTAGTTACTATTCAAATCGGTTTCAAGCTCGCGCACCCGACAGTCCCGCTGTTCGAGACCATGGGCATTTTTGGCTTGCTCGGCCTTGCGGCGAACGGTGCTTGTTTGGCCCTTCTGTGGCGACACCGCGACGAAGACGTCAACATGAGTTCCGTGTGGGAATGCTCCAGAAATGACATTGCATCCAACCTCGCCGTGTTAGTTGCCACGGGCGGAGTGTGGGCTACTGGGTCGGGCTGGCCGGACTTGGTGGTAGCTATAGGTTTGGTCGTACTATTCCTGCGATCCGCAAGCCGTGTTTTGCTAGCCGCACGTGCCCAACTTCATGCCGCCCCCTAACCCGGCGGTCAACCGGACGCGCCGATTCATGGCTTCTACTTCGGCGAGCGTCATGCGCGGCGCGCCGGTTACCTTGTACGTTAGGCCGTTGACCGGAAGTGGGGACGACCTCACTGCTCCTACGTCGATCGGGCACGACCCCGCAATTCTGAAAGGGACACACATGGATTGGATCATTCTTGTTATTGCGGGGCTGTTCGAGGTCGGTTGGGCCATCGGATTGAAGTACACGGATGGCTTTACGCGCGTGTGGCCGACTATTTGGACTGTGCTGGCGATGATCATTAGTCTTTGGCTACTCGGCATTGCTATGAAGTCGCTTCCGGTGGGTACCGCATACAGTGTATGGGTTGGGGTGGGAGCGGTTGGCACGGTGATTCTCGGAATCGTGCTCCTCGGCGAACCAGCGAACGCGGCTCGGCTCATCAGCGTTGCGCTCATCATCGCTGGCATCGGCGGTCTCAAGCTTGCTACACCGGCCTAACAACCCGTTGCAGCGGACGCGCCGCAAGCGGCACGCCGCTGAACGGGAACGTTAGGGGTCGGGAGTGACGCTATGCCGAAGGATCGCTTCGACCATGTGTTTATCGCGCCCTCGGATTTTGATCGCACAGTGGCGTTCTATCGTGACTCACTTGGGTGGAATCCCATCGCTACTTGGGGCGGTGACGGTGAGCCGCGCGGCGTCGTGCTCAATGGTGGCGCCATAGAAATCGTATTGGCTGAACGCCACGACAGCGACGACCATTCGTGGTCACACGGCATAAATGGGCATCGCCCCACGCTGCACCTGACGGTCGAGAATCTGGATGAACGCTTTCGCGAACTCGCTTCGGTTGCCGAAGTGGTTATACATCCCGAGGCGACGCATTGGGGTACTCGTTGGTTTGTGGTGACCGATCCTGATGGCAACCTTATCGCGTATGAACAGCCCGATCCCAAGGGTTCCGAGCCCTAACCCTGCGGTCAACCGGACGCGCCGATTCATGGCTTCTGCTTGGCGAGCGTCCTGCCGGCGCGCCGGTTACCTTGTACGTTAGGGCGCACGCGAACTCATCGACGCAATGAAAAACATCATCATCTTGGCGCTGCTTGTTTCCGCTGGTTGGTATGGCTACTCGCAGTATCAGCGCCGCACACACATTCCATTTGCCGTCGCCGCACCCGCAACCATGCCGGCTGCACCGGAAGGTCGATTCAAGTGTGATGGTCGAATCTACTGTTCACAAATGACATCCTGTGCCGAAGCCACGTACTTCCTGCAATACTGTCCCGATACTAAGATGGACGGCAACAACGATGGCATTCCATGCGAAAAGCAATGGTGCAGGTAACCGTATCGGCGCCCCCTCGTAGAAGGAGGCGCGCACCGCGCCCTAACCGGGCGGTGAACCGGACGCGCCGATGCGTGGCTTCTCCTTGGCGAGCGTCAGCACGGCGCGCCGGTTACCTTGATCGTTAGGCGTGCGAGCAAATGGACGCGTTCGCAAAGCTTCAGGCTCAAGCAGAAATCTGGGGCTATGCTTGCGAGCCTGCGTCGCCGACGGAGATCGTCGAGCGGTTTATCGCGGCTACAGAACAAGCCATTGCAAACTTCGGCTGCCTTCCGGCTAAGGACCCATGCAACGACCGTCCGGGGCATTCGCGCGTCTGCGTCACCATTCCTCTGGACTGCGTACTCTTCGATCAGTTGATGAATGGGCCGATGGGTTATCGGGCGCACTATGCAATGAGCATTGAAGCAGGAGAGACATTCAATCGCGAATTGTTAAGTGGCGTCGTGCCCGGATTGGTGAAAGCCGAGGAGTTGTATCGCGACCTGTTCGCTCCGACCCACTGTGCAGATTCTCTGCGTGGGCCATTTTCAAAGCTCTGGTTCCCGGAGCAATTCACCGACCCGAGTGTCCCCTTCAGCTACGCGAGGTGGCCCGAAGTAATCTCCATTCCGCGTTGGTGCGCGTACTGGCGCGAGCGGCCGAAGCCGTGGAAGGGTCTGCTCGCACCAATTCCGGAAGAGCCGGCGGCTCTGCTCAACGGCACGTTCGTTGCCCGGGGCGCTGACCCGTATGAGCAGAAGCCATTTCGGTCGCGTCAGCTGTACGATTCAGGGTGGACCTGATGAACGGCACGCCTAACCGCAAGTTGGAGCGGACGCCGATCTGCGCTGCAGTTCCCAGTCGGCGTTCGCACGGCGCCGCTCAACTTGGTCGTTAGACCGCTGATGCCGAATGGCGCGCCTACAGAGAAACGAGCGCCCACGCTTAAGCGTCGCGTCTTGCTGCTCATCGGTTGCGTCCTCGCCGGCTGTCTGGTCGGTGCCATCGGCCAGTACGTCTTCGGCAGTTCCGTTTGGTTCCTTGCAGTGCCAGGCTTCGTCATCGTCGCATGGCTGTTCGTCGCCAACCCTTCCGCGTGCTTGCCAGAGGCGAGGCGCTCATCCCACAATGACTCGGCCTCCCTCTAACTATGCCGCGGTCTAACCCTTCGTTGCACCCGACCTGCTACAGCGGACTTCGCCCGCTTTCGCAGGCGGGTGAACTCAAACGTTAGGCCTCACGAACGCTCGCACGTCGTGGCGATCACCAGGGAGAAGGGGAGGATGAAGCGTACGGCAACCTTGATTCTTGGAGCATGGATTCTTTCGGCACTCACATTCGCGCAGACGCCGGCTCTGATCGCTGAGCACATCGCCACGTCACTCGTCGAAGACGGCAAGCCAGTCCACCTGGAGCTGCTGGTTCGCAAGCCCCAAGGCGTTGGGCCGTTTCCCACGATTGTGTTCAATCACGGCTCCACTGGTCGCGGCGACGACCCCACTCTCTTCAAGCGCAGTTCGTCAAGTGCGGCCGCCGCCAGCTACTTCGTTGAGCGGGGGTGGATGGTCATCTTTCCGCAGCGCCGCGGCCGGGGCGCCTCGGAGGGCAGATATGACGAAGGATTCGAACCCGATCGCAGCCGATACTCGTGCCAGCCGGTTTATTCACTACCCGGTGTGGATCGCGCGATTCAGGACCTTGATGCCGTCATGGCACACATACGTACGCGACCTGACGTCGTGCAGAGTCGAATCTTGTTGGCGGGCCAGTCGCGAGGAGGGATCCTTTCAATCGCCTATGCGGGCGAGCGCCCCGATGCATTCATTGGTGTCATCAACTTCGTAGGCGGCTGGATGGGTGACCGGTGCCCAAATGCAGTTCACATCAACACCGCAACATTCAAGCGTGGGGCAAGATTCCCTCATCCGACGCTTTGGCTCTACGGTGAGTTGGATCCCTACTACACCTTGTCGCACAGCAAGAGCAACTTCGAAGCCTTTTTGGCAGCAGGCGGCAAGGGGCGCTTCGAGTCTTATACGGTGCCCGGCAAAAGCGCAGGACATGCGTTGCACATGCACCCGAGCCTATGGGCAGAGGAAGTCACCAAGTACCTCGAGTTCGTCACGTCACCCCGGTGAGGCCTAACCCTTCGTTGCACCCGACGGCCTACAGCGGGCTGCGCCCGCTTCCGTCCGCGGGTGAACTCAAACGTTAGGGGGCTTGGGGTTGATGGCGTCTTGACGCTTTGACGTCATAGCGCTATTATCACTCTATGGAAGACTCCAAACGCGCTACAGTGTATTTCGACGCTTCGGTCCATCAGGCGCTCCGCCTGAAGGCTGCCGCGACGGATCGGTCGATTTCAGATATGGTCAACGACGCAGTGAAGGCTGCCTTGGCGGAAGATGCCGAGGATCTTGAAGCTTTTGATCAGCGTAAGACCGAGCGCAGCGTTTCATTCGAATCGCTAGTCCGCGATCTGAGGAAGCGTGGCCGAATATAGGCTGCTGATCAAACCGTCGGCGGCAAAGGAGATCGACGCAATCGGGACCAAGCGCGATCGCCAGCGTATCGTCGCCCGTATCCGGTCTTTGGCAGCAGATCCGCGACCCTTCGGCTGCGAAAAACTTGCCGGATCGGATGCTCTCTTCCGAGTCCGTCAGGGCCAGTATCGCGTCATCTACACGGTCGACGACACGCGCCATTCCATCGAAGTTATCAAGGTTGGACACCGCCGTGAGGTCTATCGCAGCGCCCCCTAACCTAGCGGTCAACCGGACGCGTCGATTCATTGCTTCTACTTGGCCGACATCAGCGCGGCGCGCCGGTTACCTTATACGTTAGGCGTCGCAATGGACAATGAGCGGTTGCTCGGGGTAATCCAACAATTGCTCGGTGCCGTGCGGCGAGAAGCCGAGTTCTATACGCCGGGCGCGCCGGCATGGGTAACCGATCAGTCACTTGATGCGATAGTCGTGCTGGCCGAGATGGAGCAGGCTGCGCGAGCGAACACGTTGATGATCGGACCCGGATTCACGTTTCGCGACCGGCTCGGCGCGGACTATGTTGACGTTTGCGATTTTTCTGACCTGGTGCATTCAATTGATTGCGAACTCCATCGCTCCGACGCCTAACCGAAAGCTCGAGCGGACGCCGGCATGCGTTGCTGTTCTCAGTCGGCGCTTCCTCGGCGCCGCTCAACTTGGTCGTTAGGCCGCAAGCGCATGCCGACTGCCCTACTCATCATTGACGTCCAAAACATCCTCTGCGCAGGCGCGAGCAAGGCTCGCGATGTTGATGACGTGATCAGCCGAATCAACATTGTGTCCCGCAAAGCACGTACCGCCGGAGCACTTGTGGTTGTCGTTCAACATGAAACGACCAATGGGGAAATGGACTACGCGACCGAAAACTGGAAGCTCGCTCCCGCGCTCGAACTTCATAGCACCGATGTCCTGTTGCGGAAGACCGCGTCCGATGCCTTCCTTCGAACTGCGCTGAGTGAGCTCCTGGCGTCGCGTGCGATCACCAAGTTAATCGTCTGTGGCCTGCAGAGCGAATTCTGCGTCGATTCAACCGTTCGCCGCGCGATGGCATTGGGGTATTCTGTCGTGCTCGTGGCGGATGGGCACACGACCATGGACAACGGCGTGCTGTCGGCTGGCCAGATTGCGGCACATCACAACAAGACGCTCTCGAACATTGAGAGCTATGGGCCGAGAACGACGGCCGTGCTTGCCGCTGACATCCAAGTTGCGGCCTAACCCGACGGTCAACCGGACGCGCCGGTTCGTGTCTTCAGTTTGGCGAGCGCCTCCGCGGCGCGCCGGTTACCTGACACGTTAGCCGCCCAAGCGAAACACGAACAACCGAGGAGGTTCAAATGCGATACGTCGATGGATTTGTCCTGCCCGTACCCAAGAAGAACCTGAAGGCCTATCTCCGCATGGCTCGGATGGGAGAGAGATTGTGGCGGAAGCACGGCGCGCTCGACTACAAGGAATGCGTCGGCGACGACCTCAAGACGAAGTGGGGAACGCCGTTCGCGCGAGTGATGAAGTTGAAACCCGGCGAGACGGTGGTGTTCTCTTACATCGTGTTCAAGTCGCGGGCTCATCGCGATCGCGTCAATGCAAAGGTAATGGAGGCAATGCCCAGCATGGGTGGGCCAAAGGATATGCCGTTCGACATGAAGCGCATGGTCTACGGCGGATTCAATGTCTCGGTCGGCGGCTAACAACAGCATGCAGCGGACGGCGCTGCGCGCCGCCGCTGATGCTGAGCGTTAGGCCTCGCGCAGGCCCACGCACTTCAGGACATCTCATGTTTGATCACGTCAAATTCGGCGTCAGCGACTATGCGGCGAGCAAAGCGTTCTTCCTCAAGGCACTCGAGCCGCTCGGCGTAACCGTTGCCTCGGAGTGGCCGCCGAACGGTGTCGAGCTTAGCCACCCAAAGGGTAAGGTTTCGTTGTGTCTCTACCAAACCGAGGAGAAGCCGGCGCATCTTCACTTGGCGTTTACGGCCGAGAGTCGCCAGCAAGTCGAAGCTTTCTATCGCGTGGCTCTGGAGGCGGGTGGCAAAGACAATGGTGCGCCTGGTCTGCGCCCGCACTACCACGCGAACTACTATGCAGCTTTCGTCATTGGTCCGGACGGGCATAACATCGAAGCGGTTTGCCACGAACCCGAGGCCTAACCCTTCGTTGCACCTGACGTGCTACAGCGGGCTTCGCCCGCTTCCGCACGCAGGTGAACTCAAACGTTAGACACTTCATGCGGAGACACGCATTTGTACCTCTTCCTTAAGCTCCTTCACGTCTTTGCTGTAATCGCCTTCCTCGGCAATATCACGACGGGTCTCTTCTGGCACGCGCATGCGGCACGCACGCGCGACCCCAAGCTGCTGGCTCACGCAATGGACGGGATCATCCGTAGTGATCGGCTGTTCACGACCCCAGGGGTCATCGGCATCCTCATCAGTGGCTTCGCGGCCGCAATCTACGGAAGCCTTCCCATCCTAGGTACCGGGTGGATACTCTGGACCCTTGTAGCCTTCTCTGTGTCAGGCCTCATCTTCATGCTTCGCCTGGTGCCGCTTCAGCGGCAGTTGCGCGCCTTTGCCGAGGCCGGCGAACAATCCGGCGCCTTCGAGTACGAGACCTATCACACCCTCGCCGTGCGCTGGGAGGTTTGGGGCGCCATAGCGTTGGTAACGCCAGTTGCTGGGCTTGTACTCATGGTCCTCAAACCCAGCCTGTGAGTAAAGGCCGTGTCTAACCCTTCGTTACAGCGGACGCCTTCGGCAGCCGCTGAACTCAAACGTTAGACAGCACAACGCGACCGCGGAGCTGAAATGAAACGTCTACTCCTTCTTGCCGCTTTGAGCGCATCGGTTGGGCCCGCCGTTGCCGCTGACGTCCAAGGAGGCGCGAAGAAGGCACAAATATGCATCGTGTGCCATAAATTGGCCCAGTCCTATAGCTTTCCGTTACTTGAGGCTCAGCCCAAGGAGTACCTGTACATTCAGATGAAGGCGTACAAAGACAAACGAAGGGTTTGGTCCGGAAGGCCACACAGCGATACCTCGCTACCGGAAAAGGATTTGCGTGACATCGCAGAGTACTTTTCCGCGCAGAAGATGCCGGGGGCACCCTTTCGCATCGACACGTCGAAAGTTGCCTCGGGAAAGGAGAAGGCCGCGGAACTGAAATGTGCGAACTGTCACATGCTGGATTTCTCCGGAAAGGCTGATGTTCCGCGCCTTGCCGGGCAGGTCCCCGAGTACCTGGTCACGCAAATGGAAGCGTTTCGTACGGGTACCCGCTCGCATGGCCTTGGGCTCGCGGCCGACCCGGCGCGAAACGCCAGCGCACAGGACAGCGAACTTCTTGCGTGCTTTTTCTCCTCTATGCGATGAAACCGCCTAACCCTGCGCTCAACCGGACTCGCCGTACGCGGCTCGTTGCTCGCACGCGTTGGTGGCGGCGAGCCGGTTAGCTTGACCGTTGGGCCTCACGTCGATCGCATTGGACGCTATCGCTCGCTCCTTTTCGAGGCCGACCAGGCAACACAAAAATGTGCAGCTCCTGCCCCTCGTGGTGAAGGATAACGAGCCATGAAGTTCAGCACGCTCGCCGTACTGGCCTTTGGAATTACATTGCCGCTTGGCCCCGCCACAGCGCAGCAGGCTGGAAAGGTTCATCGGATTGGCTATCTCCAGACCGCACCGCGAAATGTCCAGCTTGACCTTATCGAGGCTTTCGAGGGTGGACTTCGCGAGCGCGGCTACGTCATTGGTCGCAATCTTCTGATCGAGTATCGCTTCGCCGATGGCAAGCTCGAGCGGCTTCCGGAACTGGCAGACGACTTGGTCCGACTTAAAGTCGATGTGATCGTCACCGGGGTCAACGCGAACGTCCGAGCCGCGCAGCGCGCGACGACGACAATCCCGATCGTAACGGCCATCTCTTACTACCCCGTAGAGGATGGCCTCGTGGCGAGTCTCGGGCGTCCGGGCGCAAACGTCACCGGTCTCACCCAGGATTCCGGCGAAGAGGTTGGCAAACGCCTGCAGTTCCTCCGGGAAGTGGTGCCCAAACTCACGCGGGTCGCGACGCTCTCAGGGGCAGGGATGTCCCACAACTCAATTGCCGTGAAGAAGATCGAGGGGGCTGCTCGTGCGCTGGGAATAACTGTCTTACCCTTTGAGATCCAGGGCGCAGGCGATGTCGAACATACCTTTGCCGAGATCGAACGGTCACGAGCCGAGGGAGTGATTGTCTTAGGCGGACCCATTATCTATGCTCAGCGGGCCAGCATTATCAGCATCACGACCAAGAAGCGCTTGCCCGCCGTCTGGGATGGTCATCAGGCTGCGTTGGAGGGCGCGCTTATGGCATACGGTGCAGATATTCTCGATCTTTTTCGACGGGCAACAGACTACGTCGATCGCATCCTAAAAGGGGCAAAGCCGGCCGATCTCCCCATGGAACAACCAACTAGGTACGTGCTGGCGATCAACCTAAAAACGGCTAGAGCGCTAGGTGTGACGATCCCCCCATCGCTGCTGCTACAGGCCAAGGTAATCGAGTGACATCGCTCAGCATGAGGCCCAACCCGGCGGTCAACCGGACGCGCCGGTTTATGGCTTCTACTTGGCTGGCTTCCTGCTGGCGCGCCGGTTACCTTACTCGTTGGGCAATTGCAGTGACAGTGCATTCTTGTAAAATTCCGCCCGCTATTAGAGGGCGCAGCAGAATCCGCTCACGGGCGGTTGCCTGTGCGGCAACGTCCGAAGAGGTGAGCCGTGGCCTTCGTCATTGACGTGTGAGACGTGCGAGGCGAAGATCGGTCGCTGGCTGTCGCGGAGGTGCCAACATCATCCAGGAAGGTGCTCCGCCGACGGCGCCGTTTCCGCTCGGACGAAGCCATGGCCAAGAGCGGAAGTGTTGGTCATTGCCCGCGTGACTCGGCGCGGATCGCCGTTTGCTGGGAACATGGCGAGAGTCGCGCCATTCAATCATATTTCTGTCGCTGCGGCGTGAGCCAGTGGTCATCGACCAAGGCGCGTCGTGTATTTGCGGCCTGCTCAGCATTGGGTGGCGGCTTAAGCGGCAATGGGGTCACATCGAACGCTGGCCCGCGATGGCTGGCCAGATTTCGTTTTCGCCGTCCATGACGGCGAGGAAATCGGGCCAAGATGTTGTCGCGCATTGCCAAGCATACGGGTCTCGAGCCAAGCAACCTGGTAGTGTCTGCGTCAGCGCGACGCCCAACCCGGCGTTCAACCGGACGGCCGCCGGCAGAGCTTCAACTCCGGCGGGCGCCGGCGGCGGCCCGCCGCTTATCTGGTACGTTAGGCGCCATGGAACCTTCCGCCCGAGAGCTACGCCCCCAGTCGTAAGATGAGAGCATCGTGGCCAAATACCTGATCTCTTTCCCAAGCGCGGCGATGGTCGTGCCCGATGGCGAATGGGAGACCGTGGGACGCGACTCGCACGCTGTGATCGACGAGGCGAAGGCCGCCGGCGTCTACGTCTTCGGCGGCGGCATCGACGAAGACGTTCCGCCCGCACTTGTCTCGGCCGACGGCGCGGTCGCCGAGGGTGGATATCCCTGGGCGCCCCCGCTCAACGGCGGCTTCACCGTGCTCGAACTTCGCTCGCGCGAGGAAGCCGTCGCGTGGGCCGCGCGCATCGCGAAGGCTTGCCGCTGTAACCAAGAGCTGCGCGTCTTCCAGTTCGACCCGCAGTCCTGAAGTGGAGCTCCGCCACCAATCGCGCCGGAGCGATGACGCCTAACCCCTCCATCGAGGCGACGTCCCAAAGCCCGCTTCGCGCGCTTTGCGCCGCGCCTCATGTCGAACGTTGGGCCGACATCCAAAGTAGTGAGAGGGAATCATGAGCAAAGTATTCGTTAACATCGGGCTCAGTCTTGACGGCTACATGGCACCGGAAGGAATGACCATGGAAAATTGGGACAAGCCTGAGTACAAGGACTGGGGCGCAAAGTGGGGTGCGCTGATGGGCTGGATCTTAAATCTGCAGTACTTCCGCGAGAACCTCAAGCTCGGACCAGGAGGAGAGAGCGGTCCGGTCAATGACATGCTTCGTAACACAACGGAGCGCATCGGTGCCAACATCATGGGCAAGCGAATGTTCGACCAGGGCGAGCGCGCTTGGCCAGAGGAAGCTCCGTTTCACACACCGGTCTATGTTCTGACCCACGAGAAGCGCGAACCTTGGGTTCGTCCGGGTGGGACGACGTTCCACTTCATCAATGAGGGACCTGAACGCGCCCTTGAGCTGGCTCGGGCGTCTGCGGGGAATCGTGATATTCGCATCGCGGGCGGCGCGGATGTGATCCAGCAGTACCTAAACCTGGGTGTCATCGATGAACTGGAAATCGCCCTGGCGCCAGTGCTGTTCGGTGGTGGGAGGCGCCTATTCGAGAACCTACGCGAGCAGGTGCCGCAGTTTCGAATTGCAAAGGTAGTTGATAGTTCAGCCGCTACACACTTGCGATATGTGCGTGAGTAAGGACGGCCTAACAATCGGTTCCAGCGGACGGTCCGCTGCGCGGCCCGCTGCTGAACCGGAGCGTTAGGCCGCACAACTGGCTCGCGGCGCAACACCACCAATGAGTTCATTCACAATTCGTCGAGCAGCACTTTCCGATGCCTCGGCGCTTGCCGAACTTGCCGCGCGCACGTTCACAGAAACCTTCGCTGCCGACAACAGCCCGGAGGATCTCGACGCGCACCTTCGCTCCTCCTATGGCGTGGCCCAGCAAACAGCCGAGCTCGAAGATCGAGATGTCATAACCCTGCTGGCCTTTCAGGGCGAAGAACTTGCCGGCTTCGCACAGGTCCGACGCAAGTCGGCGCCAGGCTGCGTAATCGGTGAGCACCCCATTGAACTCCATCGCTTCTACTTGACACGGTCTGCGCACGGCACCGGATTGGCGGCACCGCTCATGCATGCGGCACGCGCGGCCGCCCAAGAGCTTGAAGGCCTGCATATGTGGCTCGGGGTCTGGGAGCGCAACCCACGAGCAATCGCCTTCTACATCAAGTCAGGCTTTGTGGAGGTTGGCAGCCATGTCTTCATAGTCGGTAACGACCGACAGACAGACTTGGTGCTGGTCAGCTCCCTGTCTGATCATGTGGCAACTGCCGCCTGACCCTTCGCTCAAGTGGACTCGCAACGGCATGGCACTTGGCCCGCCGGCCGGTGTGGTTCATCATCCGTCGAGCGGGTCAAGCGCCACACTGGTGCTCGCCCCTCAGCTCATACGCTAGGCCACCACGCCGATGATCACCCTGGAGAAGCTGAGGACATACCACGAGTTTAATGGCGACATCGACGGCTGGGCGCGCGCGTCGAGGGGCAAGGTCAAGTCGTTCATGACCGACGCAGACTGGCATCTGATCGATGAGTTGCTCATGGGACTTACCACAGTTGGCACTGGCCTTGCATCGCCATCCTTTGTGCAGGAAATTGAAACCAAGTTGCTCGCGTCTACGAGCGACGAAGCTACTCGCTCTTCACTGCGCGCGCTTGTAGTGCAGCAGGTGCAGAACAGTGCGGCCTAACCGGGCGGTCAGCCGGACGCGCCGGTTTATGGATTCTACTTGGCGAAAGTCCGTGCGGCGCGCCGGTTACCTTGGACGGTAGGCCGCACAAAACCCACCCATCGCCGCGCTACGTCAAGGGCTGCGACGGCCGACTGCAGATGCGCAAGAGGAGGACTGAATGCTTCATGGTTCCTGTCACTGTGGTTCAGTCAACTGGGACTGGACGCACGAAGTCCTCCCTGAAGGCGCCACGGCCTGCAACTGCACCGTCTGCCGCCGATATGGAGTGCTTTGGATCTACGACTTCGAAGGCGAGGGAATCACAGTCTCGGGACAAACCCAGTCGTACATTCGAGGCAAGGGCGTTGAGTTTCACTTCTGCCCCAAGTGCGGCTGTGTCGCCTTCTGGCGTGGTCAGCAGCTCACGCCGGAGGGCAAGCGGCGCATCGCGGTCAATCTGCGACTGACCGAGCCTGAACCCATCGCTCGCATACCGATCGACCACTTCGATGGTCTAGACAAGTTTGAAGACCTGCCACGAGACGGCAAGTGCGTTGCAGACATGTGGTTTTAGATCAGTCCGTAGCACCGAGAGTGCGGCCTAACCCCTCGCTCAAGCGGAGCGCCAACGGCAGGCCACCAGGCCCGGTCTGGCGGTACGCGGTACATTTTCGCTGGCCCGGGCGTGGCGTCCTGCCGTCGTCGCCCGCTTCGCTCGAACGTTAGGCATGGACACCCACTGCGAGGCAGATCATGAGTACTGAAGCAACTCACGCTTTGCACGCAGCCGCCATTGGCCTTGGCGCGACTCTGTTCATGGACCTTTGCGCACTGGTCCTGAAGCGCGCCTTCAGCATCGCTTTGCCCAACTATTGTTTAGTCGGCCGCTGGTTTTGCCACATGCCCCAAGGCACGTTCACGCATGCGAGTATCGCCAACGCCTCGCAAAAACCTCTCGAATGCGCGGTGGGCTGGATCTCCCACTATATCGTTGGTGCCATTTACGCGCTCATTCTCGTGGCCCTCGTTTCCGATAGCTGGCTTGCGCGGCCCACCTTGTCACCCGCCTTGCTCTTCGGCGTGTGCACGGTACTCGTCCCATTTCTCATCATGCACCCCTCATTCGGACTTGGCATCGCGGCATCCAGAACGCCCGATCCGACGCAGGCCCGGCTCAGAAGTCTCATGGCGCACACGGCGTTCGGGGTTGGGCTATATGTTTGCGCGGTTGGCCTGAGCCGCGCGCTGCCGGTTCTTGCCTGACCTTCCGGTCAACCGGACGCGCCGATCAGTGACTTCTGCCTGGCGAAAGTCCGTGCGGTGCGCCGTTTACCTTGCACGTTGGACGGCACAGGCATGAGTTCAACCCGCATCAGCCAGCACATAAAAGCGCCCCGCGCGAGCGTCTATCGCGCGCTTCTCGATCCACGCGCGGTCGCAATCTGGAGAGTGCCCACTGGAATGACCTGTTACGTGCACGCGTTCGACGCTCGCGAAGGTGGCTCATTCCGAATCTCACTGACTTACGACGAACCCACTGGTGCCGGCAAGACGACCGCACATACAGACACGTATCACGGTCAGTTCGCGAAGCTCGTGCCTAATGAGCGGGTTGTCGAAGTGGATGAGTTCGAAACGGAAGATCCCGCCCTGCGCGGCGAGATGACCATCACCATCACGCTCGCGGATGCCGATGGCGGTACCAACCTTCTCGCCGTGCACGATGGACTGCCGCCCGGCGTCTCAACGGCCGACAATGAGACCGGCTGGCGGATGGCGCTTGCGAAACTTGCCGCGTTCGTCGAGACAGGCGGCTGAAACGTGCCGTCCAGCGAGGCGTTCCACCCGACGCCACTGCCGCCGCTCCGCGCCGTCAGGGCCGCGGGTTAGCTTGGGCGTTGGGCGTCATCATGTTGCACATCGGCGCCGCGAATGAAAGGAGGGCCGAATCATGCCTGCTATGAACGCTGTGGTCACCACGGATACCCTGCAGGCCTTTGCCGATGCGTGGAATCGCCATGATGCCGATGCCCTGATGTCCTTCATGACGGACGATTGCGTCTTCGAAGCATCGGCGGGCTCTGCGGTCTGCGGCACGCGATATGCCGGCTTTGAGTCGGTGCGGGCCGGCTTTGCGGAGGTTTGGGCAAACTTCCCCGACGCCCACTGGGGCAACGCACGACATTTTGTCGTGGGCGACCGTGGAGTATCGGAGTGGACGTTCACGGGAACCCGCAGCGATGGCACGCACGTCGAAGTCCATGGTTGTGACCTGTTCACCTTTCGAGATGGCAAGATCGCCCTGAAGAACTCCTACCGCAAAAACCGTCCACCACTCGCTGGCACTCATCGGTGAGTGATTAGCAATGAAACCGGTCGCGCCTGATGCGCAGCGTCAGGCCCCGCAAGTCGAGTTCCGGAGGTACTCTGAGTCAGGTGTTCGAGGCTGCAAAGCGTTTGTTGACGACGTCGAGGCGCCGCGGCGGATTGAAACTCGTCGAGCCGGTGAGAAAGGAACTCATCATGCGCATATCCAAGGAGCAGATTCCCGCCAAGATCAATGTCCCCGGCGCCGGCGCGCGTGTCGCGACCGACTTCGGCGATGCGACCGGCTTCGGCAAGATGGGAGGCGAGTACTTCTCCCTCGGCGCGGGCACTGACATTGCGCCGCTCCTGAAGGGGCTCAAGGACGACACCAGCCACGCGCCGCATTGGGGCTACATGCCGCCGCACAACTTGTACGTTAGGCGGCCCTCGGCACCGTCCCACAGCATTCTTGCGGGATTGGTAGCGCAATCCCAACCGCGGTAATCTCTCTCGACCACAAGGTTCATCTTCCCATGCCCAAAGCGTATTGGATTGCCGCGTATCGCTCTGTGCGCGACCCCGAGGCTCTCGCCGCTTATGCGAAGCTCGCCCTTCCCGCGCTTCAGAAGGCCGGCGCGCGGATACTTGCGCGCGGGAACCCCGCGCAGGTGTACGACGACGGTCTCGACCAACGCACCGTGCTAATCGAATTCGACAGCGTCGCACAAGCGGTCGCCGCGCACGACAGTCCGGGGTACCAGGAAGCACTCCGCGTATTGGGCAACGCGGTGGATCGGGACTTGCGCATTATCGAGGCTATCGACTAAGCCACAACCGAATGGCGCACCGCCTGACCAATCGCTCGACGCGGACGCCTGCCGGCGGGGCTCCGCCTCCGCGGCAGTTTCCGGTCAGATTGTTGCGATAGGCCGCAGGACGGCGACCCGTGCCAGGCGCCTCGCACTTCATTCTTTACGTTGCGGACCCACGGCGCAGCGCGGCGTTCTACTCCAGGGTGTTGGCCAGCGAGCCTCGGCTGGAAGTCCCTGGCATGACCGAGTTTGTCTTGCCCGGTGGCGCTATCTTGGGCCTCATGCCAGAGGGCGGCATTCGCAAACTCCTTGGCCCGGTCCTCCCGGATCCTTCGGCAGCCCGAGGGGTGCCCAGGGCTGAGCTCTATCTTGTGGTTGCTGATCCAGATGCCTACCATCAACGAGCGCTCGCCTCGGGGGCTACGGAGCTGAGCCCGTTACTGGACCGCGATTGGGGCCACGCCGCATCCTATGCACTCGATCCCGATGGGCACGTTCTTGCGTTCGCGCATGTGCAAGGTCCGGTCGCGGCCTGACCGGTCGCTCAACCGGACCCGCCGGTGCGCGTGTTCGTGTTCGGTCGGTGTCGGCGCGGTGGGCCGATTGGCTTCGATACGTTGGGCCACCGACGCTGACGCATGCGTTGACAAATGAGTCCGCGACTCGCCTCCCGCGTCCTACTGCTGGCCTTCGTCGTCCTCGGCTCGATGCCCGCGCACGCGGACGCGGCGAGTCCCCGGATCGGCCTTCTGAGCCCGGGCACGCCGGAAAATGCCGGACCTATGCTCACGGGCTTGCGTCAGGGGTTACGCGAGCACGGATATGTTGAGGGGACCAACATCGCAATTGAATACCGGTTCGCGAACGACCAATTCGATCGCCTTCCGGAGCTCGCCCGAGAGCTCATCGGATTGCCGGTCGACGTGCTGGTCACCCTCGTTACCCAAGCCTCCCTCGCGGCCAGGGACAATACGAAGACGATTCCGATCGTCATGGTCGGGGTTTCGGACCCGGTTGCCTCGGGGCTTGTCTCCTCGCTGCCGCATCCCGGCGGGAACGTAACCGGCACGTCGGGTATGTTTTCGGAAGCGGCCGGCAAACGCCTGCAGCTTCTGAAGGAATTGAGCCCCGGCGCCCAGCGCGTCGCCGTGCTTTGGAATCCGGCCAATCGCGTCTTCCAGATGCAGATGATCCGGGAAACCGAAGCTGCGGCTCGACCATTGGGCATCCAGCTTCGGATGTTCGAAGCGCGCGACTCGGAATCCATCGAGAGGGCGTTCGCGGCGATCTCGAAGGAGCGCGTCTCGGGCCTGAACGTGCTCCCGGACCCGGCACTTGCGGGGCACGCGGCTCGCATTGCGGCATTGGCAGCGAAGGCGCGTCTGCCGTCCGTGAGCGGGAACAGCGTATACGCCGATGCTGGCGGTCTTGTGACCTTCGGTCCAAGCTTCGCCGAAATGGCCCGCAGCGCAGGTGGCTACGTCGCGAAGATCCTCAAGGGTGCGAACCCCGCGCAACTTCCCGTCGAGCGACCTACGAAATTCGAGCTCGTGATCAACATGCAGACAGCGAAGCGGATTGGCGCGACGATACCCCAGTCGCTGCTGCTCCGGGCAGACCGTGTGATCGAATGACGGGGCCCAACCCGGCGCTCAACCGGATGGGCCGAAACGCGTCTTTCGATTCGCGAGCGCCGGTGCGCCCCGCCGGTTGGCTTGCACGTCGGGCACTTCCTGGAAGGTGATATGAAGAACCATCCGATAGCGCTGCTCATCGAAAAGGCAGACGAGGCGATCAACCGGGAGGACTTCGACACCGTAGTCGATCTCTATACCGAGGATGCTGTTCTGGTGATCAAGCCGGGTAGGCATGCCGTAGGCAAAGTCGAAATCCGGAGCGCCATGGAAGCCATTGCTGCCCACTTCGATCGCAGCCTGGACGTGCGACAAGCCGGGATGGTGATTCTCGAAACGGGGGACACCGCACTCGTGCTGGCGAAGACGCTGGTCTCCGCAAAGAACTTTCCGGTGATCGAACGCAAGGCCACTTATGTGTTCAGGAAGGACACAAAGAATCGCTGGCTTTGCGCCATCGACAACTCCTACGGGCACGAGGTCCTCGGCGCAAGTGGTTGACCATTCGGGCGTGTTCGCCGGGGACGGATGGCCCGGCGAGCCGTGAGGTCGACGACCTGCCGCGCGCGATCGACGTTGCACGCACGCTTCCGCGCCGGCGCTAGTCCCTGTCGTCGTCCTCGCCGCGCGTCGCGCGCATCAGCCGGTCGCGCACCGCGGTCCATGCGTCGCCCCTGGGCGCGGCTTCGATGAGGATCGCATCGGCATTCGCGGCGTCGAGCGCGCGCAGGTTCGCGTAGAGATCGTGCGCGTACGCAGCGACGCCGGCCGGCGCATGGATCCATGCGCCGGCGAAGTCCGCCGGTCGCGCGACGGTGCGCGCGAGCACCGCGACCGCTTCGTCGCGGTCCGCGAGCTGGTTGATCTCGGCGTGCAGCACCTCGGGCGCGACGAGCGTTGCCGGGGTATGCGGCGCGTAGTGCGCCGCGAGCGTTCCGGAGGCGCGCGGCGCCGAAGCGTCGGGCGTTCCGGGCGCGCGTCCCAGCACCCGCGCAAGCTCGGGCACGGTGATCGCGCCGGGCCGCAGCAGCACGGGCGCCCCGCCGGCGAAGGAAACGATCGTGGACTCGATGCCCACGGCGCAGGCGCCGCCGTCGAGGATCATCGCGACGGCGTCGCCGAGATCGTCGGCGACGTGCTGCGCGGTGGTCGGCGAGATGCGGCCGAAGCGGTTGGCCGAAGGCGCCGCGATGCCGTCGCCGAAAGCCTCCAGCAGCGCGCGCGCGACGGGATGCGACGGCACGCGCAGTCCGACGCTGTCCTGGCCGCCGGTGACGCTGTCGGGCACCTGCGCTGCGCGCGGCAGTATCAGCGTCAGCGGCCCGGGCCAGAATGCCGCGGCAAGCGCCATCGCGCCCTCCGGCACCGAACGCGCCCACTCCGCAAGTCGCGTTGTGTCGTACAGGTGCACGATGACCGGATGGTCCGCCGGCCGTCCCTTCGCGGCGAAGATGCGCTCGACCGCGGCGGGGTCCCGCGCGTCGGCGCCGAGTCCGTACACGGTCTCGGTCGGAAAGGCGACGAGCTCTCCCGCGCGCAGGCGCTCGGCGGCACGCGCGACCGCGCCGGGGCTCGGCGCCTCGATCGACACGCTCATCGCACCACCCCCGGCGATACGCGCGCAATCCTGCCGGCGCCGCCCTTGGCGCGTGACCGGGGGCCGCGGCGAATTCTGCTAGAATTCAAGCTTTTTCCTGGCACGCTTCTTGTATGCGACGCCGGGATGGCAAGGAGCGGCAATGAGTGATTTCCTGTTCACGTCGGAATCGGTCTCCGAGGGTCACCCGGACAAGGTGGCGGACCAGATTTCCGACGCGGTCCTCGACGCGATTCTAGAGCAAGACCCGACCGGGCGCGTCGCGGCCGAGACGCTCGTCTCGACCGGTCTCGTGGTGATGAGCGGCGAGATCACGACAGCGATCAAGCACGATTACGCGCGGATCGCGCGCGAAACCATCCGCCGCATCGGCTACAACGACCCCGAGCTGCGCTTCGACGCCGACGGCTGCGCGGTGATGGTGTGCTACGGCCGGCAGTCGCCCGACATCGCCCGCGGCGTCGACCACGCGTCCGACGAATACCTGAACCAGGGCGCCGGCGACCAGGGCTTGATGTTCGGCTACGCCTGCGACGAGACGCCGTCGCTGATGCCGTTCCCGATCTATTACGCGCACCGGCTCGTGCAGCGCCAGAGCGAGGTGCGCAAGGACGGCCGGCTGCCGTGGCTGCGGCCCGACGCCAAGTCGCAGGTGACGGTGCGCTATGTCAACGGCAAGCCGGTGTCGATCGACACCGTCGTGCTGTCGACGCAGCACCATCCGAGCATGAACGACAAGCAGTCGGCGCTGGCCGAGGCCGTGATCGACGAGGTGATCAAGCCGGTGCTGCCGGCGAACATGCTCACGGGCACCAAGTACCTCGTCAATCCGACCGGACGCTTCGAGATCGGCGGACCGCACGGCGACGCCGGGCTCACCGGACGCAAGATCATCGTCGACACCTACGGCGGCGCGGCCCCGCACGGCGGCGGCGCGTTCTCCGGCAAGGACCCGTCGAAGGTGGACCGCTCGGCGGCGTACGCGGCGCGCTACGTCGCGAAGAACATCGTCGCCGCCGGCATCGCCACGCAATGCCAGGTGCAGCTCTCGTACGCGATCGGCGTCGCGCGCCCGATCAACGTGACCGTCTACACCGAGGGCACCGGCCGCATCTCGGACGAGAAGATCGCCGAGCTCGTCAACGAGCACTTCGATCTGCGCCCGAAGGGCATCATCAGGATGCTCGACCTGCTGCGCCCGATCTACTCGAAGACCGCCGCGTACGGCCACTTCGGCCGCGACGAGCCCGAGTTCACCTGGGAAGCGACCGACAAGGCCGAAGCGCTGAAGGTGGCCGCGGGGATCTGACGCCCGAAGCGTTGCGCCGGAGCCGAGCGTGCGCCTGTTCGACCCGATCGACCTGCGCGGCCTGAGGCTGCCCAATCGCATCGTCGTCTCGCCGATGTGCCAGTACTCGGCCGAGAGCGGCTGCGCGACCGACTGGCACCTCGTCCACTGGGGCCAGCTGTTCCTGTCGGGCGCCGGCATGTTCACCATCGAAGCGACCGCGGTCACCGCCGAAGGCCGGATCACGCCGGGCTGCCTCGGCCTCTGGGACGACGCCACCGAGCACGCGCTGGCCACCACGCTCGCCCGCGCGCGCCGGCAGGCCCCGCCGATAGCCGTCGCGATCCAGCTCGCGCATGCCGGACGCAAGGGCTCGTCGGCGCGGCCGTGGGAAGGCGGCATGCTGATCCCGCGGCGACAAGGGCGGGTGGCTGCCGGTCGCGCCGTCGGCCGTGCCGCACGCGGCGGGCGAGAGCCCTCCCGCGGCGCTCGACGCCGCCGGTCTCGCCGCGGTTCGCGAGGCGTTCGTGGCCTCCGCGCGGCGCGCCGAGCGCTGCGGGATCGACGCCATCGAGCTGCACATGGCGCACGGCTACCTGCTGCACGAATTCCTGTCGCCGCTCGCGAACCGCCGCGACGATGCGTACGGCGGCAGTCTCGACAACCGGCTTCGCTTTCCGCTCGAGGTGTTCGACGCGGTGCGCGCGGTGTGGCCGGACGGGCGGCCGCTGGGCGTGCGCGTTTCGGCGACCGATTGGGTCGAAGGCGGCTGGATGCCGGAGGAAGCGGTCGAGCTCGCAACGCGCCTCAAGGCGCGCGGTTGCGACTGGATCGACGTGTCGAGCGGCGGCGTTTCGCCGCGCAGCGCATCCCGGCAGCGAGCGCGGGCATCCACGTGCCCTTCGCGCGGCAGATCCGGCGCGCGACCGGCATCGTGACCATGGCGGTCGGCCTCATCACCGAGCCCGAGCACGCCGACGCGATCATCGCGGCGGGCGATGCCGACATGGTCGCGCTCGCCCGCGCGTTCCTGCGCGATCCGCGCTGGCCGTGGCGCGCCGCGGCGGCGCTCGGCGGCACGGTGGCGGGCCCGCCGCAGTACTGGCGCGCGCTGACCAAGGAGACCGCCGGGATCTTCGGCGAGTTGCGCGCCGGGCAGCGCTGAGCCCGCGCCACCGCGCGGCGGATCGCTGCAAGCCTTTCATCCGACAGGATTTTCTGCTAAGATCCGACCCTTTCCGGCGCCGCATCCCGCGGCGCCGTGACGCCAATCCGGACACGATCGCACGCGCGGATCGCACACGCACAAGGAGACCACCATGGCCGAACGAACCCGAACCCGCCGCAACACCCTCGAGCGTCGCTGCCTGGGCAAGGCCTACAAGCGCCTGTTCGTCGGCTCGACCAAGGGCGTCTTCAAGATGCTCGAGAAAATCAAGAAGGCATAACACCTTCTCCGGCGCGATCCGCGCCGATCCCGTGCAAGGGGCCGCGATGCGGCCCTTGCCTTTTGCAGCGCGCGTCGCGCCCGCCATCGGACGCCCTCGGCGACGTGCCGGCGGCGAACTTCGCCGGGCACGCCGGCCCGGCCCGACCATGCCCTTCGCCTACTACGCCAGACTCTCCCCCGCGCGGCAGCGCATCTACCGGCAGAGCGACGCGATCGTCGCGCTCGAGCTCCCGCCGGGGGTCGGCGGTCGGATCGCGCGTCGCGCAGATTCGCGCCGGCCTCGCTCGCGACGACCGCGCAGCCGTGCAGACGGCGTCCCAGGCGCTGATCGACGCGCTGGTCGCCGGCTACCGGGTGCCGAGGATCCGCGTCCGCGTTCTGGCGAAGCGTCCGGCCGACGACAGCGGCGAGCTGCACGGCCTGTACGAGCCCGACGAGGGCGCCACTCCGGCGCGCATCAGCGTCTGGATGCGCACGGCGGCGCGCCGCGATGTCGTGGCGTTCAAGACCTTCCTGCGCACGCTGATCCACGAGCTCTGCCACCACCTCGACTACGAGCTCTACAAGCTGCCGGAGACCTTTCACACCGAGGGCTTCTACAAGCGCGAGTCCACCCTCGTCGCCGCCCTGCTGCGCGAGGAGGCCGCCGCGGCCGACCCGCAGGGCCGGCTGTTGTGAACAGGGCGCCGAAGGCGGCGGGCGCCCGTTCCGTCTTCCGCCCCGTCGACGGACGCGGCCCGTTGGGTTAAGATTCCGGCCTCTCCCCGAGGAGCGTTGCAACAGGATGGCGCGCGAGGCGCGCGTCCTGCCAGGCTCGGGGTATTCACCCTCTGCAACCGCGCTCGTTGAACCGTGCCCGCGCACGGGGTGACGAGAGCCCTTCCCGCCGCCCCGCCGCGCGGTCACCAACGATGGAGTGACCGATGAACGCTGCAAACGAACACAAGAGCTTCGCCGATTTCAAGGTCGCCGACCTTGCGCTGGCCGACTGGGGCCGCAAGGAAATCGCGATCGCGGAGACGGAGATGCCGGGCCTGATGGCGATCCGCGACGAATTCGCGCCGAAGAAGCCGCTCGCCGGCGCGCGCATCGCCGGCAGCCTGCACATGACGATCCAGACCGCGGTGCTGATCGAGACCCTGCAGGCGCTGGGCGCCGAGGTGCGCTGGGCCTCGTGCAACATCTACTCGACGCAGGATCACGCGGCCGCCGCCATCGCCGCGCGCGGCACGCCGGTGTTCGCGTTCAAGGGCGAGTCGCTCACCGAATACTGGGACTACACGCACCGGATCCTCGAGTGGCCGGCCGGCAGCGGCGGCGGGCCGAACATGATCCTCGACGACGGCGGCGACGCGACGCTGCTCGTGCACCTCGGGGCGCAGGGCCGAGACCGATCCGGCCTGCATCGCGAAACCGACGAGCGAGGAGGAGACCGCGCTCTTTGCCGCCATCCGCGCGCGACTCGCGAAGGATCCGAAGTTCTATTCGCGGATCAAGGCGGCCATCAAGGGCGTCACCGAGGAGACGACGACGGGCGTCAAGCGCCTCTACCAGATGCACGCGGAGGGCCGCCTCGGCTTCCCCGCGATCAACGTCAACGACTCGGTGACCAAGTCGAAGTTCGACAACCTGTACGGCTGCCGCGAGTCGCTGGTCGACGGCATCAAGCGCGCGACCGACGTGATGGTCGCCGGCAAGGTGGCGCTGGTCGCCGGCTACGGCGACGTCGGCAAGGGCAGCGCGCAGGCGCTGCGCGCGCTGTCGGCGCAGGTGTGGATCACCGAGATCGATCCGATCTGCGCGCTGCAGGCGGCGATGGAGGGCTACCGCGTGGTCACGATGGATTACGCCTGCGACAAGGCCGACATCTTCGTCACCGCGACCGGCAACATCGACGTGATCACGCACGAGCACATGAAGCGCATGAAGAACAACGCGATCGTGTGCAACATCGGCCACTTCGACAACGAGATCGACGTCGCGGGGCTGAAGACCCACAAGTGGGAGAACATCAAGCCGCAGGTCGACCACGTGATCTTCCCGGACGGCAAGCGGATCATCCTGCTCGCCGAGGGCCGGCTGGTGAACCTCGGCTGCGGAACGGGCCATCCGTCGTACGTGATGAGCTCGTCGTTCGCCAACCAGGTGATGGCGCAGATCGAGCTGTGGACCGATGCGAAGAGCGGCGCGGGCCGGTATCCGGTCGGCGTCTACGTGCTGCCGAAGCACCTCGACGAGAAGGTCGCGCGGCTGCAGCTCTCCAAGCTGGGCGCGATGCTGACGCCGCTCTCGGCGGACCAGGCGCGCTACATCGGCGTGCCGGTGGACGGGCCGTACAAGCCCGAGACCTATCGGTACTAGCCGGAACGGGCACGGGGACGCGGCGATGCGCTTTGCGGTGATGGGTGCCGGCGGGGTCGGCGGGTACTTCGGCGCGAAGCTCGCGCACGCCGGCCACGACGTCGCCTTCATCGCGCGCGGCCGGCACCTCGCGGCGATGCGCGAGCGCGGACTGACCGTGAGGAGCGCGAGCGGCGAGCTGCGGATCGCGAAGCCGGTGGCGACCGACGACCCGTCGACGCTCCCGCCGGCGGACATCGTCCTGTTCGCGGTCAAGCTCTGGGACACCGAAAGCGCGGCGCAGGCGGTCCGCCCGCTCGTCGCGCAGGGCGGCGTGATCGTTCCGTTCCAGAACGGCGTCGGGAGCATCGAGCGGATCGGCGCGATCGTCGGCGCCGGGCGGGTGATGGGCGGCGTCGCGCAGATCGCGGCGACGATCGCCGAGCCCGGCGTCATCGGTCAGACCGGGACGATGGCGCGGCTGCGCTTCGGCCCGGTGTCGGCGGCGCAGCAGGCGCCCGCCGAGGCGTTGCTCGCCGCCTGCAACGGCGCGGGGATCGATGCCGAGCTCGTCGCCGACATCCGCCGCGCGCTGTGGGAGAAGTTCGTCTTCCTGACGGCGTTCTCCGGCTTGACGAGCGTCACGCGGCAGCCGATCGGCGTGCTGCGCGCCGACCCGGAGCTGCGTGCCACGCTCGAGGCCGCGATGCGCGAGGCGTGGACGGTGGGCCGCGCGCAGGGGGTCGCGCTCGCCGACGATTTCGTCCTTCGGCAGATGCAGTTCACCGACGGGCTGCCCGCGGAAATGAAGTCCTCGATGCTGAACGATCTGCTCGCGGGCAACCGGCTCGAGGCGCCGTGGCTCTGCGGCGCGGTGGCGAGCATGGCGCAGGCGGCCGGCATCCCGGCGCCGGTCAACACGACGCTCTACGCGGCGCTCAAGCCCTACTGCGCCGGCACCGCACGCTGAACCCGCTCCCGGAGAATCGACGCATGCGCCTCCTCCTCGTCTGGCTCGTCAACGCGCTGGCACTGCTCGCGCTGCCCTATGTCTTCCCGTGGGTGAAGGTCGATTCCTTCACCGCCGCGCTGATCGCGGCGCTGGCGCTCGGGCTCATCAACACGCTGATCCGGCCGCTGCTGATCCTGCTGACGCTGCCCGCGACCGTGCTGACGCTGGGCCTTTTCATCTTCGTGATCAACGGGCTGCTGTTCTGGGCGGTCGGCTCGTTCGTCGAGGGCTTCCACGTCGGCGGCTTCTGGTCGGGCGTGTTCGGCGCGATCGTCTACAGCCTGATCTCCTGGCTGCTGTCCTCGCTGCTGCCGCAGAAGCGGGACTGAGCGCAATCGAGCCCTGGCGCCCGGACGATGACCACGACAGCGCAACGCCTGTTCAGCCTCGAGTTCTTTCCCCCGCGCACGCCCGAGGGGATCGAGAAGCTGCGCGCGACGCGCAAGCAGCTCTCGCGGCTCAAGCCGGCATTCTGTTCGGTGACCTTCGGCGCCGGCGGCTCGACGCGCGAAGGCACGCTTGCGACGGTGCTCGAGTTCCGCGCCGAAGGCATGGACGCGGCGCCGCACATCTCGTGCGTCGGGGGCTCGCGCGCCTCGCTGGGCGAGGTGCTCGCGCGCTACAAGTCCCACGGCATCCGCCACGTCGTCGCGCTGCGTGGCGATCTGCCGTCCGGCACGGTCGACACGGGCGACTTCCGTTACGCGAGCGACCTGGTCGCGTTCATCCGCGAGCAGACGGGCGACTGGTTCCACATCGACGTCGCCGCCTACCCCGAGTACCACCCGGAGGCCCGCAGCCCGCAGGACGATCTCGCGGCGTTCAAGCGCAAGGTCGACGCGGGCGCCGACTCGGCGATCACGCAGTACTTCTACAATCCCGACGCGTACTGGCATTTCGTCGATGCGTGCCGGGGTGCGGGCGTCACGGTGCCGATCGTGCCGGGCATCATGCCGATCAGCAGCTTCTCCAAGCTCGCGCGCTTTTCCGACGCCTGCGGCGCCGAGATTCCGCGATGGATCCGCAGGAAGCTCGAAGCCTATGGCGACGATCTGGCGTCGATCCGCGCGTTCGGCCTGGACGTGGTCACCGAGCTCGCCGACGGCCTGCTCGCGGGCGGCGCGCCGGGACTGCACTTCTACACGCTGAATCAGGCTTCGCTGACCACGACGATCTGGCAGCGGCTCGGACTCTGACCGGGCGCGCCCGGCGCCCGGCTTCCACTGCGCCGCACCCGGTGCAGCGTGGTGCGCGCGTGCCGCGCCCGCACGGCGACGCGGCGGGCTCGCCCCGATCGCCCGTTACGACCGGCCGGGCGTGAACGAAACGAGCTGCAGCGTGCCGTATTGCGTGCGGATCGTGGAGGCGCCGGCCCCCTCGCCGCCGCCGCCCTTCTCCAGGTACTGCGCGTTGCGCTCCTCGCGCACCATGCCGCGCACGGCGGGGGCGTACCAGACCAGATAGTTGCAGTCGGTCCCGTAGCGCCAGAACTCGTCGTCGTCGAGATGCATGATGACCTGCATCGACACGGCGTCGAACGTGCCTGCCGGGGTGGTCACCTTGTCCCAGCCGCGTACGCGGACATAGCGGTTGATGACGCCGGTCTTCCCGGTGAACTCGTTGAAGTTCTGCGCGTGCTGGTTCCAGACCTTGCCGGATGCGAGCGGGAAGTCGTAGAGCTGCAGCGACGTCGTGAAGCGCCGGGTCTGGTTGTTGTAGACGGCCCCGACCCGGACCTGGCCGGGCGCCGCCCACTGCTCGGTGCGCGTGACGTCGGTCGTGTCGCCTTTCTGCGTGATGCGCACGGTGATCCCGTCGGCGCCGATCGCCGTGATTTCGTGCGTCTCCTCCCAGCGGGTCTTCTGCCTGAACCCGTCCTCCGCCGTGTAGACCCAGCGGTCGCCGACGCGGTAGGTCGGGGCGTCCGCCGCGGGGCCCGAGCCCTGCGAGATGGTGCCGGCGCAACCGGCGAGCGCCGCAAGCGCGGCGACGAAGAGCGCGGCATGCAGCGCGCGAGACGATGCGGTCATGGAATCTCCTTCGGACGATTTCGTGCAAACAGGCCGCCGGCGGGAGCCATTCCACCCGGCACGCGGACCGGTTCGGCGCACGCGATCGGCAACGCCGTGGCCCTGCCCGTCAAACGCGGCGTAATCCGTTGGCACGACACGCTAGGCCGAGCTCTCGCCATCGGTGATCGCGCCGCGGCTCGCCGTCGAAACCAGGCGCGTGTACTTGGCGAGCAGACCGCGGGTGTAGCGCGGCTTCGGCGCGCGCCAGCGCGCGCGCCGGCGCGCGAGCTCGTCGTCGGGCACGTCGAGCTGGATCAGCAGCCGGTGCGCGTCGATCGTGATCGGGTCGCCTTCCTCGATCAGCGCGATCGCGCCGCCCACGAAGGCTTCCGGCGCCACATGGCCGACGACCATGCCCCAGGTGCCCCCGGAAAAGCGACCGTCGGTGATGAGGCCGACCGATTCGCCGAGGCCCTGTCCGATGAGCGCCGAGGTCGGCGCGAGCATCTCCTGCATGCCGGGACCGCCTTTCGGACCCTCGTAGCGGATCACCAGCACATCGCCGGGCTTGATCTTCTCGGCCATGATCGCCTCCATGGCCGCCGGCTCCGAATCGAACACGCGCGCGGGACCCGTGATCGACGGATTCTTGAGACCGGTGATCTTGGCGACGCAGCCTTCGAGGGCGAGGTTGCCCTTGAGGATCGCCAGATGGCCCTGCGCGTACATCGGTTTCGACCAGGGCCGGATGACTTCCTGATCGGCGCGCGGGCTGGCGGGAACCCCGGCGAGCTCCTCGGCGATGGTGCGGCCGGTGATGGTCATGCAGTCGCCGTGCAGCAGGCCATGCTCGAGCAGCATCTTCAGCACCTGCGGCACGCCGCCGGCCTGGTGAAAATCGGTGGCGACGAAGCGACCCGAGGGCTTGAGATCGCAGAGCACCGGCACCCGGGTCCGGATCCGCTCGAAATCGTCGATCGTCCACGGCACCTCGGCGGCAGCGGCGATCGCGAGATAGTGGAGCACGGCGTTGGTCGAGCCGCCGGTCGCCATCACCAGCGCGATCGCGTTCTCGATCGACTTCCGCGTGATGATGTCGCGCGGCTTCAGGTCCCTCCTGATCGCTTCGACCAGCACGCGCGCGGACTCGGCCGCGGAGTCGGCCTTCTCGGGGTCGGGCGAGGCCATCTGCGAGCTGCCGAGCAGGCTGATGCCCAGCGCCTCGAACGACGACGACATCGTGTTCGCCGTGTACATGCCGCCGCAGGCGCCGACGGTCGGACAGGCGTTGCGCTCGATGCCTTCGTAGTCCTCCTTCGACATCTTCCCCGCCGTGTATGCGCCCACCGCCTCGAACGGCGACACGATGGTCAGCGCCTGTCCCTTCCAGTGGCCGGGCTTGATCGTGCCGGCGTAGACGAAGATGCCGGGAACGTTCATCCGCGCCATCGCCATCACGCCGGCCGGCATGTTCTTGTCGCAGCCGCCGGCGACCAGCACGCCGTCCATGCACTGGCCATTGACCGACGTCTCGATCGCGTCGGCGATCACTTCGCGCGAGACGAGCGAGTACTTCATTCCCTCGGTGCCCATCGCGATGCCGTCGGTGACCGTCGGGATGCCGAACACCTGCGGCATCGCGCCCGCCGCCTTGAGCGCGGCCATCGCGCGGTCGACGAGCGGCTGGATGCCGGCGTTGCACGGATTCATCGTGCTGTGGCCGTTGGCGACGCCGACGATCGGCTTGTCGAAGTCGCCATCGCCGAATCCGACGGCACGCAGCATCGCGCGATTCGGAGACCGGGCGATGCCCTGGGTGATGATCCTGGAGCGGCGGTTGTCGGACATGGGGAGAGCTCCGTTGGCGGCGGCCGCGGCGCGAAGCGCGCGCCGGGGCCGGATGGCGGGACTGCGTATAATCGACCGATACGATTCTAGCGCACGCGCTGCCTCCCAAGCTCTCGTTTCCGGATGCTGGTCCACCCGCAGTTCGATCCGATCGCATTCCAGATCGGGCCCGTGGCAATCCGCTGGTACGGGCTCATGTACCTGATCGGGTTCGTCCTGTTCATCGTGCTGGGCAAGCTCCGCGCGCGGCAGAACCTGCTCACCGGCTGGCATCCGCGCGACGTCGACGACATGCTGCTCTACGGCGTGTTCGGCGTGATCGTCGGCGGACGGCTGGGCTACGTGCTGTTCTACAAGCCGCTCTACTATCTTGCGCATCCGCTCGAGATCGCTTCGGTGTGGCAGGGCGGCATGAGTTTCCACGGCGGGCTTTCTCGGCGTGCTCGTCGCGTTGTGGCTGTTCGCGCGCCGGCGCCAGAAGCGCTGGCTCGAGGTCACCGATTTCGTCGCGCCGCTGGTGCCGTTGGGATTGGGCGCAGGAAGGCTCGGCAACTTCATCAACGGCGAGCTCTGGGGGCGCGTGACGGACGTGCCCTGGGCGATGGTGTTTCCGCAGGCCGGTCCCGAGCCGCGGCATCCCTCGCAGCTCTATCAGCTCGGACTGGAGGGCCTGCTGCTGTTCGCGGTGCTGTGGATCTACACGCAGCGCCGCCGCCCGCTGGGCGCGGCGTCGGGGCTCTTTCTCGTCGGCTACGGCGTCTGCCGGTTCCTCGCCGAGTACGCGCGCGAGCCCGACAGCTTCCTCGGCTACCTGGCGCTCGGCCTCACGATGGGCCAGTGGCTCTCGCTGCCGATGATCGCGATCGGCGCGGTGATGTTCCGTTGGGCCTATCGGCGCGCCGGCAAGGTCGAGCCGACGCTGATGGACGGGATGCGCTGAGAGCCGCTCCGCTCACCGGCGCTCGGCGCGGCCTCCTCGCGCCGCTAATCCACCCTTCGGAATTCGCCGTCGATGGCCTTGCCGCGGCTGCCGAACTGACCCGCGGCCGCAGTCCGCGGCGCGAAGTCGCGGCCGAGGTTGAGCGGCAGGGCGAGCAGCACGAGAGCGATCAGATCGCTCAGGATCCCGGGCAGGAGGAACAGCCCGCCCGCGAGCACCTTGCGCCCGCTGTCGAGGAGCCCGCGCAGCAGCGGCTGCTCGCCGTGCATCGCGGCAACGGTCTTCGCGCGAAACGCCATGCGCTCGTTGCGCAGCAGGTAGAGTCCCGCCACCACCGACATCGCGAGCCACGCCCAGACGGGCACGCCGGTCCAGCGCGCGAAGCGCACGGTCATGTACAGATCGACGACCGGGAAACCCAGTACAATCGCCAGCAGCACGAAACGCATGGAGACTCCTTGGCGGGCGCGGCGATCCTGGTGCTGACTCAGATGCCCGACCGCGCGTCGGCGCAGTCGCTGGCGCGCTCCCTGGTCGAATCGCGCCTTGCCGCCTGCGTCAGCATCGGCACACCGGCGGAATCACTTTATCACTGGCGCGGCCAAATCGAAACTGCGCAGGAGGTGCCGGTGACCATCAAGACCCGCGCCGATCGCTACGCCGAGGTCGAGGCCGCGATCCGGGCGCGGCATCCCTACGAACTTCCCGAGATCATTGCTGTCCCGATCGTGCATGGACTCGTCCCCTATCTCGACTGGATTGCTGCCGAAACCGCCGCGGCCTGAGCCGATGCCCGTGGCACGGGCGGTTTGCGCCATGGCAGCGTTGATCGCGGCGTGGGCCCCGCTGGTCGTGGGCGCAGAGACCAAGCTGCTCGCGCCCGAGCGCGCGTTTGCCTTCAGCGTGCAGGCGCTCGACCACAAGACGATCGAGGCCCGGTTTGCCATCGCCGACGGCTATTACCTGTACCGCGACAAGCTCGGATTCAGCGTCGAACCGGGGGCGCTGGTCACCGCCCCGACACTCCCGCCGGGCAAGATCAAGGACGACGAATTCTTCGGCAGGGTGGCGACCTACCGGGGCCGGCTCGCCGTCAGACTGTCGCTGGACAAGCCAGCCCCGGGCCAGAAGATCACGGTGCGGGCGCAGTCCCAGGGCTGCGCAGATGCGGGCGTCTGCTATCCGCCGCAGGTCCAGAACATCACCGTGGCGCTGCCCGACACGGGCGCGCGGCCGGGTCCGCCGGTCGACGCGACGCCCGCTCGCAAGTCCTGGTTCAACTGAGCCGCGCCCGCCCTCTCCTGGTGTCCAGCGCCGGGTGTGAGCACACACTCATCCTAAATGTCAGGAACATCAACACCCAGGCGGTGGATCCCGTGGCTCGCCTTGGCGGTGGCCGGAGCGCTGGCGCTCGCGGCAGGGCTCTATTTCGGCGGCGACGGATGGGATCGCGGGGGCGACGGCGCTCCGGACCCGGGACGCCGGTGCGCTACTCGGGGTCGCCCTGCCCGACGTGAAGGGCCAGGAGCAGGCGCTCGCCCAATGGAAGGGAAAGGTCCTCGTCGTCAATTTCTGGGCAACGTGGTGCGCGCCCTGCCGCGAAGAGATGCCCGAGTTCGTCAATGCGCAGCGGGACCTGGGCGGGAGGGGTCTGCAATTTGTCGGCATCGCGATCGATCAGCCGGACAAGGTGCAGGAATTCGCCGCCGAGATCGGCCTCAACTACCCGGCGCTGATCGGGGGCTACGGCGCGATCGAGCTTTCGAAGACGCTCGGCAACCGCGTCGGCGCCCTTCCGTTCACGATCATCATCGACCGCTCAGGCCGCATTGCGCATACCCAGCTGGGACCCCTGAGGGACGCCACATTGAGGTCGATCGTCGGTCAACTTCTGTAAAATAGCCTCCATAAGGCGCTAACCCACCGGGAAGCCGACTTGCGGGGGCGCTCGGTCGAATCGCCATCATCCCGCCCTTGGCGGCTGAGCCGGACAGTGCGCACGGCAGCTTTCCGACGCACGCGACGCCTGGCGAATGCGCCGGCAGCCGATGCGTCGATCTTGCGCGATCGCTGGACAATTAGGCCCGTACTGCGCCAAACTCGCGTCCCCGAATGACGAAGGGAGGCGGGCTGCCCATGGCAACTCCTCCACGCATGGCCGGTGCCGGGGGGCAAAGCGCCGGGCGACCGCGACCGACCTTGGCTCCGCGCCGCGATGGCCGGATTTCCGCACCGCCGGGACGGCGCGGCGGAGCATTCCCCGCAACCGGTAGGCTCTCGCAGCCGACGAGGTGAGGCGATGGACCTGCGCAAACTGAAGACGCTGATCGAGCTCGTCGAGAGCTCGGGGATCGCCGAGCTCGAAATCCAGGAAGGCGAGGAGCGGGTGCGCATCACCCGCGCGCCGGCGGGCGGCGGCGGCGTTGCGGCGCCGGCGGCGGCTGCGCCGCCACCGGTGCAGGTCACTGCGGCCGCCGCTGCCCCGCCGGCGGCCGCGGAAGCTCCGGCGGCCCCGGAGGAGCCCGAGGGCCACGTCGTCAGGAGCCCGATGGTCGGCACCTTCTACCGGGCGTCGTCGCCGGGCGCCAAGCCCTTCGTCGAGGTGGGCGATTCGGTGCAGGTCGGCGACACGCTGTGCATCATCGAGGCGATGAAGCTGATGAACGAGATCGAGGCCGACAAGGCCGGCGTGGTCAAGCAGCTGCTCGCCGAGAACGGCCAGCCGGTGGAGTTCGGTCAGCCCCTGGTCGTGATTGCCTGACTTGGCGCCGATCCGCCCCCCGTCGTCGCCCATCGTGGCCAAGAACCCGAACCAGCTGTTCGGGAAGATTCTCATCGCCAATCGCGGCGAGATCGCGCTGCGCGTCCAGCGCGCCTGCCGCGAGCTCGGGATCCGGACCGTCATGGTGCATTCGGAAGCCGACCGCGAGGCGAAGTACGTGCGCCTTGCCGACGAGTCGGTGTGCATCGGGCCGCCGGCCTCGGCGGCGAGCTATCTCAATGTGCCGGCGATCATCGCCGCCGCGGAGGTGACCGACGCCCAGGCGATCCACCCCGGTTACGGCTTCCTGTCCGAGAACGCCGACTTCGCGGAAAAGGTCGAGCGCTCGGGCTTCGTGTTCATCGGGCCGCGCGCCGACACGATCCGTCTCATGGGCGACAAGATCAGCGCGAAGGCAGCGATGATCAAGGCCGGCGTGCCCTGCGTGCCGGGTTTCGAGGGCGCGCTGCCCGAGGACCCGAAGGAGATCGTGCGGATCGCCCGCTCGATCGGCTACCCGGTCATCATCAAGGCGTCCGGCGGCGGCGGCGGACGCGGAATGCGCGTCGTGCACACCGAGGCCGCGCTCGTGTCCGCGGTGACGCTCACCCGGGCCGAGGCGCAGGCGGCGTTCGCCAATCCGACGGTGTACATGGAGAAGTTCCTCGGCAATCCCCGGCACATCGAGATCCAGGTGCTGGCCGACGAGCACAAGAACGCCATCTACCTCTTCGAGCGCGATTGCTCGATGCAGCGCCGGCACCAGAAGATCATCGAGGAAGCGCCGGCCCCCGGCGTCCCGCTGCGCGCGCTGACGCGGATCGGCGAGCGCTGCGCCGATGCCTGCCGCAAGATCGGCTATCGCGGTGCGGGGACCTTCGAGTTCCTGTTCCAGGACGACGAGTTCTTCTTCATCGAGATGAACACGCGCATCCAGGTGGAGCATCCGGTCACCGAGATGACCACGGGCGTCGACCTCGTCCAGGAGCAGATCCGCGTCGCGGCCGGGCAGAAGCTGCGCTTCCGCCAGCGCGACATCGTGCGCAGGGGCCACGCGATCGAGTGCCGGATCAACGCCGAGGATCCGTACACGTTCGTGCCCTCGCCCGGGCGCATCACGTCGTACCACGCGCCCGGCGGGCCCGGAATCCGCGTCGATTCGCACGTCTACCACAACTATTTCGTCCCGCCCTATTACGACTCGCTGATCGGCAAGGTCATCGCGTACGGCGAGACCCGCGAGCAGGCGATGGCACGGATGCGCATCGCGCTCTCCGAAATGGTGGTCGAGGGCATCAAGACCAACATCCCGCTGCACCAGGAGCTGCTGCTCGACGAGAAATTCCTGCGCGGCGGCACGTCGATCCACTACCTCGAAGAAAAGCTCGCGAAGCGCAAGCCGGCGGGTTAGGGCCTGTCAACGCTACATTCGCGTGAGCTACGTCGCGCTGCGCTTCGACATCGACGCCGAGTCCGCCGACGCGTGGGCCGATGCGCTGCTCGCGGCGGGGGCGCTGTCGATCGATGTCGCCGATCCGCATGCCGGAACCTCCGCGGAAACGCCGCTCTACGGGGAGCCTTCGGCGCCGGCGGCGCTGTGGCCGGTGAACCGGTTGACGGCGCTCTTCTCCGACAACGATGCCGTCGCCGCCGCGCTCGCCGAGGTGGCCGCGACCGGCAGGGCGCTGCCCCCGCACGAGACGTTTCCGGTCGCCGAGCAGGATTGGGTGCGCGCGACTCAGGCGCAATTCGCGCCGATCCGGATTGCCGAGCGCCTGTGGATCGTTCCGTCGTGGTGCGATCCGGTCGATCCGTCGGCGATCAACCTGGCGCTGGATCCGGGGCTCGCGTTCGGCACCGGGTCGCATCCGACCACGCGGCTTTGCCTGCGCTGGCTCGCGCGCGAGCTGCGGCCCGGCGAGTCCGTCCTCGACTATGGCTGCGGCTCCGGAATCCTCGCGATCGCCGCCTGCCGGCTCGGCGCCGGACACGTGGCGGGCACCGACATCGATCCGCAGGCGCTCGCGGCGAGCCGCGCCAACGCGCTCGCCAACCGCGTTGACGCGACGTTTCTGCCGCCCGATCGGCTTGCCGCAGAGGAGCGGTCGGCATTCGACGTCGTCGTCGCCAACATCCTCGCCAATCCGCTGGTGCTGCTGGCGCCCGCGCTCGCCGCCCGGGTGCGCCCCGGCGGGCGCATCGTGCTTTCGGGCATCCTCGAAGACCAGGCGGAAGGCGTCGCCGCGGCGTACGCGCGGTGGTTTAAACTCGCCGTCGGTGAAAGCGACGACGGCTGGGTCCTGATGACGGGTACGCAAGCTGGCTGCGACGCCCGCGCGGAGCCCGCCGCGGCGCGCCGCGGACAACGCTAGAGGCTTCCGGCCGCGCACGCGCCAATCCCGATGCCCGAAGAAAACTACACCCGCTGTCCCAGTTGCGCGACGGTGTTCCGGGTGACGTCGGCGCAGCTCGCGCTGCGCGAGGGCCAGGTGCGCTGCGGGCAATGCAAGACGGTGTTCGACGGCAACGCGCAGCGGGTCTCGCTCGCGCCTCCGCGCATTCCCGATATGGGCGCCCCGCCGCTGAGCGAAGCCGAGCTCGGGCCCCCGACGGTGACCTTGCGCAGCGCGCAGGCGCTGGAGTTGCCGGACGTCGCGCCGGCGCCGCCGGCTGCGGTGGTCGGCGGCGACACCCGCCACGCCGACGACACCGACGAGATTCCCTACGAGGATCGCTTCTCGCGCCACAAGCGCAAAGCGCCGCGGCGCGTGCGCGCCATCCTCTACACGGTGGCCATCGCGTTTCTCGTCACGCTGATCGCCGCGCAGGCGGCATTTCACTTCCGCGATGCGATCGCCGCGCACTGGCCCGCCGCGCAGCCGGCTCTGACGAGAGTCTGCGGCCTCGCCGGATGCACGATCCGGCCGCTGCGCGATGCGGCGATGTCGCACCTCTCGATCGATGCGTCGGACCTGCAGGCGGATCCGGCGCATCGTGGGCTGCTGATCCTCACGGCGACGCTGCGCAACCGCGCGGCGTGGCCGCTCGCCTACCCGCATCTCGAGCTGACCCTGACCGACGCGCAGGATCAGGTCGTCGTGCGCCGCGCCCTCGCCCCGCCGGACTACGCCGGCGGGACCACGGATTTCCAGGGTGGCATCCCTCCCAACGGTGAAGTCGCAGTCAAGGTCTTCATCGACGCCAGCGCGACCTCGCAGGCGGGTTATCGGCTGTACATGTTCTACCCATGACGAGGCCTTCGGGCGGCGAGTATGAGCCGGTACGCACCGTAACGGTGCGCGCCATCATGGAAAGCCGACTCCAAGTATCTTTAAATATCAATATCTTATAGGGCATCGTCCGGCCGACTCCGCCGTTTTGCAGTCCGTAGGGCCGCGCCGCCTGCACCTTTTGATGCATTGCAGCAGTCGATTAGCCCGATCTGAAGGCGCCCCGCACCGTTTCGGTGTGAGTCCGCAGATCTGTGCGCTAGAATGGTGCACAATTTGGCGATCGTGATCGGGCTGCGGAGCGTTTTCCCCGCCGTGCAGAGGGTTTAGCGGCCTCCCGGATATGGCATAGTTCTCGCTCTTGACCTGCCGCTCTTTTGCAACGCACCGTAAAGCCAACCCCGCCTTCAACAGGAGACCTGCATGACCACCCCCGCCGACGTGCTCAAGATGCTCAAGGAGAAGGAGGTCAAGTTCGTCGACCTTCGCTTCACCGACACCCGCGGCAAGGAACAGCACGTCACCGTCCCGAGCAAGCAGTTCGGGATGGACAAGTTCGAAGGCGGCCACGCGTTCGACGGCTCGTCGATCGCCGGCTGGAAGGGCATCCAGGCCTCCGACATGCTGCTGATGCCGGACGCCAACGCCGCGTACATCGACCCGTTCATGGACGAGACGACGCTGAACATCACCTGCGACGTCGTCGAGCCGTCGGACGGCAAGGGCTACGAGCGCGATCCGCGCTCGCTCGCCAAGCGCGCCGACGCCTATCTCAAGTCCACCGGCATCGGCGACACCGCGTATTTCGGCCCCGAGCCCGAGTTCTTCATCTTCGACGCGATCGAGTGGTCGGTCGACATGTCGGGGAGCTACTGCAAGGTGTTCTCGTCCGAGGCCGCCTGGTCGACGGCCGAGAAGTTCGAGGGCGGGAACATGGGGCACCGCCCCACGGTCAAGGGCGGCTACTTTCCGGTCCCGCCGGTGGATTCGCTGCAGGACATCCGCTCGGCGATCTGCCTCGCGCTCGAGCAGATGGGCGTCGAAGTCGAGGTGCACCACCACGAGGTGGCGAACGCCGGGCAGTGCGAGATCGGCACCAAGTTCGAGACGCTGGTGAAGCGCGCCGACTGGCTGCAGATCCTCAAGTACGCCGTGCACAACACGGCGCACGCCTACGGCAAGACCGCGACGTTCATGCCGAAGCCCATCGTCGGCGACAACGGCTCGGGCATGCATTGTCACCAGTCGGTGTGGAAGGACGGCAAGAACCTCTTCGCCGGCGACGGCTACGCGGGCCTCTCCGATTTCGCGCTGTATTACATCGGCGGCGTCATCAAGCACGCGAAGGCGTTGAACGCGATCACCAATCCGGGGACGAACTCCTACAAGCGGCTGGTGCCGGGCTTCGAGGCGCCGATCAACCTCGCCTACTCGGCGCGCAACCGGTCGGCGGCGATCCGCATTCCCTACGTCCCGAACCCGAAGGGACGCCGCATCGAGGTCCGCTTCCCCGACCCGACGGCGAATCCCTATCTCGCGTTCGCGGCGATGCTGATGGCCGGTCTCGACGGCGTGCAGAACAAGATTCACCCCGGCGATCCGATGGACAAGAACCTCTACGACCTCGAGCCGGAGGAGGCCGCCAAGGTTCCGCACCCCTGTGCGTCGCTCGACGAGGCGCTCGCTCACCTCGACAGCGATCGCGCGTTCCTCACCAAGGGCGGCGTGTTCACCGACGACATGATCGACGCGTACATGGCGCTCAAGATGGAGGAGGTCACGCGCTTCCGGATGACCACGCATCCGGTCGAGTTCGACATGTACTACAGCCTGTAAGCAGCGAACGGGCCGCCGCTGGATCGGCGCGGGGGCGGGCTTCGGGCCCGCCCCTTTTTGCCCGACAAAGCCCATATTGACTACACTGGCCCGCATGCCCCGTCGAGAGCGCTGCCCCGGCACCGCCGCCACTCCCCTTCGGATCGCGCGCGCGTGCGCGTGGCTGGCGCTGTTCGGATGCACGGCCGCAGGGGCGGCAACGCTCGCCGAGAAGGCGAAGGAATCCGGTTGCGTCAACAAGCCGATGCTCATCGCCGGCGAGACCTATCGCTGCGCGACGGAGTCCGGGGCGTTCTCGTATTTCAACGTGCCCGGCGGCAACGGCGAGCGGCGCTCGACAAAGGCGCCGACGCCGGCCGGCTTTCCGCGCGTGGATCCGGCGACGCAGAAGGGCCGCGACGACGTGCGCCGCAAGGTTCTCACCGACGAGCTCGCCGCCGAGGAAAAGCTGCTCGCCGAATCGCGCGTGCTGTACGCGGACGGTGCGCCGGTTCCCCTGCCCGAGGAGCGCGCGGACGCGGAGAAGTACCGCGCGCGCATCGCGCGGCTGCGACAGTCGGTGGCCGTGCACGAGAAGAACATCGAAGCCCTGAAGAAGGAGCTTGCAGCGGTCAAGTGACGCTTCCGCGCGGCACGGCCGGGCGCGGCGGCGATGCGCGGAGCCGTGCAGCGATCGCGCCGCGGGAATGATGTCGCCGGCGCCGTAGCGCACGGGCGCGGATATTGCTAAGCATTTGCCAGGCATTCGCCGTGGTTCTCCCGGCGCCATTCTCTCTGCGGGAGCATCGTAGATCATCGTGAAGATCGCAGCCGTGACTTCCTTCTTCGGCGCCGATGCGGGGAGCGCGACCGCCGGGCTCGAGCTGCTGGCGACCGCGGTGCTGCTGCTCGACCGCGCGCGGCGCGTGACCTACGCGAACCCCGCGGCGGAGAACCTGTTCGAGCTGTCGAGGAAGCATCTGCTCGGCCATCGGCCCGAGGCGCTCTTCACCGACGCTGCCGACCTGTGCGCGGCGATCGACAAGGCCGTGCAGGAAGGCGCGACGTACACCGAGCAGGAGCTCGAGCTCGCGGTCAACGGCAAGCCCAAGCTCCACCTCACCTGCACGGTCTCCCCGGTCGAGGCGACGCACGGTGCGTTGTTGCTCGAGTTCCGCCACATCGACCAGCAGCTGAAGATCGCCCGCGAGCAGCGTCTGAACGAGCAGCAGCAGGCGAACCGCGAGCTGATCCGCAACCTGGCGCACGAGATCAAGAACCCGCTGGGCGGCATACGCGGCGCGGCGCAGCTGCTCGAGCGCGAGCTCGATCGGCCGCAGCTGATCGAGTACACGCAGGTGGTGATCGGCGAGGCCGACCGGCTGCAGACGCTCGTCAACCGGCTGCTGACGCCGCACCGGCTGCCGACGTTCCGGCGCACCAACATCCACGAGCTCCTCGCCCGCGTCCGGAGCCTGGTGCAGGCGGAGTTTCCGCGCGTGGCCATCGTGTGCGATTTCGACATCAGCCTGCCGGAATTCGACGCCGACCCCGAGCAGCTCACGCAGGCCGCGCTCAACATCGTCCGCAACGCCGCGCAGGCGCTCGAGGGGACGACCGCCGACCCGCGGATCCGCCTGACCACGCGCGTCGCGCGGTACGTGACGCTGGCGAAGAAGCGGCATCGGATCGCGCTGTCGCTTTCGATCGCGGACAACGGGCCCGGCGTTCCCGAGGCGATACGCGACCGGATCTTCTTTCCGCTGGTCTCGGGGCGCGAGGGCGGCAGCGGGCTCGGTCTCACGCTGGCGCAGGCGTTCATCGCCCAGCACGGCGGAGCGATCGAATGCGACAGCGTCCCCGGCCGCACGGTATTCACGATACTCATCCCCATCGATCCGGGCGTTCCGCGCCCGCACCATGAGTGAATCGCATGTACGCTCTCGCCCGTGAACCCGCCCGCAACGCCGTGACCAAGGCCGTCTGGATCGTCGACGACGACCGCTCGATCCGCTGGGTCCTCGAGAAGGCCCTCGCGCGCGAGGACATCGCGTTCCGGTCGTTCGTGTCGGCGAACGAGGTGCTGCAGGCGCTCGCGGCGAGCCAGCCGTCGGTGCTCGTCTCCGACATCCGCATGCCGGGCGAGTCGGGGCTCGTGCTGCTCGACAAGGTGAAGGAGCGCTGTCCGCAGCTGCCGGTGATCATCATGACCGCGTATTCCGATCTGGACAGCGCGGTCTCGGCGTTCCAGGGCGGCGCCTTCGAGTATCTGCCGAAGCCCTTCGACGTCGACCACGCCGTCGCGCTCATACGCCGCGCGATGGTCGAGTCCCCGGCGCCCGCGCCGATGGACGCCGACACCGGAGCGGAGCCCGAAATGCTCGGCCAGGCGCCGGCGATGCAGGAGGTCTTTCGCGCGATCGGCCGCCTGTCGCAGTCGAACACGACGGTGCTCATCACCGGCGAGTCGGGGACCGGAAAGGAGCTCGTCGCCCGCGCGTTGCACCGGCACAGCCCGCGCGCGAGCGGGCCGTTCATCGCGATCAACACGGCGGCGATCCCCAAGGACCTGCTGGAGTCGGAGCTGTTCGGCCATGAGCGGGGCGCATTCACCGGCGCGCAGAGCGCGCGCCGCGGCCGCTTCGAGCAGGCCGAGGGCGGCACGCTCTTTCTCGACGAGATCGGCGACATGCCTCCGGATCTGCAGGTGCGACTGCTGCGGGTGCTCGCCGACGGCGAGTATTACCGCGTCGGCGGCCATGCGCCGCAGAAGTCCAGCGTTCGCGTGATCGCGGCGACGCACCAGGACCTCGAGGAGCGCGTGCGGCAGGGACTCTTCCGCGAGGATCTGCTGCACCGGCTGAACGTCGTGCGCCTCCGGCTCCCGCCGCTGCGCGAGCGCCAGGAGGACATCGCGCCGCTCGCCCGGCACTTCCTGCAGAAGAGCGCGCGCGATCTCGCCGTCGAGCCGAAGCTGCTGTCCGACGAGGCGCTGAAGGCGATCGCGGCCTTCCCGTTCCCGGGGAACGTGCGGCAGCTCGAGAACATCTGCCATTGGCTCACGGTGATGGCGCCCGGACAGCGGATCGACGTCAGCGATCTGCCGGCCGACGTCCGCGAGCCCGCCGTGGGCGCGGGCGAGGCGAGCGCCGGCGGAGCGGACTGGCGAAGCGCACTCGATCGGGAGCTCGCGCAGGCCTTGACGCGCGGCGAGCGCAGCGTAGGCGATCGCTTCGAGCGCGAATTCGAGCGCACGCTCATCCTGCGCGCGCTCGCGCACACGGGCGGACACCGGATGGAGGCGGCGCAGTGGCTGGGCTGGGGACGCAACACGCTGACGCGCAAGATCCAGGAGCTCGGGCTCGAGCCGGAGCTCAAGAAGGGCGCGCGGACCGGCGATTAGGGCCGGTTCACTCCGGGTGAACCGGCCGTAGCACCGTTACGCGCCGCGCGCTGCGAAACGGCGCTAAAGACTCAGGCGAGCTCGGCGATGACCGGCGCGTGATCGGAAGGCCGCTCGCCCTTGCGCGCGTTGCGGTCGATGCGGCAGGCCGTGCACCGTTTCGCGAGCGGCGCCGACAGCAGGATGTGATCGATGCGCAGCCCGCGATTCTTCGGGAACGCGAGCTGCCGGTAGTCCCACCAGCTGAACGTCTTCTCCGGCTGGTCGAACAGGCGAAAGCTGTCCGCGAGCCCGAGCTCGAGCCAGCGGCGGAACACCGCGCGCTCGGGCTCCGAGCACAGCACCTGTCCGCGCCAGAGCTCCGGATCGTGGACATCGCGATCCTCCGGCGCGATGTTGAAATCGCCGACGACCGCAAGCGCCGGGTGCCGCGCAAGCTCGGCTTCGAGAAACGCGGTCGCGGCCCGGCACCAGTCGAGCTTGTAGCGGTACTTGTCGGAGTCCACCGATTCGCCGTTCGGGACGTAGAAATCGACGATCCGCGCGCCGCCGACGGTCGCGGCGATCACCCGCTTCTGCTCGTCGGCGAAGCCGGGGAGCGCGGTTACGGCGTCCTCGACGGCGCCTGCGCCCTCGCGCACCAGCAGCGCGACGCCGTTGTACGTCCGCTGTCCGGCGAACGATGCGGCGTAGCCCGCGTCCGCGATTTCCCGGTGCGGAAACTTCGCGTCCTCCATCTTGGTTTCCTGCAGGCAGAGGACGTCGGGCTGCGCGGCCGCGAGCCAGGCGAGAACGCGCGGCAGGCGCACGTTCAGCGAGTTGACGTTCCAGGTGGCGATCTTCATTTTCGATGTGGGCCGTTCATTTGCGCGAGTCGTGGTCGCTGTCATGGCAAAAGAACACGAGGCGCCCGCCGAGCTGCGCCTGCATGCGGCGGGCGGTCCGGATCTTCGCGACGAAGAAGCGGCGGGGAAAGAACCCGCAGGGTGCTGGCCGAAGGCGATGACCGGCTCGGCGCTCATGAATGCCGCGTTCGCGCCGCTGGGAAGGCGCGACGCGCCGGGACCGGATCGCCCCGGTCTACTGCTTCGGGTACCCGCCGCCGGGCACGGGGACTGCCTGCGTCGCCTGGGCCGGTGGCGGCGGCGGCGCGGCCTCGGCGGGGGCCTTCGCGGCGATGCGCCGCGCCGGTGTCTTGGGGTAGCCGGCGTCGTCGAGCATCGCGGTCCAGCGCGCTTCGTTGAAGCCGGTCGCGACGAGCTTGTCGCCGACCTGCAGCACGGGAGCCTGCTGGGCTCCGGTGAGCTTCTGCAGGGCTTCGGCGCCTTTCTGCTCCTCGACATTGACCGTGGTGAAGGGCACACCGCGCCGGTTGAGCAGCGCCTCGGCGTTCTGGCAGACCGTGCCGCAGGCGAACGTGTACAGCGTCACCGGAAAGCGCTGCGCTGCCTGGGTCAGCGCGATCGGCGCTTCGCTGTTCTCGATAAAGTTGGGCGACAGGCGCTTGGCCTGAACCTCCTTCGAGTCCGCCGGCGGCTGGCGGTCGCTGTAGATCGTGCGTCCGTCCTTGTCGACGTAGCGGTAGACCTGCTGTGCCTGCGCGGCCGCGAAGGCCGCGATCACGGCGGCAGCGACGCCGCAGGCGAGTGCAACTTGCCGGGATAAGCGTGCCATGACTTCTCCTTCTCGCTCGGCCTCACGCGTCCGTGAGCATCCCATTATGCCGCAGAAGCGCGTCGAGCTGGGGTGCCCGCCCGCGGAATGCGACGAACGACTCCATCGCGTCGCGGCTGCCGCCGCGGGCGAGCACTTCGTCGCGAAACCGCTCGCCGGTTTCGGAGCAGAGCACGCCGGCCTCCTCGAAGGCGCTGTACACGTCCGCCGAGAGCACTTCGGCCCACTTGTAGCTGTAGTATCCAGCTGCGTAGCCGCCCGCGAAGATGTGCGCGAACGACTGCATGAAGCGGTCGTACGGCGCCCGCGGCACGACCGCGACCTCGCGGCGCACGGCGTCGTGCACGGCCTGCGGCGGCTCGGCGCCGCGCGGGTCGTAGCTCGAGTGCAGCAGCATGTCGAACAGCCCGAACTCGAGGTGGCGCATCGTGGACAGGCCGCTCTGGAAATTGCGCGCGGCGAGCATCCGGTCGAAGAGCGCGCGCGGCAGGGGCTCGCCGGTGTCGACGTGCGCGGTCATGTGCGAGAGCACGTCCCATTCCCAGCAGAAATTCTCCATGAACTGGCTGGGCAGCTCGACGGCATCCCACTCGACGCCCTGGATGCCCGAGAGGCCGTGGACGTCGACGCGGGTGAGCAGCTGGTGCAGTCCGTGGCCGAACTCGTGGAAGAGCGTCGTGACCTCGTCGTGGGTGAACGTTGCCGGCCGGCCCGCGATCGGCGCCGAAAGGTTGCAGGTGAGGAAGGCGACCGGATGCTGGATGCCTGCGCCGCAGCGCCGGCGGTTGATCGCGTCGTCCATCCACGCGCCGCCCTGCTTGCCCGGACGCGCGTAGCTGTCGAGGTAGAACTGGCCGATCAACGCGCCGGCGGCATCGGTGATGTCGAAGAAGCGCACGTCCGGGTGCCAGGCCGCGGCCCGGCTCTCGCGGATCGTGATGCCGTAGAGCGTCTCGGCGACGCGGAACAGCCCGGCGAGCACCTTGTGCTCGGGAAAATACTGACGGATCTCCTGCTCGGAAAACGCGTATCGCTTCGCCTTGAGCTTCTCCGACGCGTAGGCGAAGTCCCACGGCGAGAAATCGGCGAGGCCGAGCTCGTCGCGCGCATACGCGACGAGCTCGGCGTAGTCGCGCTCGGCAAAGGGCTTGGCCCGGCGCGCGAGGTCGCGCAGGAATCCGAGCACCTCGTCGACGCTCTTCGCCATCTTCGGCACCAGCGAGAGCTCGGCGAAGTTCGCATAGCCCAGCAGCCGCGCCGCTTCGCGCCTCAGCTCCAGGATGCGCCGGATCAGCGGCGTGTTGTCCCAGACGGGCTTGGCGCCCAGATCGGACGCGCGGGTCGCGTAGGCGCGGTGCAGCTTCGCGCGGAGCGCGCGGTTGTCCGCGTAGCTCATCACCGGGAAATAGCACGGCCAGCGCAGCGTGAGCTTCCATCCGGTCCTGCCGTCGGCCGCGGCGGCCGCCTGTGCCTCGGCGAGCACGTCGTCGGGGACACCGGCGAGCTCGGCGCGCTCGTCGACGTAGAGCGCCCAGTCGTTGATGGCGTCGAGCAGGTTGTCGTCGAACCGTGCCGCAAGCTCCGCGAGCTCCTCTTCGACGGCCTTGAGCCGGGCCTTCTCGGCCGCGGGCAGCTCCGCGCCGCCCAGCCGGAAGTCGCGCAGCTCGTTGGCGACGGCCCGCTTCTTCTCGGCATCGAGCGCGGCGAACTCCGGCGCGGCGGCGAGATCGCGGTAACGCTGGAACAGCCGCAGGTCCTGCGCGAGGTCGGTGTAATAGGCGGTGATCTTCGGCAGATTGGCGTGATAGGCGTCGCGCAGCGCGGGCGTGCTGACAACGGCGTTGAGATGGGTGACGGCGCCCCAGGCGCGCTCGAGCCGATCGAGCGCATCGGCGAGCGGCTCGGCGACCGTGGCCCAGGTCGGCGGGCGGCCATCGGTGGCGACAGCCTCCTGGGCGGCGCGCGTCGCGGCGAGGAGCCGATCGATCGCCGGGCTCGCGTGCTCGGCGCGGATCGCGTCGAAGCGCGGCAGCCCGGAAAAATCAAGCAACGGATTGTTGTCGTGGTCAGCGTTCATCTGGTCGGCCCGAATGCTGTCGGGTGGTCGTCGTTCGGGGCGGCAGGGGAGGCGGCACCCGCGAGGCCCCGGCCCGGCGGAACCGCGTGGCGCCTGCGCAGCTCGCGGTCGAGCTCCGCGAGCTCGTCCGGCGTGCCCACGTTGGCCCACCCGCCGTCGAATCTTGCGCCGGAAACCTGCCCCACGGCAATCCACCGTTGGAGGTAGGGAAGCAGTTTGAGCTTCGCGCCGCGCGGAAGTTCGCGGAAGAGCGCGGTGTCGTAGACGGCGATGTTGCCGAAGGTCAGGCGCGGCGTGCCGTCGAGCGCGATGGCGCCGCCGGTCAGCGCGAAATCGCCCTGCGGATGGTAGGTCGGGTTGGGCACCATGACCAGATGCACCCGCGGCGCGGTGTCGTCGCGAACCATTGCCTCGGCGCGGGGGACGAGCGTCGCGTAGTCGAACTCGGTCCAGATGTCGCCGGAGACGATCAGCGCCGGCCCTGCCGGCAGGAGCGGCAGCGCCGTCGCGATGCCGCCGGCGGTCTCCAGCGCTTCCGCCTCGATCGACCAGGCGAGCCGCACGCCGAACGCCTCGCCGCCGCCGAGCGCCCCGACGAGCTCACGGGCGAGATGCGCGGCATTGACCACGATGTCGCGAAATCCGGCGCGGGCGAGCGCCTCGATCTGCCACACGATGAGCGGCTTGCCGCCGGCCTCGAGCAGCGGCTTCGGCGTCGCGTCGGACAGCGGGCGCATCCGCTCGCCGCGACCGGCCGCGAGGATCATCGCGCCCATGCGCATGACTGTCCGCGCCTCAGAAGCTGTGGACGACGACCGGCGCCCGGCCCTCGAGCTCGTCGATGAGCGCGAGCAGCGCACCGAGCGCGCGATAGCGTGCGCAGGCCGCGCGCAGATACGCCATCACCCGCGGCATGTCGCCGAGGTAGGCCGCCTTGCCGTCGCGGTGATACAGGCGCGCGAAGATGCCGAGCACCTTGAGCTGCCGCTGCACGCCCATCCATTCGAAATCGCGCCAGAAGGCGCCGAAGTCGGCGTCGACGGGAAGGCCGGCACTGCGCGCGCGCTCCCAGTAGCGGACCGCCCAATCGAGCTGCCGCTCCTCGTCCCAGGCAACGTACGCGTCGCGCAGCAGCGAGACCAGGTCGTAGGTGATCGGCCCGGTCACCGCGTCCTGGAAGTCGAGCACGCCGGGATTGGGATCGCTCACCATCAGGTTGCGCGAATGATAGTCGCGATGGACGTAGACCTGCGGCTGCGCGAGGTTGTTGTCGAGGATCAGCCGGAAGGCCTGCGCGAGCGTCTGCGCCTGCGCGGGCGAGAGCGTCCTGGCGAGGTGCTTCTCGACGTACCAGGCGGGAAACAGCGCGAGCTCGCGGCCGAGCAGCGCCTCGTCGTAGGGTGGAAGGGCGCCGGCGCGGGTGGCGAGCTGCCAGCGGATCAGCGCGTCGATCGCGTCGGAGTACAGCCGCGGCGCCGTTTCGCCGTCGAGCGCCGCGAGGTAGGTGCGCGTGCCGAGATCGGAGAGCAGCAGGAATCCGCGTTCGACATCGGCGGCGAGAATCTGCGGCGCGTGCACGCCGGCGTCCGCGAGCAGCCGCGCGATGCGCACGTACGGGCGGCAATCCTCCATCGGCGGCGGGGCGTCCATCGCGATCAGCGACGCGTGTCCGTGCCAGGGGAGCGCCGGCGTGATCCGGAAGTAGCGGCGAAAGCTCGCATCGGCGGACGCGGGCGCGATCGCGAGCTCGTCGCTGCCGAGCGTGGCTGCGGCCCAGGCCGCGAGCAGGCCGAAGCGGGCGTCGTCGGCGCTGGCGATTGCACTCATCGGGTGAACGCGGTGGCGGGTGACGGCGCGCGAGCAGCGCAACGCGGCGCGCTCGCGCGGGCGCGAGAATCGCGGGTCGCTGCAGGCGGCACGCTAGAATGCGTGATCTTAGCATCGGCACTTCCGAACCCCGGCCCGTGATCCCGCGAAAGACCGCCCGCCTCACCCCCGTCGCGCTCGCGCTCGCGGCGACGTTGGCGCCCTGGTCGGCGGCGGCGCAACCGGTCGCCGGGACGGCGGAGGGCGCAGCGGCCCCGGCGGAGCCGCCGCTGCGGCCGGCGCCGCAGCTCGTGCCGCCGGCGCCGGACCGCTTGGGCACGCCGGCGCCCGACCTTTCCGCCGGGCCGGCGCCGACGGCACCGCCCCGTCCGCAGTCCGAACCCGGCGTCATCTTCCTGCGCGCCGACCGCGTCGAGGGCGCCGCCGAGAAATTCGTCGAGGCCTCGGGCAAGGTCGAGCTGCGCACGCGCCGCGAGACGGTGCTTGCGGAGTGGCTGCGCTACGACTTCGTCGCCGACGAGATCTGGGGCAAGGGCGACGTGCTCATCCGTCGCGGCATCGACTGGATCACCGGCCCCGAATTGCGGTTCAAGCGCGGCACCGAAACGGGCGTGTTCACCTCGCCGCGCTTCTACCTCGGCGAGAACGAATCGCGCGGCAGCGCCGCAGAGATCCGCTTTGCCGGCCCCGACCGCTACGAGGCGAGCGACGCGCGCTACAGCACCTGCGCCGCGCCGCGCGAGGACTGGTACGTCCGGCTGGGCGAGCTCGAGGTCGACCGCGCGCGCATGGTCGGCACCGGCCACGACGCGACGCTGTACTTCCTGGGCGCGCCGATCGCGTACTCGCCGTGGATCGAGTTTCCGCTGTCGGGGGAGCGCAAGTCGGGATTCCTCACCCCGGTGCTCGGCTCGTCGGGCCTGCGCGGCTTCGAGGTCGCGCAGCCGTACTACTTCAACCTCGCCCCGAACTACGACGTGACGATCGTCCCGCGCCTCATGAGCAAGCGCGGCCTGCAGATGGGCAGCCAGGGGCGCTACCTGTTCGACAACGCTCAGGGCGAGGCCACCGCCGAGTACCTCTACCACGATCGGATCGCGGACGAGAATCGCTGGGCGGTGGCGTGGCAGCACACGCAGAAGCTCGACTTCGTGCCGGGCCTCATCGGCTACTGGAACCTCAACAAGGTCTCGGACGACACCTATTTCGCCGATCTCGCGGACCGCGTCGGGCTGACCTCGCAGACGACGCTGCCGCGGGAAGGCGGACTCACTTACGGGCAGGGGCCATGGCAATTCATCGCCCGGGCGCAGGCGTTCCAGACGTTGTCCGACCCCAATCTCCCGCCCGGCGTGCCGCCGTACAACCGCGTGCCGCAGCTGTTCGCGACGCTGCACGAGGTCGATTGGAACGGATTCACTTTCGCGGGCACCGCCGAGTTCGCCGACTTTCGCAATCCGACGCTGGTCACCGGCCAGCGCGCGTACGCGTACCCGACGGTCGCCTTCATCCGCCAGGGCGCGGCATGGTCCGTCACCGCGAGGACCGGCGTGCACATGCGCCACTACGCGCTCAACGACACGACGCCGGACCGCACGACCCAGGACTACGTGATCCCCATCTCGTCCGTCGACGCCGGGCTCGTGTACGAGCGCGACTGGAACCTGTTCGGCCGGGACGTGGTGCAGACGCTCGAGCCGCGCGCCTACTACGTCTACGTGCCGCACAAGGACCAGAGCCGGGCGCCGGTCTTCGACACGGCGCTCGACGATTACAACTTCGCCCAGCTGTACAGCGACAACCGCTACCTCGGCAACGACCGGATCGGCGATGCGAACCAGGTCACGCTCGGCCTGACGTCGCGACTGCTCGACCCCGCGACCGGCGCCGAGCGCCTGCGCGTGGCGATCGGTCAGCGCTTCTACTTCGCGGATCAGCAGGTGACGCTGAGCGAGGCGCCGCGCTCGGCGACGACGTCCGACGTGCTCGTGGGCGCCGAGGGACGACTGTCCGACGCCTGGGCGATAGGCGCGCTGATGCAATACAACTTCGACCAGTCGCAGACGGAGCGTTTCGACTTCGGGCTCCGCTACACGCCAGTCCCCGGCAAGGTCTTCAACGCGAGCTACCGCTATGCGCGGCAGGTCATCGACCAGGTCGGCGTCCCGTCGGAGCTCAAGCAGTTCGACCTGTCGGGACAGTGGCCGCTGGGCGGAGGATTGACTCTGCTCGGTCGCTGGAACTACTCGCTCGTCGACGACAAGACGCTGGAGGCGGTGGCCGGCGTCGAGTACAATGCCGGCTGCTGGGTACTGCGGCTGGTCGGCCAGCGACTGACGACGACTTCGCAGTCGGCATCCACGTCCGTGTATGTGCAGCTCGAGCTGAACGGGCTCGCGCGCTTCGGCACCAACCCGCTCGAGCTCCTGCGCCGCAGCGTTCCCGGCTACCAGCGAACCAACGATCCGACGCTGGCGCCGGGCGACCGCGGCGACGCGTTCCAGGAATTTTGAGGTCACACATGACTAGCCATCGCTCGTTGCACCGCTCCCTTTCGTGGATCGTCGTGCTCGCCGCGGCATTCTGGGCAGGTGCCGGCCTGGCGCAGCGGCCGGCCCCGGGCGCCGCGCCGGCTCCCGCCCCGGCCCGCGGCGGCATTTCGCTGGACCGCGCCGTGCCCATCGACCGCGTGATCGCCATCGTCAACGACGAGGCGTTGACGCAGTACGACGTCAACGAGCGCAAGCGCGCCGTCCTGGAGCAGATGAAGGCGCAGAAGGTCACGCCCCCGGCGACGGATGTCCTCGAGAAGCAGCTGCTCGAAAGACTGATCACCGAGCGCGCGCTCCTGCAATACGCGAAGGAAACGGGCGTCCGCGTCGACGACACGCAGGTCGAGCGCACGATCGCGCGCATCGCGCAGGACAGCAAGCTCTCCGTCGACGACTTCCGCCGGGCCGTGGAGCGCGAGGGCATCCCGTTCTCCAAGTACCGCGAGGACATGCGCGACGAGATGATCGTCCAGCGCCTGCGCGAGCGCGAAGTCGAGGGACGCGTCAATGTGAGCGACGCCGAGGTGGACTACCTGCTCGCCACGATGGATGCGCAATCGGGAGGCGATGTCGAATACCGGCTCGCGCACGTGCTCGTGGTCGTCCCCGAGCAGGCCTCGCCGGAGCAGATCGAGGCCAAGCTGCGTCGCACCGAAGAGGCGCTGAAACTGATCAGGGCGGGCACGGACTTCGCGCAGGTGGCCGCGGGCTTCTCGGATGCGGCCGACGCGCTGCAGGGCGGCAGTCTCGGCTGGCGCGCGCCGGCGCGTCTGCCGACGGTATTCGCCGACCCGGTGCGCGGGATGAACCCTGGCGAGGTCTCCGGCGTGCTCCGCTCGGCGAGCGGATTCCACATCGTCAAGCTGCTCGAGAAGCGCAGCCGCAACACGCCGACCGTCGTCGACCAGACGCGCACGCGGCACATCCTCGTCAAAGTGAACGAGGGCACGTCGGATTCCGAGGCGAAGACCAAGATCGAGCGCATCAAGGAGCGCATCGACCTCGGCGCGAAGTTCGACGAGCAGGCGAAGCTCAACTCGGAGGACGGAAGCGCGGCGAAGGGCGGCGACCTCGGCTGGATCTCGCCGGGCGATACGGTGCCCGATTTCGAGCGGGCGATGAACAACCTGAAACTGGGCGAGGTGTCGGCGCCGGTGCGCTCGCCGTTCGGCTGGCACCTGATCCAGGTGCAGGAGCGCCGCACGCAGGACGTGACCGTCGAGCGCCGGCGCGACCAGGCGCGCCAGGCGCTGCGCCAGCGCAAGTCCGACGAGGTGTTTCAGGACTGGGTTCGGCAGACGCGCGATCGGTCGTACGTCGAAATCAGGGTCGACGAGCGTTAGCGACCTTCGCGCGGGCCCCGCGCGGCCGGCGCGAAGCGCTTCTCCATGACCGCGAACGCCATCCGCACTCCCGGGGCGAGCTCGTGGTGATCGACGCAGCGCTGCCGGAAGCCCATCGCGGCGTAGAACGGCACCGAATTGAGCGACGCGTCGAGCACGAGTCCGGGCAGTCCGAGCGAGCGTGCGCGCTCCTGCAGCGCGTCGCATAGCGCCTGTCCGACACCCCGGCGGGAAAAGTCGGGGTCGACGTAGATCGCTTCGATCGCGCCCTCGACCGGGTGCAGCTGCCCGTAGCCGACGATGCGCGGCCCCTCGCGGGTCGTGACCTCCGCGACGATCAGCTGTCTCGCCGACATCGCCTCCTGCAGGCGTTCGGCCGACATGCGCGCGATCCAGGCGTCCCGCTGGTCCTCCGTATAGTGCGTCGCGGCGAGCTTGCGGATCGCCCGCGCATGCACGGAGAGCAGCGCGGGCGCATCGGCGGGGCGCGCCGGGCGGAGGACAAACGGGAGTTCGGCGCCCGCAGCCCTCACCCGGCGATCCGGCTTCCGCGCGCCGCGCGCCGCGTCACTCCGATCCCTGGTAGACGTAGGGCGCCTGCGGCACGCGTCCCTCGTCCATCCGCTCGCGCTCCGCGAGATCCCGGGGCCGCTTGTCCCACCAGATCGCGCGGGCATTCCGCTGCTCGCCTTCGAGATCCGGCTTCTGCTGCTTCAGCTCGCGGATGAACCGCGTGTGGTCGGATTCGTAATGGCGGGACGGGAGCATGGGCATGGCGGCGTGGTCCGGGGCTGCGCGGCGATCGCGAGGATGCGATGTTATCACCCGGGCGCGGCCGGCCCCGCGCGCGGGGCGCGCTGCGGCCGCCCGGCGACGATCTCGAAGCGGAACAGCCGGCATTCGATGGCCCCGTTGAAGAGCGGCGTGCGCTTCGAAGGCTTGAGGCCGATCAGTTTCGGAAGCCGCGGGTCGCCGGTGAACAGGCACGCGGTCCAGCCCGCGAAGCGCTGCTTCAGCGCGTCGCCGAGCTTCGGGTAGAACGCCGCCACTTTGGCGTCGTCGTCGAGGCGCACGCCGTACGGGGGGTTCGCGATCAGCAGCCCGGCCGGCGCCGGCGCGCTCCGGGCGAGGACGTCGGCCTCGGTCAGCTCGATCCACTCGGCGACGCCCGCGGCCGCGGCGTTGCTGCGGCACTTCGCCACCGCGTGCGAGTCGACATCGCTCGCGAAGATCGAGCGCGTCGCCGGCGCCCGCCGCGCACGGTCGTGGGCGCGCTGCCGGATGCGCTGCCACGTCGGCCCGTCGTACCACGCAAGCTTCTGAAAGCCGAAGGTTCGCTGCAGGCCCGGTGCGCGGTCGGCGGCGATGAGCGCCGCCTCGATGGCGATGGTCCCGGCGCCGCACATCGGGTCGAGCAGCGGCGTGGCCGGTGTCCATCCGGCGAGCGCGAGCAGGCCCGCCGCCAGGTTCTCGCGCAGCGGCGCGACGTCGGTGTCGCGCCGCCATCCGCGCTTGAACAACGCCTCGCCCGACGTGTCGAGATAGAGCGTCGCCTCGCGTTCGCTCAGGTAGGCGTGCACGCGGACCTCGGGTCGCTGCTTGTCGACCGAAGGCCGCCTGCCCGTGCCTGCGCGGAAGCGGTCGCAGACCGCGTCCTTCACCCTGAGCGTGGCGAACTCGATGCTGGCGAGCGGCGATCGCGTCGCCGCGACGTCGACGCGCAGCCTGCGCTCCACCGTGAAATGGCGGCCCCAATCGACGCTCTGCGCGAGCCGATAGAGCTCGTCCTCGTCGCGGTAGCCGCCGTGGGCGACCTGCCAGAGGATCCGGCTCGCCAGGCGCGACTCCAGGTTCGCGTGATATGCGAGCTCGATCGGTCCGGCGAAGCCGACGCCACCCTCCGCCGGCGGTGACGAACTCGGCCCCGAGCGCGGCGAGCTCCGCCGCCAGCGCGGACTCGAGCCCGCGCGGGCAGGGCGCGAAGAAGCGCTCGTGCGTCGCGCCGCGCGTCACCGCAGCAGGCGCCGCCGCGTCAGCACCAGAGCGACGCCGTACGCGGCGCAGGCGTAGGCGAGGAGCACGGCGATGTGCAGCGCGATGTTCGTCGGAACGGCGTCCATCAGCAGCGGGCGCGCGAGGTCGATCGCGTGCTTGAGCGGGAGCAGGTTCGCGACCGCCTGCAACGCGACCGGCATCTGCTCCACCGGGAAGAACACTCCCGAAAGCAGCAGTCCGGGCGTCAGGACCAGGGTGAAGAAGTACGTGAAGAAATCGTAGCTCGGCGCGAGCGAATTCATCACGAGGCCGAGCCCGCCGAACGTGAGCCCGACCAGGAACCCCAGCGGAATGATCCACAGCGCATACCACGAGTGCCCGTAGCCCAGCGCCATGACCACGAGCAGGATCGCCGTCGTCGACATCACCGCCTTCGACGCGGCCCAGACCCACTCGGCGAACAGCACGTCGTCGAGCGAGATCGGGGCGTTGATGATCGCGTCCCAGGTCCGCTGGACGTGCATGCGCGAGAACGCGGAATACATCGCCTCGAAGCTCGCCGTGAACATCGCGCTCTGGCACACCATCCCGGTCGCGATGAACGCGATGTACTTCATTCCGCCGACCTCCGGCACGAAGCTGCCGATGCCGTAGCCCAGCGCGACCATGTACAGCAGCGGGTCGGCGATATTGCCGAGCACGCTGGCGATCGCGAGCTTGCGCCACACGAGCTGGTTGCGCCGCCAGACGGCCGTCCAGCGCAGCGAGAGCTCCGGCATCAGCAGCAGGGTACGGGTCGGCATGCGATCACTCTCACACGGGGTCGATGGAAGGGGCGGCGCGCGCGGCAGCGGCGATGCTCAATCGCGCAATTCGCGACCGGTCAGCTTGATGAACAGGTCCTCGAGGTTCGCCGGCCGGTGCAGGTAGCGCACGCCGTGCGCCTGGGCGAGCGCCGCCAGCAGCGGCTGCGGATCGGTCGTGTAGCAGAACGCGGTCTCGCCGGCCGTCTCCAGGCGCGTCGAGAGGCGGCGACCATGCGCATCGGCCCACGCTTTCGCGTCGTCGCCGTAGATCTCGATCACCTCGGGCTCGACGTGCGCGGCGATCAGCGCGCGCGGCGTGTCGGAGGCGATCAGCGTGCCGTGATCGATCACCGCCAGCCGCGTCGCGAGGCGCTCCGCCTCGTCCATGAAATGCGTGGTGAGCAGGATCGTCTTGCCCTGCGAGAGCAGCTGGCGCAGCCCGTCCCAGATCAGGTGGCGCGCCTGCGGGTCGAGCCCGGTCGTCGGCTCGTCGAGAATCAGCAGCTCGGGGTCGTTGATGAGCGCGCGCGCGAGCGTGAGGCGCCGCTTCATTCCGCCCGAGAGCGTGCGCAGGCCGGCGTCGCCGCGGCTCGCGAGTCCCGCGAACTCCAGGAGCGCCGGGATGCGCGCGGCGAGCGTCGCCCGGGGAATCCCGAAATAGCGGCCGTAGACCTGGAGGTTCTCGGTGACGGTGAAATCGGGGTCGAGGTTGTCGAGCTGCGGAACGACGCCGACGCGGATGCGCGCCTGCCGCGCGGCACGCGGAATCGGCACGCCGACCATCTCGATCGTCCCGCCGTCCGGGGCGATCAGCCCGAGGCAGCAGCGCAGCGTCGTCGTCTTGCCGGCGCCGTTCGGGCCGAGCAGGCCGAAGCACTCGCCGCGGCGGATCTCGAACGAGAGCCCGCGGACGACTTCGTTGCCGCCGTAGACTTTGCGCAGCTCCGCGACGCGGAGCACGACGTCCGGATCAGGCGCCGGGGACGACCGCATGTCCGTGCCACATTCCGGTGATCGTCCTCTGCAGGTCGCCCAGTCGGCCGTGAAAGAAGTGGCCGCAGCCCGGGAAGACGACGATCGGCAGGTGCTGCGGCCGCGCCCAGTCGAGCACGTCGGCCAGCGGCACGACGTCGTCCTCTTCGCCGTGGACGACGATCGTGCCCGCCGGCACGGCGCCGACCGCGAAGCGCTGCACCGCCGGGCCGACCAGCACCAGCCGCTCCGCGGCAACGGTTTCCGCGACCCGCGTCTGCACGTACGACCCGAACGAGAACCCGGCGAGCACGACCGGGAGCGCAGGCGGGTTCGCGTCGAAGCGCGTCCGCGCGTGCGCGAGCGCGGCGAGCGCGTCCGCCGTCTCGCCGATCCCCTCGTCGAACGCCCCCTCCGACCGGCCGACGCCGCGGAAATTGAAGCGGACCGCCGCATAGCCCAGCGCGAAGAACGTCTTCGCGAGCGTCTGCGCGACCTTGTTGTCGAGCGTGCCGCCCTGCAGCGGATGCGGATGCGCGACGAGCGCGATGCCGCGGGGCGCGCGCGTGGGGACGTTGTGCGCGATCTCCAGCGCGCCGGCAGGACCGTCGATCGTGTAGCGCTCGGTCGTCTTCGGCGTCAAATGCGCAGCCTCTCGACGATCTCGCCGCCGAGAATGTGCCGCTCGATGATCTCGTCGATGTCGGCGCGGTCGACGTAGGTGTACCAGACGGCGTCCGGGTAGACGACGAGCACCGGTCCCTCGTCGCAGCGATCGAGGCAGCCGGACTTGTTCATCCGCACCTTGCCCTTGCCGTTCAGCCCGAGCGCCTTGATCCGCTCCTTGGCGTAGGCCTGCAGCTCGACGGAGCCGTGGTTCGCGCAGCACGCCTCCGGCGCCTCGCGCTGGTTGCAGCAGAAGAAGACGTGACGCTGGTAGTAGCTCATGGCGGGGCGGGTGCGGGCAGGTGCCGCGTTGCGTCGGGGCTCGGGCGAACGTCCGCTCGCGTCGGGGAAGTCCGGAGCCGAATGCGCCGTGGTTCTGCCGGAGCTCGCGAATTATAGCGGACCGGCGCCGCCGTCCCGGGCTCGGCGACCTCGCTTCGCTATAATCGCCGGGTTCCCGCCTCCCCGCCGGCACGGCTTCCCCCTTGAATCACTATCGCCGGATCCTCCGCTACGTTCGTCCCTATCGGGGCGTGTTCGCGCTGCGCCATCGTCGGCATGCTGCTGGTCGCGTCGACCGACGTGATGATGCTGCGCATCGTCCAGCCGCTGCTCAACAACATCGGCGCCGTCGACGCCGACGCGACGTGGTGGCTGCCGTTCGCGATCGTCGGCGTGTTCGTTCTGCGCGGCATCGGATCGTATGTCAGCGAGTACGGGCTCGCGTGGATCGGCTCGCGGGTCGTCTTCGACCTGCGCTGCGAGGCGAGCGACCATCTGCTGCGGCTGCCGACGCCGTTCTACGACGCGACCTCGGCCGGCTTCCTGCTGTCCAAGGTCACGTTCGACGCGCAGCAGATCGCGGCGACGGCCTCCGAGGCGGTCACGGTCGCCATCCGCAACACGCTGACCATCGTCTTCATGCTCTCGTACCTGCTGTACATCAACTGGCAGCTCACGCTGATCGCCTTCGCCGCGTTTCCCGTCGTCGGCTTCGCGCTGCGCAAGATCAGCCGCCGCCTGAAGCGCGTGAGCGTTCTCGTGCAGGAGCGCACCGGCGCGCTCACGCACGCGCTGGAGGAGGCGATCGGCGCCCACCGCATCGTCAAGGTGTTCGGCGGCGAGAAGTACGAGAGCGGCCGGCTGCGCGTGGCGGCGGACCGGCTGCGACTCGCGACGGCGAAGCAGTCGGCCGCCGCGGCGCTCGGCACGCCGATCAACCAGATCATCGTCTCGATCGCCGTCGGCGTGATCCTGTGGGTCGCGATCCGGCAGAGCGCCGGCGGCCAGTACGGCGCGGGGGACTTCATCACCTACATGGCCGCGCTCCTGCACCTCCTGGGCCAGCTGAAGACGCTGTCCAACGTGAACGCGGTGATCCAGCGCGGGCTCACCGCCGCGGAGAGCATCTTCGCGCTGATCGACGAGAAGCCCGAACCCGACACGGGCACCGTCACGCTCGGTCATGCGCGCGGCGGCATCCGCTTCGAGCACGTGACGAAGCGCTATGCGGAGGACGGCCGTCCCGCGCTCGACCGACATCGATCTCGACATCGCGCCCGGGCGAGTCGGTCGCGCTGGTCGGGCCCTCGGGCGGCGGCAAGACGACGCTCGTCAACCTGATTCCGCGCTTCTACCTGCCCAGCGCGGGGCGCGTGCTGCTCGACGGGCAGGATCTGGCGACGATCAGGCTCGCCGACCTGCGCCGCCAGATCGCGCTGGTGAGCCAGGAGATCGTGCTGTTCAACGACACGATCGCGGCCAACATCGCCTACGGAACGATGACCGGCGCGCCGCAGGAGGCGATCGAGCGCGCGGCCGAGGCGGCGAACGCGCTCGAGTTCATCCGCGACGCAGCCGGACGGCTACGCCACCGTCGTCGGCGAGCGCGGCATCCGGCTCTCCGGCGGCCAGCGGCAGCGCATCGCGATCGCCCGCGCGATCCTCAAGGACGCGCCGATCCTGATCCTCGACGAGGCCACCTCCGCGCTCGACACCGAATCCGAGCGGCTGATCCAGGCGGCGCTCGAGCAGCTGATGCGCGGCCGCACGACGATCGTGATCGCGCACCGGCTCTCGACGATCGAGCACTGCGACCGCATCGTGGTGCTCGACGAGGGACGGATCGCCGAGCAGGGCACGCACGCCGAGCTCCTGGCGCGGGAGGGGATCTACGCGCGGCTGCATTCGCGGCAGTTCCGCGACGAGTGACGGAGCGCGCGGCGACGTGGAACTCGAAGCGGACAACCTCGCCGAACCGCTCTATCGCGGCTTGATGCGGTCGCTCGCTGCCACGGGCGCCCAGGCGTAGGCGCTGGTCGCCTTCCGTCGCTTTCGCGAGCTTCTCTCCGCCGTTCTCGGCCTCAAGCCATCGGCTGAGACCGAACGACTGTACGGGGAAATCACGTCCGGCGCGCTCCCGCAGGACGCTGCTCGGCCGGCGTAGCGACACCCGACGGCGCCGGTGAACGCAGCTGCCGGGCGAGCCGCCTGCCTTCCGCCGAGCGGATCACCGATTTCGCGGATCGCCTCGGCGACCCGCTGCGCGGGATCGCGTCCCGCTTCGCCGAGCCTCGCGTCCTGCGCGGCCAGCAATCGATCGGCCCAGGCGCTCTCGTTGAAGCCCGCTGCAGACCTGGGCAGCAGCCACAGCTTTCCAGCGTCGCCCGACTTCGCCGCGAGCGCCACGAAATGCTGCTGAACGAACGCAAAGGCGAGCTCGGCGTGACCGCCGACCTCACCGACCTGCGTGAGCCATGCGGGTGGCGACACCGGGTTGCCACTCGTCGGTGAGCGTGAGGTCGAGCGTACGCTGGGCCAGCTTGGGATCGCGGACCAGTGCAATTGCATGCTCGAGTCGCCAACGCTCCTCTGTCCCGAAGCGGTCCTGCGGGCGGCCAGCAATGACGCGTAGGCCGCGGCGTCGGCGTGTCGCCCGACCGTGTTCAGGACGCCCGCGGGTCGAGGGTGCGGCCGTGCCCGGCGTGGGCTGGCGCGGCCGCTCGAGTCGGCGCGCGATGAAGGCCGGGATCACGAGGGCGCCAGCGCCTCAGCGTCGCGAGCGAGCGCCAGGTGCGCCGTCCGCCAGGCGGTCAGCTGCGGCGCTCCGCGCGCGCGCCCAGCGCGAGTGCCGCCTGCGCGAGCGCCGCTGACGGCCTCGTCGGATCGTCGAGGCGCCGCCACGAGCAGCAGCCATCGCCGACGTGCGCGGCGCGGGCAAGCGCCGCGGTAGTCGGCGATCGCACGCCGCGCGCGGCGGGCCACGTGCCGGCGTGATGCCGCCCGGCGGGCGCCGGCAGCGGTCGGAACGCCCGCCTGAGTCGCGCACCGGCCGCGTGCGTCAGCGGACGCGGCGTAGTACCCGGTGTCGCCGGCGTTGGCGATCACGGGGACAGCCGCCGAAGTGAACGGTGGCGGGCTCCGGCCCAGCGTGAGCGGTGCGGGTCGCACGACCGTCCGCGCGAGGACTACCGGCACGTGCCACATCGCCGCCAGCTCGCGAAGGCTCTGCGACGAGAAGCGCGCTGCGCGAGCGCACCTCGGTGCGCCCGCCGAAGCAACGCGTGGCGACGTCGAGGATCGGAAAGCCCGGACGCGCGACCCATCCGCCGATCTCGCGCGCGACGTCCCGGCCACGCCGCCTGCGAGAGGTGATCGCAGAGGTCGTCGGCGGTGGCGTTCGAGTAGGCGTGCGTGAGGATGTAGCGGCGAAGCCCGTGCGGAACAGCGTCGGCGAGCGCCTGTTCGAACATCGAAAGCGGAGCCGCCCTTCTGATAGGTGATCTCGTCGAAGACCGCGCAACGCGTGGCTCGGTGCGCACCGGCCGACCATCGGTCGCGTCGCGCCGCCGGCGTCGCGCCGGAAGGCATCCTCCTTGCTGGAACGCGCCCGCGCTTCAGGTCCCAGTCGGGATTGAATCGTTCGGTCGCCTGCTCGGCCATCCAGGTCGCGAACGCCTCGTTGAGCCACAGATCGTCGCACCACGCCGCCGTGACGAGGTTGCGAACCAGATGCGCGTCGTGCCGACGAGGTTGACACCGTCGACATCGTCCGCGGCGCCGAGCGACTCGGATCGTAGAGGAGCGCGGCTCGGTGTCGGGAAGCGCCGATTCATCGCGCGCCGCGCAGCCGGGGTGCGAGCTGGTCGAGCTTGGGCGCATGTACGGCGGCCGAAGTAATCGGCGAAATAGGGCAGGCTGCTGGGTCACCTCCATCGCATAGCGGGCCTGCTCGCGCCGTCCCCGCGCGGTGAGGATGCGCAGTTCCACGCCGTCTGGCGACGGCTGAACGGCGACGACTCGAGCGCACTGCGGGTCGTCGCCGGCGCGCGTCGCCGGCCCGTGGTGGCGCAGCTCGTCGAGCATGAGCCCCCCCGGACGGGATCATGCGCATCATGTTGGACCCGGTTTCGAGCCCGAGTAGCGGGTTGTAGCTCGAAACACTCGCCGGAGAAGGCTGACGTCGAAGTGCCGTGACGGAAGGGCCAAGCAGCTGGCCGCGGGCAGGCCTCCAGCGATCCGACGGCTGGCGCGGCGGCAGCCCGGACGCGACAGGTCCGTGGCCGGTGTAGTCGCCGTGGCCGCGACAGGCCGTACGGTACGGAGCCCGATTGATGTCGAGTGAGCCCACTTCGAGCACGCGCTTGCCGCGAAAGAATGCGCGCGGCAGCTCGCGCTTTGATTGCGTCGATGAATTCGAATTGTCGATGGTGGGCCGATGGCGTATCGGGTTGTCAGAGACGGCTGCGCCGGCGCGGCCGTCTGCGGCGCCTTCGGCGCGCACGGGCTTCCAGCGCCGGTGCACCCAGTACCACTGCTCGGGGTGGCGCAGGACGCAGGCGCTCGAGCGCCGCGTTGTAGGCGCGCGTGTTGCGGCGGATCGCCTCGCTCGTGTTCTCGCGACTCGATCGGCGCCAGCGGCTCCTCGAAGCGCAGCACGTGGCGGCCGTCCGGCTCGCGCCAGCTCGCCGCCGGCAGCACCGGCGCGCCGGTCGCGAGCGCGATGATCGCGAGGCTCTTGAACGTCCACGCCGGATGGCCGAAGAAGTCGACCTCGATGCCGTCGGGCGGGCCGCGCGTGCTGGTCGAACGGAAACACGATCGCGTCGCCCCGCTCGAGCCGCTCGAGCATCGCGTCGAGCGAGCCGCGCTTGGAGAAGACGCCGAAGCCGGCCTCGTTGAAGCGGCGCGTGACCAGCGCGTCGAGCCAGGCGGCTTGATCGCGCGGCGCACGAAGTGGAACTTGCCGCGCATCTCGGGGAAGTGGGCGATGCCGGCGATCGTCGCGACCTCCCAGTTGCCGAAGTGGCCGGTGAGGATCGAGGACGCCCTTGCCCTGCGCGAGCGCGGCGACGAAGGCGTCGATGTTCTCGACGCGCACCAGCGCCGCCTTGCGCGCCGCGCGACAGCCAGCGGAAGCGCAGGAACTCGCCGGCAAGGCGCCACAGGTGGCCGTAGTGCGCCTGCGCGAGCGCGCACGATCTCGTCCTCGGACGACCGTGTCGCCGAAGACGCGGCGCAGGTTCGCCGAGGATCACCTCGCGCCGCAGCGGCAGCGAAGCGGTAGAGGAAGCGGCCGGCGAGCGGCACGCTCGGTCGCGCGCCGGCTCGGCCAGCGCCACCGCCGAGGCGCTCGTCGCGGTCGTGCGTCAGCGACAGCGCGATCGCGGCGATGCGGTGGCGGCCGAGCAGCTGCGCCGCGCGCTGGCGCTGCAGACGACCTGCGGCGCGCCGTAGTCGTCGCGCGCGACCGAGAAGTCCGCCGGCTCGATCCTGCCCAGCGCCGTCTCGCGCGGGAAGAGCTTGAGGCAGGCCTCCTTCGCGGCGAAGCGCGCGGCGAGGCTCGCCGCGCGGCCGGGGCCGTCGCCGCCGTCGGCGAGCTCCTGCGCGGAGAAGAGCCGGCGCGAGATCCGTCGGCCGGCGTCTCGCGCAGCAGGCGCTCGATGCGCGCGATCTCGACGGTGTCGATGCCGCAGCGGTCCTCGGCGGGTCGGCATCCGTGGTCGGCCGGGCGCGCCGACCGCGCCTACGCGGCGCGCACGAGCAGCGCGGCGTTGGTGCCGCCGAAGCCGCGGCAGAGGACCAGCGCGACGTCGCTGCGCGGCGCCTGCGGCGCCGGCCGACACCGGCAGGCCGGCGCAGGCGGGATCGAGCTCGGCGAGCGTCGCGATGCCGGGCACGACGCCGCGCGCAGCGCCGCCAGCGCCAGCACCGTCTCGAGGATGCCCGCCGCGGCGATCAGGTGGCCGAACGCCCACTTGAACGCCGGTGACCGGCGGCGATCGCGGCGCCGAACACGCGGCGGATCGCGGCCGCTTCGGAGGCGTCGGACTGCGGCGTGCCGTTGCCGTGCGCGACGATCATGCCGACGTCGGCGGGCGCGAGCCCGCGCGTCGGCGAGCGCCGCGCGCGATCGCGCGCGCGAGCGCCGTCGCCGTCGTCGCGGATCGCGAGCAGGCCCTCGCCTTCGCAGGCGTAGCCGCCGCCGAGGACCTCGCCGAGCACCGCCGCGCCGCGCGCCGCGGCCGAGGCCTCGGTCTCCAGCACCAGCGCGGCCGCGCCTTCGCCGAACAGGCTGCCGTCGTGGCGCGCGTCGAACGGCCGCAGCGCCTCGCTGGCGAGCAGCCCGAGCCGGTGGTAGTAGAGCACCATCTGCGGCTCGATCGGCGCGTCGTGGCCCGACGGCGACGGCGCGGTCGGCCTCGCCGTCGCGCAGCGCCTCGAGCGGCCTCGATCACCGCCAGCGTGCCGCCGACGCTGTGGTTGGTGATGCAGGCGTTCGGGCCCTTGAGCCCGTGCTGGATGCCGATGTGGCAGAGCACGTTGTTGGGCAGCGTGCGCAGCAGCCACATCGGGTTGACGGTGTTCGCGAGCTCGCGGCCGAAGGCCGGCAGGTCGCCGCTGGCCGTCGGTCGAGCAGCGGGAAGTAGTCGTACTGGTTCTGGTAGTTGCCGCCGCCCGAGCCGACGTAGACGCCGGTGCGGTCGCTGTAGAGCGCGGCCGCGCCGGCGTCCAGCGCGTCGCGATGCGCGACGACGCCGGAGCCCTCGATCGCGCGGCCGGCCGCGTAGAGGCCGAACAGGTCGGTGCGGCGGATCAGCTTGTGCAGCTTGCGGTCGTCGACCAGCGCGCGCGCGTTGAAGTCGGCGATCTCGCCGGCGACGCGGCGCGGCCAGCCGGTCGTGTCCCACTGCGCGGATCGGCGCCGATCGCCGAGCGCCCGGCGCGCACGGCGTCGAGGATCTCGTCCGGGCGCCATGCCGGCGGCGCAGACGGCGCCGGTGCCGGTGATGACGATTCTGGGCGTTGGCCATGATCGGCCGTCCGCTGGGCTCAGGCGCCGGCGACCGGCGCCGGCCGTCGACTTCTTCGGGATGGCGCAGCACGACGCAGCTGTTCGAGCCGCCGAAGCCGAACGAGTTGGACATCGCCACGCGCACGCGCTGGCGGCGCGGCGTCGCCGAGCACGAAGTTGAGGTCGCAGTCGGGGTCGCGCTCGCGCAGGTTCGCGTTGACCGGCATCTCGCCGCGCTGGATCGCCAGCGCGCAGACGGCGACCTCGACCGCGCCGGCGGCGGCGATCAGGTGGCCCATCGTGCTCTTGGTCGAGCTGACGGCGACGCGCGCGACCTCGTCGCCGAACACGGCGCGCGTCGCCGCGCTCTCGCTGCGGTCGTTCATCCGCGTCGAGGTGCCGTGCGCGTTCAGGTAGTCGACGTCGGCGGGCGTCGCGCCCGCGTCGGCGAGCGCCGCGCGCATCGCCTGGATCGGCCCGTCGCCGTCGGGCGGCGAGTCGGTGATGCGGTAGCACGACAGCGAATTGCCGTCGCCGGCCAGCTCGGCGTAGATGCGCGCGCCGCGCGCGGCGCGCCGCTTCCCATTCCTCGAGCACGAGGAAGCCCGCGCCTTCGCCGAGCAGGAAGCCGTTGCGCGTCGCGTCGAACGGCCGGCTCGCGCGCTCGCGGCGTGTCGTTGTCGGGCGAGAGCGCCGACAGCAGGCAGAAGCCCGGAGATGCCGATCGGGCTGATCATCGAGTCGAAGCCGCCGGCCAGCACGCGGTCGACGGCGCCGCGGCGGATCAGCTTCAGCGCGGTGCCGAGCGCCTGGCCGCCGGACGCGCAGGCGGTGTGCACCGACGTCGCGTAGCCGCGGATGCCGTAGCGGCGCGTCAGCAGCGACAGGCCCGCGGTCGCCTGGCTGCGGCAGAACACCATCGGGTCGTTCGCCGGCCGGGTCGGTGAGCAGCCGCGTCGGCATGCAGCTCGCCGTCGGCGGCCGAGTGCGCGTAGGTCGCCGCGAGGTCGTCGAACTCCGACGTCATCATGCCGGCGCCGACGGCGCAGCCCCAGCGCGTGGCGGTCGGCCGGCGGTCGGGCGGATGCCGGCGTCGCGCAGCGCCTGCTCGGCCGCCACCAGCGCGAAGCGGTGCGAGCGGTTGGCGAACTTGCAGCAGCTTGCGGTCGCCGATCGCGTCGTCGTCGAAGTCCTTCACCTCGGCGGCGATGCGCACCGGGAAGCCGCTCGCGTCGAACAGGCTGATCGGCGCGCCGCCGCTCCTGCCGGCGAGCAGCGCGTCCCAGGTCGTCGCGACGTCGTTGCCGACCGGCGTCACGAGGCCGATGCCGGTGATCGCGACGCGTCGTCTTGCGCCGTGTCATGCATCGCGTCCGTTCGCGGCGGCGAACTCGAGCCGCGCGGTCGCGACGGTCTTGCCGCTCGCGCATCGCGCGCGCTCAGCGATGATCGCGCGCCTGCCGTCCGTCGCGGCGCGCGCGAGCTCGGCGTCGAGCGTCGAGCACGTCGCCGGGCGCGATGAACGAGCGCATCTTCACGTGGGTCATCCGCGACGGGCACCGGGCCGCGTGCCGGCGGGCCAGTCCGTCGCCTCGCCGCGAGCTGCATGCGCGAGGCCGATCTGCGCGTCGAGCAGCAGCGTCGCCGGAAACACCGGGCGGCGCGGGAAGTGGTCGGCGAAGAACGGCGCCGACGCGGGCACGTGCAGCGTCGCGCGTCGCCGACTCGCCGGGCACGCCTCGCCGTGCGCACGACGTCGCGGCGCGCGACGCCGCGGAAGCGGCCGGGCGGCGCGCCCGCGCCGCGCAGCAGCGCGAAGCGCGCCGCGCAGCGCTTCCGGCGAATCGAACTCCTCGACCGGCAGCATCGGACCGAGGCAGTCGACCAGCTCGATCACGCGCTGCGCCGTCGACGCGCGCCCAGCCGCGCGTAGGCGACCGCGTCGTCGTCGCAGCGTCTCGATCTCGACGGCGAGCTCGAGCGTGTCGCCCGGCGCGACGTCGGCGCGGAAGCGCGTCTCGCTGGCGAGCGCCGCGACCGGCCGGCCGCGAAAGCCGATGTGCTCCATCGCGACCCACGCCGCGAGCTGGCCGACCGCCTCGGCGACGAGGCACGACGGAAACGCCGCGCACGTCCGCCGGCACCGCGAAACGCGCCGCGCGCGCGCCGCCCGGCGTCGAACTCGGTGATGCGGTCGACGAACGAGAACGCGGCGAAATGGTCGTCCATGGCGTCAGCCATCGGGCTCGCGCGTGCCATCAGCCGGCCGCCTTGGCTTCGCGCTGCGCCGCGATGACGAGCTTGCAGAACGTCTCCGGCGTGAACAGCCGCGGAATGTCCTTGACCTTCATCGGCGTCTTGAAGCGCTCGGCCGGGATCTCCGACAGGTACGCGCGCAGCTGCGCCAGGCCGGCCTCGGTGACGACGCCCTTCTGCTCGAACTCGGCCTCGGACAGCGTGCCGCGCGCGTTCTCGACGATCTTGCCGCGCGGGATCTTGATCTTGAACGCGCGCTCGAGGCGGAACACCATGTCGAGGAAGTCGATCGACTCGGCGTCGAGGCCCTCGATCAGCGACACGTCGAGCTTGATGTCCTCGACGTCGCAGCCGAGCGCGTCGGCCATCGTCTCCGCGACGGTCGGGAACACCGCGATGATTTCTTCCTTGGTGATTTGCGCTTGCGTCATTGTTGCTCCGTCACTCCATTTTGAAGCCGCCGTCGACACCGAGCACCTGGCCGGTGACGTAGTCGGCGTAGCGCGGAGGCGAGGAACCATACCGCGTAGGCGACTTCCTCGGGCTGCCGTAGCGCTTGCAGCAGGATGCGCGCCTTGACCTCGTCGCCCGCCAGCTCGCGCACGTCCTGCGACATCTCGGTGTCGATCACGCCGGGCGCGACCGCGTTGACGGGGATCTTGCGCGGCGCCAGCTCGACCGCCAGCGCGCGCGTGAACGCGTTGATCGCGCCCTTGCTCGCCGCGTAGTTGGTCTGGCCGCGGCCGCCCTTGTCGCCGGCGACCGAGCTGAGGTTGACGATCGGCCGCGCGCGCTGCGACGATCATGTGCGGCGACCACGGCGCGCGTCACGTTGAAGACGCCGTCGACGTTGGTGTCGAGCACCGGCTGCGACGTCGTCGTCGTCGAACGCCGCGAGCAGGTTGTCGCGGATGATGCCGGCGTTGTTGACGAGGATGTCGATGCGGCCGCAGCGCTCGGCGACGCGCTCGACGGCGGCGGCGCAGGCCGCCGAGTCGCGGATGTCCACCTGCAGCGCCGCGACCTTGCCGCCCCGCGCGCGCGTGCCGGCGGCGACGACCTCGGCCGCGGCCGCGGCGTTGTCGCGGTAGAAGAACGTGACGTCGGCGCCCTCGGCGGCGAGCAGCTCGACGATCGCGCGGCCGATGCCGCGGCTGCCGCCGGTGACGATGGCGCTCTTGCCGGCAATGCCGGATTCCATCGTCATGTCCGCCGTCAAGTCGGCCTCATTGGCTCATTCGACCATCAGCCCGAGATCGCGAAGCCGCCGTCGACGACCAGCGTGTGGCCGTTGATCATCGCGGCCTCGGGCAGGCACAGCAGGTACACCGCGCCGGCGACGTCCTCGGGGCGTCAGCACCGGACCCGGCGGGCGTGCGCCGCGCGAAGTCGGCGAGCAGCTCCTCGCGGTTCGGGAAAGTAGGCGAGCGCGTCGGTGTCGACGACGCCGGCGCTCACCGTGTTGACGCGGATGCCGCGCGGCCCGAGTTCCTGCGCCAGCGCGCGCACCAGCGCTTCCAGCGCCGCCTTGGACGCGCCGATGAAGCCGTAGCCCGGCATCGCGCGCTGCGCGCCCAGGCTCGACATGCGCGATGATGCGCGCCGCCCGGCGGTCATCAGCGGCAGCGCGCGCTGCGTCAGCAGGTTCAGCGCCAGCGCGTTGGTCTCCATGCACCAGCGCCAGTGCTTGAGCGTCATGTCGACCGTCGGCTTGAGCACGCCGCGACGCGGCGTTGCTGACGACGATGTCGAGGCGGTCGAAGTGCTTGCCGAACTCGGCGAAGATCTCGTCGACGCTGTCGGGAATGCCGACGCTGCCCTGGATCGCGACGGCGCGCCGGCCCAGCGCGCGGATCTCCGCGCACAGCGCCTCGGCCTCGTCGGCGCTGTTGTAGTAGTTGGCGGCGACGTCGCAGCCGCTCGCGGCGAGCTTCAGCGCGATCGCGCGGCCGATGCCGCGCGCGGCACCGGTGACGAGCGCGACTTTGCCGGTCAATGCGCCTGCCATGGTGGGTTCCCGCCTGTCGGGCGGGTCGGCACGGCGCAAGGCGGCCGGGACGGGCAAAACGATTATTTTAACCCGTCTGCCAGGGCGCGCCGCGCACGGACGTCCGCTGCGCCTCCAGAGCCCAGTGCTTCTTCACGCAGTGCCAGACGTCGGCCGTCCACATCACGCCGTAGCCCACGGTTTCCGGCGGCGGGTCCGGGAGCGCCGCGTCCGGAACGTAGGCATCGATCCATTCGCGCGTCGCCGCATCCTCCGCGAGCGCCTGCGCGACCGGCGTCGTCACGTGGTGATAGCTGGCGGGCAGGATCACGTTGCGCACCCTGGCGGTGCCGTTGTGCCGGTAATCGGTCGTCCCGCTGAACCCCGACAGGCTCAAG
>CAWAZS010000011.1:0-257744 GCA_963786625.1 uncultured beta proteobacterium
CGGTCCCGGAGCTTCGACTCGAGGAGAAACTGATCGTGCGAGGACACGAACAGCGGATCGAGCGGGTGATCGGTCACCTTGTGCAGAACGCGATCGACGCGACGGAAAGCGACGGGCGCGTTTGGATTCGACTTGTGAAACAGAATGGACAGGCCATGGTCGAAGTCGGTGATACGGGTTCCGGGATGACACCCGAGTTCGTCCGCGAGCGCCTGTTCAAACCGTTTCAGACTACCAAGGCCACCGGCATGGGTATCGGTGCTTATGAGAGCTTCCAGTACGTGCAGGAACTGGCGGACGCGTGCACGTCGACAGCACGCCCAATGTCGGTACCAACGTCAGGTTGTTGCTGCCGCTGTTCGAGATGCCCGAGGGCACCGCCGCACCGGCGGAGAAGGAGCTGGTATGATTGAAAAGGCACGCCCCCTCCTGATTGTCGAAGACGACCCCTCGTTGCAGAAGCAGATCTGCTGGGCGTTCGACCAGTACGAGACCCTGCCCGCCGCGGATCGCGAGAGCGCCATGGCGCAGCTCCGCCGGTACTCGCCGGCCGTGGTGACCATGGATCTCGGCCTCCCGCCCGATCCCGACACCGTGACGGAGGGCTTCAAGCTGCTCGAGGAAGTGTTGCAAGTGGCGCCGGACACGAAGGTGATCGTCCTCACCGGGCAAAACGACCGGACCAACGCCGTCCGGGCAATCGGCCTGGGTGCCTACGATTTCTTCGCCAAGCCGTTCGAGCCCGACCTTCTGGCACTGACCATCGATCGCGCGTTCCGATTCTACGATCTGCAGCAGGAAAACAAGCGGCTGCAGTTGATGCGTCAGCCCGACGCGTTTGCCGGGCTCCTCACGCGCGATCCCGAATTGCTACGAGTCTGCCGTCTCATCGAGAAGGTCGCTGGAACCGGCGCGACGGTCCTCCTCCTTGGCGAGAGCGGGACCGGCAAGGAGCTCATGGCGCGGGCGCTGCACGACCTGTCGCCCCGCCGCGGCGAGCGCTTCGTCGCGATCAATTGCGCCGCCATCCCTGAGAACCTGCTGGAAAGCGAGCTGTTCGGTTACGAAAAGGGCGCCTTCACCGGGGCGACCAGGCAGACGATCGGCAAGATCGAGACGGCGCACCGCGGCACGCTGTTTCTGGACGAAATCGGCGACCTGCCGCTGGCGTTGCAGGCCAAGCTGCTGCGGTTCCTTCAGGAACGGGTGATCGAGCGGGTCGGGGGTCGCGAGGAGATTCCAGTCGACGTGCGCATCGTCTGCGCGACGCACCAGGATCTCAAGACGCTGATCAGGGAGGGACGAGTTTCGGGAGGATCTCTACTACCGCCTGGCGGAGATCGTGGTCGAGATCCCGCCGGTGCGCGCGCGCCAGGGCGACACCGCGCTGCTGGCGCATGCTTTCGTCCAGCGTTTCGCCGCGGAACAGCGCCGCCGATTGATGACGCTGCGGTCCGATGCCGTGGCGGCAATCGAGCGACCATGGCCCGGCAATGTCCGGGAGCTGGAGAATTGCATCAAGCGCGCGGTAATCATGGCCGACGGCAACCAGATCACCGCCGCAGACGTCGGGTTGGCGGCGACGGACGGCGAGGACCTCTCGTTCAACCTTCGTCATGTCCGGGACGAGGCCGAGAAGCGGGCGGTGATCAGCGTTCTGTCCCGTGTAAACGGCAATATCGTCAAGGCGGCGGAAGTTCTCGGCGTCAGCCGGCCGACGCTGTACGACGTCATGCATAAGTTCGGTCTCAAGTAAAAATGGATCGATGGATGTTCTGTCGATCATGTGCGATCGGTTCGCGGCGGTGAACACGCTGTCGATGCGCAGCTGTCCATAATGCAACGCGACCATTTGTGGCAGGTGCCGTGGTCCAAAGGATGAACATGAAGATGAGAAATTCGATATGGGGTTCTACGGCATTGCTCATGCTTGCCGCTTCGCTGCTGACCGGTTGCGGGGGCGACACGCCCGAGGCTATGGTGAACTCGGCCAAGCAATACCTTGCGAAAAGCGATCGCAGTGCGGCGGTGATCCAGCTCAAGAACGCGCTGCAGAAGAATCCCGATCTGGCCGAGGCGCGGTTCCTGCTGGGAAAGTCGCTGCTCGAAAGCGGCGACCTCGCTGCGGCAGAGAAGGAGCTGCGCAGGGCCGCGGAGCTCAACTATCCGTCCGACCAGGTCGTTCCTTTGCTGGCGCGTGCGCTGGTACTGCAAGGCGAATTCAGGAAGGCCATCGATGAATTCTCCAAAGTGGAGGTCACGTCGACGCAGAGCATTGCGGACCTGCAAACGACTCTCGGGGAAGCGTGGATCGCGATGGGCAACGTCGAAGCGGCGCGCGGCGCATTTGCGGCTGCGCAGGCTGCAATCCCGGGATACCCGGCCGCGTTACTCGGCGATGCGCGCCTTAAAGCCGGAACCGGCGACCTGGCCGGGGCGGTGGCACTGGTCGAAATGGCATTGGCCAAGGCACCAACGCTCACGGAGGCGCTGCAACTCAAGGGCGACATTGCAGGGGCGCAAGGAAGACCCGATGAAGCGCTGGCCTCGTATCGAAAGGCCCTCGAAAGCAAGAGCGATTACCTGCCGGCGCATTCGGCCATCGTGACCTCGCTTATCCGTCAGGGCAAGACCGAGGAGGCCGGCAAGCAACTCGAGGCGATGAAGACGGTCGCGCCCAAGCACCCGCAAACGTTGTATTTTCAGGCGCTGCTCGCCTTTCGCGAGGGGAAGTACGTTGCCGCACGCGAGGCCGTTCAGCAGCAGCTCAGGATGGTGCCCGACGATCTGCTTGGCCTGATGCTGGACGCGAGCGTCGAATATCAGCTTGGATCCTACGCGCAGGCGGAAGCGAACGCGTTGAAGGTGCTGCAACGCGCGCCGAAGCAAAAGTACGCTCGCATTGTACTGGTCAATACGTATCTGCGTAGCGGCAAGCTCGCCAAGGCCACGGAAGCATTGAAGCCATTGCTGGAGGCGGGCGATGCCGATTCCGACGTGCTGGCGCTCGCCGGTGAAGTGTCCATGAGGAACGGTGACATTGGGGAAGCGACGCGCCATTTCGCGAAGGCGGCGGAACTTGACCCCGGGAATGCGAGAAAACGCGCTGCGGTGGCCGTGTCCCATCTGGCTTCAGGCGAAACGGAGCGCGGATTCCGCGAGCTGGAAGAGACCGCGGCGGCGGATACCGGGTTTCGCGCGGACGTTATCCTGATCGTTGCCAACGCAAAGCAGCGCAAATTTGACGCGGCACTCAAGGCTATCTCCGCACTCGAGAAGAAGATGCCGGACAAAGCGATGCCGCACAACCTGCGTGGCGCGGTGCTGCTTGCCAGCGGCGATAGGACGGGCGCGCGCCGGAGCTTAGAGCGCGCGGTTGCGCTCGAGCCGGGCGATTTCGGGGCGGCCGCGAGCCTTGCCGAACTGGATCTTGCCGACAGGAAGCCGGGAGACGCGAAGAAGAGGTTCGAGACGGTTCTCGCCAAGGATCCGAAGGATGTGCGCGCATTGCTCGCGCTGGCAAGGCTGCGCGCCGGGGACGGTGGGACCACCGAGGAGGTTGCGACGCTCATCGGCAAGGCAGTGGCGGCGGACCCTACGAGCGCGACGGCGCGCCTCGCGCTCGTCGCCCACTACCTGCGCACCAAGGATCCGGAAAAGGGCCGTAGCCGCGGCGCAGGACGCGACCGCGGCGCTGCCGGACAATGTCGAAGTTCTGTATGCCGCAGCCCAGGCGCAGCAGGCTGCGGGGGAATCGAACCAAGCCATTGCGACATACAACAAGATTGCCCAGCTGCGGCCCGGATCGCCAGCGCCGTTCCTGCGGATCGCCGAAGTCAAGCTGGCCGCCAAGGACACCGATGCGGCACTGCTGAGCCTGCGCAAGGCCCTGGCCGTCAAGCCCGATTTCGTGGAAGCACAGCGAACGCTCATCGCCGTGCATCTGCAAGCCAACCAAACCAAGGAGGCGCTGGCGGTGGCACGCGATGTTCAGAAGCAACGCCCGAAGGAGTCCGCCGGCTATCTCTTCGAGGGCGACTTCCACTTGTCCAGAAAGGCGTGGACCGAGGCCGTTACAGTGTATCGCGCCGGACTGAAGCAGTCGAAAACTACGGATCTCGCTGTCAGGCTCGACGCCGCGCTGCGTGCGGGTGGCAGAGAAGCCGAAGCGGACAAGTTTGCCGCGACTTGGCTCAAAGAGAATCCGAAAGACATCCCGTTCCGCAGCCACATGGCGCAGAACGCGTTGACGAAGAAGGATCTTGGGACAGCGGCGCGGGAGTACAAGCTGATTCTCGAATCCAACCCGAATGACATCCTTGCCTTGAACAATCTGGCGTGGGTCTCGGGCCAGCTGAAGGACCCCAAAGCGCTCGATTACGCCGAACGGGCGTATGCGATTGCACCGAGGAATCCGGCAATCATGGATACGTTGGGCATGCTGCTTGTGCAACAGGGCGACAGCAAGCGCGGTATCGAGTTGCTCAAGGAGGCGGTCGCCCTGGCTCCGAACGCCGGTGGCATTCGGCTGAACCTTGCCCGTGCCCTGATCAAGGCTGGGCAGAAGGAAGCGGCGAAAAAGGAACTGGATGTTCTCGCCAAGCTTGGCGAGAAGTTTCCAGCCCAATCCGACGTGGCGAGGCTGATGAAGGAGCTTTGAGCGCCGGAGGCACGGTTGTTGCGAACTGACCTGCTGGCACCATCAAAGGCGCGTCGTCGCCGCAATTCGCAAACATAGGAAAGCACCCGAAGAAATGACTACCGTCGCTGTTGTTGGCCTGGGTTACGTCGGGTTGCCGCTGGCCGTGGAATTCGGCAAGAAGCACCGCACGATCGGCTTCGACCTGTCGCCGGAGAAGGTCGCCAACTACCGACGCCACGTCGATCCGACGGGCGAGGTGAGCATCGCCGATCTGCGCGCTGCGACGCTGCTCTCCGTCGGCACCGATCCGGCGGCCTTGGCCGACGCGGACTTCATAATCGTCGCCGTTCCGACGCCCGTGGACGAGGCGCACCAGCCGGACTTCGGGCCGCTGCTCGGGGCGTCGCAATCCGTCGGCAAGCACATGAAGCGCGGCGCCATCGTCGTCTACGAATCGACCGTCTATCCGGGGGCGACCGAGGAAATCTGCGTCCCGGTACTCGAGAAGCATTCCGGGATGAAGTGGCTCGCCGATTTCAACGTCGGCTATTCGCCGGAACGGATCAATCCCGGCGACAAGGAGCGCACGCTGACCAAGATCACCAAGGTCGTCTCGGGCAGACACACCGGAGACGCTCGAGCGCGTCGCGCAGATGTACGGGAGCGTGGTCACGGCCGGCGTGCATCGCGCCGTCCAGCATCAAGGTCGCCGAGGCCGCCAAGGTCATCGAGAACACGCAGCGCGACCTCAACATCGCGCTGATGAACGAGCTGGCGATCATCTTCGACCGGCTCGGCATCGACACGCTGGAGGTGCTGCGTGCAGCCGGGACGAAGTGGAACTTCCTGCCGTTTCGCCCCGGGCTGGTCGGCGGCCACTGCATCGGCGTCGATCCCTATTACCTGACCCACAAGGCCGAGATGGTCGGCTACCACCCGGAGGTGATCCTGGCCGGGCGGCGCATCAACGACGGCATGGGCAAGTTCGTCGCCGACCAGACCGTGAAGCATCTGGTGCGCAACGGCTGGCAGGTCAAGGACGCGCCGGTGATCGTGCTCGGCCTCACCTTCAAGGAGGACTGTCCCGACTTGCGCAACTCGCGCGTCATCGACGTGATCCGCGAGCTGCAGTCCTACGGCGCGCAGGTCGTCGTCCATGATCCCGTGGCGTCAGCGGACGAAGCAATGCACGAGTACGGCGTGGAGCTCGTGCCCTGGGTGAAGTTGCCCAAGGCAACGGCGATCGTGGCCGCCGTCGCGCACCGCGCGTTCAAGGCGCGGCCGATCTCCGAATACCTCGAGCGCCTGCTGCCGAAGGGGGTCATTGCGGACGTGAAGAGCCAGTTCGACGTCGGTGATCTGACCGGCAATGGCGTTACGGTCTGGCGATTGTGAGTCCGAGCCTTGCATGAGCGCCATCGATAATTTGCGGCAGCGATTGACGGCGAAGCCGCTGCGCTGGCTCGTGACCGGCAGCGCGGGCTTCATCGGCTCGCACCTGGTGCAGACGCTGCTCGAGCTCGACCAGACCGTGGTCGGCCTGGACAACTTCGCGACCGGCCACCGGCGCAACCTCGACGAGGTGCGCGCGGCGGTGACGGCGGAACGATGGAGCCGCCACCGGTTTATCGAGGCGGACATCTGCGATGCGGGCGCCTGCCGAATGGCCTGCCGCGGCATCGATGTCGTGCTGCATCACGCCGCGCTGGGCTCGGTTCCGCGTTCGTTGGCCGATCCGGTCGCCACCAACCGCTCGAACATCGACGGCTTCCTCAACATCCTGGTCGCCGCCCGGGATGCGGGCGTGCGCCGGTTCGTCTACGCCGCCTCGAGCTCCACCTATGGCGATCACCCGGCGCTGCCCAAGGTCGAGGACGCGATCGGCCGGCCGCTCTCGCCGTACGCGGTCACCAAGCTCGTGAACGAGCTCTATGCGGACGTGTTCGGCCGCTGCTACGGGATGCAGTCGATCGGCCTGCGCTACTTCAACGTATTCGGCGCCCGCCAGGACCCGGACGGCGCGTACGCAGCAGTCATCCCGCGCTGGACGCGCGCGATGCTGGTCGGCGAGGAGGTCACGATCAACGGCGACGGCGAGACGAGCCGCGACTTCTGCTATGTCGGCAACGCGGTGCAGGCGAATCTCCTGGCCGCGGTCACCGACGATCCGGCCGCGATCAACCAGGTCTACAACGTCGCCGTCGATGACCGCACGTCGTTGAACCGCCTGTTCGAGCTTCTGCGCGACGCGATTGCGCGCCGCCTTCCCGCCATCGCCGCAGTGACGCCCGTCTATCGCGACTTTCGGCCGGGAGACGTCCGCCATTCGCAGGCGGACATCGGCAAGGCCGGACGCCTTCTGGGCTACGTACCAACCCATCGCCTCGATGAGGGCATCGAGGCCGCAATGCCCTGGTATCTCGCGCACTTTCGCATGGAAGCAAAGCGGGAGGACCGGCTTGCCGCGGGTGGGACGTGATGGCCGACCGGCAATCGCTGTGGACGGGAATTGCGCCCCGGTTGCGCGTGGGCGGCGCGCTCGTCGCCGTCGCGCTGCTGTCCGTGGTCGCACCGCCGGTGCACGCGGCGTTCGAGGGTGATCCAACGGGCCTGATCGCCATCCTCCGCACCCAGGCACGCGCGCACGAGCACGGCGAGGGCGTGCCGCGGGATCCGGCGCAGGCCGTCGAGCTCTATTGCGAAGCGGCACGACTCGGCGATGCCGAGTCGCAGTTCAGTCTCGGCTGGATCTACGCCAACGGCCGCGGCGTGCCGCGTGACGACCGGCTGGCGTCGGTATTCTTCGGCATCGCGGCAGAGCAGGGTCACGAGCACGCGCAGAAGATGGTCGGGCTGGTCGGCACCGCGGTCGTCGACCTTCCGCAATGCATGCGCGACCCGGCGCCGCCACCCGTCCAGGAGGTGGTGACCCCGCCCGTGGAGGAGGACGAGTTCTTCGCGGTGACGCCGGAGCAGAAGAAGGCCGCGGACATCGTGCGCCGTCTCGCGCCGGAATACCGCGTCAACCCGCAGTTCGCGCTCGCCATCATCCGCGCGGAGTCCAATTTCAATCCGAATGCGCGCTCGCCGAAGAACGCGCAGGGCCTGATGCAGCTCATTCCCGAAACGTCGGCGCGTTTCAACGTCAAACGACCGTACGACCCGGTGCAGAACGTTCGCGGTGGGCTCGCTTATTTGCGCTGGCTGCTCGCCTATTTCCGGGGCAATGTCTCGCTGGTCGCCGCCGCGTACAATGCGGGCGAGCGGGCGGTCGAGCGCTACCGTGGCATTCCGCCGTACGCGGAGACACGCGCGTACGTGCTCCGGATCAAGAGCCATTTCCGAAAGGACCAGCATCCTTACGATGCGGAGGTAACGGCCCCTTCGGCGGAGTTGCCACATATCTATGCGGGAAGGGGGCGCTAGTGTTTGCGATGCTGTCCTCGTTCGCTCCGACCCTTCGGGTGCTTGCGCGCGTTGTTCGTGTGCTTCCATTGCTGCTGCCACTGCTGCTCGGGTCTCCCCGGTTGCACGCGGGACTGGCGGATGTCGTGGAGCGAATCAAGCCGTCCGTCGTTGCCGTTGGCACCTATCAGAAGACCCGCAGCCCGCCGTTCATGTTTCGTGGCACCGGATTCGCGGTCGATGACGGCACGCTGGTGGCGACGAATGCGCATGTGCTGCCCGACCTCCTCCAAACCGACGAGCGCGAAACGATGATGGTTCTGGTGCACGTGCCGGGAGCGCGGGAGCCGCAGGCGAGGGAAGCGAAAGCCATTGCGGTGGACAAGGAGCACGATCTCGCGCTCCTGCGCATTTCCGGGGCGCGGCTGCCGGTCGTGACGATTGGCAACCCGGAGACCGCTCGCGACGGGCAGAGCATCGCGTTCACCGGATTTCCCCTCGGCAATGCGCTGGGTTTTTATCCGGTCACGCATCGCGGCATCATCGCGTCGCGCACGCCCATCGCCATCCCCGGCGCAACCGCGCGGCAGCTCGACCCGCGCATCGTTCGGAGCCTGAAATCCGGTCCGTTCACTCTTTTCCAGCTCGACACCACCGCATATCCCGGCCACAGCGGCAGCCCGCTCTACGATGCGGACTCCGGCGAGGTCATCGGCATCGTCAACATGGCGTTGGTCAAGAGCATCAAGGACGCGGCCGTGGGGCAGCCCTCCGGCATCAGTGTCGCCGTGCCAGCGCACTTCCTGCAGGATCTACTGCGCGGTTCGCGTTGAATGGGGCTGCGCCGGTCCCGCACGGCGCGGCTTGCGTCCGGTCCTCCCCCGCGGTGCGGTTCGGCCACCGTTGGTACCGTCCAAGCTGTCGCCATTTCTTACATTTGCCTGTGGACTGGGTCAGCAGGACAAGCCAAGGCAATATGAATCAATGTCTTGCTATACTCGGTACGAATATTGCGTAAGAACAGTGCCAATCGCAACGTTTCCAAGTGAGGCACGAATATTGCTTCGAGTTCAGCGTTGGGAGGTCTTTCTTCGGCTTGATGCCAGACCGCGATGAGTTCTGTCGTGGGGTCGCTGCGCCAACATCTTGCGCGTGTTTGTTAGACTTGGGACAAGGCCATGGTTAAGAGTCGGTCGAGGTTAGTGGAACGGATATGAGCGAAATCGCCAAACGGCCGACGAAGGCGTCACCAGCGGGCGACGAAGCGGGGTCTGCGTCCGGCCCCGTGGTCTCACCGTCGAAGCGGCGGCTCATCAAGTTGGGTGCCGCAGCAGTTCCGGTCGCTGCCAGTCTGGCGAGCCGGCCGGTGATGGCGTGGCACTGCCAGTCGCCGTCTGCCTGGGGTTCGGAAATGATCGATCCGACGACCAGCTTGAAGGGCAATCAGGGTCACCAGTCCTACCCCAACGAGGTCTGGACGATCTCGAATTGGAAGAATAATTCGTACCGCAGTGCGGCGTCCTACAGCAAACCTTGGGAAGTGCTGGTGAACAAGTACCCGGGCTGCAAAGCGGGCCAGACCAATTTCGATTACACGAAGGCAACTCTCGGGACGGTCTGCGGCGCCACCGGGATCGCGGCCCCGGCAGGCGCCAGCTCCACGGACAAGGTCGTGACGATTCTTTCGTCGGGCACCGACCTGCAGAAATACACGCTTGTCGCTCAACTCAATTTCAAATGCCTGTCGTCGCAGTCGACAAGCGAGATCGAGCGATGCGTGTCGATCGAACAGTTGAAAATGATGGCGACAGGCACATACAGCCCCCTTCCAGGCGTAACCTGGAACTCCACCGAGATCAAGAACTATCTCTATTCGAACTGGATAGCGGTCCCGTAGGATAGGCTGTCGACGGCAGCCCCGTTCCTGTAGGGAATTTCCCTTGGCGTGGCGTCTGAGTGCACCGGGTGACAGGCTCGCTCTGCACAGCTGGGCCGGCGAAGACCTGTCGATCGTGTACAGTCCGATGCGAGGGGACACCCATTTGCTCGGCCCCCTGGCGTTCGAGTGTATTCGGCTGATCGATTCGGGTCCGCGCTCCACCGAGGTACTCGTCACGGAGGTCGAGGAACTGGTCGCCGCCGACGACCGTCGAGATCTTCTGGACTCCGTTCAGTCCGTCTTGCGTGAGCTGCAGAATCTCGGCCTCGTGACCAACGATCCGGCTTGAAAGTCTCCGATCTTTCCAGGACCGACCTGATCGGAAGGCTCCGACGTGGCGAGTTGAAGCTGAGTCTGCGCCCGTTCGTCGCGCAGCTGCGGTCCGACATTTCCTCTCTCTGGCGGACGACCTGGCTCTGGTCTACCCGGACGTCGAGGTGTGCGCCGCCGACGCATTCGCGGACTTCCACATCGAACTCGCTCGTGAACGCGGCATCCGACGGTGGGTGAAGCCCCTGGCCCGATTCCATTTCGATGGCCGTCCGTCGTTCATCCCCCTGCCTGCCGGCCAGGTGTTTGCGATGCTCGAATGGGGACTCAACTGGTGCGTGGCGGCGCATTGCCTCCAGTATCTGATTATCCATGCGGCCGTGCTCGAGAAGGAGGGGCAAGGCGTGGTGCTTCCGGCGCCAGCCGGCGCGGGCAAGAGCACGCTGTGCGCGGCCTTGGCTCTGCGCGGTTGGCGACTGCTTTCCGACGAGCTGGCCCTCTACGACATGGACAGCGGGCTGATCTACGGCATGGCGCGCCCGGTAAACCTGAAGAACAAGTCGATCGACATCATCGCGGCGTTCGCGCCGGACGCGGTGATTTCCGCGTCCGTGCCGGACACCACCAAGGGGACTCTCGCTTTCCTGCGCCCTCCGGCGGAAAGCGTCCGGCGCGCCGCTGAGCCGGTGCGGCCGGCTTGGATCGTTTCGCCCAAATACGTTCGCGATGCGGACCCGTCGCTGGAACCGCGCAGCCGCGCGCGCACGTTCATGCTGATCGCCGAGCAGTCGTTCAACTACGACATTCACGGGCGCCGTGGCTTCGACGCGGTGGTGCGTCTGGTGGACGAGAGCCGCTGCTTTCAATTCACCTACAGCAGGCTGGACGACGCCGTCGAGATGTTCGACCGATTGTCCGCCGGACAGGCCGAATGCGCCCAGAGCGGCCGCTGATCGTCCAGGCATTGCTGAAACCGGAGTCGGTGGCCCGACTGTCCGGCCTGCAATGGGATTTGCTGATCCGCCAGGGGCGGCGCGCGAATCTGCTGGCACGTCTCGCGCTCAGCCTGAGTCGGCACGGCGTCCGGGAGGCGGTCCCCCAGGCTGCGCGCATGCATCTGCTGTCCGCGCAGCGCATGGCCGAGCGACAGGACCTTGCCCTTCGCTGGGAGGTGGAGTGCGTTCGCAGCGCGCTTTCTGCAACCGGCGTTCCGGTCACCTTGCTCAAGGGGGCCGCGTACGTGATGGCCGGACTGCCGGCGGCGCGCGGGCGCATGTTCACCGACATCGACATCATCGTACCCAAGGCGCGGCTGGGCGAAGTCGAAAGCGCGCTCATGCTCAACGGCTGGCAAGGGACCGGGCACGATGCCTACGACCAGCGCTACTATCGCCGCTGGATGCACGAAATCCCGCCGATGCGCCACGTGCGCCGCGGAACGACCATCGACGTGCATCACACGATCCTGCCCGAGACCGCGCGGGTCAAGGTCAATACGCCGGCCCTGCTGGCGGGCATCGTGCCGTTGCCCGGCGAGCAGAACCTGTTCGTGCTGCAACCGGTGGACATGCTGCTGCACAGCGCAACCCACCTCTTTCACGAGGGCGAATTCGCCAGCGGACTTCGCGACCTCTTCGATCTGGACAGCCTGCTTCAAGCCTTTGGGGCCGCGCCAGCGTTCTGGGAGCAGCTGGTTCCGCGAGCCGTGGAATTGGGCCTGACGCGCCCGCTGTACTATGCGCTCAGGTTCACGACCACGATGCTCGACACGTCCGTGCCACAGGCCGTGTTGGACGCCGCGGCGATCGGCAAGCCGCCGCGCCCGCTCGCCGGACTGATGGACGAGTGTTATTGGCGGGCCCTGCAACCGCTGCACGCGAGCACGAACGTTCCAGGCACCCGGCTTGCGCGCTTCCTGCTCTACGTCCGGTCACATTGGATCCGGATGCCGTTCCCCTTGCTGGTGTATCACCTTGGGCGCAAGGTGTTCGTCAGGCACCCCTTGCCGGAAGCGCCGGAAATGCAGATCGCGGACGCCGATCGGCAGGCATGATGGCGGGCGCCGAAGACGACGAGTGACGTCCGGGTACCGCGCCGCGCTGATGGTGAGCTGGTAGCCGATCATGGATCGAATCGGTGCGTCCCTCTAACGGTCGGTCCGATGGCGACGGGAAGGCGCGGTACGTTCAAACATTTGCCCGCAGGGCATCCACGACCGCCGTGCGCGACACTTTCGCGGCGGGAGTAACGCCGCAATTGTCGTCGCCGCAAAGCCAACGGAGAATGCCGTCGCCAGGACCGACGGCACAACACGGATGTACGCCGTATAGCCAAGGTTTGCGTTCGGGCGGTGGCGGCATCGGGATGCCCACCGCCGAAATCAGCGAGCGCGAGCGCGACGCCGAGCGCGACGCCCAACGCCGCGCCGATCAGCCCCAGCAGCGCGCTCTCGATCAGGATCAACCGGAACACGTGGCCGGCGCGATTGCCGAGCGCCCGCATCGTGCCGAATTCCCCCGTACGCTCGAACACGCTCATGTTGACGGTGTTCGCGACGCTGAGCAGCACCATCACCAGGATGATCGCCGCAGGACGCCGAACTGCTGGTCGTAGAGTGCGACGGTCTTCTCGTAGAAGTCGTTGAGCTCGACCCACGTCCTGATTTCCAGTTGCGGCCGGGCCGAATGCGGACACGAGCTGCGCGGCGACGCGGTCGGTATCCGCCGTTCGCTTCAGCGAAACGACGAGGGTGTTCACGCCCTGCGAGCCCAGGAGCTCCTGCGCTGCGCCAGCGGGAATGCGGACCGCACGCGCGTCGTACTCCTTCGAGAAGCTCTGGAACACGCCGACGACGTCGAGGTCGAGGCTGTTCAGCGCGCCGTCGGCGGTGTTCAGCAGCAGCGTGACGCGATCCCCGGGCGCGAGCTTCAGCGCCTGCGCGACGCCCTGGCCGACGAGCACGCCGAAGCGGTCGCTGTCGGCCAGCTGGCGGCCCGTGACGATGTGCATGAAGGTGCTGAGCTTCGCTTCCTTCGCGGGCTCGACGCCTTCGCCCGACGATCGGCCAGTCGCGTCCGGCCATTGTTGATCAAGCCCGGAGAAATGCACGCGCGCCAGGACATCGTCGACTTCGGGCATCGCTTCGATCGTGCGGCGCGCCGCGCTCGACGTCTTCGATCGACGTACTTCTCCGGCGAACGGGAGCCGAAGCTGAAGTAGCCGGTCCGCGCGACCTGCAGGTGGCCCGACTGGGAGTGGATCAGCGCCTCGGCCAGCTGGATGAAGATGTCGCGCACGAAGCCGCCGCTCAGCACCAGGCCGGCCACGCCGATGACGATCGCCGCCAGCGTCATCGCGGTGCGGAACCGGTGGCGGAAGACGTTGCGGAGGGCGAGCTTCAGCATGGTGGCGGTCAGCGGTTATGGCGCAGCGCATCGACGATGTTCATGCGGGACGCCTTCCATGCCGGGTACACGCTCGCCGCGAGGGTCGTGGCCACGGCGAGCGACGAACGCCTCGGCAGCCAGGTCCAGGTCACCATGATTTCCGCGGTGTAGCCGAAGGCCATGCCCGGGCGGCGGCGGCATCGGAATTCCGATGGCCGAAATCACGCTGGGCGGCGAGAAAGCCGACCACGAGGCCCAGGAGGCCGCCGGCGACGCCCAGCAGGGCCCCTCGCCGAGGAATTGGCCCAGGATTCCCCGGCGGCGCGTGCCCGAGCGCCATCGCCGTGCCGATTTCGCCCGTTCGCTCCAGCACGCTCATCATCATCGAGTTCGAGATGCTGAGCACGATGATCACCGCAATGATCAGCCGCAGGACCGCCACCTGCCGCGAGAAGAGCTTCACCGTCTTGTTGTAGAAGTCGGCAAGCTCGCGCCATGGCAGGAATTGCAGCGGATGCCCGCGGAATCGCTCACGCAGACCCGCCACGACGACGGTCGGTGTTCTCGGTCTGGTCGAGCACGAGCGCGTACGAATGCGACCCGGACACGCGCAACAGTTCGCGCGCCATGGCAATCGGCGTGCGCAGCGCAGCGTCGTCGTACGCCTTCGTGATGGTCCGGAAAACACCGCGCACCCGGGCTTCAACGGCGTTGATCCCACCGCTCGCCGTATTGACGAGGAGCACGATGGTGTCCCCGGCCCGGACGCCCAGGTTCTCGGCGAGGCCTTGCCCGAGGATCACGCCTTTGGCGTCGACCGCGGAGAGCGGGTCGCCCCGGACGATGGTGACCGAACGGCTCAGCAACTCCTCGCGCTCGGGCGCAACCCCCTCGCCGATGAAGGAAAGCGTGGATTCACCGTGACTGATCAGCCCGTTGAACGACAGCCGTGGGGCCAGCGCAGTGACGTGCGGCTCGGCTTCGATTCGGTGAAGCTGATCCGAGTCCTCGGCGAGAAGGTAGGCAAACGGGTCGGCCGTGCCGCTCTCGAGGTAGCCGGGCTTGAAAACGCGCACGTGGCCGAGCTGCGAATGGATCGTCGATTCCCGGCCGAACCAGAGGTTCCATTCGATGAAACCGCTGGCGAGAATCAGCGATGTGATGCCGAAGGCAACGGCGGAGACAGCCGCGAGCGAGCGCCGGCGTTGGCGGAGAAGGGTCTGCAACGCAAGCGAGGAAATCGGTCGCAACATTCAGAGAGTGCAGAACCGCTGCGGTGCTCGAGATTGCCGAGTGGCCGTGCAGGTTGTCAGCCGTTTTGGTATGGGAGGGAAATCGAGCTGGTCCGGCATCGGTCCACCGAGATCTTCCACCAAGGAAACCCCGTGGATTGAACGATCGGAATCCGGCGCAGGTACAGAATCGCCTTGAGCTCGGTCGCAGCCATGGCGCCGCTGGCAAAAAAGAAAAACCCCCTGGTCCGACGGGACCAGGGGGTATCTTAGAAGCAAACGATCAACTCATCAACGCTAAGTTCGCTACCTCATGCGCACGTCGATGTCCTGCGAGAAGAGACGTCAATCAGCCGCGCGCGCGGCGCCCGATGGCTCCAATTCCGAACAACGCGATTCCAAGCAGCGCGATCGTCGAGGGTTCCGGAATCGCAGCCGTGATGGATCCGTCGAGGGTCGTCTGGCGGTACGCAGACGTCGCGTTGATCGGGATCAGGGAACCGATGTCAGGAATCGGCGGATTCACGTTCGTGTCGAGGTGCAGCGTCGGCGGAGTGGCCGTCCCCACCTGGGTGAACGCGTCGACGAACGACGATCCGTTGGAGATGAACAGGAAGTTGGGCACGACGTACGTGATGTCGAAGTACAGGTCCAGGTTCGCGAGATTGATCTGCGAACCGGTGAGCGTGCCCTGTATCGCGATTCCGCCGTCGTGCAGGCCGGCAACAGCAGTGTCATTGAAATACACCGTGAACGTGCCACTGTTATAGACCGGCCCGCCCGGGGTAAGAACGCCGTCGAAGTGATATTCGACCTGCAGGTCCCACGTCTGGAGGTAGCCTTCATTGTCCGTGGTAAGAGGCGGGACGAGCGGGCTGAGCGCGTCGATGTCGCACTGGCCGTTGGGGCAATCCGGGAAACTTGCTGCCGGAATCCCTGCCGCGGTGAGCTCCGCCGGAATGTTCGTGTCGTAGAAACTTCCCGTGAGCGAACCGCCGGAAATCGCATAGATGGACGTCGCCAGAATCTGGCTGAATCCGAACTCGTTGAAGATCGCCGTCTGCGTGTTCAAGTCAAACGGACGAACGCCCGGAAACACGCCCGGACCAATCACGGCGCTCGCATCGTAGGTGTTGTTCGGCAGGTTGATGTACATGTTGTTCGCTGACGCAGCGCCAACCGTGAACAGTGCGGCGAGTGCGAGCGAGATGGCGGAAAGCTTTTTCACGATTGACTCCCATTGATCAAAGTAGAGGAACAGGCTGCACCCCTCCTAAGCGGGTTCCGTGCCAAGACGCAGGCCTATAAAAAGTATCGTTATAAAACATTGTGTTAACAAGCGTTGTCTGATGCCTGATCACGTTTGGCGGCTGGTCGATTGTAAAAATCCCCGACATGGGACGAGGCGACCTGAGCTGAAGGATTTTGCCGGTACCGGCCAACAGCAGGATGCAAAGAGCGTAACACCTCGCCGTGCGCATTCGTCGCCGACGCGTGTTGTATCCTCATGCGATGTTTCCGATTTTCGACCGCGACACCGCGTTCTGCCGCAATCTGGGGTGGCTGTCCGCCCCCGAGCAGGACACCCTGCGAACCGCACGGATCGCCATCGCGGGCCTTGGGGGGGTCGGCGGCTCCCACCTTCTGACCCTTACCCGGCTCGGTGTCGGGAAATTTAACATTTCTGACTACGATCATTTTGAACTGCACAATTTGAACCGGCAGGCCGGGGCGACCATGTCCACCCTCGGCCAGGCCAAGGTCGAGGTACTGGCGCGGATGGCCCGGGACATCAATCCGGAGCTCGATCTGCGAACTGTTTCCGGAGGGGGTGACGGCAGCCAACCTGCCGGCCTTCCTCGAAGGTGTCGACGTCTACGTCGACGGCATCGACTTCTTCGCCATGGACGCCCGGCGCATGGTTTTCGCAGCCTGCCACGCGCGCGGCATCCCGGCCGTGACCGCAGCGCCGTTGGGGATGGGGGTCGCCTTCCTCTATTTCGAGCCCAAGGGGATGAGCTTCGAAGAGTATTTCCGGCTGGAGGGACGGCCGCGCGACGAGCAGCTCGCGCGCTTCATCGCTGGGCTTTCGCCGGCGATGCTCCAGCGGAGCTATCTTGTCGAGCCCTCGGCGGTGAATTTCACCGAGGAGCGCGGGTCCATCGACGGCCATGGCCTGCGACCTGTGTGCCGGCGTGGCGGCGTACCGAGGTGCTCAAGATTCTTCTCAGGCGGGGGCGGATTCGCGCCGCGCCGCGCGGCTTCCAGTTCGACGCCTATCGCCAGAAGTTCGTCCACACATCGAGGCCGCTGGGCAACGCGGGCCCGCGGCAGAGGCTGCTGCTGGCGGCCATCCGCCGAAAGCTTCGGGGCTGACCGGGGAACTTGGTGCGGTGCGCGCTGGCGGGAGGCCGGTCTGGCGGGACGGCGGCGTCCCGGAGCAACGGGATGCGGGCGCCGGAGAACTCACGTTGCCGCGACGAGTTCGCGCAGACGTTTCAGTACGCCGGGCTCGTCCTCCGGCGGGAACCCGTACAGAAAGAGCGAGCGCGTCGCCCCGGGCACTCGGGCTTGCCCGCGTAATTCGCGATCCCTTCGGCGATCGTTGCAAAGGGCGCGCAGAGCAATACCGCGGGGGCATCGACCCGCCGGTTCATCCGCTCTTCGCCGATGGGGTCGAAGCGCAGCGCCCGTCCGTAGAAGAGCGACGTGCCGCGGATTGACTTCGATCACCGCGTGGGTGAAGCCGCGGATCACCGAGGCGTAGAGGTACGCGGTGTGGAACAGGCCGGCCAGCACGGGCTTGCTGGCGGCCGTCTTGTCGACGGCGAGCCGCGTGAATTCGCAGATGCGGGCGCCCGCCGCGCGCAGCGCGTCGATTTCGCTTCGGTAGAGATCGTCGGCGGACAGGCCCTTTTCCGAATCGAGCCGGACGCTCACGGTGCCGACGAGTTGCCCCTCGTCGTAGGCGATGAACGTCGAAAGCTGCGGATCCTGCGGCTCGGCTCGGGATCGTGTAGCCGCGCCCCGCATAGCGCCGCTCGACCAGCTTGCCGGCCTCGCGGCGACGGCCGCCGAGCTTCGCCACCCGGATCTTGAAGCCGCCATGGAAGCCCTCCGGGGCCTCCAGAACGGAAAGGTCGGCCTCGGCGACCGTGAGGCTGCGGAAGCGCAGCGGGCGGTCGTCAAAGACCGTTTCACCGCTGTTCTCGACGGGCGCCGTCCACGGAGGTTCGAGCGGGTCGCTCGTGGCTGCCGGTCGGTCATCCGCGCGGGCGACGCGGGCGCACCTGCGCCTTCTGCCGAAGCTTTGCAAGGACGTCTTGAGCGGATTCTTTCACGGCGACCGTCGGTTCCCGGCATCGAAGCCATGTTCAGTCGAGCATGGTCGCGCGGCAAGCGCTTGTCAAGGTCTGCCGCGACCGCGCTCAGTCCTGCGCCGGGGCACAGGCGACGCCGTCGACGGATCCGCGGCGAACCGGTCGCATACGCCGACTACTCGAGCCGCTTCAGGTAGTCCTTCGTGAAGATCTTGTCCGGCAGGTCCCGCAGCTTCATGTCGGCGTACTCCAGCACCGATTCCTCGCCCGCGCGCAGCGCGTCCTGCATCGTCAGCCGCGTCGGGCGCTCGCGACCGGCCATCCGCTCGAACTTCTGGTAACAGGCACGTCTTCAGCAGGCGGTCGGACAGCGAGTAGAACTCGGCCTTGTGCGGCCAGTGGTTCGACTGCCGGACCCAGTACAGCACCCGATGGTAGGTGACGCTGCGATCGACGGCGGTGAGCTCGAGGACGTACATCGGCTTCGCCGTCGATCTTTTCGGTCCGCAGCAGCCGGGGCTTGTAGTCGCCGGCAAAGTTGGCGCGCGCGAGGTCGCCGTTCGCGACGACGCCGGTCAGGCGCTGCGCCAGCGGGAGCCGCACGGGCTGCGAAACGGCGGGCAGAAAGATCCAGAGGTCGCGGCCCTTCATCAGCATGATCTGACCGCGCTCGGATGCCGGCTCGGTGGTCATGACGACGGTGTTTTCGTTGCCCTTCGACAGGACGCGGTACTTCCTCGCGTCGGCGGGCCCGCCCGGCGTCGTCGTGTTGATCGTGACGCCGACCTCGAAGCCTTCGGCGGGAAAGCGGATCTGGTCGGCCTTTTGCACGATCGAGGCCGCCAGCGCGTCGTCGGCGGACGGCTGGCCCTCCTCGGCATGCCGCGGCCGCCGGCCAGGATGAGCGCCAGCGCCAGCGCGAACCGACCGGGCGAGCGACGCACGCCGAGCCGACATTTTTGCGCAGGAAGTCAAAAGCCTATAACCTAGCATTCACAATCCACATCGCAATAGTATAGCCACTGCGCCCGCGACCCGTCTCCCTTCGATGTCCCTGATCCGCGTCGAAAACGTCTCGAAGCAATACCGCCTCGGGGACCAGATGGTTCCGGCGCTGCACGGGGTGAACCTTGAGCATCGAGGAGGGCGTGTTCCTCGCGATCGCCGGTCCCTCGGGCAGCGGCAAGTCGACGCTGCTCAACCTCATCGGCTGCATCGACACGCCGACCGACGGGCAAGATCTTCATCGACGGCCGCGACACCTCGGGCCGCACCCCCGACGAGCTCGCCGATCTGCGCGCGCGGACGATCGGCTTCATCTTCCAGACGTTCAACCTGCTTCCGGTGCTGTCCGCCGAGGAGAACGTCGAGTACCCGCTGCTCCAGTTCAAGGAGCTCGGCCGCAAGGAGCGCCGCGAGCGCGTCGCCCGGTTTCTCGATGTCGTCCAGCTCGGCAAGTTCGCGCACCACCGGCCGTCGGAGCTGAGCGGCGGACAGCGCCAGCGGGTCGCGATCGCGCGGGCGCTGGCGACGCAGCCGAAGATCATCCTGGCCGACGAGCCGACCGCGAATCTCGACAGCCGCACCGGCGCCGGTATCCTCGAGCTGATGAAGGAAATCAACCGGTCGTTCCACACGACGTTCGTGTTTTCGACGCACGACAAGAAGGTGATCGCGAAGGCCGACCGGCTGGTGCGCATCGAGGACGGCAGGATTCGCCGGCTGGGGATGCGGACCGCCGACCGCTGGGTGCTGGTGAAGGACGGGCGATCGGTGCGGGAATCGCAGGTCGACAGTCTCGAGGAGGCGGCAGAGGTGATGGCGAGAACCGCGATTGCTGGATCTCGGCGAAGCTGCGATGGCCGATGCTGTCGACGGTCGCCGCGGCGCCTGTCCTCGCGCAGGCGAGCGGCCCCGTGCTCGCCAGCGCGGACGCGTCCCGCGGACATGCGATCCTCCTGGCGGCGGCAGAGCCCGACCCGCTGTCGAAGGACGCGCTCTTCGGAACGACTGCCGGCGGCCGAGGAAAAGCCCGGCGTGAAGTTCAGCGGCTCTTTCGAGGCGCCTGGGCGCGTACACCTATGCGGATCCGACGCACTGGTCACGCGGGGTCGGGCGGCTCTCCCTCGCCGCGCAGGGCGAGCTCTCGGAAAGCGTGAAGTGGAAGCTGAGCGGCCGCGTCGACGGCGACCTGGTCTATGCGACCTCCGATTTCTATCTGGATCCGGTCAAGAAGAATCAGCGCCTGAGCGCCATCTGGGGCGAGAACTACCTCGACGTCTCGGCCGGATCCTGGGACTTCCGCCTGGGCGCGCAGCAGATCATCTGGGGCGAAGTCGTCGGGCTGTTCTTCGCCGACGTCGTCTCGGCCCGCGACATGCGCGATTTCCTGCTGCCGCGCTTCGACGTCATCCGCATTCCGCAGTGGGCGGCGCGCGCCGAGTACTTCGCCGGCGACGCGCACGTCGAGTTCGTCTGGATACCGGTGCCGGCGTTCGACCGGATCGGCAAGCCGGGCGCGGACTTCTACCCGGCGCCGTTGCCGTCGCCGACGCCGTCCAGCGTCGCCGCGCTGTTCCAGGATCCGGAGCGGCCGGGCCGCAGTCTCGACAATTCGAATCTTGGCGTTCGCGCCAATACGCTCGTCTCCGGGTGGGATCTCGCCGCGTTCTATTACCGCAGCTTCAGCTCGCAGCCGACGTTCTATCGGACCGCCACGGGCAATCCCGCGCAGCCGTTCGTGTTTCAGCCGCGCTACGACCGGATCTGGCAGGCGGGCGGCACGGTGAGCAAGGACCTGGGCGAGATGGTGTTGCGCGGCGAGGCGGTCTACGCGAGCGGCCAGGGCTACAGCGTGACCGACCCGTCGGTGCCGCAGGGCGTGGTGCAGCGCTCGACGCTCGATTACATCGTGAGCGTCGAGTTCCCGCTGCCGGGCGACACTCGCCTCAACCTGCAGGGATTTCAGCGCGCGTATTTCGACGGCGGCGGGGGCGGTCTCGCGATCAAGAACGACGGCTTCGGGGCGAGCGTGCTTCTCTCGACCAAGCTGAATTCGGCGTTCGAGCCGCAGATTCTATGGATACAGAATTTCAAGGACGCCGGCGGGCTCATCCGTCCGCGGCTGAACTGGTACGCCGCGAAGAACGCGACGGTGGGCTTCGGTGTCGATATCTTCATCGGGCCGAGCGACGGTTACTTCGGCCGGTACAACAACCGCGATCGCGTCTATTCGGAACTGCGCTACGATTTCTAGCGCCGTTTCCTGCAGTCCCGGAACGTGGTCAACGTTGCGGGCGAACGCTCGGGACCGCCGGAGGACGTTGCGTCAGGCCGCTTCCCCAAGCAACGAATGCGGCATGGCGATATCGGCAAGGACCCTGAGCCGCGCTGCGAGCGCCTCGACCTCGGCGTGAAGCAAGACCGACGGCGCGCGCACACGTTCGCACAGCTTTTCGCCTGCCGCCACGACGAATCCGAGAATTCGCGAGTAGAACGCGACGTGCCGCGGATTGACCTCGATGAACACGTCGGTCACGTCGTGGATCGGCCCGGCCCGTTGCGTACGCCAGGCCGAACAGCGAGGCGAGCACCGATTTCGAATCGACACTCTCCGCGACCGCGAGGCGTGTGAGCTCGCAGACACGGCGGCCGCCCGCCCGCACCGTCTGGATGACGTCGCCATGGGTTTCTTCGGCGAGCAAGCCACAGCGGACCGTCGAGTCGCAGCGTGACCGTGCCTATCGTCACGTCGAGGGTCGCGGCGACAATCGTGATCTCTTGCTCGCGTCGCGACTGCGCCGTGGGCGCGCAGGGGTCGACCATCGTCTCGACCTCGTAGCCACGCCACGCATAGCGTCTGCGAACGAGATAGTGCGCGGCATCGATCTCCTGCGGCGATCTCGGCGACGGCGACTCGCAGGTGCGCGGACTTGGCCGCGGAAATTGACCGCTCCGGACATGGCGCACCGGTCTCGTTCACCACCGGTCTGCCGCGCGAGACATCGCGGCCACATTGCACCTGCTGGAGACCACGGCGCACGCTCCAGGTCTTCAAGATCCGGACATCAGGCAGCGACTCGAGAAAATCGACGGGCTCCGCACGGACCCCAAACCGGTTCGTTGGCAATGTAGGGCGCAGCTCTCGTCGCATTTGGGCAGCCTTCGGAACGGCAGGAAAACGGCTAGCAGAGAAGGGCCAACTCCCGGCGCCGTGGCGCCAACGCCGGCGGGTCAGCGTCCGGGTTTGCTGGCGACGGTTGGGGAGCGGATCGCGTGGGGATCACAACATCGTGCCGCGGAACGAATCAATGCCAAGAGCATAACACCAACTCGGCACGGATAATGCCATCAGCATAATAGCCGATCGGGAGGCTGAATGCCAATAGCATAACATGGCCTTTGGTGCAATGCCACAAGATCGCGGGCGGGGGTCGGCAACTCGCGTGCCATTGCTCGGAAAGACGGGGGGCTGCCGCCCAGGCCGCGCCGAACGGGGGCTTGGGGATCGGGGTGGAAGCGGGTCGGTCGCTTCCTGATTGGTTCTCGACGGTCCGAGCGTGCGCGGCCCGTCGTCAGGTGCCGTACCGCATCACGGGCTCTTCGGCTGGCGTCGCGTCCGCGAAGCCAAGTTGCTCGTCGAGGATCTCGACGTCGAGGTGAAGCAGCACCGACGGTGCACCAACGCGCGCGCAAATCCTCTCGTCGCCGAGAACGACGAATCCGAGCGCGCGGGAATAGAAGGCGACATGGCGCGGATTGACCTCGATGAACACATCCGTGACACCGTGAACCATCCGTCCGACCGCGTACACCAGTCCGAACAACGAGGCGAGCACCAAACGCGAGTCGACGCCCTCGGCCACTGCCAGACGCGTCAGTTCGCCAAGGCGACGGTCCTCGGCGCGCACGTCTTGCATGGTGTCACCGTGTGTCGCTTCGGCCGACAGTCCCCCGGGACCGTCCAGGCGCAACGTAATCGTGCCCAATGTCGTCCGATTGCTCGGCCGCAAAGAAAGTGATCTCGCGGCGCGATGCATCGCGCCGCCTCGAAAGGCTGCGGTGATCGAAGACTTCGAGACTGTAGCCTCGCCATGCATAGCGCTCGCAGATGAGGCGATTCGCCGCCTCGATCTGATCCACGGATTCCACGATTCCGACATGCAGCGGGCTCGATCTTGCCACGTGCGCCGCGGCGAGCGTTCGACGGTGAGCGGCCGAAGAGGGAACCCGAGTCCTGTCGCGCGGACGTCCGTGGTTCATGATCAATCCCTCGAAGCCGCGGCGCGCCCCCGATACCACCGAAGGATCCAGCGTGGATGCTGCGGTCCGATGGCGGGTACTCGTTACCGAGTATGTGCACTCGGACATATCCGAGGCTACGATGTTGTCTCGAAGCATGGCAGCCTCTGTTGAGCGACGCGAAATATTGTCGATGCAAGCGAACCGTGGTGAGCGCCGTCAACAAGAATCCCAGACAAGGAATCGGTAAGATTCCACGTCGCGCCCGAAGGCGAACCGGTGAACACATTACCCCCGTCTGCGTGACATTTGCACGACACGTCCGAACCTCGGCGAACCAGTTTTGAATTGTTTGGATGACGAATACACGAGGACGAAAGTTTTTGCAACAGGGGAAATCATGAAAATGCATCGTCTTCGAGCAAGCCCGATTTCGTCTTCGATCGTCGATTGCGACGAAGATCCGAAGATGTACACAACAAGATCATCGAGCGGCCGGTCCAACCGCGCGCGCCGCGTTTCGCCGCGCATCCGTGCGCTAGAATTGATGTTGACTACAGAAACGTTTCGCAGACCCCAAGTGAACATCGCGGCGGTCCTCAACATGGTCCGTGGCCCGGATGCTCAGGCTTCGTTCTCGTGTGGACGAGCGCGATATGGCGTGGCGCATGACCCGATTCGACCGCACGACGTGTGTGCCCTACAACCAACCGAATCTCGCAACGTCGGCGATTCACACGATCGTCCGGGCATCTCGAACCGTGGAACTTGATGCCAGCGCCACCTCGGACCGACGATCAACGCAGATCGCGATGTACGCTACTGACGCACGTCGGAAATGAATTGGCTCTGGCTCAAGGCGCTGATCAAGTCGCTGGTGCTGCCGCCGACCGGGCTCTTGCTGGTGGCGGCGCTCGGGCTGGCGCTGCGCTCGCGCTTTCCGCGAGGCGGGCGGGCGTTGGCCGTTGGCGGCGTACTTGGACTGCTGGTCCTCGCGATGCCGGTCACTGCCGATTTCCTGTTGCAGTTCGTCGACACGTCGCCGGTGCTCGCAACTGCGGAGGCGCGGCAGGCGCAGGCCATCGTGATTCTCGGCGGCGGCATTCGGCGCGACGCGCCGGAGTATGGTGGCGACACGCTCGGAACGCTGACGCTCGAGCGGGTGCGTTACGGCGCGCGCGTCGCGCGCCAGACGGGTCTGCCGGTGCTCGTGACCGGTGGCTCTGTCCTCGGCGGCGAGCCGGAAGCGAAGCTCATGCAGGTCTCGCTGGAAAGCGAATTCGGCGTGCCGGTGCGCTGGGTCGAGGCTGCGCTCGCGAACGACGCACGAGAATGCCGTGCTGTCGGCCGAGATGCTGAAGAAGGAAGGCATCCGCCGGATCGTGCTCGTCGCGCACGGTTTCGACATGCGGCGCGCGATCGCGGAATTCGTGGCGCAGGGCATCGAAGTGGTCGCGGCGCCGACGGGCAAGCGCGGGGCGATCGACGACCCCGTGCTCGACTACGTGCCCAGCATGGGCGGCCTGCTCGGCAGCTACTACGCGACGTACGAGATTCTGGCCAACCTGGTGTTCTGGGCGAGCAAACGCTAGCAGGCGCGCTGCGCTCGTAGGCCGTCCCCGCGGCCCCTGATTGAGCGGCCGCGCCGTCGCCGGTCTTCCCAGTCCCGCGACCGAGCAGTGCCCGCCCGCAGCCGGCCGGCGCCACTCAAGCGCCCGCGCGCGGCCGCAGCAACTCGATGGCGAGCTCCGGCTCGAACGGCGGCACGTGACATTCGACGACGTCGCCCGCAGCGACCTGCAGCCGGATGCCGACGACATCGGCGCGCACCGGCAGCCGTGTCACGCAGCGGTCCACGAGCACGGCGGCGCGGATCGTCGGTGCGCCCCGCTGCGAGAGATACGTCGACACGCGCGCGAGCGAGTGACCGAGGTAGAGCACGTCGTCGACGATCAGCACCGTCGAGCGCGAGATGTCGCGCGCCGTGAACTCGGCGTTCTCGGTGAGCCGGGTGTCCGGGTGGAGCAGGGCGAGGTTGTCGGCGTAGCGCTCGAGCTTGACGGCGTAGCGCGGAATGTCGAGCCCCTGCGCCTCGCGCAGCCGCGCCTGCAGCATCTCGGCGAGCGGCGCGCCGCGGCGCAGGATCCCGAGCAGCAGCGGATCCTCGGCGCCGCGCAGCAGGGCGGCGATCTCCGCGGCCATCCGGTCGACGACCGCATGCAGCGCCGTGCGGTCGTAGAGGCAGAAGCGCGTTCCCGGCACCGGATCGGTCGTCATCGAGATTTCCCTTCCCGCGAGTATGCCCAGCGCGCCTGTGCGGCGGATTGCGCGAAATCAAGCCGGCAGGCCGCTAGCCAGCGCGGCGGTTCTGTGGAAAAATAGGCCCAACTTAATTTTCGGGGTGACCGCGATGCTGGACCGCGACGGTTATCGCCCGAACGTAGCCATTGTCATCGTCAACGCGAAGAACCAGGTCTTTTGGGGCAAGAGGGTACGAGAACACTCGTGGCAATTTCCGCAAGGCGGCATCAATCCCGGTGAGACGCCCGAACAGGGCATGTACCGGGAGCTCCACGAGGAAGTCGGGCTCCAGCCGAAGCACATCAGGATCCTGGGACGCACGCGGGACTGGCTGCGTTACGAGGTGCCGCATCACTGGGTGAAGCGCGAGTGGCGGGGAAGCTACCGCGGGCAGAAGCAGATCTGGTATCTGCTGCGGCTCGTCGGCCGCGACACCGACGTGTCGCTCCGCGCGAGCGAACGGCCCGAGTTCGACGCCTGGCGCTGGCACGACTACTGGGTGCCGCTCGACACGGTGATCGAGTTCAAGCGCGAGGTCTACCGGCGCGCGCTGACCGAGCTCGAGCGCTTCATCGACGCGCGGCCGCAGACGCGGCGCGAGCGCCTCTACGGCGTTCCGCATCCGCCGATGCCGCCTTCCTACGCCGAGCCGATCGCCGAGAACGGGCCGTAGGCGGCGGTCGTCGCCGCGAGGCTGAGGCCCCTGCGGGCCTCAATGCGTCATCATGCCCAGGCCCATCGCGCCCATCATCCCGCCGCCGATGACGGCGGACATCAGGATGCCCCCGAGCACGACGCCGAGCACGAGCGCGCAGATCACGACGACGATCGTGTAGGCAACGGCCTTGTCGCCGGGGCACTTCTTCAGCACGGGCACGCCGAGATAGAACGTGTAGAACGTGTAGATCGCCGCGACGAGCCCGATCACGCCGCCCAGGAACGGCAGCAGGTTGAAGATCCCGGCGACCCACACCGCCGTATACGAATAGGCGACGAGCTTCAGCGACTGGAGGAAGTTCTTCTCGCCACCGAAGGTCGGCGCGAGCGCGTCGACGATGTGCGCAAGGACGAACGTGACGCCCAGCGCGATCGCGTAGCCGAGAAGCGCCGCCGTCGTGCCGATGACTCCGCCCCGGACGGTCAGCGCAATCGGGCCGATGGCCGCCAGGATCATCACGTAGCCGACGAAGAGCGACTGGGCGGTGGCGGCTTCCTCGGCGATCTTCGGCCACTCCGTCTTGGGTGCGAGCAGGATGTTCTTCACGCGATCGACCAGTGCCATGGTGTCGTCTCCCTTGATTGGTATTCAGCCGAGCAGGACGAGATTGTGGCTCCGGCCGCTCGGCTTCGCCTCGCTTAACTTGTCGCTGCGCTCGAAATTAGCCTCCGCCGCAACATGGTACTTCTCGTCGTTCAGACGAGCGAGACCAGGTTGTGGCTCCGGCCGCTCGGCTTTGCCTCGCTTAACTTCTCGCTGCGCTCGAAGTTAGCCTGCGCCGCAACATGGTCTTGCTCACCCGAGCAAGACCAAATTGTCCCTGTGTATGAGCTCGGGCTCGTCGACGTAGCCGAGGATCGCCTCGATCTCCGACGACGGCTTGCGCAGGATGCGCGCGGCCTCCTGCGCGCTGTAGTTGACGAGGCCGCGCGCGACCTCCCGACCCTCGGGATCGAAGCAGCCGACGATCTCGCCGCGCTCGAAGTCGCCCTCGACGCGCACCACGCCGATCGGCAGCAGGCTCTTGCCGTCGCGCGCGAGCGCACGCGCTGCGCCGGCGTCGAGCGTGAGCCGCCCCGCGAGCTGGACGTGGTCGGCGAGCCACTGCTTGCGCGCGCCGAGCGTGATGTCGGGAGCGAGGAGCGCCGTGCCGATGGCCTCGCCCGCGGCGAGGCGCGTCAGCACGTTCTCCTCGCGCCCGCTGGCGATGAGCGTGGACGCGCCGGAGCGGGCCGCGCGCTTGGCCGCCAGCACCTTGGTCAGCATCCCGCCGCTGCCCAGCGCGGTGCCGGTCCCCCCGGCCATGGCCTCGAGCTGCGGGTCGCCCGCACGGGCCGTCTGCACGAGCGTGGCCGAGGGATCGCGGCGCGGGTCGGCGGTGTACAGACCCGGCTGGTCGGTGAGCAGCACCAGCGCATCGGCCTCGATCAGGTTCGTCACCAGCGCGCCCAGCGTGTCGTTGTCGCCGAAGCGGATTTCGTCGGTGGTGACGGTGTCGTTCTCGTTGATGATCGGGATGACGTCGAGCGCGAGCAGCGTGACGAGGGTCGAGCGCGCATTGAGGTAGCGGCGGCGGTCCGCCAGGTCGTCGTGGGTGAGCAGGATCTGCGCGGTGTGCAGCCCGAATTTCGCGAACGCCGACTCGTACGCCTGCACCAGCCCCATCTGGCCGACGGCGGCCGCGGCCTGCAGCTCGTGGATCGCCGAGGGACGCGCGCTCCAGCCCAGCCGCTTGATGCCCTCGGCGATCGCGCCCGACGACACGAGGACGATCTCCCTCCCGGCGCGCTTCAGCTCGGCGATCTGCGCGGCCCAGCGGGCGACGGCCGCGTGGTCGAGTCCCCGGCCCTCGTTGGTGACGAGGCTCGAGCCCACCTTGACCACCAAGCGGCGCGCGGTCGCTGCGGGGGTGCGCATGTCGCTCATCCGGTGGGGCCGCCTTCAGGCGGCTTGCCACCTTCGGATGGCTTGCCGCGTCCGGCTGAAGCCGGACCCACGATGGCCGCGGATGATCCGAGTCCGGCTGAAGCCGGACCCACGGCGGATGCGCCTTCGCCCTCGGCCTCGGCGCCGGCGGGTGAGGGGGCCGGGTGCGCATCCAGCCAGTCCTGGATCCTGAAGACGAGGGCGCGGCAGCCCTCGCCGTTGACGGCCGCGATCGCGAAGACCGGGCCCTTCCAGCGGTACGCCTTCACGAAGGCCCGCACGCGCGCCTCCCGCTCGCTTTCGGGGACGAGGTCGAGCTTGTTCAGCACCAGCCAGCGCGGCTTCTCGCCCAGCGCGACGTCGTAGCGCTCGAGCTCGGCGACGATCGCCCGCGCATCGCGGACGGGGTCGGCCTCGGGATCGAAGGGAGCGATGTCGACGATGTGCAGCAGCAGGCGCGTGCGCTGCAGGTGCCGCAGGAACTGATGGCCGAGCCCCGCACCCTCGGCCGCACCCTCGATGAGCCCGGGGATGTCGGCGACGACGAAGCTCCGGTTCTCGTCGGTGCGCACGACGCCCAGGTTCGGCGCGAGGGTCGTGAACGGATAATCGGCGACCTTGGGCCGCGCCGCGGACACCGCCCGGATGAACGTGCTCTTGCCCGCGTTCGGCATGCCGAGGAGCCCCACGTCGGCCAGGACCTTGAGCTCGAGGCGCAACCGGCGCTGCTCGCCCTTTTCTCCGGGCGTGCACTTGCGCGGCGCGCGGTTGGTGCTCGACTTGAAGTGGATGTTGCCGAGGCCACCGGTCCCGCCCTTCGCGACGCAGGTGCGCTGGCCGTCCGCGGCCAGATCGGCGATGGCTTCGCCCGTGTCGGCGTCCGCGATCACCGTCCCCACCGGCACGCGCAGCACGATGTCCTCGGCGCCGTGGCCGTACTGGTCCGAGCCGCGGCCGTTCTCGCCCCGCTTTGCGCGGTGGATGCGCGCGTAGCGATAGTCGATCAGCGTGTTGATGTTGCGGTCGGCGACGAGCCAGATGCTGCCGCCGCGGCCACCGTCGCCGCCGTCGGGGCCGCCGCGCGGCACGAACTTCTCCCGCCGAAAGCTGGCGGAGCCGTTGCCGCCGTCCCCGGCGATCACCTCGATCACCGCCTCGTCGATGAATTTCATCGGGGGTTCCGCACGTAGAGGACGTAGCGCTCGGTGTCGTCGCCGCGGCGATGTCCGGCCCACACGGCTTCCCACCCGGCGGGCGCGGGTGCCTGGAAGTCCTGCCTGCCGTACTGGACGAGCAGCGCGACGCAGCGGTCGATCGACGAATTCTCCTCGCGCACCGTCGTGAGATTCTCGAAATACTGGAACAGCGCGCGCTGCGCCTCGCCGAGATTGCGGCTGCCGACGCAGCCTTCGCGTGGCAGGTGCGCGCGCATCGACTCGGCAACCGGGCGATAGCTGCGCCGCGAATCGAGATACGGCAGCCAGATGGTCGTGTAGAGCGTCCACAGCAGCGTCATGCCGACGGCCCAGTTGAGAACGGCACGACGGTTCGAGCGCCGCGCGGGACGGACCAGCGCGAGCCAGGCCAGCGTCATGGCCACCGACAGGCCGAAGGCCAGACCGTGGAACGTCAGCGGCTGGTAGCCCGCTTCGGTGTCGCGGAACAGTCGCGCAACGAAGGGCGACATCCCGCGCAGGTGGGTGTCGAGCCAGAGCCACCAGACCAAGGCGGAGAGCAGTCCGAAGGTGAGGATGCCGAACCAGTCGAGCGCACCGGAAAAGCCGCGCTTCAGCGTGTCGATCTCGAGCGCGCCGAGGAGCGTCAGCGGCAGCAGGAGCGGCATCAGCACGATCGCGCGCGGCTCGGCCATCGCGACGATGACGATGATCATCACCAGCGCGAGGGTAGCCGGCAGCTGTACCGCCGGGGTCGCCAGGCCGCCGTTGAAGCCGCGGCCGCGCGTCCAGAGCGTCCAGATGACGAGCGGCAGCGCCGGCCATGCGTACCATGGAAGATTCTTCAGCAGATACAGCGGTTCGCCGGGCGCGCGAGCCGACAGCGGCGCGAAGTACTCGCCGGCCGATTGCATCGCCCACCACGCCTGCAGGTGCTCCGGCGCGCGGGCGAGCAGGGCGAGGGGCCACGCGGCCCCGAGCGCAACCGCGATCACGATCGCCACGGCGAGCGTCGACGCGTAGCCCCGCGTGCGCCAGATCGGGAACGCGGCGGGGAGCGCCAGCGCGGTGAGGCCGATCCACAGGGGTCCGAGGAAACCGCGCGAGAGGAACGCGATCGCGACGCCGAGCCCGAGCATGGCGCCGCCGCCGACCGGCCGCCGCAACGCGAGGGCGAACCCGTAGAGCGCGGCGGCGACGCCGACCATCAGGCCCAGTTCCGGCGAGAGCTGATGGGCGCGGTCCCACAATCCCACCGATCCGATGAACAGCAGCACCGCCAGCCAGCGGAACTCCGAACCGTGGAGCTCGGTCGCGGCGGCGGCGAGCAGCACCATGGTCAGCGCCAGCAGCAGCGCGACGGCGAGCCGGGCGGCGTCGTGCATCGGCAGCACCGGGGAGAGCACGCTGGCCGTCGCGGCGGCGACGGCATAGACGAGCGGCGGACGGTCGACGAAGGGCTCGCCTGCCAGATAGGGGACGAGCGGATCGCCACGCTGCATCATCGCGTACGCGACGCCGAACCCTGTCGCATCCTCGGACTTCCACGGATCGTGCCCGATCGTGCCCAGCAGCGCCCACGCCGCGCACAGCACGACGAGGCCGAACTGCTTCAGGACGCGATAGCGGCCGGACGGACTGAGCGCGGTGGCGCTGTCCGCTTCGGCGTCGATGGTCGCGTGCCTCAGCATGATGGGTGTGGTTCGCGAGCGCAGCGGCGGGGGTGGAAAGAAAAAGGCAGCCGAGGCTGCCTTTTCATGGGAAGCGCCAGACAGCGCCCGTCCGCGCCGCTTCGCGAGCGCGAGTCAGGTCGACGGCGCGTCGAGGTCGAGTCTTCGACCCGTAACGCTGGCGGAACTTGTCGATCCGACCCGCGGTGTCCATCACCTTCTGCTTGCCCGTGTAGAAGGGGTGGCAGACCGAGCAGACTTCCACGTGCAGCGGCTTGCCGACCGTCGAGCGCGTCGTGAACGTGTTGGTGCAGCTGCAGGTCACCTGGATTTCCGTGTACTTCGGATGAATGCCGGATTTCATCGTTTCCTCGTTCTCGGTCTGCGCGCCATGACCCGGGAAGCCGTGGGGCGCGTCCGGGCCGGTGGGGCGACAAATGCGGCCAAGGACCCGCTTTTCCAAGCCCGGGCGATTGGCCAAACGAAAATTATCCCCTTTTCCGCGCTGCAGCGCAATCGGCGCGGGACCGCTCAGCCCGAGACCGCTCGCGCAGAAAGCGTTATAAATCATGACTTACGAGATTCCCGATCCGCGGGCACGGTGCCGCGGCCGTGGCAGAGGCCCGGTGGGCATGGCGCCGTCACCCGCGCCGCATCGAGTCGAAGAACTCCGCGTTGGTCTTCGTCTGCTTGAGCTTGTCGACCAGGAACTCGGTCGCCTCGAGCTCGTCCATCGGGTAGAGCAGCTTGCGCAGCACCCAGACCTTCTGCAGGACCTCGGGCTTGAGCAGCATTTCTTCCTTCCGGGTGCCCGACCGGTTCACGTTGATCGCCGGATAGATCCGCTTCTCGGCCATCCGGCGGTCGAGGTGGATCTCCATGTTGCCGGTGCCCTTGAACTCCTCGTAGATCACGTCGTCCATCCGCGAGCCGGTGTCGATCAGCGCGGTCGCGATGATGGTCAGCGACCCGCCTTCCTCGATGTTGCGCGCGGCCCCGAAGAAGCGCTTGGGGCGCTGCAGGGCGTTGGCGTCGACGCCGCCGGTCAGCACCTTGCCCGACGCCGGGACGACCGTGTTGTAGGCGCGGGCGAGGCGCGTGATCGAGTCGAGCAGGATCACGACGTCCTTCTTGTGCTCGACCAGCCGCTTCGCCTTCTCGATCACCATCTCGGCGACCTGCACGTGGCGCGTGGCCGGCTCGTCGAACGTGGACGACACGACCTCGCCGCGCACGGAGCGCTGCATCTCGGTGACTTCCTCGGGCCGCTCGTCGATCAGCAGCACGATCAGCACGACGTCGGGGTAGTTCGCCGCGATCGAGTGGGCGACGTGCTGCAGCATCACCGTCTTGCCGGACTTGGGCGACGACACCAGGAGGCCGCGCTGGCCCTTGCCGATCGGCGCGATGATGTCGACGATGCGGCCGGTGATGTTCTCCTCGGCCTTGATGTCGCGCTCGAGGACCAGCGGCTCGTCGGGGAAGAGCGGCGTCAGGTTCTCGAACAGGATCTTGTTCTTGGCGTTTTCCGGGGGCTCGCCGTTGACCTTGTCGACCTTCACCAGGGCGAAGTAGCGCTCGCCGTCCTTCGGCGTGCGGATCTCGCCCTCGATCGTGTCGCCGGTGTGCAGGTTGAAGCGGCGGATCTGCGACGGCGAGATGTAGATGTCGTCGGTGCCCGCGAGGTAGCTCGTGTCGGGCGAGCGCAGGAAGCCGAAGCCGTCGGGCAGCACCTCGAGCGTGCCGTCGCCGAAGATGCTCTCGCCCTTCTTCGCGTGGCTCTTCAGCATCGCGAAGATGAGGTCGTGCTTGCGCATGCGGTTCGCGCCCTCGATCTCCATCGTGTTGGCGATGTCGACGAGCTCGCTCACGTGCTTGGATTTGAGTTCGGACAGTTGCATGGGCTTGGAACGCGCGGAAAGGGCAGGGGCGGCTTCGCGCCGCGGCATGGACTCTGGGATCGTGGCGCCCGGGAGAAAAACGCGGCGCCTTGTGCGGTGCCGCGGGGCCGCCCCTCAGGCCGAGGGGGGCGTCGCAGGCACGAAGGTCAGCGTATCGGGTTCAGAGGTTACTGTCAACAAAGGCGGTGAGCTGCGACTTCGACAGCGCGCCCACCTTCTGCGCGTGCCGCCTTGCCGCCCTTGAACAGCATCAGCGTCGGGATGCCGCGGATGCCGAACTGGCTGGTGATTGCGGGATTGGCGTCGATGTCGAGCTTGGCGACGGTCAGCCGGCCGGCGTATTCCTTGGCCACGTCCTCCAGCACCGGCGCGATCATCTTGCACGGACCGCACCATTCCGCCCAGTAGTCCACAAGCACCGGCGTCGCGGATTGCAGGACCTCCTTCGCGAACGTCGCGTCGGAGACGTGTTTGATGTTCTCGCTCATGGGTTCCTCGTGATTTGCGCGGGTCAGGGACGCCCGTACGGGCCGAAGATGGCATCAACGCGATGCCGCGAGTGCGGGACGCGGTTGCCGATGCGGGACGTACATGGAAACTGCGGCAATGGAATCTACGGTATCCGAAGGCCCGGCACAGCGCAAGCGCCGGCCCGGCCCGATCGCCCGGAAAATGGGGCGGGATTTGCTAAAATCAAGCTTTTCCCGAGCCGGAAGGTCACGCATGACCTACGTCGTCACCGAGTCCTGCATCCGCTGCAAGTATACCGACTGCGTCGACGTATGCCCGGTGGACTGCTTCCGCGAGGGCCCCAACTTTCTCGTCATCGATCCCGACGAGTGCATCGACTGCACGCTCTGCGTCGCCGAGTGTCCGGTCGAGGCGATCTTTGCCGAGGACGACGTCCCGCCCGACCAGCAGAAGTTCACCGCGCTCAACGCCGAGCTGGCCAAGCTCTGGAAGCCGATCATCGAGCGCAAGCCCGCGCCGGCGGACGCCGACGAGTGGAAGAGCGTCAAGGACAAGCTGAAATACCTGGAGCGCTGAGCTGCCTGCACGCCGCCGGCGTCGGCGCGTCGGGTGCGGTTCCCCGGTCCCTCGCGGTGGCGTGATGTTTGACCGCACGGGGGCAAAACCCTAGAATCGCGAAGTTTTTCGCGTCGCCGCGCCGCTTTGCCGGCGGCTGCACCCGGCCGCTGCTGCCACCACCCCCATCGTTTCCATCGGACAATGACCAAGACCACGTTACTCGCCACGGCCTTCGCGGCCATGCTCGTCGCCTCATCGGCGATCGCGCAGGGGACCCCCGCCGGCGACGCGGCGAAGGGCCGCGACAAGATCCGGATGTGCCAGGGTTGCCACGGCATCGAGGGCTGGCGGACCGCCTACCCCGAGGTCTACCGCGTGCCGAAGATCGGTGGCCAGCACGAGGCCTACTTCGTGAAGGCGCTGCAGGAATACAAGAGCGGCGAGCGCAGTCATCCGTCCATGCGCGGCATCGCGGCGGAGCTCTCGGACCAGGACATGGCCGACCTCGCGGCGTATTACGCGCAAGGCGGCATCAAGACGGCGGGGAAATGACCATGATCCAACGCTTCCTGATCGCGATCGCCGCCGTCGCCGCCCTTGGCGTCGCGGCCCCGGCCTCGGCCGCCGACCTCGCCGCCGGCAAGGCCAAGGCGGCGGAAGTGTGCGCCGCCTGCCACGGCGCCGACGGCAACAGCGCGTCGCCGGATTTCCCGCGGATCGGCGGCCAATACCCCGATTACCTCGCCAAGGCGTTGCGCGACTACAAGTCCGGCCAGCGCAAGAACCCGATCATGGCGGGCTTCGCCCAGGCATTGTCCAAGCAGGACATCGAGAACCTCGCCGCCTACTACGGTTCGCAGCCCGCAACGGTGACGTTCCGGCACTGAGTCGCGGGTCGGAGCAGCTCGCCTCGGCCTCCGTGCACCGTACCCGAACCTCCACGGTCGCGCGTCGGCCTCGAGCGTCGACTCGCCCCGGTCGCATCCCCTCTCGCTCCGCTCGGGGGCCCCTGCTCCCCGGCTCGCGCCGCTAGCGCTGCCGCTCGAGGCACGCCAGGTAGAGCGCGCCGTCGGGCGCGGTGCGGTGGCGCTGCGCGGTCCACAGCACTTCCCCCAGGCACTCCAGCAGCGCGTGCAACGCGGCGTGCTCGTCGCCCCGTGCCGCGCGCAACCGCTCGAAGTGCGCGCGAATCCCCGGCGGCTGGTCGATCGAGAGCTGCTCGGCGACGGCAAGGTGCAGCGAAAGGTGCAGAAACGGGTTGACGTCCCCGAGCTCCGGCTGCCAGTCCCGATCGAGGCTCGCCTCCGGGTTCTCGAGGACCGCGTGGTACTCGGGGTGCAGCGCGACCAGCCCGCCGGCCATCTGCTCGAGCGCGGTCAAAGGCTCCTGCGCGCGGTATTTCCGCCATGCGTCGATCAGGAAGCGACGGGACTCGTCGCGGGACGGGTTGAACAACGCGGCCTACTTCGTCTTGTCGCGGTATTCGCAGAGATCGCGGATCGTGCACGCGTCGCAATGCGGCGAGCGGGCGACGCACACGTAACGCCCGTGCAGGATCAGCCAGTGGTGGGCATGGCGCTTGAATTCCTCCGGCACGAACTTGACGAGCTTGCGCTCGACCTCCTCGGGGGTCTTTCCGGGAGCGAGCCCGATCCGGTTGGCGACCCGGAAGACGTGCGTGTCGACGGCGATCGTCGGCTGTCCGAACGCGACGTTCAGCACGACGTTTGCGGTCTTGCGCCCCACGCCGGGAAGCTTCTCCAGCGCCTCGCGGTCCGTCGGCACCTCGCCGCCGTGCTCGCGCAGCAGGATGCCGGACAGCGCGACGATGTTCTTCGCCTTGTTGCGGAACAGCCCGATCGACTGGACGTAGGGGATGAGTCCGTCGACGCCGAGCTTCGCGATGGCGGCCGGGGTGTTGGCGACCGCGTAGAGCTTCTCGGTCGCCTTGTTCACGCCCTTGTCGGTCGCCTGCGCCGACAGCACGACCGCGACCAGCAGCTCGAACGGCGTCCGGTGGGCGAGCTCCGATTTCGGATGCGGATTCGCCGCGCGCAGGCGCTCGAAGATCGCACGGCGCTTCTGCGGATTCATGGCCTGGCCGGCGCCGGCGGATTGCCTGCGGCGATCGCTGCGAGCCGTGCGAGCCGCGCGGCTTCGCTCGCCGCGAAGGAGGAATCGTCCTTGAGCGCCGCGTGCGCCTTGGCGGCCCACGGCTGCGCCGCGTTCGCGTCGCCCCGGGCGAGTGCGATCTCGGCCAGCTCTTCGTACACGTAGCCGTCGGTCTCGCCGGCCGCCGTGAGCTCGGCGAGCAGGCTCTTCTGCACGGCCTCGGCGTCGTCGAGGCGGCCGAGCGCACGGTAGCCGCGCGCAACGGTCCAGCGCGCCACGCGCGTACGCGAAGGATTGCCCATCGTCTCGCGCGCGGCGAGCGCCTTCTGCCAGTACTCCAGCGCGGTGTCCGGCTTGCCGCCCTCGAAGTGGGTCCAGCCGATGTTGTGGTAGAGCGAGGCGCGCCAGTCGCGGGCGCGCGGATCGGTCGCGGCCTCCGCGAGCGCGAGCGCCTTCATGTTCCAGCGCAGCTGCTCCGGGAGCGGTGCCGCGATGCCGAGCATATGCGCCGCGTCGACTGCGTAATACTCGTCCTTGTCGCGCTCCGCGAGTGCGAGCGCCTCGGCGAAGAGCGGCACCGCGCGCTGCGGCGCACCCGAGGAATTCAGCGTGCGCCCGCGCTCGAGCAGGTAGCGCACGCGCACGTGCGTCGGCAGACTCGCGAGCCGCGCCTCGACCATGTCGAGCAGCGCATGGGCGTCGTCGAACCGGCGCTGCAGGCCGAGCGCGCGCGCGAGCTGCGTGCGCACTTCCTGCGCCTCGGCGGAGTCGGCGGGCCACCGGGCGAGCTCGCTCCGGAAGCGCTGCTCGGAGACCGCGGGCTTGCCGAAATCCCACTGCTTGTCGAGCACATCGGCAAACGCGCTCACGCCTTGCGCGGCAACGGGCGGCGTCAACATGAGCGCGCCAATGAGCAGTGCAATGTGCAGCGAGCGCATCACTTCGTCCTGGCGAGCGCGGCCGCGCGGCGGGCCCGGGCGCGCTCGAGCGCGGCGGCCACTGCCGCCTGCCGCTGCGCGCGCTCGGCATCGGGTGCGACCGATTTCGCGGGCGCGTGCGCCGCGTCGGCGATCGTCGCCAACCGATGGCTGCGCTCGGCGTAGCGCGCGCGCGCGGCGTGCGCATCGGGCAGGCTCCACGTCCGCCCGGCCGGAACCATGGCGATGCAGTCGACCGGGCAGGGCGGCAGGCACAATCCGCATCCCGTGCACCAGGCGGGCAGCACCGTGTGCAGCCGTTTGGCGGCGCCGACGATGGCGTCGACCGGACAGGCGTCGATGCACAGCGTGCAACCGATGCACGCCGCTTCGTCGATCCGGGCAACGGCGAGCGGGCCGGGCTCGCCGCAGCTCGGGTCGAGCGCAAGCCGGGGCCGTCCGGTGAGCGCCGAGAGCGTCGCGACGAGGGTTTGCCCGCCGGGCGGGCAGCGATTGATGGGCGCGCCCGCGACCATGGCCTCGGCATAGGGTCGGCAGCCGTCGTAGCCGCAACGCCGGCACTGCGTCTGCGGGAGCGCGTCGTCGAGCCGGTCGGCGAGCGATAGGGTAGGGGACGGGCTCACGGCAGCGATTCTAGTGCACCGCACCGCCGCCGAGCGATCCGTCGCGCCTGGTTCACTGCGCCGCCGGCGAGCGATCGTCCACGCTCGCGCACGGCCGGGCGGCAGAACCTTCGATTTGCTAGACTGACCGAAGCCGAATGTCTGCGTCCGCCCCCCTTTCCACCGCGGCCGTGCTCGAACGCCCGCTCGCGCGGGGATTCCTTCCCTGGCTTGGCGCGGCGCTGCTGCGTCTCGCGGGATGGAAGGTCGTGCTGGCGCAGCCGGTGCCCATGCGCTGCGTCGCCATCTTCTACCCGCACACGTCGAACTGGGACACGGTGATCGGCCTCTGCGCGAAGTTCATGTTCGGCATCCGCTTCCGCTACGTCGGCAAGGACACCCTGTTCCGGGTTCCGCTCGTCGGACCGCTGCTCGTGCGCTGGGGCGGGGTGCCGGTCAACCGGCGCGAGCCGGTCGGGTTCATTCGGCAGATGCAGGGCGAATTCGCGCGCCATGCGGAGTTCCGGCTCGCGATCGCGCCCGAGGGAACGCGCGGCCGCACGCCGCACTGGAAGTCGGGGTTCTACCGGCTTGCGCGCGCCGCCGGCGTCCCGCTCGCGCTCGCTTACATCGACTATCCCCGCCGCGAGATCGGCATCGGCGGCTACCTCGATCTCACCGGCGATGTCGCCGCCGACATGACGCGCATCCGCGCGTTCTACGCCGGCAGGTGCGGCCGGCGTCCGGAAGGCCAGGGCCCCATCCGCCTGCGCGACGAGTCCGCCGCCGGCGACTGAGGTTCCGCCGCCAGCGCCCCGGCACGATGTCCATGCCGCGACACCTCCGGCGCCCATCACCCGCATCATCGCCACGCCGAGCCGCGGGCCGTGCGCCGTGCGCTGTGGTGGGCGCTGGCGCTGACCGGCGGCTTTGCCGTCGTCGAAGCGCTCGGCGGCTGGCTCGCGGGTTCGCTCGCGCTGATCTCGGACGCCGGGCACATGGTGACCGACGCCGCATCGTTCGTCGTCGCGCTGATCGCCGCCGCGGTCGCGGCGAGGGCGCCGACGCGCCGCGCGTCCTACGGGTACGCCCGCGCCGAGGTGCTCGCCGCCTTCGTCAATGCGCTGGCGATGCTCGCGCTCATCGTGTGGATCGCCGTCGAAGCGGTGCTGAGGCTGCTGACGCCGATGCCGGTTGCCGGGACCGATGGTGATGGGCGTCGCCGCCGCCGGCATCGCGGTCAACCTCGCGGTCGCGTGGATCCTCTCGCGCACCGCGGGCGGCATCAACGCGCGGGGCGCGCTGCTGCACGTCTTCGGCGACCTGCTGGGATCGGTGGCGGCGCTCGTGGCCGGCGCCGTCATCTACCGAACCGGCTGGACGCCGATCGACCCGATCCTGTCGGTCGTGGTCGCGCTGCTGATCCTGCGCTCGACGCTCGCGTTGCTCCGGGAGTCGACCGGCGTGCTGATGGAGCGGGTTCCCGGCCACCTGTCGTACGACGCGGTCGGCCGGGCGCTCGCGGCGCTGCCCGGCGTGACCGGCGTCCACGATCTGCACGTGTGGCACGTGAGCGCCGAGCGCATCGCGCTGTCGGCGCACGTCGTGCTCTCCGACGGCACGGCATGGCCGCGGGCGCTGGCCGCTGCGCAGCGGATGCTCGCCCGGGACTTCGGGATCGACCACGTGACGCTGCAACCGGCCTGGCCGCTTCCGCCGCCCTCCGGGCGGGTCATCCCGGTCGCGCCCGCGAGCGTTCCGGACGCCGAACGCGGCTCCGACCCGCGGCTGCACTGACGCCGACGCTGGCGGCGGCCGCGCGCCACTACAGCCAGCGCGCCCTGCGGAACATCACGTACAGGTACAGGTCGACCACCACCATCAGCCCGATCGCGAACGGGTAGCCGAAGGTCCACTTGAGCTCGGGCATGTGCTCGAAGTTCATCCCGTAGATGCCGGCGACCATCGTCGGCACCGCGATGATGGCGGCCCACGCGGCGAGCTTCTTGGTCACCTCGTTCTCGGACAGCGAAATCATGCCGACGTTGACCTGGATCGCGGTGGTCAGCATTTCGCGGATGCCTTCCATCGTCGAGTGGATCCGGTGCAGGTGGTCGTAGACGTCGCGGAAGTACTCGTGCAACCCGGTGCAGACCTGCGGCACGCGGCCCCCGTAGAGCTTGCCGGTCGCCTCCATCAACGGGTCGACCGCGTGCTTGAGCACCATGAGCTTCTGCTTCAGCGCGTAGAGCGCTTCGATGTTCGAGCGCGCGGCGTTGCGCACGAAGATCTGCTCCTCGATGCCCTCGAGCTGGGTCTCGATGCTGTCGAGGACCGGGAAATAGCGGTCGACGATCGAATCCATCAGCGCATAGAGCACGAAGCCCGAGCCGTTGCGCAGTAGCTCCGGCTCGCGCTCGCAGCGGGCGCGGACGTCGGCGAAGCCCTTCTGCGTCCGGTGGCGGACCGACACGACGTAATTGCGGGCGACGAATATCGCGACCTCGCCGTCGATGAGCGGCGCGTCGGGCTCGTCGAACGCGGTTTCGAGCGTATGCAGCACGGCGAACAGCGAATCCTCGTATTCCTCGATCTTCGGCCGCTGGTGGCCCTTGCGCGCGTCCTCGACGGCGAGCGGATGGAGGCCGAACTCCTCGGCCATCAAATCGAGCTCCTCGTTCGTCGGCTGGAACAGCGCGACCCAGACGAAGCAGCCGGGTCGCGCCACGTACTCGCTGATGTCCTCGGCCGCGATGTCGCCGAGCTTCCGGCCGTCCTGGTAGGCGACGCAGTTGATGAGCATGGTCGGTTCCCGATCGAGTGGCGCCGCGAGGATCCTCGGTGCGGTGCGCCGCACGCCCGATTGCGCCCGCGGCGGCCGGTCGGCGGCCCGTAGGCGCGTGCTATATTAATCGACTGCAAGTCCGCTGTGGTCGCGTATCGCCGGTGCCGGCTGCGGCTCCGTGCCCCGCCCGCCCGATCCCTTGTCCGCTTCCGCCAACGCGCCTCACGCCGCCGCGCCGGCTTCCGCCGTCGCGCCCCGCGGCCCGCGCGAGCTGCCGCTGCTGCTGACGCTGGCCGCCGTGCAGTTCACGCACATCGTCGACTTCATGATCATGATGCCGCTGGGGCCGCAGTTCATGCGGCTCTTCGCGATCGGGCCGCAGCAGTTCGGCTTCATGGTGTCCGCGTACACGTTCGCGGCGGCGGCGAGCGGCTTCGTCGCGGCGTTCTGGATCGATCGCTACGACCGCAAGCGGGCGCTGCTCGCGCTCTACGCCGCGTTCATCGTCGCCACCGCGCTCTGCGGCATCGCGCCGGACTATCCGCTGCTGCTCGCGGCGCGCATCGTCGCGGGAGCCTTCGGCGGCGTGCTGGGCGGGCTCGTCTTCGCGATCGTCGCCGATCTCGTTCCGTACGGACGCCGCGCCGCGGCCACGGCGATCGTCGCGGCCGCGTTCTCGCTGGCCGCGGTGGCGGGCGTCCCGCTGTCGCTGTGGATCGCCGCGCACTTCTCGTGGCGCGCGCCGTTCCTCGCGCTCGCCGCGCTCTCCGTCGTGGTCGGGATCGCGGCGATGCGGCTCATTCCGCCGCTGGCCGCGCACGTCACGCCGGGCCCCCGACGGCATCCCCTCGCGCAACTGCGGGCGATCTTCGGCGTGGCGAACCATCGGCATGCCTTCGCCTTCATGATCGTCCTGACCTGCTCGGTGTTCTCGGTGGTCCCGTTCGTCGCCGCCTACAACGTCGCCAACGTCGGCGTCAGCGAGGCGGACATCGCGGTGATCTACTTCGCGGGCGGCGCGACGTCGCTCGTCACCGCGCAGGTGATCGGCCGGCTCGCCGACCGCTACGGGAAGAGGCGCCTGTTCGTGATTCTCGCCCTGATCTCGATCGTGCCCATTCTCGTCGTCACGCACCTGCCGCGGCTGCCCCTGCACTGGGTCGTCTTCTATTCGGTGCTGTTCTTCGTGTTCGTGCCCGGGCGCTTCGGGCCCGCGACTGCGCTCGTCACCGGCAGCGTCGAGCCGCGGCTGCGCGGCAGCTTCATGAGCTTCAACGCCTCGATCCAGCAGCTCGCCTCCGGCGTCGCATCGCTGGCGGCGGGGCTCATCATCGGGCGCGCGCCCGACGGCGCGCTCACCCACTACGGCATCGTCGGCTGGCTGTCGGTCGCCTGCACGCTGGCCTGCCTCTGGCTGGTGCGCCGGGTCCGCGTCGTCGACGGCGGGGCACCCGCGCCGCCGGTCCCGACCTGAAGCCGGCGCGCTCCCGTTGGCCCGCGCCGCTGCAAGCGGGTAAGATTGGCGCCCCCGTCACTCCGGCGCGAGGGCACCTCCGGCGCCGCCCCGCGTCTCGCGCATGATCATCCCGTCGCTGCTCGACACCGACCTCTACAAGTTCACGATGATGCAGGTGGTCCTGCATCATTTCCCGGGGGCCCAGGTCGACTATCGCTTCAAGTGCCGCAACCCGGACGTCGACCTGACGCCGTACGTGGCCGAGATCCGCGACGAGATCCGCGGCCTGTGCAGCCTGCGCTTCGCCCCGGAGGAGCTCGCCTACCTGCGCAGCTGGCGCTTCTTCAAGAGCGACTTCGTCGATCTGCTGGGCCTCTTCCAGCTCGACGAGCGGTTCATACGCGTGGACCGGATCCCCGGCTCGGAGCGCGAGATCGACATCACGATCAGCGGGCCGTGGCTGCACACGATCCTGTTCGAGGTGCCGGTGCTCTCCATCGTCTCCGAGGTCTACAACCGGAACGCGCACCCGAACGCCGATCTCGCCGAGGGGCGGCGGCGGCTCGCCGAGAAGATCGGCCGGATCAACGCGGTCGCCGATCCCGAGTTCCGCATCGCCGACTACGGCACGCGGCGGCGCTTCTCGCGGGCCTGGCACGAGGAGGTCGTGCGGACGCTCGCCGGGGGCATCGGCCCGAAGTTCGTCGGCACCAGCAACGTCAAGTTCGCGATGCAGATGGGGCTGACGCCGCTGGGCACGATGGCGCACGAGTACCTGCAGGCCTGCCAGGCGGTCGGCCCGCGGCTGCGCGACTCGCAGGTGTTCGCGTTCAACACCTGGGCGCGCGAGTATCGCGGCGACCTCGGGATCGCGCTGTCGGACGTCTGCGGCATGGACGCGTTCCTGCGCGACTTCGACCTCTTCTTCTGCAAGCTGTTCGACGGCGTCCGCCACGACTCCGGGGATCCGTTCGAGTGGGGCGAGAAGCTGATCGCGCACTACCACAAGATGCGCATCGATCCGAACACCAAGACCATGGTTTTCTCGGACAGCCTCAACGTTCCGCTCGCGATCCGGCTGTTCGAGTACTTCCGCGGGCGCATGCACACGGCGTTCGGCATCGGCACCAACCTCACCAACGACGTCGGCTTCGAGCCATTGTCGATCGTGATCAAGATGACCCGTTGCAACGGACAGCCCGTGGCCAAGATCAGCGACGAGCCCTCGAAGACGATGGACTACGATCCGTCGTATGTCGCGTATCTGCGCGAGGTCTTCCAGGTGCCGGAGCCGCCGGCGTCGCCGGCATCCGAAACCTAGGGCCCTCGGCCACGCGACGCGATCGTGCCGCTGTCGCGACCCGGCCTTCGCGTGTAGAGTTTGACCATGGCCACCACCCGTAATCCAGACCCCCGCCCAGAGCGGCAGACGAGCCGCCCGCGAAGGGCCGGGGCCGCATGCTGCGGCTCGACGAGATCCTCACGCTGATGGTCGCGGACGGGCTGATCGCCGGGGCGGACGCCGAGACGCTGCTGCGCTCGCGGTCCCGGCCCGCCGAGCATCCGCTCGAGGCCATCGCCGCGCAGAAGTGGCATGCCGCGACCGGGCCGCGGATCGCGCTGACGCTCGACTGGCTGGTCGAGTGGCTCGCCGGTAAGCTCGGCATCCCTTACCTGCACATCGACCCGCTCAAGATCGATCTCACCGCGGTCACGCAGTCGATGACCAACGCCTACGCCGAGCGCTACCGGATCCTTCCGGTCGAGGTGACGCGCACGACGCTGACGGTCGCCACCGCGGAGCCGTTCGTCCGCGACTGGGCCGACGAGCTCGAGAAGATCCTGAAGGTCGAGGTCAGGCTCGCCTTCGCCAACCCGCAGGACATCCGGCGCTACCTGGGCGAGTTCTACAACCTCGCCCGCTCGATGAAGAAGGCGCAGGAGACCTCGAAGGGCGAGGTGTCGCTCGCGCGCGACTTCGAGCAGCTGGTCGCGCTCGGCCAGCAGGGGAAGCTCGACGCCAACGACAGCCACGTCGTCCACATCGTCGACTGGCTCTGGCAGTACGCGTTCGAGCAGCGTGCCTCCGACATCCACATCGAGCCGCGGCGCGACGCGGGCATCGTGCGCTTCCGCATCGACGGCGTGCTGCACCAGGTGTACGCGATTCCGACGCCGGTCCTGGTCGCGATGACCTCGCGCATCAAGCTGCTGGCGCGGATGGAGATCGTCGAGAAGCGCCGCCCGCAGGACGGCCGGATCAAGACCGTCACGCCGGCCGGCGAGGAGGTCGAGCTGCGGATCTCGACGATGCCGACGGCGTTCGGCGAGAAGGTCGTGATGCGGATCTTCACGCCGGAGGTGCTGGTCCGCGACTTCGTCGAGCTGGGGTTCACCGCGGAGGACCGCGACCGCTGGGGCAGGATGATCAAGGAGCCGAACGGGATCATCCTCGTCACGGGGCCCACCGGGCTCCGGCAAGACCACGACGCTCTACTCGTCGCTGAAGCAGCTTGCGACCCCCGAGGTCAACGTCTGCACGGTCGAGGACCCGATCGAGATGATCGAGCCGCTGTTCAACCAGATGCAGGTGCAGCCGGCGATCGGCGTCGACTTCGCGCACGGCGTGCGCACGCTGATGCGCCAGGACCCCGACATCATCATGGTCGGCGAGATCCGCGACCGCGACACCGCCGACATGGCGATCCAGGCGGCGCTCACCGGCCACCTGGTGCTGTCGTCGCTGCACACCAACGACGCGCCCACCGCGGTGACCCGGATGCTCGACCTCGGGATGCCGGCGTACCTGATCAACTCGACGCTGCTGGGCGTCATGGCGCAGCGGCTGGTGCGCACGCTCTGCCCGCATTGCAAGAAGCCCGGCGAGCCGCCCGACGACGAGATCTGGCGGGCGATCACCTCGCCGTGGCGCGCGGAGAAGCCGGCGCAGGTGATGGGTCCGGTCGGCTGCGTCGAATGCCGGATGACCGGCTACCGCGGGCGCATCGGGCTCTACGAAGTCATGCTGATGACCCCGGCGATCCGCAAGCTCGTCACCACCCAGGCCGACGACTCGAAGATCCGCGAGCAGGCCTACCGGGACGGGATGAAGCCGCTGCGCGTCTCCGGCGCGATGAAGGTCGCCGCCGGGCTCACCACCGCCGAAGAGGTCGTGAAGGTCGCGCCGCTGGGGTAGGTCCCGCACCGTTCATGCAGGGCCTCGCTGTCGTTCCCGCGAACGTGGGAACCCTGCCTCGTACCATCAACGACGCTGCACCCCCGTCGCCCGGGCGAACCAATCGGCTCGACGAACGGCGTTGGCGATAGGCCGCGATCGAGCAGGTCCCGCGCGTGACGCGTTCGTGGATCTCCTGAGTAGTCCCGTCGGTCCACGGTCGGCGCCCGACGAGCGCGGGCCTCCGGGTGCGCCGGGGGGCTCCAGCCCAATTGCGGCACTCTCGGCGGTAACGACCCCACAACACTGATTGTAGACGACAATTTGTTGTCGGGTATGCGGTTCGCATAGGGGGAGCGATTTCCGCCGAATCCTCAAAGGCAGCCGTTTGTCGGGTGCGACCCGGCCACGTCCCGCAATCGGCACAGGTCTTGCGACATGGGGATCGCGAACTGGATCTCTGGACCTTCCATGCCGACAGCACAACCCATGTCTCGCTCCGCCCCGCTGCGACCGATGCCCGCGCGCATCGCCGGCACGCGTACGGCACTTCATCGTCAGGAAATCACATTCGGCAGAGCGGTCGCCGTATTGCCGCGACAGCGCGGCTTTACGTTGGTCGAATTGATCATCGCCGTTGCGGTCATCGGCATCCTGACGGCCATCGCCTACCCCTCGTATCAGGAGTACATCAAGCGTTCGCATCGTTCCTCGGCGCAGAGCCTGATGCTCGATCTCGCGAATCGCGAACAGCAGTACCTGTTGGACAACCGGTCATTCCTGGGCGGTGGAGCGTCCGCGGTGACCACGCTCCTGCCTTCGGGTGTCCCGCCGGAGGTGTCGAACTTCTATACGGTGACGATCACTGCAACGGCCGGTCCGCCGCCGACCTTCGAAGTCAAGGCTACGCCCAAGGCGGGAACCGTCATGGCAGGCGAGGCCGCGTTCACGCTCGATCAGGACGGCACCAAATTGCCGGCCGGCAAGTGGCAAGGGCGCTGACCCTCGACCCGTCCCTGCTCTAATCTCGCGCCAACGCCAACCCATGCGTCACTGTCTCTCGAGGCCGCCCAATCCGGTTCGGAACCACGAGCCACGTGGGTTCACCCTCGTCGAACTGCTGATCGTGGTGTTCATGGTCGGCGTGCTGGTCACGTTGGCGGGCCCTCTGTTTCGCGATTTCGTCATCCAGCAGAGCGTCCGCAACGCCGCCTTCGAGCTGATGTCCGACCTCACGTTCGCGCGTAGCGAAGCCGTGAAACGCAATGTGTCCGTCACGATGAGCAAGACAGGGACCTGGACGGACGGCTGGAAGGTTGCCGCCGGAGCCACGACGCTCAGGCAACATCCGGCGCTTTCCCCGAACATCACGATCACCATGGCCAGTTCGTCGGTCGACTTTCTCCTTAATGGCCGTGCCTCCGGCCCGGCCAAGTTCACGGTCGACGACGCCGACGGCAAGGCCAGCATCGTTGCGCGCTGCGTATCCGTCGATCCCGGCGGGCGCCCGCAATCCGTGGAGGGGGGGTGCCCATGACGACGACGCACCGACCGTCGCACGGGTTACGTCCTGCTCGAGGTCCTGGTCACGATCGTGATCCTCGTCTTCGGTCTGTTAGGACTGGCAGGGTTCCAATTGCGCACGAGCGTTGCGGAGCACGAGGCCTACCAGCGCGTGCAGGCGCTGATCCTGGTGCAGGACATGGCCGAACGGATCTATGCCAACCGCGCGAACGCCGCGACCTACGTGCAGGACGACATCGGCTCGTCCGGAACAGAGCGAACGGATTGCGCGGCCATCACCGGGAAGGATCGCGATGTCTGCGAATGGCACAACGCATTGGTCGGCGCGTCCGAGGTGCTGGACTGGCAAGACCGTGGGAACGCTCCTTGGCGGGCAGGGGTGCATCACTGCGGGGGCGGCCAACGAATATTTCGTGACCGTCGTTTGGCAGGGGCTCATTTCCACGGTCGCCCCGGCGGCAACGTGCGGTCAGAACGATTACGGCAACGAACAGCTGCGTCGTGCGGTGTCGATGCGCGTGCAGATTTCCACGTTGAGCGCGCTCCTGCCACCACCACCGGTGCTCCCATGAAGCTTTCCCTCGCCGCAGGCAATCGAGCCGTCCGGCCGCACGGCTTCACCCTGATCGAGCTGCTGGTCGGGCTCACGCTCGGGGTGCTCGTGCTGTTCGCGCTGGTCACGCTGTTCGTGAACAACAGCCGGATGCGCCGAGAGATCGACCAGGCTTCCCAGCAGATCGAGAACGGACGCTACGCGCTGGATCTGCTGCGCGACGATCTGCATCTGGCCGGATACTACGGCGACGCGGTCCCGCAGCAAGGTTTCGCGCCGACTACGGCGACCATTCCGAACGTTTGCGCAACCGACGTGGCGAATCTGCAGTTCGTTGCCCCGCCCGCTGCCCTGCAATGGCCGGTTCCGGTATTCGGAATCGCCGCGGGCGACGCGGTGCCCGCCTGCGTTTCGTCGGCGACCGGAGGACAGAAGGCTGGTACGGATATCCTGGTCGTGCGGCGCACCAGTACCATGCCGACCACCGGAGCCCTGACTGCCACCAAAGTCTATTTGCAGGCATCGGGCTGCAAGACGGAACTCGAGCAACACAAGGACTTTGTCGTGGATGTTGGCGCCAACGCCGGCACGTTCGCGCGAACGAAGAAGGGATGCGCGGCGGCGGGCGACATCTACGAGTTCGAGACGCGAATCTATTACGTCTCGAACGAGACGGTTCCGACCCTGCGTCTACTTACGCTTTCAGGGACGTCGTCGACCAACGAGCCGCTGGTCGAGGGCATCGAGGACATGCGGTTCGAATACGGCCGCGACAACATCGGGAGCGATGGCGCGCCGGACGAATTGCGCAGGTGCCTTTCCACGGTGGACCCGTGTGTCGCGGCCGATTGGGCCAACATGGTGGCCGTGCGAGTGAACCTTCTCGCCCGCAATATCACCAGCGGCGTCGGGTATACGGACACCAAGACTTACACGCTTGGGCGCCGGGAACGTAGTGGGGCCGTTCGACGACCACTTCAAGCGGCACGCCTACACCGGAGTGGTGCGGCTGATGAATCCGGCGGGCCGAAGGGAGCTCTGAACATGATGCGGAACGCCACATCGCGATCCGGTCGACGGGAGCAGCGCGGTATCAGCCTCGTGGTCGGATTGATCATGCTGGTGTTGCTGACGCTGCTCGCCATTTCGGCGTTCCATGCAAGCAACGTCAACCTGCGCATTGCCGGCAATATGCAGGTGCGCCAGGAAATCCTGGCAGCCGCGCAAACCGCGACCGAGGCGGTGTTGAGTACGCCCGCTTTCACCGACCCGACGACGCCACCTGCCGCGGTGACCGTGAACCTCAACGGCGCCAGCTTATACCGTCAATTTCACGCCGGCTCCGGCTTGCAAGAGCATCGTCGACATCCCGAGCGAAGATCTTGTTCCGACCAACCCGGACGATTTCGTGTGCATCCCGAGCGCTGCGCTACCGGGTGCGAGTTCCGGGATTTTCGTCGCCGGCGCGCCGTCGTCGCCGTCGTACTGCTCGAACTCGCGCTGGACCGTGGTGGCCGACGTGGCCGACGCGAATACCGGCGCCAAGACGATACTCGAACACGGCATCGCTGTCCGAATGTCGAAAGCCAAGGCCTTGACCGCTTGCCCGTAATCAACCGATTCGAAATGACGTTCAGAGGTACCCTCATGAGCACGATCCGCTCCATTCTCGCCGCGGCCCTGGCTGGGCTGTTGCTTGTGCCCAATCTGGCGCACCCGGAGGACATCGACCTTTATACCGGCGCGTCGTCGGGTGGCGATGCCAACGTACTCATCGTCCTCGACAACGAATCGAACTGGGCCGCGACGATGGACAGCAACCCCCCGGCCGACGCCGATACCGTCGCCAACTGTGGCGGCGTCACTGGCTCGTACTACTGTGCCCAGAAGTACGCGCTGATCAAGCTGCTGGAAAGGACCGATGCGAAAGGCAACTACTTCGTCACGGACAATGTCGGGATCGGCCTGATGATGTATGGCAGCGGGACCAACAAAGGCGGTTACATCCGGTTCGGCATCCGGAAGATGACCGCCATCAACCGCGCGGCCCTGATCAAGCTCCTCAAGGACATGCCCATCGACGACAAGGGCAGCAGCAATCAGGATTTCGGCTACATGATGTGGGAGGCGTTCAAGTATTTCGGCGGCGGCACAGGCAGTCCGTGGTCATCGACCACCTGGGGCCCGATCCCCACCAACGGGGTGGGCGTAGGTACCGACAAGCGCGATTACCCGGGGAACGCGACCGTAGGCTCCGCGTATTGGGCGAACAACAACGCCGACCTGACTCCGTATGCCTATACGTCGTCGTCGACCGCCCTTAGCGGTGCCGACCGCGTCGAATACAAGCCCCCGACCCACCCCAGCGAATGCGGCAAGAATTACGTCGTCTACATAGGACACAGCAACTCGCAGAACAACACCAACAGCAATCAGGATGCGCAGGCGCTGTTCATCGGCGTTGGTGGATCGTCAACCCAGGTCAATCCCGGCTCCGGCAGTTCGGGCGACGAGGGTGCTCGCTATCTGTTCAATTCCGATGTGGACCCGGCGGCCGGGACCCAGAGCGTCATCACCTACACCATCGGCACGTATTCGCCTCCTGCCACCGGCCAGATCGCCGCCATGATCACGACCATGAAGAGCATGGCGCGCCAGGGCGGCGGCTCCTATTACCCTGCGACCGACATTCAGAAGCTTGTCCGACGCCTTGTCGTCGATCCTCGCGGAAATCCAGGGCATCAACAGCATGTTCGTTTCGGCGTCGCTGCCGGTCAGCGTGAACACGCAGGGAACGTTCCTGAACCAGGTGTATCTCGGAATGTTCCGGCCCGATGCGGGCGGCAGCCCGAAGTGGCTGGGCAACGTCAAGCAGTACCAGCTCAAATACGATGCCACGACAGGCGACGTACGCCTCGCCGACGCCGACGGCCTCGACGCCGTCGATGCAAGCACGGGCTTCGTGTCGGTGCTTGCGCGAAGCTACTGGACGACCTCGTCGACTTTCTGGACCAACTGGGTTCCGAGCAAGACCACAACCGCGAGCGATTCCAAGGACGGCCCCGAAGTGCAGAAAGGCGGCGCGGCGCAGCGGTTGCGCGTTGCGAACCTGACGACGCAGGCCAGTCGCAAGGTGTACACGTGCGCGGTGAACGCGACGACCGGCACGCCCGCTTGCGTTGGTGACGCCCTGCTGTCGGCGACGCCGTTCAATGCGACGACGCTGAATCCCGCCAACGCGGGCACGCAGCTGGCTTTCAACTATCCGGCCGCCTGGGCGGCGGCGACATCCGCGTCCACCGATATCGGCGACCTGATCGCCTGGGCTCGCGGCACCGACAACCTCGGCAACGAATCGGGTCCCGGCGGCACGACCACGGTACGGCCGACCATTCACGGCGACGTGCTGCATTCGCGCCCGGTCGCCCTCAACTACGGCGGGTCACCCCCTCGGGTGGTCGTGTTCTACGGTTCCAACGCGGGCATGCTGCACGCGGTCGAGGGCAAGAAGACCGGCAGCGGGGCGGGCGAACGAACTGTGGGCGTTCGTCGCCCCGGAAACGCTGGGGAAGCTGAACCGCCTGCGTGATGAAACGCCGAAGCTGATCATTCCTTCGGATCCCGCGGGCAGCAAGACCAACAAAGAGTACTTCCTGGACGGGCCGATCGGCGCGTACCAGGAGGGGCGACCGCGATCATCTACGTCGCGGCGCGGCGCGGCGGCAACTTCATTTACGCGATCGACGTCAGCAACCCGGACACTCCACGGTTCAAGTTCAAGCTCTCCCCGAGCACTACGGGCCTCAGCGGTCTGGGTCAAACCTGGTCGATGCCCAAAGTGACCAAAGTGCGTGACGGCACCAGCTCCGGAAAGGTCGTGCTGATCTTCGGCGGCGGCTACGATACGGCCGAGGACACCGGCAGTGTTGGCACGACGGGGCGTGGCGTGTACGTCGTGGACGCGTTGACCGGCACCGTGCTCAAGCAATTCCTTACTGCCGCGGACGGGACAAGCACCATCTCGACCAGCGTGCCGTCGGACGTGACGATCGTGAACGTCGACCGTGACGCCAACGGCTTTGCCGACCGGGCGTACGTCGGGGACCTGGCGGGCAACGTCTGGCGGATGGATCTCGACGACCCCGCGTCATCGACCAATGACTCGGCGGGCTGGAAGCTGCACAAGCTCGCCAGCCTGGGGGCGCGCAAGTTCTTCTATCCGCCCGACGTGGTGCTTGGCGCCACCTTCCACGCGGTGTTGGTCGGCTCCGGCGATCGCGAAAAGCCCCTCTCGGCGACATCGAGCGACCGCTTCTACATGATCAAGGACGCCAAGCTGGGTCTGGATGGGACCGGACAGGCGCCCATCGTCGAAGGGGACCTGGTGGCAAACACTGCCGATTCTACGGCCGCCAAAGGTTGGTACTACAGCCTGAATATCAACGGAGAGAAGGTAGTGAATGCGCCGTTGACGATCGGTGGAGTTGTCTATTTCGGCACTAACCGGCCCGTGCAAGAACCCGTCTGCAAGGCTGCCCTTGGCGAGGCCACGGTCTTACGCGCTCAGCTTCCTTGATGGGTCGGGCACACGGACGCCGGGGGGCGCGGGGACTGGCGACGACGCCTACTCCATGGTGCTGACCAGCGGCGGATTGCCACCGTCGCCCGTAGCCGGTCTGGTGGATATCGGCGGGATCGTCGTCCCGGTCTGCATCGGCTGCGGTGACCGGCGGTCGGCGTTCGAGGCGGGATCTCCGCCAATCGACCCGAATCCGGTCCGGCGCAAGGTTCACTGGAAGTTCAAGAACGACAAGTGACCGCCCACGGGCGCGTGTCGAAACGGGCCGGGAATTATCCGCCACCTTCCTGCGCTAGCGTTGGCCCAGGCGCGGGCCAATGCACGTGCGTGCAATCCCGGAAATGGTCGCGAGCTCGTGCCATTTCACTGGCCGCGTAGTGGTTTCTGATTGAGCGCAACGCGGCTCTATGAAGAAAAAGGGCTTGCAGTAGCGCAAGCCCTTTTTTTCGTCGCGTCGCGAACGACGCTTCGTGTCGAATCAGATCGACGTCAGCTTGCCGTTGCTGAGATAGAACACGCGCTTTTCGCCAGTAGGTGATTCGCAGTTCATCTGTCTGGCGTCTCGCCGCCTGGCCCGAACGACTCGGTGGCGTAGTACTTGGCGGTTGGATCGGTCTTGCGCGCCTGCGTCGGCCGTCATGGGCACGCGGGCGTTGTCGGCGGCCGACCGGGCATCCTTCTTCGGGCGCCTCGTCGTCGTGGCGACACTGGACTTCCTGTCGGTGGGCTTGGTGACCGTTACCGCATTGTCGTTGGCGGCCCGACCGGACCTGGGCGCGCCGAAGCGGCTCTCGACACGGGGGCTGTTGGCCTGCGCTTCGTCGTCCTGCGTCGCCGACGATTTCGGCGCGATCTCCCCGGTGGGAATGACGATCTGCACGTCGGTCTCGGCACCGTCCCGGCAGGGGCGATCTTGATAGACGACACCCTTGGCGGTCGTGCACTTGTAAATGGCCTCGGCATTGCCTGCGATCGCGGCTGCGGCAACCATCACACAAAACAGCGTTGTATGTCTCATTTTGTACCCTTCAACAAGGCGTGCCATCAAGGAAGAAGAGGGACTGATCTCGCCCCGTTCCGTCAGCAAGAACCGGGCCACGGGTCTGTCCCAAGGCCGGCGGGACGCGATGCATCGACAAACGTGGCGATTAAAGCGGGTCACAGGACGTTGTCATGGCCCGTGCAGCGGCGTTGCGCCGCGCCCGACGGTTGGCTATTCAACGATATCGGGCGATCCGGAACGACCGGCGCGTGCCCGCAGCGCCGACTGCCCCTAGGATGTCGGCGTTGTTTACAACAGTGTGCAACAGCCGGATTGACCATGATGACAAGCCATTGATAATAAATAAATAAAGCTATCGGGAATGGTCCTTGCTTCGTGTTCGCCACGAGCCGGCAACCGACTTGTAAGCCGATTCGGTACGACGGGTTGGTCCTTGATGCCTCCACGCGCAACGCTGAAAAATGGTCATGTTCACTCCCCAAGAAGCCCGGTGTGGTCGCCGAAATCGCCGGCAGGCCTTTGCGCGGGGCTTCATTCGCAATGTGGCGCCATGCAGGGCATCGCTGAGTTGCTCGGCATTGGCGACTCATGCAGGAATCATTCACGCGCCGACGAAATGCCGAAGTTTGCGAACGTGGCCGGCCTGCAAAGGTGAGCGGACAATGAGCCTTGGGTGGATCGTGTTGGGTCTGGTCGGGTGGGCGTTGGGCCTCGTCGTTGTGCTCGCGTTGTTCCGCATGTCCGGCGATCAGGATCGCGCGGCGCGCCACGAGCAACAGCGTCTGGATCCCTACTCCGACGTGACGATCACGCGCACGGGCGAAGGCTGAGGCCGGATTCGCGTTTGCGGTGAAGGCGCTGGCGGCGTCGCCAAGCGCCGGCTCCATTCCACCGGCCGCCTGCCGGGCCGTCGGCATTTCGCGCGCCCTGACCCTCGGGACGCTGCCGCCGCCGACAAAATGTGACACTTCCTGCGCGCCCGGCGCGGGGTCGTTGCCGTCGACAGGGTCGCGGCGCCCGCGCCGTTCTACGCCGTCATCGCGACAACAAGCGTGAGCACGATTCAGCCGGCGCCCAATCGCGTCACGGTGATCTCGTCCAAGGGGAGGTTGTTCGGCTCTCGGGCGCGACGCACGAACTTCCGGGCGCAAGGCGCGGAGCGATCCGACTTCCCATACGCTCGTATCAACAACAAGGCGACCAGGTACGCAAGCATCGCGCCGACTAGTATCAAGAACGTTAAGGCAAGATTCACGGTTCACCTCTCACGCATCATCGTCTTCCCCGTCCGGTAGCGGCGTCCCCTTCCAGGCAGAAACCCGGCAAAACGCTCTTTCCCGCCGCGCCAATTGCCGCCTCGGCGTAAGTTCGATTGCTTTGACACCCATGTGCCGGCCGGCGGTCAGAAATTCATGCCGTCCAGGAGCAGCGCGAACAAGGAGAGCAGCGCCACCATCGAAATCCATGCGACGGCAATAGTCCCGCGGACAAACGCAACGTTGTGCGTTAGACGGCGCAGCGTCGGATGCTTCATCGCCTGTAGGATACGAATTGAAATGGTGCACGCACGGCCTCGTCCTGAAAGCACCTGCGCATGCAACTGCAGCAAAATAGGTGCCAAGCCGCAGCCGGCGCGAAAGTACGCGATTGGATTCGGGGGCCGGAAGCAAGAACCCCGCCACGCGGGCGGGGTTGTCTTCTTCGCATTGCTCGATGGATCAGTTCAACGTGCGCCTGCGCGAGAAGCCGAGACCCGCGAGATCGATGTCCAGAAGGGCAATCGACGCAGGTTCCGACACCGTGACGACCTGGGGATGAGCACGGGGCCCGGCGGCGAACTTATTCTGGAATGAAGGGAGGCCGTCGTTGCCTGGCACGCTTTTCCGGTCCCCCTACCGGTGTCGCGATTGCGGCGAGAAGTTCTGGGTGATCAGCCGGAAAGTCTACGAGCGGGTCGGCGCTTTCGTGGCGCTGAACACGGTGTTCTTCGCGCTGGTCGCCGGGCTGGTCACGCTGTTCGCCGAGTGAACCGGCCTGCCGTTGGCCGCAGCCGGCTGGCGGAAGGTGTGAGATTCGAACTCACGGTGCCGTTGCCGGCACGCCGGATTTCAAGTCCGGTGCAATCGACCACTCTGCCAACCTTCCGGATCCGCTGAATCCCGCTTGAACGTGCCGGGACCATCTCCATATTAGCAGTCCGGTCATGCGGACTGCCCCCCGGCGCGGGGCCGTTGAACCCCGCCGCAATTCTGTTAGTCTAATGCGGTTGATCCGGTCCGCTTCGGACCGCTGGCTTCCTGGTGAGGAGAAACGATGGATCGCAAGTTCGAACCTGTGATGAATTCCGGCATACCGGCTTCGCTGCCCCCGCAGACCGTTGGCACCGCGGTCGACAGCAACCGCGTCCTGCGCAACACCTACTGGCTGCTCGCGCTGTCGATGCTGCCGACCGTGGTCGGGGCATTCGCCGGCATGCAGCTCAACTTCATCGCGCTGTTCAAGGCGGCGCCGATCATGACGCCGCTGCTGATGTTCGGCGCGATGATCGGCTCGCTGTTCGTGGTCACCGCGCTGCGCAACAGCGCGTGGGGCGTCCCGGCGCTCTTCGGCTTCACGTTCATCGCGGGCCTGATGCTGACGCCGATCCTGAGCGTCGCCGCCGGCTTCCGCAATGGCGGGCAACTGGTTGCGCTGTCCGGCGGCCTGACGGCGGCGGTGTTCTTCGCCCTCGCCGCGTATGCGACGGTGACCAAGCGCGACTTCGCCTTCATGGGCAAGTTCCTGTTCGTCGGGCTGGTCCTGCTGATCGTCGCGTCGCTGGCCAACATCTTCCTGCAGATTCCGGCGCTGTCGGTGACGGTCTCGGCGATCGCCGTGCTGATCTTCTCGCTGTACCTGCTGCACGACCTCTCCAACATCGTTCGCGGCGGCGAGACGAACTACGTGATGGCGACGCTCAACCTGTTCCTCAGCGTCTACAACATCTTCATCAGCCTGTTGAATCTGCTGCTGGTGTTCTCGGGACAGCGCGACTGACAGGTCGCACCGGGTGATGCACGGGGCAACCGAGGTTGCCCCGTTTTTTTTGCCCTGCGCCGGCAGCTCTCGCTGGGAGCCCAGCCGGTAGTGGGTCCGGCTTCAGCCGGACGCTGCCCGCGCGCTCGAAGGCCGCCTGAAGGCGGCCCACGCCTCGGTCGCGCGACGCTCTCGAGATCAGCGCCCGAAGACCGCGATCGACTCGACGTGCGCGGTGTGCGGAAACATGTTGACGACGCCCGCCGCGGCCAGCGCGTACCCGTGGTCGTGGACGAGCACGGCCGCGTCGCGCGCGAGCGTCGCCGGACTGCACGAGACATAGACGATCCGCTGCGGGGCGCCGTCGCCGGGCAGCGCCTTGACCAGCGCAATCGCGCCCTCGCGCGGGGGGTCGATCAGGATCTTGTCGAGCGACCCCAGCGCTTCGACGGTCTCCGGGGTCGCGGCGAACAGGTCGGCGACGCGAAACGTCGCCCGCGCGGTCAACCCGTTTGCCGCCGCGTTCTCCTCGGCCCGGCGCACGAGCGCGGCGCTGCCCTCGACGCCGATCACCTCGGCGCCGCGGCGCGCGACCGGCAGCGTGAAGTTGCCCATGCCGCAGAAGAAGTCGGCGATGCGCTCGCCGGGACGCGGATCGAGCAGCGCGACCGCGCGCCGGACCAGCACCCGGTTGATCGCCGGGTTCACCTGGGTGAACTCGGTCGGCGAATAGGGGAACACGAGGTCGAATTCGGGCAGCGCGTACGCCAGCCGCGGTTGCCCGGGATGCAGCGGCGCGGCCGTGCCCGGCCCGCCCGGCTGCAGATAGAACTGCACGCCGTGCGCGTCGGCGAACGCGACGCAGCGCCGCTTCGTCGTAGGCCGCGAGCGGCTCGAGTATCCGCAGCACCAGCACGTGCGCCGCGTCGGCGCCATCGCCCACCGCCAGCTCGATCTGCGGCAGGCGGTCGCGGACGGAGAGCCCGCCGACGAGCGCGCGCAGCCCGGGCAGCAGGTCCGAGATCCGGCGCGGCAGCACCGCGCACGACGTCATGTCGGCGACGTAGCTCGACTTGCGCTCGTGGAAGCCGATCAGCACGCCGCCCTTCTTCGGCACGTGGCGCACGGAGAGCCGCGCGCGATGCCGGTACTCCCACGCGGGCCCGTGGATCGGCGGCAGCATCTGCCCGGGACGCACGCGCCCGATGTGCCACAGGGCGTCTTCGAGCGTGCGCTGCTTGGTCGCGATCTGCGCGGCCGCGTCGAAGTGCTGCATCGAACATCCGCCGCAGACGCCGAAGTGCGGGCAGCGCGGCTCGACGCGCGCCGCGCTGCGCTTGACGATCGCCTCCGCGCGCGCGATCTCGTAGGTCGGCTTGCGCTTCAGCGTCGTGATGGTCACCACTTCGCCGGGCAGCGCGCCCTCGACGAAGACGGCCTTCCCGTCGACGCGGGCGATGCCGCGCCCTTCCTGGTCGAGCGAGGCGACGGCAACCGTCGCGGGCGATGGCGTGCCCGGCGGCGGGGACAGGGTGGCAGGCGCTGACATGTCGAAGGCGAAGAGCGAGGTCCGTCGATTGTAACCGTGCGCAAGGACGGCTTCCGCCGGCGGCGGAGCGAACCCCGTCCGCTCGCGTAGAATTCGGCGCATGCGCCTGCTCGCCATCGAGACGTCGACCGAATGGTGCAGCGTCGCCGTCGGCGACGGCGCGCACTGGCACCTGCGCGACGAGCACGCGGGACAGGCGCATTCGGAGCGCCTGCTCCCGATGGTGGATGCGGCGCTCGCCGAAGCGGGCTGGGCGCTGCGCGATCTCGACGGCCTCGCCTTCGGCGCGGGCCCGGGCTCCTTTACCGGAATTCGCATCGGCTGCGGCGTCACGCAGGGGCTCGCGCTGGGCGCGGATCTGCCCGTCGTCCCGGTGCCCACGCTCGCCGCGCTGGCGCAGGACGCATTCCGCGCGCGCGGCTGGACCCGCGTGCTGGCGTGCCTCGACGCGCGGATGCGCGAAGTCTATGTCGCCGCCTATGCGCGCGCGGGCGGTCTTTGGCGGGAAGTTGCGGCGCCCTCGGTCGTGCCGCCGGCCGAGGTGCCCGATCCGCGACTTGCCGGGGAGGGCGTCTGGTTCGGCGCCGGCAACGGCTTCGCTGCCTACCCCGCGCTGGGCCCGCGGCTCGCGTTGCCGCAGGTTGCCGCCGACGTGCACCCGACGGCGCAGGCGATCGCCGAGCTGGCGTTGCCGCGGCTTGCCGCAGGCGAGGGCGTCGCCGCCGCCGACGCGCTGCCGCTCTACGTCCGCCACCGCGTGGCGCTCACGACCGCCGAGCAGGAAGCCGGTGTCAGGCTCTGACGCGCGCGTTGCGGTCGCGCTGCCGCCGCACGTTCCCCGGCCGGTCCTGGAGTGGCGGCCGCTGCGCGAAGGGGACATCGCCTACGTCGCGGCGCTGGAGGCGCAGATTCACGCCGCGCCGTGGACGATCGGCAACTTCCGCGACGCGCTCGCCGCGGGCTACTCCGCGCGCGTCGGCGAGCGCGAGTGCCGCATCGTCGCGTATGGCGTGCTGATGCTCTCCCCCGGGGAGGCGCAGATCCTCAACCTCTCGGTCGTGCCGGACGCGCGTCGCGAGGGTCTGGGGCGGGAGCTGCTTCGACGCTTCGTCGACGACGCCCGACGGCTCAACGCCGAGCAGGTCTTTCTCGAGGTCCGGGCGTCGAACGCGGCGGCGATCGCCCTGTACGAGGCGGAGGGATTCGCGTCCGTCGCGCGCCGCGTCGGGTATTATCCGGGCGCCACGGCCGACGCGCCGCGCGAGGACGCGCTGGTGATGCGCCGCGCGCTCGGGCCGGATGCGCCGCCGCAACGATAGTCGCAAGTCCCGTCATTCATGCCCACCCGCGACGACATCCTGACCGAGCTTGGACTCGTGCCGACGTGGCGGCTGCGCTCGGCGGGCGCAGCGGAACGGGCCGATCGCTCTCCTCCCGCGGCCGATGCCGGGCGGGAAACGCCGGACGCGGGTCGGGTAGAAGCGGCGGGTGCCGCGGCGCAGGCATCCGCGCAGGACAGCGAGGTCGGCGCCGGCCGGAGCGCGCGCATCGCCGCGCTCGAGTGGCGCGACTTTGCCGCCGCTGTCGACGCCTGCACGGCCTGCGGCCTCGCGCGAACGCGGAAGAAGTCGGTGCCGGGCGTCGGCGATGTCCGCGCGGAGTGGCTGTTCGTCGGCGAGGCGCCGGGGAGCGAAGAGGATGCGCGCGGCGAGCCCTTCGTCGGGCAGGCCGGCAAGCTTCTCGACAACATGCTCGCGGCACTCGGGCTCAGGCGCGGCGAGAACGTCTACATCGCCAACGTCCTCAAGTGCCGGCCGCCGGGCAACCGCACGCCGGAGCCGCGCGAGGTCGAAGCCTGCCAGCCGTACCTCGACCGGCAGATCGCGCTGATCCGGCCGAAGCTGATCGTCGCGCTGGGCAAGAGCGCGGCAACGACGCTGCTCGGCGTGGACGCGACGATCGCGAGCCTGCGCGGGCGCGTCCACCGCTACCGCGGAGTCCCCCTCGTCGTCACCTACCATCCGGCCTACCTGCTGCGCAACTTGCCGGACAAGGAGAAGGCGTGGGAGGATCTCCTGCTTGCCCGGCGCAGTCTGCGCAGCGCGTCGATCGCCGATTCGGCGACGGCGGACACGCGCTGAGCCCGGCCGGACGGCATTTCGCCGTGTTGCCGCTTGCATCGGGACCGCGCCGACCCCATCTTACGGCCGGGGCAGCTTCCGCTGCCCGCGCCTTCGTCTGGAGGAACCATGATTCGCAAATTCGCTGGCCTGTTCGCCGTCTTCGCCACGCTCGCCCTTGGCGGGTGCGGCTACAACGATCTGCAGCGGCAGGATGAAGGGATCAAGGCCGCCTGGTCCGAGGTGCTGAACCAGTATCAGCGCCGCGCCGACCTCGTCCCGAATCTCGTCAACACCGTCAAGGGCTATGCGGCGCAGGAAGAAAAGGTGCTGATCGAGGTGACCAACGCGCGCGCCAGCGTCGCCGGCATCAAGGCGACGCCGGAGCTCGTCAACGATCCCGCGGCCTTCCAGAAGTTCATCAAGGCGCAGGGCGAGCTGCAGGGCGCGCTGTCGCGCCTCCTCGTCGTGGCGGAAAACTACCCGCAGCTCAAGTCCGATGCGCTGTTCCGCGACCTCACCGCACAGCTCGAGGGCACCGAGAACCGGATCACGGTGTCGCGCAACCGCTATATCAAGAGCGTGCAGGAGTACAACACGACGGTGCGGCAGTTCCCCACCAACCTGACGGCGATGCTGTTCAGCATGGCGGCGAAACCCAACTTCACCGTCGAGAGCGAGGCGGCGATCAGCGCGCCGCCGAAGGTCGACTTCAGCAAGCCGGCGCCGCTTCCCGCCAGCCCGGCGCCCACCGCCCCGACGGCGCCGAAAGCCGACGCGAAGGGCGCGCCGACGGGCGATGGCGCCGCCGATCTGATGAAGAAGGGCTACTGAACGTCGATCCGCGCACGCGGCGGCGCGCCGGCCGGCATGCGGCAGCGCGGCGGGCGGCATCCGAGCCATTTCCGGGCCATGAGGCTGTCGTGAGCACGCTCGCGCCGAGGCTGCGTGCCGCCGTTCGCGCGCTCGCCGGGCTGCTGCTCGGAGCGGCGCTGCTGTTCACGGCGACCGGCCTGCCGGCGCAGGCCTGGGAGGCAGGCACCGATGGCCTGCTGCCGATTCCGCCGCTGTCCAGCCGGGTCACCGACCTGACGCAGACGCTCAGCCCGACGGAGGCGGCGGCGCTCGAAGCCAAGCTTGCCGACTGGGAAGCGCGCACGTCGAACCAGCTCGCGGTGCTCATCGTGCCGACGACGCAGCCGGAGCCGATCGAGTCGTATGCGCTGCGGGTCGCGGAAGCGTGGAAGATCGGCCGCAAGGGGCAGGACAACGGTGCGCTGTTCCTCGTCGCGAAAGGCGACCGGCGGATGCGCATCGAGGTCGGCTACGGGCTGGAAGGCACGCTGACCGACGTGACCGCGCGCCGGATCATCGCCGAGAACGTCGCGCCGGCCTTCCGCGACAATCGGTTCGCGGCCGGGATCGATGCCGGCGTCGACCGGATCATTGCCGTGGTCGGCGAGGGAAAGCCGTTGCCGCCCCCGGCACCCGGGAGCGGGAAGGGCGGGGGTGGCGGATTCGGTGTCGACACGCTGATGCTGATCCTGTTCGTCCTCGCCGCGGTCGGCGGCGTTCTGCGCAGGATTTTCGGACGGGTGCTGGGGTCGACCGTCGGCGCGGGTATCGTGGGTGCCGTGGCCTGGCTATTCGCGGGCTCGATCGCGCTCGCCGTCGGTGTGGCGATCGTCGCATTCTTCCTGATGCTCGTGTTCGGCATGGGCGGCCCCTTGGTGCGCCGCGGCGGCGGATGGACGCCGAGCGGCGGCGGCGGCTGGAGCGGCGGTGGCGGGGGAAGCAGCGGCGGCTTCTCCGGCGGCGGCGGCAGTTTCGGCGGCGGCGGCGCGTCGGGAAACTGGTGAACGCGATCATGACGACGACTCCCCGGCGGCGCTTCCGCCTCCTCCACCATCTCGCGACCGATCTGGGCAGCGTGCGGCGCGCGTTCCCGACGGCCTCGCTGGCGCGGATCGAGGCGCAGATTGCCGACGGCGAGAGGCATCATCGCGGACAGCTGCGCTTCGCCGTCGAGCCGGCGCTGCCGCTCATGCGCGTCCTTCGCGACGTTGCGCCGCGCGAGCGCGCGCTCGAGGTGTTCGGCGAGTTGCGGATCTGGGACACCGAGGAGAATTGCGGCGTCCTCGTCTACCTGCTGCTCGCCGATCGCGACGTCGAGATCGTCGCGGACCGCGGCATCCACGGCCACGTCGGCGCCGCCGCCTGGGAAGCCGTCTGCCAGAGGATGGAGGCGGCGTTCCGCGACGGTCGCCACACCGAAGGCGTCGAGGCGGGGATCGCCGAGATCAACGCGCTGCTCGCGCGGCACTATCCGCGCGACGAGCGCGCGGGGACCGACGAGCTCCCGAACAGGCCGGTCGTTCTCTAGGACCCGTCAACAGGCCCTGGTTGCGTCGCTTCGCGGCGGCCGCCGCGTCAATCGGCGTGGTGGCCCCGTCCGGCCCGGGTCGTCGCGGTCGCGTGCGCTTCGGCCCCGATCAGGTGGAGCAGGTCGCCCTTCGCGGCGTTGCGCCGGTGGCGCAGCATCACGAGCGCCATCGTCCCGGAAACGAAGACGCCGAAGAGGATGATGGCCGCATAGACGCTCAAGCCCGCGCCCAGCATGAACGAGTACAGGCCGACCATCACCAGGATGCCGATGTTCTCGTTGAAGTTCTGGACCGCGATCGAATGGCCGGCGCCCATCAGCACGTGGCCCCGGTGCTGGAGCAGCGCATTCATCGGCACGACGAAGAAGCCCGCGCACGCGCCGATGCCGATCATCAGGACCATCGCCACCGACACCTCGGTCACGAAGATCATCGTGATGACGATGAGCCCCATCGTGATGCCGACCGGCAGCACCCTGACTGCGCCGCGCAGCGAAACGTAGCGCGCCGCGATCACCGCGCCGGCGGCGATTCCCCCCGCGACCACGCCCTGCAGCATCGACGCCTGCGACAGGTCGAGCCCGAGCGCCTTGGCCGCCCAGTCGATCAGGATGAACTGCAGCGTCGCTCCCGCGCCCCAGAAGAGCGTCGTCGTCGCCAGCGAGATCTGGCCCAGCTTGTCGCGCCAGAGCAGCGACACGCAGTGCGCGAATTCCCGGATCAGGAACACCGGATTCCGGTTCACCACGCGATGGTCGACGCCGGTATTGGGAATGAACCAGTTGAAGACCGCCGCGACGGCGTAGAGGAGCATGATCACGCTGATCGCGGCCTCGGGCGGCGTGTCGATGCCGGTGTCGATGCGGGGCAGGTCGAAGCCGAGGAGCGTCGTCGCGACCCGCGGTCCGATCAGCGCACCCCCGGTCAGGACGCCGAGGATGATCGACGCGACCGTCGTGCCCTCGATCCAGCCGTTGGCGACGACGAGCTGCCGCGGCGGCAGCAGCTCGGTCAGGATCCCGTACTTGGCCGGCGAGTAGGCAGCCGCGCCGAAGCCGACCACCGCGTACGCCATGAGCGGGTGGAGCGTGAACAGCATCATCGCGCAGCCGATCACCTTGATGCCGTTGGTGATCAGCATCACGCGCCCCTTCGGCATCGAGTCGGCGAACGCGCCGACCAGCGGCGCCAGCAGCACGTAGGACACGACGAAGCTCTGCTTGAGCGCGGGGGTCATCCATCCGGGCTCGTTCAGCTCGCGAAGCAGGGCGATCGCGGCGATGAGCAGCGCATTGTCGGCGAGCGAGCTGAAGAACTGCGCCGCCATGATCGTGTAGAAGCCGGGCTTCATCGTCCTCCGCGACGTGGCCGTGGCCCCGCGCGAAACGCGAAGCGGGTGGCGGGCATTCGGTATAATTGTTCGGGATCGCCCGCGGCCCGCGCTTTATACCACGATTGCGGCGCCGCCTGCACTGCGCATGCCCTGCGCCGATCGCGTTCGCCGCCCATCCCGGTCTACGTCCAACCCTCCCAGGATCGCGCGATGGCCCGTCCGCTCTATGCCCAGCTCTCGCTCCCGGCGTTGCGCGGCAACGTCGCGCGCGCCAGGGAGCTCGCCGGCGGGGCGCAGCTCCTGGCCGTCGTCAAGGCGAACGCGTACGGGCACGGACTCGCGCGGGTGCTTCCGGGGCTCGCCGACGCCGACGGTCTGGCGCTGGTCGAGCTCGATGCGGCGCTGGCGCTGCGGGCCGCGCATTACACGCGCCGGATACTGCTGCTCGAAGGGTTCTTCGCGCCCGACGAGCTGCCCGACATCGCGGCACGGCGGCTCGCAGTTGTCGTCCACAGCGAAGAGCAGGTCAGGATGCTCGAGCTCGCGAGTCTCGCGCGGCCGCTCGAAGTCTTCGTCAAGATCAATACCGGGATGAACCGGCTGGGGATGTCCCCGGCCGACGTGCCGCGACTCGTCGAGCGCCTCGATCGCTGCGATTCCGTGGCCGTGCTGCGGCTGATGACCCATCTCGCCCGCGCCGACGAGGCCGGCGGGGTCGCCGACGCGATCGCGCGGTTCGACGCCGCCTGCCGCGGCCTGCCGTACCCGCGCTCGATCGCCAATTCGGCCGGCGTCGTCCGTTATGCCGAAGTCGGCGGCGACATCGTGCGGCCCGGGATCATGCTCTACGGCGCGACGCCCTTCGCGGCGCAGTCGGCGGCGGCGATCGGCGTCGAGCCGGTGATGACGCTGCGCTCCGAGATCATCGCGGTGCAGGCGCTGCGGCCCAACGACAGCGTCGGCTACGGGGCGTCGTACACCGCGTCCCGGTCGATGCGCATCGGCGTCGTCGCCTGCGGCTACGCCGACGGCTACCCGCGCCACGCGCCGAACGGAACGCCGGTCCTGGTGGGCGGGAAGAAGGTGCGCATGGCCGGCCGCGTGTCGATGGACATGATCACCGTCGACCTGACCGATGTGCCCGAGGCCTCGGTCGGCAGCCCCGTCGTCCTCTGGGGCCAGGGCCTGCCGGTGGACGATGTCGCGAGCGCGGCGTCCACCGTGGGCTACGAGCTGCTCTGCGCCGTCGCGCCGCGGGTGCCCTTCGTCGTCAGCAACGTCGGCCGCGTCGACCTCGAACTCTAGTTGCCCAGGAGGCTTCCATGTACATCGTCGTCACCGGCGCGGCGGGCTTCATCGGCGCCAATCTCGTCGAAGCGCTGAACGCGCGCGGCGAGACGCGCATCATCGCCGTCGACAATCTGACGCGCGCCGACAAGGTGGCGAATCTCGTCGGCTGCGAGATCGCGGACTACGTCGACAAGGACGAATTCTTCGCGCGGCTCGCCGACGGCGACTTCGACGAGGACATCGCCGCGGTGTTTCACCAGGGCGCCTGCTCGGACACGATGGAAGCCGACGGGCGCTACATGATGCGCAACAACTACCGCTATTCGGTGGATCTGCTCGAATGGTGCCAGGACAACGACGTGCCGTTCCTGTACGCGTCGAGCGGGTCGGTCTACGGCGGGGGCAGCGTGTTTCGCGAGGAGCGCGGATGCGAGGCTCCGCTCAACGTCTACGGCTACTCGAAGTTCCTGTTCGACCAGTACGTGCGGCGAATGCTCCCCGAGCGCACGGCGCAGATCGCCGGATTCCGCTACTTCAACGTCTACGGCCCGCACGAGCAGCACAAGGAGCGCATGGCGTCGGTCGTCTGGCACTTCTACCGTCAGTACGCAGCCGAGGGCCGCGTCCGGCTGTTCGAGGGCTCGGGCGGCTACGCCGCCGGCGAGCAGCGCCGCGATTTCGTCTCGGTCGACGACGTCGTCAAGGTCAACCTCGAGTTTCTCGATCATCCGGAGCGCAACGGCATCTTCAATGTCGGGACCGGCAAGGCGGCGACCTACAACGCGGTGGCGGCTGCGACGATCAACGCCTGCCGCGCGGCCAGCGGCAAGCCGCGGCAATCGGTCACCGAGCTCGTGGCGTCCGGAACGATTTCATACATGCCGTTCCCGGCGGCCCTCGACGGCAAGTACCAGAGCTTCACCGAGGCGGACCTCACGCGGCTGCGCGCGGCGGGCTACGGCGCGCCGATGCGGGGTGTCGACGAAGGCATCCCGCGTTACGTCGAATGGCTGATTTCCACGTCGGCATCTCCCGCGTAGCTTGAACGGCACACGGCGCAGCACCGCGCATGGCGCGCGGCGCGAGATCCGCCGTGCGACCGTCAATCCGCGATGGAGGACATCATGCAACGACTGTTGTTGGCGCTCGCGCTTGCGCTGTGCTCGGGTGCGGCACTTGCCGCGATCAATCTCAACACGGCGACCAAGGACGAGCTCGTCGCGCTGCCGGGCATCGGACCGGCGAAGGCGCAGGCGATTCTCGACCACCGGAGCGCGCACGGGCCGTTCAAGTCGGTCGAGGAGCTGAAGGACGTCAAGGGCATCGGCGCGAAGCGCTTCGAGAAGCTGAAGGGCGAGTTCACCGTGGTCGGCACCGGAGCCAAGGCCTCGCCTGCGCCGGCCGAGAAGGCGGCGGGAACACCCCAGCGGGCGGCCAAGGGCGAGGTGACCGTCGCCGCCAAACCAGGCGGCGCCGCGGGCGGCAAGCCCTGACGGAAACAACGATGGCGCCCGCCGGCGCTGAGGCCCCTGCCGCCGCGACGCAGGACGGCAAGGCCACGTAGCAACGGCACCTGCACGGGCAGTGCAAGACTCCGTCCTGGCGGCGGGGTCTTGCTTTGCGCGGCGCCGAGCGCGGACCGTCCTTGGTGCCGCGCTCGACGCAGCCGGCGGCTACCGCGCCCCGGAGTGCGGGCGGTAGCCTGCGCCGGGTCCGTTACAATAGCTGCGCCAAGGCTCGCCGCCGCTCATGTATCCCACGCTCGAATCCACCGTCGGCAACACGCCGCTCGTCCGCCTGCTCCGGATTCCCGGGCGCACTTCGAACGTGATCCTGGGCAAGCTCGAGGGGAACAATCCCGCCGGCTCGGTGAAGGATCGCCCTGCGCTGTCGATGATCGTCGAGGCGGAGAAGCGCGGCGACATCCGGCCCGGGGACACGCTGATCGAGCCCACGTCCGGAAATACCGGGATCGCTCTCGCGATGGTCGCGGCGATGAAGGGCTACCGGATGATCCTGGTGATGCCCGACAACCTCTCCGTCGAGCGCCGGCAGGCGATGCGCGCGTACGGCGCCGAGCTGGTGCTGACGCCGAAAGCGGGCGGCATGGAACATGCGCGCGATCTTGCGGCGAAGATGCGCGACGAGGGCCAGGGCGTCATCCTCGACCAGTTCGCGAACCCCGACAATCCGCTCGCACATTATCGCGGGACCGGTCCGGAGATCTGGCGCGACACCCAGGGCAAGGTCACGCATTTCGTGTCGGCGATGGGCACGACCGGCACGATCATGGGCGTGTCGCGATTCCTCAAGGAAAAGAATCCGGCGATCCGCATCATCGGCGCGCAGCCCGAGGAGGGCTCGCAGATCCCCGGAATCCGCAAGTGGGCGGAGGCATACCTGCCGAAGATCTACGACCGGGCGCGCGTCGACCGGGTCGAGCAGGTCTCGCAAGCCGAAGCCGAGGCGATGACGCGGCGACTGGCGGTGGACGAGGGCATCTTCGCGGGGATTTCCGCCGGCGGCGCGTGCGCCGTCGCGCTGCGCATCGCAAGCGAAGTCGCCGATGCGACCATCGTGTTCATCGTCTGCGACCGCGGCGACCGCTACCTGTCGACCGGCGTGTTCCCGGCCTAGCCGATGACGCCGATCCTGGTCTTCGACATCGAGACCGTGCCCGATGTCGAGGGCCTGCGGCGCGTCCACGGCATCGCACCGGAGATTTCCGACGCGGGAATCCTGGACTGGTTCACGCAGCGACGACGCGCGCAGACCGGCAGCGATTTCCTGCCGCTGCAGTTCCAGCAGGTGGTGGCGATCGCGTGTGCGCTGCGCGACGGCGGGGGCTTCAAGATCGCCTCGGTCGGCAGCGCCGGCGACGCCGAGCCGGAGCTCGTGCGCCGGTTCTTCGATCTCATCGACAAGCATACGCCGCAGCTCGTCTCGTGGAACGGCGGCGGCTTCGACCTGCCGGTGCTCAACTACCGCGCCTTGATCCACGGCGTCACCGCCGCGAAGTACTGGGATTGGGGCGACGACGACCGCGAATTCAAGTTCAACAGCTACCTCGGCCGCTACCACACGCGGCATCTCGACCTGATGGACGTCGTCGCGATGTACCAGCCCCGGGCCACGGCCGGACTCGACGCGATGGCGCGGCTCTGCGGGTTTCCGGGCAAGCTCGGCATGGACGGAGCCGAGGTGCACGCCGCGATCGTCGCGGGCCGGCTGGACGAGGTTCGCCGCTACTGCGAGACCGACGTGATGAACACGTACCTCGTCTACCAGCGCTTCCGGCTGATGCGCGGCGAGCTCGCCGCCGGCGAGTATGCGAAGGAAGTCTCGCTCGCGCGCGAGAAGATCGCCGCGATCAACGCGCCGCACTGGGCGCAGTTCATCGCGGCCTGGGACGCGAACGCCGCCGCGTAGTCAGAACGTCACGGTCCCCCGGGCGAGCTCGACCACGCGGCCCGACACGCGAATGCCGCGGTCGGCGCTCACTTCGAGGCCGAGCCGGCACGGCCGACCGACGGCATCGCCTTGCGCGATCGCGATGCGCTGCGGCAGCGGCGCGCCGGTCGCGATCAGCCAGCCGCCGAGGTTGGCGCATGCCGAGCCGGTGCCCGGGTCCTCGACCACGGCGCCATGCTTGGGAAAGAAGAAGCGGGCGAGGACCGGACGTGCGCCGCTCGCGTCGGACGGCTGCGGGTCCGGCGCGAAGACGTAGGCCATGGCGCGTTGTCCGCTGTGGCCATGGGCGAGCAGGAGATCGGCCCGCGGCGCCGCGCGGCGCACGGCGTCCGCAGTGGCCAGCGGGATCACCAGCTGCTCCGATCCGGTATCGACCCAGAGCGGCGGGGTCGCCGGGTCGGGCGCAACGTCGGCCTCGGCCAGCACGAGCATCGCCGCGAGCTCGGCGCGCGTCGCGGACACGGCGCGGTGCCGCGGCGCGTTCGCCTGCAGCGTCCAGACATCGCCGTGCGCCTCCACGGGAATGATCCCCGCGCGCATCTCCAGGGTGACGTGATCGCCGCGCGCGGTCAGCGCCCGGACGACATGCGCGGTCCCGAGCGTCGGGTGGCCGGCGAACGGCATTTCGAACGTCGGCGTGAAGATGCGCACGCGCGCGCTCGCCCGGTCGGACGGCAGGACGAACGTCGTCTCCGACAGATTGAATTGCAGCGCCAGCGCCTGCATCGTCGCGTCGTCCATGCCGCGCGCATCCTCGAAGACGGCGAGCGGATTGCCGGCGAGCGGGGTCTCGGCGAAGACGTTGACGATCCGGAACGCGTAGGCTGGCATGGCATGCCTCCGATGTCGACTCGGCGCGGCGCTCAGCGCGCGGGATTTCGCGCGTGAACCTTGGCGTCGAGCTCGCGCGCGAGCGCCCGAAACGCCGTGTCGGTGACGGCGTCGGGGGCGCCGGCGATCGCGTTCGCGATCCGCGGGAAATTCCGGCCGATCGAGCGCCGGTAGGTGGGATCGTAGTGGAGCTCGAGCAGCTCGCCGACCACGCCGTCCCAGTCGCCGGCCCGCGCGGCATCGGTCCAGCGCGCGATCGTCGCCTTGCCGTGCAACGGAACAAGGTGCTGCAGGCGCTCCGCCAGCGCAGCGTGGTCGGCGAGGAAGTGCGCGTATTCCTGCTTCAGCAGCTCGACGCGCATCGGCTGCGCGAGCTCCAGGCGTATGCACTCGGCAGCGCGCATCGCGGTGAGCAGCGCGTCGGGGACCTGGATGGTGCCGATTCGCTTGCTCTCCGATTCGACGTACACGGGCCGCGCGGGGTCGAATCGCTGCAGCGCCGCGACCAGCTGGCTCTCGAACCACTTCTGCGACGGCTGCGCGCCGTCCGGCAGGTCGCCGAGCAGCGAACCGCGATGGCGTGCGAGCGCTTCCAGGTCGAGCACCTGGGCGCCTTCCGCGGCGAGCGCGGCGAGCAGCCGGCTCTTGCCGGAACCCGTGAGCCCGCAGACCACCTCGTAGCGAAAGCGCAGCGGCAGCGTTGCGAGCTCGGCGACGACATGGCGGCGGTAGGCGCGATAGCCGCCGTCGAGCTGCACGGCGCGCCAGCCGATCTCGCTCAGCATGTGGGCGAGCGAGCGGCTGCGCTGGCCGCCGCGCCAGCAGTAGACGAGCGGCGCCCAGTCGCGCGGCTTGCCGGCGAACGGGCCCTCGAGCATCGCCGCGATGTTGCGCGCGACCAGCGCCGCGCCCGCGCGGCGCGCGGCGAATGCCGAGTCCTGCGCATGCATCGTCCCGATCCGCGCACGCTCGGCGTCGTCGAGCACCGGGCGATTCTCCGCCCCGGGCAGATGATCGTCGGCGAACTCGGAAGGGCTGCGGACGTCGATGCGGTCGGCGTAGTCGGAGATCGCCTCGACGGTCACCTTGTTCCCGCCACGCGGCGGGGAAGCGGCGCTTGTGACGACCCCCTTGGCGCTGCGCGCCATCCCCCCGAGGGGGAGCAATTCGCGCTCGGGGCGGCCCTTCGCGCTCATCGCGGCTTCCCGAGCAGGGGACGCAGCTCCGGCCAGACGTTGTCGAGCAGCAGCGGTTGCGCCGCCGCGGTCGGGTGGATGCGGTCCGCCTGGAACATCTCGTTCTTCTCGCCGAAGCCCTCGAAGAAGAACGGGACGAGCGGCACCTTGTGCGCCTTCGCGACGCCCGCGAACAGCGCGTCGAACTCGCGGACGTACGCGGGGCCGTAGTTCGGCGGCACTTTCATGCCGACGAGCAGCGCCTTGGCGCCGGCACGCTTGACGGCGACGACCATCGCGGCGAGGTTGTCGCGGGTCGCCTTGAGCTCGCCGCCGCGCAGCCCGTCGTTGCCGCCGAGCTCGACGACGACGATCGACGGCTTGTGGCGCTCGAGCAGCGCGGGAAGGCGGGCGCGTCCGCCGGCCGTCGTGTCGCCGGTGATGCTCGCATTGACGACGCGGTGGGGATAGCGCTGTGCGGCGAGCCGCGCGGCAAGCAGGTCGACCCAGCCGGCGCCGGGCGGAAGGCCGTACGCAGCCGAGATCGAATCGCCGACGACGAGCAGCACCGGTGCCGCCGGATCGGCGCGCGCAGGCGACGCCGACGCGAGTGCGAGCGTGGCGACGGCAACGGTGGCGAGGTCGAGGAAGCGACGGCGGAGCATCGATCAGGCAGACGGGTGTCGGTCGAATCGAGCGGCGATTGTAGAGGCTCGCGCCCTGCCGCGCGAGCCGCGGCGTAGAATTCGACCCGTGCCGCCCGAATCCGTTCCTTCGCCGCGCGCGTCCGTCGATGCGACCGCATCGGCCGCCGCCGCAGCGCCCGACGGTGACGGTGATCGTCGCGACGTACAACCGCAGCAACGTCCTCGGCTACGCGATCCGCTCGGTGCTGGCGCAGACGCGAACCGATTGGGAGCTGCTCGTCGTCGGCGACGGCTGCACCGACGACACCGCGGAGGTCGTCGCCTCGTTCGCCGACTCGCGCATCCGTTTCGTCAATCTCGATCCGCGTGTCGGCGACCAGTCGGGACCGACCAACGCGGGCCTGGCGCGGGCGCGCGGCCGCTACATCGCGCTGCTGAATCACGACGATCTCTGGTTTCCCGACCACCTCGACGCGGCGCTCGCGGTTCTCGAGCGAACGGGCGCCGACTGCACGTTTTCGATGCAGCTCGAGGCCGATCCGGACGGACGCTGGCGGGTCAACGCGACGTTTCCGGACGACGTCTGGGATCCGATCCTGCACCCCAACGCCAGCACCTGGGTGTTCCGCCGCGAACTGGGTGCGCGAGTCGGGCGGCTCCGGCATCGCGATCGCGTGTTCAGCTACCCGACGCGCGACTGGCTCTGGCGCGCGCGCCGGGCGAACGCGAAGTTCGTGCCAACGCGCGCGGTGACCGTCCTCGTCATCTCGTCGACCCTGCGCCGCAACGTCTATTCCGAGAGGCAGTGGCGCGAGCACGATGCCGTGTGGCGGGCGATGCTCGCCGAGCCGGAGTTCCGCGAGCGGCGGCTGGTCGACGCGCTGCTGCACCCGGCGCCGACGCATCTGCGCGCCTATCGGCCGCGCGTGCTGCTGCGGGCGCTCGCGATGCGCTCGCTCGGGCGCGCCGCGCAGGCGCTCGGAATCGATCCCGAGGCGGTTTACTGCTACCATAAATTTCCCAAGCGATGGGGGGTGGTCCCGACAAGGGGGGCGGTGATTCGCGAGCTGTATCGTCGGCGCGGCCTCGAACCCCTGGACAGCCCCGCGCTCCCCGCGGCGGACGCGGCGCCGAACGCCGTCGCCGCAGATGCACCGACCGAGCCTCGCCGCTGACCTGCCTATGTCCGAACCGGAACTCCCCGCCGAACTGACGCCGGGCGAAGGGTCGCTTCCCGGCGCGACGCGCGATCGTCAGAGCATCACCCGCGATTGGCAACCGCTGCAACCGCTGATCGCCGGCGTCCGCGTGAAGGAGGTGGCCAACGTCGTCAAGGACAACGGCTACCTCACCGAGGTGTGGCGCGCCGACTGGGACCTCGGTCCCGCCGCGCCTGCGCAGGTGTTCCAGGTGCTGATCGAGGCACACGGCGTGTCGGCCTGGCACGTGCATCGGCACGCGACCGACCGGCTCTTCGCCAGCCACGGTCTCCTCAAGATCGTGCTGTTCGACGCCCGGCGCGGAGTCGCCGACGGAGGGACGCGTCAACGTCTTCCGCTGCGGCACGCCGCGGCCGATGCTGGTCGTCGTCCCGCCCGGCGTCTGGCACGGCACGCAGAACCTCGCCGCAGAGCCCGCGCTGCTCCTCAATCTGCCGGACCGCGCCTACGCCTACGAGGATCCCGACCACTGGCGGCTGCCCCCCGACACCGACCGCATTCCCTACTCGTTCGCCGCGGGGGCCCGGCCCAACAGCGAGGATCCCGGCCGCATCTGATCGCCATGGCGCACCGCGTGGCGCGGGTTGTCTTCGCGCCGTGCCGCCCCCATGTGCGTCGCGACCCGCCGGCTGTGCCGGTCCGCGGCAGCCGCTCGCCCATGTCCCCTACCATTCTTCGCGCCTCCAGACTCACCAAGATCGTGACCAGCGGCGATGCGCCGCTCACGATCCTGGACGATGTCGGGTTCGACGTCGATTCGGGCGACGCCGTCGCGGTCGTCGGCGCGTCGGGCTCGGGCAAGACCACGCTGCTGGGCCTGCTTGCCGGTCTCGACCGGCCCAGCGACGGCGAGGTCTGGCTCGACGGCAACGCGCTCTCGGGCCTCGACGAGGACGCGCGCGCGGCGCTGCGGCAGCGGCTGCTCGGCTTCGTGTTCCAATCCTTCCAGCTGTTGCCCGCGCTCACCGCGCTCGAGAACGTGATGCTGCCGCTCGAGCTTGCGGGGGCGCCCGACGCGGTGGCGAGGGCGAAGGAGTGGCTCGACCGCGTCGGGCTCGGGAAGCGCACGACGCATTATCCGAAGCAGCTTTCCGGTGGCGAGCAGCAGCGGGTTGCCATCGCCCGCGCGTTCGCCGGAGAGCCCAAGCTGCTGATGGCCGACGAGCCCACGGGCAACCTCGACAACGCGACCGGCGCCGAAGTGGCCGACCTGATGTTCCGCCTCAATCGCGAGCACGGCACGACGCTGCTCCTCGTCACCCACGATGCCGGTCTCGCGGGGCGTTGTGCGCGGCGGCTGTCGCTTGCCGCCGGGCGTCTCGTCGGGGACGAGCGCCTGGCCGGCGACGCGCGTCGATGAACACGCTGCGGCTCGCGCTGCGGATGCTCTCGCGCGACTGGCGCGCGGGCGAGCTCACGGTGCTGATCGCGGCGATGGTGCTCGCGGTGGCGAGCATCGGCACCGTCGGGTTCTTCGCGGATCGCGTGAAAGGCGCGCTGACGCGGCAGGCGAACCTGTTGCTCGGCGCCGACGTGCTGATCTCCGGCGACCGGCCGCTGCCGGATGCCTTTGCCGCGGAAGCGCAGCGGCGCGGTCTCGCGTCGACGCCGGCGCTCAAGTTCAACAGCATGGTGCATCGCGCCGGGACCGATGCCGCGGCGGGGGGCGCGGTGCTCGCCGACGTGAAGGCCGTCGCCGGCGGCTACCCGCTGCGGGGCGCGATCGTGCTCGCCGATGCCGAAAATGCGAGCGGCGCGCGCGCCCCGGGGATTCCGCCGCGCGGCGAAGCCTGGCCCGACGCCCGGCTCGCGGCGCGGCTGGGTGTCGCGCCGGGCGATGCGATTGCGGTCGGCGATTCGACGCTCAAGGTGGGCGCGATCGTGCAGCAGGAGCCGGAGGTCGCGAGCGGGCTGCTGGCGATCGGACCGCGCCTGCTGATCAACCTCGACGACGTGCCTGCGACGAACCTGCTGCAACCGGGCAACCGGGCGGCCTACCGCCTGCTCGTTGCCGACACCTCGGCGCGCGAGGCGCTCGATCCCTATCTCCGGTGGCTCCAGGCGCAGCTGCAGCCCGGCCAGCGGATGGAAAACGTCCGGGACCTGCGGCCCGAGGTGCGGCAGACGCTGGAGCGTGCGGAGAAATTCCTGGGACTCTCGGCGCTGGTCGCGGTGATCCTCGCCGCGGTCGCCGTCGCGCTCGCCGCGTCACGCTACCTGCGGCGACATCTCGACACCGCGGCGATGCTGCGCTGCTTCGGCGCGCCGCGCAAGCGCACGCTGGCGCTGTTCGTGCTGCAGTTCGGAGCGCTCGGCGTCGCCGCGAGCGCCGTGGGGATCGGGGTTGCGCTCGGCGGCCAGCAACTGCTGGTGATGCTGCTGTCCTCGATCGCCACGACCGACCTGCCGGCGCCGGGAATCCTGCCGGCGATCGCCGCGTTCGGCACCGGCGTGCTCCTGCTCTTCGGCTTCGCGCTGCCGCCGTTGATCGCGCTCGCGAGCGTGCCCCCGCTGCGCGTGCTTCGCCGCGATCTTCCGCGGCCGCGGCCGGGCGGCGTCGTTGCGTACCTCCTCGGCGCGGCGGTCATCGCGATTCTGATCGCCTGGCAGGCGCAGGACGCGAAGGCGGGCGCGATCATGGTCGGCGGCATCGGCGGGTTGCTGGGGGTCGCCGCGATCGTCGCCTGGCTGCTGATCGTTCTGCTCAAGCGGCTGCCGCAGCGCGGCGTGACGTGGCGCTTCGGGCTCGCCAATCTGCGCCGCCGGCCGCTCGCCTCGAGCCTGCAGATCGGCGCGCTGGCGCTCGGCCTGATGGCGTTGCTGTTGCTGACGGTGGTTCGCGGCGATCTCATGCGCAACTGGCGCGCGAGCCTGCCGCCGGATGCGCCGAATCATTTCGTGATCAACGTGCTGCCCGATCAGGTCGACGGCGTGCGTGCGGCGCTCAAGTCGGCGACGGGTTCGGACACGGTGCTCTACCCGATGATCCGGGGCCGGCTGGTGGAGCTCAACGGCAGGCGACTGGACACGGCGCAGTACGAGGACGCCCGGGCGCGCCGGCTTGCCGAGCGCGAGTTCAACCTGTCGTGGGCGAGCGAGCTGCCCACGACGAACCGCATCGTCGCCGGCAAGTGGTTCGCCGGCGCCACGGGTCCCGAGGCGGGCATCTCGATGGAGGAAGGCATCGCCCAGTCGCTCAAGCTCAAGCTGGGCGACGTGCTGACCTACGACATCGCCGGCACGCCGGTGAGCGGGACGATCACCAGCCTGCGCAAGGTGGACTGGGATTCGTTCCGGCCCAATTTCTTCACGCTGTTCGCGCCGGGCGTGCTCGAGGCGATGCCGCAGACCTACCTGGGCGCGGTGCGCGTCGCGGAGGGCCCGCGCTCCGGCGCGTGGCTGTCGGCGCTGGTGCAGCAGTATCCGAACGTGCTCGCGATCGACGTCGGCGAGATCATGCGGCAGGTGCAGGCGATCATCGACCAGGTCGCGAAGGCAGTCGAGTTCGTCTTCCTGTTCACCCTTGCGGGCGGGTTGCTGGTGCTGCAGGCGGCGATCGCGGCCACGCAGGACGAGCGCCGCTTCGACGCCGCGATCCTGCGCACGCTCGGCGCGTCGCGCATGCAGCTCAACGCGGCGCAGATCGCCGAGTTCCTCGTCCTCGGCTCGCTCGCCGGCCTGCTCGCCGCAGGGGGCGCGACGGCGACCGGCTACATCCTTGCCGACCGGGTCTTCCAGATCCCGTTTTCGGCGAGTCCGATGGTGTGGCTGTACGGAATTGCCGGCGGCGCGCTGGCCGTGACGCTCGCCGGCTGGCTCGGCACGCGCGGAATGCTGCGGCAGCCGCCGCTTGCCGTGATCCGCCAGCTCGGCTGACGCGGGCGGCAAACGACGACCGTCCCGCCACCGATGCCGACCGGCAATGGCTTCCGCGCAGCCGACTGATCCATCGGCCACCACGCCGTACGAGCGTCTCGGCGGCGACGCCGGCGTGCGCGCGATCGTCGAGCGCTTCTACGACCTGATGGATCTGGAGCCGGAATACGCCGGCATCCGCGCGCTGCACGCGGGCGCGCTCGACCACGCGCGGGAGAAGCTCCACCTCTTCCTCTCCGGCTGGCTCGGCGGCCCGCAGGTCTACATCGCGCGCTACGGACACCCGAAGCTCCGCGCGCGCCATCTGCCGTTCCCGATCGGAATCGCCGAGCGCGACCAGTGGCTCGACTGCATGCGGCGCGCGCTGGCCGATTGCGGCGTCGCCGACGCCGAGATCGCTGCGCTGATGCCGGCGTTCTTCCAGACTGCGGACTGGATGCGCAACCGCGAAGGGTGATGGCGCCGGACGTCGCATACCCGGCGTCACGCTCGCGCAAGCCGATCGTCCACGCGCGCGGGGTGACCGTCAGGCGGCCCTGGAGCGCGCGACCTGTCTCGTCCGGCTGAAGCCGGACCCACGGCTCGCGCGGCACATCCGGATCGCTACTTTCCCGCGAGCAGCGACTCGCGCGAAAAGAGCCGGGCGACGGCGACGAGCGCCGCAACGTGAGCAGGGCCGGGACCGCGTAGGACTGCAGCAGCTCGAGCGCGGGCAGCGCTTCCCCGCGCAGCGCGCGGGAGAGGAGCGCGTACTGGCCGGAGATCGGAACCCACGTCAGCCATGCCGGCTCCTTGCGCTGCAGGAACATCTGCACGATCGGGATCAGCGACACGATGAACAGCAGCACCGACAGGTTCGACTGCGCCTCCTTGAACGTCCGGCTGCGGCAACCGACGTAGAGCAGGATCGCCGGCATCAGCGCGATCAGCGGAATCAGCGCAACGACGAAACGGCCGAGCTCGGTGAGCCCGAAGAGAAAAGGGATGCCCACCGCCGGCAGCGGAGCGAAGCGCAGCATCAGGTAGAAGCCCGACAGCGTCAGCAACGACGGCGGTCGCGTTGAGGACGACCACCGCGAGCCACTTGCCGATCGCGAGCTCCAGCGGCCCGACGGGCGTGGTCAGCAGCGGCTCCAGCGACGCGCGCTCGCGCTCGCCCGCCGTCGTGTCCAGCGCCGCCGCCATCCCGCCCATCACCGCCGCGAAGAGCCCGTAGAAGGCGATCAGGAAGAGCACCAGCGCGCCGGAGCTCTGCGGCGTCGCCAGGTCGCGCGCCTCGATGTTGAGCGGATTGGCGACCTCGGCCGCCACGCCGCGCAGGAGCAGGCGCCCGCGGCCCCACTCGCGGTTGTAGGCACGCAGCAGTCCCTCGACCTCGGCGATCGACGCCCGCGCGCGGTCGCGCGAGCGATCGTAGGCGAGGCGGACGGTGCCCGGCTTGCCCTTCGCGACATCCGCGGCGAACGCGGCGTCGATCTCGAGCACGACGTCGAGATCGCCGGTCCTGATCCTCTCCTCGAAGTCCGCCGGCGCCGGAACGAGCGCCACCTGCTGGCGCTCGAGGAACGCGACGAGCGCCGGTGCGTGCTCGCGGCCGACGACCGGCAGGCTGATTTCGCGCACGCGATCCGCCTGGCGCGCGACCAGGTTCAGGACGAGGAGCATCAGCACCGGGCCCGCCGCGATCGCCGTCACGAGCGTGACCAGCATGGTCCGGCGGTCGCGGAAGATGTCGACGATTTCCTTGCGCGCGACGACGCCGATGCGCGCGGACGCCGAAGCGCTGCGGGTGGAGCTAGCATCTACGCGGCCAGTCCTTCCCCGGATCCCAGCAGGCGCACGAAGGCATCCTCGAGCGAGCGCTCGCCCGACTTCGCCAGCAGCTCGGTCGCGGTTCCGGAGGCGACGACCTGCCCGCGGCCGAGGATCACGATGCGCTGGCACAACGCGGAGACCTCCTGCATCACGTGCGAGCTGAACAGCAGGCACTTGCCCTGGGCGCGCAGCGCGCGCAGCAGGTCGCGCAGCGCGCGGATGCTCATGATGTCGAGCCCGTTGGTCGGCTCGTCGAGCAGGATCGTCTGCGGATCGTGGACCAGCGCCCGCGCGATCGCCACCTTCATGCGCTCGCCCTGCGAGAAGCCCTGCACGCGCCGGTCGGCGATGTCGGCGATGGACAGCGCCCCGATCAGCTCGTCGACGCGCGCGTCGAGCGCGTCGCCGGCGAGCCCCTGCAGCGCGCCGTAGTAGCGGATGTTCTCGCGGGCGGACAGGCGGGGGTAGAGCCCGCGCGCGTCCGACAGCACGCCGATGCGCCGGCGCAGCGCGTAGCGGTCGCGGACGACGTCGTGGCCGTCGACGGTCGCGTGGCCTTCGTCCGGGATCATCAGCGTGGCGAGCACGCGCAACAGCGTCGTCTTGCCCGCGCCGTTGGGCCCGAGCAGTCCGGTGATCTCGCCGTCGGCCGCGGTGAACGACACGCCGTCGACCGCCTGCACCTCGCGGTGCCGCCCGAAGGCCTTCCGCACGTTCTCGATCGCGATCACGAGCGCGCTCCGAGGCGGTCGGGCCACAGCGGAGGGCGGGAGCTCTTCTCGAAATGCTCGACGCAGGCGCCGGGGAGCGTCGCGAAGGTCGGGTCGTCGATGAACGCTGCGATGAGGCGCGGCCCGCAGGCGTGCGGCGACACGATGTGGCCGTAGCCGCGCGCGACGATGTGCCGGCTGGCCGGCAGCGTCTTCGCCACTTCGGCGCCGTTCGCCGGCGGGGTCACCGGGTCGAGCCCGCCGGAGAGGATCAGCACGGGGACGTCGCTGCCGGACCGGCGTCGTCGCGTCGGCGGCGCTCGCACCCTTCGGCCAGACGTCGCAGACGGCGAGCGCGCGCAGCGCGAGCGGGCGCGAGCGGACGTCGGCGAGCGCGCGTGCGGCGTCGGCCGCAGACACGCGCGGGACGTCCTCGGCGCAGGTCACCGAGTAGTGCAGCGCATTGTTCAGCTGCTCGGCGAGGTCGGCGGTGACGAGCATTGCGCCCGCGTACAGCGGGGCGTAGTCGCCCGCGCTCGCGCTGGCGATGATCTCCGGCAGCAGCGCCGAAAGCTCGGGCGAATAGATGAGCGGCTGCAGCGCGCCGATGACGTGATCGAAGGTGACGCGCTGCGTCTGCTTCGCGCCCGTGCGCGGGTCGATCAATGCGATGTCCTGCCCTTGCGGGCCCAGCCGGTCGCGGATCGCCGCGAGCGTCGCCCCGAGGTCGGGATGCGCCGCGCGGCAGGCGGGCGCCTGCGCACAGGCGTCGAGCACCGCCGACAGCGCGGCGTCGCGCGACGGCCAGACGTCGAGGCTCACCCTCATCGACGGCGGCGCGACGCCGTCGAGGACGATGCTGCGCACCCGGTCCGGATAGCGGCGGAGATACTCGAGCGCGGCGCGCGTGCCGTAGGAGCCGCCCCACAGGTTGACCTTCGCGTAGCCGAGCCCCGCGCGCACGGCATCGAGATCGGCGATCCATGCGGCGGTCGTGTATTGCGCGGCGTCGATGCCCTTCGCGACGAGTTCCTTCGCGCATTCGGCCGCCTTGGGCACGGGATCGAGCTCGAGATCGAGCGCCGCGTCCGGGCTGTCGTCGATACGGAACGCGGCGCATTCGAGCGGCGACGAGCGCCCGGTGCCGCGCTGGTCGACGAGCACGATCGCGCGGTCCTTGCGCACGCCGGTCAGCGAGGCGGCGAATGGTCCGAGGAAGCTCGCCGCCTGGCCGGGTCCCCCCGCGAGGATGAACAGCGGATCGGCGCGGGGATTGAGCGTGTTCGCGGGCAGCACGGCGATGGCCAGCGCGATCTTCCGGCCATCGGGCTTTTCGCGGTTCTCGGGCACCTCGAGGGTGCCGCATTGCGCGGCGACGGGGAGCTTCGGCAACCGGCAGTCGGCGAGCGTGACCGTGGGCGCGGGCGCGGCGCCGTCGCCGCAGGCGCCAAGCCCCAGCACGGAGCCGAGCATCATGGCGGCGAGGAGGCGGGAAGCGATCATCGCGGCGGATGGTATCAGAGCGCGCGTCGGCCCCCCTGCCGGAACACCGGGATCGCCCGGGCCCACGGGCGATATGCAGGAGCGCAACGTCGCTATACTCGCGGGAAATCCCCGAGCCTGCCCGTTACGCCACCGCGTGCGTCGTCGTCGGACACGCTCTGCAGCGCCGACCGGAGCCACGGCCATGCCCACGCGCGAACTCGAACCCGGCATCGTCACCGACCTCACCGGCCGCCTGACCTACGCGGGCTACCTCCGGCTGGACCGGCTGCTGAGCGCCCAGCATCCGCTCTCGGGAAGTGCGGGCGCGCCGCCGCGGCACGACGAGATGCTGTTCATCATCCAGCACCAGACCTCCGAGCTGTGGATGAAGCTGATGATTCACGAGCTGAAGGCGGCGGTTGCCTTCGTGCGCGAGGATCGCCTCGACGCGTGCTTCAAGATTCTCGCGCGGGTGAAGGCGATCCAGAGGCAGCTCTTCGAGCAGTGGGCGGTGCTCGAAACACTGACCCCGTCCGAGTACGAGGCGTTCCGGCCGGCGCTGGGGACCTCGTCGGGCTTCCAGTCGGCGCAGTACCGCGCGCTGGAGTTTCTGCTCGGCAACAAAGAGGCCGCGCTCGTCGACGTGTTCCGCTACGACCCGGCGACGCACGCGGAGCTGACGGCGCTGCTGCATGCGCCCAGCCTCTACGACGAGTTCCTGCGGCATCTGGCGCGGCGCGGGCTGCCGGTTCCGCCGGCGTGCGTCGAGCGCGACTGGTCGCAGCCGTACGCGCGCAATCCCGATCTCGTTGCCGTGTTCAAGACGGTCTACGACGATCCCGAGCGCTGGTGGGATGCCTACGAGATGGCGGAGAAGCTCGTCGACGTCGAGGAATCGTTCCAGCTCTGGCGGTTCCGGCATCTGAAGACGGTGGAGCGGACGATCGGCCACAAGCCCGGCACCGGAGGGTCGTCGGGCGTCGGCTTCCTCAAGCGCGTGCTCGACCACGCGTTCTTCCCGGAGCTGATCGACGTGCGCACCGTGATCGGCGCCCGATGAGTGGACAACCTGACAAGCGCATCCGTGGGGCCGCCTTCAGGCGGCCAGCGCGCGTCCGGCTGAAGCCGGACCCACGCACACCGCAGATGGCACGACTGCGGAGCGCATCCGCATGGCTGTCGGGGCGCTGCCCGCGGGACCGCTGACCGAGGCCGGCATCGCCGCGCACGTGGCGCCGCTCTTCTCCCGCGTGCTCGCGGCGCGGCGCGGGCGCGCCTACCTCGCGAACCATTCGCTGGGACGCCCGCTCGACGCGACCGAGGACGACGTGCGCGCGGGGCTCGCGGCGTGGTACGGCCGATTGGGCGAGGCGTGGGACGAGTGGGCCGCCGAGATGGAAGCTTACCGGGCGCGCCTCGCGGCGCTGCTCGGCGCGCCCCGCCCCGATTGCGTCGTTCCCAAGACGAGCGCCGGACAGGGATTGCGCGCGGTGCTGAACGCGTACGACCGCGTCCCGCGCGTCGTCGCGACCCGCGGCGAGTTCGATTCGCTCGACGTGATCCTGCGCGAGTACGCGCGGCGCGCGCGCATCGCGCTGGCCTTCGTCGAGCCGCGGCCGAACGGCGATTTCGCCGCCGAGGATCTGCTTGCCGCGATCCGTCCGGGCGTCGACCTTCTCGTGCTCTCGCAGGTGATGTTTCAGACGGGGCAGATCCTGCCGGGGTTGCCGGCGGCGATCGGGACGGCCCACGCCGCGGGCGCGCGCGTGCTGCTCGATGTCTATCATTCGCTGGGCGTATTCCCCGTGGATGTCGGCGCGCTCGGCGTCGACTTCGCGGTCGGCGGCAGCTACAAGTACCTGCGCGGCGGCCCGGGCGCGTGCTTTCTCTACCTCGCGCCGCGGCACCTGGACGGCGGATTCACCACGCTCGACACCGGATGGTTCGCCAAGGAGTCCCCGTTCGAGTACGCGCGCCCCGACCCGCCGCGGTTCGCCGCCGGCGGCGATGCCTGGCTCGAATCCACGCCTGCGGTGCTGCCGCTCTATCAGGCGCGCGCCGGGCAGGTGTTCACGCTCGCGCTCGGGGTCGCGCGGCTGCGCGCCCATTCGCTTGCGCTGCAGCGTCGGCTCGTCGCGCTGCTCGGCGAGCGCGGGCTCGCTGCGCAAGGGGGCACCGCGGATCGCGGGGCGTTCGTCGTCGTGCGCCACCCGGCGGCGCGAAACTGGGCCACGATGCTCGCCGAGCGCGGCGTGGTCACCGACGCGCGCGGCGAGTGGCTCCGGCTCTGTCCCGACGTGATCACGACCGACGACGAGCTCGCGCAGGCCGCGACGGCGCTCGCCGAGGTCGCGCACGCGACGTGAGGCCGGCCACCCTCCGCTGCGCGCCGCGCTGAGCAAAGCGCGTGTCGCTCCCGCCGGGCCGCGCCCGCGCGCGGCGGGTGCGGAGGCGCCTCAGCCGGCGCTGCGGACGATCACGCTGACGATCGCGACGAGCGTCAGCACGAAGAGCGCTCCGGCGACGAGGCCGACGATGACCACGTGGAGCGGCTTGATCGTCACCGTGTCCTGGTGCATGTGCCGTCCCTTGCGCACGCCGAAGAAGCTCCAGAAGACGGCGCTGGCCACCTGCAGCAGGCTGGCCTGCCGCGGCGGCGCAGGCGGCGACGGCTCGGGCGCGGAGGATGGCGTCGGGTCGGGATGGGTCACGGGTCGGCGGTGGGCGGCGAGTCGCGGAAGGTCGTCGTGGCGGCGTCGGCGCGCCGCGCGTCAGCCGGGGCCCTCGTCCGGCGCCTCGGCGAAGCGCTCGCGGATCCGGTTCTCGTCGAGCTCGCCGAACGTGTACGAGGCCTCGAGCCACATCACGTTGATGATGCCGAACGCAAGCGCGAGCCCGACTCCGAGTATCCATGCAAAATACCACATCGCGGTCTCCTGCCTTCGTCAATAGAGCGCGTGATCGCCGTCGCGCACGTGTTGCACGGTGACCTTGCCGCGCATCACGCGGTAGACCCAGCTCGTGTAGGCGACGATCAGCGGAAGGAAGATCAGCGCGGCCCAGAACATCACCTGCAGCGTGCGCCGGCTCGACACCGCGTCCCAGACGGTCAGGCTGCTCGCCGGATGGCTTGACGACGGCATCACGAACGGAAAGAGCGCGAAGCCCGCGGTCAGCACGACGCCGGCGACGGCGACGCAGGATAGCGTGAACGCGAGCGCCGCCCGGCCCCACGCCGACGCGACGAGCGCGAGCAGCACGCCGCCGAAGACCGCGAGCGGCGCCGCCGCAGTCCACGGGAACTTCGCATAGTTGTGCAGCCAGCCTGCCGGCAGGCGCTCGACCGTCTTGGCGAGCGGCGCGAACGCGGTGTCGGCGCCGGGCATCGACACGATCTGGTAGCCATGGATGTCGGTCGCGATCCGGTATCCCGCCGCGGCGAAGGCGATGACCAGGACGATTCCGGCCACGCGCGCGGCGCGGACCGCGCGCGCCCGCACGGCGCCGTCGGTGCGCAGTTGCAGGTACAGGCCCCCGTGCATCGTCAGCATCGCGAGGCTCACGACGCCGGCGGTGAGTCCGAACGGATTGAGCAGCTCCACGAACGTTCCCGTGTAGTGGACCCGGAGGTCGGCGTCGAAATGGAAGGGCACGCCGAGCAGCAGGTTGCCGAATGCGACGCCGAACACGAACGCGGGGACGGTCCCGCCGACGAACAGCCCCCAGTCCCAGGCGCGGCGCCAGCGCGGGTCGGCGACCTTGCTGCGGTAGTCGAAGCCGACCGGCCGCAAGAACAGCGCAAACAGCGTGAGGATCAGCGCGATGTAGAAGCCGGAGAACGCCGTGGCGTAGACGAGCGGCCACGCGGCGAAGGTCGCGCCGCCCGCGGTGATGAACCACACCTGGTTGCCTTCCCAGGTCGGCCCGACCGCGTTGAGCACGACGCGCCTTTCGTCGTCGCTGCGGCCGACGAAGGGGAGCAGCGTGCCGACCCCGAGGTCGAAGCCGTCCAGCAGCGCGAAGCCGACGAGCAGCACGCCGATCAGGAGCCACCAGATCAGCTTGAGCGTCGCGTAGTCGAACACGTAGATCATGCGTGCCCCTCTGCCGCCGGCGGGCAGCGCGCGGGTCTCGAAGTGATAACGGCCGGTGCCCAGGCTCGACGGGCCGAGCCGCGCGTACTTGAACATCAGGTACAGCTCGACGACGAGCAGCGCCGTGTAGAACACGATGAAGCCGCCGAGGCTGAACCAGATCTGCGCGGTCGTCACCGACGACACCGACAGGTGCGTCGGCAGCACCTCGCTGATCGACCACGGCTGGCGGCCGTATTCGGCGACGATCCAGCCCAGCTCCATCGCGATCCAGGGCAGCGGGATGCTCCACAGCGCGAGCCGCATGAGCCAGCGGTTGCGCGCGAGCTGCCCTGCGCGCCAGGCACGATGAACGCCGCGCCGAACAGGAAGCAGGAACCAGATGCCGAGCCCGACCATGATCCGGAACGACCAGAACAGCGGCGCGACCTCGCGGAATCGTGTCGTCGGCAGCGGCGCGGATCTGCTCCGGCGTCGCGTCCACGACGGCCGGCGTGTACTTGCTTGCAGCAGGAGCCCGTAACCCAGGTCCTCCTTGTCCGCCGGTCGAACTCGGCCTTCGCCTCGGGGCGAACGATCGCCGGACTTGAGCCGCTGCAGCGCTGCGTACGCGTTGATGCCGTTCTCGATCCGGGTCCTGTGCTCGGCCTTGAGGTCCTTGATGCCGGTGACCGGGGTGTCGAACGAGCGGGTGGCGATCAGCCCCATCACCCAGGGGATCTTGATCGCGTAATGCGTCGTCTCGGCTTCCTGGTCGGGAAAGCCGAACAATGTGAACGAGGCCGGCGGCTTCTGCGGTCTCCCACTCGGCCTCGATCGCCGCCAGCTTCACCTTCTGCACCTCGCCGGTCGTGTACCCGGACTCGTCGCCGAGCACGATCACCGACAGCGTCGAGGCCAGCCCGAAGCCGGCGGCAACCGCGAACGAACGCACCGCGAACGACGGATCGCGCAGGTTGAGCAGGTAGTACGACGGAGATGCCGAGCACGAACATCGACGCGGCCACGTAGCCGGCGGCGACGGTGTGCACGAACTTCGGCCCGGCGACGGGATTGAACAGCAGCTCGGAAAAGCTCGTGAGCTCCATCCGCATCGTGTCGCACGTTGAACTCGGCGCCGACCGGGTTCTGCATCCAGGCGTTGGCGATGAGGATCCACAGCGCGGAGAGGTTCGAGCCCAGCGCGACGAGGAAGGTCACCAGCAGGTGCTGGCGCTTCGACAGCCGGTCCCAGCCGAAGAAGAACAGGCCGACGAACGTGGACTCCAGGAAGAAGGCCATCAGGCCCTCGAGCGCCAGCGGCGCGCCGAAGATGTCGCCGACGTAGTGCGAGTAATACGCCCAGTTGGTGCCGAACTGGAACTCCATCGTGATCCCGGTGGTGACGCCCATCGCGAAGTTGATGCCGAAGAGCTTCCCCCAGAATTTCGTCATGTCGCGGTAGATCTCCTTTCCGGTCATCACGTACACCGACTCCATGATGACCAGGATCCACGACAGCCCCAGGGTCAGGGGAACGAACAGGAAGTGGTAGAGCGCCGTAACGGCGAACTGCAGGCGCGACAGGTCGACGACCTCAACGGTCGGCATGGCCGGCCTCGGTCGCTGGCGCCGGGGCGAGGAGCGCGCGCTCGACTCGCTGGGGATCCATCTGCATGCGCGGCGCCGCCGGGGCGCGGAAGAAGGCGAACCAGATCAGCGTCAGCGCCACCGCCTTGATCAGCAGGATCAGGGTCACCTCCCGGGCCAGCGGGGACAGGCGGTGCCAGCGTGTCCGCCAGGACGCGAACACGGACCGCCCGGGGGTCGGCGGGCATCGCTCGACACGGCGCACTGCGGGCATGGGCGGTCATTATGCTCCCGGGCGGCCCGGCGCCGCGAGACCCGGGCCCGGCCGCTCAGGGCCCGGCCGCGGCGCGCGATCCTGCCTCGCAGGACGCCCGGGCGATCCCTTGAATCGGCGACCCAAGCCCCCATGTCCGAGACAGCCTTCGATCAGGGGATAGATTCATGCGCTTCGACAAGCTGACCACCAAATTCCAGCAGGCGCTCGCCGACGCGCAGAGCATGGCGCTCGGCAACGACAACGGAGCCATCGAGCCGCAGCACCTGCTGTCCGCGATGCTCGATCAGGAGGACGGGGGGACGGCATCGCTCCTCTCCCGCGCCGGCGTCGCCGTGCCGAAGCTCCGGCAGAGCCTCAAGCAGGCCGTCGATCGACTGCCCAAGGTCGAGGGCCTGGGCGGCGAGATCGCAGTGTCGCGCGAGCTCAACAACCTGCTCAACCTCACCGACAAGGAAGCCGGCAGGCGCGGCGACCAGTTCATCGCCAGCGAGCTCTTCCTGCTGGCACTGACCGACGACAAGGGCGACACCGGCCGCATGCTCAAGGAGAGCGGCCTCACCCGCAAGGCGCTCGAAACCGCGATCGAGGCGGTGCGCGGCGGGGCGGGCGTGGACTCGCAGGAAGCGGAGGGTCAGCGCGAGGCGCTGAAGAAATACACGATCGACGTCACCGAGCGCGCCCGCGAAGGCAAGCTCGATCCGGTGATCGGGCGCGACGACGAGATCCGCCGCACGATCCAGATCCTGCAGCGGCGCACCAAGAACAACCCGGTGCTGATCGGCGAGCCCGGCGTGGGCAAGACGGCGATCGTCGAAGGACTCGCGCAGCGCATCGTCAACGGCGAGGTGCCCGAGACGCTCAAGGGCAAGCGCGTGCTCTCGCTCGACATGGCGGCGCTGCTCGCCGGAGCGAAGTACCGCGGCGAGTTCGAGGAACGGCTGAAGGCCGTGCTGAAGGACATCGCCGCCGACGCCGGGCGGACGATCGTCTTCATCGACGAGCTGCACACGATGGTCGGCGCCGGCAAGGCCGAGGGCGCGATCGACGCCGGCAACATGCTGAAGCCGGCGCTCGCCCGCGGCGAGCTGCACTGCGTCGGCGCGACGACGCTGGACGAATACCGGAAGTACGTCGAGAAGGACGCCGCGCTCGAGCGCCGCTTCCAGAAGGTGCTGATCGACGAGCCCTCGGTCGAGTCGACGATCGCGATCCTGCGCGGGCTGCAGGAGCGCTACGAGATCCACCACGGCGTCGACATCACCGACCCGGCCATCGTCGCCGCAGCGGAGCTCTCGCACCGCTACATCACCGACCGCTTCCTCCCCGACAAGGCGATCGACCTGATCGACGAGGCGGCGGCGCGGATCCGGATGGAGATCGACTCCAAGCCGGAGGCCATGGACAAGCTCGACCGCCGCCTGATCCAGCTCAAGATCGAGCGCGAGGCGGTCAAGAAGGAGGCCGACGCGGCGTCGAAGAAGCGGCTCGCGCTGATCGAGCAGGAGATCGCCAGGCTCGAGCGCGAGTACGCGGACCTCAACGAAGTCTGGCAGGCGGAGAAGGCCAACATCGCCGGCACGAAGCACATCAAGGAGGAGATCGACAAGGTCAAGCTGCAGATGGAAGAGGCGCGGCGCAAGGGCGACTGGCAGCAGATGTCGGAGCTCCAGTACGGGCGGCTGCCGCAGCTCGAGGCGCAGCTCAAGAAGGCGGACAAGGTCGTCGCGAAGGGCGAGGCGCCGACGCCGCAGCTCCTGCGCACGCAGGTCGGCGCCGAGGAGATCGCCGAGGTCGTCTCGCGCGCCACGGGCATCCCCGTGTCGAAGATGATGCAGGGCGAGCGCGAGAAGCTGCTGCACATCGAGGACGCGCTGCACCGGCGCGTGGTCGGGCAGGACGAGGCGGTGCGCCTCGTCGCCGACGCGATCCGGCGCTCGCGCTCCGGCCTCTCCGATCCGAATCGTCCCTACGGCTCGTTCCTGTTCCTCGGCCCGACGGGCGTCGGGAAGACCGAGCTGTGCAAGGCGCTCGCCGAGTTCCTGTTCGACTCCGAGCAGCACCTCATCCGGATCGACATGTCCGAATTCCAGGAGCGCCATTCGGTCGCGCGGCTCATCGGCGCGCCGCCGGGCTACGTGGGCTACGAGGAGGGCGGTCATCTCACCGAGACGGTCCGCCGCAAGCCGTACAGCGTGATCCTGCTGGACGAGGTCGAGAAGGCGCACCCGGACGTGTTCAACGTGCTGCTGCAGGTGCTGGACGACGGCCGGATGACCGACGGCCAGGGCCGCACCGTCGACTTCAAGAACACGGTGATCGTGATGACCTCGAACCTGGGCTCGCACAAGATCCAGCAGATGACCGACGCGGGCGAGGGCGAGGCGCTGATCAAGATCGCCGTGCTCGCCGAGGTCAAGTCCAGCTTCCGGCCGGAGTTCGTGAACCGGATCGACGAGATCGTCGTGTTCCATCCGCTGGGCGAATCGCAGATCGCGGAGATCGCGAAGATCCAGCTCAGGGCGCTGGAGGCGCGGCTCGCGAAGCTGGAGATCCGGCTGTCGGTGTCCGACGCGGCGCTGAAGGCGGTCGCGGCGGCGGGGTTCGATCCGGTCTACGGCGCGCGGCCGCTGAAGCGCGCGATCCAGCAGCAGATCGAGAACCCGCTCGCCAAGGAGATACTCAGCGGCAAGTACGCCGCGGGCGACACCGTGAAGGTCGGCGCCTCAGTTGGCAAAGGCGGTGGCGAGATCACCTTCGCGAAGGGCTGAGCCGAGATTGCCGAACCGCCGCGCCGCTCACGCGAATGCGGCGTCGGCAGGCCCTAGAAATAGGGCACCCAGCGACGACCCGCTCCCGCCGCGACCGCGGAGCGCAGCCATTGCCACGCGCGCTCGCCCGTCGTCGCGCGCCGCCCGCGCACGTGGATATCCTCGAGGTGGTGCGCGAGCACGCACACCGTGGCGCGGCCTTGCGCCTCGACCACCGTCAGCCCGCGGCGTTCGATCGTGAAGGCATCGCCTGCCGTGAGCACGATGTCGCGCACGTCGCGCTCCTGCGTGATCCACAGCGCGCCCCGCGTCACGCGCAGCGTGATGCCGTGCGCATCGTCCAGGCGAACCAGTTCGCCCGGCTCGAGTTCCCAGATCTTCGTGTAGCCTGCGCAGACCATGGTCAACCTCCTCACTCATGCGTAGAATGCATCCGAAGCCGGATCGCCGCCCGCTGGCGCCGCCTTCGCTCCGCCGCCGCGATTCGGTGCGACGACGGTTCGAATTCTGGCGGCGATCCCGGTGGGGCTCAAACGGTCTTTGCGAATGGCTTGCATGAATTTCACGCATGCATAAGGCGCTACGGCAGCTGCCCTCGCTGGATTTCCTCAAGGGCTTCGAGGCCGCCGGGCGGCTTCTGTCGTTCACGCGCGCCGCGGAGGAGCTCTTCCTCACCCAGTCGGCGCTGTCGCGTCAGGTCGCTGCGCTGGAGGAATCCCTCGGTGTCGCGCTCTTCCGGCGCAAGCATCGCGCACTGGCGCTGACGCCGGCCGGCGTGGCGTTCCATCGGGCGATCGGCGAGGTGCTGAAGGGCCTCGCCGCCGCGGCCGAAGCGGCCCGCGGCGCGACGCATGCCCCGGGCATCACGATCTCGACGACGGTGTCCTTCGCTTCGCTGTGGGTGATTCCGCGCCTGCCCGGTTTTCGCGCCAGGAATCCGGACGTCGAGGTCTACATTTCCGCCGACGACCGGCTGGTCGACCTCGGTCGCGGCGATGTCGACGTCGCCGTCCGCTATCTGCCGGATGCGCGCGCGCCGGAGGGTGCCGTGCGTCTGTTCGGCGAGCGCATGCTGCCCGTGGCAAGCCCGAAGCTCGTGCGCGGCGGAAGAACGGCGCTGGCGAAGCCGGCCGATCTGGCCGGGCACGTGCTGCTGCACCTCGACGATCCGGACGGGCGCACGCCCTGGCTCGAGTGGAGCGTCTGGCTCGCCGGGAACGGCCAGCCGGGATTGAGGCCCGCAGGCTCGCTGCGCTTCAAGCTCTACGACCAGGTGATCCAGGCCGCCGTGGGCGGGCAGGGCGTCGCGCTGGGCCGCATACCGATGATCGCGGAATACCTGCGCGACGGTCGCCTCGTCGCGCCGTTCCCGAAGCGCTACGACTCGGCGCGCGGCTATTACGCGGTCGTCGCGCCGCATGCCGCGGAGCGCGCCGATGTCGGCGAGCTCGTCGCGTGGCTGCGCGACGAGGCAGCCGCGGAAGCGGCGCGCAGCGAGGCAGCCCCCGCCACGCCGGGCGGGCGTCGGCGCGCCGCTCACGCTGGCCGCTCGGGAGCGCACCGGTGACACCGGGCCTCGACTGCGCCGCGCACGCGGCAGCGGCGCCCTCGGCGTGGGTCGCCCGGTTCGCGCATCTCGTCCGTCCGGGCGGGCGCGTCCTCGACCTTGCCTGCGGCTTCGGCCGGCACGCGCGCTTCTTCGCCGGCCGCGGCTGCCAGGTGCTCGCCGTCGATCGCGACACCGCGGCGCTCGCCAGCATGGACGGGACGGCCGGCATCGAGACGCGCGCGGCGGATCTCGAAGGCGCCCCGTGGCCGCTCGGCCACGAGCGCTTCGATGCGCTCGTCGTCACCAACTACCTCCATCGCCCGCTGCTTCCGAAGCTCGTCGCCGCGATCGTCGATGACGGCGTCCTGCTCTACGAGACGTTCGCCCGCGGCAACGAGGCCTACGGGCGGCCGTCCAACCCCGATTTCCTGCTCGAGCCCGGCGAGCTGCTGCGGCTGGCCGACCTGGGGTTGACCGTCGTCGCGTTCGAGCAGGGCCACGTTGCCGCCGGCGAGCGCGGCGCGGTCGTGCAGCGCCTCGCTGCAGTCGGGCCGCGACGCCCGTGGCCAAGCGCGCTCGAGGCACGCTGACGCCCCGACGGACGCGCGACCCGCGGCGTCCGAATGAGGTAAAATCGTTTTTTTTCTCCGGCTCGACTCAATGCTGACCGGTTGTATCGTTGCAATCGCGACACCGATGGGCAAGGGCGGGGCGCTGGATCTCCCGTCGCTCGCCAAGTTGATCGACTTTCACGTCGCCAGCGGCACTGCGGGCATCGTCGTCGTCGGCACCACCGGCGAATCCCCGACCGTCGATTTCGACGACCATTGCCTGCTCATCAAGACGGCCGTGGAGCAGGCGCGCGGCCGCATCCCGGTGATCGCGGGCACGGGCGCGAACTCGACGGCCGAGGCGATCGAGCTCACCGCGTATGCGAAAGAGGCCGGCGCACAGAGCTGCCTGTCCGTCGTCCCGTACTACAACAAGCCGACGCAGGAGGGCCTGTACCGCCACTTTCGCGCGATCGCGGAGAAGGTCGACCTGCCGCTCATCCTCTACAACGTGCCGAGTCGCACGGTCGCCGATCTCGCCAACGACACGGTGCTGCGGCTCGCTCAGGTTCCGGGGATCGTCGGGATCAAGGACGCGACCGCCGATCTCGGCCGCGGCAGCGAGCTGATCAAGGCGCTCGCCGCGACCGGCAGGCGCGATTTCGCCATCTACAGCGGCGAGGACATCACGGCGCTGCCGCTGCTGCTGGTCGGCGGCCACGGCGTGATTTCCGTCACGGCCAATGTCGCGCCGCGGCTCATGGCGGAGATGTGCAAGGCGGCGCTCGCCGGCGACATCGCGACCGCCCGCGAGCGCAACGACCGGCTGCTTCCGCTGCACAGGAAGCTGTTCGTCGAGGCCAATCCGATCCCGGTGAAATGGGCGCTGGCGGAGATGGGCCTCATCCAGAACGAATTGCGGTTGCCGCTGGTGCCGCTTTCTCCGCAGTACCACGACGTGGTGCGCGGCGCCTTGCGCGAAGCCGGCTGCCTATGACGAACCCGAAGGTCCCCCGCATGGTCCACGCGAAGTCCCCCGCCGCGACGAGTGCGCTCATGGTCGTACTTGCCGCATTTGCACTCGCCGGCTGCGAGTCGACGACGTCAATGTCGAAAAAGATCGACTACAAGTCGACGTCGAGCGCGCCGGCGCTCGAGCTGCCGCCGGACCTGACGACGCCGCAATACGACGAGCGCTACAGCGTGACGACCGCGTCCGGTCTCGCCGCGCAGGGCGCCAATCGCCCGCGCGGGCCCGATTCGATCGCGCCCAACACGACGGCCGACGCGCGGATCGTCCGCGGCGGCACCGAGCGCTGGCTCGTGGTCAACACGACGCCGGAGATTGCCTGGAGCACGTCGCGCCAGTTCTGGAACGAGGTCGGCTTCGTGCTGGCGGTCGAGCAGCCGACGCTGGGCATCATGGAAACCGACTGGGCGGAGAACCGCGCCGACATGCCCAACGATTTCCTGCGCAGCACGATCGGCAAGTACCTCGACGTCTTCGGCAACACCTACAAGCGCGACAAGTTCCGCACCCGCATCGAGCGGGGGACCGAGCCGGGCACCGTCGAGGTCTACGTGTCGCATCGCGGCGCCGAGCAGGTCCCGACGACGAAGATCGACAACGTCTCGCCGGCGGCGTTCGTCTGGGCGGTCACGCCGCCCGATCCGGGACTCGAAGCCGAGATGCTGTCGCGATTGATGATCAAGTTCGGCACGCCCGCGCCGCAGGCGACCGCGGCGGTGCAGGCCGCGATGAGCGCGACCGGGCCGGAGCGGGCGCGTCTGGAAAAGTCGTCGGAGGGCATCACCCAGCTCATCGTCGACGACACCTTCGACCGGGCGTGGCGCCGCGTCGGCCTCGCCCTCGATCGCGTCGGTTTCACGGTCGTCGACCGCGACCGGTCGCGGGGAACGTACTTCGTCCGGTATGCCAATCCCGAGACCGACCTCAAGAAGGACAGGGGCTTCCTGGACAAGCTCGCCTTCTGGAAGGAGGATGTCCAGAAGACCGAGCAGTACCGGATCACCGTCGCGGCCGCGGTGCCGAACAGTCTCGTGACCGTTCAGGATCCGAACGGCGCCCCCGACAAGAGCGCGAACAGCGAGAAGATCCTCTCGCTGCTGAAGGACCAGCTCAAGTAGCGGCGCGGCGCGCATGCGCTTCGCATCACTGGGCAGCGGCAGCGAGGGCAACGGCCTCGTCGTCGAATGCGGTGAAACGCGCGTGCTGGTCGATTGCGGATTCGGCGTGCGTGATGCCGCCGCGCGCCTCGGGCGGCTCGGGCTCGCGCCGTCGTCGCTGGCGGCGATCCTGGTCACCCACGAACACTCCGATCATGTCGGAGGCGTCCCCGCCTTCGCCGGCAGGCACGGCATTCCCGTATGGGCGACCTTCGGCACGCTCGCCGCGGTGTCGGCGCGCTTCGAGGGCATGACGCAGGTGTACGGCTTCGACAGCCACGAGCGGTTCGCCATCGACGCGCTGGAGATCACGCCGGTGCCCGTTCCGCACGACGCGCGCGAGCCCGTGCAGTACGTGATCGGCGACGGCGCGCGCCGGCTCGGCGTGCTGACCGACATCGGCGTCTCGACGGCCCACGTCGAGGCGAGCCTTTCCGGCTGCGACGCCCTCGTGCTCGAGTGCAACCACGACCTCGGAATGCTGGAAGCCGGAGACTACCCCTATCCGCTGAAAAGGCGGATCGCCGGGCGCCTGGGCCATCTGGACAACGACGCCGCGGCGGAGATCCTCTCGCGCATCGATACGTCGCGGCTCGCGCACATCGTCGCCGCGCACCTTTCGCAGCAGAACAACACGCCGGAGCTCGCCCGCGCCGCGCTCGCGTCGGCGCTCGGATGTCCGTCCGACTGGATCGGCATTGCCGACCAGGCGAACGGGTTCGACTGGCGCGAGTTGTAGCACTGGGACGGCCTCCGTCGTTGCGAGGACGGTGGCGTCATTCACGACCGGGGAGATCGGGATGGAGAAGCGGCAGGAGCTCTACAAGGGGAAGGCGAAGACCGTCTATGCGACCGACGATCCGAACTACCTCGTCATGCATTACCGCGACGACGTCTCGGCGTTCGACGGCGTGAAGCTGGCCAAGCTTCCGCAGAAGGGCGAGACCAACAACAAGATCAACGCCTACGTGATGGGCAAGCTCGCCGGCGCGGGCGTGCGGACGCATTTCGTGCGCGTGCTCAACGAGCGCGAGTCGCTGGTGAAGGCAATGAAGATGATTCCGGTCGAGTGCGTCGTGCGCAACGTGTGCGCGGGCTCGATGGCCAAGCGCTACGGCATCGCCGAGGGCACGAAGCTCGCCGAGCCGATCTTCGAGTTCTTCCTGAAGAGCGATGCGCTGCACGATCCGCTCTGCAACGAGGACCACATCCGCGTCCTGGGCTGGGCCACGCCCGACGAGATCGCCCAGATGAAGGCGCTGACGCACGACGTGAACGCGGTGCTGCGGCCGATGTTCGCCAACGCCGGCATCGATCTCGTCGATTACAAGCTCGAATTCGGGCACCCGCGCGACGACCCCGGCGGCGCGCTCGTGCTCGGAGATGAATTCACGCCGGACGGTTGCCGCCTGTGGGACGCCAAGACGGGCGAGAAGCTCGACAAGGACCGGTTCCGCCGCGATCTCGGCAGCGTGATCGAGCACTACCGCGAGGTTGCGCAGCGCATCGGCGCGCCGCTGTAGCGGGCGACGCGCAAAAGAAAGGCCGACCCGAAGGTCGGCCTTTTCGCATCGGAAGTGGCGCCGGGTTACTTCTTCGGCGCGTCCTTCATCGGCGCAGCGGCCGGAGCGGCAGCAGGCGCGGCCGCCGGCGCAGCGGCCGGAGCAGCAGCGGCGTCCTTGGCCGGCTCGGCCGGCTTCGGTGCTTCAGCGGTCGGCGCCGGGGCGGGAGCGGGAGCAGGTGCCGCGGCCGGGGCCGGCGCGGGTGCCGGAGCCGCCGGCTGTTGTTGACCACAGGCGGTCAACGCAAGCGCTGCGACGGCAATGAGAATCAGCGATTTGTTCATGGTTCGGTTCCTTGGATTAGGGTCGAGAGATTGTTGCCAATTCGGTTGCCGCGGTGCAGCAGACATCAGCGAAAGAGATCATCGCGCCGCCATCTCCATGGCGGGGCAACCCGTGGCGAAGATTAGCACATTTCCCCATGTAATTCAAGGGGATTGTGCGCCGCATCATAAACCGGGGGCGCGCGGGCGTCCGCCGGGGCTCAAAGGCCCAGAACGGTTGCGCTGAGGCCCGGCTCGCCGGACGCCCAGATCTCCTCGAAGCGCTCGACGAAGGGTCGCACCAGGAGCGGCTGCTCGATGGCGAGCTCGGCGTTGGACTGCTCGACGTGGAACCGGTGCAGGAGGTGCCGGTCGTCGACGATCGTCATCGGATCCATCACGGCGCGCGCGTCGGCTCCGGTCCGATAGATCGTGATCGCGTGCCCGTAGTGTCGCAGCAGCTGGGTCAGGCGCGGGCAGGAACCCTCGATCCACCGCGTGTCGTGCACGATGATCTGCAGCGTCGCGTCGCGTCGCGCACGCAGGAACGCGGCGATCTTTGCCGAGCGCTCCACGCCGTTCCATCCGCCGCCCGACAAGTCGACGTCGAAGACGCGGATCCTGTGCCTGGCGAGCCCGACCATCTCGTCGAGCGCCGCGATCTGGGCCGAGATCGTTCGCAGCGTCTCGCGCCGCGGCGCGGGTGCGCCCGAAGCGCCGGCCGCATCGGGGTCAGGGGTGGAGGTAGCCATTGCGATACCAGTCGTATAAGAGGGCGTTGGCGGCGGAGGGCACGGCAGCGACCGCGTCGGGGCTCACGCTGCGGGCATTGGCGAGCCGCCGCAGCGTGTCGGCGCCGGCGGCGGGCCAGGCGAGCGCTGCTCCATTGATGTAGAGATGCCGATCATCGTAGAGCAGCTGCGTCCGCAGGTCCAATCGGATGCCCCGCTTCGCCGCGCGCGCGCGAAACGCCGCGAGCGGCATCGGCGCGCGCGGCGGCTCGAAGAAGACGTCGGGCTTGGGCTCCGACAGCCAGCATCCCAGGAAGCGGGCGATCGTCGCCCGATCCCAATGGACGCCCTTCAGCATGCGTTCGCAGCGCAGTCGCATCGCGCCGTCGATTGCCGCGGGCGCGCGCACCGGCGCAAGCTCGGGGTCGGCGTAGCGCCCCGGCAGATCGAGCTCGTCGCGCAGGAAATCCAGGAATGCAACGGCGAGCTCGTTTGCGCCGGGCGCGCGAAACCCGATCGAGTACGTCGTGCACGCGTCGACGGCGACCCCGTCGTGCGCATAGTGCGGCGGCAGGTACAGCATGTCGCCCGGAGCGAGGACGCTCGCCGCCATGGGCTCGGGCTTGAATCGGCGCAGGATCTTCACGGGCAGCCCGGGCCTCACGGTGAGGTCATCCTGGCGGCCGTAGCGCCACCGGCGGCGACCGAACCCCTGCAGCAGGAAGACGTCGTACGAGTCGAAGTGCGGACCGACGCCGCCCCCGGGGGCGGCGTAGCTCACCATCAGATCGTCCAGACGCGCGTAGGGCAGGAAGGCGAAGCGTCGCAGGAGCGCGTCGCCGGCCCGATGGGCCCGGTTGACCCCCTGCACGAGCAGCGTCCAGTTGCGCGGGGGAAGCGCGCGGAAGTCGGCGGGACGGAACGGACCGTGCGCAAGCGACCAGCGTGCGCCTTCGCGCAACACGAGGCGCGATTCGACGTCGTCGCGTCCGGCCAGCGCAAAGAGCTCGCGTGCGGTGAACAGGCCCGCAAAGCCGCGAATCGCGTCGCGGACCAGCAGCGGTCTCTTCTGCCAGTGGCGTCGCAGGAAAGCGGCCGCCGAAAGCACGCCCAGCGGCGCGCGCGCGGCATCGCCCGCGATGGAGCGGGCTCGCACATTCGGGGCAGCCATCGCCCGATTATAGCCAGGCGCATGCGGCCGGCTGGGCTACAATGACCGCAGCCGGCGGCGGAGCGCGCGTTGCGCCAGTCGGAAGCGCGTGCCCGGGTTGCCGGACCTCTCCCTCGCCACGGATCGCCGATGAACATCCTCGCCAATACTGTCGTCACGCTCACCTTCGAGCTCTTCGATGCGGACGGGGTGCTGCTCGAAGCCACGGACAAGCCCATCACGTACCTGCACGGCGGGCACTCCGGGATGCTGCCCAGGCTCGAAGACGCGCTCACCATGAAGAAGGCCGGTGACGCCGTGTCCGTCGACGTGGAGCCGGCCGATGCTTTCGGCGACTACGACCCCGAGCTCGTGAAGCTCGAGCCGCTCGACCGGCTGCCGCCCGATATCGAAGTCGGCATGCAGTTCGAGGCGTACACGAACCCTGCCGACGAGCAGGGAAGCGGGATCGTCTTCACCGTCACCGACATCGCCGATGGCAAGGTCGTGCTCGACGGCAACCATCCCTGGGCCGGCAAGCGCTTGCGCTTCGACTGCCAGATCCTCAATGTGCGTGCAGCCACCGCCGAGGAGGTCGAGCACGGGCATGCGCACGGCGAGGGCGGTCACCACCATCACTGAACGCCGCGTCTGCCGCCCTGCGCGGCGTTGCGGCGCGGCCTTGCCCCGACGGGCCGTCGGCGCGGCCATGGCGCTTCCCGCACGGCGTCAGCGCTGGAGCAGATTCCTCAGTTCGTACAGCGCGGCCAGCGCCTCGCGCGGAGTCATCGCGTCGGGATCGAGCGACGCGAGCTTCGCGGCGAGGGCGTCGGCGCCGGTGTCGCGTTGTGCCGCCTCTTCCACGAGTCCCGACGGAGCGCCGTTCGGCGCGAAGAGGTCGGGCTGCGCCGCGTCGGCCGCGTTGAACTTGTCGATCCGCGCCAGATAGTCCCTGGCACGCCGGACGACCGGCGACGGCACGCCCGCGAGCTTCGCCACCTGCAGACCGTAGCTGCGGTTTGCCGGACCGTCCTCCGCGCTGTGCAGGAAAACGATGCCCTCCGCGTGCTCGACGGCGTCGAAATGGAGATTGGCGCAGCCCTCGACCTCGGCGGGAAGCGCGGTCAGCTCGAAGTAATGGGTGGCGAACAGCGCGAGGCTGCCGTTCTTCTCGGCGAGCTCGCGGGCGATGGCCCAGGCCAGCGCGAGGCCGTCGAACGTCGACGTTCCGCGGCCGATCTCGTCGATCAGCACCAGGCTCTGCGGCGTCGCGCGATGCAGGATCGCGGCCGCTTCGGTCATCTCGACCATGAACGTCGAGCGCCCGCCCGCCAGGTCGTCCGCGGCGCCGATGCGCGTGTGGATGGCATCGAGCGCACCGATCAGCGCCGAGCGCGCCGGGACGAACGAGCCGCAGTACGCGAGCAGGGCGATGACCGCCGTCTGTCGCATGTACGTGGACTTGCCGCCCATGTTCGGTCCGGTGACGATGAGGAGCCGGCGCCCCGGGCCGAGATCGAGATCGTTCGGGATGAAGGCATCGACCTGCCGCTCGACGACGGGGTGGCGCCCGCCGCGGATCGTCAGGCCGGGCGCCGGCGCGAACGCCGGACGCGCGAAGTCGAGCGCCGCGGCGCGTTCGGCCAGGGCGGCGAGCACGTCGAGCGACGCCAGCGCCATGCCCGCCTTCTGCAGCACCGGGATCGCGGGGGCGAGATCGGCGAGCAGCTGCTCGTAGAGCAACTTCTCGCGGGCGAGCGCGCGGTCCTGCGCCGAGAGCGCGCGGTCCTCGAAGGCCTTGAGCTCGGGCGTGATGTAGCGCTCCGCATTCTTCAGCGTCTGCCGGCGCCGATAGTCGTCGGGAATCTTCTCGACGTGGGCATGCGTGACTTCGATGTAGAAGCCGTGAACCCGGTTGTACTCGACCTTGAGGCTGGCAATCCCGGTGCGCGCGCGCTCGCGCGCCTCCAGCGCGACCAGGAACTCGCCGCAGTGATCGTCGATCGCGCGCAGCTCGTCCAGCGCCGCGTCGAAGCCACCGGCGATGACGCCTCCGTCGCGAACCTGCGCCGCCGGCTCGGTGGCGATCGCGCGCGCGAGCAGCACCGCCCACTGTGAATCGATGGCGAGGTCCGCGGCGAGCGATGCCACCAGCGGCGCCTCGCTCTGCGCCGCCGACGCCGCGATCGCCGGCAGCCGGGCCAGGGTGTCGCGCAGGCCGGCGAGCTCCCGCGGGCGCGCCGAGGCCAGCGCGATGCGCGCGGCGATCCGTTCGACGTCGGCGGTGCGCCCGAGCTCTTGAGCGAGGAATTGACGCGCCGCCCGGTCGTCGACCCAGCCGGCGATCGCGACGTGGCGCGCCGCCGCGGCGTCCTGCGTGCGGAGCGGATGCGTGAGCCAATGGCGCAGCAGCCGGCTTCCGGCGGCGGTGGCGCAGGTGTCGAGCAGCGACAGCAGCGTCGGCGCGGGCTCGCCGCGCAGCGTTTCGGTGATCTCGAGGTTGCGGCGCGTCGCGGCGTCGAGGGCGAGGTATTCGCCTGCGGTCTCGACCGAGAGCGTGCGCACGTGCGCGAGATCCGATTGCTGGGTGGCGGCGGCATAACCCAGCAACGCGCCGGCGGCGCCGACGGCGAGGTCGCGGTCCTCGACGCCGAAGGCGGCGAGGTCGCGCGTGCCGAAGTGCCGGGCGAGCGCGCGAACGGCCGCCGTGGCATCGAACTGCCACGCGGGCAGCGCACGCCTCGGCACGCCGCGATCGGGCACCGAGAGTGGCGCATTGTCGGGCACGAGCAGCTCGGCGGCGTCCAGTCGCTCCAGCGCCGACGCCGTCTCGGTCGACGGCACCTCGGCCAGCGTGAACTGTCCCGACGCGAGATTCAGCCACGCGATGCCGGTCCGATACCTGGCCGGGTTCAGCGCGACGAGCAGGCTGTCGCGCTTCGCGTCGAGCAGCCCCGGGTCGGTCACCGTTCCCGGCGTGACGACGCGCACGACCTTGCGCTCGACGGGGCCCTTGCTCGTCGCGGGGTCGCCGATCTGCTCGCAGATCGCGACCGATTCGCCGAGCTTCATCAGCTTCGCGAGGTAGCCGTCGACCGCGTGGAACGGCACGCCGGCCATCGGGATCGGCGCGCCCGCCGATTGTCCGCGCGCGGTCAGCGTGATGTCGAGCAGCCGCGCCGCGCGCTGCGCATCGTCGTAGAACAGCTCGTAGAAGTCGCCCATCCGATAGAACAGCAGCTTGTCCGGATGCTCCGCCTTGGCGCGGAGGTACTGCTGCATCATCGGCGTGTGTGCGGTGAGCGGCGCGGCGGCGGTGCTGGCGGAGGTCGGCACCCGACGATTATAGAGGGTCGGTTCGCCTGGCCGTCGATGGCGCGCGTGGCGCCGCTGCGGCACAATGCACGGCACTCCGACACGTGAAGCCGATGAAGCCTCTGCTGCTCGTTCCAGGCTCGCTGCGCTACGCCGACTTGCGCCACCTGTGGGCCGCACCGCAGGACATTGCCGTCGATGCCGCAGCGCGGCCGGCGGTCGATGCCGCGGCGCAGGCGGTCGACCGCGTCATCGCGTCGGGGCGGACCGTCTACGGCGTCAACACCGGCTTCGGGCTCCTCGCGCGCACGCACATCGATGCGGCGCGTCTCGCCGAATTGCAGCGCGCGCTGGTGCTGTCGCATTCGGCCGGCACCGGCGCGCTGCTCGACGACGGCGTCGTGCGCCTCACGATGGCGCTGAAGGCCGCGTCGCTCGCGCGCGGGTACTCCGGCATTCGCTGGAGCGTGATCGAGGCGCTGGTCGCGCTCGCCAATGCGGGCGTCGTCCCGTGCATCCCGGCGCAGGGCTCGGTCGGCGCCTCCGGCGATCTGGCGCCGCTCGCGCACCTCTCGGCGGTGCTGATCGGCGAGGGCGAGGCGAAGGTCGACGGCCGCGTCGTCCCGGCGCGCGACGCGCTCGCGCGCGCCGGCGTGAAGCCGGTGGTGCTCGGGCCGAAGGAAGGGCTGGCGCTGCTCAACGGCACGCAGGTGTCGACGGCGCTCGCGCTGGCCGGTCTGTTCGCCGCGGAGCGCGCGCTCGCCGCCGCGTTCGTCGCCGGCGCGCTCTCGATCGACGCCTGCCTCGGCAGCGACACGCCGTTCGATCCGCGCATCCAGGCCGTGCGCGGCCACCGCGGCCAGGCGGATGCCGCGGCGGTCTACCGCGCGCTGCTCGCCGGCAGCGGCATCCGCGCATCGCACAAGGACTGTCCCCGGGTGCAGGATCCCTACAGCCTGCGCTGCCAGCCACAGGTGATGGGCGCCTGCATCGACCAGCTGCGGCACGCGGCCACGATTCTCCTGACGGAAGCCAACGCGGTGTCCGACAATCCGCTGGTCTTTGCCGATGCCGACGAAATCCTGTCCGGCGGCAACTTTCACGCCGAGCCTGTCGCCTTCGCCGCGGACAATGTCGCGCTCGCCATCGCCGAGATCGGCGCGCTTTCCGAGCGGCGGATCGCGCTGCTGATGGATGCGAACCTCTCGGGCCTGCCGCCGTTCCTCGTCGAGGACGGCGGCGTCAATTCCGGATTCATGATCGCGCAGGTGACGGCGGCGGCGCTCGCCTCCGAGAACAAGTCGGCTGCGCACCCGGCGTCGGTCGACTCGCTGCCGACGTCCGCGAACCAGGAAGATCACGTCAGCATGGCGACCTTCGCCGCGCGCCGGCTCGGACCGATGGCCGCGAACACCGCGCGCATCGTGGCGATCGAGCTTCTCGCCGCGGCGCAGGGCGTCGAGCTGCGCCGGCCGCTGGCGACATCGCCGAAGCTCGCGGCGGCGATCGCGATGATCCGCGCCGACGCCGCCTTCTGGGACCGCGATCGCGCGTTCGCCCCCGATCTCGAGGCGATCCGGATCAGGGTCGAGCGCGGCGACTTCCTTCCGTACGCTGAAGGCGCGCTGGTCTCCGGGTGACGCGGCCCGGCGGCTGCGCGACAATGGCCGATCGAGGCGGGAACCCCGCCAGGGGGAGGAGCTTCATGCACCGCGACCATCCCGGTCAACTGGGCGCTGCTTCGCGCGGCACGCGCTACGCCGATCGCGTGATCCGCGCGCCGCGCGGCACCGAGCGCACGGCGAAGTCCTGGCTCACCGAAGCCGCGCTGCGCATGATCCAGAACAACCTCGACCCGGAGGTGGCCGAGAATCCGAAGGAGCTCGTCGTCTACGGCGGCATCGGGCGCGCCGCGCGCAACTGGGAGTGTTTCGACGCGATCCTCGAAGCGTTGCGCGATCTCGGCGACGACGAGTCGCTGCTGATCCAGTCGGGGAAGCCGGTCGGCGTGTTCAAGACGCACGCGGATGCGCCGCGCGTGCTGATCGCGAATTCGAACCTCGTGCCGCGGTGGGCGACGTGGGAGCACTTCAACGAGCTCGACCGCAAGGGGCTGATGATGTTCGGCCAGATGACCGCCGGTTCGTGGATCTACATCGGCAGCCAGGGCATCGTGCAGGGGACCTACGAGACCTTCGCCGAGGCCGGCCGCCAGCACTGCGGCGGCAAGCTCGCCGACAAGTGGATACTCACCGCCGGGCTGGGCGGCATGGGCGGCGCGCAGCCGCTCGCGGCGACGATGGCGGGCGCGTCGATGCTCGCGATCGAGTGCCAGCAGAGCCGGATCGCGATGCGCCTCGCGACGCGCTATCTCGACCGACAGGCGACGGATCTCGACGACGCGCTGGCGATCATTCGCGACGCCGCCACGCGCAAGGCGCCGGTGTCGGTGGGGCTGCTCGGCAACGCGGCGGAGATCCTGCCCGAGCTCGTCCGCCGCGGCATCCGTCCGGACATGGTCACCGACCAGACCTCCGCGCACGACCTCGTCTACGGCTACCTGCCCGCCGGATGGACGGTCGAACGCTGGAAGGCGGCGCAGGACGATCCGGCGCAGCACCACGCGCTCGTCGCCGCGGCCAAGCGCTCGATCGTCGCGCACGTCGGCGCCATGCTCGCGTTCCACCGGCAGGGCGTGCCGACCTTCGACTACGGCAACAACATCCGGCAGGTCGCGCTCGACGAGGGCGTGACCGACGCGTTCGCGTTTCCCGGATTCGTGCCCGCATACATCCGGCCGCTCTTCTGCGAGGGCAAGGGGCCGTTCCGCTGGGTCGCGCTCTCGGGCGATCCGGAAGACATCTACAGGACCGACCGCAAGGTGGCCGAGCTCTTTCCCGACAACGCGCATCTCAAGCGCTGGCTCGGCATGGCGCGCGAGCGGATTGCCTTCCAGGGCCTGCCGGCGCGCATCTGCTGGCTCGGGCTGGGCGAGCGCCATCTGGCCGGCCTCGCGTTCAACGACATGGTGAAGACCGGCGAGCTGAAGGCGCCGATCGTCATCGGCCGCGATCACCTCGACACCGGCAGCGTCGCGAGCCCGAACCGCGAGACGGAAGCGATGGCCGATGGCTCGGACGCCGTGTCCGACTGGCCGCTGCTCAATCTGCTGCTCAACACCGCCGCCGGCGCGACCTGGGTGTCGTTCCACCACGGCGGCGGAGTCGGGATGGGCTATTCGCAGCACGCGGGCGTGGTCATCGTCTGCGACGGCACCGAGGCGGCGGCGGCGCGCATCGCGCGCGTGCTGTGGAACGATCCGGCGACCGGCGTCATGCGCCACGCCGACGCCGGCTATCCGAAGGCGATCGAGGTGGCGAAGGCGAAGGGACTGAAGCTGCCGATGCTGTGACGCGGATGGACGCCGCGCGCGTGGGCCGCCTCGGCGGCTCGCACTGGCGCATCCGGCTGAAGCCGGACCACGGCCGCGGCTTGCGAGGCGCGCCGTTGCGCGGCCGCATCCGGCTGAGACGCCGCGGCCCGACTGCGCATCCGGCTGAGCCGGACCCAAGCGAGCGCCGAAAAAAACGCCGCGATTGCGGCCGCGGCGTCTTCATCGATCTGGTCGGGGTGAGAGGATTTGAACCTCCGACCTCTACGTCCCGAACGTAGCGCTCTACCAGGCTAAGCTACACCCCGAATTTGCGTTGCCGCCGTTGCCGGCACGATCATCTGCGCTGCCCCGCGGCGGGAGTACGGACTGTTCGCGGGTCCGCGGCAAGGCCGGCTGCGCGCGATGTCTCAGTACGTGCGCCGGGCCGCGAAGGCCGCCAATTCTAGCAGACTTTCACGGTGCGGCGAAGGCGGCAGGCCGGCGACGCACGCGGCGGCGGCGTCGCTCTCGCGCACCGCGCGCTCGCGCGCGTAGTCGAGGGCGCCGGTGCGCGAAAGCACGTCCATCACCGGCGCGAAATCCGTGAGCCGGCCGTCGGTGATGGCCGCGCGGATCAGCGCGGCGTCGTCGGGGCTGCCGACGGCCATCGCCCGGATCAGCGGCAGCGTCATCTTGCCTTCCGCGAGATCGTCGCCGAGGTTCTTGCCGATCGCGCTCTGCTCGCCGCTGTAGTCGAGAACGTCGTCGACCAGCTGGAACGAGGTGCCCAGATGCATGCCGTAGCGGGCGAGGGCAGCCTCGCGCTCCGCGGCGGCCTCCCCCAGAACGGCGCCCAGCTGCGCGGCGGCCTCGAAGAGCTTCGCCGTCTTGCGCTGGATGACCCTGAGATAGCCGGCCTCGTCGAGGTTCGGGTTGCCCGAGTTCATGAGCTGCAGCACTTCGCCCTCGGCGATCACGTTGGTCGCCTGGGAGAGAATCTCCAGCACGCGCACCGAGCCCACGCCGACCATCATCTGGAACGCGCGCGAGTAGAGAAAATCGCCGACGAGCACCGACGCGGCGTTGCCGAACGTGGCGTTGGCCGTCGCGTGGCCGCGGCGCAGGTTCGACTCGTCGACGACGTCGTCGTGCAACAGGGTCGCGGTGTGGATCATTTCGATGACCGCGGCCAGCACGTAGTGGTGCCGGCCTTCGTGCCCGCAGGCACGCGCGGCCAGCAGGACCAGCGCGGGGCGCAGGCGCTTGCCGCCCCCGCCGACGATGTACTCGGCGACCTGCCGGATCAGCGCGACGTCGGAATCGAGGCTCGCGCGCAGCACGCGATCGACCTCGGCCATGTCCGGCGCGATCAGTTTCTTGAGGTTTTCGAAGGTCACGTGGCCACTGGACGAAGCGATACGGGCTGCCGTCCGGAGGATCGCGAGGCAGCCACGCCGCGGGGAAGCGGCGCGGTGGGGCAGACGGCAGGCGATTGTAACCGACGGGCCGATGGCCTCCGGCGCCGCCGCGCCATGCGCGATCGGCCCCGGTGCCGGACACTTTGACAGGAGGGCATCGTAAGCGCTTAAAATGTAAGGCTTTCCGCGGTTGGCGCGGGAATCGCTTTGCCGACTCCTCGGCAAACGATGGGCAAAACGAGCGGAGTACCACCATGTACGCGGTCATAAAAACCGGCGGAAAGCAGTACAGGGTTTCCCCCGGCGAAAAACTCAAGGTAGAACAGATACCGGCGGACGTGGGCGCGGAAGTTGTTCTCGATCAGGTGTTGATGGTCGGCGAAGGCGAAAGCGTCCGTCTGGGGCAGCCCATCGCTCGCTGGCGCGACGGTCAAGGCGACCGTCGTCGGCCATGGGCGCGGCGACAAGGTCCAGATCTTCAAGATGCGCCGGCGCAAGCACTACCGGAAGCAGCAGGGCCATCGCCAGAATTACACCGAACTCAAGATCGACAGCATCGTCGGCTGACGGAGAGCACTCACCATGGCACACAAGAAGGCAGGCGGCAGCTCGCGCAACGGCCGCGACTCGGAATCGAAGCGCCTGGGCGTGAAGTCCTACGGCGGCGAGCTGATCAACGCCGGCAGCATCATCGTTCGCCAGCGCGGCACGCAGTTCCATCCCGGCGTCAACGTCGGGATGGGCAAGGACCACACGCTGTTCGCGCTCGTCCGCGGCACGGTCGCGTTCCGGACCAAGGGCAAGGAGAAGAAGAAGATCGTGAACGTGGAGCCGGTTGCCGGCTGACCGGCCGCCGGTCGGCGTCGTAGCGGTTCAGCCGGGGTCGGCCCCGGCGATGAAAATCCCGGCACGCGCGCCGGGATTTTTTTCGCCGTTCACCGCCGTTCCAGCCACCAGAGCATCGAGATCGTGATGGTGACGAAGAACACGAGCGGAAAGGTGGCGGCGAACAGCGGCGGCCAGTCGTTGAGCACGCCGAGATTCGAGAACAGCCGACTGACGAGGAAGAAGAGAAGCCCCAGTATGGTGCCGGCGAATATGCGGAAGCCCACGCCGCCCTGGCGGCGCTGGAAATACGAGAACGGCAGCGCGACGATCATCATCACGAGCACGGCGGCCGGATAGAAGATCTTGTTCCAGAACGCGATCTCGAAGCGGGTCGTCTTCTGGGCGCCGCGGCCCAGGAGCTGCATGTTGTCCCACAGCGTGTTGAGCTCGAGCTTTTCCGGAGCCACCTGATACACGGTCAGCAGCGAGGGCCGCAGCACGGTATCCCAGGCGTAGCTCTCCACCTCGGTCACCCGGGTGCCGGCCGGGAGAAATCTCCGTCGAGCGGACTCCCTTCAATCGCCACTGGCCGTTGCCCGAGAAGGTCCCGGATTCGGCTGCGCGCACCATCCGCAGCCGAAGGTCGGCGTCGAATTCGTAGATGCGCACGCCGACGAGCGTGAGATCGGCGAGCACGCTGCGGATGTTGACGAAAGTCCCTTCCTGCTTGTACCAGAAGCCCGACTGGAACTGCTGGGCGACCACGCGGGTCGTGTCGCCGCGCGCCTGCGCGCGTACCCGCTGCGCCAGCAGCTCGGCCTGCGGCGCGACGTACTCGCCGGCGAGAAAGGTGACGAGCGCGAGGGGGATGCCGACGCGCATCATCGCCCACCCGACCTGCAGCAGCGAGGTGCCCGACGCGCGCATCACCGTGTACTCCGAGCTGGCAACGAACTGCGCCAGCGCGAACAGCGTCCCGATCAGCGTCGCCACCGGGAAGAGCTCGTACATCCGCGACGGCAGGTGGAGCGCGACGAAGAGCAGTGCCGCCGAGATCGTGTACCCGCCGCGTCCGACGTCGCCGAGCTCGTGGATCAGGTCGAAGAAGGCGAAGAGCATGACCAGCGCGGTGAAGATGAGCAGGATCGCGACCAGCACCTCGCGGCCGATGTAGCGCGTCAGCGTCTTCATGCCGGCTTCGTTCGTGGAGGCCGGCGCAGCAATCCGAACAGCGACAGCTGGTGGCCGAAGAGCAGCAGGACGACGCCGATCGCGATCGCGTGCGGGATCGCCAGCCCGGCGAGGAATCCCAGCTTGTCCTGCGCAATGAAGCTCTGCACGATGTTGAGGCAGTTGCTGTAGATCATGTACAGGAAGGCGGCCGCGATCAGGTTGAACGAGCGGCCCATCCGCGGATTGACGTAGCCGAGCGGAATCGCGAGCAGCGTCAGCACCAGCGCCGAAATCGGCACCGACAGCCGCCAGAAGAGCTCGGCCCGCTCGACCGGGCCGTCGAGCGCGATGAGCATCGCGGTCGGGATCGCCTTCGTCGAGGTCGGCAGCGCCCGCAGCTCCGCCGGCTCGATCCGGCGTCCGAGCGATCCGAACTCGACGATGCGGTAGTCCGCGGCCCCGGGGTTGCCCTCGTACCGGCGCCCGTCGTTCAGGACGATGAACCGGTCGCCGTTGGCGGCCTCGCGCAGCGTCCCCGAGCGCGCAACCGTGGTGACGTCCTTGCCGTCGTCGACCGAATGCAGGAAGACATTGCGGATGGTGTTGTCGAAGGTATTGATGCTCTCGACGAAGACCACCAGGTTGGCGCGGCGAAACTCGCGGAAGATCCCGGGCGAGAGCAACGTGATCTCGTCGCGCGACTCGAGCTGGCGCTCGTACTCGAGCTTCCGCCGCTCGGCCCACGGCGAAAGGTAGAGCGACAGGACCAGGATCGCGACCAAGAACGGAGCGGCAAACAGGAGGATCGGCCGCAGCCACGCGGTGAGCCCCTGGCCGGAGGTGAACCAGACGATCATCTCGCTGTCGCGGTACCAGCGGGTGAGCGTGAGCAGCACGGTGACGAAGACCGTGACGGACAGCAGGATGTTGAAATAGAACAGGGCGTTGAAGCCCAGCAGCGCCACCAGGCCCTCGGGCGCGACGGTGCCGCCGGCCGCGCGGGCCAGCAGGCGCAGCACCAGATTCGTGAACAGGATCGCGAGGAGAACCAGGAACAGGCCGAGCGCTGTGGCCGTCATCTCGCGCACGAGGCTGCGCCGGAAAATCATGACGCCGGGAGAATTTTGACTTTTTTGGCCTGTTTTGCCGATAATGCGAGCGATTTCGCGTTACGGCAAAGAAACCCAACCGTGGGAGGCGAGGGCGACAATGGAATTTACCATAAAAAGCGGCAGCCCCGAAAAGCAGAGGAGCGCCTGCGTCGTCGTTGGCGTTTTCGACAACCGCAAGCTTTCCTTGTCGGCGGAACTGATCGACCGCGCATCGAACGGCTATATCAGCGAAATCATCCGCCGCGGCGACATGGAAGGCAAGCTCGGCGCGACGCTGCTCCTGCACAACGTCCGCGGGACGCTTGCCGATCGCGTGCTGCTGATCGGGCTCGGCAAGGAGCGGGATTTCCGCGACAAGGAGTTCCGCTCGGCGATCACCTCGGTGGTCAAGCTGCTGAACGAGACCGGGTCGTACGAGGCCGTCATCTACGTCACCGAGGAGAAGGTGAAGCGCCGCGAGGTGGCATGGCGGATCGAGCACGCCGTCGTGGTCGCGATGGAGGCCGTCTACCGCTTCGACCAGATGAAGAGCGAGAAGTCCGAGGTGCGCCGGCCGCTGCGCAAGCTCACGCTCTCCGTGCCGCAGCGCTCCGATCTGGTCGCCGGGGAGACCGCCGCCGCGCGCGGCCTCGCGATCGCGCACGGGATGGATCTCGCGCGCGATCTCGGCAATCTGCCGGGCAACGTGTGCACGCCCGCCTATCTGGGCGAGCGGGCGCTCGAGCTGGCGCGCGAGTTCCCGGACATCAAGGCGACGGTGCTCGAGCGCAAGGACATCGAGGAGCTCGGAATGGGGTCGTTCCTGTCGGTGACCAACGGCAGCAGCGAGCCTCCGCGCTTCATCGTTCTCGAGTACCGGGGCAGTCCGAAGAAGCAGAAGCCCATCGTGCTGGTCGGCAAGGGCATCACGTTCGATTCGGGCGGCATCTCGATCAAGCCCGCGGCCAACATGGACCACATGAAGTTCGACATGTGCGGCGCCGCCAGCGTTTTCGGCACGCTGCGCGCGCTCGTGGAATTGAAGGCGAAGGTCAACGTGATCGGCCTGGTCGCCGCCTGCGAGAACATGCCGTCCGGGCGGGCGACGAAGCCCGGCGACGTCGTGAAGAGCATGTCGGGCCAGACGATCGAGGTCCTCAACACGGACGCGGAAGGGCGGCTGATCCTCGCCGACGCGCTCACCTATGCCGAACGCTACGAGCCCGAGGCGGTGGTCGACATTGCCACGCTGACCGGGGCGATGGTGATTGCGCTGGGACACGTGGCCTGCGGCGTGTTCAGCAACAACGACGCGCTCGCGCGCGCGCTGATCGCCGCCGGCGACGATGCGTACGACCGCGGGTGGCAGCTGCCGCTGTGGGACGACTATCAGGAAGGGCTCGCCAGCAATTTCGCCGATTTCGCGAACGTTGCCGGCCGGGACGGCGGCAGCATCACCGCGGCGTGCTTCCTGTCGCGGTTCGCGAAGAAGTACGACTGGGCGCACCTCGACATCGCCGGCGTATCGCATCTCGAGGGCAAGGCGAAGGGGGCGACGGGACGGCCGGTGCCGATGCTCACGACCTGGGTGCTGTCGCAGGAGCAGAGCGCGTGAGACCTCGAACGTCGACGGCGGAAATCTGACGGCCGGACGCGAGCCGCCCGGCGCACGGCGATGACGACGATCGACTTCTACACCCACTGCGCCAATCGCTTCGAGGTTGCCTCGAAGCTCGTCGCCAAAGCATGGGCGCAGCACGGCAGCGTGCGCGTTCTCACCGCAGGCGAGACCGGGACGGCGGAGTTCGGCCGGTTCCTCTGGCTCTGGCCGGCGACCGGATTCCTGCCGCACTGCCGGCTCGGAAGCCCGCTCGCGGCGGAGACGCCGATCCTCGTCGATCACGCGCTCGACCACGAGGGACCGGCCGCCGTGCTCGTCAACCTCCACGCGGCGCCGCCGCCGTTCTTCTCCCGGTTCGAGCGGCTCGCCGAGATCGTCGGCATCGACGACGACGACGCGGCCGCCGGTCGGGAGCGCTGGAAGTTCTACAAGGCGCGCGGCTACGAGGTGCGCTCGCACAACCTGTCGGAGCGGACCTAGGCATGCCCACCGCGCGCGAGCTCCTCGAGCAGGCCGAGGCGCTGATGCGCCGCAATCGCGCGGGCGCGATCGACACGGAGATTCCGGAGCTCACCGACGTCGTGCCGGCGGTCGTCGCCCCGCCAGCGTCCCCGGCCAGTCTCGACGATGTGCCGGAGCTCACCGACGTCGTCGAGGAGATCGAGATCGCGTCGATCGCCGAGCTGCCGGACGACAGCGGCGCTCAATCCGAGTGGCTCCGCGTCGATCGCGATGTGCTGACGCCGGCCGGGCTGCCATCCGATTCCGTCGCCGCGATGCCGCCGCCTGCGCTGGCGCGCGAGGTTGAGTCGCCGCCGGCCGTGGCGGAGACGGCGACGGTCGTGACGGAAACGCGCGACGAGGCGATCGCCACGGCGTCCTTCGAGGAGCCATTCGCGAACGAGGCGCCGGCCGCGGCGGGCGCGGTGTCGGCTGTCGAGGAGTCGTTCGAGCCGGAAGCGCCGACGGTGGAAAGCGACATGGCGCCGGTCGACGACGCGTTGGCGCAGGAAGCGCCCACCGCGGAAAGCGCCGCGCCGGTCGAGGAATCCTTCGAGGAGGAAGCGCCGACCCCGGAAACGGCGGCGGCGCCGTTGGCGAGCCTGCCGGAGCGCGACGCGGATCGAGGCGAGGGCGCCGAGGCGCAGTCCGCGCCGCTTCCGGTGGTGGCGCCGGCGGTTGCCGGCGCCGTGACGCCCGTCGAGGCGGAGCGCTCCGTCGCCCACGACGACTGGGCGCGCTGGCAGGCGCTCGCCGAAGAGATCCGGATGCAGGTGTTGCAGCGGATCGACATCTTCACCGACACTGCGCTCCGCGAGCAGCTCGGCGCGGAGCTGCAGCCGATCGTCGATCGCGCCAGCGCCGAGATGATCGAGACGATCAACCGGGAAGTCGGGACGCTGCTTCGCGCTTATATCGCAGAGGCGATCGAGCGCGAAATCGAGAAGTGGCGGAAGGGAAACACCTGAGGCCGTCGCGCGCGCGCACTGCGGTTGCGGGCGGGCATGCGGCACGGGACGCGAACCCGCCGCGCGCCGCTCGATGCCCGCATCGCCGCAGGCGCGCGATGTCGGCGCCGGGTCGGCGGCTCCCGCGTTCGTAGCGCTGGACTCGCCCCTTGTTCGCCCTGACCGGAATCGAGCACCGCTACGCAGCCGCGACTGTGCTGCGCGTCGATGAATGGCGCGCGGCGGCCGGCGAGCACTGGCTCGTCGCCGGACCCTCGGGCAGCGGCAAGACGACGCTGCTGCACATTCTTGCCGGATTGACGACACCGACCGTGGGATCGGTCGTCGTCGGCGGCACCGATCTCGGCACGCTCGGACCCGGCGCGCGCGACCGCTGGCGCGGGCGCACCGTCGGCCTCGTTCCGCAGCGGCTGCACCTGGTCGGCGCGCTCGATGTGCGCGACAACCTGCGCCTGGCGCAGTACCTCGCCGGGATGCCCGACGACCTCGATCGCGTCGGCGAGCTGCTCGCGGCGGTGGGCGTCGGCGATCTTGCGCGGCGCTATCCGCGCGAGCTGTCGCAGGGACAGGCGCAACGCGTCGCGATCGCGCGTTCGGTCGTCAACCGGCCGGCGCTGGTGCTGGCCGACGAGCCGACCGCGAATCTCGACGACGCGCATGCCGGGGCGGCTCTCGAGCTGCTGCGCACGCAGGCGATCGCGAACGGCGCCGCCTTGGTGGTCGCCTCGCACGATGCCCGGGTGCGCCCGCTGCTGCCGCACGTGTACGCGCTGCCGCACGGAGGGCCGCTCGCCGGGCGCGCCGATGGGATTGCCGCGTGAACGCCGTGCGCCTCGCCTTCGCGTACGCGCGGCGCCGCCCGCTGGCGACCGTGTTCAACGTCGCGCTGCTCGCCGTCGGCGTGGCCACGATCACACTGGTGGTCCTGCTCTCGCGCGAGCTCGAGCAGCGGCTGGCGCGGGAGGCCACCGGCATCGATCTCGTCGTCGGCGCCAAGGGCAGCCCGCTGCAGCTGGTGCTCGCCGGCGTCTACCACGCCGACGTGCCGCCGGGAAACGTCCCGCTGGCGGCGGTGGAGGAGCTCGCGCGCCATCCCCTGGTCCAGCAGGTGATTCCGCTGGCGCTGGGCGACAGCGTTCGGGGATTCCGGATCGTCGGCACGGAACCGGCGTTCGTCGCGCATTACGGGGCGCCGCTCGCGCTGGGACGCGTCTGGTCCGCGCCGATGGAGGCGGTGCTCGGCAGCGACGCCGCGCGCGCCACCGGCCTGACCGTCGGCGCCACGTTCAGCGGCGCGCACGGGCTCGCCGAGGGTGGTGGCGATCACGGTGAAGCGCCATATCGGGTGGTCGGGGTGCTGGCGCCGACGGGCCGCGTGATCGACCGGCTGGTGCTCACCGCCGTCGACAGCGTGTGGCAGGTGCATGCGCACGGCGCCGCCGACGCCGACCACGACCGCGACGCACACGGCGACCGCGCGCCCTCCACAGCGAGCCCGGCGGCGGAGCCCGCGGCCGCCCGCGAAGTCACGCTCGCACTCGTCAAGTACAAGAGCCCGCTCGCCGCGACGAGCCTGCCGCGGATGATCAACGCGGAGACGGTGCTGCAGGCGGCATCCCCCCCGTACGAGTCGGCCCGCCTGTTCACGGTGTTCGGCGTCGGAACCGACGTGGTCCGGGGCTTCGCCCTGCTCCTGATCGGCGCCGCGGCGTTCGGCCTGTTCGTGGCGCTGGCGCAGGCGCTCGACGAGCGGCGCTACGACATCGCGATCATGCGCGTCCTCGGCGCGCGCCGCGGCACGGTCGTCGCCGTGCTGTTGCTGGAGAGTGTGCTGCTTTCCGCCACCGCGCTCGTCCTCGGGCTCGGCCTCGCGCACGGACTTGCCGCTGGCGTCGGTGCCTGGCTGCCGGCCGCCGCGCCGTTGGCCGCGGGCGCGCGGACGTGGGCGCCCGAGGAATGGGGCGTGGCGGCGCTGGCGCTGGGCGCGGGTATAATTGCCACTCTGCTTCCCGCGTGGCGCGCGTACCGCCTCGACGTGGCCGCCACCCTTGCCGATGCGTGATGCCATGAAGCCTGTCCCCTTCCTCCTTGCGCTCCTCGCCGCCGTCGCCGCGCTGCCGGCCTGGGCGGTGACGTCCAACATCCCTCAGGCCGGGTTGCCCACGGCCAGCGAATACGGAGCGACGCTGCTGCCCGAGCGCGCCGGCGTGGTGTCGTGGCGCACGCTCGCACAGGTGGCGCCGGTGAAGAAGGACGGCCGGATGTCCGCCGAGTTCTCCAAGGACGTCCTCGCGCTCGACAAGCGCGACGTGAAGCTCCAGGGATTCATCATCCCGCTGGACATGGGGGACAAGCAGAAACGCTTCCTCCTCTCGGCCGTGCCGCCGCACTGCTCGTTCTGCCTGCCGGCGGGTCCCGATTCCGTCGTCGAGGTCATCGCCAAGACGCCGGTGAAGTACGGCTTCGAGCCGATCGTCGTGTCCGGCCGGTTCATGCTGCTCAAGGACGACGCGACGGGGATGCTGTACCGGTTGACCGACGCCGAGTACGCGGGCTCCGCTATGCCGGCACCTGCGCGGGAAACCAAGTAGGGCACGCGCGGTCCAACCGAACGGTTTCGCCGCCGCCACGCGCTCGACGGCTCGGCGGCGCCGTTGCCCGCCATCGGTTGCGGCGACCTCGCCGCGTAAGGTTCCATGGCGAAGCTGCGACGAATGGCAATCCGAACTCCCCGGGGCCACACGATGAACCGACGCCATTTTCTTTCTCGCACGCTGCTCACCGTTGCCGGTCTGACGGCGCTGCGCCATGCTCCGCTCGCCGGCGCGCAGACGCCGAAGATCGAGAAGGTCGTGAAGACGGAGGCCGAATGGCGACGACTCCTCACGCCCGCCCAGTTCGCGGTGCTGCGCGAAGAGGGGACGGAGCGGCCGTTCACGAGTCCGCTGAACGACGAGAAGCGCAAGGGGACCTTTGTCTGTGCCGGCTGCGATCTGCCGCTGTTCGATTCGCGCACCAAGTACGACAGCGGCACCGGCTGGCCGAGCTTCTACGATTTCCTTCCCGGAAGCCTCGGGACCAAGACCGACTACAAGCTGATCTACCCGCGCACCGAATACCACTGCGCGCGCTGCGGCGGCCACCAGGGCCACGTGTTCAACGACGGTCCGAAGCCCACCGGACTGCGCTACTGCAACAACGGCGTCGCCCTGAAGTTCCTCCCCGCCTGACCGGCGCCCGGCGTTCGGGCCCGGCAGCGCCGGGCCGGTGAGCCGTCGGGGCTCGGAGCCGCGCGCCGCGCGAGTGCGGCCGCGTTTTCCGCTATAATTTCAAGCTTTTGCAGGCACGCCGCCCCTCGGGCGGCAAGCGCCGCCATGGAACTCGCCAAGAGCTTCGAACCCCACGCCATCGAAGCGAAGTGGTATCCGCGCTGGGAAGCGCAGGGCCACTTCAAGCCCAACCGCGCGCCCGGCGCGCGCGCCTTCTGCATCCAGCTTCCGCCGCCGAACGTCACCGGCACGCTGCACATGGGGCACGCGTTCCAGATGACGCTGATGGACGTGCTGATCCGCTACCACCGGATGTGCGGCGACAACACGCTCTGGCAGCTCGGCACCGATCACGCCGGCATTGCGACGCAGATCGTCGTCGAGCAGCAGTTGAAGGCGCAGGGCCAGAGCCGGCGCGATCTCGGCCGCGAGAAGTTCACCGAGCGCGTCTGGGCGTGGAAGCAGGACTCCGGCTCGACCATCACGAACCAGATGCGGCGGCTCGGCACGTCGGGCGACTGGTCGCGCGAGCGCTTCACGATGGACGAGGGGCTTTCCGCGGCGGTGCGGGAGACCTTCGTCCGCCTGCACGAAGACGGGCTCATCTATCGCGGCAAGCGCCTGGTGAACTGGGACCCGACGCTCGGCACCGCGGTGTCGGATCTCGAGGTCGAGAGCGAGGAGGAGCAGGGGAAGATCTGGGAGCTGCGCTATCCGCTCGCCGATGGCGCAAGCGACGGGATCGACGCGGTCGTCGTCGCGACGACCCGACCGGAGACGATGCTCGGCGACGTCGCGGTCGCGGTGAACCCCGACGACGACCGGTACACGGCGCTGATCGGCAGGCAGGTCACGCTGCCGCTGACCGGGCGCACGATTCCGGTGATCGCCGACGCGTACGTCGACAAGGCGTTCGGCACCGGCTGCGTGAAGATCACGCCGGCGCACGACTTCAACGACTGGCAGATCGGACAGCGGCACGGCCTGGCGCCGATCCCCATCCTGAATCTCGACGCGACCGTCAACGACAATGCGCCGGCGAAGTACCGCGGCCTCGACCGCTACGCGGCGCGCAAGGCGGTGCTCGCCGATCTCGCGGCCCAGGGCCTGCTGGTCGGCGAGAAGCCGCACCGGATGATCGTCCCGCGCTGCGGCCGCACGCAGGAAATCGTCGAGCCGATGCTGACCGACCAGTGGTTCGTCGCGATGCGCACGCCGGCGCCGCCCACGCATCCGCATTTCCCCGGCAGCACCATCCAGGACCTCTGCCTGGCCGCCGTCGGCGACGGCCTCGCCGGCCGGGACACCGGCGAGCGCGGCCGCGTGCAGTTCGTGCCGGAGCAGTGGCTGTCGACGTACCTGCACTGGATCAACAACATCCAGGACTGGTGCATCTCGCGCCAGCTGTGGTGGGGCCACCGCATCCCCGCGTGGTACGACGAGGACGGCAACGTCTACGTCGCGCGCACCGCGGCCGACGGCGCGCGCGCAGGCGGCGGCGAAGCTCGGCCGCGAGCCGGCGTCGTTCGTCCAGGACGAGGACGTGCTCGACACCTGGTTCTCGTCGGCGCTGTGGTGCCACTCGACGCTCGGCTGGCCCGAGGACACGAACGAGCTGCGCAGCTTCCTGCCCTCGTCGGTGCTCGTCACCGGCTTCGACATCATCTTCTTCTGGGTCGCGCGGATGATCATGATGACGACCTATTTCACCGGCAAGGTGCCGTTCCGCGACGTCTACATCAACGCCCTCGTGCGCGACGAGGAAGGCCAGAAGATGTCGAAGTCGAAGGGCAACGTGCTCGATCCGCTCGACCTGATCGACGGCGTGACCCTCGAAGCGCTGGTCGAGAAGCGGACGTCGAACATGATGGACCCGCGGCAGGCGGAGTCGATCGCGAAGCGGACGCGCAAGCAGTTTCCCGGCGGGATTCCCAGCTTCGGCGCCGACGCGCTGCGTTTCACCTTCGCGAGCCTCGCGACCTACGGCCGCACGCTCAACTTCGACCTTGCCCGCTGCGACGGCTACCGGAACTTCTGCAACAAGCTGTGGAACGCGACGCGATTCGTGCTGATGAACGTCGAAGGCCGCGACTGCGGACTCGACGGCGCGCAGCAGCGCGTCGCTTTCGTTCGTCGATCGCTGGCTGCTGGGGCGCTTGCAGCGGGCAAAGCTCGAAATCGCCGAGAACCTCGGCATCTACCGGTTCGATCTCGCGGCCAAGGCGCTCTACGAGTTCGTCTGGGACGAGTACTGCGACTGGTACCTCGAGTGCGCCAAGGTGCAGCTGCAGCGCGCCGATGCGGCGGGCGACGCCCCCGCGGCGCGGGGGACGCGCGCGGTGCTGGTGCGCGAGCTGGAGGCGACGCTGCGGCTCGCGCATCCGTTCATGCCTTTCATCACCGAGGAGCTGTGGCAGACGGTGGCGCCGCTGGCCGGAAAGGCGGGCCCGACGATCTCGCTGCAACCCTTCCCGAAGGCGAACTTCGAGATCGTCGATCCGGGCGCCGAGCGCGACATGGCGCTGCTGAAGGATCTGGTCGGCGCCTGCCGCGCGCTGCGCGGCGAGATGGGGCTCTCGCCCGCGCAGCGGGTGCCGCTGCAGGTCACCGGCGATGCGGCCATGCTGGAGCGCATGGCGCCGTATCTCGGCGCGCTCGCGAAGCTCTCCGAGGTGAGTATCGTCGCCGAGCTGACCGCGACCGACGCCCCGGTCCAGATCGTCGGCGAGACGCGGCTCATGCTGCGCATCGAGGTGGACGCGGCCGCCGAGCGCGAGCGCATCGGGAAGGAAATCGCGCGGCTCGAAGGCGAGATCGCCAAGGCAAACGCCAAGCTCGCGAACGCGAACTTCATCGCGCGCGCGCCGGCCGACGTCGTCGAGCAGGAGCGCGTACGGCTCATCGGCTTCATGACGACGCTCGAGCAGCTGAAACCGCAACTCGAGCGGCTTTCCGGCTGACGCGCCACCGTTGTTCGCCCCTGCGAACCCGACCCGGGACCCCGAGGACGGGACTGCGCGGCTGCGCGGTCGCGGCTCTGCGGCGCGTCCTGTACGCCGACGACATCGTCCCCGATGCCGCCTGGGGCGCCGGCGCTCCGCGCGCGGTGCAGGTCGTGCGCGCGCTGGCAGGCTGCTGCGCGCGGGTCACGCTGTGCGCGATGATGCCGGCGGACCCGGCGCCCGTCCGCGCCGAGCGCTTCCCCGCCAACGTCGAAACGAGCGCCGCCAGCGGCCCCGGGGCGCTCCGCAGCTTGCTGGCGTCGCGTCCGGGCGACTTCGATCTGCTGTGGATCGGGCGACCGCACAATCTGCAGGCGCTCTACGAGCTCAACTGGGCGCAGCCCGAGCTGCTCGCCGGAATGCGGATCGTCTACGACGCCGAGGCGGTGTTCGCCGAGCGCACGATCGGCGAGGCGGCGCTCGCCGGAGCGCCGCTGTCCGAATGGCGGCAGCAGCGCCTGCTGCGCGCCGAGTTGCGGATGACGGAGATCGCCGACGCGATCGTCGCCGTCTCGGCGTCCGAGCAGTCGCGGATCGCCCGGGTCACCGGACGCCGGGTGCGCCTGCTGAGCCACGGGGCCACGCTCGCGCCGACGCCCTCGCCGTTCGAGGCGCGCCGCGACCTGCTGTTCCTCGGAGCCGTGCGCGACGCCGGCACGCCGAATGGCGACAGCTTGCGCTATTTCCTGCGCGAGATCATGCCGAAGATGGCGGCGCCGGGCGGGATGCGGCTGCGCATCGCCGGCGCAGGAACCGATCGTGCAGCCTGGCTGGAGGACCTATCGCGGGCCGCAGGTGGACCTCGTCGGTCCGGTGGCGGAGTTGGCCCCGCTCTTCGACACGGCCCGGGTGTTCGTCGCGCCGACGCGCTACGCTGCCGGCATTCCGATCAAGGTGATCGACGCGGCGCGCCATGGCGTTCCCGTGGTCGCCTCGTCGCTGGTCGCCGGACAGCTGGGCTGGCGCAACGGCGTCGAGCTGCTGACCGCGGACACGGCGCCGGAGTTCGCCGCCGCCTGCGTCGCGCTGCACTCGGATCCCGCGCTGTGGACGCGCGTGCGCGACGCGGCGCTTGCCGCGGTGCGGCGCGACTTCGACCCCGGGGCGTTCGCTGCCGGTGTGTGCGCGGAAGCGCACGCAACCTGCGACTCGCGCCGCAAGCCGCAGGCGCCGGTCCAGTCATGAGCGCGCCGGGCCGCCCCAAGCGCGAATCAGCCCCGAAGCGCGTAGCGCGGAGGGTAGTCCAGTGAGCGCGCCGGGCCGCCCCAAGCGCGAATCAGCCCCGAAGCGCGTAGCGCGGAGGGTAGTCCAGTGACCACTACGCTCTCCCGCACCTTTCGCGCGCTGCGCTACCGGAACTTCCGGCTGTTCTTCGTCGGGCAGGGACTGTCGGTCATGGGCACGTGGCTGCAGCAGGTCGCGATGAGCTGGCTCACCTACCGGCTCTCCGGCTCGGTGTGGCTGCTCGGCGTCGTCGCGTTCTGCGGCAGCGCCGGGATTCTCCTGTTCGGGACCTTTGCGGGCGTCGTCGCCGACCACGTCCACCGCCGCCGCGCGCTGCGCATCACGCAGTCGCTGGCGCTGCTCCAGGCGCTCGCGCTCGCCGGCCTCACCTGGTCCGGACTCATCGCCGTGTGGCACCTGATCGTGCTCGCGCTGTGGCTCGGCCTTGTGTCGGCGTTCGACGTGCCGCTGCGCCAGGCGCTCTGGGTGCACCTGGTCGACGACCGGGCCGACCTGCCGAACGCGATCGCGCTGAACTCGTTCCTGGTCAACAGCGCACGGGTGATCGGCCCCGCAATCGCCGGGCTGCTGCTCGCCGTCACCGGCGAGACCGTGTGCTTCGCGCTCAATGCGCTGTCGTTCGTCGCCGTGATCGTCGCGATCGGCCGCATGCGCTGGGCGCAGGAGCCCGAACCCGTTCCGTGGCGCGGCGGCTTCTGGTCGAAGTGGGTCGAGGGCTACCGCTTCGTCTCAGGCTTCGCGCCGGCGCGCGCGCTGCTGGCGCTCGTCGCCGTGCTGTCGTGGACGATCAACCCCTATGCTTCGCTGATGCCGGTCTACGCGAAGAACATCTACGGCGGCGGTCCCCAGACGCTGGGCTTCCTGCTCGCGGCGGCGGGCGTCGGCGCGCTGGCGAGCACGCTCTATCTCGCGGGCCGGGCGACGGTTCGCGGCCTGGGCCGCGTGATCGCCGGCGCCGCGACGACCTGCGGTCTTGCGCTCGCCGCCTTCGCCTACCTTTCCTTCTACCCGCTGGCGCTGCTGCTGATGGTCGCGGTCGGCGGTGGCGTCATCCTCGCCGCGGCGTCGGTCAACACCATCCTGCAGACGATCGTCCCCGACGCGTTGCGCGGCCGCGTCGCCGGGTTCTTCACGCTGGCGTTCCTCGGCATGGCGCCGCTCGGCAACCTCGCCGCCGGCGCGCTCGCGAACGCGATCGGCGTGCAGGCGACGTATCTGGTGAACGGGCTCGTGGCGACCGCGGCCGGGCTGCTGCTCTGGCGCGCGCTGCCCGCGCTGCGCGAGCTGATGCGCCCGACCTACGTGCGATTGGGGATCATCGCCGGGGATTCCTGATTCATCGCGACCCGGGCTGCGGCCGCCCGTTCACTGGATTGCCCTCCGCGCTGCGCGCTTCGGGGCTGATTCGCGTGCGGGAGCGGCCCTTCGCGCTCATGCCCTCGCATCGCGGGGCCGCGACCCGGGGAATGGCAGGATTGCATCGTCGAGGATCTGTTTGCGGCACAGGCACGCGCGGACTACACTCCCGCTGCTGCGCAATTCGACCTTCCAAGTTCTTTCGCGGTCCTTCACGTTCGAGCGACGTTCGCGACAGCGCCAACCTTCCGATTCGATCCGCCGACATGTTTGCCCGTCTCAAATCGCTCTTCCCGGCACGGATGTCGCCGCAGGCCGACGAATGCCTCGCCTTCAAGAAGCAGGGCGACGAACACCTGAAGGGTGATCGGCTGGATGACGCCGCCGGATGCTACCGGCGCGCAGTAACGCTGTGTCCCGACAACGTCGACGCTTGCGTCGGCCTGGGCTTCGTATTGAGCGAACAGAAACAGTACCCCGAAGCCGAGCGTTACCTGCGACACGCGTTGGCGATCGATCCCGGCAACGCCGACGCGCACTACATCCTGGGAACCATGGCGAGCAGCCAGAACGATCAGGCCGCCTCGATCGACCATTACAGCCGCGCGCTCGAGAGCAATCCGAACTTGTTGTTTGCCTACCGCGAGCTGTATGCCGCCTTGTTCCGCAGTGGCCAGGTTCAACAGGCCAAGGATGTCCTGCAGCGGGCCATTTCCGCGTACCCCGAATCGGCCGAGTTTCAGTTCTATCTCGGGAACCTGCTGAGCCACGATGGGGACAACGAAAGCGCGGTTGGCTGCTACACGAAGGCATTGACGATTCAGCCCGGCTCGGCGGAATCGCACAAGAGTCTGGCGGACGCGCTGGGCAGGCTCGGCCGGTTCGACCAGGCTGTCGCGCACTATCAGAAGGCCGTGTGGTTCGAACCGAACTTCGTCGACGCGCATCTGGCCCTGGGCGGCGTCCTGCAGAGTCAGGGGAAGCTCGATCAGGCTGTTGCGTCCTACGGGCGCGTGGCGGAGCTCGAGCCCGAGCACGCCGGCGCGCGGATCAGCCTCGGCAACGCTCTGGAGAGCCTGGGCCGGGGTGACGAGGCCATTGCATGCTACAGACGCGCGGTCGCGCTCGAACCGGATCACGCGGCTGCGCATCAGTACCTGGGAAATGCGCTGGTGGCACGGGGTGAGACCGAGGAAGCCGTGGCCTGCTACAGGCAAGTGATGAGGCTCGATCCGACGAATGCCGTGCAGCATCTGATCGCCGCGCTGTCCGGAGGCGCTACCGAACGCGCCCCCAGCGAGTACGTCGAAAAACTGTTCGACGACTATGCGCACAAATTCGATAAGCATCTGCAGGGGGTCCTGAGCTACAGCGTTCCGGAACGACTGGCGGAGGCCCTGCGGCCACACGTCGATCCCGGCGGCGAGAAGTGGACGATTCTCGATCTGGGATGCGGCACGGGGCTGTCGGGTGCGGCGGTTGCGGCATATGCGCGCCAACTCGTCGGTGTCGATCTCTCGGCGAAGATGCTCGAGCGGGCCCGGGACCGGAACCTGTACCATCGACTCGAACAGCTGGACCTGCTGACGATGATGCAGGGTGAAGCGGCATCGACCTACGATGTCGTGATCGCCGCGGATGTGTTCGTCTATCTGGGCAAGCTGGACGAATTGGTGGATCAGGCGGGGCGAATGCTGCGCCCGGGCGGATTGTTTGCGTTCTCCGTCGAGTCGCTGGAGGCTCTGGCCGACGACGCTGCCGCGCTGCCGGACCTCGGAGACTATCGGCTGAACGTCACGGGGCGTTACGCGCATTCCATCGCGTACCTTGCGCGAATGGCCGGGCACAGCGGTTTCGATGTCCTGAGCACCACGAACATCGAAAGCCGTCTCGACAAGGGCAAGGCCGTGCAAGGCTACCTTGCCTTGTGGCGTCGCCCGTCGGCCTGACCGGGGACATCCGGCTGCTGCGGTGAAGCCGTGCAATCTCCGCAACATCCTCGCCGCGACGAGCGCCGCGGCCCCGTCGCGCGGGCAACGTCCGCGCGTCGGTCAGACCTTCTCGGGCTCGGACGTCGAGCGCTTGCGCAGCAGGGCGGGCACCGGCCGCCCGTGGCCGAAGCCGTGACGCTTGGGCAGCGTCGCCGCCGGCGCCAACGCGTTCCCCGATGAGTTCGCCGCGGACGCCGGTGTGGCGACGACCGGCTGATCCGGGTTCAGCGCATAGGCGCGCTCGCGCTCGATCCGCGGGTCCTCGCGCGGCGCGCGATCCTCGCTGCGCGGCGCCCTGGGCGCACGTGCGGCATGCTCGCCGCGGGGTGCGCGCGGCGGGCGTTCCGCCGCGCCCGCGCGTGCCGACCCGGCCGCGCGCGGCGACCGGGGCGCGCGCTCGGCGCGCACCGCCGACGGATCGAAACCTTCGGCCGTCAGGATCTGCACGCTCTTCTTCAGCAGCCGTTCGATCTCGGCGAGGTACTTCTCCTCGTCGGGGGCCACGAACGAGATCGCCTCGCCCGAGGCGCCGGCGCGGCCCGTGCGGCCGATCCGGTGTATGTAGTCCTCGGGGACGTAAGGCAGCTCGTAATTGACGACGAGCGGCAGGTCGTCGATGTCGAGTCCCCGCGCCGCGACGTCGGTCGCGACCAGCACCTGCAGCTTGCCCTCCTTGAACGCCGCGAGTGCCTCCATGCGCGTCTGCTGGCTCTTGTCGCCGTGGATCGCGTCGGTGACGAGCCCGTCCTTCTCGAGCTGCCGGGCGAGCCGCGACGCGCCGTGCTTGGTGCGCATGAAGCAGAGGACCTGGTTCAGCCCGCGCGTGCGCACGAGGTGCTCCAGCAGCGCGCGCTTGGCCTCGGCCGGCACCCTGTAGGCGCCCTGCGACACGGTCTCGGCCGCGGTGTTGCGCTTCGCGACTTCGATCAGCTGCGGCGCGTTCAGCAGCTGGTCGGCGAGCTTCTTGATCTCGCCGGAGAACGTCGCCGAGAACAGCAGGTTCTGGCGCTTCGCGGTCGCGGGCAGGAGCGCCATGATCCGCTTGATGTCCGGAATGAAGCCCATGTCGAGCATCCGGTCCGCCTCGTCCAGCACGAAGATCTCGACCTGTCCCAGATACACGCTCTTCTGCTCGATGTGATCGAGCAGGCGCCCGGGCGTGGCGACGAGGATCTCCACGCCGCCGCGCACGATCGGGAGCTGCTGCTTGATGTCCACGCCGCCGTAGACGACCGTCGAGCGCAGCTTCGTGTGCTTGCCGTAGGTGCGGAACGATTCCTCGACCTGGACGGCGAGCTCGCGCGTCGGCGTCAGGATCAGCGCGCGCACCGGGTGGCGCGCCGGCGAGGGGCTCGCGTTGGCCATCGGCGCGAGCTTCTGGAGGATCGGCAGGGCGAAACCGGCCGTCTTGCCGGTGCCCGTCTGGGCACCGCCCATCACGTCCTTGCCCGCGAGAATGACGGGAATCGCCTGCGCCTGGATCGGCGTGGGCGTCGTGTAGCCGGCTTCTTCCACGGCCCGCAATAGTTCGGGCCGCAGTCCGAGCTCGGCAAAGCTCGTTGCACTCATGGAAACTCCTGGTCGCGGCCCATCCCACGGGGGGATTTCCGGTCCAGGCTACGGATGTCTGGATTGTCGACGCGAGCGGCCCTGCACCTCGGTGCTGCCTGCTGCGGTTTGGGCGGTGACCGGAACGGCCGCCCGAAAACGCATTATAGGCTAAGTTTCGGATTTTGCGAATTTTTTGTGGATCTCCCGACCCAAGCCGGGCTATAATAGACGGTTTACCGCGACGCCCGGGCGGCTTTGCCGTCCGACCGCGGAACCGACCGGCCCCACACCCATGCCCACGCCGCCCAAGCTCCTGCGCAACATCGCGATCATCGCCCACGTCGACCACGGCAAGACGACGCTCGTCGACAAGCTGCTGGTTCAGGCCGGCACGTTCGCGAAGCACCAGCACGTCGCCGAGCGCATGATGGACACCAACGACCTCGAGCGGGAGCGGGGGATCACGATCCTCGCCAAGAACTGCTCGATCCGCTACCAGCAGGGTGAACTGAGCGCCCACATCAACATCGTCGACACGCCCGGCCATGCCGATTTCGGGGGCGAGGTCGAGCGCGTGCTGGGGATGGTCGACGGCGTGCTGCTGCTCGTCGACGCCGTCGAGGGGCCGATGCCGCAGACACGCTTCGTCACGCTGAAGGCGTTGAAGCTCGGCCTGTCGCCGATCGTCGTCGTGAACAAGGTCGATCGTCCCGGCGCGCGGCCGGAGTGGGTGGTCAACCAGACGTTCGAGCTCTTCGACCGGCTCGGCGCCACCGAGGACCAGCTCGATTTCCCCGTCGTCTATGCGTCCGCGCTGAACGGCTGGGCGACGCTCGACGTGAACGTCGCGAAGGCGGCGAGTGAGCGCGGCGGGCGAAGCCAAGGCCCGAAGGGCGCGTCGCCGCGCGACCGAGCGGAGGCCGACAATGCCGTCGATGCGGTGCCGGGAGTGTCCGTGGAGGCCGACCAGCCGCCGGAGGGCGCCGACATGCGTCCGCTGTTCGAAACGATCATCGCGCACGTGCCGGCGCCCGTGGGCGACGCCGAGGAGCCGCTGCAGTTCCAGGTCGCCGCGCTCGATTACTCGAGCTATGTCGGGCGCCTGGGCATCGGCCGGATCCGTCGCGGCCGTCTCGCCGCCGGGCAGGAGGTCGCCGTGTTGAACGGTCCGCTCGCGGAAGGGCAGCTTCCGCAGAAGGCGCGGGTCGCGCAGATCTTCGCCTTCGCCGGCATGGACCGCGCGCCGGTCGACTCCGCGCAGGCGGGCGACATCGTGCTCGTCACCGGCATCGACGAGCTGTCGATCGGCACGACGCTCGCGTCGCTGGAAACCCCCGAAGCGCTCCCGCCGATTCTGGTCGACGAGCCGACGCTGTCGATGTACTTCCAGGTCAACACCTCGCCGCTCGCGGGCCGCGAAGGCAAGTACGTGACCTCGCGCAACCTGCGCGACCGGCTGGCGAAGGAGATGCTGACCAACGTCGCGCTGCGCGTCGACGACACGGGGGATACGGATTCCTTCCTGGTGTCCGGGCGCGGCGAACTGCATCTGACGATCCTGATCGAGAACATGCGTCGCGAAGGCTACGAGCTGGCCGCCTCGCGGCCGCGCGTCGTGCTGCGCGACGTCGGCGGGGTCAGCTGCGAGCCGTTCGAGCTCCTGTCGGTCGATGTCGAGGAGGCGCACCAGGGCGCGGTGATGGAGGCGATCGGGCCGCGCCGCGGGGACCTCGTCAACATGGAATCGGACAGCCGCGGCCGGACACGGCTCGAGTATCGGATCCCGGCGCGCGGGCTGATCGGCTTCCAGGGCGAGTTCATGAACCTGACGCGGGGCACCGGGCTGATGAGCCACGTGTTCGACGGCTATGCGCCGCTGAAGGGCGACATCCCCGAGCGTCGCAACGGCGTGCTGATCTCGCAGGAGGATGGCGAGGCGGTCGCCTACGCGCTGTGGAAGCTGCAGGAACGCGGGCGGATGTTCGTGTCGCCCGGCGACAAGCTGTACGAAGGCATGGTGATCGGCATCCACAGCCGCGACAACGACCTCGTGGTCAATCCGATCAAGGGCAAGCAGCTCACCAACGTCCGCGCGTCGGGCACCGACGAAGCCGTGCGTCTCGTGCCGCCGATCGAGCTCACGCTCGAGTACGCGGTCGAGTTCATCGCCGACGACGAGCTGGTCGAAGTGACGCCCAGGTCGATCCGCATCCGCAAGCGTCACCTCAAAGAACACGAACGCAAGAAGGCGAGCCGCGAAGCGGCGTAGCCCGTGCGTGTGGGGGAGACTTACCAGCGCAGCATGGTGGTTAGTCGACACCAACACGCCCGAGGCGAGCCGCGAAGCGGCGTAGCGCGTGCGTGTGGGGGAGACTTACCGGTGCAGCATGGCGGTTAGTCGACACCAACACGCCCCGAGGCGAGCCGCGAAGCGGCGTAGCGGCTGTACCGCCGCGGTGCATGACGCGGCTGCCGAAAGCAGCGATCGGGCATCGCCGATGAAGTTCCTGTTGCGCGCGTTCCTGCTGGTCCTGCTGGCGTTGCCGGTCCTGGCGATCGCCACGGTCTGGCTGTGCTTTCAGGATGAGCCTTCGGTCGTGCGCAGCGTGCAGTTGACGCCGCAGGACATCGAGAACGCCCGGCGGATGATCGAGCATCGGGGTCCGCGCAACGCGGGCGCAGGCGGGCGGCGCACGATCGTCGTCGGCGAGCAGGAGCTCGACCTGATGCTGAACTATGCGGCGAGCCGCTACGGCAACGGCGCTGCGCGCGTCGGATTGCAGGCCGGCGCCGCGCGGCTGCAGGCGAGCGTGGAAGTCCCGTACAGCCCGTTTGGCCGCTTCGTCAACGTCGACGCGACGCTGCGCGAGACCGGCGCGCTGCCGCGCTTCGATCGGCTGCGCATCGGCGGCCTGCCGGTACCGGCGACACTCGCGGATTGGCTGCTGCGCGAAGGGATGCGCCGTTTCGTCGCCACCGACCGCGGCGGCTTCGCTGCCGACGTCGTGAAAGGCGTGCGCGTCGCGGAGGGACGGCTGACCGTGACCTACGTATGGACGGACGCGGTGGCCGAGCGCGCGCGGTCGGTGCTCGTGTCCGCAGCGGATCAGGATCGGCTGCGCGCCCATCACGATCGGCTCGTCGAAGCCGCCGCCGGCGCACCGCAAAAGGTCTCTCTCGCCGAGCTGATGCCGCCGCTGTTCCGGCTCGCGCACGCGCGGGGCGCACGCGGCGACATTGTGCGTGAGAATCGGGCGGCGATCCTGGTGCTCGCGCTGTACGTCAACGGAAAGGGGCTCGAGGAGCTGACGTCGGCGGCAAGGCAATGGCCGCGCGCCGCGTCCCGGCGCGTCACGCTCGCGGGCCGCGACGACTTCCCCAGGCACTTTCTGATCTCCGCGTTCCTCGCCGCCGAGGCCGGAAGCCCCCTCGCCGACGCGGTCGGGCTGCACAAGGAAATCGCGGATTCGCGCGGGGGCAGCGGCTTTTCGTTCAACGACATCGGCGCCGACCGCGCCGGCACGCGATTCGGCGAGATCGCCGTCGTTTCGCCGCGGCGCGCGGCCGAGCTGGCGCAGGCGATCGCCGCGGGCGTCCGGGAAAGCGACTTCATGCCGGACGTCGCCGACTTGCCGGAATTCGTGCCGGAGGCGGAATTCCTGCGGCGTTACGGCGGCGTCGGCAGCCCCGCCTACGACAGAGTGATGGCGACGATCGACGCGCGGGTCGCGTCACGCCCGCTGTTGCGCTGATCGCCGCGGCGGTCGTCGATGGCGCGGCCCGGATCCGGGTTCGCGCCGCTTGCGAGCTCCCTGCTAAACTCGCCCGTCGATGCCGGATCTCATGACCCTGTTCGTCGTTGTCGCGCTCGTCGTCGTCGCCGCGCTCGTCGTCGCCGTGCTGGCGCGCATGGGTTCGCTCGCCGCCTCGCGCGACGCGATGGCGCGCGAGGCGGCGGAATTGCGCACGCGCCTCGAGGTGCTCGCCGCCACGAGCGCCGATTTCGAGCGCGACCTCCGGCAGGATTTCGCCAATGCCCGCACCGAGCAGGCGGTGGCGGCGCAGGCGGCGCGCACCGAGCTGGGCGCGACCCTCGCGCAGCAGGCGCAGACGATGCAGCAGCAGCTCGCGGGTATGGCGGGGGCGCAGGTCGAGCAGATGAAGCATTTCGGCGATCGGCTTGTGGAGCTCACGAAGTCGAACGAGCTGCGGCTCGAAGCCGTGCGCGCGACGGTCGAGCAGCGGCTCGACGTGTTGCGCAGCGAGAACGCCACCAAGCTCGACCAGATGCGCGCGACCGTGGACGAAAAGCTGCAGACGACGCTCGACGAGCGGCTCGGCCAATCGTTCAAGCAGGTGTCCGACCGGCTCGAGCAGGTGCACAAGGGTCTGGGCGAGATGCAGACGCTCGCGTCGGGCGTCGGCGACCTCAAGCGCGTGCTGACCAACGTCAAGAGCCGCGGCGGCTGGGGAGAGGTGCAGCTCGGCACGCTGCTGGGCGAACTGCTGACGCCGACGCAGTATGCGCAGAATGTCGCGACGCGTCCCGGCAGCAAGGAGCGCGTCGAGTTCGCGATCAAGTTCCCGGGACGCAGCGAGGACGGTGCGCCGTGCTGGCTGCCGATCGACGCCAAGTTTCCGCTCGACGACTACCAGCGGCTGCAGGACGCGATCGAGAACGCCGACATCGCCGCGGTCGAGGCGAGCCGCAAGGCGATGGAGGCGTTCTTCCGGACCGAGGCCCGGTCGATCCGCGACAAGTACATCGAGCCGCCCCACACGCTGGATTTCGCTATCCTTTTCGTCCCGACGGAAGGGCTCTATGCGGAGGCGGTGTCGCGCCCCGGCCTCGCCGACTCGCTGCAGCGCGACTTCCGGGTCATGCTCGCCGGGCCCATGAACCTGCAGGCGATGCTGAACAGCCTGCAGCTCGGATTCCGCACGCTGGCGATCGAGCAGCGCTCCACCGAGGTCTGGCGCGTGCTCGGGGCGGTCAAGACCGAGTTCGGGAAGTTCGGCGAGATCCTCGCGAAGACCAAGGAAAAGCTGGACCAGGTCGGCCGGACGCTCGACGACGCCGGCCGCAAGAGCACGACGATCGCGCGCAAGCTGCGCGACGTGGAGGCGCTGCCCGAGGGCGAGGCCGACCGGCTGCTGACCGGCGAGGCCTCCGGCAACCTCCTCGAAGGCGAGGTCGCCGACGCTCGTCCCGAGCTGCCCGATCGCTGAACGGGCGGCGCGATGTTCGACGCGCTTTCCCGATGGCGGCAACGGCGGGTGCTGCAGCGCTCGGCGATCCCGGACGCGCTGTGGCGGGAGGCGGTCGCGCTGCTGCCGTTCCTCGCGATCCTCACCGACGAGGAGCTTGCGCGACTGCGGGCCATGGTCGTTCTCTTTCTCGACGCAAAGGCGATTGTCGGCGCGCGCGGACACGACGTCACCCCGCTGCAGCGCGTGGTGATCGCGATCCAGGCCTGCGTGCTGGTGCTGAACCTCGACCTGTCGCACTACGGCGGCTTCGAGAACATCATCGTGTATCCGGGCGAGTTCGTCCCCGGCTGGGAATGGGAGGACGAGGCGGGCGTGGTGCACCGGAACGACGGGCCGCTCGCCGGCGAGGCGATGCCCGGCGGTCCGATCGTGCTGTCCTGGCCCGACGTGGAGGCGGGCGCGGACTGGCAGAGCAGCGGAATGAATCTCGTCATTCACGAGTTCGCGCACAAGATCGACATGCGCGACGGCAAGGCCAATGGCTGCCCGCCGCTGCCGGCGGCGATGTCCGTCGCGGCCTGGAGGACGGCGCTCACCGCCGCTTACGAGGATTTCTGCGCGCGGGTCGATCGGGACGAGGACACCGCGATCGACCCCTACGCGGCCGAGAGTCCCGCCGAGTTCTTCGCGGTGCTGTCGGAGGTGTTCTTCGCCGATCCGGAGCTGCTGCGCGACGAGTACCCGGACGTGTACGCACGGCTCGCGGCGTTCTACCGGCAGGATCCGGCGCCGCGCGCGGCCCGACTCCGCCGGGAATAGTCGCCGCGGGGCGCTGTTTGCCGTGGTGGCTGCCGCGGGCGGGGAGGCGAGGCCGGACGAGGGTTCCGGCCGCGTGTTGTGGCTCCGGTTGTGGCCGCGGTTTTGAACTTTTCCGGTGGCAGCGTATCCTATGCGGCGACGGACGCGCCCATTGACCCCGAGGGCGACGTCCAATCGATCCGGAAAACCCGGCGCGCGGCCGCCAGGCGCGCATTTCAGACTTCAGGAGAAATACCGATGATTCGCAAGACCACGCTGTTTGTTGCCACGATGTTTGCCGCCGGAACGGCGTTCGCGTTCCATTGCCCGCAGGACATGAAGAAGATCGACGATGCGATGGCGAAGAACCCCAAGCTCACGGCGGCGCAGGCGGACGAAGTGAAGAAGTACCGCGCCGAAGGCGAGACGCTGCACAAGGCCGGCAAGCACCAGGAGTCGGTCGACACGCTCGCCAAGGCGATGAAGATCCTCGACGTCAAGTAAAATCGAACGTCCGTAAGCAACGGCCGGCGCGGACACCCGCGCCGGCTCTTTTTTGGTCGGCGCGGCGCGCGGGTCATGCCCCCAACCGGCGGGATGCTCGCGGAACGGGCGACGACCAGGGCAGACCATGCACGACGATGACCGGATGACCCACGCGCGCGCCGTCGCGCTGATGATCGTGGCCAACGTGCTCTGGAGCACGGCGGGGCTGGTGACGCGGCTCCTGGAAAGCGCCCGCAGCTGGGAAGTCACGTTCTGGCGCAGCTTCTTCGCCGCACTCTCGATGGCTGCGATACTCGGCTGGACGCGTCGCCGCGAGGCCTGGGCGCTCGTGCGGGCCGCGGGCTGGCCCGGCATCGTCTCCGGAGCGATGTTCTGCACGATGTTCACGTGCTTCATGCTGGCGGTGACGCGGACGACCGTCGCCAACACGCTGGTCGTCAACAGCCTCTATCCGGTGTTCGCGGCGATCCTCGGCTGGATCGTGCTGGGGACGCGGCTCCACGCCTATACGTGGGCCGCGATCCTTGCGGCCGTCGCAGGCATGGTCTGGATGTTCGCGTCCGGGCTGGGCGCGGGCCTTTCCGGCACGCTGATCGCATTCGGCGTTCCGGTCGCCGCCGCGATCAACGTCGTGACGCTGAAGAAATGGGGACGCGCGGTCGACCTCGCGCCGGCGGTCCTGCTCGGAGGTCTGTTCTCGGCGCTGCTGACGCTGCCCTTCGCGCTCCCGTTTCAGGCGACGACGGTGGACATCGCTTGGCTCGCCGGGCTCGGAATGTTCCAGCTCGCCGTGCCCTGCATGATGCTGGTGGTCGCGAGCCGCCATCTGCCGCCGGCGGAGGTCGCGCTGCTGACGCTGCTCGAAGCGGTCCTCGGCCCGCTGTGGGCGTGGCTGGGCGTCGGCGAGACACCGGCCACGGCGACGCTCGTCGGCGGCGCGATCGTGCTCGCGGCGATCGCCGGCAACGAGCTGATCGCGCTGTACGGGCCCGCGAAGTTCCGCCGCGTACGCCCCGCATAGAGCCCCCGCAGCGATCGGGCCTACGCGCCCCGCGCGCGGGCGATCAACACGGCAGCGGCGAGGATCAGCGCACCTCCCGCGAGCTGCACCGGCGCGATCGACTCGTCGAGCAGGAGGGCGGCCAGTACGACCGTGCACAGCGGCTCGACCGTCGACAGCGTCGATGCGCGCATCGGACCGATCCGCTCGAGGCCCGCGAAGTAGAGCGTGATCGCCACGACCGTCGACAGCAGCGCGATGCCCGCGACCGCCAGCCAGCCGCTCGGCGTTTGCGGCCATTGCGGACCCAGGAGCCATGCCGCCGCGACGAACACGGCGGCTGCGCTGGCGGTCACGACTGCGCTCATCGGCAGCGCCGCGGCGCGCCGGCCGAGGGCTGCGGCGACGACGATATACGCCGCGTAGAAAGCTGCGGAGGCGACCGCGAACGCGAGACCGGTCACCACCGCTGGCGCGGCGGCAACGTCGCCGCCGAGCGCCGGGGCGACGGTCAGCGTCGTGCCCGCGAGCGCGATTGCGAGTGCGACGAGCTTGGCGGTGGTCAGGCGTTCATGCAGGAACGCGGCCGCGAGGAGCGCGACGAGCGCCGGGTGCAGATAGAGCAGCAATGCGGCGAGACCTGCCGGCGCAAGGCGCAGCGCCGTGAAATAGCAGGCTGCCTGCCCGCCATAGCCCAGCGCGCCGAGCGCGACGAGCACGCCGAGCGTGGATCCGCGCGGAACCGGCCTGCCTCGCGCGCGCAGCAGCGCGAACAGGACGACGGCGGCGATGGCGAAACGCAGCGCGAGCAGCGTCGCCGTATCGACGCCGGACGCAAACGCGAAGCGCGCCATGATCGCCATCGCGCCGAACGCGACGGCCGACAGCACGACGCAGGCGATACCGGCGTTGCGGCGCCGGTCGCGGGTTGCGTCCGCTGACAGCGCAGTCATGCGGGTCCGGTTTCAGCCGGATGCGCCGAGCCGCCGCCTGAAGGCGCAGTCATGTGGGTCCGGCTTCAGCCGGATGCGCCGAGCCGCCGCCTGAAAGCGCGGTCATGCGGGTCCGGCTTCAGCCGGTCTTCGCGCGCTGCGCACTCTTCGGCCGGAACGCCTTGCAGACCTCGTCGTTCGTCTCCACGTACGGCCCGCCGATCAGGTCGATGCAATAGGGCACGGCGGGAAAGACGCCGTCGAGCGTTTCCTTGATCGCCTTGGGCTGGCCCGGCAGATTGAGGATCAGCGCGCGGCCGCGGACGGCGCCGACCTGGCGCGACAGGATCGCCGTCGGGACGTACTTCAGGCTGACCTGCCGCATCTGCTCGCCGAAGCCGGGCAGCACCTTGTGCGCGACGGCGAGCGTGGCCTCCGGCGTCACGTCGCGCGGCGCGGGGCCGGTGCCGCCCGTCGTCAGCACCAGGTGACAGCCGATCGTATCGACGAGCTCGACGAGCGTGCGCTCGATCTCCGGCTGCTCGTCGGGAATGAGTCGGGTCTCGAAGCGCCACGGCGATTTCAGTGCGGCGCCGAACCACTCGCGGAGGCCGGGGATGCCCTTGTCCTCGTAGACGCCGGCGGAAGCGCGGTCGGAGATCGAGACGAGGCCGATCAGCAGCGAGTCGGATGCAGGCATGGTGGGCACGGCCTCAGCGGATGGTGTCGAGCGATTTCAGCTCGCGAAAGAGCTCGCGGTAGGCGTGCGGCGGCTGCCCGCGGCTGCGCTCGTCGCGCGCCCTCGCGATCAATGCGCGAAAGCGCGGCCGATCGAGCCGCGGATGCTCGGCCGACAGCGCGTCGAGCGCGTCGGGCTCCGCGATCAGGCGCTCGCGCCAGCGCTCGAGCGTACGCTGGCGCGCCGTGTCGACGTCGTGGCCCTGCGCCCACAAATCGAGCCGTCGCCGGATGGGCTCGGGATCGATGTCGCGCATCAGCTTGCCGACGTACTGGAGCTGCCGCTTGCGGCCGCCCCAGGCGGTGATCGTGCGCGCCTCCCGGATCGCGTCGCAAAGCCGCTCGGGTAGCGCGACTTCGTTCGCGAGCTCGGCGAGCCGCTTCGGTTCCAGCAGGACGAGGGCTTCCCCGAGGTCCTGCAGCGCGTGCATTTCCGCCTTGCGCCGGGTTTTCGATGGCGGTGCATCTCCGGGCATCCCGTTCGTTGCGGCCGAGGCGTCGGCTTGCGCATCGGTGGGCAGGTGGCGGCGCGCTCGTTCGTCGGGCCGGGACATTGTTCTGGCGGAAATCCGGGGGAAATGGGGAGGGCGGGGCAACCGGGATGGAACCCTTTGCTATGATAGCCGAGCCCCAGTCTGCGGCGCCGTCCCTGCGCGGACACCGTCCCCGAAAGTCTGTCGATGACCGCTGCTCGTCCCGAATCGATTCCTCGCCCCCGCACCGCCGTATCGGTCTCCCGTCGCGGCGCGGATGCCGGGCGCTTTGGCCTGCCCACCACCGAGATCGAGCGCATCGCCGAGGCAGTGCTCGAAGCGGCCAGGGCGGGCGGCGCGACGGCCGCCGAAACCGAGGTTTCGCAGGCCGTCGGCCAGAGCGTCACCGTACGCCGGGGCGAGGTCGAGACCATCGCCCACAATCGGGACAAGGGCATCGGCGTCACGGTCTATCTCGGGCAGCGGCGCGGGCACGCGAGCACCGCCGATTTCTCCGCGGACGCCGTGCACGCTGCCGTCGCCAAGGCGCTGGCGATCGCGCGGTACACGGCGGAGGATTCGGCGGCGGGGCTTGCCGATCCGGACCGGCTGGCGCGCGACATTCCCGACCTCGATCTCTACGACCCATGGCCGCTCGCCGTGGAAGAGGCGATCGCGCTCGGCCGCGAGGCGGAAGCCGCGGCGCTGGCCGTCGATCGGAGGCTCACGAACACCGAGGGCTCGACGGTGGCGTGGAGCGAATCGGAGTTCGTCTACGCGAACAGCCTGGGCTTCCTCGGCGGCTATCCGAGCACGCGTCACCACATCGATTGCTCGGTGATCGGCGATCCGGGTGACGGCGGCGCCATGCAGCGCGATTTCTGGTACACCGCGGGTCGCGGGTCGGCGGATCTGCAGGCTGCGGCCGATGTCGGACGCATCGCCGGCGAGCGCACCGCGCGCCGGCTCTCGGCCCGCAAGCTGGGAACCCTCGAATGTGCCGTGCTGTTCGAAGCCCCCGAGGCGGCCGATCTCATCGGCTCGTTCGTCTCGGCGGTGTCGGGCGGCGCGCTCTACCGCCGGTCGTCGTTCCTGCTCGATTCGCTCGGAACGCAGGTGTTCTCGCCGCTCGTCTCGATCCGCGAGGATCCGCACATCCCGCGGGCCCGCGGCAGCGCGCCGTTCGACAACGAAGGCGTCGCGACCGCGCCGCGCGACGTCGTGAAGGACGGCATCGTGCGCGGTTACTTCCTCGGAAGCTACTCGGCGCGCAAGCTGGGCATGACCACCACGGGCAACGCCGGCGGCAGCCACAATCTGGTGCTCGCGCACGGCGACGACGACCTCGCGGCGCTGGTGCGACGCATGGGGCGGGGACTGCTCGTCACCGAGCAGCTGGGTCAGGGCGTGAACCCGGTGACCGGTGACTATTCGCGTGGCGCGGCGGGTTTCTGGGTCGAGGACGGGCAGATCGCGTATCCGGTCGAGGAGATCACGATCGCGGGCAATCTCAAGGACATCTACCGCGACATCGTCGCGATCGGCCGCGATGTCGATCGCCGTGGCTCGCGCCACACCGGGTCGATCCTGATCGGTCGGATGACGGTGGCGGGTCACTGAGATGAACGGCCCCCACGCTCACTGGTCGCTGCCCGAGGGGGCGCACGTGCCCTCGGGCGGCCGGGCGGGCGGACGTGGCCCGTTCGCTGCCCCCGAGGGGGCGCACAGTGCCCTTCGGGCGGCCGGGCGGGCACTGACCGTCGCAGGACGCGTCGCCCAGTCCATGATCGAGCCCGTCCTGTCCTGGTTCCGCTCGCTCAACGATCCGTTGCGCGAGCTCGAGCGCGGCGGCGCAGTGGATCTCGGCGCTGCCGACCACCGACGCGCTGGCGATCCAGAAGGAGGCGCTCGAGGTCGTCGCGGAGTTCCCGGGCCCGCGGCGGGTCGTCGGTCCAGCCCAGGCGGAGGCGCTGCTGCGGATCGACGCGCGCCTCGAGCCCGTCGTCGCCCAGCTCGCGCAGCAGTACACGACGAACTACCAGCGCAGCACGAACGTCGAGACGCGGCTCTGGCACGCGGTCTTCGACCTGGTCAAGGCGTTCTCGGCCGCCTATGGCGCCACGCTCCGGGCGGGCTACCCGCGCGCCGAGCAGAAGCGCTGGCGCACCCTGCTGCCCTGGATCCTCGTCCGCCTCGTGCATTACAAGGGCATCGACGGCAAGTTCCGGCTCTTCCGCTACAGCCACTGGGTTCCTGCGCAGTGGCGCGAATTCCACGAGCTCTACGAGTTCGCGCGCATGCGCGGCTGGCAGCGGGAGCAGCTCGCCTACGGCGCCGGCGCGTTCTCGAAGCCGGGCGTGAGCGTCGAGCAGGAGTACCTGAAGGCGTTGCTGCTGATGCGGCTCGACTCCGGAAATTTCACGCCCGACCAGGTCGAATGGGTCGCAAAGCAGCTGGACGCCTGGGCGGCGTCGCTGGCTCTGGTTCCGCCGCCCGGACCCGGCGCGAACTTCTTCGTCGATCTGACGGGCTCGCAGGGGCTGCGGCGCCAGGATCGCGCGCCCGCCGGCGGCCGTCTGCTCTTCCTCGACGCGAGTCCGATCTACACGCAGATCGTCGAGCGGATGCGCTGGCTGCCCGAGCACGACGACGAGACCCCGAAGCCGGACGACCTGCCGCCTCGCGAGCAGCGGCTGCTGCTGATGCGGCTGGCGTCGCTGTACGGCCCGGACGCGATTTCGCAGTCGCCGCGCGCGACGCGCTTCGCGACCGACGCCGAGGTCCGCGTCGTGATGGGCCTGGGTCCGCTCACGCGCGCCGTGGCGGAGATCGACCGGCTGCCCGAAACGGCGAGAACGCCTGGCGTTGCGGCGAGCTTCGACGAGATCACCGAGATGATCGTTCCCAACGCGGGTCCCGAGACGATCTCGCGACGGATTCGCGGGTCGGTGTGGAAGATGGAAGACCGCAGCGACACCGGCTGCCGGCTGACGGCGCCGGGAAAGGAGGCTCCGACGAGACTGGGGGAGATCCTGGCGCTGAAGGACGGGGAGGCCTGGGCGCTCGCCGTCGTCCGGCGCATGCAGCGCCACAAGGTCGACGAAACCACCGTCGGCGTCGAGATCATCGGGCGGCGGCTGGTGCGCGTGCTGCTGCGCAACTGGGTGGCGCCCACCGACGCCGGTCGCACGCGCGCCGACCGGCCGTTCTTCGGCATCTATCTGCCGGCGCACCCCGAGAACCGGCAGATGGCGCAGCGCAGCCTGATCGGCCCCGACGACCGGTTCGTCAAGGGCGGCATGGTCGAGCTCGATACCGGCAGTGCGCGCTACCTGATCCGCTTCACCCAGACGCTCGAGCGGCAGCCCGGCTGGGCCTGGACGCTGTTCTCGGCGGTGCGCAAGCTGACGCCCTGACCGGGGGCGTCGGCCCGCGGCCCTCGCGCCGACCGGCCGTGCCCCCGGGACCTTGACAAATCCCCTCTGGCGGCCGCGGCGAATTGGGATAGAATCGTCGCCCAGCAAGCCAACGACGGACCCCGTGCCTTGGTCCGTTGCCGTGACTACGGCCACCGAAAGGCGGACAGCTTGTCCGAACCGTCGGCTCGCCCGACTTCATCCCAACGAGGAGTAATCCATGGAACGTCGTTCCTTCCTGAAAAACACGGGGCTTGCCGGCATTCTGGCGGCCGGCTCCGCGCCGGCGTTCGCGCAGGCGCCCGCCACCGTCAAGTGGCGTTGCGCGTCGAGCTTCCCGAAGTCCCTCGACACCATCTACGGTGCCGCCGAGACTTGCGCCAAGGCCGTCAACGACATCACCGGCGGCAAGTTCCAGATCCAGGTGTTCGCCGCGGGAGAAATCGTTCCGGGCCTGCAGGTCGCCGATGCCGTGCAGAACGGCACGGTCGAATGCGGCCACACCGCCCCCTATTACTACGTCGGCAAGGATCCGACGTTCGCGTTCGGCACGGCCATTCCGTTCGGGCTGAACCAGCGCCAGTACGACGCCTGGTGGTACTTCGGCGGCGGCGAGCAGATGTACAACGAGTTCCTCAAGGCCTACGGCATCACGTCGATCCTGTGCGGCAACACCGGCGCGCAGATGGGCGGCTGGTACCGCAAGGAGATCAAGACGGTCGCCGATCTCAAGGGCCTCAAGATGCGCATCGGGGGCTTCGCCGGCCAGGTGCTGACCAAGCTCGGCGTCGTGCCGCAGCAGGTCGCCGGCGGCGACATCTACCCGTCGCTCGAGAAGGGCACGATCGACGCGGCCGAGTGGGTGGGCCCCTACGACGACGAGAAGCTCGGCTTCAACAAGGTCGCCAAGTTCTACTATTACCCCGGCTGGTGGGAAGGCGGTCCCGCGCTGCACTTCTTCAACAACACCAAGTCCTACGATGCGCTGCCCGCCGACTTCAAGGCGGCGCTGCGCGCCGGGTGCGCGGAGGGCAATACCTTCATGATGGCGAAGTACGATGCGCAGAACCCGGCGGCGCTGCGGCGGCTGGTTGCCGGCGGCACGCAGCTGCGCCCGTTCTCGAAGCCGATCATGGACGCCTGCTACGCGGCGGCGATGGAGCTCTACGCCGAGACCTCGGCGAAGAACGCGAACTTCAAGAAGCTGTGGGACAACATGTCGGCGTTCCAGAAGGACCAGATTCTCTGGTTCCGCGTGACCGAGAACACCTACGACAACTACATGGCGACGGCGGGTCAGGCCGCGCCGGCGAAGAAATAGCGCCGGCGACAGCGCCGATTCCAGGAAAGCCCCGCCGCGCGCGGGGCTTTTTCTTTGCGGCCGACCGGGGCACGCGGACGCGCTCCGGCGACGAAATCCGATCCGCGCGGCGTCACTTCGCCTTCAGCGCGTCCTCGAGCGCCTTGTTGGCCTTGTCGGAATCGTCTTCCTGCTGCTTCAGCATGTCCTGCAGCGGGTCGCCGCTCTTGCCCGCGTCGCTCTTCGCGCCCGGTTCGGCCTTGTCGGCCCCGGGAATCTCGATCACCGGCGGCGTGCCCTGGTCGATCGCCGGCAGGTCGATCTGGATCTTCGTCGGGTCGACCGTCGACGCCTCGCTCTTGTAGACCATCACCATCTGCGGAAACAGCAGGACGATCCCGATCATGATCACCTGGATGATCACGTAGGGCACGGCGCCCCAGTAGATCTGCATCGTCGTGATCGGCGCGGTGATCTTGCCGGTGAGCTTGTCGACGTACTCCTTCACCGGCGCGACGCTGCGCAGGTAGAACAGCGCGAAGCCGAACGGCGGATGCATGAAGGAGGTCTGCATGTTGACGGCGAGCAGCACGCCGAACCAGATCAGGTCGATGCCGAGCTTCTCCGCGACCGGCCCGAGCAGCGGCACGATGATGAATGCCAGCTCGAAGAAGTCGAGGAAGAACGCCAGGAGGAACACGATGATGTTGACGACGATCAGGAACCCGACCACCCCGCCGGGCAGGTCGGAGAGCAGGTGTTCGACCCACTTGTGGCCGTCGACGCCATAGAACGTCAGGCTGAAGACGCGCGCGCCCACCAGGATGAAGACGACGAACGCGGTGAGCTTCGCCGTCGATTCCATCGCCTGCTTCAGCAGACCGAAATCGAGCCGCCGGCGGGCGACCGCCATGATCAGCGCGCCGGACGCGCCCATGGCGCCGCCTTCGGTCGGCGTGGCGACGCCCAGGAAGATCGTGCCCAGCACGAGGAAGATCAGCGCCAGCGGCGGGATCAGCACGAACGTGGCCCGCTCCGCGATCCGCGACAGGAGACCCAGCTTCAGCACGCGGTTGACGACGGCAGCGAAGAAGGCGATCCCCACCGCGACGCTCGCGCAGAGCACGATCCGCTCGTCGGTCGCCGTTTCCGGCTTGTACCGGTTGAAGTACAGGTACCAGAACGCGACGCCGGCCGCGATGGCGATCACCGTGAGAACCGACAGCGAGCGCGTTCCGGGCGACCCGTCCGGCTCGCGAAAGGTGCGCGCGTCCTCGGGCAGGGCCGGAACCCATTCCGGCCTGACGAAGGAGACGAGCAGGATGAAGCCGGCATACAGACCGGCCAGCACGATGCCGGGAATGAACGCGCCGGCGTACATGTCGCCGACCGAGCGGCCCAGCTGGTCGGCCATGATGATCAGCACCAGCGAAGGCGGGATGATCTGCGCGAGCGTCCCCGACGCCGCGATCGTGCCCGAGGCGATCCGCCGGTCGTAGCCGTAGCGCATCATGATGGGCAGCGAGATCAGGCCCATCGAGATGACGCTCGCCGCCACCACACCGGTCGTGGCCGCAAGCAGCGCGCCGACGAAGATCACCGCGTACGCGAGGCCGCCGCGAATCGGGCCGAACAGCTGGCCGATCGTGTCGAGCAGGTCTTCCGCCATGCCCGATCGCTCGAGGATCAGCCCCATGAACGTGAAGAACGGAATCGCGAGCAGCGTGTCGTTCGACATGATGCCCCACAGCCGCTCCGGCAGCGCGCCGAACAGCGACGGCTGCAGCAGCCCCAGCTCGATGCCGATCAGGCCGAAGACGATGCCGTTCGCCGCAAGCGCGAAGGCGACCGGGTAGCCGAGCAGGAGGAATACGACCAGCGCCGCGAACATCAGCGGCGCCATGTTGGCGGCGATGAAGGCGGTCATGCCGCGGCCCCGATGAGCTGCGCGCGCGAGGTAGACTGCGCGGGGCCCCTCGTCAGGTAGCTCATGCCTCGGCCTCCCCGTGCGCGGCGTGCGAGGCCGCGGGCTTGGCGCGTCGGCCTCCGAAGGCAATCGCTTGACTGCCGATCCCCGCGCTGCGCGCGGGGCCCCTCGTCAGGTAGCTCATGCCTTCTCTCCCCGTTCGCGGAGGATCGCTTCGGCGAGCGCCTTCTCGGCTTCGGCGGGATCGTGCCGCACGTTGGGATCCGGCCCCACGCCGCGCAGATGCGCAACCAGCTTGATCAGTTGCGACACGCCCTGCAGCGTCAGCAGGAAGAAGCCCACCGGCACCAGCAGTCGCGCCGGCCAGACGAGGAGGCCGCCGGCGTTCGTCGACATCTCGTTGATGTTCCACGAGCGCATGAACACGATCCACGACAGGTACGTGATCACGATCGCCATCGGCAGCAGGAAGAGCACCGTGCCGAACACGTCGATCCACGTCTGCGCCCTGTTCGACAGCCGCCCGGCGACCACGTCGATCCGGATGTGCTCGTTGCGCAGGAGCGTGTACGGCGAGCAGAGCAGGAAGATCGCCGAGAACAGGTACCACTGCGCCTCGAGGAAGGCGTTCGAGCTCATGTCGAACGCCTTGCGGACGATGGCGTTGAGGGCGCTGATCACGACCGCGACCAGCACGAGCCAGATCATGCCGCGGCCGAGTCGAGCGTTGAATCCGTCGATCGCGCGGGAAAAGGCGAGCAGGGCTTTCATCCAACCTCCGTTCCGACGGCGGGCGATGGCATGGACCGCGTCCCGCGCGATCATGGCAATGGGGTGTTCGGCCCGGCGATTATATGCGGATTCATCGTGCGGGCAAGCCGGAGAGGCGCGGGATGCCGATCGTTCCGGCAGGCCGGGGATGCATGGCCGGGCTGGCCCGGGCCGCCCTCTTGGCGATGCTAGAATGTTCATTTAGCCGAACGCCACCGCCACCATGTTCCATCGCTCGCGCACCGCTGCCCAGGCCGACCCGGAGCTCTGGGCAGCCATCGAAGCCGAGAACCGGCGCCAGGAAGACCACATCGAGCTGATCGCTTCGGAGAACTACGCGAGCCCCGCCGTGATGGCGGCGCAGGGGTCGCAGCTCACCAACAAGTACGCCGAGGGTTACCCGGGCAGGCGCTACTACGGCGGCTGCGAGCACGTCGACGTCGCCGAGCAGCTCGCGATCGACCGCGCGAAGAAGCTCTTCCATGCGGACTTCGCCAACGTCCAGCCCCATTCGGGAGCGCAGGCCAACCAGGCGGTGTTCCTGGCGGCGCTCAAGCCCGGCGACACGATACTCGGGATGAACCTGGCCCACGGCGGCCACCTGACCCACGGCTCGCCGGTCAACCTCAGCGGCAAGTGGTTCAACATCGTCGCCTACGGCCTGCATCCCGAGTCGGAGCTCATCGACTACGACGCGGCCGAGCGGCTGGCCCACGAGCACCGGCCGAAGCTCATCATCGCCGGGGCGTCCGCGTACTCGCGCGTGATCGACTGGAAGCGCTTCCGCGCAATCGCCGACGCCGTCGGCGCGTTGCTGATGGTCGACATGGCGCACTACGCCGGCCTCATCGCCGCGCGCGTCTATCCGTCGCCGGTCGGCATCGCGGATTTCGTGACGAGCACGACGCACAAGACGCTGCGGGGCCCGCGCGGCGGGCTCATCCTCGGCAATACCGCGCAGGAAAAGGCGGTCAATTCGGCGGTGTTCCCGGGACTGCAGGGCGGACCGCTGATGCACGTGATCGCGGCGAAGGCGGTCGCGTTCGGCGAGGCGCTGACCAAGGACTTCCGGCATTACCAGCAACAGGTCATCGAGAACGCGCGCGTGCTGGCGACGGTGCTGCAGGAGCGCGGCCTGCGCATCGTGTCCGGCGGCACCGACAGCCACCTGTTCCTGGTCGACCTGCGGGCGAAGAAGGTGACCGGCAAGGACGCCGAGGCCGCGCTGTCGGCGGCGCACATCACCTGCAACAAGAACTCGATTCCCAACGATCCGGAAAAGCCCTTCGTCACCTCCGGCATCCGGCTGGGCAGCCCGGCGATCACGACCCGCGGCTTCACCGAGCTCGAGTGCGAAGTGCTGGCGCACCTGATCGCCGACGTCCTCGATGCGCCGGGCGACCATGCGACGGTCGAGCGCGTGCGCGCCGGCGTCCGCGCGCTCACGCAGAAATTTCCCGTCTATGGCTAATCCCCCGCAATGAAGTGCCCGTTCTGCGGCAGCACGGAGACCCAGGTCATCGACTCGCGCGTGTCCGAGCCCGGCGGCTCGATCCGCCGCCGTCGGCGCTGCACGGAGTGCCAGAAGCGCTTCACCACCTACGAGACGGTCGAGCTGCGGCTGCCGCAGGTCGTCAAGACCAACGGGACGCGGTCCGACTTCGACGTCACCAAGGTGCGCAACGGCTTTCAGCGCGCGCTGCACAAGCGCCCGGTGCCCACGGAATTCGTCGACCAGGCGGTCGACCGCGTGGTCCAGCGGGTGCTGGCCCTGGGCGAGCGCGAGATCGCGTCGCGCGATATCGGCGAGATGGTGATGCAGGAGCTCTACGCGCTCGACAAGGTCGCGTACATACGCTTTGCGTCGGTCTACCGCAGCTTCCAGGACGTTTCCGACTTCAGGGATGCGCTGAAGGAAGTCGAGGCCCCGGCCAAGCGCGGCCGCAAGTAAAGCAGGGTCAGACTCGACTTTCCGCGGCACGAGTCGCCCGCTCGCTGAAAGTCGAGTCTGACCCTACTTTACTGATGACCGCGTTTTCCGACGCCGATCGTGCGCACATGGCGCACGCGCTTGCCCTGGCCGGGCGCGGCCTCTACACGACGACGCCCAATCCGCGCGTCGGCTGCGTGATCGTCAGGGACGGCGCGGTCATCGGCGAAGGCTGGCACGAGCGGGCCGGCGGTCCCCACGCGGAAGTGAACGCGCTCGCCGATGCGAGGGGCCGCGGGCTCGATGCGCGCGGCGCGACGCTGTACGTGACGCTCGAGCCCTGCAACCATACGGGCCGCACGCCGCCGTGCGCGGCCGAGGTGGTCGCCGCCGGCATCGCGCGCGTCGTCGCGGCGATGGCCGATCCCAATCCGGCGGCGGCGCACGGCGCCGGACGGTTGCGCGCCGCCGGCATCGCCGTGGACATCGGTCTTCTCGAGGACGAGGCGCGCGAGCTCAACATCGGCTTCGTGTCGCGGATGACGCGCGGGCGGCCCTGGGTGCGGCTGAAGGCTGCGGCCAGCCTCGACGGGCGCACCGCGCTCGTCTCGGGCGAGTCGCAGTGGATCACCGGGGAGGCCGCGCGCGCCGATGGCCACCGCTGGCGCGCCCGCGCTTGCGCGATCCTCACCGGCATCGGCACCGTGCGCCAGGACGATCCGCAGCTCTCGGTGCGCTCGGTGGCGACGCCGCGACAGCCGCGCCGGATCGTCGTCGACCGCCACGCCGAGACGCCGCCAGCCGCGAGGGTGCTCGCGGGCGAGGCTGCGCTCATCGTCACCGCCGGCGGACGCAATCCCGACTGGCCCGGCGGCGTCGAGGTGCTGACGCTGCCGGATCCGAACCGTCGGATCGATCTGCCCGCGCTGATGCGCGTGCTCGGCGAGCGCGGCGTCAACGAGCTGCACGTCGAGGCCGGCGCGAAGCTCAACGGCGCGCTGCTCGCAGCGGGCCTGGTCGACGAGCTGCTGCTCTACCTCGCGCCCTGCCTGCTCGGCGACCCGGGGCGTGGCGTCGCCGAATTTGCGACGGCGATGGGCCGGCTCTCCGATCGAATCGTCGTCGCGATCCATGATGTCGAACGCGTCGGCGACGACCTGCGCCTCCTGGCGCGCATCGTGCGAAAGGACGAATGATGTTCACGGGGATCGTGCAGGCGGTCGGGAGAATCGCGGCGGTCGAGGCCAAGGGCGACGGGCTGCGGGTTGCCGTCGACATCGGCATTCCCGACGTCGCGGACGTCGCCGTGGGCGACAGCATCGCCATCAACGGCTGCTGCCTGACCGTCGTCGAGATCAACGGGTCGACGCTGGACTTCGACGTGTCGGCCGAAACGCTGCGCTGCACCGCCGGACTCGATCGCGTCGGGGACGTGAACGTCGAGCTGGCGCTTCGCCTCGCGGACCGCCTGGGCGGGCACCTGATGACGGGGCACGTCGATGGCGTAGGAACCGTGACCCGGTTCGCCGCCGTCGCCGGGGATCCCTATGGGAGCTGGGAGCTCGAGCTCGAGGCGCCGGAAGGGCTCGCTCGCTTCGTGGCGGCGAAGGGCTCGATCGCGGTGCAGGGCGTGAGCCTGACGGTCAACGGCGTCGATGGCGCGCGCTTCCGCGTGAACCTGATCCCGCACACGCTCGCAGTGACTACCCTGGGCGCGCTCAAGCCGGGTGCGCCGGTCAATCTGGAGATCGACCTCGTCGCGCGCTACGTCGAGCGGCTGGCGAGCTATCGACGTGACTGATCCGGCCACAGCGAGCCGCAGAGTGTCGCGGCCGGGCGCGCCGGAGGTCGATTGCCGCGCCGTCGCCCGCCGGCAGCGGCGAGGCCCTGCGTCCCCGCGAACTTTGGCCTATAGTGACGGGGCGCCGCTGTCCGGCGATCCACCGGAGCAAACCATGTCCCATCAGCCGCCGAAAGAAAGCAAGAAGAAGCCGCAGCACACGCCCAAGGAAAAGCGGACGCTCAAGCAGCAGAAAAAGCAAACGGGCGCCCCGGTGCCCTTCATCAAGCACTGAGTAGCGGTGCCCGCGGGGCCCGTCGAGTCGGCGACGGCACCGCGTATACTTTGCCGATCAGCCATGCCTGCCCGGGGGTGCCATGCGCGGCTGTGTCCGAGTGTTCGCACAGGGGGGAATCCTGCGATGAAGCGTATTTACGGCTTGCTTGCGGTAGCGGGTCTGGTGGTTCCGACGACGGTGTGGGCGCAGCAGCCGCCCGGCTGGGATGTCTGCTGGGGTGGCGGTTGAACGTTGCGGTGCCCCTCGATCCGTGGATGACGGTGGCCACCGGGGTCCTGCTGCTGCTCGCGGCGCTGACCGTGCTGCGGCGGCACACGCGGGGCGGGCTGTTCCTGCTGGCCGGAGCAGTGGCGGTTTCGGCCTACGGCGTGCACGAAATGAAGTCGGCCTACGCCATCATCAGTGCCGACCTGCAGATCACCAACTCGGCGGGCAGTCAGACCCTCGCCTGCGTGTTCGAGACCAAGACCCAGGTCGCGGCCAACGGCTTCGGTCCCACGCTGAACGTCCTCAACACCTCCGGTGCGCCGGTGACCCTTTTCCTTACGCCGCTGAACGGCGCCAGCCTGAACTGGCTCTCCGGGATTCCCGGAGCCTGCCAGCACGGGGGCGTGCTCGACAACAACGCCAGTTGCTTTCTGCTCTGCGCGGCTCCCAACCCGGGCTAGGGCCCGCTGACGGGCCCTTGGGCGCATCGCCCGCCGCCGACGCTGCATCGCGTGGCGTGCGGCATCTCCGTCTCGTGCACGGCACCGGTTGGGACGTGACCGGCAGGCTATCGGTAAAGTTAGGCTGGCAGCAGCGCTGGCCGCGCGAAAGGATCAGCCTGCCCGGCGCTGCGTCGGCAGCCCGAGCTGCGACCACAGCAGCATGCCGCCGCGCAGGTTGGCGCAGCGCTCCAGTCCGTTGCTGCGCAGGATGACGGTGGCCTGGCCCGACCGCATGCCGGCGTGGCAGACCGCGACCACCGGCCGGTCGCGCGGGATTTCGGACAGCCGCGCCTTGAGCTCGCTCAGCGGAATGAGCTGCGCGTCGGCGATGCGCCCGAGCGACTCCTGCATCTCCTCGGGCTGGCGGACGTCGAGCACGTGCACCTGCGGCAGGTGCTGCGCCACCCACTCCGGCTCGATCTCCAGCAATCCGGCGTAGGTCTGGCGCACCGGCCCCCAGTCGGCCGGGCGCGGCAGCTTGCCGTCGGCCGGCCGGCCGGAGCGCAGGTTGGCGGGCAGCGCGACGTCGATCTGCTTGGGGTGCGGAAGGTTGAGATTCTCCATGAAGCCGACGAAGTCGCGCTCGTCGGCCCCGCCACCGACGCGCGGGTTGTGTGCCTTCTCCTCGGCCACCGACGACATCGTGCGGCCGCTGTAGTCGTGGGCCGGGAACACCAGGCACGCGTCGGGCAGCGAGAAGATCTGCTGCGACGATCGAGCGATAGAGCGTGTGCGCATCGCCGCGCTGGAAGTCGCAGCGGCCCGCGCCGCGGATCAGCAGTGCGTCGCCGGTGAAGGCGATGCCGTGGTCGTCGAGCACCAGCGTCGTGCAGCCGTCGGTGTGGCCGGGCGTCGCGCGCACCTCCAGGTGGCGGTCGCCGAAGGCGATGCGCTCGCCGTGATCGAGCGGCAGGTCGGCACCCTCGACCGGCGGCTGATAGCGCCGCGAGATGCCGATGCGGCAGCCGGTAGCCTGCTGCATCAGCCAGGCGCCGGTGACATGGTCGGCGTGGCAGTGGGTGTCCAGCGCGGCGACGAGCGCGAGGTCCAGCTCGCCGAGCAGCGCGTGGTCGCGCGCGTGCTGCTCGAACACCGTGTCGATGATCACCGCCTGGCGGGTGTGCGGGTCGCCCAGAAGGTAGGTGTAGGTCGACGACGCGGCGTCGAACAGCTGACGGAAGACGAGGTCGGCAAACATGGCGGGGCTCCGTGCGCTCACGGCATGAAGGCGCCGCCGTTGACGTGGATCGTCTGGCCGGTGACGTAGCGCGTGTCGGGCCCGCACAGCATGCGCACCATCGCGGCGACCTCCTCGGGGGCGCCGAGGCGCCCCAGCGGCGGGGGCGCGCGCCGGTGCGCGGGGCGCTCCGGCGCGCCCGGCAGACCGCGCACCGTGTCGATCGTCCCGGGCACCACGCAGTTCACGGTGATGCCCTGCGGCGCGAGCTCCAGAGCCAGGGCCCGGGTCAAGCCCGCGAGCCCGGACTTGGCGGTGACGACGTGCGCGCGCTCGGTTGCCCCCTTGTGCGCGGTCAGGCCGCCGATGTTGACGATCGTGCCGCCGCCGGCGCGCGCGAGTTGCGGCAGGCAGGCCTGCGCACACAGGAAGGCGCCGTCCAGCGTGACCGAGAGGACCTCCCGCCACTCCGCGAGCGCGATCTCGGCGAAGGGCGTCTCGTTGCGCACCGCAGCGTTGTTGATCAGGATGTCGATGCGCCCGAAGCGCTGCACCGTGGCGTCCGCCATCGCCGCGGACTGCCGCGGGATCGGTGACGTCCGCGATGTGCATGGCCGCCTTGCCGCCCGCGGATTCGATCATGGCGAGCGTCGCTTCGGCATCGCCTCGTGAGGTCCGCGCGTTGACCATCACCGAGGCTCCGCCCGCGGCGAGCGCGCGCGAGATCGCACGGCCGATGTTGCGCGCGCCGCCGGTGACCAGGGCAACCTTGCCGGCGAGCTCGACGCCGGCCGTCATTCCTGCATTGCTCGCCACGGCTTACCTCCTGGGCATGGGGTGACGCGCGCTCCGTCGTGGGCGAGGCGGGACTCGCTTTGCGCGCAAGCGTACAGCGCGTCCGGCGATTTGACCACACGACGCGCTCGTGCGCGATGGGGCCGGCACGACGAGCACCGAACGAGGAGGGCGGCGGGCCATCGCGGGATGAGCGAGGGGATCGCACTGTCACGCCCGGCAGCGGGTTCGGCAGGCGTCGACAGAATGGCCAGCAGTACCTGTTCGACGGTAACATCCAGTTCAAGCCGGCATGCGGCGCCAAGAGCGCCTTGCACACCGTGATACCGGCGCCCCAGGAATCGGCTGAAAACGCCGCCCCGCCACGCAGCGAGAAGGAAAACGACATGTTCAAGGGACGCGAATCCAGACTGCATCACGAGCGCCTCGTGCGCGCCGCCGTGCTCGCCGCGATGGGAACGGTCTGCGCGCCGGCCCTCGCCGGAGGGATCATCCTGTACGAGGTCGGCTCCGCGGACGTCGGACTCGCGTCCGCCGGCTATGGTGCGCGCGCGCAGGACGCCTCGACGGTGCTGACCAACCCGGCCGGCATGACGCGCCTCGACGGCACGCAGGTCCTTGCGGCCGGGCAGCTGCTGTGGGGCGACGTCAAGTTCTCGGTCGGCAGCGGCGCGTCGCCCGCCCTGGGCACCGGCGATGGCGGATACGTGGTCGGGCAGAACGGCTGGTTCCCGGGCGGCGGCGCGTTCGCGAGCTACAGCGTTTCGCCGGACCTGAAGCTGGGCATGGCCTTGACCGGCAACTTCGGCATGCCGCTCAACTACGACGACAACTGGGCGGGGCGCTATTACGTGCAGGACGCGACCATGCTCGGCCTGTCGTTCATGCCGACCCTCGCCTACAAGGTCAGCGACAAGCTGTCGGTGGGCGCCGGGCTCAACGCGATGTACGGCATCTACAAGAACCAGGTGGCGATCAACAACGTCAACCCGCTCTACGGCGACGGCCAGCTCAGCATGGAGGACGAGACCTGGGGATGGGGTGCCAATGTCGGCGTGCTCTTCCAGCCCGATGCGCGCACCCGGTTCGGCCTCGTCTGGAATTCGCAGGTCAAGCTGGACTTCCGCTCCCCGCTCGAGTTCTCGAACCTTGCGCCCGGCATCGAGCACGCCCTGAGGGACCGCGGGCTGCTCGACGCATCGCTGAACATCGGCATCAAGGTGCCGCAGGGCGTGATGCTCAGCGCGTACACGGAGACGAGCGAGCGCTGGGCGCTGCTGGGCAGCGTCGGCTGGCAGCAGTGGTCGAAGTTCGGGCAGGTCCAGCTCGGCATCGACGACGCCAACGATCCGACGAGCGTCACCCAGAACCTCGATTACAAGGACACCTGGCACGTGGCGGCGGGGGCGCAGTACCGGTATTCGGATGCGTGGCTGATCAACTTCGGCATTGCGTACGACTCGAAGTTCCAGTCCGGCAACGTGTCGCCGCTGATGCCGGTCAACTCCGCATGGCGTTTCGGTGCGGGTGCCCAGCAGCAGCTCGGCAGGAACGCGTTCTGGGGCTTCGCCGCCGAGTATGCGTACGGCGGCAACCTCGACGTGGCCGCCTACGGAAAGCCGGTCGCGCTCGGCGGGCGCGGCGACCTCGTCGGCTCGTACAACCAACGCCGGGTCTCTCTTCCTCGCCGGGTACTACAACTGGAAGTTCTGATCGGCGAAGGCAACCCGCTCCGGGGATGCAGTCCCGGCCACGGCGGCAATCACGGCGACGGGGCCGCGCGTGACGTTTTTGCGGGCCGGACGGGAAGCCTGCGCGGCCGATTCGATTTCGGCCGACCGCCGCCGGACATGAAGTTCTCCGTCTCCATCGGAGTGGACGCTGCGTCCAATCGACCAGACGCAGCGCGACGTGCCGGCCCGAGGCCCGCCGCCGTGGAACGGCCCGATGTGAAGCGGTGGCCGCTGATCGGAGTATGAGTTCGATCAACGGATCGCTCGGTACCCCGATTGTCGACCGCCAGCCATGCGCGATGCTGGGCCAGCGCATGCCCGCGGCCGCCCGGCACGCGACGCGAGAACGCCGATGCTCGCATCACATCCGCACCCATGGCTGCCGTGGCCCTGCGGCGACCAGCGACCATCCGAGGTTTTCGTCGGTCCCGGCAAGTCACGACGCGCCAGCGATCTGAGAGGTCCGGTTCTAGCGCGCTGTACCCGCGTCACCGAGCCTCGAATCTTCTCTGTCACTGGGGCCCGCCGCCGATCCAATCTCGGCGCTGCGTTCACGGCGCCACGCTGCGGGAGGGCGGCCGACCAGCCGCTTGAACGCGCGCGCGAACGCCGCCTCCGAGTCATAGCCCACCTCGAGGGCAATCGTCGCGACCGTGGCGCGCGTGTCAAGCAGCAGGCGCGCTGCCGCTTGCATTCGCCACTGCGCGAGATATTGCATCGGCGGCACGCCGATCAACTGGACGAACCGCTCGTGCAACGCTGAGCGCGACAGGCCGATGCGCCGTCCCAGCTCGTCGATCGTCCAGTTCCGGGCGGGCTGCTCGTGCAGCAGTGCGAGTGCGCGTCCGACGAGGTGATCACGCATGCCGGCCAGCCAGCCGCGGCTGTTTGCCGGGAGGCTCGCCGTGTAGCGCCGCACCGCGTCCACGAACATCATCTCGCTCATTCGCGCGAGCATCACCTCGCTGCCCGGCTGCCGCGCGCGCGACTCGCTTACCGCATGCTGCATGAACTGCGCAATCCATTGCTCGTCGTCCGGCGCACGCAGATGCAGCAGGTGCGGGAGGCTCGCGATCAACGGATTGAACGGCTGCAGATCGCAACCGAGGAACCCGCAGACGATCGTCGTTTCGCCTTCGAGCTCCGATGGCGACATCGACGGTGCATTCGAGCCGTTGTACGCGACGCGGATCGGCAGCCGTTCCTCGGCCGATTCGCCGAACCAGCGCAGGTTGGGCGGATCACCGCGCATGCCCTGTGCGCTCGAGACCACGTGCGCATCGCCATGCGGGAACATCACGATGTCGCCCGTCGCGAGGCGCACGGACGGGCCACCCGGTATCGCGGCCCAGCAACTGCCCTGGGAGACCACGTGGTACTCCATCACGTGGTCGACGCCCCGCATCAGGAGCGGCGCGATCTCGCGGGAAGCCGGGGCTTCCGCGGCCCAGTTGTCGGACCCGCTGACATAGAAGAACACCGCGCCGCGCAGGCGTACGCTGCGCAGCACGTCCGACAGGGTGTCGTGGCTCATATCGCGGCTCAAGCCGGATTTTCGATCAAGGCGCGCGGACGTTCGATCAAGCTGGGGATTGTACGTCTTGGCGATGCCGGACAGAAGATCAAGAATGAGCGACGCGGAGTGAAGCGGTGGTGCGCGCGAACGCGCAGGATTCGGTCGTGGGCACAATCGGCCACGAAGGGTCGCAAGACTCATTCCTTTGCGAGGTACGACATGCGTACATTGACCTACCTGACCCTGGATCGCGACGTCCGCCAGCTTCGCGCGGCCGATGCCGATGCGTTCGCGAGAAAGATCAGCGGGGGCGTCCTCACTGCCGCTGCCGCGGACTATGACAAGGCGCGCAGGATCTGGAACGGCACGATCGATCGTCGCCCCGTTCTGATCGCCCGGTGCCTGAACAATTCGGACGTCCGGTCTGCCGTGCTCTTCGCGGGCGCGCACCGGATGCTGGTCAGCGTGCGTGGAGGCGGTCACCACATCGCGGGCAACGCCGTTGCCGAAGGCGGCCTGATGATCGACCTGTCGGGCATGCGCACGGTCAGCGTCGCCGCGGACAAGCGCACGGCAACGGTCGGCGGGGGCGCGCTGCTCGGGGACTTCGATCACGCTGCCCAGGCCCATGGCCTTGCCACGCCGCTCGGCATCAATTCCACGACCGGCGTCGCCGGACTCACGCTCGGTGGCGGCTTCGGCTGGCTGACGCGCCGTTATGGATTGACAATCGACAATCTGCTTGCCGCGACCGTCGTTACGCCGGACGGCGAAACCCGGGTGGCGTCGGAGTCCTCCGAGCCCGAACTGTTCTGGGCCCTGCGCGGTGGCGGCGGCAACTTCGGCATCGTGACCTCGTTCGACTTTCAATTGCATCCGGTAGGGCCGGCGATCTACGCCGGCCTCGTCGTATTCCCGTTCGCGCAAGCCCGCCGGGTGCTGCGCGCCTGGCGCGATTTCACCACGCAAGCGCCGGACGAACTGAGCGTGTGGGCCGTGCTGCGCAAAGCGCCGCCGCTGCCGTTCCTTCCCGAATCAGCACACGGAACCGACGTGGTGATCCTCGCGCTTGCGTACGCCGGCGACATCGCTGCCGGGGAGCGTGCCGCGGCACCGCTCTTCGCGCTTGGCGAACCCCTCGGAAGTGCCGTGATGCCCACGCCCTACGCCGGCTTCCAGGGCGCCTTCGATCCGCTGCTCACCGCCGGTGGCCGCAACTACTGGAAGTCGAACAACTTCCGCGGGCTGACCGATGCCGCGCTCGACGTGGCGATCGAATCGGCCGCCGGATTGCCGGGTCCGGAGTGCGAGATCTTCCTCGCGCAACTGGGCGGGGCGATGGCGCGCGTCGACCCCTCGGCGACCGCGTTTGCGGGCCGCGATGCGCATTTCATCATGAACGTACACGGCCGTTGGTCCGACCCGCGCGACGACGATCGGGTTCGCGCCTGGGCGCGACAGGTCTTCTCCCGGGCGGCGCCGCACGCGACGGCAGGCGGCTACGTCAACTTTCTGACCGACGACGAAGCCGAACGCGTGACGGCGAGCTACGGCAGCAACTATCCGCGCCTGCAGCAAGCGAAGCGACGCTACGATCCGCACAACCTGCTGCGGATGAATCTCAACATCGAGCCTGCTCCGGCGGCCGTCGCGCAGCAGGCTTGAGGCGAGGCGTCGACACTTCGACCGCTCCCGGCGCAATGGCCAAGTCCGACTACCGCGCATGCCTGATCACCGGTGCGACACCGGCGGCGCTGGAGGCGTTCGAGCGCGCGATCGCGACGTTTCAAAGCTGGCGCACCGGGACCGAGCGCCAGCTTTCGTCCGCGCTGCGGAAAGCGCCGGAGTTCGTGATGGCGCACGTGCTTCAGGCTTACCTGCATCTGTCCAGTCGCGATCCCGCGGTGCTGCGTGCGGCGCGGCCCGTGCTTGAATACGCAGCCGCGCTGCGCGCGAACGCCCGCGAACAGATTCATCTTGCCGCGATCGCCGCCGTGCTCGCCGACGACTACGAGCGTGCGAAGGATCTGCTCGGTGATCTGGTGCGCGAGCAGCCGCGCGACGTGCTGGCGCTGCAGGTTGCGCACGCGCTCGATTACGTCACCGGCGATCTCGCCCGACTTGGTGACCGGCTGCCGCGCGCGCTGCCGGCGTGGTCGCAGGCTCTGCCCGGCTATCACGCCGTGCTGGCGATGCATGCGTTCGGACTCGAGGAGTGCGGCGAATACCAACGCGCGGGCGAACTCGCGCAGCAGGCACTGGCGCTCGAGCCGTTCGACGCGCGTGCCCATCACGTGCTCGCCCATGTATTCGAGATGACCAATCGCCCGGAGGCCGGCCTCCGGTGGATGTACCAGCACGTCGAGCACTGGGCCGTCGAGACCGTCGTCGCAACGCATTGCTGGTGGCACGTGGCGCTGTTCCATCTCGCCGAAGGCCAGCTCGAACAGGCGTTGGCGCTCTACGACCGCCGGGTGCGCGTCCGTCATTCGACTGCGATCTCCGACATGATCGATGCGGCCGCCCTGCTGTGGCGCATCCATCTGCGCGGCGGCGAGGTCGGTGCGCGCTGGCGCGAGCTTGCGTCCGCCTGGGCCACGCATATTGGCGACGGCTTTTGCAGCTTCAACGACCTGCACGCGATGGTCTCGTTCGTCGGCGCCGGCGATTGGGATCGCGCGCGGCGTCTCGAGGGCGAGCTCGCGCATCGCTATGCGCAGCGCACTCGCTACGGCGATACGACCCGGCAGGTCGGATTGACAGCGTGCCGGGGGGTGGTGGCGTTCGGTCGCGGCGACTACCCGCGTGCGATCGGCCTGCTGGCCAGCCTTCCGGTGCAGGCGCATCGCATCGGCGGCAGCCACGCCCAGCGCAACCTACTCGACCTCACGCTGTCGCGAGCGGCCGAACACTTTCGTCGATCCGGGTTCAAAGCGCCTTCGACGGGTGCTGCAGGGCACTCGACCGCCTTGGCGACAGGGGCGGGGGACCCGAGTCATCCCGGACCGTCAGTGCAGGCTGCTGCGCGCTGAGTCCCTCGGGCAGTCGCTGATTTAGCTCGGCAGCGGGCACGGCGATCGTCGTCGGTCGCGATAGTCTATACGTCGCGAAGGTGATCCCGATCATGCACGCGGCACTGAAACACGCACTGCCGACCGTGGTGTATGGAAGCGACAAGGTCGAATCCGATGGACTCGTTTCTTAGGGTATCAACGAGCCGGAACCCGCTCGGCGCTTCGCGGCCTTGCTCGACAAGAATCTGCGGGGCGCGCTCGGCCTCACGATCCCGCAGTCGCCGCTTCTGCGCGCGGACGGGGTGATTCAGTGGCCGAACGTCGCGATTTGGTCGCGATTGCATGACCGGTTCTTGAACGGCGCAGCGGCCGGTTAGGGTCGAACTGCGACCGCCGCCGATCAAGCCGCTTGCGTTCACGCGCGACGGTCGCCGACCGGCCACGAGCCGTCATACGGCCAATTGCCCGTTCGCGGACGTTGGATAACGTTGGTGTCGATCGTGGAACCGGGTTAAGCAGGTCGCGTCAGCGCGCCTGCGCCACACGTCCTTCCGACGACGGTGCGCCAAGTGACGTACTGGCGCAGGAACCTGCGCACGCGCGCTTGCCAGCCTTGGCAACCGTGGGACGTTATCCGCCTTCGGCGTTCCTAAAGGCCGGGCAGCCCGGGAATCGGTATCGGGTAGTAATCGACGACGCAACGCGCATCGCTGAACTGCGAAAACGCGATGAAATTGCCGGTCGCGTCGCTGCGCCACCGCATGGACGAAAGCGGCCCGAGATCGGAGACCTGCGGGGCGCCGTAGATACTGAACAAGAGGGAACCCACATTCGGGCAGTCTGCGGCGTACTGTGTGCCAAGGCTGACCCGGGCCAACTTCGGCTCGCCCACGGCGAACCAGAAATGAACGACGAACAGGATGTTATTCGTCGCGTAGGGGGCAGTGAGCAATCCCCGCTCGCCGTTCCGTGCAACGGCGGGGTTCTCCGCGCGCACGGCAACGCCCTTCGACGCGGCAATCACGTGCTCCGGGGACATGCCCCATATCGCGTATTGCCAGTCCGCGTGAGCGGATATTGGTACGAGCACCATGCAAAGGCAAAGGCTCATGTGTGAGAGCATCGCGATCTCCAAGACGACGGTCGTCGAGTTTCGACGAAGTTGAATGCGTTAGATCAACGCCAGAGCGGTGTTCGCAACCGCGACGCGCGCGACCTCCGCAGCGAAGCCGGGCTCGCGCGTTATCTGCAAGTGCCATCGATTCCGCTCATCGGCTCCTCCCTTAACACTCCGCGAACAAGCGCTGCGCGCCGTGCATCGCTGCAAAGCGGCCGCGCCGCGCGTACCATAGGTGACGAAGCGGGCGCAGAACATTCGTGCGTTCCTGTATGGTCACCCGACGGGTATTCTCCGCCGCCGGGGCATAGGTCGGCAATCGGCCAAGAGCGAACCGTCGAGTATTGCCCCCAAAGCGGCCAGTCGCGCCAGTCCAGCAACCCGGGGTTCTCGTGTCCTTACTATGATCTCCGCATTTCCAGCTCCGACATGAGCGGGGAGCTCCATGACTGATGTCCAACGCCTCAAATGTCTCAAACTCGCGCTCCGTGTCTCCTCCTTGTAAACTCTGCGGTGTCCGGTCGCAGCCCGTTGCTGATGACCGGTCGGTTTCTCAACAGCTGACATTTTGATTCGTTCACTATTCCCACGCGAGAAGGATCTCCCGCCATGAATAGACCTGCAATCATCATCATCGCCATCGCCGCGGCCTTCGCCGTCAATGCTCCCGCGCAGACCAACGTCGTTACGAGCAGCCAGCCGGGCAAGGCCAGCGTCGAGCGCACGGTCGACCTTACCGCCACGATCATCGCCATCGACAAGACTACGCGCGACATCACGCTGAAAGGCCCTAAGGGCAACTGGGTAGTCGTCACTGCCGGCCCCGAGGTCAAGAACTTTGACCAGATGAATGCCGGTGACAAAGTCCATGCCAGATACATCGAGGCGCTCGTGCTCGAACTGAAGAAGGGCAGCGACCTGGCGGTTACTCGCACCGACGAGGCGAGCGCCAAGGGCGCGATGCCGGGAGCGCAGCCGCACGGCGTCGCTGGCCGTCGCATCACCGTCGTTGCCGATGTCGTCGCTGTCGACCGCGCAGCGCAGACCGTCACGCTGCAGGGACCGCAACTCACCACAGTAGTGAAGGTTGCGGACCCCGAACAGCTCAGGCGGATCAAGAAGGGCGATCAAGTATACGCCGTTTACACGCAGGCGCTCGCGATGGTGGTGGAGTCGATTCCGAAAAAATAGTCGCAAGCTGCACAACGATGCGGTCCGGGCGCTGCCACCCATGCGGTTTGCGAGCGGCTGGAGCGGACGGCGCGATCCCGATCGCCGGGCGGATGTGGCGAAGACAATCATCCAGGCTCTCTGGGTGTTCGAGACCGACAAGGCGTTGAACGTCGTTCTTGAGTGACCGCTTGGAGCGGCGCGTACGACCGCTTCGGGTTGTTCTGCGACGCATGGTCGACCCGGCGGTCCACGGCCAGGAGCCGCCGTTCAAGCCGACGCTGCCGGCATCGCGCCCGCCCGGTCCATCGGCGGACGGGTACGGCAGGCTAGTAGGACGCGCGATCGCGAGGTGGCTTGTACGGGTCCTCGTCCAGGTCTTCGAGGCCGATCGCGGCCGAAGGCGGCAACTTCGCGATGATGTCGCGGAGCATTTCAACGTGCTCGGCTTCCTCCTGCCTCAGTTCCTCGAACAGCGCCTTGACGTCCGGCTGAGTTACCCAGCGGATAGCCTGGTCGTAGAACGCGAACGCTTTCTCCTCCGACATCAATGCGACCTGGTATGCCCTTAGCTGGGACATGTGCCAACTGGGCGCCGTGACATCGGGGGCCTCGACATCGAAGATGTCGTCGAGCGTGACATTCGGGGGTGTGTCGCCGAACAAGGCAATCCGGCGCTTGGCGAGCTCCTCGCCGTGCTTGTTCTCGTTGACGGCCATCGACTCGAATACCGCACCCGCGTCGTCTGCAGCACGAGTTCCGAGCTGTTCGGCGAAAAAGGTGTACCGCTTGAACGCTTCCAGCTCGATCAGAGCGGCGAGATCCAGGGCGTCCATCAGAGTGAGCCCGGAGAAATCGATTTTCGTTGACATGTGGCCTCCCGTTGCCATGAGGCGCGCTCCGTCACCCGGGCGCGAGCCAGTACAGCGAATTGGAGATTCAATCGGCTGTACCTGGCAAGTAGAACGGTAGCACCGCGCGGACCGGGCGGTCAAAGCAGGGGCGGGCCGTTGACACACCGTGCTTCTCGCGCACGGCGTGCATCGCACCGCCTGCCTTCGGTGTTCACCTTCAACGAAAGGCCCGGCATCGGCGAGCGCAAGTGCAAGATCTCGTTCAATGCGCACACCGCCAGCCGGCAGCTCGCGGGCGTGTGGACGCCCGTCCCGCGATGTTGGCAGACTGTGCGTTACTCCGCGGCCGCGCGCCCGAATTGCCTCGATGCCCGCCACCGGCCAACAGCGAGCATACGAAGGCGCCAGCAAGACTTCCGGTTAGCGGGCATTCAATCGGACGCGCACCGGATGCGCGAACGAGGTGCGACCATGTATAAGGAGGCAATACGTACAACAGAAATGCCACATCGGAGCGGGGCCGGTGCTGGCGCGGGATTGGGCCGGGGCGCGCTATCGTGGCGCAGGCGTGGCGGCGGTTGGTTTGGCGGGCTGTATGCGAGGCGCTCGGGCGACCGCCCCTTCGTCTGCCGCCGTGATCGAAGCGGTGTTACTCTGCCTGGAGATTATCTCGCCGCTGTCGAACCCGATCGGCACGCATTGTTGCGTGTCCATGAACAGCAGGTAGTTGCCCCTTTGACGCAGTGCGTCGCGCGCCGCCGCGCCACGGTCACTCATGTCGACAGGAGGCGTCGAGGCGCGATAGACAATGGTTTCCTTCGCATCGAGAATCACGTAGCAGTTCGATGCGGCCGCGACGCCAGCGGCCACCGCGAGCGCCGCGCCGGCCAGCGCAATTATTGGAACACGCAGTTGGGACATGGTTTCGCTCCGGATTGGATTCGATGATCGTATTCTCCTCGGCCCCCCGCTGCAACTGCCCGCCAATGCGCGCGGCTAGTCACTCCCTGCTCATCGAAATCCGGCCTAGCGAGAAATGACCGAGTTCGGCCAGAACCGGTCCTATTACATTGTGCCCGATTGCGGCGCGGCGAACGCCAGTTAACTCGCGAGTCTTCCGCTCGCAACGCGAACCGCTCAGGCGCGTGACATCGCGCCTGAGCCGCCTATCTCAAGCCCCGGTTCAGGGCTTGTCTACGATAGGGATATTGTCGATCGGCGGACCAACCTTAAGATAGAGCGCGTAGGTCTTGCGATCAGCGGGCGGTGCCGGGAACTTGCCCCACCAACTCCAAGTCGCCTTTGGCTTGATCGTTGGATGAAGCCAGCCGCCGCCGTCCCGTGGTGTAGCAATCTGGTTTCCCCGGTCATCGCGAAGCAGCGCATATTTTGTGTTGCCAGACACTATATACGTGTGCACGTAGCCCTGCGCGTCGACCAGCGGGAGCTTCGCTGGATTCTCCCCGTTGTTGCGAAAACGGACTCTCACTGTCAGGACGCCGTCCTGCCGATCCGACTCGATCACTTCTGCCACGATCCCCTCGACATCGAGTTCGCGGGTGGCGAGTGTCCTATCACCTTGTTTGGGCTGCGCGGCGGCAGGCGTCACGATGGCGAACATCGACGCGAGAAAGAGCCAGCCCAGAATCGCACGTGGAATTCTAGTCATCTGCTTACCTCCTTGTGATGACGGCAAAGCGAAGTGCCAGCGATTGGTCAGCGGAGTGGACCGTACCGATATGATAGCCCCACGACACAATTGCCCGGAAGCGGGCGGCTGACCACGGGCGTCTGCCACCTCCCGGCGTCACGCCACGAGTGCGTTTCCACGGAATTGCTGCGCTAAAGCACGCAATTCCCCCAGCCTCGCGACGTGGCCCTGAGCGGCCAGCAGCGGACATTGATCGGAAACGCTCGGAGGGTCATTCGATGGTGTTCTCGATTCGCAGTATCCGGTCGCCGTGCGCGAAAATTGACCTCGCGGGTGGCAGATGCGACCACATGTAAGGGGTTGCCCCGCCGTAGTCCTTCGCCGCCACACGTCGAGATGCTAGGTGATGAAATGAGCAACGCTTGCGCCTAGTCAACGCGCGGGCGGTGCTCGAGCGCTAGCATAGTCCGGTTGCTTGAAGAGGCCGACGGTGCTCTCCGCTCCTTGCTGCGAACCGGGTTCGTTCGATACGCAATGCGCTTGGGTGATGCCCTGCTTGGCACTTGCGGTCGCGCTTTGGCTCCCGCCGGTCGTTGCCTCCGGGGTGGAGAGGATTCGGGAAAAACCGGCCGGATCGGAGCACACGTGCACGGTGGTGGTCGCCGGCGGCGTCAAATGCTGGGGCGCCAACGCCTCCGGGCAGCTTGGCGATGGCACCAATATCAACCGCAACTGGCCGGTCAACGTCGCCGGGCTGGCGGAGGGCGTGGCCGCAATCGCGCTGGGTTTGGAGCACACGTGTGTGCTGACCGCGCAGGGCGCGATGGGGTGCTGGGGCGCCAACTTCTCCGGTCAGCTTGGCGACGGTACCAATGTCAATCGCAACACACCGGTCAACGTTGCCGCGCTGTCGGAGGGTGTGGCCGCTATCGCTGCGGGAGCGGAGCACACCTGCGCCATGGTCGCCGATGGCGTCAAGTGCTGGGGCGCCAACGCCACCGGTCAGCTTGGCGATGGCACCGAGGTCAATCGCAACACGCCGGTCAACGTTTTCGGGCTGTCGGGAGGTGTGATTGCAATCGCCGCGGGGTCGGGGCATACATGCGCGCTAACCACGGGCGGCGCGATGGCGTGTTGGGGCGCCAACGCCTCCGGTCAGCTTGGCGATGGCACCAATGTCAGTCGCAACAGGCCGGTCAGCGTCGCCGGACTAGCGGAGGGTGTGGCCGCAATCGCGGCAGGCTCGGAGCACACGTGTGCGCTGACCACGGGCGGCGCGATCCGGTGCTGGGGTGCCAACTTCTCCGGGCAGCTTGGCGATGGCACCAATGTCAATCGCAACATGCCGGTCATCGTTTTCGGGCTGTCGGAGGGGGTGACCGAAATCGCGACCGGATCTGAGCACACGTGTGCGGCGGTCGCGAAGGGCGTCAAGTGCTGGGGAGCCAACGCCTCCGGTCAGGTTGGCGATGGCACCGATGAAAGGCGCAAGACGCCAGTTACCGTCATTGGTCTATCGGGGGCCGTGGCCGCAATCGCCGCGGGGTCTGAGCACACGTGTGCGTTGACCACGGGTGGCGCGATGGCGTGTTGGGGCGCCAACGCCTCCGGTCAGCTTGGCAACGGCACGAATGAAAAGCGCAATACGCCGGCTAACGTTCCCGGGCTGCCGTCCGTACGGCCGTCGGTTCGTATTCGAATTCTTTGATGGACGATACCGTTCCAACGGCACTCGTTCCCCTCGCGTTATTGCCAGTGGCTGCTTCGGGGTCGAAACCTGCCAGTCGCTGATCCCCAGAGCGGACATCCGCGGAATGTCCGTTCCCGGGGGGCACTGTCTGAGTGCGGCGACCTCCGGTCATTCGCCGCCGCTGCGGAATTGCCCGCAAGCGGCCGTTCGCGTTGGCGCCGAACGGGCAGTGGCGGCGGATGCACGGTGGCGGCGCCAAGGCGGCGAACGGCGTACCGGCAGCATGCGGCACGCGACGGCGCGGCCGAATTCGGCGTCGACGCCGTTGCCGTGCAGGGCGCGGGCGGATACTGCGAGGTCTAGAACGGGAAGCAGATCATCGTGCCTCCGATGATGATACAGCGCACCCTGAACGGGCTCACTGAAACGCTCGTGATCGAAGTGCCGCGCGCGGCGCTGGACGTCTTGACAATGCTGGTGGTGAGTATTCCGGGGACTTCGGCGCTGTCTTCCGATTTGCAGGAGGATTGCAGTTCCGCCACGCTCGTGTATGCGCCGTTTCCATCCCGAATGTACAGCAGATTCCCGATGTCTTGACCATCGATCTTCTCGACGAAGACAGGGACCAGTTGCCGCGACTTTTCTGACGAATCCATCTCAGTGTTCTCCCGTGTGTGGCCCATAAGGGAAGCTACCACGCTTCCTTCATCCGAGGCCCGCTGCAAGCCCCGTCTTTCCTTTCAACGTACCAGCCCGAAGGCTGCTTGGCAGCATATGCCAAGGTGAATCTCACCACGATCGAACGTCGCGGAGCGAACGTTCGACAGCGCCATCGTCCTGTTTCCGCCGTTCGCTGCGCCTTCGCGGCGGATCGCGACCTGTTGTCTGCGGTCGCCTGGCCATGCGCGCGGGGTTGATCGGTCGGACCAACCCCGCGGAGCTGCGAGGAAGACGGTCTTGCGCCTACGGGCCGACGATGCGCCCGTCCACCACCGGGCCGACCGGCGAGTTGGCGGTCACGTAGTCGATGGTCACCTGCAGCAGGTCGTCACCCGGCTGCAGGACGTTGGTGCCCTGCGTGAAGACCGTGTAGCCGTCGCCGCCGGTGTACATGAAGTCGTTGGTGACGAAGCGGACGGTGTCCGCCGGGCCGATCGGGGTCAGCGGCCCGCCAACGCCGTTCGGCGCCTTCCACATGCCGGTCGACGACCGGGGTGATGCCGTTGCAGTGGTATTGCACCTTCAGGCCCGAGATCTGCGGGAAGCGCCCCGTCGCGATCGCCGCATTGCAGATCGGCGAGAAACCGTTGAGGAAGGCCTGCTCCAGTTGCGCGCCCGTCAGCGTCACGATGACCGTGCGGTTGCCGAAGGGCAGCACCGCGAACATCTCGCCCCAGGTGATCTCGCACGGCTGCTCGCCGGCGGTGGGCGGCGCACACGATAGGTCCGCGCGCAGGCCGCCGGAGTTGGTGATCGCCGCATCGACGCCCGGGTACTTCAGGCGCATGGCATCGGCCACCATGTTGCCCATGGCCGACTCGAACAGACGGGTCGGCGCACGCTTGATGTCGAACTGCTGCGTGCCGATCACCTGGTTGCGCAGCACCGCCGTCTGCGCGTTGGCGTCGTCGACGATGGCCTGCACGTCCGGCCGCTTGGCGACGCCGAGGTTCTTGGCGATGCGCGTGGCCGCGCCGGCCCATTCGACGTCCTGACCGTGGACGACCATCTGCACCACCGAGTAGCTCGCGCCGGCGTTCAGGCCTTCGGCCACCAGGATGTTGCCGACCATCAGGTTCGAGACGCGGTGGGTGTGACCGGCCAGGATGACATCCACGGTCGTGTCCTGGATGCCCTGGGCGATGGTCATGATCGGCCCATCCCACGGAACCGGCGGCATTGCCATCCACGGCGTTTGGCCCGTCGGCGGTGCCCTCGTGGATCAGCACGATCTGCATCTTGACGCCCTGCTGGCGCAGCTTCTCGGACTCGGCTTTGATCGTCTCGATCTCGTCGAGGAACTTCAGCCCGGCCGTGGCGCCCGCGCTGACCAGCTCCGGCGTGGCCTTGAGCTCGATGCCGATGACGCCGATCCGCAGGTTGCCGTAGTTGAAGACGTGGGTGCCCTGCACCCAGTCGGGATTCTGCAGCGTCACTTCATCGACGATGTTGGCGCCCAGGAAGGGGAAGTTGGCGCGCGCCTGATGCTGCAGCAGCCGCGCGACGCCGTAGTCGAACTCGTGGTTGCCGTAGGAGGTGGCATCCAGGCCCCAGGCATTCTCGACATCGATGGCGGGCATGTCCTCGCAGCAGGCCGGAGTTGGCCGGCGATGCGCCGACGTTGTCGCCGGAGGCGAACAGGAACGGCGGTGCGGGAAGTTGGGCCGCTTCCTCGTCGAACATCGTCGCCAGCTGCGCTGCGCCGCCGACCGACACGTTGCGCCCGTCCATGACGATCGTGGTCGGATCGAGCTGGCCGTGGAAATCGGTCAGGCCGATGACCGGCACCAGGGTCCGCGCTTCGCCGCCGCGCAGCAGATCCAGCCGCACCACGCCCTGCGAGTGCTGCGGCTCGGGAATGCCCAGCAGGTAGGCGATGGTCGGCGCCAGATCGATCGTGCGCAGGCCGCTGGCGACCACATTGGGCCGGACCGCGCCGCCGCCGGCGATGAACGTGGCGCGCATGTTGATGTTGGCGGCCAGGTTCTGCACGTCGGGCACGTAGCCGTGCTGGCCGAAGAAGGCCGAGCGGGCCACCAGCGTGCCGGGCGTGGCGGCGTCGAACTGGTAGGGCGGATAGGCAGAAGACGACGAGGTCGCCGGTGCGCGTCGGGTGCGCCATGTCGGCGGTGCTGCCGGGCCCGTTGGGGATGTAGCGCGCCTCGGCCTTGGTGTACGCCCGGTCGATCATCTTCCAGCCTTCCGGCTGGCCGTCGCCGGTCCAGTCGTTCGGATCGCTCAGCGCCAGGAAGGCAGCCTTGATCTGCGCCACGGTCGCGGCTTCCTCCGCCGCGGGGACCTGCGTGAAGCCGCCGCCGGCCGGATCGCGCCCGGCCAGATTCAGGTAGATCTGAACCGTGCCGCCCGCCCAGCAGGCCTTGGCCTTGCCGATCGTCTCGCCGGTCGCGGGACGGCAGTTGGAGGTCTGCGGTCTGGAGAGCAGACCCAGATCGACCAGCACCTTGCTGGCGTCGATGGCCAGGAACTGCGGCGCGAAGCCGTGATCGGATGAGACGAACGTCGACGCGTTCTTGGGCATCAGCGACTGGACCAGGGCCAGCGTCGCATCCGCGCCCCGGTAGGCGCGCTGGAGAAAGCCGTGCGCTCGGCGACGCGCCCATCCGGCGTGCCGTTGACCTGCACATCGTCATAGGCCGGGTTTGGCGCGCCGTTGGGCAGGGTCGGCGTGACCAGCCCCAGGAACTGATGCTGGAATTCATCGGTGACCGGATAACCGACCATCGCCAGATCGGGCTTGTACTTCTTGAGGATGTACTTGATCAGCGGGTGATGACCGGTCTCCCAGTACAGGCCCTGCTCGACGTAGGTCTCTTCGCTGACGATGCCGGCTTCCAGGACGGCAAAGTCGGCGGCGGTGGAGGTGGGGAACTTCTGCGCCACGTATTCGGCGAAGTCGCCGGTGAAGCCGGGTTCCGACCAGCCGGCCCAGGACGCATTCGCGCGGGTGACGGAGGTGTGGAACAGGCGCACCTGGGAGAGGTCGCCGGTCAGCTCTTCCACCTTCACCAGCATGCCCGCGGTCAGGCCGTTCCAGCGCGCCGCCGATGATCGATGACCTTCACGTCGGCCCACTGGCCACGGGCCAGCGTGCGCTACGGCGTTCGCCGCCATCCTTGGTCGGGGAGAAGAGCACGCGGTCGTAGTTGACCCTGCCGTCGTTGGTGGAGTCGAAGATGTAGGCGTTGAGGCCGTACTTGTCCGTGCCAAAGTCCAGGACGCGCAGGCGCATCTCCTTGGCCGGGCTGTAGGACGGCGGCACATTGGTCCAGCCTGCGGCATCGGTCGGCGCGGCGCCGGGGAACGGCGCCTGTCCGGCAAAGCCGGCGGGGTGATCGAACTGCAGGCCAAACGAGGCGACGAAGGCCGCGTCATCGGTCGGGCCGATGTAGTTGGTGGCCACGCCGCGGCCGGAGAAGAAGCCGCGGAAATCGACGGTCGGCCCATTGATCGCGCCGACGCGCCCGCCGGCCCACTCGATCTGCGCGACCTTCTTGCCGCCGCGCTCGGCGGCCTGCGCCAGCGTCTCGGCTTGCAGCACGCCGGCGTCAAACGCGGCATGCGCGGTTGCGCGAACGGCGCGCCGTTGATGGCGAACGTGTTGTTGGTCGAGCCGTGCACACCCGGCCACGCGCCGGTGGCCAGGCTGTACCAGCCCGCGCCGGTGTTGGGCGGCGCCTGAGTCAGCAGGCCGCCGTCGGCCGCCTTGGCGCCGGAACGCAGCAGCTTGGCCATGGCCGGCATCAGGCCCTTGGCGGCGTACGACTCGACGAGGTCCTGGCGCATGCCGTCGGCGACGAAGAAGATCACCGACTCCTTGTTCGCGCCCGACTTGCCGTGTGCAGCGGGGTTATCGGCAGCGACGGGGGCGATCGTTCCAATGCCCGACGCCAGCGAGACCATCAATGAGGTGAAGAACCGCGCTTTCGACGAGATCATGTCGTCCTCCTTGTGAGGGTGCCCACGAGACGTGGTGCAGCCGCAAAAGGTATCGAGGCCCCGTGCGGGGATGGTCGGACGCAATCTGTGCGGCCCGAAGCACGAAACGCCCCGAGCGTGCGGAGCCAGTGCCGCAACGGGCCAAAGCATGTGCGCAAAGCGCGTGGGACGCAATCCGCAGCGCAGCAAGTGCAGCGCTGTCAGGCGGCTCTGCCTCCCGACCGTGCGGGCGCGGTCACGCAGGCGCCGGCGACGCGAGGGACGCGTCTTCGCCTGCGGCAGGCGATGCGTGGGCCCGACACGCGGGCCCGAGCGAAAGCGCGGACGCCACGGACCGGGCGCCCCGTGGCGCCGGTCAAACCCGCGATTGGTCCCGCGCGGCGATGCGCGCGGCGAGGTCGAACGCGCGCACGAGACCTTCGGCATTGGCCACGTTGCGGCCGGCGATGTCGAACGCCGTGCCGCTCGCGCACGTCGCCACCGGCACGGGAAGACCGCCGTGCAGCGTGACGCCGTTGGCGAAGCCGATGAGCTTCATCGCGATCTGGCCCTGGTCGTGGTACATCGACACGACGGCATCGAAATCGCCGCGGCGCGCCGCGAGAAACACGGTGTCGGGCGACAGCGGACCGCGGGCGTCGATGCCTTCGCCGCGCGCCCGCGCGATGGCCGGCGCGATGACCTCGATCTCCTCGCTGCCGATCGAGCCGCCGTCGCCGGCATGCGGATTCAGACCTGCAACCGCGATGCGCGGCGCGGCGATGCCCGCGGCCCGGAGATAGCGATCCGCGATGCGCACCGCCGCGACGACGCCGTCGCCGGTGATCGCGGCGGCCACATCGCGCAGCGGTATGTGCGACGTGACGCGCGAGGTCCACAGCTCGCCCGTGATGTTGAACTCGCTGACGAACCCCGTCACGCCGAGTTTCTCCTGCAGGTAGCGCAATTCGTCTTCCTGCGCGAGGCCGGCGAGCCGCATCGCATGCTTGTTGAGTGGCGCGAAGACGATGCCGTCGACGTCGCCGCGCCCGGCGGCCTCCGCGGCGGCTTCGAGCGCGCCGAGTGCCGCGCGGCCCCCGGCCCGGGTCGCCTCGCCGGGGGTGATGGCGCCGGCATCGATCAGCTCGAGCGCGGCGAGCGTGGGCCGGCCCGGGCGGATCGCGACCGACCCGGCGTCGCAGCGGAAGGCCTCCACGCGCTGGCCGGCGACGCGCTCGCCAGCCGCGAGCATCGACGGATCGGTGAAGACGACGACGTCGGCGTGGGCGAGCGTATCCGGACGCGCGAGCAGCTTCACCGCGATCTCGGGTCCGATTCCGTTGGGATCCCCGAGCAGGACGGCAAGCCGCGGCCGGCGTCCGCCGGCGGCGCGGTTCGCGTCAGTCGACACGTATGTTCGCCGTCTTGATCAGCTTGCCGAAGCGATCGTACTCGTCGCGATTCATCTTCGCGAACTGCTCGATCGAGAGCTTGCCCGGCTCGCCGCCCAGCCCGCGCAGCCGCGCCTGGACGTCGGGCAGCGCCAGCGCCTTCTGCAGCTCGGCGTGGAGCTGATCGACGATCGCCTTCGGCGTTCCGCCGGTGACGAACAACCCGTACCAGGTCGTCATTTCCGCGGCGGGATAGCCGACTTCGGCGATCGTCGGCACGTTGGGCAACTCGGCGGAGCGCGCGGTCGAGGTGACCGCCAGGGGACGGAACTTGCCGGCCTTGATCTGCGCCATCGCAGAGGACGTCGTGTCGAACATCATCTGCACTTCGCCGGACAGGAGGTCGATGTGCGCCTGGCTGCTGCCCTTGTAGGGAATGTGCGTCGTCTTCACGCCGGCGGCGAGGTCGAAGGCTTCGCCGGCGATGTGCTGCGTGCTGCCCACGCCCGACGATGCGTACTTGATGTCGCCCGGCTTGGCCTTCGCCGCCGCCACGAGGTCCTTGACGCTGGTGTACGGCGTCACGGAGCCGACGACGAGCACGTTGGGAACGACGACGACCAGTCCCACGGGCTGCAGCTGCTTCAGCGGATCGAAGCCGAGCTTGATCAGGTGCGGCGCGATCGCCTGGCCGGTGTTGGTGGCCACGAGCAGCGTGAGTCCGTCGGGCGGCGCCTTCGCGGCCAGGTCCGCGGCGATCGTGTTGGACGCGCCCGGCCTGTTCTCGACGACGAACGCCTGCTTCATCGACTCCTGGAATTTCTCCGCGAGCATCCGCGCAATGATGTCGGTGCCGCCGCCGGCGTTCGCGCCGACCAGTATCTTGACCGGCCGCGCCGGGTAGGCCGGATCGGCGCCCGCCGCGCCAGTCGCAAATGCGGCCGCGAGCAGTGCCGCGGCAAACCGGGTTATCGCCTGCATGGGGTTCCTCCCGTTGGTTGCGCGGCGCGAGCCACCCGCCGCCCGCATGAAGCCTATGCCGGTCGGCAATAACCGTCTAATCGTTTTTTTCCAATATGTGATAACTTATTGATATCGCTACGTTCGCCCGCAGGATGAACCGAACCATTCCCCCCGACTGGCATCTGCGCACGCGACTCAAGGTGCGGCAGCTCGCGCTGCTGGTCGCCATCGCCGAGCACCGCAGTCTGCGCCGGGCCGCGCAGGCGATCGCCGTGACGCAGCCGGCGGCCACCCGGATGCTCGGCGAGCTCGAGGACGCGCTCGGCGTTTCCCTGTTCGACCGCGTCGCCTGGGGCATGCAGCCGACCGCCTATGGCGACACCCTGATCCGCTACGCCCGCGGCGTGCTGACCGACCTGTCCGAAGCGCGCGACGAGATCGCGGCGGTCGCGGCGGGCGCGCGCGGGAGATTGCGCGTCGGCTCGGTGACCGGCGCGGTCCCGCGACTCGTCGCCCCGGCGCTGTGCGCGGTGCGCGAGGCGCGCCCGGGCCTCAAGGTGTTCGTGCTCGTCAACAGCAGCGACGTGCTGGTGTCGGCGCTGCGCCAGGGCACGCTCGACGTCGCGATCGGACAGCTCCCGGCCGAGGCCGATGCGTCCGAATTCGACGTCCTGCCGCTGCGCGACGAGCCGCTGTGCCTGGTGGCGCGCGCCGGTCATCCGCTCGCACGCGCGAAGAGCATCGATGCCGCGTCGCTGGCCGGCGCCACGTGGATTCTGCATCCGCCCGACAGCGGCATGCGCGCCGACGTCAACGCGATACTGGCGCGGGCACGACTGAAGCCGCCCGGCGACGTGATCGAGACGGTGTCGATCGTCGCCACACTGGCGCTGCTGCAGGGCAGCGACGCGGTGGCGGTGCTGCCCGTGGATCTCGCCGGGCACTATGCGGAGCACGGGCTGCTGGCGCGGCTGCCGCTCGCGCTTCCCGCGGGTGGGGGCGTGACGCAACTCCTGACGCGCGCGAACCGCCAACTCGCGCCGGTGGCGCAGGAGTTCGTCGCGACGCTCACGCGTTTGGCGGCTTCGACGGCGAGTCCCGAGACCGGGCCACGAGCGCGCCGGTCGCACGCCGGGACGAGCGTAGGCGGCGACAGCCGCTCTGCCGCTTCGTCGACCGCTGACCCCGCTGCTCTGCAAAGGACTGTTGCGACCATGCCGCGGACTACCGTGCGCAGCACCGCGCAGCGGCATCGTGGCGCCGGCATGGCATCATTCACGATGGCTCGTCAGAGCGATGGCGCGGGCTGGTATCGAAATTCGGCTCCTCGTCGCATCGCGGATCAACGGGAGAACAGCATGACCATCAAGCGCGTCGGTCTCATCGGCGTGGGCCTCATGGGCCACGGCATCGGCAGGAACATCCTGGCGAAGGGTTTCGAGCTCGTCGTCATGGCGCATCGCAACCGCGCACCGGTCGACGATCTGCTCGCGAAAGGCGCAACCGAGCGCACGAGCGCGCTTGCGCTCGCCAGGGAAACCGACATGGTCATCCTCTGCGTCACCGGCACGCCGCAGATCGAGCAGCTCGTCTACGGCGAGGGCGGGCTCATGGGCGCCGTGCGCGAGGGCTTCGTCATCGCCGACTGCTCGACCGCCGAGCCTGCCTCGACCGTGAAGATCGCCGCCGACGTCGAGGCGAAGGGCGGCCATTTCGTCGACACACCGCTCACGCGCACGCCGAAGGACGCGGAGGCGGGAAAGCTCGGCGTGATGACCGGCGGGCCCGACGAGGTGCTTGCGCGCATCCGCCCGGTGCTCGACTGCTTCGCCGACACCATCGTCCATGCGGGCGGCGTGGGCTCCGCGCACCGCCTCAAGCTCATCAACAACTTCGTCGCGATCAGTCATGCCGCGGTGGCGGCGGAGGCGATCACCGTCGCCGCCCGGGCGGGGGTCGACATGCGGGCGCTGCGGGACATCGTCATGGCGGGCGGCGCGGCCTCCACGATGTTCGGCCGGCTCATCAACGTGCCGTTGCACGATGACGACAGCCACGCCCAGTTCGCGATCCGCAATGCCCGGAAGGACCTGCGCTATTACACCAACATGACCGAGCAGTTGCCGGTCACGTCCTTCATGGCGGAGACGGCGCACCAGATCACCGTCATGGCCGACAATCTCGGTTACGGCGAGCGTTTCGTGCCGCGGTTGATCGACGTTCTGATGAAGGTGAACGGCCTGCGCAACTGAGGGCTGCGGCACACGACATCGAATGGCGACCGCCGCTTCCGGGATCTTCCCCGGATGCGGGGTCGGCACGGTACTTGCATCAATGCGGGCTTCGCACGAACTGCGGGCGTCATTGCATGCAGTGCCCGATCCAGGCAAATCTTGCCGAGCTCCACGGCCGTCTCGCCGGCATGTACCGAGGCGCGCTCGCGACCTACATACCCGAGCTCGCCAATGCCGATCCGCAATGGTTCGGCATCTGCCTCGTCACGATGGACGGCGTCGCCTATGCGGTGGGCGACACCGACCCGATGTTCACCATGCAATCGATCTCCAAGCCGTTCGTCTATGCGACGGCGCTGGCGGATCGCGGGCAGCAGTTGCTGACCAGCAAGGTGGGCGTGGAGCCGAGCGGCGACGCCTTCAACTCGATCAGTCTCGATCCCCAAACTGGTGCGCCGCTCAATCCGATGATCAATGCCGGTGCAATCGCCACGACCAGCCTGGTCGCCGGCGACACGACCGAAGCCCAGTGGCGACGGATCGAATCCTCGATCGCGGCGTTCGTGGGCCGGGAGCGTCCGGGTCGACGAGTCGGTCTACCGCTCGGAGAGCGAGACCGGCTTTCGCAATCGCGCCATCGCGTGGATGCTGAAGAACTTCGGCATCATCGACGGCGAGCCCATGGCAACGCTCGAGAACTACTTCCGGCAGTGCTCCCTCCTGGTCAGCTGCCGGGACCTCGCCTACATGGCGGCAACGCTCGCCAACGGCGGCGTGCATCCGCTCACCGGGCAATGCGCGCTGCCGTCGGAGCACGTCGAGCGGGTGTTGAGCGTGATGGCCACCTGCGGCATGTACGACTACGCCGGCAGCTGGCTGTACGAGGTCGGCATGCCGGCCAAGAGCGGCGTGAGCGGCGGGATCATCGCCGTGGTGCCGGGACGCTTCGGGATCGGCATCTTCTCGCCGCTGCTCGACGAGAAGGGCAACAGCGTGCGCGGCATCGCCGCGTGCAAGCATCTGTCACGGGATTTCGGCCTGCACGTCTTCGCCCACACCGCCAGCCCGGCGATGGCGCTGGGCCGGGTCTACACCGGTGCCGCCGCCCCCTCGCGGCGCCAGCCCTCGCCGGAGATGCGCGCCTACCTGAGCGAGCACGCGCGTCGGATCAAGTACCTTTGCCTGCACGGGCTCGTGGCCGTCGATGGGGCCGAGTACATCATCCGCCGCATGCGGGACATGGCGCCCGAGACGCACAGCTTCATTCTCGACATGCACGAGGCGATCGGGATCTCCGAGAGCGCGGCCCGGCTGCTGAATCAGGCGCGCCTCGGCTTTCGCGAGGACGGCATCGCCGTCGTGTGCTCGCGCATCCGGGACCGCCAGGCCATCATGGGTCCGTTGAGCAAGTCGGCGCGCAAGGGTGATCGCGGCTTTCTCGTGTTCGAGGACAACGACCTGGCGGTGGAATGGTGCGAGAACCGCCTCGTCCAGGAGCTTCCGGCGACGCCTGCTGCGAAGGGGTCCCTGGCCGACTCGGTCCTGCTTCCGGGGACGTGCCCGAGGCATTGCTGCGCCAGGTCGAGGTGGTGACGACATCGCAGGTGTACGCGCAGGGCGAGCAGATACTGCAGACACGGGCAGCAGGGCGACGGCCGCGTGTTCTTCATCGAGTCCGGCCACGTCAGCATCCTGGTGCCGCTTCCGAACGGCGCGCATCAGCGCATCGCGTCGCTGGGCCCGGGCATGGAATTCGGCGAGATGGCGCTGCTCGGCCAGACGACCCGCAGCGCCTCCGTCTACGCGGACACCGAGGTCCGCTGCCGCATCCTCGATGCCGGCGATTTCGCCCGGATCTCGGACACGGCGCCGCTGCTGAAGATCACCGTCCTGGAGAATCTGGCCGGCGACCTGGCCAACCGGCTGCGCGGCGCGAACCAGTGGATCGCCGCGCTCGCCTGATCCGGCGGCGACCGCCAGGCGGCGAGACGGGACGCGCGTTTCAATTCACTTGCCCGCCGCGGTGCGAAACGCTGCCACGCGCGCGTTGAGCCGGGCGGCGGCCGCGATCGTCGCCTCCGTATCCAGCGCGCCCGGCGGGCGATGGAAGGTGACGATGTCGTAGCGCCCGAAACAGGATTTGACGATCATCGAACGGGGCTCGCCGGTGACGGCGCTACGGTGCACGTCGACGTTCTGCACCAGCTCGTAGGGAATGCGCACGCTCGACGTGCCGGGCAACTCGGCGAAGCGGACCGACCGGTCGGTGATGGCGAGCGTCCCCTCGGTGGGCGTCCTGGAGCGCTCGACCTGCGGGTAGCCCTCGCGCTCGTACTCCGGCCGCCAGTGCGCCGGCGCGTAGGTGGCGACTTCCCCTTCGCCGGTCGGCGTCGTGGCCTCCATCGACTCGGTGACGGCGATGCCCATGCCGGCGAAAGCCGCGCAGCGATCCGTTTGCGCTCCGTCCTGCATGTCGGCCAGCGGACCGAGCGTCAACGCGACGAGACCCTGGGCGCCCTGCGCGGCGAGATTGAGTCCGGCGGCCGGCAGGAGCGCGCACCCGCTCAGGCCGGCGCACCCGAGCGCGAGCAATCCCCAGCGCTCGATCCGATTCATGGCTGCGGAGATTCGGTCTCCTCTCGCTACGGAACGATGCGCGCGACGCTGCGCGGCGCGCGATTCGGCCATGCGGCGCGCGGGCATCAGCGCGTGCCCATCATCGCGTCGGATGCGCCGGCGGCGTTGACGTAGCCGTCGACGAACGCGAGATCCAGCAGCGCGAGATAGTGCTCGCTCCGCGTGGCACTGGTCGATTCCCGCCGGTCGGCCTCCTCGGTGCGACGGAGCACGGCCCGATGCTCGGCCGCGGAGCGCGCCACGACGTCCGCCCACGGCCGGATCGCCCCATGGCGGGCTTCGCAGTGCCGCGCCGCGGCGCCGCAGCGGCGCATCGCCTCGGCACGCTCCGCGACGGTCACGGCGTGATCGTGCCAAGCGGTGGCCTTCGGCAGGTAATGACTGCGGGCACCGGTCGCGGCGAGGCGCAGGCCGAACTCGAAGTCGTCGAAGAGATCGTGCCGGAAACCCTCGTCGAAGCCGCCGACGCGATCGAACAGCGCGCGCGGCATCGACGCATTGCCCACGTAGAAGAACTCGCGCGGCCACGCCTGCTCCGCGATGCGAAAGGGGACGCCGAAGAGGCGGCCGCTGTCCTCGAGCCAGCGGCGGAACGGGTCCGCGCGCAGCGATTCGCGGAAGAACGCCGGGCCGATGCCGACGGCCGGCGATTGCAGGTGCCGATGAAACTCGACGTGCGCGCGCACGAGCGTCGGGGTGGGAACGAAATCGTCGGCGACGAAGATCAGGAGCTCCGAGCGCGCCGTGCGCGCGCCGGCGTTGTTGAGCGCGGCGCGGCCCGGTCGTCCGGGCGTGATCAGTCGCACCGGCGTTGCGGGGTGCGCGCAGGCGTGCTCGGCGAACACCTCGGCGACGCCGGCCCGCTCGCCGCCATCGACAACGACGACTTCGAACGAGCCGGGCGGCATGCTCTGCGCCAGATAGGCGTCGAACACCTCCGCGGCGTCGCCGCAGTGCGGATTGAGCGCGACGATCACGCTCGCTGCGAGACGGGCCTGGGTCATGACGGACTGTCGCCCAGCGCGGCGAGGGTGCGATCGGCGATGGTGCGCAATACCGCGTCGGGGAGCAGCGCCGCCTGCCCGGCCGCCAGCACCAGCTCGAAGAAGCGCGTGCCCCAGACCGCAGGCACGGGAGCGAACGGATTCGCAGCCTCTCGCTGCGCCATGGCCTCGCGATAGAAGCGCTCGAACATCGCGTCGGCTTCCGCTTTCGCGGCCGGCGCCGACTCCAGAATCGTGTTCGCGCCGTGCAGCCGGTAGCGGTACTCGGGCGACGGGACGTACGCCGGTTCCGCCACGATGCTCGCGCGCAGGCAGAAGTCCCAATCGTGGTTGTAGCGCAGATCGCGAAAGCCGCCCAGGCGGTCGAACAGCGCGCGCGCGAAGAACAGCGACCCCGAGGAAATCGCCGGATTGCAGGACAGGAACGCGGTGCCGACGCTGTCGCGCGCCGCCACGCCGTCCGCACGATAGCCGAGCTCGGCGACGCGGGGCGACGCGTCGGCCGCGAGAACGCAATCCTGCTCGTCGATGAACGCCACGCGCGAGAACCCCCAGGCCAGGCGGCGGCGCGCGATCGCGTCGACCATCGTTGCGACGCGGGAAGGCGCAAAGAGGTCGTCCGAGTTGAGCACGTTCACGAAGTCGCCGCGGGACAGCGCGACGGCCTCGTTGATCGTCGCCGCGGCGCCACGATTGGCGCGCGCGTGAAACTGCACCGGGAACGGGCTTCGGCGCAACGCTTCCCGGATGCGCTCGGGTGATCCGTCGCGCGACCCGTCGTCGACGACCACGATCTCGAGGTCGCGGTAGGTCTGCCGAAACACCGACTCGAGCGCGGCCTCGACGTAGGTCGCATGATTGAAGCTCGGGATCACGACGCTGACGCGGAACGCCGTTCCGTCGCTGGTTTGGCCGACGGCGTCGCGCCAGCGATCGTAGGCTTGCCAGTGCCGCGCCAATTCCGGGCGATCGCGGTTGGCGAGCGAGGCGGCAATCGCGAGCCCCAGGTTGTGGCGCACGGCGGGCAGCCGCCAGGCGAAGAGCTCGGCGGCGCGCCGCAGATGGCGCAGCGCCGTGCCGTACTCGCCGGATTGCAGGTGCGTCACGCCCAGCATGTGGACCGCGTCCGGAAGGTCGGGCGCGAGGGCAAGCGCTTCGCCGTAGAGAACCGCGGCGTCGACCAGACGGCCTTCCTGCTGGAAGGCGAGCGCGCGCTGCATCAGGCTGCCGATCGAGGGCGCGGCGGATTGCCCGGCCGCGCCGGCGAGGCTGCCGCAGCAGGCCTTGAAGCGCCGCCCGCTGCCGCAGTGGCAGCGCGCGTTTCGGTGCGCGACGTCGGACGAGGCGGCCGGCGCAAATGCCGCGACGGCCCGCGCGTGGGCGAATCGGCGGGGCTCTGCCAGTGGTATCGCTGCGTTCAATCGGTCGGGATCGCCGGGGGCAAACCGTCATTCTCCGTCAAATGCGCGCCGCCGTCGCGCGCTGCCCGAGGGGGCTCGCGTTGTCAATTCGATTGCCGAAAGACGCGAAAGCGTGCATACTTCGCCCCAGCGATCTTCAAGTAGTGCTGTTGTTGTCCGGTTCAGTATCCGCAGTCCTGCGGTACTTCTCCCTTCACCACCCTGCCGTCTTGACCTTCGCCTCACCGGGGGCATTTCCCCATTTCATTGTTCATTGAGGATATTCAAGACATGGCAACAGGCACCGTAAAGTGGTTCAACGACGCGAAGGGTTTCGGCTTCGTCACTCCCGAGGACGGCGGCAAGGATCTCTTTGCCCACTTCTCCGCGATTCAGGAGGCGGGCTTCAAGACCCTGAAGGAAGGTCAGCGGGTCAGCTTCGACGTCACCACCGGCCCCAAGGGGCAGCAGGCATCGAACATTCGCTCGGTGGAGTAAGCGCGCGGGCAGGCGTGGCGAAACCGCCACGCCGTCAGCCCCGCTCGACAAGCCCGGCATCCGCCGGGCTTTTTCTTTCCGCCCTTCCCCGGAGGCATGACCATGGCCAAAGAGCAACTTCTCGAAATGAACGGTGTGGTGAACGAAGTGCTGCCGGACGCCCGCTTTCGCGTCACGCTGGACAACGGCCACAAGCTCGTCGCCTACAGCGCGGGCAAGATGCGCAAGCATCACATCCGCATCATTGCCGGCGACAAGGTTTCGCTGGAGCTTTCTCCGTACGATCTCAGCAAGGGACGGATCACGTTCCGCCATATCGAGGGCCGCGGTCCCGTTGCCGCCCCGCGACCGCGGCACTGATCGTCGTTGCGCTTGGCCGCACCGCTGATTGCCCCGGTGAGGCGACACCGCGGCCTGTTCGCGATCGGTCGCATGTGTGGCTGCCCGCCCCGCGCGGCATCACTTCGCCTCGTCCTCGACGCGCCGCATCTCGGCGTAATTCTCGCCGCTCCCCCAGCCGGGCTCCTGCTCGACGCCGCGAAAGTTGAGCTCGATCATCAGGCCGTTCGGGTCGGCGATGAAGCTCTGATACAGCTTGAACTCGGGAAAGTAGCGATTGCGCGCCTTGATGCCGAGTGCCTCGAAGCGCCTCGCGAATGCTGCCGGGTCGGTCGCCAGGAACGCGATGTGATCGACGACGCCCGAGTTGTCGGTCGTCGATTGCGGCGTCGTGCCGAGGTAGTAGAGCCCGGCGTCGGGAATGCCGTGTGGGCCCATGTGGACCTGGATCCTGCCGTTCACGCCCAGCCAGTAGCCGGGAAAGGGAAAGTCCGGCCGGGGCATCACCTCGAAGCCGAGGACCGCGCAGTAGAAGTCCCTGGTGCGCTCGAGATCGTTGGCGCGGACGAAGTAGTGGTCGAGATCGGTGACCGGCACGGCATTCTCCCGGGCGGATTGGCGGGCGGGACGATTCTACCGCCGCGAGCGGCATCGGACAGGCGAACGCCGCGGAAAAAGGCAATAATCCGGTCTTGCTCTACATCGCGGCTACGCCCAGCGGAACGGATGGTCACATGAACGACGAGAAGATCCCGGTACGCGTCACCAGCAGCGGGCAGACGCTCCACGTCGTGGTCCTGAACAAGCGTCTGGACGTGATCCAGGTTGTGCTCGGGGAGGGCGTGCACAGCGTGCGTTGCGACCTGACGCCGACGCGCAATGGGTTGGCCTATGTCGGCAACGCCATGGGCCGCGAGATCGTCTACGAGCGCAGCCGCGCGGACGTGAAGGCCGACCTGGCGCGCGCCGCGGGCTTTCGCGACTTCAAGCGGTAAGCGGGCCGAAGCGTGGCGCGCGGCGGGGCCTTCCTCTTGGCGGGACTGCGGAGTAGATTGGCGCGCTGGGGGGAAGCCGTGCCGGGACGACGATTCGATACGATCATGCAACGGGCGGCGGTGCGCTGCGCATGCGTTGCCGTTCTCGTTGCCTTTGCCTTCGCCGCGCGCGCGGCCGAGCCGTTGCCGCTGGAAGAGCTGGGCAAGCCGGGTCGCGTGCTGATGCTGCGCCACGCCAACGCGCCGGGCATCGGCGACCCGCCCGGCTTCAGGCTCGCGGACTGTTCGACACAGCGCAACCTCGACGCCGCGGGCCGCGCGCAGGCGGCACAGCTCGGCGAGCGGCTGGCGCGAGCCGGCGTCACGCGAGCGCAGGTCTACTCCAGCCAATGGTGCCGCTGCCTCGAGACGGCGCGGCTCCTGAATCTCGGGCCGGTCAGGGAGCTGCCCGCGCTCAATTCCTTCTACGGACGCACGCAGGACCGTGAGGCCAACCTCGCCGCGTTGCGCGCCTTTCTCGCCAGCCTCCCCAACGACGGGCCGCCGGTGGTGCTGGTGACGCACCAGGTCACGATCAGCGCGTTCACCGGCCAGGGCGCGGAATCGGGCGGCGGCGCGCTGCTCGAGCTGAACGGCTCGGGCGCGCCGCGGGTGCTGGGCGAGTTCCGGGCAAGCTGATCGCAACTGCAGCGACACCGACAACGACCGCAGCGCTGCTGCTGCGCGCCGGACAGCCAGCCTCGTCCCCATGCCCAGACACGTCGTCCCGCCCAAGGAGTTCGAGCCCGAATTCATACAGGGGCTCACGAGCATCTTCGAGGAGAAGGTGGTGTTCAACCAGGTGCTGGGGCTGAAGATCATCTCGCTCAAGCCGGAGCGCGTGAGCGGGCGCATCGACATGCGGCGCGAGCTGGTCGGGCACTACGTCTACAACCGGCTTCATGGCGGAGTGATCAGCGCGGGCCTCGATGCGATGGCGGGCATTGCCGTGATGGCCGCACTGGGCGCGCGCCACATGGACGAACCGGTGGCGCAGCGCCTCGCGCGCTTTTCCCGGATCAGCACCATCGATCTGCGGGTCGACTTTCTGCGCCCGGGCATCGGCGATCACTTCGAGCTCCGCGCCGAAGTCATGCGCATCGGCTCGCGCGTCGCCTCCACCCGCATGGAGTTCCATGGCGCGGACGGCACCCTGCTGTCCACCGGAACGGCGGCCTACATCGTGTCCTGAGCGCCGGGTCGCCGCGTGGGCCGGCGACGAATGCGGACGCGCCCGCGCACTCCGGGTCTTACTGCTCGAGCGCAGCCCGCGCGGCGTTGAAGCGCGGCGCCAGGTCTTCGGCCCGGCGCACGGTGAGGCCGAGGTCACGCATCAGCCCATCCTTCAGGCCGTAGATCCAGCCGTGCACCGTGAGCGGCTGGCCGCGCCGCCAGGCATCCTGCACCACGTTGGTCCGGCAGACGTTGGCGGCCTGCTCCAGCACGTTGAGCTCGCACAGGCGATCGTGCTGCGCTTCGTCGGCAAGCGTCGCGAGATCGGCCTGATGCTTGTCGCGCACGTCCTGCACGTGGCGCAGCCAGATATCGACCAGGCCGATGCGCTCGCCGCGCAGCGCCGCGTTCACGCCGCCACAGCCGTAGTGGCCGACGACCATGATGTGCTTGACTTTGAGGGCCTCGACGGCGAACTGGATGACCGAGAGGCAATTGAGGTCGGTATGCGCGACCACGTTGGCGACGTTGCGGTGGACGAAGACTTCGCCTGGAAGGAGGCCGACGATCTGGTTCGCCGGCACGCGCGAGTCCGAACAGCCGATCCACAGATATTGGGGCGCCTGCAAGTGCGACAGGCGGGTGAAGAACTGCGGGTCGATCTCCTGCATGCGCTTGGACCACGCGCGATTGAAGTCGAAGAGATGGAAGAGGTTCTCATCGGCGACTTCCTCGGCCGACCAGTTTTCGAGATCGAGCGCCAGGAAGATCGTGCCTTCGAGGGGTGTCGGGTAATACGCCGGGGTCTCGCGAAAGCCCAGCTCGCGATAGAGCTTCACCGCGATACGCATCGCCGGCAGCGTGTCGAGCAGGATCTTCCGGTAACCGAGCTCCTTCGCTGCCTTGATCGCTGCCACCGCCAGGTCCCGGCCGATGCCGAAGCCGCGCTGCTCCGGGTCGACGTAGAGCCGCTTCATCTCGCACACCCCCTCGGAAAAGGGGCGCACGCCCACGCAGCCGGCGGGTCGGCCGTCGTTCACCGCGAAGTACAGACGTCCGTACGGGGCCGCGTAGGCACCGGGAAGACTCGCCATTTCCTGGTCGAAATTCTGGAACGACAGATCGACGCCCAGCCAGGCCGCGTAGTTGCGGAAGAACTGGCGCACGTGGCCGAGGGCCTCGGCATCGTCGCGGCTCACGATATGCAGGGTCGCGGCCATGGTCGTCGCGTCGGCCGCTACCAACGCAGCAGCCAGGGGCCGAGCACGGCCCCGATCGCGGCGGGGATCAGCATGCCGGCGAGATACCAGATGCCGAGGAACGGCGCGGCCATCTCGGGACAGTGCAGCGCGTAGACCATGGCGCCGATCGCCCCGGCGAGCAGCCCGGACGCGGCGCCGGCCTGCGCCGGACGCGTGGGGGCGAGCCCCTTCATCGCCCAGATTGCCGCAACGAACACCGGCGCGGAGAGCGCGGCGATGTAGAAGGGGCAGGAGTCCCAGGTCCCGCCGAGCACGAGCTCGCCACGCGCCGGTTCGGCGGCGCCCGCGAGCGCGTACGCGGCAAGGCACCACATCGCGAGCACCGGCGCGGCCAGCGCAAAGGGCACCCGTCCGAGGCGCATCCCCGGGTGCGCGAGGCGCGAGGCCGCGACGAGCCCGCCGACGGCCAACGCCGCGGGGAACGCGAGCTTGATCCAGAACATGGGCTGCCGCACGGCCTCGTCGAGGTCCGGACGCACGCCGAGCGCGATGGCCATCAGCAGCGTCGCGCCGAACGCCCCCCAGCCCAGGGCCGTCGCGTAGCGCCGGGCCGCCGCGTTCGGTTCGACGGCGCCGGCTCCGGTCGCGAGCAGCGTGACGAGGTCGTCGGTCTTCATCGTTCGTCCCTGACCATCGCCGCGAGCGCCTTCATGCCGCGGTGCACGCCCACCTTGACCGCCGACTCGGACATGCCGGTGAGGCGCGCGGTCTCGGCGACCGACAAGCCCTCGAGCTTCATGTGGACGATCGGCAGACGCTGGCGGTCGGGCAGGCGTGCGAGCAGCTTCGCGACGTCGCGGCGCGCGTCGGCCGCCTCGGTCTGCGACGGCGGCGAACACGTCGAGCTCGTCGTCGAGGGGATCGTCGAGCTGATCGCGGCTCGCCCGCCGGCGCCACAGATCGACGAGCTTGTACTTCGCGATCGCGTGCACCCACGCGGTCAGCGGCAGATCCGCATCGTAGGTGTGACGCTGGTTGTGCACCGCGAGCAGCGATTCCTGCACCAGGTCCTCCACTTCGTTCGGCAAGGCGGCGAGACGCTTGCGGAAGAATGCGCGCAAATGCGCGCTCAGGTCCTGCAGAAAGGCTCGGTACGCCGCGGTGTCGCCGGCGAGTCCGCGGGAGTACAGGTCCCGCAGGCGCACCTCGCTCGCGCTCGCCTGGTCCTTGAGGGTCATTCGTTGCATCGCGGCGTCGGGTTACACTTGCGCCCGAAAAAACCCGGGATCGGCAAGACGTGGGCGAATTGTGCCTGCCGCTGTAACCAACCGCCAGATTCCGACGAACTAGGGCTGTTAACGCACATTCACGTGAATGTGCGTTAACGGCCCTACCCACAGACCGTGCAGACCGCGCGGTCCTCGCCAACCCTCGAAAGGAGTCTTACCCATGAATTCGCGCACCCTCGCCCTTACCGCATTCGCCGTGGCCGCCATTGCCTCCGGCGCCGCCGTCGCCCAGGACAAGAAGGCCATGGACGACAAGGCGGCGAAGGGCATGGAGAAGTGCTACGGCATCTCGATGGCCGGCAAGAACGACTGCGCGGCCGGGCCCGGCACCACCTGCGCCGGGACGTCCAAGATGGACTACCAGGGCAATGCCTGGAAGCATGTCGCCAAGGGCACCTGCACGACGATCAAGACCCCCAAGGGCACGGGATCGCTCACGCCGATCAAGAGCTGACGCCGTCCGCGTTGCGACCTCGGCCATGACCATGACCACGATTCCGTCCGCCGGGCTCGGCCTCAAGCCCCAGCACTACGCCGAGGCGCTGGCCGCGCCGGCGGACGGACTCTGGTTCGAGGTCCATCCGGAGAATTACATGGTCGCGGGCGGTCCGCGGCTCGCGTGGCTCGAGGCGATTCGCGCCCGCCATCCGCTCTCGCTCCACGGTGTCGCGCTTTCGCTGGCCGCCGACGAGGACCCCGACCGTGCGCAGCTCGCGCGGCTCGCGGAGCTCGTCCGACGGTTCGATCCCGCCCTGGTGTCCGAGCATCTCGCCTGGTCGACGTGGCGGGGCGCCTACCTTCCCGACCTGCTGCCGTTCCCGCGCACCGACGAGGCGCTGGCGCGAATCGCGGCCAACGTCGGCCGGACGCAGGACACGCTGCGCCGGCGCATCGCCATCGAGAATCCGGCGCATTACCTGCGCCTGGACGGCCACGCCTGGGACGAGATCGACTTCCTCGCCGAGCTCGCCCGCCGCACCGGCTGCGGCCTGCTGCTCGACGTCAACAACGTCTACGTCGGCGCACGCAACCTCGGACATTCGGCGGAGGCCTACCTCGATGCGTTTCCCGGCGAGCTGGTCGTCGAGATCCACCTCGCCGGCCACTCGCCCGATCCGAAGCTCGGCGCGGCACTCCTGATCGATTCGCACGACGCGCCGATCGCACCGGAGGTGTGGGCGCTCTACACGCGGCTGATCGAGCGCATCGGTCCGCGTCCGACGCTGATCGAGCGCGACGACAACCTGCCGGAATTCGCGGCGCTGCTCGCGGAACGGGCGACGGCGGAGGCCGTCTTGCGCGCGCCGCTGCGTGCGGCGGCCTGACCTGGGGACCGGATGATGGATCGGTCCTCGCCGGCATCGCCGAATTCACCGCGGCGAACTGCCGTTGATCTGCCGGCTGCTGACGCGTGCCGCGAGCGCGCTCCGAATCAACCGGACGCCGCTTCCCGCGAGTTGCGCCGCTTTCAGGAGGACTTCGCGCGCGCGCTGCTCGAGCCCGAGGCGGATGCCGGCGACGCGTCCGCGGTGGGGGCACTCCTGCGCCAGCCGGGCTTTGCCGTCTATCGGAACACGGTGCTGAAGGGCTGCATCGATGCCCTGCAGGCCAACTACCCGGCCGTGGCGCGGCTGGTCGGCGACGAGTGGTTTCGCGCCGCGGCGTCGCTCTACGCCCGCGCGAACCTGCCGGCGCAGCCGATGCTGCTCTCCTACGGCGAGGACTTCGCGTCGTTCCTCGCGACCTTCGAGCCGGCGGCCGAGCTGCCGTACCTCGCCGGTGTCGCCCGGCTCGACCGGTTCTGGACCGAAGCGCACACCGCCCGCGACGAGGCGCCCGTCGACCCCCAGGAGCTTGCCGGGCTCGACGCCGCGCAGATGCAGCGCCTGGTCCTGCGTCCGCACGCGTCGGCCCGCTGGGCCTGGTTCGACGGAGCGCCGATCTTCACGATCTGGCAGCGCAATCGCGCATCCGGGCCGATCGACGAATCGCCGATCGATTGGCAAGGGGAGGGCGCGCTGGTCGTGCGCCCGGGCGACGCCGTCCAGTGGATCGGCATCGACGCGGCCGCATGCGCATTCCTCGATGCCTGCGCCGAACGGCGGACGATCGCCGAGGCGGGGACCGTGGCGCTCGCGGTGAATCCACGCACCGATCTCGCGGCGCTGGCCGCGCAACTCTTCGCCGCCGGCGCATTCGGACAGGCGAGCTGACCGGTCCATCGGATCGCCGCACGACGCGGGCAGTCCTTCGGAACAAGACGACGAGGAACATCGCTGATGAGCGAAGCCACCGCATCCACACCCACGCCTGGCGATGGCCTGCGCGGCACCTGGAATTGCGTCGCCGACATGCTGTCGCGGCTCGTCGACCACACTGTCCTCGCGCTGGTCGACCGCGTCGCGATCGCGGCGATCTTCTTCCTCTCCGGGCGAACCAAGGTCGACGGCTGGCTGACCGTGAGCGAGAGCGCGTATGCGCTCTTTCGCGAGGAATACAGGGTGCCCTTGCTCCCGGCCGAGACCGCGGCGCATCTGGCGACCTACGCGGAGCACCTCTTCCCGATCCTGCTCGTGCTCGGCCTGTTCACGCGGCTCTCGGCGCTCGCGCTGCTCGGGATGACTGCGGTGATCCAGGTGTTCGTCTACCCCGACGCCTGGCCGACGCACCTCTCCTGGGCAGGGCTGCTGCTGTATCTGGCCGGGCGCGGCGCCGGCCGGCTTTCGCTCGACCGGGCGTTCGGGATCAGGTAGCCGATCGCGGGCCCCGCGTCGCGCTCGTCGCGACGCGCTCCGCGTACGGTGCCAGCAACCGCTTACGTGCCGTAGAGGGTGATCAGGAACAGCGCGAACCGGTAGCCCAGGACGATGGCGCCCGCCGCGAGCGCCAGCAGGCCGGCCTGCACCACGCGCATCACGCCACGCGCCCCGTAGACCGGGCCGATCGCGACGTAGAGGTAGAGCGCACAGGCGGCGAGGTTGAAGACGCTCAATGCCGTGTCGACCCGCGGTGAATCGAGTCCTCCGCCGCCGACCAGCGCGCTCGACGCCGCCGCCAGCAGCGCGACGCAGAACACCAGCAGCAGGAACGTGTAGAAGTGGAACGAGAAGACGACGTGGGACATGAACGGGCGGCGCTCACGAACAAAGATCAGCGGCAGGAGCAGCGTGAACGGCATCGTCATCAGCACGATCAGTGACTTGGCATTCAGCGCCACGCCGCGATCGAACGCCGGCGCATACTGTTCGAGCTGGACATGCGTCGCCTCCAGGCGCCGGCTGAGGAGCGACCCCGCCAGCTCGCTCCAGTCCTGATGGTGGAGGTGCGAGTCCAGGGTCGAGCTGAAGATGTTCGTGCCGGTCAGCCACTGCAGCGCCACGAACGTCACGTTGGCGACGAGGAAGAGTTGGAACGGCGCGACGTATGGCTTGCGCACGCCTTCGGTCCATGCCAGCGTGAGCTCGCCCGGATGTCGCACGAGGCGTATCGCGGTGCGCACCACGCGGGCGTCGATGCTCGTGAAGACGTGCAGGAGCTTCTCGGCGAGTCCCCGCAGCGTCAGGTCGTGCGGCGCCAGCGGTTCTTCGCCGCACCGGGCGCAGAACGGCGTCGGTACGGTCTTCTTGCACGTCGGACAAGTCCACCGCACGGTTTCGGTCATGGCCTCACTCCTGGGCAGAGCGGGTGGGCGCCGCTGGCGGCGCCCTGCGCACCCGCCAGTGTGCGCCAGGTTGCGGTTGGACCGGTCTATTTCGTGGTGTCGCCGAACTCGTCGCGTTGCGACGATCCCCGCGGCGCCCGAGCGGCGCCGCGGGAATGCAGCCTGCCGATTCCGTACACCTTTTTCGCACGCCCCTTCGGCGTGCCCGCCTTCGCCTCAGCTCACCTTGACTTCGATCCGGCGGGGCTTCGCATGCTCGGCCTTGGGGATGCGCAGTTCCAGCACGCCGTGCTTGAACTCTGCGGACACGTTGCCGGTGTCGAGCTCCTTGGACAGCGTGAACACGCGCCGGTACCGGGGCAGGGTGACCTCGGCGTAGCTCGCTTCCATGCCGTCCGGCGTGGCGAAGCTCACCTCGCCCTCGATCGTCAGCGTGTCGGCCTCGACGTGCAGGCTGAGCTTGTCCCTCGGCACGCCCGGCAAGTCGGCGCGCAGCGTGATGCCGGCACTGTCTTCGATCACGTCCACCGGCGGAATCAGGGTGATGTCGCTGCGCTGCGCCGGCTCGTTGCGCGTCACGTCATGGGCGCGCGATTCCTGCACGTTCCTGTTGACTGCGGTCGTATCGTTCATGGTCACTCCTCCCGGGTCATTGCACGGTGATGCGACGCGGCTGCGCCGATTCGCGGCGCTTCGCACTGATGTGCAGCACGCCGTCGCGGTAATCGGCGGACACGCTGTTGGGATCGACATCGTCCGACAGGGTCACGACCCGCCGGAACCGGCCGCTGAATCGCTCTCTGATATGCACGGCCGCCTTCTTGTCGTCGTCGGCGGGAAGCTTCGCCTGCCGCTCGCCGGCGATGGTCAGCACGCCCCGGTCCAGATTGATGTCCACGGTCGCCGGGTCGAGTCCCGGGGCGAAGGCGAAGATCTCCACGGATTGCGACGTACCGCCGATATTGAGCGCGGGGAAGCCGCCGCGGCCCAGGCCGCGGATGCTGGGGGAAACATCGAAGGCCTCCCGCATCTCGCGCTGCAGGCGATCCAGCTCGGCGTAAAGGTCGCGGGGAAACAGGGATTGGTACATGGCACATTTCTCCTCTCGTCGGATTGAGCCAAACGCCCCGGCATACGCCGCGGCGCCTCCGCTCAGCGACTTTTAGGGCGGTCCGCCCGCTTTCAAGGGCTTGAATTGGTCCGGAGCGCCACGATCTCCTGGACTTTTCGGACGGTGGATGGCGGAGCGGAACCGCCGGGCCGGCAGGGCGATCTCGGGAAACCGGGCCGACGCAATCCGGCGGCCGGGGCCAAGGGTTGGACGAGGGGCCCGGACGACCGGTCAGGGCAAATTCGGTCGGGTGTCGTTCGCCGTGCGCCGACCTCAGGACGACGGAAAGTCGGCCGACAGCGTGACCGCCTCCCACTCGTCGATCGTCCGCTGCAGTTCCCTGAGATGCGCGCGGACGCGCTCCAGGCCCGGCCTGCCGAGCAGCAGGTGCAGCGGCGGATTCGGTGATTCGGCGACCTTGATGATCGCGTCGGCGGCGCGTACGGGATCGCCCGCCTGCTTGCCGGACCCTGCCTGCAACTGGGCGAGCCGGACGCCGAAGGTCCCGGCGTAGGCGGCCATCGGCGACTTCACGATGCGGATGGAGCGCCCGGCCCAGTCGGTGCGAAACGGCCCCGGCTCGACCAGCGTGACCCGGATGCCGTGCGGCGCAGCCTCGATCGCCAACGCCTGCGTCAGTCCTTCGAGCGCGAACTTGGTCGCGTTGTAGTAGCCGATGCCGGGATTCGAGAGCAGCCCGCCGATGGACGAAATGTTGATGATGTGCCCGCTGCCGCGCGCGCGCATCTGCGGGAGCACGCGCCGCAGCAGCGCGGCGACGCTGAAGAAGTTCGTCTCGAACATCGCGCGCACCTCGCTGTCCTCGCCCTCCTCGACGGCAGCGAGATAGCCGTAGCCGGCGTTGTTGACCAGCACGTCGATGCCGCCGAAGGCCGATTCCGCGCGCGCCACCGCGGCTTCCATCTGGTCGTGCCGATCGACGTCGAGCGCCACGGCGAGCGCCGTCTCCGGATGCGCGTTCGCGATGTCGGCAATCTGCGCCGGATTGCGTGCGGTGACGACGCAGCGAAAACCGCGCTGCAGCACCCGCTCGGCCAGGGCGCGACCGAGGCCCGTCGAACAGCCGGTGATGAACCAGACCGGTGCACTGTCGTTGCTTGGGGGCATCCTGAGCTCCTCCTGGCGGATCGCGAATCGTTGCGCCGGTTGCATGCGTCGGCTCGAGTATTGGCGGTTCGATCGTGCGGGTCAATGGTCGGCTGTGTAACGGCTATCGACGATGCGCGCCAGGCAATGCTGCGACGCATCGACCGGTGGCCGTTCAGGCATTCAACAGCGGTGCCATCGCATCCCTGACTGCGGCCAGTTGATCCCTCGTGAGTGGCAGGACCGGCCGCCGGCATTCGCCGACGATCCGCCCGGAAAGATTGGCCGATGCCTTGGCGACCGAATTGAACGGCAACGTCCAGAGGAGCTTGTTCAGGGGCTGCATGCGGCGCCACAACGCCAGCGCCTCGGTCAGCTTGCCGGCCCGATACAGATCGTAGAGACGCACGGCCTCCTTCGGCATGGCGTTCGCTCCGCCCCAGAAACAACCGGCGGCCCCGGCCATCAGGCTGTAGAGGTTGAGGTAATCGCAGCCGTTGAAGACGCTCGCGCCGGATGCCGCGAGTTGCTCGATCCGCAGCATGTTGGCCGTGCTGTCCTTGATGTACCTGATGCAATCGATCTCGCGCAGACGCGAAAAGACTTCCGGCGTGATGTCGAAACCCGAGAACTGCGGGATGTTGTAGACCATGACGGGAATCTTGATCGCCTTGCCGATCTGCTCGAAATGCCATCGCACGCCGGCCTCTCCGGGTCCCTCGAAGTAGGGCGGCAGGATCAACAGCGCCGTGGCGCCGATCGATTCGGCGTGCTTTGAATTCTCGATTGCGTCCTCCGTCCGGATGGCCGAGGTCTGCACGATGAGCTGGCAGCGCCCGTCGATGTGCTTCGCCGCGATCTCGGCGATCTGGCGCTTCTCCGATTCGGAAAGAAAGGGGAACTCGCCGGTGCCGCCACACACGGCGATGATGTGGACCTTTGCCTCCAGCATCGAGTCGATGTGCGTACGCAATGCCCGCTCGTCGACGCGCTTTCCGTCGTCGGCGAACGGCGTGCAGATCGGGACGCAAATGCCCTCGAGTCGGTTCATGCATGCCTCCATGATTGATGCTTCGATCCCGGGATGGCCGATGCCCCGTCGCAACTTCGGACGCGGTCACCCGGGGGCCGCATCGAGTATTCGGAGTTCGGGCGGAGCGGTCAACCGTCGCGCGTTGGCCAATCGCCCGGTCCTGGACTATATTGCGCTTCGCCGACTCGCGATCGCCGGAGCGCAGTTGCATTGGCGCCATCGATGCTGGAATGCAGCGACGATCGCCGGCAGCGCAATCCGATCCCCGCCGTCTTCCTGGAGGGCTAGGCAATGGTGCAACGGACGTGTTCCCTGGCAATGCTGGCAGTGTGGGCGCTCTTCGCCGCCACGGCCGCCGCGCAGTATCCGAACAAGCCGATCCGCCTGGTCGTGCCGTTCCCCCCGGCGGGCGCGGCAGACCTGTCGGCGCGCGCGATCGCGGCCCCGCTTTCGCAGGCGCTCGGCCAGCAGGTCGTCGTCGAGAACCGGCCCGGCGCCGACGGCGCGATCGCCGCCGATGCGGTGGTCAAGGCCGCCCCGGACGGCTACACGCTGTTCTACGGGACCAACACCGCGCTGTGCGGCGTGCCGGCGATGCGCAAGAGCCCGCCGTACAACCCGCTCACCGATTTCACGCCGATCTCGCTCGTCGGCACCTTCGGCTTCTTCCTGTTCGTGCATGCCGACGTCCCGGCGAAAACGCTGGCCGAGCTCCTCGACTACGCGCGCGCCAATCCGGGCAAGCTCAATTACGCGACCGGCAACAGCACCAGCGTGCTGGCGAGCGCGCGACTCAAGACGCAGGAGCGCCTGCAGATGGTCGAGATTCCGTACAAGGGCGATGCGCCGGCGACCGCCGACCTGGTGGCCGGCCGCGTGCAGCTCATGATCGCCACGCCGGGCACCGCCGTCGCCGTTCGTCAAGGAAGGGCGGCTGCGCGCGCTGGCCACGCTCTCCGCGACGCGCAGTCCGCTCCTGCCCGACGTGCCGACGAACGCCGAGGCGGGGATGCCGCCGCTCGCGATCACGCCCTGGGCCGGGCTCTTCGGACCGGCGAAGATGCCGCCGGACGTCGTCCAGCGGCTGGCGAAGGAAGTCGCGGCCGTCGTCGCCCGCCCCGAGGTGCGCGAGCAGCTCGAGCGCTATGCGTTCGACGGCAGGAGCTCGACGCCCGAGGAGCTCGCGGTGTACCTGAAGGAACAGGTCGAGGTGTGGAGCCGGACCGCGCGGGAAGTCGGCATCATCCAGGATTGAGGCGCCTTAAGGAATTCTTAGCGTTCCGTGAGCAAACATTTACGAACGCGGGAGCCGGCCCCGGTCTAGAGTTTCGTTCATCGGGGAGGGGACGGGAGCGCAGCGCAACGCGCAACAGCCCGATCCCCGTTGAATCGACAACGAGGAGACCGGAAATGAAACGAAGCATCGTCATCATCGCCGCGGCGGCGTTCGCCGCCGTCGCTGCCGCCGCCGCGCAGGCAGCCCAACCTGCCCAACCCGACCAGACCGCCTCCGTCGCGCGCGGCCGCTATCTCGTGCAGATCGGCGGCTGCAACGACTGCCATACGCCCGGCTACCCGGAGTCCGCAGGCAAGGTGGCGGAAGCCGACTGGCTGACGGGCAACCCGGTGGGTTTCCAGGGTCCGTGGGGCACCACGTATCCGGCGAACCTGCGGCTCGCCGTCGACCGCATGACCGAGGCGCAGTTTCTCGCCCGCGCGCGCTCGGAGATGCGCCCGCCGATGCCGTGGTTCAACCTGCGCGACATGACCGACAACGATCTGCGCGCGATGTATCGCTACGTCAAGAGCCTCGGCGCCAAGGGCGCACCCGCGCCTGCGTACGCGGCGCCGGGCCAGAAGGTCGACACGCCTTACATCGTGTTCGTGCCGCAGAACCTGCCGCAGAAGACCGCGGCGCGCTGAGCCGGCGCCGGGGCGAATCGCGCCGCTGGCCAACGCGCAAATCGTCGCACGACGCCGACGATGCAGGGAGGCTAGCCGGGGATTTCGACGAGCTGCACCGGCCGCGGCACGCAGAGGCGAAAGCGGCCGCGCCCGGTCTTCTCGATGCGCAGCGACGGCGAGCGCTCGACCAGGCGCCGCTGCAGCAGCACGAGGCGCGCCTCGAGATTGTCGGCGACGTCGGGCAGCCGGATCGTCGGATCGAGCCGCAGCTCGCGGTTGGTGAATTCGGTGCGCTGCTCGCGCGTGTAGTCGCGCAGCAGCTTCCACAGGATCGCGCCGGCGACGCCCTTGATCAGGTAGTCGTCGCCGACGAACACGCTGTCGTTCGCCGCGTAGTGACGCACCGCGATCGGGGCCCCGGTGGCCGGCGCGGCGCGCTCGGGCGTGCGGAGCGGCTCGTCCTGCGCCTCCGCCGCCTGCAGGTGCTGCATCGCGACGCCGAGCTGGGTGGCGATCGCCGCCAGCGCGTCTTCGTCGTCGTAGCCGAACCGGTGGTCCTGCGGGCTCTCGACGTAGAGCATGCCCGCGAGGCGGCCGCCGGCGGCGACCGGCACCGCGAGCTGGCTTCCCGACGCCGGCAGGCCGGGCAGCGGAATCTCCGTTTCCAGGCGGTCGCCGAGACCGCTCGCGAGCGCGCTCTCGCGGATCGCGCGGCCGTAGGCGTACTCGGTCGTCATGTAGTTGATCCGGATCGGCGTGCATTCGCGCGCCGCCACGCCGATCACGCCGTGCCCGAACGGAATTTCGGAGCCGACGCCCGACGCCGGATAGCCGCGGCTTGCGACCGTGTAGAGCCGCTCGCCGGGCACGTCGGCCATCAGGATCATCGCGTGCCGGATGTCGAACTCGGTGTCGAGCGCCGACAGCGTGGCGTCGAAGAGCGCCGCGAGCTCGGTGCAGCGCGCCATCTGCTGACCCGCCGCGCGCACGGCGGCGAGCAGGTTGCGTCGCGGCGGCGGAACGAGCTCGCGCGCGGCCTCGACCTTGCGGATCTCCAGCACGCGGTAGATGTCGGCGCCCCGCAGCTTGAACACGCCGCTCATGCCGGTGTGCGAGGCGATGCCGGCGAGCTTCGCCTTCATGCTCTCGAACAGCGGGCCCGACGCCTCGGTGCGCACGTACGCGAGCGACAGCGCATAGCGGGCGACGGTGAACGGATCGATCACCAGCACCGTCGCGCGCGGATTGGCGAGGATGTTCTGCCGCGTCTTGTTGAAGAACTGGTAGGACAGCGCGACGTGCTCGCCGTCGACGTAATGGACCTGCGACGCATAGCTCGCGTTGGGCGTGCCGCCCGGGTCGCAGGTCGCGACGATGGCCGGCACCGCGCCCTCGAGGCACTCGCGGATGCTGTCGACGCATGCCGGCATGGCCATCAACGCTCGAGCGGCGCGCCGGCGTTGGGGCCGGGCGTCTGCCGGAACGCCGCCTGCGGCGTGAACGCGACCGCGACGAGATCGGCCGGGTCGAAGTCGACCAGCGCGCGTCCGAATGCCTCGCCGAAGCCCAGCGCCTGCAGGTCCCGGACCAGGTCGTCGGCGTAGGCCGCGATGCGCGTGAGGTCGCCGTCGGCCAGCGCGCCGACGGCCGCGTCCTCGCCCTTGATCTGGATCGTCTCGTGGGTCGAGGGCCGGCTGAAGACGGCGGCGACCATCCCCGAAGCGCGCAGGTCGCGGACGAGTTCGGGCGCCTGCGTCGAAGATATGAAGACCGTCACCCGGCTGCGGTCCGGCGCGATCCGGCAGCCGAGCGCGCGGCCGACCGACGGCACGTTCGCCGCATCGCGCGAGGCGACGTGCACCGACACGCCGCTCTGCATGAACGCGGCGTGCGCCTCGTCGAAAGCCGGGGTCGGATCCGCCATCGGGCGAATCTTAGCAAGCTTCGCGCGCGACGATTCGCGGGCTGCGGAACCTTCGCCGATTGCGCCGGGCCGCCCAGGCGTCAGTGCCGTGCTCCGACCGCGCTCACGGCCCGCAGGCGATCGACGCGTCCTCCGCCCGGAACGTCGCCGAGAACAGCTTGAAGATGTCCGCCGGATCGGGCGTGAGCCCGGTCAGCCAGAGGTGATAGCAGCCGTTCGTGTAGCGCTGCTTTACCCAGTTGTTCTTGTCGACGCGCGCGGTGTTGTACGCGTCGTAATGCGCCGGCGCGCTGGGCAGGCCGATCAAGTTCGGCTCCAGAACGACCGGGAAGGTGAGCGGCGTTCCGCTGGCTTTGGCGGGAATCTTGCGCGGGAGGCGCAGGAAGGCCCCGCCATAGATCGGGTCGTTGTTCAGGATCATTCCCGGCCGCGTCGAGAAGGCCTGCGATTCGGCCACACCCGGCCCGTACATGTCGAGCGTCAGGACCGCCCGCTGGAAGCGCAGGTCCGGCACCAGCCAGTTCGGCAGCTTGGGTATCGAGTACGGCGCCGTCTTCATGTTCGCCACCGCCTTCTTCATGAACTTCTGCCCGGCATCCGAGAGTTCGCCGCTCACGTAATCGGAGATCGCGGAAGGCACGCCCACCTCCGACATCGCCTGCGCCGCAACGTAGTCGAAGCCCTGATCGACCAGTTGATCGAAATTCGGCAGCGACGGCGGGACACCCATGGTCGCGAGCGCCACTTCGAGCCCGGTCTCGAGCGCCTTCTGACAGGTCGCATCGCAGTCGATGCCCAACGGCAAGGCCGTGATGCCGTCCGCCACGGCGGCGACCGCTGCATCCTGGACATCCTCCCACAGCTCGGACGCCGAGTTGACGAGCTTGGCCACCGCGTCGACGAGGCCGGTGATGACGGCGCCGAAGCCCTCGGCGAAGGACTCCAGCCAGCCGTCGTCGTCGCTGCAGTTGTTGCAGACGCAGAACTGCGCGCCTTCGGGCACGAACCACTTGTACTTTGGCTGACTGTTGTCGTACTTGACCACGCTCGAGGCCAGCATTTCCCACGACGACCATCCGAAGAAGAACAACTCGGAGGGAATGACGTGCTTCTGCGTTGCGCGGTAGCACGTCTCCCCGACCGCGGGGCGCTTTCCGATCACGGGCTTCGAATAGACGACCTTCGCCACCTCGAGCCGCGGCGTTTCCGCCGGAGGTGCTTGCAGCAATGCCTTGACGACGCGCGCCACCAGCACTCCCGCCGGCACGCCCGCGGTGTCGGGATCGCAGATCGGGCCATCGGCGTTGGTCGGGACGACGCGCAGGTAGAGCGGCATGCCGAGCTCGAGCTTGGTGCGCGTCGCCGGGTCGATGCCGGCAAGGTCGGGATCGATCAGCGCGTCGGACGCCGGGCTCGCGATGCCGCCTCCATCATCGGTACGGTTCGGGTAGACCAGCGCATGGAAATCGATCGGATCCGGCATCGCCCACTTGCCGGGAACGACGGCGAAGGGCACGCGCTTGACGATGGCGCTGCCGTCCTCCGAACACGGCCCCGCGCGATCGCCGAGCCGCGGGAAGGGCACGAGCGAGATCTGCAGCTCGCCGCCGGTGGCGCCCGGGACCGATGTGCGCCACCGCAGCTGCCGCGTCGCGCTCGACGGATCGGTGAAGTCGACGGCGTCCGCGCCGACCCAGGCTTCGCGGTGGCGTCCCTGCGCGGCGCCCCGGATCTCGAGCTCCGACGGAACCGCGTACGCATCGAAGACGAGCGGAGCGTCGCCGCCCACCACCAGCGGATCACGGTCGACGTCCCAGGCAAGCCGCGGGCAGCGATGCTGGCTCCTGCCGACGACTTTCACGCCGATGCGGTAGGGCACGCCGGTGACCAGACCTTCGAACGCGAACGCGAAGTCGCCGTCGCGTGCGTCCGGCGCACCGGACGGAACCGCGTGCACGATGAACGAACGCGCTCCACCGCGAGTCGGCGGGTGGCCGGGCGCCGGACTGTAGTCGATCGGGCGCGCGCGCACCAGCAGATCGCCGGCATCGATGCTGCATCCGTGGACCGCGATGGTCCCATGCAATTCGCCGCGTGGTTTCGGAGGTCCCCCGCGCGCGCCCGCGCTTTCGGTTTGGGCGAGACGCGGTACCCTGCGGGGCGAGGAAGAGCATCGTGCCGAAGCACAACGTCGCGATCACGGCAGGAAACGAAACCACTTGGGCGATTCGCATGAGAATCCTCCGCATTCGTCGCGGCGTCGATTCGCGCAGGCTGCTCGGCCGACGACCGGCTGCCCGTGTGACGGTCGTCGGGGCGCATCGACCCGCGGTTCGACCTTCGCTCGCTCCAGGCGCGACGCCGCGTGCTCGCCATCCCCGAAGCGTATGACGTGATCATAACCATGCGTTGGTCAATGGTAAATAACTTATTGAAAATGTTAGAGTTTGTGGTATACAGCAACGTGTGCGACGAGCCCGTCAGGCGAAGACGCTGCGCGTGTTTCCCTGCCGCTTGAGCCGCGACAGATTTTGGACATCCCGCGGCGCGCACAGCGCGCTTGCTGACACCTTCGGTCAAACGAAGCCCACACATGGACTGTCCCCGCTGCCGGCACGCCAATCCCCCGGGACAGAAGTTCTGCGGGGAGTGCGGTACGCGCCTCGCCATGGCCAGCGCGCCGGCGGGCGAATCCGCTGCAGAAGCTGCATCGATCGCGTCCCGGCTCGCTGAAACCGTCACCGTCCCCCGCGCCGCCCGCGAAGGCGAGCGCAAGCAGGTGACAGTCCTCTTCTGCGACATCGCCAATTCGACGCGGCTCGCGGACGAGATCGGCGCCGACCGCATGCATGGCGTCGTCAACGAGTTCTTCGAGGACGCGCTGGCCGAGATCCAGCGCTTCGAGGGCACGATCAACGTCTTCCTCGGCGATGGTTTCATGGCCCTGTTCGGGGAGCCGGTGGCGCACGAGGACCACGCGCGGCGTGCGGCGCTGGCGGCCCTGGCGATCCAGGACATGATCGGCAGGAGGAGCTCGGCATTCCTGCCGGCCGACAAGCGGCTCGCCGTCCGGATCGGCATCAATTCCGGCGCCGTCGTCGTCGGAAAGATCGGCGGCAACCTGCGGTGGGACTACACCGCCATCGGCGACACCACCAATGTCGCCGCTCGTCTCCAGGCTGAGGCCGAGCCGGGCGCGATCGTCTGCAGCGAGCCCGTCGCGCGTGCCATCGACGGCTACGTCGAGTGCAGAGCCCTCGGCGAGCGCACGCTGAAGGGCAAGCCGGAACCGCTTCCGGTCTTCCAGGTCGTCAAGGCCCTGCCGGCGAGGCTGCGCGAAGTCGACACTGCCGCCCCGATGGTGGGCCGCCAGGGTGCGCTGGCGGACATCCGCGCCGCGATGGATTCCGTCGCGTCCGGCCAGGGCGGCATTCTCGGCATCGTCGGCGAAGCGGGGATGGGCAAGTCGCGCCTGTTGCGCGAAGCACGCCGCTGCGCCGGCGAGCGCGGTGTGCGCTGGATCGAAGGCAGCAGTCTCTCCTTCGGCAGCACGCTCAGCTACTGGCCGTTTCGCGAGCTGATCCGGGACTGCTTCGGGATGGCCGAGGACGACGACGAGCAGCAGAGCTGGGCGAAGCTTGGCGCCCGCATGGTCGAGTTGTTCGGTCCGGAGCAGGGGGAGGAACTGGTCCCCTATATCGGCGTGCTGCTCGCGTTGCCGCTCCCCGAGACCTTCGCCGCGCGGACGCGCGCACTCGACGGCCTCTCGATGGGGCACCAGATCTTTCGCTCGACGCTCAAGCTCTTCGAGCGCCTCGGCCAGGAACGGCCGATGGCGGTCGTGTTCGAGGACTGGCACTGGGCCGATGCCTCGTCCGCCGACCTGCTCGCGCACCTGCTGCCGCTCGCGCTCGGCACGCCGATTCTCTACGTTGTCGCCAGCCGGCCCGAGAAGGAAGGAGCATGGGCGATGCTCCGGTCCAGCATCGCCGCCGACCTGCGCCTTGCCGCGCGCTATCGTGAGCACACCCTGACGCCACTTGCCCAGGACGACGCGACGCGGCTGATGAGCAATCTGCTGGGCGGAGGAACGTTGCCGTCTGCCATGCGGCAGATGCTGTTGCGCCGCTCGGCGGGCAATCCGTTCTATGTGAGCGAGCTGATTCGCGCGCTGCAGGCGACCGATGCGATCGAGAAGGATGCCGAGACCGGCGCATGGACGGCAACGGGGCAATTCGACGCGGCGCCGCTGCCCGACTCCATCGAGGGCGTGATCCTCGCCCGCATCGATCGGCTCGAAGACGAAGCCAAGCAGGTGCTGAAGATCGCGGCAGTGATCGGCCGCAGCTTCTTCTACCGCGTGCTCGACGCCATTGCCGAGGGCACGACGGCGCTCGACACGGACCTGACGAGGCTCGTCACGGCCGAGTTCATCGACCGGAAGCAGCAATTGCCCGAGCTCGAGTACGTGTTCAAGCATCCGCTGATCCAGCAGGCGAGCTACCAGAGCCTGCTCGAGGAGCGCCGCCGGCTGCTGCACCGCCGGGTGGGAGAAACCATCGAGCAACTTTTCCAGGCGCGGTTGGAGGAGTTCTATTCGGTGCTTGCCTACCATTTCGCACAGGCCGAGCATTGGCCGAAGGCTCGCGAATACCTGCTCAAGGCCGCCGACCACGCCGGCGGCATGGCGGCGGATGCGGAGGCGCTCGAGCTCTACCAAAGGGCACTGGCGGCGTCCGAGAAGTCGGCGCAGAGCCGGATGACTCCGCTGCAACGAGCCGAGCTGGACTGCAAGATCGGCCAGGCCCTCTACCGTTCCGGCAAGCAGGAGCAGGCGGTCGAGTACCTGCGGCAGGCGCTGCGGCGCCTCGGCGTCTCGTTTCCGCAGACCCGGAAGGGGATCAAGGCGGCAACGCTGGTGGAGCTGCTCGAGTGCCTGCCCGTGCTCCTGCTGCACGGACCGCAGGGCAAAGTCCCGCCCGACGCTCCATTGAGCCCGGAGAAGGAGCTGCAGTTTCGCATCTTCGAGACACTGGCCTTCACCGATTACTTCTCCGAGCCGCAGCGGGTGCTGCTCGACATGCTGCTCGGCTTCAAGGCGGTGAAGTCCAGGCCCCGGTCGAGCCAATATGTCGTCACGATGAGCGGGCTGGGACTCGCGTTTTCCCTGCTCGGGATCCGGTGGCTTGCGCACCGATGCATCGCCCGCGCGTTCCGATTCGCGGAAGAGATCGGCGACCAGGCTGCGCTCGGCAGCTGCTATCTGTTTCAGGGCCTGGTGCAGGAGCACGACGGCGAGTCGGATCTCAGCGTGAATACCTTGCGCAAGTCCGTGGATCTGTACCTGCGCGCGGGGGATCTGCGGCGCTGGAAGACCGCGCTGAAGGGACTGCTCATCCTGCTGCGCAATCGCGGCGACCGGAGCTGGATCGGCCTCAACAATCAGATCCTGCAGCTGTTCACCGAGATGCAGGATCCGCACAGCGAGGCCTGGGCCGGGTCGGGCCGTGGCCACGAGGAGCTCTACAAGGGGGACTACGCGGCGGCGGCCGAAGTGTTCCGGAGGATCAGCGAGGTCTACGAACAGGTCCCCGACTACCGGACGCTCGCGGGGAGCCTGTGCGAACTGGGACTGTGCCAGTTCCATCTCGGGAACGTCGCGGAGGCCCTGGCCCTGGTCAGGCGCGGGGCGGCGCTCGTCGAGGAGCACCAGATGCGCGGTTTCAACGCCACGGAGCCGATCATGACGGCGGCGCATGTGCTGCTCATGGCCGCCGAGACCAGCAGCGGCGCGCAACGTGCGCGGCTGCTGGACGAAGCGCGCGCCGCGTGCGCCGTCGCCGACCGCCATGCGAAACGGGTCAGGGATTACGGTGCCGCGGAGTCGATTCGCCTGCGCGCGGTGCTGGACTGGCTCGAGGGGCGGCGGGACAAGGCCGAGGCTCGTTGGCGCGAGGCCGTCAAGGTTGCGGAAAGCCTCGGCGCAAAACCGGTGCTGGCGCAGGCGCACCTCGATCTCGGCAGGCGGCTCGGGCGCACCGAGCACCTCGTCCGCGCAAGAGAGATCTTCGCCGAGATCGGCGCCACGGCGCAGGCGACGGCCTTGCAGGATCCGGCGGGCCGCGCAGAACTCGCGCCGGAGACGACCTAACGGCCGACGATCAGACCCATCGCGGCGGCTCGGTCATGCGCCAACTCCTGTGGTGGCCGCGCGCGGGAGGATGGCCGAAGCCGGAAGCGCGCGCCGAAACCGGTGGCAATGCCGATCACCGCGGCTGCGCCGACGCTGTTGAACAGCGCTGCCGCCATCGCCGCGCCGAAGCTGGCGCCGACGGCAATTCCGACGAGCAGGAGTCCGTAGAGCTGCGACGGCAGCCACAGCGAGGCAAGCAGCACGAGCGTCCACGCGTTGCGGCCGGCGCTGTTCGCGGGAACCAGGTGCGCAAGCGCGAGGGCGACGAGCAGCGCGATCCCGTAGCCGGCCCAGAACGTCGCGATCGCGAACCGTTCCATCGAGCTGCGGTCGTGATCGAGGCCGATGGCGAGCGCACCCAGCGCCGCGGCGGCGGCGGAAACGGAGAGCAGCCGCGACGGCACGTTTCCTGCAAGCGCGCTCCGCCAGGCGGAGGGCAGGGCGATCATCGCGACGACGCTGGCGATCGCCCACAGCGTCGCGCCCTGGGGCAACAGCTCGCGCGCATCGCGCACCGACGCGAACAGGTCGAACCCGTGGGGCGCGAGCAATCCTTCCTGCACGGCGCCAAGGGCTGACAACGCCGCGAGCAGCCGCACCAGCCCCATCGGGAAGGCCGACGTGGGCGATGGCCGGGTCGGCAGGTCGCGGTCGCCGACCCAGGTCAGCCAGACCGTCATCAGCCACAGCGTCTGCAGGAACAGAAAGGTGCCCGTCGCGAGATTGACGACGGCGTGCCGCTCGCCGCCCCAGAGCTGGCCGAACACCACCCAGTCGAGGCGCAGCATGGGTGCGGTGGCGAGCGCCGCCATGACCGTCGCCATCCACACCATGTGCGAGCGGTAATCGTGCGACCAGGCGGCGAGCACCGCCTGGGAAAGGAGCACCAGCGTCAGGAGCGCGAGCGCCCACAGCCCGAGCTGAAACGCCACCCCGGACGCGTCCTCCGTCATGGAAAAGGTGGCGAGGAAGCCGAGCGCGCCCGCCATGCTGGCGAGCGTCGCCAGCCAGACGGCCAGTCCCAGCGCACGGTGCAATCGGGGATTGCGTCGCCGCAGCGCGGGAACGAACTGCAGGGTGCCCAGGCCGAGGGCGACGCTGCCCAGCACCATGTGCAGGACATGCGGCCGAGGGCATCGCGGTACCAATGTTCCATCCCGCGCAGATTGCCCTCGCCGAAGATGAACGCCTCGGACGTGAGCCACGCGTGAAGGCGCGCCGCGAGCTCGACCCGCCCAACGGCCAGCGCCAGCGCGTGGTCGATTGCGAGGATGCTGAACAGCACGGCGATCGCGCCCGCGATCCAGCCGAGGATGCGCAGCGACAACGCACCCGATCTCGACGTCGGAAATGCAACCGTGGACATCGCTCCTCCCCCGCGTTCCGGCCGCCGGCCACGATACGCCGGTCGCGGGGATCTGTCATCGCCCGCTGCCGCAGGATCACGAGTAGCGGTATCCTTCTTCCATTCGGACTTGCAGTGCGTACACGCGAGTCCGACAAGATGCCGACTGTGCGCACGCGATGTGAACTTCCGGCAAGCCTGTACGCGGAAACCGTTTCCGCGGGCGCAGGCCGGCTGATCGCCCTCGTAGGCGTGTTGGCGTCCGTCGCCTGCTTCACTCTGGCAACGCCAATGGCCGAAGCCGAGACGAGCGCGCCTCCGTCCATCGAGGTCGCGATCGAGCAGGGCCGCCTGACCGTCGATGTGCGTGATGCCCCGCTCGACGAAGTGCTGCAGGCCGTCGCCGAAGAGGCGGGCGTCATCATCGAGATTCGCGGCGATCTCACCGCTCACGTCACGCATTCCTTTGCCGATCTACCGCTCGACGAAGGAATCCGCAGGTTGCTGCGCGGACATTCGTACATACTCTCTGGCGACGCTGTGCGAAACCGCCGGATCGAGATATCGATCCTCACGTCGCACCGGGAGGAAGCGCCGGCAACGACCGGGAACGTTTCCACGCCCGACGATGAGCGAGACGCGCTGCAACGGATCCGGGCCTTGGCCGGGCGCAAGGATGCCGAGGCCATCGCCGAGCTGAGCCGACTTGCGGGAAGCGATCCGAGCCCCGTCGTGCGCAGCCAGGCGTTGGCGGCGTTGGGACGGCTCAGGATTCCGGAGGCGACGGCGTCGGTGACGCTGGCCCTGACCGACGAGTCGGCCGCGGTGCGCATCCAGGCGTTGCGCAGCGTGAAGAGCCTGAAGGGCGCAACCGCGATTTCGGATCTGCAGGCGATCGCGACGCACGATCCGGACCCCGCAGTGCGCAAGCAAGCCGTCCGGCTGATGACCGACATACGGAATCCGGAAGTCCCCTGGCTGCTCGAGCAGGCCGCGGCGGACAGCGACCCGGCGGTGAGTCAGGAGGCGAGGAAGGCGGCGAGGCGATGGGAGCAGCGCTACGGCGCGCGACGGGGCGCAGCCGGCGGAACGCGCTGAGCCATTGCACGAGGAACTCTTCGCCGGACGACCGTTCGAACGGGGATTGCGCTGGAGGAACGCCATGGTCATCAGAACGCTGGAAACCGACCCGGAGTTCACGCTCGATGCCATTGCGCGCGACATCGACGAGAGCCCGCGCCGCGCCGGAGGCAAGTGCCGCGGCCGAACCGATCGATCAAGCCGGCCGTCGTCCTGGTCTGCGTTCTGGTCGCTGCGATCGGCGCGGCAGCCCTGTATTTCCTTGCGCCGCGCGGTGATTCGCTCCCGCCGCCGCTGCGCCCGCCCAGCCCGATTCGACCCTCGCACCCCAGGCACAGCCCGAGTCCGCGATTGCGCATCCGGTAGAGAAGATCCCGGCGGCGGCGACAGATGCGGGCCAGGCGCCAGCGCCGCTGCCCGTGCTGGACGACAGCGACAACGTCGCGAAGGACGTGATCGCGGCCATCGTCACCTACGACGACTTCGTCCGGCTGCTCGCACCGAGCTCGATCATCCGCCGCATTGTCGCAACCATCGACAACCTGCCGCGAGCGACTCTCGCGCCACAGATCAGCGCCGTGCGGCCCGCACCCGGGGCGTTTGCGACGACAGACACCGCACGCGGAATCGCCATCGCGGCAGGCAATGCGCAGCGCTACGCGGCCTACGTCAAGGCGGCGGAATCGATCGATACGCAGCGCCTGACGGGCTTTTACGTCCGGCTCTATCCCCTGTTCCAGCAGGCGTATGTCGAGCTCGGCTATCCCCGCGGCTACTTCAACGATCGGCTGATCGCCGTCATCGATCATCTGCTGGCTGCGCCGGAACCCAGGACGCCGGTCTACCTGGTCCAGCCCAAGGTAAGGTACGAATTCGCCGATCCCGATCTGGAGGGGCTGTCGGCCGGACAGAAGATCCTGGTCAGGGTCGGTATCGACAACGAACTGCGGCTGAAAGCCAAGCTTCGCGACATCCGCGGTGCATTGACCGCGGGGGCGAAGCGTCCGTAGCCGTCGCGGCGTCGGCAATGTCCGGCGTCCGAGGCGCGGTGGCCGCCGCGGGAGCGACACCGCGGAGTAGGCGTACGGGGTCGGGCGCCGGGCGTGGCGTTATCCGTGTTCGAGCAGCTTGGCGACGGCGAGACCGATATCTGGAGTGGCTGCCTTCCCTTCATGGACCTAGGATGAAACTGCCCCCGAAGCTCACTAGGTTCGCCTCCCCCCAAGGGGGCGGGTCAGTCCCTTGGGGCGGCCCGGCGGGACTGAAATGAAAAAGGCCCGCGCCAGGCGGGCCTTTTCGTGAATTTCCGAAAAGCCTATTTGGTCGAAGCTACCGCGACCTTGGCATCGGTGACGGGCTCCTTGCTCTTGTCCGCGACTTGCTTCGCGGTCTTCTTCGTAACAGGCGCATTCGAGGCCGTGGATGTTGGCGCCTTGGACGCTGCGGGAGCCGGCGTTGAGGCCAGCTGCGAGGGCGGCTGGGCCGAGGCCGACGAGGCGCCGTACTCGCACCCGGGACCCGAACCGAGAGCCGAACCCATGCCGAAGAGGACCAGCGCGGCTGCCGTTGCGACTTTCTTCATGGCTACCTCCTTTACGATAGGGCCCATCCGCGAATCTGCGCGTATTGAGAACGATTGTCAACTGGGCGTGATCAGGGCGACCATTGGCGACCAGTAGCGCTGCGCGTAGACGACGGTGACGATGCAGCCGACGACGATGACGAGCACGCGCAGGAACGTCGCCGGAATGACGCGCGCCAGTCGTGCACCCGCATAGCCGCCGGCGAAGGCGCCTGCCATCATCGCGATCGTTTGCGGCCAGGCCACGCTCCCGCTGACGACGAAGATCACCACCGCGATCACGGAAGACACCCCCGCCAGCAGATTCTTCAGCGCGTTGGCGGTGCGGAAATCCCGGTCGTGCCCGAGCGACAGAATCGCGAGCAGCATGACGGCGCCGCCCGCGCCGAAATACCCGATATAGACGGCGGTGGGCGCGAGGAGCACCAGACCCAGACGATCGGCGCGTGCCGAGTGCACGACGGGATCGGCGGCATGCCGGAAGATCCAGGCCCGGATCCGGCCTGCGAGCGCAAACACGGCGGTGGCCATGCCGATGAGCAGCGGCACGAGGGTCATCAGCGCTCGCTCCGGCGTGAATATCAGCAGCAGCGCGCCCGCGCCGCTGCCGACCATCGCCACGGCGATGACTCGCCAGAACTCAGGTTGCCACTCCGGCAGCCACCGGCGGTCGGTGACCGCGGCGGCGAAGCTGGCGGGTGTCGTCGCCACGGCATTCGACGCCACCGCGATCACGGGGGGCAGGCCGGCCGCCAGCAGGGCCGGAAACGTGATCAGCGAAGCGCCGCCGACGATGGCCGTCACGACGCCGCCGGCGAATCCGGCGGCGAGCAGTAGAAGGGCGGTGGTCGTGTCCATCCGTTGCTGTGGCCGGGCATGGGTGCGAACGGCGATGGTAACGGGATCCGGCTCTGCGACCCGCAACTGGCCACGTGCGTGTCGCCGAATCCCGGCCGTCCCCCTGTTCAGCCGATGCGGCCCTTCCTCACCTGCTCGTCGACTTCGCCCAACCGCGCCACCAGCCCCGAGTACCGCCGCGTCGGCGAGACGATCGCCTTCTCCACCACCTCCGCCCCGCCGACGATCGTCACCCCCGATCGCGACCGCGTCACCGCCGTGTAGAGGAGCTCACGGGTCACCACGCGAGTGGGCTTGGCGGGCAGCAGCAGCAGCACGCGGTCGAACTCCGAGCCCTGCGCCTTGTGCACGGTCGTGGCGAACGCGGTTTCGTGCTCCGGCAGGCGCAGCGGGGCCAGGGCCCGAAAGCCGCGCGTCGCTGTCCGGGAAATAGACCATCAGCGTGTCCGAAGCGTCGGGCAGCACGATGCCGATGTCGCCGTTGAAGAGCTTCAGCACGTAGTCGTTGGAAAGCACCATCACCGGGCGGCCCGGATACCACTCGGAGCGGCTGCCGGGATCGAGCGCGTGGTCGAGCGTGTTGCGGAAGTGCTGCCCGACGAACTGGTTGATCGCGACCACGCCCCGCGGGCCCGCGCGCTCGGCGCAGAGCACGCGAAAGCGTCCCAGCGTGTCGAACAGCGCCGCCTTGTCGCCGAGGCCGGTGCGTGCGGCATCGATGTAATGCCTCATCCCGTCGACGATCCGCGCGAGCGACGCGGCCTGCGGCGCCGGGTGCGCGTCCTCGATCCAGGTGAGCGCCGGATCGCGCTCCGAGCGCAGGAGGTCGATCGCGGCCTGGGCGTCGCCTGCATTGACGTGCGCGGCGAGACGGCCGATGCCGGAATCCTTCGCGAAGCGGAAGTTTTCGGTGAGCCACACGACGCTGTCGTGGAGACAGGTCGGCTTGACCGGCGCCGGAGGCTCGATGCGCGCGGCGGGAATGCCCGTGACCGCGGCGAGCCGCTGCACGCACGCCTCGCTCAGCGTCGGGTCGGAGGAGAGCTCGGAGAACACCGCGCCGGATTCGACGGCGGCGAGCTGGTCCTTGTCACCCAGCAGGATGATGCGCGCGGCCGGCGGCACCGCCTCGATGAGCTTGGTCGCGAGCGCGAGGTCGAGCATCGACGCCTCGTCGACGACGAGGAGATCGATCGGCAGCGGATTGCCGGCGTTGTGGCGAAATTCCCCGGAGCCGGGCAGACACGCCCAGCAGGCGGTGGACCGTGTACGACTCCGCGGGGAGACGCGCGCGCAGGTCGGCGGGCAGGTGGGCGGCGGCGTTGCGGATCGCCTCCAGCATCCGGGCCGCGGCCTTGCCGGTCGGTGCGGCCAGTCCGATGCGGCAGTCCGGATCTCCGGCGAGGATGCAGGCGAGCACGTTGACGATGGTCGTCGTCTTGCCGGTGCCGGGCCCGCCGCTGACGATCGTCAGGCGCCGCTCGAGCGCCAACGCCGTCGCGATCTTCTGCCAGTCGGGGCGATCGCCCAGCCGTTTTGCGTTGGCCGCGAACAGACGCTCGAGCACGGCTTCGAAGTCGTTGCCGATCGTGCACGTCGAGCCGGGCGACGGCTCGGTCAGGCGTCGCGCCAGCCGCCGCTCGTAATCGAAGTAGCGGTGCAGATAAAGGCGGCCGTCGTCGTCGAGGATCAGCGGGTGCGCCGCCGGCGCCTCCGGCGTGCCGACCATGCCGGAGTCGAGCAACGCACGGCGCAACGCGGATTCGTCGGCCTCCTCGCCGTCCGCGACGATATCGGCGAGATGACGTGCACACGTGACCCGAGGCGGTGGCGAGGCTCGTCGCGCGCGCCGCCGCCCGCAGCGCCGCAAGCGTGTGCTCGGGCGCGTTGCTCTCGCGGGCCCAGCGCACGACATGATGGGCGAAGCCCTCGGCAAGCGCCTGGTCGGGCGTCTGGACGAACGTGTCGCTCATGCGTCGCTCCTCCCCGTGGGGCCGCCTTCAGGCGGCCTTGGAGAGGTCAGCTCAATGCGTCCGGCTGAAGCCGGACCCACAAGGGTTGGACCCGCGGTGGGTTCCTTCGCGAACAGCGCTTCGAGCCGCGCGAGCGTGGCCGCTGTCGGCCGATGGTGGAACACGCCCGATGCGGTGCCGTCGGCATTGACCCAGTCCGGCCGCACGCCGCGCACGAACAGATAGAGCACGCCGCCGAACTGCGTCGCGTGGCGGTAGCCCGGCAGCCGGTGCCCGAGGAAGCGGTCGAGGGCGAGCGCGTAGAGCAGATATTGCAGGTGATAGCTGTGCTCGATCATCGCCCGCTGGATGGGGGCGGGGCCGTAATCCGCTGCCGCGTAGCCGAGGTGGTTCGACTTCCAGTCGAGCAGGTAGTAGCGGCCGCCGTGCTCGAAGACGAGGTCGATGAAGCCCTTCAAGTATCCTTCGAGGTCGCGGAATGCGAGGCGGGGGACCTCGTAGCCGAGGCTTCGCAGTTCGGCATTGAGCGCCTTGGCCGTTACGCGCGGTGCGGGCAGGCTGAATTCGAGCTCCGCGAGGCGCCGATCCCTGGCCACGGTCCCCAGCACGATGCCGTCGGCCAGCGTCGTGCTCATGACGTTCGCCAGCATCCGCGCGACCATGCCGGTCAGATGCGGGATCTGCTCCGTCGAGCGCACACCGGCAAGGAATTGCGGATGCGTGGACAGGCCGCGGCCTATGGCCTCGTCCCACCTGGCCGGATCGGTGAAGTCGATGTGCTCGAAGATGGCGTGCAGGCACTCGCCGGCGCTGGTGCCACGCGGAAAGCGCAGGATGTCGTCGGGCGCGATGTCCGGCGGCGGCGCGCCGACGCCCCTCGCAGCCTCGGCGATCCGCGCGTCGTGGTCGCTCGCTGCGGCTTCGCTCTTCGCGTCGCTGGAAAGACCGCTGAAACTGCCGATCCACCACGCGGGGGCGATCGTCTTCGGCGGAGGCAGGGCAGTGAGCGATTCGGGCGCAATCGAGGCGAGGACGACCGGCGTGCCGCGCTCGATGGGCAGGGGCGCGAGGGCGACGTGGGGCTTCAGTCGCGTGGCCAGCGCCTGCCATGCGGCGGCGATGTCGGCCGGGGAACGCTCGCCGTCGAGCCAGCTCTGCGGCGAGTGGCTGCCACCGGCGACGAGCCAGTTGAGGAAGCTCTTCGTGCTCTCGGTCGCGGAATTGCTCCTGCCGTGCTTCCTCACGTACGTGCCGGCGATCAGATAGCAGCGATGGATCGCGCGCGTCAGCGCCACGTAGATGAGGCGCAGCGACTCGGCCGATTCCTCGAGCCTGATCTGTGCCTTGATGCGGCCGTCCTCGGCGCCGAGCTCGTCTTCGGAGCGGAAGTCGACGACCGCGGCGCCGTCGGCATCGTGGTATTCGCGTCCTTCCGGTTTCTGGCCGCCGAACCGGGTATTGCCGTCCCACAGGAATGGACAGAACACGATCGGGAATTCCAGGCCCTTCGCCTTGTGGATGGTGACGATCTGGACGAGATTGCGGTCGGATTCGAGACGCAGCTGCGCGACTTCCTCGGCGGCGCCGTCGCGGCGCTTCGTCGCCAGCCAGCGCAACAGTGCGTCCGGCGATTCGTGCATCGCCGCTGCCTCGTGGATCTGCTCGCCGAGGTGCAGCAGGTTCGTGAGGCGGCGCTCGCCGTCGTCGCGGCTCAGCATGCGCGCGCTGACCTTTTCGGCGGACAGGAACTTGCGGTACATGACGCCGACGCCCTGGCGCAGCCAGATCTCGCGATATTCCGCGAAGCGTTCGAGGTAGCCAAGGAGCTCCGCTTCGTTGCCCGAGATCTCGGCGATCCTCGCCGCATCGCAGCCCATCATCTCGGTCGCCAGCGCACCCCGCAGCAGCGCATCGCGCGATGGCTGGTTGACTGCAATCAGCACGCGCTCGACCTCTTCGGCATCGGGAGTCTGGAAGACGCTCGCCTGCGACAACTCCACGCTGCCGACGTCGAGCGCGCCGAGCTCGCGCTTCAGCTCGCTGCCCTGCGCGTGCGTGCGGACCAGTACCGCAATGTCGCCGGGGCGCAGCGGGAGCCGGCCGATGGTGATCCGACCCTTGTCGCCCTCGGCGATGAGCCGCGCGATTTCGGCGGCCGTCGCCTTCGCCGCATACGTCCTGGCGGTGGTCTTGGGGACGGGCTCGCCTTCGGGGGTCTGCGGGAGCGTCCACACCTGCAGGTCGGCACGCCTTGCGGTGGTCGTGTCGACGAACGGCTTGCGCTCCTTCTTCCCCATTTCGACCCGGTGGTAGTCGAGGCCGTCCAGCATGAAGGCGCCCGGCTTGGTCGAAAAGAGACCGTTCAACGCCTCGATCAACCCCTTGGTCGAGCGCTGGTTGGCGGCGAGCGTGTAGGCCCTGGAGGCACTCTTGCGCGCCTGCAGATACGCGTGCAGGTCGGCGTTGCGGAAGCTGTAGATCGCCTGCTTGGGGTCGCCCACGAAGAACGCCGGCACGCCGCCCGTGGCATAGATGTGTTCGAAGATTGCGAACTGCAGCGGATCGGTGTCCTGGAATTCGTCGATCAGCGCCACCGGGAAGCGCTCCCGCAGCGACGGCGCCAGCCCCGGATGCGCGCCGCCCTCGAGCGCCGCGTAGAGGTTGTGGAGCATGTCGTCGAAGGAGATCACGCGGCGCTCGCGCTTGCGTCGGCGAAGATCCGGGGCGACGGTTTCGATCAGGTCGCGGATCAGGCGCGTCCGGGCGAGGGCGAGCTCGTCGGTGACGGCGGCGCGGGCGGCGAGCAGGCCGTCGGCCGCGTCGAAGAACGCGTGCTTTGGCGGGACCTGCGTCTTCTTCGTGCGCGAGGCGAGCACGGCGCCCGACAGCAGATCGAGCTTGCTTTGTGCCGGAAGCGGAGCGAGCGGGAAATTCCCGCTGAACCAGGCGTCCCACTCACGGGCGGCCTGGGCGACGCTCTTTTCGCCGTACGAATTGGCATGGAGCGCGGGAAGCGAGGCCCTGACCGTCGCGACGATCGCTTCGCGCTGCGCGGCCCAGAGTCTTCCCGCTGCGTCGTACGCCGCCGTCACGTCGGCGGCGTCCGCGGCTGCCGTCGGCGCGTCGATGCCCGCCGGCCACAGGTTTCGCGCCAGCGGCTTGGCGAGGCTGCGCTTCAGCAGCTTCGCGTACTTCTCGGGCGAGTCGTTCTTCTGCAGCAGGTGGGCGGCGAGCAGCTGCGGGCACCTGTCGTCCGCCACGCGGCGACGCCAGAAATCGTGGACGGCCTCCAGCATCATCTCGCTGTCGTCGGTGACGAGCTCGAGCGAGAAGGGCAGGCCGGCGGAAAACGATGCGTCGGCGAGCGCGCGCTGGCAGAAGCCGTGGATGGTGAAGATCGCGGCCTCGTCGAACGACTGCAGCGCCGAGATCAGCTTGCGTTCGAGCCTCACGCGGTCGCGGGGGGCGCGCTGCTCGACCGCGCGCACCAGGTCCGGAACGAACGGGTCGCCGTGCGGAGCGGCCCCATCGCCCTCGCCGGCACGCAGCCAGGCGAGCGTCTCGACGATCCGGGCGCGCACGCGCTCGCGCAACTCGGCGGTGGCCGCGTTGGTGAACGTCACGACCAGGATGCGCGGGACTTCGAGGTCGCGCTCCAGCAGCAGCCGCAGGTAGAGCCCGCAGATGTTCCAGGTCTTGCCGGTGCCGGCCGAGGCCTCGATCAGGTTGATGCCGTCGAGGCTGCAGTTGAAGACGTCGAATTCGGTCGGGTTGCTCATATGACTCAGGCTGCCGTGGGACCGCCTTCAGGCGGCGCGCAGCTGGTGGCATCGCCGAGTCCGGCTGAAGCCGGACCCACGGGGAGTCTTGCAGGACGGCTCACTCCAGCCTCGAGTCGTCGATGACCTCGAGCAGCCGCGCGAACACGGTGGTCGCGCACTCGACGAACTCGGCATCGAGTGCGTCGGCGCAACCCCGGAGCGCGAGCACGTACGCCGGGTCGAGCTCTTCCGCGTAGGCGTTGAACCTGGAGCTGCGCCAGGCGGCGACGGCCTCGGCGATGCGCTCGCCCCTGGACATGTAGCGCCACGCGGACTTCGGGAAGAAATGGACCGGACGCTGCAGTCCCTCGCGGTAGAGACCGAGCAGCGCCGCGAGCTGCGCACGCGCATCCTCGACGTGGGGCAGGGCGTAGCAGCCGTCGCGCGAGTGCCAGATCGTTCGGGGGGCCGCCTCGGGCCGTTCCATCGCGTTCAGGAACAGGTGATCGATCCAGCCGTTCAGATAGTCGCCGGCGCGCGCGTCGTCGTAGCGGTAGCGGACGAGCCCCGACTTGCGCAAATCGCCGAAACTGCCGGTCAGGCGCCACGGCTCGCCGTCGAGCACGAACTGGAGCGTCGCGCCGAGCGGATCGAGCTTTGGTTCGGCAAGCACCGGCGCGAGCGCGCGCGCGAAGTCTTCGAGCCGATCGAGCTCCTGCGTCAGCTCGAGGTCGCCGAGGCGCCCGACCGGATATTCGATGCCGGCGCGCGCCTGGCTGCGCAACTGGGCGAGGCCATCGCCTTCGAGCAGGCGCGGGAGCAAGCGCTGCGCGAGGGCATCGCGCGAACGCCAATCGGAAACGAAGGGCTCGGCGTCCTGCAGCTCTTCGTCGCCCTCCGGAAGCAGGATGCCGAGGCGCTCCTTCAGCAGGTAGCGGCATGGATTGCGGAAAAACCGTGCGAGATTGTCCAGCGTGACGTCGTGGAACTCCGGACCGGCCCCGGGGAGCGGCAGCACGAAGAAGTTCTGCTGTGGTTCCGATGCCGCGTTCTCGTCCGCTTCCTCGGGCTCGTCGCGGACGGCGGATTCGTCGCCCGCGGCGGCCGGTGCAGGGGCGCTCGTCGCTGCCGGCTCGAGCACGGGAGGCGCCGACGGCGCCGCCAGCCGTTGTTTCAGGGCTTCGCAATACTCGTCGTGGAAGCTCCGGCGGCGCGCGTCGGCGTTCGCCTCGAAATACTCGACCGAGAATGACTGCAGCGGATGTTCGACCATGAGCCGCGCCCGCGCCACTTCGAGCGAGTCCGCGGAGAAGGGCGGCTCCTCGATGGCCGCGGCGCAATAGTCGAGCAGCTCGGCGACGAGGACCGACGGCGGCAGCGGCGCGTTGTCGCGCACGCTTCGCCCCGTGTAGCTCAGATACAGCCGCTCGCGCGCCGCGAGGACGAGGTCGAGGAACACGTTGCGCTCGTCGATCCGGCGCTCGCGGTCGCCGCGGCGCGGGGCCCGCGCCATCAGGTCGAACTCGGCCGGCCGCTGCGTCGACGGAAAGGCGCCGTCGTTCAGGCCGATGGCGCAGACGTGGCGATAGGGCAGGGTGCGCAGACTGGCCATCGCGGCGAAGGTGACTGCACCGCCGGGCATGCCGCCGCGTGTCGGGTCGTCGAGGAGCGCGGTGAGTGCGCTGCGCACGATGTCCACGTCCAATGGCTCGCGCAACCCGCCGTGCGTCATGTTTGCGGAGAGCTCGTGGATGCGGGCTGCGGTCTCGCGGGCATCGTCGACCTCGTCGCCCGCGGGTGCGACGAAGTCGTCGAGCGCGCCGGTGAGCGTCTGCCGCCACTCGTCCGGCGATTTCGGCCGGGCGAGATCGGCGTGCAGGCGCTCGAGCCGGCGGACGAATTCGCGGAAGCTCCCCAGCGCCAATGCGGCGGAGCCCTCCGGATTGCCGGCCGCGAGGCGCTCGTTGACGGGCAGGGTTGCGGAGGCGGGCAGCGCGTAGCCGAGGAACAGCCGATCGAGGCCGTCGCCGAAGCTGTGGCGGCCGGTCGGGGGCAGGCCGAGCTCGCCGCGATGGCGGCCGTCGATGCCCCAGCGGATGCCCGACTCGCCGATCCACGCGTGGATGGCCTCGCGCTCGGCGTTGCCGATCGCGAAGCGGCGGCCGATGACCGGCTGCTCCAGGAGCTCGAACACGGCGCTCGCCTGGAAGCGCGAGGTCGCCACGGCCAGCACGGCCAGAAGCGCCCGCGCGACCGCATTGAGCACGCTTGCCGGCCGGCCGGTGATCGCGTACGGAATCTCGCGCGCCTTGGGCACGGTGCGAAACACCGCGTCGATCAGCGGCGCCGCGGTTTCCAGGTCCGGCGTCACGACCAGGATGTCGGACGGCCGCGGGGGATGCGGACCCGCGAAGAGCGCGAGCAGCTGGTCCTGCAGAACTTCCAGCTCGCGCGTGAGCGAATGGCAGACGTGCACTTCCACGCTGCGATCGTCGGGCGCGAGCTCGACGCCGCCGCGCGCGAGCTCGGTCAGGTCGAGCATCGCATTCTGGACCCGTGCGAGGAGCGATTCACCTTCGCTCGGCACGAAGCCGGCGTCGTCGACGTCCACGGGACGGTCGTCCTGAAGCAGGAGGTCGATGTGCGCCTGCGTCTGCCTGCCCCAGGCGGCCAGCAGCCGGTTGCCGACTTCGTGGTGGTCCGCCCGCTCCTTCGCGGCGAGCCAGGCGAGCCGCTTCCGATCGACGATGTCGAACCAGTATTCGCGGCAGGGGTTCAGCACGTAGAGCCGCAGGTCGATCCACTGCGCGAGGCGATGCAGGATGTCGAGATAGAGCGGTGGCGTGGTCGGCAGGCAGAAGACGTGCGCCGTGGCCGGCAGTCCCGCGCGCGCCGGAGCGTCGGTCCCCATCCTGTTCATCGCCTCGAAGAACGCCACCGACGGATGGCGGCTGTCGGTGCCGAGGTCGCGGGCGATGCGCTGCCACAGCGCGGCCTGCCAGCGCTCGTCGTCCTTGCGCGCGGCGTCGAGGCCATCGATCCCGGCGGCCCGGCCGCCGAGCCAAGCCGCGAGCCAATCCGGGCGATACGTCAGGTAGTGCTCGAAGAGCGCGGCGATGCGCGCCGCGAGCTCGTAGCGCATCACCGCGTCGGCCTGGCGCAGGTACCCGGCGAGCGGCGGATGCGCGGCGACGAACGCCGGCTCGCCGAGGATCCCGAGCACGCGCCAGGTGAGCACCGGCGTGGTGAAGGGCGAGATTTCGGAGACCGGCACGACGTGCCCGATCTGCCGCCACAGCCATTGCGCGAGAAAGGAGAACCGCAGGTTCGCGCAGATCCCGAAGCGCTGCGCCGCCGCGAGCTCGACGCGGCGCCTGATCGCCGCGCTGGGCACGATGATCTCCTCGCCCACGAACGGCGGTGCCGCCGGCGTGGCCATCGCGTCGAGGAGCGCATCCTCGAGCTGCTCGAAGCGGTTGGAGAATCTGATCTGCAGCATGCCTGCGGCGCGGCCGGTGGGGGCTCGGGTACCCTGGCCGATCGACGCGGTCGGGTGTGCCGGCATCGGGTCCGGCCAAGGGACGAGCTCCCCGCATCATAACGGGGCAGCTCGCTCACCGGGTGAGCCTGCAGGTGCGGCGCGTCGGGTCCGCGCGGGCCCGTTTTCTCGGCGTTGATTGCCCGAGATCAACTTCCGGCGGCGCTGTCCGGATTAGCGTTCTTCGGTCGGTTGAGGCCGCACGTCGCCGGTATCGGCCACCTGGACCGGGAAGGCCGGGTGGAATCGGCAAGGCGCGACGGTCGAACGGAGATCCACATGACCCTGAGCGAAGCGCACCAGCGGGCACGACACGAGACGGTGCTGAACGAAGCGCGCCGGATGGCACGCACCGGCGAATTCGCCGACGCGCGCCAGATCGAGAAGGCATTGCGCGAGGCCGATCTGGCCGAATCGCTGGATGTCATCGGCGGGTCGGACGCCCGGGCCGAGCTCGACCGTCTCTGTCGCGAAGCGCGCACGACGGCACGCTGATCGCGCCCGCGGCGGAAACGCGCGGGCGCCCTCGACGCTGACGTTCTCGGGCGGCGGGTTGCCGGCGGCCAACGCTCGCGGGCGCCGCCGAGGCGCTAGCGGCCGCGCGGCGCTGAACTCAGCCGCGAGTCGGCCGCCGCCACCCGGCAACGAGGTCAGTCCCGGGTCAGCAGGCGCCACGACACGCGGTGCCTGAGCGACGCGGCGCCGGCGAGCTTGACCCCGAAGCTGAAGACCTGGCCCTTCATCGTCGTCACCTGGACACGGATGTCGCCGCTGGACGCGCTGCCGGTCCCGGCCTGGCCCTGGATCAGCGCAATGCCGGCGATCGCGCCGACGTCGGTGATCGCCGGCACGACGTCGCCGCCCTGCGACTGGAGCACCGAGTTCGCCGTGATGAGGTCGCGCGCATAGAGCGCCGACGACAGGACGGCCTCGCAGGGATCGTCCGCCGGCTTCGAGAACGTGTAGACGACCGTCTGCACGTCGGCGAAGACGTCGGTGGCGATCTTCTGCCTCGGGTCGCTCGCATCGTGGTACCAGCCGCGGCCGGTCGCGGTGCCGGTGAACCCGGCCACCGTGCTCCCGTCGACGGCGTTGAGATCGGCGCGGGAATACGGCGTCGCCGGCTTCGCCTCGGCCGCGGTCCGCGTGCCGTCCCGGATCACGTACATCGTGTTGGTGACCGAGACGTCGTCGAGGTCCGTCTGGTCGAGCAGCTTGCCCGTGCCGACGAACAGATAGCGGTCGACGTTGTTGTTCTGATCGATCTCGATGCGGATTCCCGTGGTGATCGGCTGCTCCTTGCCGTTCGCGTCCTTGAGCTTCGCGATCAGCTCGACTTTCCACTTGCTCTCGTCGGGATCGGAGAGGTCGAAGCGCCACACGTTGCCCCGGAGATCGCCGCCGTAGGCCTGGAGCACGTACGGGTCCTTGCGGCTGGGCGTGTACGCGCGGATCGTGGACAGTCCGCTCGGGTTGCTGTCGTCGCCGACATCGGTCGACAGCTTCTTCAGGATCGTTCCGTCCTTCGGGTTCAGCACGTACAGGTAGCCCTTGCCGCCCGGGTTGTTGTACCCGGAGGTGACCAGCACCACCCAGCCGTAGCGCTAGGTCTTGACGAGCGTCGGCGCGTCGTAGACGTAGCCGAGGTGCTCGTCGGTGAACTCCCACAGCACGCGCTTCGAGGAAACGATGTCGGCTTCCTTGTCGGTCAGCGCGACCGGTGTGGTGACATCGAGCGCATAGACCGCGCGACCGCCCGCGCCGAGCCCGCCCACCAGGATCGAGCGCCAGTCGTTGCCGGTGGTCGGCGGGGTCTTGGTGTTGGTGTTGGCGAAGTCGATGTCCCAGACGCGCGGCGTCGCATTGACGTAGAACTTGGACGAGAACTTCGGAATGCCGCCGTTGCGATAGCTGAGCGCTCCCAGCGAATACGCGGGCGACGGCGTGTGCGTGGGGTCGTTCGGATTGCTCGCGCTGTACAGCGCCTTGGGAACGAACGCCCAGGCTTCCTTGCCGGCGTCCGTCGTGGTCGAGTCGATGAACGCGTGCACCATGCCGTCGTTGGCGCCGACGTAGACCATGGGCGTCCGCGATTTCTTGGCAGCGGCGAATGCCGGATAGCCGGGGTTGCCGGTGTCGTCGTAGGGCTGCGACGGTGCGCCGACCGGCACCGCGCCCGAATAGACGATGTCGCCGAGCGCGTGCGATCGCACCCGGAAATTGGTCGTCGCCGACGCCCTCGTTCGACTTGTCGCCGCGCAGGAAATCGAGCACGGCCTGGGCGCTGGGCGTGGGCGTCACGACCGACCAGCCGGCGTTGAGCGGCGGCCTGCTGGTTGGGCGAGAGGCTCGCAAGGCGGAACGGCACCGCGGCGCCGGTCGCGTCGTTGATGGTGACGATGCGGCGGTTCAGGTCCCAGCCGGTCCCCAGCGCCTGCGCATCGAGCTGCCTTGGCGGCCGACCACAGCGGTTCGTTCTTCGGATTGCCGTCCGGCTTCGACCGGAAGCGCGCCGGTGGCGGCGTCGAGCTCGTATTTCTTGACGTCGCCCCACCATCCGGCTTCGTAGCTCGTCCGGTAGCCGTACTTCCGCGTCGCCGTGAGCTGCGCGCCGGCGATGCCCACGGCGGTGCCGGTGCCCGATTGCGAGCGTGAAGTCGGCCAGCGCGCCGACGATGCTCTCCGCCAGCTGCTGCGGATTGGACGCGTTGAAGTACTTGCCACGGCTGTTGAGCGCGGCGTGCCACAGGTCGTCGATCGGAATCGGGACGCTCCGACGCCCGTGCGGAACCGGCCAGTCCAGGGTGCCGGCGGTGATGGCGTCCACGCCGGCGGGATAGTCGACGTTGCCCTGGACGCCGATCGAAAGGCCGTAGAGCGTCACGTGCTGCCAGGGCGCGATCGTGTCCTTCACGTTGTCGGCGATCGTCGGCCGGATGTCGCGGATCCAGTAATACATCGCGAGGTCGGACAGGCTGTTGCTGGTCGCCGTCGTCGCGCCCTCGTAATACGGTCGCGGATAACGGGCTGCCCGGCGTGAAGCCGGAGATCGGCCCCGGCAGGCTGTTGGGGACCGTGCGGTCCCAGTTGCCGACGCTGGCGCTGAAGCCCGCGTAGCCGTTGGGGTCGTTCAACGGAATGTTCCAGTAGCCGTCCGTCGCCAGCAGGTGGTAGTTGGCCTGGCATCGGCCGGTGACCGAATCGAGCGGATCGGTCGCACCCGGCAGCCTCGAGTTGCCGGAATTCGAGAAGTACTCGCCGATGCGATAGACGGCGTGGGGCAGCGGCGTGCCGCCACCGGGCGACCACGGCGTAGAACTTGCTGGAACCACGCCGCCTTGTGGCGTCGCGTCGAACGGCTTGACGTTCAGGAAGAGGTTGTAGCGTGGTGTTGCTCTCCCACAGCGTGTGCAGGCCGACGCGGGAATCCTCGTCGGTCAGCGCCGAGAAGGCGGTGCCGGCCGCCGTCTTCATCGCCAGCATGCGGGTGCGGTAGAAGGCGTACCACTTGGCGAAGTTGGCCATCTCCTGCGCATAGCTGCGACCGCTCGGACATGTCGCGCTCGTCGTCGACGAGCTCGAGCCTCCCGCGGTGACGGTGCAGCCGGATGCTGCGATGTCGACGCGGGTGAACGCCTGCGGGTCGAACGCCTTCGTCGCGTCGGTGCCGTAGCGCACGTACTTGTAGGTCGTCTCGTCCCAGCGATCGCTGCAGGGCGACGTGCCGAACCCGGCGGCGTCCTTGTTCTGAGCAGTACTGGACCCGCGAGTCGTGTAGTAGTACGGGTTGCCGAAGACCTTCACCGGGGTGTTGAACACGCAGTACTCGCTCGCGTTGGCGCACGCGGTGTTGCCGCCGGTCGCGACGTTGAGGAGATTCGGGTAGTTGTATCCGGCGGCGACCGCCGGCGCGGTCCACAGGATCGACGCGCCGCTGAACGCCGTGAACGACGGATAGGCGCGGCCGTTGAGGCGGCACACCGAACCGTACGCCGGACCGGCCGTCGTCGCCGTGGCGATGTCCGCCGCCGACGGCGGAGCTGCCGGCCTGCTGGTTGCACCAGACCGTGTCCGGATAGCCGGTCGTCGAGATTGATCGTTCGCGCCGGTATTGGCGCCGGGGTATCCCGCGAAGCCGTTGCGGTAGACGGCGGTCCACGGTCCGGTGCACGGCGGTGTTGCTGCCTTCGCAGGGAAGGTCGGTGCCGTCCTCGCGCTTGCCGGGGTTGTAGGTGGCCGACGGATTGTAGAAGATCTTGTTGTAGTCGACGCTGCGAATCGGCGGGTCCGCCTGCTCGAGCGCCCACGACGGCGACCGTTGTCCGGAAAGCCGTTGACGGGTCGACGATGCCGCCGCAGTTCCGGCGGTCGCGGCAGTAGTACGTCCCCGTGCCGCCAGCGCTTGCTGGTCGCAGCGGCGGCGGGCCTTCCGCGGTGAAGTCCGGCATGAACTCGAAGCTCATGCTCCCCGAGTCGTCGACCGTGAACATGATGTTCGGCTTGACTCGGTTCAGCGACTGGAGCGGCTTTACCGCCAGCCCCGTCGGCGCCGCCAGCGCAGGGAGCGGCAGCAGCAATGCAAGCGTTGCGGCCAGCGCGGCGGCGCAGTGCTTCGCAAAGGCGGACGGGCGGGAAGGGTTCATGGTGCTGCTCCTGGCGAAGCCGGGGTGGCGCGCGGGTTACCTGAGGATCGCCTGCGCGTACGCGACCGTGTTCCGGGGGCCCTCGACGCGGACCGTGACGCGGTAGAAGGCGTCACCGGGGCGTGTAAGGCCTTCGTAGTGCTGCGTCCCGGCATCCGCGCCGAGCGCCGCGCTCGAGAGATTGCAGTTGCTGCCGACGGCGAGTCCGGGATTGGCGCACATCCGCTCGATCACGTAAAAGCTCTTGTTGCCCGCCGCGTCGACGGGAACCAGGTCCTTGTTGAGGCCGGCACCGGCAAATGCGCTGGACGACTGGAGCTCGTCCGGGATCTCCGGAATCTTGCCCCCCTTGAGCCGGACGCTGGCGAAATAGTTCTGCGGCTTGGAGTCGCTCTGCTTGTCCACGATCGCGGGCTTCGACGCCGTGGGGTCGGCGACCGGATTGAACAACGCATCGATGGCGTGCTCGATGCTGCGATCGACGGCGGATGCGGCGGCCTGCTTGAAGGCGAGGTTGCCGGCGACGATCGTCGCCGTGTCGGCCGAGCGGATCAGCGCGATCCCGGCAAGGGAGAGCGCCACCATGACCAGCAGCGCAATGAACAGCACGACGCCGCGCTCTGCGCGGGCGCGCAGGGCGCGCGGGCGCGCGGCAATGGCGGCGGACGGGTTCGGCATCATGATGCGTTCCAGAGCGCGTTGCGGAGCGGGACGATGGTCTCGAGCACCTTGTAGCGGTAGTTCTGCTCATCGCCGGAGAGCGTCATCGACACCGCGCCGTCGAACATCGTCAGCGGGCCGGTCGTGACGGCGGTCCGTTCGTGCTGTGCGCTGCGCGTGACGATCGCGACGCGCACCGCCCGGATCTGCTGCAGCGTCGCCAGCGGCTGCGTCGGCAGGTTGGCTGCCGCCCAGGTGGGCCCGGTCGCGTCCTGCCAGGCGTCGACGACGCCATCGTTGTTGGTGTCGAGCCCGTATTGCGCCTTCAGGTTGACGACATCGCTGATCAGTGGGGTCACCGGGTCGACCGTCGGCAGCTGCTTCTGCGTGCGCAGCGCCAGCGTCGTTGGGTCGACGGTATAGACGACGCGCCCCATCGCCGCCGGCTGGCCCAGGTTGATCAGCGAGGCGCTGACCGCGGCGTACGTCGCGGCCATGTTGCCGGCGACCGGCGTGTGCGTGACGGTGGCGAAGCCGGTGGCGCCGTCGACGGCGACGCCACCGTCGTTGATCGTCGACACCGTGCAGGTGGCGCCCTGTACCGCCGCGATCACGTCGTTCGGGCTGAAGCCGACGGGGCCGGGAACGACGTAGGCCTGGGCGGTGGTCGCCGCCTGCTTGAACTGGACGGGCGTCGACAGCGAGCTCGAGCCGCCGTAGAGCACCGTGAGCGTGTCCGGGTCGTCGGCGGTCGCGCCGGCCGCGATGAGCACCGGGACGGGGCGCAGCAGCGCGCAGCCATCGAGGGTCGCCGCCGCCGAGGCGATGCCGTTGCCGGCGATCGCGATGTCGCGCGCCAGGACGTACAGGCCGTAGCTCGCGTTCTGCTGCGCGTCGCTGCCGGCGGTGATCGTGCGCTTCTGGCCCTCGCTGACCTCGTAGATCTGATAGATCACGAGCACCAGCAGCAGGCCGATCACGACGCTGACCAGGACCTCGATCAGGCCCATTCCGCGCTGCAGCCGGCTCGCGCTGCGTTCGCACTGTCTCATGGCAGCACCCGGTTCTTGCCGATCTGCGCGGTCATCAGGTGCTGGTGCAGCTCCTTGTCACCGGGCATCTGCCAGAACACCGTGACCACGACCGTCCGGCTCTCGAACGACAGGCCGTCTCGCAAGCTCGACCGTCGGCGGATGGGTCGCGGCGGACGGCAGCAGATCCTCGGCCTTCTTCCGCCAGGCCGTGAGCTTGGTGCCGCCGGCGCCGAACTGCGTGTCCATCTGATCGGAGGTCATCGTCCACATGTCCGCGATCATCGCGCTCGCGAGGTTGGCGGCTTCCGACCGATAGCGGGCGTCGTTGGTGATGCGGAGCGAGCTGCCCGAGCAGGCCGATGAGGCCGAGCACGCCGAACGCGAAGATGAGCATCGCGATCAGCGCCTCGAGCAGATAGCTTCCGGTCTGCCGGCCGGGCGGCGGGTTCGTGAGTTTGGCGCGAGGTTTCATTTCAGCAGGCCCTCGGATCGGGGGGCGACAGCGCGGCCAGCGCGGGGTCGGGGTCGCACAGCCTCAGTCCGCGCGGTTTCGCCGGGTCGGCGGGATTGGGATCGTCGATGATGATGCGCAGCGCGCGTGCTTCGCCGCTGACGACGGATTCGATGTCGATCTGCTGCAGGTGGTCGTCCGGCATTCCCTGGTTATCGACCCGGCCGAGCCCGGTGAACATGACCTGCAGCTTGCCGGCCGGCGTGAGCGTGACCTTGGTGTTCGCCCCGGCCTCCTTCCGCGAGTACGCCTGGATCGGCGGCTGCTCGAGCTCCTTGGTCGCCGGGTCCTTGACCACGTTGATCGTCCAGCTGGCATCGCCGCTTCCCGCAAGCGTGAAGGCGACGCGCGTATTGCGGTTCGCCGCCTCGGTGCTCGCGGCGCGCAGGCCGTTGACGAGCGACTCGGCCGTCGAGCGGATCTCGCTGTTGCGCAGGAACGTCGTGAACGAGGGCACCCCGAACATCAACAGCAGCGCGATCACGGCCAGCCCCACGAGCAGCTCGATCAGGGTGAAGCCACGCGGCTTGGATCGCGCCTTCATGCTCAGCAGTCCCCGTTCTTCCGGCTCACCCAGCACACGTTCGGATGTCGTCCAGCCCGCCGGCACCGACGTCGTCTTGCGGGTGTTGGCCTGATCGATCGTGTAGACGAAGCCGGCCACGGATCCGGTGCCCGTGGCGGTGACCGTGTAGGTCGTCGCTGTCAAGGCGCAGGTGATCGTGAAGTATTTCGAGCTCGCCGGCAGGTGGATGTTGCCGGCTCCGGCCGGACCCGGGGCGAACGCGATGCACGCCGCCGGATAGACGCGGTTGTCGAGAAAATGCTGCTCGAGCCGCGTGCGCATGTCGGCGAGGTTGGTCTTCGCCTCGACGAGCTTGCTGCGCGTGAGGTAGTCGATGTAGTTGGGAAGCGCGACTGCGGCGAGAATCGCGACGACCCCCACGGTGATCATGACTTCGATCAGCGTGAATCCGGCGTCGCGGGCGTGCTTCCGTGCGGGTGGCATCATCGAGTTTTTCCTTTTCCCGTCGGGACTATCGTAGTTGGCGCCGAAACCCGCCGCAAACCATCCCGACTAACGGGCCCTGAATGCGAACGGACGGTGGCCGCATTTTGCACGGCGACGCGGCATCTGTGCGCGAATCGTCATGACGTCGTCATTTTTCGGGCGCGCGATCGCGAATTCGCGCACGCCTGCGCAGGGACCTGCAGACGGCGCAAACCGGTGTGGACGCGCGCGACGGCGAGCGCTTCGGCGCGGGTCGCCGGCCGCTACGGACACCGGCTCGCGGTCTTGTCGACGCGCACGCGCCCGCTGCCGGCGAGCACGACGTTGAGCGCGCGATGTCCGCTGCGGCAGACGGTGAACGTGCCCATCTGCAGCGCGCCGTTGAGCATCCGGGCGTGCCCTACGTCCGTGTAGGAGACGTATTCGGCCAGCGGCCGGTTGGCCCGCACCGTGACGCCCGGCGGCGGGGGGCCGCCGATGCCCAGCAGCGGCTCGTCGGCGTCGTGCTGCCCGTCGCCGTTGATGTCGCCGAAGACGACGAACCCGGCGTCCCAGCCGCCGGCAGCGGCGCAGCGGTTTCCATCCGCCGACTTGCAGAGGTTGACGCGATGGCCGCGCCTTACCGCCTCGGTGCGCGCGCGGGTCATCGTTTCGGCGAGGTCGCGCGCGTGATTCGCGAGCTGGTAGGAAGCGAGCCAGTCGCGAAAGGCAGGCAGGGCCATCGCGCCGAGCAGCCAGGCCATGGCCATCGCGACCAGAAGCTCGACCAGCGTGAATCCGCCGTCGCGCGCATCCGGCCGCCGTTCTCTCGTTTCGTGGTCGCGTCGAGGCATCGCCGGCACCAATGTTCACGCCCGGGACATCTCCCCGGGACATCGGGTTCGAGGCGAGCCTAGCGGTGCCGGCGCCCGTTCGGAATTGCGCCGACCGCCTAGGCCGGATGACGGATTGCGCGCGCGGCGCGCCCTTTGACGGACTCCGTTTCCGGTCTAAAGTGTGCGGCGGAAACGGAGAACCGATCATGAGCATGGCGCATCAGCTACGACCCTTCCGCGACTACCGCGGCACGCATTTCCGGTGGCAGGCGGACGCCGACGGCAAGGTCGCGACCATCACGCTCGACCGCCCCGACAAGAAGAACCCGCTGACGTTCGATTCCTACGCCGAGCTGCGCGACCTGTTCCGCGGACTGGTCTACGCCAGCGACGTCAAGGCGCTCGTGATCGAGGGCGCCGGAGGCAATTTCTGCTCGGGCGGCGACGTGCACGAGATCATCGGCCCGCTCACCCGGATGAGCATGCCCGAGCTGCTCGCGTTCACGCGGATGACCGGCGACCTCGTCAAGGCGATGCGGCACTGCCCGCAGCCCGTCGTCGCGGCCGTCGACGGCGTGTGCGCCGGCGCGGGCGCGATGGTGGCGCTTGCCGCGGATTTCCGGCTCGGCACGCCGAGCGCGCGCACCGCGTTCCTGTTCGTGCGCGTCGGCCTCGCCGGCTGCGACATGGGCGCCTGCACGCTGCTGCCGCGGATGATCGGCCAGGGACGCGCCGCGGAGCTCCTGTACACCGGCCGCGCGATGACGGCGGACGAAGGCGCGGCCTGGGGGTTCTACAGCCGCGTCGTCGCCGCCGATGCGTTGCCGGGGGAGGCGCGCGCGCTCGCCCGCACGCTCGCCGATGGTCCGACGTTCGCGCATGCGATGACCAAGAAGCTGCTCCATCAGGAGTGGGCGATGGACCTCGACGCCGCGATCGAGGCCGAGGCCGAAGCGCAGGCGATCTGCATGCAGACCGCGGATTTTCGCCGTGCGTACGAGGCCTTCGTCGCCAAGCGGACGCCGAAATTCGAGGGGAACTGATTGGACCGCGCCGGGAATCGGGCCGTGGGTCCGGCTTCAGCCGGACGCGAGCGCGCATCGAGGCCGCCTGAAGGCGGCCCCACAGGCAGGCATTGAGATGGACCGCACGCATCTCGATTGGCCTTTCTTCGACGACGCGCACCGCGCCATGGCGGCCGACCTGGGCGCGTGGGCCGCCACCGCGCTCGCGGGCGGCGACCACGCCGACGTCGACGCCGGCTGCCGCGCGCTCGTCCGCACGCTCGGCGACGCGGGCTGGCTGCGCTACTGCGTCCCCGCGGCGCACGGCGGAGCGCTGTCCGCGCTCGACTCGCGGGCGCTGTGCGTCGCGCGCGAGACGCTTGCCTACCACGACGGCCTCGCCGACTTCGCGTTCGCGATGCAGGGGCTGGGCAGCGGCGCGATCACGCTGGCCGGCAGCGACGCGCAGAAGGCGCGCTGGCTGCCTGCCGTGGCCGCGGGCCGGGCGATTGCCGCGTTCGCGCTGTCCGAGCCCGACGCGGGCTCCGACGTCGCGGCGATGGCCGCGCGCGCGCGCCGCGACGGGGACGAGTGGGTGCTCGACGGCTGCAAGACGTGGATCTCGAACGGCGGGATCGCGGATTTCTACTGCGTGTTCGCGCGCACGGGCGAGGGCGCAGGTGCCAACGCCGGCACCCGCGGCATCTCGGCGTTCCTGGTGCCGGCGCAGGCGGCGGGCCTCGCCATTGCCGGACGCATCGAGGTGATCGCGCCGCATCCGCTGGCGCGGCTCGAGTTCGCCGGCTGCCGCGTCGCGGCGGATGCGCTGCTCGGCGCCGAGGGCGAAGGCTTCAAGCTGGCGATGCGCACGCTCGACATCTTCCGCGCGTCGGTGGCGGCGGCGGCGCTGGGGTTTGCCCGGCGTGCGCTGGACGAGGCGTTGGGCAGATCGCGGGAGCGCAGGATGTTCGGGGCGACGCTCGCCGATCTGCAGCTGACGCAGGCGCGACTGGGCGAGATGGCGACCGCGATCGACGCCGCGGCGCTGCTCACCTACCGCGCCGCGTGGCTGCGCGACGTCCGGGGGGCGGCCACAACCAAGGAAGCCGCGATGGCGAAAATGACGGCGACCGAATCCGCGCAGCAGGTGATCGACGCCGCGGTGCAGCTCTTCGGCGGGCTCGGCGTCACGCGCGGGCAGGTGGTCGAGCGGCTGTACCGGGAGATCCGCGCGCTGCGGATCTACGAGGGCGCGACCGAGGTGCAGAAGCTGATCGTCGCCCGCGAGCTGCTGCGAGGGCCAAGGGGGGATCTGCGATGAGCTATACCGCGCACGTCGACACTTTCGCGCGCGACAACCTGCCGCCGCGCGAGGCGTGGCCGGAATTCATCTACGAGCTGCCGGAGCTCGAGTATCCGGCGCGGCTCAACTGCGCGACGGCGCTGCTCGATCGCGCGATCGACCGCGGCTGGGGCCCCCGCACCGCGATCGTCGCTCCGGGCGGGTTGCGCTGGACGTACTCGGAACTGCTGGAGCGCGCCAACCGCATCGCGCGCGTGCTGGTCGAGGATCTGGGGCTCGTTCCCGGCAATCGCGTGCTGTTGCGCGCGCCGAACACGCCGCTGCACGCCGCCTGCTGGTTCGCGGTGATGAAGGCAGGCGGCATCGCGGTCGGCACGATGCCGCTGCTGCGCGCCAAGGAGCTCACCGACATCGTCACCAAGGCGCAGGTCTCGCACGCGCTCTGCGATGCGCGGCTGGCCGGCGAGCTCGACGCGGCGCGAGCGAACTGCCCGACGCTCGGGGCGGTGGCGCTGTTCGGCAGCGACAACTCCCACGGGCTCGACGCGCGGGCTGCGGGCAAGCCGGCGACCTTCGCCAATGTCGACACGGCGGCCGACGACACCGCGCTGATCGCGTTCACCTCGGGCACGACCGGGAAGCCGAAAGGCACGATGCACTTCCACCGCGACATGATGGCGGCCTGCGACTGCTGGCCGCGATCCACGCTGCGCGCATCGTCCGACGCGCTGTTCACCGGGAGCCCGCCCCTCGCGTTCACCTTCGGCCTCGGCGGGCTGCTGCTCTTTCCGCTGTCGATCGGCGCGGCGACGCTGCTGCTCGAGAAGGCGTCCCCGGAGCTGCTGCTGCCGGCGATCGCCAGGCATCGGGTGAGCGTGCTCTTCACCGCGCCGACCTCGTACCGCGCGATGGCGGCCGACGCGAGGAAGCACGACCTGTCCTCGCTCGCGAAGTGCGTGTCCGCCGGCGAGGCGCTTCCGGCGGCCACCCGCGCGCTGTGGAAGGAGGCGACCGGCATCGAGATCATCGACGGGATCGGCGCCACCGAGATGCTGCACATCTTCATCTCGCACGACGAGGCCCACGCCAAACCCGGGGCGACCGGCCGGCCGATCCCCGGCTACCGCGCCTGCGTGATGGACGACGCGGGCAACCCGCTGCCGCCGGGCACGGTCGGCCGGCTTGCGGTCAAGGGCCCGACCGGCTGCCGCTACCTCGCCGACGACCGGCAGGGGACTTACGTGAAGGGCGGGTGGAACTACACGGGCGACGCGTACCTGGTCGACGCCGACGGCGATTACGTCTTCCAGGCGCGCACCGACGACATGATCATCAGCGCCGGCTACAACATCGCGGGACCCGAAGTCGAGGGCGCGCTGCTCCTGCATCCGGCGGTCGCCGAGTGCGGGGTGATCGGCGCGGCGGACGAGGAGCGCGGCCAGATCGTCAAGGCGTTCGTCGTGCTCAAGCCGGGATTCGCCCCCGGCGAGGCGATGACGCGCGAGCTGCAGGACCACGTCAAGCGCGACGATCGCGCCGTACAAGTATCCGCGCGCCGTCGAGTACCTGACCGCGCTGCCGCGCACCGAGACGGGAAAGCTGCAGCGCTTCCGGCTGCGGCAGACGGGGCCGCGCTGAGCGCCGCAGGGTGGCCGCGAGGCGCGAATCGCCCCCCGTTGGGGGGAACTGGCATCCCGCGCGCCGGCGCGCGATAATCGCCCATTCGATTCCCCGCGTGCCGCGCCGGATGCGCGGCGCGCCTCCACCGTCACCCGGAGCTCCCCCATGAATGCCCCCGAGCGAGTCCACTCCGCGTCCAAGGCGAAGTTCGTCTGGGACGACCCGCTGCTGCTCGACGACCAGCTGACCGAGGAAGAGCGGATGGTCCGCGACACGGCCCACGACTACGCGCGGGAGAAGCTCCTGCCGCGGGTCACGGAGGCGTTCCGCAACGAGAGCTCCGATCCGGCGGTGTTCCCGGAGATGGGCGCGTTGGGGCTCCTTGGCGCGACGCTCCCCGCCGATTACGGCGGCGCCGGCCTCAACTACGTCTGCTACGGGCTGATCGCGCGCGAGATCGAGCGCGTCGACTCGGGGTACCGCTCGATGATGAGCGTGCAGAGCTCGCTCGTGATGTTCCCGATCTACACGTACGGCAACGAGGCGCAGCGGAAGAAATACCTGCCGAAGCTCGCGACGGGCGAATGGATCGGCTGCTTCGGCCTGACCGAGCCCAATCACGGCTCGGACCCCGGGGGCATGATCACGCGCGCCCACGCCGCGCCCGGCGGCTATCGGCTCGTCGGCAGCAAGATGTGGATCTCCAACTCGCCGATCGCCGACGTGTTCGTCGTCTGGGCGAAGACCGACGACGGCGTGATCCGCGGCTTCATCCTCGAAAAGGGCATGACCGGCCTCTCGGCGCCGAAGATCGAGGGCAAGTTCAGCCTGCGCACGTCGGTCACCGGCGAGATCGTGATGGACGACGTGCTCGTGCCGAAGGAGAACCTGCTGCCGCACGTCGAGGGCCTCAAGGGCCCGTTCGGCTGCCTCAACAGCGCGCGCTACGGCATCGCCTGGGGCGCGCTCGGGCGCGGCGGAGGCCTGCTGGCACGCGGCGCGCCAGTACACGCTGGACCGCAAGCAGTTCGGCCGGCCGCTCGCCGCCAACCAGCTGATCCAGAAGAAGCTCGCCGACATGCAGACCGAGATCACGCTCGGCCTGCAGGGCTGCCTGCGCCTCGGCCGGATGAAGGACGAAGGCAAGGCGGCGCCGGAGATCACGTCGATCATGAAGCGCAACTCCTGCGGCAAGGCGCTGGAGATCGCGCGGATGGCGCGCGACATGCACGGCGGCAACGGCATCGTCGACGAGTTCCACGTGATCCGCCACCTGCTGAACCTCGAGACGGTGAACACCTACGAAGGCACGCACGACATCCACGCGCTGATCCTCGGCCGCGCGCAGACCGGCATTTCGGCGTTTTCCTGAGATGAACGATCCCAGGAATCGGGTCGCGGGTCCGGCTTCAGCCGGACGCGCCGGGCCGTCTGAAGGCGGCCCCACCGGCGGGCACTGAGGCGATGAAGCTCTACGACTACTTCCGCTCGTCGGCGGCGTACCGGGTGCGCATCGCGCTCAACGTCAAGGGCCTCGCGCCGGAGCGTGCCTTCGTTCACCTGCGCCGCGGCGCGCAGCGCGACGACGACTATCTCGCGCTCAATCCGCAGGGGCTCGTGCCCTCGCTCGTCACCGACGACGGCGACGTGCTGACGCAGTCGCTGGCGATCATCGAGTGGCTGGACGAGACGCAGCCGAAGCCGCCGCTGCTGCCGCCCGATCCGGCCGGGCGCGCCCGCGTGCGCTCGCTCGCGCTGGCGATCGCCTGCGACATCCATCCGCTCAACAACCTGCGGGTGCTGAACTACCTGACCGGCACGCTCGGCGCGACCGAGGCGCAGAAGAACGGCTGGTACCGCTACTGGTGCGACGTCGGGCTGGAGGCGCTCGAGACGCGACTCGCGCGCGAGGCCGCGACCGGGTCGTTCTGCCACGGCGATGCGCCCACGCTCGCCGACGTCTGCCTCGTCCCGCAGCTCGCCAATGCGCGGCGCGTCGATCTCGATCTCGCGCCGTATCCGACGCTGCTGCGCATCGAAGCCGCCTGCAATGCGCTGCCGGCGTTCGCCGACGCCGCGCCGGCGCGACAGCCGGATGCGGAGTGATGCCACTTGGGGTCGCGCGCGTATGCCACGTGGGTCCGGCTTCAGCCGGATGCCGAGTGATGCCACTTGTGGGTCCGGCTTCAGCCGGACGCAACGGGCCGCCCGAACGCCGCCCTGCGACGCGTCGCCCCCGCCACCTCTGATCGCGCGAAAGGCATTCCCCCGATGACCACCGTCTTCCCCGCGTGGGACGTCCCGACCGTCCCCGTTGCCGGCACCGCCAGCCAGTTCCCGGTCCGCCACATCTACTGCGTGGGCCGCAACTACGCCGAGCATGCGAAGGAGATGGGCGGCGACGCGACGAAGGAGCCGCCGTTCTTCTTCACCAAGCCGGCGGATGCCGTGGTCCCGGTCGTGCCGCCGGCGGTCGGTCGCGTGCACTACCCGCTCGCGACGAAGAACTACCACCACGAGATCGAGCTGGTCGCGGCGATCGGCGCGCGCGGCGTGAAGCTCGCGCCCGCCGACGCGCTCGCCGATCGTCTGGGGCTACGCGGTCGGCCTCGACATGACGCGCCGCGACCTGCAGTCCGACATGCGCGAGAAGAAGCGGCCCTGGGACATCGGCAAGTCGTTCGCCGAGGCGGCGCCGATCGGGCCGATCCATCCGGTCAGCGAGGTCGGGCACCCGGCAAGGGGCGCGATCTGGCTCGACGTCAACGGCGCGCGCCGGCAGCAGGGCGACCTGTCCGACCTGATCTGGGACGTCGCGCACACGATCCATTTCCTGTCGCAGTACTACGAGCTCCTGCCCGGCGACCTGATCTACACCGGAACGCCCGCGGGGGTCGGTGCGGTCGTCGCCGGCGATCGTCTCGACGGCGGCATCGACGGGCTGGGCACGCTGGCGATCTCGATCGCGCCGGCGATCGCATGAGCGGCGCCAGCCGGAATGACGCCGTCCGCGTGAGCACGATCGCGTACACGCCGGAGTTCGTCGAGCGCGGCTACAACAACCGCGCTGCGGTCCCGGATCATCCGCTGTGGCTCGCGCGCTGCGCGGAGTTGTCGGCGAAGGCGCGCGCGATGCTCGCGCCGAAGCTCGACCTGCGCTACGGGCCGGGGCCGAAGGAGACGCTCGACCTGTTCCTGCCGCGGGGGCCGCGCGCGGGCCACGTTCGTCTTCCTGCACGGCGGCTACTGGCGCGCGCTCGACAAGAGCGATTTCTCGTTCGTCGCGGGGCCGTTCGTCGCGCAGGGCTGCGCCGTCGCCGTCGCCAATTACGATCTGTGCCCCGACGTGACCATCGCGACGATCGTCGAGCAATGCCGGCGCGCGGTGGCCTGGCTCGCACGCGAGGGCGCCGCGCATCGGCGCGCAATCCGACGCGCATCGTCGTCGGCGGGCATTCGGCGGGCGGTCACCTCGCGGCGATGCTGCTCGCGACCGACTGGTCCGCGCAGGGACTCGCGCGCGATCCGCTCGCGGGCGCCGTGTCGCTGTCCGGCGTGCACGACCTCGCGCCGATGGTGCAGTTCTCGTTCAACACCGATTTCCGGCTCGACGATGCGGAGGCCGCGCGCCTGTCACCGGCGCGCCTCGCGCCGCGCTCGCGCGCCCCGCTGCTGCTCGCGGTCGGCGCCGACGAGACGTCCGAGTTCGTCCGGCAGACGCGAATCCTGTGGGATGCCTGGCCGGCGAACCGGCCGCCGGGCGCCCGCGCGCCGCTGATCGTGCCCGCACGCCACCACTTCAGCGTGGTCGTCGATTACGCGGATGCCGCGAGCGAGCTGACGCGGGCCACGCTCGCGCTGTTCTAGCGCGCCGCGCGACGCCGGTTCTCACCGGCATCGCGCCGCGGAGGGTCCCCAGTCCGGTCAGCCGCCCGGCGGACGATAGTTGACGGCCTTCTTCGTCGCGGCGTCGGCCTCGTCCATGGTCAGCAGCACCACGGTCTTCGTCGACGCCCTCCCGGACCCTCCGACGGCGAGCGCGAGCGCCGCTGCGGAGGCATTGTCGGGCAGGTCGGCGACTACGTACGCATCGACATCGCCGAACGCGAAATAGAACGACTCGAGCCGGCCGCCGCAGCCGGCGATGGCCTTTTCGACCGCCGCGCGGCGGGCGCTGCCGCCTTCCTTGATGATTCCCTTGGCCCCTTCGGCCGTGTATTTCGCCTCGAACAGGTACTTTGGCATCGCTGGTGTCCTCCTTGGTCGCGCGCCTCCGGGCTACCCGCATCCCGCGTGCAGCGGCAGGGGATCGCCCGGGCGCGTTGGCGGATTCTGCCGCGAATGTCCGATCGACGTGATTGATTTTTCGCGCCGTTCCTCCCGCAGCGCCATCGCGCTTGACAACTGACCGACGGTCATTTAGTGTCCAGCGCAAATGACCGAAGGTCAGTTAGCGCTCGGGAGGTCGACCCAATGGTGATACGCCAACGCGCGGTCCAGGCCGAAGACAAGCAGGAGCGACACGATGCGATCCTCGATGCCGCGGAGCGCCTGCTGCTCCGCTCGCCGGAGCGGGTCGCGAACGTCGCCGAGGTCGCGGAGGAGGCGCTCCTCGCCAAGGGGACGGTCTATCTGTACTTTCCGAGCAAGGAAGAGCTGCTGCTCGCGCTGCACGAGCGCAACGTCGACGGCTTCTTCCGCGCCGTGATGGCGCTGGTCGAGAGGCGAGGCGCCGGTCGCCATCGACGACATGCTCGTGCTGACCCGGCGCTACATGGTCGAGCCGCCGCTCTTCCTGCCGCTCGCGTCGCGGTGCTTCGCGCTGATGGCGCAGAGCATTCCCGCCGAGGCCGCAGCGGCGTTCCGCGAGCGGATGTCCGACCGCCTGCTGCGCGCCGGCGCGGGACTCGAGCGCCACTTTCCCGAGCTCGGCGCCGGCGGCGGAGTGCAGCTCCTGCGCCATTCCTACGCGCTCATCATCGGCCTGTGGCAGATGTCGGCCGCGGGCAGGCGCGGCGTGCGCCCACGGAAGCGACGCACCACCGCCGGCCTTCGCATGGCGCTACGACGAGGACCTCGAGCGCGCGCTGCGCACCCTCTGGCGGCGGCGCGATCGCCGGCGCTCTTGCCCCGGCGACGATCGCCGGCGGAGCCTGACCATGATTCGCCCGATCCGAGCGCTCGTTCCCGCGGCGGCCCTCGCGCTTCTCGTTGGCTGCGCCAGGCAGGAAGCGCCGCCCGAACCGGTGCGGCCGGTGCAGCTCGTGCAGGTGACGCTGGGCGCGATGGCCGCGACCGCGGGCTTCGCGGGCGAAGTGAAGCCCCGGTACGAAACGGACCTCGCCTTTCGCATCGGCGGCAAGATCGTCGCGCGCAGTGTCGACATGGGGGCCCGCGTGAAGAAGGGCCAGCTCCTTGCCCGCCTCGACCCGGCCGACGTCGCGCTGCAGACGGAGGCGGCGAAGGCGGCAGCCGCGGCCGCCGAGGCCGAGTACACGTATGCGAGGGCCGAGCTCGAGCGCTACCAGAACCTGTACGCGCAGAAGTTCGTCAGCGGCTCGGCGCTCGACCAGAAGCAGAACGCGTTCAACGCCAACCGCGCGAAGTTCGAGCAGGCGAAGGCACAGCTCGCGGTGGCGCAGAACCAGTCGGCGTATGCGGCGCTCGCTGCGCCCGACGACGGCGTGATCACCGCCGTCGTCGCGGAGGCCGGGCAGGTCGTGGCGGCAGGCCAGCCGGTGATGAAGCTCGCGCGCGAGGAAGAGCGCGAGGTCGCGATCAGCGTGCCCGAGAACCGGATCGAGGAGCTCGCGCGGGCGAAGCAGATCGGCGTCGCGCTGTGGGCGAATCCGCAGAAGATCTATCCCGCGCGCGTGCGCGAGATCTCGCCGGCCGTCGATCCGGTGACGCGGACCTTCGCGGTCCGCGTCTCGGTCCTGGCGCCCGACGCCGCCTTGCAGTGGGGAATGACCGCGACGGTCGGGCTGATCGGCGAGAGCGCGGCGCCGGCGGCGCTGCTGCCGCCTGGGTCCCTCTACCGGCAGGACGACCGGCCGGCCGTGTGGGTCTACGATCCGGCGACGCGGAAGGTTGCGCTGCGGCCGGTCACGGTTGCCCGGTACCGCGAGGACGGCATTGTCGTGACGTCCGGGCTCGCCACCGGCGAGTGGGTCGTTGCCGCCGGCGTCCACAAGCTCCGGCCCGGCCAGACAGTGCGCCCGTACGAGGGCGGGGCGGGCGCCTCCGATGCGGCCGTGACCTCGCAGCCCAAGAGCTGACGCCGCCGGCCGGCGCCCGACCTTCGCGTCATGAATCTCGCTCCGCCTCCCGGCGCAGCCGGCACGCGCTTCAACCTCTCGGAGTGGGCGCTGCATCACCGCCCGCTGGTGCTCTTTCTCCTCGTGGTCTGTGCGCTCGCCGGCGCGCTCGCCTACGGGAAGCTCGGGCAGTCCGAGGACCCGCCGTTCACGTTCAAGGTGATGGTGATCCGCACCCAGTGGTCCGGCGCGACGGCCCGCGAGGTCGAGCTCCAGGTCACCGACCGCATCGAGCGCAAGCTGCAGGAGGTGCCGTTCATCGACTGGGTGCGCAGCTACTCGAAGCCCGGCGAGTCGCTGGTGTTCTTCGCGATGAAGGACAGCACGCCCGTGTCGGCGGTCCCGGAGACGTTCTATCAGGTGCGCAAGAAGGTCGGCGACATGCGCAGCACGCTGCCCTCCGGCATCCAGGGACCGTTCTTCAACGACGAGTTCGGCGACACGTACACGAACATCTACGCGATCACCGGCGACGGATTCGGCTATCGCGAGCTCAAGGAATTCGGCGACCGGATCCGCAACGAGCTCTTGCGCGTGCCGGGCGTGGCCAAGGTCGACTTCATCGGCGAGCAGGAAGAGAAGGTCTTCATCGAGCTCTCCAACAGCAAGCTGGCGACGCTGGGCGTCGAGCCCGCGCAGATCTTCCAGACGCTCTCGGCGCAGAACGCGATCGCGGCCGCGGGCGTGTTCGACACGCGCGACCGACCGCATCTACCTGCGTCCGACCGGGGCGTTCGCGTCGCTCGACGCGATCCGGGACATTGCCATACGCGCCAACAACCGCGTCTTCCGGCTGGGCGACATCGCCAGCGTCGAGCGGGGCTACGTCGAGCCGCCCCAGCAGCGGATGCGCTTCCTCGGCCGCGAGGCGCTGGGCATCGGCGTGACGATGGCAAAGGGCGGCGACGTCATCGAGCTCGGGCGGGGGCTGGACGCGGAGGTCGCGCGCGTCGCGAACGAGCTGCCGGTCGGCGTCGAGATCGAAACCGTGGCGAGCATGCCGCGCGCGGTCCAGCGCTCGGTCAACCAGTTCGTGCGCTCGCTCGCCGAGGCGGTGCTGATCGTGCTCGCCGTGTCGCTCGCTGAGCCTGGGGTTGCGCACCGGCCTCGTCGTCGCGGTGTCGATTCCGCTCGTGCTGGCGATCACGTTCCTCGGCATGTGGCTGTTCGACATCGGCCTGCACAAGATCTCGCTCGGCGCGCTGATCCTGTCGCTGGGCCTGCTCGTCGACGACGCGATCATCGCGGTCGAGATGATGGCGATCAAGCTCGAGCAGGGGTTCGACCGCTTTCGCGCCGCGAGCTTTGCCTATACGAGCACCGCGTTTCCCATGCTCACCGGCACGCTGATCACCGTCGCGGGCTTCCTGCCGATCGCGACGGCGAAGAGCGGCACCGGCGAATACACGCGCTCGATCTTCCAGGTGTCCTCGCTCGCGCTCGTCGCGTCGTGGGTCGTCGCGGTGATCGTGATTCCCTATCTCGGCTACCGGATGCTGCCGGATTACACGAAGCCGCGCGCGCCCTCGCCGTGGGCGAGGCTGCGCGCCCGGCTGCGGGGGCAGCCCGCCCCGGCGCCAAGGGCGGCGGCCCATGCCGACCCCGAGGCCGTCTACCGGACGCCGTTCTACCTGCGCTTCCGCGCCCTGGTCGCCTGGAGCGTCGGGCACCGCGGCCTGGTGATCGTCGCGACGCTCGCGGTCTTCGCCGTCTCGCTGGCGCTGTTCCGGTTCGTTCCGCAGCAGTTCTTTCCGGCGTCGTCCCGCCCGGAGCTCGTGGTCGACCTGCGCCTGCCCGAGGGCAGCTCGTACGCGGCGACGCTGGCCGAGGCCAGGAAGCTCGAAGCGATCCTCGACCGCGAATCGGGGATCGAAAGCTACGTCGCCTACGTCGGCGCCGGGTCGCCGCGGTTCTATCTCCCGCTCGACCAGCAGCTGCAGCAGTCGAACTTCGCGCAATTCGTCGTGCTCGCGACCAGCAACGCCGAGCGCGAGCACCTGCGCGCGCGGCTGCTGAAGCGGTTCGACGAGGACTTTCCGGCGTTGCGCGGGCGCGTGTCGCGGCTGGAGAACGGTCCGCCGGTCGGCTTCCCGGTCCAGTTCCGCGTTTCCGGCGAGAACATCGCCAGGGTGCGCGCGATAGCCCAGCAGGTGGCCGCCGCGATGCGCGCGGACCCGGACACCGATGCCGTGCAGTTCGACTGGGACGAGCCGACCAAGGCCGTGCGGCTGGTGATCGACCAGAACAAGGCGCGGGTGCTGGGCTTCTCGTCGCTGGACATCGCCGCCTTCCTCAACAACGCGGTGTCCGGCGTCACCGTGACGAGCTACCGCGAAGGCGACAAGCAGATCGACGTCGTGGTCCGCGGCGCGAAGTCCGAGCGCGCCGCCCTGTCGTCGCTGGGGGACCTCGCGATTCCCTCGAAGAACGGCAAGGCGGTGCCGATCACGCAGATCGCGGAGATCCGCTACGAGCAGGAGGAGGGCATCGTGTGGCGCCGCAACCGCCTGCCGACGGTGACCGTCCGCGCCGACCTCAAGGGCGACGCGCAGGGACCGGACGTGACGGCGCGCATCAATCCGCGGCTCGATTCGCTCCGAAGCGAGTTGCCGCTGGGCTATCGGATCGAGGTCGGCGGCGCCATCGAGGATTCGACCAAAGGGCAGCGGTCGATCGCCGCCGGCGTTCCCCTGCTGGTGTTCGTCGTGCTGACGCTGCTGATGGTGCAGTTGAAGAGCTTCTCGCGCACGGCGATGGTCGTGCTGACGGCGCCGCTGGGGCTCATCGGCGTCACGCTGGCGCTGCTCGCATTCGGCAAGCCGTTCGGCTTCGTCGCGATGCTGGGGACGATCGCGCTGTCGGGAATCATCATGCGCAACTCGGTGATCCTCGTCGACCAGATCGACCGGGACATCGCCTCCGGCGTCGTGCCCTGGGACGCGATCGTCGGCGCCACCGTGCGCCGCTTCCGGCCGATCGTGCTGACGGCCGCCGCTGCCGTGCTGGCGATGATTCCGCTCACGCGCAGCGACTTCTTCGGGCCGATGGCCGTCGCGATGATGGGCGGCATCCTGGTCGCGACGGTGCTGACCCTGGTCTTCCTGCCCGCGCTCTACGCGGCGTGGTTCCGCGTCGGGCCGCCGCCACGCGCGGACGCCGCGGCCGATTAGGGGCCCGTCCGGCTGAAGCCGGACCCACGATGCGCGGCGCGCGGTCGGCCATTGCTTTCGTGGGGCCGGCTTCAGCCGCCCTCGCGTAGCCGCTCATCGCCGTCGTGGGGCCGGCTTCAGCCGGCCTCGCGTAGCCGCTCATCGCCGTCGTGGGGCCGGCTTCAGCCGGCCTCGCGTAGCTGCTCATCGCCGTCGTGGGGCCGGCTTCAGCCGGCCTCATGCGTCTCGCCGGCACTCGCGCGCCCGCCGTATCGGCGGAGCGCCGTCGCGGGTAAAATGACCCGCAATCGCACAGAACGACAGCCGATGACCCTGACCGCCATTACCGAGATCGTCGCCGACCTGAAGGCCGGGCGTATGGCGGTGCTCGTCGACGAGGAGGATCGGGAGAACGAGGGCGACCTGATCTTCGCCGCCGATTTCGTGACGCCGGAGAAGATCAACTTCATGGCGGTGCACGGCCGCGGGCTCATCTGCATGCCGATCACCGCCGAACACGCGGCACGCCTGAACCTCGCGCCGATGGTCGCGCAGAACCGGTCGGTCCACGGCACCAACTTCACCGTTTCGATCGAGGCCGCGCAGGGCGTCACCACCGGCATTTCCGCCGCGGATCGGGCGCACACGATCCGCGTGGCGGGCGCGGCGGACGCCAAGCCGTCGGACATCGTGCAGCCCGGCCACGTGTTCCCGCTGATCGCGCAGCCCGGCGGGGTGCTGGCGCGGGCGGGACACACCGAGGCGTGCTGCGATCTCGCCGCCCTGGCGGGACTCACGCCGGCGGCGGTGCTGTGCGAGATCATGAACGCCGACGGCACGATGGCGCGGTTGCCGGATCTCGCCGTCTTCGCCGCCGAGCACGGCCTCAAGATCGGCGCCATCGCCGACCTCATCCACTACCGCAGCCGCACCGAGCGGCTGATCGAGCGGATCGCCGAGCGTCCGCTCGCGACCGCGCACGGCGCGTTCCGCCTGGTCGTCTACCGCGACAAGCTGACCGAGGCGACCCACCTCGCGCTGGTGCGCGGGCCGGTCTCGCCGGACACCGAGACGCTGGTGCGCGTGCACGAGCCGCTGTCGGTGATGGACCTCCTCGACACGGGCAGCACCGCCCATTCGTGGACCATCGCCGCGGCGCTCGACGCGATCGCCGAGGCCGGCCGCGGCGTCGTCGTCCTGCTGCACCGGCCGGAGAGCGCGAGCGAGCTGCGCCAGCGCGCGCTCGATGCCGAGCCGCCGGTCTCGACGAAGGTCGATCTGCGCAACTACGGCATCGGCGCGCAGATCCTGCGCGACCTGAACGTCGGCAAGATGCGGCTCCTCGCGAAGCCGCGCAAGATGCCGAGCATGACCGGCTTCGATCTCGAGGTGACGGGCTACCTCGAGCAGCCCGAGGCGCGCAGGGCGTCGTAACGCCCGGCGCATCGCTCGCTCCGCTCCGATCGTTCACGCGCAAGATCATGCCGATACGCCGCATCCCCCCCAGCACCAGCGGCATCGGCCGCCGCGTCGGCATCGTGCTGTCGCGATTCAATCAGGGCTACGGCGACCTGATGCTCGCCGGCGCGCTCCGCGCCCTGAAGGAAGCCGGAGTCGCCGAGCGCAGCATCACGATCGCGACGGTCCCCGGCGCCCTGGAGACTCCGCTCGCGCTGCAACGCTATGCGCAGTCGGGCGACTACGACGCGCTGGTCGCGCTCGGCGCGGTGATCCGCGGCGAGACCTACCACTTCGAGATCGTCGCCAACGAGTCGGCGCGCGGCGTGGCCGAGGTGCAGCTCGAGTTCGGCATCCCCATCGGCAACGGCATCCTGACGACCGACACCGAGGAACAGGCGCTCACGCGCGCCGAAGCGAAAGGATTCGAGGCGGCGCAGGCGGCGCTCGAGCTCGCCAACCTGCTGGACGTCATCGATGAGGATTAGCCCCCGCCGGCGGGCGCGCGAGTTCGTGCTGCAGGGGCTCTACCAGCGGCAGCTTTCGGGCAATGCGCCGGACGCGATCGGGGCGCAGCTCAGGGAGGCCGCGGGCTTTGCCCGGGCCGACGGCGCCTACTTCGAGGCGCTTTGGGCCGGCGTCACCGCGGAGTACGACGCGCTCCTCGCCTTGCTCGTCCCGAGCCTCGATCGGGGCGCCGCGCAGCTCTCGCCGATCGAGCGCGCCATCCTGGTGATCGGCGCCTGGGAGCTCGGCCACCAGCCCGAAATCCCCGCGCGGGTCGCGATCAACGAGGCCATCGAGCTCGCGAAGGCGTACGGCGGCACCGACGGTCACAAGTTCGTCAACGGCGTGCTGGACAAGCTCGCGGCGCGCCTGCGCGCGAGCGAGATGGAGGCACCGCGCTGCGGGACCGGCGCGGCATGAGCGCCGCAGGGCCGTCCCAAGGCGCGAATTGCGCCCCGCGGGGGCAGCGCAGCGGCCGAATTGGCCAATGAGGCCGCAAGCGTGGGGGCACAGCCATGACCGCCACAGTGTCCTCCGGTTTGCGGGGATGCGCCGGCGCGGCGGTGGTGGTGGCAGCGATGCTCGCGGTCCCCGCGGCGGCGGCGCCGCTCGCCGTCTACTGCACGCACGATCCGGACGCCTGCGAGCTCGCAGCGCAGACGTTCACCCGCGACACCGGCATCGCCGTGGCGATGGTCCGCAAGCCGACCGGCGAAGTGTTCGCGCAGATCCGCGCGGAACGCGCCAATCCGAAGGCGGATGTCTGGTACGGCGGGACGTTCGACTCGTTTCTCCAGGGCGCTGCCGAGGGGCTGTTCGCGCCGTACCGGTCACCGCGCCTCGCCGAGCTCCATCCCTGGGCGCAGCAGCAGGCCGCCGCGACCGGCGATCGCGCCGTCGCGATCTACCGGATCATCCTCGGGTTCGGCACCAATTCGTCGGTCCTGGCGAAGAAGAATCTGCCCGCGCCGCGCTGCTGGTCGGAGCTCACCGATGCGCGGTACCGCGGCGAGATCGAGCTGTCGAATCCGGTGACCAGCGGCACCGGCTACACGATACTCGCGACGCTCGTCGCACTCTATGGCGAGGACGGCGCGTTCGACTATCTGAAGCGCCTCGGGCCCAACGTCGTCCGCTACACGCAATCGGGCACCGCGCAGGGACCGTCGGTCGCGCGCGGCGAAGTGGGTGTGGGCGTGAGCTTCGTCCACGAGTTCATCACGCAGCAGCTCGCGGGCTTTCCCGTGGACGTCGCGATTCCCTGCGAGGGCACCGGCGACGCGCTGGGCGGCATGGCGATCCTCGCCAACGGCCCGAATCCCGCGGATGCCCGCGTGTACTACGACTGGGCGCTCACCAAGGGCGCGCAGGAGCTCGCGAACCGCACGCGCAATCTGATCCTGCCCGCCAACAAGTCCGCAGAGATCCGGGCCGAGGCGGCGCGCTACGCCGGGGCGGCGAGGGTCGACATCGACCCGGCGAGATTCGGCACGCCGGCCGAGAAGCGGCGACTGCTCGCGCGCTGGCAGCGCGAGATCGGCGATGCGCTGAAGTAGCCCGGCGTGTCGCCGGTCCGGGTGGGCGCATCGCCTATAATCCGGGCGTGAACGAGTTCGAGCTGATCGCGCGGTTCTTCTCGCGGCCGCCGCGGGCGGCTTCCGTGCATCTGGGAGTCGGCGACGATGCGGCGCTCCTCGCGCCGACGGCGGGTTGCGAGCTCGCCGTTTCCGTCGACATGCTGGTCGGCGGGCGCCATTTCTTCGCCGACACCGATCCGGAGAAGCTTGGCCACAAGGCGCTCGCGGTGAACCTCTCGGACATGGCGGCGATGGGCGCGACGCCGAAGTGGGCGCTGCTCGCCGGCGCGCTGCCGGACAACGACCCGGCCTGGCTCGGCGCGTTCGCGCGCGGCTTCTACGCGCTCGCCGACGAACACGGTGTCGATCTCGTCGGCGGCGACACGACGCGCGGCCCGCTCAATCTCTGCGTGACGATCCTGGGCGAGGTGCCCGAGGGCGCGGCGCTCACCCGCGGCGGGCGCGCAGCCGGGCGACGACGTCTACGTTTCCGGCACGCTCGGCGATGCCGCGCTCGCGCTCGCCGCGCTGACCGGCCGTGCCAGGCTCGACGGCGCTGCGCTGGCCGCCGCGCGCGCGCGGCTCGAAAGGCCCGCGCCCCGGGTCGCGCTCGGCCTCGCGCTGCGCGGCGTCGCGACGGCGGCGATCGACGTCTCCGACGGCCTGGTCGGCGATCTCGGGCACGTGCTCGAGCGATCGCAGGTCGGCGCGACGGTGGAGCTGTCCGCCGTGCCGCGCTCGCCCGCGCTCGCGCGGCTCCTCGACGGCCCCGATCGGGCGCTGGGGCTCGAGTGCGTGCTCGCGGGAGGCGACGATTACGAGCTGTGCTTCACCGCGCAGCCGGCGTCTGCCGGGCGCATTGCCGCAATCGCCGCGAGCACCGGGTTGCCGCTGGTGCGCATCGGGACGATCACCCGGGGTTCCGCACTGGTCGTCCGCGACGAGGCCGGCGCGCCGCTGTCCGCGCTGCCGCGCGCCTACGATCATTTCGGCTGAATCGCGTCCGATGCAAGACGACGACCATCGGCGCTGTCCCGCCTGCGGCGAGCTGGCGATCGCGCCGTTGTCGAGGTTCATCGGCGGCTGGTTCTTCATACGCTGCGCGAACTGCCGGAGCCTGCTGAGGGTGGACCCGCAGCACGGCCAGCGCTGGATCATCGTGGCGGCGCTGGCGCTGATCGGCGCGGCGGCGATCGCCGGGGCGGCGGTGACCGACCGGCCCGTGACGCTGATTGTCGCGGGGATGGTCGCCTGCGCTCTGCTCTATGGCTGGGAATTCCTGCTGACGCGCGCCGCGCCGCTGGAAGCGGTGACGCACGAGGAGGCGCGCGAGTATCGGCGCCATTGGGTGATCGCGACGCTCGCCGCGGTGTTCGCGTCCGGCGCGATCGCGTTTGCCGCGACGCAGTTCTGATGGAAGCCGCCCGGGTGAACGGCGCCGCCGCCCCCGATATCGCGTTCCTGTTCCGCCATCCGGCGCACTTCATCGCGCTCGGCTTCGGCACCGGGCTCGCGCCGGCGGCGCCCGGCACGTTCGGCACGCTGATCGCGATACCGATCGCCGTCCTCCTCCGCGCGCATTTTTCCGACGCGATCTTCGTCGCCGCGATCGTTGCGCTCGCGCTGATCGGCGTCTGGGCCGCGCAGATCACCGGCCGCGACCTCGGCGCATCCGATCACGGCGCGATCGTCTGGGACGAGGTCGTCGCCTTCCTGCTCGTGCTGTACTTCGTCGGCGACGACGGCGTGCGCATCGCCTTCGCGTTCCTCCTGTTCCGGATCTTCGACATCGTGAAGCCGCCGCCGATCCGGCAGATCGACGCCGCGCTCAAGAACGGGGTCGGCGTGATGGCCGACGACCTTCTCGCCGCCGGCTACACGCTGATCGTGCTTCGCGCTGTGGCAGCGCGCGTTCGGCTGAGGCCATGCGCAGCGACGCCGAGCGCAGCATGCCGCAGGTCGCCGCGAAGCGCGTCGAGGAGGCGGGACTGAACGCGCTGCAGACGCAGCGGCAGATCTTCTACGACGGCTGGTTGCTGCGCGTCTCGCCGGGCTCCGCGAAGCGGGCGCGGAGCGTCAACGCCTGCTTCGGCTCGTCGCTGCCGCTTCCCCGGAAGATCGCCCATTGCGAGAGCGTCTATGCCAGGCAAGGTCTTCCGGTGCTGTTTCGGCTGACGCCCTTCGACCACCCCGCCGGGCTCGACGACGCGCTGGCGGAACAGGGCTACGAGGCGTTCGGCGAGACGCTTGTCCAGACGCTCGCGCTCGAGCTCCCGCCGGAGATTCCCGACGCCAACGACGACGTCGAGCTCGGGGTGCCCGATGCGCCGGCCTTCGTCGACGCCGTCGCCGACCTCCGCGGTTCGACGGCAAGGGAGCGCGAGGCCCATCGGGAGCGGCTGGGCAACTCGGTGCTGGAGAAGCGCTTCTGCCGTCGTCCGCGTCGCGGGGCGCGTCGTCTGCACATCGCAGGTCGCGCTCGACGGCGAGCTTGCCGGCGTCTTCGACGTGATCACCGCGCCCGATGCGCGTGGCAGGGGCTACGCCACGCTCGCCTGCGCGTCGCTGCTGTCGTGGGCGTGGCAGCATGGCGCACAGGCGGCATATCTGCAGGTCAGCGCCGACAATGCGCCGGCCATCGCCACCTATCGCAAGTTCGGATTCGCGACCGCCTACACCTACCATTACCGCGGGCGGCCGGGAGCGTGCGAATGAGCGCGGCCGGGCCAAGGCGCGGCTGCTCGCCCTTGCGGGGCAGCGCGGCGGCCGAATTGGCAAATGAGGCCGCAAGCGTGAGGGTCGTCCGATGAGTGCAATTTCCGGGACCACGGACCTGGCCGCGCGGCTCGGCCATGCGCTGGAAGCGCGCGGCTGGAAAGTCGCCACGGCCGAATCGTGCACGGGCGGCCTCGTTGCCGGGGCGATCACCGCGATCGCGGGCAGTTCCACATGGTTCGACCGGGGATTCGTCACCTATTCGAACGACGCCAAGGTCGAGCTGCTCGGCGTCCGCGATGGCGACGCTCGCAGCGGCGGGCGCGGTCAGCGAGGCCACGGCCCGCGAGATGGCTGCCGGCGCGCTGGCGGCGAGCAGGGCCGATCTGGTCGTCGCCGTCACCGGGATCGCCGGCCCGTCGGGGGGGACGCCGGACAAGCCGGTCGGCCTCGTCTGCTTCGCCTGGGCGCGACGCGGCGGCGCGGCCGAGGCGCGCACGGCGCACTTTGCAGGCGACCGCGCGGCGGTGCGCGAGGCGGCGGTCGTCGCAGCGCTGGAAGGGCTCCTCGCCCGGACGAGCGCCGCCTGAAACGGTCGCGACTTGCCGGACGCGCGCCCGGCGCGAGCGGCCGGCCGCCGCGCGCGTCCCCGTGCCGCGGACTCATCCGTTCGGGGGGTTGCATCGAACGATCGTTCTATGCCATGATCGGCCGCATCGACGTACCCACCCGCGCCCCGCTGCGCCATACTTCGGAGCCTCAACGCATGCCCCTCGACACCTCCATGGACGACCACAAGAGCAAGGCCCTCTCCGCCGCGCTGGCGCAGATCGAAAAGCAGTTCGGCAAGGGCTCGATCATGAAAATGGGCGAGGCCCAGGTCCAGAACGACCTGCAGGTCGTGTCCACGGGCTCGCTCGGGCTCGACATCGCGCTGGGCGTCGGCGGGCTGCCGCGCGGCCGCGTCGTCGAGATCTACGGGCCGGAGTCCTCCGGCAAGACCACGCTGTCGCTGCAGGTCGTCGCGCAGGTGCAGAAGGCCGGCGGGACGGCCGCCTACATCGACGCGGAGAACGCGCTCGACCCCGTCTACGCCGGCAAGCTGGGCGTCAATGTCGGCGAGCTGCTGATCTCGCAGCCGGACACCGGAGAGCAGGGGCTCGAGATCGCCGACATGCTGGTGCGCTCGGGCGGCGTCGACGTCATCGTCATCGACTCGGTCGCGGCGCTGGTGCCCAAGGCCGAGATCGAAGGCGAGATGGGCGACCAGCTGCCGGGCCTGCAGGCGCGGCTCATGAGCCAGGCGCTGCGCAAGCTCACCGCCAACATCAAGCGCGCGAACACGCTGGTGATCTTCATCAACCAGATCCGGATGAAGATCGGCGTCATGTTCGGCAACCCGGAAACGACGACCGGCGGCAACGCGCTCAAGTTCTACGCGTCGGTGCGCCTCGACATCCGCCGCATCGGCGCGATCAAGAAGGGCGACGAGGTCATCGGCAACGAGACACGCGTCAAGGTGGTCAAGAACAAGATCGCGCCGCCGTTCCGCGAGGCGCTGTTCGACATCCTGTACGGCGAGGGCATCTCCCGCCACGGCGAGATCATCGAGCTCGGTGTCGCGAACGGCATCGTCGAGAAGTCGGGCGCCTGGTACGCCTACAACGGCGAGAAGATCGGGCAGGGGAAGGACAACACCCGCGAGTTCCTGCGCGAGCATCCCGCGATGGCGGACGAGATCGAGGCGAAGATCCGCGCGGCGGTCGGCGTGCCGGTCCCGGGTGCCCTGCGCGCGCGCGGCGAGCCCCCGCCCGACGACGCATAGCGGATGAGGGCCCGGCACCGGCGGTCGAATCCCGGCTTGGCGGCCGGGAGCAGACCCGGGTAGCCGCTTGCCGGCCGACTCGCCGCGCGGTTCGCCGCGGCCACCGAAGTCGCTCAAGGCGCGCGCGATTGCCCTGCTCGCGCGCCGCGAGTATTCGCGCGCCGAGCTGCGCGAGCGCCTCCTGGCGGGCGCCGGCCGAGCCGATCCCGGGGCAATCGACGTCGACGCGTTGCTGGACGAGCTCGCGGCGCTCGGCTACCTGTCCGACGATCGCTTCGCGACATCCGTCGTCCGCCAGAAGTCCGGCGGCTACAGCAAGCGCGCCATCGGAGCGACGCTCAAGGCCCGGGGCGTCGGCGGCGACGCGGCCGCCGCAGCGCTCGCCGGCGTGGACATCGACGATCAGGACGCGCTGGTCGCTTTGTGGCGCCGGCGCTTCGGCGCGCCGCCGGCGGACGACCGGGAGAAGGCGCGGCAACTGCGCTTCCTGCAAAGCCGCGGGTTCTCGCTGTCGGCGATCCTGAAGCTGCTGCGCAGTCCGCCCGGCGCGGGCGAGGACGAGAACGCGTAGCATCCGGCCCCGCGCGCCGCGCGACCGCGCCGCCGCCGGGTCCCGTGGCGGTTTGGCGGGCTTGCGCAAAGCCGCGTAAAATCAGCAGCTTTGCCAGCAAGCGCGGCCGTCCCCAGCGGGCGGCGCATCGAAACGGGATTCACCGCCGCCATGAAAGCCGCCGACATCCGCAGCCGCTTCCTCAAGTACTTCGAGGAGCGCGGACACACGATCGTCCCCTCGTCCTCGCTCGTGCCGGGCAACGACCCGACGCTGCTGTTCGTGAACTCCGGGATGGTCCAGTTCAAGGACGTCTTCCTCGGCCTCGACAAGCGCGCCTACAACCGTGCGACCACGGCCCAGCGCTGCGTGCGCGCCGGCGGCAAGCACAACGACCTCGACAACGTCGGCTATACCGCGCGCCACCACACGTTCTTCGAGATGCTGGGCAACTTCAGCTTCGGCGACTACTTCAAGCGCGATGCCATCCGCTACTCGTGGGAGCTGCTGACGCGCGTCTACGGACTGCCGCCGGAGAAATTGTGGACGACCGTCTACATCGACGACGACGAGGCCTACGACGTCTGGACGAAGGAGATCGGCGTTCCGGCAGAGCGCTGCGTGCGCATCGGCGACAACAAGGGCGCCAAGTACGCGAGCGACAATTTCTGGCAGATGGCGGACACGGGTCCCTGCGGTCCCTGCTCCGAGATCTTCTACGACCACGGTCCCGAGGTCTGGGGCGGCCCGCCCGGATCGCCGGAATCCGAGGGCGACCGCTACATCGAGATCTGGAACCTCGTGTTCATGCAGTTCAACCGCGACGATCGCGGCGTGATGCACCCGCTGCCGAAGCCGTCGGTGGACACGGGGATGGGCCTCGAGCGGCTCGCCGCGGTGCTGCAGCACGTGCACTCGAACTACGAGATCGATCTCTTCCAGGACCTGATCCGCGCCGCGGTGCGCGAGACGGGCGCGAAGGACTACCTCTCGCCCAGCCTGCGCGTGATCGCCGATCACATCCGCGCCTGCGCGTTCCTGATCGTCGACGGCGTGATCCCCGGCAACGAAGGCCGCGGCTACGTGCTGCGCCGGATCGTCCGCCGCGCGATTCGACACGGCTACCAGCTCGGGCAGAAGCAGCCGTTCTTCCACCGGCTGGTCGCGGATCTCGACCGCGCGATGGGCGACGCGTATCCCGAGCTCCGCCGCGAGAAGCTGCGGGTGACCGAGGTGCTGAAGCAGGAGGAGGAGCGCTTCGGCGAGACGATCGAGCATGGAATGAAGATGCTCGAGCAGGCGCTCGCCGCCGGCGGGAAGGTGCTCGACGGCAACACCGCATTCACGCTCTACGACACGTTCGGCTTCCCGCTCGACCTCACCGCCGACGTCTGCCGCGAGCGCAACGTCGCCGTCGACGAGGCGGGCTTCGACGCGGCGATGGAGAAGCAGCGCGAGCGGGCGCGCGCGGCCAGCCAGTTCAAGGCCGGCGCCACGCTCGACTACTCGGGGCCGAAGAGCGCCTTCCGCGGCTACGAGACGCTGTCCGTGGAGAGCCGCGTTGCCGCGCTGTACCGGGACGGCTCGCCGGTGACCTCGCTCGCCGCCGGCGAGCGCGGCGTCGTCGTGCTCGCGCGAGACGCCGTTCTACGCGGAGTCCGGCGGCCAGGTCGGCGACCGCGGCGAGCTGACGATGGGCGGCGTGTGCCTGACGCTGTTCGCCGTCGACGACACGCAGAAGATCCAGCCGGAGGTCTTCGGCCACTACGGCGCGGTCGTGACCGGCGAGCTCAAGGTCGGCGACACGGTTGCCGCCACCGTCGACCACGCGGCGCGCGCAAGGACGATGCGCAATCACTCGGCGACGCACCTGATGCACAAGGCGCTGCGCGAAGTGCTGGGCGCGCACGTCCAGCAGAAGGGCTCGCTGGTCGATGCCGACAAGACGCGCTTCGACTTCGCGCACAATGCGCCGGTGACCGACGACGAGATCCGCCGCGTCGAGGCGATCGTCAACGGCGAGATCCTCCGCAACGCGCCGACGCAGGCGCGCGTCATGCGGATCGAGGATGCGCAGAAGGAGGGCGCGATGATGCTCTTCGGCGAGAAGTACGGCGACGAGGTGCGCGTGCTCGACATCGGCAGCTCGCGCGAGCTCTGCGGCGGCACGCACGTGGCGCGCACGGGCGACATCGGCCTGTTCAAGATCCTCTCCGAGGGAGGCGTGGCTGCCGGCATCCGCCGCGTGGAAGCAACCACCGGCGAGGGCGCGCTGGCGCACGTGCAGGCGCAGGAGCGCGCGCTCGCCGGCGCCGCCAGCGTCCTGAAGGTTCCGGTGGGCGAGATCGAGGCGAAGATCGCGCAGCTGCTCGAGCACGCCAAGTCGGCGGAGAAGGAGCTCGCCCGGCTGCGCGGGCAGCTCGCGCTCGGTCGGCTGGAGGAAGTCATCGCCGCCGGCATGCGCACGGTCAAGGGCGTCAAGGCGCTGGCCGTGGTCCTCGACGGCGCCGACGCGACGGTGATGCGCGAGACCCTCGACAAGGTGAAGGACCGGATGCAGAGCGGCATCGCGGTGCTCGCCAGCGTCAGCGACGGCAAGGTGGCGCTGATCGCCGGCGTCACCAAGGACCTGACCGGAAAGGTCAAGGCCGGAGACCTCGTCAACCACGTCGCCCAGCAGGTGGGCGGCAAGGGCGGGGGACGCCCGGACATGGCGCAGGCGGGCGGGACCAATCCCGCGGCGCTGCCCGACGCGCTGCGCTCGATCGAAGCCTGGCTCGAGCAGCGCCTCTGACGGCCCGAAGGGATTCGCATGTCGCTGCGCGCCGGCATGACGGTCGAGACGATGAACCTCCGCGGGCGCGGTCGCCTGCCCGACCTCTTCGGCTTCCGGGTGATGGCGCTGGAGCAGGGGCTGCTCGTCGCCGAGCTCGACATCCGGCCGGAGCTGCTCGCGCCGAACGGCTTCCTCCACGCGGCCACGATCGTCGCGCTCGCCGACACCGCGTGCGGCTACGGCTGCATCGCGCACATGCCCAAGGGCGCGGAGAACTTCACGACGGTCGAGCTCAAGAGCAACTTTCTCGGCACCGCGCGCGAGGGCGTGATCGCGTGCGTCGCGAAACCCGCGCACCTCGGGAAGACGACGCAGGTCTGGGACGCGACCGTCACGCGGCACGACGACGGCAAGCCGATCGCGCTGTTCCGCTGCACGCAGATGATCCTCTGGCCGAAAACGGGCGGATGAACGGCCCCCACGCTCACTACGTTCGCTGCCCCCCAAGGGGGAGCACAGTGCCCTTCGGGCGGCCGGGCGGGCACTGATGCTCACCGCGCAGCGGATCGATCACGTGGTGCTCACCTGCCGCGACGTCGCGGCGACGATCCGCTTCTATACGGAAGTGCTGGGCATGCGCGAGGTCACGTTCGGAGCGGGGCGCAAGGCGCTCGCCTTCGGGCGGCAGAAGATCAATCTGCACGCGGCGGGGCAGGTGGCGCAGGGTCCCGCCGGCAGCGTGGCCGCGGTCGCCGCCCGCCCCACGCCGGGCTCGGCCGATCTGTGCCTGATCGTCGCCGAGCCGCTCGGCGTCGTGGTTGCGCATCTCGCCGCCTGCGGCGTTCCCGTGGAGGCCGGCCCGGTTACCCGCACGGGCGCGCTCGGGCCGATCGACTCGGTCTACCTTCGCGACCCGGACGGCAACCTGATCGAGCTGTCGCGCTACGTCGACGACTGAAGCCACGGTCCCGGACGCATGCCGGGGCCATTGGCATGGGTTGTGCGTCTTCGGAGCGACTGCCGACTCTGGATCGGTTCCCTTGCTCGAATTCCTGAATCCCGCCCGTCGGGGTCCTGTCAGACCGCTGGTCAACGTGACGGCGGCGGACCAATTTTGGCAGTTGTTGCCGCGGGACGACCCTGTTGCGGCGCAAAAGCTGGTGTCCGAGGCGCTCGCGGAGTTGGTCGCGCCAAACCGTCTCGGTCTCGGTGAGTTCCGCGCCCTGCTCGCGCTCGACCAGCTCGCCCGCAGCCTGGGCGATGCGCTGCTGGTCGACCACCCGGCAGGGAGCGCGCCGTCGCCGAAGCCGGACTCCTGGCCTTCGGCGCATGCGCTGTGCCGGTCGTTCGGCCAGGCATTCGAGCTCGTGCTCCGGCGCATCCTGGGCAACGAGGTGCCACGCGGCTGGGCCGAGCACATCCCCACGGTTCTGCTGCGCCTGTTCCAGCATCGGCAGCTCGAGTTCCTGCTGCGGCCGTATACCAGCGAGCATTCCATTCCGGATTGCTGGATCGGGCTCCACGCGGCCTACCGGTACGCCGAATCCGTGGGTGCTCTGTCCCAGCCTCTGGTCGTCCGGCGGAGCCACGACGGCCGCGGCGAGGAAAGCACGCTCGGGCGGGAGTACATCCACGTATTGCTGATGCAACTGTTGAACGACGGGCGCCTCTCGCCGTTCGAGGCGTTCTGGCTGAGTCGGCAGATTCCTCGCTGGTCTGCGGGACTGTCGCTGCAATCGAACGACGCCGGCCTCGACGACGAGCGCGCCGAGCGTCGCTTCGTCGATCGATCTCGACAGCGCCGCCGGTCTCGTGCGCCCGTCGTACCCCGCCGCGGGCGCGCATCGATATCTCGATCCTGCTCCGTTGCTGACGCTGATCCGCCGCGAAACCGCAGCGCTGGGCGATCCGTCCCGTCCCGTCGATCGCTCGTCGCCGTTCCGGCGTGGTCGACAGCTCAAGTTGCTGCGCACGATCAGCGCGATCTGCCTGCCGACGCCGACGCCGATCGATCGCCGCGGCGAGCGGCGGCCCGTCGTGGCGACGGTCGAGGCCATCGTCGGCCTCTCCCGGATCACGCGGGTGTTGCGTCACGAAGGGCGAACAAAATCCTTCGTCACGCCATCGGAGTCCGTCGCCGCCGAGGACTGCGTCGATCCGGCATGCGGCGAGCGCGCGGCGGCGACGCCGGCGGGCCAGGACCCGGACAGCGCGCAGCGCCCGGTCGTGACGACAGCCGGAATCGACGGGCCGGACCAGGTCTGGCAGATCAAGGACCGCAGCGAGTCCGGCTGCCGATTCCGTGGACGCATCGCGAGCTCGAATCGGGTGCTGCCGGGGGCACTGGTCGCGTTCCGGGAACGCGACACGATGCCGTGGACATTGGCCGTGGTGCGGCGGCTCAGGAAGCGGATCGGCGATCGTGTCGATATCGGAGTCGAATACCTCGGAGAGAATCCGGTCGTGGTCGGCCTGGCCGCCGATGCGGATGACGCCGCGAATTCGCCCGCGTCGCCGGCGAGGAAGCGCAGGCAGTGCATTGCGCTCTACCTTCGCGAGAGTTCCGGACATCCGCGATTGCCCTTCAGGACGCTGATCCTCCCGCCGCGCCAGTTCGTCGCTGGCCGCTGCCTCAGCCTGCGGTCGAACGGCGACCGGCACACGGTGCGGCTGAAGGAGCCGATCGAGGAGCAGGACGGTTTCGTCTGGCTGTCCTACGAGGTCGTCTTCCGGTCGGCGGCGGTTGGACGCGCCCAAGTCCAACCGCACGAAGGCAATCCGGCGATCGGGCTTCCGCCGAGCCACCTCCCGCTCGCCGCCCGAACCACCGAAATCCCCGCATCGGCGCTGCCCGAGGCTTCGTAGGGCCCCGGCGGGCGGGCGCCAGCCAGCCGCGCAATCCTTTCTCGGCACGCATGGTCGGCCTCGACCAAGCGGCCGATCGAACGCCCGACGTTGCCGCCATACACTGGCCACGCCTGCGCGCGGTCTCGCCGTCGGTCGCCGCGTTGCCGCGTGGATGGGAGACGCGGGTCGAACGCCCGCGTGCGGGCACACCCATGTCGGCGCGCCCCTCGTTCCTTTGCTGCACGCTGCCCGCGTTCGCGGCGGGCGTCGTGCTGCTGCAGTGGCAACCGGCGCTCCCGCCGGTCCCGCCCTGGATGGGCGCGGCCGCGGCGGCTGCGCTGTGCAGCCTCGGCGTTGCGGCCCTGGTCGGCCGATCGCGTACCGCCTGCAGCATCGCCATGGTCCTCGCCGCATTGGCCGCCGGCACGCTCGGCTTCGGCTACGCCGCGTGGCGCGCCGAGATCCGCCTCGCCGATGCGCTGCCGAGCGCATGGGAAGGCGAGGACATCGCGCTCGTCGGCGTGATCGACGGCCTGCCGCAACGCTCCGATCGCGGCACGCGCTTCGCCTTCGCCGTGGAGCGCGTCGAAACCGCAGGCGCGGCGGTGCCGGGCCGGCTGTCGCTTGCGTGGTATGCGCAGTGGCAGAAGGGCGGACCGGTCGATCCGGTTCCGGAGATCGTCGCCGGCGAGCGCTGGCGGCTCGTCGTTCGGCTGAAGCGTCCGCACGGAAACGTCAATCCGCACGGCTTCGACGTCGAAGCATGGTTGCTCGAGAACGGGCTGCGGGCGACCGGCTACGTGCGCAGCGGCGCGCGCAACCTGCGTCTCGACGCGTTCGCCGGCCGCGCAGCGGATTACGTGCAGCGCGCACGGGAGAGCATCCGGGCGCGCATCGCCGCCGCATTGCCGGATTCGCGATACGCCGGCGTGATCGTCGCACTCGCGATCGGCGAGCAGCGGGCGATTCCCGAGGCGCAATGGTCGGTCTTCAACCGGACGGGCATCGCGCACCTGATCAGCATCTCCGGCTTGCATGTGACCGTGTTCGCCGCCCTCGCGGGCGGGCTCGCCTATGCGCTGGCGGCGCGCAGCGTGACGCTGACGGCGCGCCTTCCCGCGCGCAAGGTCGCGTCGGGGGTCGGCGTCGCGGCGGCGAGCGCGTACGTGCTGCTCGCCGGCGCGCAGGTGCCCGCCGTGCGCACGCTGCTGATGCTGGGCGTCGCGGCCGTCGGGCTGATGCTGGCGCGACCCGGCACCTCCGCGGTGGTCTGGCTCTGGGCGCTCGCCGCGGTGCTCGCCTGGGATCCCTGGGCGGGGCTCGCGCCCGGTTTCTGGCTGTCGTTCGGGGCCGTCGGTGCGCTGCTCTATGCGGGGGCGGGACGCCTGAGCTCGGAGCCGCCGGCCTCGCGGCTCGCGCGTGCCGCCCGCGGGCTGCACGCGGCGGCCCGGACCCAGGCCGTCGTCACCGTCGCACTGGTGCCGGGAACGCTCGCGCTGTTCCAGCAGGTATCGCTGGTGTCGCCGCTGGCGAACGCGCTGGCGATACCGGTCGTCACCTTCGCCGTCGTGCCGATGGCACTCGCCGCCGTCGTGCTGCCGTTCGACGCGCCTTGGCAGGCGGCGCACGCGCTGTTCGCCGCGCTGATGGTTCCGCTTGCAGCGCTTGCCGCGGCGCCCTCGGCCGCGTGGCAGCAGCACGCCCCGCCGGTCTGGGCGGTGGCGATCGCGCTCGCCGGCATCGTCTGGCTCGGGGCGCCGCGCGGCGTGCCGGGACGCGCTCTCGGCTGGGTCGCGCTGCTTCCGCTGCTCGTCGTTCGACCGGCGCCGCCATCGCCCGGCACGTTCCGGATGACGGTGCTCGATGTGGGGCAGGGGCTCGCCGTCGTCGTGCAGACGCACGGCCATGCACTGCTCTACGACGCCGGTCCGCGCTACACCGAGGACTCCGACGCGGGCGGGCGCATCGTCGCGCCGTTCCTGCGCGCGGCCGGCATCCGGCGGCTGGGCGGCATGATGATCACCCACCAGGACAGCGATCACAGCGGCGGCGCGCTGTCGCTGCTGCAGACGCGTGCCCGTGAACTGGCTCGCATCGTCGCTGACCGCGGAACATGCGATTCACGCGCGTCGCGTGGCCGAGGGCGGGCCCTCCGTGCGCTGCGAGGCGGGGCAGCGGTGGACCTGGGACGACGTCCGCTTCGAGGTGCTGCACCCGGCGCCGGCGCACTACGCGATGCCGGGCCTGAAGCCGAACGACCTCTCCTGCGTCCTGCGGATCGGATCGGATCACGGCAGCGTGCTGTTGACCGGCGACCTGGAGGCCCGCGGCGAGCTGGAGCTCGTCCGCCGCGATCCCGCGGCGCTGGCGGCCGATGTTCTGCTGGTCCCGCATCATGGCAGTCGAACGTCGTCGACACCGGCGTTCATCGCCGCGGTCGCGCCGCAGATCGCCGTCTTCACGCCCGGCTATCGCAACCGCTTCGGCCATCCGCGCGCGGACGTCGTCGCGCGCTACGACGCGGCGGGGATCCGCAGCTACCGGACCGACCATGACGGCGCACTGTCCTTCGACTTCGCGCCGGGTGCGCCACGGGCGCCGCGTGCCGAGCGCGAGCACGACCGGCGCTACTGGCGCGAGGCGCCGGCACGCGCCAAGGCGGCGCCCCTGGATTGAGATCGGCGTTGACCGGCAGCGCGGCCCGTCCGTAGACTCGTCGCACGATGTCACGGTCTCTCCTCTCGCTGCGGCTGGGGTCGCGCTTGTGGCTCGCCGCGCTGCTGCTCCTGGCGGCGCCGGCCGTCCCGGCGCAGGACGGCAAGGACAAGCCCAGGGCGTGGAAGCTCTCGACGGCGGTGGGACCCGCGTTCGCGCTGGGCAAGGCCGGCGAGCGCTGGGCGAAGCTGATCGGCGAGAAGAGCGGCGGGAAGCTCGCGGTGCAGCTCTTTCCAGGCGCCACGCTCGCGCAGCGCGATCCGGCGCGCGAGTTTCTCGCTCTGCGCGAGGGTGCCGCCGATCTCGCCGTCGGCTCGACGCTCTTCTGGTCGATGCAGGTCAGCGAGTTGACGCTCGTCGGGTTGCCGTGGATCGCGCCGGATGGGAAGGCGGTCGACGCCCTCATCACCGGCGCGACGAAGGGGCGGCTGGATGCGGCGATCGAGCGCGCCGGTGGCGTCGCGCTCGCCTACGCGGCGCTCGGCGAGCGCGCGCTCGCGACGACGACGCAGGACGTGCGCGTGCCCGAGGATCTCGGCGGGCTCGAGGTCCGCATCACCACGACGCCTCTCCTCGTCGATCTCTTCGTCGGGCTGGGCGCGCGCCCGCGGGCGATGGCTTTCGCCGACGCCGAGGCGGCGTACCGCGCCGGCACGCTGAACGCGCAGGAGGGGACGCCGGCGACGTTCGCCGCGGCGCGAATCGACGCGCTCGGCGTCCGGCGCGTGATCCTGTGGGGCGCGCTCGCCGAAGCCGCGGTGTTCGCCGTGAACGCTGCGGTCTGGAGCGGATGGTCGGACGAGCAGCGCCGATGGGTCGGCGAGGCCGCGCGCCAGGCGGCAGACGAGCTGCCCGCGCTGGTGCGCTCCGAGAACGACGCGGCGCTCGCCGAGCTGCGCAGGCGCGGCGTCGCGATCACCCGTCTGACGGCCACCGGTCAAGGCGCGTTCGCCGCGGCAGCGCGCGGCGTCTACGACCGGTGGTCGGGCGTCGCCGGCGAAGATCTCGTCCGGGCAGGGGAAGCGGCGGTCCGGGAGACCCGACCGTGATCGGGCAGCGGTGTCCGGATGAATCCGGACCCGCGCTCAGTCTACGATGCGCCCCAGGCGTACCGCGGTCTCGCCCTTCTTCGGCCGCCGCGTGGGCATGATCAGCACGCATTTGTCGTACAACGTGCGGATCTCGGTGCCGCCGTCGCGCGCGAGCAGCGTGCCGGCCTTCGGCACCACGGCGAGACCGGCGACCGGAACGGCGAACGCGAATTCGTCGGTGGTGATCGTCACGATGTCGGTGACCTCGATCACCTTCTGCTGCGGCATCGGCAGCGGCTCGAGATGCGCGTCGAGAAATGCCGGTTCGGCCATCCCGAAATGGCGCAGGAAGCGCAGCGTCGCCTGCTTCGCCACCTCGGGCGCCGCCGCCTCCCAGTGCTGGCCGCATTCGATCAAGAGCGCGCTGCGGCGGTCCTCGGAATCGTCGAAGAACGCGTAGTCGCGCAGCCGCTTGCCGGCGACGTGCCCGGAATCGACGATGATGTGCTCCGGCGAGCCGAGCCCCTGCGCGAGCGCCACACCCTTGCGCTGGCGGCCGGCCATCGCGAGCGGCGGGCAGCGATCGGTCATCGAATGGAGATCGAGCAGGTAGTCGGCGCGCTCGTAGAGCGGACGCAGTTCCCGCGCGCGGGCGAGGTCGGCCGTCTGCCGCGGCCCGTCGAGCACTTCGGGGGTCCAGAGCCGGTTGAAATCCTCGTCGATGCAGCGCGAGGCGAACGGGTCGGCGCGATCGAAACCGAGGTACGCGGCGATGTTGGCGAAGCACACCGAAAGCGTTCCCCGCGAAGGCCGGAATTCCTCGCCGAGCAGCCAATCGAGCGCGATCGCGCCGCAGACTTCGTTGCCGTGGGTCAGCGCCTGGAGCACGACATGCGGACCGGCGCGCTCGGCGCTGTACGTCCAGACGTATGCGACCCCGGTGTTGCCGGCGGCCCAGCGGCCGAGGTCGGGAAACTCGACCTCGATCGGCGGCAGGTGCGCGGTCACGCCACGCAGACGCGGTCGGCGAGGCGGCGCATGAACGCCTCGCATCGCGCGAGCTGCTCGAGCGCCACCCATTCGTTGGGCTGGTGCGCCTGCGCGATGTGGCCCGGGCCGCAGATGATCGCCGGGATCGTGGCGTCGTGGAACAGGCTTGCTTCCGTGCCGAACGAGACCTTGCGGTGCTCGCCGCTCCCGCTGCAGTCCTGCCCGAGCCTGGCGATCGCGGACTCGCCGTGCGTGTCGAAACCGGGCAGCGTCGAGAGGTCGTCGAACGCGATGGTCGCGTCCGCGGCGACCTTGCGCATCTCCGGCAGGAAGCGCTGCGCGTACTCCTTCACCTCGGCGAGGAGCTCGTCGGGATCGTCGAAAGGCAGGTGGCGGATCTCGAAATCGAAATGGCAGTCGCGTGGCACGATGTTGAGCGCCGTTCCGCCGTGGATGACGCCGGTGTGCACCGTCGTGTACGGGACGTCGTAGGCGCTGTCGTGGGTGCCGTGATCGCGGAACGCGCGCGCGACGTTGGTCAGGTAGGTGACGATCTCGCAGGCGATCTGCACGGCGTTGACGCCAAGCGGCGTGAGCGACGAGTGCGCCTCGTGGCCGCGGACGCGGCAGCGCCAGCTCCGCTTGCCCTTGTGCGCAACGACGAGCTCCATCCCGGTCGGCTCGCCGACGATGCAGCCCAGCGGCGCGACGCCGCGCCGGACGAGGTCGTCGATCAGGCGGCGCACGCCGATGCAGCCGACCTCCTCGTCGTACGACAGCGCGAAATGCAGCGGCCGCGCGAGCCCGCGGCGGGCGAGCTCGGGGACGAACGCCAGGCCCGTCGCCGAAAAGCTCTTCATGTCGGTGACGCCGCGGCCGTGCACCCTGTCGCCGATCAGCGTGGCCTCGAACGGGTTGGTGTCCCAAGGCTGGCCATCCACCGGGACGACGTCGGTGTGCCCCGACAGGACGATGCCGCCGGTGGTCGCGTTGCCGTCGCGCGCAGCGAGCGTCGCGAACAGGTTCGCCTTGCGCCCATCGTCGTCGAAGGTGAGCGTGCACTGGGCGCCGTGCGACTCGAGGTAGCCGCGCACCCACTCGATCAGCGCGAGATTCGACTCGCGGCTCGTCGTGTCGAAGGCGACCAGCGTGCGGATCATCTCCCAGGCGAGGAGACCGGGCGCGGCGCCGCCGGCGGGGTCCGGGCGCATCGTGGTGAGCGTGGCAGGAGCATTCACGTGCGGTCTCCGGGACGCCGGTGTGTTACAGGCGTGGTGGCGATTGGGCCAGCATAGGGAGCGCCACCATGGCTGTCAAATCGCGCGGCCGGCCGGCCGCGCCGCGCTATCATCTGCGCGATCGGCGCCGCGCAGCGAGCGCGCTGCCGGATGCCGATCGCCCTGTCGCGAGGCGGGTCGCGACTGAACGGGACGCCGTGCCGCGAGGCGCGGCACGCAGGGATCATGGCTCGAGAGAATGCGACCGCAACCGGAATCGGCCGTCGACTGGGCAGTCGACCGGGCAGAATCGCGCTGGCCGCGGGTTTGCTGTGGGCCGCGGCGGCCCCGGCGCCGCGCGCGCAGACTGCGCTGCCTCTGGAGACGATCAGGCTGCCGCCCGGCTTCACGATCGAGCTCGTCGCGCGCGTTCCCAATGCCCGCGCGATGACCTGGGGCAGCGCCGGTACGCTCTTCGTGGGCAGCGCACGCGAAGGCAGCGTCTACGCGCTGACACTGCCGCCGCCGGGCACGCGCGGCGAGGCCGTCGTCCACGTCATCGCGTCGGGGCTGCGCGAGCCGGCGGGCGTGGCGTTTCGTGGCGGCGCGCTCTACGTCTCGGCGGTGTCGCGCATATTGCGCTTCGACGACATCGAGCGCCGCCTCGCCGCCCCGCCGAGCCCGGTGGTCGTCAGCGACCGCTTTCCGACCGACGGCCATCACGGCCGCAAGTTCATCGCCTTCGGTCCCGACGGCAAGCTCTACGTGCCCGTGGGCGTGCCCTGCAATGTCTGCGCGAACGACCCCGACCGCTACGGCGTGATCACGCGCATGAATCCCGACGGCACCGGGCGCCGAGGTCTACGCGCGCGGGTTGCGCAACACCGTGGGCTTCGACTGGGATCCGCGCACGAACGAGCTATGGTTCACCGACAACGGGCGCGACATGCTCGGCGACGATATTCCGCCGGACACGTTGAATCACGCGCCGCGTGCCGGGCTCCGGTTCGGCTTTCCCGTACTGCCACGGGGGCACGCTGCCGGATCCGGAGTTCGGCCGGCTGCGCTCGTGCAGCGAGTTCCGGCCGCCGGCGCAGAACCTCGGGCCGCACGTGGCCTCGCTGGGCATGCGCTTCTACACCGGCACGCAGTTTCCCGCGGCCTACCGCAACCGCGTGTTCATCGCCGAGCACGGTTCGTGGAACCGCAGCCGGAAGATCGGCTACCGCGTGACCATGGTCACGCTCGAGGGCAACAACGCCGTGCGCTACGAACCCTTCGCCGAGGGCTGGCTGCAAGGCGAGCAGGTCTGGGGACGTCCGGCGGACGTGCTGGTCGCGCCGGACGGCTCGCTGCTGGTCTCGGACGACTACGCGGGGGCGATCTACCGCATCCGCTACCGCGGTCAGTAGCCGCCGTACCGCACGGCGACGCGCGGTGCCGGCACGACGGGCGCCGCGACCACGACCCTCCTCGGCCAGTAATGCGGTGCCCGGTAGACGACGGGCGGCCGATAGACGACCGGCGCGGAATACACGACCGGGGCGGGATAGACGACCGGCGGCCGATAGACCACCGGCGGCACCGGAGCGGGGTAATACGAACGGTAGTAGGGGCGCACGCCGTGCCCGTGAGCCGTAGCCGTAGCCGTAACGGCCATAGGCATAACCGGGCTCGCCGACCGTGACGCCGAATCCCGGTGCGCCGATGGAAACGCTCCATGCGACGTTGCCGGCAGTGGCGGCGGGCGCGACGGCGAGTCCGCCGGCGAGTGCGGCGGCGAGGGCAGCGGTGGTGGCAAGGCGACGAACCATAAGAGCCTCCGATGAACGGGTGTCGAATCGGGCCGATGGCGGCGCTGACTGCGTCGACCGGCCCGGTCTCGCTGTCGTCAACGCGGCATCGAGGCGACCGGTTGACGCGGCTCAAGGCAGCGCGCCCCGGCATCGGCCCCGCGCATCGACGGCAACACTTTGTTACACGGTGCGCGCCTTGCGCTATTCTTCGCGGATCCGGATCAAGCCTACCGGGCGAAGGGACATCATGCCGTCTTCCTGCATGTCTGCCGTGCGCGCTCTTGCCCTTGCGACGGTCGTGGTTTTCGGCGCGCTCGCGCTGCCCGCCGGCGCCGCCAACCTGACGATCGGGCTGGGCACCGATGTCACCGCGATCGACCCGCATTATCACAACGTGACGCCGAACAACAATGTCGCCGCGCTGACGGAGGATGCGCTCGCGACGGTGGACGATGTCAAGCGCGAGGTGCTGCTGCTGCAGCGCGCCGCCGAGCTCGCCATCGGCGACACGGGAATCGTGCCCCTGCATTTTCCGGTGAACCTGTGGGGAACGCGCGACGGAATCACCTACACGCCGCGAACCGACGAGAACACGCTCGCCTGGAAGTTTCAGCCGGGCGCGAAGCGGCAATGACACCCGCCATGATGCGCACGCCGGCTGAAGCCGGCCCCACGCCTGAAGCCGGCCCCACGCCTGAAGCCGGCCCGCAGCGGCTGCGTCGGCCGTGGGTGCGGCTTCAGCCGCACGCCTGGCCTCGGATCGGGGATCCGCGCCATGAATGCGCCCCATCCGCTGCCCCCGATCACCACCCGACCGGAGCATTTCATCGGCAACCGCTGGGTCGCTCCGGTCATCGGGGCGACGCTGCCGATGATCGACCCTTCCGACGGCGAGCGGTTCGCCGATATCGCCTTTGGAACCGCCGAGGACGTCGATCGGGCGGTGCAGGCCGCCCGGCATGCGCGCGACGGGATCTGGGGACGGCTCGCGCCCGTCGACAAGGGACGCCTGCTGGCGAAGCTTGCGCGCGCGCTCCTCGATCATGCCGACGAGCTCGCGCTGATCGAGGCGCGCGACTGCGGGAAGCCGCTGAAGCAGGCGCGCGCCGACGTCGCCGCCTGCGCGCGCTATTTCGAGTTCTACGGCGGGGCGCCGGACAAGCTGCACGGCGCGACGATTCCCTATCCCGACGGCTACACGGTGCTGACCTGGCGCGAGCCGCACGGCGTCACCGGCCACATCATTCCGTGGAATTATCCGCTGCAGATCTTCGGGCGCTCCGTCGGCGGCGCGCTCGCCGCCGGCAACGCCTGTGTCGTGAAGCCGGCAGAGGATGCGTGCCTGTCGCTGCTGCGCGTGGCGGAGCTTGCGGCGGGCGTCGGCTTTCCCGAGGGCGCGCTCAACATCGTCACCGGCCTCGGACGCGAGGCCGGCGCGGCGCTCGCCGCGCATCCCGGCGTCGATCACCTGTCGTTCACCGGGTCGCCGGCGACGGGCGCATGGGTCGCGGGCGAGGCGGCCCGGCGGCATTGCCCGGTGACCCTCGAGCTCGGCGGCAAGGGGGCGCAGGTGGTCTTCGCCGACGCCGATCTCGACGCGGCGCTGCCGGTGATCGTCAACGCGATCGTCCAGAACGCCGGCCAGACCTGCTCCGCCGGGAGCCGGCTGCTGGTCGAGCACTCGCGCTACGAGGAAGCGTTGAACAAGCTCGGCGCGCGCTTCGATGCGCTGCGGGTCGGGCCGGCGCTCGCCGACCTCGACTGCGGGCCGCTGATACGCCCCGGTCAGCTGGAGCGGGTGCGGGGCTTTCTCTCCGAGGCCGAGCGCGATGGCCACGCGACCGTCGGCAAGGGCGCCATCGTGGCGGGCGCGCCCGCGGGCGGCTACTACGTCGAGCCGCATCTGCTGCGCGACGTCCCGCCGTCCTGCCGGCTGGCCTGCGAGGAAGTATTCGGCCCCGTGCTCGCGGCGATGCCCTTTGCCGACGAGGCGGACGCCGTGCGCATCGCCAATGCCACCGAGTTCGGGCTTGTCGCCGGCGTGTGGACGCGCGACGGGGGCCGGCAGCTGCGGATGGCGCGCGCGATCCGCAGCGGTCAGGTGTTCGTCAACAATTACGGCGCCGGCGGCGGCGTGGAGCTGCCGTTCGGCGGCGTCAAGCACTCGGGCTACGGCCGCGAGAAGGGTTTCGAGGCGCTGTACGGATTCACCGCGCTGAAGACGGTCGTGCTCCACCACGTTTGAGCGTCGTCGATGCGGCGTGGCCGGTTGAAGGGATCCGAATGCGACTTGCGAACAAGGTAGCGATCGTCACCGGAGCCGGCTCGGGGTTTGGCGAGGGCATCGCGACGCGGTACGCGCGCGAGGGCGCGAAGGTCGTCGTCAACGACATCGACGTGGCGGGTGGCGAGCGGGTCGCGCGCGCCATCGCGGCGGCGGGCGGCTTCGCCCTGTTCTGCGCCGGCGACGTGTCGAGCGATCGCGACGTGGCCGCGCTCGTGAAGAGCGCGCTCGACGGCTTCGGCGATCTCGACATCGTCGTGAACAACGCGGGCACCACGCACCGCAACCAGCCGATGCTCGATGTCGCGGAAGAGGAGTTCGACCGGATCTACCGCGTCAACGTCAAGAGCCTGTTCCTCACGGCGCGGCACGCGGTGCCGCATTTTCGCAGCAAACGCAGCGGCGTGTTCATCACCATCGCGTCGACGGCCGGCGTGCGGCCGCGCCCGGGGCTCACCTGGTACAACGGCAGCAAAGGCGCCGCGATCGTCACGTCGCGCTCGATGGCCGCCGAGCTCGCGCCCGACAACATCCGGGTCAACGTCATCAACCCGGTCGCCGGCGAGACCGGCATGCTCGCCGAGTTCATGGGCAGCGACACGCCGGCGTTGCGCGCCAAATTCGTCGCGTCCATCCCGCTGGGTCGGCTGTCGCAGCCGTCCGACATCGCGACCGCCGCGGTCTTCCTCGCCTCGGACGAGGCGGCGTTCATCACCGGCGCCTGCCTCGAGGTCGACGGGGGGCGTTGCGTGTAGCGCTGGCGCGCCCGTTCTTGGATCCGGC
>CAWAZS010000012.1:0-53175 GCA_963786625.1 uncultured beta proteobacterium
CGGGCGGATACGCGAGCCCGACGCATTCCGCGCTGTCGCTGCGCGGCGCCCAGACCTGATGCTCGTCGAGGAGGTAGACGCCGTAGGCGGCGCGGAGGCTTTGCAGGTCGGCGCGGCCGAGTTCCTGCTGTACGGTGTAGGCGGAAAGCGCGGCGTTCGAGACGATCGCTGCTTCGATCAGCGCTTCACGGTAGCCGGGCAGGCGCGTCGCCTCCGGTCCCCGGACCGCCGCGATCCGCCGCGCGGCCGCGTGCACCACGAGCAGCAGGCGATCGAGGATGCCCCGCAGCGAGTGCTTGTTGGCAAGGGTGAGATAGTCCTGCGGGTTGAGGAAGACGTCCACCGCCGCCGACACGGCCCCGCAGCCGCTGTGCCCGAGGACGACGACGAGCTTCAGGCTCTCGCCCAGATGGTCGACCGCATACTTGAGGCTGCCGAGGACCTCGCCGCCGAGGCCGTTTCCGGCGACTCGGACCACGAACAGGTCGTTCGGCCCTTCGTTGAAGATCAGCTCGATCGGCACGCGCGCATCCGAGCAGCCGAGCACTGCCGCGTAGGGCCGCTGCCTCGGCGCGCCCCGGTCGCCCGGCGCGAGCCCGAGATCGCGCGGATCGACGGGAATGATCCGCTGTACCGTGCCCGACCCTTCCGCGAGGCCATCGACCAGCGTGGCGATGGCCCGGCTTCCCGCGTCCAGGCGCTCGCGCGCCGCCTCGGCGTCGGTGGGTCGCGGCCGCGCGGCCGGGCTGTCTGCCGTCGTACCGATAGGTGACTTCGACGATCTTCACGTGGATCCTCGCGCGTTGCCCGACCGTGCAATTGTAACGGGCGTGCGTGGGCAGCGTGGCGCGTACGGGGGCTTCCCGGAACCGCGTATGCCAAGGCGAACCGCAAGCTGCCGACGCCGACGTGGCAGTGGGGCGCACCCACCGTCCGGCAGCCCTTGTTGACACCGGTCAACGGGCCAGGAGGCTGCGTCTGGCATAATTTTGTGCAATGCGGAACCCGCGCGCCGAAGCGGCAGTCGAAAGGCTGTCATCGAGCCCGGCGACTCGCCTTCGAGGCACGCGCAATCACCGGGCGAACTTCCTCGGCACCGCGCGGACGCGCAGGTCGCAAACGAACGCATTGGCAAGGCCGACACGCCTGTGCAACATTCGTGCGCGACAGTCGTCAACGAACCCCCACATCCAATCCAAGGCTCGAGCATGGACGCCACCAAGCAAGTCGCACGCAGCTACGAACTCTCGACCAAGGTCACCCTGCTCTACCAGAAGCGGACGAAGCTCGCGCAGGAGCATTTCGGCGAGCGGCTCTCCAAGGCCTACGCCGACTGCGCGGCGGGCCTCAGCGCAAAGCCGGTCGCGCCCACGGACGTCTGGTCGCACTGGTACGAGTACGCGACCGACTTCGCGCAGCGCTCGATCCTGTTCTGGGACACGCTGCGCGAGCGCGGCAACAACTTCGTCGAGCACAACGCGCGAGGGGCTGCCGCCGGTGCTGCACTTCGACTACGAGACGGTCGTCGACGGCCGCAAGCTCGCCCGGCCGGTCAACTACGCGCTGGTGCGCATCGTCCCGCCGGAGGGCGTGACGGTCGACCCGAAGCGGCGGCCCTACGTGATCATCGATCCGCGCGCCGGCCACGGCCCGGGCATCGGCGGCTTCAAGGACGACTCGCAGGTCGGCGTCGCGCTGCGCGAGGGGCACCCGGTCTATTTCGTGATCTTCTTCCGCGATCCCGAGCCCGGCCAGACGCTGCTCGACGTCTGCGAGGCCGAGCAGCAGTTCGTGAAGAAGGTGCGCGAGCTGCATCCGGCGAGCCCGAAGCCGGCGATCGTCGGCAACTGCCAGGGCGGCTGGGCGGCGATGATGCTCGCCGCGTCGGATCCGGACGACACCGGCCCGATCGTGATCAACGGCGCGCCGATGTCGTACTGGGGCGGCGCATTCCAGGAGGGCGCCGGCGACAACCCGATGCGCTACGCCGGCGGCATGCTGGGCGGCACCTGGCTGTCGTCGTTCGCGGCCGACCTGGGCGACGGCATCTTCGACGGCGCGTATCTGGTCGAGAACTTCGAGAACCTGCAACCCGGCCAACACGTTCTGGGACAAGTACTACAACCTGTTCGCCAACGTCGACACCGAGCCCCCGCGCTTCCTCGAGTTCGAGCGCTGGTGGGGCGGCTTCTACCTGATGAACCGCGAGGAGATCGAGTGGATCACGCGCAATCTGTTCGTCGGCAACAAGCTGTGGTCCGGCACCAAGGGGACGGGCGGCAAGGCCTTCGACCTGCGCGACATCAAGGCGCCGATCGTCCTGTTCGCGTCGATGGGCGACAACATCACGCCGCCGCAGCAGGCGTTCAACTGGGTGGCCGACGTCTACGGCTCGACCGACGAGATCAAGGCGCGCGGGCAGGTGATCGTCGGGCTGCTGCACCAGGACATCGGCCACCTCGGCATCTTCGTCTCCGGCAAGGTGGCGAAGAAGGAGCACGCGCAGATCGTCTCGGTGCTGAAGTCGATCGAGTCGTTGCCGCCGGGGCTGTACGGCATGCAGATCCACGAGGTCAAGGGCCGCGACGGCAAGGTCGAGTACGAGGTCGATTTCCACGAGCGCCGGCTCGAGGACGTCGCCAAGCAGCTTGAATCGTCTCGAGCGCGCCGACGAGAAGCCGTTCGAGGCCGTGGCCGCGATCTCGGAGTTCAACCAGCGCGCCTACGAGCTCTTCGCGCAGCCGTTCGTCCAGTCGCTGGGCAACGAGGTCACCGCGAAGGTGTCGCGGCAGTTCCATCCGCTGCGCTTCCAGCGCTGGGCGTTCTCGGACCTCAATCCCTGGCTCGCGTGGCTCGGCCCCGCGGCGCAGGCGGTCAAGGCGCAGCGCCAGCCGGCCGCCGCCGACAACCCCGCCAGCAAGGTCGAGAAGATGATGTCCGAGGCCGATCAGCGCGTCGCTCGACTATTACCGCGAGGTCCGCGACGCGACCAGCGAGGCGGCGTTCTTCCAGACCTACGGCAACGTGTTCTCGCTCTACCTCGCCGACAAGCACGAGGCGCGACGAGCGTGCGGCGGAGAGCGCGGCCGAGCCGCGCGAGCTGCCGTTCGTCAAGGAGGCGCTGGCGTCGATCGAGGAAGGCGGCTACGCCGGAGGCGCTGGCCCGCGTCGGCGTCGCTGCTCGCGCGGCGCGGGCGCGCCGCTGCCGCTGGCGCGGCTCGCGCTGAAGCAGCGAGCTCACCGCCGAGTATCGCGACCTGCTGCCCGACTTCGCCCCCGACGAGTGGCGGCGCATCCGCGGCGAGCAGGACATCATCGTCCGCTACGAGCCCGAGAAGGCGATCGCGACGCTGCCCAAGCTGCTCGCGAAGCACGGCGATCGCGAGCGGCTGGTGACGCTGGTCCGCCGGCTGCTGGCCGACGAGCGCATGCGGCGTTTCGAGCCGACGACCGAGCAGCTCGCGATGATCGAGAACATCGGCGAGACGCTCGACGTGGAGCCGGTGCGGGGCCGGGGCAGGGCGCCGGCACGCAAGGCGACCCGGAAACCCGCCCGGAAGCCCGCCGCGACGCGGCGCAAGGCCCGCTGACGCGCGAACGGCAATGGAGAGGCGCATGGAACGCAAACACGAGAAGTACCAGCGCCTGATCGACGTCTGCAAGACGCTGCCGCCCACGCCGACGGCGGTCGCGCATCCCTGCGACGAGAGCTCGCTGCGCGGCGCGGTCGACGCGGCGAAGCTCGGCCTGATCGCGCCGATCCTGGTCGGCCCGCGCGCGCGGATCGAGGCGGTCGCGACGCGAGCACAAGATCGACATCGCCGGACTACCGATCGTCGACGCGCCGCACAGCCAGGCCTCGGCCGACAAGGCGGTGGAGCTGGTGCGCGAGGGCAAGGCCGAGGCGCTGATGAAGGGCAGCCTGCACACCGACGAGCTGATGGCTGCGGTGGTCAGGCGCGACACGGGGCTGCGCACCGCGCGCCGGGTCAGCCACTGCTTCGTCATGGACGTGCCGAGCTACGCGCGACACGCTGATCGTCACCGACGCCGCGGTCAACATCGCGCCGACGATGGAGGACAAGGTCGACATCATCCAGAACGCGATCGACCTCGCGCACGCGCTGCGCTTTCCCGAGGTGCGCGTGGCGATCCTGTCGGCGATGGAGACGGTCAACCCGAAGGTGCCGTCCACGGTCGAGGCCGGCGCGCTGTGCAAGATGGCCGACCGCGGCCAGATCACCGGCGCGATCCTCGACGGGCCGCTGGCGCTCGACAACGCGATCAGCCTGGAATCGGTGGCGATCAAGAAGATCGACTCGCCGGTCGCCGGACGCGCCAACGTGCTGGTGGTCCCCGACCTCGAGGCCGGCAACATGCTGGCGAAGAGCCTGTCGTTCCTCGCCGATGCCGACGCCGCCGGCATCGTGCTCGGCGCGCGCGTGCCGATCATCCTGACCAGCCGCGCCGACTCGGTGATGACGCGGCTCGCCTCCTGCGCCGTCGCGGCGCTGGTCGCGAGCGCGCGGCGCGAGGCCGGCGCGGCAAAGGCGGTCGTCCTGACATGACCGACGCGATCGCCGTTCTGAATGCGGGCTCGTCGAGCCTCAAGTTCTCGATCTTCGCCGAGCGCGGCGCCGAGCTCGAGCTGATCGCGCGCGGGCAGGCCGAGGGCCTGTACACCGCGCCGCGCTTCGTCGCCAAGGACGGAGCGGGCAAGGTCCTCAACGAGAAGTCGTGGGGCGACGGCGTCAAGCTCGGCCACGACGGCGCGCTCGATCACCTGGTCGCGTTCCTGCGCGCCGAGCTTCGCGGAGCACCGCCTGGTCGGCGTCGGCCACCGCGTCGTGCACGGCGGGCTCGAGTACACGCAGCCCGTCCGCCTCGATGCCGGCGGTGCTGGCGGCGCTCGAAAAGTACATCCCGCTCGCGCCGCTGCACCAGCCGCACAATCTCGCGCCGATCCGGGCGCTGCTCGAGCGCTCGCCGCAGCTGCCGCAGGTGGCGTGCTTCGACACGGCGTTCCACAGCGGCGCGCCGGCCGGTGGCGCAGGCGTTCGCGCTGCCCAAGGCGATCACCGACCGCGGCGTGCGCCGCTACGGCTTTCACGGGCTCTCGTACGAGTACATCGCGCAGCGTGCTGCCGCAGTACGACGAGCGCGCCGCGCGCGGCAAGACGGTGGTCCTCCACCTCGGCAACGGCTCCAGCATGTGCGCGATCGCAGGCGGGCGCAGCGTCGCCAGCACGATGGGCTTCACCGCGGCCGACGGGCTGCCGATGGGCACGCGCTGCGGCAACCTCGATCCGGGCGTGATCCTCTACCTGATGGACGAGCTGAAGATGGACGCGCGCGCCATCGAGAAGCTGATCTACCAGCAGTCGGGGCTGCTCGGCGTGTCGGGCATCTCCAGCGACATGCGCACGCTGGAGGCGAGCGACGCGCCGGAGCGCGAAGGCCGCGATCGACGTCTTCGTCTACCGGATCGGCCGCGAGCTGGGCTCGCTCGCGGCGGCGCTCGGCGGGCTCGACGCGATCGTGTTCACCGCCGGCATCGGCGAGAACAGCCGGTCGCTGCGCGAGCGCGTCTGCCGCGATGCGGCGTGGCTCGGCGTGGAGCTCGATGCGGCGGCCAACGAGCGCAACGGTCCGCGCATCAGCACCGCGGGAAGCCGCGTCTCCGCGTGGGTCGATCCCGACCAACGAGGAGCTGATGATCGCGCGGCACACGCGGCGCGTGCTCGCGAAAGCGTGAAGGAGAAGCGAATATGACGCTGGAAGTCCCGCGTCCGGTGCTCAAGGGGAGCAAGGCGCTCGTCGTCGGCGTCGCCAACGAGCATTCGATCGCCTACGGCTGCGCCAAGGCGTTCCGCGAGCTCGGCGCCGACCTCGCCATCACCTATCTGAACGAGAAGGCGCGGCCCTACGTCGAGCCGCTGGCGCGCGCGCTGGAAGCGCCGCTCTTCCTGCCGCTCGACGTGAGCGTCGACGGCCAGCTGGAAGCCGTGTTCGATGCGGTTGCGCAGCAGTGGGGCCGGCTCGACATCCTCGTGCACTCGATCGCCTTCGCGCCGAAGGAAGACCTGCAGGGCGGGCTCATCAACTGCTCGGCCGCGGGCTTCGCCAAGGCGATGGACGTGTCGTGCCACTCGTTCGTGCGCATGGCGCGGCTCGCGGCGCCGCTGATGACGGACGGCGGCACGATGTTCGCGATGAGCTACCACGGCGCCAACAAGGTGATTCCCACGTACAGCGTCATGGGTCCGGTGAAGGCGGCGCTCGAGGCGTGCTGCCGCTACCTCGCCTACGAGCTCGGCGGCAAGGGCATCCGCGTGCACGCGATCTCGCCGGGTCCGCTCAAGACGCGCGCCGCGTCCGGCCTCAAGGACTTCGACCTGCTGCTGACCGAAGTCGAGCAGCGCGCGCCGATCGGCGAGCTGGTCGACATCATGGACGTGGGCTTCACCTGCGCGTACCTGGCCACGCCCTATGCGCGGCGGCTGTCCGGCGAGACGCTCTACGTCGACGGCGGGGTTAACATCATGGCGTGAGCCGGGAGCAGCGGCGCGAGCCGGGAGCAGCGTGCGCGAGCGGCGAATCGCGAGTGGCCGACGACAACTCGCGCATGTTGCGCGTTCGGAGGCCGACGGGGCGCGCATGCAGGACCGAGGAACGACGACGATGGAAAGGCTCTGGATAGCCAACATTGCACCGGGCACCACCGACGACGAGCTGAAGGAGCTGGTGAAGAAGTACGCGCCGGACCTCGAATGCGACGGTGATCCAGCGGGAGGAAGGCACCGGCTCGCGGCCTGCCGCGATGATGACGTTCGGCAACAAGAAGTTCGACTCGCTGGGCAAGCTCGCCCTGCGCCTGAACGGGATGTTCTGGAAGGGCCGAACGCTCTCCTGTTCGACGATGATCGTCTGACGCGCGCGCTGCGCCTCCGTCGCGAGACCGACTCCGCTCAGCGGGCGATCCTCGCGTCGAGATCGTGCTCGGAGGCGCCGGTGATCGTGGCGCGCGCGAAGGCGCCGACCGCGCAGCCGGCCGCCGCCGGCGATCCGGACGGTGCCGTCGATCTCCGGCGCGTCGGCGGCGCTGCGCGCGATGGCCGTGCCGTCCGCCTCGTGCGCGTCGACCAGCACGGTCATCGTCTCCCCGACGCGCCGCGCGAGGCGCGCTGCGCTGATCCTCGCCTGCACCGCCATGAAGCGCGCGCGGCGGTCTTCCTTGACGGCGTCGGGCACCGGGTCGGGCAGAGCGTTCGCTGCCGCGCCGTCCACGGGCGAATAGGCGAAGCAGCCGACGCGGTCGAGCTGCGCGGCGTCGAGAAAGGCGAGCAGCTCGTCGAACTCGCGCTCGGTCTCGCCGGGGAAGCCGACGATGAACGTGCTGCGGATGACGAGATCGGGGCGCGCCGCGCGCCACGCCTGGATCCGCTTGAGCGTGCCCTCGGCGTTGGCCGGCCGCTTCATCAGCTTCAGGATCCGCGGGCTCGCGTGCTGGAACGGCACGTCGAGGTAGGGGAGGAGGCCGCCGGCCGCCGGATCGGCGGTCATCCGCGCGATGACCTCGTCGACGTGCGGATACGGATAGACGTAGTGCAGCCGCACCCACGCGCCGCGCGCGCGCGCCATCGCGTCGAGCGCGCCGGCGAGCTCGGTCATGCGCGTCTTCAGCGGGCGCCCCTGCCAGAACCCGGTGCGATACCTGACGTCGACGCCGTAGGCGCTCGTGTCCTGCGAGATCACGAGCAGTTCCTTCACGCCGGCGTCGAGCAGGCGCCCGGCTTCGGCCAGCACGTCGCCGATCGGCCGGCTGACGAGATCGCCGCGCATCGACGGGATGATGCAGAACGTGCAGCGGTGATTGCAGCCCTCGCTGATCTTGAGGTAGGCGTAGTGCTGCGGCGTCAGCCTGATGCCCTGCGGCGGCACGAGGTCGGCGAACGGATCGTGCGGCTTCGGCAGGTGCGCGTGGACCGCCGCCATCACCTCGGCGGTCGCGTGCGGACCGGTGACCGCCAGCACCTTCGGATGCGCGTCGCGGACGAACGCGCCGCCGTCCTTCGCGCCGAGACAGCCGGTGACGATCACCTTGCCGTTCTCGGCGAGCGCCTCGCCGATCGCGTCGAGCGACTCCGCGACGGCGGCGTCGATGAACCCGCAGGTGTTGACGACGACGAGATCGGCGCCGGCGTAGGTCGGCGCGATCGCATAGCCCTCGGCACGCAGCCGCGTGACGATCTGCTCCGAATCGACGAGCGCCTTCGGGCAGCCGAGCGAGACGAAGCCGACGCGCGGCTCGCGCGCTCGCGCGTGCTTCGTCGTGCGTGGAGCTCTTGGCGGTTGTGGCCGGCATGGTGATCGGCGTCGTCGATGAATTGTGCGGGGACGCTGCGCCGTCCGCACATTGCGCTGCGGCAGACGGAGCGCAGGCCCGGTTACGGGAGCGGGGTTTCGCGATGCAAAAAAAACCGGGCCGCGCACCCGGTTGTTGCGGCGCTTCGGGACCTCAGCGCTTCTTTTCCTCGTCCGCGGCCGATTGTTGCGGGGCACCGAAATTGGGGAACGGGAACGCCGCGAACATCCCCCGCGTCTGGTCCTGCATCCGCTGCTGCATGTCCATGAACAGCTTCGCGCTCTGCTCGAGGTAGTTGCCGAGCATCCCCTGCATCGCCGGCGCCTGCATCTGCATGAACTGCTTCCACAGATCCGGCGTGATCATCATCTTGTCGCCGTAGATCTGCTTGGCCTGCTCCTGCAGCTTCTTCTGGATCGCCATGAACGCCTTGACGTTCTGCTCGATGTAGCTGCCCATGATCGTCTGCTGCGCGCTGCCGTAGAAGCGGATCATCTGAGCGAGCATCTCGGAGCTGAACATCGGCATGCCCCCGGCCTCTTCCTCGAGGATGATCTGCAGCAGGATCGTGCGCGTGAGGTCGTCGCCGGTCTTGGCGTCGACGACCTGGAACTCGATGTTGTCGAGCACCATCTGCTTCACGTCGACGAGCGTGATGTAGCCGCTGTTCGCCGTGTCGTAGAGCCGGCGGTTCGGGTATTTCTTGATGATGCGCGGGGAATCGGTCATGGCGCGTTCCGGGAGGTCAAGGGTGCCATTATAACCCGCTGATTTCTTGGGCGTTTGGATTGCGGGCCCGGGCGTCTCGGGAGCCATTGGTGCGATGCACAAAAAAACCCTTGACTTCGGGTTTTGGCGACCCTACAATTGGTTTTGTGCGGTGCAGCAAAACCCGCCGACCGGGGGCAGAAGAGGCGCCCCGGCCGGGTCGGTTCCAGGGCACCCGTGGATTTGTAGCCAACCGATCGCTTCGCCGCGACCGGACCCAACCGACGACGAAAGGGAACACGATGAACACGATGAACACCACGATGTTTGCCGCCACCGAACAATTCGCTGACCTGAACAAGGCCAATGTCGCGCAAGCCACGAAGCTGGCCGCGCTCGCGCTCGAGAACGCCGAGAAGCTGATGAAGCTCAACCTGAGCGCCGCGAAGGTCGTCCTGGCCAAGGGCGTCGAAGGCGCCTCGGCCGCCGCCTCGGTCAAGGACGTGCAGGACCTGTTCGCGCTCCGCGCCAAGTACGCCGAAACGGGCGTCGAGACCGCGACCGCCTACACGCGCGGCCTGTACGAGATCTCCTCGGAAGCGCAAGCGCAGTTCACGGCGCTCGCCGAAGAAGCATGGTCGACGTACACGAAGGACGTCGCCGGCTGGGTCGAGAAGGCCAGCAAGTCGGCGCCGGCCGGTTCCGAAGCCGCCGTCAACGCGTTCAAGTCGACGTTTGCCGCCTCGACCGCCGCGTTCGACCAGTTCCAGAAGGCGACGAAGCAGGTCGTGAGCCTGGCCGATGCGAGCGTGCGCGCCGCGTCCGCGAATGCGACGAAGGCCGCGAGCAAGGTCCGCCGCGCTGCGTAAGGCTCGCCACACGGCGATGCCGCGCCGGGAGATGAGCCCCGGCGCCAGAGATGACGCCGGGCGGCCTGCAGCGATGCGCGCCGCCCGGTGGGTTTGATGGCTTGAATTTGCCGTTTCCACCCCGATGTCGAAGTTGCTGTCTCCACCTGTATCTTTCTCCTCCTCCTGAAAGATACAGCCTCAGCCCCGCAGGACAACCTGCGGGGCTTTTTTTCCGGCGTCCGGAGATTGCGCACGCGACAGGCAGATCGCCGTGATCAGGTGCCGCAGAACGTGCGGTAGCACGCGGTCACGGCGGCTGGCGCCGGCTCGGCGTACGGGGCCCGTTCGCCAGACTCGTCGTACGGCTGCCTGAGCGCATCGAGCAACCGCTCGAAGGGCGCGAGGTCGCCCTCGTCCGACGCGGCAGCCAGCGCCTCCTCCACGCGGTGGTTGCGGGGGATCACCCAGGGATTGACGCTGCGCATCGCCCCGGCGCGCGCGATACCGGCCACCTGTCGAGCCATGCTGCAGCGCCATCGTCCTCGCTGGCGCAACGTGCGCGCCAGCGCGCCAGCCATGCGTCGGGTGCGCCCGCTTCGGCGAACAGCGCGCGCAGCGGCGCTTCGTCGCCGGCCGCGGCGTCGGCCAGCCGCCGCCACCCGAGGGTGAAATCCACCCGCCCGGCATGAAGCAGGGTCAACCAGTCCGCGGCCAGCGCGGCATCGGCGCCGTCGTCGTCCGGCTCGCCTCGACGCAGCCCGAGCTTGGCGCGCTGTCCGCGCAGCAGGTGGGCGCGGTACTGCGCCGGGAACGCAGCGATGACCTCGGTGGCCATCGCCACTGCCTGCTCGGGATCGTCGGACAGCAGGGGCAGCAGCGTTTCGGCCAGGCGCGCGAGGTTCCAGCACGCGATGTCGGGCTGGTTGCCGAAGGCGTAGCGTCCCTGATGGTCGATGGAGCTGAACACCGCGGCGGGGTCGTAGGCCTCCATGAAGGCGCACGGCCCGTAGTCGATCGTCTCGCCCGATATCGCCATGTTGTCGGTGTTCATCACGCCATGGATGAAACCCACGTTCATCCACTGCGCGACCAGGGCAGACTGACGCTCGGCCACGGTCCGCAGCAGCGCCAGGAAAGGCTGCGGTTCGGTTGCGAGCGCGGGGTCGTGCCGCGCGATCGTGTACTCGGCCAGTTTCCGCAGCCGTTCGACGTCGCCGCGCGCGGCAAAGAACTCGAAGGTCCCGACTCGGATGTGGCTCGCCGCCACGCGCGTCAGCACCGCGCCGGGCAGCGTGTGCTCGCGGTAGACCGGCTCGCCCGTCGCTGCGACCGCGAGGGCGCGGGTGGTGGGAATGCCCAGCGCGTGCATGGCCTCGCCGATCAGCACCTCGCGCAGCATGGGCCCGACGGCGGCCTTGCCGTCGCCCCCGCGGGCGAACGGCGTGCGGCCCGAGCCCTTGAAGGCGATGTCGCGACGGCGTCCGTGCCGGTCGATCACCTCGCCGAGAAGCAGCGCGCGGCCATCGCCGAGTTGCGGCGAGAACCCGCCGAACTGGTGGCCCGCGTAGGCCTGAGCCAGCGGTTCGGCGCCATCGGGCAGCGCGTTGCCGGCGAACGTCGCCGCCCATGCGGGGCCGTCGAGCGACGCGACGTCGAGACCGAGCTCCGCCGCCAACGCATGGTTCAGGAACAGCAGCCGTGGCGCGGGCACCGCAGCGGGTCGCCAGGGCACGTAGAGCCCCTCGAGCTCGCGGGCGAACGAATTGTCGAAACGGAACGCGGCGACGGGGCTCATCGGCCGATAGTTTGTGGCGATCCTCGAGTTTGCCACACCACGCGGTACCCGATCCCGCTGCCGGCTCGCGGCAGATGCGCCGTCCTGGGCCCGCTCTGGCACGGGGCTGGAATTGCCCTTACCATCCGGGACCGACGCCGCGTCGGGCCTTCGATTCCGAGAATTCGATCATGAAACGTGTCTTCAAGTGGCTCGCCGTCGGGTTGGCGGGAGTGGTGCTGCTGGCCGGCGCGCTGTTCGCCAACGTCTGGTACTTCAAGCCGCTGCGCATCGACTGGTTTTACGCCAGCGCATTCGCCAAGATTGCGATCGACCAGCCGGAACTGCTGTCGTCGTTGCGCATTCTGCCGCACTGGCTCGACTTCTACGGCGCCGACCTCGACGATGCCTCGCCAGCCGCCGAGCAGAAGGCCGCCGACAAGGTGCGCGGGGCCCATCTGATGCTGCGCCGCTACGATCGCGCGGCGCTCGACCGCGAAGGGCAGCTGTCCTACGACACGCTGGAATATTTCCTGCGCATCCAGGTCGAGGGCGACGCCTGGCGTCAGCACGACTTCCCGGTCAACCAGATGTCCGGCGCGCAGAGCGAGCTGCCCAACTTCATGACGCAGGTGCACCAGGTCACCGATGCCGGCGAGGCGCGCGATTACATTGCGCGTCTCGCCAAGTTCCCGCGCAAGTTCGACCAGCTGATCGAGAGCCTGAAGCAGCGCGAGGCGAAAGGCGTCGTCCCGCCGCAATTCACGGTGGAGAAGGTGCTGGCGCAGATGCGCGGCTTCGTCGCCAAGCCGTCGAAGGAGAACACGCTGTACACGAGCTTCAAGGACAAGCTCGACAGGATCCCGGCCGAGCGCATGGATGCGGGCACGCGCGAGCGCCTGCTGGCGCAGGTCGACGAGGCGATCCGCGGCAGCGTGCAGCCTGCCTACCGGAACCTGATCGGCTACATGGCGTCGCTGCTGCCGAAGGCCCAGGGCAATCGCGGGGCCTGGCACCTGCCCGATGGCGCGAGCTATTACGCCTGGTGCGTGCGCCGGCACACGACGACCGACATGTCGCCGCAGCAGCTGCACGAGCTCGGGCTGACGGAGGTGGCGCGCATCGGCGCCGAGATGGCCGCGATCCTCGAGTCCCGCGGCTTGCGCGAGGGCACGATAGGCGCGCGGGTGCAGCAGCTGGCCCGCGACCCGACGCAGGTCTACCCCGATACCGCGGAGGGCAGGCAGGCGATGCTGGCGCGCTACAAGGCCCTGCTCGACGAAGTGGACAAGGGCCTGGGCGACGCCTTCGACGTGCGCCCCAGGCTGGGTCTGGAGGTCAAGCCGGTGCCCGAGTTCGCCCAGGCCACCGCGCCCGGCGCGTACTACCAGCCCGGCGCCTTCGACGGCTCCCGGCCGGGCGTGTTCTACGCCAACATGCGCAACACCCACGAGACGCCGAAGTTCGCGATGGCCACGCTGGCCTACCACGAGGGCATCCCGGGCCACCATTACCAGATCGCGATTGCGCAGGAGCTTGCGCACCTGCCTTTCTTCCGCCGCATCGTCCCCTTCACCGCGTATTCCGAGGGGTGGGCACTGTACGCCGAGCGCCTCGCGTGGGAGCTGGGCTTCGCGAAGGATCCGTTGGACAATCTGGGCCGGCTGCGCGACGAGATGATGCGCGCAGTGCGCCTCGTCGTGGACACCGGGATCCACGCCGAGCGCTGGACGCGCGAGCAGGCGATCGCCTACATGCTCGACAACACCGGCATGTCCGAGACCGACGTGGTGGCCGAGATCGAGCGCTACTTCGTCAACCCCGGCCAGGCCCTGGCCTACAAGGCCGGCATGCTCGAAATCCTGGCGCTGCGCGAGAAGGCCCGCGCAGCGCTGGGGCCGCGATTCGATCTCAAGCAGTTCCACAACGAGGTGCTCACGCACGGCGCACTGCCGCTTACCGTGCTGCGCCGCGTCGTGGACGACTGGATCGAGCGACGCCTGGCCGCATAGCCCGCCCGGATGCCGGTTGCTTCATAATGCGCCACTTCAAATCCGAGGAAACCATGATGACCCACACCGGCCAATGTCATTGCGGCGCGATTCGTTACGAGGTTTCCGGCGATCCGCGGAGCGTCGCGCTCTGCCATTGCAGCGATTGCCGGCGCGCGGCCGGCGCGCCGGTCATGGCGTGGGCGGAATTTGCCGAAGGACAGCTCCTGCTGACCCGGGGCACGCCCAAGGTCCGCAATTCGTCGGGCGCATCGATGCGCAGCTTTTGCGCGGACTGCGGAACGGGGCTCTTCTATCGCAATGCCGACTTTCTTCCCGGAGTCGTCGAGGTGCAGCTGATGACCCTCGACGACCCGGATGCCTTTCCTCCCAGCGTGAATATCCAGACCGCCGAGCGGATCGGCTGGATGGCCAGCGTGCATGAGCTGCCGTCGTTCGAGCGCTTTCCCGAATAGCGGCACGGACCGACTCTTCGCGGCGGCGATCGCGCCGGCCCGGCGCTGCCCGTGAGCCACTCTGCAACATGGATCTGCGGTCGCTGATCCGCGACATGCGTCGACGCACGCGATGAGCCCGTTCCTCGCCGGCGTGACCTGGCTGCTGCTGTTCCAGTGCGCGGGCGAGGTCGCCTCGCGCCTGCTCGGCCTGCCGGTTCCGGGCCCCGTCGTCGGCATGCTGCTGCTGTTCATCGCGTTGCGCGCACGCAAGCAAGTACCCGACTCGATCGGCGCAGCGGCCGATGCGCTGGCGAAGCATCTGTCGCTGTTGTTCGTGCCTGCGGGCGTGGGCGTGATGATGTATTTCGGCCGCCTGGCCGGCGAGTGGCTGCCGATCGCGGTGGCACTGCTGGTGAGCACGATCGTGGCCATCGCCGCCGCAGCATTGACGTTCGCTGCCCTCGCTCGCCGCGCCGACGCAACCGCCGACGACCGCGCACCGGGGGCCGAGCGGTGAACGGCGAGCGCTTCTTCGAGCTGTGGGTCTATCTCGCCGCGACGCCACTCGCGGGGCTGACGGTCACGCTGGTGGCCTATGTCCTGGGCTACGCGCTCTACACGCGCTGCAGACTGCACCCGCTGGCCAATCCCGTGCTGATCGCCGTCGTCGCGATCGTCGTCTCGCTGCAACTGGGCGATGTGCCCTACGGCACGTATTTCGCGGGCGCGCAGTTCGTGCACTTCCTGCTCGGTCCGGCCGTGGTCGGACTGGCCGTTCCGCTCGCGAGAACGTGGCCGGAGATGCGTCGCCTCGCCGTCCCGGTCGTCGGCGCGCTTGCGGTCGGCTCGGCTGTCGCCCTTGTCACGGCCGTCGGGGTCGCCTGGGCGCTGGGAGCCTCGCCGGCGACGCTGGCCTCGCTCGCGCCGAAATCGGTCACCGCGCCGATTGCGATGGGCATCGCCGAGCAGATCGGCGGGATGGCCGCGCTGGCCGCGGTGTTTGCGGTGGCGACGGGAATCATCGGGGCCGCGCTCGGCAAGTACGTCCTCGACGCTCTGCGCGTGCGCGACTGGCGAGCCCGCGGCTTCGCGCTGGGGCTCGCCGCGCACGGCATCGGCACCGCCCGGGCCTTCCAGGTCAACGTCGAGGCCGGAACCTATGCCGGACTGGCATTCGGCCTGCACGGGGTGTTCGCGGCCTTTCTTCTGCCGCTGATCTGGCGACTTTCGCGCCTCGTCATGGGCAGCCCGTAGCCGGCGCACACCCCTGTCGCGAGGGACAAGTCGCATCCACGGGCACGTCCACTCATCGATGCCTCGTGCCCTGGACGGCGCATGAAATGGAGCAAGGTCGAGGGCGCCACGCTCAGTGCCGCACGCTGCCTTTCCCTTGGCTTTTTGCCGTCGCCGACGAGGCCTCGACCGACAGCGTGAAGGTGCGCTGCTCGTTCGGGTTCATCGCGCCGACACCGATCAGCTTGCGGGCGATTTCTACGCCGCGATCGTCATGGATCGACACGACGACGGTGTATTCCCAGGGTTCGCCGTCGGCCGGATGCCGGATGCTGCCTTCGATGCGCAGCGGCGTGAGCGCGGGCGGCTGGGGCACCTCGACGCCGGCATCTACGCGCAGGTAGTGCCGGCATGCCGGACATATGGCTGCGCTTTCGAGGACGGTCTCCCGGCAGTGCGGACATTGGCGGGTCGCCCCGGGGTTACCCGGGCGCACGCTGCTCATGAGCCGGTGCCGCTTCCCGCGCCGTGGGCATCGCCGGGCTTGCCGGGTTTCGAGCCTTTCTTGTCGTCCCACCCGAACTCCGCATTTCCGCGCATGCGGGCGCCGGCCGCGACGGTCAACGAACCGGCCTTCAGGTCGCCGATCACCACACCGGTAAGCAGCAATTCGACGTGCGAGGCGACCTCGACGTTTCCTTCCAGCTCGCCGGCGATCGTAACCTTGTCGGCGCGCACGCTGCCGGTCAGCTTGGCGCCGGACTCGATGGTCAGATCGCCCTCGACGTTCGCGTCGCCCTTGAACTTGCCGGCGACGCGCACGCTGCCGCCGCCTTCGATCTTGCCTTCGATGGTGATGTCGGCGGCGATCAGCGATTCCTTGCGGGGCAGGCCCGGGTCGGCGCGCGCGACGGGAGCGGCGGCGGGGCTGGGGACGAGCTCGGGCTTCGCCGGCACGTCGAGCCGGGCGGGCTCCCTTGGTTCGAGCGCGGGCGGAGGGGTCTGTCTCGGGGCTGTATTGTCTTTCCAGAGGGACATGGCGTGGGCCTAGGTTGGGGGTGGGCCGTCAAGGCTAGCGCGAAAAGCCGGCAGTGGCAATGCCGATGTCATAACGGAAGCCGCGACGACGCGCAATTCGCGCTTGTGCCGCGTCGAGGGCCGCTATTCGCGAACGGATCTTGACTGCACGAGGCCGCGGGCGGCCTGCCTCACTTCGGGCGACGAGAAGCGGAAGGCAGCGCGATCCAGCAGGTAGTGGATGAAGCCGCTTGCGAAACCCAATGCCAACAGCGCCGGCACGAAGGGCGAGGAGCGCAGCCACCGCGCGGCATCGCCGAAGATACGGTCGGCGTAGGCATATTCGTCGGTCACGGCCTCCACCTCCAACACCGGTAGCAGCAGGGCAGAGACGACGGCGAGCGCGAGCAGCACTGCCCAGCCGCGCCGATTGATGGGCGCCAGCAGCCGCTGCCAGTGCGCGCCAGGTGCCTGAGCGCCGCCGGACGCCGCGAGCGAGGCAAGCCCCATCGCGGCGCTCCAATGCTGCACGCTCCACAGCACGATGAACAGGAAGGGGTCGTGCGCGAGGAAGGCGGAGAGCACCATGGCCGAGACGCCGAGGACGTAGGCCGCGCGCGGCAGCGACGGGCGCTGCGAGCGCAGTTCGACGAGCAGCATCAGGGCGGCGAGGATCACGACGACGACGATGCCGCCATGGTGCAGCGTGCGCGCGAACGCGTCCGCCCCTTCCGCTCCCAGCAGCGGGTCGATCCAGCGGTCCTGGAAGGCGATCGATCCAGCCAGGGCCTCGGCGACCACCACGAATCCGCCGCCCACGACGAGCGCGAACCACCGATCGAGCCGTCGCGTGCCCGTCTCCGACGCGCGTCCCGCGCGCGCGCGATAGAGGCTCAGCAGCCCGAAGTGCTGCGCGGCAAAGTGGTAACTCACCAGCAGATAGTTCAGGACGGCGAACCAGACCACGCGCTCGGTCAGCGGCATCGGCAGCACGCTCTCGGGAGCCAGCAGCAGGGCGAAGCAGGCGACGGCAACGGTCAACGGGGCCACTACGAAGCGCAGCCGCTGGGTGGCCAGCAACGGGCGGTAGGCGGGGGTTGCGTAGGCCAGCCAGGCCGACGAGACGCGGTGGCCGAACCACAGAGGCACCGCGAGGGCGAAGAACAGCCCGTCCACCGGGCTGGCGCGCACGTCGTCGTGACCCCACGCCAGCAGAACGACCAGGGGGCCCAACCACAGCGTATTCAGGACCCAGACGAGATCCCAGGCCGGGCTCTTGATCCAGCGCATCGGGGTGGAAAACGATGCATCGGCCCGTTTCGATGTTTCACCGACCTGCGTACAGGCTCGGGTCGACGCAGGGAAGTGATGGTGCTCATCGCGCATCGCGGAGCCGCCATTGAAGAAGCCAACCTGCATTCTCCGTGCTGCGGCGGGCCGGCGCCAGTGGCCGTGCGAGCCGGCTCAGCAACGGACGTTCGTCGATCCCATTTGCGGTCCTCGAGCCGCGACATCGACGAGGCGACTGGGCCCGCCTGGCGGCATGCCCCAAACGAACCGGGTGACCCGGCGACCCGCCAAGGGTTTCCGGTCAGTCGAAGCAAACGGGCACGAATGGCCCGATGGGCGCCTGCAACGGCCGCGAGAGCCTGGCCGGCAGCGGCACATGCACAATCCGTTCGGTGCCGTACTGTTCGCCTGATGGCGTGATAGTGGTCCAGGATGGCGGCCATCCGGTAATTGGCAGCGATGAATTGCACGTGCGCGCGGTCGAATCCGTGCTTGGCGGCTTCCTCGAAGGCTTCTCTGGTCATCCGTTGCCCGTATCCGTTGCCACGATACGGCTCCAGCACGCTGATACTGAACTCGACCAGCGTCCCGGTGACACGGGCGAGGTGCACGACGCCGCCCAGCACGAAGTTGGCGTCGCGCCAGCCCAGGATTGCATCGCGGTCGAAGTCCAGCGCGCGCACGTACTCGACGATGGCTTCATCCCTGCAGGAAACGCCAAAGCGCAGATGGCGCGCTTCGGGTTCGAGGGAAAGAAAATGGCCCTCCACGAGGTCGCGCTGAAAGGCGTTGAGCCGACGGGGCTTGCCCAACGGGGCGCGACGCAAGAGCGTTACATTCACGATGCGTCCACCTTGCAAGAATTGTCGTCATTGGCGAAGCAAGAGCCGCACCATTCTTCACTCACCACGCCGACACTCTTCCCGGGGCAAGGCCTGTCATTGCGCTACACAAAGTGTTCATGCACAACATGGCCTCGGAAAGCCGGTGTGAGGCCTTCCTTCGGCTCGGATTGGCGAATTCTTCTTGCGGCATGTCAGAAGCAACGGCACCACACAGTCGCAAGATAGAGCGTCCGGCCTGCAATATCCAATCAGCAGTTCGAATCACAGCGCATCGGTTTTGCGGATGCGCGGTGACGCTACTGCTCCAGTGCGTCACGTCGTGCCGATCGTCGTACGCCTGGCGAACGTCCGGTGGGGAATGGCGATCCGATCCGCTTCGGGGCGTGTTGCGACAGCCGGCAGATGAGCCCGGCGCCGTCGGCGCACGGCGGGCTGTCTCCAGCGGCTACCTGGGCACGATGTCGATCTTCAGCCCCGTGTACCCCACGCTCACGCCGGTCGCCTCATAAGCCACGTTGGACCGACGCAGCCGGTCGGCTGGCAAGGTCATCAGCGGCAGGTCGGGCAGCGTCACGCCCTTCTGGTCGACCAGCCGCGCCAGGCTGAGGAATCGCAGCAGCCCGGCCAGTCGCACGTCCTCGATCCGCACCTGCGTCAGGTCGACGCCGTTGCGCGCGGCATTGAGCACCGGCTTGCCGGAGAGATCGACCTCGATCCCCACCGGCGTACCGGTCGGACCGTCCGGAAGCCTGAAATTCCATTCGAGCAGGAGGCGCCCCGAGGCCGGCATCAACGACACTTCCGGCCGGCGTGTGTCGAGATCCTTGAACATCTCCACGACGCGACCGAGATCGGCCTGGAGCTGCTGCTCGATCTCCCCCGTCGAGAGCGTGATCGTCTGCGGTCCGTGCATCGTTGCGCATGCCGACAGAAGCCCAACGAGCATTGCCACAACGAAACGGCGCATGTTTCCTCCCCGGCGGCCCGGTGCCGTCTTCAACGCGCGAGACGGGGCATCGGCTGACTGCTCGGGGTCGAAGGCCGTCCACGACGTGGGACCACGTTCGGCCGGCTTCCGTCGCTCCCGTGCTGCGAACAGAATGCGCGGAGCGCAAGAGCCTCGTTCCATCCAGCGAGCGTCCAGGGAGATCGGCGGCGGATCTCCACGGCGGGCTTGTTTGACACGCGTCAACGCGGCTTGATGACAGGCGGAGCCAAATCGAAAAAGCGGAATGCGAGGCTTCGTGGGGATGGATATCATGACGTCTCCCGGATTTCGGGCCTTTATGGCGTGAGGTCGACATGCGCAAGTACCTGCACATCAATCTTCCCGATCGCTCGGTCAGGACCGACGAATTGCACGGCGAGGACATCATCCGCGTCGGCCGGCACTTCATCGCCAGGACCCTGCTCGAGTGCGGGGCGGCGAAGATCGATCCGCTGTCCCCGGATAATCCGCTGATCTTTTCCGCCGGGCCGTTTGCGGGCACGAACTTCTCCAATGCCAACCGGCTCAGCGTCGGTTGCAGGAGTCCGCTGACAGGCGGCATCAAGGAGGCGAATTCGGGCGGCACCTTCGGCTTCGCGCTCGGCCAGCTCGAGATCTCCGGGCTCACTCTCCATGGCGCATCGGCCGACTGGATCGTCATCCGCATCACCAGGGACGGTGGTATCGCCTACGACAGCGCCGAGCCCTACATGGGCAAGGGCAACAACGAAGTGGCGGCGCTGCTGTTCGAGAAATACGGCAGGAAGATCAGCTTCGCACTGTGCGGCCCGGTGGGCGAGTACCTCGGCCTGGTGGCAGGCATCGCCTTCGCCGACACCGACGGGCGGCCGTCGCGGCTGGCGGCGCGCGGCGGCGTCGGCGCCGTGATGGGCAGCAAGAAGGTCAAGGCCATCGTCGTCGACGTGCACAAGATGCCGACGTTCCATGACCGCAAGAAAGTGATGGGCGCGGTGCGGGAATACGGCGCGAGGCTCGGCAAGGAGCCGGCGATCGACGTCTACAAGCGCGTCGGCACGGCAATGATGGCCGACATCATGAACCGGCTCGGCGCGTCTCCCGGTGCGCAATTTCAGCGCCGGCCGCCTGGTGGAGACGTCGGAAGGGACGCTCAAGCTGGGCGGCGACTACATCCGCGAGCAGAATCTCGCGCCGCGGCGGGCAGACTGCGCACGCCTGCATGCCGGGCTGCATGATCGAATGCAGCAACGTCTACGTCGACAAGGACGGCAAGGAGATCGTGTCGCCGCTGGAATACGAGACCCTCGGCCTGATGGGCAGCAATTGCGGCTTGAGCGACCCGGACGACGTGGCCCGCGTGAACGCCGTCGCCAACGATCTCGGAGTCGATACCATCGAGGTCGGCGCCACGCTGGGCGTCCTGATGGACGGAGGCATTGGCGCGTTCGGCGACGTCGAATTCATGCTGCAGGCGATGGAGGACATACGCCGGGGCAACGAGCGCGGCCGCATCCTGGCCCAGGGGGCCGCGCGCGCGGGCGCGCACTACAAGGTCGCCCGCGTTCCCGCGATCAAGGGACAGAGCATCAGCGCTTACGACCCGCGCGTGGTCGAAGTGACCGGCATTTCCATGATGGTCTCGGCGCAGGGCGCGGATCACACCGCCGGCAACCTGCCGGTGTTCGACTGCAAGGACAAGACCACCGAGGAACTGGTGGTGGCGAGCCTGGGGATCCAGACGGTGTGCGCCGCGGCGGATTCGCTCGGCCTGTGCATATTCGGGCGTTCGGTGACCAACGTCAGCGCCGAGCTCATCGTCAACGCGCTCAACGATGCGCATGGCACGAAGCTCGATCCGTCCTTCATCCAGAAACTGGGGCTGGAGGCGCTGCGCATGGAGTGGGAGTTCAACAGGGCGGCAGGATTCACCGAGAAGGACGACGAATTGCCGGAGTTCTTCTACGCCGAGGCCCTGGCCCCGACGGGCAAGACCGCACGCCATCACAGCGCCGAGGTCAATCAGCGCCTGCGCGCGTTGCTCGCCTGAGCCGATTCGAAGTCGCCGCAACGCGAGGAGACGCATCCCGGGCACGGCCGGCAGGAACCTCGAAATGGACACCGGAGGCTCGGTGTCCACCCCGCGATGCGTTCAACACCGGGTTCGGGACGCGTCGCCCCAGCCGGCCGCGAAGCCGCGTTCGAAAGACGCCCGGCGTTTCATTCCACCTTGCCCACGCGCCGCACGGCTTCGCCGAGCTTCTGCGCGTCGGCTTCCCAGAAACGCTGGAGCTCGGGTGCGTCGAGATACTGGATCGGTGTGTCCACGGTGGCCATCGCGGCAACGAACCGCGCGTCGGCCGCGGCGGCGCGAGCGGCATCGCGCAGCTTCGCCAGCGCCGGCTCGGGCGTCCCCGCGGGCGCGAACAGCGCGGCCCACTGGAAGAAGACCACGTTGAATCCCGCCTCCGTCAGCGTGGGGACGTCGGGTAGCGCCGCAAGCCGCCTGTCTCCCCATGACGCGAGGACGCGCACCTTGCCTGCCTTGACATGCTGGATCACCGTCGACGGGCCGGTCGAGATCGCGTCGACGGTGCCGCCGAGCAGCGCAACCACCGCGGGTCCGCCGCCGGTGTAGGGAACGTGGAGCAACTTGAGGTCGGCGCTCGCCGCGAGCATCTCCATCGGGATGTGCATCGTCCCGTAGTTCCCCGACGAGCCGTAGCTGATCGCGCCCGGGCGCCTGCGCGCGTCGGCAACGAACTCCTGGAGCGTCTTCCACGGGCTCTCGGAGCGCACGGCCAGCACGGTCGGATCGGCGGTGAAGCGCGCGACCGGCACGAACTGATTGAGCTGGTACATCGGCGCCCGGCCGGTGACCTTGTCGGCTTCGGGAATGATCGAGATCGACGACAGCGCCATCAGCAGCGTGTAGCCGTCCGGCTTCGCCTTCGCGACGTACCCCATGCCGATCCCGCCGCCGGCACCGGACTTGTTCTCGACGACCACGGGCACGTTGAGGTGGCGGCCCATCGCATCGGCGACGGGCCGGGCCACGATGTCGGCGACGCCCCCGGGCGGGAACGGGACGACGAGCGCGATGGGTTTCGCCGGGTAGACCTCCTGCCCCGGCGCCGGCGCGGCGAACGCGAGCGCCGCGATGCCGGCGGCCAGGATGTGCCTCACGATCCGCATGCGCAGGCTCCGGTCAGAACATGTGCTGGCCGCCATTGATCGCGATGTTGGCGCCGGTGACGAACGCGGCTTCCTCGCTCGACAGGTACGCGACGAGCCCCGCGACCTCCTCGGGCTTGCCGAGCCGCCCCATGGGAATCTGCGGGATGATCTTGGAATCGAGGACGTCCTTGGGAATCGCCATCACCATCTTCGTGCCGATGTAGCCCGGCGAGATCGTGTTGACGGTGACGCCCTTGCGCGCGACCTCGAGCGCGAGCGCCTTGGTGAAGCCGTGCATGCCGGCCTTCGCCGCCGAATAGTTGACCTGGCCGAACGCCCCCTTCTGCCCGTTGACCGACGAGATGTTGATGATCCGGCCCCAGCCGCGGTCGACCATGGCGTCGCACACCTGCTTCGTCATGTTGAAGCAGGAATCGAGGTTGGTCTTCATCACCGCATCCCAGTTCACGCGGTCCATCTTCTTGAACGTCGAGTCGCGCGTGATGCCGGCGTTGTTGACCAGCACGTCGATCGGCCCGACCTCCGCGGTCACCTTCTGCGCGCAGGCGACGCACGAATCGTAGTCGGCGACGTCGCAGGCGTACGCGCGGAAGCCGTAGCCCATCTTGTTCATCGCTTCGAGCCACTCCTGCACCTTCGTGTTGCCCGGCGAATGCGTGGTGACGACCTTGTACCCCAGTGCGGCGAGCTTGATGCAGATCGCCTCGCCGAGACCACCCATGCCGCCGGTGACGAGCGCAACTCGCGGGATCTTCATTGGCATTTTTCCTCTCCTCTAGCGGTGACAGCGGTTGCATCCGGCGCCACGTGCGCCGATGGGCTCTCCCCTTGCATTCGAATCTTAGCGCAGTCGCTACGGTCGCGGCACGGAGCCGCCAGAGCCCGCCCGCCCCGTCGGCGGACGGCGGATGGAACTCACGCCGGGGGCGCAGCGCTCATTCGGTCGTTTCGAGCACGTACCGGCCCGGGGCCGGCTCGAGGGGAGGGTGGCGCGCGCTGCCCGGCGACCGGGGGGCGGCGCGCATCCGCCCGCCGTGCGGCGTCAGCCAGGCGCCCCAGTCCGGCCACCAGCTGCCGGGACGGCTCTGCGCCCGGCCGAGCCAGTCGTCGGCCTCGTCGGTGACCAGCGCATTCGTCCAGTAGTTGCGCCGCTTCTTCGCCGGCGGATTGACGACACCGGCGATGTGCCCGGATGCGCCGAGCACGAAGGTCGGCTCGCCGCCGAGGAGCGCCGTCGACTTGTAGGCCGAGCGCCACGGCACGATGTGGTCGTCGCGCGAGGCGACGATGTAGACAGGCATCCTGATCCGCCCGAGGTCGATTCGCTCGCCGGCCATCGTCAGCGCTCCGCGCTCGCGCAGCTTGTTGTCGAGGTACATGTTCCGCAGGTAGTACACGTACATCGGCCCCGCCAGGTTCGCCGAGTCGCCGTTCCAGTGCAGGAGGTCGAATGCCGGCGGTGTCTCGCCCTTCAGGTAGTTGCCGACGACGTAGTTCCACACGAGATCGTTGGCGCGCAGGCTCGCGAACGCGCCGGCGAGCTCGCTGCCGTGGATGCGCTGGCCGGCGGAGAGCGCCGGCTCGCGCGCCGCGAGGAGCTCCCGCGACACGTACACACCGATGTCGCCCGGATCGGCGAAATCGAGCATCGTCGTGAGCAGCGTCGCGCTTTCGACGCTGCGGTCGCCACGGGCTGCCAGGACGGCGAGCGCGCACGCGAGCAGCGTGCCGCCCACGCAGAAGCCGAGCGTGTTCACGGTCCGGCTGCGCGCGATCTCCTTCGCGAGCATGATCGCGGCCAGCACGCCGTCGACGAGATAGTCGTCCCAGGTGAGCCGGCCGAGCTCCGGCGGGACGTTGCGCCAGGAGATCATGAACACGGTATGCCCTTCGCCCACCGCCCACCGGACGAACGAATTCTCGGGCTGCAGGTCGAGGATGTAGTACTTGTTGATGCAGGGGGGAACGATCACCAGCGGACGCCGGTGGACGCGCGCGGTCGTCGGCGCGTACTGGATGAGCTCGATCAGCTCGTTGCGGAAGACGACGCTGCCCGGCGTCACCGCGAGGTTGCGGCCGACGGCGAATGCGCGCGCATCGCTCATCGAGATGCGGCCGGTGCGCGCATCGGCGGCGAGGTTGGCGAGGCCCTGCACGAGGCTTGCCCCGTCCGTCGCGAGCGCGCGCCTCAGCACCTCGGGGTTGGTCGCCGGGAAATTGGTCGGCGCGAGCGCGTCGACGTACTGCTTCGTCAGGAAGACGAGGCGGCGCCGGTCGGCATCGGGCAACGATGCCAGCGAAGCCAGCTCGTTCAGATATTCCGCGGCCAGCAGATAGCCCTGCTTCATCAGCGCGAAGTAGGGGAGCTCGCTCCATTCGCGCGCCGCGAAGCGGCGGTCGCCGGGCGCCGCCTCGGCCACGACGGGCATCGCCGCGCCGGTTTGCTCACCGGTTGCGGCGGCGAGGGCCGCCGACCACAACGCCTCCCACCGCGGCCGGTATTTCTCGTTGAGCGCGGCCTGCGTCCGGGCGTCGACGAGCCGGCTGCCGCGCCGGCAGGGACCGCGAAGGGCAGGGCCGCTTCCGCGGGGACCTGGGCGAGCAGGCCGAAGCCCGCCTCGCCCACCAGTCGGCCCATTCCTCGCCGACCCGCTGCCAGCGCCGGGCGAGCTCGGACGGCGGTGCGGCGGGAGCGGACGCGACGGCCATGGCGATGCGGGAGGCGGGAATTCGGGAATGCGACGGACGGCACGCGGCGAGGAAGCCTCAGTGCTCGAGCGCGACGTGCGCGAGCGCGATGACCCCGATGCCGAGCCCGATCAGCGTCAGCTGCTTCACCGTCTCGAGCGGCTCCGGCCGGCGGTGCAGGCTCGGAATGAGGTCGGCCACGGCGACATAGAGCAGGCTCGCCGCGGCAATGGCGAGCACGGTGGGCAGCACGTGCTGCATGTCGGCGAGCGCGACGTAGCCGGCGAGCGCGCCGGCGAGCGTGGCGCCGCCGACCGCGACGTTGTACGCGAATGCCTTCCTCCGCGTGAAGCCCGAATGCACGAGCACCGCGAAATCCCCGACCTGCTGCGGAACCGCGTGCGCGACGATGGCGACGGTGGTCGCGACGCCCAGCGCGCTGCTGGCGAGGAACGCGGCGGCGATGACGATGCCGTCGCAGAAGTTGTGCACGCTGGTGCCGATCAGGATCATGAGCCCCGACCGGCCCTGGTCCGCGCCGTGGGCGTGCAGCGCGTGCTCGTGCTCGGTCTCCTCGGCGTCGTCACTGTGCTGGTCGTGACCGTGGGCGTGGCGCCACAGCACGAGCTTCTCGAGCAGGAAGAACGCGAGCAGCCCCGCGAGCACCGTCAGCATCACGCGCTCGGCGCTGCCGCTTTCGAGCGCCTGCGGCAGGAGCTCGAGAAAGACGGCGCCCAGGAGCGCGCCGACGGCGAAGGACACCAGCCGCGAGATCCACGACAGACGCAGCGCGAGCGTGCCGGCGGCCGCGATCGTCGCCAGCACGCCGCCGGAAAGCGCGGCGATCACGATCTGCATCAAGGTGGCCAAGGCGCTCGGGCGTGGGTCGGGGCGTTGCGCGGCGCGAAGGCGCCGCCGCGAACGCGTCGCATTATACGCACCGCGATGCGCCGACCCCGATCGATGGCGGCGCCCGCGATGGCACAGGCCGACCGGGTCCCGCGGCGAACCACGCGCGCTGGCGACCGTGCTCGCGCGTCAGCCGGCGAGCCAGATCGCTGCCGCCATCCGGCCGGTCTGGCGCTCGCGGCGATACGAGAAGAACCGCGCCGCGTCGGTGTACGTGCAGAAATCGCCGCCGTCGACGCGCGTCACGCCGACGCGCGCGAGGCGTCGCCGGGCGAGGCCATAGAGATCGGCGTGCCACTTGCCGGCGCGGTGCGGCACGAAGCTGCCGGCCGCGCCGGGATCGTCCGTGCAGAACGCGTCGCGGACATCCTCGCCGACCTCGAAGGCGGCGGGACCGATCGCCGGACCGAGCCACGCGATGACCTCGACGGGTTTCGCGCCCAGATCGCCGAGCGCGGCAAGCGTCGCTTCGAGCACGCCGGCGGCCAGCCCGCGCCAGCCGGCATGGGCGATGCCGACCGCGGTGCCGGCGCGATCGGCGAAGAGCACCGGCAGGCAGTCGGCGGTCAGGATCGCGCAGACGACACCGCGCTCGGCGGTGACCGCGGCATCGGCGGCGGGAGCGGGGGCCGCCGTGCGCGTCAGCCGGGCGACCGCTGCGCCATGCACCTGGCGGAGCCAAGCGGGCGGCCCGGGCAGAAACGCTGCGAAGCGGCGCTGGTTTTCGGCGAGCGCGTCGGCGTCGCCGCCGCCGTCGCGCCCGAGATTCATCGTGGCGTTGGGCCCGGTGCCGACGCCGCCAGCTCGCGTGGTCACCAGCGCGCCGACGCGTGCCGGCGCAGGCCAGTCCGGCACGATCCAGTCGAGGCCTGCATCCGCGAGCGCCGTCGCGAGCGCGCCCGATGCGCTCTGTTCGCTCACTGAATTACCCTCCGCGCTACACGCTTCGGGGCTGATTCGCGCTCGGGGCGGCCCTTCACGCTCACTGGACTACCCTCCGCGCTACGCGCTTCGGGGCTGATTCGCGCTCGGGGCGGCCCTTCACGCTCATGGCGCGCTCCGCGTGCGCAAGGCGGAGAGCAGCTCGGCGAAGTCCTGCGGCAGCGGCGATTGCCAGGCGCAGCGCCGGCCCGTGACCGGATGCACGAGCTCGAGCCGCGCCGCGTGCAGCGCCTGCCGGCGGAACGGCACGGGACCCTTCCGGCCGTACGTCGGATCGCCGACGAGCGGGTGGCCGAGCGACGCGAGGTGCACGCGGATCTGATGCGTGCGGCCCGTTTCCAGCCGGCAGCGGAGCAGCGTCGCCGCGCCGAGGCGCTCGACGATCTCGTAGTGCGTCCGGGCAGGCTTCCCGCCGGCGACGACCGCCATCGTCGTGCGGCGTGTCGGGTGCCGTCCGATCGGCGCATCGACCGTGCCGCCCTGCGCGATGTCGCCGGCGGCCAGCGCGAGGTATTCGCGGGTGACCTCGTGCGCCTGCAGCAGCCGGACGAGGGCGGTTTGCGCCGTCAGCGTCTTCGCCACGACCAGGAGGCCGCTCGTGTCCTTGTCGAGCCGGTGGACGATGCCGGCGCGCGGCACGCCGGCAAGCTGCGGCGCATGGTGGAGCAGCGCGTTGGCGAGCGTTCCGTCCCAGTTGCCGCTGCCCGGATGCACGACGAGACCCGCCGGCTTGTCGATCACGAGCAGCGCGTCGTCCTCGTCGACGATCGACAGCGCGATTGCCTGAGGACGGAACGCGAGCTCGCGGAGGTCGGCTTCGGCGTGGACGACGACGTGCTCGCCGCCGCGCACCCGGCGCGTCGCGGCGGCGCATTGGCCATCGAGCACGACGTGACCGGCGTCGATCCAGCTCCTGAGCCGGCTGCGCGAGTATTGCGGCAACGCGCGCGCCAGCGCGGCGTCGAAGCGCTGTCCGGCGGCATCCGCCGGCAACGTCAGCGTGCAGGTGTGCGGGCCCTTTTCCTGTGCCCCGGCGGCATCGGCGGGGGACGGGAAGGAAGCGGCGGAGGGGGGGCGCGAGGGCAAGCGCGGAGCGAGGCCGGAATGGGCGTCGGTTATAATCGGCGAACCGTCAGGAACGGTCGAATTGCATGTTCCCCTTGATGTTTCCCTCGATGTTTCAGATTCAGCGCCCGATGTCTTCCACGCCTCCGCTCGCCCCGCTGCGCCGCGGCCTCGTCGTCCGACTTGCCATGCTGCTCGTCGTCGTCATGGTGAGCGGCTGCAACCTCCTGCCCGAGGTCCGGGACGAAACCGCGGACATGAGCGCCGAAGCGCTGTACAAGCTCGCGAACGACTCGATGAGGTCGGGCAATTATACGCGGGCGATCAAGCTCTACGAGACGCTCGAGTCGCGCTTTCCCTACGGTCGCTACGCGCAGCAGGCGATCCTGGAGTCGGCGTACGCGAACTACCGGTCCAACGAGACCGCCGCGGCCGTCGCCGGCTGCGACCGTTTCATCCGCACCTATCCGAACCATCCGAACGTCGACTACGCGTATTACCTGAAGGGGCTCGTCAATTTCCGCGAGGACCAGGGGCTTTTCGGCTACGTCTACGAGCTCGACCTGTCGGAGCGCGAGCCGAAAGGCATGCGCGAGTCGTTCGCGGCGTTCAGGGAGCTCGTCGCGAAGTTCCCGGAAAGCCGCTACGCGCAGGACGCCACCGACCGGATGAAGTATCTGACGAACTCGCTGGCGCTCTACGAGGTGAAGGTCGCGCGTTACTACTACAACCGCGGCGCGTACGTCGCCGCTGTCAATCGCGCGCAGGGCTCGCTGGTCGGCTATCCGCGCACGCCGGCCAACGAGGACGCGCTCGTGATTCTGATCCGGAGCTACGACAAGCTCGGTCTGGTCCAGCTTCGCGACGACTCGCAGCGCATCCTGCAGCTCACCTATCCCAAGAGCGAGTATTTCGCGTCGCCCGGCGACAAGCCGTGGTGGAAGTTGTGGTGACGGGCGCCAGCCCGTCCGCGCGTGCCGAGCCGGCACGCCAGCACTAGTGTACCGAGTCGGAAGTTCCGAACTATCAAGCGAATTTCTGACTCAGTACACTAGCCGGCGCCGGCGAAGAACGCCTCGACCTCGGCAAGCTCGCGCGTCCGCCGCATCGGCGGCAGGCTCTTCCAGATCCGCTTGCCGTAGGGCCGGTCGGTGAGGCGCGGGTCGCAGATCATCAGCAGCCCACGGTCGGTCTCGGTGCGGATCAGCCGTCCCGCGCCCTGCTTCAGCGCGATCACCGCCTGCGGCAGCTGGTAGTCGAAGAACGGATTGCCGCCTTCTGCACGCAGCTGCTCGAGCCGGGCCGCCAGCAGCGGGTCGTCGGGCGGGGCGAACGGCAGCTTGTCGATGACCACGACCGACAGCGCGGCGCCGGGCACGTCGACGCCCTCCCAGAAGCTCGCGCTCCCGAGCAGCACCGCGTTGCCGAGCTCGCGAAAGCGCATCAGCAGCTCGGTGCGCGAGCCCTCGCCCTGGACGAGGAGCGGCCAATCGACCCCGTCGCGCGCGAAGGCATCGGCGAGCAGCTCGCGGGCGACATTGAGCGCGCGCAGCGTGGTGAACAGCAGGAACGCGCGGCCGCCGCTCGCCCGGAGCACCGGCAGCGCGGCGGCGACGACCGCCTCGGTGTGCTCGCGCGAATTCGGCGCCGGAAGGCCGCGCGGAACGTAGAGCAGCGCCTGCGCTTCGTAGTCGAACGGCGATTCCCAGCATCCGGTCGCCGCGTCGGCGAGTCCGAGCTCGCGCTGATAGAGCGAGAAGTCGCTGCCGACGGCGAGCGTGGCCGACGTGAACACCCACGCGCGCCCCGATTCGGCGACCTGCTTCGAAAACACGTCCGCCACCGACAGCGGCGACGCATGCAGCTGCCACCCGCCCGGCGTCACGTCGACCCAGCGGATCCACGCCACGCCCGCGGAGCCGTCGTCGGCGACCGGCGCCGCGATTCCCCCGCGCCAGCGCGCGAGCTGCGCCGCCGCTTCCGTCGCGCGCTGCGCGCAGTGGGCGATGTCTTCGCTGCGCTCCGCGAACAATCCGAGCTCGGTCGCCAGGCGATCCAGCGCCGCGGTCAGCCCGTCGAGCGCTTCGCCGAACCCCTCCCTGTCGGCGGCGACGCGCTGCGCGAGCTTGCCGGGGCTCTCGCCGAGCGCGAGCCGCAGCCTGCGGACCGCGGGGCCCAGGCCGGACGCGGCATCGGGCAGCTCCGCGACCTCGCGGGCGCCGGTGCGGGCAGCGACTTCGGCGTCGCGCGCGAGCTCGGCGAGCTGCCCGGCCGTGAGCTGCTCGCCGAAGAAGAGCGTCGCCGTGTCCGGCAACTGATGGGCTTCGTCGAGCACGACGGTGTTGCAGGCGGGCAGCAGCTCGGCCAACCCCTCGTCGCGGAGCATCACGTCGGCGAAGAACAGGTGATGGTTGACGACGACGACATCGGCTTCGAGCGCGGCCTTGCGCGCCTTCAGCACGAAGCATTCGGCATGGTGCGCGCACTCGCCGCCCAGACAGTTGTCGCGCGTCGAGGTGACCAGCGGCCAGATCGTCGCGTTCTCCGGGACATCGGCGAGCGCGCCGCGGTCGCCGGTTGCCGATGCGCGCGAGAACGCGATGATCTTCGGCAGGTGCCGCGCGTCCTCGCGCGACGGCAGACGCCCCTCGGCCGCGGCGCGCTCGAGGTGGTGGTGGCACACGTAATTCGCGCGGCCCTTGAGCAGCGCGAGCGTCACCGGAAGCTCCAGCGCATCACGGACGACGGGCAGATCGCGCTCGTAGAGCTGGTCCTGAAGCGTCTTCGTGCCGGTCGAGACGATGACCTTGCCGCCGTAGAGCAGCGCGGGGACGAGGTAGGCGAAGGTCTTGCCGGTGCCGGTGCCGGCCTCGGCGATCAGCGCGGAGCGTGTCGAGATGGCACGCGCCACCGCGTCGGCCATCGCAAGCTGCTGCGAACGGAAGCGGAAGCCCGGGAGCGCGCGGGCGAGCACGCCCCCGTCGCCGAAGATCGCCGCCAGCGCGGGATCGGGTGGCGGCGCAGCGCCGAGACCGGGGGCGGCGGTCGCGGCGCGGCTCAGTTCGGTCCTCAGTTCGGTCTCTTGGCGGCCGCGGCCGGAGTGACCGCGGCGGTCGCCGCCTTGGTCTTGCCGGCGGGAAGCGAGGCGCGGATCACCGTCGCGCGATCACGGAAGTCGTCGTAGGGTTTCGCGATGCGGGCCTTGTACTCGTCGTCGCTCTCGCCGGCCTTCCACTTGAGCTCGGCCAGCGCCCTGAGCCAGAGGTCGTGGATCGCGCGCAGCCCCTCCACCGCCGCGCGGCTGCCGGTGGCCTCGCGCAACGCGGACTGGTAGGGCCGCGCAATCGACGCCCGGTGCTTGTCGACGCAGTATTCGCTCTTGGCGCCGTTGACGCCCTCTTCCGACTTCGCGTAGCCGAACTCGATGATCTCGATGCTCTTCACCTGGCGGCACATCGTGTAGAGGTGCTCGACCGCGTGGAGAAAGCAGTCCACGGCGCCGCCGGTTGCGTTCGGACAGAGATAGGTTTCGGGCTTCGGGGCGGCCTCCGCCTTCTGCGCCGCGGCCGGCGCGGGGGTGGCGATGACGAGAACGGCGAAGACGGTGCCGAGGATGCCGGGAACGAGCAGCCGGAGAGGTCGGGGCATGGCGTGGGCGGTGAAGGCGAGGATCGCCAATGCTACCCCGTACGGGCGGTCCGGCTCAAGGCGGCCGTACGGACGAGGGGGCGGGCTCGCGGCCCGGGGCAGGCGCGGGACCGCCGTCAGGAGTCGGGACCCCGGTCGTGGGTCGGGCTTCAGCCGGATGCGGGGCGACCGGGCGAATCAGTCCGGCTGAAGCCGGACCCACGACCAGATCGACAGAGTGGCGCCGCCCGAGACTTCGATGACCGCATCGTTGATGTCGGAGGCCCCGCTCGAGGCGAGCCAGGCAAATATGTAGGCCACAGCTTGCCGACACTGTGAAATCATGATGTTGGATTCGATTTGTGCCTGTGGGGACAGCGCGATAAAGCGGCTGGGGCGAATCGGTGGCGTCGACTTGTTGCATGCGCGCAACCGGACGCGGACGCGCAGTCCGCAGTTGGATCGCCCGGTCAGGCGGGGCGCCAATGCACGATGACGAGCTGCAGCGACGCGAGGCCGTTCCACTCGTTGACTTCCGGCCGGTACGCCGCATGGATCGACGGCGGCAGCGGATCGACATGGCGAAACCGGATCGCCTCGAAGCGCCGGCCGCCGCGCGCGAGCGTCAGCCGGGAATGCTGCCCGCCGACGATGCGCTGATCGACGACGGAGAATGTGTCGTCGAAAACGGGGGCCGGGAACCCCTGCCCCCAGACCTCGTCGCGAAGCGTGCTGGCCAGCGCAAGGTCGAGCTCGCCGGGCGCCAGCCCGCCGTCGGATTCGGTCGTCCGCGCAAGGTCGCTCGGGCCGAGCTGCTCGCGGGCGATCGCCTCGAACAGCGCGGCGAAGCGCGGCAGGTCGGCTTCGGCCAGCGTCACGCCCGCGGCATACGCGTGGCCGCCGAATTTCGCGAGCACGCCCGGCGCGCGCTTGGCCGCGAGGTCGAGCGCGTCGCGCAAGTGGAAGCCGGGGATCGACCGCCCCGACCCCTTCAGCTCGCCTGCAGCGCCCCGGGCGAAGACCAGGGCAGGGCGGTGATAGCGATCCTTCAGCCGCCCGGCGAGGATGCCGACCACGCCCTGATGCCACTCCGGGTTGAACAGGCAAAGCGTGTACGCATCGGCGTCGCTCGCGCTCCGCGCCTCGAGCTCCGCGAGCGCCGCTTCCTGCATCGTCGCCTCGACGTCCCGGCGCTCCCGGTTCAACCGATCGAGCTCGGTGGCGAGCGGCAGCGCCGCCTCCGCGGTTTCCGCCAGCAGGCAGCGGATGCCCGTCGCCATGTCGGCAAGCCGGCCGGCCGCATTGAGCCGCGGACCGGCCACGAATCCCAGGTCGTAGCTCGTCGCGCGCCGCGGATCGCGGCCGGCGACCGCGAAGAGCGCCTGCACGCCCGGCTGCGCGCGCCCCGCCCGGATGCGGGCGAGACCCTGCGCGACGAGCGTGCGGTTCAGCCGGTCCAGACAGACGACGTCGGCCACGGTGCCGAGCGCGACCAGGTCGAGCAGCGTGCCCAGGTTGGGCTCGGTGCCGTCGCGAAAATGGCCGCCGCTCGCGCAGCCGCGCCCGCGTCGCGAGCAGCACGTAGAACATGACGCCGACGCCCGCGAGGTGCTTGCCCGGGAACGCGCAGCCCGGCTGGTTGGGGTTCACGATCAGCGCGGGCGCGGGCAGCGTCGCCGCCGGCAGGTGGTGGTCGGTGATGAGCACCTCGATGCCGTGCGCCGCGGCCGCCGCAACGCCGTCGTGGCTGGCGATGCCGTTGTCGACGGTCACGATGAGCCGGGGGGCCATCGCGGCCGCCTGCGTGACGATTTCCGGGGTGAGCCCGTAGCCGTACTCGAAGCGATTGGGGACGAGGAAAGCCACGTCCGCGCCCATCGCGGCGAGTCCGCGCATTCCCACCGCGCATGCGGTCGCGCCATCGGCGTCGTAGTCGGCGACGATCACGATCCGTTCGCGTCCGCCGATGGCATCCGCCAGGCGCGTGGCGGCGGCGTCGATCCCCTTGAGGCTCGAGTACGCCGGGAGCGTCGCGAGGTCTGCAGCCAGCTCGTCGGCCGAGACGATGCCGCGCGAGGCGAAGACGCGGGCGAGCACCGGGTGCACACCGGCCGCGGCGAGCGCGGCCGCAGCATCGGGAACGGTGCGACGAACGATCTCCATCAGCCGGGCGTTTCCGCGACGGCGAGGAGCGCGGCGAGATCGTGCCGGCGAAATCGCGCGGCGAGGCGTTGCCGCAGCCCCGGGCGGCGCAGCTGCCACGCGGCCGCGGTGCCGGCGCCGTCCGCGAGAATCGACACCGATGCGAGTCGGCCCGCGGCGAGCGCGGCCCATGCCGGCGCGGCCCACGCCTGCTCGAGGGTCGTCACATCGAGGCGGGAGTCGAGCGCGACGACGATCGATTCGGCGCCGCGCGCCTCGTCCAGCGCGTCGCCGAGGCGCGCGGGCAGCGCTCGCGCTGGCGAGTCCGCCCATGCGGCCAGCGCCGTCGCGATGCCGCTCGTCGCGCAGGTGCGTATCGCGGGACGCGGCTCGCGCGGCCGGGGCAGGGTCCCGCCGCAGGAGAACCACAGGCTGTTGGCCGCGGAGCGCCCGGCGCGCTCGCGCTGGAGATTGACCGGATGCTCGTGCAGGAGCATCTGGATCTCGCTCTGCCAGCGTCGCCACGCCGGCGCGTCGGGACCCTCCGGCAGCAACGCGCGCAGCGGCCGGCCCGACGCCGCGGCCAGCGGGTGTGTCGCCAACCGCGGGTGCGCTCTCCACGCGCACGAAGATGGCGTCGGGCGCGGGCGCGATGAAGACGAGGCCGTCGTCCGCGAAATGCGCATTGAGCGCCGCGACCAGCGCGTCGGCGTCGGCGCGGCCGAGATCGCCGACGGCGCCGGCGAGCCGCACGTCGTCGCGCCCGGCGACGAGCGCGACCGGGTCGGCGGCGAGCCAGTACGCATCGCCGGGGTCGACGCCGAGCGCGGCGAGCCGGATCGGCGCGAGCGGCCAATCGGTCCTGCCGCGCGATCCCGTAGCGGGCCGCGAGCGGCGCCGCGATGTCGCCGGCCTCGCACGCCGGCGCGCCCGCCGCGGCGAGCAGGTACGCCGAGCGCGAACGCCTCCACGCGGGCGCCGCCGGCGTCACGCGCTGCGAGCAGGCCCGGGGCGACGAGTACGAGATGCATCGTGGAAGGCGGCGCCAGCGATGGTCGCGGGCACGCAGGATGCAAGGGGCTGCGAGTCTAGCAGGCCGCCGCGAAAGGCGCGTGCGATAATCGCGTCCCATCGCCATCGCCACGGACGCTTCCCGGCACGTTCCGGCCGGACTGCGTTCGTCGATCCGGAATCCAGCGCGGTCGTCCCCTTGTCCCCCTACGAGCTTGCCGTCGGACTTCGTTACACGCGCGCGCGCCGCGGCTCGGGCCGCAACACGTTCATCTCGTTCATCGCATTGATGTCGATGGCGGGAATCGCGCTGGGCGTCGCCGCGCTGATCGTCGTGCTGTCGGTGATGAACGGATTCCAGGAAGAGCTGCGCAACCGGATCCTGTCGGTCGCTTCGCACATCGAGGTCCGCGGCCTGCCGGCGCTCGCCGACGACGCCGAGGTCGCGCGGATGGCGCTCACCAACCGGCACGTCAAGGCCGCGGCCCCGTACGTGCTGGGGCAGGCGATGCTCTCCGCCGGCGAGGCGAACCGCGGGGCGCTCGTCCGCGGCATCGATCCGGCCCGCGAGGCGACGGTCGCCGACATCGGCTCGCACATGCGCGCGGGCTCGCTCGCGAACCTCGAGCCCGGCGCATTCGGCATCGTGCTCGGCGCGGAGCTCGCGCGCGCGCTCGGCGTGCGGATGGGCGATCCCGTCGTGGTGATCACGCCCCAGGGCACGATGACGCCGGCGGGGACGCTGCCCCGGCTCAAGAGCTTTCGCGTCGTCGGCGTGTTCGAGATCGGGATGTACGAGTTCGACAGCGGACTGGCGCTCGTCGCCCTCGACGACGCGAAGAAGCTCTACCGGCTGGACGGGGTGTCGGGGGTGCGGCTCAAGCTCGACGACCTGTTCGCGGCGCCGGCGGTCGCGCGCGAGCTCGCCGCGACGCTGCGCGTCGACGCGGAGATCCGCGACTGGACGAGGAGCCACGCGAATTTCTTCCGCGCGGTCCAGATCGAGAAGCGCGTGATGTTCATCATCCTGACGCTGATCATCGCCGTCGCCGCGTTCAACATCGTCTCCGCGCAGGTGATGACGGTGACCGACAAGCAGGCCGACATCGCGATCCTGCGCACGCTGGGCGCATCGCCGCCGTCGATCACGGCCATCTTCATGATCCAGGGGGCGCTGATCGGGCTGATCGGCACGCTGATCGGGGTCGCCGGCGGCGTCGTGCTCGCGCTCAACGTCGGCACCGTCCTGCCGGCGATCGAGCGGATGTTCAACGTCCAGTTCCTCGACAAGACCGTCTACTACATCAGCGAGCTGCCCTCCGATCTGCAGCGCGGCGACGTCGTCACGATCGCCGCCATCGCGCTGGCGCTCGCGCTCCTCGCCACGATCTACCCGGCGTGGCGCGCGGCGAAGGTGAATCCGGCGGAGGCGCTGCGCTATGAGTGAGGCGGGCGGCGCGGCGGCGCCGGTGCTCGAATGCCGCGGGCTGGCCAAGACCTACGTGAGCGGCCCGCTCGCCGTGCCGGTGCTCCTCGGTGTCGACCTCTCCGTCGCGCGCGGCGAGCGCGTCGCGATCGTCGGCGCCTCGGGCTCGGGCAAGAGCACGCTGCTGCATCTGCTGGGCGGGCTCGATGCGCCGACCGCGGGCAGCGTCCGCGTCGACGGCGTGGATTTCACGACGCTCTCCGAGTCGCAGCGCGGGACGGTGCGCAATCGCGCGCTCGGCTTCATCTACCAGTTTCATCACCTGCTGCCGGAGTTCACCGCGCTCGAGAACGTCGCGATGCCGCTCGCGATACGCCGATCGACGACAGCGGCGGCGCACGCGGCGGCGCAGCGGATGCTGGAGGGCGTGGGCCTCGGGCATCGCGTCAGGCACCTGCCCGGCGAGCTGTCCGGCGGCGAGCGGCAGCGCGTCGCGCTCGCCCGCGCGCTGGTGACCGAGCCGCGCTGCGTGCTCGCCGACGAGCCCACGGGCAACCTCGACCGGCGCACGGCGGGCCAGGTGTTCGACCTGATGCTGGAGCTCAATCGCGCGGTCGGGACGAGCCTCGTCATCGTCACGCACGACCCCGAGCTCGCCGCGCGGACGGAACGCACGCTGCAGCTCGTCGACGGCGTGCTGACCGCGTCGCGCTAGGCTGCGAGCACGAGCCGTCTCGCCGCCGTTCACAACGCGAACGTTCCGGGGAAGACCCAGAGCAGCAGCGCCGTCATCGTCACGTAGCGCGCGAACTTGCCGATCGCCATGTAGCCCACGCACGGCCAGAACGGCAGGCGCAGCCAGCCCGCCACCGCGCACAACGGGTCGCCGACGGCCGGCAACCAGGACAGCAGGCACGCCGGCGGGCCGAACCGCTCGAGCCAGCGCAACGCGTGCGGGTGCGCGGCGCCGGGATTCTTCGTCACCCGTTCGTAGACGCGCTCGGCGCCGTAGCCCATCCACCACGTGACTGCGCCGCCCAGCGTGTTGCCCGCGGTGGCGACCAGGACGGCCGGCCAGAACAGGTCGGGATTCAGCTTGACGAGGCCGAAGACGGCAGGCTCCGAGCCCATCGGCAGCAGCGTGGCCGAGACGAGCGCGACGACGAACACGGTGGAGAGCCCGTACTTCGGCAGGGCCAGCGCGGCCAGCAGTGGCGCGATCCAGGCGTCCAATGATGACCTTGCGCGCGATCAACGGGACAGGTGCCGGCTCAACTCGCCGGGGCGTTCGAGATCCTGAAATTGGTTCCCTTGCCCTTGACGCAATCGTAGCGGAGGGTCGACGGCTTGGCCCCGGGCACCAGCGGCGTCATCGAATGCACGATCGTGTAGGGGAACGGCGTCGCCGTCGTCCAGGACGTCGTGTCGGCCGGCATGTCGATCTTCCCCGATCGCGAAGGCGGAAACTGCAGCTCGTCGACGACCTTCGTCTTGCCGACTTCCACCACGGCCTGGACGGGCGTATCCGCCGGAAGGTTCCAGCTGACCTTCAGCCCGGCGGCGATCGTGTTCGACGTTTCGGTGCAGGTGATCGAGCTCGGCTTCCCGGAAAACCGAAAATAGTACTTCTCTGCGGCCGCCTCGCCCGCGATGCCGAGCAAAGCAACCAGCGACAGCAGACAAAGGGTACTTCGCCGAAATTCCAGTTTTCTGTGCACGCTCGAATGACTCCATGCCGGATGGGTCGCGGAAACGCCCGCGCTGCAGGCAGCGCATTGCGAGCGCCGATACTATTTGCTCGACCATCGGGTGTCCAGAGGGCCGACGAAGATCGTTGCGCGAGCTCCGACCCGGGCCGCGCCTGTTCGTGGTCTACAGGACGCTGCCGCGCTCAGTTATCCGAGTTGCTCTTGCTGCCCTTGACCGTCGTCGCCCGCATCGGTCCGCCCGTCGTTCCCGTGTAGGACACATCGACGACGTCTCCGACCTTGGGCAGAGCCTTGAAGTTGTTCACGACGAACGTGTGCTGCTTTCCCTTGGCCGTGACGGTGAAGGTCTTCGCGTTCCCGTCGACCTGCGTGACTCTTCCGGTCATCATCAGGATGGGGGATGCCTTGTCGACGGACCTCTCCGCCACCGGGCCTGCCGGGGGGGCGGCCTTGTCGGCCGCGAGCGCAGCATCGACGGCGCCGAGCAGCACCGCCGGCACGAGAGCGATGAGACTGAGCGAACTCTTCATGGATCGATCCTCCTCACAGTTGTCTACGGGAGCTTGCGATGCGGCTCTCCGGACCGGCAAAGTTTGCGCCATATCCGGAACTTTGACGAAGCGCCCGGTTGTGGCGCTGAATATTCCGAAACCGACCTGGAGCATTCGGCATGACTGACACTCGACCCAGTATCGCCGTCAAACGACGTGTCTTTGCGCAATTGCACGAGACCGGGTGTTTCCTCATTCCGAATCCGTGGGACGTCGGGACCGCGCGCTATCTGCAGAGTCTCGGCTTCGAGGCCCTGGCCACGACCAGTTCGGGCTTCGGCTGGTCGAAGGGCCGCCCCGATGCGGCCAAGCCGCGCGACATGGCGCTCGCCCATCTGCACGAGATCGTCTCGGCAACCGATGTGCCGGTGAATGCCGACTTCGAAAGCGGCTTCGCGCACGATGCGGCGGGCGTCGCGGAGAGCGTTCGTCTCGCGGTCGAGACCGGCGTGGCGGGTCTGTCGATCGAGGATGCGACCGGCGATGCAGCCGAACCGCTCTATGACCTCGGCACTGCGGTCGAGAGGATGCGTGCGGCGCGCAGAAGCATCGACAGGGCGGGCGGTGACGTCGTGCTGGTCGGGCGGGCCGAGTGCTTCCTCGCGGGCCGACCCGATCTCGACGAAACGATCGGCAGGCTGAAGGCCTATGCGCAGGCGGGCGCCGATTGCCTCTACGCCCCGGGAATCCGCACGCGCGAGCAGATTGCCGCCGTGGTGGCGGGCGTCGCGCCGAAGCCCGTCAATCTGCTGATCGGCTGGGCGAGCGAGCTCACGATGCGGGACATCGCCGCGCTCGGTGTGCGGCGAGTCAGCACCGGCGGCGCGCTGGCCCGCAGCGCCTGGGGCGCGTTCATGCGCGCTTCCAGGATGCTTGCGGAGCAGGGCCGGTTCGACGGGCTCGCCAACGCGGCGTCGGGCGATGAGCTCGATGCGTTCTTTCGCGACGATCTGGCGAAGCGGGGATCCGCGTGATGCTGCCACCAGCGTGTCCGCGGGCGAGCGCGGTGACCTGGTCGGCCGGGACCTGACGCCGTTTTCGGCAGTGGGATTCGTCGCCGAGTCGGTCGCCTAGCTCGACCGCAACGGCGGCTCGTCCATCAGCCCGACCTGCTCGCGCAGCTCGAGGATGCGGTCCTGCCAATAGCGCTGCGTGTTGAACCACGGGAATGCGACCGGAAACGCGGGATCGTCCCAGCGCTGACCGAGCCACGCCGAGTAGTGGAGCAGGCGCAGCGTGCGCAATGCCTCGACCAGGTGGAGCTCGCGCGGATCGAACGCGTGGAAGTCTTCGTAGCCTTTGAGCACATCGTCGAGCTGACGCGTCATGTCGGCCCGGTCGCCGGAGAGCAGCATCCACAGGTCCTGCACCGCGGGACCCATCCGGGCATCGTCGAAGTCGACGAAGTGCGGGCCGCGCGTCGCGCCGTGCTCGATCCACAGCACGTTGCCGGCGTGGCAGTCGCCGTGGAGGCGCAGCGTGCGCACGTCGCCGGCGCGATCGAAGCAGCGGCGCGCGCCGTCCAGCGCCAGCGCCGAGATGCTGCGCCAGGCATCCTGCAGATCCGGCGGAATGAATTCCTGCGCGAGCAGCCAATCGCGCGGCTCCTGGCCGAAGGTCCGGAGGTCGAGCGCCGGCCGGTGCCGGAACGGCATCTGCGCGCCGACGGCGTGGATGCGCCCGAGGAAGCGGCCCATCCATTCCAGCGTCTCCCGGTTGCCGAGCTCCGGCGCCCTGCCGCCGCATCTCGGATAGACCGCGAAGCGGAAGCCGCCGAATGCATGCAGCGTGGCGCCGGCGAGCGCGAGCGGCGCGACGACCGGAATCTCGCGTGCGGCAAGCTCGGCAACGAAGCCGTGCTCCTCGCCGATCGCCTCGTTCGACCAGCGCCCTGGCCGGTAGAACTTTGCCACCACGGGGTCCGCGTCCTCGATGCCGATCTGGTACACGCGATTCTCGTAGCTGCCCAGCGCCAGCAGGCGGCCGTCGCCGCGAAGTCCGACGCTGTCCAGCGCGTCGAGCACGCAGTCGGGGGTGAGGTCCGTGTACGGGTGCGGGGAGGTGATCATCGAGGGGATCGGTGCTCGGGGTCGCGCCGCGGCAATGGGGTCAGGTTGAGTTATCAAGCGCTGCGTCTTCGTCTGATAACTTAACCTGACCCCATTAGTACTCGACCGGAACCGGATCGAGCGAGCGCCACAGATACCACGTCGCCACGCTCCGATACGGCTGCCAGCTGCGCGCGAGCTTGCGGATGGCGGCCGGCGTGATGCGCCGGCCGCCATGGTAGTGCAGCGCGACCGCGCGCTGCAGGCCGATGTCGTCCACGGGCAGCACGTCCGCGCGCAACTCGTGGAAGATGAGGAACATCTCGGCGGTCCAGCGACCGATGCCCTTGACCTCGACCAATGCGCGGATCAGGGCCTCGTCGTCGAGCTTCGTCCAGCGCTTCGGATCGAGCGCCCCCGAGGCGAAGTGCGCCGCCAGATCGCGGAGGTAGTCGACCTTGCGCCCGGACAGCCCGCAGCACCGCAGCGGGGCGACGCCGGTGGCCGCGACCGCGCGCGGATCGAGCCGCGGAAAGGCGGCGGATCTCGCGCCGGGCGCGACCGTCGCGACGAAGCGCCGCCAGATCGAGTCCGCGGCCTTGACCGAGATCTGCTGCCCGACGATCGCGCGGGCGAGCGTCGTGAACGGATCGCTGCGCCTTCGCAGATGGATGCCCGGGTAGGCGCGGATGAGCTTCTTCAGCACGCGATCGCGCTCGCCGAGCGCGCGCGTCGCGTCGTCCCAGTAGGCCGGTTTCAACGATATTCCCACGTTGCCCTGCACGTCTCCGGCGCCTGCCGGCGTGCGGCAGACCGTCCCGCGCCGCGGGCCCCCGGGGCGGCGCGCACCGGTCGGTATCCGCGGGAGCATGCGGCGTCGCCGGAGCGAGAGCGAAATGGTACATTACGCCGCGTTTCGATTCGGGGTGGCAATGTCAGCAATCGGGAGGTCCTTGGTCCGGCTCGCCGGACTCCTCGTCGCGGCGGGGTTCGCCGTCGTGGCCGCTCTTCTGTCGCCGCCCGCCATGGCTGCGGATCCGGCCAAGGTGCTGCGGATCGTATTCCCTACGGCGGAAACGGGTTTCGATCCGGCGCGCGTCAGCGACATCTATTCGGCGACGGTCAACGAAGCGATCTTCGAGCGCTTGCTCACCTACGACTACCTCGCGCGCCCGGCGAAGCTGGTGCCGATGGTGGCCGAGGCGATGCCGGAAGTCACCGAGAACGGGAAGGTCTACACGTTCCGCATCCGCAAGGGCATCCATTTCACGCCCGATCCCGCGTTCAAGGGCGCGAAGCGCGAGCTGGTTGCCCAGGACTTCGTCTATTCGTTCATGCGGTTCGTGGATCCGAAGATCCGCTCGCCGTACGCGTTCCTGGTCGAAGGCAAGATCGAGGGGCTGGACGCGCTGGCCGCCAAGGCCAAGGAGACGGGCAGGTTCGACTACGACGCCAAGATACCGGGGATGGTGGCCGTCGACCGCTACACGCTGCGCTTCCGGCTCGTGCAGAACGACTACAACTTTCCCTACGTCACGGCGATGGTGCCGTCGTGGGTCGTGGCGCGCGAAGTGATCGAGGCCTACGGTGACGACATCCTGGCGCATCCGGTCGGCACGGGACCGTACATGCTGAAGAGCTGGACGCGCGGCGCCAAGATCGTCCTCGAGGCCAATCCCGAGTACCGCGGGCTTCGTCTGGGACTTCCAGCCCATGGCGGATCCCTGGGACCAGAAGCTGGTCGCGGCGATGAAGGGCAAGCGGATGCCGCAGATCGGCCGGGTGGAGATCAGCATCATCGAGGAAGACCAGTCCCGCTGGCTGGCGTTCAACCAGAAGGAGATCGATCACCTGAATCTGCCGGCGGCGTTCCGGTCCGAGGTCTTCGGGGCGGAGAGGGAGCTGAAGCCGGAATGGACGGAACGGGGCGTGACCGTCTATCGCGCGATCGATCCCGACATCTCGTATACGTACCTCAACTTCCGCGACCCGCTGCTCGGAGGGTTCAGCAAGGAGAAGATCGCGCTGCGCCGCGCGATCATCATGGGCTACAACCTCGACGAGGAGATCCGCGTCATTCGCAAGCATCAGGCGGTCGCGGCCGAAATGCCGATACCGCCCGGCGTCGTCGGCCACGATCCCGCCTACCGCAGCATCAACCGCTACGACCCGGCTCTCGCCAACAAGCTCCTCGACTACTTCAAGTACGCGCGCGGCAAGGACGGCTACCGGACCCTGCCCGACGGCAAGCCGCTCGTGCTCAGGTACGCGTCGGGCACGACGGCGCTCGAGCGCGAATACAACGAGCTGTGGAAGAAGTCGATGGATGCGATCGGCATTCGCATCGACTTCCAGATTCTGAAGTTCGCGGACCGGATCAAGGCGGCGAAGGCCTGCCAGCTGATGATCTCCGGCTTTGCGTGGATCGCGGATTATCCGGACGGCGACAACTTCATGCAGCTGCTCTACGGGCCGAACACCGGCCAGAGCAACAACGGCTGCTACGAGTCCAGGGCCTTCGACGCGTTCTACCTGAAGTCGACGCAGATGCCCGATTCGCCCGAGCGCAACCGCCTCTTCCTCGAGATGACGCGGCAGATGGAAGTCGACGGCGCGTGGAGCCTGCACATATCGCGCGAGCGCAACCAGATGCTCTGGCCGTGGGTGCAGGGTTACAAGAAGCACCCGATCCTGCTCGCCGATTTCGTCTACCTGGACGTCGCGCCGCGGCGTTGACGCGCGAATGCCTCCGGCAAGCTCATTCCGATGAACACATCGCTCCTCGAAAGATCCGTCCCCGCATTCGCGCGCGCCGTCGGGCTCGCGCTGGCGCTCGGCGGCCTCGCGTCGCCGCCCGTTCTGGCCGCGGACATGAACAAGGTGATCCGCGCCGTCTTTCCCGCCGGCGAGGAGGGCTTCGATCCGGCGGCCGCGCACGATCTCTATTCGGGCACGATCGAGCAGATGATCTTCGAGACGCTGTACACGTACGACTATCTCGCGCGGCCGGCGAAGCTCGTCCCGCTCGCCGCGGAGGCGCTGCCGCAGATCACCGACGACGGCCGGACCTATACGATCAAGGTCCGCAAGGGCATCCATTTCACGCCCGACCCGGCGTTCAAGGGCGTGAAGCGCGAGCTCGTCGCCGACGACTACGTGTACACGCTGAAGCGGCTGATGGACCCGAAGATCCGCTCGCCGTGGACGTGGCTGCTCGACGGGAAGATCGTCGGCCTCGACGAGGTGGCGGCGGAAGCCAAGAAGACCGGCCGCTTCGATTACGCGGCGAAAGTGCCGGGACTCGAGGCCGTAGACCGCTACACGCTGCGCATCCGCCTGAAGCAGCCCGACTACAACCTTCCGTACGTCCTCGCCCACGAGCCGACCAGCGCGGTCGCGCGGGAGGTCGTCGCGGCGTATGCCGACGAGGGCGGCCGCGTGATGTCGAATCCGGTGGGAACCGGCCCGTACAAGCTCGCGAAGTGGATCCGCTCGTCGAAGATCTTCCTCGAGGCGAACCCCGACTTCCGCGGGTTCGTCTGGGATTTCAAGCCCGGCACCGATCCTGGCGATGCGCAGCTCGTCAGGGAGATGAAGGGCAAGAAGATGCCCCAGGTCGGCCGGATCGAGATCAGCATCATGGAGGAGGACCAGTCGCGGCTGCTCGCCTTCCAGAACGGCGAGCTCGATCTCATGAACATGGAAGGACCGCTCGCGCCGAAGGTTCTCGATGGCGGGACGCTGACGCCGGACATGCAGAAGAAGGGCGTCAAGCTCTCCCGCTTCGTCGATCCGGAGATCACCTATCACTACTGGAACCTGCAGGATCCCGTGGTCGGCGGCCTCACGACGGAGAAGATCGCGCTGCGCCGCGCGATGGCGATGGCCTATCCGGTCGCCGAGGAGATCAGGGTCGTCCGCAACGGCCAGGCGGTCGAGGCGCAGTTCCCCATTCCGCCCGGCGTCGTCGGCCACGATCCGGCCTACCGGTCGGGCGTCAGGCACGATCCGGCCGCGGCCAACGCGCTGCTCGACAAGTTCGGCTACAGGAAGGGCGCCGACGGCTGGCGCACGCTCCCGGACGGCAAGCCGCTGCTGATCCGCTATGCGTCGCGACCGGACTCGCTCGGCCGCCAGATGGACGAGATGTGGAAGAAGACGTTCGACTCGATCGGCATCCGGATGGAGGTGCAGAAGGACAAGTTCGCCGAGCTCCTCAAGCTGGAGAAGCAGTGCAAGCTCATGATGCGCACGGCCGCGTGGATCGCCGACTACCCCGACGCCGACAATTTCATGCAGCTCCTGTACGGCAAGAACATCCATCAGAGCAACAACGCCTGCGCGGCGATCCCGGAATACGACAAGCTCTACGAGCAGAGCCTCCGGATGCCGGATTCCCCCGAGCGCAACCGGCTCTACCGCGAGATGGCGAAGATCATCGAGGCGTATGCGCCGTGGCGCCTCGACATCAGCCGGTACCGCAACATGCTCGTGCAGCCCTGGGTGCTGGGGTTCAAGAAGCACCCGATCCTGCACGCCGAGTGGCAGTACATCGACGTCGCGCCCAGGGCGAAGTAGCGACGGCGCATGGCGTGCGGCGGGTTCGGAGTAGGATGCGGGCGACAGAGGTCCGCGCGTTTGACGGACCGGCCCCGGCGTGACCCGCGCGGCGGGGGGAGGTGAGCGCAGTGACCGCATACATCATTCGACGCCTGTGGCAGATGATCCCGACGATGCTCGGGGTGATCCTGCTGGTGTTCATCCTGTTCAACTGGGTCGGCGGCGACCCCGCATACGTGCTCGCGGGGAAGATCTCGAACCAGGAGCAGATCGACAACATCCGCCGGCAGCTCGGCGTCGATCAGCCGGTGTGGGTGCAGCTCTGGATCTTCATCAAGCAGGTGCTGACCGCCGACTTCGGCGCGTCGTGGAGCACCAACGAGAAGGTCTCGAACATACTCGCGACGCGGTTGGGGCCCTCGCTGACCGTGCTCGGCCCGCTGCTCCTCCTCGACACGCTGTTCGCGATCGGGCTCGCGCTCGCGGTCGCGTACGTGCGCGGCTCGCTCACCGACCGGATGGTGATGATCGTCTGCACGATCGGCCTTTCGATCTCGGTTCTCGTCTACATCATCGTGTTCCAGTACTTCTTCGCGTACAAGCTCGGCTGGTTTCCGGTGCAGGGCTGGGGCAACAGCTTCCGCGAGAACCTCCTCGTCTACTCGGCGCTGCCGATCCTGATCGGGCTCGTCGTCAGCATCGCGCCGAACCTGCGGCTCTACCGGACGTTCTTCCTCGATGAGATCAATCAGGACTACGTGCGCACGGCGCGGGCGAAGGGGCTCTCCGAGAACCGGATCATGTGGATCCACGTGCTGCGCAACGCGTCGATCCCGATCATCACCCACCTGATGGCCGGGCTGCCGGGCCTGCTGCTGGGCGCCTTCCTGATCGAGCGCTTCTTCTCCATCCCGGGCATCGGCCGCGAGGTCATTCTCGCCGTCGAGCGCTCCGATTTCCCGGTGATCAAGGCGCTCACCGTCTACGTCGCGTTCGCGACCATGGCGTCCAACCTGCTGGCCGACCTCATGTACAAGGCCGCGGACCCGCGCGTCCAGCTCAAGTGACGGGCATGGCGATGGCGAACGACGCGACCCTGAAGAGCCCTGTGCGCATCCCGCGCGAGATTCCCCACTCGGTTTCTCCCGGCCTCTGGGCGCTGGCCTGGAAGCGCCTGAAGTCCGATCACGTCGGCATGGTCTCGCTGGCGATCGTCGTGGCCTTCGTCGCGATGATGATCGCGTCGGGTCTGGGTCTCATCGCCCGCGACTGGGCGAAGGAGACCGGCGTCAACTATGCGCCGCCGTCGTTCATCGGCGCCGACATCGAGGGCGGCGCGCCAGCGGCCCCGGCGACGCCGGCCGCGCCGGCGGTGCCTGCCAGTGAATACAAGTCGGAGGTCGTCGACCCGCTCGCCGACGTGCTCGCCGAGATCAGGGGCGAGAAGGCGCCTGCGGGGACGGACGCCGCGGCGCCGGCCGCCGGCGACTCCGGCAAGTCGGTCGATCCGCTCGCCGACGTGATGGCGGACATCAGGAAGGACGCCAAGCGCGCGGCGCCGGAAGCGGCGGAGGCGCGCGCGTCCACGCTGCCGCTCGGCGGCGACAAGTGGGGCCGCGATGTCCTCAAGAAGACGATCAAGGGCTCGGAGACGTCGATCTTCGTCGGTCTTGCCGCCGCCGCCGTCGCCACATTGCTCGGCACGCTGTTCGGCGCGGTGGCCGGCTACTACGGCAAGTGGGTCGACGACGCCTTCAACTGGTTCTACAGCGTGTTCAACTCGATTCCCTACCTGCTGCTGATCCTCGCGGTGGCCGCGGTGCTGCAGCAGAAGGGGACGCTGACGATCATCCTCATCCTGGGGCTCACCGGCTGGACCGGCACGTTCCGGCTGATCCGCGGCGAGTACCTCAAGCACAAGGCGCGCGAGTACGTGCAGGCCGCCGACGCGATCGGCGCATCGAACGCGCGCCGGATGTTCGTCCACATCTTCCCGAACGTGAGCCACGTCGTGCTGGTGCAGCTGTCGATCTACACGGTCGGTTTCATCAAGGCCGAGGTGATCCTCTCGTTCCTGGGCTTCGGCGTTCCCGTCGACGTCGTGTCGTGGGGCTCGATGCTGAACGAGGCGCAGAACGAGCTGATCCTCGGCAAATGGTGGCAGCTCGCCGCCGCGGGCACGGCGATGGCAGTGCTGGTGACGGCGTTCAGCCTGTTCACCGACGCGCTGCGCGACGCGCTGGATCCGAAGCTCAAGGGACTGGCGGGAGCGTGATGGAAAAGGCGAACATGGAGCCGCTCGTCGGCATCCGCGACCTCAGGATCGCCTTCCGGCTCGACCGCCACCACACGTTCGAAGCGGTGAAGGGCGTCTCGTTCGACATCCCGAAGAACACGACCGTCGCGCTGGTCGGCGAGTCCGGCAGCGGCAAGTCGGTGACGGCGCTGGCGATCCTCGGCCTGCTGCCGCCGGAGAATTCGATCGTCGATCCGACGAGCCGGATCGAGTTCGGCGGCCGCAACGTCGTCGCCCTGTCGACGGGCGACATGCGCGCGCTGCGCGGTGCCGAGATCTCGATGATCTTCCAGGAGCCGATGACGTCGCTGAACCCGGTGTTCACCGTCGGCTATCAGCTGACCGAGGTGCTGCGGCTGCACATGGGGAAGACCCCGGCGCAGGCGCGCAAGCGGGCGATCGAGCTGCTCGACGAGGTCGGCATCCCGGACCCCGAATACAAGGTCAACGCCTATCCGTCGCAGATGTCGGGCGGCCAGCAGCAGCGCGTGATGATCGCGATGGCGATCGCCTGCGAGCCCAAGCTGCTGATTGCCGACGAACCGACGACCGCGCTCGACGTCACGATCCAGAAGCAGATCCTCGACCTCATCGCCGAGCTGCAGAAGAAGCACCAGATGTCGGTGCTGTTCATCACCCACGACCTTGCGGTGGTCGGTGAAATCGCCGATTACGTCGTCGTGATGCGCAACGGCGAGATCAAGGAGCAGGGCACGGCGCAGCAGCTGTTCGAGAATCCGCAGCATCCGTATACGAAGGCGCTGCTGCAGTGCCGGCCGCGGCTCGACCGGCGTCCGGTGCGCCTGCCGGTGATCGAGGATTTCATGGACGGCGGCGCGCATGCGATGAACCTGTCCGAGCGCCGCCGCGGCATTGCACCGGGCGATGCGATCATCCTCGACGTCAAGGGCCTCGGCAAGGACTTCTATTCGCGCGAGGGGCTTTTCGGGCGGCGCAAGTTCGAGGCGGTGAAGGACGTGTCGTTCCGGCTCCCGAAGGGCAAGACGCTGGGGCTGGTCGGCGAGTCGGGATCGGGCAAGACGACGGTCGGGCTGACGCTGATGCGGCTGCACGAGGCATCGTCGGGCGAGGCGATCTTCGAAGGCAGGGACATCCTGGCGATGTCGCAGAAGGAGTTCATGCCGTACAAGCGGCGGATCCAGATCATCTTCCAGAACCCGTACGCGTCGCTCAATCCGCGCTTCACCGTCGGGCACATCCTGACCGAGCCGATGGACATCCACGGCATCGGCGCCTCCGCGCAGGAGCGCACGGAGCTCGCCTTCGAGCTGCTGCAGAAAGTCGACCTGCCCGAGGTGTCGTTCTACAAGTATCCGCACGAGTTCTCGGGCGGACAGCGGCAGCGTATCGCGATCGCGCGCTGCCTGACGATGAAGCCCGACATCCTGATCTGCGACGAGTCCGTGTCCGCGCTCGACGTTTCCGTGCAGGCGCAGGTGCTGAACCTGCTGCAGGACCTGCAGGACGAGTTCCAGCTCTCGTACATCTTCATCTCGCACGACCTCGCCGTCGTCAAGTACATCGCCGACGAGATCATGGTGATGAGCGAGGGGAAGATCGTCGAGATCGCCAACTCCGACGAGATCTACGCGCATCCGCGCGAGGCGTACACGCAGCGGCTGCTGGCGTCGATCCCGCGGGGCTGGCAGGGCGCGCGGGCGGCTACGGCGTGAACCGGTCCTAGGTCGCCGGGGATCCGTCGGAGGGTTCGGCGAGGGATTCGAGCGCGGGGCCGACCACCCGGGCGATCCGCCAGTCCGGCAACACCGTTGCGCCGAGCGACTCGTAGAAACGGATGGCCGGGGTGTTCCAGTCGAGGACCGCCCATTCGAAGCGGCCGCAGCCGCGCTCGCGGGCAATGCCGGCGAGCGTGCGGAGAAGGATGAGCGCGCAGCCCTGCCGGCGGAACGCGGGGCGCACGAACAGATCCTCGAGCCAGAGCCCGGGGCGCCCGAGAAATGTGGAGAAGTTGTGGAAGAACAGCGCGAAGCCGGCCGCATCGTCGCCCTTCCATGCAACCAGGACCTCGGCCGAGGGTCGCGACCCGAACAGCGCCGATTCGAGATCGCCTTCGGTTGCAACGCACAAATGCGCGAGTTTCTCGTAGTCGGCGAGGTCCCGGATCATCGCGTGGACCGCGGGCACGTCCTCGCGCCGGGCCGGACGCACGTCGAACGCGAAGGCCGGCGAGGTCGGGATCATGCGATCCTCCGTCCGAGGATCGCGAGGTCGCGCTCGACGCCGTCGAGCTCGGCAACCCGCGGCAGGCGGCCCCAGGCGGCGAATCCGGCCTTCTCGAACAGCGCGACGGACGGCGCATTGTGCGCGAAGACGAAGGCCAGCAGCGTCCGGATCCCGAGACCCGGTGCCGTCGCAAGTGCATGGGCGAGAAGGGTTCCTCCGACGCCGCGGCGTTGCGCCGAGGGTTCGACGTAGACCGCGATCTCCACGGTCGCGTGATAGGCGGGCCGCCCGTAGAACGATCGCAGCGACAGCCAGCCGGCGACGCCGTCGTCCATCAAGTCAGTAAGCACCCACAGCGGGCGGCGCGCGGGATCGAACTCGCGAAACCACGCTTCCCGTCCCGCGACGGTGACGGGCTCGGTGTCCGCCGTCGCCATCCGGCCGGGAATGGCCGCGTTGTAGATCGCGACGATCCGCGACAAATCGGCAGGTTGGGCATCGCGTATGCGCACGGGCAGGGGAACCGCGGGACTCGGGACCGCGGATTGTAACAACGGCGCCGTTCACCGGTCGTCAAGGTCCTCGAGATACGCCCGCAGCGGACCGAGATGGCGCGCGTAGTTCCGCCAGCGCCCCGACGAGCGCTGGTAGAGCGGCTCGCGCACCTGCCACACGCTCGCGGTCTTGACGGCGTTCCGCACGCGGTGAAACGACATGCAGTCATCCTCCCAGTCGAGTCCGCAGAAGGCGAGCAGTCTCTCGACCGCCGGCCGCGGCTCGCGCACGAACGCGTCGTAGTCGAAGTCGAGGATGTCGGCGCCGTAGAGCGCCTTCCAGTGCGCCATCAGGCGCCGGTACTGCCGGTAATAGTGGGCGGTGTCCATGAGGTCGAGCGCGTAGCCCATGCTGTGGTCGAGATGCAGGAAATGGACCGACAGGCAGTTGTCCAGCGGGTCGCGCGTCGTGTGGACGATCCGCGCATCGGGGAACAGGCTCTTGATGAGGCCGATGTAGAGGAAATTGTCGGGGCGCTTGTCGGTGACGTGGCGATCGCCGGGAAACATCGCCGCCAGCGACGCGAGATAGCGCGCTGCGAGCTGCGCGAGCTGCTGCGGGGAAACCTGCGCCATGCGCGCCGGAAACGGCGCGAGCTCGGTCTGCGCGAGCGTTGGCACCAGGTCGATCTCGCCGCCCGCGATGACGCGCGAATGCCCCGCCAGCACCTGCTCGGTCAATGTCGAGCCCGAGCGAAACATGCCGCAGATGAAGATGGGCCGGACGGGCGCCGCGGGCGCGAGGGCCGTCGATCGATGCTGCGCGAACGTCGCGATCAGCTGATCGACGAATGCCTCCTGCCGAAGGCGGTCGTAGAGCACCGCGCCCGGCGCCGCACTTTCGCGGCTGTGCCGGTTCGCTTCTGCGTAGGCCGCGAAGGCCTGATCGTAGGCGCCGCATTCGTCCAGCGCCTTGCCGAGCGCGAAGGCGAGACTCGCCTTGTCCGTCGCCGTGGCGGCGGAGTCCGCGAGCGCCTTCTCGCAATCTACGGATCAGCGGATCGTCCGGTCCCGAGACCCGCTTGAGATCGGCGTACCGCGCCAAACTCTCGTAATGGCCGGGATCGATGGCCAGGATCCTTTCGTAGATCGCGAGCGCCGCGTCCCGTTGTCCGAGATCGGACTTGAGGTTGGCGAGATTCGACAGCGCGGGGACGTAGTCCGGATTGAGGGCAAGCGCCGTCTGGAGCTCCCGCTCGGCTGCTTCGTCCTGGCGCAGGAAGTCGGAGTAGATGACGCCGCGATTGAGATGGACTTCCTCGGGCCGGCTCACGCCGCGGTTCAGTGCCTGCTGGTAGGAGGCGAGCGCGGCGTCGAAGCGCCGCAGCCGGCGCTGCAGCACCGCCAGGTTGTACCAGCTGTTCGGCAGATCGGGCCAGCGCGCGAGCAGACGCTCGTAGGCTGCCGCGGCCTCCGGCAGCCGGTGGGCGCGCTCGAGCAGCACCGCCTCGCGGAGCAGGGGCCGGTGATCCGGAATCGTCGTCACGGGCGAAGGTTCGGCGTTGCCGGGCTATGGAAAGCCGGGGTCGTGGACACTCGCCCGCGCATGGCGGGACCGGGCTGCGGCGCACGGTCGCCGGCCGCGGTGCTTCGTCGGGGCATTACTGGAAGCTGCCTGATCTGATCCGATCGAGCTTCGCGGAATACAGGTCACGCTCCTTGCGCGTCGTCGCGTACTCCCTCGCCAGCGCGAGTTGCTTCTGCGCCCGGTCGACGTCGCCGAGGCCCAGGTACGCAACGCCGAGCCAGAAGCGGAATTCGTGATAGTTGGGGTCGCGCGCGACTTCCCTGGCGAACAGATCCTTCGCCGCCGCGGGATTTCCGTCGCGCAGCGCCTCCATGCCCCGGTCGAAGTCGCCGAACGCAGGTCTGGGATCCAGCTGCCGGAGCCTCGCGGCCAGGACCTGCGCTTCGGCGGTGCGCCCCATCTGATCGAGCAGTCGCGCGAGGTTGGACATGACATGGATATTGCCGGGCTCGCGCGCGAGGGCGTAGGTGAACACCTTCTCGGCCTCCGCCAGATTGCCGTGGCGATGGTAGACGACGCCGAGCGTGTTGTACGCGCTCACGAAGCGCCGCTCGTGCCCGATCGCCGCGCGCGCCCACCAATAGGCGTCGTCGAGCTGCCCGCGGGAAAGGGCCTCGGCCGCGCGGTTGTTCATGAACATCGCGACGATCGATGCCTCGTCGACGACGCTGTGTGCTGAGGGCGTAGCGCTTCCTGCGGCGTCAGGAAGTCGATGGTCATCAGATCGTCGCGGCTGCGCGCCAGGATGAGATTTTTCGGCCTTTCCCCGAGCGTCAGGTTCACGTGACCGACGAAGAAATGGATGCTCCCGCTGCGGCTTACGCTTTCGCTGGCAAGCACGCTCTGATAGGTGACCGGCAGATCGAGCGTGCTTGGCGAACGCGGCGGTCATGATGACCAGCGAAAGGCAATTGCCGGCGCGCGCCGCGAACGCCTGCGCCGCGTTGCGCGTCATCACCGAGTCGTATTCGAGCTTCAGCTCACCGGACTTGCGAAGGGCGTCGACCAACCCCTGGCGGGCGCCCTTGCTGCGCAGCTGGGCCCCGATCTCCGCGTTGAGGTAGTGCTTCATCTCGTCGCTCAGCGCGAACACATCGTCGGCGCTGATGCGCTCGGACGGCGCGACGAACAATCGGTCGTTGAACAGGCCGTCGGGGGCCTCGCGGCGCGGGCGCGGTCGCGCAGGCGGCGAGCAGCATGGCAGCACAGCGAGACTGCCC
>CAWAZS010000013.1:0-23801 GCA_963786625.1 uncultured beta proteobacterium
TTTTTGAGCCCCGGCTACGCTCAGCGGCCCGTGCTGCCGAAGCCGCCGGCCGATCGCTCGCTGGCCGCAAAGTCGTCGACGACGTCGAACGCGGCCTGGACGACCGGCACGATCACGAGCTGCGCGAGACGCTCGAGCGGTTGCAGCGAATACGCGGTCGCGCTCCGGTTCCAGCAGCTCACCATCAGCTGGCCCTGGTAATCGGAGTCGATCAGCCCGACGAGGTTGCCGAGCACGATCCCATGCTTGTGGCCGAGACCGGAGCGCGGCAGGATCACCGCCGCGAGTCCCGGATCGGCGATGTGGATCGCGATGCCGGTCGCGATGAGCTCGACCTGTCCGGGTGCCAGCGCGAGCGGGGCGTCGATGCACGCGCGGAGGTCCATGCCGGCGGATCCCGGCGTCGCGTAGGCCGGGAGGTGCGGGCGGATCCGCTCGTCGAGTATCCTGAGCGCGATCTTTGGCGGTGCGGTTCATGCGGGTGCGCGTCGTGGGTCCGGCTTCAGCCGGACGATGTAACGACAGCGAGCGCGTCGGCCGTTCACCGCTTCGGCAGGCGCCGCGCGATCTCCGCGACCAGCCGTCGCGCCAGCGCGAGCTTTTCCATCCGCGGCATCGGATGCGCGCCCGCATCGTCGAAAAGCGTCACTGCGTTGTCGTCGCTGCCGAACGCGTCCTGCGCCCGATTGGCGATGATCATCGGCAATTTCTTGCGCCTGCGCTTCTCCTCGGCGTTGTGCTCGACATCGTCGGTTTCCGCGGCGAAGCCGACGCAGTACGGCGCATCGGGCCGGGCGGCGACGGTTGCGAGGATGTCGACCGTCGGCGTCAACGCGATCGCCAGCGGCGCGCTCGTCTTCTTGATCTTCGTCTTCGACGGCGCCGCCGGCGTGTAATCGGCGACGGCGGCGACCGCGATGAACGCGTCGACGTCAGCGAGGTTCGCATCGACGGCAGCGGCCATCTCGGCGGCGCTGGTGACGTCGATGCGCGTGACGCCTGCTGGCGTCGCCCGGGACGTCGGCCCGCTGACCAGCGTCACCTCGGCCCCGGCCTCGGCGGCGGCCTGCGCGAGCGCGAAGCCCATCTTCCCCGAGCTGGTGTTGGTAATGCCGCGCACCGGATCGATCGCCTCGAACGTCGGACCGGCGGTGAGCAGCACGCGGCGCCCCGCGAGGTCCTTCGGTTGCGCCCACGCGACCACCGCCGCGAAGATCTCCCCGGGCTCGAGCATGCGGCCCTCGCCGGTCTCGCCGCAGGCCTGGTCGCCGCTGCCCGGGCCGAGCACGACGACGCCGTCGGCGACGAGGCGGGCGACGTTGCGCCGGTTCGCGGCGTTCGCCCACATCTGCCGATTCATCGCGGGCGCGACGAACAACGCGCAGTCGCGCGCCAGCGTGAGCGTGGAGAGCAGGTCGTCGGCGTGGCCGTTGGCGATCTTGGCGAGAAAATCCGCCGATGCGGGCGCCACGACGATGGCGTCGGCGCCGCGCGAGAGATTGATGTGGCCCATGCCGTTGTCGGCGCCGGAGGCCCACAGATCGGTCTGCACCGGACGGCCCGACAACGCCTGCAGCGTCAGCGGCGTGATGAAGCGGCAGGCGGCGGGGGTCATGAACACGTCGACAGCCGATGCCGGCCTTCACGAACAGGCGAGCGAGCTCTGCGGCCTTGTACGCGGCGATGCCGCCGGTCAGGCCGAGCACGATCCTCGAAAGTGGCTTGGATTCCGTCATCCCGAATGGCGATGCAGGTACGACGGCGCGAAGTTTACACCGCGTGCGGCGCTCGGGTGGGGACGCGGTCTATTTGCGGTTCGATTCGGCCGCCGCCACGACGGCAGCGAGCTCGTAGGTCATCGCGTCGACGAATTCCTTCGGATAGCCGGCTTCGACCAGCGCCCACTTGAAGCGGTTGGCGAGCCGCGCCTTCGTGTACAGATTGAGCTTGTTCTTCCGCGCGTAGTCGTTCGCCTGGCGCAGCACCAGGTCATGCGTCTTCGACTGCCTGGCCTCCGCTTTCTTGCCGCGGGCGTCGACGCTTGCCGGCGGCACGCGCTTGGTGAGGTCGCCGACCATGCGATCGGCCAGCGCATCCACGTCTCTCGTGTCGAAGAATTTCAAGATCATCGAACCCATGTCCCCCATGCGGTGCGTCGTGCATCGGCGACCCATGCCCAACTGCGAAAGGCTTGCGCGAGCTTGTCCGTGCCTTGCGCAGCGATTGCACGGGTTCTGCCGGGTACCGTCGTCGCAAACGGCCTGGACGCCCTCATCCCAATGGCGAATGCGCGCATGTCGGCGCGAAGTTTACACTGCGCCGGACTCACGTGCCGTGCGAGCTCGCGCCCGCGAAAGGAACCGTGAGCGCTCCGGAGTGGATTCGATGCCTGTCCGTGCCAGCCCGCGTGACGAGCGGCCGCGCGAGCGCCTGATGGCGCGCGGGCCCGCGGCCCTTTCCGACGCCGAGCTCGTCGCTCTGCTGCTGCGCACCGGCACCGGAGGCAGCAGCGCGCTCGACGTTGCGCATGACCTCATCGAGCGCTTCGGCGGTGTTGCGGGCCTGCTGGCAGCGTCGGTGAGCGAGGTCGCCGCGGTACGCGGTGTCGGGCCGGCCAAGGGTGCCGAACTCGCGGCCGTCGTCGAGCTTGCCCGGCGGTCACTTGCCCAGGAGGCTCGCGTCTGCGACGCGCTTGCCTCGCCGCAGGCTGTCCGCGACTATCTGCGGCTGTCGCTTGCCGCGCGGCCGCACGAGGTGTTCGTCGGGCTCTATCTCGACAGCCAGAACCGGCTGCTTGCCGCCGACGAGCTCTTTCGGGGCACGCTGGCACAGACCAGCGTCTATCCCCGCGAGGTCGTGAAGGCGGCGCTCGCCCGCAACGCTGCGGCGATGATCTTTGCGCACAATCACCCGTCGGGCGTTGCCGAGCCGAGTCGTGCGGACGAGTTGCTCACCCAGGCGCTGAAACAGGCGCTGGCGCTCGTCGACATCCGTACTCTCGACCATTTCGTCGTCGCCGGCGGTCGGCTCACGTCGTTCGCGGAGCGAGGGCTGCTTTGACCGTGGGGCCGCCTTCGGGCGGCTCGCCGTCGCGTCCGGCTGAAGCCGGACCCACGTCGGCGCGGTGCTGGATGCAGGTGAGGCGCTAAGCGCTTGAATGCCGACCGGAATTCGCGCTATAATGCCCGACTTTGCACAAGCGTAGCCTTGCAACCCGAAGGAGCGAGCGATGGCTCGAGTCTGTCAGATCACCGGTAAGGCCCCCATGGTGGGCAACAACGTCTCGCACGCCAACAACAAGACCAAGCGGCGCTTCCTGCCCAACCTGCAGCGACGCAAGTTCTGGGTGGAAAGCGAGAACCGCTGGATCAGGTTGCGGCTGACCAACGCCGCGCTGCGGACCATCGACAAGAACGGCATCGACGTCGTGCTCGCGGATTTGCGCGCACGCGGCGAGCGCATCTAGATCCGCCGAAGGAGCCCGACCATGCGCGAAAAGATCAAGCTCGAATCCTCGGCCGGCACCGGCCACTTCTACACGACGATGAAGAACAAGAAGCTGATGCCGGAGAAGATGGAGATCAAGAAGTTCGATCCCGTCGCCCGCAAGCACGTCATGTACAAGGAGACGAAGCTCAAGTGACCCGCGTCGTGCCCGGCACCCGCGATTCGCGCGGGCGGGCATGGCGAACGCGGTGATCCAGGGCTCATCCGGGGCACAACGGCATTGGCCCAGTCGAAAGCCCGCCCATCGGCGGGCTTTTTTCTTCGTGGGGCCCCTGCTCCCGGGCTCGCGCCGCGGCCTCTTTGGAATGTCGGTGAAATGCCATCCGTCGCGCGTCGGCCGCAGCGTCGACTCGCCCCGGTCGCATCCCCACTTCGTGGGGCCCCTGCTCCCGGGCTCGCGCCGCTACGCGTAGCGCTTGAGCTGCACCGAAAATTGCTCGAGCGGCGCGATGCCCGATGCCTCGGCGCGCCGGCACCAGTCCTGCAGCCTGGCGAGCAGCTGCTCGCTCGATTCCGTCGAGCGCCCCCAGAGCGCATTGAGCTCCTGGCGCATCGCGTAGATGGTCGAAAGCGCCTTGCTGTTCTCCATCGCCTTGGCGAGCGTTGCGCGCTCGCGCTCGTGCAGCGCGCTGATGGTGTCGCCGGACAGCCAGTGCTTGAGCCGCCGCATGCTTGGCACGTCGCGAAATTCGCCGCGACCGGCGCGCTCGCGCAGTCGGGAGAGCTCTGCGGCGCAGGCCACCCTCAGGGTGCGCGCGTACGCCGTGGCGACCGCGTAGCGGTTCGCGATCACTGCCTGCAGAGTCGCAACGTCGGGGACCGGCTTGCTTGCGGGCGCGACGCGCAGCGTCGGGGCGACCTTGCGCACCGTGGCCAGGCCGAGCACTTCGAGGCTGCGGATATAGGCCCATCCGAGATCGAATTCGTACCAGCGCGACGACAGCTTCGCCGACGTTCCGTAGGCGTGGTGGTTGTTGTGCAGCTCCTCGCCGCCGATGAGGATGCCCCACGGCACGATGTTGGTCGAGGCGTCGGCCGAGGGAAAGTTGCGATAGCCCCAGTAGTGACCGATGCCGTTGATGATGCCGGCGGCGGTGACCGGAATCCACGCCATCTGCACCGCCCAGATCGTCAGTCCGGCGGCACCGAACAGCATCAGATTCACCACCAGCATCAGGCCGACGCCTTCCCACGAGAAGCGCGTGTAGACGTTGCGCTCGATCCAGTCGTCCGGCGTGCCACGACCGTATTTCTCCAGGGTCTCCGCGTTCTTCGCTTCGGCCCGATAGAGCTCGGTGCCGCGCCAGAACACGGTCTCGATCCCGCGCGTCTGCGGACTGTGCGGATCGTCCGGCGTCTCGACCCGCGCGTGATGCTTGCGGTGGATGGCGACCCATTCCTTGGTGACCATGCCGGTCGTCAGCCACAGCCAGAACCGGAAGAAGTGGCTCACCGCAGGGTGCAGGTCGAGCGCCCGGTGCGCCTGCGCGCGGTGCAGGAAGATCGTCACGCAGGCAATGGTGACGTGCGTCAGGGCGAGCGCGACGACGACGTAGCCCCACCACGGAAGCGGCATCAGGCCGTGCGCGGCGAAGGCGAGAAGATCCAATGGCATCGGAAATTTCCTGTTGTGGGCCGCGGAAACAACCCCTCGAGCCCGTCGTTGTAAACGGTCGATTGTACGCGAAAACGGTCGCCCTGGTCGAAAAATGCCGATTTGTTATTTGTAATCATTGGCTTGGCGATGGCGGCGCGGATCGCCGCGGCAGCTCAGCCGGCGGGGGTCGCCGGCGTCGCTCGCGGGGACACGGCTGCGACCTGATCCGGGACGGCGATGGCGCGCAGCTCGCGTTGCGGATGGGGAATGTGGATGCCGTTCGCGCGGAACGATCGCAGAATCGTCTGATTGAGCGCGCTGCGCAGGTCGAGCTGGCCGTTCTGCGGGTCGTTGATCCAGACCCCGAGCTCGAGATCGATTCCGCGCTCGGCGAACTTGACGAGGACGGCCATCGGCTCGTTGGACGCCGCCTTGAGGACGCGCGGCTCGTTGCGCGCCGCCTCTTTCATCAGCCTCAGCGCCAGCTCGACATCGCTGTCATGGCTCACCTGCACAGGGAGGGCTACGCGGATTTCGCGGTTCGAATACGTATGGTTGAGCACGGTCGTCGTGACCAGCGTCTCGTTCGGCACGATCGCTTCGATGCCGTCGAGCCCGCGGATGACGACGTAGCGCGCCGTGACCTCGGCGACGATGCCGAAGCGGTTGTCCACAGTGATCATGTCGCCGAGCCTGACCGACCGGTCGAGCAGGATGGTGAAGCCCGCGATGTAGTTGCTCGCGAGCTTCTGCAGCCCGAGCCCGATGCCGACCCCGAGCGCACCGCCGAAGACGGTCAGCAACGTGAGATCGATGCCGACCGCCTGCAGCGCAATCAGCACGCCGACCACGAGCAGCACCGCGCGCAGGAGCTTGCTCACGACCGCGCGGACGCTGCTGTCGAGCTTTCCCCCGCTTCGCAGCCGCTGGTCGATGAGCCCCGACAGCCAGAGCGTGGCGGAGATGGTCACGACGACGACGATCGCGCCTTTCAGCAGTTCGTAGAGCGTGACTTGCTTGCTGCCGATCTGCAGCGCCATCGCATCGAGCGCGCCCCACAGGCCGGGCAGCACGCCGATGAAATGCAGCAGCACGGCCAGCCAGATGGTGAACGCGATGACGCGCTCGGACACGGGCAGCCATGCCGGCGTGCCGAAGACCTCGTGCATTGCGTAGACGAGCAGCCGGATCAGCGCCAGCGCGACCGTGAGCGGAACGGCGATCGCGAGAAAGAACGGCGGCTGCCAATGCCGGATGATCGCGAACGCCAGGAGCAGCAACGCGAGCGTTACCAGCGGCAGCACCAGCCGATTGACGCTGCCGAGGCCGACGCGAACGAACTCGGCTTCCGAGGCCGATTTCAGTTGCACGCGGCGGTTGAAAAGCCACCCGATCGCGAAACAGCCGGCCACGATCGCAAGCTCGAGCCAGGCGACCGGTGACGCGAGCGCGATCTCGATGCGGCTGAAATCGATCGTGGGCAGCATGGCAAAAGTCTACCGGAAAACGGATGCCCGCCCGGGTTGCGCTGCGCTGCGGATGTTCCGCCGGATCAACGCGCCGCTCGCGGCCTCGTTGTTGCGGGCACGCCATCCCCGGCCCAGCGTTGCGCCTTCGCCTGCAAGCGCTTGAAGTAGTCGCGGTAGGCGCGAGCGACCTCCGGGTTGTCGCGGAACATCACGACGTTCTCGGCATTCCTCTTCTGCGCGGCGAGCGTGAAATTGTAGCTGCCCGTGATGGTCGTCGCGTGCGGGCCGTCGGCGTCGACGATCACCACCTTGTTGTGCGCGGCGCCGAAATTGCCGTCGACCCAGACCGCGACGCCCTCGCGCGCCAGCGCCGGCACGACGCTCTGCGGCAATTCGAGCGTCTGCCCGCGGTCGGCGACGAGCTCGACCCGGACGCCGCGCCGGTGCGCCGCGGCGAGCGCCCGCGAGATCCGCGGATGCGTGAACGCGTAGGCGAGCACCAGCACTTCGCGCTCGGCAGCGGCGATGGCCGAGACGATCGACGCGTCGATGGCGTCGCCGGGCGTGAACGCGAGCTCGACGGTGCCGGCCCCGGCGAACGCGGGTGTCGCGGCCTGCGCGGCGGCCTGCACGATCGCCACGGCGACGAGCGCGCCGACGATCGCGCGCCCGATCCGTCGCCCGGCCCACGTGCGTGCGGTGCGCATCACGCGGTACGCGTGAGCACGGCGGCGAAGAAGCCGTCGCAGCCGTGCTTGTGCGGGAAGAGCTTCAGGGTCGGCCCGGTGTCGAGCGCGATGCCCGCTCGGGCCAGCTCCGCGGCCGCATCGACCGGCGCGAACTGCGGGTGCTCGGCGCGGAAGGCCGCGACGACCGCCTCGTTTTCGTCGGTGAGCACGCTGCAGGTGGCGTAGACGAGTTGGCCGCCCACCTTCACCAGCGTCGACGCCGAGGCAAGAATCGCACGCTGCTTCGCCGCGAGCTCGGCGACCGCGGATTCCGGCTGGCGCCACTTGAGGTCGGGATTCCGGCGCAGCGTGCCGAACCCCGTGCACGGTGCATCGACCAGCACGCGGTCGATCTTGCCCGCCAGGCGCTTGATCCTGGCGTCGCGCTCGTGCGCGATCAGTTGCGGATGCACGTTGGACAGCCCCGAGCGCGCCAGCCGCGGCCGCAGATTCGCGAGGCGCCTGTCGTGGGTGTCGAACGCATAGAGCCGTCCCTGCGAGCGCATCAGCGCGCCGAGCAGGAGCGTCTTGCCGCCGGCACCGGCGCAGAAATCCACGACCATGTCCGAGCGCCTCGGCGCAACGAGGTAGCCGACGAGCTGGCTGCTCTCGTCCTGCACCTCGAGCGCACCGGCGGTGAACAGCGGATGCCGCGCGAGGGCCGGGCGCCCGGCGACGCGCAGGCCCAGCGGTGAATAGGGCGTGGGCAGGGCGGCGATTCCGGACGCGGCGAGCGCCGCCCGGGCGGTGTCGCGATCGGTCTTCAGCGGATTGACGCGCAGGTCGAGCGGCGCCGGCGACAGCCACGCGCGCGCCAGGGCTTCGCGCTCGGCCTCGCCATACGCGTCGCCGAGTCGCGCCCACAGCCATTCCGGGAGGTCGGCCGCGACAGCGGGCGCAAGCGGCGTCGCGAGGCGCGCCTTGAACGCGCGCAACCAGCTCGCGTCCGCTTCGCTCAGCGCACTCGCCAGTTCGCGCAGGCCGATCCCCAGTTCGCGCACGACGACGGCTAGCGCGAGCTGCGAGGCGCGCGTCGTCTGTGCGAGCTCCTCGAGCGAGCGCCGCCGGCGAAGGTAGGCGAACACGCCTTCGGCGACGAATGCGCGGTCGTGCTGGCCCATCGCGGGATGTTGCCGGAAGAAGCCGTGCAGCAGCTGGTCGGCGGGTCGGTCGAGCGGCCGAACCGCGGCTATGGCCGAGGCGAGGCCGGCGAGCTGGTTCGTGCGCGGCGTCATTGCTGCCCCGGTGTTTCGTCGACGCGAATGGAATCGAGGCGCGCCTCGAGCGTCGCCCCGAACATCCCGCGGTAGTTGGCCGTCACGCGCATCTTCACCGGGACGTAGCGCAGCGCCGGCGCAACCCAGACGTAGGAATCGGTCGCGCCGTCGTCGCTCCTGCGATGCCAGCGCTCGGCTACGATCTCCGTTTGCTGCCACGTGATCGACTCCTCGCCTTCGCGCGTGATCGTGTAGCGGCCGACACGCCGCGTCGTCGCGATGTTGACGCTCTGCGTGTCCTCGATCGGCGGCGAGAAATACGGCTGCCACATCAGGGCGAGCGGGTCGAACGTCGGCAGCTCGAGTGCCTCGGCCTTCTGCTCGTGGAGCGTGACGATGCCGGCTTCCCAATCGAAGGTGGCGATTTCCCGCCGCTCGCGACTGCCGCGCTCGACCGTGAACTCGAGCGGCTGCAGCCCCGACGCGGTGATGAAGCCGCGGCTTTCCAGCTTGCCCTGGCCGCGCACGAACAGCGCGGCCAGACCCCTGGCCTCGGCGACGGTCGAGATCCGGTATTCGTTCGCTGCGTGCTCGAAGCGGTAGACCGCCTCGCCGATCAGGAACCCGTGCGTGCCGAGGAACGCCTTGTAGACGAGGTCGACGCGCCGCGGCAATGTCTTGACCGGTGGCGGCGGCGCGGCGGCTTCCGGTTCCACGGCGACGATTTCGGCCGCTGGCTCGGGCCCGGTCGCGATGGCCTCCGGCGTCGGCTCGATGGCCGCCGGCTCCGCGGCGGGGGCGGCGACCGGTTCCGGTTCCGCGGCGGGAGCGGGCGCAGGCGGGGCGGTTGCGCGACGCGGTTTCGGCCGCGGCTTGGCGACCACCGCCGCGGCCGGCTTGGGCGGCGGGGGCAACTCCGTGATCGTTGCCTGAAGCACGACGGCATCGGGCATGGTCGGAGCCTCTGCCGGCCAGAACGAGACCGCAAGATGCAAGGCGAGCGACGCCGCGAGCGCGATGAGGAGGCCGCGCCCCGGCGGCCGCGCGACGAAGCTCGCAAGCGTCGTGCGGACGACGGCGGAGGCGGCTGGCGCTGCGCTCGGGGTCGGGTTCATGCGATGGCCGGTCCGGCGACGCGGCACGCGCCTCAGCCGGCGGCCGAGGGCACTTCGAGTGTGGCGTCGGGCACGACCTCACCGCTAACGCGCACCCGGCGCCCCTCGATGACGAGGCGGCGCTCGCAGAATGCGCGAACCACGGCCGGCAGCAGCCGATGCTCGACCGCGAGCACGCGCGCAGCCAGCGCGTCTTCGTCATCGCCGTCACGGACGGGAACCGCACCTTGGGCGACGATCGGCCCATGGTCGAGGTCCGCCGTGACGAAATGCACGGTGCACCCATGGATGCGCACGCCGTCGGCCAAGGCACGGCGGTGCGTGTGCAGTCCGGGATAGGACGGCAGCAGCGACGGATGGATGTTGAGCATCCGACCCCGGTATCGCGCCACGACGTCCGGTCCCAGGATGCGCATGAAACCCGCAAGCACGACGAGATCCGGCTCGGCCGTGTCGATCGCGGCGACGAGCGCCGCGTCGAACGCGTCGCGTTCGGCGTACTCGCGGTGGTCGATCACCGCCGTCGCCACGCCATGGGCGGCGGCGATGTCGAGCGCGCGTATGCCGGGCCGATTGCTGAGCACCGCCGCGATCTTTCCGGCGAGCCGTCCGGCGCGTTCGGCGGCAAGGAGGGCGGCGAGATTGGAACCGCGCCCGGAGGACAGAACGACGACGCGCGGGATGGTCATGGCAGGGCGGTGCAGACCGTCGACACGCCGGGCGACGGCGTTGCGACGTTCGCGGGATCAGTCGACGACGACCGTCGCGGGTGCGCCGGGTGCGCGGGGCACGACGGTCCCGATCCGGTACACGGTCTCCCCGGCGTCGGCGAGGATCCGGCGCGCGGTATCGCCCTGATCGGCGGCGACGACGACGATCATTCCGATGCCGCAGTTGAACACGCGGTGCATCTCGGCGTCGGCGACGTTGCCCGCCCGCTGCAGCCAGTCGAAGATCTCGGGCCGCCGCCAGCTCCCCCGCTCGATGCGGGCGGCGAGGCTGTCCGGAAACATCCGGTGCGTGTTCTCGAGCAATCCGCCGCCCGTGATGTGCGCCATGCCCTTGACGTCGATGCGCTGCAACAGCGCGAGCACGGGCTTGACGTAGATCCGGGTCGGCTCGAGCAATGCCTCGCCCAGAGTGCGCGCGCTGCCGAGCTCCGCCGCCGGCCGCGAGAGATCCGCGCCCGAGATCTCGAGGATGCGCCGGATCAGCGAGAAGCCGTTGGAGTGCGGGCCGCTCGACGCGAGCCCGAGCAGAACGTCGCCGGCGGCGATCCGCGTGCCGTCGATCGCCCTGGTCTTCTCGACGACGCCCACCGCGAATCCGGCCAGATCGTATTCACCGGGAACGAACGCGTTCGGATGTTCCGCGGTCTCCCCGCCGATCAGCGCGCAGCCCGCCTGCTCGCAACCGACGGCAATGCCCTTGACGACGTCGGCCGCAACGCCGACGTCGAGCCGCTCGCATACGTAGTAGTCGAGGAAGAAGAGCGGCTCGGCACCCTGGACGAGGATGTCGTTGACGCTCATCGCGACCAGGTCGATGCCGATCGTGTCGTGCCGATTCAGCGCGAACGCCAGTTTCAGCTTGGTGCCCACGCCGTCGGTGCTCGCGACCAGCACCGGCTCCCGGTAGCGCTTCGGCAGTTCGACCAGCGCGCCGAACCCGCCAATGCCGGCCAGCACCTCCGGTCGCATCGTCCGTTTGGCGAACGGCTTGATGCGCTCGACCAAGGCGTCGCCGGCGTCGATGTCGACACCGGCGTCGCGGTAGGACAGCGCGGACGGGGGGACAGGTGCGGTCGATGTCATCGCATGGACGGGACAGATCGGCGCCCGGCGCCGATGCCAGCCGGGACAGGCCCGATTGAGGGGAGCCTCCGCGGCGCGGTAAAGTGCGACGCGTGGACGATTTTACCGGATTCGAAACGGCGCCGGACGCCGTGCCGCATGCCATTTGGTTCCGGCGCCGGCGCTCATTGCGTTCCCCACCGTGACCGAACAGCTCGTATTCGAACTTGCGGCCCCGGAGCCGCCGTCCTTCGACAGCTTCCTTCCCGGACGCAACGCCGAGGCGTGCGCCGCCGTGCGAGCCGTGGCGGCGGGCACCGCCACGGAAACCTGCGTCTACCTCTGGGGCGCCCCCGGTGCGGGCAAGACGCACCTGCTGCGCGCCGCGGTCGCGGCGGTGGAGGCGCGTGGGGAAGCGGCACTGTTCGTGGCGGGGCCGGGCAGCCTGCTGGCGGTGGATCCGGTGCGTGCCGCAGGCTGCGCGGTCGTCGCGGCCGACGCGCTCGAATCCGCGACGCCCGACGCGCAGGCGCGCCTTTTCACGATGTTCAACGCGCTTCGTGAGCGCGGCGGGCACCTGCTCGTGGCGAGCCGCCTGCCGCTGGCGGCGGCGGCGCTGCGGGACGATCTGCGGACGCGGCTGGGATGGGGACTCGTCTTCGAGGTGACGCCCCTCGATGACGCCGACAAGCCGGCGGCGCTCGCCGCCTATGCGCGCCAACGCGGATTCCGGCTGACCGACGACGTGATTGCCTACCTGCTCGCTCGTGGCCGCCGCGACATGGCGGCGCTCATGGGAGCATTGACCGCGCTCGATCGGCATTCGCTCGCGACCAAGCGTCCGATCACCGTCCCCATGCTGCGGGACTGGCTCCAGCGCAACATCGCGCTCGATCGCTGAGCGCTGTCGCGGAGGGCCTGACCCTTCGCCCCGCGTCTTTCCGCCGCCGTGAAGGCGGTCGTGCATCTGCGGTGTCCGGCCGCCCGCTTCGGCCCGTCCGCCCTGATTTGTAACTGCAGGTGTCAACCGCCGGACCGCAGGGGCCGTTAATGGCGGCAAAACGCTGATTCTGCACGGTCCAACCCCTTGATTTCGAGAACGAACGCATGACCAAGCTTCTGGCGACCCTCGTCGCGACCATGGTCGCATTGAGCGCTGCCGCACAAGCTCCCACCGGCCCGGCATCGGCCAATCCGCCAGCTGGCAGTACCGCGCCCAAGGGTGGCACCGGCGTGACGGCACCCGTCACCGGAGCCGAGGCACCCAAGTCCGCGGCGGCCACGCCGACCACGGCGAGCAGGAAGGCGGGCGCGAAATCCACCAAGAAATCCAAAAAGAAGCCGAAGAAGCAACCGGCCGAGACCCGACCCGCCAATTGATCGACCCGCTGCCCACGCCCGCGCTCTACCGGTGTTCCCGGTTGGCAAAGCGAGGCAAAAGTCTATACAATTCAAGGGTTTTTCCACGCAAACCGTAACCAGGCAATCCCAACTCGAAAGTTCAAGGAATCCAGATGAACAAGCTGCTCGTTGCACTGATCGCCGGCGCATTCGCCGCCACCGCCGCCGCGCAAGCCCCGGCGCCCGCCACCCCCCCCGCCAAGGCGCCCGCGGCAGCTCCCGCTGCCGCCGCGGCTGCTGCACCGGCCGCCGCTCCGGCGATGGCGGCTGGCATGGCCGCTCCCGCCAAGGCCGAAGCGAAGGCGGAGGACATGAAGAAGGCTGACCCCAAGGCCGCTGCCGACAAGAAGGCTGCCGACCAGAAGGCCGCTGCCGACAAGAAGGCCGCGGACAAGAAGGCTGCCGCCGACAAGAAGGCTGCGGACCAGAAGGCTGCTGCCGACAAGAAGGCTGCGGACCAGAAGGCTGCTGCCGACAAGAAGGCTGCGGACCAGAAGGCTGCTGCCGACAAGAAGGCTGCGGACAAGGTTGCGGCGGAAAAGGCTGCCGCCGACAAGAAGGCCGCCGCCGAGAAGATGGCCGCCGAGAAGACCGCCGCCGCGCCCAAGAAATAAGCGGGGCCGGACGCAGCCGGGCAAGCTGCGGGCTCCGCCCGCGTCGGCCGAAAAGGCAGGGATTCGTCCCTGCCTTTTTTGCCATCTGGGCCCGGCGCCGTCCACAATGCGACCAAATGCGCGAATCCCAGGTCTCCCGGCCGGTCGTGACCGTCGCGACGATCGTCGCTCGCGATGGCGCCTTTCTCCTGGTCGAGGAGCGGACGCGCGCGGGCGTCCGCCTCAACCAGCCGGCGGGACACCTGGAAGCCGGCGAAACGCTGGTTGAAGCCGCGTTGCGGGAAACGCTCGAGGAAACGGGCTATCGCGTCGCGCCCACCGCCCTGGTCGGCATCTACCGCTGGCAGGCGCCGGAGACCGGTGCGACGTTCCTCAGGTTTGCCTTCACAGGGGAAATCGTCGCCCACGAGGCAGACCGCGCCCTCGACGTTGGCATTCTGCGCGCGCTGTGGCTTCCCTACGACGAGCTGGTCGCGCGCAGCGCGATGCACCGAAGCCCGCTGGTGCTGCGCTGCGTCGACGACTACCGCGCCGGCGCGCGGCGTCCGCTCGACTTCATCACCGAGATGTGATGGCGCGCAAGTCTCGCGTGATCGTGGGCATGTCCGGTGGCGTCGATTCGTCGGTCGCCGCCTGGCTGCTCAAGCAGCAGGGCTTTGATGTCGTCGGCCTGTTCATGAAGAACTGGGAGGACGACGACACCGACGAATACTGCACGTCACGCGCGGATCTGGTCGACGCGGCCTCGGTCGCCGATGTCGTCGGCATCGAGCTCGAGGCCGTCAATTTCGCCGCCGAGTACCGCGAGCGCGTGTTTGCGCACTTCCTGCGCGAGTACGCGGCCGGACGCACGCCGAACCCCGACGTGCTGTGCAACAGCGAGATCAAGTTCCGCGCCTTTCTCGACCATGCGCGGTCGCTTGGCGCCGATCACATCGCGACGGGCCACTACGCACGCGTGCGCGGCGCCGGCGCCCGGGTCGAGCTGCTGAAGGCCGTCGATGCGACGAAGGACCAGAGCTACTTCCTGCACCAGCTCACGCAGGAGCAGCTCGCGCCGGCGCTGTTTCCGCTGGGCGAGATGCTGAAGCGTGACGTGCGCGCGATCGCCCGGCGCGAGGGCATCCCGACCTGGGCCAAGAAGGACTCCACCGGGATATGCTTCATCGGCGAGCGCCCGTTCCGCGATTTCCTCGCGAAATATCTGCCGAGGGCGCCGGGGCCGATCGAGACGCCCGGTGGCGCAGTCGTGGGGCGCCATCACGGTCTCGCCTACTACACGCTCGGCCAGCGGCACGGACTCGGTGTCGGCGGCACGAAAGATGGGGCCGACCTGCCGTGGTTCGTCGCGGGAAAGGACACCGCACGCAACGCGCTCATCGTCGCACAGGGCCACGACCACCCGCTGCTGTATCGGTCGTCGGTGGACGCACAGGCGCTCCACTGGATCGCCGGCACGCAGCCCGACGCATCGGCGTTGCCGCGCCTCGGCGCGAAGACCCGCTATCGGATGCCCGATGCGGCATGCCGCCTCGAGATCCTCGACGGCAACCGCGCGCGCGCGACCTTCGCGGCGCCGCAGTGGGCGCCGACGCCGGGGCAATACCTCGTGCTCTACGATGGCGACGTGTGCCTGGGCGGCGGCGTGATCACCGGGCCGGTGCCCGCCGTTGCGCCGATCGCGGCGGCCATTGACGCCGTAGCCTGAAGGCGGCTCCGCGCCGCGAGGGTCGCGGGTTCGTTGCGGGTTCGGCTGCAGCGGAGCAAGGACATTGCCTGCGCCGCCTGAAGGCGGCCCCACGAGGTCGCATGGGTTCGGCTTCAGCCGGAAGCCGATGCGGGTGCTAGAACGGGATATCGTCGTCGAGGTCGTCGGTCTGCGGCTTCTTGCCGCCGCCGGATTTCCCGCCGCCGCCACCTCCAGCGCCGCCACCTCCAGCGCCGCCGCCGCCACCACCACCTGAGCGCGCGGCCGAGCCTCCGCCACCGAACTCGGTGTCGCCGCCGCCACTGCCCTCGCGTCCACCGAGCAGCTGCATGCGGTCGCCGACGATTTCCGTCGAGTACTTCTCGACGCCTTCCTTGTCGGTGTACTTGCGCGTTTGCAGGCGACCCTCGATGTACACCGAGCGGCCCTTCTTCAGATATTCGCCGGCGATCTCCGCCTGCCGCCCGAACAGCACGACGGTGTGCCATTCGGTCTTCTCCTGCTTCTCGCCGGCCTTGTCCTTCCAGGTTTCGGTCGTCGCGATGCGCAGGTTCGTCACCGCGTCGCCGCCCGTCGTGTAACGCGTCTCCGGATCGCGGCCGAGGTTACCGATCAGGATCACCTTGTTCACCGAGGCCATATCATGTCTCTCCCATCGAATAGCTGCGTTGATTGTAAGCCGGCGGCGCCGCCATCGTGGCGCTCACCGCGACCCAAACCGCGGTGAGCACGAGGCAGAAGCCGAACACGGCAGCGGCGCCATGCCACTGCGACAGCCACCCGCCCGCGGCGGCGCCCACGAACGTGCCCAGGAACTGCACGCTCGAGTAGACACCGACGGCGGTGCCCTTGAGCGCGGCGGGGGCGAACTTGGAAACGAGCGACGGGAGCGTTGCTTCGAGCAGGTTGAAGCCGGTGAAGAACACGACGAGCGCCGCGATCGTCAGCGGCAGCGATGCGCCCGCGGCGGCGAGCAGCGCCTGCCCGACGAACAGCACCGCCACCGCGCCGATGAACACCGGCTTGCCGCGGCCAGGACGGTCCGCCTGGCCGAGCGCCGGCAGCATCAGCGCGACCGACACGGCGAGCACCGGCAGGTAGACGAGCCAGTGCCGCGCCGGCTCGACGCCGTTGTCGCGCAGCATGAACGGGACCTGCACGAACAGTGCCATCAGCGCCGCGTGCAGCGCGAATATTCCGTAGTTGAGCCGCAGCAGCTCGCGGTCGCCGAGCACGCGCCTCCACTGGTCCGGCGTGTCGTGGCGTGGCGGCATGACCTCGGGGTCGGGCACCCGGCTTGCGAGCAGCGCGATCGCGCCGAGCGCGAGCGCGCCGGTCAGCGCGAAGACGCCGGGAACGCCGATCACCGCGGTGAGCGCCGGGCCGAGCACCAGCGAGACCGCGAACGTCGCGCCGATCGTCATGCCGATCGCCGCCATCGCGCGGGTGCGCACCGCGTCGCGCGTCAGGTCCGAGGCGAGCGCAATCACGGCGGCGGAAATCGCGCCGGCGCCCTGCACCGTTCGGCCGATGATCGTCCAGACGATCGTCGGCGCCCACGCGGCGATGAAGCTGCCGACGGCGAAGATCACGAGGCCGGCCACGATCACCGGCTTGCGTCCCCAGCGGTCGGATGCCCAGCCGAACGGTATCTGCAGCACCGCCTGCGTGAGGCCGTATGCGCCGAGCGCGAGGCCCACCATGACGTGATCGCGGCCGCCCGGCAGCGTCTCCGCGTACAGCGCGAGGACGGGCAGCACGATGAACATGCCGAGCATCCGCAATCCGAAGATGCCGGCGAGGCTCGCGGTGGCGCGGCGCTCGGTGGGAGTCATCCGCGGCGGCGCACTGCGGGCGGGGCTCGCGGCGGCAGGGGGCTCGCGGTCGGGCGGCATGACGCTCAGGAATATGGAACGCGGAAGTGGGGCGACGAACCAGCGGGCGTCGAGTGGCCGGGGAGAGGCCCGGGCGGTTGCAGGCGAACGAATTCGCGTTACGCGAACGCGCGGCTTAGAAACGCATACGGAATGACGGTATAGTAGCAGGTTACCCCTGCGCCCGGCATGCGCCGGACGGACTAGGACGAAAGGCATGGAATACATCCGCATTCGCGGTGCGCGCACGCACAACCTCAAGAACGTCAATCTCGATCTGCCCCGCCACCGGCTGATCGTCGTCACCGGTCTGTCCGGTTCCGGCAAGAGCTCGCTCGCCTTCGACACGCTGTACGCCGAAGGCCAGCGCCGCTACGTCGAGTCGCTGTCCGCGTACGCGCGGCAGTTCCTGCAGTTGATGGAGAAGCCCGACGTCGACCTGATCGAGGGGCTGTCGCCGGCGATCTCCATCGAGCAGAAGGCGACGTCGCACAACCCGCGCTCGACGGTGGGCACGGTCACCGAGATCCACGATTACCTGCGGTTGCTGTACGCGAGGGTCGGCGATCCCTACTGCCCCGATCATCCGGAGCAGAAGCTCGCGGCGATGACCATCTCGCAGATGGTCGACGCGACGCTCGCCCTGCGTGGCGACGGGAACGAGGAGCCGAAGCTCATGATCCTCGCGCCGGTCGTCGTCAATCGCAAGGGGGAGCAGCTCGATCTGTTCGTCGAGCTGCGCGCCAAGGGGTTCGTCCGGGTCCGCGTCGACGGAACCGTGCACGAGATCGACGCGGTCCCGCGGCTGGCGAAGAACACCAAGCACACGATCGAGGTCGTCGTCGACCGCCTGCGCGTGCGCGCGGACATGAAGCAGCGGCTCGCCGAGTCCTACGAGACGGCGCTGCGCAACGGCGACGGGCGCGCGATCGCGGTCGAAATGGACGCCAACCGTGAGCACCTCTTCTCCGCCAAGTTCGCCTGCCCGGTCTGCAATTACGCGCTGGCCGAGCTCGAGCCGCGGCTCTTCTCGTTCAACAATCCGATGGGCGCGTGTCCCCGCTGCGACGGGCTGGGCGCCATCAGCTTCTTCGACCCCAAGCGCGTCGTCGCGTTTCCGCAGCTCTCGCTCGCGTCGGGTGCGATCAAGGGCTGGGACCGCCGCAACCAGTTCTATTTCCAGATGCTGGGCAGCCTCGCCAAGCACGTCGGCTTCGATCTCGAGCGGCCGTTCGCGCGGCTCCCCGAGCGCGTCCAGCAGGTGATCCTCTTCGGCAGCGGCGACGAGAAGATACCGTTCGCGTACCTGTCCGACCGGGGCAAGCAGATGGTGCGCGAGCACACTTTCGAGGGGATCATCCCGAACCTCGAGCGCCGCTATCGCGAGACCGATTCGCTGATGGTGCGCGAGGAGCTGGCGAAATACCTCAACTCGAAGTCCTGCCCGGAGTGCCACGGCACGCGGCTGCGCCGCGAGGCGCGGTACGTCAAGGTCGGCGAGGGCGCCGACGCGCGCGCGATCTTCGAGGTGTCGGGGCTGCCGCTGAAGGAGGCGGCCGGCCACTTCGGCCGGCTCGTGCTCGACGGCCAGAAGCAGGCGATCGCCGACCGGATCGTCAAGGAGATCGTGAGCCGGCTCGCCTTCCTCAACAACGTCGGTCTCGACTACCTGTCGCTCGACCGCTCGGCCGAGACGCTCTCCGGCGGCGAGGCACAGCGGATCCGCCTCGCTTCGCAGATCGGCTCGGGGCTGACCGGCGTGATGTACGTTCTGGACGAGCCGTCGATCGGACTGCACCAGCGCGACAACGACCGGCTGCTCGCCACGCTGAAGCACCTGCGCGATCTCGGCAACAGCGTGATCGTCGTCGAGCACGACCACGACGCGATCTGCGCGGCCGACTACATCGTCGACATGGGGCCGGGCGCCGGCGAGCACGGCGGACAGGTCGTCGCGCAGGGCACGCCCGAGGAGATCCGCCTCGCCGCGCACTCGCTGACCGGCCAGTACCTCGCCGGCCACCGGCAGATTCCGATGCCTGCGCGCCGGCATCGCGCCGATCCGGAGCGGACGATGCGCATCGACGGCGCCACCGGCAACAACCTGCGCGAGGTCACGCTCAACCTGCCCGTGGGGCTGTTCGTCTGCGTGACCGGCGTCTCCGGCTCCGGCAAGTCGACGCTCATCAACGACACGCTCTACCACGCCGTCGCGCGGCAGCTCTACGGCAGCACGACCGAGCCCGCGCCGTTCCGCGAGATGCTCGGGCTCGAGTTCTTCGACAAGGTGATCAGCGTCGACCAGAGCCCGATCGGCCGCACGCCGCGCTCGAATCCGGCCACCTACACCGGCCTGTTCACGCCGATCCGCGAGCTGTTCGCGCAGGTGAAGGAGGCGCGCGAGCGCGGCTACGGCCCCGGGCGCTTCTCGTTCAACGTCAAGGGCGGGCGCTGCGAGGCCTGCCAGGGCGACGGCCTCATCAAGGTCGAGATGCACTTCCTGCCCGACGTCTACGTGTCCTGCGACGTCTGCCACGGCCAGCGCTACAACCGCGAGACGCTCGAGGTCCGGTACAAGGACCGGAACATCCACGAGGTGCTGGCGATGACGGTCGAGCAGGCGCACGCGTTCTTCGAGCCGGTCCCCGCGGTGGCGCGCAAGCTCTCGACGCTGCTCGACGTGGGGCTGGGCTACATCACGCTCGGGCAGTCGGCGACGACGCTGTCCGGCGGCGAGGCGCAGCGCGTCAAGCTGGCGCTCGAGCTGTCGAAGCGGGACACCGGCCGCACGCTCTACATCCTCGACGAGCCCACGACGGGCCTGCACTTCCACGACATCGAGATGCTGCTCACGGTGCTGCACCGGCTGCGCGATCACGGCAACACGGTGATCGTCATCGAGCACAACCTCGACGTGATCAAGACCGCCGACTGGATCATCGATCTCGGTCCCGAGGGCGGCGCGGGCGGCGGACAGATCATCGCCGAGGGTCCGCCGGAGGAGATCGCGCGCTCGCCGGCGAGCTACACCGGGCGGTACCTGAAGCCCGTGCTGGACGCGCACGCGGGCCGGCGCGGACGCGAGGCGGGGCGCGCCGCGGCGGCCACGGGCGCCGGGCGGGGAAGCCGCGGCCGCAAGGTCTCCGGCGACCTGCTCGGCTGAGCGCGCCGGCCGGGCGCCGCGGCGCCCGACCGGGCCCGGCGGCTGTGCCGGAATCCGGCACCGTAGCGCCGCCCCGAGCGGGGATCCGCGCGGCTACGCAGCGAGCCAGGCCTCGAGGTCGCGCTTGAGCTTCATCATGTCCGCCTCGCGCGTGTACATCATGTGGCCGGCGTCGTAGTAGTGGTGCTCGACGCGCGCCAGGACATCCGCGGGAACGTCGAGCTGGGCCAGCGACCAGTCCGTTGCGCTGTACGGCGTACCGAGGTCGTAGCGGCCGCTGGCGACCAGCACGCGGAGGTGCGGATTGCGCCGCAGGGCGCGCGACAGATCGGGGCTCGTGCTGGCGTAGCTGTTGCCTTTGTCCTCGCCGCGATTCCAGTTCCACTGCTTGTGCGCGTCCTCCGAGAGCACCTCGTAGCGCGCCTGCGTGTCGACGCCGAGGCTCTCGCTCATGTAGGCATGCGCGGCCATCGTGTACGGCGCCACGATCGCCTCGATTCCCGGGTCGAACTCCCAATCCCGCGTCCGGCTGGCCGCCATCGGGCCGGTGACGCGCGCGTCGAGCCGGCCGACGATGAGGCCGCGATCGCGCAGCAGCTCGAAAAAGAACGTGTGGTCGCTGATCCGGAGATTCTTCTCGTCGACGAGCGCGGGCGCGAGCCCGGTCAGCTGGGCAACCCGGCTTACGATGCGCCGGCGCGCGGCCTTCGACAGGCGCGCGCCGGCGTGCAGGGCGCCGAGATACTCGTCCGACACGAAGCGCTCGGCCGCGGCGCGCGCCGCCTCCGGCGACTCCGCCAGGGATCCCCTGAGCTTGCCGTGGTATTGCGCGACGCATGCGAATGCCGGCAGGAAGAGCGCGTACGGCAGATCGTTGCGCGGCGCGAACACGATGCTCTGCAGGTCCATCGCGCAGGAGACGAGAACCAGACCGGACAAGGCGACGCCGATGTCCTGCAGCTTGTCGGCGAGCGCCGCGGCGCGCGTCGTGCCGTAGCTCTCGCCGGCGACGTAGACCGGCGAGCTCCAGCGGCGGTGCCGGCCCAGCCACGCGCGGATGCATTCGGCGAGGGCGTCGACGTCGCCGTCGACGGAGAGCATGCGCTTGCGCGCTTCCTCGCTGGCGGTGATCGAGTAGCCGGTGTGCGGAGGGTCGATGAACACGAGGTCGAAGTGCTCGAACCACGACTCCTGGTTGTCGGTCACCCGGTACGGCGGCGGCGGCATCGTGCCGTCCTCGCGGATGACCACCCGCTTCGGTCCGAGGGCGCCGAGGTGCAGCCAGATCGAGGCCGAACCGGGGCCGCCATTGAAGACGAAGCAGACGGGGCGCGCCGACGGGTCGGCGTCGTCGTGGAAGTACGACGTGGTGAACACGGCGGCCTCGGGCTCGCCGCGCTTGTCGTCGACGCCGCCGGCGGCGACCGGAATGAACTCGGCGACCGCGCGGTACTTGAGCGTGCGACCGTTCAGCACGATGCTCGCCTCGCTCCTGCACGGATCGCGGGCGAGGAGCTTCTCGACCTTCTCGCGGAGCCGCTTCTTCGCGTCTTCGGTCGGTGGGGCAGGCGTCGGTTCGCTCATGGTGCGGATCTCCGGAGGCTTGCCGCGGGGTGGCGGCGAGGGAAGGGGGTCAGCGCCGCGGCGCTGCGGGCCTGATGGCGGTGAGTATGCCCTGAAGGAGCGCCGTCGGCGTCGGCGGGCAACCGGGAATCTCGACGTCGACGGGGATCACGCTGGCAACGCGCCCGAGGCTCGCGTAGCTCTCGCCGAAGATGCCGCCGGTGCACCCGCAATCGCCGACGGCGACGACGAGCTTCGGTTCCGGCGTCGCGTCCCAGGTGCGCTTCAGCGCGATCGCCATGTGCTTCGACACCGGACCCGTCACCAGCAGCAGATCGGCGTGGCGCGGGCTGGCGACGAACTTGATCCCGAGACCCTCGATGTTGTAGTAGGGGTTGCCCAGCGCGTGGATCTCGAGCTCGCAGCCGTTGCAGGATCCGGCGTCGACCTGCCGGATCGTCAGCGCGCGACCGAGCGTGCGCAGGATGTCCTGCTGCAGCCGCTCGACGCCCGCCGCGTCGTCCGCGGGCAACGGCGCGGGCTCCGTCCGGATCCCGGTCTTCACTATCTGGCGCAGTATCTGCAGCATGGGGCCTCGTCTCCGGTCGCGGCCTACAGGTCGTGGCCGCTGTAGGACAGGTTGAACGACTTGTTGATCAGCGGGAAGTCGGGGACGATATTGCCGATCACCGCGTGCTCGAGCACCGGCCAGTTCGACCAGGAAGGGTCGTGCGGATGGCAGCGCCGGATCGTGCCTCCCGGAGCGCATTCGAGAGCGACCAGCACCGGCCCGCGCCAGCCTTCGACATAGCCCAGCGCGGTTCGGTGGGTGGCGGGCTCGGGCAGCGGAATGCGCAGGGCGTCGGCCGACGCGCCGTCGGGCATCGCGTCGATGCCGACGCGCAGCAGCCGCAGCGACTCGTGGAGCTCGTCGAAGCGCACCGCGACGCGCGCGGCGACGTCGCCGGCGGTTGCGCCGGCCTTGTTCACGCCGAGCACGTCGTAGGGCGCGAACGGAAAGTCGCAGCGGATGTCGCGGGCGATGCCGCTGGCCCGGCCGGCGATGCCGGTGAGGCCGAGCCTTGCCGCCAGTTCCGGGCTGACGGTTCCGCAGTTGCGGAAGCGGTCCTGCAACCCGTCGTGCTCGTCGTAGATCGCGCGCAGGGTGCGGATCTCGCGCTCGAGGAGCGCGCACTCGTCGCGCATCGCGTCGGCGTCGGCCGCCGCGAGATCGCGCGCGACGCCTCCCGGGACGACGAAATCCATCAGCAGCCGGTGGCCGAACGCCCTGTGGTTCGTTCGCAGCACGACCTCCTTCAGCCGCGAGAACTGAGCGAGCCCGAAAGCGAACCCGCCGTCGTTGCCGAGATAGCCCAGGTCCCCCAGGTGATTGGCGAGGCGCTCGCGCTCGAGGGCCAGCGCGCGCAGCCACGCGGCGCGCGGCGGCAGTCCGGCACCGGCGAGCGCCTCCAACGCCTGCGCGTAGGCCCAGGCGTACGCCACGGTGCTGTCGCCCGACACGCGACCGGCGAGCCGGTGACCGTCCGCCGCGGGCATCCCCTCGAAGCGCTTCTCGATGCCCTTGTGGACGAATCCCAGCCGCTCCTCCAGCCGCAGCACCTTCTCTCCGACGACCTGGAAGCGGAAATGCCCCGGCTCGATGATCCCTGCGTGGACCGGTCCGACCGGGATCTCGTGCACGCCGTCGCCTTCGACGCGCACGTAGGGGTATTCCTCCTGCCCCGGCTCCCATTTCGGCGAAGCCTCGAAGTCGCGGCGCAGCGGATAGCGGTCGATCGGCCAGCTTGCCTGCCACATCCAGGGCCGCTGATCGTCGGCCTCGGACGCGACGCCGAGAAGATCGAAGGTCGCGCGCTGCATCCGGTTCGCGGCCGGAAAGATTCCCGCGAGATCCGGGTAGGTCGAATCGCCGGAGGGCAGCGTGTGCTCGAGCAGCAGCAGGCCGTCGCCGTCCTGCAGCACGACGTTGATCGCGTACCCGCGGTCGCGGTCGCGCTCGTCGCAACCCCACAACGCGACGAGCTGCCCGCC
>CAWAZS010000014.1:0-1424440 GCA_963786625.1 uncultured beta proteobacterium
GTTTTTAGTGTCGCAGGCCGAAACCGGACCCCTGGTGGACATAAGGCGTCGCCGGACGCGAAAGCTGCGCCAACACGGCGGCCACTACCGACCGGTCGCAGGGCTGGCTGCGCAGTTCCGAACGGGAAACCTGTTCCATGGTGTCGATCAGCATCGACAGCCATAGTTTCTCGCCGCCGTCTGATCGCCATCCCTGAAGCTGCTGAGCCATTGGCTATTCCTAATCTGCCCCCGTTACCAATCCTGCCGCCGCCAACCCGTTCCTTGCGACGATAATCGAAGAGAAAATTAACCGAATGTGATCTGCTTCACATACGGTTTGGCCGGGCTGTCCTAAACGACCGAAATGGCCCAGAAAACCTACCCATCACAGTTCGATCCGCAGGCCGACATCGGCACCGACTACGCCCTGATCGCCACCGGCGTTGGCGCTGCCCTGGCCGCGCTGATCTATCTCCTCCTGATCTGATCAGCCGGGGGTAGCGGTTCGGAACATTTGCCGCCCTTGGCATGAGTGTGCCCGCGGGGGAACAAGGTTCAGGCCGCGCGAGGATTTTTCCGGGTTTTTCGTCGCGGACGTGGCGGGCGGCGCGCCCGACCAGCCAAAACCCGTCAAGCAGAATGCGTTGCCCCGGTCAGGATTCACACCTTCGATTGTGTGAATCGGGCATAAGGCGCGACGCGCCCTTTCGCTTTCGACGCGGAGTGGCGCTTTATCCCCGCCCCGCATCCGACAAAGTCCCCAATCCGAAGAACAATTCCAGAGCCATGGCTCTGACTGATTCGAACGTCCTCAAGCTCGCGCCCGATCCGGGAACTCCGGCCTATCGCAGCGCACCGCACAATATCGAGGCCGAACAGAGCCTGCTGGGCGCGATCCTGGTCAACAACGACGCGTTCTATCGGGTTTCGGACTTTCTGGAGCCGAAACACTTTCTCGAGCCGATCCATCAGACCATCTACGAGACCGCCGGCAGCCTGATCCGGATGGGCAAGGTCGCCACCCCCGTGACGCTGAAGACCTTCGTCCCGGCCGAGACCGATCTCGGCGGCATGACGGTCGGCCAGTACCTCGCCCGCCTCGCCGCCGAAGCCACCACCATCATCAACGCCCAGGATTACGGGCGGACGATCTACGAACTGGCGCTGCGCCGCGACCTGATCCGGATCGGCGAGGACATGGTCAATGTCGCCTACGATGCGCCGGTGGATTTTGCGCCGCGCGCGCAGATCGAGGACGCCGAGCGCAGGCTGTACGAACTGGCCGAATCCGGCCGCTACGACGGCGGCTTCCAGGGTTTCGCGCAGGCGATGAAGGTCGCGCTGGATATGGCGGCGAACGCCTATCAGCGCGACGGAAAGCTGTCGGGCACCGCAACGGGCCTGCGCGACCTCGACGCCAAGATGGGCGGGTTGCAACGTTCCGACTTGATCATCGTCGCCGGCCGTCCCGGCATGGGCAAGACCGCGCTCGCCACCAACATCGCCTACAATGTCGCGAAGGCACATCAAGCCGAGGTGCAGGCCGACGGCACCATGAAATCCGTCAATGGCGGCATCGTCGGCTTCTTCTCCTGCGAAATGTCGGCCGAACAGCTCGCCACCCGTATTCTCGCCGAACAGACCGGCATCTCGTCGAGTCTGATCCGGCGTGGCGGCATCAGCCAAAGCGAATTCGACACCATTCGCGATTACACGATCGAACTTCAGCATCTCCCGCTCTTCGTCGACGAAACCGGCGGCCTCTCGATTTCGCAACTGACGGCGCGCGCGCGCCGGCTGAAGCGGCAGAAGGGACTCGATCTGATCGTGGTCGACTACATCCAGCTGCTGCAGGGCTCGGGCAAACGCGGCAATGACAACCGGGTGCAGGAAGTCACCGAGATCACCACCAGCCTGAAAGCGCTGGCGAAGGAACTCAATATTCCGGTCATCGCCCTGTCGCAGCTGTCGCGCCAGGTCGAAAGCCGCGATGACAAGCATCCGCAATTGTCCGACCTTCGCGAGTCCGGATCGATCGAGCAGGACGCCGACGTCGTGCTGTTCGTCTACCGCGAGGAATATTATCTGCAGAACAAGGAGCCGAAGCCCGGCACGGAAGAACATGGCAAGTGGCAGATTGAAATGGATAATGCTCACGGAAGGGCCGAAGTCATCATCGCCAAGCAGCGCCATGGGCCGACGGGCACTGTTCCATTGCAGTTCGAGGGCCAATTCACGCGATTCAGCAATCTGGCGGACGACGGCCAATTGACGGCACAGAGCTACTGACGCGGCTCCGGCGAATCTTGCCCGGTTGAACCGCGGCAGGCCTGCGCGTAAAGTGCGGCATGAACATTATCACCGACCCGAAACTGGCCCCGCCCGGCTCCATCCTCTCGGCTGAAGCCAACCAGGCGGCTGCGCTGGCGACCGCCACCGCTGTCCTCACCGTCGATCTCGACGCCATCATTGCCAACTGGCGCAAGCTCGAGAAGTCGGCGGTGCCGGCCGAATGCGCCGGCGTGGTCAAGGCCAACGCCTATGGCTGCGGCGCCGAACAGGTCGCGCGCGCGCTGGCCGGCGCCGGCTGCAAGACGTTTTTCGTGGCAACCCTCGACGAAGCCCGCGTGGTCCGCGCGGCGGTGCCGGCGACGGCGGCGATCTACGTGCTCGACGGCTTTTTCCAGAACAGCGGCGAGGCCTACGCCAGGATCGACGCCAGGCCTGTGATCGGCGACCTCAACGAACTCGCCGAATGGGACGTGTTTTGCCGCCGCACCGGCTGGGCCGGCGGCGCCGCCATTCACATCGATACCGGCATGAACCGGCTCGGCCTGACCCTCGTGGAAGCCCAGGGCATTATTCCCCGGATCAACGCCGGCGATCACGGCATCACGCTGGTCATGAGCCACCTCGCCTGCGCCGAGACCCTCAACCATCCGTCCAACGCCAGGCAGCTCGCCACCTTCCGCGAGATCGCCAGCCTGTTTTCCGGCGTGCCGGCGTCGCTGTCGAATTCGTCCGGCCTGTTCCTCGGCGCCGCGTTCCAGTTCGACCTGGTGCGGCCGGGTTGCGCGCTCTACGGCGTCAATCCGACGCCGGAGGCCGACAATCCGATGCAGCCGGTGGTCGAGGTCAAGGCCCGCATCGTGCAGATCCGCAATATCGAGAAGGGCGACAGCGTCGGCTACGGCGGCACCTGGAGCGCGCGGCGGCCGACCCGGCTCGCCATCGTTTCCGCCGGCTATGCCGACGGTTATTTCCGCGCCGGCAGCAGCAATGACGGCACCCGCGGCGCCGAGGTGATGGTCGCCGGCAAGCGCTGCCCGGTCGCGGGCCGCATCTCGATGGACCTGATGGCGATCGACGTCACCGACCTCGACAAGAAAGACGTGCGGCGCGGCCACATGGTGACGCTGATCGGCGAAGGCATCACCGTCGATGAACTCGCGCACCATTTCGGCACGATCGGCTACGAAGTGCTGACCAGCCTCGGTTCGCGTTATGCCCGGATCTACAAGGGCGGCGCCGCGACCGATGAACCGACGGCCGCCCCTCAACCGGCTCCCGTGATACCGGCCTGACGATTTCGTCGGGCCATGAAAGTCGCCACCTTCAACATCAACAATATCAACCGCCGCCTGCCGAACCTGCTGCGCTGGCTGCATCAGGCAAAACCCGACGCCGTCGCGCTGCAGGAACTGAAATGCACCGACGCCGACTTTCCGATCGATGCGATCAGCAAGGCCGGCTACGGCGCGGTGTGGCGCGGCCAGAAGACCTGGAACGGCGTCGCCATCCTGGCGCGCAAGGCCGATCCGGTGCTGATCCGCACCGCCCTGCCCGGCGATCCCGACGACCACGAAGCGCGCTACATCGAGGCCGCCGTCAACGGCATCGTCGTCACCAGCATCTATCTGCCGAACGGCAATCCGCAGCCGGGGCCGAAATTCGACACCAAGCTCGACTGGTTCAGGCGGCTCAGGCTGCACGCCGCGAAATTCATCAAGCAGGACATCCCGGTGGTGCTGGCGGGCGACTACAACGTCGCGCCGACGCCGCTCGATATCTATCCGACCAGATCCTGGGACAAGGACGCGCTGATCCAGCCGAAGAGCCGCGCCGCGTTCAAGCAGCTGGTGGCGCAAGGCTGGTGCGACGCGATCCGCGAACTGCATCCGGACAAGCCGATGTTCAGTTTCTGGGACTACAAGCGCAACCGCTGGCCGCGCGATGCCGGCTTGCGACTTGACCACCTGCTGCTGAGCCCCGCGGTGGCGCCGCGTTTGATGAAGGCCGGCGTCGACCGCAAGCTGCGCGGTGAGGAAGGCGCCAGCGACCACGCGCCGGCGTGGATCGTGCTGCGCTAGGCGCCTCGTGTTCTGATTTTCACTGATTTTCTTGTTGGGTGGCCCCACAGAGCCTTTTCGGTTCTAATGAATCAGTCCGCCCACGATTTTTTCAAGGAGAGAACCACGCCATGGCGATCTATGAGCTGCGCACCTACACCCTCTATGTCGGCAAGATGTCCGAAGCCGTGAAGCTGTACCAGGAGATCGGATTTCCGGCGATGCAGAAGGGTGAGCACGACAAGAAGCTGATCGGCTATTTTCAAAGCGACGTCGGCACCATCAACCAGATCGTCCATCTCTGGAAATTCGACGACGACGCCGATCGCCGCAAATCCTGGAAATTACTGTTCGCCAATCCTGACTTCATGAACTTCGCCGGCAAATTCCGCCCGCTGGTCATGACGCAGGAGGTCAAGCTCCTGCTCGCGGCACCGTGGGGACCGCATCCGTAGCGTCCGTAGCCCGGATGGAGCCAGCGGGACGCGCGAATGCGCGCCCGCTGGCGCAATCCGGGATCGCGATACGGATCATATACTTACGACAATTTCTTGAGGACCGTGCTGGCCGTCACCGCTTTCGTTTGCATGGGGTTGTTTTCGATCCGGATTGCGCTGCGCTCCATCCGGGCTACGCTTGGGCCGCATGGTTCGATATGCGGCGAAGACGCCGCTCCTCGTCGCGGAGCCACCCCTTGAACTTCCTCTTCGTCCTCGTGGTCGGGCTCGCCGCCGGCACCATCTCGGGCATCGTCGGCACGGGGTCGTCGATCATGCTGATGCCGGTGCTGGTCTATCAATACGGGCCGCAGCAGGCGGTGCCGATCATGGCGGTCGCCGCCGTGATGGCCAATTTTTCGCGCATCCTGGCCTGGTGGCGCGAGGTCGACTGGCGCGCCTGCGCCGCCTACTCCGTGACCGGCATTCCCGCGGCGGCGCTGGGCGCGCGCACGCTGCTGGTGCTGCCGCCGCATGCGGTGGATATTTCGATCGGGCTGTTCCTGATCGCGATGGTGCCGGTGCGGCACTGGCTCGCCCGCTACCAGCTGAAGGTGTCGCTCTGGCACCTCGCCATCGGCGGCGCCGTGATCGGCTACATCACCGGCATCGTGGTGTCGACCGGGCCCTTGAGCGTGCCGCTGTTCCTGTTCTATGGGCTGACAAAAGGCGCGTTTCTCGCCACCGAAGCCGCCAGTTCGCTCGGATTGTATGTCAGCAAATCCCTGACCTTCCAGCAGTTCGGCGCGCTGACGCGGCGATGTCGCGCTGAAGGGCCTGATCGCCGGTTCGTCGCTGATGGCGGGCGCCTTCATCGCCAAACGTTTTGTATTGCGGCTCGAGCCGGATGTGTTCAGGCTTGTGATGGACGGGATCATGCTGGCGGCCGGGGCTGCGATGCTGTTCAACGCGTTCATCGGCGCATGATCCCGCTGCGAAATCAGGAGTGAATGGTTTGAGCGTATTGGCGGATACCAGCGACATTCCCGAGTCCCGCGGCGCACCGGTGGAACGAACCGAGGCTCAGGCCACGTTGAAATTCGCCGAGGCGGCCCTTGCCGACAGCAAGCGCGAGGGCCTGCTGCTGGCGGTCCGCGCGCGCTGGGTGGCGCTGGCGGTGACCGCCGTCACTTTGCCGATCATCAATCCGACCTGGGAAGTCAGCTACTACGTCGTGATGCTCGGCCTGTTCGCGTTGAACGGCTGGGCCCAGCTCAAGGTCGGCAAGATCGCCGGCCGATCGAGCCCGGAGCTGGTGTTGATATTTTGCGATCTGGCGCTGCTGACCTTCCTCAGCGTCGTGCCCAATCCCTGGAGCACGGTCGACTGGCCGCTTGCCATGCAATTCCGGTTCGACAGCTTCCTCTACTTCTTCATTTTCCTGGCCACCGCGACGATGGCCTATTCGTGGCGCACCGTGGTGGCGATCGGCTTCTGGACCTCGGCGCTGTGGGCGGTCGCCGTCACCTGGGTTTACCTGCAACCCGAAACCCATGCCGCGTTGTCCGAACGTGTCAGCGCCGCCACGGGCTCCGACGTCAGGCTGTTCGAGATCATCGACCCCTCGGCGATCGGATTCGGCGGGCGGTTTCAGCAAATCGTCGTTTTCCTGCTCGTCGCCATGATCCTGGCATTGGCGGCGCGCCGTTCCAATGCGCTGCTGATCAGCCATGCCGGGATCGAACGCGAGCGCACCAACCTCGCGCGTTATTTCTCACCCAACGTCGTCGCGGAGCTTTCGAAGAACGACGATCCGCTGAAGCAGGTCCGAACCCAGGATGTCGCGGTGCTGTTCGCCGATATCGTCGGCTTTACCGCCTATTCCGACGGCCGCAGCCCGACCGAGGTGATCGGCACGCTGCGGCGCTTCCATGAGCGGATGGAGCGCGAGGTTTTCCGCCATGACGGTACGCTGGACAAATATCTCGGCGACGGACTGATGGCGACGTTCGGCACGCCCTTCACCGGGGAGTGCGACGCCGGCAATGCGCTGCGTTGCGCGCAGGCCATGATCGGCTCGATGGACGAATTGAATCTCGAGCGAAAGCATCGCGGCGAGCCACCGATCCAGCTCAGCCTCGGCTTGCATTACGGCCCGGTCGTGCTGGGCGATATCGGATTGAACCGGCTCGAATTCGCCGTGATCGGCACCACGGTGAACGCGGCGAGCCGGCTGGAATCGCTCACCCGCGAATTCGGCTGCGCGATGGTGGCCAGCCACGATCTCGTGCAGCGGGCGCGCGTGGAGGGCAAATGCGCGAACACCGACTTCCTGCATCTGGTCGAGAAGCCGGCCTGCGCCGTCCGCGGCATCGAGCAACCCGTCGCGATCTGGACCCGCGCAAACAACGCGCAGGCCTGACAAGCGGATCATTCTGGCAAGTTCGCCCGGCAATCCCTATCTCAGGGCTTGCTGCCCGGCCGCATGGCGAGGCGGAACAACAAGGCTGAATCGTGCTCTATCTGGAACTCGGGATCGTCGCGGTCCTGATCGTCGTCAACGGCCTGCTCTCGATGTCGGAGCTGGCCATCGTTTCCTCACGGCCGGCGCGGCTGGCCGGCCTTGTCGCCAAGGGCGTTCCCGGTTCCCGCCGCGCGCTCGCGCTGGCGTCCGATCCCGGCAAGTTTCTCTCCACCGTGCAGATCGGCATCACCCTGATCGGCGTGCTCTCGGGCGCCCTGTCCGGCGCGACGCTGGGGCTGCGTCTCGCCGCATGGCTGACGGAAATCGGGCTGTCGCAGGGCCTCGCGGATGCGATCGGCGTCGGCGTCGTCGTCAGCGCGATCACCTATTTTTCGCTGATCGTCGGCGAACTGGTGCCGAAGCAGATCGCGCTGCGCGATCCCGAGGCGGTGGCCGTCAGGGTGGCGCCGGCGATGACCCTGCTGGCAACGGTGTCGCTGCCGCTGGTGTGGTTGCTGGATCGTTCGGGCAAGGCGCTGCTCTGGCTGCTCGGTCAGCGGGGCGATGCGGAAGAGAAGGTCAGCGAGGAGGAAATTCGCACCCTCGTCGTCGAGGCCGAGAATGCCGGCGTGCTGGAGCCCGGCGAAAAGGAAATGATCGCGGGCGTGATGCGGCTTGGCGACCTGCCGGTCGGCGCCGTGATGACGCCGCGGCATGAAGTGAGCATGATCGACGTCAGCGATCCGATTGCCGAGGTGGCGACGACCATCGCGGCCAGCACTCATTCCCACTTCCCGGTGTTCGACGGCAACCGCGACCACGTGCTCGGGATCGTCAACGCCAAGGATATGCTCGACGCCTGTTTGTCGGGACAGACGCCGGATATCAGCCAGTTGATCCGCCACGCGCCGATCATCCCGGAGACCGTCGATGCACGGGATGTCGTCGCGATCCTGCGCGACTCGCCGGTGCATATGGGCCTCATTCACGACGAATACGGCACCTTCCAGGGCGTCGTGACCCGTGCGGATATTCTGGAAGCGATCGTCGGCTCCTTCCACACCGAACAAGGCGCGCCGGAGTCCGCTTTCGTGAAGCGCGACGACGGCTCCTATCTGATCTCGGGCTGGATGCCGGCGCTCTGGTTTGCCGATCTGCTCGGCATCGCGCTGCCGGCGTCGCGGCCCTATCAGACCTTCGCCGGCTTCCTGCTGCAGGCGTTCGGCACCATTCCCGGCGTCGGCGACAAGATCGAGGCCGGCGGCTGGCGGTTCGAGATCGTCGATCTCGATGGCAGGCGCATCGACAAGGTGCTCGCGACCCGGCTGGACGCCGCCTGAGCGGCGGCCGGGCTTTCTCTTCAGATTGAAACACAGCGCAACAGAAATTGTTCGCCTGCCCAGAGGTTGCGGAGTCCATTTCGACGGCGGATCGCATAACAAGCGCGTGGGCTTACTGATCCCCCGAGGTTGAAAAATGGGCGCGTTGATCTTCGACTTCGACGGCGTCATCGCCGACAGCGAAGCGATCGCCAATACCGTGCTGGCGGAAACCGTCACCGGGCTCGGTTATTCCACCACGCTCGACCAGTCGCTCGTCCCGCTTTGCCCACCGCAGATGGGTCGAAGTGATGGCCGAAATCGAGGCCGCGACCGGCAAGCCGCTGCCATCCAATTTTTCCGATGAACTCAAGCGCGCGACGCTGGACCGCTTCCGGACCGATCTGAAGGAAGTCAGCGGCGCCGCCGATTTCATCAGACGCTTCGCCCACCTCCCCCGCGCCATCGCCTCATCCAGTTCGATCGACCGGCTGCAACTCTGCCTGTCGGTATTGGGCATGGAAGAAGAATTCGGCGAGCACGTCTTCAGCGCCGACATGGTCGCGCGCGGAAAACCTCATCCCGACATTTTTCTGTTTGCCGCCGCGCAGAGCTGGGCGTCAGCCCGGAGCGATGCCTCGTCATCGAAGACAGCGCCGGCGGCATCCAGGCCGCCGTCGCGGCGGGGATGACGGCGGTCGGCCTCTGCGCGGCGAGCCATATTCGCGACGGCCACGACGTGAAGCTGCGGGATGCGGGGGCGGTGCATCTGGCGCAGTCGTGGGGCGAGGTTGAGCGGATCGCGAGGGGTTTTTCGAGAACCAGCCGACCATTGCTTAGCCCAAGCGGCCGTCGGGGATACCTCCGGCGCCATAGCGAGTTTTCTGTCGCGAACGGATTATTAATCAGCTATAGAACAAAATAAGAACACCCGAATCCGGCGCACCTCACCCCATGGCCAAAAACACCCTCTCCTTCGTCTGCCAGAACTGCGGCGCGGCGTTCAATCGCTGGCAGGGCAAGTGCGAGTCCTGCGGCGAGTGGAACACGCTGGCGGAGGAGGATACCACCGGGCGCCACCTCGATGCCGGTCTCGATCCGCTCGAAGCGGCGGGGCCGGCTGTTCCAGCTGGAAACCCTGACCGGCAAGAGCCAGGAGGCGCCTCGCCTGTCCTCGGGCATGGCCGAGCTCGATCGCGTCACCGGCGGCGGGTTTGTGCGCGGCTCGGTGCTGCTGGTCGGCGGCGATCCCGGCATCGGCAAGTCGACGCTGCTGACGCAGGCGACCTCCCTGATGGCGCGGGCCGGCCATCGGGTGGTGTATATTTCAGGCGAAGAAGCGGTGGCGCAGGTGCGGCTGCGGGCCGAGCGGCTGGGCCTGGCCGATGCGCCGGTGCAGCTGGCCGCGGAAACCTCGGTCGAGGATATCGTCTCCACGCTGTCCGAAGGCACGGTGCCGCGCCTGATCGTGATCGATTCGATCCAGACCATGTGGACCGACACGGTGGAATCCGCGCCCGGCACGGTCACGCAGGTGCGCGCCTCGGCGCAGGCGCTGATACGTTTTGCCAAGAAATCCGGCGCCACCATCATCCTGGTCGGCCATGTCACCAAAGACGGCCAGATCGCCGGCCCCCGCGTGGTCGAGCACATGGTCGATGCGGTGCTGTCGTTCGAGGGCGAAGGCTCGCAGCAATTCCGGATTCTTCGCGCGGCCAAGAATCGCTTCGGGCCGACCGACGAGATCGGCGTGTTCGAGATGACCGGCCTCGGCCTGCGCGAAGTCTCCAATCCGTCCGAGCTGTTCCTGTCCGAGCGCGATCTGGGCAGTCCGGGCACGGCGGTGTTTGCCGGCATCGAGGGCACCCGTCCGGTGCTGGTGGAATTGCAGGCGCTGGTGGCGCCGACCACGCTGGGCACGCCGCGGCGGGCGGTGGTGGGCTGGGATCCGAGCCGGCTGTCGATGGTGCTGGCGGTGCTGGAGGCCCATTGCGGGGTAAAACTGTCCGGCTACGACGTCTATCTGAATGTCGCGGGCGGATTGCGGATCCAGGAGCCGGCCGCGGACCTCGCCGCCGCCGCCGCTCTGGTGTCGTCGCTGGTCAATGCGCCGCTGCCGACCGATGCGGTCTATTTCGGCGAGGTTTCGCTGTCGGGCGCGGTCCGGCCGGTGGCGCAGACCTCGGCCCGGCTCAAGGAAGCCGCCAAACTCGGGTTCGGCCGGGCCGTGCTGCCCGAATCGGCGCGCGGCGACGTCGGCGGCGATGCCGGGCTGGTGCTCAATACCGTCGGCGGATTGACCAGCCTGGTGGCGGATATCGCCGCCCGCGGCACGCCCAGAGGCCAATCAGGAACGAAATCGTGAGGGCCGGGAGAGCGCGGCAGTGGAGAAAAATGCCACACCGGCGAGATTCCGGCGTCAGGAAGGCTAGTCGGGCGTGACGTCACCTGCCCCCGCCGCTATACAACCCGCGCACGGGGTGGGAATAGCGATTTCCGGCCTTGCGGGGCGCCCGGTATGACCGTCACTTAGGGTGGCACCGACGTTGCCGATTCGCAGTTTTGACTTACGAGCGGACCTGACCAGCCGATGCCGATAACGATACTCGATCTCATCCTGCTCGCGGTGATGCTGATCTCCGGCCTGCTCGCGCTGGTGCGCGGTTTCATGCGGGAGATTCTCTCGATCGCGGCATGGGGCGCCGCGGCGCTGGTCACGCTCTATGCGTTCGGCAAGCTGCTGCCGACCGCGAAAACCTATATCCAGAACGAGACCATCGCCAGCGTCGTCGGTGGTCGCCGGCGTGTTCATCGGCACCCTGATCGTGGTTTCCATCGTCACGGTGCGAATCTCCGACATGATCCTGGATTCCCGGATCGGGGCGCTGGATCGCACGCTCGGATTCCTGTTCGGGCTGGCGCGGGGGCTCTTGATCCTGGTCGTCGCCTATCAGTTCTTCATCTGGCTGGTTCCGGACAAGCAGCGGCCGGACTGGGTCACCGCGGCGAAGTCCCGGACCGTGCTGGATGGAACCGGCCAATGGCTGATGTCGCTCTTGCCGGATGACCCCGAGAACACCATCTTGAAGAGATTCAAGAAGAATAAACCAGACGATGAGCAGACTGACGCGGAGCCGGTGACGCCGGCCCCGGCCGACGGCTATAGCAAGGCTGCCCGCGACGGCTTGAAAAAGCAGATCGACAAGGTCGGGCGTTGATACCAGGCCAACAGAGAGGCGCGATGGACGAGATGAAAAACCCTTCCGATCCCGCTGACCACCTTGACCTGAACCCCACCGCGATCGAGAAACTCGACGCTGCGGCGATCGAGCTGCAGGACGATCTGGAAGGCGACACGCTACGCGAGGAATGCGGCGTGTTCGGCATCTTCGGCCACCCGGAAGCCGCCGCCATCACCGCGCTCGGGCTGCACGCCCTGCAGCATCGCGGCCAGGAAGCCGCCGGCATCGTCTCCTTCGACGGCTCCCGCTTTCACTCGGAGCGACGGCTCGGCCTGGTCGGCGACACCTTCTCCCGCCGCGAGGTGATCGAGCGCCTCCCCGGCAGCCTCGCCGTCGGCCATGTGCGCTACTCCACCACCGGCGCCACCATCCTGCGCAACGTGCAGCCGCTGTTCGCCGAACTCAATGCCGGCGGTTTCGCGGTCGGCCACAACGGCAACCTCACCAACGGGCTGAGCCTGCGCCGCGAACTGGTGCGCAACGGCGCCATGATGCAATCCACCACCGACACCGAAGTGATCCTGCACCTGGTGGCGCAGTCGAAGCGCGGCCGCTTCATCGACCGCTTCATCGAGAGCTTGCGCGCCATCGAGGGCGCCTATTCGCTGGTGTCGATGACCAACAAGAAACTGATCGGCGCCCGCGATCCCCTCGGCATTCGCCCGCTGGTGCTGGGCGAACTCGACGGCTGCCCGATCCTGGCGTCGGAGACCTGCGCGCTCGACATGATCGGCGCCAAATACGTCCGCGACATCGAGCCCGGCGAGATCATCGTGTTCGACGAGCAAGGCGCGCAAAGCCACAAGCCGTTTCCGCCGAAGCCGCCGCGGCCCTGCATCTTCGAATACATCTACTTCTCGCGGCCGGATTCCATCGTCGGCGGCCGCTCGGTCTACGACGTCCGCAAGGCCTTTGGCGCGCAACTGGCGCGAGAAAGTCATGTCGAGGTCGACGTCGTGGTGCCGGTGCCGGATTCCGGCGTGCCCGCCGCGGTCGGCTACAGCCAGCATTCCGGCGTGCCGTTCGAACTCGGCATCATCCGCAACCATTATGTCGGCCGCACCTTCATCCAGCCGACCCAGAGCGTGCGCGAACTCGGCGTCCGCATGAAGCATTCGGCCAACCGCGCCGCGATCGAGGGCAAGCGCATCATCCTGATCGACAATTCGCTGGTGCGCGGCACCACCTCGAAAAAGATCGTGCGCATGATGCGCGACGCCGGCGCCCGCGAGGTCCACTTCCGCCTCGCCTCGCCGCCGATCCTGTACCCCGACTATTACGGCATCGACCTGCCGGACCGCGGCGGCCTGCTGGCAGCCACCCATTCGCTGGAAGAGATGCGCGAAGCCATCGGCGCGGACTCGCTGGCGTTCCTGTCGATCGACGGCATGTACCGCGCCATGGGCGAGCCCGGCCGCGATCCCGCCAATCCGAAATTCGCCGACCACTGCTTTACCGGCGTCTACCCCACCCACCTCACCGACCAGACCCAGGTCGAGCCGCAGCCGCGGCAATTGTCGTTGCTGGCGGAGGCGAGCTAGCGATCGGGCCGCGATGACCGAGATGTCGTCCCTTGCGACACGCAGGGACCCATAGCCACCGGCCTTCGGTGTTGCCTGACGACCGCTAGGATCGCAGCAACTCACCTGTCCCGCCTCATAACCGTCACGGCGTATGGGTCCCCGCGTTCGCGTGTAAAACCCAGCCGCAACGACGTGGATGCCCGGGACAAGCCCGGGCATGACAGAGAGTTTCTTCCATGACACTTCCCCTTTCCTCCCGCATCGCTCTCGTCACCGGCGCCTCGCGCGGCATCGGCTATGCCACCGCGCGCGCGCTGGCAAAAGCCGGCGCGCATGTGATCGCGGTGGCGCGAACGCAAGGCGGCCTCGAAGAACTCGACGATGAAATCCGCAAGGACGGCGGCAGCCGCGACGCTGGTGCCGCTCAATCTCACGGACTCCGACGGCATCGTCCGGCTCGCTGCTGCGCTGCATGAACGCCATGGCAAGCTCGACATTCTCGTCGGCAATGCCGGGGTCGCCGGCCCCTCCTCGCCGCTCGGCCATATCGAGCTGAAGTCGTGGAACGACGTGATGGCGATCAACGTGTCGGCCAACTTCCAGCTGATCCGCTGCATGGAGCCGCTGCTGCGGCAGTCCGACGCCGGCCGCGCGGTGTTCATCACCTCGGCCGCGGCGAGCCAGGCCAATGCCTATCTCGGCCCCTATGCCGCCTCGAAGGCGGCGCTGGAGACGCTGGCGCGGGCCTGGGCGCACGAAACCGCCAGCACGCCGCTGCGCGTCAACCTGTTCAATCCCGGCCCGACACGGACCCGGATGCGCGCGATCGTGTTTCCCGGCGAAGACCCGTTGACGCTGGAGACGCCCGACCAGGTCGCCGAATTGATCCTGCCGATGTGCGCGCCGGCCTGGACCGAGACCGGCAAGCTGTATGACTACCCGACCCGCACGCTGCAGAGTTTTCGCGCGCCGGGTTGAGCACCGGCGCGTTCGGCTCAGTCGCACAGCTCGTATTTGGACGTCACGCATTTTTGCGCCTTGGCGCGCGCATCGGTGAGCTGCTGCGGCGTCATCCCCTTCTCGAGGGAAACCAGTTCCTTCTTGGCCTCGGCGTTGCCTTCCTTGGCCGATGCCTCGTACCAGATGTAGGCATTGACGACGTCGGCCAATTCTCCGCCTTCAGCCTTGGCGTACAGGCTGCCCAGCATCAGCTGGGCGTCGGCATTGCCTTGCTTGGCGGCGAGCCGGCTCCACTTCTTCGCTTCCTTCTGGTCCTTGGTCATGCCGAGGCCCATCCGGTGCATCAACGCGATCTGGTATTGCGCCAGCGCATTGCCCTTCTCCGCCAGCGGCTTGAACAGTTTGGCAGCCGCCGCATATTGCTTCTTCGCAAAGGCCTTGGTCGCCTCGTCCCAGCTCGCATTCGCCGCCGGGCTATTGGCCGTCAGCCCGAACAACAGGATCGCTACGGCCAATCCGGAAAACCTGAAAATTCCCACGAGTACCCCCCAAAATTGATCTTGCTTGGATTGATAATGGTTCCAACCTAGCTCAGGAACCCGCCAGCGACAATTACCTGCCGCCGACTGAATCCGCACCGCTCCCAGCGCCGATGGCGAGAACACCGTGCGAACTTGCTTCAAACTGACCCGGACGCGCTACGATAGGTGCATTGCCGCGCGGCGCCGGACGTACTAACGGGAGCCCTGGCGAGGCTCCGAAAAGAGAGCCTCCCGGGTGTTAACCTCTGGAGGAATTCAATGAAGAAGAAAACGCTCGCGCTGGGCACCACCGCGCTCATCGCGTTCGCCGCGCTGGGCCTTGCCACGCCGGCTTTCGCCCAGGACAAGACGGTCAAGATCGGCGTGTTGAACGACATGTCGAGCCTTTATGCCGACATCGGCGGCCCCAATTCGGTGGTCGCGATCAAGATGGCGGTCGAGGATTCCGGCCTCCTCAAGAAGGGCTGGAAGATCGACGTCGTCAGCGGCGATCACCAGAACAAGCCCGACGTCGGCGTCAACATCGCGCGGCAGTGGCTGGACAGCGACAAGGTCGATGCGATCGCCGATACGCCGAACTCCGGCGTGGCGCTGGCGGTGAGCAACCTCGTCAAGGAAAAGAACGCGGTGCTGCTCAATTCCGGTGCCGCCTCCGCCGATCTCACCGGCAAGGCCTGCACGCCGAACACGATCTCCTACACCTACGACACCTACATGCTCGCCAACGGCACCGGCAAGGCGCTGACCAAGGCGGGCGGCGACAGCTGGTTCTTCCTGACCGCCGATTACGCCTTCGGCCACGCTCTGGAGCGCGATACGTCCGCGGTCGTGACCGCCAATGGCGGCAAGGTGCTCGGCGGCGTCAAGCATCCGATCAACACCTCGGACTTCTCGTCGTTCCTGCTGCAGGCGCAGGCCTCGAAGTCGAAGGTGGTCGGCCTTGCCAACGCCGGCGGCGACACCACCAACGCGATCAAGCAGGCGGCCGAGTTCGGCATCGTGGCGGGCGGCCAGAAGCTCGCGGCACTGCTGCTCTTCATCAACGACGTGCATTCGCTGGGCCTGAAGACGGCGCAGGGCCTGACGTTCACGGAATCCTTTTACTGGGACATGAACGACCAGACGCGCGCCTTTTCGAAGCGGTTCGCCGCACTGGCCAGCAAGAACGCGATGCCGTCGATGACCCAGGCCGGCGCCTACGCCATGGTGCTGCACTATCTCAAGGCGATGGAAGCGCTCGGCGGCAATCCGAAAGACGGCGCCAAGGTCGTCGCCAAGATGAAGGAACTGCCGACCGACGATCCCCTGTTCGGCAAGGGCCCGCTGCGCGCCGACGGACGCCGCATCATTCCGGCCTATCTGTTCGAGGTGAAGAAGCCCGAGGAGTCGAAATACCCGTGGGACTACTACAAGCAGATCGCCACGATCTCGCCGGAAGACGCGGCCAAGCCGCTGTCGGCGAGCGAGTGTCCGCTGGTGAAGAAGTAAAGAGAAACGCGGCCGGCCGGACCTGCAAGGGTCCGGCCGGCGGCGAATTCAACTGAAGGAGTCGGCGGACCCGAACCCGGGGCGCCGCCCGGTCTATCGCCGGTCCGGCGAGTCGGAGCCGTTCCACTTGCTCCAGGGAGCGCTGGCGAGCGTTCTGAAAGTCGGTCGTCAGCGGACGGCGGGTTTGCCGCTCATAGGCCGCGATGATCCGTTCGGAATCCCTGATCTTGCGTTTCAGTTCGGCGACCGTCTTTGTGCGTTTGAGCTGTTGTCTTCGAGCCGGCGATCTCGCCGAAATTATGCCGCGCGGTTTCGATCTGTTTCAGCGCCGCGCGGTGCTTCCTGATCTGCGCCCGATGCCACGCGATCTGGCTGTTGCTGTCTGCGACCATGTCGGCCTCCTGAAGTCGGGATTCGAGCATAAGTGATTCGCGGGGATCCGGCAGGATGTCCCCTTGGCGGGAACCCTACCGGACCCGGGCGGACAGATTGTTTTCGCCTCATAGAACCCCGTATACAGCGGCCGCCGCCGCTAATGGCGAAGACCGCGCAGACGAAGGCCGCCTGCCAGCCGACGATGATCGAGCATGCCGCCGAGCAGCGGCGAAACCCAGCGCGGCCGCCGTCGCACGGAGATCAGGCCATGACCTTCGGAGCACCGGCCATCGAACAGATCCGCGCGATGGCGCGCGACAGCTCCGCTGCCGCGCAGCCCGGCAGCTGGTCGCCTGCCGCTCGAGCAGTGCCGCGAGATCGCCGCGAACGCCAGATCGTGCCGACGATGAAAATGAAAGCCCAACGAGAATACCGGCCGGCCGAACCGGTCCGACAACGGCCGACGACCAGCGCCGATGCGAGACTGGCGATAGACCGTGATCGCTGACGTAATCGCCGCGCCGCCGCAGCGTGCGCGGTCCAGGCAGCGACGGCAGAAAGATTGCGCTGTTGCGGTGCGGCAAGGCAACGTCCGCGATCGGGATTGACTATGCGCGCGCGCACCTAAACTGAGGTGCCTCGGCGGCCGGACCTTTAGTGATAGAGGATCAGCGGAGACGCAATGGCGGAGACAATCGCCAGAGACAGGATCGAATGCTTGCCACGACACCGAGTGCCAAGCAAGACTCAAGAATATGGTCGCCGACCCGCTGCAACGCGATGACGCCGCCATGCACGCTGGTCTTCAGGCTGTGGCCGCCACCGAAGAATGTCGTGACCTTCGATATCTCCAGTTCGCCGCGCTCCTCAAAATTCTGCAGCGTGCGACCGCTGACCGACAGGCCCTGCGCCGACCCGATTTCGCCATAGCCGTCGAACCGGCCCACGGCGTAGCGAAGGCGCGCCGTCGGCGTCAGCAGGTAACCGTTGCCGATGGCATAGCCGAAGCCGTAGGCGATCTCCGGGCTGAAGAACCAGCCATCGTAATTCGCGTCCGCCGACTCCCTGCCGCCCGCCGCGGCGTCGTTGAGCACCAGCCGCCTCGACCTGCTGGACGCCTTGCCGCCCTGCACCGTGACATCGAGGAACTGGGACGCCCATTCGAAGCGACTGTAAGCGCCGCCAAACACATAGTCGGTATCCACGCTCTGCGAGTTCAGGTCGACCGACAGTCCGCCGGCGCCACCGCCGATGAAGGCGCCGACCAGCCAGTTCGGCACGCACCTTGCGATCGATGCCGATCGCGGCCCCCCATGCCGTGGAGGTGGCGCGCAGCGTCGCACTGGTCTCATCCTGGATGCGCTGGCCGCCGAAGCTGGAGGCCCACACCGTGATCGGCGCAGGGTTGCCCAGCCGGACTCCATTCCGGGAGTCTTGGTGAACAATCCGCCTTTGGGATCTCCGGCGCATAGGCCATCGCCATCATCGTGCCGTTCGCGGACGGCGCACGCCGTTGAGCCGGCCCTGCACCAGCGACGACACGCCGCCGGTGAAGTCCATCAGGCTGCGGTCGGTCTGCGCCAGCGCGGTCGGGTCAAGCGTCGCGAGCTGGTTACCGGCCTGCACCCCGCCGCGGCGAGCGCTGACGCAGCCGGCCTCGCTAGCGATTTGAAGGTCGCTGCAGTTCCACTTGCTACAGGAGCGTTGGCAGGGTGGATCGTGGTGAGAGGGCGACGTCCTGGTATAGGTGGACGATCTGCTCGGATTCCCGGATTTGCGTGAGGTCCGCCACGTCCTTTGTGTCTTGTCGGTCGCTGGCACCGGCAGTGTCGGGATCAATCGCGGATCGGCAGACTTCCCTTCTGCGTTCGTCCCTGACGCGAATCCAGCTGCCGCTGTTGCGCAGTTCCGATCGCGCCAGCAGCAGATGCCGCGCCATTTCGTCGGCGGCGGCCGCCGCGCTGGTGGGATATTCGAACAGCATTCCGCCGGGATCGAGCACCACATAGCGATCGAAGAACAGATCAAAGAAGAAACGCGGCATGGACTATCCTGCTTTCCCGATGGCGAACTCGAGCAGGCAGCACACCGCGGCTCGTAGCGCGGAAGGTAGCGAGGGCATGCTCATAGCCGCGCGCAGCACGGCCGGCATCATCCGAACGCACGAGTTCAAGGCGCGTACACGGTGGTGTGATGCGTGGTGGCCCTGGCCACGTTCAGCGCTTCAGGGGCGCTGTCCGGTGTAACCTGCTCAGGCAGCCGTGACGTCGCCGCGTTTGCCCGCCAGCGTGCGCACCGCGATCACCAGCGCCAGCAGCAGCAGCGCCGATGCCAGCAGGAACGGCGCGCCCGGCAATTGCAGCGGGGCCTGCGCGCCGATGAAGTAGGCAAATGTCAGCGTGAACAGAAACGGCCCGACCATCTGCGCCACGCTTTGCACGCTGGTGTTGGCGCCCTGCAGCTGGCCCTGCTGGTTCGGCGCGACCAGCTGCGTCATCAGCGACTGGATCGCCGCGCCCGACACGCCCCACAACGCCATCACGGGAATGCCGAGCCAGGACAGCGGACCGGTCGGCGCGAGCGCGAAGATCAGAAAGCCGGCGGCGCCGCTGCCGAGCCCCAGCATCAGCGCCTTCCGCTCGCCGAAACGCCGCACGATCGGCCCGATCGCGGCCCCCTGCACCACCATCGCGCAGACGCCGACCATGGCCAGCGTCAGGCCGACGGTGGTGGTGTCCCAGCCGTAACGATAGGTCGCGTAGAGCACGTAGGTGCTCGGCAACACCACATGCGCGGTCTGCGCGACGAAATTCACCACCGACAGTCCCGCGAGAACGCGATCGGAGCGCAGCAGATGCAGCGCGCCGATCGGATTGGCGCTCTTCCAGCGCAGCGGCGAGCGGCGTTCCGCTGGCAGCGATTCCGGCAGGATCAAAAAGCCATACAACGTATTGGCAAAGCTCAAACCCGCCGCAACCCAGAACGGCAGCCGGGGATCGATGTCGCCGAGCAGGCCGCCGATCGCAGGTCCCAGGATGAAGCCGGCGCCGAACGCGACGCCGATCTTGCCGAACATCGCGGCGCGCCGCTCCGGCGCCGTCACATCGGCGATGTAGGCGAATGCCGTGGAAACGCTGGCCGAGGTGATGCCGGAGATCACCCGGCCGATGAACAGCCAAAGCAGCGACGGCGCCAGCGCCATCAGCACGTAATCGAGCGCCAGCCCGAAATTCGACAGCAGGATGACAGGCCGCCGGCCGAACCGGTCCGACAGCGCGCCGAGGATGGGCGAAAAGAAAAACTGCATCAGCGCCCAGGCGGTGCCGAACAGGCCGAAGTATGCGCGCCGCGGTCGCGGTGTCGTTGTCGACGAAGCTTTCCACCAGCTTGGGCAGGATCGGCATGATCAGGCCGAGCGCCAGCATGTCGAGCAGGATGGTGACGAAGATAAAGGCCACCGCGCCGCCGCGCGCCGCAGGCGCGGCGGCGGTATCGGCGGAATTCGCCTCGCTCACGACGGCCGCTTGCGCTTGTGGGCGAACGGGTTGGCCTTTTCGCGCAGGCTGATCCGCACCGGCGTGCCCGGCAGTTCGAAGAATTCACGCATCGAATTGACGAGATAGCGCAGATAGGACTGCGGCACCGCGTCGGCGCGCGAGCAGAACAGGATGAAGCTCGGCGGCCGCGCCTTGGCCTGGGTGATGTAGTTCAGTTTCAGCCGCCGGCCCGACACCGCGGGCGGCGGATTGGCGTCGACCGCCTGCTCGAACCAGCGATTGAGCGTCGCCGTCGGCACCCGCCGGTTCCACACCGCATAGGCCTGTTCGATCGAACTCATCAGCCGGTCGATGCCCTCGCCCATCAGGCCGGACACCGCGACGATCGGCATGCCCTTGACCTGCGGCAGCAGATGATCGGCGTCGGTGCGCAAGCCGGCGATCAGGCTGGACTGCTTGCCCATCAGGTCCCATTTGTTGACCGCGATCACCAGCGCGCGGCCCTCGCGCTCGATCAGGTCGGCGATGCGCAGGTCCTGCTCCTCGAACTTGTTCTGCGCGTCCATCATCAGCACCACGACTTCGGCGAAGCGGATGGCGCGCAGCGCGTCCGACACCGAGAGCTTTTCCAGCTTTTCCTCGATCCGCGAGCGCCGCCGCAATCCCGCGGTATCGAACACGCGAAAATCCCGGCCCTGCCAGTTGACCTCGACGGAGATGGAATCGCGGGTGGTGCCGGCCTCGGCGCTGGTCAACAGCCGCTCCTCGCCGAGCAGATGATTGATCAGCGTGGATTTTCCGGCATTGGGACGGCCGACGATCGCGACGCGGATGGGGCGCTTCGCGATTTCCTCGTCGGTCTCGATGACGTCGTCATCGTCGAATTCCTCGCTCTCCTCGACCGGCTCCGGCATGATCGCGCGCAGCGAGTCGTAGAGATCGCTGAGGCCCTCGCCGTGCTCGGCGGAAATCTGGATCGGCTCGCCGAGGCCGAGCGCGTAGGATTCCATCGCGCCGGCCTCGCCGTGCTTGCCCTCGCTCTTGTTGGCGACCAGCACCACCGGCTTGTTGGCGCGGCGCGCGAAATCGGCAAAGCCGCGATCGTTCGGCGTCAGGCCCGCGCGCGCGTCGATCACGAACATCAGGGCGTCGGCCAGCGCGATCGCGGTCTCGGTCTGCTCCTGCATCCGCGCGGTCAGCGAGCCCTTGGCGCCCTCGTCGAGGCCGGCGGTGTCGATCAGCGTGAATTCGAGATCGCCGAGACGCCCCTGCCCTTCGCGGCGGTCGCGCGTGACGCCGGGCGTGTCATCGACCAGCGCGAGCTTCTGCCCGACCAGCCGGTTGAACAGCGTCGATTTTCCGACATTGGGCCGGCCGATGATAGCAATGGTGAAAGACATGAGCGATCCCTGCGCCGTCTAGGAAGCGCGTGTCAATAAAATGAAAAACCAAATCAGCGCGTGAAGGTGCCGCTCGGCATTGGCGCCGGGAACGGTGAAGCAGATTGTTGCTGCGATGGCGCAGGCTGTGCCGGCGCATCCGGCGGCGGCGCGGTGGTGCGCCGGCGCACGATCTTCGCCGGCTTGGGCGGCGGCGGCGCCGCGGCGGTGCTGCCCTCTTCCTCAGGCAATGCGTCGGCATCGGCGGCAGGCGTCCGCGCGCCCGGCTGGCCGTCGCCGGCGGCTTGCCTTTCGCAGACTTGGCGCCGCGCTTCGATTTCGGCTCCTCCACGGGCGGCGCGGCGGCAGCTGCCGTCGCGGCATTCTGCTGGTCCATCTGCTCCTGGCGCGAGCCCTTGTACAAATCCTTCGGCACGCCCTGCTCGAGGCCCGGCACGCCTTCGGGGAAAACCGGCTTGCGCTCGCCCGGCAGCTTCTTCTTGGTGTCGAGGAAGTCGAGCAGATCGGACGGGTCGAAACTGCTCATGCCGCCGGCGCAGCCGGCCAGCACGCCCGACAAGGCGATGACGACGGCGGTGGCGATCAGGCGTTGCGAGCGGCGCATGGTCGGTTTCTCACTCAACTTGTTTTCGCCGTCAGCTCTCGGCATCAGCTCTTGGCAACCGGCGGAAGCAACGCCTGCAGCGCTTCGGCGCGCGAGCGCAGGCTTGCCGGCGTCTCGCCGTCATTGGCAATCACATCCAGCCATTGCCGCGCCGCGGCGGTATCGTTGGTGCGCCAGGCCGACAACGCGAGCAGTTCGCGCGCGGTATGGCGAAAGGTCGCCCCCGGCACGGTGGCCGGCTCGAGGCGCTGCAGCATATTGGGATAGGTCGACGTTTCCAGCAGCAATCCGGCGGCGCGCACCCGGGCCAGGTCCTGCTCCGGCGCGCCGACGCTGCGATCGGCCGATATGTCGTCGTACAGCTTCGCGGCCGCCTGCGGATCGCGCGATGCGGCTTCCGCGGCGACACGCAGCCGCGCCAGCACGCGATAGCCCGACGGCGCCTTGGCAGCCAGATCGGCAAAGGCGGCTTCCGCCTCGGTATGCTTGTTCTGTTCGGAGAGCTCGGAGGCCTTGTCGAAGGCCGCCCCGGCCTCGGCGGCCTTCTTGGCCTCCAGATACTGATAGCCACGCCAGCCGCCCACCGCGGCGATGATCAAAAACGCGCCGGCGATGATCAGAATCGAATACTTGTCCCAGATCTTCTTGAGCTGGTCGCGACGTACGTCCTCGTCGACTTCATCAAATAATTCAGACACTTAGAGTTATCCCATCCCCGATGGAGCGCGCCAATCCGCGTATTCCGCCTTAACGCCGATCCCCGCGTGGCGGCGGCGATACCCTAGCGATATGGCGGCGGCAAGGCAAAGCAAGCCGGATCAAAGCGTTACCAAGGACATGCTTAAAATCAAAGGCCTGTCTGGTCCGACCCCGCGCCCGCGCCAACCGGAAAGGCGTGAAAACGCGCTAGACCAGGATGGAGTCACTGGCCAGCAAGACGCCGCCGCTGCTGCGGGTCACCCCGGGGCCTGGCCGGACAAAGCCGGCGGCGTAAATCGTGTGACCAGCCGCCGCTCGAGTTCGTGGCGGTTCAGCGGTTCGACGAATTTGACCGCGAAGCCATCGGGCAGCAGCCGGACGACGCGACCAATGCAGGCGCCCACCGCCAGCGGCGTTCCGATCTGCGGCTGCAGCTGGGCCGAGACCGCGACACCCGACGGCGACATGTCGATCACGAGGCATGGCTGCGTGGTGCCGTCGGCCAGGGTCATGATGGAATGGGGAGTTGTCGGGATGATGCGCGCATCCTTGCGCAGCTCGGCAAGGCCGGGCTCTTTCTGCTTCTTTTCCAGCCAGGTGAGCTTGCTGGCAAACTTTTCCCGCATCGGGCGGGTCATCTCGAGTTCGATCAGGAATCGACCTGTCTGGGTCTCGCTGATGCTGGCGTCGAATTTGCCGAAATCCTGGAAATAGGCGCTGAGGCGGTCACCGACCTTGCCGACCACAGGCACGTCGACCATCATCCGGAATGGCGAGACGCGCGTGGTTCGGCAGGCGAAAGTGCGCAGCTTGCCCTGGGGATCATACCAGTTCGGCAAAGTGTAGTTGCCGATCACGGCAACGTTCACCGCTCGCTGCTTGAGAAATTTTTCGACTGACAAAGGTAAATCCTCGCGGGTATCTACTCATTTCAGCGACGTGTTGATCGACGTGAATTGGCGCTGGAACCGGTGCCGACGCCATTGGCGGTCACGATGGTCGCGAGTGAGTTGTCCGTCGCGATCCGTCCGTGTTCGATCGGATCGCAGGGCAATCGTCCGCGATGCGCTCAATATGCGGCCAAAACGCTAAGATTGGCTGAATCGCCCCGGTAGGAGGGAGTTCCCCGCAGGGAACTTAACGGCTAACCCGTTTCCTTTCGGTAAATTCTAGACATCGTAGGGTTGCATTGTATAAGTTCGCTCGCGAAGCGTTCGGCGAAGTGCTGACGTTTCGCGATGCCCGCGATGCGCGCGATGGCGTCGCGCTTCACAAGGTGAAAGCAATTCAAACGGAAAGCATAAATTGCGAGCGGTTGCGCTAGGCGTATTCCAACAATTCTTCGGTAAAACAATCCGAGGAATGCCGGGTGGAGCATTCTCAAGGTAACGCGAAGGATCGACATGTTAGCCAATCGACGCAGCAGCGAACGTCGTCAGTGCAGACGGGTCGCCAAGATCCAGTTCGGGACCGGCTCGCTGCCGCGCGACTGCATGATCACGGACGTATCGGCGGGCGGCGTCAAGATCATCGCCGAACATCTCGAGATTCCCCCCGAGTTCACCATCATCCTGTCCGACGGCGGCCCGCGGCAATGCCGGCTGGCCTGGCGGATCGGGTGCGAATTCGGCGCTCAGTTCGTCGACTAGGCCGATCAGCCCCTTCAACCTGGCCGCACGCTCGCTCCCCGCGAACGATGACCGCAGCTCCGGTTCGTACCGCCCCTTAACCTGAACTTAGGGTTAAACTGCAAGCATTTTTGACCAGTCCCGCCGACGATAGGTCAAACCACGTGCTCCAGCAGTTGCGCCACCATTATTGCTTCGCAAGACGCGCTGCATTCGCAGCATCGTCCGCGATCTTGCTGTTGGGGCTGTGTGGCTGCCAGACCGCCGGTACCTCTGACATCACGGGGTCGCTGGGGGAGAAGCCCGAAGCAAGCCGCGCCGCCGACCCGCGGCGCGAACTGGAAGGTTCTCGCGATCGTTTTCGCGCCAATCCGAAGGATATCGACGCGGCGCTGCAATACGGCAAGGCGCTACGCGCCACGGGACAGAAGTCCCAGGCCGTAGCCGTGCTCGAGCAGGCCACCATCGCTCATCCCAGCAACAAGGCGCTGCTCGCCGGCTATGGGCGGGCGCTGGCGGACAACGGCAATTTTCAACAGGCCTTCGACATCCTCACCCGCGCCCATACCCCCGACGATCCGGATTGGCGGATTCTTTCGGCCCAGGGCGCGGTGCTCGATCAGCTCGGCCGATACGAGGAAGCGCGGCAGTACTACGCAAGCGCGCTGAAGATCGCGCCCGAAGAACCTTCCGTGTTGTCCAATCTCGGCCTTTCCTACGTCCTTGCCAAGGATCTGCCCAAGGCGGAGGAGATCATGCGCCGCGCCAACAGCCGCCCGGATGCGGATCAGCGCGTGCGGCTGAATTTGGCGCTGGTGGTCGGCCTGCAGGGCCGACTTGCCGAGGCTGAAAGCATTGTGAAGGCCGATCGGCCGGCCGAGGAAGCCGCGGCAGATGTCGCCGATCTCAAGCGATTGCTGGCCCGCAAGGGCAATGCGCGCGCCGATGCAGGTAAACTGCCGGTGGCGGCTGCCGGGCGCCCGACTGAGCCACTGACGGAGCCCCGGCGAAAGATATCGTCGCCGAAACGCCGCCTACCCTGCCCGCAGCTTCCTGATGAGCGGCGCCAGGAACGAGCCCTTCGGCTTCCTGGTCTCGCCGCGGCCGGTCAGCTGCCGCGCGATCTGCAGGAACATCTTGGTGGTGCGGTGATTGGCGGAAATTTCCGCGATCATCTGGCCGTTGTTGGCGGCCGTGCCGAACATGCGCGAATCGAACGGAATGGAAGCGATCGGCTGGCTCTCGATCGCCTTGGCGAATTCGCCGGCGCGTGATTTCCGGTCGCTTCTGCATGCCGACCTGGTTGAGACAATACAGCGGCGGCCGGTCGTTGGGCCGCGCCGTCTTCAGCATGCTCAGCATGTTCTTGGTGTTGCGCAGATTGGCGAGGTCCGGCTCGGCAACCACCAGGATGTCATCGGCGCCGACCAGAACGCGCTTGGTCCAGCCCGACCATTGGTGCGGAACGTCCAGCACGATGCAGGGCGTCGTCATGCGCAACGTATCGAAGATCGCATCGAAGGCGTCCGCGCCGAGGTCGTAGACCCGTTCGAGCGATGCCGGCGCCGCCAGCAGGCTGAGATTGTCGGTGCACTTCGCCAGCAGGCGGTCGACGAACGACGTATCGGGCCGGTCGGGCGAGAAGATCGCATTGGCGATCCCCTGCAACGGATCCTTGTTGTAATCGAGCCCGGCGGTGCCGAACGCGAGGTCGAGATCGATGACGACGGAATCCAGCTGGAGGTCGCGGGCGATCGCCCAGGCCACGTTGTGCGCGACGGTGGACGCGCCGACGCCGCCCTTGGCGCCGACGACGGCGATGATGCGGCCGACGGCGATGGCCTCCGACGCCGAAAACAGGCTGCAGACCGAGCGCACCACGTCGAGCGGAACGACCGGACCGATGACGTAGTCGCTGACGCCGCGACGCACCAGTTCGCGGTAGGGCGCGGCATCGTGCGCGGTGCCGATCACGACGACGCGGGTTCCGGGATCGCACACCGATGCGAGGTCATCGAGGCCGGCAAGAATATCGCTGCCGCCTTCGGTTTCCAGAATGATCACGTTCGGCGTCGGTACCGTGCGATAGTTTTCGATGGCGGTCGCCACGCCGCCCATCTGGACGGTGAGATGCGCCTTGCCGAGACGGCGGTCTTCGGCCGCCGCCTTCACGGCGACGGCGGTTGCCACCGACTCGCAAAAGGCCTGCACCGACACGCGCGGCGCCGGAGCGATATAGTCGTCCGCGTGCGGCGCTGCGTCGCTGATTTTCGGGAAGTCCAATGGCGGTTGTCATTTGCCTGTATCGCTGAGTTTGGCTTTGTCGGATTCGGGATAGTTGGTCGCGGTCGAGGTACCCTTGCGATACTTCTCGAACGCCTCCGTGCGTCGCGCCGTATAGGCGGCAGTCTCGGATCTCGGCTGTTCGAGGTCCGCCGGATTGTCGATCATCGCGGCGAGGTTGCGCTGGTTCGCGCAACCGAAATTGTGATACGGCCGGTTTTCGCTATAGCCCTTGTTCAGGACCGAGGGTCCGAGATCCTCCGGCCACAGGCCGCAGGGGCCGGCGACCGCCGAGATTTTCGGATAGCTCAGCCTGATGGTCGCCAGCGTGCGGGGATCGTCCGGACGGTAGCGATGCAGCCTGACGCCGCGTGCCGGCACACCGCCCGCCGCCAGCGTCGCCCGAATTTCCTGGGCGGTCGACGCCGCGGCCCGGGCGTTCGGCGTGTCGACCGGCACATCGACCACGATCGCACCGGTGCCTTCGCGAACCCAGGTCCGCGCCAGTCCCATGACGTCGGCGCGTTGCGCAGCGGACAGGCCGCCGCGTCCCTGCCCGACGAAGACGACGATCGAGGTGTCGGCTTCCTGAACCGCAATCGGATGGCGCTGCCGGTAGTCGTAGGGCACGCTCGCCGTCGTCACGACTTCCGCACCGGTATAGGTGCAGGCTCCCAGCGCGGCTGAGAGGCCGGCCAGCGCGCCCAGCAGGCGCAGGGTGCGAAGGCGATCGCGCGGTGTTCTGTTCGTCATCGTTTTGTCCTCGTCCCGCAACCGCCGGGCACCGCGTCAGTCAATGATGAAGCCAAAATTGCTCGGGGAGCCGCCGACCATTTCGGCGCGGCCGGCGACGCCGTAAATCCGGTTGATCTGGGCCAGCAGGGTCGATTGCGAATCCGACGCCGGCGCAAATCCGTCGTCGGGACGCGACAGCTCTTTCTGCGCCACCGCCCGAACGACATAGGGCGTCACCAGCACCATCAGTTCGGTCTGGTTGTTGATGAAATCCTGGCTCCGGAACAGCGCGCCGAGGACGGGCAAGGAGTCGAGGCCGGGAATTCCGTTGACCGCCTGCTTGGTCTTTTCCTGGATCAGGCCGGCCATCGCGATCGAGCCGCCGGAGGGGATTTCGAGCGTGGTTTCGGCACGACGGGTCTTGATGGAGGGAATCGTCGTTCCACCGGCACCGCCGGTCAAGGCGTTTTCGGTCGAGACTTCCGACACTTCGGTCATCACCCGCAGGCTGATCCGCCCCTCGCTCAGCACCACCGGCGTGAAGTTGAGCGAGATGCCGAATTTCTTGTAGCTGACCGTCTGGACGCATTGTCCGATCCCGCCCCCCGCTGATCGGCTGGCAGGTCACGCCGGTCGGAATGGGAAATTCGCCGCCCGAGATGAATGTCGCGGACTCGCCGGAGATCGCCGTCAGATTGGGTTCGGCGAGAGTCCGCACGACGCCGGCGCTTTCCATCGCGCGAAGCGTCGCCTGGACCGATGGGCATCGAGCCGAACGCCGCGGCAAGCCCATTGCCGGGGACCAGCGGTCCACTGTTGGCGGTGAACGGGTTGGTGTTGTTGAATTGCACGACCGTGGTGCCGGAGTTCATGCTGGCGCTGAGATCGACGCCCATCTGTTTGACGATGTCCCGCCGCACTTCCGCGACCGTGACCTTCAGCATCACCTGATCGCGGCCCTTGACGACGATCGAGTTGACGACCTTGTCGGGACCGCCGACCAGCCGCGCCGCGAGGTCACCCGCCTGCTGCGCCTCGATCGGAGTGGATACCGAGCCGGTCAGCATGACGCCGTCGCCGACGCCCTCGATCTGGATTCCCGGCGTATGCCGCAGCGCGGCGCGCACGCCGTTGAGATCGCGCTTGACCGCGATGTCATAGGCCGCGACCTGCTGGCCCGCGGCATCGAAGAACACGACGTTGGTCTGACCGACCGCGGCGCCGATGATGTAGGCGCGCTGCGCCGAGCGCACCACCGCGTTCGCAATCTTGGGATCGGCGACCAGCACATCCTTGACCTCGCGCGGCAAGTCGATGATCACGGATTTGCCGATGCCGAGCGCCAGGAAACGTTACCTTGGTCGATGCGACGGTGGCGACCGGCGACACCATCGGCGCCTGCTCGCCGACCGGCGCCGGCACCGCTTCGTCGGCGGCAAAAGCGGGCGTCAGAACCGGATTGAGCGTCAGCGCGGCGACGGCCGAAAACGAAAGCGCGCCGGCCATCAAGGTCCGCATTGCCAGCTGATTTCTGCTGTATTTCATATCGAGCGTCCTTCGGTCACTTCTGTGTCGTCGTCGCGCTGAGGACGCCGTAGCGAACCACATTGATACCTGCGCCCCTTTTGAGAGCGGCAGAATCCTCGGTGATGTTCTCGACCACGTTGAGGTCGGCGATGCTGCGCAGCGCCAGCGCCAGCGTGCCGCTCTGGCGCGAGCGCGCCAGCGTCTCGGCCTGCTCGGGCTTCAGCTCGAGCGTGACGGTCTTGCCGATCACGGCGTTCTGGCCGTCCTTTTCCTTCGGCGCCTGATCGATCGCGAGCACGCGAACGTTGCTCAGGATGATTTCGGAGTTGACGACGTCGGCGCCGTTCTTGTCGGCGCCCTTCTCGCGCTTGGACAGGATCACGTCGACGCGGTCGTTCGGCAGGATGAAGCCGCCGGCGCCGGACTCCGGCGAAATCTCGGTGGAAATGGCGCGCATGCCGGTGGGCAGGATCGCCGCCATGAAGCCGGATCCGTCGGCCCTGACCAGCTTCTGCTCGCGGATCGGTTCGCCGGCGATGAAGGGCGCGCGCGCGATCGAGCCCGCCACCTGCGTGGTGGCGTCGGGACGTTCGCCACGGCGAATGAAGCCGTTGCTGGTCGACGAGGCCGGCCATGTCTGCCATTGCAGGTCGCCGGGCTTGAGCGACTGGCCGAGACCGATGTCGGCTCCGGCGACGAGAACGTCGACCGTCGGCATCTGGGCCGCCGGTTCGGCCGCGACGGTTTTCTTGTCGGTCCCGCTCGCGAGGTAGGCGGCAATGCCACCGGCACCAAGAGCGATTGTCAGGACCACAATGCGAGCGGTATTCATACGCTTTACGATCTACTTTTACGCTGGACGACTGAACTGCAGTGTGATGACGACGTCTCCTCCAGCCATGACTAGGCAGTAAAGGTATAAGCGAACTTGAGGGTTCAAGGAGTTTGCCGAAAGACCGCGGGGATTTGTCCTCATGGTGAACGGGGCGTTCATGGTGAAGAAGACGTTACCGTTGACGCGAGTCCGTAAAACTATGGAGATCTGCGCGCCCTTGCGCGTGGCGGCTTCCGCGATAACGCGCGGGCATCGGATGCGGAGGCGCTGACCCCGCGGTGCGCACCGATCGGCGGGAATTTTCGATCGGCGCCGCCGGCGCAAACCGCCTGACCGGCTCGTTCGAAAGCATCAACTGCAAAAAAACCGGCGGCGCACTGAATTTCAGTGGCCGCCGGCATCAGGTTACGACGCCGCCCGGGAAGGCGGACGCGCTGTTACTTCAGCGAGGTATTGATATCGGTGAACTTGGTGTTCAGGTTGGTGCCGAGGCCGTTGACCACGGCGATGATCGCCAGCGAAATGCCGGCTGCGATCAGGCCATACTCGATGGCCGTGGCGCCGGACTCGTCATTCAGAAATTTCAAAATCGAACGCTTCATGTGATGCTTTCTCTCTCGCTATGGGGTTCTGCTCCACCAGTTCCCTCGAGCGGAACCCTAATGCGAAAATTTCTAATCTTGCATGAAGCGAATTAGTGCAAATTCACTCCGATATTGCGCGCAAGTTGCGTAGCAAATTGTCACGATTGCCGTCCCGGCCCGGATCGATCATCCCGGGAATATCGTGATCCTGGAGCCGCCTGGCGGCCGGTTGAGGCAATATTAAAGCCGTGGTCCGGGGCGGGCGATATTGACATCGCGGTTCGAAAATTGGCGTAATCCGTTAACTTTGCTTCTGATTTCGTATTGAAGGTGATTCATGCTTCGCCGCGCCTTGATTGCCCTTGTTGCCGTCGCTCCGGCAGCCCTGCCCGCAACCTCCCTGGCCTACGAGTTCAAGCCGAAGACACCGGAGACCGCGTTCTCCAAGAAAGCGCGCCCGGATATTCTGGGCATCTCCGCGGACTCCTCGGCGGCATCCGCACGGGCGATCCTCGAATCGTCGTTCAAGGGGCGCGGCAAGGCGGATATCCAGGAGCAGAAATTCGGGGGTACCGCCCTCAGCTACACCGCCGCGATGGTCTTCACCCTTCCCGCCGACCCGAAACAGACCGGCGAAGTGCTTTCCTCGAGCTTCTCCGCGCCCGCCAGCGCCAACCTCGCTTATTTCGTCGACCGAAACCTGACATTCGCGCTGGACCAGCAGCCTTCCAAGGCCGAGCTGGTCAAGCAGGTCATGGACAAATACGGCGCCCCGACCATCGTCGGAAACCAGCATTTGTATTACTTCTATCGCGCGGGTTCGATCATGTCGGTCGGCGCGAAGTACAAGGAAGCGACGGCGCTGGAGGCGGTCGACCGGCCGCTCGACCCGAAAATGGCGCTCAAGCTGAATGACAGCAATGGCCGCGGCAGTTGCGTGGCAATGGTGAAACGCTCGCTGGCCAAGGAAAAGAACCTGGCCGCCATGCTGGGCGAGGCCAAGGGCGCCAATTGCGACGGCGCGCTGAGCGTGGAGCTGACGCCGGGCGCCACGCCGGACCGGGTCGGCAAGGCGCAGTTCACGCTGATGGATTTCAAGCGCATGATCAGCGCGGCCAAGATCGACGCCGACGCGCTCGCCGCGGAACAGAACGAGCGCAACCCGTTGCCGAAGGCCAGCGCGCCGAAACTGTAAGCCAGCGGAATCTCGTAGCCCGGATGGAGCCATTGGGCGGCGCGAAGCGCCGAACAATGGTGCAATCCGGGGAGCGACGCGAGGTGATGAGAGAACCCCGGATTACGCCATCGAGTCGCGCCTACGCGCGACCCGCTGGCTCCATCCGGGCTACGTCTGTCCGCTGCTCGAATCGCGGCCGACGCCTCGCGCAGCTGGCGCTTCATCACCTTGCCGTTGGCGTTGCGCGGCAACGGCTCCAAAGTGAGCTCCATCGTCTCCGGCACCTTGTAGTCCGACAGCCGCTCGGCGCACCAGGCGCGCAGCGCTTCGGTGTCGACGCCGTCGCCGCGGGTCACGATGACCGCATGCACCCGCTCGCCCAGCACCGGGCACGGCTTGGCGATGATGGCGCTCTCGACCACGCCGGGGTGACCTGAAAGCACGGACTCCACTTCGGCGGAATAGATTTTCAGGCCGCCGCGGTTGATCATGTCCTTCTGGCGGTCGAACACGCGCACGAAATTTTCATCGTCGATCGAGCCGAGATCGCCGGAATGCCAGAAGCCGCCGGTAAAACTTTCGGCGGTCGCTTTCGGATTGTTCCAGTAGCCCTTGATGACCGAGCCCGAGCGGATCCAGATCTCGCCGATCTCGCCGCGCGGCAGCTCATGGCCGCCGGCGTCCATGACGACGATATCGGCGCCCGGACATGGCAGGCCGACGCTGTCGATATGGCTGGCGGTCAATTCGCCGGGCATCATGGTCGACGGCGACGTGGTCTCGGTCGCGCCATAGCAGTTCGCCAGCTTCAGGCCGGGAATTTTCACCGCCAGTCTTTCGATCGTGGCAATCGGCATCGGCGCGCCGCCGAAGCCGCCGATCCGCCAGCTCGACAGATCGGTGCTGTCGAAATCCGGCTGCAGCAGGCAGAGATTGTACATCGCCGGCACCATCACGGTGTAGGTGACGCGCTCGCGCGCCGCCACCTTGAGATATTCCGCGGCCTTGAATTCGGGCATGATGATCAGCGCGCCGGCGCAGCGGACCATGGTCATGATATTGGCGACCACGCCGGTGACATGCCCGAGCGGCACGGCGGCGATCGAGCGGTCCGCCGCGGTGAGCTTGAGGCACGACACGAACACCATGGCCGAATGGATGACGTTGCAATGCGCCAGCATCGCGCCCTTCGGCTTCCCCGTGGTCCCCGAGGTGTAGAGGATCATCGCGGTGTCTTCCTCGCCGACATCGGCAGGCGCCGGCAAAGGCGCGTGGCCGGTCAGCGACGAAAACTGCGACAGGCGCGGGTCGTCATCGACCGCGATGCGATGCACGAGATCGGGAACGTCGCCGGCATCCGGCAGACGGTCGGCCAAACCGGCTTCGTGGATCAGGACCTTGGCGCCGCAGTCGGTCAGCACATAGGCGATCTCGGGCTTCTGCTGGCGGGTGCTGAGCAAAACCGTCACCAGGCCCGCATGCGCCGCGGCGAACAGCGTCAGCACGAATTCGATGCGGTTGCCGAGCAGCACCGCGACGCGGTCGCCGCTTTGCAGGCCGAGCTTGCGAAACCCCGCCGCGATCCCGGCCGATTGCTGCGCGACCTCGCGCCAGCTCATCCGCCGCTCGCCGCAGACCAGCGCCTCGCCGTCAGGATTTCGCGCGGCGGCATCCGCGATCATCGCCCAGATGCTGTTCGGCCGCTCGCAAAATGCCGGCACCACGCGGTCGCCGAAGCGCGTCTCGAGCCGCATCGGCGGGAATGGAATGTTGCGACCAGTCCATCGCGCCGCCTCCGTCTCAGCTTTTCGCCTTCATGCCGTAGACATGCTCCGGCCCCGGGAAGGCGCGGGAGCGCACGTCGGTGGCATAGCCCTCGATCGCGGCCTCGATCATCGGCCCGAGATTGCCGTAGCGGCGGACGAATTTCGGCGTCCGCGCCGACAGGCCCAGCATGTCCTCCAGCACCAGCACCTGGCCGTCGCAGGCCGCACTGGCGCCGATGCCGATGGTGGGGATGGCGATGGTTTCGGTGATCTTCCGCGCCAGCGGCTCGGCGACCGCCTCGATCACGACCGAGAAGGCGCCGGCTTGCGAAATCGCCTTCGCGTCGTTCTCGATCGGCTCCCAGCTGCCCTCCTCGCGGCCCTGGGCGCGAAACGAGCCGAGCGTGTTGATCGACTGCGGCGTCAGCCCGATATGGCCCATCACGGGAATGCCGCGCTCGGCCAGAAACGCGACGGTCTCCGCCATCCGCTCGCCGCCCTCGAGCTTGACGGCGCCGCAATGGGTCTCTTTCAGGATCCGCACCGCGGAATGAAACGCCTGCTCCTTCGAGGCTTCATAGGAGCCGAAGGGCATGTCGACCACGACCAGCGCATGCTGCGAGCCGCGCATCACGGCATGGCCCTGCAGGATCATCATCTCCAGCGTCACCGGCACCGTGGTCTCGAAACCGTGCATCACATTCCCGAGGGAATCGCCGACCAGGATGACGTCGCAATAGCGATCGACCAAAGCGGCGGTATGGGCGTGATACGAGGTCAGCATCACGATCGGTTCGCCGTTCTTGCGGGCGCGGATATCCGGCGCGGTCTTGCGCTTGATGGTCGACTGCACTGACACTTGACTAGGCTCCTACGACGGGAACGCCGATCACGACGGGATGGAAGGCGAAGGCCAGCGCCAGATAGGCGACAAAGCCGACCGCCGCGGCGATCAGGTCGTTGCTCATGCCGCCGACCGGGATCGGTGGTCCGCCGGGGTCGGCGCGATGCTTCAGCGAGATCCGGTCGAACACCGCCCATCCCAGGAACGAGCCGAACAGGATGATCGAGCCGAGGTCGCCATTGGCGAGCAGATGCGCCGCCGCCCACAGTTTTACGCCGGTCAGCATCGGATGCTTCAGCGTGGTGTAGATGCGGCCGCGGATATAGGACGCCACCACCAGGATGACGGCGGGCAGCATCAGCGCCGCCACGACGTGCTTCATGGCGGCCGGCGGATACCAGACGTCGATCCAGCCGGTCGCGCGGTATTTGGCAAAACCCCAGACGATCAGCGCGAGGCCCACGGCCGAGACCAGCGAATAGCCGATCTTGTAGCCGCCCTCGCCCGTCGAGGCGATCAGGCGCGCCCGCAAGCTCCGCTGCGTGGTCAGCGTGTGGACGCCGAGGAACAGCACGAGGCCCAGGATCATCACCGAAAGTCCCATGACGTTTCCTCCGTGGCAGGGACGGTCTTGCGACCTTCGGGTAACACTTTTGCGGCCAGGGCCGCAATGCGCCAAATCGCGTCATTCCGGGGCGCGCGAAGCGCGAACCCGGAATGACGGGGATGTCACGGCTTCTCCGCCTGCCTGCCCAGGTCGCGATTGTCGACATAGCGGATCGCGATCGGCCGCCCGGCGATGGCGCCGCCGAGGTTGCCGGTGAATTTCAGCGGCGCGCAGGCGGCGAGCGAGGCGTTGATCGCCTTCAGATAGGTCGCGCGGACCTCCGCAGGCGCCCCCGCCGTCGCAAAGGTCACGCGCGGCGTTCCGATGATCTCGCCGGTTCGCTTGAAGCTGAAGCGCACCGACATCTGCATGCCCTCGCGCGCCGAGGAGGCCTCCGGCGGCGACCAGCAGGACCGCAGCGCCGCGAACAGGTCGCCGATGCTGTCGAGGTCGTGGCCGGGTTTCTGGTATTTGGCGGCCTCGCCCGGCGACGGCGCGCTCTCGATCGTCAGCTGCAGGTTCTGGCCATAGGGATAGTCGATCTCGGGAATGCAGGGGCCGTCATTGAACACGCTGCAGAACGACGGCGTGCAGGGTTGCCCGTCCAGCACGCTGCACGGCGCATGCGAAAACGGCGTGGCATCGAGCGGACGCCGCTGCTGGGCATGGGCAGTTCCGGCACCGGCGATCGCTGCAATGGCCATGATGAGATGAAAATGACGCGCCGGAGCATGAGATGGACCTTCACGGACAAGCCTTTACATAGATGTGCCCGTCAGCCCGCGCACGTGTCATCCCCCGCTTGATCGGGCGCAGTATTCCAGAGGCCGCATGGAGAAGCCGCGGCGTACTGGGTCCCCGGTCAAGCCGGGGACGACAACCAGCCAAATCTCCGCATCGATCGACCATCGGTTGAAAAATAAATTATCGAACATGCGTGGCGGGCAGGGAGCAATTTCCTGAGCAGATTCAACAAATCCACCCGACGGGCAAATCACTTCGGATTATCGGAAATCATGTCAAGCCCCTCGCGAAAAAATATTTCTGTTTTCCAGAAATTCGAAATTGGGCTATATCTCTCCGCCATCCCGTTCCATTCGGAGGGGCGTTTCGCGAACGTCACGAACGTGGGGACGGGCTGCGGTGGACGTGGCGGCGCGCGAGACGGGCGATGCCTGAAGCGGACTGGCGAAGTCGTGTGGTTCCGACACCCCAAAGGCTGGTGTCAAGTTCGCGCTCAAGCGCGCGGGCGACGGTGGCAAAAGTGCAGGGCTCACCGAGGAGAGCACGTATAAGCCGTAAACCACTGCGCAGGGAAAGCCGGATGCCTCCGCTTCACCTGTATGCTCGTGTGCCGCCTACCTCTACCCCATTGCACACGAGACCGCGGGTGCAGCGCGCACCCGGCTTTCCCTGCACCCTCTGAATCTCGAGGGTGAGGAATTGATCAGCAAACCTCGGGCGAACCGCGCCGCGAGATCGCGAAGCCTGCGCCACCCACACTGTCATCGACGATGAGACGCAGTATAACTCGATAAGCCCGGCGTACTGGATCCCGCTGCGCGGGGATGACGAGTTACGTGAGGCGCCACCTGCGAACGGCCGTCCTCGGATAGGGTGCGCGCGATCAACAGGGGAATTACATGAGCTTGTCCGGTATTTTTGCGCGAATAGTCGCGCTGATCGGCGCCGCCGCGCTGCAGTGGCGCCGGTTGCAGGGCGCGCGCCCGAGCCGGCCTGGGGCAGCGCTCCGGTGGTACCGGTGGCGAAGCCGCAGGGCGCCTCCCGACGCTGAAGATGCCGTCGGCCAGGGGCTGGAGCGACGGGCAGATTCCGACGGCGGCGCCGGGGCTCAAGGTCAATGCGTTTGCCACCGGCCTGCAGCATCCGCGCTGGATCGAGGTGCTGCCCAATGGCGACGTCCTCGTCGCCGAATCGAATCAGGTCCCCGGCCCCGTCAGGAACGTGTTCGGCTACGCGATGCAGGCGACGATGCGACGTGCCTCTGCGCTCGGCGTCAGCGCCAACCGCATCACGTTGTTTCGCGACGCCGATGGCGACGGCGTCGCCGAGCGGCGAGACGTTTTCATGGAAGGCCTGAACCAGCCGTTCGGCATGGCGCTTGTGGGCGACACGTTCTATGTCGGCAACACCGACGGCGTGGTGGCCTTCCCCTATGTCGCGGGCGCCGACCGCATCACCGCGCCGGGGAAGAAACTCGTCAGCTTCAAGCCCGGCGGGCACTGGACGCGCAGCCTGCTGCCGAGCCCCGATGGCCGGAAGCTCTATGCCGGGGTCGGCTCGCTCACCAATATCGCCGACACCGGCATGGAAGCGGAGCAAGGCCGGGCCGCCATCTACGAGCTCGATCTGGCCGATGGCTCCAGCCGCATCTTTGCCGGCGGCCTGCGCAACGCGGTGGGCATCGCATGGGAGCCGCAGACCGGCGTGCTCTGGACCGTCGTCAACGAGCGCGACGGCCTCGGCGACGAGACGCCGCCCGATTATCTGACCTCGGTCCGGGACGGCGGCTTCTACGGCTGGCCCTAGTGCTACTGGGGGCAGACGGTGGACGACCGGGTGCCGCAGGATCCGGCCGCGGTCGCCAAGGCGATCACGCCGGACTACGCGCTGGGCGGCCACACCGCGTCGCTCGGCCTGTGCTGGATGCCGGCCGGCACCCTGCCCGGCTTTCCGGACGGCATGGCCATCGGCCAGCACGGCTCGTGGAATCGCAGCACGCTGAGCGGCTACAAGGTCGTGTTCGTGCCGTTCGAGAACGGGCGCCCGTCCGGGCCGGCGCGGGACATCCTGTCGGGATTTCTCGCACCGGACGAGAAGGAGTCCTATGGACGGCCGGTCGGGGTGACACTCGGTCCCGACGGCTCGCTGCTGGTGGCGGACGACGTCGGCGACGTGATCTGGCGCGTGACGGGCGCGTAGCAGGGCGAGTGTCGGGACGACGGATGAGATTGGTCGCGTGGCGCCGCGACCCAAATGGTCATCGCCCGGCGAAAAGCGGGCGACCCAGTATCCAGAGACGCCAGCGATCGAGCCGAGAAGTCGCGGCGTACTGGGTCCCCGCTTTCGCGGAGGACGACAACGCGGAGCGACGACGCAGCGCGCAAGCACGCAGCGCCCGGCCTCACGCCTTCTTCTTCACGTCCTTGATGCTGGAAAACACGATGCCCTCGGCGCGTTCCCTGGTGTAGCCGAGATAGAATTCGTTCTTGGCCAGAAACACCGGATCGCCATCGACGTCGTCGGCGACGCCGGAGCCGTTGGCGGCGACGAACGCCTCGAGCTTCTTGCGGTCGTCGGACGAAATCCAGCGCGCCAGCTGAAATTCCGAGACCTCGAACTCGACCGGCAGCGAATATTCGGCGTCGAGCCGCGCCTTCAGCACGTCGAGCTGCAGCGGGCCGACCACGCCGACCAGCGCCGGCGCGCCGTCGCGCGGGCGGAACACCTGCACCACGCCCTCCTCCGACATCTGCTGCAGCGCCTCCTTCAGCTTCTTCGCCTTCATCGCATCGGTGAGGCGGACGCGGCGGACGATTTCCGGCGCGAAGGACGGCACGCCGACGAAGGTCAGGTCCTCGCCTTCGGTCAGGGTGTCGCCGATCCGCAGCGTGCCGTGATTGGGAATGCCGACGACGTCGCCGGCAAAGGCTTCGTCCGCCACCGAGCGGTCCTGCGCGAAGAAGAATTGCGGACTGGACAGCGTCATGCTCTTGCCGGTGCGCACCAGCTTCGCCTTCATGCCGCGCGTCAGCTTGCCCGAGCACAGCCGCGCGAAGGCGATGCGGTCGCGGTGGTTCGGATCCATGTTGGCCTGGATCTTGAAGACGAAGGCGCTCATGCGCGGCTCCGAGGCCTCGACCTTGCGCAGGTTGGAATCCTGCGCGCGCGGCGGCGGCGCGAATTTGCCGAGGCCTTCGAGCAGATCGCCGACGCCGAAATTGCGCAGCGCCGAGCCGAAATAGACCGGCGTCATGTGGCCTTCGCGGAACGAAGCCAGGTCGAACGGCTTGCTGGCTTCCTTCACCAGCGCCAGTTCCTCGGTGATTTCGGCGACGTCGAGATTGGCGTTGCGGCCGGCGAGTTCGGCGACGTCGATGTTTTCGGCAGCCCCGGTCTTGGCGCCGCCGCCTTCGAGCAGGCGGATGCCGCCGGTGGAAATATCGTAGGTGCCCATGAAATCGCGGCCGCGGCCGACCGGCCAGGTCATCGGCGTGGTGTCGAGCGCCAGCGTCTTTTCGATTTCGTCGAGCAGTTCGAAGGTGTCGAGGCTCTCGCGGTCCATCTTGTTGATGAAGGTGATGATCGGAATGTCGCGCAGACGGCAGACTTCGATCAGCTTCAGCGTCCGCGCCTCGATGCCCTTGGCGGCGTCGATCACCATGACGGCGGAATCCACCGCCGTCAGCGTCCGATAGGTGTCTTCCGAAAAGTCCTCATGGCCCGGCGTGTCCAGCAGGTTGAAGACGAGGTCGTTGAATTCGAAGGTCATCACCGAGGTGACGACCGAGATGCCGCGGTCGCGCTCGATCTTCATCCAGTCGGAACGGGTGTTGCGCCGTTCGCCCTTGGCCTTGACCTGCCCGGCCAGATTGATGGCGCCGCCGAACAGCAGCAGCTTTTCGGTCAGCGTGGTCTTGCCGGCGTCCGGATGCGAGATGATGGCAAAGGTCCGCCGCCGCGCCACTTCAGTCGGACAGACGGCGAACGGGACGGCGATTCGGCAGTGAGGGCGAGGTCGGACATCAGCGAGCCTGTGGCAGGGAAACCGGGCGCAATCAAGGGGTTTGCAAGGGATTTGCAAGGGGTTTGGGCCGGCAGCGGCACGTTGCGCGCGGTCCCGCTCGCCCTCATATAGGGGCTGCGAGGACGACCTCCAATCCATCATTTCATGCGCAGGGACGGCCCTGCTGACCGGGAGGCCGTCCCATGGCGTGGCTGCTGCTGTTGATCGCGGGTTTGCTGGAAGTCGGCTGGGCGGTCGGCCTCAAATATACCGAGGGTTTCACCCGTCTCGTTCCCTCCGTGCTGACGCTGTTCTGCATGGCCGCCAGCGTCGGGATGCTGGGTCTGGCGCTGAAGACGCTGCCGATGGGAACCGCCTATGCGGTGTGGACCGGCATTGGCGCCGTCGGCACCGCGATCCTGGGCATCGTGCTGTTCGGCGATCCCGCCGGAGTGGCGCGGATCGCCTGCATCGGCCTGATCGTCGCCGGGATCGTCGGACTGAAGCTGGCGACCTGACCCTATTTGGCGAGCGGGATCAGATTGACCGCCCAATACGTCAGCGCCGCGATAATCGCCGAGGCCGGAATGGTGATCACCCAGGCATAGACGATCGAGCTCGCCACGTTCCAGCGCACCGCCGAGACCCGCCGCGCCGCGCCGACGCCGACGATGGCGCCGGTGATGGTGTGCGTGGTCGAGACGGGAACCCCGAGCCAGGTCGCCATGAACAGCGTCGCGGCGCCGCCGGTCTCGGCGCAAAACCCCTGCATCGGCGTCAGCTTGGTGATTCGCAAGCCCATGGTGCGGACGATCCGCCAGCCGCCCATCAGGGTGCCCAGCGCCATCGCCGCCTGGCACGACAGCACCACCCAGAACGGCACCGAGAATTCGCTGCCGAGGTGGCCCTGCGAATAGAGCAGCACCGCGATGATGCCCATGGTCTTTTGCGCGTCGTTGCCGCCATGTCCGAGCGAATACAGCGAGGCCGAGACGAATTGCAGGATGCGGAAGGCGCGATCGACCGCGAACGGCGTCGAGCGCACCGAGGCCCAGGACACGATCGCGACCAGCACCAGCGCCAGCAGGAAGCCGACCAGCGGCGACAGCACGATCGCGAGCAACGTCTTCGTCAGGCCGGTCCAGACCGCCGCCGAAATCCCGGCCTTGGCCATGCCGGCCCCGACCAGGCCCCCGATCAAGGCGTGCGAGCTGGACGACGGGATTCCCAGTCCCCAGGTGATCACGTTCCAGACGATGGCGCCGATCAACGCGCCGAAGATCACCTGGGCATCGATGACGCTGGGCTCGATGATGCCGGTGCCGATGGTGTTGGCGACATGCAGCCCGAACACCAGGAAGGCGATGAAGTTGAAGAACGCCGCCCACAGCACCGCGTATTGCGGGCGCAGCACCCGGGTCGATACGATCGTCGCGATCGAGTTGGCGGCGTCGTGCAACCCGTTGAGGAAGTCGAACAGCAGCGCGACTGCGATTAACCCGACCAGAATCGGAAGACCTAGCGTGGCGTCCACTGCGCGGCCCTGCCCTATACCTGTTCGATCACGATACTGTTGATCTCGTTCGCGACGTCGTCGAAGCGGTCCGAAACTTTTTCCAGATGCTTGTAGATTTCGGAGCCGACGATGAAATCCATCGTGTTGGCATTGCGGTGCTTGAGGAACAGCTCCTTCAGCCCGATATCGTGGAGGTCGTCGATGCGGCCTTCCAGCTTGCCGATCTCCTCGGTGATGGCGGTCAGCATCGCGACATTCTCGCCGATCGACTGCATCAGCGGCAGCGCGCGGCCGACCAGGTTGGCGCACTCGACCAGCAGCGTTCCCATCTCGCGCATCGGCGGCTCGAAGGTGCGGACCTCGAACAGAATCACCGCCTTGGCGGTCTGCTGCATCTGGTCGATGGCGTCGTCCATCGAGGTGATCAGGTTCTTGATGTCGCCGCGGTCGAACGGCGTGATGAAGGTCCGGCGCACCGCGGTGAGCACCTCGCGGGTGACATTGTCGGCGTCGTTTTCGAACTGGTTGACCCGCTGGCAGAACACCGGGGTTTCCTCGCCGCCGCGCAGCATGCCCTGCAACGCCAGTGCGCCCTGCACGCAGACCTGGGAATGCTTGGCAAAAAGCTCGAAAAACCGTTCTTCCCGGGGAAGAAAGGCGCGAAACCAGCGCATCAGCATGGGTTATGTCCATCGTCGCAGAAATGGCCGGCCGAGGCGGCCTGTCACGCAGGTGTCATAAACCATTTTCCAGGGCAAGCGCCTAGCGAGCGGCGCATGGAACCGGGTCATCCACCGCTTTATAGGCCGGAAAATCCGCCGGAAACGCCCCGTCTCAGAGCGATCGCCGGAAATAATGCGCGATCTCGCCGATCACGCCGCGGCGGAAGGTCAGCACGCAGACCACGAAGATCACGCCCTGGATCACCGTCACCCACTGGCCGAAACCGGCCAGATATTGCTGCATGGCGATGATGACGAAGGCGCCGACCACCGGACCGAACACGGTGCCGAGGCCTCCGACCAGCGTCATCAGCACGATTTCGCCCGACATCGTCCAGTGCACGTCGGTGAGCGAGGCATTCTGGGCCACGAACACTTTCAGCGAACCGGCGAAACCGGCCAGCGTCCCGGACAGGATATAGGCCAGCAGCTTGTACTGGTCGGTCTTGTAGCCCAGCGAAATCGCGCGCGGCTCGTTTTCGCGGATGGCTTTCAGCACCTCGCCGAACGGCGAGTTGATGGTGCGATAGATCAGCAGAAAACCGCCGAGGAACCCGACCAGGATGACGTAGTAAAGCACCGTCGGCTTGGCGAGATTGAAAATTCCGAACAGGTAGCCCTGCGGAATGCCCTGGATGCCGTCTTCGCCATGGGTGAACGGCGTCTGCAGATAGATGAAATACAGCAGCTGCGACAGCGCCAGCGTGATCATCGAGAAGTAGATGCCCTGCCGGCGAATGGCGACGACGCCGGTGATGACGCCAATCCCGGCCGCGCCGGCGGTGCCGATCAGGATTCCGAGTTCGGGCGATACGCCCCAGACCTTCAGCGCATGCGCGGTGAAGTAGCCGGCGCTGCCCAGAAACATCGCATGGCCGAACGACAGCAGGCCGCCATAGCCGATCAGCAGGTTGAAGGCGCAGGCCAGCAGCGCAAAGCACAGCGCCTGCATGACGAAGAACGGATAGATGCCGGTCAGCGGCACCGCCGCCAGCAGCGCCGCCATCACGGCGAACACGATCATCTCGTCGCGGATGCTGCGCGGGCCTGCCGGCAAGGTATCGTCGGTCAATACGCTCATGTCGTCGCCCGTCCCGTCAGTCCCGTCGGCTTCACCAGCAGCACCAGCACCATCAGCACGAAGACCACGGTATTGGAGGCTTCGGGATAGAAGTATTTCGTCAGTCCCTCGATCACGCCGAGCGCGAAGCCGGTGATGATCGAACCCATGATCGAGCCCATGCCGCCGATCACCACCACCGCGAACACCACGATGATGAGGTCGGCGCCCATCAGCGGCCGCACCTGGTTGATCGGCGCCGACAGCACGCCGGCCAGCGCGGCCAGACCGACGCCGAGCCCGTAGGTCAGCGTGATCATCCGCGGCACGTTGATGCCGAAGGCGCGCACCAGCGTCGGGTTTTCGGTGGCGGCGCGCAGATTGGCGCCGAGCCGCGTCTTTTCGATCAGGTACCAGGTGGCGATGCAGACGATCAGCGAGAACACCACGACCCAGCCGCGATAGATCGGCAGGAACATGAAGCCGAGGTTCATGCCGCCCTTCAGTTCATCGGGGATCGCATAGGGCAGTCCCGACGAGCCGAAATAATTCTGGAAGACGCCCTGGATGATCAGCGCCATGCCGAACGTCAGCAGCAGCCCGTAGAGATGATCGAGCCCGGCCAGCCATTGCAGCATGGTCCGTTCCAGGATCATGCCGAAAATGCCGACCGCGATCGGCGCGATGATCAGCGCCGGCCAGTATCCGATGCCCATGACGTTGAGCAGGAAATAGGCGCAGAACGCGCCCATCATGTAGACCGCGCCGTGCGCGAAATTGATGATGTTGAGCATGCCGAAGATCACGGCGAGCCCAAGGCTCAACAGCGCATAGAACGAGCCGTTGATCAGTCCCACCAGAAGCTGCGCGTAGAGAGCCTGCATCGATCGATCTTTCGAAACTCAATCTTCTGTAAACGTCGGGCGGAAACCCGCCGGCGCCAGGCGCCGGCGGGCAGCCATTGTTACTTCTTTACCAGCGGACAGGCGCTTTCCGAAAGCGGCCGGAAGGCCTGGTCTCCGGGGGTGGTTCCGATCAGCTTGTAGTAGTCCCAGGGGCCCTTGGATTCCGCGGGCTTCTTGACCTCGAACAGATAGGCCGGGTGGATCTTGCGGCCGTCGGCGCGGATCGTGCCCTTGCCGAACAGCGGATCGTCGGTCGGCATCGACTTCATCTTCTCGACGACCTTGATGCCGTCATGCGGATTGCCGCCCATCGCTTCCAGCGCCTTGAAGTAGTGGATCAGGCCCGAATAGACGCCGGCCTGCACCATGGACGGCATCGCCTTGTTCTTCGTGCGCTCGGAAAAGCGCTTCGAGAACGCGCGGGTTCCGTCATTCAGGTCCCAGTAGAACGTCTCCGTGAAGCTCAGGCCCTGCGCCACCTTCAGACCGAGCGAGTGAACGTCGGTGATGAACAGCAGCAGGCCGGCGAGCTTCTGGCCGCCCGCGACGATGCCGAATTCCGACGCCTGCTTGATCGTGTTGGTGGTGTCGCCGCCGGCATTCGCCATGCCGACGATCTTGGCCTTCGACGCCTGCGCCTGCAGCAGGAACGAGGAGAAGTCCGCGGTGTTCAGCGGATGCCTGACGGTGCCGATCACCTTGCCGCCCGACTTCAGCACGACCGCGCTGGTGTCGCGCTCCAGCGCGTGACCGAAGGCGTAGTCCGCGGTCAGGAAGTACCAGGTGTCGCCGCCGGCCTTCACCAGCGCCTGACCGGTGCTGTTGGCCAGCATGTAGGTGTCGTAGACCCAGTGAATCGTGTTCGGCGAGCACTGCGCGTTGGTGAGATCCGACGACGCCGCGCCGGTATTGATCATGATGACGTTCTTTTCCTTCACCAGATTGTTGACCGCCAGCGCAACGCCGGAGTTCAGCACGTCCATGAAGATGTCGACCTTGTCGACGTCGATCCATTGCCGCGCGGTGTTGACGCCGATGTCGGGCTTGTTCTGATGGTCGGCGGAAATCACGTCGATCTTCCAGCCCTTGGCCGCAAGCCCGGAATCTTCCACCGCCATCTGGGCCGCCAGCGTGGAGCCCGCGCCGCCGAGGTCGGAGTAAAGACCCGAATTGTCGGTCAGTACGCCGATCTTGATGGTCTTGTCCTGCGCAAGGGCGGCGCTGCTTGCGCCAAACGCCAGCGCGGTGCCAAGCAATAATGCCGAGATTCTGTTTTTCATGAATATCTCCGTGGCTCGTGCTTGAAGACGTCGTTCAGACGCCGAGATAGGTGTGAAGCTTGTCCATATTGGCTTGCAGATCCGAGTTCGCGAAACCGTCGATCACCTTGCCGTGCTCGACGATGTAGTAGCGGTCCGCGACGGTCGCCGCGAACCGGAAGTTCTGTTCGACCAGGAGGATCGTAAAACCCTCCTTCTTGAGGCGCGCGATGGTGTGGCCGATCTGCTGGATGATGACCGGGGCCAGCCCCTCGGTCGGCTCGTCCAGCATCAGGAACCGCGCGCCGGTGCGCAGGATCCGGGCGATCGCCAGCATCTGCTGCTCGCCGCCCGACAGTTTGGTGCCCTGGCTGTTGAGCCGTTCCTTCAGATTCGGAAACAGGTCGAAGATCTGGTCCAGCGACAGCCCGCCCGGGCGCACCACCGGCGGCAGCAGCAGGTTTTCGCGCACGTCGAGGCTGGCGAAGATCCCGCGCTCCTCGGGGCAGAAGGCGACGCCCATGCGCGCGATCTTGTCCGACGAGGTTCGGGTGATGTCCTGGCCGCCGAAACGGATCGAGCCGGTGCGCTTGCCGATGATGCCCATCACCGATTTCAGCGTGGTGGTCTTGCCCGCGCCGTTGCGCCCGAGCAGCGTGACCACCTCGCCGGCGTTCACGTTGAAATTGATGCCGTGAAGGATGTGGGACTCGCCGTACCAGGCTTCGAGATTCTGCACCGACAGCACCGGCGTCGCTGCGCCGGACTTCGTCGCGGCGGCATCGGCCATCTTCAAATCAGCCATGACCCGCCCCCAGATACGCTTCCTTGACGCGCTCGTCCTTGGTGAGGTCGGCGTAATTGCCTTCCGCCAGCACCTGTCCGCGCGTCAGCACCGTGATGATGTCGGAAAGATTGGCCACGACGCTGAGATTATGTTCGACCATCAGGATGGTGTATTTCGCCGAGATCCGCTTGATCAATGCGGCGATCTTGTCGATGTCTTCGTGTCCCATGCCGGCCATCGGCTCGTCGAGCAGCATCATCTCCGGATCGAGCGCCAGCGTCGTCGCAATCTCCAGCGCGCGCTTGCGCCCGTAGGGCATCTCGACCGCGGGCGTGTTGGCGAACTCGCTGAGGCCGACATCGTCGAGCAGTTCATGGGCGCGGCCGTTGAAGCGGTCGAGCACCGTCTTGGAGCGCCAGAAATCGAAGGAGTGCCCGTGCTGGCGCTGCAGCGCGACCCTGACGTTTTCGAGCGCGGTGAGGTGCGGAAACACCGCTGAAATCTGGAACGAGCGCACCAGGCCGAGGCGCGCGACGTCGGCCGGCGCCATCGCCGTGATATCCTGCCCCTTGTAGAGAATCTGGCCCGCCGAGGGCTTCAGAAACTTGGTCAGGAGATTAAAGCACGTCGTCTTGCCGGCCCCGTTCGGACCGATCAACGCATGAATGCTGCCACGGCGAACCCTGAGATCGACATCGCGAACGGCAAAGAATCCCGCGAATTCCTTGCTCAATCCGTGGGTTTCGAGAATGAACTCATCGGCCAATCAAATTCCCCCAACAGTCATCGCCGCGAAGCGCGCTTCGCGCATGACCAATTCTTGCCACCGGCAGGTTCTCCCAGACGCCTTGGAAAATCCCGTCCCGGACGTGCCGCCTCCGGGCCGGAATATGCCGTCAACGGCACGGTTTACGCAAGGTGGAAAGCTGGCCATCCAGCATGAATGGACCCGCGCCGCACCCGTAGATTGACATCGCTTACGGCCACAAAGCCCGCAAATTCTTTCGTCAATCCGTTGGTTTCAAGAATAAATTCATTAGACATGGGGGGAAGACTTGTTCACTATTTTGTTCGGTATCTCGACATCGCGCGCGAGGATGTATTCCCCGACTGCTTTTCCAATCTGGTCGACGCGAAGATTGCTCGACCCCCCGTTTCCAAACAAGCCGTGAACGATGAAATGCACCGAACGCAACTGGGGAAACTCTTGTCTCGTTACTTTGAGATTTCCAGCATCCGGAAAGAGCTGCCGAAATTTCTCCGTCGACAGCGTTGATTGCAGCCAGGGCCATGCGTCCGGACTCGGCGTCCAGATGCCGATGTTGCTATTCCCGCCTTTGTCGCCACAACGCGCGTAAGCAACCCGCCCTAACGGTAAAGTGCGAGTGTCAGCGAAATGCACCGGCTTCGGCTCGTGGTGTACGGGCTGCGCACTCGCTTCTGTCTGCTGCGGCGGTTCAATGATGACTTCAGTACCGTCGTCATGCGTTACCTTGTGCTCAAGAGCGGACTGATCGAGGAGCGCGGGCCAGTATTCGATACGCGGCCTTGGATTGACCACCGGCAATGCGGCCGTATCGGTGAAAAATCCTGGAAAGCTCGACAGATAGAGGCTATCGACTTTCAGGGCGAAGTTCTGCGGACTCAATGCCTCTTCAGAGCGCGCAGTCGCCATGATTCTGATTGCCACAGTCGACTCCCACTGCGATTTTGGATCACCTGCGGGTGCCCCGAGTTGCGTCACCTGAAGGTCGTCGATGCCTGAGTGGCAGATTAGCTCCTGGATTTGTGCGCGCAGCAGATCGACTTTGGCTTCGATGTTCAAACCTGTGGCAAACACAAGTTTAACGATCTGATACCCAATCTGTGCGAACACCGCCACCTTGGTGGTCCCCGGCGGAGGAGATCCTTTGATGCCGAAAATTCGGACGCGATCAGGAGCGTCCGAGACTATCCTTACACTGTCGATATGCGCGGTAACATCGGGATTGAGATAGCGCGGCCCCTGGATTTCATACAGCAACTGGGCCGTTACCGTATCGACGGTGACCGCGCCACCATCGCCGCTGTGCTTCGTGATGATCGTCGTGCCATCTTCCGCAATTTCTGCAATAGGAAAGCCGGGTTTCAGCTTCGCCGGAATACTTTGAAATCCGGTGAAATTCCCGCCGGTTGCGTGCGCGCCGCATTCGATAATGTGTCCGGCCACAACAGCACTGGCCAGCTGGTTCCACTGATCGCGCTTCCACCCGTGCCAACACGCCGCCGGCCCGAGCGTGAGCGAGGCATCGGTAACCCGTCCGCACACCACGATGTCCGCTCCGCCTTTGAGCGCGGCTGCGATACCCCAGCCTCCAAGATAGGCATTAGCGACAATCGGTTCATGCCCCCAGGATGCCAGCGGCAAACCTGTGTCCAAACTCTCGAACCGATGCCCTGCAGCACAAAGAGCCGGAAGACTACAGAGTATGTTGTCTCCATCGATATAAGCGACACGAAGGTCAAGCTCATGCTCTGCGATGAGTTTCTTCAGCGCAGCAGCAAGCGCTCGCGGGTTGAACCCGCCCGCATTAGTGACGACTTTTAAGTTACGCTCCGCAATCGTTTTGAGATGCGGCGTTAGCTGGTTGACGAAATACTCCACGTATCCCTTGTCGGGATTGCGAAGATAACCCTTGGCAAGTGCCGCAAGCGTAATTTCTGCGAGGTAATCCCCCATCAACACATCGACCGGATCTCCGGTCATGATTTCGTCGATCGCCGTATAACGATCACCAAAATAGCCGGAGAAATTCGCGATCCTAACGGGGCGCTTAGTCATTAAACGTATCCTGAGGATAGTGTCACTTCACTTACTTGCCGAACTTCGAAGGATCCGGCTTACGCTTCTCGGCGAAAGATGCGGCGAGTTCCTTGCTTTCCGACGAGTTCGAGGTAAGGTCTCAGCAAAAGATCGTGCGAAACACGCGCCAGGCCCGCAACGCCCCCATGCCGGGCGTTAAAGGCGGACTTGATCGCCGCCAAAGCAAACGGGCCTCGCTCGGCGACCTCAAGGGCGTACTTCCGTGTCTCCGTCTTTAACGAGTCGTCCGGCACAACCTTGTTGATCAATCCGATATCCAAAGCCTCCTTTGCGGAAAGCTTCGGATTGCGGAACCACATATCTTTTGCGCGCTTCTTGCCGATCAGATCTTCAAGATACCATGTTCCGTAACCGGCATCGAACGAACCCATCATGGGCCCGACCTGACGGAATGTGGCACTTTCCTTAGCAATCGTCAGATCACACATAACCTGAAGAACATTTCCACCGCCAACAGCAAAGCCATTGACGCTGGCAATCACGGGTTTTTGCAACCCGTCGATGGCGGCATACATATCCATTGCCGGAATCACACCCGCATAAAGATTTGTATCCGGAAGTCCTGTCTTACGGCCACCGATGCAGAAAAACTTGTCACCCGCTCCGGTCAGAACGATGACTCGGGTTCGCGTTTCCCGCCGGATCTCGTTGATGCAATCACGAATTTGATGACACATCGTTGTCGTGAACATATTGCCATCGTCGGGACGATTCATCGTAATCGTACCGATCGGGCCGTCCTCAACGTATTCAATCTCGGTGAAACTCATCCAATCCCGGCTTTCATAAATGGTTGAAGAAACGACGCTGCGGCCAATCCGGCCGCAGCGGGATGATCACCTCTTCACTTGACCAGGGGACAGCCACCTTCGGACAACGGCCTCCATGCTTCCGACGGTGGAATGGTCGCAATCACCTTCAGAACGTCCCACTTGCTTTTCGATTCCGACGGTTTCTTGACTTGAAGAAGATACATGTTGCGCAAAAGCCGTCCGTCCTCGCGCACTTTTGCGTTCTCAGTCATAAAATCGTTAACCGGCATCTCCTTGACCTTCTTCATGACGGCTTGGGCTTCGTCGGTTCCCGCAGCGGCTACGGCCTTTAAATAGTGTGCAACGCCGCTATAGGTAGCAGCCTGCATTTCGGTCGCTGGAACGCCGTGACGCTTCTCAAATCGCACGGAAAATTCGCGGGTCTTGTCGTTTTGATCCCAATAGAATGCCTGGGTCAGCACCATTCCCTGAGTCACCTGCAGGCTCATTGCCGGGATATCCGGGAGAAACACCGTCGTTCCTGCGAGCTTTTGGCCACCGGAAACAATACCGAAATCAACGGCTGCTTTCACCGATGTCACGAGATCCGCACCCGCATTTGCGAGCACAATGACGTCGGCCTTGGATGCTTGAGCCTGCAAGATATAGGACGCGAAATCTGCTGTCCCAAGCGGGTGCTTCGCGCCGCCAAGGACCTTGCCACCGGCCTTCTCGATTAAAGCTGTCGTGTCCTTTTGGATCGCATGACCAAGCCCGTAGTCCGCGGTCACGAAAAAGAATGTCTTGTCGCCACGATCAATTGCCGCCTTCACTGCGCCGGCAGACAGCGAGTAGGTGTCGAAGGTCCAGTGAGCGCCGTTCGGTGAACAGTTCGGTCCTGTCAGCAGCGATGTACCACCGGACGTGACGATATTGATTTTGTTTTTTTCGCGCGCAATCTGCTGAGTGGCCAAGGCCACCGCTGAATGCCCCATTCCAAAAATCGCATCCACACCTTCGGTATCGTACCAGCGTCGTGCAATCAGCGCGCCCACGTCCGCTTTATTTTGATGGTCGCCGGAGAGAACCTGGATCGGCTTCCCAAGAACCTTCCCGCCAAAGTCCTCGGCTGCCATTTGCGCCGCCAGAAAATCGCCCGGCCCCTGAACCGCCGCATACGGGCCATTCATATCATCGATCACACCGATCTTGATCGCGTCGGGACCAGCCCAACCGACCGATGCGGAAAATAGAACGAATGCACTCACCGTCCAGAATTTCTTCATTGTTCCCTCCATAGTTTTTCATTTTAGTACTTTATTTCGACGAGTTTGATCATGCGGACCGAAGCTCTTTTGGCTTCATGGCCCACTGCCGAAGCACGAACTTTTAAATCTTGCCGCTCGGCGTTCGCGGCATTTCCTCGACAATTTCGATACGTTCGGGCAGATAGTTCTTGGTGCAATTGCGCTCGAGCAGGAAACCGGTCAACTCCTCCAACGACAGCTTCTGGCCTGCCCGCAGCACGACATAAGCACAACCGCGTTCACCGAGCCGCGGATCGGGATATGGAACGATCGCCACTTCCGCTATGGCGGGGTGCTCAAACAGCATCCCTTCGATTTCCACGACCGGAACGTTCTCGCCCCCGCGGATAATGACGTCCTTGGTGCGACCGGTGATGCGCACATAGCCCTGCTCGTTAATAGTGGCGAGGTCTCCGGTATCGAGCCATCCGTCGGCATCCGTCGCATTCAGATGCGGACGCTTCAGGTATCCAACAAAGTTGCCACTGCTCCTGACCTGAAGACGCCCCTCTATATTGGGACCGAGCAAAGATCCGCTCTCGTCCACAACACGGATTTCGGCGCCGGGATTCGGCTTGCCGTCGGTCTCCGCGCTTCTTTCGATGGGATCGTCGACATCCGTCGCCGTTGAGGCGCCACACTCCGTCATCCCCCAGATGGAAACGATCGAAGCCTGCAGTTTTTCCGTCGCACGCCGCACCAATGCGCGAGGGATCGGCGCGCCGCCTGCGATGAATATCCGGAAGTGCGGCAAACGAGTTCCCGTTCGCTCCACGGCATCCGTGAGGTCGAGCAGAAAAGGAGTCGCATGCCATCGTGAACGTTGCGCCTTCACCGGCAAGTATCTCGAGCGCTTTGTCTCCATTCCAGATGTCCTGAAGGACCGCGGTTCCCTTCAGAAAATCGGCATGAGAATGCCGACTAGAAACCCCGTTTGATGCGCCAGCGGCGATGCCATGAATGCAACATCAGATTGATCGAGCCTCAGTCGCGCAACGCGAGGGCGAACATCACCCCAAAGCGTGTTTGATGTGTGCATGACGCCTTTCGGCTCACCGGTCGTGCCAGACGTAAACAAAATCTGGCACACCTCATCGGCCTTCGGCGGCGGTGGAAACCGGATGCTGTCAGAACCGATCGCGCCTTCAAGCAAACGATCGAAGCTGTCGTCACCGTCACCGTCACCGTCGACGAAGAACACATCCTTGAGATTGGGCAGTGATTTCCGCAGTTCCGCAACCATGGGCGCATATTTGAAGCCTCTGAACTCGCGAGGGGCAATCAAAAGCCTGGTTTCGGCAAGTTCGAGCATGAAAGACAGCTCTCTCGCCCGAAAAATTGGCATCAGAGGGTTAGTGATGGCACCCGCTCTCATCGCCGCGAGATGAATTCGCACCAAACTCCCACCAGTTCGGAAGCTGAACCGAGATAACGTCGCCCGGCTCGATACCCAGTGCCACAAATTTTGCGGCGATTTTCGTAACGCGATGATTAAGCTCCCGATAAGTGAGAGCTTCACGCCTGCCGGTCGTCGATTTGAAATCGACCACAGCCACATGATCGGGACGCGATGCTACTGCTGCGTCGAAATAGTCCAGGATGGTTTCTTCACCCCATAATCCACGGAGGCGCATCTCGGCCTGGCGGCCCGCAGTAAGGGCAAATGAATGCTGGAATCCCAAGATCGCCATCCATGAATGATCACTCGTTCAATATTAATTCAGAAAATAGTCCAGTCAAGGCCGAACAGCGGTTTAACGATGTAGATTTTCCCGATTTTTGATTTTCTTGACACCATTGGTTGAATAATGGTTCTAGTTATTGTGATTGCTTCCTCCATAGTGAGAATTCATGCGCGCGCTCGTCAGCACATATATCGGCGGCCCAGAAACCCTTTCCATCGCGCATTTCCCCTCACCGCCGGTAGGGCCGGGACAGGTCCGGATCGCGGTGCGTGCGTGCGGTATCAACTTCCCCGACACGCTGATCATCGAAGACCGTTATCAGTTCAAGCCGCCCCGTCCATTTTCTCCCGGAGGCGAAGTGGCGGAAATCGTTGAAGCCGTTGGAGACGGGGTCAGCAATATCAGGATTGGCGATCGGGTAATCGGAACGTCACTGTGGGGGGGCCTGGCGGAAAAATTCATATGCCAGGAACACCGCTGCGTTCGCATTCCAGACGATATGCCGTTCGATGACGCCGCCGCGCTTTTATTGACGTTCGGCACCTCATACTACGCACTCAAGGAGCGTGGCCATCTCAAGGCCGGCGACACCGTCGTCGTGCTTGGCGGCGCAGGCGGGATAGGCCTTGCTTCGGTATCCCTAGCTAAAGCAATGGGAGCGCGCGTCATTGCCGCAGTCTCGACTGCTGAGAAAGCAGCCGTTGCCACAAAAGCAGGAGCCGATGAAGTCGTCGTCTATGATCGCGATCAGTCCGCAGCCCCGCTAAAAAGTTTTACAGAAACCCTGAAACAAGCAACGAGCGCGAAGGGAGCGGACGTCATCGTCGATGCCGTAGGCGGTCATTACGCAGAAGCCGCTCTCCGTGCGATCGCATGGAATGGCCGGTTTTTGGTCGTCGGCTTTCCAGCCGGCATCCCTTCAATCCCTCTCAATCTGGCCCTTCTAAAATCTTGCCAGATTGTAGGGGTCTTCTGGGGAGCATGGATTGATCGTGAGCCGGAAGCGTTTCAGAAAAGTGCGGCGGAATTGCTCGACTTCTATCGCAACTCGCAAATCAAACCTGCCATATCGGCAAGATACCCGCTTGAAGAAACAGCGAAGGCATTTGCGCAACTCGCGAGTTGAAATGCCGTCGGAAAACTTGTGATCGTGATTTAATTGCTAGGGATACATCCGTCTCTTCAATTCAGCGAGCTCTGGCGCTCGCCGCGTCCGGTAAGAACCGCCATAAAGAAGAGATTCAGACCTCGGTTGATGTATTCGTCCACTGTCATTCGCTTCGAGAAATGCCAGGCTTTCAATGCCCATGCATGGGAAAAAATGACGATCTGATAGACAAATAGCTCAACGTCCACGTCGCTGAAAAGACCTGCTTCGATGCAATCACGAACGCATGCGGCAATGTAACCATTCGTCGTGATTTCCTTCTGCTTGATGATGTCTCGCCGCTCCTTCCGGAGGGATTTCGTTTCCCGATACGTCAGAACGGTCACTTCTACAGAGGCATTATTTACTCTGCAGAAAGCGCGTACCGCGGCGTAGAACCGCTCAAGCGGATCTTCCGTAGTCTTCAGTGCGGCCAGGATATGCGAATCGTATGAGTCCATAATTTCGACAATGGCGAGATAAAGCAGGTCTTCCTTGTCGTTGAAATATTGATAGATCGTGCCGATGCTGACTTCGGCGCATTCCGCGATATCGCGGATCGTTGCCGGATGATACCCGCGTTCACTGAAAACCTTGATGCTGGCGGCCGTGATCTGTTTCCGGCGACGCTCAACCAAAGCAGGATCATCGATCTTGCTTTTAACGCCTGCGCTTTCAGATTGAACCATCAATTTTATCCGTAAGAACGAAACGAGTTGACTTTATGGATCAAACATTTCCCAATCGCCGGCGCTTTTTGCTTCGTCAAGCGACGGATACGGCATCGACGAACCTGACGAGCGGAACACCTTGGCAAGGGGCATTGGGAGCGCCATCAATTTATCATTGGGCATCGTCACCGTGCTCAAGCCGTCGCTGGGCTATAAGCAGTGCGCGGAGATCGCACGCGAGGGCTACGAGTCCGGCAAGTCGCTGCACGAAATCGTCGTCAACGAAAGAAAGCTGCTGACCCAGGAAAAGTGGGACGAGGTGTTCTCGTTCGAAAACCTGATCAGTCCGAAGTTCGAGCAGTAATCCGTTCCGGGGCGCGTACCCTCCGGGGAGAAGGATCATGACACTGTCGATTGTTCTGCAATTCGTCGTCGTGCTGGCGGCAATCTGGATGGGCGCCCGGTACAGCGGGGTCGGACTCGGGCTGTGGGGCGCCGTGGGGCTGCTGGTGCTGGTCGTGGCGTTCGGCGTCAACCCGACGTCGCCACCGATCGACGTGATGCTAATCATCCTGGCGGTAATCATGGCCGCGTCGGTCATGGATGCGGCCGGCGGCATCGACTTCCTCGTGCGCATCGCCGAACGGATCATCCGCGCCAACCCGAAGTACGTGACGATCGTCGCGCCGCTGACCACGTGGACGTTCACGTTTCTCGCAGGCACGGGGCACATCGTCTATCCTCTGCTGCCGGTAATCTATGAGACCGCGCACCAGAGCGGCATCCGTCCGGAGCGCCCGATGGCGGTGGCAACCATCGCATCGCAGCAGGCGATCACGGCCAGTCCGGTCGCGGCGGCAACGGCCGCGATGATCGGACTCTTTGCCGAAAAAGGCATGACGCAGTGGGGCCTGCCGCAGATCCTCATGGTCTGCGTGCCGGCGACGCTCACCGGCGTGGTCGCGGCGGCGATCATCTCCATGTTTCTCGGCAAGAACCTCGAGGACGACCAGGAATACCAGGCCCGGCTCAAGGCCGGCCTGATCCCGGTGCCGCAATCCGCGGCCGAACGCCCGCCGCTCAAGCCGGCGGCCAAGGCTTCGGCGTTCCTGTTCCTGGCCGGCGTGGCGCTGGTGGTGGTGTTCGGCTTCTTCCCCGAACTGCGCAAGCTGCCGGTGCCAAGGCTCCGTTGGCAATGCCGGTCGTGATCGAAATCGTGATGATGGCGGTCGCCGCCGTGATGCTGCTGATCACCAGGGTCGACGTCGACGAGGTTCCGAAGACCTCGACGCTGCGCGCCGGCGTGGTCGCCGTCATCGGCATCTTCGGCCTAGCGTGGCTGGGCGACAGCTTCATCGCTGCGCACAAGGACGTCATCGTGCCGGCGATCGGGCAATGGGCCGAGCAGGCGCCGTGGACATTCGCGTTCGGGCTTTTCTTCGCGTCGGTGCTGTTGTACAGCCAGGCGGCGACGACCCGCGCGCTGATGCCGCTGGGCATGGCGCTGGGCATCCCGCCGCAGTTCCTGATCGCGATGTTTCCGTCGGTGAACGGCTACTTCTTCATCCCGACCTACGGCTCGCTGATCGCGGCGATCAATTTCGACCTTTCCGGAACGACGAAGATCGGCAAGTACGTGCTCAACCACTCGTTCATGATCCCGGGACTCGTCGCCACCAGTGTGGCGGTCACGACCGGGTTGTTCCTGGCAAAGATCATGTTCTGATCGGGGCCGTCATCCGGCGAGTTGCCGGTCGTGCGCTAGGTTGCGGTATTACAATGATCGCGGTTGCCGCGGTTCATTGGCGACCCCGATACTGGACGGATTCCCGTGACCAACGGAAGCCCGCCGCATGACCCCACCGCCCGCCTCCACGACGCCGCACGCCTCCGGCACGCCTGCCCTGCGCTTCGACGTGGTCGCCGGGCTCACCGCCGCTGCAGTCGTGTTGCCCAAGGCAATGGCCTACGCAACGGTTGCCGGCTTGCCCGTCGCCGTGGGTCTGTATACCGCTTTCATTCCGATGGCGGTCTACGCGCTGCTCGGCTCGTCGCGGGTGCTCTCCGTCAGCTCCACCACAACACTGGCGATCCTGGCCGGCACGCAGCTCGGGCTGGTCGTGCCGGACGGCGACCCGGCAAAGCTCGTCACCGCGACGGCCACTCTGGCCGCGCTCGTCGGCGCGCTGCTGCTGCTGGCGAGGCTGTTGAAACTGGGGTTCGTGGCGAACTTCATTTCGACGCCCGTGCTGACGGGCTTCAAGGCGGGGATCGGTCTGGTGATCGTGCTGGACCAGGTGCCGAAGCTACTCGGCATCCACATCACCAAGCAGGGGTTCTTTCTCGACGTCCTGAGCGTCGCGCACCACGTTCCCGAAACGTCGCTGATCACGCTGGCGGTCGCCGTCGCGACGTTTGCGGTGCTGATCGGCATGGAGCGGCTGTGGCCCCACTCGCCGGCCCCGCTGGTCGCCGTGGGGGGCAGCATTGCCGCATCGTGGTTCTTCGGTCTGAAGGCCGCGGGAGTGTCGATCGTCGGCCTGATTCCGCAGGGCTTCCCGTCGCTCACGCTGCCGGATCTCGCGCTGATCGAGCAATTGGTCCCGGGCGCGCTCGGGATCGCGCTGATGAGCTTCACCGAGACCATTGCTGCGGGCCGCGCCTTCGCCAAGTCGGGCGAGCCTCCGATCGATGCCAACCGCGAACTGATCGCCACCGGTGCGGCGAACCTGGGAGGCGCCCTCTTTGGCGCGATGCCGGCAGGCGGCGGCACGTCGCAGACGGCCGTCGTGCGCGCGGCCGGCGGATTGTCGCAGAAGTCGTCGCTGGTGACCGCCGGTGCTGCGCTGGCGACGATGCTGCTGCTGGCACCGTTGCTGGGACTGATGCCGCACGCGACCCTTGCGGCCATCGTCATCGTCTACTCGGTCGGGCTGATCCAGCCTGCGGAGTTCCGTGCCATCCGCACGGTGCGCTCGATGGAGTTTCGCTGGGCTCTGATCGCGTGTGTCGGGGTATTGGTGTTCGGCACGCTCAAGGGAATTCTGGTGGCGATCGTCGTGTCGATGATCGGCCTCGCCAGCCAGACCGCCCATCCCCGCGTGTCGGTGATCGGCCGCAAGCGCGGGGCCGACGTGCTGAGGCCAATGTCCCCCGAGCATCCCGACGACGAAACCTTCGACGGCCTGCTGATCGTGCGACCGGAGGGGCGCCTGTTCTTCGTCAATGCGCAGTATGTGGCCGAGCAGATCGACGCGCTGGTCGCGCAGCACAAGCCGCGCGTGCTGGCGCTGGACATGAGCCGCGTGCCCGACATCGAATATTCGGCGCTGCAGGCCCTGATGGAAGGCGAAAAGCGGGCCACAGAGCAAGGCACCGTCGTCTGGCTGGTCGGGTTGAACCCCAGCGTCCTCGAGGTCGTGCGCCGCGCCGGCCTGGACCAGCGCCTCGGCCGCGAGCGCATGCTGTTCAATGCACGCGCAGCGATTGCGCACTACCAATCGCTGCAGGGAACCGCTGCGAGCCCGCATGCCTGACACGATGGTTTCGCGTGTGCTCGGCGTCCTGGGCCTCCTGTGCATCGCGGCGCTGGGTCCGGCGCATGCCGCGGGCCAGGCACCCTTCAAAGTGCCCGCGGACAGCACGATCCCGGCCGGCCCGGAAGGTGAGGCTGTCAGGCTCGGGAAAGCGCTGATCACCGATACCAAGAAGCTGCTGCCGCACAATGTCGGCAACGGCCTCAACTGCACCAACTGCCACCTGGGCGCCGGCACCGTCGCAACGCCGGACCCTTCGTCGGCCTGTGGGGCGTGTTTCCGGAATACCGCAGCCGCAACGGCCGCATCAACTCGATGCAGGAGCGCGTCAACGACTGCTTCGAGCGCTCGATGAACGGCAAGGCGCTCGTCCTCGATTCGAACGAAATGAACGCCATCCTCATGTACATCCAATGGCTGTCGAACGGCGTGCCGATGGCGAAGAGGTGGCCGGGCGCGGCATGGGCACGGTCGACACGGCGCTCAAGCCCAATGCGGTCCGCGGCAAGCAGGTCTACGCGCAAAAGTGCGCCAGCTGCCACGGCGACAATGGCGCCGGCATTGGCAATCCCGCCGGCGGCTACGTGTTCCCGCCCGTCTGGGGCAAGGCGTCGTTCAACGTCGGCGCGGGCCTCGCGCGCACGTACACGGCCGCGGCGTTCATCAAGCACAACATGCCGCTGGGGCAAGGCGACACGCTCACCGATCAGGACGCGGTCGACGTGGCCGAGTATGTCACCCACCAGGCGCGCCCGGCCTTCGCGCCGGCCAAGGCCGATTACGCGAAGGGCACCAAGCCCAAGGACGCGCGCAACTGAGATCGGCGGCGCCTTCCGTCCCCGAGCAGCTGTCTCGCCAAGGACTCGGCTGCCGTGGAGCGGTCATCGATCATGACGGTTGTCCAGCTTGAGGGGCAGGTCGTGCGCCCAAGCCAACGCGTCGAGAATCGCCTGACGCCTGGCGCTGTGCCATCAGTACAGCCGGATCGCTATATCGAAGTACCAGGTTCGGCGGATCTCGATCACGTCGAACTCGCGGGCCAGGCCCGGTGGGAACACCTGGTAGGGCGTCTGGCTGTGCACGACGCGTCGTATCGCTTCGTCGAGGGCCGGCACGCCGCTGGATAGAACGAAGGTCACCGACTCCACCGAGCCGTCGCTACGAATGGCCACCGTCACGAGGGGATCGGTATGAGGCTGCTTCGCCGCGTCGCGGACCATGTCGAACGTCATGTTCAGCTGGATCTTCCGGGCCCAGGCTTCCGCATACAGGATGAGTTCGGCGTTGGGATCGGCGCGACCGAAGAGCCTGTATCGACGTGCGCTGCTCGACGAGGGTGACAGGCGCGCTGCAGCCGCTGCAGCTTCACGCCGGGCGGCCTCCTCGTCGAGCTGTCGTCCTATCGCCCGAAGCGTCGCTTCCCGTTTTGCGGCCGCCTCTTGCGCGACGTCGACCCGTGCGGCCTCGACCCGTGCGGCTTCGACACGTGCGGCCTCGACACGTGCGGCTTCGACTCGTGCGGCTTCGACTCGTGCGGCTTCGACTCGTGCGGCTTCGACCCGTGCGGCTTCGACCCGTGCGGCTTCGACCCGCGCGGCTTCGACCCGTGCGGCTTCGACCCGCGCGGCTTCGACCCGTGCGGCTTCGACCTGTGCGGTCTCGACACGTGCGGCCACTTGTCGCGCCGCCTCCTGCAAGTCCGCCGCCTGCCGAGCGGCGTCCAATAGCGCGGCCTCCTGCTGCGCCGCCTCCGGCTGCTCCGCCTGCCGTTGCTCCTCCTGCTTGGATGGATCGAGCTTGGCCAGTTCAACGCCTCGCTCCTGCGGCTCTTGGTCAATTCGCGTCCGCGCTGCATCAACAGTATCTCCAAGCGACGGCATCGCGGTCTCCGGGCTCGAGGCGCTTGGCGCTGCCGCGAAGACCGGCGCTGGCGTCGCTGGAGTGGCAGGCACGACCCACGTGGGCTCGTCGGTCTGCGCCAACGCGATCACGGCCGGCGCGGGGATCGGCGGGGGCGCCGCGTCACCGTGCCAATCGGCGCGCAAAGGTATTTGCGCAGGGGCCGCATCGGTCTCGGCATCTGTCCGTGGGCTGACCTCCGGCATGCTCGCTGTTGCAGTCTGCCGCGGGGTCGGCGCACGGGACACGGAGGGCGTCAACGCCGGCCCACTGACAACAGGCTGCTCGACCGGTGCCTGCTGCAACGGCTCCGCGGCCGGCGTGACCGCCTGCTCCGCCGCGGTGACCTGCGCCGGAACGACTACGACGCGCAGATCGGGTACCTCGATCCGTCGTTCCTGCCAGGGGAAGCCGAAGCCTGGAAGCCAATGTCTCTGGCCACCGAATATCAGGCTCAACAGCAACGTGTGGATCAGCAGCGAGAGCAGCAGCGCCTGCGTCAGTCGCCTGTGCTCAGCGCTCATGCGTTGGCCGTTGGCGCGTCGTTGGAACCTGTGGAACTCAAGCGTGCTCCGCCGTCCCGCTCGGGCGCTGCTGCAGGCAAAGCATCTCGGAGACATTCGAGAACCGCATTCGGTCCATTGTCATATCCACACCAGTCAGACTTAGGGGTCGATTCTCACATGCCCGAACGAACCGTCGAAGCGGGGAGAGCCATTGTGCACAGAATCTACGCGCCGATAGCGGACGGTCAACCACGACGGCATGCCACGCAAAGCAACCTTTCCGAGCATGAAGCAATCAACCTTTTCGCAAGTTGCAGTGCAGTCACCCAACAGGTCGTCTTATGCCTACCCCAAAATTCTACGGAATGCAGTGATTGGCTGAAATGTCGAACCGGACTCAAAAACCCGCGCCTTATCAATCCTTACCTCAGGGCGGAGATGAGTCGAGTATCGCAGTTGTGGGCTCCCGCATCGCAAGGAGACTATGGAATGGACGTTTGCGTTAAGTCAATCTTCGTGCATCTGCGCGCCACGCCTTTGGTCAAAATGGTTCGTGGAAGCGAGAGAATAAACTGGCAGTGTTCGCTGCTACTTCGTTGAAGGAGAACGCCATGAGTCTCCGATTCTTCAATTCCAAACCGAGCGAGTTGGCAATACGTTTACGTTTCGCAGCGACGATCGCGGGCGTGGCCGCTGCCGCATGCATCGGCATGCTGGTACCGACGCGCGACGCGCGAGCCGCCGAGGTGTCAGCGGTAGAGTTCTATCACGCCGAGTTCGACCGCTTCTTTCTCACGACGTCGCCTCTCGAAATGGGACTTCTCGATTCCGGCGTGTACAAGGGCTGGTTGCGCGCCCAGTTTGAATTCAAAGTGGAGGATGCGCCGGCGCCGGGTCTCGTCCCCGTATGTCGGTTCTTCAGCGCGGCCTTCGCGCCGAAAAGCTCCCACTTCTTTACGGCTTTCCCGGAGGAGTGCGCCGCGGTGAAGGCAAATCCGAACTGGGTCTTCGAGGGCGAAACCTTCTACGTTCGGTTGCCCGATTTCGCCGGCAGGTGCGAGACCGGCACGATGCCCGTCTACCGCGCATACAACGGCGGGCAGGACGGCGCGCCCGCCCATAGGTATTCCCCCTACTTGGGAGATGCGTGCGGCTATTTTGGAAGAGCCTGCGTCAGGGAAGGGCTCGGTCCCGAAGGTGTTGCCTTCTGCGTCCCCGCATCGCTGGAACTGGCGCAGCAGCGCACGCAGCAAATGAGCGGAGGTATATGGGAGTTCAGCTACCCAGCTGATGGCCAACCTCAGGTCGTGCGCATGCGCTTTGGAGATGCGGTCGCCTCGGGCTCTCCGGGGCTGCCTCCGCACTACTGGCCAGAAAGTCCGTATTACGCTCCTGCGATCGGCCAACCCGGCGTCGCCGGTTGGGACCCAGTTGCCGGCAAGATCGTTGTGAGCTTCCTCGCCACGATGCTCCAATTCGACTTCGATGGTGTGAACGCCACCTCGGGTTGTGCTTATTCGAAGGCGGACTTTTGGGACTTTTATTTCGATGGCCGCGGCCCCTGCAGTCCCTTGACGGCCCGAAGGATGTGATTGCCAGTCCGCCGAAGTCAATTCACTCCTCGCGGGGGCACCGGTTCGTCGTCATTTCATCTGCGTGACCTCCTGCGTTCGAGTCGTCGGTTCGGGTCAGCAGGCCTGCCGCTTTTGAGGACACGGCGCGAGGACCGGTTGAATCCGCCCTGAATCATGCCTTTCCAGGGCGCAAGAACTTCTGCCGATCCTTGCGCCTTCGTAGTGAAATCGCGCGCTGATTGACCGACGAAAAACCCGGCGGCGTCGTCAACACATCGCGATGGCTACCAAAAGCAGGTGCGCGACGGGCCGGCGCGAATCGTTGCCCACCGCGGGAAGTTCGCGTTGAACATCGGGTTAGGCGCCAACGGGGTGCCCAGCGCGGGACATCAGTTCCTGATTTCGCGAAATATTTCCGACTCGGATGGCCGCGCAATCAATCCATCTGGTGTTGCACCGAATTCCCTGCGGAAAGCCGGCATGACCGTCTTCAAGTGATTGTCCAGCGCCGAATGCGATGGATAGGTTTCGTACCAAAGAAAAACGATTGGCTCCTTCACGCTTCGGTGCAAACGAAAGCTGGCATTCGGTTCAGACTTCCTCGGGAAATCAAGCTGCTTTTCATACCGAGCCTGCAGTTCGTCCTCGCGACCTGCGCCAGGAAAGACCTTCACGACGACACGAGTGAATCATCGGCTGCCGTTGCGGCAGTGATGAACGCGCCTTGGATTGCCATAAGAGCTACAACGGAGCAGGCGAGATTGGCAAAGGTATTCATTGGGGCCTTCTCTTGTTGTCGAAAACGGAACCTGTATCGAAAAGGGCAATGTCTTTCGGTCGTGCATGCCTCGCCGGTTGCCTTGGACCAGCAATAGCGGAGATTCTTGGCGCCCACAAGAAATTCATTGCCTAAGCGACGAGGAAGCCTGCGTCACGATAGCAGCAAACGGCGTGGCCGACGTGTGAGTTGATTACGGGAGACAACGGCTGGCCGCGATGGATTGGCGCCTGAGACCGTTGCATGTCAACCGTCGGATGACAAGCCGTTCGGCCCTGCGATGACCGCTTACGACCGAGGCTGTGTGAAAACTCTTTGACGCATCCGCGGTCAGAGTTGGCAGGTCGACCTGCCGGAGTTGCGGATGAGCCGATTTATCGAGGGGCAACAGCGGTCACAAGGTGTGCTGTTTCCGGAGCAGCTTGAGGACTGGATTACCGAGGACAATCCGGTCAGGGCGGTAGACGCCTTCGTCGAGGAACTCGAGCTGGTGCAGTTAGGGTTCGGAGCCGCGAAGCCTGCGGACACGGGGCGCCCTGCGTACCACCCTGCGGTACTTCTCAAGAGCTACATCTACGGCTACCTGAACCGGGTTCCTTCGAGCCGCCGCCTGGAGCGGGAAGCGCAGCGCAACGTCGAACTGATGTGGCTGACCGGCCGACTGGCGCCGGATTTCAAGACCATTGCCGACTTTCGTCGAGATAACGGGGTGGCCATCCAGAAGGTCTGCCGCGAATTCGTCGAGCTGAGCCGACAGATCGGGCTGTTTGGCGAGGCCGTGGTCGCCATTGATGGCAGCAAGTTCAAGGCAGTCAACAATCGCGACAAGAACTTCACGCCGCACAAAGTGAGGGCGCGGATGCAGCAGCTCGAGGAGAGCATTGCGCGCTACCTGAACGACCTCGACCGGGCGGATCGGGAGCCTGCTTCGGTACCGGCGGCCCGGGTGTCACAACTGAAGGAGAAGATTGCCGCGGTGAAAGACCAGGTCCGCAAGCTGCGCCGCATCGAACAGCAACTGCAAGAGACTCCCGATCAGCAGGTCTCGCTGACTGATCCCGATGCACGCTCAATGGCAACCAGCGGTCGTGGGACAGGTATCGTGGGTTACAACGTTCAGGCGGCGGTGGATACCGAGCACCACATGATCGTGGCCCACGAGGTCACCAACGTCGGGCACGACCGAGCGCAGCTCACCGCGATGTCGCAATTGGCGCGAGACGCGATCGGTGGAGAGAAGCTGATGGTGCTGGCTGATCGTGGTTACTTCGACGGCGAGGAGATCCTCAAGTGCGCCGAGGAGAGAATCACGACGTTGGTGCCCAAGCCAATAACTTCCAATAGCCGAGCCGACGGGCGTTTCGACAAGCGCGACTTCATCTACATTGCGAAACGTGACGAGTACCGTTGCCCGGCTGGCGAACGGGCAATCTGGCGCATGACGACGATTGAGAATGACCGAAAGATACACCGGTACTGGCCATCGGCCTGTCCGCGCTGCCCGATCAAGTCGCGATGCACGCCCAGCGATTACCGCCGAATCGCGCGCTGGGAACACGAGCAGGTGCTGGACGACATGCAGCACCGCCTGGATCGCACTCCGCAAGCCTCACGGCTGCGTCGGCAAACCGTCGAGCATCCGTTTGGAACGCTCAAGGCATGGATGGGGTCGACGCATTTCCTGACCAAGACCTTGCCGCGGGTCCGAACAGAAATGAGCCTGCAGGTCCTGGCGTACAACCTGAAACGGGCGCTGAACATCTTCGGAACGCAACTTCTGGTTGCCTTCATGAAAGCGTAGGCCCGAACGCTCCCGCTTTACCGCAGCGACTTCGCGGCCTTTGCCGCGTCCAATCCGCCTCGTACCGAGCGCTGTCGCAAGCGTTTTCACACGGCCTCGACCCGTTGCGGACGTTGGGTGAAGCGGGAAGCGGACTTTGAACCCGATGGAAGCCGACGTTCAGGGGTCATGCGTGCGACTCCATGCGGCCTAACGAACGGAGTTAACCGGCGCGTCCGGTTGACGGTTAGGCAGCAATCGCAATCACACCACGCCCGTAGGCGGCTCGCTCGGCTGAAAGAACTGTGGGAAAAGTAACTGGAAGAGCTCTCGGGTCTTTGGGCTCATCTTGTCGGGATCTGGACGCAGCAGTTCGTCCTCGGACACAAGTACCTTCGCGTACCAGGCCTCGTAGACGCGTTTGACGATCCCTGGTGCTACGAGTTCCCGGTCATAGCCTGGAGCGATCCCAAGCAATTGATAGCCGGCACGCTCGAGGGCGAGTTGCATGCTCGGAACCTTAAGCGTCGCCAGCGTGTAGATGAAGCCAGCGCCCATGGCACGGGCGATGGCCTCTCCAAGTTGCATCATGCAAGTCGATATCTTCGCCCCCCGGTGAGCCGGCGAGATGACACCGAAGCGCCCATACAGCGCTTGCTGAGCGCGCTCCCGATCCCACGACACGAAGCCTGCGAGTTCCTCTCCTTTCCAAATCAGGACGATCAAGAGATCACGCTCCGCTTCGCCAGCAAGCGTAGCGGCTGTTTCGTAGAAGTCTTGCTCGAGGTAGCAGCTGGCTGCTCCGACGGACACGTCGGGATGCCACTCAGCGATTGCCGCGCGAAGTGCCGGGACATCGCTGCGACGAAGCTGAGCATAACGATAGCTCTCTGGCAAGGGGACCTGCTTGAAGGCCGCACTTAGATCAGGCCACTGCATGTTGAGTCCTCGCAGTTCGCGTACACAGAAATCGGGCTCTCTAGGATTTTGGTGCAAGCCACATCCATTGCGGACTGACAAGAAATGGCTTGCCTAAACGATGGAGAAAACTCCGCCACAATAGCAGCAAATGGCGTGGCCGATGTGTGGGTTGATCAAGGTAATCAACGGCCCGCCGCAATTTTGTGGTGCCCAATACCGTTGCATGTTAACCGGTGGATGACGGGCCGGCTCCGCAATGACCGCTTCCGAAGCAACTTGGGCGTTAACGCTGGCCGGCCGGTGATGGCCGGTCAGCGACGCCGCCCGATCTGGCCGGCCGCTTCCATGCCTTCGAGCAGCGTAGCGAGATCGCCGCCCTTGACCCGGACGAGCTGGACGCCGCGGGGCAACTCAAACAGGCCGAGATCAAGCGGCCCGATCTGCACATCGCGGAAATTCATCAGCGTCCGACCACGTCGGCCACGGCTCTCGCCCTCGCCAGCGAGGCGCGCGATGACCCCCTGGTCGGTCGCCCAGACATGGCCGGTGAAGCTACTCCCCGAACCGGTATTGCGCTCGACGCGAATCCGCATGGTGTCCAGCCCGTTCGCCCGCTCGCGTCCTTCACGGATCTGCCGCATGTCGCCGCCGCCGTTCAGCACATCGATTGGCAGATCGAGCACGGAGAGGTCGGTCTCGATCGCGAAGCGGGGATCAGCCATCACCAGCCAGCAGAGATTGCGATCGAGCCGCGCGATCACGGTCAGCGAACGACCATGGTGTTTGCCTTCGTGGCGCAACGCCGAGTGGGTGCGCCACAGACGGCCGGGCATGGTGCGCTCATCGGTACCGATCAGGCTCGTCGCGGTGTACTCCACCCGCAACTGGAGAATGCTCCTGCTCGCGGCCGCAAGGGCGGCCCAAGAGGAGCCGAGCAGAACGGCCGAAGCGAGCAGCATCTTGCGACGCGAAAACATCATGTGATGGACATTCGAAAGATTGGTAAATTCAACCACGCGAGTCTGATTGTGGTGGGGTCGGTGGTGCCGGTCAACCAGCGGGCTCGTCGCTCCGGCGCCATAGGACTTTACCGCCTCCACCGGAGCGCGCGAGGGCGTTGACAGGCGAGAGAACAGCTCGCGGTCGCCACCTGACGGCTGCGGACCACGTTGACCGAGCACGGTGTGTCATCTGGTGCGCCAGCCGGCCGCTCCCGGTCTGGAAGAAAATAATGCCGAACACCCGCCATCCCTTGCTGCTCGATATGCGCACGTAGCGTCTGAAGGAGGTCGACGGCGCGCGGCGGGGACAGTGGCCACGATGAGTCCGTGGCCGTAGCGATCCGGCTCTGCCGGTGGCATACTGAAGCCCGCGGGGTTGGCCGAACGTGACCCGGTACCACGCCATATCCACTCTTGTGACGGCCTTGGTCAGGTTTCTGTTGATCGTCGCACTCGCAGCAATGCCGTCAATTGCCGGCTCTCGAAGCGTGCAGGATTGGCTCATGTTCCATCCGGCGCGCGTCAGTGCAAGCGAAGTGCGCGAGGTAATCGCGTTCGCTCGGGACCGCTTCGGCGCCGACGTCCGCGAGTGGTACGTCGCGGGCGAGTATTCGGGTCTGGTGGCGGAGCCCGTAACGCGAGTCGGCGCGTCGCGGGGCACCGCGCTCGTCTTCCACGGCAATGCCGGCTGGGCGGGCGATCGGTTGTATTACCTTGCGCCATTTCTCGCACGCGGCTATCGCGTCGTGCTGGCGGAATACCCGGGCTACGGTATGCGATCCGGCGAGACCACGGTCGAACGCGTCCTTGGCTTCGCCGATAGCGCGGTTACCGAGGCCTTGCACGCGTGGTCCGGTGACCTGCTTCTCGTCGGTGAGTCACTGGGCGCCGGCATAGTAGCCCAGCTCGGCATGCAACATGAGCCGAAGGTCAAGGGCCTTGTGCTCATCACGCCATGGGACTCACTGCGCACGCTCGCGCGCACGCACTACCCGTGGCTGCCTGCGAGCCTCTTTCTGAAGCATCCCATGGATTCGATCGCCGCGCTGCGCTTCTTCCACAAGCCGATTGCGGTGCTGGTCGCCGACCGCGACGAGATCGTAGGCGCGGCGGGCGGGCTCGCGCTCGCGCAAGCGCTCGCAGTCGCCCGACTCGTCCGGTTGCCCAACTCGGGTCACAACGACTGGCTCGGTGCGATGACGTTGCGCGACTGGGACGAACTGCTGGCGCCATTCTGATGCGTGATCCGCGCGCTTGCGTACGGCAAAAATGCGCACACTTCTTTTGGAAAGGGCTACGCGCGAAGCGGCGGCCTCGGCGAAGCAGGCTGTAGACGTGGCCTGGCCTGAACCTGTCCTTGCGATAACCGCTCCTGGCTGGTTCCCGAATTTCGTCCACCGGCCGCAGGCCGAACTCCTGTCCTTGGTCGCGCGGCCAGTTCGCCGGCGCTACAACACTCGGCGGACGGGGCGTGATCGTGTCGGAGCGCGGGACTCGCGCGGGGGCGGGTGCTGCGGTGGCACGCTATCATCGAGCTTTTCCGCTGGCCGAAAGGTACTCATCATGGCCCTGCCCGTCGTCTTGATCCCGGGTCTCATCGCTTCGCCTCGCCTGTTCGCCGCGCAGTTGCCCGCCCTGTGGCGCATCGGCCCCGTGACCGTCGCGGATCACACGCGACATGAGTCGGTCGCCGATTGCGCGCGGCATATCCTCGCCGATGCGCCGCCACGTTTCGCGCTGGCCGGTCACTCCTTCGGGGGCTACCTTTCCTTCGAAATCATGCGACAGGCGCCGAGCCGCGTCGTGGCCCTGGCGTTGCTGGATACTTCGGCGCGCGCAGATACCCCCGAGCAGAGCGACAAGCGTCGCGAGCAGATCGCCATGGCACGCAAGGGTCCTTTCTCCGCGATCGCCGCCCTGCAGTTTCCAGCTTTCGTGCATCCGTCGCGCGCGAAGGACAACGCCCTGCGCCGCTACATGCGCGCTATGGCAGACGATAACGACGCCGAGGTGTTCGTGCGGCAGCAAACGGCGATGATCGGCCGGCCCGACTCGCGTACCAGCATGGCCGACATCCGCTGTCCAACGGTGGTCGTCGTGGGCGATGCGGATACGGCTACTCCGCCGGAGCGGGCGCAGGAGATCGCTGCGGGTATTCCGGGCGCCCGTCTCGTGACGATCAAGGAGAGTGGGCACATGACGCCGATCGAGAAGCCGCTCCCCGTGGCCGACATTCTCGCGGCGCACTTCGCCGCGGCTGAGTGACGAGGCGCTCTCAGCCGGGGCCGAGGTAGCGCGACCGCAGTTCGCATTCCTTCACCCCGCTCGGTCCTACCTCGTGCAATGCATTCGTTGCGTCCGTTTCCCTCAATCGCGCTTGCTGACGTCCGCTCTCGGTGAGTGTACCCGTACGTCCGCTGCTGGCCGATAGTTCCAGTTCAAGGGCCGCGACGAAACGACTGCTTCCGCGGCATTGCTGCCGTTGGCAGGGGGAAGCTCAACGGCAGAAAGGGGGTCGAGCGGTCTTTCACGGATGGGGCTCCCATGCCTCGCACCCGGTACTTCGGACTTCGCTCGGAGTTCCAACCTTTCAGTGCTCGGTACCGGGTGCTGCGCTCTGGGTGCTTGCGGCTGCACCTTAGCGAGGTGGTCACTATTCGCCCGGTCGTGCACGCTGTACGCGGTACTGAGCCAGCCCTGCGAAGCTCTAGGTACTGAGTACGAACACGTACGTCTCAGATCGGCCACTTGCAGACGGTCAGAGTTGCCGTAAAATTTGCTCGAAAGCGGTCATCTCCTTTCGCAACGTCAAAGCGGCCGCGCAACAGTAGCGCGTCAACTAGCGCCATGCTGCGGGGGCGCGTCAGGCTGAACGCGAGGTGGATCGTGCCTGGGTTTCGAGGATATGTTGGCTCAAGCCATTAGCCCATACCGAGTAGCCTTCGGAATTTGGATGGAGTCCGTCCACCGCCATGCCTGAAACCGTCGTGGATTCTGGATGCCAGTGCAAGGTGCGCCGGCGCTGATTGACAAGCTGGACAGCAAGGGTCGCGTTCATTTGTCGCGCCCAACGGCCCATGAACCAGCGCAGTGGTTGTGGCAGTGCCTTGCAGGCATGCATCGGCGGCACGGCGCTATGCACCAGCAAGTCGGGTTCGAAGCGGTCATCAATCAGATCGGCCAGACAGTTCTGCCACTGTGCCCAGCGCAACGGCGCGCACAAAGACGTTGCGTCGTTGGCACCCATGGATAGCACGACCACATCGAAACGCGCCGACGGTGCGTCCTGCAGCAACTTGAGCAGGCCCGGCGAGTCCAATCCATTGACCGCCAGCACGCATCATTGGATGGTGTGATGCCGGCTGAGCCGGCGGACGAGCTGGCCGCACAGCGCTTGATCCTGGGTAGAGGCACCGACGCCGGCGGCGCCTGAATCGCCTGCCACCAGCAGGCGAACCAGGGAGCCGCGACCCGCTGTGCCGACGCGGCGTCCAGGCGGTTCCGGCATCCTCGGCGTGATGCGCCGAACGTACCTTGCCTGTAACCATAGTACCGGCCACAGCAGACCCAGGAGCAACCGACGCTCCCAGTCAGTCGTCGTGCGTAACGTGGACAATGGCGACAGCAGCATGGACGGTCCCTCCCAATTCGATGAAGGGCAACCGCTTGAGGTAGCCATCGCGGGAGCCAGAGCGCTGCATCTTGGGTTATCCCGCACGGGCTGACAGTGCGCCAGCGTACGCATCGAGGAGATGTGTCGACCTCGTGCGGTTTCAGCGTCGGATTCTAGGCGATCAATTTGAACGATCGATTGGCTGTTTGGGTTCGCCCGCGGCGTCTGGGACTTTGTCGAGAGGGTTGAGAGTCTCCTGCTTTGCCCGCAGGAACTCAATGAGCATTCCCAGTTCGTGCTTGTTGAGCACGCCGTCGAGAAGGTTTAGTCGCAGTTGCTTGCGGTCATCGGCAACGTCGGCCTTCGCTACCTGCACGGTGCCGAATTTCAACAGCGTTTCATCGGTCATTTCGGTTTCCGCCCAAACACCGGCTGACACCAGCCCGTTAGCATGTTTCATTGGACTTCCAGTAAGGACAAGCGCCACTGAATTCGGCTCACGCAATTACAGTGGCGTTGAATTGGGCCATCGGCACAGGCACGTCGCATGTTGACCTGAAGGCGCCTGGGTGAGCGCGATGCTCGGATGCATGCCCTATCCCGATGTGGATACGACCCGCTGGATTGGGAAGGGCTTGACTCGCATCTCGCGCATTCAGAATTCACGCCCGGATTCAGTTACGTCGAGCGGCTCATCAAGGTCCGGGCCAACGTCGCGCTGGAATTCCTCTCGGTAGACTGTCCCAGCCGCTGCCAATCCTCCAGCCCGACGCTTCGCTCGGGCTGCCGCGTGGCGTGCCTTGTCCTGTTCGGCCTTCGTGTAAAGTCGAACCTTCCGCGTTTCGATCATGGTTTCTCGCTAAGCCTTCTGTCGAGGGGTTTGCCTACTTGACCTTCTTTGCAAGAACCGCGTCGGCCTTGTGGTCGACCTTTGTTTTGTCCTCTGCGCTGAGGCGACCCGCATTGAGTGCTTGCGAGGCGCGCGCCTTGGCGTCGCGCGCGTGTGCCTTGTCCTCCACGGGGAAGCGGCGCCCGGACAATGCGAAGTCGGATGACGGTAGTTTCTTGCGTGCAGCAGTGGAGAGTTTGCTCATGATGTGGTCACCGTAGACGGATTCTTGCGACATAACTCTCCAGCAGCGCCAACTGTCGGCGCTTTGTCTCATCCGTGCGCGCAGGTCCTGCGACGCCAAGACTTGGCGGCGAGCGCATCCCTGCGGCGCTCAGAATTGCGGCGCTGGTGCTATCGATAGCGTCACTGATACCCGTGTCATCCTGGCCGTTCGCCCCCGCGATAGGATCGGAGCCCCGCGTTTGCTTGAACCAGCTCATCTCTGTCCCTTTCCTGTTTCTGGCTCTAGGTGAAGCCACGACTGGAGGGTGCACCAGATGCACCTTGAAGCCGTATCAGCCGCTTCCCCTTCCGGACGTAGGAATGTCCCGGACATTGCCAGGTAGCCGATCGAGAGCGCCACGGGCGCCCGCGTGCAGATCTACCGAAGGCCGAAAAAGCCCAAGACAAAGATGACGATGACGACGAAGCCGACAATGTAAACGATGCGGTTCATGTGCATTTCCTTTGCGAATCCCTGTCCCGGATAACGCGACAAGTGACATTGATAATCCTCGGCCGTGGCGGCAACGTCTGTGCGCTGCCGCACCCGATTCTTCTGGCGTGTGCGAAACAAGGTGATCGCAGGAGCAACTGTGGCGACTTTTGGGCGTCCGCTTCTCCGGCATTGAACGCCGGCTTTCGGGAAGTGTGTCAGTCTGCTCTGGGTTTACTGCTGTCTTTCACGGATGGGGGCCCCCATGCCTCGCACCCGGCACTTCGCCCTTCGCTCTGAGTTCCAGCCTTTCAGTGCTCGGTACCGGGTGCTGCGCTCGGGGTGCTTGCGGCTGCACCTTAGCGAGGTCGTGCCTTTGCACCCGGTCATGCAGGATGGGTTGTAACACCCTGGAATGGGTCATAGCAGCCCTGCGAAGTACCAGGTACTGAGAACGTCGAGATCCGCGTCCGCACCCGCCGATAGCGGTCCGATGGCGTGTCCCGGGCGCATCTGCCAAACGGCCGAATGCAGTCCGGTTCGCGTCTCGTTTGTGTCGGTTCGCGACCTCGCTGAACGGCCACGAGCCGAACGCGATCGACCAGCGACAAGCGGTCGGCTGCATCGATTCAGCAGTGATGCCGCTCAGTGTTGCATCCCACCTCGCCCTGTTGACCTTGGCCGTCTCATGCACCACAGGCCCGCTGCGGTGTCCCGGCAGCTGGCGGAACGACTCGTAAGCCCACGAGCGTTCTGGCCATTTCAGCACCCATCGCGGCGATTGGCGCCCGGCCCACAATTGGTGGGCAGCAGACGCGGATCCCATTGCCGGTGAAGGACGGCATTGGGGGTCAGTGAGTGGAAAGAGGTATGGACCGAATTACCGGCATGCAGGTCTTCGCCGAAGTGGCTGATCGCGCCAGCCTGACCGAGGCAGCGCAAGCACTGGACATGTCCCGGGCCATGGTCTCGCGCTATCTCGAAAGCATCGAGCGTTGGCTGGGAGTACGACTGCTGCACCGGACGACAAGGCGAGTGAGCCTCACGGATGCCGGCGAGGAAGCGCTGCAGCGCTGCCGCCAAATGCTCGAACTATCGCGCGACGTACAAAGCATGGCCGGTGCACGGCAAGCGGCACCCGAGGGCAAGCTGCGCGTCACGACCAGCACCTCCTTTGCCGCGACCTACCTGGTCGATGTTGTGACGGACTTCCTCGCGCAGCATCCGCAAACACAGGTCGAGCTGATCGCAACGGAGCGAACTGTCAACCTTGCGGAGGAACGCATCGACTTGGCAGTACGGATTGGCAACGTGCTCGACGACTCGCTGGTGGCGCGGAGATTGGGAGCGTGTCGGTCCGTTGTCTGCGCGTCGCCGGCGTACATCGAGGCGCGCGGCTACCCACGCGCCCCGGACGACCTTCGAAACCACCGTTGCATTACCCACGCCTACGTTGGCCGAACCGAGATTCGCCTCCGACGAAATGGCCAGACACTCCGGGTTCCCGTGAAAGGACAACTGCAGAGCAACGAGGCAGCCGTCACCCGCCGAGCGGCCCTTGCCGGCGCCGGGATTGCACTGTTACCGACCTACTTTGTCAGCGCCGACTTGACCTCCGGTGAACTCATTCGTCTGCTGCCCGACTGCGAGCCTGAGCCCCTTGGCATCCACGCGGTGTACTTGTCTCGACAGCATCAGCCACTGCTGCTGAGGACGATGGTCGACTTTCTGGCCGATCGCATGAGAGGTGAAGTGGCGCCATGGGACATGGCAATCGCCTCGGTAACGAAGCAATCGACCTCAATCGCCAGGTCCCGAGTCAGCGCCAGTGGAAAAGTGCGGCGCAGACCACAGGCAAGTTGACGACGGATCGCGCGCGCCGCTGCCGCTCATCCCCCGCAACTGCGAATTGCAGTGTCCGCCGTCTCGTCAAAGCGCGGTTGCTTTCGGGTGGACCGAACTACCGCTGGGTCGGTAGCTGCCGCCCGCACTACCACGCCTGCCGCGCGATTTCCTCGATCAGCGCGACCGTCGCCTTCTGGATCGGCGTCGACGGCCGCTGCGCCGACGTCGCGATCGCGAGCACGCTTGAAAGCGGCGGCCGGACGATCGGCCGCGACGCGAGCTTCAGGCCGGCGTCGGCGCGGGAGAGCGCGCGCGGCGACAGCACCGCGTGGCCGTGGCCCTCGGCGACGAGTTCCAGGATCGCGGGAATCGCGTCGATCTCCATCGCGATCTGCGGGCGCAGCCCCAGCGCGGCCAGGCCGTTCTCGACCAGCATCCGAATCGCGTTGGGGCGCCGGGGGATGATCAGCGGAAAGCGCGTGAGATCGGCGAGCCGGACGGTCCGCGGCATCGCGCGCCGCCCCGTCGGACCGACGAGCGTCAGCGGCTCCTCGAGCAGCGTCCGCGTGTCGACCGCCGGCGTCGCGACGGGGTTGTAGACGATGCCGATGTCCACGCGGCCGACCAGCAGCCACTCGTGTAGGGTTGCCGACAGACCTTCGGCGATGCCGAGCGTTGCCTTCGGGTAGCGCTGGCGGAACTCGCGCACGATCGGCACCGCCAGGTGCAGCGCGACCGTCGGCGGCAGGCCGACGACGATCTGGCCGACAACCGCTCCGCGCGTCTCGGCAACTTCGTGCCGCGCCCGGTCCACCTGCTGCAGGATGCCGCGCGCGTGCTCGAGCAGCCGCTTCCCGGCTTCGGTGGGCGTCGCGCCGCGCCCATTGCGCAGCAGCAGCGCCTGGCGCAACTCCACCTCGAGGCTGCGCACCTGCCGGCTGATCGCGGGTTGCGCGATGCCGAGCAGCCGCGCGGCGCGGCTGAAGCCGCCAAGGTCGACGACGTTGACGAAATACTCGAGCTGCTTGACGTCCATGGCGCTTCCGCGTTGCCGCGTCCTCCCATGCCGAACCGGCATAGCTGCTAGTGTACCGGAGGACTTTTCGCTGTACCGCGATCGGCGCACACTTCGCTCCACGGTCGGCATCGCATCGGCCGATGGAGGATCCCATTCAAACCGCCATTCCCTGCCTGTTCATGCGCGGGGGCACGTCGCGCGGGCCGTTTTTCGACGCCGCCGACCTGCCCGCGGACATCGCGCTGCGCGATTCCGTGCTGCTCGCGGTGATGGGCTCGCCGGACAAGCGGCAGATCGACGGTCTGGGCGGCGCGCATCCGCTCACCAGCAAGGTCGGCATCGTGCGCCGCGGCAGCAAGCCGGGGGTCGACCTCGACTTCCTGTTCGCGCAGCTCCAGCCGGACAAGGACACCGTCGACACGACGCCGAACTGCGGCAACATGCTCGCGGCCGTCGTCCCCTTTGCGCTGGAAACGGGCATGGCGGCCCCGCGGGGCGATACCAGCACGCTGCGCGTGCTGACGCTCAATACCGACATGCAGTGCGACATCACCGTGCAGACGCCCGGCGGCCACGTCGAGTACGAGGGCGATGCCCGCATCGACGGCGTGCCCGGGGCGTCCGCGCCCATCACCATCAATTTCCTGGATACCGCCGGGTCGGTATGCGCCGGCCTGCTGCCGACCGGCCGGGTGCGCGACACGATCGACGGCGTCAGTGTCACCTGCATCGACAACGGCATGCCGCTCGTGATGTTTCGCGCGACGGATGTCGGCCGCACCGGCTACGAGGGCGTCGCGGAGATGAATGCCGACACCGAGCTCAAGGCGCGGCTCGAGCGCCTGCGCATCGCCAGCGGCCACGCGATGGGTCTGGGCGACGTGACGAGCAAGAACTATCCGAAGATGACGCTCGTCGCTCCGCCGCGCCACGGCGGCAGCCTCTGCACGCGCAGCTTCATCCCGCATGTGTGCCACGACGCGATCGGCGTGCTCGCCGCGGTGACCGTGGGCACCGCCTGCGTGCTGGACGGCTCGGTCTGCGACGGCGTCGCGACGGTGCCGAAGGGCCGCGTCAAGAAGGTGTCGGTCGAGCACCCGACGGGCGAATTCAGCGTCGAGCTCGAGGTCGATCCGGCCAATCCGCAGAACGTCACCCGCGCGGCGCTGCTGCGCACCGCGCGGCTCATCATGCGCGGCGAGGTCATGATCCCCGCGTCGGTGTGGAGAGGGAGCAAACCGTGATCATCGACTGCCACGGCCATTACACGACCGCGCCGAAGGCGCTGGAGGAGTGGCGCAACCGCCAGATCGCCGGCCTCGAGGACCCCGCGGTGGCGCCGAAGGCCTCGGACCTCAGGATCGGCGACGATGCGCTCGCCGAGAGCATCGAGACCAATCAGCTCGCCAAGATGAAGGAGCGCGGCAGCGATCTCACGATCTTCTCGCCGCGCGCGAGCTTCATGGCGCACCACATCGGCGACTTCCAGACGAGCGCGACCTGGGCGGCGATCTGCAACGAGCTCTGCTACCGGGTGAGCCGGCTCTTCCCCGACAGCTTCATCGGCGCGGCGATGCTGCCGCAGTCGCCGGGCGTCGACCCGAAGACCTGCATCCCCGAGCTGGAGCGCTGCGTCAGGGAGTACGGTTTCGTCGCGATCAACCTCAACCCCGATCCTTCGGGCGGCCATTGGAGAGAGCCGCCGCTGTCCGACCGGCACTGGTACCCGATCTACGAGAAGATGGTCGAGTACGAGATTCCGGCGATGATCCACGTCAGCACGAGCTGCAACGCGTGCTTTCACACGACCGGCGCGCACTACCTGAACGCCGATACCACCGCCTTCATGCAATGCCTGACCGCGGACCTGTTCAAGGACTTTCCGACGCTGAAGTTCGTGATTCCGCACGGCGGCGGCGCCGTGCCTTATCACTGGGGACGCTTCCGGGGGCTGGCGCAGGAGCTCAGGAAGCCGCTGCTCAAGGACCACCTGCTGCAACAACATCTACTTCGACACCTGCGTCTACCACCAGCCGGGCATCGATCTGCTGACGAAGGTGATCCCGGTCGACAACGTGCTGTTCGCCTCGGAAATGATCGGCGCAGTGCGCGGCATCGACCCGGAGACCGGGTTCCATTACGACGACACCCGGCGCTACATCGATGCCGCGGCACTGAGCGCCGAGGATCGCCACAAGATCTACGAGGGCAATGCGCGGCGCGTCTATCCGCGGCTCGACGCCGCGCTCAAGGCGAGGGGGAAGTGACCATGGGCATGAACGACCTCGGCATCGTGAAACGCAACATCGTGCGCGCGGATCGCGCGGCTGTGGAGAAGCTCGCGCGCTTCGGCGTGGCCACCGTCCACGAGGCGATGGGCCGCGTCGGCCTGATGAAGACCTACCTGCGGCCCATCTACGCCGGCGCGGAGCTGTGCGGGACCGCGGTCACCGTGCTGCTGCAGCCCGGCGACAACTGGATGCTGCACGTGGCGGCCGAGCAGTTGCGCGACGGCGACGTCGTCGTGGCGGCGTGCACGTCCGACAACGACGACGGCTTCTTCGGCGACCTGCTGGCGACGAGCTTTCGCGCCCGGGGCGCGAAGGGGCTGGTCATCGACGGCGGCGTGCGCGACGTGAAGGATCTCACGGCGATGAAGTTTCCCGTGTTCTCGCGCGCGATCAGCGCCAAGGGCACCGTGAAAGCCACGCTCGGATCCGTGAACGTCGCGGTGGTCTGCGCCGGCGTGGTGGTGAATCCGGGCGACGTGGTGATCGCCGACGACGACGGCGTGGTGGTCGTGCCGGCGGCAATCGCGCAGCAGGCGGCCGACGCCGCGGAGGCGCGCGCGGCGAACGAGGCCGGCAAGCGGAAGCGGCTCGCCGCCGGGGAGCTGGGGCTCGACATGTACAAGATGCGCGAGCCGCTGGCCAAGGCCGGCCTGAAGTACATCGACTGACCCGACGGCCGCGCGCGCGATCCGCCAGGCGCGCATCGCCGCAGACCGCAACGAAACGAGAGCTCCTGCCGAAGCACCGCGATGGAATTCCAGATGACCCCGGGGTGGCTCCCCTTCCATCCCGACCCCTCGAAGCCCCGCTTCCGGCCGCCGCCGGGCGCGGTCGACGCGCATTGCCACGTGTTCGGCCCGGGCGCGCAGTTCCCCTACGCGCCCGAGCGCAAGTACACGCCCTGCGACGCGTCGAAGGACCAGCTCTACGCGTTGCGCGACCGGCTGGGCTTCTTCGCGCAACGTCGTCGTCCAGGCGACCTGCCACGGCAGCGACAATCGGGCGCTGGTCGACGCGCTCCTGCACTCCGGCGGCAAGGCGCGCGGCGTGGCCACCGTCAAGCGCAGCGTCACCGACGCGGAGCTCGCCGCGATGCACGAGGCCGGCGTGCGCGGCACGCGCTTCAACTTCGTCAAGCGCCTCGTGGACTTCACGCCGAAGGACGAGCTCCTGGAGATCGCCCAGCGCATCGCGCCGCTCGGCTGGCACGTGGTCGTCTACTTCGAGGCGGCGGACCTGCCGGAGCTCTGGGACTTCTTCACCGCGCTGCCCACCACCGTCGTCGTCGATCACATGGGACGTCCCGATGTGACCAAGCCGGTCGACGGGCCCGAGTTCGCCCGGTTCGTGAAGCTGCTGCGCGAGCACCCGAACATCTGGTCGAAGGTGAGCTGCCCGGAGCGGCTCTCGGTCTCGGGGCCGCCGGCGCTCGATGGCCAGCAGAACGCCTATCGCGACGTGGTGCCGTTCGCGCGCCGCGTCGTCGAGACCTTTCCGGACCGCGTGCTCTGGGGCACCGACTGGCCGCACCCGAACCTGAAGGACCACATGCCCGACGACGGCCTGCTGGTGGACTTCATTCCGCACATCGCGACGACGCCCGAGCTGCAGCGCAAGCTGCTGGTCGACAACCCGATGCGGCTCTACTGGCCGGAAAGACCCCCCGAGCTCACTTCGCGCTCGCCAGCAGCGCGCCCTGGGCGGCCGAGCGGGCGCTGAGGACGCCGCATGGCGCTCGACAAGCCGTACAAGGACATCCCCGGCACGACGATCTTCGACGCCGAGCAGTCGCGCAAGGGCTATCATCTGAACCAGTTCTGCATGTCGCTGATGAAGCCGGAGAACCGCGCGCGCTTCAAGGCGAACGAGCGCGCCTACCTCGACGAATGGCCGATGACCGAGGAGCAGAAGCAGGCGGTGCTCGCGCGCGATCTCAACCGCTGCATCGCGCTCGGCGGCAACATCTACTTTCTGGCCAAGATCGGCGCGACCGACGGCAAGAGCTTCCTGCAGATGGCCGGCAGCATGACGGGGATGACCGAGCAGGAGTACCGCGACATGATGGTGAAGGGCGGCCGCCCGATCGAGGGCAACCGCTACGTCGGGGAGCAGCGAGTGATGGCGAGGATCACGGCGAGCGTCTACACGTCGCACGTCCCGGCGATCGGCGCGGCGATCGACCACGGCCGGACCGCCGAGGCGTACTGGCAACCGCTGTTCGCCGGCTACGAGCGCTCGAAGGCGTGGCTCGCGGCGAACCGCCCGGACGTCGTGTTCCTGGTCTACAACGACCACGCCTCGGCGTTCAGCCTGGAGATGATCCCGACGTTCGCGATCGGCTGCGCCGCCGAGTTCTCGCCGGCCGACGAAGGCTGGGGCGCGCGGCCGGTCCCGGTGGTGAAGGGCCACCCGGAGCTCGCCGCGCACATCGCGCAGTCGCTGATCCAGGACGACTTCGACCTCACGATCGTCAACCGGATGGACGTCGACCACGGTCTCACGGTCCCGCTGTCGCTGCTGTGCGGGCAGCCCGCCGCCTGGCCGTTCCGGGTGATTCCGTTCGCGGTGAACGTCGTCCAGTATCCGCCGCCTTCGGGCCGGCGCTGCTTCCAGCTCGGGCGGGCGCTGCGCAAGGCGGTGGAATCGTACGACGAGCCGCTGACCGTGCAGGTCTGGGGCACCGGCGGCATGAGTCACCAGCTGCAGGGCCCGCGCGCGGGCCTCATCAACCGCGAGTTCGACAACGCCTTCCTGGACCGGCTGATCGCCGATCCGGAAGGGCTCGCCGCGATGCCGCACGTCGACTACCTGCGCGAGGCGGGCTCCGAGGGCGTCGAGCTCGTGATGTGGCTCATCGCCCGCGGCGCGATGGCGGACACGCCGCCGCGCGTCGTGCACCGCTTCTATCACGTGCCCGCGTCGAACACCGCGGTGGGCCACCTGATCCTGGAGAACGCGCGATGACGCGAACGATCAAGGTCGCGCTGGCCGGCGCCGGCGCCTTCGGCACCAAGCACCTCGACGCCATCCGGCTGATCGACGGCGTCGACGTCGTCTCGGTCGTGGGCCGCGAGCTCGGCAAGACGAGGGAGGTTGCGGCGAAATACGGGATCGGCCACGTCACCGACAACCTTGCCGACAGCCTCGCGCTGCCGGAGGTCGACGCGGTGATCCTGTGCACGCCGACGCAGCTGCACGCCGCGCAGGCGATCGCCTGCCTCGAGGCGGGCAAGCACGTCCAGGTCGAGATTCCGCTCGCCGACAGTCTGAAGGACGCGGAAGCGGTCGTGCGCCGCGCGAAGGAAGCGCGGCAAGGTCGCGATGGTCGGCCACACCCGCCGGTTCAATCCGAGCCACCAGTGGGTCCACCGCCGGATCCTGGCCCGCGAATTCAACGTCCAGCAGATGGACGTGCAGACGTACTTCTTCCGCCGCACGAACATGAACGCGCTCGGCCAGCCGCGCTCGTGGACCGATCACCTGCTGTGGCATCACGCGGCGCACACCGTCGACCTGTTCGCCTGGCAGACGCGCGGCGACGATCGTGGCGGCGAACGCGCTCCAGGGCCCGATCCATCCGGTGCTCGGCATCGCGATGGACATGTCGATCCAGCTGAAGTCCGCCACCGGCGCAATCTGCACGCTCTCGCTCTCGTTCAACAACGAGGGGCCGCTCGGCACGTTCTTCCGCTACATCGGCGACACCGGCACCTACATCGCCCGCTACGACGACCTGTACAACGGCAAGGACGAGAAGATCGACGTGTCGAAGGTCGACGTGTCGCTGAACGGCATCGAGCTGCAGGATCGCGAGTTCTTCGCCGCGATACGCGAGGGCCGCGAGCCCAACGCCAGCGTCGCGCAGGTGCTGCCCTGCTACCGGACGCTCGACGGGCTCGAGCGGCAGCTCGCGGCCCGGCCGGCCTGATCCGCGCCGGCGTCCACACCACGGGAGGCCCGATGACCAGCGACGCACGCAAGCCCGAGATCCCGGGCACCACGCTCTTCGACGGGGCGATGGCGCGCAAGGGCTACGCGCTCAACAGGATGTGCTATTCGTTCAACTCGGCGGCGAACCGCGAGGCGTTCCTGCGCGACGAGGACGCCTACTGCGCGCACGTACGGGCTGAACGAGGCGCAGCGCAGCGCCGTGCGCAACCGCAACGTGCTCGAGCTGATCGCCGCCGGCGGGAACATCTACTACCTCGCCAAGCTCGCGGGGATCTTCCACCTCGACGTGCAGGACATCGGCGCCCAGCAGACGGGGATGAGCAAGGACGCGTTCAAGGCGATGCTCGTCGCCGCAGGGAGATAGACCATGGCAACCATACTCGGCGCAGTCACGACCTCGCACGTTCCGGCCATCGGCGGGGCGATCGCGAAGGGCCTGCAGCAGGATCCGTACTTCAAGCCGTTCTTCGACGGCTTTCCCCCGGTCCACGCGTGGCTCGCCCGCGCGAAGCCGGACGTCGCGGTCGTCTTCTACAACGACCACGGCCTCAACTTCTTCCTCGACAAGCTGCCCACGTTCGCGGTGGGCGCCGCGCCCGAATACCGCAACGCCGACGAGGGCTGGGGCATCCCGACGGTGCGGCCGTTCAAGGGCGATCCGGCGCTCTCCTGGCATCTGATCGAATCGCTGGTCGCCGACGAGTTCGACATCACGATGTGCCAGGAAATGCTCGTCGACCACGCGCTCACGCTGCCGATGGCGCTGCTGTGGCCGGGCGGCGGCGAGTGGCCGGTGCGCATCGTGCCCATCGCGATGAACCACGTCCAGCACCCGCTGCCCTCGCTCGCCCGCAGCTACCGGCTCGGCCAGGCCGTGGGCCGCGCGCTCGACGCCTGGGACGAGAACGCCCGCGTCGTCGTGCTGGGCACCGGCGGACTGTCGCACCAGCTCGACGGCCAGCGCGCCGGCTTCATCAACAAGGCCTTCGACCTGATGTGCATGGACGCGATCGTCGACGATCCGGAAAGGCTCACCCGCTACTCGATGCCGGACCTCGTCCGCGAGGCGGGTGCGCAGGGCACCGAGCTCATGACCTGGATGGCGGCGCGCGGCGCGCTGACCGGCAGCGTGAGCAAAGTCCACTCGAACTACCACATCCCGATTTCGAACACCGCGGCGGCGCTGATGGTGCTGGAGAATCGGGCGCAGGCAGCCATGCGGACTCGCGCAGCGTGATCGGCGCAGCGGGCAGTCCGAACCCTTGACCTACCCAACCGGAGGAACCATGAACCAACCCTTCCCGACCTCGCGCCGCAGGATTCTGCAGCGCTTCACCGCCGCGATCCTGCTCGGCTGGCTGCCGGTCGCGGCATTCGCCGCCGATCCGCTGAAGATCGGCCTCATCCTGCCGCTCACCGGTCCGTTCGCGTCGACCGGCAAGCAGATCGAGGCAGCCTGCCGGCTCTACATGGCGAAGACCGGCGACACCGTCGCCGGACGCAAGGTCGAGCTGATCGTGAAGGACGACACGGGGCTCGCGCCCGAGACGACCAAGCGCATCGCGCAGGAGATGGTCGTGCAGGACAAGGTCACCGTGCTCGCCGGCTTCGGCCTCACGCCGCTCGCGCTGGCGGCGGCGCCGGTCGCCACCGAGGCGAAGGTGCCGATGATCGTGATGGCGGCGGCGACCGCGATGATCCCGACGCGCTCGCCGTTCATCGTGCGCGCGAACTTCACGCTGCCGCAGGTCACGGCGCCGATCGCCGAGTGGGCGCTCAAGAACAGGATCAAGCGCGTCGTCACGATGGTCACCGACTACGGCCCGGGGCTCGACGCCGAGAAGACCTTCCAGGCGGTGTTCAAGGCGGGCGGTGGCGAGATCGTCGAGGCGATCCGCACGCCGTTGCGCAATCCCGACTATGCGCCGTTCCTGCAGCGTGCGAAGGACGCGAAGCCCGACGCGCTGTTCGTGTTCGTGCCCTCCGGCGAAGGCCTCGCGGTGATGAAGCAGTTCGACGAGCGCGGATTGAAGCAGGCCGGCATCCGGATGATCGGAACGGGCGACGTCACCGACGACGACCTGCTCGAGACCATGGGCGCCCCGGCGGTGGGCGTCATCACCTCGTTCCACTACTCGGCGGCGCACGACTCGCCCGAGAACAAGGCGTACGTCGATTCGTTCATGAAGGCCAACAACGGGAATGCGCCCGAACTTCCACTCGCTCGGCGGCTACGACGGGATGCACCTGATCTACGAGGCGGTGAAGAAGGCGGGCCCGAATGCCACGCGGCGAGCAGCTGGTCGAGGCGATGAAGGGCCAGAAGTGGGTGAGCCCGCGCGGGCCGATATCGATCGACCCGGCGACGCGCCAGCCGATCCAGAACGTCTACCTGCGCGAAGTGAAGATGGTCAACGGCAAGCCGTGGAACGTCGAGTTCGACAAGTTCGAGAACGTGAAGGACCCAGGCTGATCGCATTCTCGCTGAGGCGCGGCGCCATGATCGGCAACCTGATCGGCGTGCTGTTCGACGGCGTCGCCTACGGCAGCCTGCTGTTCGTCATCAGCATCGGGCTCTCGGTGACGATGGGCCTGATGAACTTCGTCAACCTCGCGCATGGCGCGTTCGCGATGCTGGGCGGCTACGCCTGCGCGGTGCTGATGACGCGCGCGGGCGTGCCGTTCCTGGCGAGCCTGCCGGTGGCGTTCGTGGTCTCGGCGCTGGCCGGGATCGTGCTGGAGCGCACGCTCTACCAGCGGCTCTACAAGGCTCCGCACCTCGACCAGGTGATGTTCTCGATCGGACTCGTGTTCATGTCGGTCGCGGCCGCGACCTGGTTCTTCGGGCCTTCGCAGCAGCCCGTGCGGCTGCCCGATTTCCTGCGCGGCCAGGTGCGCGTGCTCGGGCTGGACCTGGGCACCTACCGGATCTTCCTCATCGGCGTGGTCGTCCTCATCACGATCGTGCTGCACCTGCTGCTCGTGAAGACGCGCTTCGGCGCGCAGGTGCGCGCCTCGGTCGACAACGCGGTGGCCGCCGCCGGACTCGGCATCGACGTCAACCGCGTCTTCGGCGTGACCTTCGCGCTGGGTTCGGGGCTCGCGGGCCTCGGCGGCGGCCTGGGCATCGACGTGCTCGGGCTCGACCCGACGTTCCCGCTCAAGTACATGGTGTACTTCCTGCTCGTGGTCGCGATCGGCGGCGCCGGCACGATCAAGGGCGGCCTCGTCGCCGCGATGATCCTCGGCATCTGCGACGTCGCCGGCAAGTACTACGTGCCCCAGATCGGCTCGTTCATCATCTACGTGCTGATGGTCGCGCTGATGATCGTCTTCCCGGCCGGGCTGTACGGGCGTCGGGTGTGAGGCGTTCTGCGTCACCCCGGGGAGCAAGGGTCGCGCGAGGTGCCGCGGTCGTGGGTCCGGCTTCAGCCGGACGCTTCCAGCCGCACGGGCGCAAGCCGCCTGAAGGCGGCCCCACGCCGTGTGGCGACGCATGAGCGCCGCCGGGCCGTCCCAAGGCGCTCATTGCTCCCTCTCGGAGGGAAGGCGCGCAGCGCCAAGGGTGCCCCAGTGAGCGCCGCGACCGCGCCACAGCTTCCCGCCGATCGCTGGCGCGCGCTCGAGATCGTCTTCTGGATCGCCGCGCTCGCGGCGTTCTTCGCGTTTCCGCAGCACCGCGTGCTCGGGAGCCAGATCCTGATCACGGGACTGTTCGCGGTGACGCTCGATCTCATCCTCGGCTACGCGGGCATCGTGTCGCTCGGGCATGCCGCCTTCTTCGGCATCGGGGCGTACGTGGCCGGGCTGCTTGCGGTCCATGGCTGGGGCGAGCCGTTGAGCGGCCTCGTCGTCGCCGGCGCGGCCGGCGCGCTCGTCGGCTATGCGACGAGCTTCCTGGTCGTGCGCGGCTCGGACCTGGCGCGCCTGATGGTGACGCTGGGCATCGGGCTGATGCTGTACGAGGTCGCCAACCAGGCCGCCTTCATCACCGGCGGCGCCGACGGCCTGTCCGGCGTCACGATGGGCAAGCTGTTCGGCGTCTTCGCGTTCGACCTGCGCGGCAACACCGCCTATCTTTACAGCCTCGCCGTGCTGTTCCTGCTGTTCGTGGCGGCCCGCCGCATCGTCAATTCGCCGTTCGGCCTTTCGCTGCGCGGTGTCCGCGAGAACGTGACCCGGATGCCCGCGATCGGCGCGCCGGTGACGCGCCGGCTGATCGCCATCTACACCGTCAGCGCGGCGATGGCGGGCGTCGCCGGAGGGCTGCTCGCCCAGACCACCCAGTTCGTGGGCCTCGACGTGTTCGGCTTTCCGCGATCGGCCGACCTGATGATCATGCTGGTGCTGGGCGGCGCCGGCCGGCTCTACGGGGGACTCGTCGGCACGACCGTGTTCATGCTCGCGCACCATTATCTGTCGGACCTCAATCCGATCTACTGGCAGTTCTGGCTGGGTCTCCTCCTGGTGGTCGTCGTGCTCTACGGACGCGGCGGCATCCTGGGCGCGCTCGACGGCCTCCCTGCTCGGATCAGAGGCAGGTGATGGTGACGGCGGCATTGCGCACGTCCGGGCTGTCGAAGCAGTTCGGCGCGTTCAAGGCGGCGAGCGATGTCACGCTCGCGTTCCCGCAAGGCGTGCGGCATGCCTTGATCGGCCCGAATGGCGCCGGCAAGACGACGATCATCAACCTGCTCACGGGCGCCCTCGTTCCGACCTCGGGCGACGTGTTCCTCGGCGACGAGCGGATCACCGCGCTGCCGCAGCACCAGCGCGTCAAGCTGGGCATGACGCGCACGTTCCAGATCAACACGCTGTTTGCCGGGTTGACGGTCCTGGAGTCGGTCGTGCTCGCGGTCTGCGAGCGGAAGGGACGGGCGGGCATCTGGCACCGCACCGTGGCGCAGCAGCACGACGAGACCGCCGAGGCGCTCGGCATTGCTGGACATGCTGCGGCTTGCCGCGGAGGCGAACGAGCTCACGAAGAACCTGCCCTACGGCAAGCAACGCCTGGTCGAGATCGCGCTCGCGCTCGCGACGCGCCCGCGGATCCTGCTCCTGGACGAGCCGGCCGCCGGCATCCCGGCAGCGGAGAGCGCCGAGCTCTTCGGCGTGATCGCGGCGCTGCCGAAGGACGTCACCATCCTGTTCATCGAGCACGACATGGAGCTCGTGTTCCGCTTCGCCGAGCGAATCACCGTGCTCGTGGGGGGCAAGGTGCTCGTGGAAGGCACTCCCGCCGAGATCGCGGCCGACCCCCGCGTGCGCGAGGTCTACCTGGGCGAGGCGCAGCATGGCTGAGCTGCTGGCGGTCGAGGGCCTCACCGCGGGCTACGGCGAGGCCACCGTGCTCGAGGACGTCGCGCTGACGATGGATGAGGGCGACAGCCTCGCGCTGCTCGGGCGCAACGGGATGGGCAAGACCACGCTGCTCGTGACGCTGATGGGGCTCACCCGGATGCGCGGCGGCGCGCTGCGCTGGCGCGGCGCGGACCTCGCCGCGATGCCGACGCACCGGCGCAGCCGCGCCGGCATCGGCTGGGTGCCGCAGGAGCGCTTCATGTTCGCCTCGCTCACCGTCGAGGAGCACCTCACCGCGGTCGCGCGGCCGGGGCCGTGGACCGTGCCGCGCGTCTACGAGATCTTCCCGCGACTGGCCGAGCGGCGCGCGAATTTCGGCAACCAGCTCTCCGGCGGCGAGCAGCAGATGCTCGCGATCGGCCGCGCACTCATGGTCAATCCGGCGCTGCTGCTCCTCGACGAGCCGATGGAGGGGCTCGCGCCGATCATCGTCCAGGAGCTGATGGGGGTGATCCGCGAGCTCGTCGAGGACGGCGGCATGGCGGTGATCGTCGTCGAGCAGCACGCGAAGCTGGCGCTCGCGCTGACCCGCCAGGCGATCGTGCTCGAGCGTGGACGCGTCGTTCACCGCGCGCCGAGCGAGATGCTCGCGCGCGACCCGGACACGCTGCACCGCCTGGTGGCGGTGGCATGATGCGGTGAGCTTCGGCCAACCGCGGGCAGCAAGCGAGGCAGAGCGACGATGAAATCGATTCGGATCATCCAGGACGAGCACCGCTCGATCACGGCGGTCATCGAGGGCCTGCGCCATGTGCTCGCGGACATCGACGCCGGGCGCATGGCGCCGGATTTCGACCTGCTCTACGCGATGTTCCGCTACATCGAGGCGTTCCCCGAGCGGCTGCACCATCCGAAGGAGGACGACTTTCTCTTCGCGCGGCTGCAAGCTGCGGCGCCCGGACGCGGCGCCGCTCCTCGACCGGCTGCACGCCGAGCACGAGCAGGGACGCGTCAAGTTCGCGGAGCTCAAGGCGGCGCTGGACGAGTACCATCGCGATGCGAAGACCCTCCCGTCCTTCGTCGAGCGCGTCGAGCGCTACTCGCACTTTCACTGGCTGCACATGCGCCGCGAGGAGGACGAGGTGCTTCCGCTGGCGGCCGCGGCGCTGACCGCGGAGGACTGGGCGGGGATCGACGCGGCGTTCGCGTCGAACAGCGATCCGGTCGTCGGCATCTCGGCCACCCGCGAGTTCCGGACGCTGTTCCGGCGCATCGTCGCGCTCGCCCCGCCGCCGCTCGGCGTGGGGCCGGAGGCGCCCGGGCGCAAGTGAGCGGATCCGTCGCGCGGCGCGAAGCCGGCGCGTGACGCGCAGTCGAACAGGGAGTGAGTTGCCATGCGCACCCAAGTCGCCATCATCGGCGCCGGCCCGTCCGGTCTGCTGCTCGGGCAGCTGCTGCACGGCGCCGGGATCGACAACGTGATCCTCGAGCGGCACACGCGGCGAGTACGTGCTCGCGCGCATCCGCGCCGGCGTCCTCGAGCAGGGGGCCGTCGCGATGCTCGACGAAGCCGGCGTCGGCGCGCGACTGCACGCGGAGGGTCTCGTGCATCAGGGCATCGAGATCTCGTGGGCCGGCGGCCGCCACCGCGTCGATCTGAACGGGCTCACCGGCGGGAAGAACGTGGTCATCTACGGCCAGACCGAGGTCACCCGCGACCTGATGGCCGCGCGCGCGGCGAGCGGCGGCCTCTCCGTCTACGAGGCGGAGGACGTCACCGTGCACGGGTTCGACGGCGCTCATCCGGTCGTGCGGTACCGCACCGGCGGCGAGGTCCGCGAGCTCGCGTGCGACTTCATCGCCGGCTGCGACGGCTATCACGGCGTCTGCCGGCCGAGCGTCCCCGCCTCCGCCATCACGGCCTACGAGCGGGTGTACCCGTTCGGCTGGCTGGGACTGCTCTCCGACACGCCGCCGGTCTCGGACGAGCTCATCTACGTCTCGCACGAGCGCGGCTTCGCCCTGTGCAGCATGCGCAGCCACACGCGCAGCCGCTACTACCTCCAGTGCACGCTCGCCGAGCGCGTCGAGGAATGGCCGGACGAGCGATTCTGGGCGGAGCTGAGGAGGCGTCTCGATGCCCGCGCCGCGGCAACGCTCGTCACCGGTCCGTCGATCGAGAAGAGCATCGCGCCGCTGCGCAGCTTCGTCGCCGAGCCCATGCGCTTCGGGCGGCTCTTCCTTGCCGGCGACGCGGCGCATATCGTGCCGCCGACCGGCGCCAAGGGCCTGAACCTCGCGGCGAGCGACGTGCGCTATCTGTTCGACGGCCTCGTCGAGCACTATCGCGAACGGCCGCTCGCGCGGGCTCGACGCCTATTCGGAGCGCGCGCTCAAGCGCATATGGAAGGCGGAGCGCTTCTCGTGGTGGATGACGATGCTCCTGCATCGCCTTCCCGACCATGGCGCGTTCGGCGACAAGATCCAGCAGGCCGAGCTCGACTACCTGTTCAGCTCGCGTGCGGCGCTGACCGCGCTGGCGGAGAACTACGTCGGCCTGCCCTATTGAGGGCGGATCGCGCGCACCGTCCGCGCCGGCCTGCGCCGGCGGGAATTTCTGGAGACGATCGATGAGCGAACAGCAACCCATACGCCGCATTGCGCTGGTCGGCTTCGGCGAGGTCGGAACGATCTTCGGTCGCGACCTCGGCCGCCAGGGACTCGAGCTGTCGACCTACGACATCCTGCTCGACGCGCCGGCATCGAGGCCCGCGATGCTGGAGCGCGCGCGCGCCGCCGCCGTGACGCCGCGCGACACGCTGCGCGACGCGCTGCAGGGGGCGGACCTCGTGATCTCCGCAGTCACCGCATCGTCGTCGCGCGACGTCGCGCGCGACGCGGCGCCGTGGCTCGCTCCCGGCCAGCTCTTTCTCGACGTCAATTCCGTCTCCCCGGAAACCAAGCGCGGCAACGCGCGCGCAGTCGAGGCCTCCGGCGCGGACTACGTCGAGGCCGCGGTGATGGCGCCGGTGCCGCCGGTCGGCCTCGCGGTGCCGATGCTCCTCGGCGGCAGGCGCGCGAGCGCGCTCGCCGCTGCCTTGAAGCCATTCGGCATGAACGCGACGGCGGTCGCCGACGAGATCGGAACCGCCTCGGCGATCAAGATGTGCCGCAGCATCATCATCAAGGGTATCGAGGCGCTGGTCGTCGAGAGTATGTTCGCGGCGCGCCGCTTCGGCGCCGAGCAGGCGGTCCTCGCCTCGCTCGACAAGACCTTTCCGCACATGGGCTGGACCGGAGAGCTGCCCGATTACCTGGTGAGCCGCGTCGCCGAGCACGGACGCCGCCGCGCCGCCGAAATGCGCGAGGTGGCGGCGACGCTCGAAGATGTCGGCATCCGCCCGCTCATGGCCGCCGCGACGGCCGAGCGGCAGGATGCGCTGGTGCAGCAGATGGCCGATGCGCGCCTGCCGTACCCCGTCGGCGAATTCTCGTGGCGCGCGCTCGCCGACGCGCTGGCCGCCGGCGGCGCGCACGCCCAGTCCCGATGAGGGGGTCCCTGGCGCACGCGCGGGAGTGACGCCGACGGGCGCTAGTGCAGCCTCTCCGGGGCGCCGCAGCACTGCTTGAACTTCTTGCCGCTGCCGCAGGGGCAGGGGTCGTTGCGCCCGGTTTTCGGTGAGTCCCGACGCACCGTGACGGGCGGGTTGCGCAGCACGTTCCAGTACTCGCGGATTTCCACGATCGCGTCGCCGATCGTGTCTTCGCACGACTTGACGAGGTCCCGCCACTCCGCGGGCCGGAACTGGCGCTTCTCCTTGTCGGGCAGCTCGCCGGCGAGCACGATGAAGGGAAACAGGAGCTCGTCGACCTCGTCCGGATCGCCGGCCTCGTACCAGTCGGGAACCGAGAGATCGACCCCGTCCAGATATCCGGCGCACCATGTCCCCAGGTCGTCGCCCCCGCCTTCGCGCTGGTAGAGCAGCAGCGTGAAATCCTCGGCGGCGGCAGCGCGCACGCACTGGTTGTAGAAGCGCATCACGAGCTCGAGCGCTTCCTGCGCCTGCTCCATGTTGGCGTAATCCGGGCTTTCGCCGAGCGCCACGGGCAGCCAGCGCGAAGGCGGGATCAGATCGGGCGCGCTGGCCACGGCGAAGAACAGACCCTGCAGCGCGTCGAGCGGCATTGCCTCGCCGCGAAACGTCGCGGAGCCGAGCAGCGCCTCGAGCTGATCGAGCTCCGGCGGCGAGAGCGGCGTTGCCTGGTTCGGTGCAGTCATCGGCGGGATTCCGGGGCGAGCGGGAGGGAATGGGGCGTGGCCGTCGGGACAGCCGCGATTATGAGGTAATCTGCGAGGCCATCACGCCGATCCGGCGGTCGCCGCCCATGAAAACAAGTGCCCTGTCCCGATGGCTCCGCTTTCGCGCCCTCCTCGGCGCGGGTCTGATCGCGCTCTCGATCGGCGGCTGCGTCAGCCTCGAGTTGAAGGAGCGCGAGCTCGTCTTCCGCCCCATCCGCGAAGCGGCCGGCTGGTACAGCGGCATGCCCGACGGCGCGCAGGAGCTCTACCTGCCGCTCGGCGAGGGAGCCGAGGCGCAGCGCATCCATGCGTGGTGGTGGCCGGACGACGATCCGAAGGCGCCGGTCGTCTACTACCTCCATGGCGCGCGCTGGAATCTCACGGGACACCTGAGCCGGATTTCGCAGCTTCGGCGCTTCGGGTTTTCGGTGTTCGCGATCGACTACCGGGGCTTCGGCAAGAGCGACGGCGACGTGCCGTCGGAAGCATCCGTGTACGAAGACGCGAGCGCCGGCTGGCAGTGGCTCGTCCGGCGTGAGCCCGATGCGTCGCGCCGCTTGATCTACGGACACTCGCTCGGCGGCGCCATCGCGGTCGACCTCGCCGTGCGCCTTTCCGTCGAGGGCGCGGGGGCGCGCGGATTGATCGTCGAATCGTCGTTCACGTCGCTGGCCGAGATGGCGGCCGAGCTCAGCAACGGGTGGTTGCCGGGCGGCCTGTTGCTGTCGCAGAAATTCGACTCGATCGAGAAGATCCGCCAGATCCGGATGCCGGTGCTGATCGTCCATGGCGCCAGCGACCGATACGTGCCCTCGCGCTTCAGCGAAGCGCTCTACGCGGCGGCACCCGAGCCGAAGAAGCTGCTGATCGTCCGGAACGCAAGCCACAACAACAGCATGCTGGTCGGGGACGCCGATTACCGGCAAGCGCTGCGCGACATCTTCGGGCCGATCGGCGCGCCGCCGGCGGCGGCTTCGGACGCTCCCTCGCCGACGCCATCGCCCACCGCAGGCGCCCCCGTCAACCGCGCGAGGGGCGATAGCGTTGTATTGATCGGCGCCCACGCAATCCAGTAGTGTCCACGCAACAGGTGGGCCATCCGGCTGCGGCGTCCGGTCGCGCAGGCCGGGGTGCGGTTGGCGAATGCATGGGCCCGCGGCCGCCAGCCTGTCGCTCGAAGGAACTGAACTCGCGATGGGTCGGCGCGTCGAACCTGCGATGGGCACCTGAGGGGATTCCATGAACAAGCTCGCGTTGGCCGTTGTTGCCGTGTTTGCCTTGGCGCTCGCTGGCGAAACCGCGCTGGCGCAGGGGCGTGGCGGAGGTAGCGGAGGCGGAGGTGGAGGCGGCGGAGGCGGGCCAGGCGCCGGCGGTGGCGGGTCCGGCGGAGGTGGCGGCGGAGCGCCAGGCGCGGGTGGTGGATACCGCGGCGGCGGGCCCGGCGGAGGCGGCGGCGGAGCGCCAGGCGCGGGCGGTGGATACCGCGGTGGCGGGCCCGGTGTCGGCATGCCCGGTGGGGGCAGCGGATACCGCGGCGGTGGCGGCGGGACATATCGAGGTGGTGGCGGCGGCCAATGGGGCAGTTACCACGGCGGCGGCTATTACGGTGGCGGACACGGCGGATACGCGGGCCGCTGGTATGGCGGCGGATGGTACGGCGGGGGATACCGGGGTTGGTATGGTCCCGGCGTCGGCATCTACTGGGGCGGCCCCGGCTACTGGTGGGGGGGCTGGCCGTACTACCCGTATTACGGCGCCTATTCGGGCTACTACCCTTATCAGGCCTATGTGCCGGACGAGCCGACGGTTTACGTCGAGCCGTCCCAGGAGGTGGCGCCGCCGGTCACCAATTATTGGTACTACTGCACGGACCCGGCAGGTTACTACCCGTACGTCCAGAACTGCTCCAAGACCTGGATGACGGTCGTGCCGCCGCGCGGTCCCAATCCCCCGAACCCCTCGGCTCCCGTGCAATGACCAACTTCCAGGGAATCTCCCCATGAGTAAGCGTTTACTTATCCCCTTGGCCTTGACGGTGGCCGTGGTGAGTGGTTGCGTCACGGTGCCCACGGGTCCCGGGGTGATGGTGCTCCCCGGCTCGCGCAAGACGCTCGAGCAGTTCCGCATCGACGAGGCCGATTGCCGCAACTATGCGCAGGCGGTGTTGGGCGGCCCGTATGCCGCGCAGCCCGCCAACGATGCGGCGGCAGCGAATGCCGCCGTCGGGACGGCCATCGGCGCTGCCGCCGGTGCGATCATCGGCGCCGCAAGCGGAAATGCCGGCTCCGGCGCGGCCATCGGCGCGGGGACCGGGTTGCTCTTCGGCAGCGCCTCGGGCAGCAACTACTCGGGCTACTCGCAGTACCAGCTCCAGCGCAACTACGACGTTGCCTACATGCAATGCATGTACGCGCGCGGGAACCAGATTCCGGGGCGTGTCGCGTATCGCGGGGCGGCGCCGTCGTACAACTATCCGCCGCCGGACTATCCGGCTCCGGGCGCGCCGTCGGGCTATCCGCCGCCCCCGGGGGCGGCAAGCGGAAACTACCCGCCGCCGAACTATCCGGCGCCGGCCCCGCAGCAGCCGCGCATGTAGCAAGCCCCGTGGGTCCGGCTTGAGCCGGACACCCTGCATGTAGCAAGCCCCGTGGGTCCGGCTTCAGCCGGACACCCTGCATGCAGCGACCCCGTGGGTCCGGCTTCAGCCGGACGCCGGACTCGGCTGAAGCCGCGCATGTAGCAAGCCCCGTGGGTCCGGCTTCAGCCGGACACCCTGCATGCAGCGACCCGTGGGTCCGGCTTCAGCCGGACTCCGAGCGCCGCCTCAAGGCGGCCCCACACCACGGCCCTGCACCGCCACTCCGCCGCAATCAGGCGTGCGCCAGCCGCTCGCCGTGCTCGCGCGTCGCGCGGAACCCGACCTTCGGCCAGCGCTCCATCGTCACCTGCAGGTTGTACTTGTTGGTGGCGAGGAACACGGGGTTGTCGTCGACGTCCGTGGCGAGCGAGGCCGCCTGCTCGCGCTCGAAGTTGCGGCGCGTGTTCTCGTCGGGGTAGGTGAGCCACCGCGCGGTCGAGATGTTGGCGCTCTCGTAGATCGCGTCCACGTTGTATTCGGTCGCGAGCCGATGGGCGACGATCTCGAACTGCAGCGGGCCCACGGCGCCCAGCAGCAGCGTCCCGCCGTGCGTCGACTCGAACACCTGGATCGCGCCTTCCTCGCCGAGTTCGCGCAGGCCCTTGGCGAGCGGCTTGGACTTGAACGGGTCGCGCGGCCGCGCAACCCGGAAGAGCTCCGGCGCGAAATAGGGGATGCCCTTGAACTCGAGCGCCTCGCCCTCGGTGAGCGTGTCGCCGATCGACAGCTGCCCGTGGTTGTGGATGCCGATGATGTCCCCGGCCACCGCGTCCTCGCTGGCCACGCGCTCGTTGGCCATGAACGTGAGCACGTTGGCGAGCTTCATCTCGCGGCCGCTGCGCAGGTGGCGCACCTTCATCCCCGGGCGGTAACGACCCGAGCACATGCGGAAGAACGCGATCCGGTCGCGGTGCTTCGGATCCATGTTCGCCTGGATCTTGAACACGAAGCCGGAAAACGCCGGCTCGGCGGGGCGGACGACCCGGCTGCTGCCGTCGCGCGGCTGCGGCGGCGGCGCCCATTCGATCAGCGCCTCGAGAATCTCCTGCACGCCGAAGTTGTTGATCCCCGACCCGAAGAAGACCGGAGTCTGGCGGCCGGCGAGGAACTCGCCCATGTCGAACGGGTGACTGGCGGCGCGTATGAGCTCGATGTCGTGGCGCACCGCGGCCATCTCGCCCGGGAAGAGCGCGTCCAGCCGCGGATTGTCGAGGCCCTCGATCAGCTCGCTCTCGCCGCCCACGCGCTCCTCTCCCGGCGTGAAGCGCTTCAGCCGCTCGCGCAGCAGGTCGAACACCCCGCGGAAGCTCTTGCCCATCCCGATCGGCCAGGAGACCGGCGCGCAGTCGATCGCGAGCACCGATTCGATCTCCTCGAGGAGCGCGACCGGCTCGCGGACCTCGCGGTCCATCTTGTTCACGAAGGTGATGATCGGCGTCGCGCGCAGCCGGCACACCTCGAGGAGCTTGATCGTCTGCGCCTCGACGCCCTTGGCGGCGTCGATCACCATCACCGCGGCGTCGACCGCGGTCAGCACGCGATAGGTGTCCTCGGAGAAGTCCTCGTGACCGGGCGTGTCGAGGAGGTTGATCGTGTGGCCCGCGTACTCGAACTGCATCACCGAGCTGGTCACCGAGATCCCGCGCTGCTTCTCGACCTCCATCCAGTCGGACGTGGCGTGGCGCCGGCTCTTCCGTGACTTGACCGTGCCCGCGAGCTGGATCGCCCCGCCGTAGAGCAGCAGCTTCTCGGTCAGCGTGGTCTTGCCCGCGTCCGGGTGCGAGATGATCGCGAAGGTGCGGCGGCGCGCGACGTCGCGCGCGAGATCGTCGGGGAAGGAGGGCTCGTTCATCGGTCGGTGGCCCGGGCGGCACGGTCGCGCGCGCAGGCAGGATTCGGCAAAACAAAAGCCGCCGGCCGTGATCGGCGGGCGGCGAACTGACCAATTATATCAAGCCGGCGCGGTTGCCGCTGCGGTCGTCCCTGCGGACGGTGCCGGTGCAAGCGCGGGGCGCGCGGGTTCGCCTGCTACTTGCGCGAGGCCTCGTACAGCGAAGGCGTGATTCGCGCGTGGGCGAGGTACTCGCGCAGATGCTGGACGTCCTGCCGGCCGAGCGCATTGCCGCCGTGCGGGCGGTGCAGGACGCCCTCGTGCCCGTTGAGCTTGACGCGCACGCGCGTGCCGGAGAGCGACTCGACGTCGGCGCCGAGGTGGCGCAGCAGCGACTCGATCTCGCGCCACTGGATGTTGCCGCTGATGGGATCGTGGAAGATCGCGCGGATCAGGTTTTCGTGTTTGTGGCTCATGTGGGTGCTGCGGAACGGTGCCGCCGTGAGCGGCCGACGCTGCGGCCGGGGCGTGCGAGCGGCGATTTTATCCCGACCCGGCGCTTCCTGGATAGCCGGCACGCTCCGCACATCCGGTGCCGCCGATCGGCGAATCCGGTCCACGTTCGGTGCACTAAACTGTCGCCGGCACGGTTTCATATTCCGCCGAGGCGATGCCGAACGAACCTCCCCGCGTGATCGCGCATCTCGACATGGACGCCTTCTACGCGTCGGTCGAGCTGCTGCGCTATCCGGAGCTTGCGGGACGGCCGGTCGTCATCGGCGGCGGTCGCCGCCACGCGCCGGAGGAGGCCGTCGATGCCGTCACCGGGCGACCAATGCGCAGGTTCGCGACCCTGCGCGGCTACGCCGGTCGCGGCGTCATCACGACCGCGACCTACGCGGCGCGCGCGCTCGGTCTTCACTCCGCGATGGGACTGATGAAGGCCGCGCAGCTCGCGCCCGACACCGTGCTCCTGCCGACCGACTTCGACGCCTACCGGAAATACTCGCGGCTGTTCAAGGCCGCCGTGGGCGCGATCGCCCCGCGGATCCAGGACAACGGCATCGACGAGATCTACATCGACCTCACCGCCGTGCATCCCGGCGGCGGCGATCCGGGCGTCCGCGAGCCGGCGGGCGACGCGTGGGCGCTCGCCGGCGAAGTCGCGCAGTCGATCAAGGACGCGGTGCGCGCGGCGACGGGACTCTCCTGTTCGATCGGCGTGGCGCCCAACAAGCTGCTCGCCAAGATCGCGTCCGAGCTCGACAAGCCGGACGGGCTGACGATCGTCCGCGACGCGGATGTCGAGCGCCGGATCTGGCCGCTGCCGGCGCGCCGGATCAACGGCATCGGCCCGAAGTCCGGCGCGAAGCTCGAGTCACTCGGCATTCGCACGATCGGCGATCTCGCCGCGGCCGATCCCGCATGGCTGGTCGAGCACTTCGGCCGCGCCCACGGCGCGTGGATGCACGACGCCGCGCACGGCCGCGACGAGCGGGACGTGGTCACGGCGAGCGAGCCGAAGTCGATCAGCCGCGAGACGACGTTCGATCGCGATCTGTCGGTCAAGCGCGACCGCGCGCGGCTCTCCGAGATCTTCACGGCGCTTTGCGGCGGAGTGAGCGCAGACCTGAAGCGCAAGGGCTACGTCGGCAGGACCGTCGGGCTGAAGCTCCGCTACGACAACTTCAAGACCGTGACGCGCGACCAGACGATCGGCTGGCCGACGGACGACGCACAGGTGATTCGCCGCGCGGCGGGCGAATGCCTGAAGCGCGTCCCCCTCGACCGGCGCATCCGCCTGCTCGGCGTGCGCGTGACCGCGCTGTGCCCGCTCGCGGCGATCGGAGCCGACCCGCCCAAGGCGGCGCCCGACGCGACGCCGTCGCTGTTCGACGACCCCGCGCCCGCATGAATCACCGTCGCCGTGGGTCCGGTTTCAGCCGGACGCGGTGCCGCGCCGACACAAGCCGCCTGAAGGCGGCCCCACACGCATGCGTCGTCGCCCTCCGGCATGACCCGCGTCGCGGACGCGCGTAGCATGGGCGGCTGCATTCATCGCCTGCCCAGCCATCGATCGAGGATCCCATGAGAGCCGCCGACATACTCGCCACCATCGGCAACACGCCGCACATCCGCGTCAACCGCCTGTTCGGCCCCGCCGCCGAGGTGTGGATCAAGTCGGAGCGCGCGAATCCGGGCGGCTCGATCAAGGACCGCATCGCGCTGTCGATGGTCGAGGACGCCGAGGCGACCGGCAGGCTCGAGCCGGGCGGCACGATCGTCGAGCCGACCTCCGGCAACACCGGCATCGGCCTCGCCATGGTCGCGGCGGTCAAGGGCTACAAGCTGGTGCTGGTGATGCCGGACAGCATGTCGATCGAGCGGCGGCGGCTGATGCTCGCCTACGGCGCGACGTTCGTGCTGACGCCGCGCGCCGAGGGGATGAAGGGCGCGATCGCGAAGGCGCAGGCGCTCGTCGACACGACCCCGGGCTCGTGGATGCCGCAGCAGTTCGACAATCCCGCCAACATCGAGGTGCACGCGCGCACGACGGCGCAGGAAATCCTCGCCGACTTCCCCGAGGGCATCGACGTCCTGATCACCGGCGTGGGCACCGGCGGACACATCACCGGCTGCGCGCGCGTGCTGAAGAAGGCGTGGAGCGCGCTCAGGGTGTTCGCCGTCGAGCCCTCGCAGTCGCCGGTCATTTCCGGCGGCGCGCCATCGCCGCATCCGATCCAGGGCATCGGCGCGGGGTTCATCCCGGCGAATCTCGACACCGCGGTGCTCGACGGCGTCATCACCGTCGAGGCGGAGGCGGCGCGGGAAATGGCCCGCCGCGCGGCCCGCGAGGAAGGGATGCTGATCGGCATCTCCTCGGGCGCGACGCTCGCCGCGATCGCGCAGAAGCTCTCCGACCTGCCGCCGCGATGCCGCGTGCTGGGGTTCAACTACGACACCGGCGAGCGCTACCTGTCGATCGAGGGATTCCTGCCGGCCGAGTGACCTCGCGCCGGATCGGGCGGCTCCCGGGCGCAATGCGTCAGCGCTGCGCGAGAAAGCGCGCGATCCCTTCCCAGAAATCGGCGGTCGCGCCCAGCGTGTTGTGGTCCGCCCGCGGCACGACCTGCCAGCTCTTCGGTCCCGCCCACGCCTCGTAGAGCGTGCGCGATCGCGCGACCGGAATGATCGTGTCCGCGTCGGCGACGATCGCAAGCATGGGCGCCGTGCTCCGGCGCGCATCGGCGAGCGCGTCGAAGCGGTGCCGCAGCAGCAGCGAAACCGGCAGCCACGGGTAATGGTGGTTGCCGATGGCGGTGAGGCTGTCGAAGGGTGACACCAGCACGGCACCCGCGACGGGCCGCTCCGCGGCAACGTGCGCGGCGAGGGCGGTGCCGAGGCTGCGTCCGAAGGCGACGATGCGCGCTCGGTCGACGATGCTGCGCGCCGCGACCGCGTCGTAGATCGCGAGCGCATCGGCGGTGAGCTCGCGCTCGCCGGGCTTGCCTTCGCTGTTGCCGTAGCCGCGGTAATTGAGCGCGACGATCGACCATTCGCGCGGCCAGTGCGGATCGGCAAGCGTCCACGACACCTCCTCGGCGTTGCCGCCGAAGTAGATCACCGTGGGCGCGGGATTGGCCGTGCCGGCGACGATCCAGCCGCGCAGGCGCGTGCCGTCGGCGGCGTCGACCGTGATCGGCGCGGCGTGCCCCGGCAGGTGCGCCGTGGAGCCCGCCGGCTGGGGAAAGAAGATCAGGCTGTCCTGCGCGAGCCACGCCGCCGCGGGGATGCCGATTGCGATTGCGGCGACGACGATGAGCCATTCCATAACGCTGCGCGACCCCGGCGGCGGTCCCTTCGCCATCGGATGATTATAGGCGCGGGCCGCCGCCATGCCCGGACCGGGCCCGTCGCGAAACCCGACCGCGTCGTGGCAGAATTCCCGCCATGATTCCCGCGGACATCCAGTTGCGACTCGCGCGCCGCAGCGATGCGCCGACGCTCGCCGGCATGTCGCGCGATCTGATCGAGACGGGACTCGGCTGGCACTACCGGACCGACCGGATGTCGCAGCTGCTCGGCGATCCGGAGACGGTGACGGTGATCGCCGGCGACCGCGGACGCACCGTCGGCTTCGCGATGATGCGCCTGGGCGAGGAGCGCGCGCATCTCGTCTTGCTCGCGGTGCGCCCGAGCCACCGGCAGCGCCGCATCGGCCGGCGGCTGACGGAGTGGCTGGTCGAAACGGCGGTCACGGCCGGCATGGCCTCCGTCCATGTCGAGCTGCGCGCCGGGAACCGCGCCGCCTTCCGCCTGTACCGGACGGCGGGGTTTACCGAGACGCTGCGCCTGGAAGGCTATTATCGCGGGCGCGAAACGGCGATCCGCATGATGCGCCTGCTGCGGCGCCCGGGCATTGCGCCGCCGACGTGGACCCCGCCCACGATCGACGAGCGCTGAGCGTCCGACGTGCGCCGACGTCCTACATCGGCGGTCGCCGCCGATGCCAGTCGGTGACCTTCTGGAAGGCGCGCCCCATCTTGACGAGCGTCGCCTCGGCGAAGCGCGCGCCCGTCAGTTGCACGCCGATCGGCAGGCCGTCCGCCGAGAATCCCGCCGGCAGCGACAGCGCGCAGACGCCGAGGTAGTTGGCCGCGCGCGTCCAGGTGGCGAGCGGCGTCGTCGCCTCGTCGACCTCGGCGAGCGGCGTCGCGGTGATCGGCAGCGTCGGGGTGAGGAGCGCGTCGCGCTCGCGCATCCAGTCGGCGAACGCGGCGCCGGCACGCTGCCGCGCCGCGATGTCGTCGATGTAGTCGGCGGCGCTGATCGCCTTCCCGCCGAGGACGCGCTTCCGCACCCAGGGATCGATGTCGAGAGACTCGTCCTCGATGTACGCGCGGTGGATCGCGTACGCCTCGGCGGCGATGATCCGGCCGTTCTTCGCCATGACCTCGTCGAAGTCGAGCGGAACCGCGGTTTCGTCGACGTTCGCGCCGAGGCCGCGCAGCGTGGCGATCGCGGTGTCGTAGGCGCGCACGACATCCGGCAGCGTGTCGGCGGGGAAGCCGTCGCGCGCGAGGGCGGTGATGCGCATTCCGGTCAGCATTGCCGCGTTTTCGGGCCGGCGCGCGAGCGACGACGAGACGTCGAAGGGCGGCGCGGCCAGCGTCGCCGGATCGCGCGGGTCGCGCCCCGCGATCGCCGCGGTGAGCAGCGCCGCATCCTCGACGGTGCGCGCGAGCGGCCCGATCGAGTCGAGCGTCGGCGACAGCGGCACGGCGCCGTAGAGGCTCACGAGGCCGTAGGTCGGCTTCAGGCCCGTGAGCCCGCACAGCGCGGCGGGAATGCGGATCGACCCCCCGGTGTCCGATCCGATGGCGGCCGGGACGAGGCCGCCGGCGACGGCGACCGCGGAACCGCTGGACGAGCCGCCCGCGACGCGGTGGGTGTGCATGTCCCACGGATTCCATGGCGCGCCCAGCGGCTGGTTGCGACCCCAGCCCCCGAACGCGAACTCGACCATGTGCGTCTTGCCGAGCGGAATCATGCCGGCCGCGATCAGGCGCTCCACCGCCGTCGCCGTGTGATCGGAAATCCGCCCGAGCCAGCTCTTCGAACCGGCGGTCGTCTGCCGTCCCTCGAGATGCAGCAGGTCCTTCAGCGCGATCGGCAGCCCGGCGAGCGGTCCGCGGACCACGCCTGCCCGACGCTCGAGGTCGGCCGTGTCGGCCGCCGCCCGGGCGTCGTCGCGATAGACGTCGATGAATGCGTGCAGCTGGCCGTCGAGCGCGTCGACGCGGGCGAGGCAGGCTTCGACGATCTCGCGCGAGCTGGTCTTGCCGTCGGCGAGCAGGTGCGAGAGCTCGGTCAGCGACTGGAACGGGAGGTCATCCGGCATCGGGCGGCTCACGGAAGGGCGTCGGCCCGGCCGCGGGTGTCGCACGCGCCGGACGAAATGCAAGTCTAGTTGAACGGCCGCCCGGCAGGCGCGGTTGGCCGGGAAACGGGCGCGGCGCGGCCCCTTGCCGTTACGCCGATGCCACACCGCCGACAGGTTCGCTCGGGCGGGCGATCGCTCGCGGGCCCTGTTCGCGGTGCGGTGGCCCGCGGCACCGGCCACGACCGCGAAAGGCGCGATAATGAGCGTCCGAAGCCGGCGGCGGAGCTCGCTGCCGGCGGCTGCACGACCGGGAGGGCCCATGGAACAGCAAGCTCCACTGCGCGGCGTGATCGCCCCCGTCATCACCCCGTTCGGGCCGGACCTGCGGCCGGATCCCGGCAGGTTCATCAAGCTTTGCCGCTGGCTCCTTGCCCAGGACACCGGGCTTGCGGTGTTCGGCACCACCTCCGAGGCGAATTCGCTTTCGGTCGGCGAGAAGCTCGTGCTCCTCGACGCCCTGGTGGACGCCGGACTGCCGGCGACGCGCATGCTGCCGGGCACCGGCTGCTGCGCGCTCACCGACACCGTCGAGCTCACGCGGCACGCGGTCCGGCATCGCTGCGCCGGGGTGCTGATGCTGCCGCCGTTCTATTACAAGGGCGTCACCGACGACGGGCTCTTCGCCAGCTATTCCGAGGTTATCCAGCGCGTGGGCGACGCGCGGCTGCGCATCTACCTCTATCACATCCCCCAGGTCTCGCAGGTGCCGCTGTCGCTGGCGCTGATCGAGCGCCTGCTCGGCGCCTATCCGGGCACGATCGCCGGAATCAAGGACAGCTCGGGGGACCCGAACAGCGTGCGCGCGCTGCTCGAGCGCTTCGCGCCGCGAGGGTTCGCGGTGTTTCCGGGCAACGAGGCGCTGCTGCTCGCGGCGATGCGCGGCGGTGGCGCCGGATGCATCAGTGCGACGGCGAACGTCAATCCCGCCGCGATCGGGGAGCTCTATCGCCACTGGGAGCGAGCGGACGCCAGCGCGCAGCAGGCTGCCCTGGACGCGTTGCGCACCGCGCTCCTGAAATATCCGATGATCGCGGCGCTGAAGGCGCTGGTCGCCCATTTTGCGCGGGACGAGGCCTGGGCGCGGCTGCGGCCGCCGCTGGTCGCTCTCTCCGCCGGGGAGCGCGCCGCGCTGCTCGCCTCGCTCCCTGCGGACTTCTCGATCGCCGGGTTGTAACGCGGCTTCCGCACGCCGGTCTGTCGCCGCGCCCGGGCCGCGACCGCGTCCGCCGCAGGGCGGGATTGCCGCGTGCATGCTTTATACTCTGGACGTTGCGAAGTGCAGGGAGGGTGCGGCCTGATCGCCGGGCCGCCGGAGCACGGGAAATGGAGCCACTGGTTCTGACGGTCGACATGGCGGGCCTGCCGCAGGCTTGGGTCGAGCTCGAGGATGCGATCACCTACCACGCCAGGCAGATGGTCGCCTGGTCGGTGGGCCGCGAGGTCCGCGAGTTCCGTGGCGGCTGGCAGAAGAACGGCGTGCGCTCGCGCATCGCGACGCGATCGATCCTCGCGATCAAGGGCAGCGGGAGCGGGGCGCACCACCACGCGCCGGGTCTCACCAACCAGATGCTGTTCGTCCGCGACCGCCAGGTGTGCGCGTACTGCGGGGGGCGGTACATGGTTCGCGATCTCTCGCGCGACCACGTCGTGCCGGTGTCGCGCGGCGGCAGGGATTCGTGGACCAACACGGTGACCGCCTGCCGGTCCTGCAACACGCGCAAGGGCGGCCGCTCTCCGGAACAGGCGAGGATGCCGCTGCTGTACGTCCCCTACGTGCCCAACCGGCACGAGCACTTCATCCTCAGGAACCGCCGCATCCTCGCCGACCAGATGGAGTACCTGCTCGCCGGCGTGCCGCGCACCAGCCGCCTGCACGCGCGGTAATGGCGGTAACGGGGTCAGGTTAATTTATCAATCCTGACAAATTAACCTGACCCCATTACACCAGTCCCATCGCGCCGAAGCCCGCTGCCGCGGCCAGCATCCACAGCGGATGCAGCCGGGTGGTCAGGGCAAGCAGCAATGTCGTGCCGGTGATCGCGTAGGCGGTCCAGGTATGATCGTTCATCCGGGTCAGCACATAGCCTGACGATAGAACGAGGCCGACGGTGACCGGCTCCAGCGCGCGCTGGAGCGCGATCCGCAGCGGCGCTTCGCGGAAGCGCTCCCACACGTTCGCGACGAAATAGGTGAGCGCCGACGAGGGCCCGCACATCGCGAGCATCGCGACGAGCGCGCCGGCGATGCCCGCCGCCTTCCAGCCCACGAGGCTCACGATCAGCACGTTCGGTCCCGGCGCCGCCTGCGCCAGCGCGAACATCTGCGAGAAGTCGACGTCGGTCATCCAATGGTGGATATCGACTGCGCGCAGGTGGATTTCCGGGATGATCGCGTTGGCGCCGCCGATCGACAGCAGCGACAGCACCAGGAACTGGAGCGCCAGCTCGACGAGCACCGGAGATATCACCCGCGCCTCCACCAGCTGAAGGCCAGGGACACGGGAACGAGCGCGGCCAGCACCCAGAGCAGCGGCTGGCGCGCAACGCCGATGGCGACGAACGCGACGACCCCGACGCCGATCTGCCACGGGGTGTCGCGGATCGTCTTGCCCATCTTCAGCGCCAGCGCAAGCACGAGCCCCGACGCGGCCGCGGAGACGCCCGTGCACGCGCCGCGCACCGCCTCGACCTCCGCGAACCGGGCGAACACCACCGCGAGCAGCAGGACGAACGCCAGCGGCATCAGCAGCAGGCCGAGCGTGGCGGCGAGCGAACCGATCGGTCCGCGGAACCGGCGGCCGACGATGACCGAGACGTTGACGATGTTCGGTCCCGGAAGGAACTGCGACAGCGAAAGGACCTCGTTGAACTCCGTCGCGTCGAGCCAGCGCCGCTCGTCGACCAGCATCCGGCGGGCAAACGGCAGGACGCCGCCGAAGCCCGACATCCCGACTTTCAGGAACTCCATGAAGAGCGCGCCGGTCGTGACGCGCGGGACCGGTGGCGGAAGCTCGGCGGTGTCCATGGCGTCGACGGTCGTGTGCTCTGCGGGAACTCGATGCGCTTCCGGCGGTGGCGCCGTTCGGACGCGCACCCGGTCGACCACCTCACGGCCGTACTTCGCCACGACATGAAACAAGTCGTAGACGATCTCGGCCTGCGGGCAGCGCGCCCGCACTTCTTCGGCGTAACCCGCGTTCATGTCCATCACCGCGGCGCGCAGCCCGGCGCAGCCGGCCGCCCCGAGCAAGTCGAAGAACGGGCCGCACGTCCTCGCGGCCGCGACCTCGGCCAACCCACAGCACCCGTTTGCGCGATGGCTCCACGATCACCGTCGCGTAGCGATGCCCCTTCTGGATCGCGAACTCATCCATGCCGATCACCGTCACCGCCTTCAGCTCCACCGGTCCCAGCGTCCGTTGCAGATACCGAAAGTCGATCTGCTTCACCGTCGTCCACGCCAACCGATAGAAGCGCGCCACGTGGCGAATCGACATCACTTGGCACAGCCGCGCGACGCTGGCTCGCCAGGCGCGCGGTAACCCGGGCGTAGCCTTCCAACCAATTCAGCCGCTCCAGCTTGCCGCCGCACAAAAAAAAGCCCCGATTGCTCGAGGCGTTTCGTGTGGTCCGATGAACGGCGGAGACACCTGGTCGCGAATGCTGCACCGGGCAGTGGGGCCTGTCAAATAGGAGGCGGCGGTCGGTAGTCGCCATCGTCGGCGTGCGGGTCGTCGCGCTCGTCCGGTCTCGCCTTCCCACGCGTAGCGGGTGCGCGGTGGAATGTCGACGTCGCGCAGCAGGATGGCCATCGCGACACCGATCACCGTCGCTGCCAGATGGGTCTCCCAGGAGACTCCGTGCCTGATCGGCAGCACGCCCCAGACCAGCGCGCCGTACATGAACGCGACCAGCATCGATGCCGCGATGGCGCGTCGGTCCCGCCGGAGCACGCCGGCGACGAACACATAGCTGAACAGTCCGTAGACGAGGCCGCTGGCGCCGACGTGGACGCCATCCTTGCCGAACAACCAGACCACGATCCCGGGCACGAGGTACACCGCCGGCAGCACGCGAAAGGCCGCCGTCGGATAGAGATGGAGCATCGCCGTGCCCAGGACGAAGAGCGGCAGCGAGTTGGCGATCAGGTGGGCGAAGTCCGCGTGCAGCAGCGGCGCGGCAAGCACGCCCGGCAAGCCGATCCATTGCCGTGGTCGAACGCCGTAGCGTTCCAGTTCGAGGCCCCATCCCAGCAACGGGATGAGCCACAGCAGAGCAACGAAGCCGAGCGAGAGTTGTGCGGCCAGCCGGAAATTGGCGCGGGCCCGATCGGAGCTGGTGTACGCGGCGTCCGGCAAGTGAACCTGCATCGCGGTACAGAATACCAGCCGGCGCCGGCGGCCTTCCGGCGATTCGCGCGCGCCTCCAGGCTGCGGCCGCCTCGGCACTGCACGACGACACGCGGATCCGGCTGTCCGCCTGAACGCGCTGCATCCCGCGAGGGTCCGCGGCAATCGACAGGGAGTTGCCCGGAATCAAGACGGACCCACGGCGGCGGGCCTATCGTGGGACCCATGTGCGGCGCCCGCCGCACGGAGCGGTGATGCTCGATCGTCGCCAATTCCTCGGGGTCATGCTCATGTCCAGGGTCGTACTCGCCCAGGGCGGGGGCGCAATCGTGCTGCCGCCGCCGCAGACCACCGGCACCGTGTCGCTGCTGCAGGCGCTGCGCGCGCGCCGAAGCACGCGCGAATTCTCGTCGCGACCGCTGCCTCTCGACGTGCTGTCGACGCTGCTGTGGAGCGCGTTCGGCGTCAATCGGCCGGACAGTGGCGGGCGCACGGCACCGTCCGCCCACAACTGGCAGGAAATCGAGGTCTTCGCCGCGCTGCCGGACGGCGCCTATCGCTACGCCGCGCGCGAGCATGCGCTGCACCTCGTGGCCGCCGGCGACCTGCGCGCGGCCACCGGCTTGCAGGACTTCGTCGGCACCGCGCCCCTCAACCTCGTCTATGCCGCCGACTTCGGCAAGATGGGCGATGCGAGCGCCGAAGACCGGACGTTCTATGCGTCGGCCGACGCCGGCTTCGTCGCCCAGAACGTGTACCTGTACTGCGCCGCGGCCGGGCTTGCCTGCGTGGTGCGCGGCCTCGTCGATCGGCGCAAGCTGGCGCCGGCGCTGCAGCTGCGCACCGACCAGCGGATCGTGCTCGCGCAGACGGTGGGATACCCGAAGTAGGCGACAGCGCCGGCTGGCCCGCGACCCGGCGGTCGGGCGGTCGGGCGCCGCGCAGGCCGGACGCCGAAACGCAGTGCCCGTCCCGCAAGCCCGGTGCGCCAGGCATGGCGCACCGGAGCGCCACCGAACGTCACCGTTTTCCGGCGTTTCACGCCCTGCCGGGGCGCATTGTGTCCGGTCGCGCTGGAGCCCGGACGCCCCGTCCCGTAATCTTGCCCTGCGACAGGAAAGCCGACCGAGGGCAACGAAATGACGACCGACCAACGCAATCCTGGCACCGACACCGCCGCCGAGCGCGGCAAGCGCGGCGCCGCCGCGCGGCCGACCACCACCCGCCAGGCCCTGCGCGAGATTCGCGGCGGCGTCGTCGCGATGTGGTGGGGCTTCTTCGACTGGCTCGCCATCGTGTCGTGGAAGATGCTGCTGCTCGTTTCGTTCCTGGGCCTGATCCTGGTCGGCGGCGTGTTCGGTCGTCCCACGCCCGCATTCCTCTTCATCCTGGTCTCGTTCATCATCAAGGCGGTGGCGGGCGGCAAGCGCAAGGCGGAGCTCACCGCCACCGAGGCCACGAAGCGCGCCGATACCGAGCAGCTCGAGCGCGCGGTGCTGGAAGCGCGGATGGAAGCGCTGCAGGCGCAGATCGAGCCGCATTTCCTGTTCAACACGCTGGCGAGCATCGATCAGCTGATCCTGACCGATCCGCCGCGCGCCTCGCGCATGCAGCAGAGCCTGATCCGCTACCTGCGCTCGGCGATGCCGCAGATGCGCGAGAGCAGCCGGCCCTCGCTGGGCCAGCAGGTCGATCTCTGCGGCGCCTTCCTGGAGATCATGGCGGTGCGCATGGAGGGACGCCTGCAGCCGGTGCTGAGGGTCCCCGAGGGACTGAAATCGGCGACCTTCCCGTCGATGATGCTGCAGACCCTGGTGGAGAACGCGATCAAGCACGGCCTCGAACCGAAGCCCGAGGGCGGCCGGCTCGAGATCGGTGCCCAGGTCGCCGATGGTCAGCTGGCCGTCCACGTGCTCGACACCGGCGTCGGCTTCATGCCGAAGGGCGAAGGCGGCGTGGGGCTCGCCAACATTCGCGAGCGCCTGAAGGCCCTGTACGACGGCCGGGCCGAGCTGATCATCACCGTGCCGCCCGACGGTGGCACCTGTGCCACGATCAAAGTACCCTACGAAGTCGGCCCGGCCACCGCGTCGTCCTGATCGCCGGCCCGATCGAATTCACGCCACATGAACGCCTCGCCCGCCCCCACCGCCATCGTCGCCGACGACGAGCGCCTGATGCGCGAGCAGATCATCGACCGCCTGAAGGAAGCCTGGCCCGAGCTCGTGATCGTCGGCGAGGCCGGCAACGGCCGCGAGGCGGTCGCCTTGGTGCAGAGCGAGGAGCCCGACGTCGCGTTCCTCGACATCAGCATGCCCGGGATGGACGGCATCCAGGCGGCGCAGGCGCTGGCCGGCAAGGTCCATGTCGTCTTCGTCACCGCCCACGACCAGTATGCGATCAGCGCCTTCGAGCAGGGCGCGGTCGATTACCTGCTGAAACCGGCGGAGCCGGAGCGCCTGGCGCTGACCTGCCAGCGCCTGCGCGCGCGCATCACGCAGGCGCCGGATCCGATGCACGACCTGCTGGCGCAGCTCTCGCAACGGCTCGGGGCGGGCGGCCTCAAGGCGCGCGAGTACCTGCGCTGGGTGCAGGCGAGCGTCGGCGCCAACCTGCGGATGATCCCGACCAGCGACATCCTGTTCTTCCGCGCCGAGGACAAGTACACGCGGGTGCAGACGCAGGGCTTCGAGGCCCTGATCCGCAAGCCGATCAAGGAGCTGATCGACGAGCTCGACCCGAAGGAGTTCTGGCAGATCCATCGCTCCACCGTGGTTCGCGTCGATGCGGTCGAGCAGGTCAGCCGCAACTTCCGCGGCCAGCAGGTGGTGCACGTGAAAGGCCGCGGGGAAAAGCTCGAAGTGAGCCGCAGCTTCAATCACCTGTTCAAGCAGATGTAGGCGCGGCCGCTGCCGCGGACCTGCCGACCACGGGAGACGCAGTGACCGAGATTTCGGAGGACGCGAAGCGCAATCGCGAGGGCTGGACCAGAACCAACGCCGAGTACACGGACGCGAGCGCGAGCCGCGTGTGGGCGGCCGAGGAGATGACCTGGGGCGTGTACGGCGTCCCCGAGGCGTCGATCAACACGCTGGGCGAGGTCGCCGGTCTCGACGTCGTCGAGCTCGGCTGCGGCACCGCCTACGTCTCGGCCTGGCTCGCGCGCCGCGGCGCGCGACCGGTCGGCGTCGACGTGACGCCGGCGCAGCTCGCCACCGCGCGCCGCTGCCAGAGCGAGTTCGGCATCGACTTTCCGCTGATCGAGGCGAGCGCGGAGCAGGTGCCGCTGCCCTCGGCGAGCTTCGACCTCGCCGTGTCCGAGTACGGCGCGAGCATCTGGTGCGATCCGCGCCGCTGGATACCGGAGGCGCATCGGCTGCTGCGTCCCGGCGGCCGGCTCTGGTTCCTGCGCAACAGCACGCTGGCGATCCTCTGCTCGTCGGACGCGGGTCCGCCTACCCAGACGTTGCAGCGGCCGCAGCGCGGGCTCGGGCGCATCGAGTGGCCGGGCGAGATCGGCGTGGAGTGGCAGCTGCCGCACGGCGAGCTCTTTCGCCTGCTGCGCCGCACCGGCTTCGACGTCGTCGACCTGGTCGAGCTCTATCCGCCCGACGGCGCGACCGATCACTCCTACTACGACGCGTTCTCGGTCGAGTGGTCGCGCAAGTGGCCGAGCGAGGAGATCTGGGTGGCGGCGAAGCCGCGGTGAGGGCAGCGCCCGCCCACTCTTCAACGGCACCGCAAGATGCTGAATGCGGCGGTTACAGTGCTCACGGGGCCGTCCAGTGCGAGACCGGCCGAGCGAGGAACTCGTCGAGCGCTATGCCGTCGCCGCCCACGAGCAGCGTCCGCTTCGGCTTGAATTGCGCGGCGAACACGGCCATCCCGGGCATCGCGACTGGCGCGCGGCCGCTCTTCACCTCGATGGCGACCAGGCGGCGCCCGGCCTGAACCACGAAGTCGACCTCGTGATTGCGCTCGCGACAGTAATGGACCTTGCATTCGCCGGCCGCGGCGGCGTCGACGAGGTGCGCGCCGACGGCAGACTCCACGAGCCGGCCCGCAAATCCCGTCAAAGCAGTCGAGTTGGAGCCGGACTGGATGTTCGGGGCGCCAGGATCAGCCGTGAATCAACGTCTGCTTGAGCGCGCGCGGTTTCTCAACCAAATCCGCGAGTGTGTATTCGTCCAGTGAATCATAGAGCGCCTCGAAGGCATTGACCAGGATGCCTCTCAGCCTGCAGGACGACGTAATGCGGCATGCCTGCGGGTCGCCCGACAGGCATTCGACGATTGGCGCGTTGCCTTCGGCCGCGCGCACGATTTCTCCGATGCGAATCTGCTCGGGGGCGCGGGCCAGGCGAACTCCGCCGCCCTTGCCGCGTACGGTCTCGACGATACCGGCGCGCGCGAGTCGATGGACGACCTTGATCAGGTGGTTCTCCGAAATGCCGTAGGCCGACGCAATTTCGGGGATCGTCGCGAGCCGCGTCCGGTCCAGCGCCAGGTACATCAGCACACGCAGCGTGTAGTCGGAAAAGACGGTGAGGCGCATCGGTTCTTGAAGGTGTATGGAGGATATTGCTTTTGGAATCGGGTCGGCGTACGATTAACCGGTATTAATGATACAGCTTTAGTGCGACGGCTGCCGAATCGGCGAGGTCGTAGCCGTTGACATGCCAAATGACCGCCATGACGCCCTCCAGACCCCGCCCGATGTGGGCCACGCCGCGCGACGAGAGCGCTGTTCGCGATGCGGGACGAGACTTTCCCATCGCGGGGTAACCCCGGCGTCCATCCAGGGAGAGCAATCATCGAGACGATGCTGGAATCGGGAGCGCCCGTCGGATTGGCGAAGCCGCCGCCGGCCGCCGCTGCCAGGTTCACGATCGAGAACGTCATCGCGGTGCGTCACTGGACGCCGAAGTTGGTGTCGTTCCGAACAAGCCGGGCCCCTGGCTTCCGGTTCACCCCCGGGCACTACACGAGGGTTGGCCTCGGTGGCGCGGACGACAGTCCGGTCTGGCGGCCGTTTTCGGTCGTGTCCGCGACCTACGACCCGTATCTCGAGTTCGTCGCCACACTGGTGCCCGGCGGGCAATTCTCCGATCTCCTCGCGGGAATCCGCGAGGGCGCCGCAATGCGTGTGGACAAGTCCAGCTTTGGCTTCCTCACGATCGACCAGTTCGCGCCCGGGGAGGACCTCTGGCTGCTGGCGAGCGGCACCGGGCTCGGCCCCTTCGTCTCGATCCTGCGCGATCCGGCGACCTGGGCGGCCTTCCGGACCGTCGTCGTCGTGCACAGCGTCCGCCATGCCGGCGAGCTCGCTTACCGCGACGAGATCGCGGCCATTCCGCACGGGGAGCTGACCGCAATCGAACCGGAGCGATTGAAGTACCTGCCCGTTGTCACGCGGGAATCCTGCGCGGGTGCGTTGAATGCCCGAATCCCGCAGCTCATCGAGGACGGCCACCTCGAGTCCGCGGCGGGGATGAGTCTCGATCCGCGGCGGTCCAGGATCATGGTGTGCGGCAATCCCGACTTGGGGCACGCGTTGCGCCGGCAACTCACCGCGCGAGGCTTCCACGTCAATCGGCGCGCCACGCCGGGGCAGCTCGCCTTCGAAAATTACTGGCAAGGAGCGCCCACATGACGTTTGTGGTGACCGAGTCGTGCATCCGCTGCAAGCACACGGATTGCGTGGACGTTTGCCCGACGCCAGCCCCCGGACACATGCAGTCCCTATCCTTCAACCAAGACAGGAGTCAGGCCCATGCCCCAACCCGCACATGTTCACCTTTCGCCGGATGCGATCTATCCTTTCGACGCACGCGGTGTCGCCAAACGCTTTCGGCATGCCGCCATTTTCGGGGCGCTCGACGCCCTGAATCACGGCGAGACCATGCGCTTCGTCAACGACCACGACCCGCTGCCCTTGCTCGACCAGCTCGCGATGCGATACGGAGAGGCGGTCACGATTCGATACGTTCAACGCGACCCGGGCGCGATCGTGATCGACTTCGTGAAGAACTGAAAGGAAGATGGTTCCTTGCCTGGCTGACCGGCGTCGGGGTGCGTGCCGCGTTCGGATGGCATGGGGAACCGGCTCACGGCGGTGGAGTCGCAATGAATGACTACGTGAAAGCCTGGCAATGCATTGGCTGCGGAAGGATCGAGGCCCCGCAGACGTGTATCGGGGTCTGCCAGGATCGCAAGGTCGAGTTTGTCCATGCATCGAGCATGAGGAAGTGCTGGCCCAACTGGACCTGGCGCGTCGGCGGGCGAGTGCGCTGGAGGCGCTCGCGCGTCGACTCGCAGGCACCACCCCCCACAAGGATGGATGGGAAGCCTCCTACCGCGCGATGCAAGAGCAGGCGCGCTCGATGCTCGCGGAGTGTCGCAAGGGCGGCAGATGCTGAAGATTGACGACCCCCAGCCGCAGCGGAGTGCCGCTTCCACCGGCTTTGCGCTCTGGAACCTGGGCTTTCGACCGTTCTACCTGCTCGCCAGCAGCTTTGCCGCGTTGTCGATCCTGCTCTGGGTCTGCCAGTACACGGGCCATCTTCCCGCCATGTATGTGCGAAGCCCGTCGTGGCACGGCCACGAGATGCTGTACGGCTACACGCTGGCTGTGGTGGCGGGGTTCCTCCTCACGGCCGTCCGCACCTGGACCGGGAAGCCGACACCCGCGGGCGTGCCGCTGATGGCACTCGCGGCGCTTTGGGTGGCCGGCCGCGTGCTGGTGCTGACGCCCTTCGCCACCGCGGCCGCAGTCGTCAATGCGGCGTTTCCGGTGGCCGTCGCCATCGGGATAGGCATCCCCATCGTGCAGAGCCGGAACCGGCGAAACTACTTCTTCATCGCGCTGCTGTTGCTGCTCGGGCTCGCGGTGCTTGCGTTTCATTTCGCACATCTGGGCATGCTCCCGTGGCCGGAGCGAGCGAGCCTGCAGGTTGGTCTCGATGTCGTCCTGTTCATCCTGGCAGTGATGGGCGGACGGGTGATTCCGATGTTCACCAACAACGGCGTACCGGGTGTGAAAGCGACACGTCACCCTGTGGTCGAGAAACTCGCGCTGGGTGGCGTGCTTCTGTTGCTTGCGGCCGATCTGCTGCAGGTTCCCCCGCTGGTTATCGCCGGGGTCGCGTTGGCTCGTAGCCGTTGCCCACGCCGCACGACTTTACCTCTGGCAGCCGTGGCGGACGCTCGGCACGCCGATTGTGTGGGTCCTGCACGTGGCCTACGGCTGGATTGTCGTCTATCTCGCGCTACGCGGATTTGCCGCGCTCGGCTTCGTGGACGAACTGCTGGCGGTGCATGCACTGACGGTCGGGGCGATCGGCGGCATGACGATCGGCATGATGACGCGCACGGCGCGCGGCCACACCGGGCGCCCGCTCGTGGCGGATTACTTCGAAGTGGCCTGCTACGCTCTCGTCGTGCTCGCCGCCGCGCTACGCGTCTTCGGCGGCATGCTGTTGCCCGACGCGTATATGGCGACGGTCGTAGCCTCGGGCATTTGCTGGTCCGCCGCGTTCGCACTCTACGCAGTGCGCTATTGGCCGGTCTTGTCGCGGCCACGGCTCGATGGCAAGCCCGGATAGTTGCACGCGTTCTGCGAAGTTCCTGTGGCTACCCAACGTGCTTCGGGCCGGCAGGCCTGCGATGCATCGACCGGCCGGCGGTCGCGTGACTCAGACCTGCAAGCAGTATCGCGCGCAAGGACACGTTAGAATTTCAGAATGCAGAAGGATCGTTTCCTCATGCAGCCAGACCGCCGAGCTTCGCTGAAGGCGGGCATCGCGGCGCTCGAGCACGGTTTGGTGGAGCGCCGCCAGACTGTCCGGCTTTGCTTTCTCGCTGCCCTGGCCGGCGAGCATACGCTGCTCATCGGTCCGCCAGGTACCGCGAAAAGCGAACTGGCCCGCCGCCTGCACACGGCCTTCCGCGATGCGAGCTACTTCGAGCGGCTGCTGACCCGCTTTTCCGTGCCCGAGGAGATCTTCGGGCCGTTGTCGATAAAGGCGCTGGAAGAGGATCGCTATGAGCGGCACACCGCCGGCTTCCTGCCTGACGCCTCGATCGCCTTCATCGACGAAGTGTTCAAGGCGAACAGCGCCATTCTCAATGCACTTCTCACCTTGCTCAACGAGCGTCAATTCGACAACGGTGCCGGACGGCAGAGCTGCCCCCTCATCAGCGTCATCGGCGCGACCAACGACGTTCCGGAAGGCGAAGTGGCCGAAGCATTCTTCGACCGCTTTCTGGCGCGCCTGCCGGTTGCGCCCGTGAGCGCCGCTGGCTTCGGTGAATTGCTTCGGGCAGGACCCCACTGCGGTTGGGTACCGCCTCCGCCCGGATCGGGATTGGGCGAGGGCGATCTTCTCGCGCTGACGAATGACGCACTGGCGGTAGAGGTTCCTGCCGCCGTCGTCGCCGTGCTTGGCGAATTGCGCCAGCACCTCGCCGCGGAGCAGTTCTACGTATCCGACCGTCGCTGGGTAAAGATCGTCTGGCTGTTGCGCGTTGCCGCAGCCAGTGAGGGTCGCGCAGCGATCGCGCTGTGGGATCTCCTGCTGCTGCCGTGGCTTACCGCGTTCGACGCTGCGCGGCAGGCGAAAGTGGCCGACTGGCTGGCAACCCGGCTCGGCGTGCGGGAAGCGTTCTCGCCAACCCGCCTCACGCGGGTGATCGAGGCGTTCGAGGCCCAACTCGACGCGGAACTGAAGGCCAACGATCTGGACTACGACGAATCCGGCCGCCTGCAGTTCTCCAGCACCGATCTGGCCGCCATCATCGGCGATGCCAAAGGAGGTGCCGCGGCGCCACGCATCAAATACAGTCGCGCTCGCCGCTACGGAGAGACGCACATCGGGGCCCGCGTCGCCCAGATCGATGCGCTCATCTTGCGCATTGCGGACTATGCCAGCGAGATCGCCGCCCACAGGGAAAGTCTTGCGGCATACCGGGCGCAGACCCTGTGGCTCGACGAAAGCCTGACGGATCGGGCCGCAGCGAGCCTGGACGCCACCGCGGCAGCCATCGACAACCTCGCCGAGCGGGCGGGCTCCGTGCGCGCAGGTTTCATGGGACTGCCAAGGCTGACGGAAGACAGCAGCGTGCGCCCGGAACCGGTTGCGCACGAATCGCTGGACGAAGCTTGAGCACATCGCGTCAGCATCCGCTGCTGTTCGAAGCCAAGGAAGGACGCCTCGAGGCACTCGACCGGCTCGCGCCGTCACTCTGGCTCGGCGGCCTGACCAATTCTCAAGGCACTCTGGAGCCGCGCCTGCAATCGCTTGCTGCGTTGCGTGAAGCGCTCCTGGCGGGGGTCATACCTTCGTTGGAGACATGGTGCTGGCCACCCCGTGGAATCGCCCAGCCATTGCATGAAGCGATCACCCACCTCGGCATCGCCGGGTTTTGCCATGGACAGACGGAGCTCACGGATACCGTTGCGATGAGCCTGTTGTTTCATCTCGATTTCATCGTCGACTATCAGGATCGGGGTGCCAGTGAGCCCGATGCCGTGCGAATGGCAATCGACGCGTTTGTGGAGGATTGGTCGGAGCGCTGTGGCGAGATCAGTGAGCTGATCGAGGTTTTTGGCCGGCCGCCGGATGACGGCAAGAACACCCGCTGGGACCGGATTCACGGCCTGCTGCGGTCCTCGGGATGGCAGGAGGTGTTGCGCATTCGCCGGCTGCTCGAGCGGCTGCCGGAATTGGCGCGAGTCATTCGCGCCCTCGGCCGATGCCGTCAGTCGGATGAGACCGACGCCCGCAGCCCGATCACCGTCGATGTCGTGGACGATGCCGTCGCTCGACGTCCGGAAGGCAAGACGGTGCACATCCCGGACATGCCCGGAGAGACCCGGGGCATCTACCGTTCGGATCGGATCGCCCGCATGCTGCCCGCCGAGGCCATGCTCCTCGGCCATCCGCGCCTGCGCCTCGTGTGGCATGCCCGCCGGGCGGAACGCACACTCCTCAGTTACGAGGACGACGATCGCATGGAAGAGGTGCGACTGCATCGATCCAGGGTCCTGCGCCCGCGTCCCAGTTCGCAACCGGGCCAACGACTCGAAATGGGGCCGATTCTGATCTGCGTCGATACCTCGGGCTCCATGCAGGGGGGCGCCGAAGAGGTGGCCAAGGCCGTCGTTCTGGAGGCCATGCGCACTGCCCATGCCCAGCGTCGTCGCTGTCACGTCTTTGCCTTTGGCGGCCCGGACGAGTTGATCGAAATGGAATTGGCCGTGGATAGCGGCGGCATCGACGCTCTCATTCGATTTCTCGGGCAGGCGTTTCGTGGCGGTACCGACATCTGCGGCCCCCTGGAACGGGTAATCGCCAAACTCGAAGACCAGCATTGGCAGTTGGCCGACCTTCTGATCGCGTCCGACGGCGAATTCGGCGCCACGCCGGCACTTGCTGCCCGCCTCGATGCCGTGAAGCGCGACCTGGGGCTGCGCGTGCAGGGTGTACTGATAGGCGATCGGGAGACTGTCGGCTTTCTGGAAATTGCCGACAGCATCTTTCCGATCCGCGACTGGCGACGCTACGGCGGATCCAACGCGGATCCCCCGATACCTACGCACCGCCTTACGGCGATGTATTTTCCCGGGGCGCTGCGCAACAAGGAGAATCGCCATTCGACGGTCTCAGGAGATGTCGCGGCGGCAACGCTCCTCGGCCCGCGCCGTAGCGAGCCGATCCAGTGAATCGTTGCCTGCATTGCCGCGGACCGGGGATGATCGCCGATGAGTTTTGCCGCTGATTACCTGGCGCAACTGGAAACCATTGCAGGCGAAGGTCGAGTGCCTCGCATCCGGGCTCTCCATCTGCCGCCGGTCCGGCCGATTCAGGACAACAGAGGAGAGTTCTGCGCTTTGGAACTCGAGGATGGTTCTCTCGGCCTTTCGTATGTCCTGCTCGACGATACCCTGGCGCAGCTCTCCAACGAGATCGCCAATCTCGGGCTGGCCGGCGCTGATCCAGTGGCGGTGGCGCGCCGCTACGCCAGCGAAGGCGGACTGTGGAAGACCATCGGATTCGCTGCCGCCAATGCACTCACGCGCTGCCTGTTCGACCGCGCAGGCTTCCGCCCGGACGACAGTACCGACTCCATAGGGCAGATGAACCCTCGGCCTGACGACCACATCGGGATGATCGGACTCTTCACGCCCCTGATCGGTCGGATCCTGGTGACCGGCGCCCGGCTCACGGTGGTTGAATTGAAGCCGGAGTTGGCCGGGAACAGAGAGGGCTACAGCGTGACACTCGATCCCGGCGCGCTTTCGGATTGCACCAAGGTGATATCCACGAGCACGCTGCTGCTGAACGACACGCTCGATCGCATGGTGGCTTGCTGCCACAAGGCCCGGTGGTTCGCGATGGTCGGACCCAGCGCAGGATGCCTGCCTGATGCGTTGTTCTCGCGCGGCGTGACCCTCGTTGGGGGCACCTGGGTCAACGACCGGAAGGCGTTCGTTGCGGCGCTGAAAGGCGGCGAGCCGCTTGGCGACCACGCCAGCAAGTTTGCATTGACCGCTGCGAGTTATCCGGGGTGGCGCGCATTGATGCAAAGAGCCGGCACGTAGAGGCTGCGCTACCCGAGCAGGCGTTTGTGCCGAACGGACTTCGGAGCGTGGGATATCAGGGACGACGAGATCAACAGGAACCAGAACAAGCCCGCCGCCTGGCTTGGCATCAGGATCATTGCAAGCACCAGCAGCAGTTTGAGCAGCACGAACGCTCCCGCCAATTCTCTCCAATGCTGGAGATCGCGCCACAGCTCGATGCCGAAGAGACCGAGACCGGTCACGAACATCGTCAGCGTCGCCACCAATTGGTGCTGTCCGCCGCCGAAGATCGCGATTGCCGTCAGGACGACACCGACGAGATGCAATGACCTCAAGGCGATGCTCAGCCAGCGTCGTCCAACGAACCTGGATTTGCCCACCATGGCAATCATTTTATTGGGCGTCCGGGATTTGACGGGCGCGCAGTTCGATTCGCGCTTCGAGCCCGTCCTCGCGGTCAGGAAAGAACGATGTCCGGTAACGCTGCAAGCGTCGCGATCTGCCCGTCCGGGGTGCCGGGGATGCGCTCCGGCGGCTGGTTGAATCGGTTGCACCACACGGCGTGGAATCCGAACGCCTTGGCCGCGTAGGCATCCCAGCCGTTCGAAGAGAGGAAGCAGATCCGATCCGGGGCCAGCTGCAGGCGATCGGAGGCCAGCTTGTAGACGGACGGGTGGGGCTTGAATACGCCGACCTCTTCGACGGACAGCACGGCGTCGAGCAGATCAGCGATGCCCGAATTGGCGGCGGCCGACGCGAGCATCTGCGGTGTTCCGTTGGAAAGGATCGCCAGCCTCATGCCGCCGGCCTTGAGTTGCTTGAGCGCGTCGATCACGTCGGGATAGACGTTCAGCGAAAGATAGAGCGTCATCAGTCGATGATGCAGATTCGGGTCGTCGATCTTCAGCGTTTCGAACGCGAAGGACAGCGCGTCGGACGTCACGGTCCAGAAGTCGGCGTGATGGCCGCCCAGGCCGCGCAGCCAGGTGTATTGCAGCTGCTTGGTGCGCCACAGGTCGGCGAGCGGCTGCCAGCGCGTTCCCAGTTCGTCCTGCAGGCTGCGCGCCGCGCTGTTGACGTCGAAGAGCGTACCGTAGGCGTCGAACACGCACGCCTTGATTCCTGGAATATGCAGTTGCGTCATCTCAAACCTCGTCCACGTGAAGGGCACCGTCCACGGATGCGGCGATCAGACGTTCGCGACGACAAACCGGTTGCATCCATCCACCGAAGGGATGCAACGCCGCGCGAAGGCGAAGGCTGAACCACGTATCCGTCGGCGCAGTAGCGATCCACAGCCACGCTTCCAGTGTAAAGTAAGGCAACGGCGCATGGCTTCTGTGGATGTCGCTCGTGGCACTTACCGAGAAGTACCCTGCTGCGCAAGAGTCCGCAGGTCGTCGTCGGTGACCGGCGGATCGAACGCCTGCCCTGAAGGCTGATGCCACTCGGGACACGGCCTGCAATCACACGGGCCGCAGGAATGCGCCACCGCTGGAATCAAGGGGCGCCACCCTTTCTCGACGGGCGCGCCTACCGTCCGGTGAGTTCGGCGCGTAAGCTCCCCACTGACTCAAACCCCATTACTGCAATGCTCCACCGCTACTCCGACATCCGACGCCAGACGCTGGCTCTGGCGAGCGGGCTTAGCGCTGAAGATCAGTGCTTGCAGTCGATGCCGGACGCGAGCCCCACGAAATGGCACCTCGCACACACGACCTGGTTCTTCGAAACGATCGTCCTGATCCCGCACTTGCCGGGCTATCGCGTGTTCCACCCGCGCTTCGGCGAGCTCTTCAATTCGTACTACGAAAGCCTCGGCCCCAGACATCCTCGTCCATGCCGTGGGTTGTTGTCGCGTCCGTCGCTCGTCGAGGTGCTCGACTACCGGCGCGCCGTGGACGACGCCATGAAGACGCTGGTCGAGGCTACCCGTGCCGATCCGCGGTCTTCGGTGCACGAGTTGATCGAACTCGGACTGCAGCACGAGCAGCAGCACCAGGAGCTGTTGCTCACCGACATCCTGCACGCGATGTCCGTCAACCCTCTCCGACCCGCGGTGATGGAGGGCCCGGCGCCTACGTTCGAGGTCGGCCCTGCCGGCTGGGACGAGCACGCCGGCGGCAACGTTCCGATCGGCCACGAAGGCGCCGGCTTCGCCTTCGATAACGAGGGCCCGGCGCACCGGGTGCTGCTCGAGCCCTACGCCCTCGCCAGACGGCTGGTCACCAACGCGGAATACGCGGCCTTCATCGAGGCCGGTGGCTACCGCCACGCCCAGTGGTGGCTGTCGGATGGGTGGGCGACGGTACAGGCACAGGGCTGGAAGGCGCCGCTGTACTGGATGGACGATGGGCTCGAGTTCACCCTCCATGGCGTGCAACCTCGCCACGACGATCAGCCGGTGCGTCATGTCAGCTTCTACGAGGCGGCCGCCTTCGCGCATTGGGCCGGAGCCCGCTTGCCGACCGAGTTCGAATGGGAGGCCGCCGCGGGGGGGTCCCGATCGTTGGCCCAGGCGTTCGGGGTCGCGTGGCAGTGGACCCGTTCGTCCTATGACCCGTACCCGCGCTATCGGCCGCCCGAAGGCCCGGTCGGCGAATACAACGGCAAGTTCATGGTCGGCCAGCTCGTGCTGCGCGGCAGCAGTTCCGCAACGCCGCCGTCGCACGCGCGGACAACGTACCGCAACTTCTTTCCTCCGCCGGCCCGATGGCAATTCAGCGGTCTGCGGCTTGCTCGCGATCTGTGAAGGACTTCGTCCAGGACCTGCTGGCCGGTCTGTCGGCGCGCCCCCGACGCGTGGCTCCCAAGTGGTTCTACGATCTGCAGGGCTCCCGCCTCTTCGACCGGATCTGCGCGTTGCCGGAATACTATCTCACGCGGGTCGAGCTCGGCATTTTGGAGAGCCGCGCTGTCGACATCGCGCGCTGTCTTGGACCGGGTGTCGAGGTCGTCGAGTTTGGCGCCGGCACGTCGAGGAAGTTTCGTGCGTTCGCCCACGCGCTCGAGCGACCGATTGCGTATCGTCCGATCGACATCTCGGGCGACTACCTGCTCAACGCCATGACCGAGTTCCGCGCTGCCGTGCCGGAGTTGCCCGTCCACCCGATCGTGGGTGACTACACGCGAAGACTCTCGCTGCCGCCGGCTCAGGGCGCGAGTCGCGCGCGTGGGGTTCTATCCGGGGAGTTCGATCGGCAACTTCGCGCCGGTCAGGGCAAGGGCGCTTCTGGATCGCATGCGCCGAGCCCTCGACGGTGGCGGTCTGCTCGTCGGGGTGGATCTGGTCAAGGACCCCGCGGTCCTGCACGCAGCCTACAACGACGTGGAAGGCGTGACCGCCGCATTCAACCTGAACCTTTGGGCAAGAGCCAATCGGGAAGCCGGGGCGGATTTCGACCTGTCTCGTTGGGCGCATTCGGCGTTCTACAATCCCCCCGCGCGCCGCATCGAGATGCATCTGGTCAGCCGTTGCCATCAAAGGGTCTCGGTCGCGGGCCGGACGTTCGAGTTCGGCGAGGGTGACAGCGTGTGCACGGAGTTCTCGTACAAGTACACGGTCGAGGACTTCCAGGACCTGGCGAAGTCCGCCGGATGGCAGCCTGCGAATGTCTGGACCGATGCCGACCGGCAGTTCTCGCTTCACTGGCTGTGCCGGCCCGAAGGGCGGGACTGAAGCGGTGAGCTCCGGGACGGCTCCCTGCGATGGCAGGAGCCTGCTCGCGAACGCCTATCTGCCGGCTTGGCGCCTGACCGCGGACTCGCCCTGTGCCGCAGCGACAATTGGCACACAGTCGACGGTCAATAAACGAAGGGCCCTGACGGATCAAGGCCCTGTTGAAGTCTTGGTGGAGACGAGGAGGATCGAACTCCCGACCTCCGCATTGCGAACGCGGCGCTCTCCCAGCTGAGCTACGTCCCCGGCGAACGAAAAGTATAGCCGAATCGGACCCCCAGCGTAAACTGGCGCCCTCCCGCGGTCCCGCCCCCAAGGATCGCTACGCCTCGGACGGATCGCGAGCTCGAACCTGCCCGATCGACACGACGCGATTCGCCCAAACCACGACGGAACGACAGGCCATGCCCAAGCAAGCCATCCATTCCAAACACGCACCCGCCGCGCTCGGGACCGTACTCGCAGGGCGTGCGCGCCGGGAACACCGTCTACCTGTCGGGGCAGCTCGGGCTCGACCCGGCGACCGGCAATCTCGTCGACGGCATCGACGCGCAGACGCACCAGGTGTTCAAGAACCTGCGCGCCGTCGCGCAGGCCGCCGGCGGCGAGCTCGACGACATCGTCAAGCTCACGATCCTGCTCGCCGATCTCGCGGATTTCGCGAAGGTGAACGAGATCATGGCGACGTACTTCAAGCCGCCCTATCCGGCGCGCGCGACCTATCAGGTGGCGGCGATCCCGAAGGCGGCGCGGCTCGAGGTCGAGGCGATACTCGCGCTGGCGTCGTAGCGCACGCGCCCGAGTGCTCCCGCGCGGGGCGACGCGCGGACGATCCCGGCGTCAGGACGCGCGACGGGATCTCGCCGGAGGCGTCGCGAGCAGCGCGTCCAGTCCGCTCAGCGAGCCCGCGCCGGCCGGGTGATAGCCCGGAAGGCGGCGCACCTGCCGGACGAACGCCGGACTGCGCAGCGCATCGATCAGGCGGCTCACGGCGGGGCCGTGCGCATCCTTGGCGCGGACGGCGAGAAAGTAGCGCTCGCGCACCAGCGGGACGAAAGCGAGGCCATACTCCGCCGCCGCCGCGCGCAGGCCGAATCCCGCGTCGGCGCCGCCGGACGCGACCGTCGCCGCCACCGCCGCGTGCGTGAATTCCTCGTTGCCGTAGCCATGGATCGCTGATGCTTCCAGCTTCTCGTCGGCGAGCATCGCGTCGACGAGCAGCCGCGTTCCGGAGCCGCGCTGGCGATTGACGAAACGCAGATTCCCGCTGGCGACGTCGCGCAGATTCTTCACGTGGGCCGGGTTCCCCCGCGGCAGGATCAGCCCCTGCTCGCGATCGACGAAGTGGATGAGCTTGTCGCGGCGGGCGGAGAGCCACCGCAGGAACGGCGCGCGCTCCCGGGTCGCGCCGCGGCCGATCGGCACGTGAAAGCCGGCGAGGTCGGCGCGACCCTCCGCGAATTCCTTCAGCGCGTGCAGGCTGCCCATCACGGAGAGCTCGAGCTCGATCCCGGCGGCCGGAAGGCTGTCGGCCAACGCCAGCAGCGCGAGGTCGTGACTCGCCGCGACGCGCAACCGCAGGGCAGGGCTCGCTTCCCGACGGCGCGGCTCCGGGCCCAGCTCGATCGCAAGGGCGGGCAGGATCCGCGCGACGCGCTGCGCGGCGACGTTCTGCGCCTGCAGCAACTCCTCCCCGAGCGCCGTCAGGCTCGCACCGCGGCCGCGCTCGAGCAGCACCAGCGGTGCGCCGAGCTTGCGCTGGTAGTCGCGCAGCAATCCCCACGCCGCGCGGTACGAAATGCCGCAACCGACCACGGCCGAGGCGAGCGAAGCCGATGTCGCGATCCCTTCGAGCAACGGCAGCAGCCGCTCGTCGATCGCCTCGACGGTGTCGCCGGCCAGGGTCCAGGTCAGCACAGGGGCGACGCGCATTATGCAGAGTGGAACATATTTTGATCGGCGTCCCGGTCCGCTATCATGCACGGCCCGGCCGCACACGCGCCCAATATATTGCAAGTTCGTGCATATTTCCAGCCGACTGCGCAGACGTCTCCCCGCAACGTGAACACGCTCACCGACGCCACGGTCCAGGCCCTGCGCCTGGTCGCCACTGCCGACCCGAATCTCGTGGGGATCGTGCTGCTGAGCCTGCGGATCAGCCTCGGCGCGGTCGTGCTCGGCTGCCTCATCGGACTGCCGCTGGGCGCGGCGATCGCCGTGAACGAATTCCGCGGCCGCCGCGCGCTGATCGTGATCCTGAACGGCCTGATGGGCCTGCCGTCGGTGGTCGTCGGGCTCGTCGTCTATCTGCTGCTGTCGCGCGCCGGGCCGCTGGGCGAGCTCGGCATCCTGTTCACGCCGACCGCGATGGTGATCGCACAGACGATCCTCATCACGCCGACCATCGCGGCGCTCTCCCGCCAGATCGTCGCCGACGCCTGGCAGGAATATCGCGAGCAGCTGCGCTCGCTCGGCGAGACCCGGCTCGGCGCGGCAACGACCCTGCTCTGGGACCTGCGGTTCACCCTGGTGACCATCGTTCTCGCCGGATTCGGGCGCGCGGCCTCCGAAGTGGGCGCGGTGATGATCGTCGGCGGCAACATCGACGGCGTGACCCGCGTCATGACGACGACCATCGCCCTGGAGACGAGCAAGGGCGACCTGCCGCTCGCGCTCGGGCTCGGCATCATCCTGCTGTCGATCGTGCTCGCGCTCAATGCCGGCGCTTACGTCGTCAAGGAGACGGCGCAGCGGCGGTACGGATGAGGGGCGACGTGGACATGCGCGCGCCACTATCGCTGCTCCCGCTGCAACTCGATCGCGTCGAATTCGCCGCGGGCTCGCGCCGCATCATCCATGGGCTGTCTGCGCGGATCGACGCCGGGCCGCGCACGGTGATACTCGGGCCGAACGGCGCGGGCAAGAGCGTGTTGCTGCGGCTCTGCCACGGGCTGCTCGAGCCCACCGCGGGCACGATCACCTGGAGCTCGCTGGAGCTGCCGGGCGGGCCGCGGCGCCAGGCGATGGTGTTCCAGCGGCCCGTGTTGCTGCGGCGCACGGTGCTCGGCAACGTCATGTACGCGCTGAAGCTGGCGGGGGTTCCGCACTGGCAACGCGAGGAGCGCGCGCGCGAGGCTCTGCGCGGCGTCGGTCTGGACGCGCAGGCGGACAACGCCGCCCGCGTGCTGTCCGGCGGCGAGCAGCAGCGCCTGGCGCTGGCGCGGGTCTGGGCGCTGCGCCCCGAGATCCTCTTCCTCGACGAGCCCACGGCGAGCCTCGACCCCGGCGCGACCCACGAGATCGAGAACGTCATTCTCGCCTTGCACGCGGCCGGAACGAAGATCGTGCTGGTCACGCACAACCTCGGCCAGGCGCATCGGCTCGGCGACGAGATCCTGTTCCTGCATCAGGGCCGACTGGTCGAGCGCGCGCCGGCCGAGCGATTTCTCAAACATCCGGCCTCGCCCGAGGCCAGGAGCTTTCTGGAAGGAGAACTGCCATGGTGATCGCCCGTCGCATCTTTCTCGCGTTGCTGCTCGCGCTGGCCGGCGGGTTTGCGCAGGCGCAGGAGCGCTACATCGTCGTCGCCTCGACGACGTCGACCGAGCAGTCGGGGCTCTTCGGCTCGGTGCTGCCGATCTTCGAGAAGGAGACCGGGATCAAGGTGCGCGTCGTCGCGCTGGGCACCGGCCAGGCGCTCGACCTCGCGCGGCGGGGCGACGCCGACGTGGTGTTCGTCCACGCGAAGGCGGCCGAGGAGAAATTCCTGGCCGAGGGCCACGGCGTCAAGCGGTATCCGGTGATGTACAACGACTTCGTGCTGATCGGGCCGAAGGGCGATCCGGCGAAGGTCGCCGGCGGGAAGGACATCGTCGCCGCGTTGAAGAAGATCCAGGCCGCGCAGGCGCCGTTCGTCTCCCGTGGCGACAAGAGCGGCACGCACATGGCCGAGCTCGACCTGTGGAAGGCGTCCGGCATCGAGCTCGACAAGGCGAAGGGCCCCTGGTACCGCGACACGGGGCAGGGCATGGGACCGGCGCTCAACACGGCAGCGTCGATGAACGCCTATGTGCTCGCCGATCGCGGCACCTGGCTCGCGTTCAAGAACCGGGGCGACCTCGCCGTCCTGGTCGAAGGCGACAAGCGGCTCTACAACCAGTACGGCGTGATCCTGGTGAATCAGAACAGGCATCCGAGCGTGAAGAAGGATCTCGGACAGGCTTTCGTCGATTGGCTGGTCTCGCCGGCGGGGCAGAAGGCGATTGCCGACTACAAGATCAACGGCGAGCAGCTCTTCTTCCCGAACGCCGGGCAGGAGGATGCGTGAATTTCGGCCGCGGGCACGATTGACCGGCTGTCGAATGCCGTGGGACAATCGCGCCCGCATCAACGCTCGTTTCCCAACGACCCTTCGGGGCCCACGACAGGAGGATGCCATGACGAACATTGTCCAAGTCCCCATGTCGGCGGCCGCCCTCCGCATGATTCCGGCGGGCCCACGCGCCTGACGGTTGTCCGCCCCTAGCGCCTTGTCCGGCGCAACGGGCCGATCCTCGTAGTCAAGGGTTCGCGCGCCGCCTACCGGCGCGCCGCCGACGTTTCCATCCCCGGTTGCTTCGCGTATCCGCGCGGAGCGCTTTGGCGCGTGCCTGTACCGGCCGGCGCCGCGAGAAACGAAGGCCTCTTACCCATGACGCTCGAATTCGATTTCGAAGTGCTGTCCTCGCTGGGGTTGACCCCCGCGCTGGCCAGCCGTGCCGCAAGCCTTGCGGCGACGGAAACCGCAGTGGCAACAACTGGCGCGCATCTGATGCGCGTCACCGAGGTCCATCGGGAGACCGTGGACCTGCACGACGGTCGGGCCGAGCAACGCGCCCGTCCGCTCCCGCGGCTCGCCCGATCGCTGGCGGACGAAGGCACGGCGCTCGCCGTGGGCGACTGGGTGCTTGCCGCCAGCGACGTCCATGGCGCGCGCTGGGTGGCGCAGCGGGTGCCGCCGTCGTCGCACATCGCCCGTCGCGATGGCGACGGGCGCCGCCATCCGGTGGTCAGCAACGTCGACACGGCGCTGCTGGTCATGGGCCTCGACGACGACTTCAACCCGCGGCGCCTCGAGCGCTATCTGGCCCTGGTCCACGGCGACGCGATCGTGCCGGTCGTCGTGCTCACCAAGCGCGACGTGGCGGCGCCGACCGACGACGTGCTGGACGCGCGCCTCGATGCGTTGCGCGGGCGCGTCGCCGCGCACGTCGACATCGTGGCGGTGAACGCCACGCACGAGTCCGCCGCGCGCGCGCTCGCAGGTTACCTCGGCCGGGGCCAGACGCTCGTCCTGCTGGGTTCCTCGGGCGCCGGCAAGTCCACGCTGACCAACACGCTGCTCGGCGCGCCGGTGCAGGATACGGGCGCCGTGCGCGTCAACGACGGCCGCGGCAAGCATACGACGACGTCACGTTCGCTGCATCGCGTGCCCGGTGGCGCCTGCGTCATCGACACGCCGGGACTGCGCACGCTGCGCCCGGATGGCGACGAGGCCGCACTGGCGGGGAGCTTCGCCGATGTCGAGTCGCTGGCGCAGCGCTGCCGGTTTCGCGACTGCCGGCACGCCGAGGAGCCCGGCTGCGCCGTGCGCGAGGGTGTCGACGCCGATCGGCTGCGCAACTACCACAAGCTGCTGCGCGAGGTGCGGCGCGACACGATGACGGCGCTCGACCGGCAGCGCATGGTCGCGCAGTGGAAGGTGCGCGGCCGCATCGGCAAGGAACGGATGAAGGCGAAGCGCGGCGAGTGACGCCCCCGCTCCTGTCCTGCGCGATAATCGGGTCATGGGGTCCACGAGCCGTCCGGTGCGGAAGACCACGAGCCCGGCCGGCGGAAAGCGCGCGGCGCGCGCCGGCGGCACCGTCGCCGACCTGATATCGCCGGCGACGCCGGCGCCGACGGAAGCGAAGCCCGGCGGCCGCGGCCTCCACGATCAGCTCGTCAAGCTCGGCCTCGTGCGCGACCAGGATCTGGTGCTGCACATGCCGCTGCGCTACGAGGACCACACGCGGGTCGTTCCGCTCGCCGCATTGAAGTCCGGCGTGCTGCAGCAGGCGGAGGGCACCGTCGTCAACACCGACATCCAGTACCGGCCGCGGCGGCAGCTCGTCTGCCTGCTCGAGGACGGCGGCGAGGAGGACGGCGCGGATGGCGACGGACGGGCGCAGCTCGTGCTGCGCTTCTTCCACTTCTATCCGAGCCAGCAGAAGGCGCTCTCGCCGGGGCGGCGCGTGCGCGTGTTCGGCGAAGTTCGCGACGGCCACTTCGGGCGCGAGATCGTGCATCCGCAATTCAAGGTGGTCGAGCCGGGCGCGCCGCTGCCGGACCGGCTGACGCCCGTCTATCCGACGACGGCGGGCCTCGGACAGGAGACGCTGCGCAAGGTGATCGCGCGCGCGCTGGCCGCGGACCCGGCGCTGACCGCCGAATCGCTGCCCGATTGGCTCGTCGTGCGGCAGCATCTGTGGAAGTTCGCCGACGCCGTGCGCTTCCTGCACGCGCCGCCGCCGCGCCTGTCCGGCCTCACCCAGCGCGCGCTCGACGAGCGCACGCATCCGGCGTGGACGCGGCTCAAGTTCGACGAGCTCATCGCGCAGCAGCTGTCGCTGAAGGCGCACCGGAAGGCGCGCGCGGCACGGCGTGCGCCGGTGTTGACCGGGACCGGCGCGCTGACCGGCGCACTGCTCGCGCGCGTGCCGTTCAAGCTGACGCGGGCGCAGGAGCGCGTCTGGCGCGAGATCAGCCACGACCTGAAGCGCACGATGCCGATGCAGCGGCTGCTGCAGGGCGATGTCGGCAGCGGCAAGACGATCGTCGCCGCGCTCGCCGCGCTGCAGGCGATCGAGTCGGGGCGGCAGGTCGCGTTCATGGCGCCGACCGAGATCCTGGCCGAGCAGCACTACCGGAAGCTCGCGCAGTGGCTCGAGGGGCTGCCGATCGAGCTCGCCTGGCTTTCCGGCGGCCTGCCGGCCAAGGCGCGCAGGAAGGCGCTCGCGGCTCTCGCAAGCGGCGAGGCGATGTTCGCGATCGGCACGCACGCGTTGTTCGAGGACGAGGTGCTGCTGCCGCGCCTCGGCCTCGCGATCATCGACGAGCAGCACCGCTTCGGCGTCGCGCAGCGGTTGCGCCTGCGCGGCAAGGCGATGGGCGACGCGCATCAGCTGATGATGAGCGCGACGCCGATCCCGCGCACGCTGGCGATGACCTTCTACGCCGACCTCGACGTGTCGGTGCTGGACGAGATGCCGCCCGGGCGCACGCCGGTCGCGACCCGGCTCGTCAACAACAAGCGGCGCGCCGAGGTGATCGAGCGCGTGCGCCGCGCCTGTGCGGAGGGGCGGCAGGTCTACTGGGTGTGCCCGCTGATCGAGGAGTCGGAGAAGCTCGAGCTGCAGACCGCGGTTGCGTTGCACGCCGAGCTCACCGCCGCGCTGCCGGAGTTCGCGATCGGGCTGCTGCACGGACGCATGAAGCCCGACGAGAAGACCACGGTGATGGCGGATTTCGTCGCGGGACGGATCCACGTGCTGGTCGCGACCACGGTGATCGAGGTGGGCGTGGACGTGCCCAACGCCTCGCTGATGGTGATCGAGCACGCCGAGCGCTTCGGGCTCGCCCAGCTGCACCAGCTGCGCGGACGCGTGGGCCGCGGCGCGGCCGAGAGCACGTGCTACCTGCTGTTCGAGGAACCGCTCACCGACACCGCGAAGGCGCGGCTCAAGGTCGTCTACGAGAACACCGACGGCTTCGAGATCGCGCGGCAGGACCTGGTGATCCGCGGCCCCGGGGAGTTCCTCGGCGCGCGGCAGTCCGGCGTGCCCCTGCTGCGCTTTGCCGATCTGGAGAAGGACGTCGCGTTGATCGAAAAGGCGCGCGACGCCGCCGACGAGCTGCTGGTGAAGGAGCCGGCCGCTGCCGCGACCCATCTCGAGCGCTGGCTGGGCGGTCGGGAGGAGTTCTTCAAGGCGTAGCGTGCCGTCCCGCCGGCGCCCGCATGGGCGCGATCGGATCGGCCTTGCGGCCGCGCCTGTCCCGGTGCTAGTATGACATTGGCATAACTGCGCAGCCCGGGCCGCGCGGAGGGCATGCCGATGAACCCGAAGCTCGCATCGATCCTTTCGTGTCTCGCGCTCGGCCTCGGCGCCGCGGCCTCGGCGCTCGCCCAATGCCCGGCCACGCTCCCCGTTCAGGGCGCCGCCGTTCCAGGCCCGCTGCCGGTCTTTCCGCCGGACAACTGGTGGAACCTCGACATCTCGGGCGCGCCCGTCGACCCGAACTCGGCAAGCTTCATCGCGTTCGTCAACAACGGCGGCACGCGGCGCCTGCATCCCGATTTCGGCGGGGAAGCCGCCCCGGGCAGCGTCGACATCTACGGCATCCCGTACGCGATCGTCGACGGCAATCAGCCGAAGCAGGCGGTCACGTTTCAGTACTGGGACGAGAGCGACGGGGTCGACCCGGCGACCGGGCGCGGGCTCGCGTTCTATCCGCTTCCGGCACAGGCCATCAGTGAGCCGCACTGGATCGAGGGCGGCGCGCCGGGCAGCGTCGATCAGCGCAGCCAGAGCGATCGCCACCTGCTGGTGATCGATTGCACGAACCGGCATCTGTACGAGCTCTACAACGTCTGGTTCGATGCGGGTCGGGCGAGCTGGTTCGCGGGTTCGGGCGCCTTCTTCGACCTCGGAGCCAGCCATCGGCGCCCCGACGGCTGGACCTCGGCGGATGCGGCGGGACTCGCCATCTTCCCTGGCCTCGTTCGCTACGACGAGGCGTGGAACGCGGCGATCACCGACATCGGCCACGCGTTTCGCGTGACCGTGCGCGCGACGAACGGCTACGTCTATCCCGCCTCGCATCGCGCCGGATCCACGGCCGGGGCGCTGCCCATGGGCGCGCGGCTGCGCCTGAAGACCAGCGTCGGCGGGTCCGATCCCGCGCTGCGCGCGAGCGACCCGAACGTGCAGAAGATCTTCCGCGCCATGCAGAAGTACGGCCTCATCGTCGCCGACAACGGCTCCGACATGTACGTCACCGGCACGTTCGACGCGCGCTGGAACAACGACATCCTCAATCCGGCGTTCGCCAAGCTCACCGCGAGCGACTTCGAGGTGATCCGCTTGGGCTGGCGGCCGATCGTCGACGCCGTCTTTCTGGACGCATTGAGCGTCGATACGGGCCCGGTCGTCGGCGGCGCCACGGCGACGGGAACCGTTGCCCTCTCCGTCGCCGGCGCTCGCCGGCGGCGTGACGGTCGCGCTGTCGAGCGCGAGCCCCGCGCTCGTCGTGCCGGAAAGCGTCCTCGTTGCCGAAGGCGCGACGACGGCGAGCTTCGGCATCGCGACGACGCAATCGGCGCCGACCAGCGCGATGACGATTTCGGCGTCCTACAACGGGGTGACGAAGACGGCCACGCTCACCGTCAGCGCACCCGCCGCGTCGTCGATCGCCGCGCTGGTCCTCGCCCCCGCCGTCGTGACGGGCGGCGCCTACGCCGAGGCAACGGTGACCCTGGTGCGGCCGGCCCCGGCCGGCGGCGCGCTGGTGCGCCTGGCAAGCTCCAGCCGGCCGCTGGGCCGGGTGCCCGCCAGCGTACGCGTGCCGGCCGGTGCCACGTCGGCGGTTTTTCCGGTCGTCACGAGAGCAGGAAAGAGCGGGGAGATGACGATCTTTGCCCGGTACGCGCAAACCACCGCGGTTGCCACGCTCACCGTCAGACGCCATCAGTAGTGCCTTAGTCCGTTAGTGCCGGTGCCCGCAGCATCGCCGCGCCGGAGCCGGAAGTCGGCGGCGCCCTGCCCTCTGCCCGGGCTCCTTCCTCGTTTTCTGACCGAAATCAAAGTCTTGAACCCGCCCAGCCGCGCGCATAAGCTAGAATCTCGTGCTCGGCCACCCATGACCGCGATGTCCCTCTACACCCTCGGCTTGAACCACCAGACCGCGCCCGTCGACGTGCGGGAGCAGATCGCGTTCTCGCCGGACGCGCTGGGGCACGCGCTGCGCGACCTCCTCGCCCGCCCCAAGGTCAAGGAAGCCGCGATCCTGTCGACCTGCAACCGGACGGAGCTGTACATCCACGGTACCGAGCCGGCGCCGGTCGTGCGCTGGCTGGAGGACTTCCACCACGTTCCCAAGGAGTCGCTGTCGCCGTACATCTACACGCTGCCGCGCGAGCAGGCGGTGACGCACGCGTTCCGCGTGGCCAGCGGCCTCGACTCGATGGTGCTGGGCGAGCCGCAGATCCTCGGCCAGATGAAGCAGGCCGTGCGCCACGCGGAGTCGGCCGGCAGCCTCGGGCTCGTCCTCAATCGCCTGTTCCAGCGCACGTTCGCGGTGGCGAAGGACGTGCGCACGCAGACCGACATCGGCAGCGCGTCGATCTCGATGGCGGCGGCCTCCGTCAAGCTGGCCGAGCGGATCTTTCCGACGATCTCCGAACAGCGGCTGCTGCTGATCGGCGCCGGCGAGATGATCGAGCTGACCGCGACGCACTTCGCGGCGCGCAACCCGAAGTCGATCACCATCGCCAATCGCACGCTCGAGCGCGGCAAGCAGCTCGCCGAGCGCTTCCATGCCGAGGCGATCACGCTGAACGAGGTGCCCGACGTCCTGCCGCGCTTCGACATCGTCGTCACCTGCACCGCGAGCACGCTGCCGATCCTCGGCAAGGGTCTGCTCGAGCGCGTGGTCAAGACCCGCCGGCACACGCCGATCTTCATCGTCGACCTGGCCGTGCCGCGCGACGTCGAGCCCGAGGCCGCGGAGCTGGACGACGTGTTCCTCTACAGCGTCGACGACCTCGCCAACATCGTCAAGGACAACCTGCAGGTCCGCAAGGAGGCGGTCGTGCAGGCCGAGCAGATGATCGCGACGCAGGCCGAGAATTTCCTGCGCTGGCTCGAGGGCCGCAGCGTCGTGCCGACGATCACCGCGCTGCACGGGCACCACGACCAGCTGCGCGCCGCCGAGCTCGAGCGCGCGCGGCGCCAGCTCGCCAACGGCACGCCCCCCGAGCAGGTGCTGGAGATGCTCGCGCGCGGCCTCACCAACAAGTTCCTGCACGGCCCCACGCAGGCGCTGAACCAGGCCGGCGACGCCGAGCGGGCGGAGCTGGTGGCGGTGTTCGAGAAGATCTACAAGATTCCCGACGGGCATTAGCGCCGCCCGCCACAGCCGCCTGAAGGCGGCCCCACGCCCTCATTGTCGGCGTCGCCCGCGGTGCCGTGGGTCCGGCTTCAGCCGGATCCGATTGATGCGCCGTCGTCGTGGGTCCGGCTTCAGCCGGACAGGACCGATGCAGCGGTGTCGTGGGTCCGGCTTCAGCCGGACAGGCCCGATGCCGCGGTGTCGTGGGTCCGGCTTCAGCCGGACAGGCCCGATGCCGCGGTGTCGTGGGTCCGGCTTCAGCCGGATAGGCCCGATGCCGCGGTGTCGTGGGTCCGGCTTCAGCCGGATAGGCCCGATGCCGCGGTGTCGTGGGTCCGGCTTCAGCCGGACTGACCCGGTCGGCCGGGCGATACGCTCGGATGATCGAAGCACAAGTAACCATCGTCGATGAAACTCTCTTTGCGCACCAAGCTCGAATCGCTCGCGCATCGCCTCGCCGAGCTGGACGCGACGCTTTCCGCCGAGGACGCCGTGCGCGACCTCGATCGCTATCGCGCGCTCAGCCGGGAGCGCTCCGAGATCGAGCCCGTCGTCTCGCGCTTCGGCGAATACCAGCGCGCCGAAGAGGATGTGGCGACCGCCAACGAGATGGCGCGCGATCCGCAGATGAAGGCGTTCGCCGACGAGGAGCATGCCGCAGCGACTGCGAAGACCGAGGCGCTCGCCGCCGAGCTGCAGCGCATGCTGCTGCCGAAGGACCCGAACGACGAGCGCAACGTGTTCCTCGAAATCCGCGCCGGCACCGGCGGCGACGAGTCGGCGCTCTTCGCCGGCAGCCTCTGCCGCATGTACACGCGCTATGCGGAGCGCAACCGCTGGCAGGTCGAGATGGTCTCCGCGTCGCAAGCCGAGCTGGGCGGCTACCGCGAGGTGATCCTGCGCATCGTGGGGCAGGGCGCGTACTCGAAGCTCAAGTTCGAATCCGGCGGCCACCGCGTCCAGCGCGTGCCCGAGACCGAGGCGCAGGGGCGCATCCACACGTCGGCCTGCACGGTGGCCGTGATGCCCGAGGCCGACCCGATCGCCGACATCACGATCAATCCCGCGGACATCCGCATCGACACCTTCCGCGCGTCGGGCGCCGGGGGCCAGCACGTCAACAAGACCGATTCGGCGGTGCGCATCACCCATCAGCCGTCGGGCATCGTCGTCGAATGCCAGGACGACCGGTCGCAGCACCGCAACCGCGCACAGGCGATGGCGGTGCTCGCCTCGCGCCTGCTCGACCGCGAGCGCCGGGAGCGTCAGCAGAAGGAGGCGTCGATGCGCAAGTCGCTGGTCGGCAGCGGCGATCGCAGCGAGCGGATCCGCACGTACAATTTTCCGCAGGGGCGCGTCACCGATCACCGGATCAACCTGACGCTGTACAAGATCGACGCGATCATGGACGGCGAGCTCGACGAGCTGACGGCGGCGCTGGCGCAGGAGCACCAGGCGGAGATGCTCGCGGCACTCGCGGGTGAGGAAAAGTGACGGCTGGCGAATTCCTGCGGGTCCGGCTTCAGCCGGACGTGCCGTGGCGACGGAAGACTGGCCGCCTGAAGGCGGCCCCACGGAGCTGTGCATGAGCGCGATTACCCTGCCACCACCGTGGCTCCAGACGCTGCGCCTGGACCTGCGGGAGTTCGTCGCCGCGGACTTCGACGACCTGTATCGCCTCGACAGCGATCCGCGCGTGATGAAGTACATCGCCGACGGGAAGCCCGCGTCGCGCGTCGCGGTGCTGCAGACGCTGGCGCGCATCGTCCGCTATCCGGCGCTCTACCCCGACCTCGGTGTCTGGCGCGCGTCGCGCCGCGACACGGGCGCCTTCGTCGGCTGGTTCTCGCTCAAGTACGCCGGCAGGTCGCCGGACATCGAGGTCGGCTACCGGCTGCTGCCGGAGGCCTGGGGCCAGGGGTTCGCTACCGAGGGGGCGCGCGCTCTCGTCGATTACGGCTTCGACGATCTCGACCTCGATCGGATCATCGGCGTCACCGATCCGGGCAACAAGGCCTCGCAGCGCGTGCTGATGAAGGCGGGCATGGCGGACGTCGGCTGGGGCCGCTATTACAACCAGCGCCTGCGCCTCTTCGCCGCCGAAAACCCATTTCGATGACGGGCCAGGTCACGGTGCGCCGGGCGCTTGCGCAAGCGGGCCTGGTGCCGCTGGACGCGCAGGTATTGCTCGCGCAGGTGCTGGGCCGCGACCGCGCATGGCTCGTCGCCCACGACGACGCCGCGCTCACCGCCGAGCAGGCCGACGCGTACTTTGCGCTTGCGCGGCGCCGCCGCGATGGCGAGCCGATCGCCTACCTCACCGGTGTCCGCGAATTCTGGGGCCTGTCCTTCCTCGTCTCGCCGGCGGTGCTGATTCCGCGGCCCGAAACGGAAACCCTGGTCGAGCTCGCGCTCGCGCGTCTGCCGGACGACCGCGATGTCGGCGTGCTCGATCTGGGCACGGGCTCGGGCGCGATCGCGATCGCGATCGCCCACGAGCGCCCGCGCGCCAGGGTTCTCGCCACCGACGCGTCCGCGGACGCGCTCGCCCTCGCGCGCGAGAACGCGCGGCGACTGGGCACGGCCAACGTCGAGTTCGTGCAATCCGACTGGTATGCCGACCTGCCGCGCAACTGGCCCGGTGCGCCGTTCGCGTTGATCGCGAGCAATCCGCCGTACGTGGCTGCCGACGATCCGCACCTCGGCGAAGGCGACGTCCGGTTCGAGCCCGTCCGGGCGCTTTCGCCCGGCGGCGACGGCCTGGCTGCGATCCGCACGATCGTCGGCGGTGCGCGCGAGCGACTCGCATCCGGCGGCACGCTCGTCGTCGAGCACGGTTACGATCAGGCGGAGCGCGTGCGCGAGCTGTTCGCGGCCGCAGGGCTCGCGGAGATCGTCTCCATGCGGGACCTCGCCGGAATCCAGCGCATCGTCGCCGGACGCCGGGCTCGTTGACGCCGGTCAACCGAGGCACGGACGAGTGGGCACGGCTACGCTTTCGCTGCGTGTCCCAGCGCACAGACGGGCCGCGTGCCGGTGCTGAAATTCACGGTGTGGCGTAACGCCCGCGAAGAGCGGGTAGTCGAATCAATCTGAGCGAGGACAATCGTGGGCCAGTCGACCGTTGTCAAATTCGGAGAAAGGGACCTTTCGGCGCTCAATGCCAAGGCGGACGTGTTGTCGAAGCGGGACGAGAGTGCCTGGGAAGAAGCCGTCGATTGGGGCGCCCCCGATTGCAGCACGTTGTGCGCCTCCGAGTGGCGAATGGCGATGGCGCCCAATTTCGATTGACCTGCGTCGGCACATCGGTCGTCGTGTGCAGATGTTTCTGTTGGCCAACCTGAAAGGTGTGAATGATGAATAGGGTTTCCCGATCCATTTTCGTTGGCGCAGCACTTGCGATGGCGCTGGCCGGCTGTCAAAAAAGTGACGCGCCGGCCATCACCTCAAGCGGCGCGCCACCGCAAGCCGTTATCAACGCAACGCCCATCCCGCAGATGCCGAAGGGGGACCCATCGGTGCCTGACGCGGCCACCGCGTTGTCGGCACAGGACGCCGCGGCAAAGACCACGGCGATGCCGGACACCGCGCTGCAGAAGAAGCCAGCCCTCCAGGAAAAGATGACGAAGGCCGAGGAGTCGAAGGCGATGCCGTTGCCCGGTCAGGCCAATGACCATTCGACTACGGCCCTCGACAAGAAGAAGGGCGGCTAAGCAGTCGATTGGCGACCCGTTGCTTTCGGCGCGTCTGCCGTGCCCGCAGGCATCCGTCGCGCGAATCGCGAAGCCCAACAGACGGGGATATTCGGCGATCGGTATTCATCCGGCCTCGGTTGCGCCGAACGATAAAGATGCGGCGGATCGTCTCGCCCTAGCACAAAGGGCTCGGAGAGCTACTTGGCGACATAGGGCAGGAGGCGGTCAAATTCCCTCTTGACGACCTGGTAGCACTCGCAGGTTCGAGCCTCCAGCCCCGGGCGATCGAGCACCGTGATCCTGCCCCGGCTGTAACGGATCAGCCCGGCATCCTGCAACTTCCCGGCGGCCTCGGTGACGCCTTCGCGGCGCACGCCCAGCATGTTGGCGATCAATTCCTGCGTCATCGACAGCTCGTTCGACGCCAGTCGATCGAGGCTCAGCAACAGCCACCGGCACAATTGCTGATCGACCGAGTGATGCCGGTTGCAGACCGCCGTCTGTGCCATCTGGGTGATCAGCGCCTGGGTGTAGCGCAGCAGCAGATGCATCATCGGGCCGTAACGTGCGAACTCTTCCTTGAGCAATGCGGCGCGCAGCCGGAAGGCATGCCCTGCGCTTTGCACGATGGCGCGGCTGGGCGTGCTCTCACCGCCCATGAACAGCGAAATGCCTAGGATGCCTTCGTTACCCACGACCGCGATTTCGGCCGAGGCGCCGTCCTCCATGACGTACAGCAGCGAAACGATCGACGTCGTCGGGAAATAGACGTATTGCAACTTGCCACCGGATTCGTAGAGGACATCTCCGAGCCCCACCGGGATGAGCTCCAGATGGGATGCGAGCCGCTCGAAGTCGTTGGCTGGCAGGGCGTCGAGAAGATGGTTTTGCTTCGGCGAAGGCGGTGAAGACATGGCTACTTGAAATGCAATACCGCAATGGATGTAAGTGTGGCGCCGTACTTGCTTAGCAATTTGATACTGGCAGGAGAAATGACCAGGAGGATGGCGCGTTGATCGTTCGCATGTTTGCGCCGGACTATGACTCCTTTCTCAACGAGTCTGGCCAATTTGCGACGTATCGTCGTGCGCGAACACAAGTTCAACAGCAAGAGCTGTTTCAGCGTTAGTGGTTGCCCCTCCTCTTGCGCAAATCCGATCTCGATGACGATATCGAAATCGGCGGTGGATTTCAGGAAGCGAAGTTCCAACCTTTCGAACTCCCTGATCTTTCGTAATCCGGTGAATAACTTCATGTTTTTCTTGCGTTTTCATTGTTGAAGGCGTTGGTATGATGTGGCTCAATCACGTAGCTGGCAAGCACAATTGGGTTCCTTTTTGGCACGCATAATTCTGCCGAACGCGTTGTGCCAATCAATGCACCGAGCAGTCTTTCCCGGAAGAAATTTTCCGGCACGTTCACCGGGTCTTGGGACTGTGTTAACGGAAGGACCGGGACCGTCGACGGTCAAGTGGTTCGCGGACGCGGACAATCAGGGATGGCTCCCGTAGCAGCACTCAATTGATCATCGATCCGTTCGCACGAATGCCTGTTCGTCGCCGGTGAAGCTTGGCCTCGACGCGCGCAGTCACTTCAACACAGCCTTGATGACATGCGCCTACCCCTGCCCGTTGCGCCGGCGCGTCCCGCGTCAACCATGGTGGGTAGGGTATTGCCCTTCATCGGCGTTGACATAAAATTCGCGTCCGTCCGGACTGCATCCGTATGGCGGTGTGCGAGCGCGACGCGGGACCGCGGCTGATGCCGTTTTCGCGGTCGGCAGCTCCGGTGCGAGTCGTGACGGCTGGATGGCAACGCAATGACAACCGGCAGGAGGAACAGCATGGTCACCGATCGGCAATCCAATGCTCTTTCCAATGCGACGGCGCGTGCCGCCGAGCCTGTTCGACGCCGCCGTGCACAGCTTCAACATCTATTGCGGCGACCCGCTGGCGCGCCTCGACGAGGCCGTGGCCGAATCCCCGGCGTTCGCGCAGGCGCATCTGTTCAAGGGTTTCATCCTCGCGCTGGCCACCGAGCCTGCGGCGACCGCCCAGGCACGCGAGGTCGCCGCGGCCGTGCGCGCGATGAGCCTGAACGAGCGGGAGGCGTCCCAATTCGCGATTCTCGAGCAGCTGCTTGCGGGCAGCTGGGTCGGGGCGGCCACCGCGATGGACTTTCACAACATGCGTTACCCGCGCGACCTCGTCGCCCTCCAGGTCGGCCATCTGCTGGACTTCTATCGCGGCAGCGCGCGCGATTTGCGCGATCGCCTGGCGCGCGCCATGCCGCACTGGACGGACGAGGTTCCCGGCTGCCACGCCGTGGTCGCGATGTATGCGTTCGGCCTCGAGGAGACCGGCGATTACGGACGCGCGGAGGAGGCTGGCCGTCGCGCCCTCGACCTGGAGCCGCTCGACGCCTGGGCGCACCACGCTGTCGCGCACGTGATGGAGATGCAGGGGCGTGCGCAGGACGGTGTCGGCTGGATGATGGCGCGTGCGCCGCAGTGGGCTCGCGATGACAACTTCTTCAAGATTCACAACTGGTGGCACGGCGCACTGTGCCATCTCGATCTCGGACAGTTCGATCAAGCCCTTGCCCTTTACGACGGACCGATCCGTCGCAGCCGGAGCCACGTCGTGCTCGACCTGATCGACGCCTCTGCCTTGCTTTGGCGGATGCGCCTTTGCGGGCGTGACGTCGGCGATCGGTGGCAGGAGCTTTCGAAATGCTGGGACGACCACGCCGACGGGCAGCTCTATCCCTTCAACGATCTGCACGCGGCGATGGCCTATCTCGGCGCCGGGCGGGACGAGCGGCTCGAGGAGCTGGTGGCAACCATGGAGCGAAACGCCGCCGGTAACGTCGATACGGCACATTGGATCCGCACGATCGGGCTTCCGCTCATCCGGGGGTTCACGGCGTTCTGGCGGGGGCAGCACCGGACCTGTGTGGAGGCATTGCACCCCGTGCGCTTCATCGCGAACAACTTCGGTGGAAGCCACGCCCAGCGCGACATCATCGATTGGACCCTGACCGAGGCCGCGCTGCGCGCCGACCTCCCGGATGTGGCGACGGCGCTCGCGAGCGAACGGGCCGCGCTCAAGCCCCACAGTGCGGTCAACCGCGAGCTCGTTCGCCGTGCCGCAGGGATCGCTTCGTAGCGCCGAGGATCCTCGTCGATTCGCGCGGTCGACTGGCGCGGGCACGTCGACGACGTCATCGTCGGACGCGATCATCGATCCTGATGACGAACATCGCGAATGACGATTGGAGTCATGGCGAGTTCGCTCCTATATTCTCGATCCGTGCCCTGGGCAGTGACTGCTTTGGCGGTCGTTTTTCACGACCCCGCCCGAGGGCGAATCGAGCGCAGACGAATCGACGTACGGCAAAGGAGGCACATGATGCCCGACGCCATCGCCATCGCGACCCGGAAGCGCATCGCACTGGTCGCGCACGACAACAAGAAGCAGGACCTGCTGGAGTGGGCGGGCTACAACCGCGACCTGCTCTCGCACCACGAGCTGTACGCGACCGGAACGACCGGCGCGCTGTTGGAAGAGGCGCTGCAGCTTCCCGTCGTCAAGCTGCAAAGCGGTCCGCTCGGAGGCGACCAGCAGATCGGCGCGAAGATCGTGGAAGGCGCGATCGACTTCGTGATCTTCTTCTGGGATCCGCTGGAGGCGCAGCCTCACGATCCCGATGTCCGGGCGCTGCTGCGGATCGCGGTCGTCTGGAACATCCCGGTCGCGTGCAATCGCGCCTCGGCCGACTTCATGATCTCCTCGCCGCTGTTGACGTCGACCTACGAGCGTTCGCTCCCGGAATACGGGGCGCACAACGATCGCTTGAAGACGGCTCTGGGCGCGTCCGGCCACACCGAGCACTAAGGCTTCCTGCCGCGTCCTTCGCCGGGCAGCAGCTGTGCGAGCTCAGGACCGCCAACCAGCTTGATCGCGTGCTTGATGGCGAAGGCGCGTGCGTTGTGCGTGATCTCGCCGGCGGCCACGTAGATGCACTCCTGCGCGCTGCGCGCTTCCTTCATGGCGTGCAGGTCCTGCAGGGCCTCGACGCCCGTCTGCGCCACCTTCCAGCGCTTGCAGCTGACGAGTGCGGTGCGCCCCGCCTTCGTGATCTCGAAATTGGCGGCGGCTCCGCTGACGGCGCGGACCTCGTAGCCTTGCTGCCGATACGCCGCCTCGATGGCGCGGGAAAACTCGGCCCACGACATCGCGCGCACCGCGGCGAGGGTCGTCTCGATGCGGTTCCTCGACGGCGCCTGGAGCCTTCTCCAGGCGGCGATGCACCCGATCACCAGAAAGGGCAGACCGCTGAGGGTGCCGAAGATCCGGTAATCCTCGGGCAGCAACGCGATTGCGACGGCGGCCACCGCGCCGGCGATGGCGAAACTGATCCACCACGACGAGCGCAGCAGGATCGCGAACAGCGAGTTCTCGTTCATCTTCCACTTCATGCGCTGCCTCGCGACTTTTCCCGAACACGCGGACCGGTGAGTATAGAGGAGCCGAACCGCGCCCGGCGGATGCGTCGATCCCATTCTTCGTCTTTTGGGCGCGCGCACTGATCCAGCAGCCGGCGCGCCGCGCGCCGTCGGCCGCGCGTGTATGCTTGCGCGCAACATCGACCCCAAGCCATGGACCCGCCCGGCCTCAAGCGCCGCCTCACCTGCATCCTTGCGACCGACGCCGTCGGCTACAGCCGGCTCGTCAGCGAGGATGAAGAGAACGCGCTGCGCGTCCTCGCCGCACACCGCGCCGTCATCGACGGCATCATCGCCTTCCACGACGGCCGCATCATCAGCACGGCGGGCGACTCGGTGCTCGCGGAGTTCCGCAGCGTCGTCGACGCGGTGCGCTGCGCGGTCGAGATCCAGGACGCGCTGAAGACGCGCAACGAATCGCTTCCCGAGCCGCAGCGGATGCTCTTCCGCATCGGCATCAACCTGGGCGAGGTCGTCGTCAAGGGCGACGACCTGCTGGGCGACGGCGTCAACGTCGCGGCGCGGCTCGAAAGCGTTGCGCAGCCGGGCGGCATCCTGATCTCGTCGTCGGTCTACGACCAGATCACGGGCAAGCTCGACCTGGGGTTCCAGGACATGGGCGAGCAGGCGCTCAAGAACATCTCGCGGCCGATACGCGCATTCAGCGTGTCGGGCGCGGGCGGCACGATCCGCGCGGAGCCCGCGCCGCGTGCCGCCAGCGCTGCGACCCCGAATCGCCGGACGCCCAGTCGCACGATGCCGATCGTGATCGGCGCGATCGCGCTCGTTGCGGCGGCCGGCGGAATCGCATGGATGCAGGGCTGGCTCGGAGGTTCGCGAGCGGCGGACGCGCAGGTCGCCGCGCCCGATCCGGCGAAGGCGAAGCTCGAGGCGGATCTCGCGGCGTCCGAGAAGGCGCGCGCGGATGCGGAGCAGCGGGCGCGGATCGCCGATTCCGACGCGGTCAAGGCGCGCGCCGAAGCCGAAGCCGCCGCAATGCGCGCCAAGGCCGAGAGCGATGCCGCTGCGGTCAAGGCGAAGGCCCAGGCCGAGGCGGCCGCGATGCGCTCGCAGGCGACGCAGGCCGAGGAGGCGAGCCGGGCGAAGGCCGCCGCCGCCGATGCGATCAAGGCGCGCGCCGAGGCGGAAGCCGCGGTGTTGCGGGAGAAAGCGGAATCCGAAGCCGCGGCGTTGAAGGGGAAGGCCGAGGCCGACGCCGCCGCGGCGAAGGCGAAGGCACAGACCGAGATCGCGGCTGCGCAGCCTCAGGTCGCGCGCGAGACGACCGCGCCGAAGGCCCATGCCTCTCCCGTGGGTGCCGGTGCGTCGCGCTACGACGGTACCTGGGTCGCCACGCAGAAGTGCTCGGGGGTCGGCCGGGATCCCCCGTTCACGCGCAGCGCGAACATCATCGTGCAGGGCGGCGAGTTCGCAGTCGAGCGCGGCGTCCCCGGGGAGCCGGGATTCAACACCGCGCGCGGGCGCGTCGCCGCTGACGGCACCTTAGTGATGATCGGCAACGGCATCAGCCCGGGGCAGACCTCCTACGGCAGGCGTTTCGACATCCGTTACGACGGACGCTGGACGGGCGACCGCTTCGTCCTCCACGGCGTCTTCGGCGGGCGCAGCTGCGAGGTCGACATCACACGTGCCGGTGAGGCGTCCGAGCCGCGCGGCAAGCCCCGCCGCTGAACCTGCCTTCGCCGCGCGCCGTCGCCTTCGGTATCGGGTTCCGTACCCCGCGCAACCGCGGCGCCCCGTCGATTCCACGGCGCGACGGGTTCAGGCGGCCCGTGCCTCGCCCGACTGCTCGTAGGTGCGCCCGTCGCGGATGTGGTAGATCCGGCGGAAGGTCGGGATGATCTTCTCGTCGTGCGTGACGACGATGATCGCCGTTGCGAATCGCTGCGCCATCGCGTTCAGGATGCGCATCACGGTCAGCGCGCGCTCGCTGTCGAGCGGCGCCGTCGGTTCGTCGGCAAGGATGATCGGCGGCTGCTCTGACCAGCGCGCGGGCGATCGCGACGCGCTGCTGCTCGCCGCCGGAGAGCTGGGGTACCTGCGCTTGCGCGCGATGACCGACATCGAGCGCCGACAAGCATCTCCCGCGCCCGGTCGCGCGCCTTGCCGTTGGCCATGCCGGCCAGCATCGGCAGCAGGGCGACGTTGTCGGTGACGTCGAGGAACGGAATGAGATAGGGCTGCTGGAACACGAAGCCGATGCGGTCGCGCCGCAGCGCGCGCAGGTCGGCGACCTTCCAGCCGTTGTCGTAGATCGTCTCCCCGGCCAGCGCCATGCGGCCCGACGTGGGCTCGATGACGGCGCCGAGGCATTTCAGCAGCGTGCTCTTGCCCGAGCCGCTGGGACCGATCAGACCGACGACCTCGCCGGGCTGGACGATCATGTCCACGCCTTCAGCGCATCGACGGCCGCATCGCCCATGCCGTAGCGCTTGGTCAGACCGCTGATCTCGATTGCCGGATGGACCACGCCGCTATCCCCCGATGGCCGTCGCCGGATCGACGCGAGAGCGCGGCGCGAATCGCGACGATGCTCGCGAACGCGCAGATCACCAGCACGAGCACGGCGCCCAGCACCGCGTCCTCGGGCAGCAGCAACACGTACTTGGGGAAGATCGGGGCCCAGAGCGTGGCCACGGTCTTGCCGACGATGAAGCCGATGGCGCCGAGGCCCAGCGCCTGCTGCAGGATCATCCCGGCGATGGTGCGGTTGCGCGCGCCGATCAGCTTCAGCACCGCGATCTCGCGCACCTTGGCGAGCGTCATCGTGTAGATGATGAACGCGACGATGGCGGCGCTGACCACGGCGAGGATGACGAGGAACATGAAGATCTGCCGGGCCGACGTGGCGATCAGCTTGGCGACGAGGATCTCGTCCATGTCGGTTCGCGTGTACGCTTCCAGATGCTTCCAGCGCCGGATCTCGCGCGCCACGACGGTTTCGTCGGCGTGCGGCGCCAGGCGCAGCATGACGACGTTCACCGTGCGGCTGCTGGCCTGGCTCGCCTGCACCGCCTCGAGCAGTCCCGGCACCCCGGGACGGTTGAACGCCGGGTTGGCCGCGGTGCGCGCTCGCTCGTTGACCAGCGCGTCGTTGTCCTTGAGGAACTGCACTTCCTGCGCATCCTGGAGCGGCACGAAGACCATGGGGTCGCCCCCCGAGGACACCATGCGGCGGGTCAGCCCGACCACGGTGTACTCGTGGCGGCGGATGCGGATGCGCTCGTCCAGCCGGAACCCGGTCCTGACGTCGGCGATCGCCTCGTAGTGCGAGCGCGTGATCGGGCGCCCGGCCACGAGGTAGATCGGCTCTCCCGGATGCCCCGGCTCGAAGCCGACGAGCATCACGCGCACGTCACCACCCTCGTGCCGGATCTGCATCGTCAGATAGGTGACGTTGCCGGCCTCGGCGACGCCCCGCACGCCGAGCAGCGCACGGTACGCGTCGTCGCGCACGTTGGATGGCTCGGCGTAGGGACCGAGCGTATCGCGCTGCACGACCCAGAGATCGGCGCCGCCGTTCTGAAGCAGCACCTTGCCGTCGTCGACCAGTCCGCGGTAGATCCCCGCCATCGACAACGTGACGCCGATGAGCAATCCGAGTCCCACGCCGGTGAAGACGAACTTGCCCCAACCGTACAGGATGTCGCGGCCGGCGAGATTGATCATGGATTGGTCCGGACGATCGCGGCGACGACCTTGACCTTGGCCCCCGGCTGCAAAGCCTGCTCACTGTGCACGACGACCGCGTCGCCAACGTTCAGGCCGTCGAGAATCTGGCTGCGGCCATCCAGCGTCGTGATGCCGACTTTCACCGGCTGGAACGCCACGCGGCCATCGGCGAATCGCCAGACGCCATCCTGTCGATCCAGCCGTTTCACCGCCGCCGCCGGTATCGAGCGGGCGTCGGGAAGCTCGGCGGTGCGGATCGTCACCTCGACGAGCTCGCCCACCGAAATTCCCTCCGGCCGGGCGGCAAAGCCGACGTTGACGATTCGTTCTTCGGTTACCGCATCGCTGACCCAGTCGACGCGCTGGACCTCGCCGCGATAAGTCCGGTTCGCATCCGAGCGCAGCACGATCTCCGCGGGCTGGCCCACACGCACGCCGCCGGCCTGTCCCTGGTCGATCCGGGCCTTGATCCACAGGGTTGCCGGGTCAATGACCTGCAGCACCGCCTGCCCGGCAACGATCGTGGTTCCAGGCTCGACCAGCCGCGCGCTGACCACGCCGTCGACGGGACTCACGAGCCGCGCCTGTGCCCGCAGCTTGCCGACCCCCGCGACATCGGACAACGCCCGGGCGTAGTCGCGCCGCGCGGCTGCCAGTTGGGCTGCCGCCGCGTCCGCGGCCGCCTTCGCGGCATTCGCTTCGTGTCCCTTGGCGTCGGTGGCTTCCTGGCTGACGAACCCCTGCGCACGCAGCTCGTTGGAGCGACGCGCGCTCGCGACCGCGAGTTGCGCGCGGCTCTGCGTCTCGGCGAGCTGAGCCTCGGCGGCGCGGACGATGCTGGCGGCGCGTTCCGCTGCGAATTGCCCGCTGGCGACGCGATCCCCCAGATCGACCGGATCGAGCTCGGCGAGCAGCTGCCCGGCCTTGACGACGTCACCCTGGTCGACGAGCACGCGCGCGACGCGGCTCGCGACCGTCGGCCCGAGGGCGTAGCTGCGGCGTGCCTCGACCGTACCGATACCGAACGTGCTCGCGACCAGCGGATCGCTGTTCGACTTTCGCGACCGTGACCTTGGCCGGCGCAAGCGGTCCCTGGCTCGACGCCAGCCACCCGAGAAGCAGCACGCCGGCGATGCCGGCAGTGATCAGCTACGGCCTTGCGGCCAAGACGCAGGTTCACGGCTTTCTCCGCCCGCGATACCCGTGGAGGAGCAACGGGAACAGTTGCCGCGCACGTTTCGTCATCGCAGCCTCGTCGCCGGCGAGCGCGGACTGGATGACGAGGCCCTGCACGGCCCCGATGAAAAGTACGGGAGCGAGGGTGGCGTCGAGATCGGCCGGAAGCTCGCCGGCCGCCTTGGCCTGGGTGAAGAGCGACGCCAGCCGCTTGCTGTAGGTCGTGATCATCGCGCGCACTTCGGCGCGCACCGGCGAATCGCCCGGGTATTGCAGCTCGTGGAACAGGACGCGCGGAACGCCGGGGTTTGCCGCGACGAACGCCACGTGCGCGAGGAATGCACGCTCGATCTTCGCCAGCGGCGTACCGGCCTTCGCCACCGCCGCGTCGAGGGCCGCGCCGAGCGATTCGCGCACCCAGGCAAAGACGGCCAGCCAGATCGCCTCCTTGTCGGAGAAGTGCCGGAAGATCGCCCCCTGGGTGACGCCCATCCGGTCGGCGATTGCCTGCGTCGTGATTGCGTCCGGGCCGCGCTCGCGGGCGAGCGCCAGCACGGTGGCAACGATCTCGCGTTGTCGCTCGTCGGTCTTGAGGCGGTGGCGGGGCGCAACTCGGGGAGCGGTCGGGGCATCCATGGGATCCAGAGGGTTGCTTGAAAGTAAGTAATCAAATACTATCTTAGGCCTGCGCGGCCGGCTTGGCAACCCCGCCGGCCCGCAAGGCGTCCTTGTTCAACACCGAGGAGATGTCCATGAAGATCCGCCGCACCCTGCTCGCCACCGCCCTCGTCGCCAGCTTCGCGCTCGGCGCCGGGGCCCCGACACTCGCCGCCGATCCGCATCAGCACGCCGCCGGCCAGCCGACCAAGCTCACGCTCGACCATGGCAAGAAGTGGGCGACCGACGAGCCGCTGCGCAAGAACATGGGCGACATCCGCGCAGCGCTCGCCGCGAAAGAGGCGGGCATTCACAAGGGCGCGCTGACGCCGGACGAATACAAGGCAATCGGCACGCTGGTCGAGGCGCGCGTTGCCACGATCGTCGCCGAGTGCAAGCTCGAGCCCGCCGCCGACGCCAACCTCCATCTTGTCGTGGCCGACCTCCTTGCCGGCGCCGACGCGATGCAGGGCAAGGCCAAGACGACGCCCGCCGCCGGGGCTGTTCAAACAGTACGCGCGGTGAATCAATACGGACGGTTTTTCAACCATCCGGGATGGAAACCGCTGGGCTGATGCAACGCGCGGACGCGCCGCCGCCTGGGCGTCCTACTGCGGAAACACGCCGAACGCCGCGTAGGCCTTGGCGAACGGCGGCTTGATCGCTGGCGCCGTCTTGGCGATTCGTGCGCCGTCGGCGGCGTCGAGCGCCGCCGTGAGCTCGTCGAGCGCGCGGTCCTCGGCGGCGAGCGCCGCACGGTAGGCGTCGAGCCGGGCGCCGTCGAGGCCGTATTCGGCCGGATCCCAGTGCGCCGATTTCACCGTTTGCCACCGCTTGCGCGCCTCGGCGAGCTGCGCGCGCAGCTGGGCGATGTCGGCCGCGCCGAGCGCCTGCGCTTCCCTGCCCTGCGCACCCACGATGATGAGCTCCATGACCGCATGGAAGTCGGTCAGCAGATCCGGCTGGTACGCCAGTCCCATCGCCTGCCGCTGGTGCCACAGCGCATGCCGGACGACCTCCTGCGCATTGTGCGCGTCGGCGAGCTTGCCGCCGGCGATCGCCGCCCTTGCCTCCGCGTTCGCCTTGTCGATGTCGGCGAGCATCTTCGTGAAGTTCGCGTCGCCGGCGTGGGCGCTGCGTTGCCGTGCCGCGAATTCCGCCCACGCCTTTTCGTAGGCGTTCTGCGCGGCGAGTGCCTTGGCCGGATCCTTGCCGTTGGAGAGCATGAGCGCGGGAATGTAGCTGCGGTCGAGCGCGGCACTGTCCGCGACCAGCGTGGGGAGCGCCGCAAGGGCGACGGCGGCCCACGCCCACAGCAGCGCGGCCAGCGTCCAAGGGTATCGTTTCATCGTGGTCCTTATCGAATCGGTTGCCGGCAGGCGCACGTCCGCGGTGGCCGCGGTGACGGACGATTGCCGGATTGAGCTTGGAGAGAAGTGCCGCGGCACAGACGTCGCGCGCCAGGCGATTGTCGGATCGGGCGCGCCGCGCCGCGGCAATTTCGATCGGGCACGCCGATCATCCGAGCCTGCCGCGCGCCTTCATCCGCTCGCACATGTCGCCGCGCGGTCCCGGTGGCGGCGCCACGCCTTTCTCCTTCGCGCGCTCCAGCAACATCTCGCGGTGCCCGGCCATATAGGCATTGCATTGCTCGACGCTCGTCAGGCTGTGCATCGCATCGCGGTGCTGTGCCCGCTCTTCCGGCGTCAGCAGCGCCATGCCCTGACCGCCGCCGCGACCGTAACCACCGCCGGGGCCCTGGCCCGCGCCGGGGCCGTAACCGCCGCCGCGACCGTAGCCGGGACCGTAACCTCCGGGACCGCCGCCATACGGGCAGTTCGCGCCTGCAGCCGCGCCTGCCGCGGCGCCGCAGCCCGGCCCCATGCCCATGCCGTATCCACCGGGATCGGCCATCGTGACCGACGCCGCAACTGCTATCGAGACCATTCCGATCGCCAGAGCAAGTTTCTTCATGATCGACTCCATCGTTTCCTTGGGACGACTCCGATGTGATCGGAGCAAACCGCGCCTTTCGCGGCTCTGATCATTGGAACGCGAAAAGGGATCGACGGTTTGCCGCGGCAACAATCCGTTACAGGGGTCCGGCGAATGTTTGATTGTGGTCAATGTATGCGGTGCGCCACGGTTGCGTTGTAGGCGCTCGCAGGGCAGGCGCCGCATCGCTGCGGGGGCCCGGAAGATTTCCCTTGACGTTGTCGCGCGTTGTATGTTCTAAGTGTCGCAATTCGTTCGCCCGAAGATCCCCGACGAGGGTTCGCGAACGGGAGCGGATTGATGCCAGGGCCGCTTTTTCCACCGCGATGCCCCCGGCACGGATCCGCAGGCACGAACGAGCTGGCCATTCCCCGTTTGGTTTGCTTTGCCACCGGGCAGTGCCATCGCGCGGCGGGCGTCGGCCGAGATTGCGGCGACGACTTCAGCAGGGGACCCGCTATGAAGGTACGCACTTACCCGGCACAAGCTGGCGCCGAAAGTGATTCGGCATCGCGGTGCTCCGGTCCGATTCGTTTGCGCTGTCCGGGAATCAGCGGACCGGCGGTGAGCGCGACACGGCCCCGGCGATCACATGCCCTGCTCCGTGGCGCGACGGTGCTGGCGGCGGCTGCAACACTGGCGGGAACGCCTGCGCAGGCCGAGCCGGCTCGGCCGTATCGCATCGGGGTTCTCAACGAGGCCTTTGCCGCGAATCATCCGACCGTCGAGGGCTTGAAGGCAGGGCTGCGCGCCCAAGGCCTTGTCGAAGGTCGCGATGTGACCTTCGAGATGCGTTTCACCGAGGGCAACGGTGATGCGCTTCCGGCGGAGGCGCGAGCGCTGATCAAGGCGAAGGTGGACCTGATATTCACGAACAACGAAGCGGCCGCGCTCGCCGCCAAGGACGCCACCCAGCAAATCCCCATCGTTTTTACCCTGGTCGGGAATCCCGTCGCGGCCGGCGTCGTCACCGATCTGGCTCGGCCGGGCGGCAATCTGACCGGCATTGCCGGCGGGGCGACGCAAATCGCCGCGAAGCGCATCGAGATCCTGCGGACGCTCATGCCGAAGCTGCGTCGCGTCTGGTTCATCTACCGCGCGGGCGATCCCACCGATGCGGCCGCGGCCGCGGCCGCCGATCAGGCGGCACGCCATCTGAAGCTCGAGTTGCTCCCCCGATCGGTCGAGAGCGCCGATCAATTGCGGCGCACGCTCCTCGAGTTGCGGCCCGACGACGGGCTGCTGTCCCCGGAAACGGATGCTCTGGACATCCCGACGGCGATACTGGACAAGTCCCTGAAGTCGCGGGTTCCGGCGGTCTTCGCGACCGCGCATTGGGTGGCCCGCGGCGGCCTCGTCTCGTATGGTCCCGACCTGTACGCGCAAGGCGTCCAGGCCGCCGGCATCGTGGCGAGGGTTCTGCACGGCACGCGTCCGCAGGACCTTCCGGTCGAGTCCGCCGACAATGTCGCTCTCGCGATCAATCTGGAGACGGCGCGGCTCTTCACGCTCGACGTTCCACGCAAGATCCTGCTCCGCGCCGACGTGATCCAGCGATGAAGCTGTCGATGCCCGGCGGCCTGTTCCGCAAGTATCTGGTCTTTCTGTTGATACTGGTGGGGGGCGTGCTGTCCGTGAGCAGCGCCGTCGAGCTCTACTTCTCCTATCAGGAGGCCAAGCAATCGATCGTCCGGCTCGAGCGGACGAAGGCGCTGGCGGCCGCGAGCGAGATCGAGCGGTATCTGGGACAGATCGTCCAGCAACTTCGCGGCACGATGCAGGGCGCCATCGATGTGTCCGCGCTGGGCAGGCCCGGGATCGGCCGACGGGCGGCAGGACAATCGCGCGCTGCCGCGCTCGCGGAACAGCGCGAGATCGACTTCCTGCGCCTGCTGCGCAACGTCCCGGCGATCACCGAGATCCGGCATCTGGATCTCGCCGGCAAGGAGCGGCTGCGCGTATCGCGCCTGGCGCTCGACGCGGCGGAAAGCGGCGAGGATTTTGCCGACTCACCCGAGTTCCTCGAGGCAAAATCGAAAAAGATCCATTTCAGCCCGGTTTACTTCCGCAACGAGTCCGAGCCGTTCATCACGATTGCGGTAGCGCCGGACGAGATTGCAGCCGAGGTGACGACGGCCGAGGTCAGCATCAGGGCGATCTGGGACGTGGTGGCGCGCATAGGCATGGGACGCGCCGGCAACGCGTACGTGGTGGATTCGAACGACCAGCTCATCGCCCATCCCGATCTGCGACTCGTGCTGGCGAAGCGCGACCTCTCCGACGCCCCACAGGTCCGGGCCGCCCGGGCGCCGCGCAGCGGGACGGCGCAGGACGAGCAGATGTTCACGATCGCCGAGGGTGTGCAGGGCGGCCAGGCGCTCGCCGTGCACGCGGCGATCCCGGCGCTCGGCTGGCTCGTGTTCGTCGAGCAGCCGGTCGAGGACACCTTCGCTCCGCTGCGCGCCGCGACGATGCGCAGCGTCGTCGTGCTCGCGTTGGGTCTTCTCGTCGCCATGCTGGCGAGCGTCGCGCTGGCCCGCAGGATGGTCGCGCCGGTCCGCCGGCTGCAGGAAGGCGCAGCGCGCGTCGGCAAGGGCGAGCTCGATCACCGCATCGAGATCCGGACCGGCGACGAGCTGGAGGCGCTTGCCGACGAGTTCAACCAGACCACTGCCCGGCTGCAGGATTCGCAGACCAACCTCGAGCAGAAAGTGCAGGCGCGCACCGCCGATCTCACCCAGTCGCTCGAGCAGCAGACGGCGACCGCCGAGGTGCTGAAGGTCATGAGCAGCTCGCCGACGGACGTTCAGCCGGTCTTCGATGCGATCGTCCGCAATTCGGTCGTGCTGTGCGACGCGCTCTTCGGCGCGGTCTTCCGCTTCGATGGCGAGCTCATCCATTTCGTCGCCCACCACAACCTCACGCCCGGGGTTCTCGAGCTCCTCGACCACCTCTACCCCATGCGCCCGAGCCGCGATCAGGCGACGGGGCGGGTCATACTCGATGGTGCGCTGGTCCATGTTCACGACGCCCTCGACGATCCCGATTATCGCCGCGAGGTTGCCGAGCGCGGCGGCTGGCGGAGCATGCTTGCGGTGCCGATGTCGCGCGAAGGGACCACCGTCGGCGTGATCTGGGTCGCGCGGGCATCGGAAGGGCCCTTCCCCGACAGCCAGGTCACGCTGCTCCAGACGTTTGCCGACCAGGCCGTCATCGCGATCGAGAATGTGCGGCTGTACAGCGAAACCACGGAAGCGCTCGAACAGCAGACCGCCGCGAGCGAGGTCTTGCGGGTGATTTCGAGCTCCCCGAACGACACGCAACCGGTGTTCGACATGATCGCGCGGCGCGCGATGCAACTGTGCGGCAGCCAGTTCTGCGCGGTCTTCCGGTTCGACGGCGCGCTCATCCATCTCGTGGCCCACCACGGGCTGAGCCCCGACGGTACGGTCGCGTATGAACGAAACTTTCCCTTGCCGCCGAGTCGCAAGACAGCGATCGGCCGCGCCATCCAGGAAGTGACCTTTTCGCAGATTCCCGACATCGAGGCCGATCCGGAGTATGGCGCCGTGAACGTGGCACGCGCGGTGACGTACCGCTCGATCCTCGCCGTCCCCCTGGTGCGCGATGGCCAGCCCATCGGCGGGATCGCCGTGTCGCGGGCACAGGTCGGCGACGTTCCCCGGCAAGCACATCGAACTCCTTCATACCTTTGCCGACCAGGCGGTGATCGCCATCGAGAACGTCCGCGTTTTCCGCGAACTCGAGGCGCGCACTGCCGATCTCACCCAGTCGCTCGAGAAGCAGACCGCCACCGCCGAGGTGTTGAAGGTCATCAGCGACTCGCCGACCGACACGCAGCCCGTCTTCGACACCATCGCCAAGTTGGCGGAGAAGTTGTGCGCGGCCGATCTCAGCATTGTCTCGAGGTTTGACGGCGAGCTGATCCAGCTGGTGGCACTCCACGGAATGACCGAGGAGGGTCGGGAGGCCGTGCGGCGCACGTTCCCGCTGAAGTCGGACAGCGAGACCGTGACGGCACGCACGTTCCGCAGCGGTGCGATCGTACATGTCGCGGACGTGCTCGCCGACCCGAATTATTTGACGACGCACGCGGCACGCACAGCCGGTATCCGCGCGGGTCTCGGAGTGCCGATGATCCGCGAGGGCAAGGTTCTGGGCACAATTTTCGTGGGTCGCTCGACACCGGGATACTTCGCCGACGCGCAGGTCGAGGTGCTCAAGACCTTTGCCGACCAGGCGGTGATCGCGATCGAGAACGTGCGGCTGTTCAAGGAGGTGGAGGCGCGCACGGAGGCGCTCACGCGCTCGGTCGAGGAAATGCGCGCGCTCGGAGAGGTCGGGCAGGCGGTGAGTTCGACGCTGGACCTGGAGACAGTGCTGGCGACCATAATCACCCACGCCGTCGAGCTGTCGAAGGCCGACGCGGGCGGCACGATCTACGAGTTCGACGAGGCAGAGGGAGTGTTCGTGCCGCGGGCAAGCCATGGCATGAGCGAGGCCATGGTCGCGGGCCTGCGCGATTCGCGGATCCGGATCGGCGAAACGTCGCTGGGCAAGTGCGCCGAGCGCCGTGCCCCATTCCAGATGCCGGACATCGGGCTGATGAACGAGGGCCCGGTGCGCGATCTGCTGCTGCGGCAAGACGTGCGCGCCGTGCTGGCAGTGCCGCTGTTGCGCGAGGAACGGGTGATCGGCGGGTTGGTGATCCGGCGCAGGGCGGCAGGTGAATTTTCACCGGACGTAGTGACGTTGCTCCAGACCTTGGCGGGCCAGTCGGTGCTGGCGATCCAGAACGCGCGCCTGTTCCGCGAGATCGCCGAGAAGGGCAAGCAACTCGAGGTCGCGAGCCAGCTGAAGTCGCAGTTCCTCGCCAACATGTCGCACGAATTGCGCACGCCGCTCAACGCAATCATCGGCGTGACCGAGATGCTGCACGAGGACGCGGTCGACCTGAAGCGGGAAGACGAGCTCGAGCCACTCGAGCGCGTGCTGCGCGCGGCCAAGCACCTGCTGGCGCTGATCAACGACATCCTCGATCTGTCGAAGATCGAAGCTGGCAAGATGGACATCCACATCGAGTCCTTTGCAGTCGCGCCATTGATCGAGGACGTGGTGCAGACGATCGGCACGATGGCGGCGAAGAACGGCAACAAGGTGGTGGTCGATTGCCCCGCGGACCTCGGAACCATGCGCGCCGACCAGACGCGGATCCGGCAGGCGTTGCTCAATCTCGCGAGCAATGCCAACAAGTTCACCGAGAAGGGCACCGTGACCATCGGCGCGCGGCGCGGCGTCGATGCGGGCCGCGAGTGGGTGACGATGGCGGTGACCGACACCGGCATCGGGCTGACCCCCGAGCAGATGGGGAAACTCTTCCAGGACTTCGTCCAGGCCGACGCGTCGACGACGCGCAAGTACGGCGGCACCGGACTCGGCCTCGCGATCAGCCGGCGCTTCTGCCAGATGATGGGCGGCGACATCACGGTCGCGAGCGAGCCGGGCCGCGGCTCGACCTTCACCATTCGGCTGCCGGCGGAAGTCGGGGCTGTCCAGCCCGCCGCCGCGGTCAGGGATGCGGCGGCCGCGCGGCCCGCTGCGGCAGCCACCGGGGCCGCGACGATCCTCGTGGTGGACGACGATCCGACCGTGCGCGAGGTCATCGAGCGCCACCTCACGCGCGAGGGCTTTGCGGTCGTGACCGCAAGTGGCGGCCAGGATGCGTTGCGCCTCGCGCGCGAGCTGCATCCGGCCGCCGTCACGTTGGACATCATGATGCCGGACCTGGATGGCTGGACCGTGCTCGCCGCGATCAAGGGCGATCCCGAGCTCGCGGACATTCCGGTAATTCTGGTGTCAATCGTGGACGAGAAGACCCGCGGCTACGCGCTGGGGGCCACCGACTACATGGTCAAGCCTGTCGATCGTGCGCAGCTTTCCGGCGTTTTGCGCAACATCTGCGGTGCGGTGGGTCGCCAGGTGCTGCTGGTCGATGACGACGATACGATGCGGCGCGGGATGCGGCAGGCGCTCGAGAAGGATGGCTGGCAGGTCGGCGAGGCCGAGAATGGCCGGGTGGCGCTGGCGCGGCTGGCCGAAACGCGCTTCGATATCATCATGCTCGATCTCATGATGCCGGAGATGGACGGCTTCGAGTTCCTGGTCGAGATGCGCAGCCACGCGGAGTGGCGGGACATTCCCGTGCTGGTGGTGACCGCCAAGGACCTGACCGCAGACGAGCGCAGCCGCCTCAACGGCGACGTGGCGCGCGTGCTGCAGAAGGGCGCGGCCGAGCTGGACGAGCTGCTGCGCGAGATCGGTCGCGTGCTGCCCGATTCGATCGAGCGCGGCCGGGGCAAGAAGGTGGTGGAGGGGACGGCATGAAGATCCTGTACGTCGAGGACAACGAGGACAACATCTACATGCTGGAGCGGCGGTTGAAGCGCGCCGGTTTCGACGTGCTGATCGCACGCGACGGCGCCCAGGGCGTGGCGATGGCGGCGGCCGAGCAGCCCGAGCTGATCCTGATGGACATGGGCCTGCCGGTGCTCGACGGCTCGGAGGCGACGCGTCAGATCAAGGCCGCGCCGGAAACGAAGCACATTCCGGTGATCGCGCTGACGGCCAACGCGATGACCGGCGACAAGGAGAAAGCGCTGGCTGCCGGCTGCGACGACTTCGACACGAAGCCGGTGGAGCTGCCGCGCCTGCTCGGCAAGATCCAGGCGCTGGCGCCGGGGGGACCGGCATCATGAGCGTCGCCGGGCCGCCCCAGGACGCGAATCGCGCCGCGGCCTCGTCGCGGCGGGGGCCCTGTGCAACGAATGCGCGTCGGCCGCCGTCCACGCTCGCGGACGCGCCCTTCGGGCCTGGGCTTCGCCCCGCTCGCGAGGACGTCCCGGGAGGCAGCGCAGCGGCGTCAGCCGCAAGCGTGGGGTCCTCCAATGACGCCAGCCGAGGCCGCGCTCCTCGTGGTCGACGACAACGAGGACAATCGCTACACGCTCACGCGCCGGTTGAAGCGCGAGGGCTACACGAACCTCACGACGGCCAACGACGGCCGGCAGGCGCTGGACCTGCTGCGGTCGAAGAAATTCGACCTTGTGCTGCTCGACATCATGATGCCCGAGTTGAACGGGTACGAGGTCCTCGAGCAGATGAAGGCGGATGCCGAGCTGCGGCATCTGCCGGTGATCATGATCTCGGCGGTCGGCGAGCTGGAGAGCGTCGTGCGCTGCATCGAGCTCGGCGCCGAGGATTACCTGCCCAAGCCCTTCGATGCGACGCTGTTGCGCGCGCGCGTCGGAGCGAGCCTCGAGAAGAAAGCGCTGCGCGACGAAGTGCGCGAGTGGAACAGGAAGCTCGAAGAACGCGTGCAGGAGCAGCTCGCGCAACTCAATCGCCTTGGCCGGCTGAAGGGCTTCTTTTCGCCGCAGCTCGCGGAAGCGATCGTCAGTGGCGGCGGCGAAGACCTGCTGCAGACGCACCGACGCGAAGTGGTGGTCGTCTTCCTCGACCTGCGCGGCTTCACTGCCTTTGCCGACACCTCCGATCCCGAGGACGTCATGGGAGTGCTCGGCGAATATCATCGCGTGATGGGGCGGCTGATTCTCGCCCACGAAGGCACGCTCGAGCACTTTGCCGGCGACGGCATACTGATCTTCTTCAACGACCCGATCGAAATCGCCAAGCCGGCCGAGAAAGCGATCAGCATGGCGCTCGCGATGCAGCAGCAATTCGCGCTGCTGCGCGCGGCATGGAAAGAGCGCGGCTTCGAGCTCGACCTCGGCATCGGCATTGCGCAGGGCGATGCGACCCTCGGCGCGGTCGGTTTCGAGGGGCGCTGGGAGTATGCGTGCATCGGCAGCGTCGCCAACCTGGCCTCGCGCCTTTGCAACGAGGCCAAGGGCGGACAGATTCTGATCAATGAGAAAACCTTCAGCCGGAATGAAGATGCGGTGCAGGCCGAGCCGCTGGGCGAAGTCACGCTGAAGGGCCTCGCACAGCCGGTGCAGACGTTCAACGTCACGGCCCTGAAGGTGTGAGCTGGAGCGCTCCGGGGCTGCGGCCGCGCCGTCTTGTCCCATGCCGGACCACGACCCGATCGGGGGTGCCAGATGCACGAGAGGGACGTCGAGCTGTTCAACGACAGCCTGGAACGGTGTTCCGGGAGGCCCGATTTCCTGCACCGCTTTTATGCCCTCTTCCTGGCTTCGTCCGACGTGGTGGCAAAGAAGTTCGAGCACACGGACTTGCGGAAGCAGGCAAGGATGCTCAAGACATCGCTCTACATCATGATGTTGGCCGGCGGCGGATCCGAACGAGTCGTTCATCTGGAACGGCTCGCCAAGCTCCACGGCAGAGCGGAGCTCGATATCACGCCGGAACTCTATGATCTGTGGCTCGACCGGCTGGTGCAGGCCGTCAGGGAATTCGACCCGATGTTCGACCCGGAAATCGAGACTGCCTGGCGGCGTGTGCTGGAACCGGGAATCGAATTCATGAAATCCAGGTACTGACGCGCCGGCGTGATGCGCGTGAGCCGACCGCTTCCACCTCCCGCGCCTGGAGAGTAGGCCGCCCGCTGCGCGCGGAACTCATCGGGCGCGACGCGGCTTGCGCGTCCCATCCCGGGTAGGCGGACTTCCGACCGGGTGCGGCAGGCGCCATGGCACCGACGCGAACTTCTCCATCAGGAACTTGATCACCGCATCCACCTTCGGCGGCCGGCGCCGGGTGGGCAGATAGACCGCGTGCACGGGCAGCGGCTCCGGCTGGTGCGCATCGAGCAGGATGGGCACCAATCGTCCGCTGCGGATCGCCGGCCCGACGATGATGTCGGACAGGCGTATGACGCCCATTCCCAGCAGCGCGAGCTCGTACAGCGTCTCGGCGTTGTTGACGGTGATGTTGCCCCTGACCGCCACGGAGCGCACGCCATCGGGGCTGCGAAACGGCCATTCCGTCTGCCCGGCGACACCGGGCAGGGTGAGGCAGTTGTGGCGGGCCAGATCCTCCGGCCGTTTCGGCAGGCCATGCTTCTCGAGATAGGCGGGCGCGGCGGAGATCACGCGCTCGAGATCGCCGACCCGGCGGGCGACGAGATTGGCGTCGCCGAGCGGGCCGATGCGGATCGCCAGGTCGATCCCGGCTTCGATCAGGTCGACGGGGAATTCGGTGATCACGAGATCGAGCGTGATCTCCGGATAGCGCGCCGTGAATTCGGGCAATGCCGGCACCAGCGCGTAGGTCGCGAAGGCCGTGCCCAGGCTCATGCGCACGCGACCGCGCGGCTGTTCGCCGAAGCGCATGACGTCGGCCTCGGCGTCGGCGATCTCGCCGACGATGCGCTGCACGCGCTCGAAGTAGATCTCGCCTTCCGCGGTCAGCGCAAGACGGCGCGTGGAGCGCTGGAGCAACCGCACGCCGAGCTTTCGCTCGAGCCGCGTCACGAGTTTGGATACCGCGGAGGGGGTGACGCCCAGGTCGTGCGCCGCGGCGGTGAATCCGTGGCACTCGACGGCGCGAACGAAGGCGAGCATCGCCAGACCTGATTCCATCGGGCCTCCGGGGCAAGCGCTATTGATGCCATTATGGCACTAATGTTTTGCCGCTGGCGATGATTGTCGTTGATATGCGGAAGAGTTAACGTACTCGTGCAGTGACGATGCTGTGATTCTCAGGAGCAACTCATGGCCCGATTCGACCCCTGGACGTATCCCGACCGCCTCGCCTTCGAGGCCCACGCTCGCCGGATTCGCACCGAGGAACTCGGGAAGACGGCCGACGCGGCCTCCGCGTGGCTGCAACGCTGGCGCCACAATCTCGCCGTCCGCTACGGCCGATTCGCGACGGCGGCTTTCGCTCACACGCACCGGCATTCGCCGCGCTGATCGCGGCCCGCCAGCGGCGGCGCGCGCGATCGCGTGTGCTGCCGTCGGGGCGGCGGATCCGGTCGGACGGGCGTCCGCTCGTGGGTCCGGCTTCAGCCGGACGCGGGGTCCCGCTCGTGGGTCCGGCTTCAGCCGGACGCGGGGCTCCCGCCTGTGGGTCCGGCTTCAGCCGGACGCGCAGCGTCCGCTCTGCCTTTTCGCCCCGGGAGCTCCGGTGCCGCCCTGCGCCCGTCGATCATGTGGGCGATGCCGAGAATGGGGTGGCGCAGCAGCATGCGCGGACCGGCGTAGCGCATCACCGCCCGCACACGCGCGCGCATGTCCGCGCTGTAGCAGTGCACCTTGCAGTTCGCGCAGGTCGGCTTCGCCGCCCCGAACACGCAGCGTTCCAGCCTTCGCGCGGCGTAGCTCGCGAGCGCCGCGCACTCGTCGCAGAGCGGATCGCCCGCGTGGCGGTCGCCGCAGTGCATGCGGATCATCAGCTGGAGCGTTCGCAGTTCGCGGTCGCGGTGGCGCAGTTGGCGCGCGGTCGCGACGGCTTCCGGACTGGCGGCAGGCGGGTCCGCCGGGCGCAGGGGAGGAGGGTCGGTTCGGGAATTCATGGCGGTGGCCGGTGCATTCGCCGCCAAGGATGCAACGGCGCCGCCGGCGCCGCCATGATCTGGCTCAAGGCGATTCGGGCGGCGCGGAGGCGGGCTTCTACGCCGGCACGGCGACGCCGAGCTTCTCCGCCCAGGGCGCGAGCGCCGGCATGATCGTCGGATAGAGCGCGACGCCATGCGCGCGCTGCTCGCGCAGCCGCGCCATGCCGGCCTCGCCCGGGAGCCGCACGCGGGTGACGCCCGGCGCGCGGCTTCGATTCGTGGGCGGCGCGGACCATGTGATCCATCTGCCGGGTGAATGCGGCGAGCCCGCCGAACGCCTCGGGATCGAGCACCTGGACGAAGACCGTGCCGCCCCAACCCTCGGGCGGGTCGGCGCGCCCGTAGCCCGCGAGCCCCGCGGTCAGGGCCTCGATCAGCAGCGCGAGGCCGAATCCCTTGTAGCCCGCGTCGAGGCCGCCCAGCGGCAGCAGCGCGCCCTTGGGCTCGGCGGACAGCGCGCCCGGATCGTCGGTCGCATTGCCCTCGTGATCGATCAGCCAGGCCCCCGGCAGGCGCTTTCCTGCCTTCCCCTGCTGCATCGCGTAGCCCATGCTGGTGATCGAGCTCGAGATGTCGATGAGGATGGGATCGCCGGAGGTGGGCAGGCCCGCGGCGATCGGGTTCGGCGTGATGATCGGCGTGAGCCCGCCGTGCGGGACGACCGCCGCGACGATCGGGTCGGAGCTCTGCACGATCGCCACGAGGCCGCGCTCGGTCGCGCGCAGCAGGTAGGCGGCAAGGCACGCGATGTGGTGCGAGCGGCGGATGACGACAGTCCCGGTGCCCTGCGTCGCCGCCATCGCGGCTGCGGCGTCGAGAGCGCGCAGCGTGAGCCATGGCCCCGGCAACCGTCCGCCGTCCCAGGTCTGCGCCGCCGCGCGCGCATTGACGATCGCGGGTTCGCCCGACTTCGCCATCGTGCCTTTCTCGATTTCGGCGAGGTAGGGCGCGAGCAGCGCGAGCCCGTGCGTGGTGTGACCGAGGAGATCCCCGGTGACGAGCACGTCGGCGACGTCGCGCGCGATGTCGGCGCGCATGGCGGAACGCTCGAGGAGCGCGGTCGCAAATGCAACGAGGGTATCGGCGGCGATGCGCGCATCGGGCATGGTCCGGCTTCCGTCATCGAGGGTCCCCGGCCGCGGGGCGGGCGGCCGGCGGAGGTGGTGTCCGCCGCCATTCTACGTGTCGCGCGTCGCGCTGCGGTAGCCGCAGTCCCGGCAATCCGGCTGCCGCATCTGCGCGATTGACGCGGCCGCGCGATTCTCCGAGGATTCGGTCTTGCGCGCGGGATGCCCATCGCCACGCCTGTCGCCAGCGCCCGCCGCCATGATTCCCGCCGCCCCGTGCTCCCTTCGTCGCTGACGGTCAGCGTCGTCACCTACCGGCCCGACGTCGCGCTGCTCGAGCGCTGCCTGCGCAAGCTTGCGCTGGCGGTCGGCGCCGCCCGCGAGGACGGTGTCGTGAAGAGCGTGGCGGTGGCGCTCATCGACAACAGCGAGGATCGCCGGATCGCGGACGAAGTCACCCGCCTCGGGAAGCTGCGTTTCGCCGACTCCGGCGTGCAGCTGCACTTCCTGCACGGCCACGCGAACATCGGCTACGGCATCGCGCACAACCTCATGCTGCACGGCACGGGCGCCGACTACCAGCTGGTGCTCAATCCCGACGTCGAGCTCGCGAGCGACGCGCTGGCCAACGCCATCCGCTGGCTGGACGGGCATCCCGACGTGGGGGCGGTGGCGCCGGCGGTGACGCAGCCCGACGGCACGCCCGCCTATCTCTGCAAGCGCTACCCGGCTGTGCTCGATCTGTTCCTGCGCGGCTTCGCGCCGCACACGATCCGCCGCCTGTTCCGCAGGCGACTCGATCGCTACGAGATGCGCGACACCATCGATCCGGCCGGCACCGAGCCGGTGCTCGATCTGCCCGTGATGTCGGGCTGCTGCATGCTGGTGCGGCGCAGGGCGATCGACGCCACCGGCGGCTTCGACCCGAAGTTCTTCCTGTACTTCGAGGATTTCGACTGGAGCGTGCGGCTCAACAAGGTCGCGCACACCGCCTACCTGCCGTCGTTTCGCGCCGTCCATCACGGGGGCGGCGCGGCGCGCAAGGGCTGGCGGCACATCGTGTGGTTCGTGAAGAGCGCCTTCCGCTTCTACGGCAAGCATGGCTGGCGCTTCGTCTGATGGGGTCAGTGTAAGTTATCCGGTGTAAGTTGTCCGATCGGCCGCCACGGCCACGCGACAACCGACGCTCGCGATCTATCGGATAACTTACACTGACCCCATTAGGATAACGCGCGTGGCCAGCTCCGGACTCGTTGTCGTCACCGGCGCCGACGGGTTCGTCGGCCGCGCGCTCGTCGCGCATTTCCGCGAGGCGGGACGGCCGTTCCGTGCGGTCGTCCGGCAGCGCGAGGGAGCGCCGGCTCCGAAGCCGGAGATTCGCGCCGTGCGGGACCTCGCGACGATGCCCGGCGCGGAGCTCGACGCGCTCCTCGCCGGCGCGCTCGGCGATCGTGCATCTCGCCGGGCGCGCGCACGTGCTGGACGAGACCGCGGACGATCCCGACGCGGCGTACGCGTCGGCGAACGTCCTCGCCACGGCGCGACTCGCGCGCGCCGCGGTGCGCGCCGGCGTGCGACGCTTCGTCTTCGCGAGCACGGTGAAAGTCAACGGCGAGGCGAGCGCGCCGGGACGTCCCTGTCGTCCCGACGACCCGCCGGATCCGCGCGACGCGTACGCGCGCAGCAAGCGCGACGCCGAGCGGGAGCTCGTGGCGATCGCCGCAGGCACGGACCTGGCGCCGATCGTGCTGCGCCTGCCGCTCGTGTACGGCCCCGGCGTGAAAGGCAACTTCGCCGCGTTGCTGGACGGCATAGCGCGAGCGCGCCGGCTGCCGCTGGGCGCGGTTCGCAACCGCCGCAGCCTGCTCTACGTCGGCAATCTCGTCGAGGCGATCGACGCCGCGCTCGACGCACCGGTTCCGCCATCGGGCGTTCATTTCGTCGCCGATGCGGAAAGCGTGGCGGTGTCCGAGCTGGCAAGAGCGTGCGGCGAGGCGCTGGGCGTTCCCGCGCGGCTGCCGCCGGTCCCGGTCTGGCTGCTGGAGCTCGGCGGTTGGGTCCTCGGCAGGCGGGCGCAGGTCGCGCGGCTGGTCGGCACGCTGGAGGTCGATTCCTCGTCGTTCACCGCCGCGACGGGGTGGCGGCCGCGGCATCGGCTGGAGGAGGGGCTCGCGGCGACCGCGGCGTGGTGGCGCATGCGGCACGCGATCTGAGCGGCCGTGGAGCCGCCTTCAGGCGGCCTGTGCCCACGCCCCTCGGCGTGTCCGGCTGAAGCCGGACCCACGGGAGCGGACCCACGGGAGCGGACCCACGGGAGCGGACCCACGGGAGCGGACCCACGGGAGCCGGACCCACGCCTGATGCGTCGATGAAGGGGGCGGCTGCGGCGTCGCTATAATCCGTATCTGTCCGTTCGAGGTTACTCCATGAGCGTTCGTCCTTCCGGTCGGCGTCGCCGAAGAGCTGCGCACGCTGCGCATCACCCGCCGCTACACGAAGCACGCCGAGGGCTCGGTGCTGATCGAGACCGGCGACACGACGGTCCTGTGCACCGCCAGCGTCGAAGAGGGCGTGCCGGCGTTTCTCAAGGGCAAGGGACGGGGCTGGCTCACCGCCGAGTACGGAATGCTGCCGCGCTCGACCAACACGCGGATGCGGCGCGAGGCCGCCGACGGAAGGCAATCGGGGCGCACGCAGGAAATCCAGCGGCTGATCGGGCGCAGCCTGCGCGCGATCGCCAATCTCGCCGCCCTCGGCGAGCGCACGATCAAGATCGATTGCGACGTGCTGCAAGCCGACGGAGGCACGCGCTGCGCGTCGATCACCGGCGCCTGCGTGGCGCTCGCCGACGCCGTCGACTGGTGCCGGGCGCGCGATCTCGTCGCCGAACCGGTGCTGACCGATTTCGTCGCCGCCGTCTCGGTGGGCGTCGTCGGCGGCGTGCCGGTGCTCGACCTCGATTATGCGGAGGACTCCGGCTGCGACACCGACATGAACGTCGTGATGACGGGTGCGGGCGGCTTCGTCGAAGTGCAGGGCACGGCGGAGGGCACGCCGTTCACGCGCGCCGAGATGGACACGCTGGTCGAGCTCGCCGCGGGCGGGATCCGCGCGCTGATCGCGGCGCAGCGGGCGGCGCTCGCGACGTGACCTCGGCTGCCCGCGTGGATCTGCGCCGCCTCGTCCTCGCGTCCGGCAATCCCGGCAAGCTGCGGGAGTTCCGCCGGCTGCTCGCGCCGCTCGGCATCGACGTCCTCGCGCAGTCGGAGCTCGGCATCGCGGAGGCCGACGAGCCGCACCTGACGTTCGTCGAGAACGCGCTGGCGAAAGCGCGGCACGCGAGCGCGCAGGCCAAGCTCCCGGCGCTGGCCGACGATTCCGGCATCTGCGTGCGCGCGCTCGGCGGCGCGCCGGGGGTGCAGAGCGCGCGTTACGCCGGCGAGCCGAAGTCCGACGCGCGCAACAACGCCAGGCTGATCGCCGCGCTCGACGGCGTCGCCGACCGCAGCGCGCATTACGCGTGCGTGCTCGCGCTGCTTCGGCACGAGGGCGATCCGGAGCCGATCATCGCGGAGGGCGCGTGGCACGGAACGATCGTCGATTCGCCGAGGGGCGCCGGCGGCTTCGGCTACGACCCTCACTTCCTGGATGCGACGAGCGGTCTCACCGCGGCCGAGCTGCCGCTCGAGCGGAAGAACGAGCTCTCGCATCGCGGCATGGCGATCCGCGCGTTGATCGCGCGCCTGGCCGCGGAGCCGACATGAGATGTGCGCGGCCCATGGGTCCGGCTTCAGCCGGATTCGAGTCGTCGCAGCGCGTGCCGTGCAGCCGGCGTGCCGCCGAACGCACGGGGAACGACGTGAGCGCGACCGCGACCATCGACGCAACGACGCTCGCGGGCCCGCGGTTCGCGGCGCCGCCGCCGCTCGCGCTCTACGTGCACATCCCGTGGTGCCTCAGGAAGTGTCCGTACTGCGACTTCAATTCGCACGAGGCGAGAGGCGATGCGCCGGAGGCCGCGTACGTCGACGCGCTGCTCGCCGACCTCGAGTTCGCGCTGCCCGCGATCTGGGGCCGCCGGGTGATCTCGGTGTTCATCGGCGGCGGCACGCCGAGTCTCTTCTCCGCGGCCGCGATCGATCGGCTGCTCGCGGGCATCCGCGCCCGCGTGCCGCTGTCGCCGGACGCCGAGGTCACGCTGGAGGCGAATCCGGGAACCTTCGAGCGCGAGAAGTTCGCCGGATACCGGGCGGCGGGAATCAACCGGCTCTCGCTCGGGATCCAGAGTTTCGATCCCCGGCACCTCGCTGCGCTCGGCCGCGTGCACGACGCGGACGAGGCGCGCCGCGCGGCCGAAGCGGCGCTCGCGCTCTTCCCCAGCGTCAACTTCGACCTGATGTACGCGCTGCCGCGGCAGAGCGTGGCCGACGCCGAGGCCGATCTTGCGGCGGCACTGGCATTTGCGCCGCCGCATCTTTCCTTCTATCACCTGACGCTCGAGCCCAACACGCTGTTCCACCGCTATCCGCCGCCGCTGCCGGACGAGGAGGCGGCGGCGGACATCGAGGACGCGGTCCACGCCGCGGCTCGCGGCGGCCGGGTACCGGCATTACGAGACCTCCGCGTATGCCCATGCGGGCCGCGAATGCCGGCACAATCTCAATTACTGGCGCTTCGGCGATTACCTCGGTATCGGCGCGGGCGCGCATTCGAAGCTTTCCTTCGCCGACAGGATCGTGCGCCAGTTGCGCCACAAGCAGCCGAAGCAGTATCTGGAGCAGGTCGCGGCGGGAACGCCGTTGCAGGAGAGCGGAACCGTTGCGCGCGAGGACATCGGCTTCGAGTTCATGCTGAACGCGCTGCGGTTGACGGAAGGCGTTCCGGCATCGCTGTTCGCCGAGCGCACCGGCTATCCGCTGACGCTCATCCGGCGCGGGCTCGAGGCTGCCGAGGCGCGCGGACTGATCGAGCGCGACCCGGCAACGATACGGCCGACGGACCTGGGCCGGCGCTTTCTCAACGACCTGCAGGCGCTCTTCCTCGCCGATGCGCCCGCCCGACAGGAACTCCGCGATGAGCGCGAAGGGCCGCCCCGAGCGCGAATCGGCTCCCCCTCGGGGGGAAGGCGCGCAGCGCCAAGGGGGCACACCATGAGCGAATCCGCGTTGCACAGATTGACACTGACGGCGGCCGTGGAGGCGATCGCGCAAGGCACGCTCACCGCGGCCGCGCTCGCCGAAGCGCAGCTCGCGCGCGTCGCGGCGACCGACGGCACGATCGACGCGTGGGCGCATCTCGACCCCGCACAGGTGCGCGCGGAAGCCGCGCGCCGCGATGGCGCACCGCGCGCCGGCCGCGGCCCGCTGCACGGCATCGGCGTCGGCGTGAAGGACATCATCGCGACCGCGGATCAGCCCACGCAGATGGGCTCGCCGGTCTACGCGGGGCATCGCCCGGAGAAGGACGCGGAGTGCATCGCGCGCCTGCGGCGCGCCGGCGGCTACGTGTTCGGCAAGGCGGTGACGACGGCGTTCGCCTTCCTCGATCCGTCGAAGACGAGGAACCCGTGGAACCCGCGCCACACGCCGGGCGGCTCGTCGGCGGGTCCGGCGGCCGCGGTCGCGGCGGGGCAGGTCGCCGGCGCGATCGGCACGCAGACCAACGGGTCGGTGATCCGGCCCGCCGCGTACTGCGGCGTCGTCGGGTTCAAGCCGACGAAGGACGCGATTCCGTTTTCCGGCGTGCACCTGTTCAGCGAGACGCTCGATCAGCTCGGGACGTTCAGCCGTACCGTCGCCGACGCGGCACGGCTCGCGAGCGCGCTGGCCGACGCCGGGCGCATCGCCGCGGCGCCGGCCGTCCTGGCGAAGCCGCCGCGCTTCGCCTATCTCGACGGCTTCCCGTGGACGCAGGACGTCGACTGCGACGCCGACGACACGCTCGATGCCGCGGCAACGACGCTGCGGCAGCACGGGGCGGAGGTCGTCGCCGTCGGCTTCCCGGCGCCGTGGCGCGAGGCACATCTCGTGCACCGCACGATCATGCTGTTCGAGGCGGCGACGCATCTCGCGGCGCTGCAGGACCGCGAGCGCGCGCGACTGTCGCCGAAGCTCAACGCCGCGCTCGACGAGGGCCGCGCGATCGCGCGCGCCGACTACGCGGCGGCGATGGCGCAGCGCGACGCCGCCATCGCGTCGTTCACCGACTGGCTCGCCGACTACGATGCGGTCATCGCGCCGCCGGCGCCGGGTCCGGCGCCCGAGGGCCTCGGCTCGACCGGCGACCCGTCGTGCTGCACGCTGTGGTCGCTCACCGGCTTCCCGGCGCTGGCGCTGCCCATCGGTCTCGCCGGCAACGGGCTCCCGCTCGGGATGCAGCTCGCAACGCCCGCAGGCACCGACGATCGGCTGCTCGCCATCGCAGCGTGGTGCGAGGCGCGGCTGCCGTTCAAGGGTCTGCTGGGATGAAACGCGCGAAGAAGCACCGCCCGCCACAGCCGCCGAAGCAGCGCAACCCGGTTGCGCGCTCGCCGCTGCTCGGCAAGGGCGGCGCGCACGGCAAGACGACCGCCGCGAAGCGCCGCGCGGCCAACATCGCGCTGGCGAAGCAGGTGCGCGACGCCGAGGCGTTCGATTGACCCGCTGACCGCAGCATCCGGACACGCTGTCCCGCCGCGATCTGGAAGCGAACCGGATGCGCGATCTCTACGCTGCGGCGGTGGGTCCGGCGCATGCGCTCACCGACGAGCAGCTTTCCGAGTCGCTGACGGCGGCGCTTGCGGCCAAGCCGAAGGGCGCGGGCTGGTGGGTGTTCGCGTACGGCTCGCTGTTGTGGAATCCGCTGTTCCCGGTCGCCGAAATGCGCCCTGGAATGCTGAGGGGCCTGCACCGCCGTTTCTGCCTGTGGTCGCTCGCCTCGCGCGGCACGCGCGACTGCCCGGGACTCGTGCTGGGGCTGGATCGCGGCGGGGCCTGCCGCGGGGTGGCGATGCGGCTGCCGGCGATGCTTGCGCTCGACGAGCTGCACCTCCTGTGGCGGCGCGAGATGATCGTCGACTCGTATCGTCCGCGCTGGGTGAAGGTCGACGCCGACGGGCGCGAGATCGTCGCGCTGACCTTCGTGGTCCGGCGCGACCATCCGCAATACGCGGGCCGGCTTTCGCTCGCGGACGAGGTCGACGTTCTGACCAGCGCCTGCGGCGCGTTCGGCTCGTCGCTCGATTACCTGGAGCGCACGCGGGTCGCGCTGGTCGCGCACGGCATCGTCGACCCCTACCTCGAGGGGCTCGCGGCGCGGGTCGCCGCACGCCGCGATCCCGGTTGACGCAGGGGGCCGTGGAGACGGCGCCCGGGTGAGCGGCGCGAGCGCGGTCTCCCGCGCGCGGGCGCAGCGGCCTTCGCTCGCCGCGCACGGGCTCGCACGCCGGCCTAGAGGAGCTCCCCGCGTATGCTCAGGATGTCGACGGTCGACGCGAAGAATTGCGCCATCGCCCGGTCGCCGGCGAACTCGGCCTGCAGCGCGATCGCCGCATCGATGGCGGCGGAGTTTTCGGACGGATCGATCGCTTCGTCGACCGGCGCCAGGCGGAAGTCGAAGCCCTTCCGGCGCTGCAGTCTCCCAGTCGGCCGCGTGCTCGATCCAGGCGAGCAGCGCCGGCGAGGACGCCGGCCGGAGGCGGGAGATCGCGAACAGCACCTCCACTTCGTCGATCGCCAGCTTGGCCAGGGCGGCGCGGATATCCGTGGTCGAATCGGGCATGGCGGGCTCACCCCAAGGCTGCGGCGGCAGTGATTCGGCGCGGCGGACGAATCATCATGCCGACGACGGGCAGTATGCCACCCGGAATGGGCGCGGTGCCGACGCACCGCGCGCATGCGCTGGAAAACCTCATCGGTCGCCGTCCTCTCGTCCCCTGCGGTTGATCGGGTACTCGCCAAGCGACCCCACGAAGGGCTGCACGAGCAACCCGAGCAGGTTGAGCCTTGCCGGGGTCGCGGAACTGCTCGAGCCCGATCGTCATGCCTTCGTGACCCTCGTTCGGGCTGGGCGCGGTAGGTGCCGAACAGACGGTCCCACCACGGGAAGTTGAAGCCGAAGTTGCTGTTGGTCTCGCGCGCGATGTCGGAATGGTGCACGCGGTGCATCTCCGGCGTGACGACGAGGAGCCGCAGCACGCGGTCCAGCCCGACCGGCAGACGCACGTTGCCATGGTTGAACAGGCTGGTGGCGTTGAGCGCGACCTCGAACACCAGCACCGCAACGGCGGAGGGCCCGATGACCACGATGGCCGCCAGCTTGATGCCCATCGACAGGACGATCTCGATGGGGTGGAAGCGCACCCCGGTGGTCACGTCGAAGTCCATATCGGAATGGTGCATCATGTGCAGCCGCCAGAAGGCCGGCACTGCGTGGAACATCACGTGCTGCAGATAGATGGCGAAATCCAATGCCAGCACTCCGGCGAGGAGCGCCAGCCAGTCCGGAACATCGAGATTGTTGAGCAGTCCCCAGCCGCGCTGTTGCGCGAGGAGCGCCATCCCGATCGCGGTGACGGGCACGATGAGCCGCACGGCGGCCGTGCCCAAGGCGACGAGGCCGAGATTGGCGATCCAGCGCGTGGCTTTGGAAGTGGACAGCCTGCGGCGCGGCGCAAGCAATTCCCAGACGCCCATCAGTGCCAGCGTGCCCAGGAAAAAACCCAGCCGGATCGCGGTTTCGGGACTCATGCAACCTCCCTTGCGCGGGCCCCGCGCTGCCGTTCAGGTGCGGTCGACCGGTAGCCCGGCACTCTTCCACTCGGGGAAGCCATCCGCGAGTCGCCGCGCCTTGCGGCCGCGGTTGCGCAATTCGGCCACCGCCTCGAACGCCATCAGGCAGTACGGGCCGCGGCAATAGGCGACGACTTCCAGCGCCCGGGGAATGTCGCTCAACCGCTTCTTCAGCTCGGCGACCGGCACGTTGATCGCGCCCCGGATGTGTCCGGCAGCATATTCCTCGGCCGGACGCACGTCGAGGACGGTTACCAGCCCCTTCTTCGCACGCTGCATCAGCTCCCTGGCGGGTACCGGCTCGAGGCTGTCCTTGCTGTCCAGGTAGAGCTTCACCAGCCTGTCGACTTCCGCCAGCCGCTCCTGCCCGACGGCCCGCAACGAGGCCAGCAGCCGCACGATGCCGTCGCCGGCGAGGCGGTAGTACACGCGGAGTCCTTCCTTGCGCGCAAACACCAGTCCCGCCTGGCGAAGCTGCTGCAGGTGCTGCGACGTGTTGGCGACGGACAGCCCGGTCATCCGCGCCAGCTCATCGACGCCGCGTTCGGTCTGGGCGAGGAATTCCAGCATCTCCAGCCGCTTGGCGCTGCTCAGCGCCTTGCCGATGCGGGCGAACTGTTCGAACAACTCGGCTTTCACGTTCGTGTTTGACATGGGTCGAATTCCGCGTATCATCGAAAGAGTATTCTATTATTCACTTGAATAGTATAGTAGCCACCCGGTGCGTTGACCAGCCCGTCGGCGCCACCGCGGTCGGCGGGACTGGAGAGCGAACGGCATGAAGACCCTGTTCATCCTGAACGATGCGCCCTACGGCAGCGAGCGCAGCTACAACGGCGTGCGCCTGGCGGGATCGTTGTCGAAGGTCGAAGGCGAAGAGGTGAAGGTATTTCTGATCGGCGACGCCGCAGCATGCGCCAAGGGCGGTCAGAAGGTGCCGGAGGGTTTCTACAACCTGCAGGTCATGCTGGGCCGCGTGGCGCGCAACGGCGCCCGGATCGGGGTGTGCGGCACGTGCATGGACGCGCGGGGAATCGCCGAAGCCGAGCTGATGGAGGGGAGCCACAGGAGCACGATGGCCGAACTGACGGCGTGGACCCAGTGGGCCGACAAGGTGGTCGTGTTTTGAGGCGCGAACCATGACGCACCGGAAGCGATCCCGGTGCCGGCGCGAGGCGCGCGAGATCGCGGCGTCAGATGGCCACGTGCCGGCCGCCGTCGACGTTGATCGTCTCGCCGGTCACGTACGCGGCGTCGGCGAGCAGGAAATGCACGACCTTCGCGATGTCGTCGGGCTCGCCTTCGCGCTTGAGCGGCGTGTGCGAGATGATCCGCTGCCGCGACAGCTCGTCGAACGACGCATCGTCCGGCCAGAGGACGGGCCCGGGCGCGACGGCGTTCACGCGCACTTCCGGCGCGAGCTCGCGCGCGAGCGAGCGGGTCATGCCGACCAGCCCGGCCTTCGCGATCGAGTAGACGACGAAATTCTTGAGCGGGCGCTCGGCGTGGATGTCGGCGATGTTGACGATCGCGCCCTGCGCCTTCTTCAGCGCCGGCGCCGCGGCCTGCGCGAGGAACAGCGGCGCGCGAAGGTTGGTGCCGATCAGGTCGTCCCATGCGTCGGGCGTGATGGCGCCGACGGGCGTCGCGAAGAACGACGACGCGTTGTTGACGAGGGCGTCGAGACGGCCGTAGGTCTGCAGCGTCTGCTCGATCATCGCCGGCAGCTTGTTGAGGTCGAGGAGGTCGGCCTGGATCAGCGCCACCGAATCGGCGCGCAGATGGTTGAGCTCGGCCTGGAGGAGCCGCGCCTCGCCTGCGGAGGCGCGGTAGTGGAGCATGAGGTTGGCGCCGGCCGCATGCAGCCGGCGGGAGATCGCGGCGCCGACGCGCTTGGCCCCACCGGTGATCAGCACGATTCTGCCTTGCACGCCGCGCTCCCGGATTACAGGATAGACTTGATCGCAATCTAGCACATCGACTGCTGTGCCGCACCGGGGCGCCGACGCCCGCCCGTGGGCACGCTGCGCCGTGACCGACCTGCCCGTTCCCGATGCCGACGCCCGCAGCCACAGCGAGCGCGTCGTCGCCGCCGTTCGCGCGGCGATCGCCCGTGCCGGCGGCTTCATTCCGTTCTCGCGCTACATGGAGCTCGCCCTCTACGCACCGGGTCTCGGCTATTACGCGGCGGGGGCGAGGAAGCTCGGTGCCGGCGGGCGATTTCGTCACGGCGCCGGAAATGACGCCGCTGTTCGCGACGGCGCTCGCGACGCAGGTCGCGGCGATCCTCGCGGCCAGCGGGCGCCGGGAGATCGTCGAGCTCGGCGGCGGCAGCGGCCGGCTCGCCGCCGATCTCCTCGTGGCGCTTGCCGCGCGCGACGCGCTGCCCGCGCGCTACGCGATACTCGAAGTCAGTCCGGACCTCGCGGAACGCCAGCGGGCGACGCTGGCACGCGACGCCCCGGCGCAGCTTACGCGCGTCGCGTGGATATCGGCGCTGCCGGAGACGATCGACGGTGTGCTGATCGCGAACGAGGTGCTCGATGCCGTGCCTTGCGCGCTCGTCGCCCGGCGGGCCGGCGAATGGCGCGAGCGAGGCGTGACCTGGGACGAGGCCCGGTCGGGCTTCGCGTGGGGCGAGCGCGCCGCCGATGCGCGACTCGCGGCGCTCGCCGCCGCGCGCTACCCGCGAAGCGGCGACTACCTGAGCGAGATCAACCCGGGCGCCGAAGCGCTCGTCGAGGACATCGGCAGGCGGCTGGCCGCGGGCGCCGCGCTGTTCATCGACTACGGCTTTCCCGCGGCCGAGTACTACCACCCGCAGCGCAGCGAGGGGACGCTGATGTGCCATTTCCGGCACCGCGCGCACCACGACCCGTTCGCGTATCCCGGCCTGACCGACATCACCGCCCACGTCGATTTCACCGCGATGGCGGAGGCCGGCGAGCGGGCGGGACTGCAGGTTGCGGGCTACACCGCGCAGGCGCCGTTCCTCGTCGGCTGCGGGATCCTCGACGCGCTCGCCGCCGTCGGCCCGCCCGCTGCGCCGGCCTATATCCGCGCGGCCGCGGCCGTGCAGAAGCTGCTCGCCCCGTCCGAGATGGGCGAGCTGTTCAAGGTGCTGGCGCTCGCGAGATCGGACGACGATAGACTGGCCCGGCTTCTCCGTGGTCGACCGCCGTCACCGGTTGTGAGCGGCGACTGCCGGATGCGCCGCCCGCCTGCGCGCGATCGCGCGACGAACCCGCGAGCGATTCTCTGACCCGACCCTGCGGAGCCCGACATGGAAACGCCGATCGCCACCGACAGCCTCGTCATGGGCACGCTGCCCGCGCGGCACGCGCGCTACCGCCCGCACCACACGGCCGTCGTCGTCGCCGCGCGCGCGCCGGGCGAGCGCGAGCTGCGGCTTTCCTGGCGGGAGTTCGACGCCTACGTCAATCGCTGGGCCAACGCGCTGGCGGCGCTCGGCGTCGGCCGCGGCGAACGCGTGGCAACCGTGCTCGGCAATTCGCTCGAGCTGCTCGCGACCTACTGGGCCTGCGCGAAGCTCGGCGCGGCCGCGGTGCCGCTGTCGCCGCTGCTCACCGCGACCGGGCTCGCGGCGCTGCTCGCCGATGCGTCGCCGCGGGCGATCGTCGGCTCGAGCGACCAGATGGCGGTGCTCGACGAGGTCCGCCGCCAGGCGCCGGCGGGAGAGGCGCGCGCGTGGGTCCTGGTCGACGCGGCAGCCGACGACGAGGCGCTCGGCTACCACGCGTTCGGGCACGCTGCACCGCCGCGGCGAGCGATGCCGCGCCCGACGCACGCGTCGAGGCGGGCGACCTGTGGACGCTGATGTACACGTCCGGCACCACCGGATTGCCGAAAGGCATCCAGCACACGCATTTCATCCGCGCGATGTACGCGACGACGCTGGCCTCCACCTGGCGCATGGCGCCGGAGTCGGTCGTGCTGCACTCCGGCGCGATCGTGTTCAACGGCGCGATGACGACGATACTGCCGGCGTTCATGCTGGGCGCGACGTTCGTGCTGCATCGCGCCTTCGACGCGGAGGCGTTCATCGCCACCGTCGAGCGCGAGCGCGTCACGCACACGATGCTCGTGCCCTCGCAGATCATCGCGGTGCTCAACGCCAGGGGCTTCGCGCCGGCGCGGCTCACCTCGCTCGAGATGGTGCTCTCGCTGGGCGCGCCGCTGCACCAGGAGCACAAGGACCGGCTGAACGCGCTGCTGCCCGGCCGCTTCTACGAGCTCTACGGGCTGACCGAAGGCTTCATCACCGTCCTCGACCGCGACGACGCGCTGCGCAAGTCCGGCAGCGTCGGCGTGCCGCCGCCGTTCTACGCGATGCGCATCGTCGGCGAGGACGGGCGCGACCTGCCGCCCGGCGAGGTTGGCGAAATCGTCGGCCGCGGGCCGATCACGATGCCCGGCTATTACCACCGCCCGGAGCAGACGAAGGACGCGCTGCGCGACGGGTGGCTCTACACCGGCGACCTGGGCTACGTCGACGAGGACGGATTCCTGTTCCTCGTCGACCGCATGAAGGACATGATCGACAGCGGCGGCATCAAGGTCTACCCGAAGGACGTCGAGGAGATCGCCGCGCGCCACCCGGCGATCCTCGAGGTCGCGGTGTTCGGCATCCCGCACGACAAGTGGGGCGAGACGCCCGTCGCGGCGGTGGTGCTGCGCGACAACGAGAGCGTCGACGCCGACGAGCTGCGGGACTGGATCAACGCGCGGGTCGCCGCCCGCTACCAGCGCGTCGACCGCGTGCTCGTGCTCGACGCGTTCCCCCGCAACGCCGCCGGCAAGACGCTCAAGCGCGAGTTGCGCGCGCCGTTCTGGGAAGGGCGCGAGAAGAAGATTTGAGAACCGATTCCCGGGAATCCGGACAGAGGCGCTCAAAGCATTCCAGAGCACGAGCTGAAATCACGGCCTCGCCGGAAAAAGGTTGTCGATTTGCCTGTTCCTGCCGGGTCGGGATGCGTTGCGCAGCAGACATCTCGATATGCGCTTCAGTGGCCCGAGTTCGGCCAACAGCAGTCTTGACGCACTGTGCGACATAGCAGTCGTTGATTGATGATTGTCGGCTAACACCGGATGGTCGCCGAAGCGGTGGAGCCTCACCCCTCGAAGGCAAGAACGTGCTCGTCGACAAACGCTGGAGCTGCGTGCGAGACGCTCCGCTACTCGATACGCCGATCGATCGCCGGCAGGAAGTTGAGACCAACGCTGCGAAGATTGAGCCCGCGCATTTCACCCATGCGATATCTTAATCATTGTGAATGAACGGTGTGGTATACGTCATCCATTACGCAAAGTCGTCTGCGGACTTTGCCTCCTCCCGAAATCTTGGCGCATTACGCCACGACAGGGTCCCATAGTAAACATTGACCAACCGAAGCCGCGTCCTCGGGTGCAGGCCGACTTTGCTCAGGGAGTACATCAATAATGAAGTTCTTCAAAACCTGCATCCTTTGCGCCCTATTGAGTTTGTTGGCCGCGTTCCAAGCCTCCGCTCAGTCCATCGTCGGCGCATGGACCGCGGGCAGCACCACGGTCGAAGGTGCCTCGGTGGTCGTCTTTCTGGCCAACGGCTACTATTTCCAGATCCAGAATGCCCAGGCATCCGAGGCGCCGCACGGCTTCGACGGTTTCGAGCGCGGCACGTATACCTGGAACTCGGCGACTGGCGCGTTGACGGTCACTACTGTTCAGGATCTCAACGGCGATACCGGGTTTTCGGATCTCAACGGGGCGTCCGGCCTCACGTTTACCGTCTCGGGCGATGCGGCGACGTTAACCATACCCGGTGAAGGGACGATAACCGGAACCCGTGTGACCGGCACAAGCCCGATCGTGGGCGCGTGGTCCCTCGGCAATCCGGCCGTCGCCAACAGTTCGGGCGTCGTCGTCTTTCTCCCTAATGGCGTTTATTTCGAGGCCGAGGACGGTGCCGCAGGAGATCCGACCGGGCATGACGGCATCGAGCACGGAACCTATGCATGGAATCCGACCACCGGCCTAATGACCTCAAGCCGAGCCCAGGCGCCCTACCTCGACACCAACGGCGAATGGGGGTTGTCGCACACGGGTACGCAGTTGACGTTCCTCGTCTCTGCGGATGGCCTCACTCTGAATGGGTCCACCGGTCCGGCCGACTCGTTCTCGCTCGCGCGCGTTGGCGCTGCCGCCGCAACTCCGGCCGTCGCCAACTACCAGGGCATGTGGGCGGTGCCGAACCTCGCTGAATCGGGCTGGGGCATCAACTTAACGCACCAGGCCGACATCCTCTTCGCGTCGTGGTTCACCTACGGCGCCAACGGCAAGCCGCTGTGGATGACGATCACTGCGTACCAGCAGGCCGACGGCAGCTTCACCGGAGACATCGACCTCACCGGCGGTCCACCGTTCAGCGCCGTGCCGTTCAACCCGGCGCTGGTCACGCACACCACGCAGGGGGCGGCCCGGTTCACCTTCAGCGACGCCAACAATGGCTCGCTCTCCTACACCATCAACGGCGTCACGCAGGTCAAGGCGTTGGCGCGCTTCCTGTATGCCACACCGGTACCGGTCTGCACCTTCAACAGCGCACTGGCCCCGACCCTGGCCGTCAACTACCAGGACATGTGGGCGGTGCCGAACCTCGCCGAGGCGGGCTGGGGCATCAACTTCACCCACCAGGGCGATTTGATCTTCGCGTCGTGGTTTACCTACGACCTGAACGGCGTCGCGTACTGGGTCACCGGCGTGCTGGCGAAGTCTGCCACGCGGACCTACGCGGGCCCGCTGGACGCAACGACGGGGCCGCCGTTCAATGCGGTGCCGTTCAATACGGCACTCGTCACGCACAGCACGGTGGGGACGGCGACGGTGACGTTCACCGACGGCGCCAATGGCAGCCTCGCCTACACCCTGAACGGGGTGACGCAGACCAAGCCGCTCACGCGCTTCGTGTTTCGCGCGCCGGGGACGGTGTGCCAGTAAATGCGCGCGTCTAGCACGCATGGCACCGTTTGCTCGATCACCCCATTGGCATGTCGACAGCGTCCTAGGCGGGCACGCGCCATGCCGTGCAGCTCTGGATTGAGAACCGCGAACACGCGATTCAACGCCAACACATCACCGTCATTTGCGCGGTCAATCAGGATCGTTATCGGCGGCGGCGACGCGGACCCGATCGTCGTGCGCACCGATCGCAGAGCAGCGCGTTTCGCGCAACCGGCACGCGGGAGTTGTACGCCGGCGGCGCCGGACGGTCGTGCGCTGGCGGAGCCGGTTATCGCGGGTTAACGTGACCGGGCCGACGGAGAAGGGGTGGCCGGGCGTCGCCGAGGGGCGCTTTCCGCCGTGCGGGGGTGACCCGCGCGCGCCGGCGTGCTCACGCCTCGCGCATGACGATCGCAGTTGGCCGACAAGCAGCGGCCAATGGCTGAAGCGCGATGCGCTACGACCGCTCGTGGCCGGTCAGTGACCGTCAAGGTTGAACGCGAGCGGTTTGATCGTCGCAGTTCGACCCACAGCAGCCCGTCGATTTCCTACAAAGCAGTCGGTCAACGGATCGGGTTACTCGGCAACGGCGGCAAACAGCGCGAATCTGCCGGGCACGCCCTTCAGCGTGTGCGTGCCGCGAGGCTCAAAGCGAATAGCCGATCCTGCGACGAGGTCCTTGACCATCCTCGAAACCAGCACCTCACCGGGGCCGGCCTTGGCCGCTACACGGGCGGCGACATGCACGGCAATGCCGCCGATGTCTTGCGCCAATAACTCGCACTCACCGGTGTGCAACCCCCCACGCACTTCGATACCCAGTTTGTGGGCCGCTTTGGCAATCGCCTGTGCGCATTGAATGGCTCGTCCGGGGCCGTCGAATGTGGCGAGGAAACCGTCACCGGTGGTCTTCACCTCGCGCCCCCGGAACCTCGCCAGTTCTCGTCGTACGGCGTCGTTATGGCGCTCCAACAGGTCCTTCCACTTGCGGTCGCCTATCGCAGCGACTCGTTCGGTCGAACCGACGATATCGGTGAGCATGACGGTGGCCAGCATCCGATCGGGCTCGGGCATCGACCGCACGCCGGTCAGAAATTGCTGGATTTCCGATGTGATGTCTTCGCCTCCGCCAATCCAGGGAATGTGGTCCACGCCGGGCGTCTCGACCAGTTTCGCATCGGCGATGCGCGCGGCCAGACAGCGGCCGTGCTCAACGGCAATCAACCGGTCGCCGGTACGATGCAGAACGAGCGTCGGGACGTGGATCGCCGCGAGCGCGGGCCGGACGTCCGTCTCCTCGTTCATCCGGAGCAGCGCAAGTCCCGCAGCCGGACTTGCGCCGGTACGCAGGAACCCGCCCCACATCTGCTGCATCTGGGGATCCTCCTTCAGGCTGGGCGCATACCAGTCGAGCCCGGCCGGCCCACCCCATCCACCTTCCAGCTCCGCAAGCATCGCATGCCACTCTTGCCACGACATTCCGATGGGGTTGTCGTCGGACTGAAGCCAACAAGCGTACGTGCCGTACAAGATTAGCGCCTGTGTTCGCTCCGGGTAGGTGGCCGCGAACAGAAGGCACAACGGCCCGCCTTCCGAGATCCCGAGCAAAGTAGCCTTGCGCGAGCCAACCGCGTCCATGACCGCCCGCACGTCGTCCATGCGTTCCTCGAGCGTGGGCAGTTCCTTGACGGATACCGGATCGGAAAGGCCGGTGCCGCGCTTGTCGAACCGGATGAGTCTGGAGAACGAGGCGAGGCGTCTGAAGAATTGCGCCTGCAGCGGGTTGTTCCAGGCGCCCTCGACGTTGGAAATGAACCCCGGCGCGACCACCAGGTCGATCGGTCCACTGCCCACGACCTGATAGGCGATATGGTAGGGACCACTCTTGGCATAGCGTGTTTCGGGGGCCACGGCGACCATGATCGTTTGCCGCGCACCCCTTTGCAAGCTGCGTCGTCGGAGCGGGCGCGGAACCAAGCAGGGAACATTCGCGTCCGCTCACAATCGTCGATGCACGATAGGCGGAAGTCGGGGACAGATTCGGCCACGTCGGTCGACCGATTTAGAGGACGAGACGCTACGACCGGTTGTGGCCGGTCGCCGGCATTGCGGCGATTCGACCGGGCGGCCGCTGAGTAGCGCACAGCTGCCAACGAGGCATGAAGGGCAGCTAAGGCGGTAGAGTCGCCGACCGGCGCAACGGTTCCTATGCGCGTGAACGACCCATTCCGGCCGTGCAGCGTTCCACGAAGCGGACGGTCAACGGAGCAACTTGATGGGAAATTGCCGCGAGTTGCGAAGGCCGCAGACACCGTGGGAACGATCCATCACTCAATCTTCTCGTCCACACGAAGCAGCAGCGTCTGCGGGATGGTCAGGCCGAGCGCCTTGGCTGCTTTGAGATTGATCACGAGATGGGACCGCATCGGTTGTTCGATGGACAAATCGCCTGGTTTGGCACCCTTCAAGATCCGGTCGACGAACCGGGCCGCTAGGTGCGCGTACTCGCCTGGCGCTGGCCCGTGGGCGATCAGACCACTTGCCGGAAGAACACGGCTGTCGCCGACGACGGCCAGCGGCAATCCGTATTTCTGCGCGAAATCGGCGATTGCGTGCCCGTTTGGATCGGATCAACGGTTCCGGGGGGAGCAATATCGATTCCGTGTTCGCCCGCCGGATGGCTACGAACGCGGCCTCGAATTCGCTTGGGCTCGAAACCTCGACCACCTGGACCTCTAATCCCAGAGCCACGGCCACCGCCTGCATGTGCTGGACGAACTGAGGAACGGCTTCGTTGGTCGGATTGACGAACAAGGCGACGCTCCGCAGGCGAGGAGCCGCCTCCTTGAGGAGCTGCAGCAGTTTGCCTGCGAATTCGTTGCCGAGAAAGCTCGAGCCCGTCACGTTGCCGCCCGGCTTTACGAAGCTCGCGACAATCCCAAGCTCGACCGGGTTCGCTACTCCGGACATCACGATGGGTATCGACTTCGTCGCCTGCATGAGAGCGCGAGTGGCCGGCACTGACTGGACGATAATCAGGTCTGGCCCCTGGGCGACGAGTTCACTTGCCAACGACGGCAGGCGCGCGTTGTCGCTCCCCGACGTTCGCGGCTCCAGGAACGCGATGTTCCGACCGTCGGCCCACCCGAGCTTTTCCAACTCCGGTCGCAGCTGAGCGAGGAAAGCCTCGATGTCGGCGCGGGTGATCGTGGCGAGAAGACCGATGCGGCGCGCCGGTACCGGGCCCTGGGCCCAGAGGTTGGGGGACAACCCCAGTAAGGCGCCTCCGGTTATGGCGACGAAGGTCCGCCGGTCCATCGCTGAATCACCTCGTCCACAAATAGTCATTCGGCAATGCTACGCCTCCCGGCGCTGCCTCAGCGTAGGTATGTTCATCCGTCCGGAAAACATGGACGGTGACGCCGACCGTCCGGAGTTGGCCTATACCGTTGAAAAACTCCCTTGAAAATGGCCATCTGCTGGCTATGCTGAGGCTAAGGCGTAGGTGCAGGAGCGGCGGCCATGATGGGACAAGGTACTGGCGGGCAGAAGCAACTGTTCTACTCGTTCAATCTCGACGATCACGTTCCGGCGGATCACCTGCTGCGCGGGATTGATCGTTGCCTGGACCTTGGGGAGTTGCGCGGCCATCTGGCGCCGTTCTACAGCCACACGGGGCGGCCATCGATCGATCCGGAGTTGATGGTGCGGATGCTGATCGTCGGGTACAGCTTCGGCATTCGGTCTGAGCGCCGGCTGTGCGAAGAGGTCCACCTCAATCTGGCGTATCGCTGGTTCTGTCGGCTGGGGCTCGAGGCGGCGGTGCCGGACCATTCGACGTTCTCGAAGAACCGGCACGGCCGCTTCCGGGAGAGCGAAGCGTTTCGACAGGTGTTCGAGAGTGTGGTCGCGCGATGCATGAAGGAAGGACTGGTCGGTGGCGAAGGCTTTGCCGTCGACGCCAGCTTGATCAAGGCCGACGCCAATCGCAGCCGCAGTACGGCGCGCGAGGAAGCCGAGGGTCTGCGCGATCCGCGGCACGCGACCCGGGCTGTTCGCGAGTACTTGGCCGCCCTGGATGCGCAGGGGGAGCCGGGGACTGCTCCCGCGTCGATCTCGCCGACGGATCCCGCGGCGCGCTGGACGGCGGTGGGTGGCCCGGCGTTCTACGCCTATTCGACCAATTATCTGGTCGATGTGCAGGCTGGCATCATTGTCGATGTCGAGGCGACGCCTGCTTTGCGCACCGACGAAGTGAATTGCGCGCGGACCATGCTCGATCGGGTCGAACAACGGTTTGCCCTGAAGCCTGCGCGGCTGATCGGCGATATGGCCTACGGCGCGGCCCCGATGCTGGGCTGGTTGGTCGATGAGAAGAGAATCGCGCCGCACATTCCGGTGTGGGACCGGACCCAACGCGACGACGAGACGCTATCGAGCAGCGACTTCCAGTGGGACGCACCGGCCGACCAATACCGTTGCCCGCAGGGAAAGGTGCTGCGCAAGCAACGGCGCACGTTCAAGAACCTGCGCACCCACATCACCAAGGCTGGCACCATCATCTACCGAGCCAGCCAAGCCGATTGTGCGCGTTGCCCGCTGAAGGCGCGCTGCTGTCCGAATACGCCGATGCGTAAGATCGCCCGTAGCGTCCATGAATCGGCGCGGGATGTCGCTCGCGACGTGGCGAAGACCGACGCTTACAAGCAATCGCGCAAGGACCGTAAGAAGGTCGAGATGCTCTTCGCTCACCTCAAGCGCATTCTGAAGCTGGATCGCTTGCGCCTGCGGGGACCGAGCGGTGCGCGCGATGAGTTCCTGCTCGCAGCCATCGCGCAAAACCTACGACGAATGGCGAAGCGACTGATGTTTGCGGCACCGGAAGCGGTACCGATAGCCGCATAAAGCAGCATCAGGGACGAACCTACTTCCTCGCCGACCGGCAATCCCTTACCAAGACCCCCGATCTGCGATCAAAGACAACGGAACCTCGGCCAAACATCGAGTAATTCAACGGTATAGGCCAGAAGCGGCCGGTCGATGGTGGCGCTCAAATCTCGCCATAGGCGTACGATGACTGGATTCGCCTAGCTGACAAGGTGCTTCATTGATCGACCGGCGCAATTTCATCGGCGCGCTCGCAGGTGGCATTCTCGCGTCGCCCTTCACCACGCTTGCGCAGCAGCCGACGAAGCTCTCTCGGATCGGAATTCTCGGCAACGAGTCCAAGGGGACGGCCTGGGACAGCTTTCGCCAAGGCATGCGCGACCTTGGCTATGTCGACGGCCGCAACGTCACATTGGACTGGCGATGGGCGGAGGGGAGGACTGACCGATTCCCCGCCCTTGCGCTCGAACTTGTCCAATTGAAGGTGGACATCATCGTCGCATCGGGCACGCAGGCGATCCGGGCCGCGAAGGACGCAACAAGCACGACTCCGATTGTGATGGCTGTCTCAGCGTTTCCCGACAAGATCGGCCTCGTAGAGAGCCTCGCCCGCCCCGGCGGCAACGTAACGGGCTTGAGCAACGTCTCACCAGACCTGATGGGCAAGCGTTTTGAGCTTCTCAAGGAGATCGCGCCAAAGGTCTCCCACCTGGCCGTGCTGTGGAATCCGGCGAGCCCAGTCGAGCCAAATGGGTTCCGGGCCGTGCAGGCGGCGGGGCATGCGACCGGTCTGGAGATCCTGTCGATCGGGGTGGGTACACCAGACGACTACACCGCGGCCTTCGCGACCGTGATTAGTGGTCGTGCCGATGCCTTGTATGCCTTCGCCAATCCGGTCAACTACAAGTTCCGACAGCTCATTGTGGACTTTGCCGCGAAGAGCCGGCTTCCCGACATTTACGAAGATAGGGCATGGATCGAATCTGGCGGGCTCTTGTCCTATGGACCGAGTTTCAACGACATGTACCGACGCGCTGCGACGTACGTCGACAAAATCCTCAAGGGGGCCAAGCCGGCCGACCTTCCCATCGAGCAACCGATCAAGTTCGAGCTGCTGATCAATCCGAAGACCGCCAAGGCACTGGACCTCACGATCCCGAAGTCCATGCTGGAGCGCGGGGGCGAGCTCGTTTAACGATCGAACCGTACCAGGCTGTCTGCCGCCTAAGCGCGGCTCGCGGTCGATGGTTGACCTGATACGTTCACCGTCTGCTTGGTAGAGGACTGACCGGCTGTTGTGGGTCGGTGACGGCCAAATGAGGCGGCGACCGATTTGGCCGGACCCGGCCAGAAGCGGAAATGCGAGCTGGTCTTGTTTAACGGGCAGAGCCCGATCGAGGGTGGTTAGCAAAAATGCGAACGTCGATCGGCATGGAGGAATGCCCGCAAATGACCTTGATTGAGTGCCAGTTCGTCCGAACGGCTCAATGGGCATGTTTGCCGGTGGGAGTTAGCATTATTGCGAACCCTTCCGCGCAACGCCCATGTCGGCCCTGTACGAGCGCTCTCCCGTTCTGGCGGGGAATCTTGATTTGCTGGCGATGCAAGGCGCCCGCAAGAACGCGCGCGGGCCCATCGCCGCGCCCGCCGAGGTGCCGCTCAGGCCGTGCGCGTCGTCAGCCGCTTGACGCCGGCGACGAAGCGCTGCAGCGTCGTCGACAGCACGCCGCGCGGAATCATCACCTCGATCAGCTGAAAGCGCCCGCGCACGCTGCGCGCGCGGCGCAGCGCCGCCTGCAGCTCGCGCCGCGTGTGCACGCGTACGCCGTCGCCGCCGAGCGCCGCCGCCGTTTCGGCGAAGCGCCATTCGCCCAGATCGTTGAACTTCGACTCCGGCTGGAAGGTGCGCAGCATCTCCCAGCTCGCATTGTTGAGGATGAGCACGATCGGATCCCAGCCGTAGCGCGGGCAGTTTCCGAGCTCCCAGCCCGTCATCTGGAACGCGCCGTCGCCGACGAGCACGAGCGCCCGCTCGCCGGTGGCGGCCTGCACGCCGAGTCCGGCCGGAACGCCGAAGCCCATCGTCGCATAGTAGGCGGGGGCCACCAGCGCCGTGTTCTCGATGTCCATCGCGGTGAACAGGCAGTCGCCCATGTCCGCGGCGATCGGCAGCCGCCCGGTCTCGGCCATCAGGTCGTTGATCGCCGTGGCGATGTCGTTCGGAGTGATCGGCTCGTCGTCGGCGACGAGTCCCCGCGGATACGCGGGAAGCGCGAGTTGCGGGATCCGGCGCGGCGACACGGATCGGGCGAGAAGCGCGTCGACGAGCGAGGCGAGCGACAGTCCCGGATAGGTGTGGTAACCCAGCGTCACCCGCTCGTCGAGTGCCTGTATGGTCCGGCGCAGGTCGATCTGCTCGGCGGAGACGCCGAAGTTGGTATCGGAGATGATCACGCCGAGCAGCAGCAGGGCGTCCGAATTCTCGACCAGCGCGGTGAGCTCCGGCGTGCCGGCCACGCCGAGGTAGGTGCCGAACAACGGCGCGGGCGACTCGGCCAGCAGCCCCCGGCCGAGAAGACTGGTGACCACCGGCAGGCCGAAGCGCCGGGCGAGCTCCGCGACCCTGTCCTCGAGCCCGAAGCGCCGCACCTCCACGCCGACCATCATCACCGGCGATTTCGCCGTCGCAAGGCGGGCGACGATCTCGTCGACGCACGCCTCCAGCGCCTCGCGGTCGACCGCAGGGGCGGGCGCCGCAACGACGCGCTCGCACTCGGCGCCCACCATGTCGCGCGGCAGCTCCAGGTACACGGGCTGCGAATGGCGCAGACAGCTGCGCAGCACGCGCGCGATGTCCGCCGGCGCGCGCTGGGCATCGTCCAGCCGGGCCTGGTCGCAGGTGATCTCCGCGTAGATCCGGTATTGCGAGTCCAGCGATTTCGCCTGATGGTGCAGCAGCAGGCCGCGGCTTGCCTCGCCCTTGCCCGGCGCACCCGAGATGACGACGACCGGCGATTTTTCGGCGAACGCGGCGGCGACCGGATTGACCATGTTGAGCGCGCCCGCGCCGTAGGTCACCGCGGCGACACCCAGCGCCGAATGCACGCGCGCCGCAGCGTCCGCGGCGAAGCCGACCGCGGGCTCGTGGCTCAGCGTGTACAGGGGCAGGACGCCGGACTCCTCGATGACGCGAAAGAACGGCAGCGCAAAATCGCCGGGGATGCCGAAGATCTCGCTCGCCCCGTGTTCCTTCAGGGCGTGCAGCAGCGCCTGCGCCAGATTCACTGGGCGATTCGGCTCAACGCCTGTTCGAGGTTCGCGACCGTGCGATCGACGTTGGCGAGCTTGTCCAGGCCGAAGAGTCCGACGCGAAAGGTCCGGAAATCCGCCGGCTCGTCGCATTGCAGCGGCACGCCGGCGGCGGTCTGCAGGCCCTGCGCGAGGAATTTCCTGCCGGACTGGATGTCCGCATCCTCGGTGTAGCTGACGACCACGCCTGGCGCCTGGAAACCCGGCGCCGCGACGCTCCTGAAGCCTTTGCGCTCGAGCATCGCGCGCACCTTGTCGCCCAGCGCCTGCTGCGCCGTGCGGGCCTCGCTCGAAACCGAAGTCGCGGGTCTCCTTCATCGTCTTGCACAGGCGATTCAGCGCGTCGGTGGGCATCGTCGCGTGGTAGGCATGGCCGCCTCCCTCGTAGGCCTCCATGATCTGCAGCCACTTGCGCAGATCGCAGGCGAAGCTCGTGCTGGTGGTGGCGTCGATGGCGTTGCGCGCACGCTCGCTCAGCATGACCAGCGCGCAGCAAGGCGAGCTGCTCCAGCCCTTCTGCGGGGCGCTGATCAGGACGTCGACGCCGCTTGCCGCCATGTCGACCCAGATCGCGCCGGACGCGACGCAGTCGAGCACGAACAGGCCGCCGACCGCGTGGGTCGCCTCGGCGAGCGCGCGGATATAGGCATCGGGCAGCATCATCCCGGCCGCGGTTTCGACGTGCACGGCGAATACCATTTCGGGCTTCTTGTCCCGGATGGTCGCGACCACCTCGTCGACGGGTGGGGGCGCGTACGCCGCCTGCTTCCCCGGCTCGACCGGACGCGCCTTCAGCACGATCGCTTCCGCCGGGATGCTTCCCCATGTCGAAGATCTGCGTCCAGCGGTAGCTGAACCAGCCGTTGCGGATCACCAGGCATTTGCGGCCCGTGGCGAACTGGCGGGCCACCGCTTCCATGCCGAAGGTGCCGCTGCCCGGCACCACGATCGCCGATCGCGCCTTGTAGACCTCCTTGAGGATGCCGGAGATGTCCTTCATCACGCCCTGGAAGGCGCGCGACATGTGGTTGAGGGAGCGGTCGGTGAAGACCACGGAGTATTCGAGGAGACCCTCGGGGTCGACATCGGGCAGCAGGCCGGGCATGGTCAGCTCCAGAACAGGAATTTCGAAGGTTCGATCGCAGAGTAGCTTAACATTCCGCGGATTGCCCCCGCTCTACGCCGCACCGTCGAACGGCTCGATCGCCCGCAGCAAGGCCGGCTCGGCGTAAGATCTCGACGGCAACACGTGGTGGTTTCAGCCCGCCTCGGACGCGCGCGGCGTTTGCCATCGTGTGGCGGCTGCGCCTCGACGCAGGCGCGGGGTGTGCGTCCGCGGAATCGCTTCGGCTCCCCACTCGACCTTCGACTACCGAAAAATCCACGATGAAGGTCGTCGTTTCATTCGGCGGCGCATTGGCCCGCGCGGGGCTGCTGACGCTGGCGGTCACGCTGTGCCTCGCAGGCGCTGCTCGCGGCGGCGCCGGCACCCAGCGCGGCGCCATCGACTCCGCCGACCGTGGTTGCGCCGCCGGCAGGCGCAGCGAGCCCGCCGACACTGTACGACGTCGTCGGCGACCTGGGACGAAGCAGCGACATGCTCCGCCAGATCGCTGCGACGCTGCGCGACACCGCGGGCTGGAAGGCGCTGGCCGATCGGCTCGAGGACCCGGCGCTGGCGGCCGAGCTGCGGGCGTCGGAAGAGGGCCGCGACATCCTTTCCCGCGCCCGGTACATGGAGCTGGTCGACGCGGACACACGGATACGCGAGCGCGTGCGCGCGGTGAACGACGCCACGGCAGCGCTGGGCCGCCTCACCCGGAGGATCGAAGGTGACCTCGAGCGCCTGGACCGCGAGGCGGCGCGCTGGCCGGACCGGGTGAAGCTCGCGCGCGAGCGCGAGGCTCCGGCGGAAATTCAACGCAGAACCGAGGCGGCGGGCCCCGAGCTCGCGTCGGCGCGGGATCAAATGCGCTCGCGGCGCGACCAGCTTCTCGTCGCTTACGAGCGCGGGGTTGCGCTGCAGACACGCCTGGACTCGGTGCGCGCCACGATCGCGGAACGTCGGGAGCGAATCAACACGGAATTGAGCGCGATCGAGGACGTCCCGATCTGGCGACAGGGTGCAGTCGAATTTCCACGGGACGAGGTGATGGCCAACGTCCGTTTCGCGCGCCTCGAGCTCGTCGACCACTTCCGGCAGCACGGCGCCTGGCTCGGCACCCTGTTCGCCGCGCTCACCGCGTTCCTGTTCGTCGCCCTGCGCCAGCCGCACGCGGCCGCAATCCGCCGCGACGCGACGGCGCGGCAGTCGTTCGGCATCGCACTGGCCGGCGCGCTACTGTCGGGCCTGGTCTTCCTCGCCCTGCTGGCCCCGCGGGGCCCCTTCATCTTCTATCGCCTGATCGGATTCACGTTGCCGCTGCTCGCCGGATTCGTGGCGACGAGGAGCTTCGCCGCGCCGATTCCGGCGACCGCATGGGCGCTGGTGTTCGCGGTATTCGTCAACGAGTTCCGAATTCTTGCGGAGATGACTCCGGGCCTCGCCCGTCTGTTGCTCGGCATTCAGGTCCTGACGTTCGGCGCGGCGCTGATCCACGATTGGCGCCGGGGTGCGCTCGCAAGGTTTCTGCCCCGCTGGCGGCCCTTGCTGCTGCGGCGCCTCGTCCAGGCCGTGCTGCTTGCCCTGGTCGCCATCGTCGTCGCGAGCGGACTTGGCTACGCGGGGTTTGCGCGCGCGCTGTCCGCGATAGCGGTCATTGCACCGGCGTTCGCGCTGATCTTCGCGGCATTGGCATCGACGCTCGATCACGCCCTGGCCGGTCTGCTCGCCACGCCGCTCGTGCGCAGCTTTCGCAGCGTGCGCGAGCGCGGCGACTCGATACTGCGTGCGCTGCATCTGGTCGTCCTGCTGTTCTGCTGGACGATCGGTGTCCTGGTGTTCACGCTGGCGCACTCCGCGCTCGACGATCTTCGGCGCGTCGCCGGCCTCGTCGCGAGTGCGAGCGTGAGCGCCGGCGATGTGACGATCACGTTCAGCGCGGTCGTCGCCGCCCTGATGGTCGTGGTCGTGACCTGGATTGTCACCAAGGTCGTGCGCTTCATCCTCGACCACGAGATCCTGCCGCGGCTCAATCTGCGCACGGGCGTCCCCATCGCCATTTCCACGATCGTCGGCTACGTGCTCGTCGTGACCGGGTTCGTCCTGGCCATGGCCGCGCTCGGCATCGATCTCACCAAGGTCACCCTGCTGGCGGGCGCGGTCGGCGTGGGCGTCGGGCTCGGGTTGCAGAGCGTCGTCAACAATTTCGCTTCCGGGCTCATCCTGATGCTGGAGCGCCCGATCAACGTCGGCGACCAGATCGACGTCGGCGGCGTGGTCGGCGAGGTCAGGCGCATCGGCGTGCGCTCGTCGACCATCCGGACCGTCCCAGGGCGCGGAGGTGATCGTTCCCAATTCCGACCTTGCGTCGAAGCAGGTCACCAACTGGACGCTCTCCGACCGTGCGCGCCGCTACGAGATCGACGTCGGGGTCGCGTACGGCACCGATCCCGCCCGGGTCCTGCGGCTGCTCGAGGGGGCGGCGGCAGACCTGCCCGGGGTGCAGAAGGAGCCGCCGCCGCGCGCGCTGTTCTCGGGCTTCGGCGACAGCTCGCTCGACTTCCGCCTCTACGCCTGGGTCGAAAGCGTCGATATCGGTGTGCAGGCGCAGAACAGCCTGCGCATGGCCGTTCTCCGGGCGCTCGACGAGGCCGGCATCGACATACCATTCCCGCAGCGCGACCTGCACATCCGCTACGCAGGGGCCGGGCCACAGGCGAGCGACATGCGCGAGACCCAGTCGCGCTAGCGTCGCACGCGATTCCACGCGGCGGCCGATAGCTTAGAATGCGGGGCCGGCCGTCGTCGGCGTCGCTCCGGACCGCTGCCGACCGGTTTCGCTTCGGTCGGCACGTCCCCGCTTTCCGGCTGTTCCATTTCCCAACTCCCTGGTGTGTCCGGGTCCCCTCATGCAAATCGTCTGTCTCGACCTCGAAGGTGTCCTGGTTCCGGAAATCTGGATCGAATTCGCCAGGCGCACGGGAATTGCCGAGCTCCGGCGCACCACGCGCGACGAGCCCGACTACGACAAGCTGATGGCCGGGCGCCTCGCCATCCTCCGGCAGCACAAGCTCGGCCTGCCGGACATCCAGCAGGTGATCGCGGCGATGGGGCCGATGGAGGGCGCGCGCGAATTTCTCGACGCGCTGCGCGACGTCTACCAGGTGGTCATCCTCTCGGACACCTTCTACGAGTTCGCCTGGCCGCTGATGCGCCAGCTCGGTCGCCCGACGCTCTTCTGCCACTCGCTCGAAGCCGATGCCGACGGCATGCTCGTCGATTACCGCCTGCGCATGCCGGACCAGAAGCGCGAAGCCGTGAAGCGCTTCCGGGAGCTCAACTTCGAGGTCGTCGCCGCGGGGGACAGCTACAACGACACCGCGATGCTGGCCGAGGCGCATCGCGGCATCCTGTTCCATCCCCCGGAGAACGTGATCCGCGAGTTCCCGCAGTTTCCGGTGACGCTCGACTACGCCGAGCTGCGCCGCGAGATCGACAGGGCCTTCCGCGAGCTGTAGCCGGGCGCGCTACGCCGCGCGCAACAGGGTGACGTCGGCGTCGCCCGCCGAGTGCGGGGCGAAGACCCGCAGCGCCTCGTCGACGCTTCCCGCCTTGAGCAGGCGCTCCTGCACCTGCGCCGGCGACCAGCGATCGGCCGGCACGGCATCGGCGAAGCGCGCGGCCGCCACGGGATCGTCGAAGAACTTGCGGAACATCCGCTCGAGCTGGCTCTTGTCGCACAGGCCGAGCTCGAGCCGGAAGTCCACGCGTCCCGAGCGGATCGCCGCCTCGTCGATCAATTGCGGGTGGTTGGTCGTGAGGAACACGACCGAGCCCTCGTGCGCGGCCACGCCGTCCAGCGCGTTGATGAAGCCCGAGTACGAGACCTTCACGCCGGTGTCGGCCTTGCTGCGCTGCTGGAAGAACGCGTCGACGTCCTCGATCAGGATCACCGAGCGCCGCGGCACGCTGGCGAGCAGGTTGCCGATCTTCTCGTCGGTGACGTTCGGCGAGGCGAGCGAGAGCACGCAGACGTTGAGCGAGAGCTCGGAGGCGAGCGCGGTGACGAGCGAGGTCTTGCCCGTTCCCGGCGGGCCGTAGAGGAGGTAGCCGCGGCGCCACGGGATGCCCAGGGTCTCGTAGCGCTCGCGCGCCGCGAAGAAGCGGTTCAGGTCGGCGGTGATCGCCTCCTTCTGCCCGTCCTTCAGCACGACCGAGTCGAGCTTGCGGTTGTTGCCCAGCCGCGCGCGCGTCCACTCGTTGTTGTACGGGCTCGGCACGTAGATCGCGATCCGGTTCAGCTCGCGCTCGATCCGGTGCGTCATCGCCGCGTGGACGATCGCCTCCAGCGGCGCCTTGTCGCGGCCGAAGGTCGACAGGCTGATCTTCTCGACCACGCTCGCGGCGACCTGCACCTCGCGCTTCATCCACATCAGCCGGCCGTCGAGCACGAACAGGTGGAAGCCCTCGCCCGGCGAGAACAGCGGCACCGGCCGGCCGCCCTGCTGCAGCTCGTCGTGCAGGCTCTGGTACGTGGAGCCCTGCTGGCGGACGGCGCGCACCGTGAAATTGTTGATCCGGCGCAGCGCCTCGCGGCTGTCCATGTACTCGATGAGCGCGGGAAACATCAGCTCGTCGCGGCTGTCGGCCGTGAGCGTCGTCACGAAGTAGTGCTTGCCCCATTGGGCGAGCTTGCCCGGCAGCTCGCGCAGCCATACGGCCGCAAGTCCCAGGGCGGCCAGCATCACCCCGCCCGACACGAGCTGATTGGTGGCGAGGGCGGATTGCAGCGATTCGAGCATGGTGCCTCCGGGCGAGGGGTCGGCCCAACGCGGGCCGCGCGCCCTTAACGCGCGAGGGGGCAAATCGGCTGACGTCGGTCGCCGCTGCGGTCACTCGGGGCGGATTCGCGCTTTCGAGCGGCCCGCGAGGTCGCGGGGATGCGGGGCGAGTCGGCGGGCGCCTGGGGTATGAAGCCCGACGGCTCGCCCCGCGTCCCCGCGACGGCGCGCCGCGCGGGGCGTCAGGCGGCGCGGCGGCGGCGTACCGCGTCGTCGAGGATGCCCAGGGCTTCGACCGTGTGCTCCCAGCCGAGGCAGGGGTCGGTGATGCTGGTGCCGTAGGCCAGCTTGGCCGGGTCGTCGCGGCCGGGCGTGAACTTCTGCGCGCCCGGATGGAGGTGGCTCTCGATCATCGCGCCGAAGACGCTGCGGCTGCCCCCTCCCACCTGGCGCGCGATCTCGCGCACGACCTCGAGCTGCCGCTCGTGCTGCCGGCTGCAGTTCGCATGCGAGCAGTCGACCATCAGCGACTTGGGCAGCCCGGCCTGGCCGAGCGCCGCGCAGGCCGCCGCCACGCTCGCCTCGTCGTAATTCGGCGCGCTGCCGCCGCGCAGGATGATGTGGCAGTCCTTGTTGCCGCGGGTGCGGATCATCGCGATCTGCCCGCTCTTGTGCACGCCGAGGAAATGGTGCGGCCGCGAGGCCGCCTGGATCGCATCGCAGGCGATCTTGACGTTGCCGTCGGTGCCGTTCTTGAAGCCGATCGGCGCCGAGGAGCCCGACGCGAGCTCGCGGTGCACCTGGCTCTCGGTGGTGCGCGCGCCGATCGCGCCCCAGGCGATCAGGTCGCCGATGTACTGCGGCGAGATGGTGTCGAGCAATTCGCTGCCTGACGGCACGCCCAGCTTGCCGATGTCGATCAGGAGCTCGCGGGCGATCCGCAGGCCCTCGCTGATGCGGCAGCTTTCGTCGAGGTGGGGATCGTTGATCAGCCCCTTCCAGCCGACCGTCGTCCGCGGCTTCTCGAAGTAGACGCGCATGACGATCTCGAGCGTGTCCGCCATGCGCTCGCGCTCGGCCGCGAGACGCCGTGCGTAGTCCAGCGCGGCGACCGGGTCGTGGATCGAGCAGGGGCCGACGACGACGAGCAGCCGGTCGTCGGCGCCTTTCAGAATGCGGCGGATCCGGTTGCGGGTCTCCGCGACCAGGGCCTCGACCGGCGTGCCCTGGATGGGAAAGAAGCGGATCAGGTGCTCCGGCGGCGGCAGCAGCACCATGTCGACGACATGCTCGTCGTCGGTGCGGGAGGTGCGGTCGTCGTGGCGGATCGTGGCGCCGGGGCTGATCGAATTCGTCGTCATTGCGTGGTTCGCAGGTCCGTCATTGCCCCGGAGGGGCCGGCGGACGCGGGGCTCGGTTGCGGGAGACGACGGATTATCGCCTGCGCCGGGCCGCCGGTGCGCCAAAGTGGTCGCGTATTCGCTAGCGAGGGCTGTACGGACCGGGCGGATTGCCGATGATCGGGCCGCCGGTGACCGAGCCTCGGATGACCCACGTATCATCATCCTTGCTCGCCGGCGTCGGGCTGCCCGGGCCCGTCGGCGGCGCGTGCGCGCAGGCGGCGATCGCGACGACGCAGCCCGCGGCTGCGATCGCGGCCAACAGGCGCGCGCAGTATCCGATCGGGCGTCTTGCTTGCATGGTTTCCGTGCCGGCGCAGCGGTTTCGGTCACCCATCGTACAACGGCCGGGGCTTTCGGGCGCGCTCGACCGAAACTTGCGCCGGGGCGCGCCGGGGCACGACCGGTCGATGGATCGGCGGCGTGGTGCGGCGGGAAGCAGGCGCCCGGCGTAAGATTCGCGTCTCGCCGCGGCGGGCAGGACCCCGACGAGCGGGCGTAATCGTCCAGATATTCGTGGAGGCAGAGATGCTGGAGCTGCGCAGGGCCGGGGAACGGGGTTATGCCGACCACGGCTGGCTCAAGTCCTTTCACACCTTCTCCTTCGCCGATTACTACGACCCGGCGCACATGGGCTTCGGGCCGTTGCGGGTGATCAACGAGGATCGGGTTGCCGCCGGCCAGGGCTTCGGCACCCATGGCCATCGCGACATGGAGATCATCAGCTACGTGCTCGAGGGCGAGCTCGCCCACAAGGACAGCATGGGCAACGGCTCGGTGATCCGGCCCGGCGACGTTCAGCGCATGTCGGCCGGGACCGGGGTGCGGCACTCCGAGTACAACCACTCGAAGGACGGGGTGACGCATTTCCTGCAGATCTGGATCGAGCCCAATCGCACCGGCATCGCGCCGGGCTACGAGGAAAAGCACTTCCCGGCGTCCGAGAAGCGGGGCCGCCTGCGCCTGGCCGCATCGGAAGACGGGCGCGACGGATCGGTCGTCATTCACCAGGACGCGAAGCTCTACGTCGGGCTGTTCGACGCTTCCGAGAGCGCGCGACTGGAGCTTTCCGCCGACCGGCTGGGCTACGTCCACGTCGCGCGCGGCAGCCTGACGGTCAACGGCGCACGCCTCGCTGCCGGGGACGCGGCCAAGCTGACGGCCGAGTCGACGATCTCGCTGAGCGACGGCGACCGGGCCGAAGTGCTGGTGTTCGACCTGCCGCGCTCGCGCTGAGCGGCGGGTCGCAACCGGACTCCATGGTGACGGGCGGCCTCGCGCACCGCGTCTGCGTCGCGCCGATGATGGACTGGACGGACCGGCACTGCCGGTACTTTCTGCGCCTCATCACGCGACGCGCGCGCCTGTACACCGAGATGGTGACGAGCGGCGCGCTGCTGCATGGCGACGTCGCGTACCACCTGGCATTCGACCCCGCCGAGCACCCGGTCGCGCTGCAGCTGGGCGGGAGTGACCCGGCACTGCTCGCGACCTGCGCAAAGCTGGGCGAGCGCTACGGCTACGACGAGATCAACCTCAACTGCGGCTGTCCGTCCGAGCGCGTGCAGACCGGCAGCTTCGGCGCCTGCCTGATGGCCGAGCCCGCGCTCGTCGCCGACTGCGTGAAGGCGATGCGCGATGCCGTTCCGCTGCCGGTCACGGTCAAGCACCGGATCGGGCTCGATGCCGGCGAAGACTACGGCTTCGTCCGCGATTTCGTCGGCACCGTCGCGGCCGCCGGCTGCGAGGTCTTCATCGTGCACGCGCGCAACGCCGTGCTGAAGGGACTCTCGCCGAAGGAGAACCGCGAGGTGCCGCCGCTGCGCTACGAGGTCGTGCGCCGGCTGAAGGCCGATTTCCCGGCGCTCACCATCGTGCTGAACGGCGGACTCGCCGACTGGGATGCGATCGAGCGCGAGCTCGCGCACGTGGACGGCGTGATGCTCGGCCGTGTCGCGTATCACGATCCCTATTTCCTCGCGCAGGCCGACTGGCGCGGATTCGGCGACGACGCGCCGGCGCGCTCGCGCGCCGAGGTGCTGCGCGCGCTGCTGCCGTATGCGGCCGCGCAGCTCGCGCGCGGCGTGCCGTTGCGCGCGATCGCGCGCCACGTGCTCGGGCTCTATCACGGCCGCTCGGGCGGCCGGCGCTTCCGGCAGATCCTGTCGGACTCGGCGAAGCTCTCCGGCGCGGGTCCCGCGCTGTTCCTCGAGGCGCTGGCGGCGGTGGAGCCGGCGGAGGTGGCCGGGACCGGTGCGTGACCAGGCCCATGCTGCGCTCCATGGGCTCGCCGGTCGCTGCGCCTAGAGCGCGCGCGAGCCCGCCCACCACGCCAGCGCCGCAATCGCCGCCGAGCAGGGAATCGTCAGCACCCAGGCGAGCACGATGTTGCCCGCGACGCCCCAGCGCACCGCGGCGGTGTTGCGCACCGAGCCCACGCCGACGATCGCACCGGTTATCGTGTGCGTCGTCGACACCGGGATGCCGAGCCCGGTGGCCAGGAACAGCGTGATCGCGCCGCCGGTCTCGGCGCAGAAGCCGCCGACCGGCTGCAGCTTGGTGATGCGCTGCCCCATCGTCTTCACGATGCGCCAGCCGCCGAAGAGCGTGCCGAGGCCCATCGCCGCCTGGCAACTCAGCACCACCCACAACGGGACGTTGAACGTCGGGCCGCTCACGCCGGCAGAGAACAGCAGCATCGCGATGATGCCCATCGTCTTCTGCGCGTCGTTGCCGCCGTGGCCGAGGCTGTACAGGCTCGCCGAGACGAGCTGAAGGCGGCGGAACCAGCGGTCGACGCGCCGCGGCGTCTGGCGCCGGCAGATCCACGACACCGCGATCATCAGCCCCGCGCCGAGAACGAGCCCCAGCATCGGTGATGCGACGATCGCGGCGGCGGTCTTGAAGAAACCGCTGGCGACGAGCGCCGCGAAGCCCGCCTTGGCCAGCGCCGCCCCGGCGAGGCCGCCGATCAGCGCGTGCGAGGACGACGAGGGGATGCCGAACCACCAGGTGATCACGTTCCAGGCGATCGCGCCCACCAGCGCCGCGAACACGACGACGTGGTCGGCGACCAGCGGGTCGATGATGCCCTTGCCGACGGTGTTGGCGACCTGCAGGCCGAAGAACAGGAACGCGATGAAGTTGAAGAAGGCCGCCCACACCACCGCGTACTGCGGTCGAAGCACGCGAGTGGATACGATCGTCGCGATCGAGTTCGCGGCGTCGTGGAAGCCGTTCATGAAGTCGAATGCCAGCGCGAGCACCACCAGCATCACCAGCACTTCGTAGGTCATTCGACTGCCCCCACGCTTGCGGCCTCATTGGACAATTCCGCCGCTGCGCTGCCCCCCAAGGGGGCGCAATTCGCGGCTTGGGACGGCCCGGCGCCGCTCATGCCCCGCCACCTCGCGGAATGCGTCAGGCGTTCTCGAGGACGATGCCCTCGATGATGTTGGCGACATCCTCGCAGCGGTCGGTGACCGCCTCGAGCAGCTCTACCATCTCCTTCACCTTGATCAACTGGCGAGCGTCGGCCTCCTCGCGGAACATCCTGGCAATCGCTGCGCGCATCACGTGGTCGGCTTCGGTCTCCAGTTCGTCAATGTCCTGGCAAAGGCCGAGGATTTCCTCGGCCTTCTTCATCGAGGGCAGGAGGTCGACCGCGGCGCGAACCTGCACCGTGCACTGCACGCAGAGATCGCAGAGAGTCCGCGCTTCGTCCGGGATGGCCCGCAGGTCGTAGAGCACGACCAGCTGCGCGACGTCCTCCATCAGGTCCAGGATGTCGTCCATCCGGGTGATCAGCTGGTGGATGTCCTCGCGGTCGAGCGGTGTGATGAACGTCTTGTGCAGCAGGCGGACCGTCTCGCGGGTGATCCCGTCCGCCTCGCTCTCGAGCGTCTTCACGGCGCGGGCGCGGTCAGCGGCCTGCGCGGGGTCGGCGATCAGCGCGGCGAGCTCGCGCGAACAGTTCACCATCAGCTCGGCGTGGCGGGAGAACAAGGCGAAGAAGTCGCCCTCGTGTGGAAGGAAGCGCGCGAACATGGCTCGAGTGGTCCGGAGTGAGCGCCGATTGCAGTCGGGTGATCTCGGATGCCGGGTCAGATTGGTTGCATCGCGGGCCGGCTCAACTCGGTGCGCGACGGGAAATGCAGCCGCAGGAGGAACGCGATGACCCGCTACGCCACCGCCCATCCGCGCGGCGGCGGGCCCAGGACGAGAGGGGCCGGAAAAACAGGAACCCCCGGCTCGCACCGGGGGTCTCGTCGAACGAGCGCGACTCGCGATGGCGACATCGCGGTTGGCCCTCGGACGTCAATTCCCGCCTGGCGCGCCTGTTTCCATCCAGTTCCTGGCCTGCTTGGTGCTGGTGATCGACAAAGCAACGACCGCCTCGATCGACGCCTTGTAATCGGCCCTGGCGGCCTCCGTGAAGCCGGGCGCGCTGATCGTCGCGCCGCCCGCGGGCTTGCCGGTCTCGATGGTGAAGGCGACGGGCTTCACGTTCTTGGGCCAGCCCCAGTAGCTGTTGCCCCACGGCGATTGCACCGCGATCGAGCGGCCGCCCTTGCCGGGCGTCGCGGTGATCTTCTGGATGCCGACGGCGACGACGTCGTTGACGCGGGGGCCGGCCACCTCGAACAGGCCCGGCTGGACGGCCTTGACGACCGTACCGGCCGCCGTCGTCGTGGTGGCGGGTGCCTTGGCAGGGGCCGGGGCGGGAGCCTGGGCGAGCGCCGCGCCGGCAACGACAGCGGCGGCGAGAAGAGCGAGGTGCATCTTGCGCATGAAATGCTCCTTATAGGGAAGTGAGTAGCACTGCCATTCTGTCCCGGCACTGAGCGAGGGCCCTTGAGCGAGGTCAATGGCCCGTTCGACCCCTTTCTCCCCGGATTCGGCATTTCCGGAGCTCGCGCGAGCAACCGCCACGAGGCGCCCTCGTCGACGGCCGATTCCGGATACGCTGTTACGCCTGACCGCGGCATGTCGTCGGCGATGTACGCGCGGACGATGCCGTCGAAGTCGGGATCGCCGCGCATGCCGAGCGCCGGCCCGAGCTTCGGCGCGAAATTCGCCGGCCAGGTCGAGACGATGCGGTCGATCGCCGGGTCGTGCCGCCATTGCACGCGGCTCGCCACGGCGTCGCCGGCGACGCGGGCGAGCGCGGCGACCATCTCCCCGACCGCCACCGAGATCCCCGGCACGTTGATCGAGCGCGTGTGGGCGAACGCGCCGGCGCCCGCCTCGTGGCCGATCAGCATGTTCGCGATCACCGCGCGCGGCGAGATCACCCACATCCGCGTCTCGCGCGAGACGGGGCAGATCGCGTCGACGCCGGCCAGCGGCTCGCGGATGATCCCGCTCGCGAACGACGACGCCGCCTTGTTCGGCTTGCCCGGGCGCACGGTCACCGTCGGCAGGCGGAGCGAGCGCCCGTCGAGGAAGCCCTTGCGCGTCATGTCGTAGACGAGGAATTCGCCGATCGCCTTCTGCGCGCCGTAGGAGGCCTGCGGCGTGACCGGCGCGTCGTCGCCCACCGGGTCCGGCAGCGGCCCGCCGAACACCGCGAGCGAGCTCGTGAACACGAACTTGGGCGGCGCCGCCAGACGGCGGCAGCGCTCGAGCAGCAGCCGCGTGGCGTCGAGGTTGACGCGCATCCCGAGATCGAAATCCGCTTCGGCCTGGCCGCTGACGACGGCGGCGAGGTGGAACACGCTGTCGGTGTCCGCGGTCAAGCGCGCGGTCGATCACCGCCGCGTCGGCAAGATCGCCGACGATGGCGCGCACGCGCGGATCGCCGAGATCCGGCGGCGCGACGACGTCGAGCAGCACGATCTCGCGGACGGGCCGCGCCCTGCCGCGGGCGTCGGTCAGCGTGTCGCGGGCGAGGATCGCCCTGGCAAGGCGGGTGCCGAGGAAGCCGGCGCCGCCGGTGATCAGGATGCGCATGGGAGGATGCCTTTCGCCGGTGAACGATTTCGCTAGATAAGTCGCGCGCCGCGCAGCTTCGCGACGCCGGCGTCGACCGCGCTTTCCAGATACGCCGCGTAGAAGTCCACGGTCAGGAAGCCCACGATGGGCTTGCCGATGGCCGCGCCGGCGCCGTCGACGACGAGCACGGTCGGCGTCAGCGACACGCCGTACCGTGCCGCCAGCCTGTCGTGCGTGGTGGCGCGTCCGTCGAAATCGACGAGCGGCAGCGGCTGGTCGACCTCGACCTGGCGGTAGAGCGCGCGGTCGCGCCACGGCGGTTCGTTGGACATCGGCACCACGATACTGCGCGAGCGCACGCGCGCAATACGGGCAGTCGTGGCGGTCGAAGAAAAGGAAGATCGGAACCCTGTCCCGCCCGCTCGCCGCGGCATCGGCGGCGAGGTCCTTCGCCAGCGGAAGATTGAGGCGATGGGGCGCCCCGGGACTGCGCGCGCACGCCTGCCGCGCCCGCTGCCGGCGGCGGCGAGGGCGCATGCTAGAATCTTCTGCAGCAACGCGCGCCGCGCGCCGAGGGCGCCGCCGCGTTCCCGCCCGCCGTTTTCGATTCGTCCGAGTCCCATGGCCAACCCATCCGCGCCGCGCCGGCTCACGATCGCCACGCGCGAATCGGCGCTCGCCCTCTGGCAGGCCGAGCACGTCCGGGCGCTGCTTGCCGCATTATATCCGGCGAGCGAAGTCCGCCTGCTCGGGGTCACCACGCAGGGCGACCGGGTGCTCGACCAGCCGCTCGCCGACATCGGCGGCAAGGGGCTGTTCATCAAGGAGCTCGAGGTCGCGATGGCCGAGGGCCGCGCCGATCTCGCCGTCCACTCGCTGAAGGACGTGCCGATGGACATGCCGGACGGCTTCGCGCTGGCCGCGATCACGGCGCGCGAGGACCCGCGCGATGCGTTCGTGTCGAACCACTATCTCGATCTCGCGGGGCTGCCGGGCGGCGCGCGCATCGGCACGTCGAGCCTGCGCCGCGAAGCGCAGCTGCGCGAGCGCGATCCGCTGCTGCTCGATCCTCCCGCTGCGCGGCAACGTCAACACGCGGCTGCGCAAGCTCGACGAGGGACGGTACGACGCGATCATCCTCGCGGCGGCGGGCCTGAAGCGGCTGGGCTTCGCCGGGCGGATCGCGTCGCTGCTCGATCCCGACGAGAGCCTGCCCGCCGTCGGCCAGGGCGCGCTCGCCCTCGAATGCCGCGCCGAGCGCGCCGACGTGATCGCCGCGCTCGCGCCGCTCGCCGATCGCGAGACGACGCTCGCGACGACCGCGGAGCGCGCGTTCGCGCGCGCGCTTTCCGGGAGCTGTCACACGCCGCTCGCGGCGCACGCGGTCTTCCTGCACGGCGAGCTGTGGCTGCGCGGACTGCTCGCGAGCCGCGACGGCGCCGAGGTGATGCGCGGCGAACGCCGTGCCGCGGTGGCCGATGTCGACGCCGCGGACGCGCTCGGGCGCGCGCTCGCGACCGATTTCCTCGCACGCGGCGCGGCGCGGCTCGTCGCGGCCTGAGCGCGGCGACCGGCGCGGCGATGGTGCATGCGCTGACGCCGCCGCCGCAGCCGGCCGGACCGCTCGCGGGACGTCGGCATCCTCGTCACGCGGCCCGCGCGGCAGGCTGCCGGATTCGCGCAGCGGATCGCCGCGCTCGGCGGCGACGCCGGTGATCTTCCCGGCGATCGCGATCCTGCCGCCCGGCGACGCGGCGCCGCTCGCCCGCGCTCACGCGGCGCTGTCCGTCGTACGACTTCGCGATCTTCGTCTCGGCCAACGCCGTCGAGTACGGCGCGCCGGATGCGCGCCGCTGGCCGGCGCGGCTCGTCGGCCTTCGCGCCCGGGCCGGGGACCGCCGAGGCGCTGGCCGCGGTCGGCATCGCCGGCGCGCGCATTCCGGCGACGACCTTCGACAGCGAGGGGCTGCTCGCGCTGCCGGAGCTCGCCGACCCGCGCGGCAAGCGGGTCCTGATCTTTCGCGGCGACGGCGGCCGCGAGCAGCTGGGCGACACGCTGCGCGCGCGCGGCGCGCACGTCGACTACGTCGCCTGCTATCGCCGGGCGAAACCCGAGAGCGGCGCGGCCGGACTCGCCGAGGCGTTCGCGCGAGGGCCGGATCGACGCCGTCACGATCACCTCGAGCGAGGGACTCGACAACCTCTGGGCGCTCGCCGACGCGGCGACGCACGCCGCATGGCGCGACGTGTCCGACGTTCGTCCCGCATCCGCGGATCGCCGCGCACGCGCGCGAGCGCGGCCTCGCGGTCGTCGAGACCGCCGGGCGGCGACGCCGGCCTGATCGCGGGGTTGCTAGAATGGGCCGCCGCGCGCCTCCAAGGAAGAGCTGATCCATGCCCATCGACATCATCGTCACCGCGCCGCTGCCGCCTTTCCTCTACGAGCCGCTGAAGGCCGACTACCGCTGCCACGACTACGCGCAGGCGACGGACAAGCCCGCGCTGCTCGCCGCGCAGGCGGCGAAGATCCGCGGCCTGGTGCAGGGCGGCGGCACGGTCACGCCGACCTCGCTGCTCGACGCGCTGCCGACGCTCGAGATCATCTCGGTGTTCGGCGTCGGCTACGACGGCGTGCCGGTCGACTACTGCCGGCAAGCGCGGCCTCAAGGTGACGAACACGCCGGACGTGCTGACCGACGACGTCGCCGACGTCGCCGTCGCGCTCGTCATGATGACCGGGCGCGGCTTCGTGCGCCTCAACCGCTTCGTGCAGGCGGGCGAATGGCTGAAGCGCGGGCCCGAGCTCACGACCAAGCTCGCCGGCAGGACGGTCGGCATCCTCGGCCTCGGTCGCATCGGCAAGGCGATCGCGCAGCGGGTCAGCGCGATGGGCATGAACGTCGCGTACACCGGACGCAAGCCGCAGGACGTGCCGTACCGGTTCGTTCCCGATCTCGAGGCGCTCGCGGCGGCGTCGGATTTCCTGGTCGTCGCCTGTCCGGGCGGCGCGGCGACGAAGAACATCGTCGACGCCGGCGTGCTCGCGGCGCTCGGCAAGAAGGGCACGCTCGTCAACATCGCGCGCGGCTCGATCGTCGACGAGCCGGCGCTGGTCGCGGCGCTGCAGACGGCACGATCAAGGCTGCGGGCCTCGACGTGTTCGCCGACGAGCCCAACATCCCGCAGCCGCTGCTGCGCGATGGACAACGTCGTGCTGCTGCCGCACGTCGGCAGCGCGACGCGGGAGACGCGCCAGGCGATGGGCGACCTGTGCAAGGCGAACCTCGACGCCTGGTTCGCGAAGCAAGCCGCTGCCGACGCTGATCCCCGAGCTCGCCTGACTGCGGGGCCGCCTTCGGCGGCGGCATCGGTCGCGACCCGTGGGGCCGCCTTCAGGCGGCCGGCGCCCACATCAGGAGCGACCCGTGGGGCCGCCTTCAGGCGGCCGCGGTTGCATCAGTTGTCCGGCGCCATCGGCGCCGGCGTCGCCCTCGGCGTCCACAGCACGGCGATCATCGCCGCGACGACGAGCGCCAGCGCGCTCCACTCGAACGATCCCCGGGCGCTCGCCCAGCAGCAGCATGCCGGAGAACACGCCGACGATCGGCACCGGCAGCGACGACATCGACGACACCGCGACCGGCAGCGTGCGCGCCAGCGTGTAGACCACGCCCAGTGCGCGAGCGTGCCGGCGAGGAAGATGTTGTAGAGGATCGCGAACCACGCGCGCGGCGGACGGGACGCGCAGCGGGCCGGCGTCGAAGAACGGCGCCAGCAGCGCGAGCGGCACCCAGCCCAGCAGCATCATCCAGCCGGACAGCGCGGTCTGCGGCATCGCCGGCTTCCACTTGCGCAGCAGCACGATGCCGAGCGCCCACGACATCGCGGCGCCCAGGATCAGCAGCGCGGCCGTCGGCGTGCGCTCGAGATGGCGGATGTCGTCGCCCAGCAGCAGCGCCATGCCCAGCGATGCCGAGCGCCATCCCGACGATCTTCCGGCCCGACAGGGGCTCGTGCAGCAGCAACAGCGAGAACAGCACGCTCCAGACCGGCATCGTGAAGGCGAGGATCGACGCTGCGCCCCGCCGGGCAGCTCCTGGAGGCCGAACAGCACGAGGCCGTTCCAGCCGGTGATGTTGAACAGCGCGAGCAGCGGCGACCTTCCCCCAGAGTCTGCGCGGAATCGCGATGGCATCGCCGGCAAGCTTCGCGACCGCCAGCAGGCCGAGCGCGGCAAAGGGCAGGGTCAGCGTGCGAAACGTGAGCGGCGGCATTTCGGCGACGCCCATCTTCAGCACCGGCCAGTTGCAGCCCCACAGCAGCGTGACGATGGCGACGGGGATCAGCGCGCTCGCCGTGACCTGCGTCGCGGCCTTCGCCTTCGCCTGCGCCGCGTGCGGTGCGCGCGCTTCGCGGCCGCGGGCGCTCACCGGCCTCTCACCGGCAGGGTCTCGCCGTACTTGCTCTGGTGCAGCGCGCGCGCCTGCGTCACCCATGCGTCGCGCCGGATGCGGCCCGGGAACTCGGGGAGCTTGGCGTCGAACTCGTCGATGTCGCGCTCGCTCCAGCGCGCGATCTGGCGGTAGGTCGTGACGCCGAGCTGGTGCAGCATGCGCTCGAGCACCGGACCGACGCCGACGATGAGCTTCAGGTCGTCCGGCGCGCCGGTGCCGAAAAGCGGCGGCGGCGCGTTGTTCTCGAGATCGACGACGAATTGCCGGTAGCGCGCAGTCTCGGTGCGCGCCGCCGCGAGATCGGCGTAGAGGCGCTCCCGCTCGGCGGCGAGCTCGCGCCAGCTGCGCGAGCGAACCGTCGCGCGAGGCGAGCGCGCGGCGCAGCGTCGCCGTCTCCGCCTCGCAGCTCCTGACGATTCGCGCCCGCTCCGCGATCGCGTGGTCGACGGCGGGCTCCGTCGCGGGCGGTGGCGGGGATGCCGCATCCTGCGTGATCGCGTCCGCAGCGGCGGGTGGAACGGCGACCGGGAGACGGGGCAGCGCTTCCGGCAACGGCGCCGCCGCTTCCGGCGGCAGCTCGTGCGGGAACGGCGCGGGTCCCGGGACGCCGCGGCGGCGCGCGCGCCCGATCGCGTAACCGACGATCAGCGCGATCACGATGGCGGCGAGAACGAGGAGGATCGGCACGATCGACGCTCCGGGATCGGGGTGCGGGGGAAACGCGTTCGGGTCTGAGCCGCGTCAGGCACGGGCGCGTCGCGGTATGCGGCGCGGGTTCCGCGATTGTAGTCGAGCGCGTGCCGGGCGGCCAATCGTCGCGCGCCCGGTGTCGCGTCACTCGGTGGCGCGCAAGTGGCGCCTGTTAGAATCGGGCGCAGATTCCCCGTCGCTGCCATGTCCGATTCGCCCGACCGTCCGCCGCTCCCCGCCGGCGGCGACTCCCCCGCTCCCGATGTCGGCGGCGCGCCGGCAGCAGGCGCGCGGCCGATGCCGGCACGGGCGCATCGTGATGCCCGCGCGGGCGCCGTCTCGCGCCCGATGCTCGCCGGCGTCGCTGCGCTGGCCGTCGTCGCGGCCCTCGCCGTGTGGCTCGACGGCAGGCGTGCCCAGCAGGCATTGCGGATGGACGTGGCGCAGCGGCTCGCGGCCGTCGAGTCGTCGACGCAGGCGGCCGGCAAGGCGCAGACCCAGCTCGCCACGGAGCTGCGCGACGCCCAGGCGAAGGTCACGCTGCTCGAGACGCGGCTGGCCGAGTCGCAGGCGGAGCAGGCGGCGCTCGAGGCGCTCTACCGCGACCTCGCGCCGTCGCGCGACGAGATCGCGTTGTCCGAGATCGAGCAGGTGCTGCTCGTCGCGAGCCAGCAGCTACAGCTTGCCGGCAACGTTCCGTCGGCGCTCACCGCGCTGCAACTGGCCGACGCCAAGCTGCAGCGCCTCGAGCGGCCCCAGTTCGTCCCGTTGCGCCGTGCGCTCTCGCGCGACATGGACCGCCTGAAGGCTATGCCGTTCGTCGACGTTGCCGGGATGAGCCTCAAGCTCGACCAGGCGCTCGGTGCGATCGACGCACTCCCGCTCGCGATGGACGAGCGGCTGCCGCCGCCGCCGCCGGAGACCGCGCTGCCGCCCGCCGACGATCCGCCGTGGATCCGCTTCTTCCGCGAGCTCTGGCGCGACGCGCGGCAGTTGGTCCGGATCGAGGTCGCCGACCGCCCCGCGGCGCCGCTGGTGCCGCTGGCGCAGCAGTACTACCTGCGCGAGAACCTGAAGCTCAGGCTGCTCACCGCGCGCATCGCGCTGCTGGCTCACGACGACGCGAGCTTCCAGGTGGACCTCGCGGCGGCAGATTCCTGGCTCAAGAAGTACTTCGACACCCGCGCGAAGCCGGTGCAGGCGTTGCAGGCGACGGTCAGGCAGCTCGCCGCGACGCCGATGCCCGGGGAGATGCCCGACCTGACGCGCAGCCTCGAAGCGGTGCGCGTCCTGCGCCTTGCCCAGGATCGCGCGCCGGGGCGCACGCCGGCGACGGCGCCAGCGCCGCGGTAGCACGCCGTGCGCGTTCTGTTCTGGTTCCTCCTCCTCGCCGGCGCGGCGGTGGCGGTCGCGCTCGCGGCGAAGATCACCAGCGGCTACGTGCTCTTCGTCGCGCCGCCCTATCGGGTCGAGCTCTCGCTCAATCTGCTGGCCGTCCTCGTCGTCGCCGGCTTCGTCGCCGGCTATGCGCTGTTGCGCATCGTCAAGCGCGCGCTCGGCCTGCCCGAGGAGGTGCGCGCGTTCCGCCAGCGGCAGCAGCAGGCGCGCACCCGCACGAAGCAGGATGCGGCGGTGGTCGCGCTGCTCGAGGGACGCTACGGCCGGGCGCGACAGTACGCGGAGGAAGCGCTCGCGATACCGCGATCGTCCGGGCTGGCGGCGCTGATCGGCGCGCGCGCGGCGATCGACACCCGCGAATTCGCCGCCGCCGAGACGCTGCTCGCCCGGCCCGACGCCCAGGTGCCGAGCCTCGCCGTGCCGCGGCTGATGCTCGAGGCCGAGATGAAGCTCGAGCAGGGACAGCCGCTCGAGGCGCTGGGCATCCTGCAGTCGCTGCGGAAGGAAGCGGGCTCGCACACGGCGGCCCTGCGGCTCGAGCTGCGGGCGCTGCAGGGCGCGGGCCGCTACGCCGAGATCCCTCCGCTCGTCGACCAGCTGGTCAAGCGCAAGGTCTACGGGGCGGAGGAAGGCGTTTTCGTGCGCGCGGCGGCGCACGCGCAGGAGCTCGCCGCACGCGCCGACGACGCAGCCGGCCTGCGCGCCTACTGGGGCAAGCTGTCCGACGCCGAGCAACGGATGCCGAAGATCGCGCGCGCCGCCGCGCGGAGCTTCCTGGCGCAGGGCGCCGACCACGAGGCCGCGGAGATCCTCGCGCGCAGTCTGGAGCGCCAGTGGGACTCGGACCTCGTCGCGCTCTACGCCGACCTGCCGCCTCGCCGACGCGACGCCGCAGCTCGAGCAGGCCGAGCGCTGGCTCGCCGCGCACAGCGGCGACGCGGAGCTTCTGCACGCGCTGGGCGTGCTCTGCGAACGGGCGCAGCTATGGGGCAAGGCGCAGACCTATCTGGAGGCGAGCCTCGCGCTTCGGGACGCCTATCGCACCCGCGTCGCGCTCGGCGAGCTGCACGCGCGCCTCGGCCGCGACCGCGAGGCCAATGTCCACCTCGCCGCCGCGCTGAAGCTCGCGCTGGCGGAGCTCGAGCCGCGCTGGAGCAGGCTCGCGCTGCGCAGCCGGAAGGCCGCCCACGGGCACGCGCTCGTGGGTCCGGCTTCAGCGCGGACATCACAAGGCAGCCGCGCAGTGGGCCGGCCCCGATCAGGGCCTGACGGCCGCCCCGTGGGTCCGGCTTCAGCCGGACGCGTTGGCGGTCGCCGGCTGCGCCGCGTAGGTGAAGCTGTCGGCGAAGAACTCCTCGGCCGGCAGTCCGCGCGTCTCGATGAAGCTCTTGCGCGCGGCGTCGACCATCGCCGGGCCGCCGCAGACGTAGACCTGATAGCCCGAGAGATCGGCGAAGTCGTCGAGCACCGCCTGGTGGACGAGCCCGGTGCGGCCGGGCCAGTCGATCGTCGGGCGCGGGTTCGGACAGCACCGGGATGAACGTGAAGTTGCGGCTGCCCTGCTGCCACTTGCCGGGCAGCTCCGGCAGGTAGAGGTCGCGCTTCGCGCGCGCGCCCCAGTACAGCACCATCGGCCGCGTCGCGTCGAGCTGGTGATGCAGCGCGTGCTCGATGATGCCCTTGATCGGCGCGAAGCCGGTGCCGCCGGCGACGAAGATGATCGGCTTGTCCGAATCCTCGCGCAGGAAGAACGTGCCGAGCGGCCCTTCGAAGCGCAGGATCTCGCGGCCCTTGAATTCGCTGAACAGCTGGTCGGTGAAGAAGCCGCCCGGCACGTGGCGGACGTGCAGCTCGAGCAGCGCGTCGTCGTGCGGCGGCGTCGCGAGCGAGAAGCTGCGGCGGCGGCCGTCCTTGAGCAGGAGGTCGATGTACTGGCCGGCGAGGAACTGCAGCCGCTCGTTCGCCGGCAGCTTGAGCTTCACGATCGCGACGTCGGGCGCCGGCTTGTCGATCGACTCGATCCGGCAGGGCAGCTTCCTGATCTGGATGTCGCCGGCGCGCCGCACTTCGTTGATCTCGATCACGAGGTCGGTCAGCGGCTTCGCGCAGCAGAAGAGCGCCAGGCCCGCGCGCTTCTCGTCGTCGGTGAGCGTCGTCGCCTGGTACGGGCCGTAGTCGACCTTGCCTTCGAGGATCTTGCCCTTGCACGTGCCGCAGGCGCCGTTGCGGCAGCCGTAGGGCAGCATCAGATCGGCGGCCATCGCCGACAGCGAGGACCGTGTCGCCGTCGGCGCAGGCGAAGGAGTGCTCGCTGGGCTTTATGGTAATCTGATGCGGCATGGCGACGGCGTGAATCGAAGGGTCCTGCGCCGTGCATCGGCGCGAAGGACGCGGGTGGCGATAACGTGATCCGGGTACTGCTTGATCGGCTGCGGCGACGTCGCCCTGCGCACCGCCCGCCTGCTCCATCCCAGGGTGCGACTGTACGGACTCACGCGCCGCACCGAGGACGTCGCGAAGCTGCGCGCGCACGGCATCGTTCCCATCATCGGCGATCTCGACCGCCATGCGAGCCTCGACCGCCTGCGCGCCGCGCCGTTCGCCGTGCTGCACTTCGCGCCGCCTCCGTCCGAGGGCCGCGACGACACCGCGGACGCAGAACCTGATCGCCGCGCTGACGCGGGCGCGAAGCATACCACAGCGGTTCGTCTACATCTCGACGACCGGCGTCTACGGCGACTGCGCGGGTGCGCGCGTCGGGGAGACGCGCCCGCGCCGCGCCCGCACGCCGCGCTCCCGCCGCCGGGTCGCGGCCGAGGACCGGCTGCGCGACTGGGCGAAGCGCTACGGCGTCGCGCTGTCGATCCTGCGCGCCCCGGGCATCTACGCGGAAACCCGGTTGCCGCTCGACCGCATCCGGCAGGGCACGCCGGTGCTGGTCGCCGACGACGACGTCTACACCAACCACATCCACGCCGACGATCTCGCGCGCGCGACGGTCGCCGCGCTGTTCCGCGCGAAGCCGAACCGCGCGTACAACGTGACCGACGACGCCGAGATGAAGATGGGCAGCTGGTTCGACACCGTCGCCGACGCGTTCCACCTGCCGCGGCCGCCGCGCGTGTCGTGGGAGGACGCCGAACACCGGATCGCGCCGCTGCTGCTGTCGTTCATGAGCGAGTCGCGGCGGATTTCGAACGGACGGATGAAGCGCGAGCTGCGCGTCCGGCTCCGCTATCCGACGCCGCAGCGACTGCTCGACGAGATCGCGCCGCGCGACTTGAAGAAGCAGCTGGCGCTGCCGTTGTGAGCGCGCCGGCGTCATCGGGGGGTGCGCCGCGGTCGCGCTGGGACGCGATTGCGCTGCGGCTCGACGCCTACGAGCGCCTCGTCCGCCTCGACAAGCCGATCGGCACCCTGCTGCTGCTGTGGCCGACGCTCTCCGCGCTCTGGTTCGCCGCCCACGGGTCCCCGCCCTGGTCGCTGGTGCTGATCTTCGCGATGGGCACGCTGCTGATGCGCTCGGCCGGCTGCGCCGTCAACGACTGGGCCGATCGGCGCTTCGACCCGCACGTCGCACGCACGGCGAGCCGGCCGCTCGCGACCGGCGAGATCCCCGCGTGGGAGGCGCTCGCCGTCGCCGCCGCGCTCGCGCTCTGCGCGTTCCTGCTCGTGTTCGCGACCAATCCGACGACGATCCTGCTGTCGTTCCCGGCCGTCGTCATCGCCGGCGTCTACCCGTTCTTCAAGCGCTTCTTCGTGCTGCCGCAGGCGTTCCTGGGCATCGCCTTCTCGTTCGGCATGCCGATGGCGTACGCGGCGGTGTACGACGTGGTGCCGCCCATCGCCTGGTGGCTGCTGCTGCTCAACCTGTTCTGGGTCGTCGCCTACGACACCGAGTACGCGATGGTCGACCGCGACGACGACCTGCGGCTCGGCCTGCGCACCTCGGCGATCGCCTTCGGCCGCTTCGACGTCGCGGCGATCATGGTCTGCTACGCCGTCTATCTCGCCGGAATGATCGCGGTCGGCGTATGGCAGACGATGGGGCCGGTCTATTACGTCGGGCTGCTCGCCGCGCTCGCCTGCGCCGTCTATCACTACACGCTGATCCGCCATCGAACGCCGCGAGGGCTGCTTCAAGGCGTTCCTGCACAATCACTGGCTGGGGCTGGCCGTCTTCGCCGGCATCGCGCTCGACTATGCGCTGCGCTTTGGCGCGTGGCCGCGAACGCTGTGAACATGCGGAGCGCGGCACAGGGCCGGGGCGAGGCTGCGCGCGCCGCGGTGCCACGGGCCGGGTCGCCACCCGCGGCGAAGGCGCGCCGGCCGCGCGCCGGGTCCGGCCGCGACGACGTCCTGCTGCAGGGACTGCCGCCGGTGCTCGGGCGCGACACGGCGGTGCTGATCCTGGGCAGTTTTCCCGGCGAGGCATCGCTCGCGGCCGGGCAGTACTACGCACACCCGCGCAACCACTTCTGGCCGCTCGTCGCCGCATCGATCGACGTGCCGCTCGTCGAACTGCCCTACCGCGCGCGCCTGCGCGAGCTGCGCGCGCGCGGCATCGGCCTGTGGGACACGATCGTCGCCTGTCGGCGCCAGGGCAGCCTCGACGGCGCGATCCGCACGGCCGAGCGCGGCGAGATCGCGCGCGTGCGCCGCGCGGCGCCGGGTCTCGCGCTCGTCTGCTTCAACGGCAAGACCGCCGCGCGGGCGCTGCCCGCGTGGCGCGAGGCCGGCTATGCGACGCTCGTGCTGCCGTCGTCCTCGCCCGCGTATACGCTGCCGTTCGCCGCGAAGCTCGCGGCGTGGCGGTCGGTCGGCGAGTTCCTGCGGCGCAGAGCCTGACGCAGGGACGGATGCCGAGCGGACGGCGCGCGGCGGCGGCACTGCTGGCGACGTTGCTCGCGGCGGCGATGGGCGCCTGCGCGACCCGCGAATCGCCTGCCCCGGAGCGGACGAGCTCCGCTGCGCTCGGCCGCGCTGCGGAGGACGATGCCGCTCGGGTCCGGCCGACACCGGAGCGGGTGAGCTTCGATTCGCTCGACCGCGATCCCGCGACCGGGGCCCCGGTGCGCATCAAGGGCCTGCTGTTCCGGCCGGCGAATCCGGACGGCCTGCCGCGCCCGGCGATCGTGGCGCTCCACGGCTGCGGCGGCATGTACAGCGCGGCTGCGTCGCGGCGCGACGAGCTGTCGCTGCGCCATCGCGCAATGGCCGATCTGCTGACCGGCGAAGGCTACATCGTGCTGTTTCCGGACAGCTTCCGCCCGCGGGGCCGCGACGAGATCTGCACGGTCGAGAACCGCGCGCGCACGATCACCCAGACGAATCGGCGCCTCGATGCGCAGGGCGCGCTCGCCTACCTGCAGGCGCGCCCGGACGTGGCGCCGGAGCGCATCGCGTCGCTCGGCTGGTCGCATGGCGGCAGCACGGTGCTGTTCGCGCTCAACGCGCGCGCGAGCGCCGTCGCCGCCTGGGCGAAACGCGCGTCGCCGTCGCCGTACTTTCGCGCGGGCGTCGCGTTCTACCCGGGTTGCATCGAGTCGCTGCGCGGCAGGGGCGGATACGCCGCTGCCGCCCCGTTGACGCTCTTCGTCGGCGGCGCCGACGACTGGACCGCGCCGCAGCCGTGCATCGACCTCGCCGGCAAGCTCGCCGCGTCCGGTGAGCCGGTGACGATCACCGTCTATCCGGGCGCCTACCACGGCTTCGACGCTCCGGCGTCGCAGGAGCGCCTGCGGCTCGACGTGCCGAACGGGGTCAATCCGGGCAAGGGGGTGACGGTGGCCCCGGATCCGGCTGCGCGCGACGACGCCTACGCGAGGCTCAGGGCGTTTCTGCGCATGCAGCTCGACGCGTCGGCGGAGGCTGCCGGCGGGCCCGGTCGCCCCCGCGAAGCGAGTGTGCGCGGTCCCTGATCCCGCCAATCCGCGCGACCGGCGCCCGATTTGCTACGATGCGCGCTTCCCGGACTGCTGCGTCAGTGGAGGACTCCATGCGGGCATCGGCACGCGCACTGTTGTGTTCGCTCGTCGCGCCGTTGTGCGCCCTGCCTGTCGGCCCGGGCGCGGGGGCGCAGGCGCTCGCCCCCGACATCGTCGTCACCAAGGTGATCAACGCCCCGGTCGCCGAGGTCTGGAAGGCGTGGACGACCACCGAGGGCATCGAGAGCTTCTTCGCGCCCAAGGCGGCCAAGGTCGAGCCGTGGCCGGGCGGGGCGTTCGAGCTGTGGTTCGGCGTGAACTTCCCCGAGGGCACGCGCGGCAGCGAGGGCTGCAAGGTGCACAGCGTGAAGGCGATGGAGCAGTTCGTCTTCGAATGGAACGCGCCGCCGACCATTCCCGTGATACGGCCCCTGCGCACGCTCGTCTATCTCGATTTCAAGCCGCTCCCGGACAACCGCACCGAGCTGACGCTGCGCAATTTCGGCTATGGCGAAGGTGAGGAATGGGCGAAGTCGAAGGCCTACTTCGCGCAGGCCTGGCCCGCGGTGATGGCGAGTCTCGAAAAGCGGTTCATGCCCAAGTAGCGGACAGCGATGGATCTCGGTCTCACCGACGTTATCGTCGTCGTCACCGGCGCCAGCAAGGGCATCGGCTACGCCTGCGCCGAGGCGTTCGCCCGCGAAGGTGCGCAGGTCGTGCTGGTCTCGCGCAGCGCCGCCAATCTCGACGCGGCGCTCGCGCGGTTCCCGGCAACGCGGCACCGGCCGCGGACGATCGTCGCCGACCTCACCCGCGCCGAGGACGCGGCGCGCATGGCCGAGGACGTCGAGCGCGACGTCGGCCCGATCGACGTTCTCGTCAACTCGGCCGGGGCCGCGCGCCGCTACGCGCCGGCCGATCTCGACGCCGCCGCGTGGCATGCGGCGATGGACGCGAAGTATTTCAGCTACATCCACCCGATCGACGCCGTGCTCCGCCGCATGGCCGCGCGCGGACGCGGCGCGATCGTCAACATCATCGGTTCCGGCGGCAAGGTCGCGAGCGCGGTGCACCTGCCCGGCGGCGCGGCGAACGCGGCGCTGATGCTCGCGACGGCCGGCCTTTCCGCCGCCTACGCGCCGAAGGGGATCCGGATCAACGGCATCAACCCGGGTGCGACGCTGACCGGGCGCGTGCAGGAGGGCCTGCGCGTCGAGGCGGGAATGACGGGTCTGCCCGAGAACGAATTGCTCCAGAGAATGCAGGCGAAGATCCCGCTGGGCCGGCTGGGCACGCCGGAGGAGGTCGCGCGCGTCGCGCTCTTCCTCGCGTCGTCCGCCGCGAGCTACGTGACCGGCGCGATCGTGCCGATGGACGGCGGATCGAATCCGGTCATCTAGGGCCCGTTGGAAGATGAAAAAAGCCAGAGGAACCACTTCATGCTGACCGACATCGACATCGCCCAGCGGGCGCTGCTGCTCCCGATCGGAGACATCGCGGCGCGGCTTGCGATTCCCGCCGACGCGCTGGAGCCCTACGGCCGCACCAAGGCGAAGCTGTCGCTCGACTGGCTCGCGGGCCTCGCGGATCGTCCCGACGGCAAGCTGATCCTCGTCTCCGCGATCAGCCCGACGCCGGCGGGCGAGGGCAAGACGACGACCACCGTGGGGCTGGGCGACGCATTGAATCGCATCGGCAGGAAAGCGGCGGTTTGCCTGCGCGAGCCCTCGCTCGGGCCGGTGTTCGGCATGAAGGGCGGCGCGGCCGGCGGCGGCTACGCGCAGGTCGTGCCGATGGAGGACATCAACCTGCATTTCACCGGCGACTTCCACGCGATCGGGGTCGCCAACAATCTGCTCGCGGCGCTGATCGACAACCACATCCACCACGGCAATGCGCTCGACATCGACGTGCGGCGCATCACCTGGAAGCGCGTCATGGACATGAACGACCGCGCGCTGCGCGAGATCAACGTCGCGCTGGGCGGTCCGGCGAACGGCTATCCGCGGCAGGACGGCTTCGACATCGTCGTCGCCTCGGAGGTGATGGCGATCTTCTGCCTTGCCTCGTCGCTCGCCGACCTGAAGGAGCGGCTGGGCAAGATCGTCGTCGGCTACACGCGCGACCAGCGGCCCGTGCTGGCGCGCGAGCTCGATGCGCACGGCGCGATGACGGTGCTGCTCAAGGACGCGCTGAAGCCGAACCTCGTGCAGACGCTCGAGAACAATCCCGCGTTCATCCACGGCGGCCCCTTCGCCAACATCGCGCACGGCTGCAACTCGGTGATCGCCACCCAAGTCCGCGCTGAAGCTCGCCGATTACGTGGTCACCGAGGCCGGATTCGGCGCGGACCTCGGCGCCGAGAAGTTCATCGACATCAAGTGCCGCAAGTCGGGCCTGCGGCCCAGCCTCGTCGTGCTGGTCGCGACGATCCGGGCGCTCAAGTACCACGGCGGCGCCGACGCGAAGGAGCTCACGCGCGAGAATCTGCCCGCACTGGAGAAAGGCGTCGCCAACCTCGAGCGCCACATCAACAACGTGCGCAACCACTACGGCTTGCCCTGCGTCGTCGCCGTCAATCACTTCACGTCGGACACCGACGCCGAGCTCGCGCTGCTGAAGAGGAAGGTCGCGCCATCACGACGCGCCGGTGGTCGTCGCCAGGCACTGGGCCGACGGCAGCGCCGGCGCCGAGGAGCTCGCGCGGACAGCGGTCGAAGTGATCGATCGCGTGCCCGGCGACTTCCGGCTCGTCTACGAGGACAGCGACACGCTGTGGGAGAAGATGACAAAGGTGGCGACCCGGATCTACGGCGCTTCCGAGGTCGCCGCCGACAGCAAGGTGCGCGCGCAGATCAGGAAGCTCCAGGCCGACGGCTACGGCCACTACCCGGTGTGCGTCGCCAAGACGCAGTACTCGTTCTCGACCGATCCGCTGCTGCGCGGCGCGCCGTCCGGCCACGTCGTCAACATCCGCGAAGTGCGCCTCGCCGCCGGCGCCGAGTTCGTCGTGATGATCTGCGGCGACGTGATGACGATGCCCGGACTGCCGAAGGCGCCGTCGGCCGCGCGCATCGACCTCGCCGACGACGGCAAGGTGGTCGGACTCTTCTAGCGGGCTCGGCCAGGCTCCTGCGGTCTCGCCCCGGCGTCACGCCGGTCGCCGGGACCGCCCATCGCGCGGCGCGCGAGGGCTGGCGGTCAGCGGGATCCCGGTTTCTCGCGCACGGCGAGCGTCATCAGCGCGCCGGCCGCGGCCGCGCCGGCCAGCAGCAGAATGCCGCGATCCCATGCGCCGGCGAGATCGCCGGCCGCGCGCCCCCGATCGAGCACGGCGCCGACCAGCGGCTGCAGGATGCCGGCGCCGAGGAAGATGCCGACGTTGACCACGGAGGTCGCGATGCCCGAATGCTCGGGCCGGTTGACTTCCTTCGCCACCGCCCAGGTCAGCGTGAATCCCGGGATCAGCATTCCCGTCAACGCGAACCACGCGAGGGTCGCCGGCAGCGGCCACTGCGCGTGCAGCACCCACGGCAGCCACGACAGCGCGTACAGCAGCGCGTAGACGCGCATCACGCCGCGGCGGCTCCCCAGGCGGTCGGAGAGGGTCCCGACGACGACCGAGCCGAAGGCCACACCGAGCAGCAGCACGCTCGTGTGCTGGGCGGCGGTCACGCGCGGCATGCCGTAGGTCTGCTCCAGGTACGGGATCGCCCAGAGGCCCGCGAAGGCGAGGTAGCTGCCGGCGATCCCGGCGTTGACGAAGAAGCCCGGCCAGGTCGCGGGATTGGCGAGCACGCGCCGGAGGGCGTCGACCCAGTGCAGCGGTGCCGCGGCTGCGCTCGCCGGCAGGTGCACCGGCGCGAAGCCCAGCTGCTCGGGACGATCGCGCACCTTCCACCACGTGGCGATGCCCAGCCCGATCGACAGCGCCGCGAGGCCCAGGAACACGGCGCGCCACGACGTCAGCGTGACGATCCATGCCAGCGGCGACGCCGCGATCACCGCGCCGAGATTGCCGGCGAGCATCGTGACGCCATTGAGCGTCGCGAACCGGTCCGCGGGAAACCACACCGCGCTCACCTTGAGAATCGCGATGAACGCGACGGAGACACCGATGCCCACGAGCGTGCGACCGGCCGCCGCGACCTCCCAGGTCGGCGCGAGTGCGAACGCGATCGAGCCCAGTCCGGCGACGATCGACCCCGCCGCCAGGATCCGCCGCGGTCCCAGGGTGTCGGCGAGCACGCCGACCGGCACCTGCAGCACGGTGTAGACGAAGAAGTACGTCGCCGCGACCGTGCCCAGCACGGCGCTGTTGATCGCGAACGCGCGCGTCAGCTCGGCGGCGATCGCCGCCGGAGCGGTGCGGTGAAAGAACGACAGCACGAAGCTCGCGAGGACGATGCCGAAGACGATCCGGCGGGCGCGAACGAAGCGCGCGTCGGGCGAGCCGGTCGGCGTGGCGGAAGGCATCCCGCATTGTACGAGGGAGCCGGGTGCGCACGGGTTTGGTACCATGGTCCGATGCAATATGCCGATCTCCGCGACTTCCTCGCACAGCTCGAGCGCCGCGGCGAGCTGAAGCGCGTCCGCGTCGAAGTCGACCCCCGGCTCGAGATGACCGAGATCTGCGATCGCGTGCTGAAAGCCGGCGGTCCCGCGCTGCTGTTCGAGCACCCGAAGGGCTTCGATGGGACCGGCGGCCGCGCGCGCATTCCCGTCCTCGGCAACCTGTTCGGCACGCCGCAGCGCGTGGCGCTGGGGATGGGGGAGGAGTCCGTCGCGGCGCTGCGCGAGGTCGGCAAGCTGCTCGCCTTCCTCAAGGAGCCCGAGCCGCCGAAAGGCCTGAAGGACGCGTGGCAGAACACGCGGCCCGTGTTCCTGCAGGTGATGCACATGGCGCCGAAGGAGCGCAGCGTCGGCGCCGTGCCAGGAGGTCGTCTGGGAAGGGGCCGACGTCGATCTCGCGCGGCTGCCGGTGCAGACCTGCTGGCCGGGCGACGCCGGCCCGCTGATCACCTGGGGCCTCACGGTGACCCGCGGGCCGCACAAGGCGCGGCAGAACCTCGGCATCTATCGCCAGCAGGTGCTGCAAAATGAGCGCGCGCGCAACAAGGTGATCATGCGCTGGCTCGCGCACCGCGGCGGCGCGCTGGATTTCCGCGACCACGCGGCCGCCTCGCCGGGCGAGCCGTTCCCGATCGCGGTCGCGCTGGGCGCCGACCCGGCGACGATCCTCGGCGCGGTCACGCCGGTGCCCGACACGCTGTCCGAATACCAGTTCGCGGGGCTCCTGCGCGGGTCGCGCACCGAGATCGTGAAGTGCATGACGCACGGCCTCTTCGTGCCGGCGACCGCCGAGATCGTGCTCGAAGGCCATATCCGGCCCGACGCGAGCGATGCGACCGGCTACGAGACGGCCGCCGAGGGACCCTTCGGCGATCACACCGGCTACTACAACGAAGTCGAGCGCTTCCCGGTGTTCACGATCGACCGGATCACGATGCGCCGCGATCCGATCTACCACTCGACCTACACCGGCAAGCCGCCCGACGAGCCGGCGGTGCTGGGCGTCGCGCTGAACGAGGTCTTCGTGCCGCTGCTGCAGAAGCAGTTTCCCGAGATCGCGGACTTCTACCTGCCGCCGGAAGGCTGCTCGTACCGGCTCGCGGTCGTCTCGCTCAGGAAGCAGTACCCGGGCCACGCCAAGCGCGTGATGTTCGGCATCTGGAGCTTCCTGCGCCAGTTCATGTACACGAAGATGATCGTGGTCACCGACGACGACGTGAACATCCGCGACTGGAAGGAAGTGATCTGGGCGATCACCACGCGCGTCGACCCCGCGCGCGACACGCTGCTCGTCGAAAACACGCCGATCGACTACCTCGACTTCGCCTCGCCGGTGTCGGGGCTCGGCAGCAAGATGGGGATCGACGCGACGAACAAGTGGGCGGGCGAGACCGCGCGCGCCTGGGGCAGGCCGATCGCGATGGATCCCGCCGTGAAGGCGCGCGTCGACGCGCTGTGGGACCGGCTGTGACGCAGGGGACGGACCGCGTTCCCCTGCGGAAACGGCGAACGGCCGGGCGCGCGCGTCACCTCCAGGTGCGCATCGATCCGGAGCGCGGCGAGCGCAAACGACGCGATGCGCAGCCAGCGCCCGAGGCGCGAGGCGCCGGCGATGGATCCCAGGATGCCGGTCGAGCACCGCCGCCGTCGGCTTCAGGCGCGCGACGCGGTCGGCGTCGGGCGCCGGCGCGACGACCGCCCGGATCTGACGCAGCGTCGACGGTGACCCGCGCGCGATCGAGCTCGGCGCGCGTGGCGAGCAGCGCCTTCCGTTCCGCGCGGATCGCGTCGCGCGCGCCGCTCACTTTCCGCCTCCGAGCTCGTCGCCGAGCCACGCGCGGTCGCGCTCGAGCTCGGCCAGCGTTCCCGCGAACGGCCGGTCCCCGGGCGGCCTCGGCCGGGTGAAACGCCACAGCGCGACGAGGCCGATCGCCAGGTAGACGATCGTCATCGCGCAAAGCACGGCGATCCGGTAGCGAGTCCCAGAACCAGACGACGACGAGCGTCGACAGCGCGAGCAGGGCGAACGCGAACGCCAGCACCGTGACGTGGATCAGCACCAGCGAGCGGATCGCCCGCTCGCGCTCCTCGCCGAGCTCGATCGCGGCGAGCTCCAGGCGCGTGCGCAGCAGCTCCAGCAGCGACGCGCCCAGCTGCCCGAGCGCACCGCGCAAGCCACCCGCCGCCCGGCCGGGCGTGCCGTCGGTCACGGCGCGAAGATCAGGAGCGGCGATTCAGCATCAGACCGACGGCGAGCCCCACCGCCGCGGCGACGCCGATCGCCTGCCACGGGTTGTCGTGCACGTAGTCGTCGGTGACGCGGGCGGCCGCTTTCGCACGGTCCACCGCCTCGCCTTCGAGCTCCTGCAGGCGAAGCTTGGCCCGAAGCAGCTTGGTCTCGACCTGCGAGCGCAGGTCGCGGGCCTTGTCGCCGGTCTCGGCGGACGCGCGCTTCAGCATTTCCTCGGCTTCGGCGAGCACGGCGGAGAAATCGTCGATGAGCTTTTCGCGGGACATTTCGGAATCGGACATGATTGGCTCCATCAAGGTTGCTTCGCGTGACGGCTCCGCACAGCGGCCGCCACGACCCATTATAGACGCGAGACTGCCGCCGGGGACGTTCGTGCCTTGACCGGGCGCAAGGTGGCGGCGGGCGCTCCCGCGCCGTCGACCCCGGCCGCACGGCCCGCCCTGGTCCGTCCCGTTGATATTGGCGGCGCGCGGCCGCATATTGCGGGGTGCGACCGCCGTGGTCGCGCCGAAGCCGAGGATGACACCATGGCCGACTTTCCCGTTCCCAACGCCGGTGCTGCCGCCAACGATCCCCCGATCTCGGCGGGACTGCTCGCCTACGCGCTGTTCGGCGCCGCGGCGGTGATCGCGCTGTTCTCGTCCGGGTTTCCGGCGGTCGCGCCGCTGATGGGCATCGTCGGCATCGCGGGCCTCATCGTCGCGTACGTCAAGCGCGACGACGCGCAGGGCACGTGGGTCGCATCGCACCTGCGCTGGCTCATCCGGACGTTCTGGTACTCGTTCCTCTGGGGCGTCATCGGCGGCATCGTGCTCCTGGTGCTCGGGCTCGTCCTGATCGGGATCCCGATCGCGTTCCTGATCTGGGCCGTTGCGTCCATCTGGGTGATCTACCGCGTGATACGCGGCTACCTGCTGTTCAAGGACAGCAAGCCGATACCCGGGATGTGATCCCGGCCGGCCCGGACGCCGTCGCGCGCTAGCGCGATGGCGTCCAGCTGCCGGCTTCGCGGTAGACCCACTGGACGAGGAAGTCGAGCGCGGCCTGCGTCCGGGACGCGTTCTCGTGGTTGACCAGCGCGACCACGACGAAGCGCCGGCCCTGGCCGTCGATCACGTAGCCGGCGAGCGCGCGCACCCCTTCCAGCGTCCCGGTCTTCAGCAACGCGTGGTCGGCGACGCTGCCATTCTGGAAGCGGCGCTGGACGGTGCCGTCGGTCGCCGCCACCGCGAGCGAGCTCGCGAACTCCGCGCGGACCGCGCTCGCATCGGCCGCGAGCAGCAGCCGCGCCAGGCTGCCGGCGCTGATGCGCTCCCGCCGCGACAGGCCCGAGCCGTTGTCGAGCACCAGCTCCGGCATCGTCAGCTTGCGCCGTGCGAGCCAGCGCTGCACCACCTCCGTTGCTCGTGCCGTCGACGCCGGCGGCGCGTCGACCGCGGCGAGCGTCAGGAACAGCTGTCGGGCCATCACGTTGTTGGACAGCTTGTTGACGTCGCGAACGATGTCCCAGAGCGGCGGCGACTCCAGCGTCGCGAACGGCTGCGCGCCGGCCGGCGCGACGCCGTTCCTCCAGCCGCCGGCAAAGCGGCCTCCGGCGGCGCGAAAGTAGGTGTCGAACATCCCGTGGACGTACGTCGGGTGGTCGAGCAGCGACACCCACCACTCGCGCTCGCCGCAGGACGCGGCGTAGCGTCCCGCGAACGTCGCTTCCGCTCGCGCGCCATGATCGACGAACCGCGCGCCCGCGAATGCGCGCCAGTCGCCGCAGTCGCCGCCGCGCGAGGCGCGGCGGCGGGCCGACGCTCGACGCGCGCGAGCGTCGGCTCGACCTTCATCTCGATCGCGTCGGCGGCCGCGTTCGGCGCAAAGGCGAATCTCACCGACTTGAAATTGACGAGCAGCGCGTCGGGCCCGACGTTGTAGGGCTTCTGCGGCTCGCCGTCGAATGCCGCCGGGTCGTGCGCGACCGGAGCGAAGAGCGAGCGGTCGAGCACCAGGTCGCCGTCGACGGCGGCGAGCCCCTTCGCGCGCAGCGTCGCCATGAACGCCTGCCACTGCTCGACGGTGATCTTGGGGTCGCCGCTGCCCTTGAGCACCAGGTTCCCGCGCAGCACGCCGGCCTCGACGGGTCCGTCGACATAGGCGTGGGTCTTCCAGCGGAAATCCGGGCCGAGGAGCTCCAGCGCCGCGAAGGTGGTGACGAGCTTCATCACCGACGCGGGGTTGTACGGACGATCGGGCCGCTGCGCGAAGAGCGGTCGCGGCTTGTCCGACCTCCTGGACGACGATGCCGACGGAGTTGAGCGGCACGCCCGCATCGAGGATCAGCCGCATGATCGGGCGCGGCAGCGCCGCCTCGGCCGCCGCCGCGACGATGGCAAGCGCCAGCGCCAGCGACGCGGCACGCCATGCGTCGGCGGCGCGGCGCCGCGCCCGGCCCGCTCATGCGCGCATCGACGATCTCGCGGGTGAGCGCGGCGAGCGACGCGAACTCGGCGTCGGTCACGACGTACGGCGGCATGAAGTAGACGGTGCGGCCGATCGGCCGCAGCAGGAGCTCGCGCGCGAGCCCCTCGGCGAAGCACCAGCGGCGCGAAGTCGGCGCGATCCGTGTCGACTTCGAAGGCCCAGATCATTCCGCAGCGGCGGAAGTCGCGGACCGCGGGATGCGCGGCGAGCGGGGCGGCGAGCGCCGTCCACCGCGCCGCCTTCGCCCGGTTCGCGGCCAGCACGTCGTCGTCGCGAAAGATGTCGAGCACCGCGAGCGCGGCGCGGCAGGCCAGCGCGTTGCCGGTGTACGAGTGCGAGTGCAGGAAGCCGCGCGCCGTGTCGTCGGCGTAGAACGCGTCGTAGACGGCGTCCGTCGTCAGCACGCACGGACAGCGGCAGGTAGCCGCCGGTGATGCCCTTCGAGAGGCAGAGGAAGTCCGGCACGATCCCGGCCTGCTCGCAGGCGAACAGCGTGCCCGTCCGGCCGAAGCCGGTCATGATCTCGTCGGCGATCAGCAGCACGCCGTGGCGCGTGCAGAGCTCGCGGGCCTGCGCGAGGTAATGCGGGTCGTGCATCGCCATGCCCGATGCGCCCTGCACCAGCGGCTCGACGATCAGCGCCGCCGTCGTCGCATGATGCTGCGCGAGATGCGCGTCGAGCGCCTGCGCGGCGCGCGCCGCGACATCGCGCGCCGATTCGCCCGGCGCGGCGGCGCGCGCGTCCGGCGACGGCACGGTGGCGTTGCGCTTGAGCAGCGGCGCATAGGTGTCGCGGAACAGGGGCACGTCGGTGACCGCGAGCGCGCCGAGCGTCTCGCCGTGGTAGCTGCCCGCCAGCGACACGAACCCGGTCTTCTCCGGCTGCCCGCGGTTCTTCCAGTAGTGGAACGCCATCTTGAGCGCGATCTCGGTCGCCGACGCGCCGTCGGAGCCGTAGAACGCATGGCCGAGGCCGCGCGGCGCGAGCGCCGCGAGGCGTTCGGAGAGCAGGACGACGGGACGGTGCGTGAAGCCCGCGAGGATCACGTGCTCGAGCTCGCCGAGCTGCGCGGCGAGCGCCGCGTTGATCCGCGGGTTCGCGTGGCCGAAGAGGTTCACCCACCACGAGCTCACCGCGTCCAGGTAGCGGCGGCCGTCGAAGTCGTAGAGCCACGCGCCTTCGCCGCGCGCGATCGGCACGAGCGGCAGCGTCTCGTGCGCCTTCATCTGCGTGCACGGATGCCAGACGGCGCGCCGGCTGCGCTCGAGCCAGTCCGCATTGGCGCTCATCGCGTGCGACGCCGGCGCTCATGGCCGCCCGAGGAAGAGGTACCACGACGAATCGCCCCGCGTCGTGTGCCCCCACGCGAGGTAGAGCGGACCGAACAGGGTGTCGGCGGCGATGAACACGCTGCCGGCCTTGATCGTATCCGAGGCAGCGATCGCGCCGCGGCTGGGCCACACGTTGCCGACCTCGAGCGAGCCGCCGAGGTAATACGTGCTGCCGAGGACGGGCAGGCTGCCCATCCGGTGCAGATAGACGGCCCGGGCGCGTCCGAGGTACGGCCCTTCCAGCTCCTCCGTCCGCAATCCGGAGAGCTCGAGGAATCCGCCGAGCCGGTAGTCGGTGACCGGCGCGCGCGTGAGGCTGGTCGCGGCGGCGCGCACGCCCAGATTGACCGTGTCGCGCTCGCCCAGGGGTATCGACTGGTGGACGTCGATCTCCCCGCGCGTGACGCTGCGATCGACGCCGTCCTCTCGCTGCTTCCCGGAAAAGAGGCTGACGGACACCCGCAGCCCCCGATGCGGGAAGAACGCATTGTCCTGGGTGTCGGCGCGCGCCAGCAGTGCAGCGCCCCAGGCGTCCGTCGTCGACACGGGAAATCCCGGGAGCGCCACGGTCGGGTGCGCGCGCTGATGTATGAACTGCGGGCCCACGCGCAACTCGCCCCAGGTGCCGAAGGCGTAGCCGAGGTCGACGCCGACGCGCTCGGTGAGCACTTCGTATTCGGCGACCTTGCTGCCGCTGCCGAAGAAATCGAGCGGGGCGGTGCCGATGCTGCCATAGGCGGATGCGAACCAGGTCTGCGTCAGTCCGAGCGGCTGGTAGAGCTCGGTCGCGTAGCTCGTCGCCGTTCCCAGATTGACCTCGTTGACCCACTGCGCGCCCAGCATGTTGAGCCAGGTGCGCTTGTGCCCGATCCGCAGGCCGAAGCTGCTGTCCCCCTGCATGTCGGACGAGAGCCCGACGCCGAACTGCAGGAAGTTCGGTCCCCACGGCTTTTCGGACGCGACGAACTCGATGCCGCGCTGCCCGCGCTCCTCGATGAGCCGGTAGTCGATCCGCTCGAAGTCGCCCCGGCCGTAGAGCACCGCGATGTCCGCCTGCGCCCGCGGCAGATCCACTTTCGCCCCCGGTTCCAGGCCGACCTGCCCCTGCAGCACGTCGGGGTTGGTCATCTCGGCGCCCTTGACGCCCACGAACGTCAGCGCGGGGTCCGCATCCACCGGCGCCCGGCGCAGCGCGACCTGGTACGCGGCATAAGCCTCCGCCGGCAGCGAATACCGGCGCAGCGCGTCCGTGGCGGCGCGCGCCGCCTTTTCGCCGAGCGCGACGAATCGCGCGCCCTGCGTGAAATCCAGCGCCGTGAGCTCGCCCAGGTCCGGCGCGATGAGCACGTCGCGCTGGGTCAGCAGCGCGAGCTGCGCGCGCACGTTCTGCTCGGTCAGGATGTTGATCGACTGCTCGGCGATGCCGATGAACGACGCGAGCTTCTCGCGCGTCATCAGCGGCGTGCCGATGTTGACGGCGATGACGACGTCGGCGCCCATCGCCTTCACGAGGTCGACCGGCAGGTTGTTGACGAGCCCGCCGTCGCCCAGGATCTTGCCTTCGACTTCGAGCGGCGCGAAGACGCCCGGTATCGACATGCTGGCGCGCATCGCGAGATAGAGCGGTCCGCGATCGAAGACGACCGGCTTGCCGTCGACCATGCTGGTCGAGACGGCACGAAACGGAATCGGCAGCTTGTCGAAGCTGCTCGACGTCGTCGTCGCGCCACGTGAGGCCGTGCAGCAGGAGCTCGAGATTCTGCCCGGACAGCGCGCCCGTCGACAGGCGGAACGAAAAGTCGCGGAAGCCGATTTCGAGCGGGATCGAGTAGAACGCCTCCTCGCGCTTGCGCCGGATGCTGAGCTCGCGCCGCGGCGGCTGATCGGAGAACAGCGACGGCCAGTCGACCGAGGTGACGAGATCGTCCAGGCGGCCCGCGGACATGCCGGAGACGTAGAGACCGCCGACGATCGCCCCCATGCTGGTCGCCGTGACGTAGTCGACCGGAACGCGCAATTCCTCCAGCACCTTGAGCACGCCGACGTGGGCCAGTCCGCGGGCGCCGCCGCCGGAGAGCACGAGACCGATCTTCGGGCGTTTCGCCTGCGGCGACTCCCGCGCGCTGTCGGCGGGCGTCGCGGCGCCGGCAGCGGATCCCGCAGCGCCCGGTCGTGGTTCCTGCGCCGATGCCGCCGCCCAGGGGACGAGCATCGCGATCGCGAACGCGGCACCGGCGACGACGCGCGCAAGGTCGCGGGACGGGCAAACGCGCGTCATCCGCACGCTGCGCCCGCGCGGCGCGCGCCGGCGGGCGGCGCGACGACGCGGGTCGCATGGCGACGCCGCGGGCGGGGCCGGAGGATGGACATGGCGGACCTCGGGATTATACCGGCGCGATGTTCACGCGAGACGCGCCGCCGCGAAGCGCGCGGTCCGCGCTCGCTTGACCGGGGCTTCGTGTTCGAACGAGAATTCCTTTCGAACGCGGACGCCGGGAGCCGACGAATTGCAGTGCGATCTCGCGGGCGGAGATCGCGGGCGGGCGGCGAGCCCCGGATCGGCGCGTCGAGCGCACGGATGGCGTTGACGGAGGCGGGATGAGGGCGCCGGTCGATGTGGCGTACACGCGGACGGCGATCGCCCTGCACTGGCTCGCGGTCCTGCTGATTCTCGCGGGATTCTCGCTCGGCAAATGGATGGTCGAGCAGCCGATCGCACCGTCGACGCTGCGGGCGTACGGCTACCACAAGTGGATCGGCATCACCGTCTTCCTGGTCGCGCTCGTCCGGCTCGCCTGGCGCCGCGCGCACCCGGTGCCGATGTCGGTGGCGATGCCCGAATGGCAACGGCGCGCGGCGACGCTCACCCACGTCTGCCTGTACGCGCTGATGCTCGCGATCCCGCTCTCCGGATGGGTCTACAGCTCGGCGACGGGCGTCCAGGTCGTCTACCTCGGCCTCGTCCCGCTGCCCGACCTGGTGGCGAAGGACAAGGCGCTCGCCGCCGTCCTCAAGGCGGTGCACATCACGCTGAACTTCGCGCTGCTGGCGCTGGTGATCGTCCACACGGGCGCCGCGCTCAAGCACCATTTCGTCGACCGCGACGGCGTGCTTGCGCGGATGCTGCCATTCCTTTCGCGTCGCTGACGGGATCCGACGCCATGGAAGCGCGTCGGCCGTTGCTCCGCATGTCTGTGGCATCGCTGCTCGCGGCGGTGCTGCTGGCGGCCCCGGCGTCGCGCGCCGGCGCAGGGCGTGCTCGTCGACCGGAGCGAAATCCGCTTCGTCTCGAAGCAGATGGGCGCCAGCGTCGAGGGCCGCTTCCGCAAATGGACGGCCAACGTGGACTTCCGGCCGAAGGACCTCGCGAACTCGAAAGTCGAGCTCGAGATCGACCTCGCCAGCATCGATCTGGCGAGCGCCGAGGCGGAGGCCGAGGTCCGTCGTCCCCTCTGGTTCGACGTCGCGCGGTTCCCGGTCGCCAGGTTCGTGTCGACCGGGATGAGGGACCTGGGTGGCGAGCGCTACGAGATCGCCGGCACGCTGTCGATCAAGGGCATCGCGAAGGAGGTCGTCGTGCCCGTCGCGCTCGCCCGGGATGCCGCCGGCAACAGCGTCGCCGATGGCCGCTTCACGCTGAAGCGGCTCGAGTTCAAGGTCGGCGAAGGCCTGTGGGCGGATACCGACGCGGTCGCCGACGACGTCGTCGTTCGCGTCCGCATGGTGCTGCCGCCGGCGAAGTGACGCGTCCCGCGGCCCACCGCGCGCGCAGGGTCGCCGTGCCGCGGCTCAGGGTCGGACCTTGTCCTGCATGCGCTTCACCGCCGCGACCAGCTCGCGCGCGATCCCCGGCTCGCGCACCGAGTGGCCGGCGTCGGGTACGACGACGTACTCGGCCTCGGGCCAGGCGCGCGCCAGCGTGTCGGCCGTCACCGGCGGGCAGACGATGTCGTAGCGCCCCTGGACGATCGTGCAGGGCAGATGGCGTATCCGCCCGAGGTTCGCGAGCAGCTCGCCGTCGCCGAGAAAGGCGCGGTGGACGAAGTAGTGCGCCTCGATGCGCGCAATCGCCAGCGCGGACGCGTCGCTGTCGAACTTCGGCAACGGGTCCGCCGGCGGCAGCAGCGTCGAACACGCGCCCTCGTAGCGGTCCCAGGACTTGGCCGCCGGCAGGTGCACGGCCGGATCGGGATCGGTGAGCCGGCGGTGGTAGTGGGCGAGGAGGTCGTTGCGCTCGGCCGGCGGAAGGAATTCGGCGAACGTGCGCCACGCCTCCGGAAACACGGTGCGCATTCCGTGCATGAACCAGTCGAGCTCGGCGGGACGGGCCAGAAAGATGCCCCGCAGCACGAGACCGAGGCAGCGCTCCGGATGCGCCTCGGCGTACGCCAGCGCCAGCGTCGAGCCCCACGAGCCGCCGAACAGCAGCCACCGGCCGATTCCGAGGTGCCGGCGCAGCGCTTCCAGATCGGCGACGAGATGCTGGGTCGTGTTGTCGGCGAGCTCCGCCGACGGCGTCGAGCGCCCGGCGCCGCGCTGGTCGAAGAGCGTGATGCGCCAGAACGCCGGGTCGAAGTAGCGGCGATGGTGGGGCAGGCAGCCGCCGCCGGGGCCGCCGTGAAGGAACACCAGCGGCACGCCGCGCGGATTGCCGCAGGTTTCCCAGTACAGCGTGTGCCGCGCGTCGACCGCGAGCCGGCCGGTGGCGTAGGGATCGATCTCCGGAAAGAGCACCTCGGTGCGTCGCGGATTGTCGGGCATGTCGCGCGCCGCTGCCGATCAACGCGGGACGGGGTCGCGGAAGCGCTCGTCGACGTCGATCCGGTAGCCGTTGGCCAGCCGGTTCGTCTCGTTGGCGAGCGCGACGACGGCCATCAGCTCGCCGAACATCTGTGGCGTCATCCCCTTGGCGCCTGCGGCCGCCGTGTGCGAATGGATGCAGTACTCGCAGTTGTTGGTCACGCTGACCGCGATGTAGAGCATCTCCTTGGTCAGCGGCGTCGATGGCGCCGGGCGCCATCACGCTCTTGACCGACGCCCAGACGCGCGCGAGCGTCGCCGGGTCGTTGGCGAGCGCCTTCCAGAAGTTGTTGATCCAGTCGACGCGGCGCGTCGCGCGGATGTCGTCGTAGACCGCCCGCACCTCGGGCGTCGCGTCGTCGTAGTCGATGAGCGGCACGAGGGCCATGGTGTTCTCCCGGATGGCGGGCGGACCCGGCGTGCCGGGCGCCCGCCGGAGCGCCGCCCTCAGCGCCGACCCTTGAACGGCACGACCTTCTGCTTCTGCTCGCCGAGCCCGTCGATGCCGAGCGTGATCACGTCGCCGGCCTTGAGCCACTGCTGCGGCTTCATCCCCATGCCCACGCCGGGCGGCGTGCCCGTCGTGATCACGTCGCCGGGCAGCAGCGTCATGTAGCGCGAGACGTCGGCGACGAGCGTCGCGACGCCGAAGATCATCGTCTTCGTGCTTCCCCGCTGCCGGCGCTCGCCGTTGACGTCGAGCCACATCGCGAGATTCTGCGGGTCCTTCACCTCGTCGGCGGTGACGAGCCACGGACCCAGCGGGCCGAACGTGTCGCAGCCCTTGCCCTTGCTCCATTGGCTCCCGCTCTTCTTCAGCTGGAAGTCGCGCTCGGAGACGTCGTTGACGACGCAGTAGCCGGCGACGTGCTTCAGCGCGTCCTTCTCGTCGACGTAGCGCGCGGTGCGGCCGATCACCACGCCGAGCTCGACCTCCCAGTCGAGCTGGGTCGAGTCCCTCGGAATCATCACGTTGTCGTTCGGGCCGACGATGCACGTCGGCGACTTGAAGAACACCACGGGATATTCGGGGATCGGCGAGCCGGTCTCGCGGGCGTGGTCGCTGAAATTGAGGCCGATCGCGACGAACTTCGACGGCATGGCCACGCAGGCGCCGAGCCGCGGCCTCCCCTTGACCAGCGGCAGCTTCCGCGGATCGAGCCTGGCGAGCTCCCGGAGCTTCGCCGGCGCGAGCGCGGCCGCGTCGATGTCCTTCACCTTCTTCGACAGGTCGCGCAGCTTGCCGTCGGCGTCGACGAGGCCGGGCTTTTCCTTGCCGGCAGGACCGTAGCGTACGAGTTTCATTCGAGTCTCCGATGGATTGTCAGGTCTGGACGCGCTAGATCGTCATGCCACCGTCGCAGGAGTACATATTACCGGTGATGAAGGCGCTTTCGTCGGATGCGAGGAACACCACCAGCGGCGCGATCTCCTCGGCCTTCGCGAGCCGGCCCATCGGCTGCCGCGCGACGAACATCTTGCGTCGCCTCGGCCGGGTCGGGCAGCGCGTTGATCCGCTCGGCGAGCGACGGCGTGTCGACGGTGCCCGGCCCGATCGCGTTGCAGCGGATGCCCCTGGTCACGAAGTCGGCGGCGACCGCCTTGGTGAGACCGATCACCGCGGCCTTCGTCGTGCCGTAGACGAAGCGGTTCGGCAGCCCCTTCACGCTGGACGCGATCGAGCTCATGTTGACGATGCTGGACCCGCGGCCGGTCTCGGCGAACTTGGCGAGCATCTTCGGCAGCGCGCAGCGGATCGTCACGTACATCGCGCGGACATTGAGGTTGAAGCTGAAATCCCAGTCCTTCGGCGTGCAGTCGAGGATCGTGCCGTTGTGCACGTACCCCGCGCAGTTGAAGAGGACGTCGAGCGGCGGGCTGTCGTCGACGAGCTTCGCGATCGCGGCGTCGTCGAGGACGTCGAGGGCGCGCGTCGCAACGCCGGCAACGCCCGCGTATTTCTCCAGCAGCTTCGGGTTGACGTCGGTCGCGATGACCTGGGCGCCCTCCCGGGCCATGGCGACGGCCGTCGCGTGACCGATGCCCTGGCCCGCCGCGGTGATCAGCGCCGTCTTGCCTGCGAGTCGTCCGCTCATGCTATGCGATCCTCTCCGTTGTGTTGAAGTCTTCGGGCGGCGCGCTCAGCGCCGGAGTCGCGGCGTCAGCGATTTCGCCGGATCGGCCCAGTCGTGATTGGGCACCGTCGGGTACCAGCCCGGGCGTCCGGGGTCGCGGTCGTAGGGGTAGCTGCCCAGCTCGCGGTAGAGCTCGTGATAGCGGGCGAGCTTGTCGCGGTCGAGCGAGATCCCGAGGCCGTTGCCGTCCGGGACGCGGATGGCGCCGTTCGCGTACGCCATCCTGCCGCCGGCGATCACGTCGTCGGTCAGGTGGTGGTAGTGCGCATCGGCGGCGTACCCGAGGTTCGGCAGCACGGCGCCCAGGTGCAGCATCGTCGCGAGCTGGATGCCGAGCTCGCCCGAGCTGTGGACGGCGACGCCGAGGCCCATCGTCTCGCAGACGCCGGCCGCCTTGATGCAGGGCCGGATGCCGCCCCAGAATGTCGTGTCGAGCAGGATGACGTCGACGGCGCGCATCTCGACGTTCGCCGCGAGCTGCTCGAAGTTGACGACGACGGTGTTGGTCGCGGTCGGGATGGCGACGAACTCCCGCAGCCGCGCGAGCTGCGGCATGCCCCAGACGGGATCCTCGAAATAGTCGTTGGCGAGGTCCTCGATGCCGCGGCCGAAATCGATCGCGTCGGCCAGCGACAGCGCGCTGTTCGGGTCGTAGCGGAAACGGTCGCCGGGAAGCGCCTCTGCGAGCGCGCGGTAGCACGCGAGCTCGTGCGCGGGCGGGTAGACGCCGCCTTTGAGCTTGTGCACACGGAAGCCGTGCTTCTTCTTGAGCGCGCGGGCGTGCCTGACCAGCTGCTCGGCCGTGCGGACCTCCCCGCGCTTCGTCTGCGGGTCGTTGTACCGGAAGAACAGGTAGCTCGCGAATTCGACCGTGTCGCGCAGCTTCCCGCCCAGCAGCGCGTGCACCGGCACCCCGAGCTTCTGGCCGATGATGTCGAGACATGCGAACTCGATCGCCGCGTGCAGCTGCGTACGGTTGTTGTAGAGGCTTGCCGTGGGATTGCAGATCGCGAAGCGCAGCGCCTCGAGGCGGAAGACGTCGTGCCCGCGCAGGTACCCGGTCAGCGCGGCGAACGCGCGCGAAGCGTCCTCGCCGCCGCCGCCCATCTCGCCCAGGCCCAGGTAACCGTCGGCGGTCTCGACCTCGACGATCGTGCGCACGAAGCGACCCCAGTGCGCGCCGTTGCTGTGCAGGATCGGTGCCTCGAGCGGTACCGTGACCGGAGTGGCACGGATCGCGGAGATCGTGGTGGCGGGCATCGGGGTGCGGCGTGGCGGACAGGGGCGCGGGCGGGACCGCGCCGACCCGGCGCATTGTACGCCGCCGGGTGGCGGCAGCGCCGGCCGACGGACTTGAAATTGGTAATACCACTTGACCAGTTGCGGGGCGGGGATTAGCCTTCGTGCCAATCGTGCCCGGCTCCCGATCGGCGGGGCCCAGGCGGCCCGACCCGAGCCCCGCTCCCGACTCCCATGCCGTTCCAGACCATCGAACCCCGCCGGCTCTATCGGCAGATCGCCGAGCAGATCCGCGCCCTCATCCGCTCGGGCGAGTACCCTCCGGGCGTGCGGCTGCCGCCGGAGCGCGACCTCGCGAAGCAGCTCGGCGTGTCGCGGCCGTCGGTCCGCGAGGCGCTGATCGCGCTCGAGGTCGAGGGCCTGGTCGAGGTGCGGATCGGGTCGGGGATCTACGTGCAGGGCCCGGCGGCCGGAGGCAACGGCGAGGAGCAGCCCGCCGTCCACGCCGAGGCCGGGCCCTTCGAGCTGCTGCGCGCGCGCCACGTGATCGAAGGCGAGTGCGCGGCGCTCGCCGCGAAATCGGCGAAGAAGCCGCAGCTCGCGGCCATCGAGGAGGCGCTCGAGGTCGATGCAGCGGGAGTTCGACGCCGACAAGCAGCCGCTGGCCGGCGACCAGCTGTTCCACGTCCGGATCGCCGAGGCGACGGGGAACGGCGCCCTCGTCGCGGTCGTCAAGATGCTGTGGGACGAGCGCACCGGACCGCTGTACAAGCAGCTCGAGCACCACTACGATTCGCCGGCACTCTGGACCGCGGCCATGGCGGAGCACCGCGCCGTGGTGAAGGCGATCGCCGCGCACGATGCGTCGGCGGCGCGGGCCGCGATGCACCGCCATCTGAATCAGGCGTACAAGCGCTTTTCCACCGGCTGGGACAGCCTGCACTGATCCGCGGCCAACCAACGGGAAACCACACCATGCTGACCTGCACGATCCACGCGAAGGAAGACCTGCGGATAGAGTCCGCGACCACGCCCGACGTCGGGCCCGGCGAAGTGCTGCGTGCGGCTGGGCGCCGGCGGCATCTGCGGCTCGGACCTCCACTACTATTACGAGGGGCGCAACGGCAGCTTCGTGATCCGCGAGCCGCTGATTCCCGGACACGAGGCGTCCGGCGTCGTCGCCGCGGTCGGCGCCGGCGTCACGCGGGTGAAGGCCGGCGACAAGGTCGCGGTCAGCCCGTCGCACCCCTGCGGCCGCTGCGAGGCTTGCCGCGAGGGCCGCGAGCAGCTGTGCACGAACATGAAGCTTCCTCGGCAGCGCGAGCCTGTTCCCGCACGTGCAGGGCATGTTCCGCGAGTACTTCGTGATGGGCGAGCGCCAGTGCTATCCCGTCGGCGGCGACATCTCGCTGGGCGAGCTCGCGTTCGCGGAGCCGCTGGCGGTCGCGCTGCACACCGTCAACCGGGGGCCGCAGCTCATCGGCAAGTCGGTGCTGGTCACCGGCGCAGGAACGATCGGCTGCCTGACCGTCATCGCCGCGCGCCTCGCCGGCGCGGCGAGCGTCACCGTCAGCGGACCTGCTCGACCGGCCGCTCGCCAAGGCGCGCGAGGTCGGCGCCGACGTCGCGGTGCGGGCCGACCGCGACGCCGAGGCGCTTTCGCAAGCCGCAGTTCGACGTCTGCTACGAGGTCTCGGGCAGCTTCGCCGCGCTCAAGACCTGCGTCACCGCCGTCAAGCGCGGGGGCGTCGTCGTGCAGGCCGGCACGCTGCCGCACGAGCCGCTGCCGTTCGTCGTCAACGAGATCATGGCGAAGGAGATCGACCTGCGTGGCGTCTTCCGCTGGGGGATCGAGTTCGACTGGGCGGTCCGCTACCTCTCCGCGCGGCGCGTCGACGTGCGCCCGCTGCTGTCCGGACAATTTCCGCTGCAGGACGCCGTCAAGGCGTTCGCGCTCGCCAAGGACAAGACGCAGAGCACGAAGGTTCAGGTTGTCTTGCGCCTGAGCCTTTCGTTCACCGCCCCACGTCCCAAGGAGGAATCCATGCGACTGTCCAGCAGGTTGATCCTGTCGTCCGCCGCGTTCGCAGTGGCGGCGATCGTCGCGGCCGGTCCGGCAGCGGCACAGACGAAGCTCAAGTGGGCGCACGTCTACGAGACGTCGCGAGCCCTACCACACGCAGTCGGTGTGGGCGGCCGAGGAGATCAAGAAGCGCACCAACGGCAAGTTCGACATCCAGGTCTTCCCCGCGAGCTCGCTCGGCAAGGAGACCGACATCAACCAGGGCCTCGCGCTCGGCACCGTCGACATGATCATCAGCGGGCCGTCGTTCGCCGCGCGCAGCTATCCGCGCATCGGCATCGCCTACTACCCGTTCATCTTCCGCGACGCCGACCACCTGATCGCGTACTCGAAGAGCCCGGTGTTCGCGGAAATGGTCGAGGGCTTCCGGCAGAAGACCGGCATCCAGATCACCGCGTACACCTACTACGGCGCGCGGCAGACGACGTCCAACCGGCCGTTCACCGACTGCGCCGGAATGAAGGGCCTGAAGATCCGCGTGCCCGACGTCCCGGCCTACATGGCGACGCCGAAGGCCTGCCAGGCGAACCCGACGCCGATCGCCTTCGCCGAGGTGTACCTCGCGCTGCAGAACGGCACCGTCGAGGCGCAGGAGAACCCGCTGACCACGATCGAGGCGAAGAAGTTCTTCGAGGTGCAGAAGGCGATCATGCTGACCAGCCACATCGTCGACGGGCTGACGACGCAGATCGCGCCGCACGTCTGGAGCAAGCTGACCGATTCCGAGAAGAAGGTGTTCACCGACGTGACGCGGGAGGCCGCCGACCGCGCCACCGCCGCAGATCAAGAAGCGCGAGGCCGAGCTCGTCGACGAGTTCAAGAAGAAGGGCCTGCAGGTCGTCAGCGTGAACCGGCAGAGCTTCGTCGACGCGGTGCTGAAGAACTCGACGCCGGAGTCGATGGGCTACGAGCGCAAGGACTACGACCGCATCGTCGCGATCAAGTGATCCGGCGCGTTGGCAATCGGCGATCCCCGTGAAAGCGGGGATCCGGGATACGGGCATCGCAGCGGGGCGCCCCGAGCCATGACGAGCACCGCGGAAGACCACGTCCTCGACGCCGAGGGGCACTTCCACACCGTCGACGAGCCGATCGACCTCTCCGGGTACGGCTGGGAGGATTGGCTCGTCCTCGGGGTGTTCTGGCTGCTGGCGCTCGACATCTTCTACCAGTTCTTCACGCGCTACGTGCTCGAGAGCTCGGCCGCGTGGACCGAGGAGATCGCGCGCTACCTGCTGATCATCGTCACCTTCGTCGGGGCGTCGATGGCCGTGCGCCGCAACACGCACATCCACGTCGAGTTCCTCTACCGGTGGCTGCCGCCTGGCGTCGGCAGGGCAATGTCGACCTGCGTCGATGTCGTCCGCGCGGGCTTTCTCGGCTATGCGACCTGGCTCTCGGTCCTGCTGGTGCCGAAGATGCACAATCTCCAGATGACCGTCGTCGACTTTCCGATGAGCTACATCTACGGCGTCGTCACCTTCGGCTTCGCGATGATGACGTTTCGCGCGCTGCAGGTGACGGTGCGCCACTGGCGGCAGGGCTGGTCGGTGCTCGAACGCCCCGGCGAAGTCGAAGCATGAGCGGGACCGCCATGAACAGCATCCTGCTCGGGGGGTTCGTCGGCCTGATGGCGACCGGCCTGCCCATCGCCATCGCGATGTGCCTGGGATCGCTGCTGTACATCTGGATCTCCGGGACGATTCCTCCGCTCACCGTCGTCCACCGGATGGTCGGCGGGGTCGACAGCTTCCCGCTGCTGGCCGTCCCGTTCTTCATCCTGGCGGGCGCGCTGATGAACTCGGCGGGCATCACCAACCGGATCTACAACTTCGCCCTGGCGCTGGTCGGCTGGCTGAAGGGCGGGCTCGGGCACGTCAACGTCGTGGGCAGCGTGATCTTCGCCGGGATGTCCGGCACGGCGATCGCCGATGCCGGCGGCCTCGGCACGATCGAGATCAAGGCCATGAAGGACCATGGCTATCCGACGGAGTTCGCGCTGGGCATCACCGCGGCGTCGGCGACCCTCGGGCCGATCATTCCGCCGTCGCTGCCGATGGTGATCTACGGCGTGCAGGCCAATGTCTCGATCGGCAAGCTGTTCGCGGCAGGCTTCATCCCCGGCGCGGTGATGGCGCTGTTCATGATGGTGATGGTCGCCTACTACGCGCACGTCCGGAAATACGGCAGCGACATCGCGTTCTCGTGGCCGCGGATGGGCGGCGCGTTCTTCGAGCTCGCCTTCGTCGCGGCCACGGCCGTCGCCCTGTACTTTCTCTGGTCGCGAGAGGGCCTGCCGGGCTGGCTGCGCTTCGGCGCGCTGCTCGTCGGCACGATGGTCGCGGACAAGGTCTTCCGGTTCGAGGCCTACATGGCGCTGCTGACGCCGGTGATCCTGATCGGCGGGATGGCGACCGGCCTGTTCACGCCGACCGAGGCGGCGGTGGCGGCGGTGGCCTGGGCGCTGTTCCTCGGCCTTGTCTGGTATCGCACGCTCAACTGGCGGATGTTGATCAAGATCTCGATGGAGACGATCGAGACGACGGCGATCGTGCTGTTCATCGTCGCGTCGGCGTCGATCTTCGCCTGGGTGCTGACGACGACGCAGATCACCGAGGCGATCGCGCAGTGGGTGCTTTCGATCTCCGACAATCCGCTGGTGTTCCTGCTGCTGGCGAACATCTTCCTGCTGTTCGTCGGCTGCTTCATGGAAACCATCGCGGCCATCACCATCCTGGTCCCCGTGTTCATGCCGATCCTCGCGCGGCTCGGCATCGACCCGGTCCACTTCGGGCTGGTGATGATCCTCAATCTGATGATCGGCCTGCTGACGCCGCCCGTCGGCATGGTGCTGTTCGTTCTGCAGAAGGTGGCGAAGATCTCGTTCGAGGCGACGGTCAAGGCCGTGCTGCCGTGGCTCTGGCCGCTGCTCGCGACGCTCGCGCTCATCACCTACATTCCGCAGCTCGTGCTCTGGCTGCCCGGCATCCTGTACCCCAAGTAGGCGAACTACAGTGCCCCGCATCCAGTCCGTGGAGATCCTGCAGGTCGACCTGCCGCCGCCGGTCGTGCGCACCGACGCGATCCAGGCGTTCGTCACGCAGGAGACGCCGATCGTGCGCATCGGCTGCGACGACGGCACCGAGGGTATCGGCTACACGTACACGATCGGCACCGGCGGCTCGTCGGTGGTGGCGCTGCTCAGCGCGACCACCTGGCGCCGAAGCTCGTCGGCCGCGACCCGGATGCGATCGAGGCGATCTGGAAGGATCTCTTCTTCCACACGCACGCGACGGCCGTCGGCGCGATCACGAGCCTCGCGCTGGCGGCGATCGACACGGCGCTGTGGGACCTGCGCTGCAAGCGGATCGGACTGCCACTGTGGAAGGCGGCCGGCGGCGCGCAGCCGAAGGTTCCGGTCTACACGACGGAAGGCGGCTGGCTGCACCTGTCCGCCGACGCGCTCGTCGCGCAGACGATCGAGGCCAAGGCCCAGGGCTTTCGCGGCGCGAAGCTCAAGGTGGGCAAGCCGCACGTCTCCGAGGACGTCGCGCGGCTTTCCGCCGTGCGCGAGGCGGTCGGGGACGCGTTCGAGATCATGGTCGACGCCAATCAGTGCTTCACGGTGTCCGAGGCGATCCGCCGCGCGCGCGCCTTCGAGCCCTGCGGCCTCGCCTGGCTGGAGGAGCCGCTGCCGGCCGAGGACTTAAGCGGGCATGCGGAGCTCGCCGCGCATACCGCGATTCCGATTGCGGTCGGGGAATCGCTCTACCACCCCGCGCACTTCCGCGAGTACCTCGAGCGCGACGCCTGCTCGATCGTCCAGGCCGACGTCGCGCGCATCGGCGGCATCACGCCCTGGCTCAAGGTCGCGCATCTCGCCGAGACGTACAACGTCGCCGTCTGCCCGCATTTCCTGATGGAGCTGCACGTGTCGCTCACCGCCGCCGTGCCGAATGCGGCCTGGGTCGAGTACATCCCGCAACTCGACGAGCTCACGACGTCGCGGCTCGCGATCGCCGACGGCTGCGCGATCGCGCCGTCGGCGCCGGGTCTCGGCATCGACTGGGACTTCGCGGCCATCGAGCGGCGCGCCGTCGCGCGGGCGACGGTCCGATGATCGCCGTCCGCGCCGGGCGCAGGCCATCTGCCCCATTCTGATTCCGAAGGAACCGTTCCCATGCTCACACGCGCTTCACTGACCATACGCCTGCACCCGAGCGACGACGTGGTGATCGCCCGCACGCAGCTCGTCGGCGGCACGCTACTCGCCGACGAGAGCGTGACGGTGACGGGCCTCGTGCCGCCCGGACACAAGGTCGCGACGCGAGCCATGCGCGCCGGCGAGCCGGTGCGGCGCTACAACCAGATCATCGGCTTCGCCTCGCGCGACATCGCGCCCGGCGAGCACGTGCACCTCAACAACCTGGCGATGGGCGCGTTCGACCGCGACTACGCGTTCGGCGCCGATGTGAAGCCGACGCAGTTCGTGGATCCCCCCGCGACGTTCATGGGCATCGTGCGCGCCGACGGGCGGGTCGCGACGCGCAACTACATCGGCATCCTGTCCACGGTCAACTGCTCGGCGACCGTCGTGCGGGGGATCGCCGATGCGTTCCGCGGAGAGGCCCTCGCCTCATTTCCGAATATCGACGGGGTCGTTGCGCTGACCCACGGGTCGGGCTGCGGGATGGACACCCGCGGCGACGGGATGACGCTGCTGCGGCGCACGCTCGGCGGCTACGCGCGGCACGCGAACTTCGCCGGCGTGCTCGTCGTGGGCCTCGGCTGCGAGGCGAACCAGATCAGCTCGCTCCTCGGCGCCGAGAGCCTTGCCGAGGGTCCGTTGCTGCGCACGTTCAGCATCCAGGACACGGGCGGCACCGCGAAGACCATCGCGCACGGCGTGGGCATCGTGCGCGAGATGCTGCCGCACGCGAACGCGGTGACGCGCCGCGCGGTGCCGGCGGGGCACATCGTCGTCGGCCTGCAGTGCGGCGGCTCGGACGGGTATTCGGGCATCACCGCCAATCCCGCGCTCGGCGCGGCGGTCGACCTGCTGGTGCGCCACGGCGGCACCGCGATCCTGTCCGAGACGCCGGAGATCTACGGCGCCGAGCACCTGCTGACCCGACGCGCCGTGTCGCGCGCGGTCGGCGAGAAGCTCATCGCGCGGATCCGGTGGTGGGAGGACTACACGCAGCGCGAGAAGGGCGAGATGAACAACAACCCGTCGCCGGGCAACAAGGCGGGCGGGCTGACGACGATCCTCGAGAAATCGCTGGGCGCGGTGGCGAAGGGCGGCACGACGAATCTGGTCGAGGTCTACGAGTACGCCGAGCCCGTCACGGCGAAGGGCTTCGTCTACATGGACACGCCCGGCTACGACCCGGTGTCCGCGACCGGGCAGGTCGCCGGCGGCGCCAACATGATCGTGTTCACGACCGGCCGCGGCTCCGCATACGGGTGCGCGCCGTCGCCCTCGCTCAAGCTGTCGACGAACACCGCGCTGTGGACGAAGCAGGAGGAGGACATCGACCTCAACTGCGGCGAGATCGCCGACGGCGGGGCGAGCATCGACGAGGTCGGCGAGAAGCTCTTCCGGCTGATGCTCGACACGGCGTCGGGCGCGAAGTCCAAGAGCGAGCGGCACGGCTACGGACAGAGCGAATTCGTGCCCTGGTATCTGGGTGCGGTGATGTGACCCCGGGTTGGTTGACACCCCGGAGGCCAGCCCTTACGCTGCGGGCGGGCCGCGAGACGGTGGCGGAAACGCCCACGCAACGACGACGATCCACAGGAGGAGTTGTATGAATAAGATAGCAAAGCTGGGCCTCGCGCTGTTCGCCGCGACGGCGCTCGTCATGACGAACCAGGCGATGGCGCAGGAGAAGCTCACGGTCTGGTGGGTCAAGGGCTTCTACAAGTCCGAGGACGACGCGCTGTACGCCGCGATCAAGAAGTACGAGGACAAGTCGGGGGTCAAGGTCGAGCTGTCGCAGTACGCGGTGCAGGACGGCATTCCGAAGACCGTGTCCGCGCTCGACGCCGGCACGCCGCCCGACGTCGCCTACATCGACGTGTTCGACTTCCAGGTCACCGGCAAGTGGGCCTACGACGGCAAGCTCGAGGACATCTCCGACGTTCTCGTGCCGATGAAGGACAAGTTCCTCAAGAACACGCTCGAGACGACGTACCTGTACAACGACAAGACGAAGAAGCGCGCGTACTACGCGTTCCCGCTGAAGCAGCAGACGATGCACATCCAGTACTGGAAGGACATGCTGGGCGAGGCGGGCTACAAGGTGTCCGACATCCCGGCCGGCTGGAAGGCCTACTGGGACTTCTGGTGCGACAAGGTGCAGCCGGCGCACCGCTCGAAGACCGGCAAGCGGACGTACGCGGTCGGCCACCCGATGGGCGTGGACTCGAGCGACTCGTTCTACTCGTTCCTGACCTTCATGGACGCCTACAACGTGAAGCTCGTCGACGACAACGGCAAGCTGCTGGTCGACGATCCCAAGGTCAAGGCCGGCCTCGTCAGCGCGGTCCGCGACTATTCGAGCATCCGCACGCGCGGCTGCACGCCGCCGTCGTCGACGTCGTGGAAGGACCCGGACAACAACGTCGCGTTCCACAACAAGACGATCCTGCTCACCCACAACGCGACGATCTCGATCGTCGCCAAGTGGCTCGACGACTCGAACAACCCGTCGCAGACCGCCGAGCAGCGCGCGCAGGCGAAGAAGAACGTCGACGAGAACATCGCGACCTCGGGATTCCCGAACAAGCCCGACGGCTCGCCGATGATCTACCGCGCCGCGGTCAAGACCGGCGTGGTCTTCGAGGGCGCCAAGAACAAGAAGCGGGCGAAGGAGTTCGTCGCGTTCCTGCTGCAGGAGGAGAATCTCCAGCCCTACGTCGAAGGCTCGCTGGGCCGCTGGTACCCCGTGACCAAGGCCGGAACGCAGAGCAGGTTCTGGCAGTCCGACCCGCACCGCAAGGCGGTCTACAACCAGTTCACGGCCGGGACCACGGCGTTCGAGTTCACGAAGAACTACCGCTTCACGGTCCTCAACAACGAGAACGTCTGGGCGAAGGCGGTGAGCCGCGTCGTGAACGACGGCTGGACGCCGGAAAAGGCGACCGACGAGATGATCGCGCGGATCAAGATGGTCGCGGGCTGACGCGTGCGCTTCCCGGATGCTCCCTGCCGTGCGCCGGGAGCGCCGGGGTGAGGGGCCGGGCCGGCTCCTGACCCCGACGGACACGCCGGAATCGCGCCGCCAGACTCGTCCATGTCCACGCTCGTCCTGCCGCAGACGCAGCCGGCAACCCCTGCCGGCCCGGCGCGAAAGCGCCTCTCCCCGTGGCAGGCATGGGGGCTGATGCTGCTCGCCCCCTACGTGCTCGTCTTCCTGGTGTTCGTGCTCTTTCCGGTCGGCTACGGGCTGTGGCTCGCGCGCCATCCGGCGAGCTACGCCAAGCTGCTCGACGACCCCGTGTTCCCGAAGACGGTGCTGAACACGCTGATCTTTCTCGTCGTCGCCGTCAACCTCAAGTTCATTGCCGCGCTCGTGCTGTCCGGGTTCTTCATTCGGGCCAACACCTGGATCAAGTGGCTGTCGCTGGTGTTCATCCTGCCGTGGGCGGTGCCGTCGATTCCGACGATCCTGTCGTTCCGGTTCATGCTGAACCCCGAGTGGGGGATCATCAATTCGGTGATCTTCAGGCTGACCGGCGCCGACGGGCCGAACTGGCTGAACGACCAGTGGATCGCTTTGTCGGCGTCGATGATGGTTCACATCTGGAAATCGCTGCCGTTCTGGACGCTGATCCTGATCGCCGGCCGGCTCGCGATTCCCGGGCGAGCTCTACGAGGCGGCGAGCGTCGATGGCGCGTCGAGCTGGCAGAAGTTCAAGTTCATCACCTGGCCTTCGCTGCAGACCCTCTACATCACGTCGACCATACTGTCGATGATCTGGACGCTGGGGGACTTCAACAGCGTGTACCTGCTGACCGGAGGCGGCCCCGCCGACCTGACCCATGTGCTGGCCACGCTGGGCATCCGCTACCTGCGCCTCGATCAGGTCGACATGGCGATGGCGACGATCGTCTGCGCGATGCCGCTGGTGCTTCCGCTCGTCTGGTTCATGATGAAGCGGCTGTCGAAATGAACCCCCGAAGCTCACTGCGTTCGCCTCCCCCGAGGGGGCAACGGCCTCCCTTGGGGCGGCCCGGCGGGAGGCCTTGTGAGCCCCCGAAGCTCACTGCGTTCGCCTCCCCCCGAGGGGGCAAAGGCCTCCCTTGGGGCGGCCCGGCGGGAGGCCTTGTGAGCCCCCGAAGCTCACTGCGTTCGCCTCCCCCCGAGGGGGCAAAGGCCTCCCTTGGGGCGGCCCGGCGGGAGGCCTTGTGAAGAAGTCGTCGCTGAAGAAGGCGACCGCCGAGGCGAAGCTGCTGCTGATCGGCATCCCCGTGTTCCTGTGGACGATGCTGCCGATCTATCACATCTTCCTGTTCTCGATCTCGACGAAGGAGGAGGCGTTCGCCGGCAAGCTGTGGCCGGACCACCCGACGCTGCGCAACTTCGGGATGGTCTTCAACCAGGAGAACTACTGGCTCATCCACTTCTGGCGGCAGCTGTGGAACTCGCTGGTGATCGCGGTGACCGTCGGCGCGCTGACGCTGTTCGTCGCGACGGCGGCGGCGTTCGCGATCAGCCGGCTCAAGGCGCGCGGCGGCCGGACCGTGATGAACCTCGCTCTCTTCACCTATTTCATACCGGCGGCGTTCCTCGCCGTGCCGATGTACAAGGCGATGGGCACCTACGGGCTGCTGAACACCCAGTGGGCGCTGATCCTCGCGATGGTGACGATCGCCGCGCCGTACTCGATCTGGGTGCTGAAGCAGGCCTCCGACAAGCTGCCATGGGAGCTCGACGAGGCGGCGCGGATCGACGGCGCCACGCCGCTGCAGCTCTTCCGCCTGGTCTACCTGCCGCTGATGGCGCCGTCGCTGGTCGCCGTGGGCACCTACGCGCTGCTGCTCGCATGGAACGAGTACCTCTACGCGTTCCTGCTGCTGTCGCGCGACACCGACATCACGCTGGCGGTCGCGCTCGGCCACTTCCTGGCGGCCGACGATTCGCCGTGGGAGCTGCTGATGACCACCGGCCTCATCTACGCGATGCCGCCGGCGGCGATCTACTACGTGTTCAAGCGTTACATGGTCGGCGGGCTCACCGCCGGCGCGGTGAAGAGCTAGAAGGTGAGCCCCCACGCTCACTTTCGTTCGCTGCCCCCCGAGGGGGAGCAATTCGCGCCTTGGGGCGGCCCGGCGGCGCGAATGGAGGGAGGTTGATGGCATCCGTGTCGTTCGCCAACATCGAGAAGTCGTTCGGCAGCACCAAGGTCATCCACGGCATCGGCTTCGACATTGCCGACGGCGAGTTCCTGGTGCTGGTCGGACCGTCCGGCTGCGGCAAGTCCACGCTGTTGCGGATGCTCGCCGGCCTCGAGGAGATCACCGGCGGCACGATCGCGATCGACGGCAAGGAGGTCAACGACGTCGAGTCGAAGGATCGCGACATCGCGATGGTGTTCCAGAGCTACGCGCTCTACCCGCACATGAGCGTCGCCGACAACATGGCGTTCAGCCTCAAGCTGCGCAAGGCCGATTCGAAGATCATCGCCGAGCGCGTCGACCGGGCGTCGAAGATCCTGAACCTCGACCCTTACCTGCACCGGTTCCCGCGCGAGCTCTCGGGCGGACAGCGGCAGCGCGTCGCGATGGGGCGCGCGATCGTCCGCGACCCGAAGGTGTTCCTGTTCGACGAGCCGCTGTCGAACCTGGACGCGAAGCTGCGCGTCGCGATGCGCGGCGAGATCAAGGCGCTGCACCAGCGGCTGAAGACGACCACCGTCTACGTCACGCACGACCAGGTCGAGGCGATGACGATGGCCGACCGCATCGTCGTGATGCACGACGGGCGCATCGAGCAGATCGGGACGCCGCTCGAGCTCTACGACCGGCCGCGCAACCTCTTCGTGGCCCAGTTCATCGGCTCGCCGGCGATGAACGTCGTCGACGGCAACGTGCGGCGCGCCGGCGGCGTGGCCTCGGTCGAGGTGGGCGGAGGCGTGCGCTGGCCGCTGCACGGCGCTCCGGGCGCCGAGGGCCAGGCGGTCGCCTACGGAATCCGTCCCGAGCACCTGACTCTCGCCGCCGGACGGCAGCGGCGTGCCCGGGAAGATCATCGTGGTCGAGCCGACGGGTGCCGAGACCGAGCTGCTGATCCAGGTCGGCGACGTGCAGGTCACGCTGCGCACGCACGGCCGGCCCGCGGTGAGCCCCGATCAGAAGGTCGGCCTCGTCGTCGATCCGGCCCACGTGCACGTTTTCGACAAGGCCACGGGACAGCGGCTGACGGCGTGAGCATCGACGCCTGCAATGTCGTGACCGGTCGGAGGGGTCCGCCGCGGCCTTAGGATGATGCATGCGGCCGCGGCGGACCCCTCCGACCGGCCGCGCGACGCGAAATCATCACCGGCGGTGTCCGCCGCGCATTCGTCTCGTTCCCATCAACATTCTGCAACCTTGAATCGACACCCACGATGAGCACCAAGTCCCCGAAGTCCAAACACCAGCTCCGTTCGCAGTCCTGGTTCGGCCGTCACGATCGCGACGCGCTCGTCCACCGCTCGTGGATGAAGAACCAGGGCTTCACGCACGACCTCTTCGACGGCCGGCCGGTGATCGGCATCTGCAACACCTGGTCGGAGGTGACGCCGTGCAACGCGCACTTCCGGGAGCTGGCCGAGCACATCAAGGCCGGCATCCTCGAGGCCGGGGGCTTCCCGCTCGAGTTTCCGGTGATGAGCCTGGGCGAGCCGGTGATGCGGCCCACCGCGATGCTCTTCCGCAACCAGGTGGCGATGGACGTCGAGGAATCGATCCGCGCCAATCCGTTCGACGGCGTCGTGCTGATGATGGGTTGCGACAAGACGACGCCGGCTCTGCTGATGGGCGCGGCGTCCTGCGACCTGCCGACGATCGGCATCTCCGGCGGGCCGATGCTCAACGGCAAGTTCCGCGGCGAGGACATCGGCTCGGGCACGCACGTGTGGAAGTTCACCGCGATGCTGAAGACCGGCGAGATGCAGGAATCCGACATGGTCGAGGTCGAGTCGTGCATGTCGCGCTCGGCGGGCCACTGCATGACGATGGGCACCGCGTCGACGATGGCGTCGATGGTCGAGGCGCTGGGGATGGCGCTGCCGACGAATGCGGCGATTCCCGCAGTGGACTCGCGGCGCAAGGTGCTCGCGCGGCTCACCGGGCGGCGCATCGTCGAAATGGTGCACGAGGACCTGCGGATGTCGAAGATCGTCACCCGCGAGGCCTGCGAGAACGCGATCATGGTCAACGGCGCGATCGGCGGGTCGACCAACGCCGTCGTGCACCTGCTGGCGCTCGCCGCCCGCGTCGGCGTGAAGCTCACGCTCGACGACTGGGACCGGCTCGGCCGCGACATGCCCTGCCTCGTCAATCTGATGCCGTCGGGGAAGTACCTGATGGAGGACTTCTACTACGCGGGCGGGCTGCCGGTCGTGATCCGCGAGATCGCCGGCTCGCTGCACAAGCGCGCGCTGACGGTCAACGGCAGGACGATCTGGGACAACTGCAAGGACGCCGTCAACTACAACGCCGATGTCGTGACGCCGCTCGCGAAGCCCTTCAAGAAGCAGGGCGGCATCGCGGTGCTGCGCGGCAACCTCGCGCCGCGCGGCGCGGTGCTGAAGCCCTCGGCGGCGACGCCGAAGCTGATGCGGCACAAGGGCCGCGCCGTCGTGTTCGAGGACATCGACGACCTGCACAAGCGCATCGACGACCCGAAGCTCGACGTCGATCCGTCGTGCGTGCTGGTGCTGAAGAACTGCGGGCCGAAGGGCTATCCGGGCTTTCCCGAGGTCGGCAATTTTGCGCTGCCGGCGAAAATGCTGAAGCAGGGCGTCACCGACATGGTGCGGGTGTCGGATGCGCGGATGTCCGGAACCGCGTACGGAACGGTCGTGCTGCACACGGCGCCCGAGGCCGCGGCCGGCGGACCGCTCGCGCTGGTGCGAAACGGCGACGTGATCGAGCTCGACGTGGCGAAGCGCCGGCTCCACCTGCATGTTTCGGACGAAGAGCTCGCGCGGCGCCGCGCGGCGTGGAAGGCGCCGAAGCCGCATGCCGAGCGCGGCTGGGTGAAGCTCTACTGCGACACCGTGCTGCAGGCGGACGAGGGCGTCGATCTCGACTTCCTCGTCGGCAAGTCGGGCGCGAAGGTCGGGCGGCCGAGCCATTAGGAGCGCGTCCTCGCGTCGAGCGCGCGGCTCGACGCCATCGGCGGCGGGACGTCGGTAGGGCGCCCGGCCTACTAGCGCGGGCCGCCTGGCTCGCCGCGCGGGCCACTGCCGCGCGGCATGCCGCCGCCGGACATCCCCGGGGGCATGTCCCCGGTGACGAGCGGCGTCGCGATGCGCGCCAGGCGCCGATCGGCGATCTCCCGCTGGTCCGGCTCGAGCGTTTCGTAGAACTTCCTGCCGGCATCGGCGAGCTCCTCGATCGCCGTGAGCCGGTTCGTCGCCGATCCGACGAGCAGGTCGAATTGCTGCGGCGCCGGTTCCTTCGGAAAGCGCATGGCGCTTCGATTGCGCGCGACGTCCCCGGCGAATTTCCGCAGGCGATCGGCGTAGCGTGTCCATGCGCCGGTCTGCACGGGGGTGAGCTTGAGGTCCTCGGCCAGACTGGAAAGATTCATCTCCGTCTGCGCGACCGGGTCGCCCGCGATTCCCATCTGCCCGTCGCGCGCGCTGTCGCCGGGGCCGCGTCCGGGCGGCGCGCCGCCCATGGGACCGCGCCCGCCTCCGGACGCCGCCGCCGGGAAACTGCGCAACCGCCGTGGTTGCCGACGCGAGCAGCGCCGCGATCAGCAGCAGACGCACGCGGCTCGTGCGCCGGCCAAGCCGGCGCGGCGGATTCGTTTTCGCGACGCGAGAACCGATCGGGAGCCGGTTCCGCGCTGCGGCGCCTTCATGTTCGTGCGACGTCGGCTTCGAAGACATACCCCGTCCCCCGCACGGTCGAAATCAGCGGCGCGCCGCCGCTTCGGCCCAGCCGCCCGCGCAGCCTACTCACGTAAGCGTCGACGGTGCGCGCCGAACGGAACGGCTTCCCGCCTCGCTGCGCGAACTCCGCCAGATCGGCGCGGCTCAGCACGCGTCGCGGGTTGGCGACGAAAGCACGCAGCAGCATGAACTCGATTCCCGGGAGCGGCACGACGCCGCCTCCCGGCGCGACCAGCCGGCGCTCGATCAGGTCGAGCACCCAACCCGCGAAGCGCATTCGCCGCCGATCGGTCGCGGCGATTCGCATCTCTCGATCGGTTTCCCGCAACGCGCCGAGCCGGGCGACCAGATCGTCGACGGAGTACGGCACCGCGAGCACGATCACCTCGGTTCGGGGTTGCGGCGCGGGGCGCGTCGCCACCCGGCGGCGGGTGACCCGCGGCGTCCTGTCGGCCACTCCGGCAGTCGGCGCGGTCATGGCCGGCGGGCCGTGCGCCGGAGCATCTCGAGCTGCTCCCGCTGCTCGTCGGTGAGCGCCAGGTAGATCTGATGCTCTCCATCCGCGCGCATGAGGGCGAGCTCGCCGAGAGCGCGCGCACCCGCGTCGGCGAGTGACTTGGCCCTGGCCTTGTCGTATTGCGTGGACGTGGTCAATGCCTGCAGCTCGTCGTGCGCGTGCCGGGCGGCCTTCGCCTTTTCGCGCAGCAAGGGCGCCTGCGCGTGCAGGATCGCGAACACCTGGTCGCGCTGCGCTTCGGAGAGCGCGAGCCCGCGCAGCATCGGCGGTTCGGGCATTTCCCCTTCCGGGCCCCTGAAACCGCGCGGCCCCCGGGGGCCGTCAACCGGATGATCGAACGGCACCAGGCCGCCGGGACCCGGACCGCGTTCGATCATCGAGCCCCAGAGGATGCCGTCGAAGTCGTCGGGCGCAGCCTGCGCCAGCGCCGCGAGCGGAACGGCGAGCGCGATGCCGGCAGCGAGGACGAGCCGGCGAAAGATGCTTGGAAGAAGGTTCATCGGACACTCCTTTCGAGGCGCTACGGCGGCACGAGCGATGGGCCGCGCCGGTCTGTGTCGCGTCGATGGCAAGTGTCGGGCGGACTCGCGTAAAGCGCGGTTAACGCGCTGTAAATCGGCGTAAAGCGGCGCAAGGACCGCGCCGCTCAGGCCGGCAGCCGGATCTCGACGGCAAGCCCGCCCGATGGCCGATTGGCCGCGCTGATGCTGCCGCCGTGCGCGTCGACGACCCGGCGCGCAATCGCGAGGCCGAGCCCGTGGCCGCGCGTGTCCTTTGCCTGGGTGCCCCGGAAGAACGGCTCGAAGATCGATTCGAGCTCGGCCGCGGCAACCCCGGGCCCGTCGTCGGAAATCGTGATCGATGACCTGCCGCCGGGCCGCGTCGTGCCTGCCGGCGACCTTCACGCGCCCGCCGGGCGGCGAGAACCGTGTCGCATTGCGCACGACGTTTTCGAGCGCGCGGTGCAGCATCTCCGGGTTGCCCTTGATGCTCGCGGCGCCGAGCGCATCGACGTCGGTGTCGATGCCCGCCGACGTCGGCCCCGCGTCCACCTCGAACGCGGCATCCTGCACCACTTCGTTCACGAGCTCGACGAGATCGACGATCTCTTCGCCTCCGACCCGCATGCCGGCTTCCACGCGGGAAAGCGTGAGGAGCTCGTCGACCAGCCTGTCCATGCGCGCGGATTCGCGCTCGATGCGATCCATCGAGGCCTCGAAGCTGCCGGGCTGCTGGCGTGCAAGCCCCACCGCCGCCTGCAGGCGGGCGAGCGGCGAGCGAAGCTCGTGCGAGACGTCGTGCAGCAGCCGCCGCTGTCCGTCCATCAGCTGCTTCAATTGCGTGGCCATCCGGTCATAGTCGCGACCGAGGTCCGCGAGCTCGTCACGTCGTCGCCCCATGCGGTCGCCGATGCGGACATCGAGGTTGCCCTGCGTCGCGGCGTCGAACGCCCGGCGAAGACTCTGTATGGGTTTGGAGACATACCAGGCGAGCAGGGCGGCGACGACGAGGCTTGCGAGCACGCCGCCGACGATAGGCTCGACCGGAAAGGCCGGTTGCGGCGGGCGGCCCGGGCCACCCGGGCGGGGTTCGCCTGGACCGGGCGGCGGGCCGGGACGCCCTGCTTCGCGCTCATCGACGAAAAGAACGTACGCGCGCCCGTCGGCAAGCGCAACGCGCCGCGCGACCCGTGGATCGGCAGGCTCACTCGACGTCGACGCATCCCGACCAGCGCCTCGCGGCAGCGGACGTCCCAGCAGCTCGCGGCCGTTCGCGTCGACGGCATAGAGGGCGGGCAAGGGCTCCCGGGACCACCTCTCCAGCAGGGAGCGCAACGCCGGTTCGCCATCGCGCTGCAGCGTCGCCGATGCCAAGTCGAGCAACCGTGCTCCGGGATGCGGCGGCGACGGTTCGGACTGCGCGGCCAGGCTGCGGTGCCGCAGCGATATCGCCGTCGAGACGCCGACGACCATCGTCACCTGCGCGAGCATCAAGAGGACGAGGAACTTCCAGAAAAGGCGGCCCACGGCCTATTCCTTCACCAGCTGGTAGCCCTGCCGCACGATGGTCTGGATCCACGAGCGTCCGTCGGGCAGCGAGCCGAGCTTGCGCCGGATGCTGCTCACGTGGACGTCGATGCTGCGATCGAAGCGGGCAAGCGGCCGGCCCAGCGCGTGCTCGGACAGTTGATCCTTGCTCACCGGGCGTCCGGCATTGCGCGCGAGGGCTTCGAGCAGGTTGAACTCGGTGCTGGTGAGATCGAGCGGCTTGCCGTGCCACTCGGCACGGCGCTGGCGCGGATAGAGCCTGAGGGGTCCCGACTCGATCGACGCCGGCGCCTCGTCGAGACCCTCGGCGCCCTGTGTCCTGCGCAGGATCGCGCGCACGCGGGCCACGAGCTCGCGCGGCGTGCAGGGCTTCGGCACGTAGTCGTCGGCGCCGAGCTCGAGCCCGACGATACGGTCGGCGTCGTCGCCTTTCGCCGTCAGCATCAGCACCGGAACGCGGCTCGACATCCGGATGCGGTTCAAGGCTTCGATGCCGCTCATCTTCGGCATCATCACGTCGAGCACCACCAGCTGATGGTTGCCCGACAGCGCAGCCGCGACGCCGCCTTCGGCCTCATTGGCGATGGCGACGTCGAACCCCTCGCGCTCCATGTAGGACTTGAGCATTTCGAGCAGCTCGACATCGTCGTCCACCAACAGTATCTTCGTTGCAGTCACTTCGCCTTCCCGATCGGACCGTCCGGCCGATCATAACGAATGCGCGTTGCGCATCACAACCGGGATCCGCGGATTTTGCACAGCTTTACAATGTGTTGGAGCGACGCCGGCACGCCCATCCATCAATGGCGGTGGCACGTCTGTGTCAAACCTTTACAGCTTGTTAACCGCGCTTTACACGACGTGCGACCATGATTCGGGTCGTAGTCGTCGCCCGTCGGGTCACTCCGAGTCCCGACGCGGGGCTCGATGAAGGAGTCCGCTGCCATGTCGTGTCCGTTCTCGCGTATCTCGCCCGCAGCTCGGCTGCGCCCGTTGCTTCGAACCGGCCTTGCGCTGGCGGCAGTCGCGCTGACCGGATGTTCGTCACTGCTGATCGCCCCGAGTACCGACCTGTCCGACGTGGCCGTGCCCGCGGCGTGGAGCAACGGGACTGCCGCTTCGTCCCCCACGGCGCTCGCCGGATGGTGGCAGCGCTTCAACGATCCGCAGCTTACGGCGCTGATTGCGCAGGCGCTGCTGGCAAACAGCGACGTGCGTACTGCCCGGGCGGCGCTGCGCCAGTCACGTGCGCAGCGCAACGTCGCGGCGGCGGGCCTGTGGCCGACCGTCAATGCCGCCGCGGCGGCGCAGCGCGCCAATTCGGGTGACGCAAGCCCGGTCAGCGCCTATGAGGCCGGGTTCGACGCGAGTTGGGAGCCCGACGTTTTCGGCGGCATCGCGAGTGGTGTCGCCGCCGCGGACGCCGATGCCCGCGCTGCTTCCGCGTCGCTCGGAAACGTCCAGGTTTCGATTGCCGCCGAAGTGGCCGCCACGTACATGGAGCTGTGCGCGCTCGACTTGCGGCTTGCGATCGCGCGCGACAACCTCGCGAGCCAGGAAGAGACGCTGCAGATCGCCCAGTGGCGGGCGCAGGCGGGCCTGACCACCTCGCTCGACGTCGAGCAGGCGCGCACGTCGACGGAGCTCACGCGCGCGCAGATACCCGCGCTCGGCGCGAGCATCGCGCTCGCCAGAAGCAGGCTTGCCGTGCTGACCGGGGTGACGCCCGAGTCCATGCAGTTTTCCCTGCGCGCGGCGACCGCGGTGCCGACCGCCGACGACGAATTGGCCTTGGCCTTTCCGGCGGAGACGCTGCGCCAACGTCCCGATGTGCGCCAGGCCGAGCAGTTGGTCGGTGCGGCAGCGGCGCGGGTGACGCAGGCGGACGCTGCGCGCTATCCGTCGTTCCGGCTGAACGGCTCGCTGGGGTTGAGCGCCCTCAGCCTCGGCGGGCTCACCAGCGGCAGCGCGCTCGTCAGCGTATTGCTGGGGTCCGTCTCGGTGCCGATCTTCACCGGCGGGGCGCTCACCGCGCAGGTCCGGGCGCAGGAAGCGGCGTTCGACCAGGCGCGCATCGCCTACGAAGCGGTGGTGCTGACCGCGCTGAAGGAGGTCGAGGATGCACTGGTTTCGCTGTCCACGTCGCGCGAGCGGCTTGCGACCCTGCGCCGTGCCGCCGAGGCCGCCCGCAACGCTTCGCTGCTCGCCCGGTACCGCTACAACAGCGGCCTCATCGACTTTCAGTCCGTGCTGCAGACCCAGGTCACGTTGCTTTCGGTCGAGGACAGCGTTGCCAACGCCCAGGCGGCGATTGGCGTCGCCCACGTCCAGTTGTACAAGGCGCTGGGCGGAGGCTGGACGCCCGGGTCCGAAGCGCTGCCGGCGGCCGAGACCCATGGTTCCACCACGAAACCGGCCCCATCGATGAGACAACGCTCATGAACGCAACCGACTCCTCTCCTGCGCCTGCCGGACAGCGGGCGGCAGCGCCGGCCGGGCTCGACGAACTCGACCCCGCGCGCGGATGGCGTCGCCTGTCGATATGGATCTCCATCGCCCTGGTGGTGATTCTGGCCGCGGGCGTGTGGATATGGCGCTCGCGGCAGCAGGCCGCCGTCGCGCCCAGTTACGTGACCGAGGCAGTCACGCGCGGCAATCTGAGCATCGCGGTGACCGCCAACGGCACGCTGCAACCCACGCGCAGCGTCAACATCGGCAGCGAGCTTTCGGGCACCGTGACCCGCGTCCTCGTCGATGTCAACGACCGGATCAGGAAGGGGCAGGTGCTCGTGGAGCTCGACACCGCGAAATTCGGCGATCAGGTTGCCCGTTCGCGCGCGACGGTCGCATCGGCCACGGCGAAAGTGGCGCAGGCGATAGCCACGGTCAAGGAGTCGGAGAGCAATCTCGCCAGGCTCCGGGAGGTCGCGCGTCTTTCCGGCGGCAAGGTGCCATCGAAGACGGAGCTCGAGGCCGCGCAGGCGTCGTACGAGCGCGCGCAGGCGGACGAAGCGGCCGCGCGCGCGGCCGTGGTCGACGCCAGGGCCGCGCTGTCGACGGACGAGACCAATCTATCGAAGGCGTCGATCAGGTCACCGATCGATGGCGTCGTGCTCACCCGCAGCGTGGACCCCGGCAATGCCGTGGCCGCGTCGCTGCAGGCGGTCACGCTGTTCACGATTGCCGAAGACCTGACCAAGATGAAGCTGCAGGTCAATGTCGACGAAGCGGATGTCGGCATGGTCGAGGTGGGACAGAATGCCTCGTTCACCGTCAGCGCCTATCCGGCGCGCAGGTACCCGGCAAAGGTGACGCGCGTGGCCTTTGGCTCGACCATCACCGACAACGTCGTCACGTACATCACGTACCTGGAGGTGGAGAACACCGACCTGTCGCTGCGTCCGGGGATGACCGCGACAGCGACAATCAAGGCGACGGAGCGCCGCGACGTCCTGCTGGTGCCCAATACCGCGCTGCGCTTCACGCCGACGTTGCCCGACGCGGGTGCCGGATCGGCAGGGACGTCCAAGGGGAGCGGCATCGTGAGCAGCCTGCTGCCACGCGGGCCCGCAAGGGCGCCGAAGGCGGCGACCGCGGCCACCGGCACTGCGGCGGCGCGCCGGGTCTGGGTGCTGCGCGAGGGCCAGCCCGCCGCCGTCGCCATCCAGCCCGGGGTCAGCGACGGCCGGTTGACCGAGGTCACCTCCGACGAACTGCAGCCCGGCACGCTGGTCATCACCGATCAGCGCGCGGCATCGGGGTCGTAATGGAACTGCGGCGACAGGGTCCCGAAATCGGCGGCGCCGACACGACGATGCCGGTGCCCGATGGCGGCGTGCCGGTGGCACCCGGCGATCAGCCGCTGATCCGCTTGCGCGGCGTCACTCGTCTTTATGGCCGCGGCCAGGCCGCGTTGTACGCGCTGAACGGCGTCGATCTCGATGTTGCGCAGGGCGAGTTCGTGGCGGTGATGGGCCCGAGCGGATCGGGCAAGTCGACGGTGATGAACATCCTCGGTTGCCTCGATACGCCGACGGGCGGGGAATACGAATTCCGCGGCATTCATGTCGAACGCCTTTCCCGCGATCAGCGGGCGCGGCTGCGCCGCAAGTACATCGGCTTCGTATTCCAGGGCTTCAACCTGCTGGCCCGCACGTCGGCGCAGGAGAACGTCGAGCTACCGCTGGTGTACCGGGGCGAGCGTGCCGCCGATGCGCCACCGCCTGGCCCGGGAAACCCTCGCGTCGGTGGGTCTCGCCGGATGGGAGAGCCACACGCCCGGGGAATTGTCGGGCGGACAGCAGCAGCGCGTGGCCATCGCCAGGGCCATCGTCACAGTCGCCCGCGGTTCTGCTCGCCGACGAGCCGACGGGCAACCTCGATACGGCGCGCAGCCGGGAAGTCATGGAATCTGCTGGTGCAGCTCAATGCCCGGTCCGGAATCACGATCATCATGGTCACGCACGACCCCAACATGGCGGCATATGCCCGCCGGGTGATCCATTTCGTCGACGGCCGCATCTGCGGCGACGAGCGCAACCCGCCGCGCGACGCTGTTGCGGCCGCGCCCGGCCGGGGGGCGTCCGCGTAATGCTGTTCAGCACGATTCTGCTGGCGCTGCGCGAAATTCGCCGCAACCTGCTGCGTTCCTTCCTGACGATCCTCGGGATCGTGATCGGGGTCGGCGCCGTGATCACCATGGTTACGCTTGGCAACGGCGCGACCCAGTCGGTGAAGGACCAGATTTCCAGCCTGGGCAGCAATCTGCTGATGGTGCGTCCGGGCCAACGCGTGGGGCCGGGAAGTCCGAGCGCGGGCGCCCCGCCGTTCACCGAGGTCGATGGCGAGGCGATCATGTCGCAGATCGCCGGCGTCAAGGCCGTGGCTCCGGAACTGCGCACGGGCGTCACCGTCATCGGCAACGGACGCAACTGGTCGACCAGCATTACCGGCACGACCAACGCCTACTTCCAGACCAACAACTGGCAACTCGCGGCGGGTCGCATCTTCGAGGAAGCCGAAGTGAAGGCCGGCGCCGCGGTCTGCCTGATCGGCGAGACGGTGCGGCGCGAACTGTTCGGCACCGCCAATGCGCTCGGCGAGCAGCTTCGCGTCAAGCAGTTCTCGTGCGAGATCATCGGCCTGCTTGCGTCGAAGGGGCGGGCGGCAATGGGCGGCGACCAGGACGACATCGTCCTGCTGCCGTTGCACACGGTGCAACGACGTGTCGTCGGCAATCAGCGGGTGTCCACCCTGCTGGTGTCGATGAACGACGACAGCGACAGCGCGCGCGTCATGAAGAGCCTGACTCAGCTTCTGCGCGAGCGACGCAAGCTGGCAGCCGAAGACGACGACAACTTCAACGTGCTCGACACGAGGCAGATTGCGGAAACCCTCTCCGGCACCACGAAGGTCATGACCACGCTGCTGGGCGCGGTGGCCGCCGTGAGCCTTCTCGTCGGCGGCATCGGCATCATGAACATCATGCTGGTCAGCGTCACCGAGCGCACGCGGGAAATCGGGCTGCGGCTCGCGATCGGCGCGCTCGAGCGCGAGGTGCTGCTGCAGTTCCTGATCGAGGCGGTCACGCTGTCCATGCTGGGCGGCATCACCGGCATCGTGCTCGCCGCCGCGGCGTCGTACGTTCTGGCGGGGGTGATGGGGGTGCCCTTCCTCTTCAATCCCGGGATCAACGCCGTGTCGTTCGCCTTTTCCGCAATCATCGGCGTGGTCTTCGGCTACTTCCCCGCGCGGCGCGCAGCGCAGCTCGATCCCATCGAGGCGCTGCGCCACGAATGAACGGAATGACCCGAGTCGCCTCTGCGCGCGGGTCCTGTCCCTGGAACGGATGACCAGGGGATGTCGCTGACCGCTTCATTTCGCCTTCGTGTAGTACCCGTCGAAGACGGTCGTCCAGGTCTTGCCGGAGTCGGTCGACGACTCCCAATGCTGGCGGACGCGGCCGTCGGGCAGCGGCGACCAGGTGACCCGCTGCAGTGCGATTGCGCCCTGCGCATCGGGCGCCGACTTGCCGGCGAGCACCATCCTGCCGTCGACGAGCTCGCCGTCGAGCAGCAACAGTGTGCCGCCGATGTCGACCCAGGACTGGTGCCACCTCCTGCGTGCGGCGTCGTAGAGGGAAAGGCTCGATCCGGTGAAGCCGCCGGAGCCGGTCCAGTTCTCGAACAGCGCGCAACCCTTGTGCACGCTGGTCAGGTGATTCTCGCCGACGACCTTGCCGGCGGGGTCGCGCACCACCCAGTCCCCCAGCCAGAAATCGAACTGACGGTGTTCGGGCGCGGTGCATCCGGGCGGCGTCTTCGGCGCGGGAGTCGCGGCGGGCTTGTCCTCGGCAGCGGCATCCGGCGGGACCAGCGAGAGCAGGGCGGCGACGGCGACGGTGTGGGCGAATCGGGAAGGGGTCATCGCGTAGCGATCAGGCAGGCGTGGGGAGGGTGTTGATCATGCCTGCCGAGCAGCATGACGACAAGCGCGTGTTTCGAGTAAGCTGACCGGGCGATCGGTGTTGGCCGCACCGCCGACGGCAGCGCCGCAACGGACGCCTGGCCACCTCGACGCCATCCGGACTTCCCCATGGACACCTCCCGCTTCCACGGCATCTATCCGATCCTCTACGCCTTCTTCGACGCCGAGGGACGACCGCAGCGCGCGCCGATCGCGGCGCAGGTCGAGGCGGCGGTGCGGCACGGCGCGCACGGCGTCGCCGTCCTCGGACTCGCCACCGAGACGAACAAGCTCAACGTCCGCGAGCGGCGGCGGATCCTGGACTGGACGGCGGAGGCGCTGAACGGGCGCCTGCCGCTCGCGGTGACGATCGCCGAGCCCTCGGCGCACGGACAGGCGGGCTTTGCGCGCATGGCGAAGGAAGCCGGCGCCGATTGGCTGATCCTGCAACCGGGGCCCGTCGCGGGCCTTGCGGAAATCGAGCACCTGCGCTTCTTCGGCGCCGTCGCGGACCGCACCGACCTGCCGGTGGCGATCCAGAACGCCGCGCAGTTCCTCGGCGTCGGACTGTCCAACGAGGGTCTGAGGACGCTCAACCGGAACCACCCCAACGTCTGTCTGCTGAAGGGCGAGGCCCCCGCGCAGGTGATACAGAGGCTGATCGAGGACACCGAGGGCGCGTATCGCGTCTTCAACGGCCGCGGCGGGATGGAGCTCACGGACAACCTGCGCGCCGGCTGCGTCGGCATGATCCCGGCGCCCGAGTGCTTCGACGTCCAGGTCAAGATCTACGCGGCGATGACCGCCGGAACCCCGGACGCAGAGGCGGAAGCGGAGCGTCTCTATCGCGGCATATTGCCGCTCATCGTGTTCCTGATGACGTCGATCGACACCTTCGTCTGCTATGGCAAGCGGATCACCGCGCGGCGGCTGGGGATCACCGAGGTCTACGATCGCGCGCCCTGTCAGCGGCCCACGGAGTTCGGGCTGCTGATGGCCGAGCGCCTCGCGGCAGGGTTGCCGGCGCTGTGAGACCCGTGACGAGCACGAAACGGACGAGAGCGTTGCTCCTGGTCGCCTGCGCGATCGTGGCGGCGCCCGCCGCCGCGCAGGCCCCGCCGGGGGTGTCGCCCTCGCGCGGCGAGCTGCTCTACGCCACGCATTGCATCGCCTGCCACACGCGGGAGATCCACTGGCGGCAGAAGAAGCTCGCCCGCGATTGGGCGAGCCTCAATGCGCAGGTGCGGCGCTGGGCGGCGAACGCGGGGCTCGGCTGGAGCGACGAGGAGATCGCCGACGTCGCGGGCTATCTCGACGCCACCCTGTACCGCTTCCGAATGCCGCCCGGAACGGCGGCCGGGGACGACAGTCCTCCGCCAGGGCTCGCGCGAGTGCGCTGATCCTGTCCGCACCGATCGGTGCGGACGGTCGCGAGACGCGGGTAATGCGGTCAATCCGCCGCGACGACGCTGTGCCACCAGAGGCGGAAGTGCGTGCAGAGGCCGGCGTCGTTCAACTCGACGACCGCGATGCCGTCGAGCGCCAGGCGCGGCAGCGGATCCCCCGGCTTGCGGGCGAGCGCGTTGGTCCCCGTCGATGCCGCCCAGATCCGGAAGAGCTCCTCGGAGGTCACCTGGTACGTCACGTGCCAATGCGCGATGCCGCCGCGCGGGCGCTCCGCGAGAACTTCGTAGGTGAGCCGGATATCGCTCTGCAGCTTGGTGCGCTGCCAGTAGGCGGCGATCGCGGCGTGCCCGCGCTGCTCGGCGAACGGCGTGTTGTGATACACGCCGTCCGGAGCGAACAGCGCGACGAGCCTGGTCTCGTCGCTCTCCTCCCACGCGACCTTGTAGCGGTCCATGAATTCGACGATGTTCATTGTGGTGCTCCTTTCCGTCGAGCGTCCACCGCGCATGCCGCGGGCGACGCCCGAATTGGCAGCCTCGATCGGAGTCCAATTGTCGCAGGATGCCTTCGTTCGGCCAATCGGCAACGGCAGCGTCGCCGCTGCTCACGTCCGGTTGCGCAGATCCTCCGAGGTCCGGCGCAACCGGCGCGCGAGCTCGCGCGACAGGTTGGTGAGCAGCTTGGTCGCGATCGCCGGATATTCCGCCAGCATCCGCGCGTAGCCATGGCGAAACAGCTCGTAGCAGACGACGTGCTCGTCGGCGACGATGGTCGCGGAGCGGCGCGCCTGTTCGATCAGCGCCATCTCCCCGATCGTCGTGCCGCGCGAGAGCGAGGCGATGCGCAGATTCACATGGCCGTCCGCCGAGATGAGCCTTACGCTGACGCTGCCCTTGGCGAGCAGCCACATCCGGTCGCCTTCCTCGCCCTCGCGGCAGATGACCTCGCCGGCCGCGAACTCGCGCCTGGTGAGCACTTCGGCAAGCCGCTCGAGCTCGCCGTCGGCAAGCCCCGACAGGAAATCGATCTCGCGCAGGTCGAGCACGTCGGCGCGGTCGCGCCGCTCGGCGTGCATCTGCAACGACAGCTCCTCCATCCACTCCAGCGCGGCGTCGAGGTCGCGCTGGATGCTCACGTCGGCCGTGACGCCTTTCGGCAGGACTCCCTTGACGATGGCGTACAGCGGCTCCGCGACGCCGCAGAACAGCAGGTGCTTGTGCTGGGCGCGGCTCTTGCTCGCCAGATTCGCCAGGATGTTGGCGCCCGACACGTCGATGTCGCTGACCCCGCGCATGTCCAGCGCGACCATGTCGGCCTGCAGGAACAGCTGCTTCACCTTCGCGGCCATGTCCTCGGCATTGCCGAAGAACAGGACGCCGTCGAGCAGCAGCACCGCGCGCTGCGACCCGGTCTCGCGCAGGATCTCGACGTCCTTCACCGGGCGGATGCGCTTCGATTGAACGTCGTTGCCCAGCAGCACGCGCGCGATCACCGGGCGGCTCATGTTGACGATGAAGATCATCCCCGCCAGCAGAACGCCGGTGACGACCCCGGCGACCACCGAATAGAACACGGTGATGCCCATCACGACGACGACCACGCCGAAATCGTAGAGCGAGCGGCGACGACCGGTCGGCGAGGCCGCCTGACGCAACTCCCCGACGATTCCGAAGACGCTGCGATCGAACAGGAGAATGCCGGTCGCCAGCAGGATGCCGGCAAGCACGATCGAGGGGATCGCAGCGAAGCCTTGCGGTGCGAGCACGCTGGCGGCGAGCAGCAGCAGCCCGCACGACAGCGGCACCAGGCGCGTCCGGCCGCCGGCGCGATAGGCGGCCATGCTCGAGCTCGGCGAAGCCGCGCCGGCAATGCCGCCCGCGAAGCCGGCGGCACAGTTGCCGATGCCCTGGGCGACCAGGTCGCGGACGGGCGACACCGGGATGTCGGCGACATTCTGCGCGGCCCGAAAGGCCAGCAGGGAATCGAGCGTCGCGATGACCGCCAGCACCGCCGAGGTCGACGCGATCAGCCAGCCGATGCGGATGACCTGTTGCCACGCCTCGGCGCTGCCGAGGTTGGCTACCGGCGAGAGCAAGGTCAGCCGCACGTCGCCGATGGTCGGCCCGATGGCGAGCGTTGTATCGATGGCCCTGAGCAGGTAATAGCCGACGATGCCGCCCGCGAACGCGACGACGACCGGCGGCACCTTGCCCAGCGGCGATGAAGCAGGGAGCCGTCGTGCCACAGCGGGAAAGCCCAGCATCAGCGCGGCGGTGGCGATGAGCAGCATGAACATCAGCGGCTGATCGAACAGGGCAAGATGCGACGTGACCGGGTCGATCCGGAAGTAGGACTTCAGCTGCGACAACGCGACCAGCACCGCGACGCCGTTCAGGAATCCGACCAGGACCGGGTGCGGCGTGAACTTGATGATCTTCGCAACCCCTGCCAGCCCGAAGATCACTTGCCACAATCCGGCCAGCGCCACGCAGAGGAACATCGCGACGACGATCAGGTCCCGGTCGCTCGCGACCGCGGGCATCGCGAGCAGCGCCGTGGTCAGGCTCGCAAGCAGCAGGGCTTCGCTGACGCGCGAGGTCGTCACGACGAACGAGGATGTCGCAAACAGCGCGGACACGCAGCAGGCGACGATGGCCCCGCACAGCCCGGCGGCGGCGCCCGCCACCGCGTAAGCCGGCCCGAGCGGCGCAAATGCCAGCAGGCCGGAAGCGACGCAGACCGGGAGACTGACGATCGCCGCGATGGCGCCGGCGGCGAGGTCCTTGCGCCAGACGGTCAGGGTCGAAGCAGCGGCCGGAGAGGACATGGCGGGAGCGACAACTCCATCCCGATGCGGGATCGACGAGCGCGATGCCGTGGAAACTTACCAGCCGAGATCGGCCCAGCTCGCTCCCAGGAAGGGGTCCGACAGGTCGCGAGCCGTCGCCTCCCGCATCGCGTTGTCCTGCTTCGCGCGGTACGCGCTTCCCTTGCTCGCGGCCGCCTGTGGATCCGTCCGGCTCTCCGGGTGGAGCTGCGCGTACGCTTCGTATTCCTTCGGACCGCCGACGTAGATCTGGTTCCTGGACGCATCCGGGTAGACGAAGAACTTCTTGCCCGTGCGCTGCATCGGCCTGATCTGGCCGGGAGGGAGGCTGCGGACCCAATCCTGCTGAACCTTCGTCGTGGCGACCAGCACCTTGAAGCCGAGTTCGAGCAACTGACTCTCGTCTATGCGTGGCGCGGCCGCGGTGGCATTGGTTGCTGCGAACACCGCCATCGCCAATCCTCCCAATAGCGTGACGAGCGTCGCGCGGCGGGACTTCGAGAAGAGCAGCATGGGATTCGGTCCTGTCGTCGTTGGATTGATCTGCGGAAGGCCGTCGATGGTGGTCGGCATGGGAGGCTCGAAGCGGCCGATGGTCTCAACTGAAAGCGGGTGCCCTGCGTCAAGTGCGCGTCACAGAATGTCGCTGCCGCCAAGAGCGTCGCGACACGCAGCGAATGGCCAGCGGAGAGTACGTCGAGTTCATGCGCTCCGCAAGTTCGCGGGGTCTCCGGCACGAGCGGTCAGGCGAACGTCGCGCCTGACCGCGGGGCAGGCGTCGACCGGCGGCGGGTGCCGCGCGGCGCGGACGTCGATAAAGCGTCCAATCCGGACGCGCTATGTCGACTCGGTGCCGACGCTGTAGCATCTGGCAGAATCCGGGCGAAAATTCCCGCCGAAGCGCGATGGCGACAAGGGAAGGGGCTGTGCGTCAACGGCAATGGGGGGTGACACACATGCGCTGGCTCACTGAGGTCGTGACCATGCTGACTCGCGGGACTGCGGCAATCGCGGCGTCGCTGACTGTAGGCATGGCGCTTCCCGGATTCCTTTCGTACAGTTCGGACGCATTCGCGGCGCCAGACGAGCAAGCACTCGGCAGGGACGAGGGCTATCCGACTTGTCCGGGCACGCTGCGCCCGGAAATGCGCTGCGTCGTCGGGCTGGTGAGCCGTTTCGACGAGATTTTTCCGGCGCGCGTCGTGGCGAAGGGCGCCGAATCGCGGCCGTTGAGTCGCGCCGCGGCAGAGCCTCCGATCCGTTACGCCAATCGAGGGCAGCCCGCCGGGTTGGATGACTACCTTTCCCGCAATCGCACAACGGGACTGCTGATCCTGAAAGGCGACACGATACTCGTCGAGCGTTATCAATACGACCGCAAGCCAGGGGACCGGATGGCGTCCTTCTCGATGGCGAAGACCGTCGTCGCAATGCTCGTCGGAATTGCGCTGTCGGAAAGGAAGATCCGCTCGATCGATGACCGCGCCGCGGAGTACGCCGTGGAGCTCGAGGGCACGCCGTACGGAGATACGCGAATCCGTCACCTGCTGACGATGTCGTCGGGTGTCCGCTTCGACGAGACCTACAGCGGCACGGACGATGTCGCGACGCTTGGCCGGCTCTCGCTGCTCGGCGAGAGCGAAGGGGGCGCTGCCACCCTGCTGCCCTTCCGTACGCGTGAGCGCGCCGCCGGAGAGCGCTTTCACTATGCGTCGGCGGAAACGCAGGTTCTTGGGCTGGTGCTTCGAGGGGCGACCGGAAAACCGCTCGCCACGTATCTCTCGGAGAAGATATGGCAGCCGATGGGCGCAGAGGCGGACGCGACATGGAACATCGACCGTGGCGGCTACGAGGCTGCGTACATCGGCTTGAATGCGACGCTGCGTGATTACGCGAGATTTGGAATGTTGCTGGCGAACGACGGCACGCTCGACGGCCGATCGATCATCCCGGCCGCATGGGTTCGAGCCGCGACTACGCCCCCCGCCACGCAGTTTCGGCCGGGAATGACGGGCGCACTTCTCGGGTACGGATACCAGACATGGGTCGTGGACGAAAAGGAACGGCAGTTCATGTTGCGGGGCCTTCGTGGACAGGCCGTTTATGTGGCGCCGAAATCGAAGCTCGTGATGGTCCACACCGCCGCAGGCAATGTCGGCGACTCCGGCACCGGAGAAACGCTATCGCTGTGGATTGGTGTCGTGGAGAGCCTTGCAGGGAAACGGTCGCGATGACTTTCAGTCACGAAGCTCGCACCTTCCCGGGTCCCACCGGCCGGGCCCGCTGCACGCCCTGGTTTGGATGGGGTATATTTTCACGGCACCGTGCAGGCGGACACGGGCTCGCAAGTTTGCCGTCGCGAGCCGGGAGTGCTTCGATCCGCCGGCTTGCCAGATGACTCGATGCGGCGCGTCGCCGACCTGCAGGCTCGAAAAGCGGAGGCCCCTCGACATGGAACCGGATGTGGGCAAGGCCAGCCGGTGGATCACGCTGCGCACCCTCCGAGTGCTGCAGTGGTACCGTGTGCGCGCCGGCGCTCGGTCCATGCCGTCTCGCAACCAGGAGTGAAGATCCCATGCCCGTCATCCGCTACCTGGTCAACGATGTCGACGCCGCGCTGCCGTTCTACCGGGCGCTGGGCTTCAAGCTCGCGGATCGCTGGGGCCCGCCGTTCGCGATCGTCAAGCGCAAGGGGCTTTCGCTCTGGCTGAGCGGACCCGGCACCTCCGCGAGGAAGAAGCTGAAGAACGGCGCGATGCCGCAGCCCGGGGGCTGGAATCGCCTCGTGATCGAGGTAAAGGACATCGAGGCGACGATCGCTCGACTCGCGGCCCTGGGCGCCGTCTTTCGCAGCAAGCCCGTCAAGGGACCCGGAGGCCAGCAGGTGCTGGTCGAGGACCCTTCGGGCAACCCCGTCGAGATCTTCCAGCCGCGAGAGGGCGGCGAGTGAGGCCCGACCCGTCGATCGAACGGAGCGCAACCCATGCTTGCCGCCACGTGCCACTGCGGAGCTGTTCGCGTCGAAGTACCGCGCAAACCGCGCAGCCTGACCAGCTGCAACTGCTCGATCTGTCGCCGCTACGGGACTCTGTGGGCTTACTACAAGGCATCCGACGTGCGAGTCGTTGCCGCGCGCGGAGCGACCAGCGACTACGCGTGGGGCGAGAAGTCGTTGCGCTTCGTCAGGTGTCGCAAGTGTGGTTGCGTCATGCACTGGGAACCCGCTCGGCGGACGGACGGCAGCCGTATGGGCGTCAACGCACGCAACTTCGAGCCCGGTGCAGTTGGAGCGGTCCGCATCCGTCGGCTCGACGGTGCGTCCACGTGGAAATACCTGGACTGAATGCCGGTGACGCCTGACGACGCGCTCCACCGGATGCCGGCGCTCGCTCGGATAGGCCCCGAGAGAGCGGCATGAGTCGAATTTTCGTACTGCTGTCGCTCGCCCTTCTCGGGACCGTCGCATTGGCCGCGCCGGGTCTGAAGCCCGGCGGATTCGCCGAATTCAACGCCGAGCTGCCACGGGAGCTTCGCGTCGTGGCAGGTAGCGGGCAGTTGTCTCCGGTCGAGCACGCGCTGATCACGATCGCGGCGCCGGCGAACCTGGATCCGACGCGCGAATGGCCCGTTCTGGTCATCAGCGCGTCCTCCGACCCCCAGTACAACTCGAGCCGCCGCCTGATGCGCGCCTATGCCGATACAGCGCTCGAGGCGGGGTGGATCGTCATGGCGGTCGACCCGATGGAGCCCGTCGCCGCCGACAGCGACAGTGTCGGACTGCGCCTTGCGCTCAACACGACTGCGCTGGCGGTGCTGGAGCTGCAATGGCCGTCGGCAGCCAAGGCACCGCTTGCGTTCGGCGGATTCTCCGGCGGATCGAAGCACTCCGGCTGGATGGCGGCGGCATTCGCAAGTCGGGGCCGCAACGTGGCGGGAATCTACCTCGCCGGAATCAATACGGACGCGGTGATGTCCTCGGCCAGGCATTTCAATGTCCTGGACGCAAACTTCAAGCGCACGCCGATCTTCCTGCAATACGGCGACTCCGACGGTGTCGCAACGCCGTCCGATCACTGGAATCTCCACGACGAGCTGAAGCGCGCGGGTTTCCGGAATCTCCGCATCGAGAGCGTTCGCGCGGCGCACGATGTCGACCCGACGCCGTTGCGCAAGGCGCTCGACTGGTTTCGCGAGCTTGCCGCGCTGCCGGCCACCGCCAAGTGATGCGACCGCCATCCTGCGAGTTCCCTGCGCCGCGGCGGTCGCTCTCCCTCGTACGGCGGGCCGCATGACGCGCACTCAGATCCGGATCGCGGTGTTCGTGGCCCTGCTGATTGCCTTGTTCTTCGGCGTCGAGTGGATGCGGCTGCCGTCGAGCCCGGGCTCGGTCGAAGTGGGCTGAATTGACGTGTCGGCAACGCGCCTCCCGACCAAGGGCGGGACGCGCAGTTTGTCATCGTCGCCGCGATGTTCTGTATGTTCCTGCCAATCAGGCGGGATCGCTCGCTTCCTCGATGACACCCGCCGCGACGTACGCATCGATCTCGGCGTCCCCGTAGCCGTGCTCGCGCAGCACCTCGCGCGTGTGCTGGCCGAGGAGCGGCGCCGGTCGCGTGATCGCCGTCGGCGTTTCCGAGAAGTGGATCGGGCAGCCCAGCGCCCGGGTCGGGCCGGCCTGCGGGTGAACGAGGTCGACGACCATCCCGCGGGCGAGCGTCTGCGGGTCGGCGAGCGCCTCGCCGATCGAGTTGACCGGGCCGACCGGCACGCCAGCGGCATCGAAGGCGGCGATCCATTCGGCCTTGGTCCGCGTCGCGAGCACCGCGTTCATCGCCGACGTCAACGCCGCGCGGTTGGCCATCCTCGCCGAATTCGTGGCGAAGCGCGGGTCGTCACGCCATTCGCGATGGCCGAGCACGTCGGCGATGCGCTCCCAGTTCGCCTGATTGGCGCCGCCGATGTTGATCCAGCCATCGCTGGCGTGAAACGCCTGGTACGGCGCCGTCAGGAGGTGCGCCGAGCCCGTCGGCCCCGGCGAGACGCCGGTCGCGAAGTGGAACGCGGCGTGCCAGTAAGTCTGCTGCAGCGCCGCGTCCATCAGCGACGTGTCGACGATCTGGCCGCGGCCGGTACGCTGCTTGTGCACGTAGGCGGAAACGATGCCCAATGCGCCGAGGATGCCGGCGTTGATGTCGGTGACCGGGTTGCCGGTCTTGACGGGCGGCCCGCCGGGCTCGCCGGTCACGGCCATCAGTCCGGCGTAGCCCTGGGCGATGAGATCGAAGCCGCCCTTGTCGGCGTAGGGTCCGTCGCGGCCGTAGCCCGACACCGCGCAGTAGATGAGCCCCGGATTGGCCTCCGCCAGAACCGCATACGGGAGTCCGAGCCGGTCGAGCGTTCCGCGGCGGAAATTCTCGAGCAGCACGTCGACGCTCCTGACCATCCGCAGCAGGATGTCGCGGCCGCGCGGATCCTTGAGATCGAGCGCGATCCCGCGCTTGTTGCGGTTCATCATCAGGAACGGCGCCGACACGCCGTTGATCGATGGGTCGCGGTAGCCGCGCGAATCGTCGCCGCCGGGCAGCTTCTCGACCTTGACCACGTCGGCGCCCATGTCGGCGAGCAGCATGCCGCAGGTGGGTCCGGCCATGATCTGCGTCAGGTCGAGCACGCGCATGCCGGCGAGCGGGCCGGGATGCGGCGGGACAGCGGCGTTCATTTCTTTCGATTCCCCGTGGGGCCGCCTTCAGGCGGCCGGTGACACCGCGCCATTGCGCATCCGGCTGAAGCCGGACCCACAGGATGCGATCCGGCTGAAGCCGGACCCACCAATGATCTCATCGGCCGACGAACTCAGGCTTCTTCTTGGCGAGGAACGCGGCGTAGCCGATCCGGAAATCCTCGGTGTCGAAGCAGGCGAAGCACTCGTCGCGCTCGGCGTCGCTGATCGGCCGCGCCTCGGCCAGCCGGCGCGCGAACTTCTTGTGCCAGCGCGCGACGAGCGGCGCGCCTTCGGCGATGCGCTCGTGCCGTCGCCCGCGCCTCGGCGGCGACGTCGGCGTCGGGAACCACGCGCGTGACCAGCCGCTTCTCCTTGGCTTCGGCCGCGCCGAAGATCCGGCCCTCGAGCAGGATCTCCAGCGCGACGATGGGCCCGGCGAGGCGGATCAGCGGCGCCATCTCCGGATAGGCCATGGTCAGACCGAGGTTCTTGATCGGCGCCCCGAAGCGGGAGGACTCGCCGCAGATGCGCAGGTCGCACAGCGCGGCGATCTCGAGCCCGCCGCCGACGCAGATGCCGTGGATCTGCGCGACGAGCGGATGCCGGCAGGCGGCGAGCGCGCTCGCCGTCGCGTGCATGATGCGGCCGTAGTCGATCGCCTGCGCCTTGTTGGCGCGCTCGGTCGCGAACTCGGCGATGTCGTTGCCGGGCGAGAACGCCTTCTCGCCGGCGCCGCGCAGAATCACGCAGCGCAGCGCATCGTCGGCGGACAGTGCGTCGATGGCGGCACCCAGTGCCTGCCACATCGACTTCGTCAGTGCGTTGAGCTTCTCCGGGCGGTTCAGCACGACCGTCGCGATCGGCCCGGCGCGCGAGACTTCGATCGATTCGCCCATCGGTGGTCTCCCCTCAGCGGTAGAAGAGATTGACGAGGCCCATCCCCGTCACCGGCACGTAGGTCACCAGCAGCAGGACGCCGACCAGCGTGCCGATGAACCAGACGTTCACCCGCGACACCTCCCAGATCGAGGCCTTGGCGATGGTGCTCGCGACCATCAGCACGCTCGCCACGGGCGGGGTCTGCTGGCCGATGCCGAGGTTGATCGTGACGATCAGCCCGAAGTGGACCGGATCGATGCCGACGGCCTTGACCAGCGGCATCACCACCGGCACGACCAGGATGATCGCCGCCGCCGAGTGCAGGAACATCCCGAGCAGCAGGAACAGCAGGTTGAGCAGCGCCAGCACCGCCCATTTGTTCTGCGTGAATGCGGACACCGCCTTCGCGAGCTGCTGCGGCGCCTGCACCTCGGTCAGGTAGGTGCCGAGCAGCGCCGAGGTGGCGACGAGCAGCATCACGATCGCCGTCTGCACGCCGCCCTCGATCACCGCCTGCCGCAGATGCGCGAGATCGAGCTCGCGGTAGATGAGGAGTCCGACGGCGAGCGCGGCGACGACCGCAAGCGCCGCGCCCTCGGTCGCGGTGACCACGCCGCCGAAGATGCCGCCGAGGATGATGATCGGCAGCAGGAACGCCCACAGCGCCTCGCGCGCCGTGCGGAAGACCCGCGCCAGCGAGAACGCATCCTCGCGCGGCAGGTTGTAGCGGCGCGCGAGCCAGTACGCGGTGGCCATCAGACCGAACCCGCCGAGCACGCCCGGCACGATGCCGGCGACGAAGAGCTGGACGACCGAGGTCTCGGCCATCACCGCGTACAGGATCATCGGGATCGACGGCGGGATGATCACCGCGAGCGTCGCCGCCGACGACATCGCCGCCGCGGCCAGCGGCGCCGGATAGCCCTTCGACTTCATCGCCGGGATCAGGATCGATCCCAGCGCGGCGACGTCGGCGACCGCCGAGCCGGAGATCTCGGCGAAGAACATCGACGCGCCGATCGAGACGTGGGCGAGGCCGCCGCGGATCCAGCCGAACAGCGACGACGCAAACGCGATCAGCCGGCGCGAGATCCCCGAGGCGTTCATGATCGCGCCCGCGAGGATGAACAGCGGGATCGCCAGCAGCGGGAAATTGGTCGCGCCGCTGTAGGTGACGAGCGCGAGGTTCGGCAGGATGCCGGTGCCGTGGCTCGCCAGCATCGCGACGAGCGCGACGACCCCGAGCGAAACGGCGATCGGCACATTGATCAGCACCAGTGCCAGCACGCAGCCGAACAGCAGCAGCATCATCGTCATCGCGGTGTGCTCTCGGCCTTCAATGCAGCTGCTCGGAGATCGCAACGCCGGTCGCGGGTGGCGCGGGGCCCTCGGCGACGAGGAGATCGGCGAGATGCGTGAGCTCGGCGACGATGATCAGCGCCGCGGAGATCGGGATGACCGACTGCACGACGCTCATCGGTATCCACGGCAGGCTCACCAGCGCGTCGGTGTGCAGCACCGGCAGGATCCACGCGCCGACCGCGCCCAGCAGCACGAAGAAGGCGATCACGATGAGCTCGGCCGCGATGTTGAATGCGCGCCGCGCCCGCCACGGCATCACCTCGACCAGCTCCGGGCAGCCGATGTGCGCGCGCCGGACGGAGGCCAGCGCCGCGCCGTAGAACGTGAGCCAGGCGAGGAGCACCGACGCCACCTCGTCGTACCAGGCCAGCGAGCGGCCGAGCGCGCGGAACACGACGCCGAGCGTCACCTCGACGGCGAGCGTCACCACCAGCGCGATGACGACCCATTCGAGCGCACGGCCGTAGCCGGCGCGAAAGCGGTCCAACGCGCTGCGCGGGGCCGCCGGAGCGACCGGCCCCGCGGACGGCCCGGCGGCGCTCACTGCCGCAACGCGACGGCGCGGTCGATCACTTCCTTCGCGCCGGAGACTTCCTTGCCGAATTCCTCGTAGATGGGCTTGCTCGCGGCGACGAACGCGTCCTGGTCGACGTCGTTGACCTGCATGCCGGCCTGCTTCAGCTTGCCGAGCAGGGCGGTGTCGTCCTTGCTGGCGTAGTCGTAGACGAAGGCCTGCGTCTCCTTCGCCGTTTCCTCGAGCACCTTGCGCACGTCGGCCGGCAGCGCGTTCCAGTGGTTCTTGCCGACGATCAGGTACGCCGGCGTGTAGACGTGGTTGGACAGCGACAGGTACTTCTGCACTTCCTGCAGTTTCGCCGAGTAGATCTGCGTGAACGGATTCTCCTGGCCGTCCATCACGCCGGTCTGCAGCGCGGTGAAGAGCTCGGAGAACTTCATCGGGCTGGGGTTGGCGCCGTACGCCTGGAACATCTTGACGCGCCACTTGCCTTCCGGCACGCGGAGCTTGATGCCCTTGAGATCGGCGGGAGTCTTGATCGGCCGCTTGCTGTTGGTGATGTTGCGGTAGCCGTTCTCCCAGACGGCCAGGACCAGGAGCCCCTTCTTCTCGGCCTCGGGCGCGAGCTTCGGCCAGAACAGCTCGCGCTCGATCCGGCCCATGTGCGCGCGGTCCTTGACCAGATAGGGCATCTCGAACACGCCGAAGAGATCCACCTCGGAGCTCATCACGGTCGAGGGCAGCGCCATGTCGAGCGTGCCGAGCTTGAGCTTCTGGATCATCTCCTTGTCGCTGCCGAGCTGGCTCGACCCGAAGGTGACGACCTTGGCCTTGCCCGCGAGCTTGGCGTTGGCGCGCTTGGCGAATTCGTCGGCCGAGACCTGGAACAGGGACCCCGGCTCGCCCACGTGGCCGAGCTTGATCTCGACCTGCGCGCTCGCCGGCGATACGGCGAAGAGCGCAGCGGCACCGCACAGGGCGGCGGCCGGAAGGATGCGAAGCAGGGCGCGGGGCAGCGCGCGGCGGATTGCGGCACGGCGAAAGAGGGTCATCGTCGGTCTCCTTGGTTTGCTGTCGCGGTGTGGCGGATGACTTCAGGGCGGGCTGCTGCGCCGGACGATTGTACGCCGCAACGGCGCGGATTCATGCGGCACGCGCGAGCTCGGAGGCGGCGGTCGCCGCGAGATGGTCCATTGCCGCCTGGGCGCCGCCCTTCCGGTGCGGAACGCGCGCGAGCGCGAGTCCCATCTCGACGCCGGCGAGCGTGCCGCAGAGCATCAGGTCGTTGAAATGGCCGAGGTGGCCGATGCGAAAGACCTTCCCCGCCACCTTGCCCAGGCCCTGTCCCAGCGACATGTCGAAATGCTCGAGGACGACCTTGCGGAAGGCGTCGGCGTTGTGGCCCTCGGGCATCATCACGCCGGTCAGCGTCGAGCTGTAGAGCGCCGGGTCGGCGCACAGGATTTCCAGCCCCCAGGCGGTGACCGCGCGCCGCGTGGCCTCGGCCAGCCGGTCGTGGCGCGCGAAAACGCGATCGAGGCCTTCGGCGAACAGCATGTCGAGTGCCGCGGCGAGCCCGTAGAGCAGATTGGTCGCCGGCGTGTACGGGAAGAAGCCCGCCGGGTTGGTCGCGAGCATCTCGCTCCAGTCCCAGTACGATCGCGGCAGCTTCGCGCCTTTCGCGGCCGCGAGCGCCTTGGCGCTGATCGCGTTGAACGACAGTCCGGGCGGCAGCATCAGCCCCTTCTGCGATCCGCGCGACGGTGACGTCGACGCGCCATTCGTCGTGCCGGTAATCGATCGAGGCCAGCGACGAGATCGTGTCGACCATGTAGAGCGCCGGGTGCCGGACGCGATCGATGGCGCCGCGGACGTCCTGAACCCGGCTGGTGACGCCGGTGGAGGTTTCGTTGTGCACGACGCACACGGCCTTGATCGCGTGCTCGCGGTCCGCGGCGAGCCGCGCCTCGACCGCGTCCGCCGCGACGCCATGCCGCCAGTCCCCCGGCAGGAATTCGACGGCAAGACCGAGACGCTCGGCGAGCTTCTTCCACAGCGCCGCGAAATGCCCGGTCTCCGCCATCAGCACGCGGTCTCCGGGCGAGAGCGTGTTGACGAGCGCCGCTTCCCACGCGCCGGTTCCCGATGCCGGGTAGATGACGACCGCGCCGTCGGTCTTGAACACCTTCTTCATCCCCGCGAGCACCTCCTTGCCCAGCGCGGCGAACTCCGGGCCGCGGTGATCGATCGTCGGCGCATCGATCGCGCGCAGCACGCGATCCGGCACGTTGGTCGGTCCCGGGATCTGCAGGAAATGGCGGCCGGACGACGGTCGGACGAGCGGATTCATGGCAAGGGCACCTCGAAAGGGCCCGCGGCCGTGCGCGGGCGATGGCCGATGGGCAGGCAGGGCCCATGCTACTCATCTTTGGCGCGCGGGGGCAAGCGCGGCCCGCGGGTCGTAGCGTCGGTATCCTCTACAATCGGGCGCATGGCCGTCGCGAAACCGCTCCTGTTCCATCCGGCCCGCGGCAGCGGCGATCTCGCCGCGCGCCTGTCCCGCGCTGTCGCCGGCGACGTGCTGTTCGACGCCGGATCGCGCGGCCGCTACGCGACCGACGCGTCGATCTACCAGGTCGAGCCGGTCGGCGTCCTGGTGCCGAAGAGCGCCGACGACGTGCGCACGGCGATCGCGATCTGCCGCGAGCAGGGCGTGCCGGTGCTCCCGCGCGGCGCCGGGAGCTCGCAGTGCGGACAGACCGTCGGCGCCGCGCTGGTGATCGACACGAGCAAGCACCTCTCCCGCATCGCCGCGTTCGATCGGGAGGCGTTGACGGTCCGCGTCGAGCCCGGCGTCGTGCTCGACCAGCTGAACGCGTGGCTGAAGCCGCACGGGCTGTGGTTCCCGGTCGACGTCAGCACGTCGGCGCAGGCGACGCTCGGCGGCATGGCCGGCAACAATTCCTGCGGCTCGCGCTCGATCGCCTACGGCAACATGGTGCACAACGTGCTCGCGATCGACGCCATGCTCTCCGACGGCACCGAGGCGCGCTTCGGCCCCGAGCGCGAGATGGCGGGGGCGCCGCCGCGCGTCGCCGAGCTCCTGCGCCGGCTGTGCGCGATCGGCGAGCGGGAGCACGACGAGATCGAGCGCAAGGTGCCGAAGGTCCTGCGGCGCGTCGGCGGCTACAACATCGACGTCTGCTGCGCGCAGGGCGAGCGGCCGTACACCCCCGACGGGAGCGTCAACTACGCGCATCTGCTCGTCGGCAGCGAAGGCACGCTCGCCTGGTCGCGCGAGCTCACGCTGAAGCTCGCGCGACTGCCCGCGCACCGCGCGCTCGGCGTCGTCAACTTCCCGACGCTGTACAAGGCGATGGAGCAGCGCGCGGCATCTGGTCGCGCTGCGGCCCGTCGGCGGTCGAGCTCGTCGACCGGACGATGATCGACCTCGCGCGCGGCAATCCCGCGTTCCGCCCCGTCATCGAGCGGGCGCTCAACGGCGAGCCCGACGCGATCCTGCTCGTCGAATTCATCGGCGACACGCGCGAGGAGCCGCTGTCCCGCCTGAAGGATCTCGTGGCGCTGATGGGCGAGCTCGGCCTGCCGGGCAGCGTGGTCGAGATGACCGACGCCGCCGCGCAGAGGGCGCTGTGGGAGGTGCGCAAGGCCGGCCTCAACATCATGATGAGCCTGAAGGGCGACGGCAAGCCGGTGTCGTTCATCGAGGATTGCGCGGTGCCGCTCGAGCATCTCGCCGAGTACGTCGACCGGCTGACGCAGGTCTTCGCGCGGCACGGCACGCGCGGCACCTGGTACGCGCACGCCTCGGTCGGCACGCTGCACGTGCGGCCGATCCTCGACATGCGCCGCGACGGCGCGGCCAAGATGCGCGCGATCGCCGAGGAGGCGTCCGCGATGGTGCGCGAGTACAAGGGGGCGTTCTCGGGCGAGCACGGCGACGGCCTCGTGCGCAGCGAATGGGTGGGCTGGCAGTTCGGCCCGCGGCTTTCCCGCGCGTTCGAGGAGATCAAGGACCTGTTCGACCCGGCGGGCCTGATGAACCCGGGCAAGATCGTGCGCGGGACGCGGATGGACGATGCGTCGCTGTTCCGCTTTCCGCCCGGCCATCGCGCGCAGACGCTCGCCACCGCGCTCGACTGGTCGGCGTGGGACGTGCAGAACGATGCGGTCACCGGCGCGCTGACGCCGCCCGGAACCGGAGGCGATCCCGCCGGCGGCTTCGCCAAGGCCGTCGAGATGTGCAACAACAACGGCCATTGCCGCAAGTTCGACGCGGGAACGATGTGCCCCAGCTACCGCGCGACGCGCGACGAGGAGCACCTGACCCGCGGGCGCGCCAACACGCTGCGCCTCGCGCTCGCCGGCCACTTCGGCGCCGACGCGCTCGCCGCGGAGCCCGTGCGCGCTGCGCTCGAACTGTGCGTGAGCTGCAAGGGCTGCCGGCGCGAATGCCCGACCGGCGTCGACATGGCGAAGATGAAGATCGAGGCGCTCTATCACCGGCAGCGCGCGCACGGGCTGCCGCTGCGCGATCGGCTGATCGCGCACCTGCCGCGCTGGGCGCCCTGGGCGGCGCGCGTGCCCTGGCTCGCCAACCTGCGCAACACGCTGCCCGGCGCGGCGAAGCTTGGCGAGGCCTGGCTGGGCTTCTCGGCGCAGCGTGCGCTCCCCGCATGGCGGCGCGACACGTTCCTCGGCGGGGCCGGCGTGCCGCGCGCCGACGCCGGGCGGACGCGGACGCGGACGTCGTGCTCTTCGTCGACACGTTCACCAACTACTTCGAGCCCGACAACGCGCGCGCCGCAGTCAGGGTGCTGGAGGCGGCCGGCCGCCGCGTGCACGTCGCGCGGGCGGGGGCGAACCGATGCGGAGCCCGCGCGACCGCTGTGCTGCGGGCGGACCTACCTCGCGGCCGGCCTCGTCGACGAGGCGAAGCACGAGGCGCGTCGCGTCGTCGCCGCGCTGCTCCCCTTCGTCGAGCGCGGCGCGGCGATCGTCGGGCTCGAGCCGTCCTGCCTGTTGTCGCTGCGGGACGAGTTCCTGGTGATGGGCCTGGGCGAGGCCGCGCGGCGCCTCGCGGACAGCGCGTTCCTGATCGAGGAGTTCCTCGCGCGCGAGCACCGCGCCGGCCGTCTCGCGCTTCCGCTCGCAGCGCTGCCGCAGAAGCGCGCGCTGCTGCACGCGCATTGCCACCAGAAGGCGTTCGATGCGGTGGCGCCGGTGCAGCAGGTGCTGGCGCTGATCCCCGATCTCGCGGTCGATCTCGTCGAGTCGAGCTGCTGCGGGATGGCGGGCAGCTTCGGCTACGATGCCGCGCATCACGACGTTTCGGTCCGGATGGCCGAGCTCGCGCTGCTGCCGGCGGTGCGCTCGGCCGCTGCCGACACGCTGATCGTCGCCGACGGCACGAGCTGCCGGCACCAGATCGCCGACCTCACGCGCGGCCACGGCGAGCGCGAGGCGATCCACGTCGTCCGCGTGCTGGAACGCTCGCTGGCGATCGCCGCGGGGGAGCGCCGATGAGCGACGGCAGGACGCGGGACACCCCCAACGCAGCGCCATGAGCGCGGCAGCGAAGCCGTCGGAGGCCGTGTCAACGCCGTGGCATCTGCTCACGGCCGAGGAGACCGCGAGGCGACTCGGCAACGTGCCGGACTTCGGGCTCGCCGCCGACGAAGCCGCGCGCCGGCTCGCGGCCGGCGGCCGCAACGAGATCCGCGAGCAGGAGGGCCGCAGCCCGTGGCAGATGTTCCTCGGGCAGTTCACCGACTTCATGATCCTGCTGCTGCTCGCCGCAGCGGTGATCTCGGGGTTCATCGGCGAGATCGAGGACACCGCGGCGATCCTCGCGATCGTCGTGCTCAACGCGATCGTCGGGTTCGTGCAGGAGTATCGCGCCGAGAAGGCGCTGCGCGCGTTGAAGCAGCTCGCCGCGCTCAAGGCGCAGTGCCTTCGCGGTGGCGAGATCGTCGCCGTGCCGGCTGTGGAGCTCGTGCCCGGCGACACGGTGCTGCTCGACGCGGGGAGCGTGGTTCCCGCCGATCTTCGGGTCACCGAGGCGGTCCAGCTCAAGGTGGAGGAGGCGGCGCTGACCGGCGAGTCGTATCCCGTCGAGAAGCAGACCGTCCCGCTGACCGACGCGGAGGCACCGCTGGGCGACCGCGTCAACATGACGTACAGCGGCACCGTCGTCACCTACGGTCGCGGCCGGGGCATCGTCGTGGCGACGGCGATGGACACCGAGCTCGGCAGGATCGCGACGCTCCTCACGACGACGGAGGAAGTCCGCACGCCGCTGCAGAAGCGCCTCGCGAAGGTCGGCAAGCAGCTCTCGGCGGCGGCGATCGCGATCTGCGCGATCGTCTTCGCGCTCGGCGTGTTGCGCGGCGAATCGATGGTGCTGATGTTCCTGACCGCGGTGAGCCTCGCCGTCGCGGCCGTGCCGGAAGCGCTGCCGGCGGTGATCACGATCGGTCTCGCCCTCGGCGCGCAGCGCATGGTCAGGAAGAACGCGCTGGTGCGCCGGCTGCCGGCGGTCGAGACGCTCGGCTCGGTCACCTACATCTGCTCCGACAAGACGGGAACGCTGACGCAGAACCGGATGCGCGCCGACGCGTTCTTCGTCGACGGCGAGACGCATCGCGCGCTGCCCGACGCGTCGCTGCTCGAGCGGGAGCCGTGGAGCTCGTTCGTCAGCGCGCTGGCGCTCAACAACGACGCGCGTCCCGGCCGGGAGGGCGAGCTCGTCGGCGACCCGACCGAGACGGCGCTCTATGCCGCGGCGGTCGACGCCGGCCACGTCAAGGCCGCGATCGAAGCGCACATGCCGCGCATTGCCGAGCTGCCTTTCGATTCCGAGCGCAAGTGCATGACGACGCTGCACCGCGTGCAGACGACCGACAGCGTCGTCGCGTTCACCAAGGGCGCGCCGGAACGGGTGCTCGAGCGGTGCGTGGCGTGCGTCGGCAGGGAAGGGCCGGCGCCGATCGACCGGCCGCTGTTGCTCGGCCAGGCCGAAAGGATGGCCGCCGCCGGCCTGCGCGTGCTCGCGATCGCGCGTCGCGACTGGCCGGTGGTTCCCGACCGTCTTTCGCCCGAGGAAGTGGAATGCGATCTCGCCTTCGTCGGCTTCGTCGGCCTGATCGATCCGCCGCGTCCCGAGGCGGCGCAGGCGGTCGCGCAGTGCCTGGAGGCGGGCATCACGCCGGTGATGATCACCGGCGACCATCCGCTGACCGCGCATGCGATCGCGATCCGCCTGGGCATCATCGAGCCGGGCGCGCATCAGCTGATGACCGGCCGCGAGCTCGCGCGCGTCGACGCCCGCGAGCTCGCGGCGAGGGTCGACGAGATTCGCGTCTATGCGCGCGTCGATCCCGAGCAGAAGATCGCGATCGTGCAGGCGCTGCAGCGCCGCGGCGAGTTCGTCGCGATGACCGGCGACGGCGTCAACGACGCGCCCGCATTGAAGAGCGCGGACATCGGGATCGCGATGGGCAGGATCGGCACCGATGTCGCCCGCGAGGCCTCCGACATGGTGCTGCTCGACGACAACTTCGCGAGCATCGTCGCCGCGATCGGCGAGGGCCGGCGGATCTACGACAACATCCGCAAGTTCGTCAAGTTCGTGCTCGCGGGCAACCTGGGCGAGATCGTCACGCTGCTCGTCGCGCCGTTCTTCGGCATGCCGATACCGCTGCTGCCGATACAGATCCTGTGGGTGAACCTCGTCACCGACGGCCTGCCGGGGCTCGCCCTGGCGATGGAGCCCGAGGAGAAGGGCCACATGCGCCGGCCGCCGCGGCCGCCCGGGGAAAGCCTGTTCGCCGGCGGGCCGGGCGTGCACATCGTCTGGGTGGGCACGTTGATCGGCGGCCTGTCGATCTTTACGCAGTACTGGGCGATCGCCGCCGGCTCCGCGCACTGGCAGACGATGGTGTTCACCGTGCTGACGTTCGCGCAGCTCTTCCACGTCATGGCAATCCGCTCGGAGCGCGATTCGCTGTTCACGATCGGCATTGCGTCGAACCTGCCGCTGCTCGGCGCCGTGCTGCTCGGTGCCGCGCTGCAGCTGATGGTGGTCTACGTTCCGGCGCTGAACGACATCCTGAAGACGCAGCCGCTGACCGCGGGCGAGCTCGCGCTGTGCGTGCTGCTGCCGTCGCTCGTCTTCGTCGCCGTGGAGATCGAGAAGTGGCTGACGCGCCGCGGCGTGCTGTATCGCGGACGCGCAGTCGCGGCGACGGCGGCGCCCTCGCCGTCGCGCGGCGACGCGTTGAGCAGCGCATTGCGCGCGCGCCGCCGGAGGCGATCGGCAAGCGGGCGCGCCGGGCAGGATGGGCGCGCCGTCCCCTACGATCCTGCCGACTCGATGCGCGCCTGGCAGAAGCCCGACAGATCGGTGCATCCCAGCGCGACCACGTACATGCGGTAGGCGAGGGCCTTGCTGATCCCCGAGGCGCGCATCGCGAGCGCGAGGAACACGCGGCCGGCGGCGCGGCAGAGAGGACGGAGCAGCCGCGCGCCCCAGCCCCGGTTCGCAAGCAGGTAGACGCCATGCCGGACGCGGCTGCGGATGTCGTGGCCGCGGTCGAGCAGGGCGTTGTAGTAGCTGAATTTCGCCTTGCCGGCCTGGGTGACGAGCTGCCGCCACAGGGCGACCGACATGTCGTTGTAGTGGGTCGCGAGCGGCTCGCCGATCCGGTCGAAAGCGACGCCCGCGTCGAGCGCGCGGTGATACAGCGCGGTCTCGCTGTGGCGGAGGTAGCGCAGGTCGAACCCGCCGAGGCGCTCGAACAGGCGGCGGCCGATGACGCTGTTGGCGCCCAGCGAGAACACGCCTCGCTCGGCCGCCCGCCGCTCGTGGCTGCGGTTGTGCATCGCGACGAGCTCGCCGAGCGGCGATTCGCCGTGGTTGATCCGCGGCGCCCACAGGAGCACTGCCTCGGGTTTCCGGCTCAGGTGCGCGGCGATGATCGCGCAGCAGCGCTTCGCGAGCACCGTGTGCCCTTCGATGAAGAACAGCACGTCGCCGGTGGACCGTTCGTACCCGGCCTGGAACAGGCGTATCTCGTTCGCGACGTCCTCGGTATCGAGGTCGGTGCGCACGACCGCATCGCAGCGGGCGAGCATCGCGGCCACGGCAGGATCGTCGGCTCCGGCCTCGGGCTCGCGTCCGGTGACGGCGATGATCTCGTAGCGCTCGCGCGGATAATCCTGCTCGACCGCCGATGCCAGCGCGTTCCAGCCGGCGTTTCGCCGGTCGAAGAGCGGCAGGATGATCGAGATCTTCCCGGGCCCGGCGGCGCGCGCTTCCGTCGTCATCGCCCCGACATTCTATCGCCGCACGCCCGGGGCCTCGATCGGCAGCCCCTGCGCGCGCCAGGCGAGATAGAGCTCGAGATCGGTGAGCAGGGGCGCGCCGGGGGTCGGCATCTCCGCGCGAATGCCGAACAGACACGCGCGGATGCGGCGCTGCAGCGACCCCAGGCCCTGCCACTCGAGGCGATACGCCGGGAATGCGGTGCCGTGACCCTGGCTCAGGGTCTCGGCGAGCAGCCGCTTGCCCCAGTTCTGATCGTGGCAATGCGTGCAGGCGAGATTCATCTGGCCATGCCGCTCCATGTAGAACGCGCGGCCGCGCTCGAACGCCGAACGGGCCGGGCCGTCGATGGATACGGCAACCGGCAGTCCGCGCGACTGGTGGGCAACGAAGGTCGCGAGCGACAGGAGGTCGTCGGACTCGCGCGGCAGTGCGCTCGCCTGCTGCCGTCGCACCCGGCATTCGTTGATCCGCGCCTCGAGGTCGATCACCTCGCCCGCAGTGCCGTCGTAGCGCGGATGGCGCGCGGCGGCGCCGCGCATCGAGGCGCGCGCATCGCCGTGGCACGACGCGCAGCTGCGCCCGGCCGCGCCCGGCGCGCGCGTTCCACAGCCGCTCCCCGCTCTCGACCCACAGCAGGCCGGGATTGGCCGCGTCGTCCGCCTGCATCGCGCGCACGTCGGGGCCGGCGAACGCGATCCCCGAGCGCAGCGCCGACAGCGGCAGGATCCGCTCCTGCGCGCCGGCCGCCATGGCGCAGAGGGCGACGGCGCCGATCAGCGCGCGCCGCATCAGGCGACGGTCACGGCGACGGTCTCCCCGCCGCGGACGCCGCCATCGTCCTGCCATTCGAAGCTCAATGGCCCGGACTCCCGGGCGGTGACGTAGAAGCGCAGGTACGGGTTGGCGGCGATGCCGGAGCTCAGGCGCGCGGAGAACACGACCTCGCCGTTGTAGCGGCAGGAGAACGTCCGGATCACGTTGCGCGGGATCGACTTGCCGGAATCGTCCATCCGGTAGCCGGTCTCCATCGGATGCCGGATCACGATCCGCACTTCGAAGGGCCTGCCGCGCGGAACCACGGCCGGAACGCTGACGCGGGCGTCGGGCATCAGGTGCCGTCCAGGCAGCCGGCGAGGGTGACGATCACCTCGGCGACCGCGGCATAGAGCGTGCCGTCGCTCATGGCGGCCACGGCGACGATGCGCTGTGTGGTGGCGAGGCGGACGCGGGATTCCACCTCGACGCGTTCGACGGGCACGGGAAACTCGAAGGTGGCCATCTCCGGCACCGGGTTGGCCTCCGCATACAGGTGGATCGCGGCGACGTGCGGCCCGGGCGCGAAGGGTCCGTCGACCACGACCTTCATCGGGACCGCCTGGCCGTTGTCGGCCAGCTGGGGAAGCACGAGACGGATGCGCTCGCGGCGTGGCGAGCGACCGGCGAGGAGCGCGGCGAGCGCCGGTATGTCCGGAAGGTCGGCCCCCGCCGCGCGTGCCGGCAGCCACGGCGCGAGCGCGAGCGCGCCGCCGGCCTGCAGCAGCTGCCGCCGGGTGCGCCGCCGGGGCGTATCGCGCAAGGTCATCGCAGCGTCGCGAGGTAGGCGACCACGTCCTCGACCTGCGGCGCGCTCAGGATCGGCTTGCCGCGAAAGGCAGGAGCGACGCGATCCAGCCCGTCGGCCCGGTAATAGCTCGGCATGATCGTCGCCGGGTTGACGCGGAGATTGTCGGCGATGCGCAGCCGCAGCTCCGGCGTGGTGAGACGCGCACCGACCCCGGCCAGCGACGGGCCGAGATCGCCCGCGAAGCGCACCGCCGCATCGGGGACCGCGTGACAAAGCACGCAATTCGCGGCATCGCCCGCGACGATGAGCGAGCGTCCGCGCGCCGCGTCGCCCGGCACCGCCGCGAGCGGGTCGGGGATGCCGCCGTCGACCACCCGAAAGGCCACCGTTGCCGGCGCCGGCGGATCGACGGCACGAGCGAGCTCGGGCGCGCCGGCCGACACAGGAGCGGCCGCGAGAGCCAGGGCGAACCCGGTCGCCGCGCGGAGCCCCGCAGCGACATCGCGACCGTCGGGACGGACGAGCCGACCGGTCATGCCTGCATCGACGCCAGCGTCGTTACGCCAGGTTCAGGTTCTTGAGCGGCAGGCTGCGCACCGGCTTGCCGGTCGCGGCGGAAAGCGCGTTGAGCACCGCCGGGGCGACCACGCAGATCGTCGGCTCGCCGACGCCGCCCCAGAAGTCGAACGACGGCACGATCACGGTTTCCACCTTCGGCATCTCGGCGAGCCGCAGGATCTCGTATGTGTGGAAGTTGGTCTCCGCGATGCGCCCCTTCTCGACCGTGCATTCGCCATAGAACGTCGCGCTGAGCCCGATAGGCGACCGAGCCTTCGACCTGGGCGGCGATCTGGTCCGGGTTGACGGCGTGACCGCAGTCGAGCGCGAGCACCATCCGGTGCACCTTGACCTTGCCGTTGTCGCCGCACCGACACCTCGGCCACCGCCGCCGAGTAGCTGCCGTAGCCCATGAACTGCGCGATCCCGCGATGGACGCCGGCCGGCAGCGGCTTGCCCCAGTCGCCTTTCGCCGCCGCGGCATTCAGGACGGCGAGGTGCTTGGGATGCTTCTGCATGAGCGCGCGGCGGAACTCGACCGGATCGGCGCCGGCGGCCCGCGCCACCTCGTCGATGAAGCACTCCATGTACACGCCGTTCTGATTGGTGTTGACGCCGCGCCACGGGCCGACCGGCACGTGGGTGTTGCGCATCGCGTATTCGATGAGCAGGTTCGGCACCGTGTAGCCGAGCTGCGCATCCCCGGCTTCTCGTAATAGCCCTGAAGCTGCCGGTCGTCCCTGCCGTCCTTCGCCGCGGCCTGGTTCGAGAAACGCGTTGATCGACTGGCCGGACACGCGCACGTGCAGCCCGACGAGCTTGCCGCTTCTCGTCGAGCCCGGCAGCGAGCCGGCACTGCGAGATCGGCCGGTAGAAATCGTGCGCCATGTCCTCTTCGCGGCTCCAGATCATCTTGACCGGCACGCCCGGAAACTGCTTCGCGATGGCGACGGCCTGGCGCACGTAGTCCTGCGACGCCGCCGCGCCGGCCGAAGCCGCCGCCGAGGATGTGCTTGTAGACCTCGCATCTCGTCGAGCGGCAAGCCCGAGGCCTCCGAGAGGGCGGCGAGCGAGGCCTCGCCGTTCTGCGTCGGCACCCACACCTCGGCCCTGTCCGGCGGTGATCCTGGCCGTGCAGTTCATCGGCTCCATCGTCGCGTGGGCGAGGAACGGCGTGTCGTAGACCGCTTCGACCTTCTTCGCCGCGCCGGCGATCGCCTTGAGCGCGTCGCCCTCCTGCCGCATCGCATAGGCGCTCGGCGCCGTCAGGCCCTTCCTTGAGGTGCGCCGCGATCGTCGCGCTCGACTGCGTCGCGCCGGCGCCCTCGTCCCAGACGATCGGCAGCGCGTCGAGCGCGGTCTTGGCCCGCCACCAGGTGTCGGCGACGACCGCGACCGTCGCGTCGTCGACCCTGACCACGCGGCGCACCCCGGGCCGGCCCGCGATCTTGGCCTCGTCGTAGCTGACGAGCTTGCCGCCGAACACCGGGCAGGCCTTGATCGCCGCGCACAGCATGCCCGGGCAGCTTGACGTCGATCGCATAGACGAGGCTGCCGTCGAGCTTGTCGGCGGTGTCCAGCCGCTTCATCGGCTTGCCGGCGATCTTCCAGTCCTTCGGATCCTTGAGCTTGATGCTCTCCGGGTCGGGCGCGGCCAGCTTGGCGGCGGCCGGCGGCGACCTTGCCGTAGCTCGTCGTGCGCCGCGAGGCGCGCGTGCGTGATGACGCCGTCGGACACCGTGAGCTCGGCCGACCGGCACCTTCCACTGGTCGGCCGCCGCCTGCAGCAGCATCATGCGCGCGGCCGCGCCGCCGCGGCGCACGTAGTCCTGGGAGCTGCGGATGCCGCGGCTGCCGCCGGTGCCCATCTCGCCCCAGACGCGCTTGCGGGCGAGGTTCTCGCCGGGGGTCGGAAACTCGGTCGTCACCTTCTTCCAGTCGCACTCGAGCTCCTCGGCGACGAGCTGGGCGAGGCCGGTCAGCGTGCCCTGGCCCATCTCCGAGCGCGCGATGCGGATCACGCAGCGGTCGTCGGGCTTGATGACGACCCAGGCGGTGACCTCGGGGCCGACGGCGCGCCATGCTCTTCGCCTCGGCCGGCCCAGGCCGGCGTCGATGCCGAAGGGCAGCGGGAAGCCGAGCGCGAGCCCGCCACCGGCCACGGCGGCGGAGCCGACGATGAACCTGCGGCGGGACAGATTCGCTGCTCTTGGTCGGTCGTCCTTTTCATGAGCGCCCTCCCGCTTTCGACGTGCCCGCGCCGGCATCGGCGACCGCGCACCCGCCGCCAGGTGCACCGCCGCCCGGATGCGCTGGTAGGTGCCGCAGCGGCAGATGTTGGTCATCGCCTCGTCGATGTCCCTGTCGGTCGGGCTTCGGGTTCTTCGCGAGCAGCGCCGCGGCGGCCATGATCTGCCCCGACTGGCAGTAGCCGCACTGCGGCACGTCGAGCGCCGCCCAGGCCTTCTGCACCGGATGCGAGCTGTTCGCGCGACAGGCCTTCGATGGTGACGATCCGGTCGCTGGCCTTGACCGTGCCGACCGGAATCGCGCAGGAGCGCTGCGACCTCGCCGTTGATGTGCACGGAGCAGGCGCCGCACTGCGCGACACCGCAGCCGTACTTGGTGCCGGTGAGACCGACCTGCTCGCGGATCACCCACAGCAGCGGGGTGTCGGCCTCGACCTGCGACGTCACGGATTCTGCCGTTGATGTTGAGCTTTGCCATCGCGATTTCCCTGGTGAGGTGACGTCCATCGGCGCACGCGGTTTGCAGGCAGTGGCCACCGTCGCGCCCGGGCGCCGGATAAGACTACAGGACTGCGTCAAAGCATTGCGCATCGGACGCTCGCGGAACGCCAATAGTTCCCGGTGCGATCGACTCCCGCCGCCGGGGCGACCGCGGGCGAGAGGTGGTCCGACCGGCGGCGGCCGGTCCGCGCCCCTGGTTCCGGTCAAACGGGAAGACAGGCCGGCCCGAGCGGCTCGAAGCTCTTGTAGGTGAGGATGAATTCCTGGTGCCCGAGCGCCTCGGACTTGGTCGGCTCGCCGCGTCCGACGCGCTGCACGAGGTCGTAGATCTCGCGGCCGACATCCGGCAGCGTCGCCCGGCCGTCGAGAATGCGGCCGGCGTCGACATCCATGTCCTCTTCCATGCGCCGGTAGGTCTCCGGGTTGGCGCAGACCTTGATCACCGGCGCGATCGCCGAGCCGACGACCGAGCCGCGGCCGGTCGAGAACAGGATCAGCTGCGCGCCGCAGGCGATCAGCTCGGCGATCTCGGCGTTGTCGTTGATGTTGGGAAAGCCGAAGCGCACCTCGCCGTCGGGGACGACGTCGAGCAGGTACAGGCCCTTGCGCGGAGGCGCGATCCCCGGCTTCACGATGCCGTCGATCCTCGACTGCCCGGACTTGGCGTAGGCGCCGAGCGACTTCTCCTCGATCGTCGAGAGGCCGCCGTCGGCGTTGCCCGGCGCGAAGCTCGCATAGCCGAGGGTCGCGTAGTACGCGGCGGCCTTGGCCACCGTGCGCTTCAGCTCGTCGCCCAGCGCCGGATTCGCGGCGCGCGCGGCCATCAGCTGCTCCATGCCGATCAGCTCGCCCGTCTCCTCGAAGATCGCCTTCGCGCCGTCGGCGACGAGCAGGTCGAACGCCACGCCCATCGCCGGGTTCGCCGTGAGTCCCGACGTGGCGTCCGACCCGCCGCAGATCGTGCCGACCGTGAGCTCGTCGATCCCCATCGGCGACGCTGTGCTGCCGGCCGAGGACGGCGAGCGTTGCCTCGACCCATTCGCGCCCGGCGGCGATTGCGCGCTTCGTGCCGCCGGCGTCCTGGATGCCGACCGAGTGCACCGGCCGCCCCGACGCCTCGACGGTCCGCGCGAGCCGTCGCTTGTCGAAGCCCTCGCAGCCCAGCGACACCAGCAGCGCGCCGCCGACGTTGGGATGCGTGGCGAGCTTCTCCATCATGCCGAGCGCGTAGGCGTTCGGGTAGCAGCCGGGAAAGCCGATCAGGTGGACGCCACGGTCGCGAAACGGCGCGGCGATCTCGCGCGCGACGTGGTGCGCGCACTCGACCAGGTACGCGACGACCAGGACGTTGCGTATGCCCTTGCGGCCGTCCGCGCGGAGGTAGCCCTGCAGCATTGCGCCTATTTCGGCAGCGTGTACGTCGGGAGATAGTTGCTCTCGACGTTGTGCGTGTGCACGTACTCGCCCGGTTTGATCGCCGTGGTCGCCGTGCCGATCGGGCAGCTGTACTTGACGATGATCTCGCCCTTGGCGATCGCCCGCGCCGCGAGCTTGTGTCCGACCGCGATGTGGCGGCTGACGGTGAGCGCAACGCCGTCGAGCATCACCACTTCGCCGGACTTGAGCGGGCGCAGCGCGACCGCGACGTTGTCCGGCGGCGAGAGCTTCATCACCGCGCGCGCCGCCGGTTTCTCAGAACTTGCCATAGCGGTTGTAGGCCTCGACGGGATCCATGCCGGCGACGAGCGCGCGGCGCATGTCGCTCTCGGTCGCGACCACCTCCTCGGTCTTCGCGACGACCTCCTCGGCGAGCGCCCGCGGAATGATCACGACGCCGTCGCGGTCGCCCAGCAGGTAGTCGCCGGCGGTGATGGTGACCCCGCCGATCGTCACCGGCTCGCCGTAGCGGTCGGGGATCCAGCGCTCGACGATGTCCGACGGCGTGAGGAACGAGCAGAAGACGGGGAAGCCCTGTTCCAGCACGAGGTCGGTGTCGCGCGAGCCGCCGTCGACGACGTAGCCCAGGACGCCGCGCGCCGCGAGCGTCTGCGCGGAAAGCTCGCCCATCAGCGCGACGTCGTGATTGTTCGGCTGGCAGACGACGACGTGACCGGCGGGCGCCTTGGCGAGCAGCGTGCACCAGCCGAGCAGCGTCTCGTGGCGGGTCTTGGTGCGATCGATGTGGCCCGACACCGTCCAGACCGGTCCGGCGAGGCGGGTGCCTGGCGCGATCGCCTTGATTTCCGGAGGCAGCACGATGTCCGCGCGCCCCATCATCCGCAGGACGTCGTGCACGGCGCCCGTGTAGCAGCGCGCGAGGCGCTCGGTCAGCGTGGCCATGCGCGCGCTCCCGGCGGTCGCTGGCGTTGCGTCATGCCTTCTTCCTCCATCCGCCGACGATGGCGCCCATCAGCGTCATGCCCGACGACCATGTAGCCGGCGTTGATCAGCCACAGCGACAAGGGGCGCGCCTCGAAGCCGTAGTTCATCGCGAGCGTGGTCGCGATCAGCGCGAGCGAGAGTATCGCGCCGGCCGCGGCGCCGCTGCCGGCCGACCGGGCGTCGAGCTTCGGCAGCAGCCAGGCGATCGCGTAGGCGATGATGACGGCGACGGCGAAGGCGATCGCCATCGGAATCGCCGCGCTGGGCTGCTCGGCCGTGATCTGCGCCTCGGTCTTGCCGATGCCCTTGAGCCACGCCTGGGAGAGCAGTCGTGTACCAGCCGGCGCCCAGCAGGAAATGCGCGATTCCGGCGACCCAGACCGCGAGGTGGTTGATTCCGTACATGGCGTCTCCCTGACGTTGACGATCGGCGATGCGGCCGGCTCCGCCCGGCCGCGCGGCGCAATGGTGCGCTCGCGACTGCGACGGAGCAAGCCGCGGCGCAACATCCGGCCAGCGTCACCGGAAGAGATCGAGCTGGCCGGTGTCGGTGGCCGCTGCGGACAATGCCGGCAATGCCGGCGGCCGGAATCGCGCGGTGTCGAGCGGCGCGTCGTGCTCGGCGTTGAGGCCGAGCCGCTTGCAGGCAATCGCGAAGCGCCTGCGGATCAGATCGGCGAACAGGCCCTGGCCGCCCATGCGCACGCCGAACCGCGATTCGTTGTCCCGGCCGCCGCGGATCTGCCGCACGAGGCTCATCACGTGCTCGGCGCGCAGCGGGTAATGGACGGCGAGCCAGTCGCGGAACAGCGGCGCGACCTCGCGCGGCAGCCGCAGCATCGTCCACGCGGCGTGGCGCGCGCCGGCGGCGGCCGCCGCCTCGAGAATCGCCTCGAGGTCGCGATCGGTGAGCTGCGGGATCACCGGCGCGACGTTGACGCCCACCGGGACGCCGGCGTCGCTCAGCGCCCGGACCATCTGCAGTCGGCGCTGCGGCGTCGGCGCGCGCGGATCGAGCTTGCGGGCGAGCTCGCGGTCGAGCATCGCGATCGAGACGAACACGCGGACGAGGCCGCGTGCCGCCATCGGGGCGAGCAGGTCGAGGTCGCGCTCGATCAGCACGCCCTTGGTCGTGATCGTCAGCGGATGGTCGCATTCGGCCAGCACCTCGATCACCGACCGGGTGATTCGCCACTCGCGCTCGATGGGCTGGTAGGGATCGGTGTTGGCGCCCAGCGCGATCGGCTCGCAGCGATAGCCGGGCTTCGCGAGCTCGGTCCGCAGCAGCGCGGCGGCGTTGGGCTTGGCGAAGAGCTTCGTCTCGAAATCGAGACCGGGGGACAGATCGAGATACGCGTGCGTCGGCCGCGCGTAGCAATACACGCAGCCATGCTCGCAGCCCTGGTAGGGGTTGATCGACTGGGTGAACGGGATGTCCGGCGAGTCGTTGCGGCTGATGATCGTGCGCGCCGGCTGGATCCGGACGATCGTCTTCAGCGGCGGCAGGGCACCGTCGCCGTCCTCCGGCGGCGACGCCGCGGTCCAGCCGTCGTCGACCGGCTCCCGCTGCTCGCGTCGAAAACGGTTCGCGGGATTGAAGGTTGCGCCGCGGCCTTTGGCCGGCGCGGGACGCGTGGTCACGGAACGACTCCGCGCGTCGGGTCGCTAGCGCTGCGCGCGGCGCTGCTCGGGGATTGCCCCATGGGATGCGGATGCCATGCGCTGCATGGTCGTTTCCTTCCGATGGCGGAATGCGAAGTGTAATCCACCGCGGTCGCTTGCGGGGCGCACCGGCTTGCGCCGCCGTCCGGCGCGGCGCGCGGCGTTGTCCGGCAGACCCCGTTCCCCGTAGAATCGAGCCCGAACGCGCACAGCGACGGCCGGCTCTCCATCTCCACGAACCAGGACGCGCGGATGACCAAGCCCAGGACCACGCACTTCGACACGCTGTCGCTGCATGCCGGCGCGCGGCCCGACCCGGCCACCGGGGCGCGGGCGACGCCGATCTACCAGTCGACGTCGTTCGTCTTCCCGGACAGCGACCACGCCGCGGCGCTGTTCAACATGGAGCGCGCGGGGCACGTCTACTCGCGGATCTCGAATCCGACCTGCGCGGTGCTGGAGGAGCGGATCGCCGCGCTCGAAGGCGGCGTCGGCGCGATCGCGACGGCGAGCGGCCAGGCGGCGCTGCACCTCGCCATCGCCACGCTGATGGGCGCCGGCGCGCACATCGTGGCCTCGCGCGCGCTGTACGGCGGCTCGCACAACCTGCTCGACTTCACGCTGCCGCGCTTCGGCATCGACACCACGTTCGTCGATCCGCGCGACATCGACGCGTGGCGCGCCGCGATCCGGCCGAGTACGCGGCTCCTCTTCGGCGAGACGCTCGGCAACCCCGGCCTCGACGTGCTCGACATTCCGCGCGTCGCCGAGCTCGCGCACGAGCACGGGCTGCCGCTGCTCGTCGACTCGACGTTCACGACGCCGTTCCTGATGCAGCCGTTCGCGCACGGCGCCGATCTCGTCTTTCACTCGGCGACCAAGTTCCTCTCCGGGCACGGCGTGGTGATCGGCGGGCTGCTCGTCGATTCCGGGTCGTTCGACTGGGACGGGGGTGGCAAGTACGCTGCCGCAAGGGGCAAGTTCCCGGTGCTGACCGAGCCCTACGCCGGCTTTCACGACATGGTGTTCGTCGAGGAGTCGACGACCGCCGCGTTCCTGCTGCGCGCTCGGCGCGAGGGCATCCGCGACTTCGGCGCGTGCATGGCGCCGTTCACCGCGTTCCAGATCCTGCAGGGCATCGAGACGCTGCCGCTGCGGATGCCGCGCCACGTCGACAACACGCGGAAGGTCGTCGCGTTCCTGGCCGGCGAGCCGCTGGTCGAGTCGGTGGGCTACCCGGAGCTCCCCGGGCACCCGGACCATGCGCTGGCGCAGAAGCTGCTGCCCAACGGCTGCGGCGCCGTGTTCAGCTTCAATCTCAAGGGCACCCGCGCGCAGGGCCGGAAGTTCATCGAGACGCTGCGGATCTTCTCGCACCTTGCCAACGTCGGCGACGCGAAGTCGCTGGTGATCCATCCGGCGAGCACGACGCACTTCCGGATGACGGCGGAGGATCTCGCGCGGGCCGGGATCGCGGAGGGAACCATCCGCCTGTCGGTCGGCCTCGAGAACCCCGACGACCTGATCGAGGATCTCGTCGCGCGCGCTGCACGCGGCGGGGAAGGCGGGATGAATCTCGCACGTTGCGGCCGGGCACGACGTCTACGCTCTACACCGGCACGCGGGCGTTGTCCGCGGCGCTGCCTACCGCGGTCTTCGTCCACGGCGCGGCGAACGATCACAGCGTCTGGGTGCTGCAGTCGCGCTATTTCGCGCACCACGGCTGGAACGTGCTCGCCGTCGATCTGCCGGGGCACGGCCGCTCCGGCGGCGCCGCGCTGACGTCGGTCGAGGCGATCGCCGATTGGCTGCCTGCCGTGCTCGACGCGGCACGGGTCGGCAAGGCCGCGCTGGTCGGCCATTCCCTGGGCTCGCTGGTCGTGCTCGAATGCGCCGCGCGCCACGCCGAGCGCGTGACCAAGCTCGCGCTTCTCGGCCCCGCGGCGCCGATGACGGTCGCCGATCCGCTGCTCGAGGCCGCCCGGCGCAACGAGCACCTCGCCTACGAGCTCATCACGGGCTGGTCGTACAGCGCGACCAAGCAGCTCGGCGGCAACACGATGCCCGGCGTCTGGCTCACGGGCAGCGCGCTGCGGCTGATGGAGCGCACGAAGCCGGGCGTGCTGCACGCCGATCTCGTGGCGTGCCATGAGTATGCCGGCGCCTTGAGCGCGGCGGGCAGGCTGCGCTGCCCGGTGCTCGCGATCATCGGCGAGCGCGACGTCATGGCCCCCCCGAAGAATGCGAAGGCGCTCATCGCGGCGCTGCCCGCCCCGCGCGTCGTGACGCTGCCCGACTGCGGCCACGCGCTGATGGCCGAGCAGCCGGACGCCGTGCTCGACGCGCTGCGGGCGTTCTTGTAAGTCGATGACCTCCGGCGCCGAGCCGACGACCTCGACGATTCCCGGCGTGCGCGCCGTGTCCGCCGCTGCGCCGTTCGGCTGGCTCGCGTCCGGCTGGCGGGATTGCCGCGCGCATCCGCTGCCGAGCGCGTTCTACGGCGTGTGCTTCGCCTCGATGGGCTGGCTGATCGCCTTCACGTTTCGTCATGCCTACGAGTACGTCTCGGCGCTCGTCACCGGCTTCTTCCTGGTCGGGCCGTTCTTCGCGATCGGCCTCTACGAGCTCTCCCGCCGCCGCGAGCGCGGGCAGCCCGCGTGGCTGGCGCCGACGCTCGACGCCTGGCGTCCCAATGTCGGCGCGATCGGGATGTTCGCGCTGGTGCTCGGCGTCATCCTGCTCGTCTGGGCGCGCGCGTCGCTGATCGTGTTCGCGCTGTTCTACACCGGGGAGATGCCGACCGTCGCGGGCTTCGTCGGGCAGATCGTCTCGCCGGACAATCTCGAGTTCCTTCTTGCGTATCTCTGTGTCGGCGGCTTCTTCGCCCTGCTGGTCTTCGCGATCAGCGTCGTGTCGGTGCCGATGATGCTCGACCGCGACACCGACGGCGTCGTCGCGGTGCTGACGAGCCTCCGGGCCTTCGCGGCAAATGTGCCGGCGATGGTCGTGTGGGGCGCGATCATCGTCGCGCTGACCGCCGCGGGCTTCGCGCTGTTCTTCGTCGGACTCGTGGTCACGGTGCCGGTGATCGGGCACGCGACCTGGCACGCCTACCGCGCGCTGGTCGAGTGAGCGCGCAGGGCCGAAGGCCAGGCCCGAAGGGCGCGTCTGCGAGCGATCGAGGGCGGCCGACAGCGCCGTGGTGCGCATGATGCGGATCGAGCGGAGGCCGCGGTGAGCGCGCAGGGCCGAAGGCCGCCGTGTAGTGCTGCGCGACTAGCCTTGCTTCCACTTGATCGAGCAGCCGACCGAAGGGTGCTGGACCGCCGGCGCGCGGCCCGTCTTCGCGATCTCGGTCATCGCCGCGAACAGCTCGCGTGCCGCGCCCGGGTCGCTCGAGCGCCCTGACGCGTCGAGCCGGCCGCGGTAGGCGAGCTTCAAGTCGCGGTCGAAGCCGAAGAAGTCGGGCGTGCAAACCGCGCCGTAGGTGCGCGCAGTGTCCTGCGTTTCGTCCAACACGTAAGGAAAGGTGAAGCCGTGCTGGGCCGCGAACGCCTTCATGTTGTCGAACGAATCCTCGGCATAGGCAGCGGGGTCGTTGCTCATGATGGCGATGCTGCCCACGCCGTGCTGGCGCAGCTCGGTCATGTCGCGGACGATCTTGTCGACCACCGCCTTCACGTAGGGGCAGTGGTTGCAGATGAACAGGACGACCGTTCCGTTGGCGCCGCGGACCGAGTCGAGCGTGTGGCGCCGGCCGTCGGTGCCGGGAAGATCGAAGGCTGCGGCGGGCCATCCGAGCTGGCCCGCGGGTGTCGTCAGGCTGACCATGGCGTCCTCGTCGGGGTAATGGGGTCAGTGTATGTTATCCGCGCTGATCGCGTCGGTGCAGGTTTTCCGGCGGAAGCACGCGACCGGATAACATACACTGACCCCATTGCCCGCGTTGCCGATGCACGTCGTCCGCCACTCCGATCCCGACGCATTCCTCGCGGCGGCCGCGCCGATGGCCGCGCGCGGGCAGGCGTCGGCGAGCTTCTTCGCGGGCTGGGCGCAGGCGATGAAGCGCAACCCGCCGAAGGCCGGCGAGCACGTCTACCTTGCGACCTGGAACGACGGCGATGCGCATGGCGCGGCGGTCCGGCGCGACGACGGGCCGGTGGTGATCGGGGCGAGCGATGTCGATGGAGCGGTGGCCTTCGCCCGCGACCTGGCGGGCGAGCAGCCGGAGCTCCAGGGCGTGGTCGGCGCGCCCGGCGGATGCGACGCCTTCGCGCGCACCTGGCAGGAGCTGACGGGGCGTGCGCACCGGCTCAGGTTTCGCTTGCGCCAGCACGCGCTGACCGCGGTCAGCGACGTGCCGGCGGCGGCCGGGAGCGCGCGCATCGCCGACGAGTCCGATGCGCAATGGCTGATCGAGCGGCAGGTCGCGTTCATCGCGGAAGTCGGGATCCCCGACACGCCGGCGCGGGTGCGCGAGCTCCTGCCGGCGCGCGTCGCGCGCGGCGATTTCCGGATCTGGGACGACGGCGGGAGCGTCGCGTACGCGGGATTCAGCGATCCGGCCCCGGACTTCGCGCGGATCGCGCCCGTGTACACGCTGCCGGATCGCCGGGGACGCGGCTATGCGACGGCCCTGGTCGCGGAGCTCTCGCGCGAGCTGCTCGCGCGCGGCAAGCGCACGCTCTTTCTGACGACCGACGTCGCGAACCCGACGTCCAACGCGATCTATGCGCGGATCGGATTCCGCGCGGAATGCGACGAGTGTCACCTCGATTTCATCGCGCCGGGGAGTTAGCCCGATGACGGCGCCGCGGTTCCTGAGCCCTGCGCGCCTTGCGCCCGAGCTCGCCGGGCAGACGATCGAGCTGCACGAGTCCGCCGCGCATCACGCGACGCGTGTCCTGCGGCTCGCCGTGGGCGACGCGCTGACGCTCTTCGACGGCACCGGAGGCGAGTACGCGGCGACGCTCGTCCGCGTCGACCGGCGCGGCGCCGCCGTGCGCATCGAGAGCTTCCGGTCGGTCGACCGCGAGTCGCCGCTCGCGCTCACGCTGGCGCAGGGCATCGCCGCGAGCGATGCGATGGAGTACGCGATCCGCAAGGCAACCGAGCTCGGCGCGACGTCGATCCAGCCGCTCGTGACCGCGCGCAGCGCGCCGCTGCCCTCGGGCGAGCGGGGCGAACGGCGCGTTGCGCACTGGCGGCAGATCGCCATTGCCGCCTGCGAGCAATGCGGGCGCAACCGCGTTCCGGACGTGCTGCCGCCGCAGCCGCTGACCGGGTGGCTGGGGGCGTGGAAGGGGAGCGGAATCGTCCTCGCGCCGGAGGCCGCGCGCGCGCTTGCCGCGCTCGCGCAGCCGCCGGCGCCGATCGCGCTGCTTGTCGGACCCGAAGGCGGACTCGACGCATCGGAAATCCGCGCGGCGAGCGAGCGCGGATTCCATCCGGTGCGCCTCGGCCCGCGCGTGCTGCGGACCGAGACGGCAGCGGCGGCGGTCCTCGCGGTCGCGCAGGCGATGTGGGGCGACTGGCGGTGATGCGCTTCGGCGTCTGGCGCGCCGCAGGTGCGACTCGTGGGTCCGGCTTCAGCCGGACGACCTCTGCTTCATGTCCGTGCGGGCAGCGGCAGCGCCGGCGTGCCCGCCAGCGCGAGCGCAACCGTGCGCAGCTCATCCCAGGCGCTGCCGCGACCGATGCCCTTCGACAGCGCGTCCAGCCGCGCGAGCGCAGCGACGAGCGGCGTGATGGCCTTGGGCGGGATGCGCCGGGCCGCGCGCTCCATCGCCGCCTGCCGCTTTCCCCATACGCGCGCCTGGCGTAGTGCCGCGGCAACCGGCGTGCCGGACGCCGCCGCCTCGAGGATCGACGCCAGCGCGTGGACATCCTCGCCGAGTTGCCACAAGAGCAGCTGGATGCCCTCGCCCTCGGCCTCGAGTGCGGAGATGATTCGCAGCGCACGCGCGCCGTCGCCGGCGAGCCACGCCTCGGAGAGCTGGAAGACGTCGAAACGGGCGACGTCGGTGACGGCGCGCTCGACGGCGTCCTGCGCGAGCTCGCCCTCCGGCAGCAGCAGGCCGAGCTTTTCGATCTCCTGCTGCGCCGCCAGCAGATTGCCTTCGCAGCGCTCGGCGAGGAAGTCGAGCGTCTCGCGCGCCGCCCGCTGGCCCTGCCGCGCGAGGCGTGCCGAGATCCACGCCGGCAGTTCGCCGCGCTCCAGCGGATAGACGGCGACCGTCGCCCCTGCGCGGGCGAGCGCCGTGAACCACGCCGACGCCTGCGTCGTGCGGTCCAGCCGCGGCAGCGTGACCAGCAGATCTGGTCGGGGCCGGACTGTGCGGCGCAGGCCTCGAGCGCTTTGGCGCCCTCGACGCCGGGCTTGCCGGAGGGGATGCGCAGATCGACGAGCCGGCGCGATCCGAAGAGCCCGAGATTCGCGCTCGCGGCAAGGAACGCGTCCCACTTGAAGCCCGGCTCGACGACGAGCACCTCGCGCTCCGCGCAGCCGGCGGTGCGCGCCGCCGCGCGAATCGCATCGCCGGCCTCGATCGCGAGCAGCGGCTCGTCGCCGTGCACGACGTAGACCGGCGCGAGCGTGCGCGCGAGGTGCGCGGAAAGCTGGCCCAGGCGGAGCTCCATTGCGCTCGCGGCTACTCGCTCATCGCGGGGAGGAAGCGGCGGCGAGCCGACGGTACGTCAGGCGGCATCGCCGCAGGCGGCGTTGACGCCGTGTCACGCGGGCTTCTTCGCGGTCTGCAGCCGGCGCACGATCTGCTGCACCGCGTCGGTCTGCATTTCCCTGAGCAGGCGCGCCTCCTGGAACTCGCGCGCGAGCACTTCGGACTCGTTGAACGTGTACGACCGGCGCACGACGATTTCTCCCGCCGGGACCCAGTCCTTGCCGTTCCCGTCGTGGAGCGCGAACGTGACGCGCTTGGTGAGCTGGTACTCGCGGACGCGCCCGCCGCCGGTCAGCGACAGCACCTGCTTGTCGTCGGCGACTCCGGAGATGTCCAGGATCGCCTGCCCCGCCGCGGCGGTGTCGACGATCCTGGTGCCGCCGCTCTCGAGCACGCGCTTGAGCTCGCCGGCGAGCGGCGTCGCCGTCGGCGAGTTGACGTAGAGCGTCGAGAACTCGTAGCTCACGTCGCCGCGCAGGTGGAAACCGCAGGCGGCGAGCGCTGCAGGGAGCGCCAGGGCGATCAGCAGCCGGACGACGCCTCGGCGACCGGCAGACGCGCCCGCCGCGCGAACAAACCCGGCGCGCAGGCGGCCGTCGCGGTGGTCAGACCACGACATTGACGAGCCGCCCCGGCACGATGACCACCTTCTTCAAGGGGGCGCCAGCCGCGTGCCGGGCCACCTCGGCACTCGCGCGCGCGGCTGCCTCGATCGCCGCATGGTCGGCGCCCGCCGGCACGCGCAGCTTCCCGCGCAGCTTGCCGTTGACCTGCAGCACGAGCTCGATCTCGTCCTGCGCGAGCGCGCCCGGGTCGACCTGCGGCCATGGCGCGTCGAGCACCGGCCCGAACCTCTGCGGGTAGCCCAGGTCCTCCCACAGCGCGCAGCCGATGTGCGGCACCACCGGGTAGAGCGTGCGAATGAGGATCGACAGACCCTCGCGCAGCAGCGCGGCACGACCCGCGGCGTCGGCGGGGACGGCCTCGAGCGCGTTCAGCATCTTCATCCCGGCGGACACGACGGTGTTGTACTGGATCCGCTCGTAGTCGTAGTTCGCCTGCTTCAGCGCAAGGTGCACGTCGCGGCGCGCGGCCTTTGCCGGGGCGCCGGCCTCGCCCGCGCCGGGCGCGTCCGGCGCCGCGCGCACGACATCGGCGTGCGTCTGCGCGAACGTCCACAGGCGCTTGAGGAAGCGGTGCGCGCCCTCGACGCCGGCGTCCGACCACTCGAGCGAGGCTTCCGGCGGCGCGGCGAACATCACGAACAGCCGCGCGGTGTCGGCGCCGTAGCGGTCGATGATGTCCTGCGGGTCGACGCCGTTGTTCTTCGACTTGGACATCGTGCCGAGCCCGCCGTAGTCGACCGGCGAGCCGTCGGCCTTCAGCCGCGCGCCGACGATGCGGCCGCCTTCGCCATGGATGTTCTCGACGTCGTCGGGCCAGAAGTATTCGATGCCGCCGGCCTCGCCGCGGCGGCTGTAGATGTGATTGAGCACCATTCCCTGCGTCAGCAGCCGCGTGAAGGGCTCGTCGATGCGCACGAGGCCCATGTCGCGCATCACCTTGGTCCAGAAGCGCGCGTAGAGGAGGTGCAGGATCGCGTGCTCGATGCCGCCGATGTACTGATCCATCGGCATCCAGTAGTCGTTGCGCGCGTCGACCATCGCCGGCCTGCCGTCGACGCTGGCGTCGGGGCAGGTGTAGCGCATGTAGTACCACGACGAGTCGACGAACGTGTCCATCGTGTCGGTCTCGCGCCGCGCGGGCTTGCCGCACTGCGGGCAGGGCACGTCCAGGAAATCCGCCCGCTTGTTCAGCGGATTGCCGCTGCCGTCGGGAACGCAGTCCTCCGGCAGGACGACGGGAAGATCCTTCTCCGGCACCGGCACCGCGCCGCAGTCGGCGCAGTGGATGATCGGGATCGGCGTGCCCCAGTAGCGCTGGCGCGAGATGCTCCAGTCGCGCAGGCGGAACGTCGTGCGCTTTTCGCCGAGCCCCATGGCCGCGAGGTCGGCGGCGATCGCGTCGACGGCGTCCGGATACGGAAGGCCGTCGTACTTGCCGCTGTTGACGCAGGCGCAGGAGAGCTTGTCCTCGTACCACGGCTGCCAATACTCCGTGGTAAACGGCTGCCACGGGTCTCGTTCCGGGGTCGCATCCCCGCTTCGCGGGGCCCCTGCTACCCCCTCCACTTCGACTACCTGCCTGATCGGCAGCCCGTACTTCTTCGCGAAGGCGAAGTCGCGCTCGTCGTGCGCCGGCACGCCCATCACCGCGCCGTCGCCGTACGCGATCAGCACGTAGTTGCCGACCCAGACCTCGACCTTGTCGCCGGTCAGCGGATGCGTGACGAAGAGCCCCGTCGGCATCCCGAGCTTTTCCATCGTCGCCAGGTCGGCTTCCATCACGCTGCCGCGCTTGCACTCGTCGATGAACGCCGCGAGCGCCGGGTTGCCCTTCGCCGCATGCTCGGCGAGCGGATGCTCGGGCGCGACCGCGCAGAAGGTGACGCCCATGATCGTGTCGGCACGCGTCGTGAACACGTACATCCGGCCCTCGCCGATCGCGCTTGCCCGCGGCATCGCGGATGTCGTGCGGAAATGCGAAGCGCACGCCGACGCTCTTGCCGATCCAGTTGGCCTGCATCGTCTTCACGCGCTCGGGCCAGCCGGGCATCCGGTCGAGCCAGGCGAGCAGCTCCTCGGCGTAGTCGGTGATCTTCAGGTAATAGCCGGGGATCTCGCGCTTCTCGACCACCGCGCCGGTGCGCCAGCCGCGGCCGTCGATCACCTGCTCGTTGGCGAGCACCGTCTGGTCGACCGGGTCCCAGTTGACCACCTGCGTCTTGCGGTAGGCGATGCCCTTCTCGAGCATCTTCAGGAACATCCACTGGTTCCAGCGGTAGTACGCCGGATCGCAGGCGGCGATCTCGCGCGACCAGTCGATCGCGAGCCCCATCGCCTGCATCTGCTTCTTCATGGTGGCGATGTTGTCGTACGTCCACTTCGCGGGCGCGACGCCGTTCTTCATCGCGGCGTTCTCGGCCGGCAGTCCGAACGCATCCCAGCCCATCGGCATCAGCACGTTCTGCCCGTTCATCCGCAGGTGCCGGTACATCACGTCGTTGATCGTGTAGTTGCGCACGTGCCCCATGTGCAGCTTGCCCGACGGGTAGGGCAGCATCGACACGCAGTAGAACTTCTTCCGGCCGGAGTCCTCGGCGGCGCGATAGACGTCCGCGGCCCTCCACTGCGCCTGGACGGCGGCCTCGATGTCGGCGGGATTGAACGGTTTCATGGCGTTCCGGCGTCTGGCGGCGTCGCGCCGCCGGCGTACTGCAAACCGTGAATTATACCGTCGCGGGACGCTGCGCCGGGGGCGAAAGGGGTCAGTTGGATGGGGTCGGAGCAATTTGTCCGCCCGCGGATAAATTACTCCGACCCCATCACATCACGTTACGCTCGCGCGACGAGCGCATACACGCCCAGCGCCGCGAACAGCAGTGCCGCGGCGATGCGCACCGCCCGGAACGGGATCTTCGCCGACGCGGCCTTGCCGACCAGCACGACGGGCACGTTGGCGATCAACATGCCCAGCGTCGTTCCGAGGACGACTGCGGCGAGCGACGGGTACGTCGCCGCCAGCACGACGGTTGCAACCTGCGTCTTGTCGCCCATCTCGGCCAGGAAGAACGCCACGACGGTCACGCCGAAGACGCCCCAGCGGGTCGCAGGCGGCGGCTCGTCGTCGAGCGTGTCCGGCCGCAGCGCCCAGAGGGCGACGGCGAAGAACGACAGCGCGACCAGCCAGGTGAGCACCGCGGCCGGCACGAGCGCGCGTACGAGGTTGCCCAGGTAGCCGGCGAGCGCGTGGTTGGCGAGCGTCGCCGCAAGGATCCCGGCGATGATCGGCAGCGGCCTCCGGAAGCGCGCGGCGAGCACCAGCGCCAGCAGCTGGGTCTTGTCGCCGATTTCGCCGAGCGCGACGACGCCGGTCGAGACGAGAAACGCTTCCATGGGCAACGGGGCGTGGGCGTGTCGTGAGGGGCGCCGGCGGCAGTGCCCGGGAGGCAGCGCGCCGGGCGGAAGGGAAGTGGCAGGGGGCCGAACAGGCGGCGGGCGGTTGCGCGCGGGTAGAATTGTAGCCCGACCGGGAACCTTTCCGCCCGCGGTCCACCCAATCGTGTGCGCATCACCCCGTGGCTCGCCGATGACCCGCCCCCCTTTTCCGCTCTCGTCTGCGATCCGCGCCCTGGTCGCGGCGGCGGCACTGCTCCTGGCCCCGGGCGCGCTCGCGGCCCCGGTGAAGACGGGGCACGTCGAGGCCGAGCTCGTGGCCGCGACCAAGGCATTCGTTCCGGGCGAGCCGATCACCGTCGCGCTGCGGCTGGCGATGGAGAAGGACTGGCACACGTACTGGCAGAATCCCGGCGATTCGGGGCTGCCGACGACGCTCGCGTGGAAGCTGCCCGCCGGCTTCGAGGCCGGGTCGATCGCGTGGCCGGCACCGCACGCCCTGCCCGTCGGGCCGCTCGTCAACTACGGCTACGAAGGCGAAGTGCTGCTGCTGGTCGAACTGACGGCGCCACGCAGCTTGCCTTCCGGCAACGCGGTGACGCTCCAGGCTCGTGCGGACTGGCTCGTCTGCAAGGAAGTGTGCATCCCGGATGGCGCCGATCTGACGCTGACGCTGCCGGTCGAGACGGCGGTGCAAGCCGATCCCCGCTGGGGCCCCCCGATCGCCGCCGCGCGCGCCGCGCTGCCGCGTCCGCTCGCCGGTTGGCAGGCGACGGCGGAGGGCAAGGGACCGACGATCGAGATGAAGCTCGTTCCGCCCGCCGGCGCGGCGGATCCGGGCGCGCTCCAGTTCTTCGCGTACGAGGAATCGAAGATCGAACCGTCCCGCCCGCAGACCGTCAGGCGCGACGGCGGCGCGTATCTGCTGACGCTGCCGGTGTCGTTCAACCTGAGCGGAGGCTACGGCCGGGTCGCCGGGGTGCTCACCGCCGCCAACGGCTTTTCGAGCGGGACGCGCGCAGCCACGGTCGACGTCGCGCTGTCCGGCACTATCGTCGCCGGACCGAAGCCGGCGCTCGACCCTGCCCCGGTGCTCGATCTCGCTCCGAAGCCCGGCGGCGAGGCATTGTCGCTCGCATTGGCGCTGGTGTTCGCGTTCATCGGCGGCGTCGTCCTCAACCTGATGCCCTGCGTCTTTCCGGTGCTCTCGCTCAAGGTGCTGGGCTTCGCGACGCATCACGACAGCAGGGGCACGCTGCACAAGGAGGCGTTCGCCTTCGCCGGCGGCGTCGTGCTGACGTTCGTCGCGCTCGGCCTGTTGCTCGCGGCGTTGCGCGCCGCCGGCGAGCAACTGGGCTGGGGCTTCCAGCTGCAGTCGCCGGCGGTGGTCACGCTGCTGGCGGCGCTGTTCTTCGTCCTGGCGCTCAATCTGTCCGGGGTATTCGAGTTCGGCCAGCTCGCGCCGTCCGGTCTCGCCGGCTTCACTGCCCGGAACCGCACCGTCGACGCCTTCGCTTCCGGCGTGCTGGCGGTGGTCATCGCGTCGCCCTGCACGGCACCGTTCATGGGCGCGGCGCTGGGGTATGCGCTCGCCGGATCGACGGCGGTCACGCTGGTCGTCTTCGTCGCGCTGGGAATCGGCATGGCCGTCCCGTACGTGACGCTGGCGCTGGCCCCCGGCTGGCGGCGCCGGCTCCCACGCCCGGGTCCCTGGCTGCTGCGCCTGAAGGAGCTGCTCGCCTTCCCCCTGTATGCGACGGTGATCTGGCTCGCGTGGGTGCTGGGGGCCCAGCGCGACAACGACGCGGTGATCCATCTGCTGCTCGCGCTGCTGTGCCTGGGCTTCGCGCTGTGGACGTGGCGGATCGTGCGCACCGGCGGCGCGCGGCCCTGGGCGATTGCCGGCATCGTGGCGCTGGCCGGGGCGCTCGTGCTTGCGTGGCCGCTCCTGCGTGCCGATGCCGACGCGGCGGCGCTCGCTCCGGCGGGTTCCGCGCCGAAAGCGGCGGGAAAGGACTGGCAGCCCTACACGGCGGCCGGGGTCGCCGATCTCACGGCGGCCGGACGCACGGTCTTCGTCGATTTCACCGCGGCATGGTGCGTCACCTGCCAGGTGAACAAGCGCCTCGTCCTCAATGACGCGGACGTACGCTCGGCGTTCGCGCGGAAGGATGTCGCGCTGGTGCGCGCCGACTGGACGCGCCGCGATCCGGAAATCACCCGGACGCTGACCGCGCTGGGCCGCACCGGCGTTCCGGTGTATGTTTTCTACCGTCCCGGCAAGGAGCCGCTGCTGCTGCCGGAAGTGCTGTTGCGGCAAACCGTGCTCGACGCAATCGCCGCGTTGTGACACGCGCTCTCGCTCAATCCACGATCCAGGAGGAATCCATGCGCCTGCTCTCGTCCGCCCCGTCCGCCTCGTTGGCGCTCGCCGCCGCCGTTTCCGCGCTCGTCGCCGCCGCTCCGGCGCTGGCCGCCACGGCCGGCGCCCCGGCGCCGACCTTCACGCTCAACGACACCGCCGGCAAGCCGGTCAGCCTCGCCGATTACCGCGGCAAGTACGTCGTGCTCGAGTGGACCAACCCCGAATGCCCGTTCGTGCAGAAGCACTACGTCAGCCGCAACATGCAGGGACTGCAGAAAGAGTGGGGCGCCAAGGACGTCGTGTGGCTGTCGATCAATTCCACCAATGCGAACCACGGCGAATTCAAGACCGCCGAGGAGATGGCGCGCTGGATGCGCGCGCAGGGCGGGGCGCCCGCGGCCACGCTGATCGATGGCAGCAGCGCGACGGGTCGGGCGTATGCCGCCAAGACCACGCCCCACATGTTCGTCGTCGACCCGACGGGCAAGCTGATCTACAACGGCGCGATCGACGACCGGCGCTCGTCCAATCCCGCCGACGCCAAGGCCGCAAACAACTACGTGCGCGCGGCGCTCACCGAGGCGACCGCGGGCAAGCCGGTCACCGTCGCTTCGACCACGCCGTACGGCTGCAGCGTGAAGTACTGACGCGCGGCCCCGTCGATGCCACCGCCGCGGTCTTCGTCGCGCTGGGCCGTGGCGGCACCGACGTCGGCCCTGGGGGCGGCGGAGCGAGAGCCCGCGGCGACGCCGGCCGCGGCCGGACGGCGGCGCCCCCGCCCGCTGTGCGCGCTTGCCGCGGCAGCGGTGCTGCTGGCAGGCTGCGGCCCCGCGCCGGAGCGCCCGCTGCAGGGCTACATCGAGGGCGAATACGTGCGCGTTGCCGCGCCGTTCGCCGGCACGCTCACGCGGCTCTCGGTCAACCGAGGCGATGCGCTCGCCGCGGACGCGCCGGTGTTCGCGCTCGAGCAGGAAAACGAGACCGCCGCGCGCAGGCAGGCCGAGCAGCAGCTGCAGGCCGCGGAGGCCCGGCTCGCGAATCTGCGCACCGGCAAACGCCCGTCGGAAGTGGAGACGGTCGCCGAGCAGCTCCGCCAGGCGATGGCGGCGCGCGAGCTGTCCTCGCTCAACCTCAAGCGGCAGGAGCAGCTCCGCGCCAGCGGCTTCGTCAGCGCCGCCGCAGTCGACGAGGCGCGCACGCAGCTCCAGCGCGACGATGCGCAGGTGGCGAGCCTGCAGGCCGCGGTGGCGACGACCAGGCTCCCCGCGCGCACCGACGAGATCCGCGCGGCCGAGGCCGACGTGCGCGCCGCGCGCGAGGTTCTGGCGCAGGCCGACTGGCGGCTCGCGCAGCGCGCAGTGAAAGCGCCGGTCGCGGGGCTCGTCCACGACACGTATTACGTCGTCGGCGACTGGGTGCCGGCGGGCAGCCCCGTTGCGGCGGTCCTGCCGCCGGGCAACGTCCGCGTGCGCTTCTTCGTCCCCGAGACCGCCCTTGGCGCCGTCGAGCGGGGCCGGTCGATCGTCGTGACCTGCGACGGCTGCCCGGCAGCGGTGCCGGCGCAGATCGTGTTCGTGTCCGATCGCGCCGAGTTCACGCCGCCCGTGCTCTACACGCGCGATTCGCGCGCGAAGCTCGTCTACCGCGTCGAGGCGAAGCCCGCGCCGGCCGACGCCGCGAAGCTGCATCCCGGACAGCCCGTCGACGTGACGCTCGGTCCTGCCCGGTGACGACGAACGCAGGCGCCGTGCCCGACGTCGTCATCGACGTCCGCGGGCTCAACAAGGTGTTCGGCCGGCACCGCGCGGTCAAGGACCTCGCGCTGTCGGTACGCCGCGGCGAGATCTTCGGCTTCCTCGGGCCAAACGGCAGCGGCAAGACGACGTCGATCCGGATGCTGTGCGGGCTGCTCACGCCGACCTCGGGCGAGGGCACGTGCCTCGGCTACGACATCCTCCGCGAGACGAAGGACATCAAGCGACACGTCGGCTACATGACGCAGCGCTTCTCGCTGTGGGAGGATCTGACGATCCGCGAGAACCTGCGCTTCGTCGCGCGGATGTACGGGATGGACGACGTCAGGGGACGCGTCGAGGCATCGCTCGCCGGGCTGGGGCTTGGCGGGCGCGCCGGCCAGAAGGCGGGCGAGCTGTCGGGCGGGTGGAAGCAGCGGCTCGCGCTCGCCGCGTGCCTGCTGCACGAGCCCGAGCTCCTGCTGCTCGACGAGCCGACCGCGGGCGTCGACCCGAAGGCACGACGCGACTTCTGGGACGAGCTGCATCGGCTCGCCGCGCAGGGCATCACGGTGCTCGTCAGCACGCATTACATGGACGAGGCCGAGCGCTGCCACAAGCTGGGCTACATCCTCGACGGCAGGCTGCTCGTGCAGGGCACGGCCAAGGAGGTCGTCGCGAGCCAGTCGCTCGTCACCTGGGCGGTCGAGGCGGACGACCTCGCGCCGCTCGCCGAGCGGCTGCGTGCGCTTGCGGGCGTCGACCAGGTCGCGGCGTTCGGCGCCGCGCTGCACGTGACCGGCTCCGACGAGGCGCAGCTCGACGCGGCGCTCGCGCCGGTGAAGGCCGAGCCGGGCCGTCACTGGCGGCGGATCGCGCCGGGCCTCGAGGACGTCTTCATCCACCTGATGAAGTCGGGCGAGCCGCCGGTTCCCACGAACGACGGCCCGAACGAGACCGCCGCGGGAGGCGGGCGATGAGTGCGCCGGGCCGCCCCAAGCGCGAATCGGCTCCCCCTCGGGGGGAAGGCGCGCAGCGCCAAGGGGGCGCACCATGAGCGGCGGGCCGCCCCAAGCGCGAATCGGCTCCCCCTCGGGGGGAAGGCGCGCAGCGCCAAGGGGGCGCACCATGAGCGAGACGGGCGGACCGGAGCGCGCGCGTCGGGGTGCGCGGCACGGCGGCGGGGCCATCGGCCGCTGGTTCTCGATCTCGCGCTGGCTCGGCATCGTCGCGAAGGAGTTCATCCAGCTCCGGCGCGACCGCCTGACCTTCGCGATGATCGTCGGGATCCCGGTCATCCAGCTCGTGCTGTTCGGCTTCGCGATCAACTCCGACCCGAAGCACCTGCCGACGGCGCTCCTCGATCACGACCGCAGCGAGTTCGCGCGCGCGATCGCCAAGGCGCTGGAGAACACCGACTATTTCCGCTTCGTCGGTCAGGCGGCGAGCGAGGCGGAAGCCGACCGGATGCTGGCGGAGGGCGAAGCGCAGTTCGTCGTGACGATTCCCGCCGGTTTCGCGCGACAGCTCGTCCGCGGCGAGCGGCCCGCCGTGCTCGTCGACGCCGACGCCACCGATCCGATGGCCACCGCGAACGCGATGGCCTCGCTGTCCGCGGTCGCGCAGACCGCGCTGGCCGGCGAGCTCGTCGGCCCGCTCGCGCCGCTGGCGGCGAAGCCCGGCGCGTTCGAGTTCGTCGTGCACGCGCGCTACAACCCCGAGGCGATCTCGCAGTACAACGTCGTGCCGGGACTGATCGGGGTGATCCTGACGATGACGATGGTGCTGATCACGGGCCTCGCGATCACCCGCGAGCGCGAGCGCGGGACGATGGAGAACCTCCTGTCGACGCCGGCGACGGCGCTCGAGGTGATGACCGGCAAGATCGTCCCCTACGTCGTGATCGGGCTCGTCCAGGTGACGCTCGTGCTGCTGCTCGCCAGGCTCATCTTCGCGGTGCCCGATGCAGGGGAGCCTCGTCGCGCTCTACGCCGCGGTGCTGCTGTTCATCGCGGCGAACCTGATGCTGGGGCTCACGTTCTCGACCGTCGCCGCGAACCAGCTGCAGTCGATGCAGATGACGTTCTTCTTCTTCCTGCCGTCGATCCTGCTGTCGGGCTTCATGTTCCCGTTCCGCGGGATGCCCGGCTGGGCGCAGGCGATCGGCGAGGTGCTGCCGCTGACGCACTTCCTGCGCATCGTCCGCGGGCTGCTGCTCAAGGGCAACGGCCTCGCGGAAACGATGCCGGAGGTGTGGCCGATCGTCGCGTTCACTGCCGTCGTCGGCGCGATCGGCCTCACGGCGTTCCGGAACACGCTGGACTGACCAGGTCAGGCGGGGCGCATCACCCGCACCGGACCGGCGCGGCCGCGCAGCGCGCCGTGACTGACCTCGATCCAGGCCGACGCCTCGCCGGCGGCCTCGACCGCGTCGGCCGAGGCCAGCAGCGGCACGGCAAACTCCTTGGTCGCCTGCTCGAGCCGCGAGGCGACGTTGACGGTGTCGCCGAGGACCGTCAGCTCCATGCGCTTCTCGTCGCCGACGACGCCGAAGAACACCTCGCCCGCGTGCACGCCGATCCCCACGCGCACCGGCGGATCGAACTGCCGCTTCCGGTTCCACCGGTCGACCAGGTCGAGCAGCGTCCGCGCGCAGGCGAGCGCGCGGGTCGCATCGTCGGGCGAGGGCGCCGGCAGGCCGAACACGACCAGCGCGCCATCGCCGATGAACTTGTCGACGACGCCACCATGCTGCTGCGCCGCGCGGGACACGCGGCTCCGGAATGCGCTCAGGAAGACCGACAGCCGCTCGGGATCGAGCTTTTCCCCGCGGGCCGCGGAATCGCGGATGTCGACGAACATGATCACGGCATGCTGGCGCCTGCCCCGGCGCAACCCTCCGGCCGCCGCATCCAATGCGAACGGTTCGATCTCCGCAGGCAGGAAGCGGGTCAGCGTGGCGCGCCGCTCCGACTCCGCAAGGGCGCGCACGAGAAGCCGCCGCCCGCGCCACGCGACCACGACCAGCAGCGTCCCCGCGAGCAGCAGCATCGCGAGTCGCATGACGTTGGGTTGCGGCATGAAATAGCGCTCCGCCAGTCCGGCGGCCGCCAGCCGGCTCGCGACGTCCGCCGGCTCCAGAGCGATCGCGACCGCGACGACGGCCGTGGCCAGCGCCGCGAGCGCGAAGAGCTGGACGCCGGGGCGAAAGCGCAGCACGGCGACGGTCAGCAGCAGCGGCAGCAGCCACACCACCGGCGACGCGGCGACGAGCTCTCCGGGCAGGCCGACGCTGTCGAGATTGCGGTGCAGGAACACGCCGACCAGCACGGCGTCGAGGGCGATGAACCCGTACGCGAGCTGCCGGCGGTAGAAGCGCGACCGCGCGAGCGCAATGCCGACGACGCCCGATGCGATGAACCCGACAATGACCAGCATCGCCACGCGATGCCGGGTCGCCACGTCCAGCGCCGGAGCCGGCATCGTGGCGCCTGCTGCCGTCAGCACCGCCACGAGCACCAGACCGGAGACGATGCGCACGACTCCCGCGCCGATTTCCGCCGATCGCTCCTCGCCGCGGATCAGCGCATCGACGCGCCCGCGAATCCCCTCGTCCCCGTTCATGGCCGCTCCTCGCGCCATCCGGGCGCGCCAGCCCGGGCGATCCCGAAGGAGGGGACATCCATCCTCGGGCTCATCCAGACGCGGCGTCTCGCGCAAGAACGCCGGACGCCCGGCAATTCAACGCGGTCGCACGGGGCGGAATACTAGCACCGTGTCACGCGGCCGACGGCGGCTTCCCGGTGACGCATCCGCCCGCGACCGGGTCCCGCCGTGCGGCGCCTCGTCGACCGTGCGCGGCCGGCCGCCCGCTCGCGCGAAGCGCCGGCGCGGATTACCATCGGATTGCGCGGTTCGGATGCGCAACGTTTCGATCCAGGCCCGTGCCAGCGGGCAACGCCGCGTACCGACCCATGAACGACCACACGAATCTGCTGTAGTGACCATGCCCGAATCCGCGCTGTCGGCGAAATGCAAGGCCTGCGGGAACGGGCTGCCGGCCGGCGCCAAATTCTGCCCCGAGTGCGCGCATCCGGTGGCCGCTGCGAATGGCGGCGCCAGGGAGCCTGCCGAGCGAGACCTCACCGCGACCAACACCCAGGACGGCGAGCGCAAGCTCGTCACCGTGCTCTTCGCCGACCTGAAGGGGTCGACCGAGCTCATCGCCGACCGCGACCCGGAAGAGGCGCGCAGGCTCCTCGACCCGGTGCTCGACCACATGTGCGAGGCCGTCGAGAAGTATGGGGGCACGGTGAGCCAGTTGCTGGGCGACGGAATCCTGGCGTTCTTCGGTGCGCCGGTCGCGTGGGAGGACCACGCGGTCAGGGCCTGCTACGCGGCGCTCAGCATGCAGGACCTCGTGCGCCACTACGGCGACGGCATCCAGCGCGCTTACGGGTTGCCGGTCCAGATCCGCGTCGGGCTCCATTCGGGCGAGGTCGTCCTGACGGCCAGCGGACATGGCCTGCACACGACCTACCGGGCATTCGGTCAGACCGTGCACGTGGCGTCGCGGATGGAACAGATGGCCAAGCCCGGCTCGGTGCTCGCCACCATCGAGACGGTCCGGCTTGCCGAGGGCTACGTCGAGGTGCGCCCGATCGGCCCGGTTCGCGTGAGGGGTTTCGAGCGCCCGATCGAGGTGGCCGAAATCGGACGGACCACGGTCCGCCGGTCCCGTTTCGACCACGCACCGGCGCGCGCCATGACCCCATTCACGGGGCGCGGCGGCGAACTCGAGAGGCTGCTCGGGCTGTTCGACGAGCTCCGTGCCGACGGCAGGGGCCGGCTCGCCGTCGTCGTCGGGGAAGCCGGGATCGGCAAGTCGCGGCTCGTGCACGAGTTCCTGCGCATCGTCGCGCGCAGGGACGTGCTCGCGCTCGACGGCGGCGGCGCCCCGTACGGCAGCGGCTCCGGGTATCGGCCGGGCGTGCACATCCTGCGCCAGTACTTCAACATCGGCGAGGCAGACGACGTTCGGACGACGCAGGAGAAAGTCGCCGGGCGCATCGTCGCGCTCGATGGCGACTCGAATGCCGTGGGCGCACCCCTCCTGGCGCTGCTGCGCGCGCTGCCGGAGCACCACCGGTTCATGGAACTCCCCGTAAGCGAGCGCCGGCAGCAGGTCTTCGCGGCGCTCAAGTGGCTCGCCGTCCGGATGACTGCCGATCGACCCATGGTCCTCGCCTACGAAGACCTGCAATGGGTGACGTCCGACACGCGCGACTTTCTCGATGCCTTCGTGCACAACCTGCCGACGACGACGCTGGTCCTGCTCACCTATCGACCCGATTACGACGCCGGCTGGCTCGCCGACTGCCCGCGGCTCGAACTGCGCCTCGACGGACTCACGCCGGAGGCGATACGGCAGATCATCACCGACCTCTTGGGCGGGGACGAGTCGCTGGCCCTGCTGAACGACGAGCTCCCCAGACGCAGCGGCGGCAATCCGCTGTTCATCGAGGAATACGTTCGCAGCATGGTCGAATCGGGCGCGCTGCAGGGACAGCCGGGACGCTACCGGCTGGAGATGCAGCCGGGCACGGCGGCAATTCCACCCACGGTGCGGGGCGTGCTGTCGGCGCGCATCGATCGCCTGGCGCGCGCCGACAAGCTCGTGCTGCGAACCATCGCCGCCATCGGGGAGGTCGCGAGCGTCGGCCTGCTCGAGCGCGTGAGCGGCATGCCTGTCGACGAGCTCCGGAAGGCGCTGCGCCGGCTGGAAATGGCTGGCCTGCTCGTCGAGCGCACCGATGCCGGCGAGCTTGCCTACGAATTCAAGCATTCGCTGACCCAGGCCGTCGCCTATGACACGCTGCTGCAGCGGCGCCGACAGCAGTTGCACCTGACCATTCTCAACGCGCTGAGCGGGAGCGATGACGTCGACGTTCTGGCGCGCCACGCGGTGCTGGGCGAAGCCTGGGATCAGGCGCTGACCTATCTGCGCGATGCCGGCCATCGCGCCGCCGCGCAGTTCGCGAGTCTCGAAGCCATCGCGTACTACGAGCGGGCGCTCGATGTGCTGAACCGCCTGCCGCCGTCCCGGCGCCTGCGCGAAATGGCGTTCGACCTGCATTGCGACCTGCGCAATGCGCTCGTCCCGCTGGGCCGGCACCAGCGCCTGCTGGAGGTGCTGGAGGCTGCAAGGCGCCTGGCCGAGGCGCTGGGCGACGAGCGGCGCCTGGCGCAGGTTCTCTCCTTCCTCAGCAACTACCACGGCAACGTGGGGAACACGGACCTCGCGCTGCAGACCGGCGAGCGCGCGCTGGTGCTCGGCGAGCGCGCCGGAGCAGCCGACCTGCTGGTCGTGGGCAACATGAGTGTCGGCGAGATCTACCGGACGCTCGGCAACTATCCCAAGGCGCGCGAGTTCCTGAGTCGCGCCGTGGCGCTGATCGAGCCGAAGGACGAAGCCAACGCCTTCGGTCAGGTGGGGCTGCCGTCGGTGCGCGTGCGCAGCCACCTCGCGTGGACGCTGGCGGAACTGGGCGACTTCGAGGCAGCCCACAACGTGGCGTCGGAGGGACTGCGGGTGGCCGACGCGTCGCATCACGCGTACAGCCTGTGCCACGCGTGCCTCGGACTGGGCGGCGTTCGCGTGCGGGTAGGCGAGTTCGAGGCGGCAATCACGATCCTGGCGCGCGGACTCGACGTCAGCGAGCAGGTTCCGCTGCTGCGGCCGCCGATCGCGGCCGACCTCGGCGTTGCCCTCGCCCGTTGCGGCCGCATCGCCGAGGGCCTGGCGCAGGTCGACGCCGCCGTCGAGGGCGCAACGACGATGGGCCGGATGAGCCGCCTGCCGCTCCTGCTCGTCAAGTGCGGCGAGATTCACCTGCTCGCAGGCGAGCCTGCCGAGGCGATGCGGCTCGCCACGATGGCGCTCTCCCTGTCCACCGAACAGAAGGAGCGCGGCAACGAGGTCTACGCGCGCCAGCTGCTGGGCGAGATACACGCGACCGAGGCGCCGGCGTCCGAATCGGCGCAACGCTGCTTTCTCGATGCGCTGAAGCTTGCCGACGAGCTCGGCATGCGACCTCTCGCCGCTCATTGCCACGCAGGGCTTGCGCGCCTGCTGATCCGCGCGGTGGAGCCGGAGAAGGCACGTCAACACCGGGCCACCGCGGCGACGATGTACCGCGAGATGGCGATGCGCTTCTGGCTCGTGCAGCTCGAGCGCGAGAGCGAATCGCCTGCGCTCGCCCCATCGCTGCCGTAGTCCGGGGCCCACCGATGCGCATTGCGATCCTCGACGACTATCACGACACGCTGCGCACGCTCGCCTGCTTCGACAAGCTGGCGGGTCACGACGTGACGATATGGAACGATCACGTCGAGGACGTCGCCACGCTCGCGGAGCGGCTCAAGGATGCCGAAGCGCTGGTGCTCATCCGCGAGCGCACGCAGATCCGCGCGCCGCTGCTCGAACGACTGGACAGGCTGCGGATCATCAGCCAGCGCAGCGTCTACCCGCACATCGACATCGGGGCCTGCACGCGTCGCGGCGTCATCGTGTCTTCGAGCCAGCACGCCGGCACGCCGTCCTACGCCGCCGCCGAGCTGACATGGGGACTGGTCCTCGCCGCGAAGCGCCGGATTCCGCAGCAGATGAATGCGCTCCGGGCGGGCAGGTGGCAGATCGGCATCGGCGAGACCCTGCGCGGCAAGACCTTCGGCGTCTACGGCTACGGCCGGATCGGCGCCGTCGTCGCCGGATACGCCAGGGCGTTCGGCATGCACGTGCGCGTCTGGGCGCGGGAAGCGTCGCTGGCGCGCGCAAGGGCCGATGGCCATGCCGTCGCCCGCGGCAGGGCGGCGCTCTTCGAGGATTGTGACGTCGTGTCGCTGCACCTGCGCCTGGTCGACGCCACGCGCGGCATCGTGACGGCAGACGACCTGGTCCGGATGAAGTCGACGGCGCTGCTCGTCAACACGAGCCGGGCGGGGCTCATCGAGCCCGGTGCGCTGGTGGAGGCGCTGCAGGCGGGACGCCCGGGCATGGCGGCGGTCGATGTCTTCGACGAAGAGCCGCTGCGGGACACGCGCCATCCGCTGCTGCTGATGGACAACGTCGTGTGCACGCCCCACATCGGCTACGTGACGCGCGACGAATACGAGATCCAGTTTGCCGACATCTTCGACCAGATCGTCGCCTACGCCAACGGCGCACCGATCAACGTGGTGAACCCGGAGGTGCTCGCAAACACCGGCGCCGCGCCTTCGCGTCCTCAAGCCTGAGATTCACGCGGCCGGCAATGCCCGCCGAGCTCGCTGCGGTCGTATAGTATTCGGGACGCCGCCGTTGCGACGAGGAGCCGCCGCCATGCTGATGTCCGCAGCCGATTACCGCGAATCGCTGCGCCGCCTGCACCCGGTCGTCTACGTCGACGGGCGGCGCATCGACTCGGTGGCCGACGAGCCGCTGCTCGCGCCGGGGGTCAACGCGCATCGGCGTCAGCTACGATTTCGCGCTGCGCGAGCCGACGCAGCATCTGATGCGCGCGCAGAGCCCGGACTTCGACGGCCCGATCAACCGGATGCTCGCGATTCCGCGCACGAGCGCCGACCTGCTGAACAAGCTCGAGGCGGTGCGCCTCGTCTGCCAGGAGACGGGCTGCGCGCAGCGCTATCTCGCCGGCGACGCGCTCGACCGCGATCTTCCACGGCACCGCGCGCATCGACGCCGAGGCCGGCACCGACTATCACGCGCACCTGCGCGCGTACCTGGGCCACGTCTACGCGAACGACCTGACGCTGGGCATCGCGATGACCGACGCCAAGGGCGATCGGTCGCTGCGCCCGGCGCAGCAGCCGAACCCCGACACGCTATGTCCATATCGTCGAGCGTCGCGCCGACGGGATCGTCGTCTCCGGCACCAAGGCGATCGTGACGGCGGCACCCTACGTGCACGAGCTCCTCGTCATGCCGGGCCGCAACATGAACGACGCGGATCGCGATTTCGCGGTGTGCTGTGCGGTCCCGGTCGACGCCGACGGACTCACCATCGTCGCGCGGCGCGCCGGGCGCCCCGGCGAGGCGGCGGCGAGCTTTTCCGCGAAGTACGGCCAGTCGACCGGCGTGTGCCTGTTCGACCGCGTGTTCGTGCCCTGGGAGCGGGTGTTCTGCGCCGGGGAGTGGCGGCACGGCCGGCGAGATCCTGTACAACTACACGGCGCAGCATCGGCATACCTGCATCGCGGCGCGCGCGGGCTTCGGCGACCTGCTGATCGGCGCGGGCGCGCTCGTCACCGAGGCCAACGGCATCGATCTCGACCGGGCGCACGGCGTGCGCGACGCGATGGTCGAGCTCATCAAGATCACCGAAGGCTTCTACGCCTGCGGCGTGGCGGCCTCGGTCTATTGCCAGCCGAGCGAGTCCGGCATCGTCACCCCGGATCCGGTGTTCGCGAATATCGGCAAGCTCCTGCTCGGCACGCAGATCTACGACATGCATCGTCTCGCGCACCAGGTGTCGGGCGGCATGATCGTGGCGCTGCCCGGACCCGACGAGGACCACAATCCCGCGACTGCCGGGCGCCTGTCGGAAGTGCTGACGGCGCGCTCGGACATCCCGTACGAGAAGCGCATCGAGGTCGCGCGGTTCATCGAGGATCTCACGGCGTCCTACCAGGCCGGCTGGTATTCGCTGATCAGCCTGCACGGCGGCGGATCGCCCGAGGCGATGAAGCTCGAGATCTTCCGCAACTATCCGATCGGGAACAAGGTGGACCTCGTCGAGCGGCTGCTCGACCGCGGCGTGCTTGCGGACGCCACGCGCAAGATCACGCGCAACCGGCAGCCTGGCCGTTGCTGTGCCGCCGGCTGTTTCGCGCCCGATGCGCCGCAGATGGTCGCGCTGCCGCGATCGCCGGCGAAGCCGCTGCCGGCCACGGCGGCGGACCCGAAGGCCGTCGCGGCGGACTGAGCCGTGCCGGCGACATCGTCAGCGGGGCATGCGGGCGGCGCCGAGACGCGCCGGCTCGACCGGGCGCAAAGCCTGCTCCTCGTCGTCGACATTCAGGAGCGGCTCGCGCCGCACATCCTGCACGGCGAGCCGCTGATCGCGCGCAGCGCCGCCCTGCTCGCTGCCGCGCGGCGCTTCGGGATCCCGGCGATCGTCACCGAGCACTGCCCGGGGCAGATCGGCCAGGTCGTCGCGGGTCTGCGTCGGCAATTCGCCCCCGGCGAGATCTTCGAGAAGACGCGCTTCGGCGCGGCCGATCATCCCGAGTTCGTCGCGCGGTTGGAGGCGCATGGTCGCAGTCAGGTCGTCGTCGCCGGCATGGAGGCCCACGTCTGCGTACTGCAGACCGTGCTCGGACTCGCCGCGCTCGGCTACGCGGTGACGCTTGCCGGCGACGCGGTCGGATCGCGGGCCGCGCGCCAGGTCGACCGGCGCTTCGCGCTCGAGCGCATGCGCCGTGCCGGTGTGGTGATCGCCGGCACCGAGACCGTGCTGTTCGAATGGACGCATGCCGGCGACGACGATGCCTTCCGCGACGTTCTGGCGCTCGTCAAGGCGCTGCCGCCGTCGCACGGCGACGACGAATCCCGATGAGCGCCGGCGCGAATCGGACGGTGCCCAAACCCTCGCCGGCCCCGATCCCGCAGACCCGCCTCGGCCGGATGGCGCGCATCGGCCTTGCGGCAGGCGAGCTCGCCGTCGGCGCCGCTGCCGAGGGCATCCGAAGAATCGCGCGCGGCGAGTCGGGCGACTTCGGCAGCGCGCTATTTTCCGCCGCCAATGCGCAACGGCTCGCGGCACGGCTCGCGCGGCTGCGCGGTGCCGCCATGAAGATCGGACAGCTGGTTTCGCTCCAGAGCGAGGACCTCCTGCCGCCGGAATTCGCCCAGGCGCTGGCCGTGTTGCGCGCGCAGGCCGCGCCGATGCCCTCGGAGCAGGTGCGGCGCGTGCTCGGACGCGAGTACGGCAAAGGCTGGGAGCGACGATTCTCGGCGTTCGACTACGAACCCGTCGCGGCCGCGTCGATCGGGCAGGTGCACCGCGCGACGACGCGGGACGGCCGCGACCTCGCGCTGAAGATCCAGTATCCGGGCGTCGCCCGTTCGATTGCGAGCGACGTCGACAATGTCGCCGCGCTGCTGCGCCTGTTCAACCTGCTGCCGGGCGGCATCGACGTCGCGGGCATCGCCGCCGAGGCCAAGCACCAGCTCGCACAGGAAGCGGATTACCTGGCCGAGGCCCGCTTTCTCGAGCGTTACGCGCAGCTCGTTGCCGACGAGCCGGCGCTGCTCGTTCCGCGCGTGCACCCGGACCTGACGACGCCCCGGGTCATGGCGATGGACTACGTGGAAGGCGAGCCGCTCGACGTGCTCGACCGCGCGCCGCAGGCCCGGCGCGATGCCGTCGGTGCCCTCCTCGAGCGCCTGCTGTTTCGCGAGCTCTTCGAGTTCCGCGTGATGCAGACGGACCCGAACTTCGCGAACTACCTCTATCAGCCCGCGCGCGCACGCGTCGCGCTGCTCGATTTCGGATCCACGAAGCGCTTCGACGCGGCCTTCGTCGCCAACTACGTGCGCATCACCCGCGCGGTGATCGACGGCGACCGCGACGCCGTCGCCCGCGAGGCGATCCGGATCGGCTACCTGGCGCCCGACGATTCCCCGGAGCGCGTGCAGGCGGTCGTCGATGTCATCGTCCTTGTCTGCGAGCCGCTGCGCCACGCGGGCCGGTACGACTTTGCGAAGTCGGACCTGCCTTCGCGGGTGCGCGCGCTCGGCTTCGACCTCGCGTTCCGCCGCGGGCTCCTGCGACCGCCGCCCCCCGAAACCATCTTTCTTCATCGCAAGCTCGTGGGCTCGTTCCTGCTGCTCTCGCGCATCGGGGCGCGCGTCGATGCGCGCGCGCTCGTTCTTCCATTCCTGCGGAGCCGATGAATCCATGAAAGACCGGCTCCGAGGCTTCACCCTGATGGAGATGATGGCCGTCCTGGCCGTCATCGCCATCCTGGCCACGCTCGCGCTGCCGTCCTATCTCGAGAAGATCGTCCGCGACCAGATCAAGGCGGCGCTGCCGCTCGCCGACATCGCCAAGCAGCCGATTGCCGCTGCCTGGGCGGTCGAACACTCCTTTCCCGCCGACAACGCGGCCGCCGGCCTGCCCCCCGCCGACAAGATCGTCGCCAACCATGTCGGCGCCCTTGCCGTGAAGGACGGCGCGATCCACATCACCTTCGGCAACCGCGCCAACAAGTCCCTCACGGGAAAGATCCTCACGCTGCGCCCGGCCGTCGTCGACGATGCGCCGATCGTGCCGGTCGCCTGGGTCTGCGGCCATGCCGAAGCGCCGGACAAGATGCGGGTCTACGGCAAGAATCTGACCAGCGTTCCGGAGCCGCTGCTGCCGATCGAGTGCCGCGCGCTCAAGCGCTGAGGCCTTCGAGCGGATCCGGACAGGGACGAGCGGTCAGCGGCGGAATGCGGCTTCCAATTCGGTTTCCATCGCGCGCCGGAACCTGACCGCCTCGCTCGCCGCGTCGATGGTCACGTCGTCCCAGCGCACGGCCGCGTGCGCGGCCACCTGGCGCACGAGCCTCACGCCGTGCGCGAGGCCGAGCGGCAGGCCGCCGAGGGCGAGCGATGCCGCGGCCGGATAGAGCTTCCCGTAGACCGTGTAGCCGCCCTCGCCGTCGAGGGTCTCCCCGGCTCCGAGATCGCGCTTCGCGGTGGCGACGACGTCGCCGTGCCACGCGATGGCCGCACCCGTCGGCTCGCGGCGCAGTCCGACCGACGCCACGCTGATGCCGAGCTCGAGGCCGATCGCGTGATACGGCTTGTACATCGCCGAATAGCGGCCCGACGGGTCGGTCGAGAAGCCGTACTCCCGGAAGCAGCGCCGCACGTAGTCCTCGCCGACCGTGTCACCGGCGCGGAAGGTCACGTAGACGCCCCAGCGCAGGTCGCGGAACACCGGCCGGCCGTCGCGCTCGAGACTCGAGATCACTTCGACCTGACCCGCGTGATGGAGCTGCCCGCCGTCGTCGCGCGGGCGCAGCACGCGCGGCAGATCGTCGACGCCGCAGGGCGGGAAAGCGAGTCCCGCGGGGGCGGGCGAGAGTCCCGTGGCGTTCGCGACCGCCGCCATTTCGATCGCGCTCTTGGTGCCGTCGAGGAACGAGTTGAACATCTGGGCGTTGAAGTCGCCCGCGGCCACCATCTCCGGGGTGAATCCGTAGTAGGGCCACACGGTGTCCGGCGTGGACGCGTGGTACTCGGGGAGGTATTTCGTGCCTTTGCCCGCGGCGACCACCTCGAATCCCGCGGCGCGGCACCAGTCGACCATCTCGCAGATCAGCGCGGGCTGGTCGCCGTAGGCGAGCGAATAGACGACGCCGGCCTCCCGCGCGCGCCGCGCGAGCAGCGGACCGGCGAGCGCGTCGGCCTCGACGTTGACCATCACCACGTGCTTGCCGTGCGTGCAGCAGGCGAGCGCGTGGCGGATGCCGGCGGCGGGATTGCCCGTCGCGTCGATGACGATATCGACGTCGGGGGCGGCGATGAGCGCCAGCGCGTCGTCGGTGACGTGCGTCGCGCCGGTCTTCGCGGCGTCGGCGAACGACCGGGCGGCGAAGCGCTGCGGCGCCCAGCCGGTGCGCGCCAGCGACGCCTTCGCGCGGTCCGGTGCGAGATCGGCGATCGCGACGACATGGATGCCCGGCGTGTGCTTCGCCTGCGCGAGGTACATCGCGCCGAACTTGCCGGCCCCGATCATCCCGACCTTGAGCGGACGGCCTTCGGTCGCGCGGGCGTTCAGCATTCGATGCAGGTTCATGTGTCGGTTCCCCCGGGCAGGTTGAATTCGGCGAGCGCGGCAACGAGCCCGTCGACCCCGACGGCATGCCGGGCGACGATGCCCAGCCGCGCCGCCGCGTCGACGTTGATGCGGTTGTCGTCGATGAACAGCACCCGCTCCGCGTCGACGGCCAGCGCTTCGATGACGTGACGAAAGTACGCGGCGTCCGGCTTCAGCATGCCGACCCGGTGCGACGGGAAATTGTGATGGAAATAGCCGGGCAGCGACCACTCGCGCTCGAACCGCTCCCAGTGCAGCTCGTTGGTGTTCGACACGCTGGCGAGGCGGCAGCGCGGCGCGAGCCCGACGAGCAGCTCGGCGACGCCGGGAAAGAGCGCGCGCGGCCAGTGGGTGAAGGCGCGGAGGAAATCCTCGCCGCCGACCGGCAGGCCGAACTCGTCCACGATCTCGGCGGCGAACTCCTCGCGCGTGCTGCCGCCGGTCTCGAAGCGGCGCACCGCAGGCGAGTGCAGCCATCGCCGCCAGAGCTCGTCGGTGCCGCCGAGCTGGGGACACCAGTCGAGCATCTGCTCGACGCCCACGAGCTCGATCAGCACGCCGCCGAAGTCGAGCAGGATCGCGTCGATGCGCGGCGCCGGCTCCGCCGTCATCGCAGCGCCAGCGCGAGCCCGAGCGGCACGAACAGGACCGCCATCATGTTGCCGACCAGAACGATCGAGGCGACCTTGCCCGGCTCCTGCCCGTACTGCTCCGCGACCATGAAATTGAGCACGGCCGGCGGCAGGCAGCCGAAAAGGATCAGAAGCCCGGTTTGCGCGGGATCGAGGCCGAGGAGCGGCACCAGCAGGCCGGCCAGCGCGAGGCCGGTGAGCGGGCAGACGAGGCCGCCGACCACGCCGAGGTGCCACTCGTCCCAGCGGACGTCGGCGAGGCGCACGCCGAGCGAGATCAGCATCAGCGGGATCGACGCGTCGCCGACCAGCTTGATCGCGAGCATCAGCCATTCCGGCACCGGGGGGTGGCTCAGCGCGAACGCGAACCCCAGAAACGTGGCGACGACCATCGGATTGCGGAATACCGGCCAGAACGCCGCGTGCCGGTTGACGATGTGCACGCCCAGCGTGAAATGCACGAGGTTCGAGATCGTGAACAGCGTCACCATCGCCGACAGCCCGGCCTGGCCGAAGCTCAGGTACGCAAGGGGGAGCCCCATGTTGCCGCAGTTGTTGAACATCATCGGCGGCACCCACGTCCGGTAGTCCTGGTGCAGGAGCTTCGCGAACGGCCACGCGAGCAGCCCCGAGCCCAGAACCACGCCGATGCTGCCGGCGATCAGCGGCACGTTGGCGGTGATGTCGAAGTCCTTGCTCGCCAGCGCGGAGAAGATCAGCGCCGGCGCCAGCACCGTGATGTTGATCCGGTTCACCCAGGCGAGATCGGGCTTCGCGCGCCGGGCATAGAGCCAGCCCAGCGCGATGATCGAGAAGACCGGCAGGATGATGCCGACGATGCGAACGAACATGGGCTGGGAGATCGGGCCGGTGGAGCGCCGCCCTCCCGCGGCGGCGCAGGAGGAGCTTCGCATCCGGCAGTCAGAGGATGTACCGGGCGAGGTTCTCGTCGCCGGCGATGCCCTTGAGCCGCTCGTCGACGTAGGCGGCGTCGATCGTGAACGTTTCGCCCGTGTGCCGGGTCGCGTGGAACGAGAGGTCGTCGAGGAGGCGCTCCATCACCGTGTACAGCCGCCGCGCGCCGATGTTCTCCTGCTTGTCGTTCACCGAGAACGCGATCTCGGCGAGCCGCCGGATGCCGTCCGGCCGGAAGTCGAGGTGCAGGTTCTCGGTCGCGAGCAGCGCCTGGTACTGGCGCACGAGGCAGGCGTCGGTCGCGGTCAGGATCTTCTCGAAGTCGGTGACCGACAGCGACGCGAGCTCGACGCGGATCGGGAAGCGGCCCTGCAGCTCGGGAATGAGGTCCGACGGCTTCGAGTAATGGAACGCGCCCGACGCGATGAACAGGATGTGATCGGTGCGGACCATCCCGTGCTTCGTCGACACCGTCGTGCCCTCGACCAGGGGCAGCAGGTCGCGCTGCACGCCCTGGCGCGAGACGTCGGCGCCCTGCGTCTCCTGCCGGCTCGCGATCTTGTCGATCTCGTCCAGGAAGACGATGCCGTTCTGCTCCACGGCGGCGAGCGCCGTCGACTTGATCTCGTCGTCGTTGACGAGCCGCGCGGCCTCCTCGTCGGTCAGCGCCTTCATGGCGTCGGCGACGCTCATCCGCTTCAGCTTGCGCCGCGCGCCGCCGAGCTGCTGGAACATGCCCTGCAGCTGGCTCGTCAGGTCCTCCATCCCGGGCGGCGCCATGATGTCCATCTGCGGCGCCAGCAGGGAGAGCTCGACCTCCACCTCCCGGTCGTCGAGCCTGCCTTCGCGGAGCATCTTGCGGAACTTCTGGCGCGTCGTCGAATCGGTCGGCTGCATGTCCTGGATGCTGACCTCGCGCGCCGGCGGCAGCAGCACGTCGAGCAGCCGCTCCTCCGCGGCGTCGACGGCGCGGTCGCGGACCTTGCGCGCTTCCGCTTCGCGCGTCTGCTTGATCGCGGCCTCGACGAGGTCGCGCACGATCGTGTCGACGTCGCGGCCGACGTAGCCGACTTCGGTGAACTTGGTCGCCTCGACCTTGATGAACGGCGCATTGGCCAGGCGCGCGAGCCGGCGGGCGATCTCGGTCTTGCCGACGCCGGTCGGCCCGATCATCAGGATGTTCTTCGGCGTGATCTCCTGCCGCAGCGGCTCCGGCACCTGCTGGCGACGCCAGCGGTTGCGCAGCGCGATCGCGACCGCGCGCTTCGCCGCATCCTGCCCGACGATGTGCTTGTCGAGCTCGCTGACGATCTCGGAGGGGGTCATGTGCGACATCGGGAGTCCTGGATGCGGGAGCGGCCGGGCATCGAGGCCCGGCAACCGGGGCATTCTACCGTGCGGGCCGCGCGCGCGAAGAACGAGCAGGCGGTCCGGGATCGCGCCGCGCGCGATCGGCGGCGAGCGCCTCGGGCGCGCCGCCAAAACGCGATCTGGTCAGCGCAGCGGGCATCGCTTATCATGGGCGCCCGCCGTGGGTACGATGCCTTCCTCCTGGCGCGCGGACGGCGGGCGCGCGACTCGTTCTGGAGAGTCACCATGATGAACGCACTCGGAATGATGGCGGCTGGCGCGCTGGTCGCGGGTTGCGCTGCGATGGCGCCCGCGGGTCCGTCCGCGATTGCCGATCTCGCGCCGACCCGTGGCAACAGCGCCACCGGCACCGTGACATTCACGCAGAAGGGCAACGTCGTCGTGGTCTATGCCAAGGTGTCGGGACTCGCCCCGGGCACCCACGGCTTCCACATCCACGAGAAGGGCGATTGCAGCTCCGGGGACGGAATGAGCGCCGGCGGCCACTTCAATCCGCTCGGCAAGCCGCATTCGTACCCGACCGTCCCCGACCGCCACGCCGGCGACATGCCGATGCTGGCGGCGGACGCCGCCGGCAACGCGGTGATGACCGCCGAGCTCGACGTGATCACGATCGGCTCCGGCGCGGCCGATATCGTCGGCAAGGCGGTGATCGTGCACAAGGACCCGGACGACTTCAAGACTCAACCCACGGGCAACGCGGGGGCGCGCGTTGCATGCGGCGTGATCCGCAAGTCGTGATCGGTCTGCCGGGCGGCGTGGCGATGCGGACGCCGCCGGTGACGGGAACGGGCTCGGTGCGCCGGCTGCGGGCGCTCCTGCCGCTGCTGGTCCCGGTTGCGCTCGCCGGCGCACTCGCCGCATGCGCGACGAGCGACGGTACGTCGCGGCCGAGCATCGGTGCGAAGCTCGTCCCGACGGGGGGCAGCGCGATGGGCGGGGGCGTGGCCTTTCGCGAGGTCGACGGCGGATTGATGATCGCCGCGAACGTGACCAACGGGACGCCCGGCGCCTGGCGCGTGGCGATCCACGCCAACGGCAACTGCTCGTCGCCGAACGGCTTTTCGGCGGGTCCGCCGGTCCTGCTGCCCGGGACGTCGCTGCCGGCCGTCGTCGGGGTTTCGCTCAACGAAAACGGCATCGGCGGCATATCGACTCGCCTGCCCGGTCTCGCGCTGGACGGGCCGAACGGCATCATCGGCAAGTCGGTCGTCGTGCACGCGGGTGCCGTCGGCTCGCTGGAGGCACAGCCCGGCGCCCCGAACGACCGCTCTGCCTGCGGCGTGATCGGACCGGTGGTTCCGCTGTTCTGACCGCCCGTCGCCCGTGCGGGGGCGCCGCGCATCCCTGTTTCCCGGAGTCACGATGGGCTTTCTCGCCGGCAAGAAGATCCTGATCACGGGCGTTCTCTCGGAACGCTCGATTGCGTACGGTGTCGCGCGGGCGTGCCACCGCGAGGGCGCGACCCTCGCGTTCACCTATGTCAACGACGAGCTCAAGGACCGCGTCGTGCGGGTCGCCGCCGAATTCGGCACCGTGCCGGTGCTGCCCTGTGACGTGACCCGCGACGACGACATCGACGCGCTGTTCGCGTCGCTCTCCTCCGAGTGGGGCACGCTGGACGGATTGCTGCACGCGATCGCATTCGCGCCGCGGGAGGCGCTGTCCGGCGATTTCCTGAACGCGCTCACGCGCGCCGCGTTCGCCATGGCGCACGACGTCAGCTCGTACAGCCTCGCGGCGCTGGCGAAAGGCGCGCGGCCGCTCATGCAGGGACGCAACGGCTCGCTGGTGACGCTCACCTATCTGGGCGCGCTGCGGGCGCTGCCGAGCTACAACGTGATGGGGCTCGCGAAGGCCAGCCTGGAGGCCAACGTCCGCTATCTCGCTTCGTGCCTGGGTCCCGAGGGCATCCGCGCCAACGGCATCTCGGCCGGCCCGATCAAGACCCTGGCCGCCGCGGGCATCGGCGGCTTCTCGAAGATCCTGCGCTTCGTCGAGAGCAACGCGCCGCTGCGCCGCAACGTCACCATCGACGAGGTCGGCAACGTCGCCGCGTTCCTGTTCTCGGACCTCGCAAGCGGGGTCACCGGCGACATCGTCTACGTCGACAGCGGATTCTCGACCGTGGCCGCGGGACTGAGCGAGGACTGACCGGCCGGCACGATGACGGCGGCAACCGCGCGCTACGACGCCGTCGTCATCGGCGGCGGTCACAACGGTCTCACCTGCGCCGCCTATCTCGCCGGCGCGGGGCTCTCGGTGTGCGTGCTCGAGCGCCGCGGTGTGCTCGGCGGCGCCGCCGTCACCGAGGAGTTTCACCCCGGCTTTCGCAACTCCACGGCGAGCTACACCGTCAGCCTGCTCAATCCGAAGGTCATCCGCGACCTGCGGCTCGCGGAGCACGGGCTGTCCGTCGTCGAGCGCCCGTTCGCGAATTTCCTGCCGTTGCCCGACGGCGGCTTCCTGAAGGTCGGCGGCGGGCTCGACGCGACGCAGGCCGAGGTCGCCAGGTTCTCGCGCCGCGACGCGCTGCGTCTCGCCGAATATTACGCAATGCTCGATCGCGTCGCCGACGTGCTGCGCGATCTGGTGCTCGCGACCCCGCCCGACGTCGGGGGCGGGATCGGGACGCTGCTCGATGCGTGGAAGGTGGCGAAGCGCTTCCGCGCGCTCGATCTCGCCGGCCGGCGCGACGTGCTCGACCTTTTCACCAAGAGCGCGGGCGACGTGCTCGATCGCTGGTTCGAGTCCGACCCGATCAAGGCGGCGCTCGGCTTCGACGCGGTGGTCGGCAACTTCGCGAGTCCCGTACACGCCCGGGTCGGCCTATGTGCTGCTGCACCACGTCTTCGGCGAGGTGAACGGCAAGCGGGGCCAGTGGGGCCACGCGCGCGGCGGCATGGGCGCGATCACGGCGGCGATGGCCAGCGAGTGCGCGGCGCGCGGGGTCGTCATGCGCACCGATGCCGCCGTCGAGCGCGTGATCGTGACGGACGGCCGTGCCACGGGCGTCGAGCTCGGCAGCGGCGAGCTCGTCGCGGCGCGGCGGGTCGTTGCCAACGTGAACCCGAAGCTGCTCTTCGGGCGGCTGGTGGCGCCCGAACATCTGCCGGCGGATTTCAGTGCGCGCATCGCCGGCTACCGATGCGCGTCGGGAACCTTCCGGATGAACGTCGCGCTCGCGGAGCTCCCCGACTTCAGCGCGCTGCCGGGAAAGGCCGCGCAGCCGCATCATGCGAGCGGCATCGTCATCGCGCCGTCGCTCGCCTACATGGAGCGCGCGTACTTCGACGCGCGGACCCGCGGCTGGTCGCGCGAGCCCATCGTCGAGCTGCTGATTCCCTCGGTGGTGGACGACTCGCTCGCGCCGCCGGGCATGCACGTCGCGAGCCTGTTCTGCCAGCATGTCCATCCGGACCTGCCGCAGGTCGCCGCGGGCCGCAGCTGGGACGACGCGCGCGACGAGGTGGCCGACCTGATGATCGAGACCGTCGACCGGGTCGCGCCGAACTTCAAGGCGAGCATCGTTGGCCGGCGCGCACTGTCGCCGCTCGACCTCGAGCGCGAATTCGGCCTCGTCGGCGGCGACATCTTCCACGGCGCGCTCACGCTCGACCAGCTCTTCGCGGCACGGCCTGTCCTGGGACACGGCAACTACCGGGCGCCGGTACGCGGCCTGTACCTCTGCGGCGCCGGCACGCACCCGGGCGGGGGCGTCACCGGGGCCCCCGGACACAACGCCGCGCGCGAGATCCTGAAGGATGCGCGCCGGCGCAGGTTCTGAAAAAAGCCGAAGTCAGCCGGTAAGCCGGGTTCTGTTACGGCGCTTGCGCGCTATGGCCGTCATTCCTCTAGGCGCGCCGTTGCCGGCGCGCTCAAGCCACCTACCCGCGGACTCGGCGAGCAGCGTCGTCATCCGCCTACTTGGTGTTGCTCCGGATGGAGGTTGCCGCGTTTCACCCGCCGCCGGCTCGGTTTGACCCGGACCCGCGGCGACTCGTCTCTGTGGCCCTGTTCCTCGCCTTCGTCGGCCGCGCGAGCGGCGACTTATTGCGGCCGGGCGTTACCCGGCATCCTGCTCTGCGGAGCCCGGACTTTCCTCCCCCCGGTTTCCCGGGCGGCGACGGTCTGGCTGGCTTCGGACAGCAAGCATAGCCTATATTGGGCCGCGAGGTCATCGCGGCAACCGGCGGCGATCCGTCTCCGGCGCGGTCGGGTGGCGGCGGCCGCGCGGGCGCTCATTGACGACCCCCTTGGCGCTGCGCGCCTTCCCCCAGGGGAGCGAATCGCGCTTGGGACGGCCCGGCGCGCTCACCGGACGCGCCAATGCACCGCTTCGCCGGCGCGCAGCGACACGACCCGCCGCTCGCCGCACGGATAATCGGCCGGCACGGTCCACGACTCGCGCTGCAACGTCACTTTGTCGCCGTTACGCGGCAACGCGTAGAAGTCGGCGCCATGGTGACTGGCGAAGGCCTCGAGGCGGTCGAGCGCGCCGGCGGCTTCGAACGCCTCGGCGTACAGCGGGAGGGCGATGGGCGCCGTGTAGCAGCCGGCACAGCCGCAGGCATTCTCCTTGCCGGGCCGCGCATGCGGCGCGGAATCGGTCCCGAGGAAGAACTTCGGATTGCCGGAGGTGGCCGCGGCGACCAGGGCCCGCCGGTGCGTCTCGCGCTTGAGGATCGGCAGGCAGTACAGGTGCGGACGGATGCCGCCGGCGAAGAGCGCATTGCGCGAGTAGAGGAGATGCTGCGGCGTGATCGTCGCGGCGACGCCTGCCGGCGCTGCGGTCACGAATGCCGCCGCATCGCCCGTCGTGATGTGCTCGAGCACGATCCTGAGGCCGGGGAAGTCGCGCACGATGGCCGTGAGCGAGCGCTCGACGAACACGCGTTCCCGATCGAATACGTCGACATCGGCGTCGGTGACCTCGCCGTGCAGCGACAGCACGACCCCGTGCTTCTCCATGGCCGCGAGCGCCGGATACGCACGGGCGAGCGCGGTGACCCCCGAATCCGAATTCGTCGTCGCGCCCGCCGGATAGTATTTGACCGCGTGGACGAACCCCGAGGCCTTCGCCCGCGCGATCTCGGCGGGCTCGGTGTTGTCCGTGAGATAGAGCGTCATCAACGGCTCGAAACGCGAGCCCGGCGGCAGGGCCGCGAGGATGCGCTGCCGGTAGCGGCCGGCCGCCGCGGTCGTCGTCACCGGCGGCGCCAGATTAGGCATGACAATTGCTCGCCCGAAAACGGCGGCGGTGGCGGCGACAAAGTCGGCCAGGGCCGGGCCGTCGCGCAGATGCAGGTGCCAGTCGTCCGGACGGGCAATGGTCAGCGTTCGGCCGGCAGTGGAAGGTGCGGACATGGAAAGACCTTGTTTTTTCACGATTATACGGCCGGAAATCGCGCGTGGCCGGCTCGCCGAGACGGGCCGCCGTTGTCCGTGCCCGCGCGCGATGGACGGGTTATAATCGCCGATTTAGCGCGGCCGGCGACGTTGGCCAGGGCGCCGCGCCAGCGGACACGAACGAACCGAGTATCGGGAATTTCGCGGCGAGGCGGGGCAGCGGCAAACGCAATCCCGTACTCATGAACGAAGAGGTAGAGGTCAGCATGGCAGCGAAGCAAGCAACCGCAAGCGGACAGTCGCCAAGAAGGTCAAGGTCCTCACCGAGGAGGACCTGCTCAAGGCGCCCGAGAAGGACTACATGAACGAGGCGCAGCTCGCCTTCTTCAAGCAACGTCTCGTGGAGCTCCGGGATCAGCTGCTGCGCAACGCCGACGACACCGGCGAGCATCTGCGCGAGAACGAGACCACGACCGACCCTTCGGATCGCGCGACGCTCGAGGAGGAGTACACGCTGGAGCTGCGGACACGCGATCGCGAGCGCAAGCTGCTGAAGAAGGTCGAGAAGTCGATCAAGCTGATCGAGGACGGAAGCTACGGCTATTGCGACGAGACCGGCGAGCCGATCGGCATCCCGCGGCTGCTCGCGCGGCCGACGGCAACGCTTTCGCTCGAGGCGCAGGAACGCCGCGAGCGCGTCCAGAAGCTCTACGGGGACTGACCGGTGCCGGATCCGGGACGCCGGTCTGCGCTGACCGGCGCGTGAGCCGGCGCCGGAGAATCCAGGTGCGCGGCGCCCCGCGGCGCCGCGAGATCAGAGGCCGAACCCGGCCTTGTGCGTGAGGCCGCCCGCCATGAAGAACAGCATCGGGATCGACAGCATCATGTTGGTCCGTGACGCGAGCAGCGCCACCCGGCGCGCCTTGTTCTTCTCCTCGTCGGTCGCCGGCTTCAGTCCGAGTATCTTTTGCTGATTGGGCCAGATCAGCACCCAGACGTTGAACAGCATGATGGTGCCGAGCCAGGCCCCGATGCCGATGCCGGCCAGCCCCGGCGCGAGCATGAAGGCGCCGACGAAGTTCCCGCCCAGCAGCGCCGCGCCGGCCAGCCAGGTCACGACCGCGGACCACCGGAAGTACAGGAGCGCCCGCGGGGCGACGTGCTTGGTGATGCCGGCCGCGGTGCCGTCGGCTCCCGCGGCCTTCAGCGCCGGGACCTGCACGAAATTGAAGTAGTACAACAGGCCGATCCACATGATACCGGCCAGGAAATGCAGCCACCGTGCGAGCGAGGGAATGAGTTCCATGTCCGTTGCCTCCGTTACATCAGAAAGTTCTTGACGGCCAGGTACAGGATGACCGTCAGGACCACCCCGGAGATGATCGTTCCCCAGATCGAATCGAGCGGGTTTTTCATCCGTCATCCTCCTTTGGTAGCGCATCGAGTGAATGCCGCGGAGCATTCTAGCAACTGGGGCCCCTGCGGGCCAGACGAATTCCGGCGCCGCCAGACAGCGGGCCGGCGGCGGCCGAGAACGCCCGCGGGGCCCGTCCGCGGCAGCCTTCCGACGGGGCGCTTGTCGGATGCCTATGACGGGAACATAATTGACGGTCCATGGTCGCGGGGCAGGTTATCCGGGGTCCGGCCGGGATCCTCCCGCAACCGATTGATCAGAAAGCTCGATGGCGTTCTTTTTCCGACAACCGCCGGCAAAGAAATCGCAGACGGCCGCGCCTGACGCGAGGCATCGTCCCGGGTCGCCCGCTGGCGGGGCGCGCGGGATGTCCGCGCGCGAGCTCGCCGCCCAGGCAGCGAAGACGGGCGAGCGGCGTCAGCTCGAGCCTGCGGGAAGCGACATCACCGTCACCGGGACGAGCGTCGGCTCGCGCGCGACGGCGACCGCGGCGTTCGAGGTCGCGCAGGCCAATCCGGGCTTGTGTTCGGTGCTCGAGAATGCGGCGCTGCGTTACGCGAACGGACAGGCCGCTGCGGCGCGCTCGGTGCTCGAACAAGGCATCGCCAGCGAGCCGGACACGAAGATTTCCGCGCTCGCATGGCTGGCGCTGTTCGACCTGTTGCAGCGCGAGGGCGACCGGGCGGCCTTCGACCGGCTGGCGATGGATTACGTCGTCCAGTTCGAGCGCTCGGCGCCCGCATGGGAGGGCCCCGCGAAGCTGAAGGTCGCGCCGCGCTCCGTCGGCGGCCATGTCGCCCTGACCGGTCGACTCACCGCGGCATCGGCGGCGCAGCTCGAGGGGCTGAGGCGCGCCGTCGCGAGAGGTGCGCATGCGACGCGGCTCGATCTGATGGCGGTTTTCGGCTTCGACGATGCCGGCGCGCGCCTTCTTGCCGGGGCATTGGCGGAGGCACGGCGGTCGCGGGTCGGACTGCAGGTGCAGACCGGCACCAAGCTCGTCCCGGCGCTCGACGCGGCGCTCAAGAAGGGCCGCGAGGCGGGCGAGGGCGCATGGCTGCTGTTGCTGGAGCTCCTGCAGTGGGCAAACGATCGCGCGGCCTTCGAAGATCGGGCCATCGAGTTCGCGGTGACCTTCGAGGTGTCGCCGCCGTCGTGGGAGCCGCCGACGCCGATCGCTCTGCCGGTCAAGGTGGCGGAACGGAACGGCGAGCGCCGGGACGATGTCGCCGACGCCGAAATCCTCAAGTGGTCGGGCGTCATGACGGGATCGCTTTCGCCGCAGCTCGGCAAGCTCGCCGATTTCGCCCAGGGAAGGACGGTCGTCGCGGTTGACCTGAGCGAGGTCGAGCGCATCGATTTCGTCTGCGCGGGCGCCGTGCTCAACCTGATCGCCCGCCTCGAGGCGGAGCGCAAGGCGGTCCAGATCGTCGGAGCGTCGCCGATCCTGCGGGCGCTGCTGCTGCTCATCGGCGTGTCGCCCCGGCATTTCGTCAAGAAGTCACAATAGCGATTCCGGCACCGCTGCCACGCCGGGTTCGGGCCCGCGCGTGGACGTGGCGAGGTCCGGGGGTCGGCCCTGGCGCTCTGCTCCACCCCTCTCCCGAGCCTCTCGATCCGCGACGGCTTGCGTGCCGTTTGCGAAATGCCCACAGGCGTAACGGATGCGTATGGACAGCTTTCACGGCACGACCATTCTTTCGGTGCGGCGCGACGGCTCGGTTGCGCTCGGCGGTGACGGCCAGGTGACGCTCGGCAGCGTCGTCGTCAAGGCGACGGCGCGCAAGGTCCGCCGGCTGCACAACGACCGCGTGCTCGCGGGTTTCGCCGGCGCGACGGCGGACGCCTTCACGCTGTTCGAGCGATTCGAAGCGAAGCTCGACAAGCATCAGGGGCAGCTCACGCGCGCCGCCGTCGAGCTCGCGAAGGACTGGCGCTCCGACCGCATCCTGCGCCGGCTCGAGGCCATGCTCGCCGTCGCCGACCGCAGCGCGTCGCTGATCATCACCGGGACCGGGGACGTGCTCGAGCCCGAGCACGGCATCGTCGCCATCGGCTCGGGAGGCCCGTACGCGCAGGCCGCGGCCCGGGGCTTGCTGCTGCACACGGCACTTTCCGCGACGGACATCGTCAAACAGAGCCTCACCATCGCCGGCGAGCTTTGCATCTACACCAACCAGCACCACGTGATCGAGACTCTGGAGCGGGAGCCGTGAACGCTCGCAGTGCGAAATACGACGTGCTGATCGCCGGCGCGGGCCTGGTCGGGCTCGCGCTCGCGCCCGCCCTTGTTCGCGCCGGACTCTCGGTCGCGCTTGCCGATCGCACGGGCGTCGCCGTGCCGGAATGGGCTCCGGCAGGCGAGGACTGGGACACCCGCGTCTACGCGATCAGCCCGGGCAGCGCCGCGTTCCTTCGGGCGCTGGGTGCCTGGCAGGCCCTGCCGCCCGATCGGGTCGCCCCGGTCGAGGCCATGCGCATCGAAGGCGACGCCGGTGCGCTCCTCAACTTTTCGGCCTACGAGCTCGGCGAGCGCGCCCTTGCCTGGATCGTCGAGGAGCGCTCGCTGCGGGCCGCGCTGGTCGCGCTCGCGCGTTCGGCCGGCGTGGCAATTCACGCGCCATGCGCGTTCGAGTCCCTGTCCTTCTCCGGCGACGCGGGATTGCTGCGCCTCGCCGGCGACGGCTCTCTGGCGGCGAGCCTCATTGTCGGCGCGGACGGGGTTCGGTCATGGGTGCGCGACGGGGCGGGGATCGCCGCGGTGGTGACGCCCTACCGGCAGACCGCGGTGGTTGCCAATTTCGCCTGCGAGCGCGCGCACCGCGGGCGCGCCCACCAGTGGTTCCTCGACGATGGCGGCATCCTCGCGTGGCTGCCGTTGCCGGGCCGCCGCGTCTCCATCGTCTGGTCGGCAGCCGATGCTCTCGCTCAGGAGTTGCTGGCGCTCCCGGCCGAAGCGCTCGCCGCGCGGGTCGCGGACCGGGGGCGGCACTGCGCTCGGCGCCTTCGAGTGCATCACGCCGGCGGCCGCATTTCCGTTGCAGCTGGTCAAATTGCCGAGCGTGATCGCGCACCGGCTCGCACTGGTCGGCGACGCCGCGCATGGCGTGCATCCGCTGGCCGGGCAGGGCGTGAACCTCGGCTTCGGCGATGCGGAGGCACTGGCAATGGTTCTGCGCGAGCGCGGCTCGCTTGCCGATCCCGGTGCCCCCATCCTGCTCGACCGATATGCGCGTCGGCGGGCGGAGCCGGTGCTCGCGATGCAGACCGTCACCGATGCGCTCGCGCACCTGTTCGGCATGACATCGCCGTGGACCCGGTCCGTGCGCAACATCGGAATGGCCGCCATCGACCGGCTGCCACCCGCCAAGCGGCTGCTTGCCCAGTCCGCATTGCGCTAGCCAACCCATGCCGGGTCCTGCATCCGCCTGCTAGACTTGCGCGCCAATTCACCGGAGATTTCGATGCCTTTCCTTTCGACGACCGCCGTCCGACGGCTTGCCTGCGTGCTATCCGTCGCGGCCGGGGCGATGTTCGCCGCGGCTTCCCTTGCTGAGCCGCCGGCGAATTCGAAGCCGCCGACCGGAGAGGCAGCCTCGGTCAAGAAGCTGCTCGAGCAGAAATTCCAGGGGGCCACGGTCACCAGCGTCAGCAAGAGTCCTTATTTCGGCCTCTACGAGGTCATGTTCGACGGCCAGCTCGTCTATACCGACGCCAAGGTCTCGTACGTGATCGTGGGCAGCGTCTACGACGCCAACACCAAGAGGAACCTGACCGAGGTGAAGAAGCGCGAGCTCTCCCGCGTCGCCTTCGACACGTTGCCGCTGAATCTCGCGTTCAAGAAGGTCAAGGGCAACGGGCAGCGCAAGCTCGTCGTCTTCTCCGATCCGGATTGCCCGTTCTGCGCGAAGCTGGAGCAGGAGCTCAAGGGCATCGACAACGTCACCATCTACACGTTCCTCTTCCCGATCGATGCGCTCCACCCCGACGCTGCGCGCAAGTCGAGGCTCATCTGGTGCGCTCCGGACAGGGTGAAGGCCTGGGACGAATTCTTCCAGTCCGGCACGGTCCCGAAGAACGACGGCAACTGCGACAACCCGATCGCGGCGACCAACGCGCTCGGGCAGCAGATGGGGGTGTCGGCGACGCCCACGCTGGTCTTCGCCGACGGATCGATCATTGCGGGGGCGATTCCCGCGCAGCGGCTCGAGGCCGAGATCAAGCAGGGCGAGGCCGAGGCGGCGCGGCTCGCGGCGGCGAAGAAGTAACGCGGCTAGCGGCGGCGAAGCGGCAACGCGGCTCGCGCTGGCGAAAAAGCAACGCGGCGGGCGCCGCTCACGACGAAAGGGGAACGGGCGATGGCGATCATCGATTTCCTGAAAAAGCAGTTCATCGACATCATCGAGTGGACCGACGACTCGCGCGACACGCTGTCGTACCGGTTCCCCGACGAGGACAAGGAGATAAAGAACGGCGCGCAGCTCATCGTCCGCGAGTCGCAGGTCGCGCAGTTCGTCTATCTCGGGGAATTCGGCGACACGTTCGGTCCGGGCAAGCACACCCTCACGACCGACAACATCCCGATCCTGACCAATCTCAAGAGCTGGAAGTACGCGCTCGAAAGCCCGTTCAAGGCCGACGTCTACTACATCGTCACGCGCCTGTTCGCCGGCAACAAATGGGGCACCGCGAATCCGGTGATGATGCGCGACGCGGACTTCGGGATCGTGCGCCTGCGGGCCTACGGCACGTACGACTTCCGCGTCGTCGACCCGAAGCGATTCCTGAAGGAGGTCGCCGGCACCGACAACCACTTCCGGCTCGACGAGTTCAACGACGCGATGCGCTCGCGGATCGTCAGCGTGTTCTCCGATGCCCTCGCCGGCTCGAAGATCCCGGCGCTGGACGTCGCGTCGCGCTATTCCGAGCTGGGCGAGGCGCTGTTGCCGCTGATCAACCCGGCGATCGGGGCGAAATACGGGCTCGAGATGACGACGTTCATCGTCGAGAACGTATCGGTGCCTCCGGAAGTCGAGCAGGCGATCGACAAGCGGTCGAGCATGGCCGCGGTCGGAAACCTCAACGACTACGTGAAATTCCAGATGGCGCAGGGGCTGGAAAAGGGCGGCGGCGGCCCCGGGGGAATGGCGGCGGAGATGGCCGTCGGGATGGCGATGGCGCAGCAGATGATGCAGCAGACCGGCGGGCTGATGGCGCAATCGACGCCGGGTGTGGCCGCAGCGCCGGCGCCGGCCGCCGGTGCGCCGGAGCTCTTCACGCCGGCGCAGGTTGCCCAGATGCTCGGTGTCGGCGAGACCGATGTCGTCGCGAGCCTCGAATCCGGCGACCTGAAGGGGAAGAAGATCGGCACGCAGTGGCGGATCACCCGGGCGGCCGTCGACGCATTCCTGAAGACATGAGCGACGCGAACCTGAGTCCGGCTTCGGCCGGATGCGGCGAGGCGAGCCATTGCGAGCCGCCTCGAGCGTGCCCCGCGCGCGGCGCGGCGCAATGAGCGCGGCGGGCGCGCGATCGGCGACGCGGTCGCCTGACCCGGCGCGGCGACGTGGCCGAGACCGTCGCGCTGTCGAAATTCACCTGCCCGGCCTGCGGCGGCGAGGCCGTCTGGAACCCCGCGAAACAGCGGCTCGTGTGTCCGTTCTGCGGAACGGAGTCGCCGGCGAACGAGACCCCCGCCGGCGCGATCGTCGAGCACGATCTCGTCGCCGCGCTGCGCGGCATCGGCGACGAGGCCCGCGGCTGGCGCGCCGAGAAGCGCCAGGTGAAATGCCGGAGCTGCAACGCGATCTCGGTGCTCGATCCCTCCCGGCAGGCGCAGAACTGCGAGTTCTGCGGCTCCGCCCAGCTCGTTGCCTACGACGAGGCGAAGCCCGCGTTCCGTCCGGAGAGCATGCTGCCGTTCAAGATCGGCGAAGCCGACGCCCGCACGCGGATTCGCGCGTGGTACGGCAGGCTGTGGCTCGCGCCCTCGGCGCTCGCGAAGAAGGCGCTCACCGACACCGTCCGCGGCATCTACCTGCCGTATTGGACCTTCGACGCCCGAGTGGACGCCGAATGGACCGCGGAGGCCGGACACTACTACTACACGACCGAGACCTACCAGCAGGGTGGGCGCACGCAGACGCGTCAGGTGCGGCACGTGCGCTGGGAGCCCGCGGCCGGGCGGCTCCGGCACCAATTCGACGACGACCTGGTCTGCGCATCGGTGGGCGTCCACGCGGAGCTCCTCCGCGGCATCGAGCCCTTTCCCACGGGCGAGCTCAAGCCCTACGACGCGGCTTACGTCGCCGGCTGGATCGTCGAGCGCTACCAGATCGACCTCGTCGCCGCGGCGCAGCGCGCGCGCGATGCCATGGACGCCAGGCTGCAGGCGCTTTGCGCGCAGCAGGTTCCCGGGGACACGTTCCGCAATCTCAGCGTGCGCGCCGACTACTCGGCGCAGACGTTCAAGCACATCCTGGCGCCGGTCTGGCTTCTCTCCTACACGTACGGATCGCGCGTGTTCCAGTGCGCGATGAACGGGGTCAACGGAACGATCCGCGGCGAGTATCCGAAGAGCCCGTGGAAGGTCGCGTTGCTGGTGCTCGCGATCGCCATCGTCGTGTTGATCGTGCTCTCGCTCGGCAGGTAGGGACCGGCATGTCCCGCGACCGGGTCCCGCCCGTGGCCGCTCCACGGCGCGTCGACCGCGCACCGCGGCGTCGCGATGCCTCGCGGGGCGGGACGTCCGCTGCTCGGGCGTTGCATCCGGCGTTCGCGCCGTTCGCGCCGTGGTGGTCGCCGCGCGGCGGATCGGCGCTCCCCGATCTCGATCGGCTGAATCGCTGGGCCCGCGCCGGCGCGCTGGCCCTTCCCGGCGGCCGGGCGCTGTCGTTCGTGGCCGCTCCGGCGGCGAAGCTTTCCGCGCGGGACTACGAGCGGCGGATTGCGGAGCGAGGCGAAATCCTCACTCGCCCCGACAACTTGCACGACGTCTGCAACGCCCTCGTCTGGCTTGCCTTTCCGCGGACGAAGGCGGCGTTGACCGCGATCCACGTCGCAGCGCCGCGCGTCGGGTCCGGCAATCGGCGCGACCGGTCCCGGGACGCGGCGACGCTGCTCGACGAATCCGGGATGCTCGTCGCGTGCGCGGACGCGAGCCTCGTCGGGCTGTGGACGGCGCACCGATGGCGCGACGCGTTCTGGGACCGGCGCGACGACATCGTGGCGTCGATGCGCGCCGTCGCGGTCGGGCACGGCCTGCTCGCGAAGCTCGTCGCGCCGTTCCGGGCGATCACGGCGAAGGTGCTGGTGCTGCCGCTCGCCGCCGCTGCGCTGCCGGGGGACTCCGCGGCGCTCGTCGCCGATGCTCGACGCCGCCGCGGCGGCCGAGGTCGGCGCGCGCGGCGCTGCACTCGCGCCCGCGGACCTGCTGCCGCTGCCCGTTGCGGCGTTGCCCGGCTGGGACTGCGAAGGCTGCGGCGCCCGGCTCTTCGACGACGCTGCGGTGTTTCGGCCCCGCGTGCTACGCTGACGCCACCGACTGCGGCGGGTCGGCCCGCATGCGGCGGCGCGACGAGTCCGTGCCGCACGGGCAGCGCAACAGGGGGAGGGAGTCCATGCACGCAGCGGTGGTGACCGGTGTCTCGCGCGGCCTCGGGGAAGCGCTCGCCGCGGCGATGCTCTCGCGCGGGTTCGCGGTGATCGGCGTGGGACGGACCGCAAGCGCGAAGCTCAGCGGAAAGTTCTTTCACCACGCGCCTTGCGATCTCGCGCAGCCGGCGCTGATCGCCGCCGCCGTCACCCCGGCGCTGCGCGTGCTGGCCGCGGGCAAGCCCGCCTCGGTGACGCTCGTCAACAACGCGGCGGTTGCTTCGCCCACGGGGCTCGTCGGAAACCTCGACGCCGCCGAGATCGAGTCGGCGCTGCTGACCAACGCGGCGGCGCCGCTCGTGATGGCCGATTTGTTCTGCCGGAGCTTCCCGGACGATGCAATCGAGCGCAGGATCATCAACATCTCGTCCGGCGCCGCACAGACGGCGCTGGCCGGCAGCGCCGTTTACAGCATGTCGAAAGCCGCGCTCGAAATGTTGACCCGCTCGATCGCGGCCGAGCGCGCGACACCGAATTTCCGCTGCATCTCGCTGCGCCCCGGAATATTCGAAACGGGGATGCAGGCATACATGCGCAGCCGCGATCCGGCCGAGTTCCCGAGCGTCGGCCTGTTCCGCGGCTTCAAGGAAAACGGCCTGCTCAGGGATCCGGCGGACGTCGCAGCGCTGATCGTGGACAGGCTGGTGCTCGGCCCCGTGGACAACGGGCGGACGTACAGCCACACGGATCTCTAGCGGTCGTCGGCGCCGGCACGCAGCGCGTCGAGCGCCGTCGTGTCGTCGAGCGTCCCGACGGGATCGACGAGCAGCGCGGAGTCGCCGGCCATGTCGCGCTCGCGCGTCAGGGGCGGGCCGGCCTCAGGCGCATCCGGTAGTCGATCAGGGCGCCGGCGGCGCCGGCCTCCCACATCAGGCAGTAGTGGCGCGCGAGTGGCGGCGCGAACACGCCGGCATCGCCGCGGGACTTCTCGCGGACCACCGGCATCGCCACGGCATTGCCCTCGTGGTAGTGGATGTTGAAGTCGACCGGCGCGGTGCTCTCGAACGTGTAGTCGAGGCGATCGCCGGGCTTCAGCTCGACGCATTCCTCGTGCACCTCGTAGGGCGGAAGCGGATGGCCGACCACCGCCTTCGGGGCGTCGGCGGTGATCGGGGCCGGCGCGCACGCGAGAAGCTGAATGGCGCCGAGCAGAGCGATGGCCGTTGCGCGGCCGATCCGGCTCATCGGCGCCTCCTCCGCTGCGCGCGCCAGTCCTCGACCAGAAGCGCGAGCCGCGCATGGTCGCGCCAGCGTCCGGCGATCCTGACGTAGCGGCGCGAGTATCCCTCGCGCGCGAAGCCGGCGCGGCGGACGAGGGCGAGGGATCGGCGATTCGTCGGCTGCACGTTGGCCTCGAGGCGGTGCAGCTTCAGCACCCGGAACGCGTAGAACAGCGCGAGCTCGAGTCCCTCGGACATGTAGCCCGCGCCGGCGTGAGGGGCGAACGCGTAGTAGCCGACGTAGGCGCTCTGGAACAGGCCACGGACGATTTCGCCGATGTTGAACACGCCGACGATCGCATCGTCCTCGCAGCGGCACACCAGAAGTCCGACGTGTGTCGCGGACAGCGGATCGCCCGCGGCGAACTGCCCGTAGCGGCGCACGAATGCGGCGTAGCGCGCCGGGGTCGAAGGCGGGTGCACCCACGCGCCGTGCAGCCGGCGGCTGGCCTTCACCGCGGCGAGGAAAGCGCGGGCGTCGGTCGCCAGCGGCGCGCGGAGGTAGACGCGGAACCCGCGGCGCCGCAGGATTGCCGCGGGATCCGTTCTTCGGGAGGGCATAATCGCAATTTTACCCGGCGGAGACGATGGGCATGAGCACGAAGGGCCGCCCCCAAGTGCGAATTACCCCGAAGCGCGTAGCGCGGAGGGCAGTCCAGTGCGCACGAAGGGCCGCCCCCAAGTGCGAATTGGCCCGGAAGCGCGCAGCGCGGAGGGCAGTCCAGTGAGCAAGTGGGTGCAGGGAAAGGTCGTCGGTCATCGGCACTGGACCGATCGCCTGCATTCGCTGCAGGTCGCGGCGCCCGAGGTGACGTTCGTCGCCGGGCAGTTCGGGCGAATCGCGCTCCCGGCGCCGCCGGGATCCAAGGAGGCGATGCTCGGCCGGCCGTACTCGTTCGTGAACGCTCCCGACACTCAGCCGCACGAGTTCTATTTCGTCACGGTGCCCGAGGGACCGCTGTCCACGCGGCTCGCGGTGCTCGCGCCGGATGATCCCGTCTGGCTGCTGCGGACCGCAAACGGCTTTTTCACGGTGAGCGAGTTGCCGGACGCCGAGGCGCTGTGGTGCCTGTCGACGGGAACCGGGCTCGGCCCCTTCCTTTCGATCCTGCGGACGGCGGAGCCATGGGTCAAGTTCAGCCGTGTCGTGCTCGTGCACGCGGTGCGGCATGCCAACGAGCTCACCTACGGCGAGGTGATCTCCGGGATCGCCGCTGCGCACGCGGGCGCCTTTGCCTACATTCCGATGGTGAGCCGCGAAGCGCAACCGGGGGCGCTCGCGGGCCGGATTCCCGATGCGATCCGCGACGGTCGACTCGAGTCGCGGGCCGGACTTGCGCTCACCGCCGACAATTCGCACGCGATGCTATGCGGCAACCCGCAAATGGTCGACGATGCGCAGAAGGCGCTGGAAGCGCGGGGCATGCGCCGCCACCGGCGGCGGGAGCCGGGGCAGGTGACCGTCGAGACCTATTGGTGAGCGGCCAAGCGGCCGCCGCCTGCCGTCAGCTCTTGACGTCGATGAGCTCGACGTCGAACAGCAGCGTGGCGTTCGGCGGGATCAGGCCGCCGCCGGCACCGCGCTCGCCGTAGGCCTTGTCGGGCGGGATGACGAGCGTGCGCTTGCCGCCGACCTTCATGCCGGCCACGCCTTCGTCCCAGCCCTTGATCACCTTTCCCTTGCCGAGAAAGAAGCCGAAGGGTACCTGGCGGTCGAGCGAGCTGTCGAATTTCGCGCCGTGGCCGTCCGCCACGTTCGGATCGTAGAGCCAGCCCGTGTAGTGGACAAGCACGACCTTTCCGGCAACCGCCTCGGCCCCGGTCCCTTGCTTCTGATCAACGATTTTGAGTTCTGTCACTTTGGCACCGAATTTGCTGACTGTAGTGGACGATTGCGGCGATGCCTGGGCCGTGGTCGCGGTCGGGGTCTGTCCAACCGCGGGACCGGCGAAGGCGACGATGGCGCCGATGAGCAGCATCCCGCGCAAGCCCGGGCGCGCAAGGTCGGGCAGGCGCAGGCGAGGTGAGAGTAAGGGCATGGTGAATCCTCGAGCAGACGATTTGACCAGAACGGGAGCGGAGCCAACCCGCCGGCGGGGCCGGCGACAGCGTCGCGTCCGCAACACGCGTGGCCCGAATTGTACCCGACGCTCATGGCGCTTTTGCGCCGCTGTCGCAATTGGGCTATAAATGAATACGTCAGAACGGGTTCCGGCATTCCGATACCGGGCGGGCCCTCGGGTCGGCGAAACCCGGACTGCCGCCGGCGCGCGGGAGGCGGCTTTTGGACGTCGGCGTCATCGAAAGGGCTTGCGGTAGAGCATGTTTGACTTCCTGACCCAGCAGGCCAAGGACGAGACGGATCCGCTGCTGACGCCGAAGTCGGTGTCGTCGTGGCTGCGTCACTTGCCGGCGGCGGACGTCGTTGCCAAGCAGCATCACGTGATGCTGGCGTTCGACGCTCTGCGGCAGACGCGGCGGCCCATCGACATCAACCGGGTCGCCGCGATCCAGTTTCTCGACACGGCGCTGGGTGCCGATCGCCGCCAGCTGATCAAGCAGTACGTCGAGAATATCGACCGTTCGCCCCGCGTGGCCGATCGCGGTTGGCAGGTGGCGCAGGAGTTGAGCCAGGGATTCATCTACGCATACCAGACCGCTCTCGAGCGTGCCCTGGCCGAGTCGGCAAATCCGCGCTGGAAATCGGCGATCCCGCAGCTCTTCGCGCGCCTCCTCCACTATCACGGGACCGACGCCAAGCTGCGGGTGTTTCACCACGAGCGCTGGATCCCGGCGAGGTGGATCGGCCTTCACCAGCTCTACGCGCGCGCGGCCGAGCTGGGCGTCGAGCGCGTCGCGACATCGCTCCAGAGCGCGGGACCGGGCGCGATGCAGTGGACTGCCGAGCAGGAGTACACGTACGTCCTGCTTATCCACCAGCTGAACACGGGGAACCTCTCTCCGGCCGAGCTCGACTGGGCGAGCGCGCAGCTCCGCGCTTGGGGCCGCAAGCTCGAGCTCGAGACCATTCCGTCGTCGCCGGAAGGCTTCTTTGTCGACCTTGCCAGCAAGCGGGGCCTCCTGCGCAGGACTGGCGGCGAATCGGGCCCGATGATCCGCTATCTCGACACGACGCCGCTGGCCGACCAGCTGGAGCGGGCGGTCCACGCCCTCCGCCAGGCCGAGGCCGGCGAGCCGGGCGCCGCCGCCGCCGTGAACCGCCAACGCATAGCCATCCTAGAGCGCGTGCGTCCCGTCGTGGCGCCCAATCTGCACGGCGACCTTCGCCGCTCCCCGCGCACGCCCGTGACCGTCGCGGCGAAGGTGCGCGTCGGGTTGGCGCGAATCTGCGCCGAGATCATGCCCAAGGAGACTGCGGAGCCAGCCAACGACGCGAATGCCGGGGCCGAGGAGATCGAGGTGTATTCGGTCGCCGACGGTCCTCGCGTGCGGCGTCGCTCGCAGGACGAGCAGGACTCGCTTTCGGCGTCGATTGCCGCGTTCGCCGATCCGGCGTGGCAGGTGAAGGATCGCAGTGTCGCCGGCTTGCGCATCTCCGCGTCGGGCGGCATCGGCCAGAGCCTGGTCCTGGGCGCGCTCATCGCCGTGCGCCAGTCCGACGCCGCCGATTGGGTGCTGGGCGCGGTGCGCCGCCTGAACAAGGTATCGAACGACGAGGTCGAAGCGGGCGTCTCGATCCTCGCGGACCGGGTCGTTCCGGTCATATTGCACGCGAAGCGCGTGGCGAAGGATGAGCTGGGCATCGTCGTCAACGGTTTCGACGTGTCGACGGTCGGGGCGCGCTTCGACGCCCTCTACCTGCCGCCACCTTCGCGGCTGGAAAGGCCGCTGACGGTGAAGACGCTGATCATCCCGACGACCGAGTATGCCGACGGGCGCACCGTCATCCTGACGACCGGGCGCTCGGTGTACACGATCGCACTGCGTCATCTGGTCGAGCAGCGCGCCGAGTGGAGCTGGGCGGCGTTCCAGATCGTCGACAAGCAGCCGACGGAGCTCTGACGCTGGCCCACGTCGCGGCCCCGTTGTAACGACTGTGTGATGCGCGCGTTCGCGTGTCGGCCGCATGCGCCGACTCGCCTGGGTCGCATCCCCGCTGCGCGGGGCCCCTGCTCCCTGGCTCGCGTCGCTAATCCTGCGGCCGGAACTTGAGGGTCAGGGTTCGCTGGAACAGGTCGGGGCGGTCGGGGCGTGGCAGCGGCGAGGATTTCACGATCGCACGCTGGACCGCGTCGTCGTAGGCGCGCACACCGCTCGACTTCCGCAGGACCGCGTCGATGATCTCGCCGGTCGGCAGCTGAACGACGTCGAAGATGGCTTCGGGGTTGCCGGGCAGGTCCGGTGGCAGCACCACGTTGCCCTTGACCTTGGTCTGGATGCGGCGGATGTAGTCGGCCTCGGCGCGGTTGCGCGCCGCCGTCTCGGCGTCCGTCTTCTGCTGCGCCGCGCGCGCCGCCTGCTCGCGCTCCGCCTGTGCCGTCAACGCCTCGGCCTCGCGCTTCTGCCGCTCGCGCGCTTCGGCCAATCGCCGCTGGTCGTCCTGCCTCTTCTTCTCCGCCTCGCGCTGCTCGGCTTCCTTCTTCTCGCGGTCCTTCTTCTCCCTGGCGGCCTGGTCGCGCTTCTTGCGCTCCTCCTCGGCCTTTGCTTTCTGCGCGATGTCGGCGGCGCGGGGGTCGGGCTTCTCGACGCTGGGGGCGGGTTTCGATGCGACCTTTGGCGGCGGTTCCCGCGGCGGCTCGGGTACACGCGTCGGCTCGGGGTCGCGGCGGCGGCTCCGGCACCGGCTGCGGTGGCGGCTCCGGTGCCGCTTGCTCGACGACCGGCGTTCTCGGAGGTGGCGCGTAGAGCTCGGCCATCACGGGCTCGGGCTTGCGGTTCTGCCAGCGCACCGAAAAGACGAGCACGACGATGAACGCGACATGCACGACGATCGCCAGCGCCAGGGCCAGCCACTGGCGCGAAATGCGCGCGGGCTTCCGCGGGCGGTCCCTGACCATCGGCCTGCGTTACCGGCTCGGTGGCCGCGCCAGCAGCCCGACCCGCTTTGCGCCGCCTTGCTGCAGCTTGTCGAGCACGCCGAGCACGTCCTCGTAGCGGGTGCTCCGGTCGGCGGCGATGACGACGGGCTGATCGGGGAGCTTCGCCTGCTTCTGCCGGACGCGCTGGACGAGCTCGTCGGGCGAGACCCGGATCGCGGGCGTCGCTGCCTGCTTGTCGACCAGCCAGAGCGTCCCGTCGGTGCGCAGCGTCACTTCCATGGGCGCCGCCGGGACGATCAGCTTGCTGCCGACGGAGGGCAACTCGATCTCGCCCGGATTGACGAGCGGCGCCGTGACCATGAAGATCACCAGCAGCACCAGCATGACGTCGATGTACGGGACGACGTTGATCTGGTTGATCGACTTGCGGGCGCGGCGCATGTCAGTGCCCGCCCGGCCGCCCGAAGGGCACTGTGCGCCCCCTCGGGGGGCAGCGAACGTAGTGAGCGTGGGGGCTCATCATCCGCCCGCCCGGCCGCCCGAAGGGCACTGTGCGCCCCCGCGGGGGGCAGCGAACACCAGGCCGAAGGCCGCAGGACAGCCGAAGGCTGGTCCCGCGAAGCGGGATGCGGCGAAGCCGCGACACAGTGAGCGTGGGGGCCGTTCATCTCAGCCTTGCCGCTGCAGGATGTTCGAGAACTCCTCGATGAAGGTCTCGAAGCGCACGGACAGCCGGTCGACGTCGTGCGTGTATCGGTTGTACGCGACGACGGCGGGAATGGCGGCGAAAAGGCCGATCGCCGTGGCGATCAGCGCCTCGGCGATGCCGGGCGCGACCTGCGCCAGCGTCGCCTGGCTCACGTTGGCAAGGCCGCGGAACGCGTTCATGATGCCCCACACGGTGCCGAAGAGCCCGACGTACGGCGACACCGACCCGACTGTCGCGAGTCCCGAGAGGTGCGCATCGAGGGCGTCGATCTCGCGCTGGTAGGTCGCGCGCATCGCGCGCCGCGCGCTGTCCATCGTGACCGCGGCGACGCTGCCCTGCTTCCTGTGCTTTGCGTATTCGCGGAAGCCCGCGGTGAAGATGTGCTCGAGCCCGCTGCCGGTTCGCGACTGGCTGGCGCCCTGGTAGAGGGCGTTCAGGTCGCCGCCCTTCCAGAACTCGTTCTCGAACGCGTCGGTGTCCCGCGCGGTTCGCTTCAGCTGGAACATCTTGAGGAAGATCTGCCACCATGACCACACGGACAGGGCGACGAGCAGCAGCAGGACCGCCTGCACGACGATCGATGCCTGCGTGACCAGCGTGACGAACGACAGATCGGTGTGCACGTTCAAACGGGATTCTCCAGTCGTGTGTGGAGGTCGGCCGGGATCCGCGCGGGCCGCCAGTTCGCGCGGCTGAGGCAGGCGATCGTGACGCGCGCGTGCGTCAGCGTGAGCGCCTCGCGCCGGACCTCCTGCAGCACGATCATCCGCGCCCGATGGAGCTCGACCAGCGTCAGCGTCACGTCCAGACGGTCACCGAGCCGGGCCGGGATCCGGAAGTCGATCTCGACGCGGTGGACGACGAACACGATGCCGCGCACGCGGTCGAGCTCGGCCAAGTCGAAGCCGAGCGACGACAGCCACTCGGTGCGCGCGCGCTCCATGTACCTGAGATAGTTCGCGTAGTAGACGACGCCGCCGGCGTCGGTGTCCTCGTAATAAACGCGGACGGGGAAGCGATAGGTCTCGCCGACCTTGTGCGCGGAACTCAATCCGGGCTTCTCTCGGGAAAGAGGTCGGCCGGCGCGCCGGCCGCGGGCGGCGCCAGCCCGAAGTGCCGGTACGAGAGGGCGGTGGCCATCCGGCCGCGGGACGTGCGCTGCAGGAAGCCCTGCTGGATCAGGAACGGCTCGATCACGTCCTCGATCGTGTCGCGCTCCTCGCCGATCGCCGCGGCGAGATTCTCGACGCCGACCGGTCCGCCGGCGAACTTGTCGAGGACGGTGCGCAGCAGCTTCCGGTCCATCACGTCGAGCCCGGCGACGTCGACGTCGAGCATCGCGAGCGCGTCGTCGGCCACGGCGCGCGTGATCGAACCACCGGCGCGCACCTCCGCGAAGTCGCGCACGCGCCGCAGCAGGCGGTTGACGATCCGCGGCGTGCCGCGCGCGCGTCGCGCGAGCTCCAGCGCGCCTTCGGGATCGATCGCGATCTTCAAGAGCGCCGCCGAGCGCGTGACGATCCGCGTCAGCTCCGGCGGGGAGTAGAACTCGAGGCGCGCGACGATGCCGAAGCGGTCGCGCAGCGGATTGCGTCAGCATCCCGGCCCGCGTCGTCGCGCCGACGAGCGTGAACGGCGGCAGGTCGAGCTTCACGCTGCGCGCAGCCGGACCTTCGCCGATCATGATGTCGATCTGGAAGTCCTCGAGCGCCGGGTAGAGGATCTCCTCGACGACCGGCGAGAGCCGGTGGATCTCGTCGATGAACAGCACGTCGTGCGGCTCGAGGTTGGTCAGCAGCGCGGCGAGATCGCCGGCGCGCTCGAGCACCGGGCCGGATGTCTGGCGCAGGTTGACGCCGAGCTCGTGCGCGATGATGTGCGACAGCGTCGTCTTGCCGAGGCCCGGCGGGCCCGAACAGCAGCACGTGGTCGAGCGACTCCTTCCGCTTCCGCGCCGCCTCGATGAAGATCGAGAGCTGGCCGCGGATCTTCTCCTGCCCGACGTATTCGTCGAGCAGGCGCGGGCGCAGGGCGCGCTCGACGACCTCCTCCTGCGCGCCGGCCACCTTGCCGGCGACCAGGCGGTTGAGTTGGTCGCTCTCGATCGTCATCGCGCGATTATGCCTTCGCCACCCGGCGCCGGGTGGCGCGCTTGCGCGCCGGGCTCGCCGGCGGGATCTGCGGATCGGGACAGCCTTGGCGCTGCGCGCCTTCCCTCCGAGAGGGAGCAATTCGCGCTCGGGGCGGCCCTGCGCGCTCATGCCGCCGGATGAACAGCGTCTTTTCCACTTCGGCCACGACCTCGCCGGCGCGATCGACGATCTGCACGCGGAAGGTCGGCTCGTGCCTGGCGCCATGCGCGGTCGCCTTTCGCGCGCGGGCGATGGCCGCCGCGCTCAGGCGGAAGCGCGCGAACACGTCGCCGCGGCCGGGCTTCCGGTAGCGGATCGACGCGGCCTTGTCCCAGACCACGTAGCCGGGGCCGAGGTTCTGCAGCATCATCAGCGCGAAGAAGGGGTCGGCCATCGCGAACATCGAGCCGCCGAACTGCGTGCCGAAGTAGTTGCGGTTGAGCAGGCCGAGCTTCAGCGCGACGTCGACCTCGCGGTAGTCGGCGGACACGCGCGTGACGCTGAACGCCGGCGCCGAGGAAGGGCGGCCACAGGTTGATGCCGCGCCGCAGGAGCTCCGGCGGCATTCGCAGCTTCGTGAGTATTCCCTGCGCGCCGACGACATGGGGCTCAGTGCCCGCCGGCCGCCCGAAGGGCACTGTGCGCCCCCTCGGGGGGCAGCGAACGAAGTGAGCGTGGGGGCCGTTCATCAGACCTTGGCCAGCAGCTTGAGCGCCTGGCGAATGCCGTCGCCGACCGACAGGCCATCCGGCAGCTTCTTCACGGTCGCCACGGCCTCCCGCTCGCTGTAGCCGAGCGCGAGCAGGGCGTTGAGGACGTCGGCGGTCACCGGCGGCCGGCCGGTGGACGCCGACCGTCGTCGTGACATCGGCGCCGAGCTTGTCCCTGAGCTCGAGCAGCAGCCGCTCGGCCGTCTTCTTGCCGATGCCGGGGATCTTCGTGAGCCGTCCGGTGTCCTGAGTCGTCACCGCGTGCGCGAGCTCGGCGACGGAGAGGCCGGAGAGCACCGAGAGCGCCGTCCGCGCGCCGACGCCGCTGATCTTCAGCAGCTGCCGGAACGCGCGGCGCTCGTGCTCGGTGCCGAAGCCGAAGAGCAGATGCGCGTCTTCGCGGACCACGAAGTGCGTGAACAGGGCGATCCGCTCGCCCGGTCGCCGGCAGGTTGTAGAACGTGCTCATCGGCACGTCGACCTCGTACGCAACGCCCTGCACGTCGAGCAGGAGCTGCGGCGGGTTCTTCTCGACGAGGATTCCGGTGAGTCGGCCGATCATGGGGGCGGATGCGCTTCGCGCGGATTATCGCATGCCGGCTCGAGCAAGGCTGCCGCGCTGCCCGCAGGCTCACGGCGGCAGTTGCGCGAGGTGCCGCAGGACCTCGTGCAGCGTGGGCAGCACCAGCAGATCGAGCGCGAGCAGGTCCGCCGCGGGCGCGTGGAGGTCCGGCACCATGATCGGCATCATCCCCGCCGCGAGCGCGCGCGCGGACACCGGGTTCCGAGTCTTCGAGCACCAGGCATTCGCCGGCGTCGGCGCCGAGCCGTCGCGCGGCCTCGGCGTAGATGTCCGGGGCCGGCTTGCCGCGCGCGACCTCGTCGCCGCCGACGAGATCCTGGAACCGCGGCAGCGAGCGCGGTCCGGGCGAGCTTCGTGCGCGCGCGTTCGCGGCGCGTCGACGTCGCCACTGCGCGCCGGATCGCGTGGTCGTCGAGCCAGTCGAGCAGCTCGGTGACGCCCGGCTTCAGCGCGAGGCCGTCGCGCTCGACGATCCGGTCGTAGGTCGCATGCCAGCGCCCGAGCAGCGCGTCGACCGGGTAGTCGGCGCCGTAATGCGCGCGAACGATCGCGCTGCAGTCGCCGAAGTTGCGTCCGACCATGGCGAGCGCCAGCGCCATGTCGAATTCGACGCCCAGCGCCGCCGCGGCCTCGCCCCATGCGCGCGCGGCGAGCGGCTCCGTGTCCAGCATCAACCCGTCCATGTCGAAGATCACCGCCGAGGGGCCGGCGAACCGGGCGCGGCGAGACCATCAGACGAGCCGTCCGCGGCGGACCCGGTAGCCGGTCGTCCGGAGGCCGGCGAGCCCCTGCGCGGCGTGCGCATGCGCGATCGCGCAGGCCAGCGCGTCGGCGGCGTCCGGCGATGGCGCACCCGGGAGCACGAGCAGCCGCCGGACCATGTCCTGCACCTGCTGCTTCGCCGCCTTGCCGTGGCCGACGACGGCCTGCTTCACCTGCAGCGCCGTGTATTCGCTGACCGGCAGATTCGGCGAGCACCGCCGCGGAGATCGCCGCGCCGCGCGCCTGCCCCAGCAGCAGCGTCGACTGCGGATTGACGTTGACGAAGACCTTCTCGATCGCCACCTCGGTCGGCTGGTGCCGGCGGATCACCTCGCCGAGATCGTCGAGGATCATCTTGAGCCGGACGGGGAGCTCGCCCTCGCCGCTGCGGATGCATCCGCAGCTCACGTAGCGCAGCGTGTTGCCCGTCACCGCGATGACGCCAAAACCGGTCGCCCGGAGGCCGGGGTCGATGCCGAGGATGCGCCGGAGCGCGGGCGGCGCGGCGCAGGAAGCGGACAAGCGCCTACTCGTCGAGGACCGCGTTGGTGTAGACCTCCTGCACGTCGTCGAGCGATTCGATCGCGTCGAGCAGCTTCTGCATCCTTGCCGCATCCTCGCCGGTCATCTCGACTTCGGTGGACGGCTTCATCGTCACCTCGGCGAACTCCGGCTTGAATCCCGCCTTCGCCAGCGCGTCCTTGACCGCGACGAAGTCGTATGGCCCGGTGATCACGTCGATGCTGCCGTCGTCGCTGGTGACGACGTCTTCGGCCCCCGCATCGAGCGCCGCCTCCATCAGCTTGTCCTCGTCGGTGCCCGGCGCGAACACGAGCTGGCCGCAGTGCTTGAACAGGAACGCGACCGAGCCGTCGGTGCCGAGGTTGCCGCCGTGCTTCGAGAATGCGTGACGGACGTCGGCGACCGTCCGCGTCCGGTTGTCGGTCATGCAGTCGACTATGACCGCGGCGCCGTTGATCCCGTAGCCCTCGTAGCGGATCTCCTCGTAGTTCGCGTCCTCGAGCCCGCCCGAGCCGCGCTTGATCGCGCGCTCGATCGTGTCCTTCGGCATGTTCTGGTCCATCGCCTTGTCGACGGCAAGGCGAAGACGCGGGTTCATCGACGGGTCGCCGCCGGACATCCGCGCGGCGACGGTGATCTCCCGGATGAGCCGCGTGAAGATCTTGCCCCGCTTGGCGTCGGTGGCAGCCTTCTTGTGCTTGATGTTCGCCCATTTGCTGTGCCCAGCCATGGTCGCTCCGGTCGGTTCGGGAAAATTCCAGCGTGCAATTATAGTCGTCCGTCGCCGGGTGGCTGCAGCAACCCGTGCTGCTCGAGGAATCTCCGCAGCACGACGAGTCGCACTTCGGCGTCGTTCATCTCGAGCATGGTCTGCTTGATCGAGAGCGGCAGGGGCAGGAGCTCGGCGAGCCGGAAGCCGACCCACGACGCGTCGTCGAACGAGCGCTCGTCGGGAAAGTGCTCCGACCCGATGCGCTCGACGAGCAGCTCCAGCAGCTGCGCGAGTGGGCGGTGCGCGTCCCCCGAGGCGACCAACGGCTCGTCCGCGAGCGGCGTTGCCTCCGCGACGATCAGGCCGTCTGCCTGCACCGCGTGCGACCGCACGCGAAAGCGCGCCCCGCCGTGCGCGGTCACATGCAGGATGCCGAGCTGCGGCATCTCCCACGCCCGGATCGTGGCCAGCGTCCCGATGGCCGCGAACTCGGGGATCGCGGCGGGGCCCTCGGGCGTCGCGACCTCGTCGCCGCGCGTGATGCGACAGACGCCGAACGGCAGCGCATCGCGCAGGCACGCCTTTGCCATCCCGATGTAGCGTTGCTCGAAGATCCGCAGCGGCAGGCGGCCGCCCGGAAACAATACGGCGTTGAGCGGAAAGAGCGGCAGCCGCAGGGAGCTGCGCGCGGCGGTCCCGCGCAGGAACGGGAGCATCAGGTCCGGCGGGTTCCTGGCGCGGGCGGGGCGAGCCGATCCTCTCCCCAGCGGGGGCCCAGCGCGTGCGCGACGCCGAGCTGGTCGAGCACGCGGGCAACGACGAAGTCGACGAGGTCGGCGACTGCCTGCGGGCGGTCATAGAATCCCGGCGCCGGCGGCACCATCACCGCGCCGGCGCGCACGAGCTTCAGCATGTTCTCGAGGTGGATGGCGGACAGCGGCGTCTCGCGCGGGACGAGCACCAGCGGACGGCGCTCCTTCAGCATCACGTCGGCGGCGCGCTCGATCAGGTTGTCGGCGAGGCCGCCGGCGATCGCGCCCAGCGTGCCCATGCTGCACGGGCAGATCGCCATCGCGTCCGCGGGGTTCGAGCCCGACGCGACCGGCGAGAGCCAGTCTTCGCGGCCGAACACCGCGAGCTGGCCCTCGCGCGCGCCGTGGCGCTCGGCGAAGAAGCGCGTCGCCTCGCGCGGCTGCGACGGGAGCGTCAGATCGCACTCCTGCTTCGCGACGACCTGCGCCGCCGGCGAGTAGAGGAGGTAGACGCGGCGCTCCGCGGCGAGCAGGCACTCGAGCAGCCGGAGCCCGTAGGGCATGCCGGAGGCGCCGGTGAACGCGAGGGTGACGGTTCGCGGCCCGACGGCGCTCATCCGAGCTCCCGGTGGCGGGTGAGAACCTGATACCGGGGCGAGAACGCCTGGGCCAGCCGCTCGACGAAGTACACCGACCGGTGCCGCCCGCCGGTGCAGCCGATGGCGACGGTCAGATAGTTGCGGTTGTCGCGCGCGTAGTCGGGGAGCCAGCTCGCGACGAAATGATAGATGTCGCCGTACATGCGCTCGACCTCGGGGAGCTTCTCCAGGAACGCGATGACCGGCGCGTCGCGGCCGGTGAGCGCCTGCAGCGCCGGCTCGTAATGCGGGTTCGGCAGGCAGCGGACGTCGAACACCAGATCGGCGTCGAGGGGAACGCCGTGCTTGAAGCCGAACGACTCCAGGAGCAGCGTGAGCTTCGACGCGTCGACGCTGACGAAATCCTTGATCCAGGCGCGCAGCGCGGCCGAGGGCAGCTCGCTGGTGTCGAAGGCGAAGCCGAGCGGGCGCACCTCGGCCAGCAGCGAGCGCTCGAAGTCGATCGCCTCGGTCAGCGTCCGCGTGTCGCTGGAGAACGGATGGCGCCGTCGCGTCTCGGAAAAGCGCTTGACCAGCGTCTCGGTCTTCGCGTCGAGGTAGAGGAAGCGCACGCTCCAGCCGGCCGTGCGCAGGGTCGTCAGCGTGTCCGGGAGGTCGGTGAGGCCGGGCGCGGTCTTGACGTCGAGCGCGATCGCGACGCGGTCGCGCCCCGCCATCGCCAGGTAGCGGGCGGTTTCGGCGACGAGCGGCAGCGGCAGGTTGTTGACCGCGTAGTAGCCCGAGTCCTCGAGCGCCGCGAGCGCGACGCTCTTTCCCGAGCCTGAGACGCCGCCGATCAGCAGGAGGTCCACGTGCAGCCCGTGTGTCGATAGATCACGTGTGCGAACGCGGCAGGCAAGCGCTCAGCCTCCGTCCTCCATCAGCTTCGTCTGCCGTTCGATGAATTCCTTGGTGCTGTCGATGCCCCGCTGGTTCAGCACGAAATTGCGCACGGCGGCCTCGACCAGGACCGCGAGGTTGCGCCCGGCGGCGACCGGGATCGTGACCTTGCGCACCGGGACGCCGAGGATCTCCTGATAGGTCGCGTTCACCTGCAGGCGGTCGAGCTCGGAGAAAGCCTCGTTGCTGTGGTCCTCGAGGTGGACCATCAGCTTCAGCAGCTTGCGCGGGCGCACGGCGGTCTCGCCGAAGATCGTGCGGATGTTGAGGATCCCGATGCCGCGCACCTCGAGGAAGTCCCGGAGCACCGCCGGGCACCGGCCCTCGAGCGTGTCGGGGGAGATCCGGTAGAACTCGACGATGTCGTCGGCGATCAGGCCGTTGCCGCGCGAGATCAGCTCGAGCGCGAGCTCGCTCTTGCCGATCGCCGACGCGCCGGTGACCAGCACGCCCATCTCGAGCACATCCAGGAACACGCCATGCAGCGTCGTCGACTCGGCGAGCACGCGGGAGAGGAACAGCCGGAAGACCTCGACCAGGTGCGGCGACGGCTGGACCGACGTGAAGAGTGCGACATGGTGGACGTTGCACTGCTCGGCCAGGCGCGGAGGCACCTCCTCGCCGTTGGCGACGACGATCGCGACCAGCTCGTTGGTGTACAGACGGTCGATCGCGACGTCGAGCTCGGCGTCCGAGAGCCCGCGCAGGTAGGCGAGCTCCGCCGCGCCGAGGATCTGGATCCGGAACGGATGGATGTAATTCATGTGGCCGACCTGGCCGATGGTCGGCTTCAGCGCGGCTTCGCCGGTCAGGACGCGGTTGCCTCCCTGCAGGCCGGCGACCCAGTGCAGGCCCAGCCGCGCCTGGTTCTCGGCGAACAGTCTCTCGACGCTGACCTGGCGCATCATGCCGGGGTCGCCGCTCACTTGCGCACCCTTGGCGCTGCGCGGCGTCCCGCCGACAGGGGACACCCGCGCGTCGTGGCCGGCGAATTCCGGCGTGACGCCCACGCAACCCGTGGCGGCGGATTCATGCGGCGGGTGTCCAGCGCTCGAACTTCGCGTGCACGCCGGCGGCATCGGCCGGCTCGGCCAGGCCTTCGCGAAACCGGGTCTCGGAAAACATCTGAGCGAGCTCGGACAGGAGTTGCAGGTGCTTCTCGGTTGCCTGCTCGGGCACCAGCAGGACGAACACGTGCGCGACGGGCTTGCCGTCCGGAGCGTCGAAGGGGATGGGCGACTTGAGGCGCACGAACGCCCCCTGCGCCTGGACGAGACCACGGATGCGCCCGTGGGGAATCGCGACCCCCTGGCCCAGCCCGGTCGAGCCGAGCTTCTCGCGCGCGAGCAGGCTGTCGACGACGCTCTTGCGCGGCACGCCGTGGTTCGCTTCGAACAGCGCGCCGACCGCCTCGAACAGGCGTGTCTTGGACCCTGCGTCGAGGTCGAGCAGGATGTTCCCGGCCGGCAACAGCTCGGCGATCTGGCTCATAGGAAGCGAAGGATCGTTCGTGGCGCGGGCGTTGGCGACGGCCGCGACCGGGCCGCAAAAGCAAACCGGCGGACCTCCCGGCCCGCCGGCGCGAACGCCTCGCCGAGTATACGCCAGGTTGCCTAGGATGAAGCCCCGTCCGGCGTGCCCGGGACGCCCGGAACCGCCGGCGCGGCTTCGCTCGCCGGGGCATTGCGCTTGATCGCGGCGCCCTCGTGCCGATGCAAGGCGCGACGCTCCTTGTGCTTCAGCACCTGGCGGTCGAGCTTGTCGGCCAGCGCGTCGATCGCAGCGTACATGTCGGGCTCGACCGCTTCCACGTGGATGTCCTTGCCTCGCGTGTGCAGATTGACCTCGACCTTGTGCCGCAGCTTGTCCACCGACATCACGACATTGACATCGATCACGTGATCGAAATGGCGCGTCACGCGATCGAGCTTGGCGATGACATAGTCGCGGATCGCGGGCGTGATCTCCAGGTGCTGGCCGGTGAGGTTAAGGTTCATCGAACGCTCCTCGTTGCGCGTCAAGGCGGAATGTCACGGCGCCTTGCGCAGGTTGACGGGAGGTATCTGCAGCGCCTCCCGGTACTTGGCGACCGTGCGCCGGGCCACGATGATGCCCTGTTCGCCCAGGAGATCCGCGATCTTGCTGTCGGTCAGCGGCGCCTTCACGTTCTCGGCGCCGATCAGCTGCTTGATCAGCGCGCGGATCGCCGTGGCCGAGGCCGCGCCGCCGGTGTCGGTGGCGACGTGGCTGCCGAAGAAGTACTTGAGCTCGTAGGTGCCGCGGGTCGTCAGCATGTACTTCTGCGTCGTCACCCGCGAGATCGTCGACTCGTGCAGGTCGAGCATCTCGGCGATCTCGCGCAGCACCATCGGCCGCATCGCGACGTCGCCGTGCTCGAAGAAGCGGCGCTGGCGCTCGACGATCGCCTGCGACACGCGCAGGATCGTCTCGAAGCGCTGCTGGACGTTGCGGATCAGCCACTTCGCCTCCTGCAGCTGCGCGGTCAGCTGCTGGTTCGACGAGTCGCGGTTGCGGGTGAGGATGTCGGCGTAGATGCGGTTCAGGCGCAGCTTCGGCATCGCCGACTCGTTCAGCGCGGCCACCCACTTGCCGCGCACCTTCTTCACGATCACGTCGGGGATGACGAAGTTCGCCTCCGACTTGGCGAACGCGGCGCCCGGCCGGGGGTTCAGGCTCGTCACCAGCGCGCGCATCGCGCGCACCCCGGCGTCGTCGGTGTGCAGCAGGCGCTTCAGCTTGGTGAAGTCGCGCGCGGCGAGCAGCGGCAGGTGCTCGGTGACCACGGTGAGCGCCTCGGCGCGGCAGGGCGTGGACTCCGGCAGCGCCTTCAGCTGCAGCGCCAGGCACTCGGCCGCGTCGCGCGCGGCGATGCCCGCCGGCTCGAAGCTCTGCAGGTAGCAAAGCGCCAGCGACAGCTCGTCCGGATCGATCTCGAGCTCGTCGGGGAACATCTCCGCCAGCTCCTCGAGCGAGGTGTGCAGGTAGCCGTCCTCGTCCAGCGCGTCGATCAGCGCGGCGACGAGCCCCTGGTCGCGCTGCGGCAGGTTGAGCACGCCGAGCTGCGAGAGCAGGTGGTCGCGCAGCGTGCTGGTCGCCACCTGCTGCGGGTAGAAGCCCTCGTCGTCGTCGTCGGTCGGAGCTGCCGCCGCCGCCCCAGTCCGAGTCCCCGCCGGTGTAGTCCTCGAAATCGGCGCGCTCGACGTTGTCCGTCCGTTCGCGGGTCTCGGCGCCGCCTTCCTCGCCGCCCGCATGGTCGTCCTCGCGGGCGGGGGCGTCGGTGGTCGCGGAACTGGAAACGCCGGCGAGCTGGGCCGCGGTGGGCGCCGGGTCCTCGTCGCCCTCGGCCTTTTCGAGCAGCGGATTCTCCTGCAGCATCCGCTCGACCTCGGCATTCAGCTCGACCGTCGAGAGCTGCAGCAGCCGGATCGACTGCTGCAGCTGCGGCGTGAGCGTGAGGTGCTGGCTGAGCTTGAGCTGGAGGGTCTGCTTCATGTGCTGCGCGACGCGATGGCCTCAGAGCCGGAAATGCTCTCCGAGATAGACTTTTCTGACGTCCTCATTATAAACAATCTCGCCTGGAGCGCCGGAAGCCAGAACACGGCCCTCGTTGATGATGTACGCCCGGTCGCAGATGCCGAGCGTCTCCCGCACGTTGTGGTCGGTGATGAGGACGCCGATCCCGCGCTGCTTCAGGAAGCCGATGATCTTCTGGATGTCGAGAACGGCGATCGGGTCGACGCCCGCGAACGGCTCGTCGAGGAGGATGAAGCGCGGCCGGGTCGCAAGCGCACGCGCGATCTCGACGCGCCGGCGCTCGCCGCCGGACAGCGACAGCGCCGCGGCGTCGGCGAGATGCGCGATCGAGAGGTCGTCCAGCAGCGCGTCGAGGCGGTTGGCCAGCGCATCCGAATCCAGGTCCTGCAATTCGAGGATCGCGCGCACGTTCTCGGCGACGGTCAGCTTGCGGAAGATCGACGCTTCCTGCGGCAGGTACGAAAGGCCAAGCCGCGCGCGCGTGTGGATCGGCAGCCGCGACAGGTCGCGCCCGTCGAGCTCGATGCGGCCCCCGTCGGCGGCGACGAGCCCGACGATCATGTAGAAGCAGGTGGTCTTGCCGGCGCCGTTCGGGCCGAGCAGGCCCACCACCTCGCCGCTCGCGACGTCGAGCGACACGTCGTGGACGACGGCGCGCGCCTTGTAGCGCTTCTCGAGCTTCGCGACCGAGAGCCGGCTCATCGGGCGCGGCGCGGCTGCCGCTGGGCTCTCGCTCACTTGGCTGCGGGCGGCGCGAGTTCGCCGGCGGGCTTGAGCGTCAGGGGTGGCTCCGGCGCGGCCGGCGCCGCGCCCTTGCCCGCATCCTTCGGCGCGTCCTTGGCCCGGCCGGGCGGCGCGAGGTCCGATTGCGGCTGGAACATGCCGCGAACGCGCGTGCCGGGGCCGCCGGGGTCCGGGGTCGCCCCGGCGCGCCCCTCCGCCTTGAAGAGCTCGGTCGCCACGTTGTAGGACACATAGTTGCTGCGGATCTCGTCCTTGCCGCGCTTCAGCAGCGCATTGTCGAAGAGCTCGACCAGGTCCTTCGATCCGTCGTATTCGATGCGCCGCGCATATCCCTCGTAGTACTCGTCGACGTCGTCGCGCTTCTGGCGGATGGCGACCGGGTTCCCGAACGCGGTCGCGGAAAGCGAATTGTCGGCGTTCTGCTTGAACACGATGCGGTCGGCGCGGAGCGTCAGCGTCCCCTGCGTGATGATGACGTTGCCGCTGAGCGTGCCGCCGCGCGCCTGCAGGTCCGCGTCGCCGGTGTCGCCGGAGAAATTGATCGGCTTGTCCCGGTCGGCCTTCTCGGCGCCCGCCTGCGGCGCGCCCGCGAGGACGACGAGCGCGGCGAGGAGCGCCGGTGCGGCCCGCCGCAGCATGCGGCGCCGGGGGCTGCGGGAGCGGGAATCGCTGTTCACTTCGGGAGCGGGCGGGGTTGCAGCGTGCCGCGCACGGCGGACTTGAGCTTGAACGTGTGCGACTCGTTGTCGAGGACCATTCCGACGCCGTGAATTATTCCACGCGGCTCCTCGATCGTCACCGCCCGGTCGGTCTCGGCGCGCGAGAGCTTCGGGATGATGCGCAGAAACTCCGTCGTGAACGTCGCCGGGCCCGACGGCAGGCCGTCGGCGGGGGCCGGCGCGGCGCTCGCGTCGCGCACTGCCCGGACGTTGCCGCGCAGCGTCACGATCTCGCGATTGCCCGACACCGTACCGGCATCGGCGGTGACCGACAGCCTGGGCTTGCCCGGATCGGTCAGCACGAGCGACGGGCCGACCAGGTCGACGCTGTCGTCGTCCGGATAGTGCTGCGCGCGCTTGGCGGCGAGCGCCTGCAGAACGCGGCCGTTCGCGTCGAAGCTCGCGGCGCTGAAATTCTCGATGTACAGGTCGGGATCGTGCCGCGACGCTCCGCTGGCGCGCAGGGCCGACGTCTGCACCTGCGCGTCCAGCCAGTACGTGAGCGCCGCGAGGCTGCCGAGCAGCAGCACGGGCGACCACGGGATGAGCCGGTCGATGCGCGCGCGGCGGGTGGCCATGGCTCGCTCAGGCGCCGAAGGCCGCGTGCTGCGGGTCGAGGACGCCCTGCGCGGACAGGATCAGCTCGCAGAGCTCGCGCACGGCGCCCTTGCCGCCGTCGCGGGCGGTCACCCAGTGCGCCTGCGCGCGCACGACGACGGGCGCGTGCGGCACGGTGACGGCAAATCCGCAGCGCGCGAACACCGGCACGTCCGGCAGATCGTCGCCGATGTGGGCACACGCGGCGGCCGGAAGCCCCAGCTCGCTGCGCAGCGCTTCCCACGGCGTCAGCTTGTCTTCCGCGCCCTGCAGGATCCGGTGGACGCCGAGGGCACGGGCACGGTGCGCCACCGCCGGCGCGTTGCTGCCGGTGATCCACGCGACGGTGACGCCCGCGCGCATCAGCATCTTGAGACCGACCCCGTCCAGCACGCTGAACGCCTTCAGCTCGTGGCCATCGTCGCCGATGAAGATGCTGCCGTCGGTCAGCACGCCGTCGACGTCGCACGTCAGGAGCCGGATGCCGCGGGCCTGCGCGTCGAGCGCATGGGCCATCACACCACCCGTGCGCGGAAGAGATCGTGCATGTGCAGGGCGCCGACGAGCCGGCGCTCGTCGTCGGTGACGAGCAGCACCGTCACCTTGGGCAGCGCCTCCATCAGGTCGACGCAGTCGATCGCGAGCCGGTCGGGACCGATCGTCCGCGGCGTCCGCGTCATGACGTCGGCGACGCTCACACCGGCGATGTCGCGCGTCCGGTCGAGGCAGCGGCGCAGGTCGCCGTCGGTGAAGATGCCCGCGACCCTGCCTTCGGCGTCGACCACGGCGGTCATGCCCATTCCCTTGCCGCTCATCGTGACGACCGCCTGCATCAGCGTCGCGTCGATGCCGACCTGCGGCAGGGCGGTGCCGGTCACCATCACGTCGCTGACGCGGGTGAGCAGGCGCCGTCCGAGCAAGCCGCCCGGATGCGAGCGGGCGAAGTCCTCGACCGAGAAGCCGCGCGCATCGAGCAGCGCGAGCGCGAGCGCGTCGCCGAGCGCAAGCGCCGCGGTCGTGCTCGCAGTCGGCGCGAGGCCCAGCGGACAGGCCTCGGCGTCGACTGCGACATCGAGATGGACGTCGGCCGCCTGCGCGAGCGACGACCGCGCGCTGCCCGTCATCGCGATGATCTTCGCGCCCTGGCGCTTGAGCGGCGAGGTCAGCAGGACGAGCTCGTCGGTCTCTCCGGAATTCGAAAGCATGACCACGATGTCCTCCGGCGCGATCATGCCGAGGTCGCCGTGCGAGGCCTCGGCAGGATGGACGAAGAACGCAGGTGTGCCGGTGGACGCGAAGGTGGCGGCCAGCTTGCGCGCGATGTGCCCGGACTTGCCGATGCCGGTCACGACGACGCGGCCCCGGGATCCCAGGATCAGCGCGACCGCGGCGACGAACGGATCGGCCAGCCGCGCGGCCAGTGCGGTGATCGCCCCGGCTTCCGTCGCGAGGACATCGCGGGCAAGCGCGAGCGCGCGCTTCGGGTCCACCCCGGCGCAGCCGGGCAGCGCGGCGGGAGCGGCTGAGGCGGTGACGCTCATGCGCAGAAGTATAACCGAGCGTCCAGGCGTCACCCACGGCAGACGGAGCCCGCTGCCGTGCCCCGCGTGCCCGGCTCCCGGCGCTCCGGTCGTCGATCCCGCGCCTTGTCGGCCCCGCGCCGGCCTGGAAAGACGCCGTGCTACATTCGACCGCACGCCCGGCCACCGTCGAGTCGGCCGCCACGCAAGCCCGATGCCGCAGACGCTGCAATTGATCCTGGTTCTGCTCGGCGCCGCCGTCGTCGTCGTCGTGATCTGCCGGCTCGTCCGGCTGCCGCCGATCCTGGGCTATCTGCTGGTCGGCATCGTCGTCGGCCCGAACGCGCTCGCCTGGGTCCCCGCGGAGGCCGAGACCCGCCATCTCGCCGAGTTCGGCATCGTGTTCCTCATGTTCTCGATCGGCCTCGAATTCAGCCTGCCGCAGCTGAAGGCGATGCGGCGCGTGGTGTTCGGACTCGGTCTCGTGCAGGTTTCGATCACGACGTTGGGCGGCGTGGTGGTGCTGCAGCTCCTCGGCTACGGCTGGCCGGTGGGCCTCGCGCTCGGCGGGGCGTTGGCGATGAGCTCGACGGCGATCGTCTCCAAGATGCTGGCCGAACGGATGGAGCTGGCCACGCCGCATGGCCGGGACGTGATGGGGATCCTGCTCTTCCAGGACCTGGCCGTCGTCGCGTTCCTGATCGTCCTGCCGTCGCTGGGCCGAAGCGGCGGCGAGCTCGCCGCTGCGCTGGCGGCGGCCGCCGCGAAGGCGCTCGTCGTCCTGGTGCTGATCCTGTTCGCCGGGCAGAAGCCGATGCGCGCCTGGTTCCACCTGGTCGCCCGGCAGCGGAGCTCCGAGCTCTTCATGCTGAACCTGCTGCTGATCACGCTCGGGCTCGCGGCGCTCACCGAGCTTGCCGGGCTGTCGCTCGCGCTGGGCGCGTTCCTCGCCGGCATGCTGATCGCGGAGACCGAGTACCGCTACCAGGTCGAGGAGGACATCAAGCCGTTCCGCGACGTGCTGCTGGGGCTGTTCTTCGTCACCGTCGGCATGGCGCTCGACGTCGGCATGGTCGCCCGCAATCTTCCGTGGGTGCTGCTGCTGCTCACCGTTCCCCTCGTCGCGAAGCTGGCATTGATCGTCGTGCTGGCTCGCCTTTTCGGAGCGCAGCCGGGGACCGCGCTGCGCACGGGGTTCTATCTCGCGCAGGCCGGCGAATTCGCGCTGGTGATGCTCGCCGTCGCCACCGACGTCCGGCTCATCCCGGACACGATGGCGCAGATCGTGCTGGCGGCGATGCTGCTGTCGATGCTGATGGCCCCGCTGATCATCCATTTCGCGGAGCCGATCGTGCGCAGGTTCACCGCCAACGACTGGCTCGCGCGCGCCGCGCAGATCACCCGGATCGCGGCGACGACGATGGCCCGGCAGGATCACGTGATCGTCTGCGGTTACGGCCGCAGCGGACAGAACCTCGTGCGGCTGCTCGAGACCGAGGAGATCCCGTTCATCGCCCTCGACGCCGATCCGCAGCGCGTGCGCGAAGCGGCGGGCGACGACTCGTCGGTCGTCTACGGCGACGCCGGCCGCAAGGAGGCGCTCCTCGCCGCGGGCCTCGCGAAGGCGCGGGCGGTGGTGATCACCTTCGTCGACACCGCCGCCGCGCTCAAGATTCTGCATTACGTCCACGAGTCGCGACCGGGACTGCCCGTCGTCGTGCGCACGCTCGACGACAGCGAGCTCGAGCGGCTGCTCGGCGCCGGCGCGGCCGAGGTCGTGCCCGAGGTGCTCGAGGGCAGCCTGATGCTCGCCACGCATTCGCTGCTGCTGCTCGGCGTCCCGCTGAACCGCGTGCTGATGCGCATCCGCGCCATACGCGAGGAGCGCTACAGCCTGTTTCGCGGGTTCTTCCACGGCGCGACGGACATGGCCGACGCGGCCGAGAACCTGCAGCCGCGGCTGCACTCGGTGCTGCTGCCCGAGGGCGCGAACGCGATCGGCCGGGCGCTGTCGACGCTCGAGCTCGAAGGCGGCGTCGAGATCACGGGCGTGCGGCGCATGGGCGCGCGTTCGCAGCGTCCACGGCCCGACTGGGTGTTCGACCCCGGCGACGTCGTCGTCCTGCTCGGTCGTCCGGAAAGTCTCGCGCTCGCCGAACAGCGGCTCCTCGAAGGCTGAATCGCCGCCGCCGCTGCGCCGTCCTTCGCCGTCCGCGACCGGACGCTGCCGCCCACTCGACATTGTGAGCAGCGGCGCGGAAGGCTACAATCGCCGTCCTTTGGGTCCGCGCCTGCGCCCCGATGCCCGACACTTCCACTTCCGGCCCGAATCCCGCCCCGCCCGAGATCGCCGTCGAGCTCGCCGACGTGACCTTCGGCTACGACCGGCGCCCGGTGCTCAGCGGAATATCGCTGGCGATACCGCGCGGCAAGGTCGTCGCGATCATGGGCGGCTCGGGCTGCGGAAAGACGACGATCCTGCGGCTGATCGGCGGGCAGCTGCGGCCGCAGTCGGGCGACGTGCGGGTCGCCGGCCATTCGGTGCCGGACATGAACCGCGACGCGCTGTACGCGATGCGCCGCAAGTTCGGCATGCTGTTCCAGTTCGGGGCGCTCTTCACCGACATGTCGGTGTACGAGAACATCGCCTTCACGCTGCGCGAGCACACGGACCTGCCGGAGGAGCTCATCCGCGATCTCGTGCTGATGAAGCTGCATGCCGTCGGGCTGCGTGGCGCCGCGTATCTGATGCCGGCGGAGCTCTCCGGCGGAATGGCGCGTCGCGTCGCGCTCGCCCGGGCGATCGCACTCGACCCGATGCTGGTGCTGTACGACGAGCCGTTCGCGGGCCTCGATCCGATCTCGCTGGGTGTCATCGGCCAGCTGATCCGCCGGCTCACCGATGCGCTCGGGATCACGTCGATCGTCGTCACGCACGACGTGTACGAATCGCTGAAGATCGTCGATTACCTCTATTTCGTCTCCGAGGGGGCGATCATCGCGCAGGGCACGCCGGCCGACGTGCGCGCGTCCGGCGACGCGTTCGTCCGGCAGTTCGTCGATGGCCAGCCGGACGGTCCCGTGCCGTTCCACTATCCGTCCGCGCCGTACCGTGCGGAGCTGTTCGCCGATGCTTAGCGCCGCCGCGTCCGGCGTTGCCGAATTCCTGCGCCGGCTCGGCAGCGGGGCGGTCGCCGCCGTCGGCCGGCTCGGCTACGCCGCGCGGTTCTTCGTCGCCGTCGTCTACGAGACGCCCGCGGCATTCGCGCGGATTCACCTCACGCTGCGCGAGATCTACTTCTCCGGGGTGCTCTCGCTCGTCATCATCCTGGTGTCGGGGCTCTTCGTCGGCATGGTGCTGGCGCTGCAGGGCTACGATGTGCTGCAGCGCTACGGCGCCGACGAGTCGCTCGGCATTCTCGTCGCCCTGTCGCTCGTCCGCGAGCTGGGGCCGGTGGTCGCAGGGTTGCTGTTCGCCAGCCGGGCCGGCAGCGCGATCACCGCGGAGATCGGGCTGATGAAGGCGACCGAGCAGCTGTCGGCGATGGAGATGATGGCCGTCGACCCTCTGGCGCGGGTCGTCGCGCCGCGCTTCTGGGGCGGCATCATCTCGATGCCGCTGCTCGCCGCCCTGTTCTCCACGCTCGGCATCTTCGGCGCGTACCTGGTCGGCGTGAAGCTGATCGGCATCGACACCGGCGCGTTCTGGGGCAACATGCAGGCCGGCGTCGATTTTCGCTTCGACATTGTCAACGGCATCATCAAGAGCATCGTTTTCGGCGTTGCGGTCAGCATGATCGCGGTGTTCGAGGGCTACGACGCGAAGCCGACGGCCGAGGGTGTGTCGAGCGCGACGACGCGCACGGTGGTCGAGAGCTCGCTCGCGATCCTCGCGCTCGATTTCGTCCTCACCGTCTTCATGTTCCGGGGGATGGCTTAACGTGGACCTGAACCGCTCCCTACTCGACCTGTGGGTCGGCGCCTTCGTCGCGATGGGCATCGCCGCCGTCCTGTTTCTCGCGCTGAAGGTCGGCAACCTGGTGAACTGGGGGTCGACGCCGGGGTACCGGCTCGAGGCCCGCTTCGACAATATCGGCGGCCTGAAGCTCCGCGCGCCGGTGAAGGCGGCGGGCGTGGTCGTCGGCCGCGTCGAGCGCGTCAAGCTCGACCCGGCGACGTATCAGGCGGTCGTCACGCTGAAGATCGACCACGGCTACGAGTTCACGACGGACACGATCGCGTCGATACTGACGTCCGGATTGCTCGGGGAGGTCTACATCGGCCTCGACGCCGGCGGCGACTCGAAAATGCTCGCGGACGGCACGAAGCTCACGAAGACGCAATCGGCGGTCATACTCGAGAAGCTGATCGGCCAGTTCCTGATCGACAAGGCCGCGGGCAGCGGCGGAAAATGAGCACCCGATGATTCGTGTTGCATCGTCACTGTCGTCCCGGGCCGTCGTGCTCGCGGCGGCGCTCGTTGCCGGCTGTGCGGCGGTGCCGTCGCGCGTGGACCCGCTCGAGCCGATGAACCGCGCGTTCTTCGAAGTCCACACGGCGGTGGACGACGCGCTGCTGCGGCCCCTGGTTCAGGCGTACATCGACGTCGTCCCGGCGCCCATCCGCACGTCGGTGTCCAACGTGTTCAACAACATCGACGACCTGATCTCCGCGGTCAACGACCTGCTGCAGGGCGATTTCGACCGGTTCGGCGACGACATGGGCCGGGTCATCCTGAACACCGGATTCGGCGTGGGCGGGCTGTTCGATCTCGCGTCGATGATCGGCATCGAGCGCGGCAACCAGGACTTCGGGCTCACCTTCGGGAAGTGGGGATTCGAGCAGGGCCCGTACCTGTTCGTGCCGCTCTTCGGCCCGACGACCGTTCGCGACGGTGCCGGCTGGGCCACGCGCATCATGGTCGGTCCGGTGGGCTTCATACCCGACGTGCCGGTGCGCAACACGCTGTACGGCGCCGGCGCCATCGACATCCGCGCGCAGCACGTGAGCGCCGGCAAGCTGGTCGACACCGCGGCGCTCGATCGCTACCTCTTCATCCGCAATGCGTACCTGCAGCGGCGCCGGTATCTCGTCTACGACGGCAAACCGCCGCCCGAGAAGGAGGAGGAGTAGATGGCCGCGAACCCGTCCGCCGCATGGCGGCTTGCGGCGCTGGCGCTGGTCGCGGCGCTGCTGCTGAACGCGGCGCCCGCGCGCGCGCAGGAGCCGCCCGATGTCATGGTCAAGCGCGTCGCGCAGGACGTGCTGGCGACGATCAAGGCGGACCCGCTGATCCAGGCGGGCAACGAGGCGCGGATTCGCGAGGTGCTGGAGGCGAAGCTCCTGCCCAACTTCGACTTCACGCGGATGACGGCGCTCGCAATGGGCAGGAACTGGCGCACGGCGACGCCCGAGCAGCAGAAGCGCCTCGCCGACGAGTTCCGCGGGCTCCTCGTGCGCACGTACTCGGGCGCGCTCAACCAGTACCGCAACGAGACGATCGACTACAAGCCGCTGCGCATGAATCCCGGCGACACCGAGGTCATGGTGCGCACGTCCGTCCAGCGCGCCGGCAGCGCCCCGATCCAGATCGACTACGGGATGGAGAAGAAGTCGGACAACTGGAAGTGCTACGACGTCGTCGTCGGTGGCGTCTCGCTCGTCACCAATTACCGGGACGAGTTCAACGAGCAGATCAAGAACGGCGGCATCGACGGTCTGATCAAGACGCTCGCCGACCGGAACCGGGGCGTCGCGGCGAAATGACGACGAAGGGCGACGGACGGGACGAGGCTGGCGGCAGCTTCTCCGCGACCGCCGACGGCGGGCGCTGGACCTACGCCGGCATGCTCACCTGCGCCAACGCCGGCGCCGTGCTTGCGGCCGCGGAGGCGCTGCCGCTGCCCGCGACTGGCGAGGTCGACCTCGCGGACATCCGCGAGGTGGACTCGGCGGCGGTCGCGGTGATGCTGGCGCTCAAGCGGCGGGCCGGCAACGAAGGCAGGCCGCTGTCCTTCGTCAACATTTCCGCCGCACTCGCCGCGCTCCTCGATCTGTACGACGTCGGGGAGATCGTAGCCGCGTGATGTCGTCGGGCGCGCGGTCCGCAGCGCTGCCTGTCCGCTCCGCCGTTCCGCTTTCCCGGCCGTTTCCGCCCCCGTGCCTGTTGCCGTCGAAGTCGTCAACGTCGCCCGCCGCTTCGGCAGCGTGCAGGCGCTCGACGGCGTGAGCCTGGCCATCGAGGAGGGGGAGTTCTTCGGCCTGCTCGGCCCCAACGGCGCAGGAAAGACGACGCTGATCTCCATCCTCGCCGGTCTCACCCGCGCCGACACCGGGACGGCGCGGATACTCGGGCACGAGGTGGTCGCCGACTACCGCGCTGCGCGCCGCGCGCTCGGCGTCGTGCCGCAGGAGCTGGTGTTCGATCCGTTCTTCACGGTGCGCGAGACGCTCTCCATCCAGTCCGGCTATTTCGGCATCCGCGACAACGGACCGTGGATCGACGAGATCCTCCACCACCTGGACCTTGCCTCGAAGGCCGACGCGAACATGCGCACGCTCTCCGGCGGCATGAAGCGCCGCGTGCTGGTCGGCCAGGCGCTCGTGCACAAGCCGCCGGTGATCGTGCTGGACGAGCCGACTGCCGGAGTGGACGTCGAGCTTCGGCAGAGCCTCTGGAAGTTCATCCGCAAGCTCAATCGCGACGGCCACACGATCATCCTCACGACGCACTACCTGGAGGAGGCCGAGGCGCTGTGCGGCAGGATCGCGATGCTCAAGGCGGGGAAGGTCGTTGCGCTGGACACCAAGCACAACCTGCTGTCGCGCTTCGCCGGGCTCACCGTCCGGCTGGTCGCCGAGCGGGTGCCCGCGGCGTGGCAGGCGCGCGTGCTGCGGCAGGACGCGGGCATCTTCTTCCTCGGTGTGGACCGCTACGCCGACCTGGAAGGCCTGCTGGGCGCGCTGCGCAGCGAAGGCATCGCCATCGAGGAGCTCGCGCTGCAGGAGACCGACCTCGAGCAGGTGTTCCTGCGGATCATGGGCGGCGCGTCCGCGGCCGGCCGACCGCCGGGGGGCGCATGATCGGCATTCGCGGCGCCGGCTGGCCCACGCTGCTCTACAAGGAGCTGCTTCGGTTCTGGAAGGTCTCGTTCCAGACCGTCGCGGCGCCGGTGCTGACGACGCTCCTCTACCTGCTGATCTTCTCGCACGTGCTCGAGTCGAGGGTGTCGGTGTTCGACGGCCGGGTCGGCTACACCGCCTTCCTGGTTCCCGGGCTGGTGATGATGTCGGTCCTGCAGAATGCCTTCGCCAACAGCTCGTCGTCGCTGATCCAGTCGAAAGTGAACGGGAGCCTCATCTTCATGCTGCTGCCGCCGCTCTCGCCGGCGGACTTCTTCGCGGCGTACGTGCTCGGGGCGATCGTGCGCGGTCTCGTCGTGGGGCTCGGCGTCTTCGTCGTGACGCTGGCCTTCGACCCGGCGCTGCTGCGCCTGGCGCACCCGCTGTGGGCGCTCGCGTTCGCGCTGCTCGGCAGCGCGATCCTCGGCACGCTGGGGCTCGTCGGCGGCATCTGGGCCGAGAAGTTCGACCAGCTCGCCGCGTTCCAGAATTTCCTGATCATGCCGCTCACCTTCCTCTCGGGCGTTTTCTACTCGATCCACTCGCTGCCGCCGTTCTGGCAGGCGCTGTCCCGCTTCAACCCGTTTTTCTATATGATTGACGGTTTCCGCTACGGCTTCTTCGGGCTTTCCGACGTGCCTCCCGGGCTGAGCCTTGCGGTCGTCGCCGCCTGCTTTGTCACGCTCGCCGGGCTGACGCTCGCGCTGCTCGCGCGCGGCTGGAAGCTCCGGCACTGACCGCGACCTCGTCGCACCCCCCATCCGCCATGGCGACTGCCGAATCGATCGAGCGCTCGATTGCCTCCGGCCTCGCGTGCGAGCACGTGGAGGTGCGCGGCGACGGCCATCATTGGGAGGCGTTGATCGTCAGCAACGCGTTCGAGGGTCTGCCGAAGGTGCGCCAGCATCAGCTCGTGTATGCGGCGCTGGGCGACCGGATGCGCGAGGAGATCCACGCGCTGTCGATGACGACGCTGACCCCCGCGCAGTGGCGCACGAGAGGATGAACGGCCCCACGCTCACTCGTGGCGGCCTCCGCGAGGTCGTGGCGGATGCGTCGCGTCGGGCGGTCGGCGTGCCGAGACGCGCCCGCCGCGCTGCAGGCGTCCCCCGCGGGGGCGCCAGCGCCCTTCGGGCGGCCGTGCGGGCGCTGACATGGACAAGCTGCTGATCGAGGGCGGCCGGCCCTTGGTGGGCGAGGTGCGGGTTTCCGGAGCGAAGAACGCCGCGCTGCCCATCCTCTGCGCGGCGCTGCTCGCGCCGGAGCCTCTCGTGCTCACCAACGTCCCCCGATTGAACGACGTGCGGACGATGCAGACGCTGCTCGCGCAGATGGGCGTCGCACAGGACGCAGGCACTCCCGGCACGATCGCGCTGGACGCCGGCAGCATCGACTGGCCGCTGGCGCCGTACGAGCTCGTGAAGACGATGCGCGCGTCGATACTCGCGCTGGGGCCGCTCGTCGCGCGCTGCGGCGAGGCGCGCGTGTCGCTGCCGGGAGGATGCGCGATCGGCTTGCGGCCGGTCGACCAGCACGTGAAGGGACTCTCGGCGATGGGCGCCGAGATCGATCTCGAGCATGGCTACATCAGCGCCCGCGCGCGGCGGCTCACCGGAACCCGTTTCGTCTTCGACGTCGTCACCGTCACCGGCACGGAGAACCTGATGATGGCGGCGACCCTCGCCGAGGGCACGACCACGCTCGAGAATGCCGCGCGCGAGCCGGAGGTCGTCGATCTGGCGAAATGCCTGGTCGCGATGGGCGCCAGGATCTCCGGCGCCGGCACCGATCGCATCGTCATCGAGGGCGTCGATCGCCTGCACGGCGCGACCCACGCGATCATGCCGGATCGCATCGAGACCGGGACGTTCGTCGCCGCGATCACCGCGACCGGCGGCGACGCGACGGTCAGGGGCACGCAGGCGGAGACGCTCGAGGCGGTGCTCGACAAGGCATCCGAGGCCGGCGCCGAAGTCACGATCAGCGGCGATGCGATCCGCGTCGCGCGGAACGGGCCGCTCGCGCCGTTCAACCTGCGCACGGCGCCGTACCCGGGTTTTCCCACCGACATGCAGGCGCAGATGATGGCGGTCGCGACGCGGGCTGCGGGGACCTCGCTCGTCGTCGAAACGATCTTCGAGAACCGGATGATGCACGTGCAGGAGCTCGTTCGCCTCGGCGCCGACATCGGCGTCGAGGGCAACACGGCGATCGTCCGCGGCGTGCCGAAGCTGACCGGCGCCAACGTGATGGCGACGGATCTGCGCGCATCGGCGTGCCTGGTGATCGCGGGCCTGATGGCCGAAGGCGCAACCACGGTCGATCGCATCTACCATCTCGACCGCGGGTACGAGCGGATCGAGGACAAGCTGCGGATGCTGGGCGCGCAGATACGCCGCGTGTCCTGACGCTCTTCCTGCCATGACCGACCTCGGCGCCTCGCCGCTCGGCCACGCGACGACCTACGCGGAGACGTACGACCCCGGCCTCCTGTTTCCGGTCGACCGCGCGCCGCAGCGGGCGGAGCTCGGCTTCGGCGCGGAGCTGCCATTTCGCGGCGTCGATCTCTGGACCGCGTACGAACTGAGCTGGCTCGATCCCGCCGGGAAGCCGCAGGTCGCCATCGCGACGTTCTCGGTGCCCGCGGCGTCGCCGCGACTCGTCGAGTCGAAGTCGGTCAAGCTCTACCTGACGGCGTTCAACCAGACGCGCTTCGCAGGGGGCGACGAGATCGCGGCGACGATCGCGCGCGATCTCGGCGCCGCCGCCGGCGCGAGCGTCGAGGTGACGCTGACGCCACCGCAGCGATTCGCGGCGCTCCCGCGGGCGGAGCTCGCGGGCGTTTGCCTCGACGCGCTGCCGATCGCGATCGACCGTTTCGAGCCCGCTCCGGAAGCGCTCGCCGCAGCCGGCCCGGCAGTCAGCGAGACGGTATTCACCCGACTCTTCCGGTCGGTCTGCCCGGTGACCGGACAGCCCGACTACGCGAGCGTGCAGCTCGCCTACCGCGGAGCGCGGATCGACCACGCGGGCCTGCTGCGGTATCTCGTATCGTTCCGGAGGCACCCGGGCTTTCACGAGCACTGCGTCGAGCGCATCTTCGCCGATGTATGGCGGCGCTGCCGGCCCGAGGAGTTGTCGGTGTACGCGAGGTTCACCCGGCGCGGGGGCGTCGACATCAATCCCTGGCGCACCAGCAGCGAGCGGCCGCCGCCCGCGCACGCGCGCACCGCGAGGCAATGATCGGGGCAGGCTGCCTCGCCGCGTCCGGTAGAATGGGACGTACACCGCCCAGCTCCCGCCCGTGCCGATGCTCACGTTCGCGCTCTCGAAAGGGCGCATCTTCGACGAGACCCTGCCGCTGCTCGCCGCGGCGGGCATCGTGCCGGCCGAGGATCCGGAGACCTCGCGCAAGCTGATCATCGGCACCAACCGGCCGGACGTCTCGGTCGTGATCGTCCGCGCGTCCGACGTCCCGACCTATGTGCAGCACGGGGCGGCCGACGTCGGTGTCGCCGGCAAGGACGTGCTGCTCGAGCACGGCGGCGAGGGGCTCTATCAGCCGCTGGACCTGGAGATCGCCCGCTGCCGGATGGTGGTCGCGACCCGTCGCGGCTTCGACTGGGCCGGAACCGTGCAGCGTGGCGCACGGATACGCGTCGCCACCAAGTACGTGAAGACGGCGCGCGAGCATTTCGCGGCAAAGGGAATGCACGTCGACCTCATCAAGCTCTACGGCTCGATGGAGCTCGCGCCGCTCTCCGGGCTCGCCGACGCGATCGTCGACCTCGTGAGCTCCGGCAACACGCTGAAGGCGAACGATCTGGTCGTGGTCGAGGACATCCTGCCGATCAGCTCCCGGCTGATCGTCAATCCCGCCGCCCTCAAGCTGAAGCGCGGCGTGGTGCAGCCCCTGCTCGACGCGCTCTCGGCGGCCGTTACCTCGCGCAGGGCGTCGATGGCATGACCCACCGCTTGCGACTGCGCTCCGGGTTCGTGGGTCCGGCTTCGGCCGGACGCCTTGCCGCGCGCGCGGGCAGGCCGCCGGAAGGCGGCCCCACCGACGGGGCCGAAGCGTGAGCGATAGCCCCGCTGCACCTGCGCCGCCTCGACGCGTCGACGCCGGAGTTCGACGCAGCGCTCGCGGCGCTCACGCGCTTCGAGGCCGCGCAGGACCCCGCCGTCGACGCGACGGTCGCCCAGATCGTCGCCGATGTGCGGGCCCGTGGCGACGCGGCGCTGCAGGACTACACGGCGAAGCTCGACGGCGTGCAGGTGCCGTCGGCGGCGGCGCTGGAGATCACCGCCGCCGACATGCGGCAGGCATTCGCGAGCATCCCGGAGGCGGCGCGGGACGCGCTGCGGGTCGCAGCGGAGCGCATACGCGCGTACCACGAGCGGCAGAAGCTCGAATCGTGGATGTATCGCGACCGCGACGGCAGCGAGTTCGGCCAGCAGGTCACGCCGCTCGACCGGGTCGGCGTGTACGTGCCGGGCGGCAAGGCGGCCTATCCCTCGTCGGTGCTGATGAACGTCATTCCCGCGCACGTCGCCGGGGTCCGCGAGATCGTGATGGTCGTGCCCACGCCGGGCGGCGTACGCAATCCGCTGGTGCTCGCGGCGGCGCACCTGGCAGGCGTGACCCGCGCGTTTGCGATCGGCGGCGCCCAGGCCATCGCCGCGCTTGCGTACGGCACGGCCACGGTCCCGGCCGTGGACAAGATCTGCGGCCCCGGCAATGCCTACGTCGCGGCGGCCAAGCGCCGGGTGTTCGGGGTGGTGGGCATCGACATGGTCGCCGGCGTCTCCGAGATTCTCGTCATCGCGGATGCGACCGCCAACGCGGACTGGGTCGCGATGGACCTGTTCTCGCAGGCGGAGCACGACGAGCTCGCACAGGCGATCCTCGTCACGCCGGACGCCGCGCTGCTCGATGCCGTCGGCCGCAGCGCGCAGCGGCAGATCGCCGGCATGCCGCGGCACGCGATCATCGCGGCATCGTTCGCGAACCGCGGCGCGCTGATCCGGGTCCGCGACCTGGACGAGGCCTGCGCGATCGCGAACCGCGTCGCGCCGGAGCATCTGGAGCTCGCCGTTGCGGACCCCGCGGCGTTGCTGCCGAAGATCCGCCATGCCGGCGCGATCTTCATGGGCCACCATGCGTCCGAAGCGCTGGGCGACTACTGCGCGGGGCCGAATCACGTGCTGCCGACCGGGCGCACCGCGCGCTTCTCGTCGCCGCTCGGCGTCTACGACTTCCAGAAGCGCTCCAGCGTGCTCAACCTCTCCGCGGAAGCCGCGCGCGCGCTCGGCCCGGTCGCGGCGACGCTCGCCTTCGGCGAGGGACTGCCGGCGCACGCGCAGAGCGCCCTCTATCGCGTCGCGGGCGAGTGATCGTGCGCGCGCCCGCCGACTTCGTCGCCGCCGTCGTCCGGCCCGAGATCCGGGGACTCGCTGCCTATGCGGTGCCCCACGCCCGGGGCATGATCAAGCTCGACGCGATGGAGAACCCGTTTCCGCTGCCCGAGGCGCTGCGGGCGAAGATCGCTGCCGCCGTCGCCGCCGTGCCGGTGAACCGGTACCCCGACGGCGGAGCCGACGCGGTGAAGGCGGCGCTGCGCACGGCGCTGGGCATTCCCGACACTCTGGATCTCATCGTCGGCAACGGTTCCGACGAGCTGATCCAGGTCATCACCACGACGTTGGCGAAGCCCGGCGCGACGATGCTCGCGCCGGAGCCGTCGTTCGTGATGTACCGGCGCTGTGCGCTCTACGCCGGCATGCGCTTCGTCGGCGTGCCGCTCAAGACCGGTTTTGCGCTGGACATCGCTGCGATGCTCGCCGGGATCGAGCGCGAGCGACCCGCGCTCGTCTTTCTCGCCTATCCCAACAATCCGACCGGGAACCTGTTCGCCGCGGCCGAAATCGAGCAGATCCTGCTGGCCACGCCCGGCCTCGTCGTCGTCGACGAGGCGTATTACGCGTTCGCCGAGGAGAGCTTTCTTCCGCGCCTCGGCCAGTTTCCGAATCTCGTCGTGTTGCGCACGGTGTCGAAGATCGGGATGGCCGGCCTGCGCCTGGGCTACGCTGTCGCGGCGCCCGAGTGGACGGCGGAATTGAACAAGGTGCGCCAGCCGTATAATCTGAACGCGCTGACGCAGGCGGTCGCGCCGATCCTGCTCGCCGAAGGCGGACTGCTCGCCGAGCAGGCGGCAGTGCTGAAGTCCGAGCGGGCGCGCCTGAGCTCCGCGCTGGCTGCGCTGGCCGGCGTGGTCGTGTTCCGGACGCAGACGAACTTCGTGCTGGCGCGCGTCCCGGATGCCCCGCGCTGGTTCGCGGGCCTGCGCGGCGCCGGAATCCTGGTGAAGAACCTGCACGGAGAACACCCGCTCCTCGAGCACTGCCTGCGCATCACCGTCGGCACGCCGGCGGAGAACGATGCGCTCCTCGCCGCACTGAAGACGATTCGATAGCCGCCATGCCCACGCCCCGCACCGCCCGGATCGATCGCAACACCGCCGAGACGCAGATCGCCGTCGAGGTGAATCTCGACGGGAGCGGTCGCGCCGATCTCGCCACCGGCGTGCCGTTCCTCGACCACATGCTCGACCAGGTCGCCCGGCACGGGATGGTCGACCTCACCGTGCACGCCAAGGGCGACCTCCACATCGACGCGCATCACACGGTCGAGGACATCGGCATCGCCCTTGGCCAGGCGGTGGCCAGCGCGCTCGGCGACAAGAAGGGCCTGGTCCGCTACGGGCACGCGTACGTGCCGCTCGACGAGGCGCTGTCGCGGGTCGTCGTCGACCTTTCCGGGCGGCCCGGACTCGAGTTCCACGTGCCCTTCGTGCGCGCGATGATCGGCACGTTCGACGTCGACCTGACGCACGAGTTCTTCCAGGGCTTCGTCAACCACGCGCTCGTCACGCTGCACGTGGACAACCTGCGCGGGCAGAACGCCCATCACCAGGCGGAAACGGTGTTCAAGGCCTTCGCCCGCGCGCTGCGGATGGCCGTCGCCGCCGACCCAGGCGCGGCCGGTGTCGTGCCGTCGACCAAGGGAATCCTCTAGCCCGGGCCGCGGCATGCTTCCGCGGCGCTTCCTCGTCCGGCCATGACCGACATCGCCGTCGTCGACTACGGGATGGGCAACCTCCGCTCGGTGGCGAAGGCGCTCGTCCACGTCGCGCCCGAATGCACCATCGTGGTGAGCGGCGATCCCGAGGTGATCCGCGGCGCCGGACGGGTCGTCCTGCCCGGGCAGAGCGCGATGCCCGATTGCATCCGTTGCCTCGACGCGAGCGGTCTCGCCGACGTGGTCGTCGAGGCGGCGCGCACGCGGCCGTTCCTCGGCATCTGCCTCGGGCTGCAGATGCTGTTCGAGTCGAGCGAGGAGGGACCCACGCGGGGCCTGGGGCTGCTCGCCGGCCGCGTCGTGCGGTTTCGTGACGAGGCGATGACGCTGGCGAGCGGTCAGCGGCTCAAGGTGCCGCACATGGGCTGGAGCCCCGTGCGCCAGACGCGAGCGCACCCGCTGTGGGCGGGGATCGCGGACGGCGCCCGTTTCTACTTCGCGCACAGCTATCATCCGGCGCCGGCGGATCCGGCCGTGACCGCGGGCACGGCCGATTACCCGTCGGCGTTTACTTGCGCCATCGCCCGGGCTAATATCTTCGCAACGCAATTCCATCCGGAAAAGAGCCACCGCGCCGGGCTTCAGCTGCTCGCCAATTTCGTTGCCTGGGACGGACGGAGCTAGCCGCGCGTGACGCGGGCCCGTTCCTCCGCCGGCCCTTCCCCTTTTCCTCCACCGTCGCCCGCCGACATGCAGATCATCCCCGCGATTGACGTCAAGGACGGTCACTGCGTCCGCCTGAAGCAGGGCGACATGCATTCGGCCACGGTGTTCTCCGAGGATCCGGCGGCAATGGCGCAGCACTGGCTGGAGCAGGGCGCCGAGCGCCTGCATCTCGTCGATCTCAACGGCGCGGTCGCCGGCGTGCCGAAGAACGAGCTCGCGATCCGGGAAATCGTCAGCGTCATCGGCGAGGAGATCCCCGTGCAGCTGGGCGGCGGCATCCGCGACCTGGACACGATCGAGCGCTACCTCGACGACGGGATCACCTACGTGATCATCGGCACCGCGGCGGTCAAGAACCCCGGCTTTCTGCACGACGCCTGCTCTGCCTTTCCCGGGCACATCATCGTCGGCCTCGACGCGCGCGACGGCAAGGTCGCGACCGACGGCTGGTCGAAGATGACCGGCCACGACGTCGTCGACCTCGGGAAGAAGTTCGAGGACTACGGCGTCGAGGCGATCATCTACACCGACATCGGCCGCGACGGGATGCTCACGGGCGTCAACATCGACGCCACGGTCCGGCTCGCGCGCGAAATCAAGATCCCGGTGATCGCGTCGGGCGGCATCGCGACGATCGCGGACATCGTCGCGCTCCTGCCTTTCGAGAAGGAGGGCATCATCGGCGCGATCGCGGGGCGCGCGCTGTACGAGGGCAAGCTCGATTTCAAGGCCGCGATGAAGGCGGCGAAGGGCGGCTGAGCGCCGCGGCGGGGATCGCGCTCCGGCCGCCACCCGCCGGGCGGCGCGACGCGAAACCGCGGCCGTGCCGGGCGCCGCACCCGCGCACCCGGCCCGCAGCCCGGTTCACGGACGCCACGAAACAAATCGATCGCCATGGGCCTCGCCAAGCGCATCATCCCCTGCCTCGACGTGGCCGAGGGCCGCGTCGTCAAGGGCGTGAACTTCGTCAATCTCCGCGATGCCGGCGATCCGGTCGAGGTCGCGCGGCGCTACGACGAGCAGGGCGCGGACGAGCTCGCGTTCCTCGACATCCGCGCGAGCCTGGAGACGCGCGGGCTCCTGTACAGCATGATCGAGGCTGTCGCCGACGAGGTGTTCATCCCGCTCACCGTCGGCGGCGGCGTCAACTCGGTCGACGACATCCGCGCGCTGCTCAACGCCGGCGCCGACAAGGTCAGCATCAACACGGCCGGGGTCAGGAATCCGGGCCTGTTCGAGGAGGCCGCCGGGCGCTACGGCGCGCAATGCATCGTCGCAGCGATCGACGCGAAGCAGGCGGCGCCGGAGGCCTGGGAGGTGTACACGCACGGCGGGCGCACGCCGACGGGGCTCGATGTCGTGGATTGGGCGCGCGAGGTCGTCGCCCGCGGCGCCGGCGAGATCCTGCTCACGAGCATGGATCGCGACGGCGCGCGCACCGGTTTCGACCTCGCCCTGACGCGGGCGGTGGTCGAAGCAGTCGACGTGCCGGTCATCGCCTCGGGCGGCGTGGGCTCGCTGCAGGACCTCGTCGACGGCATCGTCGAGGGCGGCGCCGATGCCGTGCTCGCCGCGTCGATCTTCCACTACGGCGAGTTCACGATCGGACAGGCGAAGGCCGCGATGGCCGCGGCGGGCATCGAGGTGCGCTGACGCGGCGCCGCAAGGGAAGGCGCCGCTCCGGGCGCGCCGTGCTTGACACTGCCGCCCGGCCGCAGAACACTCGCCGCGTGACGATCGATGAAGGACCCCGCGTGCCGACCATGGACTGGCTCGATCAGGTGAAATGGGGCGCCGACGGCCTGGTCGCGGCGATCGCGCAGGACGCCGCGTCGGGCAAGGTGCTCACGCTGGCCTGGATGAACCGGGAAGCGCTCGCGCGCACGGTCGCCACGGGCGAGGCGCACTACTGGTCGCGCTCGCGCCGCCGCCTCTGGCACAAGGGCGAGGAGTCGGGTCACGTGCAGACGGTGCGCGAGGTCAGGCTCGATTGCGACAGCGACGCGCTGCTGCTGCTGGTCGAGCAGGCGGGCGGGATCGCCTGCCACACCGGGCGCGCCCGCTGCTTCCACCAGCGGCTCGAGGACGGCCGGTGGATCGACGTCGAGCCGGTGGTGAAGGACCCGCGGGCGATCTACGGCCATGACTGATTCCGTGCCGCCGCGCCCCGACATTCTCGATCGGCTTGCGGCGACGATCGCATCGCGCAGGGACGCCGACCCGGCCGCGTCCTACGTCGCCGGGCTGCTCGCCAAGGGCGACGACGCCATCCTGAAGAAGATCGGCGAGGAGGCGACCGAGACGGTCATGGCGGCGAAGGACGGTGATAAACTGCGGATCACGGCCGAGGTCGCGGACCTCTGGTTCCACTGTCTGGTGCTGCTCGTGCGGCACGGGCTCGGCCCCGACGACGTGCGCGCCGAGCTCGCGCGGCGCGAGGGCCTGTCCGGTATCGCCGAAAAGGCATCCCGGAAAACCTGATGACCCTGCTCGCGGCCGTGACCGCAGCGATTCGCGGGTCGGCAAACGCGAAACGGCAAACGGAGGCGGAACGGTGCAGGATTGTGTTTTCTGCAGGATCGTGCGGGGCGAGATCCCGTCGCGGAAGGTCTACGAAGACGAGGAGATCCTCGGCTTTCACGACATCCAGCCGGTCGCCCCGGTGCATTTCATGCTTGTACCGAAGCGGCACATCGCATCACTGGCGGACGCGACGATGGACGACGCGGCGGTGCTGGGGCGGATCATGGCGCTTTGCGGCCGGCTCGCCCGCGAGCAGGGCTCGCCGGAAGGATTCCGCACGATCGTCAACACCGGCCGCATCGGCCGGCAGGACGTGATGCACGTCCACGTTCACGTGATCGGCGGGCCGAACCCGCTCGGCCCGATGATCGTCCGCAGCGCGACCTGAGCACGCACACGAGGAGAATCCCATGGGTGGATTGAGCATCTGGCACTGGCTGATCGTACTGTTGGTCGTCCTGCTGATCTTCGGCACGAAGAAGCTCCGCAACATCGGCCAGGATCTGGGCGGCGCGGTCAAGGGCTTCAAGGAAGGGATGAAGACCTCCGAGGAGGTCGCGGGCGCGGAGAAGGAAGCCGAGGCGCCGGCGCAGAAGATCGCCGGCACGACGATCGAGGGCGAGGCCAGGAAAGAGAAGACGCAGTGACGGCCTGAGCGTTGCGGGTCGGGCGCGAACCGGGCGCCTGGCGTCTGCCGCGGAGCTCCCGACGTTCATCCGCCGCTTCATGTTCGACATCGGCTTTTCCGAGATCATGGTCATCGCCGTCGTGGCGCTGGTCGTGCTCGGCCCGGAACGGCTGCCGAAGACCGCGCGGACGCTCGGCCACCTGTTCGGCCGCTTGCAGCGCTACGTCTCCGACGTCAAGGCGGACATCAATCGTGAGCTCGAGCTCGACGAGCTGCGCAAGCTGCAGAGCCAGGTGAAATCGGCGGCGCGGGAGTTCGAGACGTCGATGACGACGGCAGTGCAGTCCGTCGAGTCGAATGTCCGCTCGGTCGAGTCCGAGCTCAACGCGGCGGCCGGCGAGACCAATGCGGCCGCGCCACCCGTCGCCCCGGCATCCGCCCCGGCCGCGCAGCCGCTGCCGCCCCCGGCCCAGCCGGCGCCCGCCCGCGAAACGCCCCGGCAGGAAGCGCTGCCCGGATTCGAGCAGCATTGACGCGCGGTGACCATTCCTCCGCGATGAGTGCCCCGCCTCCGCCGCCCAGCGGCAGCCAGGAAACGTTCATTTCGCACCTGATCGAGCTGCGCACGCGCCTCGTGCGCGCGCTGGTCGCCGTCGTCGTCATCCTGCTCTGCCTCGTCCCGTGGGCGAAGGACATCTACGCGCTGCTCGCGGCCCCGCTGCTCCGCGCGCTCCCGAAGGGCGCGACGATGATCGCCACCGACGTCACCGGGACGTTCTTCGTGCCGCTCAAGGTCTCGCTGATGGCGGCGTTCCTGCTCGCGCTGCCGTACGTGCTGTGGCAGGCGTGGGCGTTCGTCGCGCCGGGCCTCTATCACCACGAAAAGCGGCTGGCGGTTCCCGGTGATCGTCTCGAGCTTCGTGTTCTTCCTGATCGGGATGGCGTTCGCCTACTACGTCGTGTTCCCGATCGCCTTCGGCTTCTTCGCTTCCTATGCTCCGGACGGCGTGACGATGATGACCGACATCGACAAGTACCTGTCGTTCGTGCTGACGATGTTCATCGCCTTCGGCGTCACGTTCGAGGTGCCGGTGGTCGTGATCGTGCTGGTCCGCCTGGGACTCGTCACGCTGGAGAAGCTCCGCGCGATCCGCGGCTACGTGATCGTCGGCGCGTTCGTCGCCGGCGCGATCTTCACGCCGCCGGACGTCGTGTCGCAGCTGCTGCTGGCGATCCCGCTGTGGCTGCTCTACGAATTCGGGCTGCTGATGGCGCGCTTCGTCGTGCCGCGCGCGGACGGGAGCGCGCCCGCCGAGTCGGAAGCCCGCTGAGGACCCTCGCCGCGCCGAGACGGGTCGCGGCGCGCCGGTCCCTACTGCACGTGCGGCCGCCGGCCGACGGTGATGTCGACCTCCTGCGGCTTCCGCTCGCGCCAGACCTTGATCTTGACGACGCTCCCCGGGGCGAGCTCGGCGATCCGCGCGAGCAGCGTCGGGGTGTCGCGCGTCGGCTTGCCGTCGATTTCGAGCACCACGTCGCGTCCCAGGATGCCGGCGCGGTCGGCCGGGCCGTTGCGGACGACGCCGCGGATCAGCACGCCGCCGGCGCTCTCGAGCGCGAGGGCGCGCGCGACTTCGGCGGTCACCTCCTGCGGCTCGATCCCCAGCCAGCCCCGCGTCACCTCGCCGTCGCGGATGATCTGCTCCAGCACGTTGCGTGCGAGCGAGACCGGAATCGCGAAGCCGATCCCGAGCGAGCCGCCCGACTGCGAGAAGATCGTGCTGTTGATGCCGATCAGATTGCCGGCGGTGTCGACGAGCGCGCCGCCCGAATTGCCCGGATTGATCGCCGCATCGGTCTGGATGAAGTCCTCGAAGCGGTTGATGCCGAGATAGTTGCGCCCGAGCGCGCTGACGATGCCGAGGGTGACCGTGTTGCCGAAGCCGAAGGGGTTGCCGATCGCCAGCACGAAGTCGCCGACCTGCACCCGGTCGAGCGTGCCGAAAGTGATCGCCGGGAAGTTCTCGCCGTCGGCCTTGAGCACGGCGAGGTCGGATTCCGGGTCGGTTCCGCGCACCCGCGCGCCGATGCGCCGTCCGTCGGCGAGCACGAGCTGGATGTCGTCGGCGCCCTCGATCACGTGGTTGTTGGTCAGCACGTAGCCCTCGGGCGACACGATCACGCCCGAGCCGAGACTCGTTGCGCGCTGCCTCGGCAGCCGCTCGGCGAGGTCGGGGAAGTATCGGCGCAGCAGGGGGTCGTCCGCGAGCGGACCGCGGCTTCGCATCTCCTTGCTCGTGTAGATGTTGACGACCGCCGGCATCGCCTTCTTCGCGGCATCGGAAAAGCTCGCCACGGTCGGCGTGCTGACGGGCGTCGACGTCTCCTGCAGCAGGACCACCTGTCCGCCCTTGTCCGTGAACCGGGCAAGCAGGTCCGGACGCAGCGTCGCGACGACGAACAGCGCCGCGAGGCACAGCGTGCAGGCCTGCGCAAAGAACAGCCAGAACCGGCGAAGCAAGAGGGTCTCCGGAACGCGAAAGGCCGATTATAGACAATTGCTGCGCCGCAGAAGGCCGGGGCGGCGAGCCCACCCGCGAACCGGCGGCCGGCCCGGGGCGCGCGGGCCGATCGGCGGCAACCGGCTGATTTGGAGAGAAATTACTGGATCGGGCGATGGTCAGGCTTCCGGCGGGCAGGGCAAATCCCTTATAATCGATGGGTTTGCGAAATGACGCAGGATCGGCGCGGCGCAACGGCCGGAAACGGCCCGGATCGCAAGAGGGGACGGTTGGTCATGGCGGAAGGCACAGTGGACGAGGGGAAGCGCCGCTTCCTCATCGGGGCGACCGGCGTCGTCGGCGGCGTGGGCGTGGTCGGGGCGGCAACGCCTTTCGTGATGTCGTTCTTCCCGAGCGAGCGCGCCAAGGCGGCGGGCGCGCCGGTCGAGGTCGACATCGGCAAGCTCGAGCCCGGCCAGAAGATCGACGTCGAGTGGCGGGGCAAGGTCGTGTGGGTCGTCAATCGCACGAAGCCGATGCTCGAGTCGCTGCCGAAGCTCGATGCCAAGCTCGCCGATCCGAAGTCCGAGAGCTCGCAGCAGCCGGAATACGCGAAGAACGAGCACCGCTCGATCAAGGACAACGTGCTGGTCATGGTCGGCATCTGCACGCACCTCGGATGCTCGCCGACCTACCGTCCGGAAGTGGCGCCGGCCGACCTCGGGGCCGACTGGCTCGGCGGATTCTTCTGCCCCTGCCACCAGTCGAAATTCGACCTGGCGGGCCGCGTCTACGCCGGCGTCCCGGCGCCGACCAACCTTCCCGTTCCGCCGCACCGATACGTGACGGACACCAGGATCGTCATCGGCGACACCGGCAAGTCGGCGTAAGGGGACCTCGGCCATGCAAAAGCTTCTGACCTGGATCGACGACCGCTTCCCGCTGACCACGCTCTGGGAGAGCCAGTGGGGCAAGTACGTCGCGCCCAAGAATTTCAACTTCTGGTACTACTTCGGCTCGCTCGCCGCGCTGGTGCTGGTGATGCAGATCGTGACCGGCATCTTCCTGGCGATGAGCTACAAGCCGGACGCGGCGCGGGCGTTCGAATCGGTCGAGTACATCATGCGCGACCTGCCGTGGGGCTGGCTGATCCGCTACATGCACTCGACCGGCGCCTCGATGTTCTTCGTCGTCGTCTACCTGCACATGTTCCGCGGGCTGATGTACGGCAGCTACCGCAAGCCGCGCGAGCTCACCTGGATCTTCGGCTGCCTGATCTACCTCTGCCTGATGGCGGAGGCGTTCTTCGGCTACCTGCTCCCGTGGGGCCAGATGTCCTACTGGGGCGCGCAGGTGATCGTCAACCTGTTCTCGGCGGTGCCGGTGATCGGCGAGGACCTGGGCATCTGGATCCGCGGCGACTACACGATCTCCGACGCCACGCTGAACCGGTTCTTCGCGTTCCACGTGGTCGCCGTGCCGCTGGTGCTGCTCGGAATCGTCATGGCCCACCTGATGGCGCTGCACGAGACCGGTTCGAACAATCCCGACGGCATCGAGATCAAGAAGCAGCCGAAGGATCCCGCGACCGGACTTCCGCTCGACGGCATCAATTCGCACCCGTACTACTCGGTGAAGGACATCGTCGGCGTCGTCGTCTTCCTCGCCGTCTTCTCGATCATCATGTTCTTCATGCCGGACATGGGCGGCTACTTCCTCGAGGCCAACAACTTCATCCCGGCGGATCCGCTGAAGACGCCGGAGCACATCGCGCCGGTGTGGTATTTCACGCCGTACTACGCGATGCTGCGCGCGGTCCCCTCGTTCCTGGGCAGCCAGTTCTGGGGCGTGCTGGTGATGGGTGCCGCGGTGATGATCTTCTTCGCGTTGCCGTGGCTCGACCGCGGCACGGTCAAGTCGATCCGCTATCGCGGCACGCTCTACAAGTCGTGGCTTGCCGTGTTCGTCGTCAGCTTCCTGATCCTGGGCTACCTGGGCGTCGTGCCGGTGACGGTCTGGGGCCAGTTCCCGGAGGGCTGGCCGCTGCTCGGGACGGCCGATCGCGCGACGGTGATCGCGCGCGTACTCACGGTCACCTACTTCCTGTTCTTCCTGCTGATGCCGTGGTACACGGCGCGCGACAGGACCAAGCCCGTGCCGGACAGGGTGACCGGATGATGAACATGAGCGGGTTCAAAGCGCTGCTTGCCGGGCTCCTGCTCGCCGTCGCCGGAGCCGCCGTCGCGGCGGGCGGCGTCGACATCAGGATGGAGCCGTCGCCGGCCAATCGTCTCGACCTCGAATCGCAGCAACGGGGCGCGCGGACGTTCGTCAACTACTGCCTCAACTGCCACACGGCGCGGTACATGCGCTACAACCGGCTGACCGACCTCGGTCTCACCGAAGAGCAGATCCGCGACAACCTGATGTTCGCGACGTCCAAGATCGGCGACACGATGACCGTCGCGATGACGCCCGCCGACGGCAAGGCATGGTTCGGCGTGACGCCCCCGGACCTGACGGTCGAGGCCCGCGTGCGCGGCACCGACTGGCTGTACAACTATTTCCTCGGCTTCTACCGCGACGACGCGGCGCCCAGCGGCTGGAACAATCTCGTGTTTCCGAACGTCGCGATGCCGCACGTGCTCGCCGAGCTCTCCGGGTCGAACCGCCTCGTCACCACCGAGTTCAAGGACCACGAGCAGGCGCAGGCGGCCGCGCTGGCGGCGAAGGGCATCGTCGTCCTCGCGCCCGGCAAGAACCACACGTACGTCGTCAAGACGCTCGCCGTCGACACGCCGGGGACGCTCACGCCCCGTCGAGTACCGGCAGATGGTCGCCGACCTCGTCAATTTCCTCGATTACATGGGCGAGCCGACGAAGAACAAGCGGATCAGCCTCGGATTGATCGTCCTGCTGTACCTCGGCGTGCTGTTCGTGTTCGCGTACTGGCTGAAGCGCGAGTACTGGAAGGACGTCCACTGACGCGGCGCCGCCGGGCCCGGCGCTCGCGCGCCGCGGCGGACGTCCGGCGTCGCGGGCCGCCGGGGGCCACGCGAGCCCCAGGGGCGCGGCTCCCGGTGCCTGCCGGGCGGGCATCCGCGATATCCGGCAGGGGCCGCGAACTCGCTCCGGCGCCGTTGCTTTCCGGCGCGACGCCCCCATATCCGACTACCAGCCCGCCCCGCGCGAGGAGAAGCGAACCATGATGACGCTCTATTCCGGGACCACCGATCCCTTCAGCCAGCGCTGCCGCATCGTGCTGCACGAGAAGGGGATGGACTTCCAGATCATCGACGTGGATCTCGACCACAAGCCGGAAGACCTGGCGGTGATGAATCCGTACAACCAGGTCCCGGTGCTGGTCGAGCGCGACCTGGTGCTGCACGAGTCGAACATCATCAACGAGTACATCGACGAGCGCTTTCCCCATCCGCAGCTGATGCCGGCCGACCCGGTGATGCGCGCGCGGGCGCGCCTGTTCCTGCACCGGTTCGAGAAGGAGATGTTCTGCCACATCGACGCGCTCGAAGGCAACAACCAGAAGCAGATCGAGAAGGCGCGCAGCCACGTCCGCGACAGCCTGCTGCAGATCGCGCCGGTGTTCACGAAGCACAAGCACATGCTGGGCGAGGAGTACTCGATGCTCGACGTCGCGATCACGCCGCTCCTCTGGCGGCTCGATTATTACGGCATCGTGATGCCCAAGCAGGCGGCGCCGCTGATGAAATACGCGGAGCGGCTGTTCGCGCGGCCGGCGTTTTCCGAGGCGATGACTTCCGCCGAACGCGGCATGCGCAAGTGACGCACCCGTCCGGCCGCGGCGCGGCCCCCTGCGCGCTGCTGCGGTCGGAAAGGGCGGGCCGGACCGGGCCCGGGCGCGCGCCGGGCGCCGTCCTGCCTTGACCGCCGCTTCGCGGCGCGTAATATCCTGTCCGCATGTCCGAGCAATCCGCCAAGCCCTACCTCGTTCGCGCCATCTGCGAGTGGTGCGCCGACAACGGCCTTACGCCGTATCTCGCGGTCAAGGTGAACGCGGAGACGCGGGTGCCGGTCGCGTACGTCAAGAACGGCGAGATCGTGCTCAACATCGGAGTCTCCGCGACGCGCCGGCTCACGATCGACAACGACGGGGTGCGCTTCTCGGCCCGTTTCTCGGGCACTTCGCAGGAGGTCTCGGTGCCGATGTCCGCGGTCGCGGGCATCTTCGCCAAGGAAACCGGTTACGGATTCGCGTTCACGGTCGCGCAGAGCCCCGCGGCCTCGCTCGCGGCAGCCACCGCACCCTCCGAGCCGGACATCGACGCGACGCTGGAGAAGGACCTGCAGCAGGCGAAGGATACGAAGGACCTCGACCGGAACAAGCCGCGGCCGTCGCACCTGCAGGTCATCAAGTAGCAGCTCGAGCGTCCCGCGCCGCCCGCGCCCGCGATGCGGTGCCCGGAAGTTGTGGTGTACGAGTTGAACACGCTGGCGCCTGCCGGAAGCCCGACACGCGGACGCCATGCCGCGGAGGCGGCGCCCCGTGGCCGCCGACCGCCGTCGTGCGGTCGCGCCGCTGCCGCGCGTCCCGGCCGGCGAGTCGATCGCGTGCGGCTCCATTTCCTTTTGTTTTCGCGGCGTTGACAGCCGGGCGTTTCGAGCCGAATGTCACTTTGCCGCCGTCGGCGCGAGTAAAATCGGCGTCGAGGCCGGCATAGCTCAGTTGGTAGAGCAGCGGTTTTGTAAACCGTTGGTCGTGGGTTCGATTCCTACTGCCGGCACCGGGATCGTGATAGCGGAGGGATGTGTCGTGTTTCGGCACGCGGCAAATTCGAGGGACTGCGTGGGAGCGAGCACCATCGTCGATCCCCGGCTGCGTGCCCGGCATCCGGTGCTCCGGATCTCGCGCCGCCAGGCGGTCCGCCGCGGAACGACGGGCTGAGCGCATGCCCCTGGTGCAATTCAAGCCGACCAAGGCACGGCTCGTCATCGAGCAGGGCCGCGAGAGCGTCCTGGTGATGAAGGTCGAGGTCGCCCGCGGCGAGACGGTTGCGCTCGCGGTCGGCGGCAAGCTGGAAGCGACGTCGGGGTCGCTGCGCATCCGGGAACGCAAGTCCGATCGCGGGCGCAACGAGACCAAGGCGGTCGGCTCGATCGTCTACATCGAGGCCGCCGGGCAGGGGCAGGACCACAGCCCCGCGAATTTCCAGATCAACATCTCGATGTCGGCCGCGAAGTTCGAAGCGCTGCTCAAGGTCGCGATCTCCGGCCGACTGCCGTCCAAGTTCTTCGTGCAGGCGGGCGACCGCGTCTCGGCGCGGGAGACGCGCGGGATGGGCTACATCGTCCGTTCCGGCGTCCGGACCAAGTTCTGGGACAACAAGCGATACCGGACGCTGCCGGTGTCGAATTTTTCCGTGATCCTCCCGATCTCGGTTCCCGAGGCGCAGGAGACTCCGGTCTTCGAGGAGGACCGCGCGCTGGTGGAGACGCTGTCGAACAACGACCAGATGGCGGAGCTCGCCGACGAGTTCGCCGTCTTCCAGGGCGAGACGAAGAACGCGCTGACCGCCGTCGTTTCGGTGGTCGCGGTGATCGGCGTTCTGCTCCTCGTCATCAATCTCGTGCTGATCATCAAATAATGAACAATCTCGATTTTCGCGGCCGCGTTGCCGTCGTCACCGGTGGCGCGGCCGGCATCGGCTTCGCGATCGCGGGCCGCCTCGCGGCGAGCGGCGCCGCCGTCGCGCTGTGGGACCGGGACGAAGCCGCGCTGGCCAAGGCAAAGTCGGCGCTGCCCGGCGGCACGCTGACGCACGCGCTCGACGTCGCCGACGCCGACGCGGTCGCGCGCGCGGCCGAGGCGACGGCCAGGGCGACTGGGCAGGATCGACGTGCTGGTCTGCTCCGCCGGCATCACCGGCCCGAACGCGACGACGTGGGAGTACCCGGTCGCCGCGTGGCGGCAGGTGATCGACGTCAACCTCAACGGACTCTTCTACTGCAACCGCGCGGTCGTGCCGGTGATGCTGCAGAACGACTACGGCCGGATCGTCAACATCGCGTCGGTGGCAGGCAAGGAGGGCAACCCGAACGCGCCGGCCTACAGCACGTCGAAGGCCGGCGTGATCGGCCTCACCAAGTCGCTCGGCAAGGAGCTCGCCAGGACCGGCATCCGCGTCAACTGCGTCACGCCCGCGGCGGTGCGCACGGCGATCTTCGACCAGATGACGCAGCAGCACATCGACTTCATGCTCTCGAAGATCCCGATGGGGCGCTTCGGCACCGTCGAGGAGATCGCGGCGCTGGTCTGCTGGCTCGCGAGCGAGGAGTGCTCGTTCTCGACGGGCGCGGTGTTCGACGCTTCGGGCGGGCGCGCGACCTACTGAGCGTTCCCCGCCGGCAGCGGCCCTCCTAGGGCCGCACGGCCAGCATGATCTTGCCGATGTGCTGCGACGATTCCATCAGCGCATGCGCGCCGGCCGCCTCGGCCAGCGGGAAGACGCGGTGGATGACCGGCTTCACCTCGCGGCTCTCCAGCAGCGGCCAGACGCGCTCGCGCAGCGAGTTCGCGATCTCGGCCTTGCGCTCGAGCGGGCTCGCGCGCAGCGTCGAGCCGGTGACGGTGAGGCGCTTCATCATGATCGGCCGCCAGTCGACCTCCACCCGGCCGCCGCGCAGGAACGCGATCATCACGAGCCGGCCCTCGAGCGCGAGGCACTTGAGATTCTTCTCGATGTAGTCGCCGCCGACCATGTCGAGCACGATGTCGACGCCGCGCTTGCCGGTGATTCGCGCGATCTCCGCGACGAAATCCTGCGCCCGGTAGTTGATCGTGTGATCGGCGCCGAGCGACCGGCAGTACGCCGCCTTGTCGTCGCTGCCGACGGTCGTGATCACCGTTGCGTCGTTCATCTTCGCCAGCTGGATCGCCGTGAGGCCGATGCCGCTCGAGCCGCCGTGGATCAGCACGGTCTCCCCGGGCTTCAGCCGGCCGCGATCGAACAGGTTGTTCCAGACGGTGAAGAAATTCTCCGGAAGGCTCGCCGCCTCGAGCAGATCGAGGCCCTTCGGGATCGGCAGGCAGTAGGCGGCGGGCGTCGTGCAGTATTCCGCGTAGCCGCCGCCTGGCGTCAGCGCGCAGACCCTGTCGCCGACCCGCCACGACGTGACGCCATCGGCGCAGCCGACGACCGTGCCGGCGACTTCGAGACCGATGATCGGCGAGGCGTCCGGTGGCGGCGGATAGGATCCGTTGCGTTGCGCGCAGTCGGGGCGGTTGACCCCGGCATAGCTCACCTCGATCAGGACCTCGCCCGCCTTGGGCTGCGGCAGCGGACCTTCGGCAAGGGCCAGCACGTCGGGCGGGCCGGGCTCGCGCGCGGCGACGTAGCGCATCGTGGCAGGCAGCGGTTCCTCGATCGGCATGACGGCTCCACAGGCGGGTGTGGCCGCAATTCTAGCCGAATGCACGGTGCGCGCCGCGTGCTCGTCCAACTGCCTGCTAGACTCTGCCGCCGGTATCCGTCCGCCCGGGAGCCTCGATGTCGAACGCGCCATCATCGCCGGACAGCAATGTCGCATCGCTGCTCGCGCGCGGCGCGCGCCTGTGGCCCCGGCTGCCCGCCCTGGCACGGGGCGGCGCCGTGCTCGGCGATTACGCGACGCTCGCCGCGCGGGCGGCATCCCTCGCCGGCGCCCTGGGCTCGGCAGGGCTCGGTCGCGGGGATCGGGTCGCACTCGTATCGCGCAACGCCCCGGCGTACATCGAGGCGCTCTTCGGCTGCTGGTGGGCGGGACTCACCGCGGTTCCCGTCAACGCCAAGCTGCATCCGAAAGAGCTTGCGTTCGTGCTCGAGAACAGCGGCGCGCGCTGGGTGTTCGGCGACGCATCGTGGTCGGCCGCGATCGGCGGCCTCGCGGGCGTCGACGCCGTGCTCGCCGTCGTCGAGCTCGGGAGCAGCGAATACGCGAAGCTCGTCACGGGGAGTCCGCGTGCGCAGCCCTGCGCATGCGCGCCCGACGATCCCGCCTGGCTGTTCTACACGAGCGGCACGACCGGCCGGCCGAAGGGCGTCGTGATCTCGCACGGCAACCTGCTTGCGATGAGCCGGTGTTTCCTGTCCTGCGTCGAATCCGTCGCGCCCGGCGACGCGCTGCTGCACCCGGCGCCGCTGTCGCATGGCTCGGGCCTGTACGTGTTGCCGCACGTTGCCGCCGGAGCGGTCAGCGTCGTGCCGGAATCGGGGGGCTTCGACGCGGAGGAGCTCTGCGCGCTGTTCGCGGCGTGGGATCGCGCGTGCCTGTTCGCGGCGCCGACGATGGTCAAGCGCCTCGTGAGCTCGCCTGCGCTCGCCGGCGCGATGCTCGACCGGCTGAAGAGCATCGTCTGCGGCGGGGGGCCGATGTACGTCGCCGACGCCAGGGCCGCGTTCGCCGCGCTGGGTCCGCGGCTCGCGCAGATCTACGGCCAGGGCGAGTCCCCGATGACGATCACCGCCATGAGCCGCGCGCTCGTCGCCGACGCGATCGCCCGCGGCGACGACGCACGGCTGGGCTCGGTGGGCGTCGCCCAGACCGGGATCGAGTTGCGCATCGGTGACGCGGACGACCGCGCGCTGCCCGCCGGCGAGACCGGGGAGGTCCTGGTGCGGGGACCGACGGTGATGCAGGGCTACTGGATGAACCCCGAGGCGAGCCTGCGCGCGCTCGCGAACGGCTGGCTGCACACCGGCGATGTCGGCAGCCTCGATCGCGACGGCTACCTCACGCTCAAGGATCGGTCCAAGGACCTCATCATCAGCGGCGGGTCGAACATCTATCCGCGCGAGGTCGAGGAGGTGCTCCTGCGGCACCCCGATGTCGCCGAAGTCGCGGTGGTCGGCCGTGCCCACGCGGACTGGGGCGAGGAGGTGGTCGCGTGCGTCGTCGCCCGCGGCGGCGCCGGCGCCACGGCCGAGGCGCGGCTCGCGCTCGAGCGCGCGCTCGACCGGCTGTGCCTCGGTTCCATCGCGCGATTCAAGCGGCCGAAGGCCTATTTCTTTCTCGACGAGCTGCCCAAGAACAACACCGGAAAGGTGCTGAAGACGGCGCTGCGGGAGCTCCTCACGGTGCGCTGACGATCGGATCGCAGCCCGGTTGGCGGCGACACGGTCGCCGCCGGGCTCGACCGTTCGCCGAGAAGGCCATGCGATCGTCGCCGCTGGCGGGTATCGACCCCGAGCAGCCACACGCTTGGTTTGAAGCGGACAGGCGTGGACCGTGGCAAACGGCGTGGTGCCGTCGCCTCGCCCGAGATGGGCGAGGATGTCGCGTGTAGTGGCCAAGCCCTCGATGAAGGCGGGATGCGCCTCTTGTCCATGCACGTCGAAGACCAGAGCGGGAACGCTTTGTAGAGCCGGGTCAACAGCAGCGCCCAGGTTAGCCGGCGTGAGCTGGGGAGCATGGGTCCCGCACGCCCACCGTCGGGGAACGTAACCGCCGGCATTCGCACCGGATCGCGTCCCCTTTGACCTGCCACCTCGTTGATCAAGGCCAATATCCCGACATTCGGCGCGGCGCAGAATTGCGTTGAAGGCTGGTGGGGGATGGTTCGGGCGGAGCGGGATGCCCACAACACCGCGACGCGGGCTCGGTGGCCTGCCGGCTGGGAGGCGCGCATGAAGGCGCGATCGTGGTTCGGCTTTGCTTTAGCCGCGGCGCTGGTGGTTCTCATAGTGCTCAACGGGTGCCATTCCACGGACGGTGGCCCGACGGCGCAATTTGGTCCGCCGATCCTCAGCGACCTCGGCACAAGAACAGTCCCGACCGCCGTCATCTCTGGCGACTTCGACGGTGACGGAAAGACCGACGTTCTCGTCCTTATCCGGGGCGAGAAGTTGCGTTTTCTGCACGGAAACGGCGACGGCAGCTTCGCGGCAGCCACGCGCCGTCGAAGGCGTCGAGAACGTCTACGCGGCGGTCGTCGGTGATCTGGACGGTGACCGGAGACTGGACCTCGTGGTGACGGGCTGCGCCGCAAGTCAGTGTTACCCGGTGTCCCTCTTCACCCTGCGAGGCAGAGGGGATGGCAGCTTCGAGGCCCCCGTGACCGTTGCGATAATTTCCGACTATCCCTATCTCGCGATAGGCGACTTCAACGGCGATAACGTTCCGGATGTGGCGGTGCCCTACCTGAAGCCGCTCGAGCGGGGAATCACGAACTTCCTTGGCAGGGGCGACGGCACGTTCGCGGCGCCGACCGATTGGCCGGACCCGAACGCTTTGGGTCCACCCTTTGCCATTGTGACGGCCGACGTCAACTTGGATGTAAATCCGGACCTCATCATGTTTTCGGATCTCCTTTATTTGGGCCACGTCTCTGTCATGCTTGGCCACGGCAACGGCTCGTTCGGGCCAGCACCGAACTCGTCGGTATCCGTCGCTACGGGGTCAGTCGCCATCGTCGACTTCAATCGCGATGGCAGACCGGATGTTGCAGCAAGGGAACATGCCGGAAAGAGCTTGGGCCCACAGATCATCAGCCTGGGCAACGGCGACGGGACCTTCGGGTCTCCGCTGTCTACCGGCATGCCGCCCATCTTTGCAGCCGGTGACATCAACCGCGACGGCATTCCGGACCTGGTTGGATCTCCGGGGCTCACCGTCGGCTACGGGAAGGGTGATGGGACCTTTGAAGCAGCGCCCATTCCGACTGGTTTCGACGGATTGGTTGAATCCCTTGTCGATCTGAACGGCGACGGTCGCCTCGACCTCATTCTCAGGAGCGAGGGAGCGGTAGCGGTCATGCTGAATACCCGGTAGGTCTGCCGCGACCCTGGACGATCTGCGTGCGCGACCGGCCGCTTTCGAGGGCGAGGCGCTACGACCGGAGGCGTCCGGTCTGCGACCGTCGGGTCTGAACGCGAGCGGTTGATCGTCGACGGGCGCAGTTCGACCCAGACCCGACATACGCGCAGCTCGACAGCAGTCATTCCAATCGATCTCGACGAGAGTGCCGCCACCGCGGCGATGACTACCTCAGGGCACGAGTATTAAGGTCTTCGCGGCAAGATAAAGAGCCAGGATGGCCGACCCATTACCCGCAAGCAGCCTAACCCCCACCATCACCGCCGCCTTCAAACCGGCAGCAATCCAGCCATCAGCGTAGACACGGCGGAAGGCCAAGAGCACATAGCCGAACTGCCAAAGCAATATCACGGCCAACAGCGCGATGCCCGCAATGCGGACTTGAGGATCGTTTGTGGTCGCGTATGAGGCAAGCCCAAGGAGCCGCATCGCCAAGTAGTACAGCACGTTAGCGATAAACGACCACGCGGTGAGGTGGAGTGCGAACACGACATGGACGCTCCAACGCTCACGACGCCGCAGATGGGTAAGTCGCGCCAGCGCGGCGGATATTGCGATAGGTATGACTATCAGTACGGTGAAGATCGCATTGAAGCGGCGATCAATACGTTCCGCGAACGTAACTTCGTCTACCTTTACGTGCTGCGCGGCTGCACCAATGACACTCGCCAGTGTTCCGGTCGTGTCTTGTCTGGGAAAGTTCACCACATGGAAGTCTGTCACGAACGACAACACGAAGAAGATCGTGATGATATTGAAGGCAAGTCGCCATGGAGCTATCGAGCGGGCGCGTTGCCCGTCGCGGAATTCCGCGGTCAGCAACCCCGGGTGTACCACGAGCGCCACCATCGAGTGTCGAACCCGTTCCCACTGCCGATGAACGGTGCGGCGCGCGCTGTGTCCGGCCATGGACTCCTGACCGCACTCCGCGCACCACTCTCCGAACAACTCAGCGCCGCAATTGGCGCACGTTGGTGTTGCTGCGGCGTTAGGAACTGCTTCGATAGACTCCTGCAACTGGTTGATGGCCGGGTCCTCCCCGCGCTGTTCGTCGCCGACATCGGGGCGTGCGATAGCCTCACGCGTCGCAGCGGTCGGCTCACTTTTGGTGTTGTTAATCAGCGGAGCCATGCGTGAGACGGAGGTCGGAAGGATGTGCGTTCTACAGACGTTGCCGGAATGGATTGCGTTCAACCGTCTGCGCCGGCGCGGTCTTCAGGCGTGCGCTGCCGAACGGCGGTTGGGTGCCATCGGATGACTTTACAACAACGCAGCAAACGGCCGCTTCGGAGCGCCGTCGCCCAATGACCGGAAGTGGCCGTGCTGAGACGGCCGGGCGCCGACAAGAGCATGCTAAGCCGGCCCGTCATCCTCAGTACGGAGTACCTGGTACTCAGTCCTGCAACCGGCACTGCGCGTGAAATAGTTGGTGCGTTGCTTCGCCCTCAGCCCTGGGCGGCGGCCGCTGCCTCGAAGGCGGCGAGTACCATGAACTGGCGTCGACTCGTCGTTGATCCGGCGTACTTGGTACGGCGTGCGTCGTACTGCCGCCCGGTACGGCGAGCCCAGTCGGTCTCGCTGCCGTGCTGCGTTCCGGCGTACCGGGCGCAGTGATCGACGCCACCTACACGGTGCCGCATACAGCAGACCGGGCCGCAAGCATAGCGCTCATGCTCTCGATTCTTTGGGCGACGGCATCGTCGGGGTTGTAAACACTTCCCACCTCGCCCATGCGGCACTCCACACCACGTCTTGCCGCCTCCGCCCGGAATCGGGCAATCGCCTCGATCACGCGGTCGCTCACTCGATCGCGATACATCATCGTGTCATGGCAGACGATACGGACGCCGGCGCGTTCGGCGACGTCGAGGAATTGGGGCACTTCGCCGAGATTCTTCTCCGACACGATCATCTTCAGGATCGTACGCCCGGGATTGACCCGCGCGTAGCGTGCGACGTTGGCCACCACCCGGTCGAAGACCGCCCGCCCCTTGATCCGGGCGTAGGTTTCGGGCGTTCCCGCGTCGAGCGAGATCATGACTCCTGCCCTGTCCTGTGCCATGCCGTCGAGCAGCACTTTCGGGACGCTGACCCCGCTCGAATAGACCTCGGAATAAGCCCCGTGCCGTCCGAGCAGACGGAAAAGCGCGTCGAATTCGCGCAGGATCGTAGGCTCGCCGCCACCCCACTGGATACGCGCACCCGGCGCAAGTTGGCCATCGGCGATGAGCGCCGCGATGGTCGGGTACAGTCGGGGAACGGAATTCGGATTCTGCAGGTAGCGAGCCTCAGGAATTGAATGACAGTATTCGCACGCGAGATTGCACGCGGTCGCATGGGCGATGCACAGCAGGTCAAACACATACGGAAGGGTCTCCCAGTTCCGCGTGACGAGGAATGCGCAGTTCCTGCATGGCTCGAAGCAACCGAGGCCATTCGCCCGGCGGATGATGTCACGCTGGGCGAGGATCTCTTTGACCGGCAGCGGCCCTTCCGAAAACGGGACGAGGCCGGGCGTCCCGCCGCGTACGTGTGAATTCGGACAGACGCGCAGACGTCCGGGAATGAAGCTCGCGCCGCCCTCGATCCATGGGCAACTCGCGTATCCTGGGTCGGACTGGGGCACGGCTGTTGCATATTCCCGGTTCCGCTCGCTGTCCGTTCGCATGGAAATCGCGCCGGTCCCGCGTGCTGCCGCGGCTTCCTGTGACGCGACGAGCGATGTCAATGCGCAAAGGTAATCCTGCTGTACGCGGAGCTGATCGTCGCGCGATTCCACGCGCTCCTTCAACTCGCGGATTTCCGTTTCGGCCGCGGCACGGAACGCCCGGTGATCGTCCAGTTCCGCCAGGACCTTGGTCAGGTCGAGCCCCGGTCTTCGGCGGACAAGCTCGAACCCGAGATATCGTAGTGCGCGCCGAACGAGAGACTTTGCGCGGCCGAGACGCTGCGAACGGGTCCAACGGGCATTCATGCGCGACTCTCGGCATTCAAGAAGTTTCGCATCGGGCCTCCGTCTTGGCTTGCCGCCATCGACACATACCCGGCAATCGCGCCGGACGGCGCAAGTGGAGCATGTGCGAGCATACTCAACCCGCGCTGAACAACCTCTGTCGCAGGTCAAGGAGCAATGATCCCGGCGGCGATCCCGGCAGCGACCGGGAAAGGTTCGAAGGGTTCTCGCTTGCCCCGGCACGTTGCACAGCTAGCCAGACGCCAGAAGATCCAGCGACGGGTTTCGACCGACAACACTCCTGCTGCGCGACGTGGGCACTTTCCGTTTCGTCTTGGCAATTGCCGTAATGCTTTCGCATATTGTCGCGATTGTCGGTCCTTCCGTCGTCAACCGGGAGTCACTGCACATCCTGGTCTGGTCGGGACACGCTGTCTTCGCCTTCTTCATCATTTCAGGCTTCTACATGAGCCTGATCATCAACGAGAACTATGCAAAATTGCCGGATGGCATTCGGCGCTTCTACCTGAACCGGGCGCTGAGGCTCTATCCAGTCCACTGGACAGTTCTTGCGTTGTTTGCCGTCGATCACGCGCTGTCTGGGACGCCGTCGTTCCTGATCGGCAACGACATGGTCCCGATGTGGCGCTGGCTCTACGCGATGTTCTCCAATATCTTCCTGTTCGGCACCGAGGTCCTTCCGACAATGGACGTCGCCAACCAAACGTTCGTGAAAGGACCGCTCTGGTCGCTCAGTATCGAGTGCTATTTCTATCTGTTGGCCCCTTTTGTCGTCGGCCGCAGCTTGCGCACCGTGGTCGCATTGTTCGCCGCTGCGCTCGTCTTTAGGTTGTCCCTGTACATTGCCGGCGCGTCACTGGTTCCCTGGCGCTATTTCTTCTTTCCGGCGGACTTGGCGCTGTTCCTGCTGGGCAGCCTTTCGTATCGCCTCTTCGCTTGGCTGGACGGAAAGTCTGTCAACAGACCATTCGGCGTTTTGGCGGCGGTCCTGATATGCGCATATTTGACCTGGCCCCGGTTGTGGACGGCACCGGATCTTGATCAGCCGCTGTCGTGGTGCTTCTTCGTCTTCGTCGCCCTCTCCACGCCCTCGTTGTTCGCGCTGACCCGCAATTCGAGCTTCGACAACATGCTCGGGCAACTGAGCTACCCGATCTACCTATCCCATACGCTGGTAATCGGCATCGTTGCGCGCACGAACATCCTGCCGATGGACAAGGGTCTTCTCGCGACGATCCTTACGTTGGCGCTGTCGGTCGGGCTCTACGTATCCGTCGATCGCCCCATTGAGCACATCCGGCAGCGGGTCAAGGCCGCCAAAGGATAGGAAAGCGATCTGCACAGGGAGCTGGCCATCGGGGGCGAAGTGCTTTGTGCATCGCATGGGTCCGAATTGCGCTGGCAAATGACCGACTTCGACCCACTGCCGTCATTGAATTTCCCAGCCGACAAACGACCGGTTCCTACCGATAGGGTGAAATGCATCGGCTTCGTTCTTGAACTGATCCTACATGACGAACGCGCTGACTATGGCGAAGTAGGTTAGCAAAGACAGCAGATCCTGAATGATGGTAGCCAAAGGGCCGCTGCCATAGGCAGGGTCGCTGCCGAGACGGTCAAGCAACCAAGGCAGAAACAGACCGATTGTGGTTGCAATTCCCGCGGCAACAACGAGAGCGCTCGCTACGGCAAGCGCAAGATTGAGGTCGCCAAAAACGAGCCAGACGCCAGGAAACGTCAGAGCGCCCAATACTAGACCAATCAGAATACCTGTTCGGACTTCCCCGCCGACCAGAAATCCAAGCCCCGCATGGCTCAGGGAGAGACCACGCACTGCTACTGCTTCGGCTTGGGTACCGATGGCATCAGCGAGATAGACCAATCCTGGCACGAAGAAGGCTATGGATGGTTTCAAAGATAGAGCCGTTTCAAACCGCGCCATGATGAACGTTGCCAGTACGCTACCAAGAAGCCCGAACAATAGCCAAGGTAGCCTGTAACGGAGTCGAACCAAGGCCGACGATTCGATAGCCTCGCGGGCGCGGTTCTCCTCCCAAGAAATCCCTGCAAAGCGGTGGATGTCTTTTTCATGCTCGCGTCTCAGAATGTGCAACAGCGCCACTGAGGGTACGATACCCAGAAGTCGATCGTTGGCGTCTATGACCGGTATGGCATTAAGCGAGTGATGCAATGCGAGCGACGCCATACGCTCTTGGTCAGTGGTCGCGTGGACCTTTGGAAAGCTGTCTTGGACCACACTGCCCATCTCTGTCTCACGCGGCAGTGCGAAAAGGCTTGTAAGCGGCGTAATGCCGATCAGGTGCTCCTCGGCATCAAGAACACAGACGATATCGAGGCAGTCATATTTGTGCGACATCAGGTCGGCAATCACCGCACCTACGGTCTGGTCAGCGCTTGCGCGTGGAATGCTCGCCAGCAAATAGCGGCCGGCCGTTTCATCGTGCCTGGAGGTGCCTTTCCCATCGCCGTCGGGTTTGTCGGCGCGGTGACGCGGTTTTGAGGCCACAGGCGGCGAAGCACGGTGCCGAGGCGAGTGTGGAACGTCCGCACTGCCAACTACGTTTGGATGTTTGGAATCCACCATTCATGCCCCCTATTGCTCTACACGCGCTGGCTTCGTCGAACGATGATGACCGAAGCTGCGATCATGGTGCCATTCGCCGGCTCGCTGTGGGCAACAGTTATCTTAAATGTAGCTATAACGCGATCTCCCCCGCCATGTCCTTGTGTAGAAGGGCGGCAATGGAGGAAACCACAGCCATTCGTTGGCGCGATTCTTTGTGATCCGAACGGCTGTTCATGGCCGAATCCGGAAGTCTCCCGCCCCGTGGGCTTTTCGTTCCGTCGACCGAATCGGCGCTCCTCAACGGACGGGGATCGGCGGCAATCTCTCGGGCAGTGCGCCGCGGGCCGCGGCGAGCGAGAGCGCGGCGACGGCGACCCCGATCGCGAGCAGCCACAGCGTCGGCCGCATTCCGATCGTCTCGGCGAGGACTGCGCCCAGGATCGCGCCCGCGGGTGTCAGCACGCCGGAGGCGACCTGCCAAGTCGCGGCGGCGCGGCCCAGTGCCTCCGGCGGCAGCAGCGCCTGGCGCAGCGTCGTCTCGCCGATCAGGTAGATCGTCAGCGCGCCGTCGCCGCCCACCTGGGTGGCGATCAGCAGCGTCATCGCGATCCACGGCACCGCGGGCGCGAGCGGAATCAGCGCCTGCAGCGCGGCGCCGGCGAGCATCGTCCCGACCAGCGTGCGCCGGATGCCCCAGCGCCGCACGGCGGGTCGCGCGAGCGTCGCCCCGATGAGCGCACCGATGCCGCCGCAGCCGATCGTGATGCCGAGCTGCGTCGGCGTGAGCTTCAGGTCGGTGAGCGCGTAGAGCGTGTAGAGCGACGCCATGAAGCTCATCACGAGCGTCATCAACGCCGTGGCGAGGAAGAGGGCGCGTATCGCGGGATCGCGCCAGACCACGCGGATCCCCGTGCGCACGTCGTCGACGAACGACGGCGCCGCCGCCGGAACCGTTGCGACGCCCCGCGCCCGGATTCGCGCGATGACGAGCGCCGACACGACGAACGTCATCGCGTCGACGACGATCGCGAGCGGCGCCGTGAGCCAGGCGACCAGCGCGCCGCCGATCGCGGGCCCCGAGATCTCGGCGACGGCGTCCGCCGCCTCGCGCTTGCTGTTCGCCTCGTGCAGTTGCCGGCCCGGGACGAGGTCGGTGACGAAGACGTGATCCGCGATCTCGAAGAGCACCGTCGCGACGCCAGTGATCACCGCGACCGCATAGAGCAGCGCGAGCGAGAGCTGCCCGGCAAGCGCCGCGGCGGGTATCGCGAGCAGCGCGACGGCGCGCACCAGATCGGCAGCGATCAGAATCGGACGCCGTCCATTGCGGTCGACCCAGCCGCCGGCGAACCACGCGACGAGCGCGCGCGGCGCGGTCAGTGCGACTGCGAGCAGGCCGAGCTCGAACGCGCCCGCGCCGGCGACGAGGATCGCCGCCATCGGCAAGGCGGTCCGCGTGATCCGCGAGCCGACGGCGGAGACGCCCTGCGCACTCCAGAGCAGCAGGAAGTCGCGATGGCGCCACAGGCCCTCGCGCGGCAGCCATCGGCCGCGCCGCGGGGTCACCCCGGGCTCAATACACCACCCGTACGTTCTCCGGCGCGAGCCAGTCCTTCAGTCGCGCGAGCAGCGGGTCGTCGAGATTGACGTTCCAGGTCCCGGGCAGCTCGAGCTCGCCGACGATCCCGTGGTTGCGGTACTCGACGACGATCGGGCAGCTCCCGTTGCGAAACGGCTCGAGCAGCTCGGCGAGCCGCGCGGCGTCGGCGCCGCCGTTGCACGCGAGGCGCAGCAGCTTCGCGTGGCGCCTGCGAATCGCCGCGAGATCGTGGACGGCCTCGGCGACGATGCGCAGGCCCTGGGCCTGCCCGTCCTCCCCGTTGCGCTGCATGATCTTGGCCTCGACGATGACGAGCTGGTCCTCGCGCAGCAGATTGCGCGCGGCATCGAAGGTCTCGTTGAACACGACGATTTCCGCCGATCCGCCGCCGTCGTCGATCGTGACGATCGCCATCTTGCCGCGCCGCGACGTCTGCATGCGCATCGCGGTGACGATGCCGGCGAGGAGCACGGCCTCCTTCTTCGGCTGCAGGGCGGAAAGCGGCTGCCGGATGAGCGGCGCGAGCTCCTCCGCGTAGGCCGCGTACGGGTGCCCCGAGAGGTAGAACCCGAGCGCCGCCTTCTCGTGCGTGAGCCGCTCGGCCTCGGTCCACTCGCGCGTCGCGACGAGCGAGAGTCCGGCCTGCTCCCGGCCATCGCCGAACAGCGACACCTGCGCCGCGGACGCCTCCGCCTTCTCGGCCTCGCTCAGAGCGGCGCCGACCGACGCGAACAGCGTGGCCCGCCGCGGCTCGATCGCGTCGAACGCGCCGCCGCGCACCAGCGCCTCGACGGCGCGCCGATTGACGACGCGCTTGTCGATGCGCCGGCAGAAGTCGAACAGGTCCGCGAACGGCCCGCCAGCGGCGCGCGCCGCGACGATCGCCTCGATCGCCTGCGCGCCCGTGCCCTTGATCCCGCCCAGGCCGTAGCGTATCCGCGTCGCGTCGATCGGCTCGAACCGGTAGTTCGACGCATTCACGTCGGGCGGCAGGATCGCGAGACCGTTCGCGAGCGCGTCGTCGTAGAGCGCGCGCACCTTGTCGGTGTCGTCCATCACCAGCGAGAGGTTGGCGGCCATGAACGCCGCCGGGTGATGCGCCTTGAAGTAGGCGGTCTGGTACGCGACGAGCGCATAGGCGGCCGCGTGCGACTTGTTGAAGCCGTAGCCCGCGAACTTCTCCATCAGGTCGAAGAGCGCGATCGCCTTGGCCTTCGACAGTCCGTTCTTCTCGGCGCCGGCGATGAACACGTCGCGCTGCTTCGCCATCTCCTCCTTGTTCTTCTTGCCCATCGCGCGGCGCAGCAGGTCGGCGGCGCCCAGCGTGTAGCCGCCGATCACCTGCGCGATCTGCATCACCTGTTCCTGGTACACCATGACGCCGTAGGTCGGGCTCAGGATGGGCTCGAGCCGGGCATCGGGATAGTCGAAGCGCTCGCGCCCCGTCTTGCGCGCCGTGTACGTCGGGATGAGCTCCATCGGTCCCGGCCGGTAGAGCGCGACCAGCGCGATGATGTCCTCGAAGCGGGTCGGCGGCGCCTGCTTCATCAGGTCGCGCATCCCGCGCGATTCGAACTGGAACACCGCTGCCGTGTTGGCGGCCTTGAAGATGTCGTACGTCGCCCGGTCGTCGAGCGGGAGCGTCTCGAGCCGAAGCTCGCTCGCGGGGTCGAGGCGCTTCACGTAGCGCAGCGTCCAGTCGAGGATCGTCAGCGTCGTGAGACCGAGAAAGTCGAACTTGACGAGGCCGACCGCCTCGACGTCGTCCTTGTCGAACTGCGAGACGATGGCGTCGGATCCGGGCTGCGTGTACAGCGGGCAGAACTCGGTGAGCTTGCCCGGGGCGATCAGCACGCCGCCCGCATGCATGCCGACGTTGCGCGTGAGCCCCTCGAGCGACTCCGCGAGCGCGAGCAGCTCCCGGACTTCCTCCTCCTTCTGCTCCCGCTCCGCGAGCAGCGGCTCCATCTCGCGCGCGTCCTTGAGCGTGATGAGCCTGCCGGGCTGGAACGGGATCAGCTTGGCGATGCCGTCGCAGAACAGGTACGGCAGGTCGAGCACGCGGCCGACGTCGCGGACCGCCGCCTTCGCGGCCATCGTGCCGAAGGTCGCGATCTGCGACACGGAGTCGGCGCCGTACTTCTTCTTCACGTAGTCGATGACGCGGTCGCGGCCGTCCTGGCAGAAATCGATGTCGAAGTCGGGCATCGACACGCGCTCGGGGTTCAGGAAGCGCTCGAACAGCAGCCCGTAGCGCAGCGGATCGAGGTCGGTGATCCCGAGCGAATACGCGACGAGCGACCCGGCGCCGGAGCCGCGGCCCGGACCGACGGGCACGCCGTTGCTCTTCGCCCAGTTGATGAAATCGGCGACGATGAGGAAGTATCCCGCGAAGCCCATCTGAATGACGGTTCGCGCTTCGAATTCGAGGCGCGCGACGTACTCGGCGCGCCTCGCCTCGCGCGTCGCCGGTTCCGGGTACAGCACGGCGAGCCGCCGCTCCAGTCCGGCGGCGGCCTCGCTCCGCAGGTGGTCGTCGAGCGTGACGCCTGCCGGCGTCGGGAAGTCGGGCAGGTAGTTCTTGCCCAGCGGGATCGTCAGATTGCAGCGCTGCGCGATCGCGACCGAGTTCGCGAGCGCCTCGGGCAGGTCGGCGAACGCCGCGGCCATCTCGGCCTGCGTCTTGAAATACTGGTCCGGCGTGAAGCGCCTGGGCCGCCTCGGGTCGGCGAGCACATGGCCCTCGGCGATGCACACGCGCGCCTCGTGCGCGCGGAAGTCCTCGCGGCGCAGGAACTGCACCGGGTGCGTCGCGACCACGGGCAGCGCGAGCTCGCTGCCCAGCCGGACGGTCGCGGCGACGAGGGCGTCGTCGTCGGGGAGCCCCGCGCGCTGCACCTCGAGGTAGTAGCGGCCCGGAAAGGACGCGGCCCAGGCGCGGCCGGCCTTCGTGGCGCCCGGAGCGTTGCCCTGCAGCAGGGCCGCGCCGACGTCGCCGAAGCGCGCTCCCGAGAGCGCGATCAGTCCGTCGGTGCCCTCGTCGAACCATTCGCGCCTGAGCTCGGCGCGCCCGCGGTACTGGTTGCCCCGGTACGCGCGCGTCAGCCATTCGGCGAGCTTCAGATAGCCGGCGCGCGACTGCGCGAGCAGCAGCGCGCGGAACGGCTGGTCGCGCTCGGCCTCGTGCGTGAGCCACACGTCGCAGCCGAATACCGGCTTGATGCCGCGTGCGCGCGCGGCCTTGTAGAACTTGACGAGCCCGAAGGCGTTGCCGAGATCGCCGACCGCGAGCGCCGGCATGGCGTCCGCCGCGGCTGCCGCAACGGCGTCGTCGATGCGCACGGTGCCGTCGACGACCGAGTACTCGCTGTGCAGACGCAGGTGGACGAAGGCGGGTGCGGCCATGGACTCGAACCGAAGAGTGCTAGAATTTTACCCCGATCACCGTCCGCCGTTTCCTTCTTTGATCCTTCGCCCGTACGCCGCGTCATGCACGAAGCTGTCGCGCGCGACGCTTGTGCTTGCGCTCGCGTCGGTGCTGGGCGGCTGCGCAACGATGGCGACCGGACCGACCGGCGGGGCACCGGCCCGGCCGCTGCCGGTCGATGCGGAACCGCCCCCGCCTTCAGTCAACCTGTCCGGCTTTCCGCTTCCCTACCGGCAAGGCTACGCCGACGGTTGCGCGAGCGCGAAGGGACCCGAGCGCAAGGACGCCACGCGCTTCTCCGCCGACGGCAATTACCGCACCGGTTGGCAGGACGGCCTCGCGCTGTGCAGGGCGAAGTGACGCGTCGCCGCCGCCGGCTTGCCGGAGTATCCGGCCGGGGGCGGCGGTGAAGCCGGCGCGATCGCATCGGGTCGACCTGCGCGGCCTCGACTCGCACGTGCTGACCTGGGGCGACCCCGATGCGCCGAAGCTCGTCCTGCTCCACGGCTGGATGGATGTCGCCGCGTCCTTCCAGTTCCTCGTCGACGCGTTTGCGCGCGCGTGGTACGTCATCGCGCCCGACCTGCGCGGCTACGGAAGGACCGCATGGCAGCCGCAGGGATACTGGTACGCGGACTACATCGCCGACCTGGAGGCGCTGCTGGACTGCGTTCGCGCCCGGCGAGAAAGTGCTGCTTGCGGGACACAGCCTCGGCGGCAACGTCGTGCTGCACTACGCGGGCGTGCGTCCGGCGCGCGTGCGCAAGCTGGTCTCGCTCGACGGCTTCGGGATACGCGCCGAGGAGTCGGAGCAGGCGCCGGTCAAGCTCGCCAAATGGCTGGACGCGATCGCCGCGCCGCAGGACTTCGCGACCTATGCGAGCTTCGACGCGGTCGCCGACCGGCTGCAGAAGAACAACCCGCGGCTGCCGCGCGACAAGGCGCTGTTCCTCGCCGGGCATTGGGCGGCGGCGCTTCCGGACGGTCGCGTGCGGCTCCTCTCCGATCCGCGGCACAAGCTTCCCTTTCCGACCGTCTACCGGATCGAGGAGACCTACGCCGTGTGGCGCAACATCGTGGCGCCCACGCTGTGGATCGCGGCCGCGGAGTCCAGCATCCCGAAATGGCTCGACGAGCATCCGGAGGGCGAAGGCGCGACCGACAGTTTCGCCGGAGTCCGTCGGCGCTTCGCGCACATCCCGCACGGCCGGCTGGTGACGATCGCCGACGCCGGCCACATGCTCCACCATGACCAGCCGGCAGCGGTGGCCGCCGCCATGGAATCGTTTCTGATCGAATGAGCGCCGCAGGGCCAAGGCGCGGGTGCTCCCTCTTGGAGGGAAGGCGCACAGCGCCAAGGGTGCTCTGTTGATCGCGCGGCGCCTGTCCGTGCGATCGCCCCGCGGCGCCTACATCGCCCTCGTGGCGCTCACGGCGATCTGGGGCAGCAACTGGATTGCCATGAAGCTGGCGCTCGAGCGCGCCGGTCCGATCGTCTTCAACATCGAGCGCACCTGGGTTGCGATCGCCGTCCTGTTCGCCGTCCTGCTGTGGCGGGGAGGACGCCTGCTGCCCGAGTCCTGGACCGCCGTCATCGTCACCGGCTTCTTCCAGACCACGATCAACTTCGGCTCGACGGTGATGGCGCTGGCGGAGGGGGGCGTCGGCCGCACGTCGGTCCTGGTGTTCACGATGCCGTTCTGGACATTGCTGCTCGCCTGGCCGGTGCTCGGCGAGCGCGTTCGCGGGATCCAGTGGCTCGCGATCGCCTTCGCGCTCGTCGGGCTCACGCTCGTCGTCGAGCCCTGGAACTGGCAGGGCGGGCTCGAGGCCAAGCTGTGGGCCGTGCTGTCGGGCTTCGGCTGGGCGGCCGGAACCATCGCGATGAAATACTTCCAACGCGCGCACGGCTTCGACATGCTGAACTTCATTGCCTGGCAGATGCTCGTCGGCATCCTGCCGCTGTGCGTGCTGCCTTTCGCAATGCCGCTACAGGACGCCCAGTGGAGCGCGACCTACGTGCTGCTGCTGCTGTGGACCGGGGCGCTGTCGACGGCGGTCGGCTTCCTGCTGTGGATCGCCGTGCTGCGGTTCCTGACGGCGGGCACGGCGTCGCTCAACATGCTGGCGATACCGGTCATCGCGCTGCTCTCGTCGATGCTGGTATTCGGCGAGAGGCTCGACGCCGGCGAGTGGGTCGGCATCGGGTGCATCGGCGCCGGACTCGCCATCATTTCGCTGCGCGCCTGGCTTGCGAGCCGCCGCGGCGAGCGGCCGGCGCCGGAACCCCTGCCGCTCGAGGGCGGCTAGGATCCAGCAGATCGGCGGTCACTGCGGGGCATCCGGAATTCGCAACATGGCCGCGCAAGGCGCTGCCCCCCGGGCCGGGGACCCTTTACGGGTGAGGGGCGACCGATGCCGATGCGCTAGGCGCGTCCGTGCACGTAGAAGTTGTACATGCCGAGAAATGTGCCCGGATTTTCCACTTCGAATTGCGTCCAGCAGTTCAGGTCGGCTCGCGCGAGCTCGCCCGGGTATCGCAGCGCGTACCGTTGCTGCGTGTCCCAATCCACGTTGAACTTCAGGAAGTCGAGCTCGAGCTCGGCGAGGATTTCCTTGATCCGAGGCAGGGTGAAGCGGTGCTCCCTGGCATGGAACAGGAGGTCGCGGCAGCCACTCGTGTCGTAGAAGTCCTCGATGGCTGTCAGGCCTCTGAACGGGCGCCATCGGTCGACCAATTGCAGATCGAGCCGGAACTGACGAATCCCTTCCGTCGTCGCCGCATAGCCCTGTGCGGCGATGAGGTCCCGAGCGGCAGCGATGTCCCGACGCGCAAGCTCGCTATAGAGGCCGATATGCATGACGCCGCCGGGGCGCAACAGGGATCGAAGAACGCGCCAACCCGCCACGGGATCCCCGAGATGATGCAGCACGCCGACGCATTCGATGAAATCGAAGGTCCTGCCAACGGAATCCGAGCCGCAGAATGTCGGCCTGCGCGTATTCGACGTTCCCGATGCCCAGCTCCCGCGTCTTTCGCTTCGCGTAGGCGAGGCTCGCTGCGCTGAGATCGACCGCCAGAATCTTCGCCGCGGGAAATCTTTGCGCCGTCTGGATCGATTGCTGTCCGGTTCCGCAACCGGCTATGAGCACATCGACCTTGTCATCCCGACGCGCGAGGCCCGGGGACTCGAGACCGAGCTCGCTCGCCAGGAAGGCGCGAAATGGGACGGCGCCGTCGATCGAAGGTGACCTGACCCATCGCGGATACGGATGATCCTCGTATTGGCTGCTCACCGACCTTGGAGGTCGCATCGTCGATCGGGGTCAGCTGTTGCAGGGTGGCGCGAAAATCGTCTTCCTGAACGGGTTCTTTCACTTGTTGCGCGAACAAGCCAGCCAACGGGGGCTCCGTCATGACACCCGCCAGGCGCTGGCAGTCGGGAAGCGAAGACAACGGGGAATAGCAGGCAAATGCGGCGATCCATGCGCCGGGCACGGGCTTCGCCTCGGCGATGCGTCTGGAGATCGCGTCGCGGAGCCAGGCGACGCCGTCGTTTTCCTCGGCCGTGCAGTAATAGACGTATTCGTTGATGTGGCACTGGCGCGCCATGGCGCAGCAGAAACGCAATAGCAGTGCATCGGCTTTGTCGGGCGATTGCGACGCCCGGACATCGAGAAGGAGGGCTCGCCTGGCCAACACCAGGAAGTGCTCGAAATCCAGCCCGGCGGCCGGCGTGTTCTCGAGTACGGCGCTGAGCAGGTCGTCGGTGGCCAATGCGGCAAGGCCCTCCGTTCCGAACAATTCCTCTTTCGACAGCGCCGTTGGCCACGAGGCGACGGCGCGTTCGATGCATCGACCGGCCTCGCGGTTGGATCTGACCAGCTCCAGGCTTGCAGGAACCAGTTGACCGGTGCGACACCACGGATCGGAGAGCGCGCGAATCAGGTATTGCCGTACGAACCTGTTGCTGTAATCCGTTCGCATCTTGACCAGGCGAACGAACAGCGCTTTCGCGTCGGGTGTCTCCCTGGCCTGCAAGGAACGGATGCACGCCTTCATCGCGTCCGCCAGCTTCCCGTCGGCGATGAGTGCCGATGCGAGATCGTTGAGCGCATCGATCTTGCGCCTGGCCCGCCCCTGATCTGCCACGATGGATGTCCTTGCCGTTCCGGGAACGATCAGGCTACTGTGCCATCACCCCTTGCGCAAATGTTCCCACCCACGTTCGCTTCCGGTAATGCCCTGTGACTGCCAAGGGTCGAACGGCGACCGTCGACGATCAAGCCATTCGCGTTCAGACTCGATGGTCGCGGAACAGCCACAACCGGACGTAGGGCGTCGTCATCCAAAGCAGCCCGTCGTCCGCGCGCCCCGTGACCGACCAACCACGGCCCCGCCGCTCCCTCGTCCGCGCGGTGGCGTCAAGACGTGATACGCTGCCTCGGACCGCGCATCGTACGCTTGAATTCCCTATCCCTCATGGCCAATGTCAGGCGGCTGGTTGTGCCTTTGGCGGGACGCCGCTGCCCTTCGGTCGCATTGCGCCACGTCGCTGATGTTGTCGTCCGCCAGGATCGGCCTCCTGGTGAGTGCGCCGGCGCACCGGACGCACATTCCTAACATGCGGCGACGCGACGCACTCACCGCGATTCTGTCCCTTGGCGCCACCGTATCACTTGGCGCTTGCGAGAAAAAGACCGAACGCAGCGAGCGAACTTGGCGCGTCGGCCTCTTGCTCGCTGGGTTTACTGAGGAGGCGGCCGCAACCGAGCGCCGGGTGATTGTCGAGCGCCTCGAGCGGCATGGCTTCGTGGAGGGCCGGAACCTGCGGGTCGAAGTGCGGCGTGGCGGTTGGAGTCGTGACGAGGATGCCGATATTGTTCGGGCAATGGTCGCGTCGCAACCCGATGTCATTCTCGTCCAGGGGAGTCGCCTGGCGTCGCGCACGCGAGGGGCCACCGGCACGATCCCGATCGTCTTCACCGGGGTTGCCGATCCGATCGGTATCGGCTTGATCAAGGATTTCGCTCGTCCCGGCGGGAACGCGACCGGAGTCCACTTCTCGCAACTCGAGATCAGCGCCAAGCGTCTGGAACTGCTGCGTGAGCTGCTGCCGGGTGCCCGGCGCGTGATGGTCGCTCGCTATCTCGCGAGCGAGGAGTTCGATACGTTGCCTCACCTGCGCGATGTGGCATCGCGCTTGGGGCTCGAGATCGTCGAGATTACAGCGGATTGGGCTTCAGGGTTCGCTGCCCCGCCAAGGTTGTCTGCCTACGGGACGCCAGACGCGATCTACAGCGGGGACACCTGGATGATCTATGGCGCGGGGCACGTCGCGGATCAGATCATCCGGTACGCCGCCCAACAGCGCATCCCTTCGCTGTTCTGGGAAGCGGAGGCGGCCGAGCGGGGCGCGACCCTTGCTTACGGGGTCAATATGAAACGGGAGCTCGGCCGCGCCGCCGATCAGGTCGTGCGCGTGATGCAAGGCACCAAGCCCGGCGAGCTGCCGGTGGACACCTCAACAGAGTTTGAACTGGTCGTGAACAAGAAGGCGGCAGCGGCGCTCGGTATCGACATTCCGGGCTCGATTCTCACGCGCGCCAATCGAGTGATCGAATGAAATTCGCAACGGCGGCCGTGCGGGCCAACCTCGGTGACCCGACGAGGCCACTGGTTGCGCTGCTTCGCGACCGTCCGCTTTCAAACGGGTGTGTGATGGGTCAGGGTCGAATCCGGCCGGTCGCTAGCGGCTCGGTCGGACCATCGGTGGCCCGACGACTGGCTCTAATCGACAAACAGCATCGCCGGGCACTCGAGGTAGCCGCGCAGCGCCTGGACGAATTCCGCCGCGTGCTGGCCGTCGACGACGCGGTGATCGAACGACGACGACAGGTTCATGAGCAGCCGCGGCACGACCGCGCCGCCGCGGATGACGGGCCGCTCGACGATGCGGTTGACGCCGACGATCGCGACTTCCGGCGGGTTGATGATGGGCGTGGTGACGATGCCGCCGCGCGGCCCCAGGCTGGTGATGGTGATGGTCGAGCCGGAAAGCTCCTCGCGCCGGGCCTTGCCCGCGCGCGCCGCGCCGCTTAGGCGCGCGACCTCGGCCGCACTCGACCACAGGTCGCGCGCTTCCGCGTGCGGGACCACGGCAACCATCAGCCCGCTGTCGGTCTGCGTCGCGATGCCGATGTGCACGGCCGCGAACTGCGTCACGATGCCCTTTTCGTCGTCGAAGCGCGCGTTGAGCTGCGGGAACGTCGGGACGGCGAGAACGATGGCGCGCATCAGGAAGGGCAGTACCGTCAGGTGCCCGCGGGCCTCGCCGCGGTCGGCGTTCAGCCGCGCGCGCAGCGCCTCGAGCTCGGTGACGTCGACTTCCTCCACGTAAGTGAAGTGAGGGATGCGCAGGGCATCCTGCATGCGCAGCGCGATCTGGCGGCGCAGGCCGATCACCGGCACCTGCCGCTCGCCGCTGCGCTCGGCGTAGCGTTGCACGCTCGCCGGTCGCGCCTCGCCGCGCGCCGCGAAGCGGACGACGTCCTCGTGCAGGATGCGGCCCTCCGGCCCGCTGCCCGGCACCTGTTCCAGGTCGACCGCGAGCTCACGCGCGTGGCGGCGCACCGACGGCGATGCGAGCGGCTTGCCGGTCGATGCGGACGCGACGGCCGGTGCGGATGCGGCCGGTGGGACTGCCGCCGGTGGCGCTGCCGCCGGTGCCGGGATGCCGGCGGCGGCCGGGCTGACATCCGCCGTCGAGCCAACCCCCGTTTCGCCGACGGCGATCCGGACGAGCTCGCTGCCGACCGCAAGCTTGTCGCCCGCGGTGCCGGAGCGCGCGAGCACGCGGCCGGCGACCGGCGACGGAACTTCGACGGTCGCCTTGTCGGTCATCACGTCGGCGAGCGCCTGATCGGCGACGATCGTGTCGCCGGCTGCAACGTGCCATTCGACCAGTTCGACCTCGGCGATGCCTTCGCCGATGTCCGGCACCTTCACCACGTGGACATCCATGTCACGACTCCGTTACGCGCCTGAGCGCCGCGCCCACGCGCTCGGGGCCGGGGAAGTACGCCCATTCCTGCGCGTGCGGGTACGGCGTGTCCCAGCCGGTCACGCGCTCGATCGGCGCCTCGAGGTGGAAGAAGCAATGCTCCTGCACCAGTGCCGCGAGCTCGGCGCCGAAGCCGCTGGTGCGCGTCGCCTCGTGGACGATCACGCAGCGGCCGGTCTTCTTCACCGAAGCGACGAGGGTGTCGAGGTCGAGCGGCCACAGGCTGCGCAGGTCGACGATCTCCGCGTCGATGCCGGTCTCGCGCGCCGCGGCTTCCGCCACCCAGACCATCGTCCCGTACGCGAGGACGGTGACCGCCGCGCCGGGCCGCACGACCGCCGCCGATTCCAGCGGCACCGTGTAGTGGCCCTCCGGCACGTCGGCGAGCGGATGGCCGGACCACGGCACGACGGGGCGGTCGTGGTGGCCGTCGAAGGGGCCGTTGTACAGCCGCTTGGGCTCGAGGAAGATCACCGGGTCGTCGCACTCGATCGATGCGATCAGCAGGCCCTTCGCGTCGTGCGGGTTGGACGGCATCACGGTGCGCAAGCCGCACACGTGGGTGAACAGCGCTTCCGGGCTCTGGCTGTGCGTCTGGCCGCCGTAGATGCCGCCGCCGCACGGCATGCGGATCGTGATCGGCGCGGTGAAATCGCCGGCCGAACGGTAGCGCAGCCGCGCCGCCTCGGACACGATCTGGTCGTACGCCGGATAGAAGTAGTCGGCGAACTGGATCTCGGCAACCGGCCGCAGGCCATACGCGCCCATGCCGACCGCGACGCCGACGATGCCGCCCTCGGCGATCGGCGTGTCGAACACGCGCGACGTGCCGTACTTCGCCTGCAGGCCGTCGGTGCAGCGGAACACGCCGCCGAAATAGCCGACGTCCTCGCCGAACACCACGACGCTGTCGTCGCGGCCGAGCATCACGTCCATCGCCGAGCGGATCGCCTGGATCATCGTCATCGCGGCCATGGTCACGCTCCCAGCTGCGCGCGCTGCCGCGCGAGGTGCGCCGGCATGTCCCGGTAGACGTCGTCGAACATCGTCGACGCGTCGTGGACGTGGCCGGAGGCGAGCGTTCCGTAGCTCTCGGCCTCCTTCTGCGCGGCGATCACTTCACCCTCGAGCGTCGCGTGCAGGCGCAGGTGCTCGTCCTCCGACCAGGCGCCGATCGCGATCAGGTGCTGCTTGAGCCGCGCCATGGGGTCGCCCAGCGGAAAATGCGCCCAGTCGTCCGCGGGGCGGTACTTGGAGGGGTCGTCGGAGGTCGAGTGGGCGCCGGCCCGGTACGTGACCCACTCGATGAGCGTCGGCCCGACCCCGCGGCGGGCGCGCTCGGCGGCCCAGCGCGTCGCCGCGAGCACGGCGAGAAAATCGTTGCCGTCGACGCGCAGCGATGCGATGCCGTTGCCGACGCCACGCGCGGCGAACGTGGCGGCCTCGCCGCCCGCGATGCCCTGGAACGACGAGATCGCCCACTGATTGTTGACGACGTTGAGGATCACCGGCGCGCGATACACGGCGGCGAACGTCAGCGCGTTATGGAAGTCGGCCTCGGCGGTGGAGCCGTCGCCGATCCACGCCGACGCGATCCGCGTGTCGCCCTTGATCGCGGAGGCCATCGCCCAGCCGACGCCCTGGATGAACTGGGTGCCGAGGTTGCCGGATATCGAGAAGAACGCGTGCCGGCGCGACGTGTACATGACCGGCATCTGGCGCCCGAGGAGCGGGTCGCGGTCGTTCGAGAAGAGCTGGCACATCATGTCGACGAGGCGGTAGCCGCGGGCGATCAGGATTCCCTGCTGGCGGTAGGTGGGAAAGCACATGTCCGTCGGCTCGAGGGCAAGCGCCTGGCCGACGCCGATCGCCTCCTCGCCCAGGCTCTGCATGTAGAACGACAGCTTCTTCTGCCGCTGCGCGGTCAGCATGCGGGCGTCGAAGATTCGCGTCGTCAGCATCGCGCGCAGGCCGGCCTGCAGCAGCGCCGGGTCCGCCTGCGGATCCCAGGGACCCACGGCGCGGCCGTCGTCGTCGAGAACGCGGACGAGCGCGTCGGCGACGTCGCCGGTTTCCGATGGCCGCGCGTCCAGCGGCGGGCGCCGCACGGCGCCGGCGGGCGAGACGCGCAGGTACGAGAAGTCGGTTTCGCGTCCGGGGCGCCCGGACGGTTCGGGCACGTGCAAGCGGAGGGGAGGGTATTCGCTCATCCGTCGTCCTTCGTGGTGGCCGTGTTCGCTTGTCGTTCGACATTGTCGCGCGGCAGCACGACTTGCGCCTCGGCAAGGGCCAGTTTACGCGTACCTTCGCGCCTGACGAATCCCCTGAAGGCAGCGCGGTCGACGGCCTCGATCGCTACCGATGCCTGTCGCCGCGTCGCTCTCATAGCGGTATTCGAACGTCCGAAATCGTGGCAAGGATCGCGGCGCAAAGAGCCGGAAGCGGTCGTTCCTACTGTGCCCTCTTGCGCTACGTCAACAGTTCGCAAGGTATATGCGCACAGAATCATCGGCAGTGCACTACCAAGTTCCGCGTGTGAGATAGCGCAGGCGCCAAAGTGCGAGATAGAACTCTGCGAATGCTCCCCATCCTCGTGCTCGTGTCTGCGCTTGGTGCGGCGGACGGAGTCGGGGCGCGAAGCATACTTCTTTGCCGCGACGGGGGTGCCAAGTTCGATTGCTTGCACCACATCGGTCGTCGAGACATTGGCGGCACGGGGCTCGACATCAGTTGGAATTTGCCAGTGCCGGGCACGGTCCGCTCGGTACTTGCCGTGGGTGGAGTCGTGGTCTACGACCAGGTACAGGCACCCTTGGGGCCAAGCGGGCCTTTCGCAAACTTTCATCAGAGAACAACTTGGATCGCGCCGACGCCTATGCCGTACACATGGTCGATTACGATTGCGCCTGTGTACATGGGGGCCGGTTCGACCACCTTCGGTTCTGACTGTGTCGAGGGGATCGGAGTCAATTTTTGGATTTCGAATGCCCCGCCGTTCGGACCAAGCGTCGCATCAGCGCCCATCCCAACGCTCGACCAGTGGGCATTGGTCATGCTGGCGACAATTCTCGCGGTATCGTCACTGCTAGTGCTCAAGGCCTCGATGAGCCAATCGCCGGCGACTGGCTGCAGTATTGACGTGCCTTGTCGGTGCCCGCAGGCGGCTGATGCGGCAGCAGAAGTAGTGGCTGCGCAACTCAATGCCTGCCTTGCGACCTCACGATCGAGTGTGCTCGAGCAGGATGAGGCGTCGCGCTCGCCGGTGCGACGGGACGGTAGACCGTGAGTCTCTGCGAGATTTCGCTGACCCGTTTCCGTATTGGGCCCGGCACGATGTGGCTTCGAGAAGGTCCGGTCTCGCGCGCACGGTACCGGGCCCGCGTGTGGCCATTCAGCCAAGTCGGCGAGCGCCAGCATTTCCGGCGCCCGACTGCCGCAGGGTCGAACCGAGACCGCAGGCGATCAGTCCGTTCGCGCCGACGCATCATGCGTGCGGGCCGGTCGAAATTGCGCAGCCCGGGCCGCCGGATGCCGCACATTACCGAGGCGCTCGCGCGGGTGATCGGCAGCGCAGGGTAGAATGCGAGCGCGCCGGCGTCGCTGCCGGCGCGTTGTTGCCCGCGACGGCGAATGCGCCGATCATGACCGCCCCGTCCCCGCCGCCCGACGTCACCCGGCTCCGCATCGACCGCAGCATCGCGCCGGTGCGGTCCTCGCGTCGGCGGAAATGGTTCTGGCTGGCCGGCGTTGCGGTGGCGGCGCTCGCAGGCGCGGCCTGGTACGCCGCGCAGCCGCATCCGGAAACCGTTCAGGCAGCGACCGTCGTCACCGTGTACCCGTCGCAGCAGTACGTCGTGCTGAACGCCACCGGCTACGTCGCGGCGCAGCGCAAGGCGGCGATCGCGTCGAAGGCGACCGGACGACTGGAGTGGCTCGGCGTCACCGAAGGCTCGCGGGTGAAGTCCGGCGAAGTGATCGCCCGCCTCGACAGCCGCGACGTCGTTGCGCAGGCCCAGAGCGCGGAGGCTGCGGTCAAGGCGGCGCGCGCATCGCTGGACCAGGCGCTGGCCGAGGAGTGGGACGCGACGACCTCGCTCAAGCGCAACCAGGATCTCGTCGCCAAGGGATTCGTTTCCCAGTCGGCGCTCGACTCGACGAAGGCGCGGGCGGATCGCGCGGTCGCCGGGGTCGCGAACGCGAGGGCGGCGATCGCGGTCGCCGAAGCGAACGCGCGCAACGCGCAGGTCGCCGTCGACTACACGCTGATCCGCGCGCCGTTCGATGGCGTGATCCTGTCGAAGAGCGCCAACGTCGGCGACATGGTGACGCCGTTCTCGTCGGCAGTGGACTCGAAGGGCGCGGTCGTCAACATGGCCGACATGAGCACGCTCGAGGTCGAGGCGGACGTCTCCGAATCGAGCCTTGCCAAGATCAGGGTCGGGCAGCCGTGCGAGATCACGCTCGACGCGCTCCCCGACACGCGCTTTCGCGGCCGCGTCGGCCGCATGGTGCCGACCGTCGATCGCGCCAAGGCGACGGTGATGACCAAGGTGCAGTTCGACGCCATCGATCCGCGGATCCTGCCGGACATGAGCGCCAAGGTGTCGTTCCTGTCGCAGGAGGTCACCGCGGAGCAGCAGAAGCCGCTGCTCGCCGTGAACCCCGACGCGCTCGCCGTGCGCGGCACCGCCTCGGTGCTCTACGCGATCCGCGACGGAAAGACGGTCGAGGTGCGCGTTGCGCGGGGAAGCAGCGTCGGCGATCTGGTCGCGGTCACCGGCGATGTGCAGTCGGGTGAGAAGGTCGTCCTGAAGCCCGGGGCCGGGCTCGTCGCGGGCACACTCGTGAAGATCGCGCAGAAATAGCGTACGCGATGCGATCCGCCTACCGCCGATGAGCGCGCCGGGCCGTCCCAAGCGCGAATTCGCTCCCCCTCGGGGGGAAGGCGCGCAGCGCCAAGGGGGTGGTCAATGAGCGCGCCGGGCCGTCCCAAGCGCGAATTCGCTCCCCCTCGGGGGGAAGGCGCGCAGCGCCAAGGGGGTGGTCAATGAGCGCGCCGGGCCGTCCCAAGCGCGATTCGCTCCCCTCGGGGGGAAGGCGCGCAGCGCCAAGGGGGTGGTCAATGAGCGCGCCGGACGCCGCCGCGCGCCGCGGCTGGCGCTCCCGAGCCGCTCGTCGCGATCCGCGGGCTCACGAAATACTACGTTCGCGGCGATCAGGTCATTCCGGTGCTGGTCGGCATCCATCTCGACGTCTTCGCGGGCGATTACGTCGCGCTGATGGGGCCGTCGGGCTCGGGCAAGTCGACGCTGCTCAACATGGTGGCCGGCATCGACAAGCCGAGCTCCGGCGAGATCCGCATCGCCGGCGTCGACATCGCGCGGCTGTCCGAGGCCGACCTCGCCGCGTGGCGCGCCGCGCACGTCGGCTTCATCTTCCAGTTCTACAACCTGATGCCGGTGCTGACGGCGTTCGACAATGTCGAGTTGCCGCTGCTGCTCACCGCGTTGTCCCGCAGGGAGCGCCGCGAGCGCGTCGAGACCGCGCTGGCGCTCGTCGGTCTTTCGGATCGCGTCGATCATTATCCGAGCGAGCTTTCCGGCGGCCAGCAGCAACGCGTCGCGATCGCCCGGGCGCTCATTGCCGACCCCACGATCATCGTTGCCGACGAGCCGACGGGCGATCTCGATCGCGTGACCGCCGAGGAGATCCTCGGCCTGCTCGACCGGCTCAATCGGGAGCTCGGCAAGACGATCATCATGGTGACGCACGACCCGAAGGCCGCCGGAAAGGCGCACCGCGTGATTCAGCTCGAGAAGGGCGTGCTGGCGGGATAGCCCGCCGCGGATCGACGGGCAGGCCGCTACGAGGTCTTCTTCCCCGGTTTCCCTGCGTCGCGATCGAGGTCGAGCTCGAACGAGATCGGCGACTGCGGCGCGCGTGCCTGCGCCGCCGGGTCGGGCGGCATCGGCTTCCTCGGCCGTGCCGGATCCGCCGCAGGCGGCGAGCGCAGCACGGGTGGCAGGCGCACCGCGGGCCGCGAAGCCGGCTTCGGCGCTTGCGGCATCGTCGCCGCAGGCGCGCGCCCCGGCCCCAGCTTTCCCGCTTTCGCGAGGTCGCGATCGATGTCGATCTCCGGCGGCACGTCGCTGATCTGCAACAGCAGCAGGATGTCGCTGTACGCGGCGAGCGGGAATCCCATGCGCCGGCCCTCGCGGTTGTCGTACAGGAGCCGCTCGAGGTAGGCGCGGCAAGCGGGCTGGCCCCACAGGCCGACGACCTGCTTCACGATCTGCGGGAAGGACTCGAGGCCGCCGTCGCCGGACTCGCTGACGGCGAAGCCATCCCACAGCGGCGTCTGCACGTTGAAGTGCACGTGGAATTCCTCCGCCACGCGCCGGAACTCCTGGCGGCGGCCGTTCGCGTGATAGAGACCGAGCAGCATCAGCCAGGCGGCGGGCATGGATCGGGGCAGCCGCTTGATGTGCTCGTTCAGCACATCGATTGCGCGATCCGGATGGCCGAGCGCGACGTAGACGCGCGCTTCCTCGGTGACCTGCGACAGCTCGGACACGGCGAGCGCTCCGGCCGTGTCGCGGGTCACCGGTGGCCCAGCCGTCCGGGTGATCGGCGGGGTGGGCGTTCGCGTGACGGGCGGCGCGGCGGGCCGGCTGACCGGCGCCGGCGGCGCCTTCGTCCTGGTCGCGGGGCCCCGTTCCGCGCCGGCTTCCACGAGCCCGGCCGGCGCGCTCCTCAATACCTGCTCCCTGCGCAATCTCGAAATCGTGTCGGCGCCGGAAGGCCCGACCGCGGTGGTGGCCTGCCAATCGGCGCCGCGCGTGGAGGCGTCCCGCCGGCGCTTCCAGAGCAGTGCGCCCGCAACGAGAATCGCCATGCCGACGATCGCGGCGAGGATCGGCCAATTGGCCTCCCACCAGGGAACGGGCGGCGCCGGTGGAGGCGGCGGTGGCGCCTTCGCGGCCTGCTCGGCGGCGCGGTCCGCGCTCTCGCTTTCGCGAAGCTCCTGCTGCAGCTTCTCGACCATGGCGGTCAGCTCGGCGAGCCGCGCCTGCACCACGACGGTCTCGGCCTCGATCGCGTTCGCGATCTCCTGCTCGGTCTGCGCCTGCTGGGCCGCCGTGCCGCTCCGCAGGGCCGCATCGGGAGCGGCAGGCGGGGCATTCGAGAGCCTCAACCGCGGCTGCGCGCTCGCCGCCGGCGGAGTGCGCCTTGCCGCGCCCTTCGGCGCGCCGCGAGCCTTGGTCGGTGCCGCCTTGCGCGGCGCCGGCAGGGCGTCGCCGGTCGCGGCCGCTCCGGCGCGTGCGGTGCCCCGCGCCGCGTCGCCAGCGGAGCGGGCGGGACGGGCCGGCGGTGGTGGCGGCGCGGCGACTTCGCCGGGAGCGGCGGTTTCCGCGGCGACCAATGGCACGTCGATCGGGGGCAGGTCCATCAGCAGCGTGTACTCGCGGCGCACTGCGGTGTCGCAGCCGGCCTGCAGCGTGAGCCTGAGGACGGGATCGTTCACGGGTCGCGGATGGCTGACCACGAGCCGCGTCCCCGACGGCGCATGCTCGACGCTCACGCGTCCGAAGACGACCCGCGGGACGCCGTCGGCGTCCGCTTCGGTCGCCGCGAGCTTGAAGCATTCGCCAGCGAGGTCGTCGCCCGCGCCGGCTATCACCGGCACCACGACCCGCAGCGGCTGCCCCAGCGCGGATTGCTCGATGACCGGGCCCAGGCCCACGGCGGCGGCGGGAGCGCTCGCCAGCACCGAAACCGTGCACGCGAGTGCGAGCGCGGTGAGGCGCGCGCCCGGAGGCGGGCCGAGGCCGTGGTTTAAACTGTTGATTATTCTGCCCGTGCCGTCTGAACTCACCCCGAAACCCCCGCCGAAACGACCATGTTCGTGCCGCTGCTCGTCGTCAAGAACGCGTTCCGGCACAAGCTGCGGACAGCGCTGACGGTGATCGGCATCGTTGTCGCGATCACCGCGTTCGGACTGCTGCGCACGATCGTCGACGCATGGTACGCCGGAGCCAACGCAAGTTCCAGCGCGCGGCTGATCACGCGCAGCTCGGTGTCGCTCGTGTTCGCGCTGCCCCTGACCTACGCGCAAAAGATACGCCAGGTACCGGGGGTGCAGTCGGTGTCGTGGGCCAACTGGTTCGGCGGCATCTACATCTCGGAGCGCAATTTCTTTCCGCAGTTCGCCGTCGACGCGCCGACCTACCTCGACATGTATCCCGAGTTCATCCTCTCCCCCGAGGAGCGCAAGGCGTTCCTGACCGACCGGTCCGGCGCGATCGTCGGGCGCAAGCTCGCGGAGCAGTACGGCTGGAAGATCGGCGACCAGATCCCGCTGCGCGGCACGATCTACACCGGAACGTGGACCTTCAACCTGCGCGGCATCTACGACGGCGCCGACAAGGGGACCGACCAGTCGACGATGTACTTCCACTGGGCGCTGCTGAACGAGACGATCAAGAAGCTCTACCCGCGCCGGGGTGACCAGACCGGCGTGTTCGTCGTCCAGCTGCGCGACCCCGCGCAGGCGGCCGAAGTCTCGACGGCGATCGATGCGATGTTCAAGAACTCGCTGGCCGAAACGCTCACCGAGACCGAGAAGGCCTTCCAGCTCTCGTTCGTCGCGATGACCGAGGCGATCCTGCTCGCCATCCAGGCAGTCTCCTACGTCGTGATCGTGATCATCATGGCGGTGATGGCGAACACGATGGCGATGACCGCGCGCGAGCGCGGCGCCGAGTACGCGACGCTGAAGGCGCTCGGCTTCTCCAACGGCTTCGTCGCGATGCTGATCGTCGCGGAATCGATAGGCATTGCGCTGCTGGGCGGGCTGGCCGGGATTGCGCTGACGCTTCCGCTGGCAGCCGCCTTCGCCGAGCAGATGGGAACGCTGTTCCCGATCTTCTTCGTGAGCGAGCAGACGGTGCTGTTGCAGACCGGCGCAGCGGTGCTGGTCGGGCTCGTCGCGGCGGCGTTCCCCGCGTGGCGGACGGGGCGGGTGAGCATCGTCGACGGCCTGCGGGCGGTCGGATGACGATTCCGTTCAGCTACATCCTGCGCAACGTCGCCGCGCGCCGGCTGACGACGACGCTCACGGCGGGCGGGATGGCGCTCGTCGTCTACGTATTCACGACGGTGCTGATGCTCGCCGCGGGGCTCGAGCGCACGCTGGTGGCGACCGGGCAGGACGACAACGTGGTGGTGATCCGCCGCGCCTCGCAGACCGAGGTCCAGAGCGGCGTCGACCGCACCCAGGCCGGAATCGTCGAGAGCCTGCCCGACGTCGCCGTCGGTCGCGACGGGCAGAAGCTGATCTCGAAGGAGCCGGTGGTCCTCATCAGCCTGCCGAAGCGCGAGTCGAACAAGCCGTCGAACGTCGTGATCCGCGGCGTGACGCCGAACGGGATCGCCCTCCGGCCGCAGGCGACGCTGGTCGAGGGACGGATGTTCCGGCCGGGCACGGCGGAGGTCATCGCCGGGCGCTCGATCGCCGGCGGGTTCCAGGGCGCCGGCGTCGGGGAGACGCTGCGCTTCGCGTCGCGCGACTGGACCGTCGTCGGCGTGTTCGACGCGGGCCGCACCGGATTCGATTCGGAGATATGGGGCGACGCCGAGCAGATGCTGCAGGCGTTCCGTCGCCTCGCCTTTTCGGCGCTGATCTTCCGGCTCGCCGACACCGAACGCTTCGATGCCGTCAAGAAGGAGATCGAATCCGATCCGCGGCTCACGCTCGAGGCCAAGCGCGAGACGCGCTTCTACGCCGACCAGTCGGCGATGCTCTCGAAGTTCATCAGCTATCTCGGGACGTCGATCGCGGTGATCTTTTCGATCGGCGCGATCATCGGCGCCATGATCACGATGTACGCGAGCGTGGCCTCGCGCACCGCCGAGATCGGCACGCTGCGCGCGCTCGGTTTCCCGCGCTCGTCGATCCTGGTCGCCTTTCTCGTCGAAGCGCTGGTGCTGGGCCTCATCGGCGGCGTCGTCGGTCTCGTCGCCGCGTCGTTCATGCAGGCGCTTTCCATCTCGACGATGAATTTCCAGACGTTTGCCGAGCTCGCCTTCACGTTCACGCTGACGCCCGGCATCGTCGCCGCGTCGCTCGGATTCGCTCTGGCGATGGGCTTCGTCGGCGGCTTCCTGCCCGCGGCGCGCGCCGCGCGGATGAAGATCGTCGACGCGCTCCGTGCGGCATAGTGCCCCGATGAGCAACACCGCGCTCTTCCTCGTGCCGGCGCTGATCTGGGGCTCGACGTGGTATGCGATCACCTGGCAGCTCGGCGTCGTCGCCGAGGAGGTGTCCGTCACGTACCGCTTCGCCGCGGCGTCGCTGCTTCTCGCGGCGGGATGCGTCGCCACGGGGCGGTCGCTCCGCTTCTCGCGGCGCGACCATGCGTTTCTCGCGGGGATCGGCCTCCTGATGATCTGCGTCAACTACAACCTGATCTACTGGGCCGAGCGCGTCGTCGTGTCGGGACTGGTGGCCGTCGTCTATTCGACGATCGTGTTCATGACGCCGATCGGGATGCGCATCGCGTTCGGTGCGCCGCTCGAGCCCCGGTTCTTCGGCGCGGCCGCGCTCGGAGTCACGGGCGTGGCGCTGCTCTTCCTGCCGGAGCTCCAGGCAGCCGGGCGCGGCGGAAGCTCCGCCTTCGGCGTCGCACTCGTCCTCGCCGCGGCGGCGGCAACCGCGGCGGGCAACCTGATCGCCGTGCGCAATCACGACGCGGGCATACCGACGATTCCCGGCACCGCGTGGACGATGGCCTACGGGACGCTGTTCGCCGCCGCGGTCGCGCTGGCGAACGGCGCGCATTGGACGTTCGACCCGCGGCCGGCCTACGTGCTGTCCCTCGCCTATCTGGCGTTGTGCGGGAGCGTGATCGCGTTCGTCGCGTATTTCGGGCTGCTGAAGCGCGTGGGCGCGGGGCCGTCGTCGTACATCGCGGTCGCCACGCCCGTGCTCGCGCTCGTGATGTCGATGCTCTTCGAGGGCTACCGCTGGACGCCGCTCGCGGTGCTGGGCGCGCTCGTCGCGGTGTTCGGCATCTGGCTGGCGTTGCGTCCGGCGCCGGCCGCCGCCGCGCCTCGCGCCGGCGACGCTACTCGAGCTCCAGCTTCACGTCGGCAATGAGCTTCTTCCAGCTCGCGAGGTCGGTCTCGATGATCGTGCCGAGACGCTCGGGCGGGCCGGCGACGATCTCCGCGCCCTCCTTCTCGAGGCGCAGCTTGACGTCCTGCTGCGCGAGCATGCGGTTCACCTCGGCATTGAGCTTTGCCACGATCTCGCGCGGCGTCCCCGCCGGCGCGACGATTCCCCAGTAGTTGATCACGTCGGCGTTGCCCACGCCTGCCTCCTGCCAGCTCGGCACGTCGGGCAGGAGCGGCGCACGGCGCGTGCCCGTGACGGCGAGCGCCTTGAGCTTCTTCTCGGTGACGTAGGGCAGCGTCGCCGAGACCGTCCCGGTCATCGCCTGGATCTGCCCCGAGATGAGATCGAGCGTGGCCGGGGCGATGCCTTTGTACGGGACGTGCACGATGTCGATCCCGGTGCGCGTGTTCAGCAGCACCAGCGCGAGGTGGTTGATGCTGCCGGTGCCCGCCGAGCCGTAGTTGAGCTTCCCCGGCTCGCGCTTCGCCAGCGCGATGAACTCGCGCATCGTGTTCGCAGGGACCGTCGGATTGACGACGAAGACCAGCGGGGTCGTCGCGATCGACGCCGCCGGGACGAACTGCTTGACCGGGTCATAGCCGGGGTTCTTCGACGCGGCGGCGACGGTCGTGAACGGACCGGCCACGAACAACAGCGTATAGCCATCGGGCTCCGCGCGCGCGGCTTCGGCGGCGCCGATCGCCCCGCCGGCGCCGGTGCGGTTGTCGACGACGATGGTCGCGTTCATCGACTGGCCGAGCCTCTGCGCGACGAAGCGCGCGACGGTGTCCGTGCCCGCTCCCGGCGGAAACGGCACGATCAGCCGGATCACCTTCGCCGGGTAGGCCGGGGCCTGCGCGACTGCGGCGAAGGGAATGGTCAGGGCGGCGAGTGCGACGAGTGTGCGCAGAATGTTCGGCATCGTGAAGTGGAGTTGCGTGGGAGTCGGTGGACATTGCAGGCTCAATCTTCGCCATCCTTCTTGATGACATCCACATTGTGGCTGCGGCCGCTCGCGTTCGCTCGCTTAACGTTCGCTGCGCTCACGTTAGCCTGCGCCGCAATGTGGACGTGAGTGTAGCGCTCAATCCTCGCCATCCTTCTTGATCACGTCGACATTGTCAATCAGGCGGGTGGTGCCGATCGTCGCCGCGGCCAGCACGATCAGCAGGTTCGGGTGGTCGTAGCCCTCGGGGTGCGGAATGCGCAGCGCGAGGCCGTGGCGGACCGCGACGTAGTCGACCTTCCAGCCGCGTCGCGCGAGCTCCATGCGGCCGGCGGCCTCGAGGTTCGCGTAGTCGGTGTGCCCGGCGGCGATCGCGTCGGCGATCTCGCGCAGGACGCGGTAGAGATTGGGCGCCTCCGCCCGCTCCGCCGGCGTCAGGTAGGTGTTGCGCGACGAGAGCGCGAGCCCGTCCGCTGCCCGGATCGTCTCCGCCGGAACGATCTGGATCGGCATGTTGAACTGCTGGACCATGCCGCGCACGATCTTCAGCTGCTGGCGATCCTTCTTGCCGAAGACCGCGACGTCGGGCTGCACGAGGTTGAACAGCTTGAGCACGACGGTGCACACCCCGTGGAAGAATCCGGGACGCGACGCGCCGTCGAGCTCCTCGGCGAGCGGCGGCGGCTGCACGCGATAGACCTGCGGCGTCGGATACATTTCGTGCTCCCGCGGCGCGAACAGCACGTCGACGCCTTCGCGCTCGAGTCCGGCGCGATCGGCTTCCATCGTTCGCGGATAGCGATCGAAGTCCTCGTTCGGCCCGAACTGCAGGCGGTTGACGAAGATGCTGGTGACGACGGCATCGCCGTGCTGGCGCGCGATGCGGCACAGCGACAGGTGGCCATCGTGCAGGTTTCCCATCGTCGGAACGAACGCGACGCGGCGCGCGCTGGCGAGACGCTCCGAGAGCTCGGCGGCGGTGTGGACGATGTCCATGGATCTTCCCGTGGGCGGTGTTGGCTCAGGAGGCCAGGTTGAAGAACTCGCGGCGCCCGCGCATCGCGCCGATGCGCGCGAGGAGGAGCTTGATGTGATCCGGGTTGTCCACGAAATTCAGCCGCGCGCTGTTGACGATCAGCAGCGGTGCGGCCTCGTAGCGGTAGAAGTAGCGGCTGTAGGCTTCGGCGAGCCGCGCGAGGTAGGACGCGGATATCTTCCGCTCGAATTCGACGCCGCGGCGATGGACGCGGTCGATCAGCGTGTCGACGGGCGCCTGCAGATAGATGACGAAGTCCGGCGTCGGCGTCTGCGGCTTCAGGTGCGAGTAGACCTTCTCGTAGAGCCGGTACTCGGCATCCGACAGGTTGAGCCGCGCGAACAGCGGATCCTTGTCGAGCAGGAAGTCGCCGACGGTCACGCGGCGGAACATGTCGAACTGGCCGACGCCGGCCAGCAGGTCCGCGCGCTGAAAGAGGAAGGTCAGCTGCGTCGGCAGCGCGAATCGCGCCATGTCGGCGTAGAAGCGCTCGAGGAACGGGTTCTCCTCGGGCCGCTCGAAGAGCTCCTCGCCGCCGACGTGCTGCGCGAGCATCCGCGCGAGGCTGGTCTTGCCGGCCCCGATCGGCCCCTCGACGACGATGTATCGGCACTTTTCGAGGTCCATCGGGGAGTCGTCGGCGACGCGGGCCGCTACAGGAAATGGGTGCGGGTGCGCGCGATGCGCTGATCGCGCACGCCGGCCAGAAAGCGGCGGGCAAGCCCCCGCCCGGGAATGGTCGCCACCCCCGCGACGTCGGCGAGCGGGCGCAACACGAACGCGCGCTCGTGCATGCGCGGATGCGGCACGGTGAGCCCGGAAAGCCGGATGCGGCGGCGTCCGTATAGTAGCAAATCGATATCCAGCGTCCGCGGCGCGTTGCGGTGCGCCTCGGCCTCGCGCCGCCGGCGCTGGCGGCGCTCGATCGCATGCAGCGCGGCGAGCAACGCGCGCGGGCCGAGGACCGTGCGCACCACGACGACCGCATTGACGAAGTCCGGCTGCGGCGCTTGCGAACCGACCGGCGCGCTGGCGTAGCTCGGGGACACGGCGACGATGCGCACCCGCGGCAGCCGGCCGATCGCCCGCACGGCGCGCGCCAGCTGCCGGCGCGGGTGGGCAAGGTTGCTGCCCAGCCCGAGGAAGACGAGCGTGGCACTCACTCGGGCACGGAATCGGCATGGGGTGGGACCGTCGCGCCGTCGTCGCGGCGTTTGCGCCCGCGGCCCCGCGAGCGCGGGCGTTTTGCCCGGCCTTCTTCCGGCTTCAGCATCGCTTCGCGCTCGTCGGGCGCAGCGGCGGCGAAGCGATCCCACCAGTCGGCCAGGCCGGCGAGCTCGCCCTCGAGCTCACCGCTCTTGCAGCGCAACTCCAGAAAGTCCCAGCCGGCGCGGTATCGCGGGTGCTCGAGCAGCCGGTACGGCCGCTGGCCGGCGCGCTGCTCGAACCTCGGCTGCAGCGCCCAGATCTCCTTGATCGCGGCCTCGAACCGGCGGGGAATGGCGATCTTCTTCGCCTGCTGGTCCAGCACCTTGTCCATGGCCTCGAACAGCGCCGGTATCGGCTTTCCGCCGGCCGCCCGGGAGGCCTTCCAGGTCGCCAGCACCTCGTGCCACAGCAGGGTCGCGAACAGAAACCCGGGCGAGACGGCGCGGTCTTCGCGGACGCGCCGATCCGTGTCGGCAAGCGCCAGTTCGATGAAGCGCTGACCGAGCGGCTGCTCGAGGATCACGTCGATGAGCGGCAGCAGCCCGTGGGAGAGGCCGTGCGCACGCAGGCTGCGCAGTGTCTCCACGGCGTGGCCCGACAGCAGCAGCTTCTGCATCTCGTCGAACAGGCGCGCCGGCGGAACGTTCTGCATCAGCGTGGCGAGCTTGGGGATCGGCGCGGCCGTCTTCGGGTCGATGGCGACGCCGAGCTTTGCCGCGAGCCTGACGGCGCGCAGCATCCGCACCGGATCTTCGCGCAGCCGCGTCACCGGTGCGCCGATCAGCTTCAGGCGGCGCGCCCGGATGTCGGCCACGCCGCCGACGTAATCCCATACCTGCTCGGTCGCCGGGTCGAAGTACAGGGCGTTGATCGTGAAATCGCGGCGCGCGGCGTCTTCGGCGTGGGATCCGTAGACGTTGTCGCTGAGGAGACGGCCGTGCTCGTCGGTCGCGTCGTCGCCGGTCTGCGCCGCGCGGAAGGTCGAGACTTCGATCGGCTCCGGACCCACGTGTACGTGCACGAGCCGGAAGCGGCGGCCGATGATGAACGCACGGCGGAACAGCGGCTTGACCTGCTCGGGACGCGCGTCGGTCGCGATGTCGAAATCCTTCGGGTCGATGCCGAGCAGGAGATCGCGCACGGCGCCGCCGACGACAAAGGCCTTGAAGCCGGCGTCCTGCAGCCGGCGCGTGACCTCGAGCGCACCGCGACTCAACTGGTCGCGGCGGATCGGGTGGTCTCCGGGGCCGTAGATGCGCGGCTCCCCGGCCTTGTACTTCCCGGGAAGCAGGCGAGCGAGCAGGCGGCGGATCATCGCGCGATCGGGGCGGCGCAGCCGGCCGCGGCGGGGGAGGAGACCAACGGATGCGACGGGAGTCGGGGCGGGAGGCCCGGGCGGCGCGAACCGCGACAAAGGCAGTGCAGCGAATGGGGAACGATCATAGCACGCGACGGCGCACCGGCGCCTCGCGCCACGCCCCGGGCGCGAGGCCGTCGAGGGACCACGGACCGACCGCGCAGCGAATCAGGCGCAGCGTGGGCAGCCCGACCGCGGCGGTCATTCGCCGCACCTGGCGATTCTTGCCTTCGGTCAGCGTGATCTCGAGCCACGACGTCGGGATGGCCTTCCGAACCCGGATGGGCGGGACCCGGGGCCAGAGGCCTTGGGGCTCGCGGATGGCGCGCACGCGGGCCGGCGCGCTCACGAAATCGCCGAGATGGACGCCGTCGGCAAGCGCGGCGATCTGCGCGACAGCGGGCAGTCCCTCGACCTCGACCCAATAGACCTTGGCGAGCTTGGCGCGCGGACGCGTGATCCGCGCCTGCAGCGCACCGTCGGCGGTCAGCACGACGAGCCCCTCGCTGTCCGCGTCCAGGCGCCCCGCGGGGTAGACACCGGGGACGCGGACGAAGTCGGCGAGGGTCGGCTTGCCGCTGCCGTCGGGCGTGAATTGGCAGAGCACGCCATAGGGCTTGTTGAGCAGGATGACCCTGCCGTCGGCGGGAGGGCCGGCGCTGGCAAGGCGCGGGGTTGCACCGCGCCGCGTCGTGGCGGTATTCACCAAATTCGAGGATAATTAAGAGCTTGTCTGTCGAAGACCGCGCGCTGCGTCCGGCCGGGCCACAATGGGATGCACGCCGCGGACAAGCTCCAAGCGTTTCCAGGACCCGCTCTCGACCCGCCTCACCATCGCGCTTGACCGGACCGACTCTGCCCGACGGCCGCCGCGGTGACGCCTCAAGGAGAACCCATGTACCAGCACGTCAAAGTCCCCACCGGCGGCCAGAAGATCACCGTCAACAAAGATTTTAGCCTCCACGTTCCCGACAACCCGATCATCCCCTACATCGAGGGCGATGGCACCGGTTTGGACATCACGCCGGTGATGATCAAGGTCGTCGACGCGGCGGTGGCGAAGGCCTACGGCGGCAAGCGCAAGATCCACTGGATGGAGATCTACGCCGGCGAGAAGTCGACCAAGGTCTACGGCCCCGACGTATGGCTGCCCGACGAGACGCTCGCGATCCTCAAGGATTACGTCGTCTCGATCAAGGGGCCGCTGACCACGCCGGTCGGCGGCGGCATCCGCTCGCTCAACGTCGCGCTGCGCCAGCAGCTCGACCTCTACGTCTGCCTGCGCCCGGTGCGCTGGTTCAAGGGCGTGCCCTCGCCGGTCAAGGAGCCCGAGAAGACCGACATGGTGATCTTCCGCGAGAACGCCGAGGACATCTATGCGGGCATCGAGTGGCCGGCGGAGAGCGCCGAGGCGAAGAAGCTGATCGACTTCCTGATCAACGAGATGGGGGTCAAGAAGATCCGCTTCCCGGCAACCTCCGGCATCGGCATCAAGCCGGTTTCGCGCGACGGCACGTACCGGCTGGTGCGCAAGGCGATCCAGTACACGATCGACAACGACCGAGCGTCGGTCACGCTGGTGCACAAGGGCAACATCCAGAAGTTCACCGAAGGCGCGTTCCGCGACTGGGGCTACGAGCTCGCGCAGAAGGAGTTCGGCGCCCAGCTGCTCGACGGCGGGCCGTGGATGAAGATCAGGAACCCGAAGTCCGGGAAGGACATCGTCGTCAAGGACGTGATCTGCGACGCCTTCCTGCAGCAGATCCTGCTGCGTCCCGCCGAGTACAGCGTGATCGCCACCCTCAACCTCAACGGCGACTACATCTCCGATGCGCTCGCCGCGCAGGTCGGCGGCATCGGCATCGCGCCGGGCGCGAACCTGTCCGATTCGGTGGCGATGTTCGAGGCGACGCACGGCACCGCGCCCAAGTACGCGGGCAAGGATTACGTCAACCCCGGCTCGGAGATCCTGTCGGCCGAGATGATGCTCGTGCACATGGGCTGGAAGGAAGCGGCGAATCTGATCACCGCGAGCCTCGAAAAGGCGATCGCCGACAAGGTCGTGACCTACGACTTCGCGCGGCTGATGCAAGGTTCGACCCAGGTGTCCTGCTCGGGCTTCGGCAAGGCGATGATCGAGCGCATGTAGGCCGCCGCCCACGCCGCGTCGGACGGTCGCGCGCGCGGACGGGCGGGTGCCGCCCGTTGCCCGATGCCCGCGCCCGGGGCCGACCCGGCTTCCGCGCGCGGAACCGCGCCGGCGTCGATACGGTGGTGCACAAATCGCCCGTACTTGAAAAATCCCCGGCAATCATCAAACATAGAGCATCCGACGATCGTCATCAGCCAGGGGACAATGGCCAACCAGCAGCAGGACGGCGGTCTTCTCGAGGCCCAGAAAACCCGGGTAAAGCCGCCGCCGCTTTACAAGGTGCTGCTGCTCAACGACGATTACACGCCGATGGACTTTGTCGTCGTCGTGTTGCAGACTGTTTTCGTGATGAGCCGGGAAAAGGCCACGCAGGTGATGTTGAAGGTGCATCGCGAGGGCATGGGAGTGTGCGGGACGTACGTGCGCGAGGTCGCGGCGGCCAAGGTCGATCAGGTGATCGATCTCGCGCGGCGGCACCAGCACCCCCTGCAGTGCACGATGGAGGAGACTTGAGCGGTACCCGCTGCGCCCTGCGGCGCGGCGGATCTGGCCGAAAGAGGCAACACAGATGATTGCGCAGGAACTCGAAGTTTCCCTCCACATGGCTTTTGTCGAGGCTCGGCAGAAGCAGCATGAGTTCATCACCGTCGAGCACCTGCTGCTCGCGATGCTGGACAACCCGTCGGCCGCCGAGGTCCTGAAGGCCTGCGGCGTGGACCTCGACGAGCTTCGCGGCGTGCTCACCGACTTCATCAGCGAGCACACGCCCCGGTTGTCGCCGCATTCGGACGCCGACACGCAGCCTACGCAGGGTTTCCAGCGGGTGATCCAGCGCGCGATCCTGCATGTCCAGTCGTCGGGAAAGAAGGAGGTCACCGGCGCCAACGTTCTGGTGGCGATCTTCGGCGAGAAGGAATCGCACGCGGTGTATTTCCTCAACCAGCGCGGCGTGACGCGGCTCGATGTTGTCAACTACATCGCGCACGGCATCACGAAGAATCCGCAGCAGAAGCCGGAAAAGGGCGAGGCGAAGGAAGAGGGCGAGGGCGCCAGCGAGTCGCAGGGCGCGCTCGACTCGTACACGGTCAACCTCAACACGATGGCGAAGCAGGGCAAGACCGATCCGCTGATCGGCCGGGCACTCGAGCTCGAGCGCGTGATCCAGGTCCTGTGCCGCCGCCGCAAGAACAATCCGCTGCTGGTCGGCGAGGCGGGCGTGGGCAAGACGGCGATAGCCGAGGGGCTCGCGCGCAGGATCAACGAGGGCGACGTGCCCGAGCTGCTGTTCGACTATCAGGTCTACTCGCTCGACATGGGCGCGCTGCTGGCCGGGACCAAGTATCGCGGCGATTTCGAGCAGCGCCTCAAGGCGGTCCTGAAGCAGCTCGCCGACAGCCCGAAATCGATCCTGTTCATCGACGAGATCCACACGATCATCGGCGCGGGTGCGGCGTCGGGCGGCACGCTCGACGCGTCGAACCTGCTGAAGCCGGCGCTCTCCACCGGCGCGATGAAGTGCATCGGGGCGACGACCTACGGCGAGTACCGGCAGATCTTCGAGAAGGACCACGCGCTGTCGCGGCGCTTCCAGAAGGTCGACGTGCCGGAGCCGTCGATCGCCGAGACGATCGAGATCCTCAAGGGCCTGAAGTCGCGCTTCGAGCAGCACCACGGCGTCAAGTACGCGCCCGCTGCGCTCACGACGGCGGCCGAGCTGTCGGCGCGGTTCATCAACGACCGCCACCTGCCGGACAAGGCGATCGACGTCATCGACGAGGCCGGCGCGGCGCAGAAGATCCTGCCCAAGTCGCGCCAGAAGAAGGTGATCAACAAGACCGAGATCGAGGAGATCGTCGCGAAGATCGCGCGCATCCCGGCGAAGAACGTCACGTCCGACGACCGCAATGCGCTGAAGACGCTCGACCGCGATCTGAAGAACGTCGTCTTCGGACAGGACAAGGCGATCGACGCGCTGGTCTCGGCGATACGGATGGCGCGCTCGGGCCTGGGCAACCCGCAGAAGCCCATCGGCAATTTCCTGTTCTCCGGGCCGACCGGCGTGGGCAAGACCGAGGTCGCGCGGCAGCTCGCCTATTGCCTTGGCGTCGAGCTGATCCGGTTCGACATGTCGGAATACATGGAGCGGCACGCGGTGTCGCGGCTGATCGGCGCGCCGCCCGGCTACATCGGCTTCGATCAGGGCGGACAGCTCACCGAGGCGATCACCAAGCACCCGTACAGCGTGCTGCTGCTGGACGAGATCGAGAAGGCGCATCCGGACATCTACAACATCCTGCTGCAGGTGATGGACCACGGGACGCTGACCGACAACAACGGCCGCAAGGCGGATTTCCGCAACGTCACGATCATCATGACGACGAACGCCGGCGCCACCGAGCTTGCGAAGGGAACGATGGGATTCACGACGTCCGCCGGGAGCGGCGACGAGATGGCCGAGATCAAACGGCTGTTCACGCCGGAGTTTCGCAACCGGCTGGACGCGACGATCTCCTTCGCGCAGCTCGATCACGACGTCATCCTCAAGGTCGTCGACAAGTTCCTGCTGGAGCTCGAGGGCCAGCTCCACGAGAAGCGGGTCGAGCCGACGTTCACGCCCAGGCTCAAGGCGTTCCTCGCCAAGAAGGGCTTCGACCCGCAGATGGGCGCGCGCCCGATGGCGCGGCTCATCCAGGACACGATACGCAAGGCGCTCGCCGACGAGCTCCTGTTCGGGCGGCTGGTCAGCGGCGGCCACGTGACGATCGACGTCGACGACGACGACAAGGTCCGGCTGGCGTTCGCGGAGACGAAGGAGGCCGAGCCCGTCGCCTGAGCGCGCGAGCCGCCGCCGCGTCGACCGGTCGCCGGTCGATGCGTGGCGGGTCTCCCCGGGAGCGCTCCGGGCACCCGCGCCACGCGGGTTCGTCAAAGGAAAACGGCGCCGATCGGCGCCGTTTTCTTCTTCCGGAGGGACCGCCTTTTCGCGTTCCCCGGATCCTCCGGGCGGTCAGGCCAGCGTATCGGCCCAGATGTTCTTCGCCCAGTTGAACGCAAACCGCCCCTCGAGCTCGCTCATTCCCGGCGAAACGCCGCCCGATCCGGGCACGGCCAGCACCGTCTTCTTCTCCTTGTCGTACTGGTGGACCGACGCGACATGGACGACGTCCTTGTCGGTGACGAAGCTGTAGCAGGTGTTGGTGAGCACCGGCGTCGGGTTCGGCGCGTGGCCGGAGAGCATCGCGACGACCGCCGCCGCGCAGACCTTCGCCTGCTGGTTCGCCATGTGTCCGGACTTGGGCATGCCGGGCGCGATCTGGATCGCGTCGCCGAGGATATGGACGTTCTTCACCTTGACCGACTCGAAGGTGAGGAAGTCCACGTCGCACCAGCGGTCGTTGGCGGTGACCACGCCGGCCGATCGCGCGATCGCCCCGGCGCGCTGCGGCGGCACGACGTTCAGAACGTCGGCCTTCACGGCGTCCTGGACCTCGAACTTCGCCGTGCGCGTCGCGACGTCGACGTCGGCCAGCACGTGATTCCCGCGATACTCGACGATGCCCCTGTATTCCTCGGCCCAGGCCTTCTTGAACAGCGGACCCTTCGACGTGACGTCGCCGTTGCCGTCGAGAATCAGCACCTTGGACCGGGGCTTCGCCCGCTTGAAGTACCACGCGACCTGGCAGGCGCGCTCGTAGGGACCCGGCGGACAACGATAGGGCGCGACCGGGATCGAAAGCACGTAGACGCCACCGTCGCGCATTGCCACGAGCTGGTTGCGCAGCGCGACGGTCTGCGCGCCCGCCTTCCAGGCGTGCAGGATCGTCGCCTGCGCATTGGCGTTGTTGAGCGAGGGCACCTTGTCCCACATGAAGTCGATGCCCGGCGAGAGGATCAGCCGGTCGTACGGCAGCTCCTGACCGTTCGCGAGCCTCACCGTCCGCTTCTCCGGGGTCGACGCCGGTCGCCATTTCCCGGACGATCTTCACGCCGTGGCGCTTCGCGAGGTTGTCGTAGCTCACCGTGACGTCGGCGATCTGCTTGCTGCCGCCGATCACGAGATTCGACATCGGGCAGGAGATGAACTCCGGATTCGGCTCGACGACGGTCACGTCGACTCCGCCATCGCTCCACATCCGGATGTACTTGGCCGCGGTCGCGCCGCCGTAGCCGCCGCCGATGACGACCACCTTGCCGCCGGCGCCGCCGCCCATCGTGGCGCAGCCGGGCAACGCGGATGCCGCTGTTCCGAACCCCGCGGCGCCCAGCGCCTTGAGGAAATCACGTCGTTGGATGCTCATGGTCGGTTCCTCACTTCGCTTTCTGCGCGGCGAACCAGCCGGCGACGACTTCGATCTGCTCGTCGCTGTAGCCCTTCGCCAGCTGGGTCATGACCGTCGCCGGCTTCGCGCCGCGCTTGAACTCCTGCATCTTGCGCACGAGCTCGTCCTTCGGCTTGCCGGCGAGGGACTCGACTTCACCTGCGCTGATGCCGTTCGTGCCGTGGCAGTTGGCGCAGGTTGCGGCGAGGTTTCGCCCGAGATTGGGGTCGCTGCCCTGGGCTGTCGCGTGGGCTGCGCCCAAGGCGGCCAGGGTGGCCGCCACGACGAGGGAAATGGTTCGCACGATGCTCTCCTAGTGTCGGTCGCGAGACGGATGCATGCCGTCATGCGCCGTTGATTTCGCCGCCTGGCGGCGCGCAGAAACTCCCCTGATGGGCACGCCGTTCGCGAATGGCCGCAAGTGCGTCGTGCCAACTGGAGACGTTTGCACCGTCCGCGGTCTCGTGTCAAGTGCGGTGTATCAATGGAATCCACGGTCGTGTCCGTCGGGAAGCTGCTAAATTCGCAGGCACGGGCGCATGCCGGATGCACTCGCCGCGGCGGCGAGCGCGTTCCCCCGCCGGGCCACGCCCGGCAGCGGATCCGGGAGCGCGCATCGGTTGGCTCGGGGCCGCCGATGCAGAGGGTCGAACCGGGGGGCGGCAAGATGACGCAGCGAAGCGGAATTGAAGTGACGTTCCTCGGTGCTGCCGGGGAGGTCACCGGCTCGTGCTTTCGCGTCGACGCCGAGGGCGCGAGCTTTCTCGTCGATTGCGGACTGTTCCAGGGAAACCGCGATGCGGACGAGAAGAACGCCGCGGCGCTCGACTTCGATGTCCGCGCGCTCGATTTCGTCGTGCTGACGCATGCGCACATCGACCATTCCGGGCTGCTGCCGCGGCTCGCCGCGCGGGGTTTCACGGGCCCGGTCTACGCGACGCCGGCAACCATCGACCTCCTCGGCGTGATGCTGCCGGACAGCGCGCATATCCAGGAGATGGAAATCGCGAGGTCCGGCGGCGCCGACTCCCGGCGGCACGCTGGTCGACCGCGCGAGGGCGACCGCGAGCGCGCTCGCGGCGATTCGGGCCAGCAGCCCCTGTACACGGTCGCCGACGCCGAACGCAGCCTGCAGCTGCTCCGCCCCGTCGCGTACGACAAGCTGTTCGAGCCCTGCAAGTCCGTGCGCTTCCGGTTCCGTGACGCAGGGCACATTCTGGGTTCCGCGATCGTCGAGCTCTGGGCGGAGGCGCAGGGCGGCACGCGCAAGCTGGTCTTCTCCGGCGATCTCGGCCAGCCGGGGCGGCCCGTGATGCGCGACCCCACGCCGGTCGCCGAGGCGGACGTCTTGATCGTCGAGTCGACTTACGGCAACCGCCTGCACAAGACGCTGGCGACCACCTACGACGAGCTCGCGCAGGTGCTCGCGACGACGCTGCCGCGAGGCAACGTGATCATCCCCGCATTTGCCGTCGGCCGGACGCAGGAAGTGCTCTATGTGCTCGCCGACCTCGTGCGCCGGGAGCGTGCGCCGGCGCTCACGATCTTCGTCGACTCGCCGCTGGCGACGCGCGCGACCGAGATCACCGCGAAGTATGCCGCGGTGCTCGATCGCGAGAGCCAGGATCTCACGCGCTGGCTGATGGCGAACAGGCAGCGCGTCCGCGTGCGGTTCACCGAGACGCCGCAGGACTCGATGGCGATCAACAGCGTGACCACCGGCGCGATCATCGTCGCCGCATCCGGGATGTGCGAGGGCGGACGCATCCGGCACCACCTGCGCCACAACCTGCCCCGCGACGAATGCGCGATCGTGTTCACGGGCTTCCAGGCGGCGGGGACGCTGGGCCGGCAGATCGTCGACGGCGCCACGCGCGTGCGGCTGTTTCGCGAGGACGTGCCGGTGCGCGCGTCCGTGCACACGATCGGCGGATTGTCCGCCCACGGCGACCAGGGCGCGCTGCTCGGGTGGCTCTCCGCGTTCCGCGCGCCGCCGGCGCGCACGTTCGTCGTCCATGGCGAACAGGCGACCGCCGCCGGCTTTGCCGCGTTGATCGGCGAGCGGCTTGGATGGCGCTCGGTCGAGGTGCCACGACGTGGCGATCGCGTGCGCATCGGGTGAGACCGCGCGCGGCGCCGGCGTGACGTTGCGGCCAGACGCATACCTGCACGCCGAGGGACATTGGGTGCGGATTGCGGCGCACGGCCGGCTGGAGGCCGTTACGGTACCGAAAATGGAAATCGTTTCCGAGCGCAGACGTGGCGGCCGTTCCGCCTCACGCGGCGAGGTCGATGCGAATATTCCATCGATTCAGTGCTTTGAGCGGCTGACGCCCGCCGTGCCCGACCCGTCGCGCCGCTCCTGTATCCTGCAGCGCAACACATACAACGGCCGAATCCGGGTCATGGATTCCACCTGGCGGAAGTGTTTTTTAAGCCACTGATTTTTAGCATTATTTTTTATATTGCGATGCAGAAATCGACTTGCCAGCCGCAGATTACTTTGCTAACTTGCGGTCATGTCACGAGCGGCCGCCGACCAACCCTGGTCTCGGCTGCATGAAGGGCCTGGGATCTTCACCCCATCCACGCCCGCCCGACCGGCCGAGCGATCCTCGTCGGTCCGTGCAGTGAAGCGCCAGGCGGCTGGGCTCGCCTCTTGCTTCACGCTGCGGCAATCCGCATGCGAATTCGTTTCGCGCGCGGGTTCCGCTGACCAAGGTTCCGGATCGCCTCGCAGGGGCGTCCCGGATTGGCCACGACGCACACGATGGGAGTTGTCGATGAACTACGATCTGGAAGCGGCAAGACTCAAGAAGGACTGGGCGGAAAACCCCCGCTGGAAGGGCATCAAGCGCGGCTACACGGCGGAGGACGTCGTGCGCCTGCGCGGCTCGGTGCACATCGAGCACACGCTCGCGCGCCGCGGCGCCGAGAAGCTGTGGAAGCTGATGCACGACGAGCCGTTCGTCAACACGCTCGGCGCGTTGACCGGCAACCAGGCGCTGCAGCAGGTGAAGGCGGGCCTGAAGGCCATCTACCTCTCCGGCTGGCAGGTCGCCGCCGACGCCAACATCGCCGGCGAGATGTATCCGGACCAGTCGCTCTATCCGGTCAACTCGGTGCCGATGGTCGTGCGCCGGATCAACAACACGTTCATGCGCGCCGACCAGATCCAGCACATGGAGGGCAAGGGCGACATCGATTTCTTCGCGCCGATCGTCGCCGACGCCGAGGCCGGATTCGGCGGCGTGCTGAACGCGTTCGAGCTGATGAAGGCGATGATCGACGCGGGCGCCGCGGGCGTCCACTTCGAGGACCAGCTCGCGGCGGTGAAGAAGTGCGGCCACATGGGCGGCAAGGTGCTCGTCCCGACGCGCGAGGCGGTCGAGAAGCTCGTCGCGGCGCGGCTGGCCGCCGACTGCATGGGCGTGCCGACGATCCTCCTCGCGCGCACCGACGCCGAGGCCGCGGATCTCGTGACCTCCGACATCGACGACAACGACAAGCCGTTCTGCACCGGCGAGCGCACCGTCGAGGGCTTCTTCCGCACGCGCGCGGGCTTCGAGCAGTCCGTCGCGCGCGGCCTCGCGTACGCGGAGTACGCGGACCTCATCTGGTGCGAGACCGGCAAGCCGGACCTCGACTTCGCGAAGCGCTTCGCCGAGGCGATCCGGGCGAAATACCCGGACAAGATGCTCGCGTACAACTGCTCGCCGTCGTTCAACTGGAAGAAGAACCTGGACGATGCGACGATCGCCCGCTTCCAGCGCGAGCTGGGCGCGATGGGCTACAAGTTCCAGTTCATCACGCTCGCGGGATTCCACAGCCTCAACTACTCGATGTTCAACCTGGCGCACGGCTACGCGCGCAACAACATGAGCGCGTTCGTCGAGCTGCAGGAAGCCGAGTTCGCGGCGGCCGACAAGGGCTTCACCGCGGTCCGGCACCAGCGCGAGGTCGGCACCGGCTACTTCGACGCCGTCACGACGACGGTGCAGGGCAGCCAGTCGTCGACGACGGCTTTGAGCCATTCGACCGAAGACGAGCAGTTCTTCGACAAGAAGCAGGAGAAGGGCAAGAAGGCCGCCGCCTAGCACGACGGCAGTTGCGCCGTGACGGCCGCGCCGTTCGCGAGGATGGCGCGGCTTTGATTCGGGCGGCGCTTGCGGTTCGGACCTGCGGTGCGATGACGGATCGTGCGAATGGCGTCGAAGCGGGGCGCATCGGCGGCGGGCTTAGGATGATGCATGCGCCCGCCGCCAGCGTCGCGCTGCAGCGACGCGCGCCGACGGCGGTCGACGCGTGCGTGTCTTCTTCGCGGTCTGGCCCGACGCGGCGGCGCGCGACGCGCTCGCGAAGCTCGCGCGACGAGGTCGCCGCGGAAGCAGGCGGCCGCGCTGCCCGCGATCGAGAACCTGCACCTGACGCTCGCGTTCGTCGGCGAAGTCGCCGTCGATCGCGTCGAGGCGCTGCGCGCCGTCGGGCTCGCGGCAACGGCGGGCGTGCCGCGCGTTCGACCTCTCGCTCGACCGCGTCGGCGCGTTCCGCGGCGCGGGGATCGCCTGGGCGGGCGCGTCGAGCGTGCCCGCCGAGCTCGCGCAACTCGTCCGCCAGCTCAACGACGCATTGACGGCGCAAGGCTTTCCAACGGATCCGCGGCCGTTCCAGGCGCATGTGACGCTCGCGCGGCGGTGCCGGCGTCAGCCGCGCGCGAACCAGGCGACTCCGATCGCCTGGACCGTCGCAAAGCTGATGTTGAACGCGTCCGACCTCGGGTCGGGCGGGCCGCGCTACCGCGAGCTCGCGGCGTGGCCGCTCGGCCCACGCAACGGCCGTGACCGCTGGGTACGGCTTCCTCACGGGTAAGCGCGGTACCTTCACGCGATCCGACAGTTTTCGACGGAAGTTGGCACGCGCGAACTGTTGACCACGAGCGCGCTCGAGCAGCGGACGCTCCGCAAGGTCCGGGATTGGCGCCAGCGCGACGTCCGAGCTCGCGCGGCTCATGGCCGGCAGAGCCGGATCCATGCGGCGGCTGGATCAGGAACAGGGCATGGTCTCGCTCCGCGAGCCGATGGCACAGCAGTTCTCGGGGCCGTTGCTCGAGTTCGCCAGGGGCTAGAGCGATCGACCAGACACTAGGGTCGGCGTGAACGCACCGGTCGCGGTCAGGAACGCGCGCCGCGATCTTCGGCGCGTCCCGCGCGACGGCGACGCTGGCGCATGTTCGAGCACGCTCCCGATCGTCGGCGGGACAGCTGAAGCGATGCCAGATCATCGGCGTCGATGCGCAGTTCGGGGCACCGAGGCCCATCGTCTGGCCCGGGACACTGGGTCGGCGAGGCGACGACGATTCTCGGCGACCGACGTCAAGCGAGGCCTGCGCGGCACGCTGCATCAGCGGGGCCTGGAGCACGGATCGACGCCCATCGATCCGCGACGAGCGACGCGCGCGATCTGCGCCCGGAGGCGCGAAGTAGGTCCCGAACCGGATCGATCAGGGTCATCGTATTCGTGCACGCTGCGCTGCCGCAGCTCCAGGACGGCGACCGACAAGGAGGGCGCGATCATCGAAGCGCCCCTGCAGCCCGCGCGACGGGATCATCGCGCGACGATGCCGTCAACGCCGGCGGCAGCTGACGCAGCGAGAAGCGTCGACGCGGCTCGATCCCGAGCGCGGCGACGCGTCAATTCGGCGATCGCAGACAGATCGTGGCGCCAGTGGCGTCAGGGGCGTTCGCTTTCGGATCGAGCGCGAACAACGTCGCCGAAGTCAGCGTCGAGCGCTGCAGGGAAACGTGATCCATCGGCGGATGCCGGCGCCGGGGCGCCGGCGGATGCCGTCGGCGCCGCGGCGTGACGATCGTCCCGCGACCTGGGATTCCAGCGGCGAAGCGCTGCGCGCACTGGGTGGCCCGTACGCGCGGGCGGCGAGCGTTCCGGCGATGTGTTCGAATGGCGCCGACGGTCGTGCAAGGCGGACGATCGGGGTTCAACCTCGGGACGATCGCGTGGCTGCCGCGGCGCGACCGGACGCGACGGATCGGCGCACCACTCGCTCCACGATCCGGGATACAGCCGCGTGCCGGGCAGGCCGGCGACTTCCATCGCGAGCAGGTTGTGGCAGGCCGTCACGCCGGAGCCGCACTGAGTGCACGATCGCGTCGGCGGGCGCGCCGCCGAGCAGCCGCGCGAACTCGGCGCGCAGCACGCTCGGCGGGCTTGAACGTGCCGTCGGCGCCGAGGTTCTGCGTGAACGGCCGGTTGACGCGCGCCCGGGATGTGGCCGGCCACCGGATCGATCGGCTCGCCTCGCCGCGAAAGCGCTCGGGCGCCCGCGCGTCGACCACGAGCATCGACGCTCGCGCGAGGCTCGCGCGCACCGCGCCGCGTCGACGGTGGCGGCGACCGCGGCGGATCGACGAACTCGCCGGGTGCGGCGCGCGGCACCTCGGTGGTGACCGGCCGGCCTTCGCGCGCCCACTTCTCGAAGCCGCCGTCGAGCACCGCCGACCGCGTCGTGGCCGAGCCAGCGCAGCATCCACCACAGCCGCGCGCGCGTACGTGCCGCTGCCGCTGGTCGTAGGCGACGACCTGCGTGCCGCGCGCCGATGCCGAGCGCGGCCGAAGCACGCCGGCGCACGCCGCGGGCGACGGCAGCGGATGGCGGCCGTTGGCGCCGGTCTTCGGCGCGGAGAGGTCGCGGTCGAGTGCGCAGGAAGAGCGCGCCCGGCATGTGCGCCCGCGCGGTACTGCGACTCGCCCCAGCGCGTCGGGCTGCACGAGGTCGTGGCGGACGTCGACGATGACGAGCCCGGGATCGTCGAGGTGCGCCGGCGAGTTCGGCGGTCGAGATCAGGGTGGTGTGCATGGCGTGGGCTCCGTGCGGCGGCGGCGCCGCGCGCAGCCGCTAGCGCGGCGCGATGTGCGGCGTCGAGCTCGCGGCGCAGGAACTCGTGGAAGTGCTGCATGCCGTCTTCCATCGGCGACTGGTACGGCCCTTCCTCGCTGCGCCCTGCCGGTACAGCGCGCGGCGGCCGGCGTCCATCCGCTCGGCGATCTCGTCGTCCTCGATCGCGGTTTCCATGTACGCCGCCTGCTCGGCCTCGACGAACTCGCGCTCGAACAGCGCGATGTCCTCGGGGTAGTAGAACTCGACGACGTTGGTCGTCCGGTCGACGCCGCGCGGGATCAGCGTGCTGACGACCAGCACGTGCGGGTACCACTCGACCATGATGTTCGGGTAGTAGATCAGCCAGATCGCGCCGTGCGGCGGCATCTCGCCGCGGTAGTAGTCGAGCACCGCCTTGTGCCAGCGCTCGTAGGTCTTCGTGCCGGCGCTTGGCGAGCCGGTTGTTGACGCCGACCGTCTGCACGCGAGTCCCACTCGCCGAACTCCCACTTGAGGTCGTCGCAGGTGACGAACTGGCCGAGGCCCGGGTGGAACGGCACGACGTGGTAGTCCTCGAGGTAGACCTCGATGAAGGTCTTCCAGTTGTAGTTGCACTCGTGGATCTCGACCCGGTCGAGCACGTAGCCGGAGAAGTCGAAGTCGCGAGCGCGCCAGCGCGGCGAGGTCGCGCGCGACGTCGCGCCGGCCGTCGAACAGCAGTCCGTTCCAGTTCTGCAGCGGCGTGCGCCGAGGTTGAGGCACGGCTTGTCGGCGAAGTGCGGCGCGCCGAGCAGCTCGCCCTTGAGGTCGTAGGTCCAGCGATGGATCGGGCAGACGATGTTGTGCGCGTTGCCGCGGCCCTTCAGCATGATCGCCTGCCGGTGCCGGCAGATGTTCGACAGCAGCTCGACGCCGCCGCGTTGCGCACGAGCACCTGCGCGTTGTCGCGCCACTCGAGCGCGTGGTAGTCGCCGGGTTCGGCACCATCAGCTCGTGCCCGACGTAGCCGGGCGCCGCGCGGAAAGAGCAGCCGCTGCTCGGCCTCGAAGACCGCGGGATCGCAGTACCAGGACACCGGCAGCTGCGACGTGGCGCGACGCAGTCGCTCCGCCGTGGCGAGATTGGACATCAGCCTGCCTCTTTCGCGCAAATGTGGGCGGACCGCGGTGCCGGTCCACCCAACCAACCCAACCCAACAACCCGGGACGATTACGGCTTTGCTGCTTCCAGGCCGCCCCGGACCGCTTTGCTAAGTCGGCCGCGCGAAAGGTTCGCGTAAGGCCGCGTCGTTAAAACGTGCTAGTATACGAGACCGTCCGAGCGGGGTCAAATCGACGTCGAACGCGGAAGTCGGCGCCGGGTGCCCGCGAATTGACCCTGGTCGGCGCGATTGCGCAAACTTGCTCGCTGCGCGCGCTGTCCATCCGCCGCTATCGACGCGCCGAATTCCGCAATGTCGCCGTCGGGAGCGACGACCACACTGATGCCATGGCCAAGTCCAGCGCCAGCCCCGCAAGCTTCGAAGCCGCGCTCGCCGAGCTCGAGGACATCGTCGCGACGATGGAAGGCGGCCAGCTGCCGCTCAAGGAGTCGCTCGCCGCGTACAAGCGCGGGCGCCGAGCTGCTGCAGTACTGCCAGAACGCGCTGCAAGGACGCGCAGCAGCAGGTCGAGGTGCTGGAGAAGGGCGTGCTCAAGGCGTTCGAAGCCCCCGATGCCGAGGTTGCCGGAAGCGATGAATCCTGACCTCGCGTGGGCGGTCTGGTGCGGCGAGCGCCAGCGCCGGATCGAGGACGTGCTCGGCGCGCCGCTGCCGCCCGCCGACCGGCGCCCGCGCGCGCTGAGCCGAGGCGATGCGCTACGCGGTCGCTCGGCGGCGGCAAGCGGATGCGCCCGCTGCTCGCGTACGCGGCGGGCGAGGTCACCGAGCGCGCCGCCGTCGCTGGTCGACGCCGCCGCTGCCGCGGTCGAGCTGATCCACGCGTACTCGCTGGTCCACGACGACCTGCCGTGCATGGACGACGACACCCTGCGCCGCGGCAAGCCGACCTGCCACGTCGCGTTCGGCGAGGCGACGGCGCTGCTCGCCGGCGACGCGCTGCAGGCGCTGGCGTTCGGCGTGCTCGCCGGCGGCCGGCTCCCCGACGGCGCCGGCGGCCTGCGCGCTGCTCGCCGAGGCCGCGGGCGTGCACGGCATGGCCGGCGGGCAGGCGATCGACCTCGACGGCGTCGGCGCGACGCTTACGCTGTCCGAGCTCGAAACGATGCACCGGATGAAGACCGGCGCGCTGATCCGCGCCGCGGTGCGCCTGGGCGCCGCCTGCGGCCGGCCGCTCGCCGGCGCCGAAGACGGTGGCGCTCGATTCGCTATGCGGACGCGGCGGGCCTCGCCTTCCAGGTCGTCGACGACGTGCTCGACGTCGAAGGCTCGGCGGCGACGCTGGGCAAGACCGCCGGCAAGGACGCCGCGCAGGGCAAGCCGACCTTCGTGTCGCTGCCTGGGTCTCGCCGCCGCCAAGGCGCACGCGGCGAAGCTGCGCGACGAGGCGCACGCGGCGCTTGCGCCGTTCGGCGCTCGGCGCGCCGGCTCGCGGAGCTCGCCGACTGGATCGTCCTGCGCCGACCCACTGATGTACCCGCTCCTCGACCAGATCGACGATCCCGCGGCGCTGCGCCGCCTCGACCGCGCGGCGCTGCCGCAGCTCGCGCGCGAGCTGCGCGCGTTCCTGCTGGCGTCGGTGGCGCAGACCGGCGGGCACCTGTCGTCGAACCTCGGCACGGTCGAGCTCACGATCGCGCTGCACTACGTGTTCGACACGCCGCGCGACCGGATCGTCTGGGACGTCGGCCACCAGACCTACGCGCACAAGATCCTGACCGGCCGGCGCGCGCAGATGAACCGGCTGCGCATGGCCGGCGGGCCGTCGGGCTTTCCGCGGCGCTCCGAGAGCGAGTACGACACGTTCGGCACCGCGCACTCGTCGACGTCGATCTCGGCGGCGCTGGGCATGGCGGTCGCCGCGCAGCGCAAGGGCGAGCAGCGCGACGTCGTCGCGGTGATCGGCGACGGCGCGATGAGCGCCGGCATGGCGTTCGAGGCGCTGAACAACGCCGGCACCGCGGGCGCCGACCTGCTGGTGATCCTCGAACGACAACGAGATGTCGATCTCGGAGCCGGTCGGCGCGCTCAACAGCTACCTCGCCCGGCTGCTCGCCTCGCGCCTGTACAACTCGGTGCGCCGCGGCGGCAAGGAAGTGCTGGCGAAGCTGCCGCCGGTGAAGGAGCTCGCCCGGCGCTGGGAAGAGCACATGAAGGGGATGGTGCTGCCCGGCACGCTGTTCGAGGAATTCGGCTTCAACTACATCGGCCCGATCGACGGCCACGACGTCGACATCGCTGGTGAAGACGCTGGCCAACGTGAAGGCGCTCAAGGGCCCGCAGCTCCTGCACGTGATCACCCGGAAGGGCTACGGCTACGCGCGCGCCGAGGACGACCCGATCCTCTATCACGGCGTGAGCAAGTTCGATCCGGCGGTCGGCTACGCGCCGAAGCCGGCGGCGAAGCCGTCGTACACGCAGATCTTCGGCGACTGGCTGCTCGACATGGCGGACGCCGACCCGCGCCTGGTCGCGATCACGCCGGCGATGCGCGAAGGCTCGGGGCTCGTGCGCTTCTCGCAGGAGTTCCCGGAGCGCTATTTCGACGTCGGCATCGCCGAGCAGCACGCGGTGACGTTCGCCGCCGGCCTCGCCTGCGAGGGCATGAAGCCGGTCGTCGCGATCTATTCGACGTTCCTGCAGCGCGCCTACGACCAGCTGATCCACGACGTCGCGCTGCAGAACCTGCCGGTGGTGTTCGCGATCGACCGCGCCGGCATCGTCGGCGCCGACGGCGCGACGCACATCGGCGCGTTCGATCTTTCCTACCTGCGCTGCCTGCCGAACATGACGGTGATGGCGCCGGCCGACGAGAACGAGTGCCGGCAGATGCTCTACACGGCGTTCACGCTGGACACGCCCGCCGCCGTCCGCTATCCGCGCGGCGCCGGACCCGGGGTCGCCGTCGAAGGCCGCGATGACGGCGCTGCCGGTCGGCAAGGGCGAGATCCGCCGCAACGCGTCGCGGCGGACCGACCGCATCGCGCTCCTCGCCTTCGGCAGCATGCTCGCCCCGGCGCTCGCCGCCGCGGAGGAGCTCGACGCGACCGTCGCCAACATGCGCTTCGTCAAGCCGCTCGACGTCGACCTCGTGTCGAAGCTCGCGCGCGAGCACGACGCGCTGGTGACGGTCGAGGAGAACGTGGTGACCGGCGGGGCCGGCAGCGCCGTCGCCGAGGCGCTGGCGGCCGAGGGCATCGTGATTCCGCTGCTGCAGCTGGGGTTGCCGGACGCGTTCATCGACCACGGCGATCCGGCGCAGCTCCTGGCGGACTGCGGCCTCGACGCCCGCGGGATCGCGGCGTCGGTCAGCGCGCGGTTCGGGCCGCGGCGCGAGCGACCCGCTGGCCAAGCCCGCCGCCTGAGCCATGCCGCTCTGCACCCGGTACTAGAATCCCGCACCGTGAACCGACCCGAGGGGCCGCAGACCGCCTTCCCGATCCCCGACGCCCAGTCGGGGACCGACGAGCGCCGCATCGCGATCGACCAGGTCGGCATCCGGGGACTGCGCTATCCGCTGCTCTTCGCCGACAGCGACGGCGTCGCGCAGCCGACGATCGCCACCTGCAACGTGTACGTCGCGCTGGCGGAGGAGCGGAAGGGCACGCACATGTCGCGGCTGGTCGCGCTGCTCGAGTCGCGCAGCGATCCGGGCGAGCCGCCGCTTTCGGTCGCCAATCTCCGCGGCCTGCTCGACGCGCTCGTCGTGCTGCTGGAAGCGCCCGGCGGACGGATCGAGATCGCCTTCCCGTTTTTCCTCCGCAAGTCGGCGCCGGTGTCCGGCGTGGAGAGCCTGCTCGACTACGAGGCGCGGCTCGAGGGCGAGCTCGTCGACGGCCGCTACCGGCAGACCGTCACCGTCGCGACCCCGGTGACCTCGCTCTGCCCGTGCTCGAAGGAGATCGCGGAGTACGGCGCGCACAACCAGCGCTCGACGATCACGATCGCGGGGCGCTCGCGGGAGCCGCTGTTCCTCGAGCGAGCTCATCCGCATCGCCGAGGAAGAGGCCTCGTGCGAGCTCTACGGCATCCTGAAGCGCGCCGACGAGAAATACGTGACCGAGCGCGCGTACAACAATCCGCGCTTCGTCGAGGATCTGGTCCGCGGCGTTGCCGCGCGCCTGCAGGCGGATCCGCGCATCGACGGCTTCGTCGTCGAAGCCGAGAACTTCGAGTCCATCCACAATCATTCCGCGTACGCGCGGATCGCGCGCGGGCTCGCCTGAGCCGACGCCGGGCCCTCCGGTCCGGCGGCCGTCCACGCGCATGCGAGAGCGGCGTCCCCGCATGGCGCCGCGCCGGCCGCGGTTCCCGCCGGCTGATAAGATTCACGCTCGCCGCCGCTCCCGCGTCCATGCGCCCCATCGCGATCTTCCGCTTTTCCGCGACCGAAGGCCCGGCCTACTTCGCCGACTGGCTCGATGCGCGCGGCCTGCCGTGGACGCTCGTTGCGCTCGACGAGGGCGCGACGGTGCCGCACGACGCGCGGGAGTTCGCGGGGATCGGCATGATGGGCGGGCCGATGAGCGTCAACGACGGACTCGCGTGGATCGCGCCGCTCAACATGCTGCTGCGCGCCGCGGTCGCCGCCGACGTTCCGGTGATCGGCCATTGCCTCGGCGGGCAACTCCTCGCGCAGGCGCTGGGCGCGCCGGTGACCCGCGCCGCGGTCGCCGAGATCGGCTGGCTCGACGTTTCGGTGTGCGACGCGCCCGCCCGGGACGAATGGTTCGGGGGGCGCGCCGCGTTCACGACCTTCCAGTGGCACTACGATGCCTTTGCGCTGCCTCCCGGAGCGACGCGCGTGCTGACCAATGCGTTCAACGCGAATCAGGCGTACGTGATCGGCGAACGCCACATCGGCTTCCAGTGCCACATCGAGATGACGCGCGAGCTCGTCGAAACCTGGATCGGGACCGGCGCGCGCGAGCTTCCGGCGGCGTCATCGGCGGCGCTGCAGTGCGCCGACGACATCCGGCGCGATGTCGACGCGCGCCTCGCCGAGCTCCATGCGGTGGCGGGCGACGTCTACGCGCGGTGGGTGGAGACGCTGGCGCGCTAGGCTTCCGGCTCAGGCGCGCATTCGCGGGCTGCGCCGTTTCTGCGTTACCACGGCTCGCCGACGGCGGTCGCGTCACCCGTGGCGCTGTGAGGCCTGCAGATCGGTCTCGGACAGCACCAGGCCTTCGGACAGGACCAGACCTTCCGAGAGCACCAGGCCTTCGGAGAGCACCAGGCCTTCGGACAGGACCAGGCCTTCGCGAGAGCACCAGCCCCTCGGAGAGCACCAGGCCCTCGGAGAGCACCAGCCCGGGAGCCGACGCCGCGCGGCCGACGAGCCAGCGCGTGCATCGTCGCGTCGGCATGAAGACGCCGGTCGCGCCGACGTAGCTGCTGGTGCCGGAGAGCACGTCGGCCAGCGTCACGCCGGGCTGTGACCAGCGGGCGGCGGCGGCCGCGCGATCGATTCCACGCGCGTACTGCATGTACGCTGGCCGGCGTGGACGGCCAGTAGACCGGCGTGTAACGGCGCACCCAGTCGCGCGCCCAGACCAGCTTCGGGTCGTAGAAACCCTGGTACTTCTCGAACAGCGCCGTTCCGGAGAGCACGTGCGAGCCGCCGGCGAACACCACGCGGCCCCAGTTGCACGGTCTCGCCGTTGATCACCGACACCGGCTTCGGCAGCAACTGTGCCGGCCGGCGAGCAGGTGTCGCCGGGCTTGAGGGTGCCGGCGGCGAGCGCGCTGGCGACGTCGGTGCGCAGCACCTTGGCCAGGCGCACCGCGCCGTCGACGTTGAGCAAGCCCGCGCCCTGCTGAACCAGGTTCGCGTCGGGCAGCGGCTGCGCCGTGTACTGCAGGATGGCCTTGATCAGCGGCGGCGGTCAGGCCCGGATTGGCCTGCAGCATCAGCGCGATGGTTCCGGACACGACCGGCGCGGCGATCGAGGTGCCGCTCAGCTGCATCAGCCGGGTGTTCGAGCCAGCCGTTGAACCGCCGTGACCTGGCCAGGTTCGCGTGGCGCGCGAGGTCAGCAGGTTCGGGGGGCGAGCCGTCGTTGGAGAGCGCGCCGACGACGCGGTTGCCCGGCGCGACGAGATCCGGCTTGAGCAGGTTGTCCGGATGGCGGGTGCCGGCGGCATCGAACCACTCGCCGCGGGTGGGACCGCGCGAGCTGAACTGGTTGATCACGTCGTCGGCGCGCAGCGCCGTGCTTCGGTGTTGGCCGAGCCGACCGTGATCACGCGACGGGTCGTTGGCGGGCGAGGTGACCGCGCCGTAACTGCTCGACGCCTTCCGCGCTCTTGCCGTAGTTGCCGGCGGCGACGACGACGGTGAGCCCGGCGGCGGCCGCGGCGCGCACGGCGCGGCACAGCGGGTCGGTGCGATACGACTCGGACGAGTCGGCGGCGAGGCTCAGGTTGAGCACGCGGATGTTGTATTGCTTGCGTGGAAGATCGCCCAGTCGATGCCGGCCAGCACGTCGCGCGATCTGGCCCACGCCGGTGTCGTCGAGCACCCGCACGTCGTAGAGGTTGGCGTTGGGGGCGATGCCGGCCGATTGCGGGGCGCCGGCGAGCAAGCAGCGGCCGGCCGCAACCGAGGCGACCTGCGTGCCGTGGCCGTAGACATCGGGATCGGCATCGCTCGGCGTTGTTGATGCTTCGCTTCGTAAGTCGGCCTGCGTCTTGGCTGCCCGGCGGTACGCGGCCGAGGCGTCGACGCCGGCGCCCAGTCCGCGACGCCCATCGCGGCGGCGTCGGCCTTCTTGTTCATGCTCGACCGAATTGGCGACGCGGCTGGCCGCTGCCGTCGGCGAGGAACGTTGCGTGCTTGTAGAAGATCCCGGAGTCGAGCACGGCGATGCCGACGCCGCTGCCGTCGTAGCCGGTGCGCGCGCCGGTGCTGGCGGTCGTGCGCACGCCGCCCGTGCCCGTCGTCGTTTCGAGCAGGCTCGCGGTCTTGGTCGCGGGACGATTGGGCGAGATGCTTTCGACGTCGGGCCGTGCGGCGATGTTCAGGATCTGGCTGCCGGGCACCATGGCCGATAGGCCAGCCACCGATTGGTAGCGGTAGTACACCGAGCCCTTGGCCGCGACGATGGCGCTGCGCAGCGCGGCGAGCTGCGGGTCGCTGCCGCCCGCCATGATGATCACCTTGACGTAGCGTCCGCCGCCGTCCTCCTTCATCCACTTGACGCTTTTCGGGACCTTCGAGTTGAGCGCGCTCACCAGGTCGGGCGCGAGCTTGGTTGCGGGAAACGCGGTGGGATCGAGGATGATCTGCGCCTGCGCCGGATGGGCGAGCGCACCGAAGAGGGAGAGCGCGAACAGTCCGCCGGGCAGCAGCACCTTGGCGACGAGCGCGAGCCAGCGGCGCGCGTCGATGGCGCGGGCGCCCTCGCCGGGTTGCGCCGGATTCTTCGCGGCAGTCGCCTGTTGCGGATCGGTACTGCGCAAGCTTGTAGTGGTCATGTCCTGCCCTGGTCCCGTGACAAGGAATGTGGCCATCACCTCGCAAGCTTGGTGCCAGTGCGCCGCCGCCGGTCGGCTGCGCCGTTGCCGGAGCGACGGATCGGCGGCCGCGGGTGTTGCCTGTTCTCCACCGACGCGACGGCCGCTGCGCATGCGACACCGGCGAGTCGTGTCGATGACGTCGTCATTGCCGTTGATATGACGAGGGAATTTCTTTCGGTTGCGCGATGCGGCCGGGGTTGGCGCGCGCCGTCACAAGCTTGTCGTAACATGGCAGTCCGGCGAGGTGTCCTGCACAGCCTGTGGCGACACAAAGGCTCGGCGGGAGCGTGCCACCGCCGAGTCACGATTGCCCTGCGACACCCCACTTCGACTTCATGACGCAGATCCGGGCACTCCCCGACCACCTCATCAACCAGATCGCCGCCGGCGAGGTCGTCGAGCGCCCGGCGGCGGCATTGAAAGAGCTGCTCGAGAATGCGCTCGACGCCGGCGCGACGCAGATCGACGTCGATCTTGCAGGCGGAGGCATCAGGCGCATCCGCGTCGCCGACAACGGCGCCGGCATCGAGCGCGACGACCTGCTGCTCGCGGTCGCGCGGCACGCGACGTCGAAGCTCGCGACGGTCGACGACCTCGAGGCCATCACGACGCTCGGCTTTCGCGGCGAGGCGCTGGCCTCGATTGCGGCGGTTTCGCGCTTCGCGCTGGCGTCGCGGGCGGCCGGCCGCCCGCATGCATGGCGGATCGAGGTCGATGGCGGCGCGATCGCCCCGGTGGCGCCTGCGGCGCTCGCCGCCGGCACGGCGGTCACGGTGCAGGAGCTCTACTTCAACACGCCGGCGCGCCGCAAGTTCCTGCGCACCGAGGCGACCGAATGGGGTCACTGCGACGAGGCGTTCCGCCGCATCGCGCTCGCGCACCCGGAGGTCGGCTTCACGCTGCAGCACAACGAGCGCGTCGTGCACCGGCTGCCTCCGCAGGGGCGCCGCGACCGCGTCGCGGCGCTCCTCGGCAGCGCGTTCGTCGAAGGCGCCGCGGTCGTCGAGGCCGCGGCCGGGCCGGTCGCGATCACGGGCTTTGCCGTGCAGCCGGCGTACGCGACCGACGTGTCCGGCCAGTATGTGTTCGTGAACGGACGGCATGTGCGCGATCGGGTGCTTGCGCATGCGCTGCGCGAGGCCTATCGCGACGTGCTGCACCACGACCGCCAGCCCGCGTACGCGCTGTGGCTGACGCTCGACCCGCGCATGGTCGACGTCAACGTGCATCCGCAGAAGGCGGAGGTCCGCTTCCGGGAGTCCGGTGCCGTGCACCAGTTCGTCCAGCGTGCGGTCGCCCACGCGCTCGCGGCCACCGGCGCCGAGCAGCCCGCGGTTTCCGCGGCGGAGCGCCTCGGCGTCGCGGCGGCCGTCGCACCGGCGCGTGCGGGCGATGTGCCGGCAACCGCCGGAGAGCCGCCGATGCAAGCCCGTGGCGCGCCATGGCAGCGATCGATGACGCTGGGTTCCGCCGAACCGGCGTCCTTCTATGCGAAGCTGTTCGGCCCGCGGGACGCGCTTGCGGGCGAGCGTCCCGCGCTGCCGGACACGGGCGACGCGCACCCGCTGGGCTTCGCGCTGGCCCAGCTGCACGGCGTGTACGTGCTGGCGCAGAACCGCGAGGGCCTCGTGCTCGTCGACATGCACGCCGCGCACGAGCGGATCGTCTACGAGCGCCTGAAGTCGGCGCAGGATCGCGGCGTGCCGGTGCAGCCGCTGCTGGTGCCGGCGGCCTTCGCCGCGTCGCCGCTCGAGGTGGCGGCAGCCGAAGAGCACGCGGCGACGCTCGACCGGCTGGGATTCGCGATCACGGCGCTCGGGCCGGGCACGCTCGCGGTGCGCGGCATTCCGGCGCCGCTTTCCGATGCCGATGCCCCGACGCTCGCCCACGCGATCCTCGCCGAGTTGCGCGAGTTCGGCGGCAGCGACGTGCTGACCGCGCATCGCGACGAGCTCCTGTCGACGATGGCCTGCCACGCCGCCGTGCGCGCGAACCGCAGCCTGACCGTGCCCGAGATGAACGCGCTGCTGCGCGAGATGGAGGCGACGGAGCGGGCCGGCCAGTGCAACCACGGCCGGCCGACGTGGTACCAGCTGACGCTTGCGGATCTCGATCGGCTGTTCATGCGTGGGCGATAGCGCAATCCCGTGCGCGCCGCGACCCGATGAGCGCGCTGGCGCCGATGCCGCGCGGCAGGCGTTGACCGCGCTCCCTGCCGTCCTGCTGATGGGCCCGACTGCGTCGGGCAAGAGCGCGCTGGCGATGGCGCTCGCCCGGCGCTTTCCCGCCGAGATCGTCAGCGTCGACTCGGCGCAGGTGTATCGCGGGATGGACGTCGGCACGGCGAAGCCCGACGCGGCGGCGCGTGCGCGCGTGCCGCACCACCTGATCGACATCATCGACCCCGTCGACGCCTACTCGGCGGCGCGCTTTCGCGCCGACGCCATCGCGGCGATCGCCGGCATCCGCTCGCGCGGCGCCGTCCCGCTCGTCGTCGGCGGAACGATGCTCTACTTCAAGGCGCTGCAGGAAGGCCTGTCCGCGCTGCCCGGCGCCGACGCCGCGGTGCGCGCGCGTCTCGACGCCCGCGCCGCGCGAGAAGGCTGGCCGGCGCTGCACGCCGAGCTCGCCCGCGTCGATCCCGTGACGGCGGCGCGCCTCGAGGCCACCGACGCGCAGCGGATCCAGCGCGCGCTCGAGGTCTGGGAGCTCGCGGGCCGGCCGCTCTCCGAGCTCCAGGGGGCGAGGGAGGCCGGCGACGCGCTCGGCCCGGCGATCGCGATCGCGCTGATCCCGGCCGATCGCGCCCGGCTCCATGCGCAGATTGCCGCGCGCTTCGATGCGATGCTCGCGGCCGGCCTCGTCGACGAGCTCGCCGGGCTGCGCGCGCGCTACGCGCTGACGCCCGGGCTGCCGTCGATGCGCTGCGTGGGCTACCGGCAGGCGTGGGAATTCCTCGACGGGCGCATCGACGCCGCGACGCTGCGCGCCAAGGGGATCGCCGCGACGCGCCAGCTCGCCAAGCGGCAGCTCACGTGGCTGCGCGCGACGCCGGCGACGGCGTTCGAGCCGGCGCTGCCGCGCGTCGAGGAGGCGGTTGCCGCGTTCCTCGGTCGCGCGGGCCTGCGGCTCTCCTGACGGGGGCTTTGCTGCCGTGCAATAATGGCTTTTTTGCACGCCGCGGCCGGTCGTTTTCCGGCGCGGCCGACAGACCATGCAAGCGCGCACGCTGTACGACAAGCTCTGGGACAGCCACGTCGTTCGCACCGAGGCGGACGGCACGTCGCTGCTCTACATCGACCGCCACCTCGTGCACGAGGTCACGAGCCCGCAGGCTTACGAGGGATTGCTGCTCGCCGGCCGCAAGCCGTGGCGCGTGGGATCGATCGTCGCCACCGCCGACCACAATACGCCGACCAAGGATTGGAGCGACGGCATCCGCGATCCGATCTCGCGCACGCAGGTCGAGACGCTGGACGCCAACATCCGCGCGCACGGGGCGAAGGCGTACTTTCCGTTCCGCGATGCGCGGCAGGGCATCGTCCACGTGATCGGGCCCGAGCAGGGCGCGACGCTCCCCGGGATGACGGTGGTCTGCGGCGACTCGCACACCAGCACGCACGGCGCATTTGCCGCGCTCGCCTTCGGCATCGGCACCTCGGAGGTCGAGCACGTGCTGGCGACGCAATGCCTGCTCACCAAGAAGCTGAAGGCGATGCAGGTCCGTGCCGAGGGCGCACTGCCGGCCGGGGTCACGGCGAAAGACCTCGTGCTCACCGTGATCGGGAGGATCGGCACCGCCGGCGGCAGCGGCTACGCGATCGAGTTCGGCGGCAGCGCGATCCGCGCGCTGTCGATGGAAGGCCGGATGACCGTCTGCAACATGGCGATCGAGGCCGGCGCGCGGTCCGGGATGGTCGGCGTCGACGACACCACGATCGAGTACCTGCGCGGGCGCCCCTTCGCGCCGTCGGCCGCGCACTGGGATCGCGCCGTCGCGCACTGGCGCACCCTCGTCTCCGACGACGGAGCGAAATACGACACGGTACTCGCGATCGACGCCGCGCAGCTCGCGCCGCAGGTGACCTGGGGCACGTCTCCGGAAATGGTCGTCTCGATCGAGGGCCGCGTTCCCGACCCGGACAAGGAAAAGGACCCGACGCGCCGCGAGGGCATCGAGCGCGCGCTCGCCTACATGGGCCTGACGCCGGGCACGCCGGTCACGGAGCTCGCGATCGACCGCGTGTTCATCGGCTCGTGCACGAACTCGCGCATCGAGGACCTGCGCGCCGCCGCGGCGGTCGCCCGGGGCCGCCGCGTGGCCGCGACGGTGAGGCACGCGATGGTCGTGCCCGGTTCCGGCGTCGTGAAGGCGCAGGCCGAGCGCGAGGGTCTCGACCGGGTGTTCCGCGACGCCGGATTCGACTGGCGCGAGCCCGGATGCTCGATGTGCCTCGCAATGAACGACGACCGGCTGGAGCCGGGCGAGCGCTGCGCGTCGACATCGAATCGCAATTTCGAGGGGCGGCAGGGCGCGGGAGGCCGCACCCATCTGGTCAGTCCGGCGATGGCCGCCGCCGCCGCGATCGCCGGGCGCTTCGTCGACGTGCGTCGACTCGCCTAGCCCGCGTACGAAAAGGAGGCTGATGATGCTGAGGAAGCTCGCCGCAATACTGGCTCTCGCCGGTCTTGGCCTCGTGCTGGCCGGCTGCAACACCATCGAAGGCGCAGGCAAGGACGTGAAGGCCGCAGGCGGGGCCATCGAGAAGGCCGCGTCGAAGACCAAGACCTACTAGCCGGACAGGCCGACATGGAACCGTTTCGCATCGTGACCGGGCTGGTCGCGCCCCTCGACCGCGCCAACGTCGACACCGACGCGATCATCCCGAAGCAGTTCCTGAAGTCGATCAAGCGTTCGGGCTTCGGACCGAACCTGTTCGACGCGTGGCGCTACCTCGACCGCGGCGAGCCCGGCATGGACAACACGAAGCGGCCGAAGAATCCGGATTTCGTCCTGAACGAGCCGCGCTACCAGGGTGCCTGCATCCTGCTCGCGCGCCGGAACTTCGGCTGCGGCAGCTCGCGCGAGCATGCGCCCTGGGCGCTCGCCGACTACGGTTTCCGCGCGCTCATCGCGCCGTCGTATGCGGACATCTTCCACAACAACTGCTTCAAGAACGGCCTGTTGCCGATCGCGCTGTCCGAGTCCGAGGTCGACCGGCTCTTCGGCGCGGTCCGCGCTTTTCCGGGGTTCAGGCTCACTGTCGATCTCGAACGGCAGTCGGTGGCCACGCCCGACGGCTCGATGACCTTCCGCTTCGAAGTCGACGCGTTCCGCAAGCATTGCCTGCTCAACGGCTTCGACGACATCGGTCTCACGCTGCAGCATGCCGATGCCATTCGCGCGTTCGAGGCGCGGCGACTCGCCGAGCAGCCGTGGCTCGCCTAGACCCCGCGTCGGGCAGTGCGCACGCGGTGTACCGTCGGTGCGGGGGCGACGCGCGGTGCGCGCCCCCGGAGGCGCGCGCGTGATGAAGATCGCGATCCTCCCCGGCGACGGCATCGGCCCCGAGATCGTCGGCGAGGCCGTGCGGGTTCTCGACGTTCTGCGGCGCGAGGGTTTGCCGGTCGAGACCGGAACGGCGCCGATCGGCGGCGCGGGCTACGACGCGGCCAAGCACCCGCTGCCCGACGCGACGCTCGCCCTCGCGCGCGACGCCGATGCGGTGCTGCTCGGCGCGGTGGGCGGCCCGCGTTACGACGCCTTGCCCCGCGCGCTGCGGCCGGAGCAGGGAATTCTCGCCATCCGCAAGGCGCTCGGCCTGTTCGCGAACCTGCGTCCGGCGCTGCTGTACCCGGAGCTCGCGGCCGCGTCGACGCTCAAGGCGGAGGTCGTCGCAGGACTCGACCTGATGATCGTGCGCGAGCTCACCGGCGACATCTATTTCGGCCAGCCGCGCGGGCGCCGGCGGAACGCCGAGGGCGACGACGAAGGCTTCGACACGATGCTCTACAGCGCAGCGGAGATCCGGCGCATCGCCCGCGTGGGATTCGAGACCGCGCGGCGGCGCGGCAGGAAGCTCTGCTCGGTGGACAAGGCCAATGTGCTCGACACGAGCATCCTGTGGCGCGAGGTCGTCACCGCGATGGCGGGCGACTACCCGGACGTAACGCTCAGCCACATGTACGTGGACAACGCGGCGATGCAGCTCGTCCGCAATCCGAAGCAGTTCGACGTGATCGTCACCGGCAACCTCTTCGGCGACATCCTGTCGGACGAGGCGTCGATGCTGGCCGGGTCGATCGGGATGCTGCCGTCGGCGTCGCTGGCCGCGGACGGCAAGGGGCTCTACGAGCCGATCCACGGCTCGGCGCCCGACATTGCCGGCGAGGACAGGGCCAATCCGCTGGCGACGATCCTGTCGCTGGCGATGATGTTCCGGCACACGTTCGCGCGCCCCGAGCTCGCCGAGCGGATCGAGCGCGCCGTGCGCGCCGTGCTGGCGCGGGGCCTGCGCACGGGCGACATCGCCGCGCCGGGCGATCGCGTCGTCGGCACGCGCGCGATGGGCGAGGCGGTCGCCGCGGCACTCCAGGTGTGAAGGCGAAGATTCTTTTCGGGAAGCGAGATCGATGATGCGTACGGGATTTGTCGGCTGGCGCGGGATGGTGGGTTCGGTCCTCATGCAACGGATGCTCGAGGAGCGGGACTTCGAGCGGATCGAGCCGGTGTTCTTCACGACGTCGAACGTCGGCGGCAAGGGGCCCGATGTCGGGCGTGACACGCCACCCCTCAAGAGCGCCACCGACGTCGCGGCGCTCGCGGCGCTCGACGCGATCGTCACCTGCCAGGGCGGCGACTACACGAACGACATGTTCCCGAAGCTGCGCGCTTCGGGCTGGAAGGGGTACTGGATCGACGCGGCGTCCGCGCTGCGGATGAAGGACGACGCGGTGATCATCCTCGATCCCGTCAACCGCGACGTGATCGACGCCGCGCTCGCCAGGGGCGTGAAGAACTACATCGGCGGCAACTGCACGGTCAGTCTGATGATGATGGCGATGGCCGGGCTCTTCCGGCACGACCTGATCGAGTGGATGACCTGCATGACCTACCAGTCCGCTTCCGGCGCCGGCGCGCAGAACATGCGCGAGCTCCTCCTGCAGATGGGCGAGGCGCACATGGCGGCGCGGGAGCTGCTCGAAGACCCGTCGTCGGCTATTCTCGATATCGACCGCGAGGTCGCCGGGATCCTGCGCGACCCCAACTTCCCGACCGAGCACTTCGGCGTCCCACTCGCCGGCAGCCTTATTCCGTGGATCGACAAGGACCTGGGCGACGGGACGAGCCGCGAGGAGTGGAAGGGTGGCGCGGAGACGAACAAGATCCTCGGCCGGGTTTCCGGATCGGGCAAGAGCGCGATCCCCGTGGACTCGATCTGCGTGCGCGTGGGGGCCATGCGCTGCCACAGCCAGGCGCTGACGATCAAGCTCAGGCGCGACGTTCCGCTGAACGAGATCGAGGCGATGCTCGCGGCCGGCAACGACTGGGTGCGCGTCATCCCCAACACCCGCGAGGAGAGCATCCGCCGGCTCACCCCGGCGGCGGTCACCGGTTCGCTGGAAGTGCCCGTGGGACGGTTGCGCAAACTTTCGATGGGCGGAGAATATCTGGGTGCGTTCACCGTCGGCGACCAGCTGCTCTGGGGTGCCGCCGAGCCTCTGCGCCGCATGGTCCGCATCCTGATCGGCCGCTGAACGGCGGGCGAGACGAGAATGCAACAGGGGATCCGCGGCGGCGGTATCCTTGGACGCGCCTTGCGCGGCACAACATCTTGCGGAGATCGGGACGCGATGTCCTAGCGCTTGCGCTCCCCCTTCTCGTTCCGGCGGCCATCCCCGGGGCCGGGATTGGCGACGGACCGGGAAAGTCGAGCTAATACCGAGGTTTAGCTTGCGTCGCTAAACCCATGATGTTATGTTAGCTTGCAGTATCCGAATTCTCGGAAAGGGCCGGCATGCGAGCAAAACCCATCCTTTCACTGACCGTGCTGGCGGCCGCGCTTGCGATGCCCGGCACGGCAGCCTCGCTCGGCTTGGGCAAGCTGACCGTGCAGTCGTCGCTCGGACAGCCGTTGTCGGCCCAGATCGAGCTCAGCTCCGTGGTCAAGGAGGAACTCGATTCGGTGAGCGCGCGCGTCGCCGATCCCTCGCTCTACAAGCAGAACAATCTCGCCTATCAGGGTGTGCTGTCCCGTGCCCGTGTTGCGCTGGAGCGCCTCCCGAACGGCACTGCGGTCCTGAAGGTCACCACGGCCACCAGCGTCGCCGAGCCGTATCTGGATTTGCTGGTCGAGGTCAACTGGGCCTCGGGCCGCGTAGTGCGCGCTTACACGTTCCTGCTCGATCCACCGGGCGCCGTCGTGGCGGTGGCGCCGATCGAGCCCATGACGCCGGCGCGTGCCGGCGCTCCGGCACCGCGTGCCGCAGCCGGCGCACCCGCGGCGCGCCAGGCCGGGGAGGGTGCGGGAGCGCCTGCCGGCGCCTATACCGTCAAGCGTGGCGACACGCTGTCCCGAATCGCCTCCGATTACAAACCGCCCGCGGCGACGCTCGAACAGATGCTGGTCGCGATGTTCACGGGCAACAAGGACGCCTTCGACGGCAACAACATGAACCGGCTGCGTGCCGGGGCCATCCTGAACATCCCGAGTGCCGACGAAGCGGCTGCTGTGCCTCGCGCCGAAGCCACGCGGACCGTGCGGGTGCAGGCGTCCGACTGGCGTGCCTATCAGGACCGCGTCGCGGGCGGCGCGCCGGCGGCCGAGGGCGCGGGCGGACGCGTTGCGGCCGGAAAGATCGGCACCACCGTCGAGGAGAAGGCTCCCGCCGCGGCGCCTGGGCGCGATCAGCTCAAGGTGTCGCGCGAAGCCGGCCCGGCCGCAGGCGCCGTCGTCGGCACGGCGCCGTCGCCGTCGGCCGAAGAGATGATTGCGCGCGACAAGGCGCTCAAGGAAGCCCAGGCGCGCATCGGCGAGCTCGAGAAGACGCTGAAGGATCTGCAACGGGCGATCGAGCTCAGGGCCCAAACCGGCGCGCAGCTTCAGGCGCAGGCGGACGCGGCCAAGGGCAAGGCGCCCGAGCCGGCGAAGGTCGAGCCGCCCAAGGTCGCGGCTCCGGTTGCTCCGGTCGTTCCGCCCGCGCCGGAAGTGAAGCCGCCGGAACCTCCGAAGATGGCCGAACCGCCGAAGCCGGCGGAGCCGGCGATCGCGCCGCCGCCCCCGAAGGCCGCGGAGCCGATGAAGCCGGCGGAACCGCCCAAGGTGGCCGAACCCGCCAAGGCGCCCGCGCCGAAAGCGGCCGCCGCGCCCAAGCCCGAACCCTCGTTCATGGACGATCTCCTCGGCAGCACGCCGACCTGGGTGATCGGCGGGGGCGCGCTGGCAGCGCTGGCCGGGGTCGCGGCGCTGGTCGCCGCGCGCCGCCGCAAGACGGTCAAGTTCGAGGACAGCATCATCGGCGGCACCGACATCAAGACCAACACGGTCTTTGGCTCGACCGGCGGTGGCGTCGTCAACACCGGCGAGAACTCGCTCGCGACCGATTTCAGCCGTGAGGGTATCGGCAACATCGATACCGACGAGGTCGATCCGATCGCCGAGGCCGAGGTCTATCTCGCCTACGGCCGGGACGCGCAGGCCGAGGAGATCCTGAAGGACGCGCTGAAGAAGGATCCGCAGCGCCAGGAGATCTACCTCAAGCTTCTGGAGATCCACGCGCAGCACAACAAGCCATCGGCATTCGAGACCGTCGCCGCCGAGCTGTATTCGATATCGCACGGACACGGCGAGATCTGGCAGAAGGCGGTGACGCTGGGCCGCCAGCTCGATCCGAACAACCCGATGTTCGGCGAAGGCGCGGCCGCGGCTGCGGCGGCGATCGCCGGCGCGCAGGCCGCGGCGAGCGCCGAGACGAAGAAGGAAGCCCCGCGTCCGCCGCCGGGCGGCGGCGCGTCGGCGGCAATCGCCAAGGAGCTGCAGGACGAGAACTCCCTCGACTTCCGCTTCGACGAGGACGTCTCGATCACCCGGACGTCGAAGACGACGAAGGAACAGCTGGACATGATCAACGCCGCCGAGCGCGAGTTCGAGGAGAGCGCGAAGCGCGCCGCCCTCGCCGCGAAGCCGGCGCGCGAAGGCGCGGGCGGCACCGTGGAAACTGCGGCGGGTCTCGCCGCTGCGGCGGCCGCGGCAGGTCTCGCCGGTGCGAAGGCGGAGGCCCCGTCGGCCGACCTCGATTTCCGTCTGGACGAGGCCGAGAAGCCGGCACCCTTCCAGCGGGCCGAGACGAAGCCCGAACGCGTCGAGGGCGATTCGACCTCTCTCGCGCGGCCGCAAGCCGCGATGGATCTGGACAAGCTCGATCTGTCGTTCGACGCGGCGCAGGCGACGTTCGAGGACGCCACGCCTTCCGTGCTGGACGGGCAGTGGCACGACGCCGCGACCAAGCTCGATCTCGCCAAGGCCTACCAGGAAATGGGCGACGTCGAGGGCGCCCGCGAGATCCTGCAGGAAGTGCTGCACGAGGGCGACGACGAGCAGAAGGCGGAGGCAAACTCGCTGCTGGCGAAGCTCGCCTGACGCCAGGAACCGGTTGAACGCGCGGGCGGCGGAGCGAACCTCCGTCGCCCGTTTCGTTCGCACCCACGTCGTCTCCGCCCATGCGCATCGCCCTCGGACTCGAATACTGCGGCACCGCGCACACCGGCTGGCAGTCGCAGCGCGACGGGCGCGGCGTGCAGGATGCGCTCGAGCGCGCGCTCGCGGCGATTGCCGCAGCGCGCGTCGGCACGATCGCCGCGGGCCGCACCGATGCGGGCGTGCACGCGACGATGCAGGTCGTCCATTTCGACGCCGATGCGGAGCGCCCGATCACGGCCTGGGTGCGCGGCGTCAATTCGCATCTGCCCGCGGACGTCGCGGTGCTGTGGGCGCAGCCGGTCGGCGACGCGTTCCACGCGCGCTATGCCGCGGTCGGGCGCCATTACACGTACCTGCTCGCGAATCGGCCGGTGCGCCCGGCGCTCCTCGCCGGACGCGTGGGCTGGTACCATCGGCCGCTCGAGGTCGCGGCGATGGTCGAGGCCGCCGGCGCGCTGACCGGCACCCATGATTTCTCCGCGTTTCGTGCGGCGGAGTGCCAGGCGAAATCGCCGTCGCGAACGCTGGCGCCGGTGACGATCCGGGCAAGCGACGGCGTCATCCGTTTCGACTTCAGCGCCAATGCGTTTCTCCATCACATGATCCGCAACATCGTCGGTGCGCTGGTGTACGTGGGCGCCGGCAGGCAGCCGCCGTCGTGGATCGGCGAGCTCCTGGCCGGCGGCGACCGCACGCGCGCCGCACCGACGTACGCTCCGGACGGGCTCTATTTCACCGGCGCCGACTACGACGCGACCTGGGGGTTGCCGCCCACCCGGCGCACGGTCGTCCTGCCGCTTGCCTGAAGCGCTCCCGTCATGCCTCGCACGCGCGTCAAGATCTGCGGCATCACCCGGGTCGCCGACGGCTGGCGGCCGCGCGCGCGGGCGCGGACGCCGTCGGCTTCGTCTTCTGGACGGGGAGCCCCCGCGCCGTCGCCGCCGACCAGGCGCGTGCGATCGCGGCCGCGCTCCCGCCGTTCGTGACGGTGGTCGCGCTCTTCGTCGACCCCGACCCCGACCAGGTGCGCGCGGTGCTCGCCGCCGTGCCGGTGGACCTTCTCCAGTTCCACGGGCATGAGCCCCCGGAACTGTGCCGCGGGTTCGCCCGTCCCTATGTCAAGGCGGTGCCCGTCGGCGGGCAGGCGCGTGGAGCCGGTTTGCTAGAATACGCAGCCCGTTATCCCGATGCCTGCGGGCTCCTGTTCGACGCGCCACCCGCGGACGGGCAGCCGGGCGGCACCGGGCGGACGTTCGACTGGTCGGCGCTGCCGACGGAGCGCTCGCTGCCCATGGTGCTGTCCGGCGGGCTGACGGCGGCCAATGTCGGCGAGGCGATCCGGCGCGTGCGACCCTGGGCGGTCGATGTGTCGAGCGGCGTCGAGGCGACCGGCGGCGACGGCAAGCCGGTGCGGGGCATCAAGGACCCGGCGCGGATCGCGGCGTTCATCGAGGAAGTGCGCAATGCAGATGGCTGACGTTCCCTACGACCTCCCCGATGCGCGCGGCCATTTCGGCCCCTACGGCGGAGTGTTCGTCGCCGAGACGCTCATACGCGCGCTCGACGAGCTCAAGGAGCAGTACGCGCGCTTCCGGAGCGATCCGGGGTTCGTCGCCGAGTTCGAGGACGAGCTCGCGCACTACGTCGGCCGGCCTTCGCCGGTCTATCACGCGAAGCGCTGGTCGGCGAAGGCCGGCGGCGCGCAGATCTGGCTCAAGCGCGAGGACCTCAACCACACCGGCGCGCACAAGATCAACAACTGCATCGGCCAGGCGCTGCTCGCCAAGCGGCTGGGCAAGCCGCGCGTGATCGCCGAGACCGGCGCCGGGCAGCACGGCGTGGCGACGGCGACCGTCGCCGCGCGCTTCGGCATGGAATGCGTCGTCTACATGGGCTCCGAGGACATCAAGCGCCAGGCGCAGAACGTCTTCCGGATGCGGCTGCTCGGCGCGACCGTCGTCCCGGTGGAGTCCGGCTCGAAGACCCTGAAGGACGCGCTCAACGAAGCGATGCGCGACTGGGTCACCAACGTCGAGACGACGTTCTACATCATCGGCACGGTCGCCGGGCCGCACCCGTATCCGATGATGGTCCGCGATTTCCAGAGCGTCATCGGCCGCGAGTGCCTGACGCAGATGCCGGAGGCGGCGGGGCGGGATCCGGATGCCGTGATCGCCTGCGTGGGCGGCGGGTCGAACGCGATGGGGATCTTCTACCCGTACATCCCGCGCGCGGGCGTGCGGCTGATCGGCGTCGAGGCCGCCGGCGAGGGCATCGCCACGGGGCGGCACTCGGCGTCGCTCACCGGCCGGGCGCCCGGGCGTGCTGCACGGCAATCGCACCTACCTGCTGCAGAACGCCGACGGCCAGATCGTCGAGACGCACTCGGTGTCGGCGGGCCTCGACTATCCGGGCGTGGGTCCCGAGCACGCGTGGCTCAAGGACTCCGGGCGCGCCGAGTACGTGTCGATCACCGACGACGAGGCGCTCGCGGCGTTCCACGAGTGCTGCCGGATCGAGGGCATCATCCCGGCGCTCGAGTCGGCGCACGCGCTCGCCTATGCGGCGCGGCTCGCCGCGACGCTGCCCAGGGACAGGATCCTGCTGGTCAACCTCTCGGGCCGCGGCGACAAGGACATGAACACCGTCGCCGAGCGGTCGGGCCTCAAGTTCTACTGCCGGCCCGAGTGCGATCCGTCGCGTCGATGAATCGGATCGACGCGACGTTCGCGAGGCTCCGCGCCGCGGGCCGCACCGCGCTGATCCCCTACGTCACGGCAGGCGACCCGTCGCGCGCGGCGACGCTGCCGATCATGCAGCGGCTCGTGGCGGCGGGCGCCGACGTGATCGAGCTCGGCGTGCCGTTCTCCGATCCGATGGCCGACGGCCCGGTCATCCAGCGCGCCTCGGAGCGCGCGCTGGCGCAGGGCGTGGGGCTCGCCGACGTGCTCGCGATCGTCGACGCGTTCCGCAGGACCGACGCGGCGACGCCGGTCGTGCTCATGGGCTACGCCAACCCCATCGAGGCGATGGGGACCACCCGCTTCGCGGATCGCGCGAAGGCAGCCGGCGTCGACGGCGTGCTGGTCGTCGACTACCCGCCCGAGGAGGCGGCGGAGTTCGCCGCACTGCTGGGCGATCGCGCGATCGCGCCGATCTTCCTGGTGTCGCCGACGACGCCCGACGCCCGAATCGCCGTCATCGCCAGCATCGCGCGCGGCTACGTCTACTACGTATCGCTCAAGGGCGTGACCGGCGCCGGCCACCTGGATACCGCCGAGGTCGGTCGCCGGCTCGCCGAGATCCGCAGGCACGTCGCGATTCCGGTCGGCGTGGGCTTCGGAATCCGCGACGCCGAGAGCGCGCGGGCGATCGCCGCCGACGCCGACGCGGTGGTCATCGGCAGCCGCCTCATCCAGGAGATCGAGACCGGCCCGGCGGCCGCCGCGGCAGACCGTGCCGGGGCGTGGCTGGCGACGATCCGCAGCGCGCTCGATTCGATAAAGAAGCGCGCGGCGTAGCGCGGCCGACCAACGTGCATCGGCCGCAATTGCTTTCGGGGAGGAAGGAATGAGCTGGCTGCAGAAGCTGCTTCCGCCGCGGATCAAGAGCACGCCCGGCACCAAGAAGACGGCCGTACCCGAGGGACTGTGGATCAAGTGCACCGCCTGCGAGGCGGTGCTCTATCGCACCGATCTCGAGAAGAATCTCTTCGTCTGCCCGAAGTGCAGCTACCACGTGCGCGTGCCGGCGCGCGAGCGGATCGAGCAGCTGCTCGATCCGGAAGGCCGGTTCGAGATCGGCTCCGAGGTCGTGCCGGTCGACAGCCTCAAGTTCAAGGACCAGAAGAAATATCCGGAGCGTCTCGCCGCGGCGCTCGAGGAGACCGGCGAGACCGATGCACTCGTCGTGATGCAGGGGAGCGCCAAGGGCGTGCCGCTCGTGCTCGCGTGCTTCGAATTCGATTTCATGGGCGGGTCGATGGGCTCGGTGGTCGGCGAGCGCTTCGTTCGCGGCGTGCGCGTCGCGTACGAGAATCGCGTGCCGTTCGTCTGCATCTCGGCGTCGGGCGGCGCGCGGATGCAGGAGGGCGTGAACTCGCTGTTCCAGATGGCGAAGACGACCGCGGTGCTGCAGGAGCTCACCAAGGCGCGGCTCCCTTTCGTCTCGATCCTCACCGACCCGACGATGGGCGGCGTCTCGGCGTCGTTCGCGTTCGTCGCCGACCTCGTCATTGCCGAGCCCGGCGCGCTGATCGGCTTTGCCGGACCGCGGGTGATCGAGCAGACGGTGCGCGAGAAGCTGCCCGAAGGGTTCCAGCGGGCCGAGTTCCTGATCGAGAAGGGCGCGATCGATCTCATCATCGATCGCCGGCAGCTGAAGGACGAGCTTGCACGGCTGCTCGCGCATCTCACCGGCCAGCCGGCGCCCGCGAGCTAGGATGAAACTGCCCCCGGAGCTCACTGTGTGCGGCTGCACCGCATCCCGCTTCGCGGGACCAGCCTTCGGCTGTCCTGCGGCCTGCGGCCTTGTGTTCGCCTCCCCCAAGGGGGCGGGTCAGTCCCTTGGGGCGGCCCTACGGGACTGAACGGCCCCCACGCTCACTTCGTTCGCTGCCCCCCACGGGGGTGCACAGCGCCCTTCGGGCGGCCGGGCGGGCGCTGAGCACAGGTTGTTGCGTTGGCGCTGCGGCGGACGACAGGCGCACCGGCATGAGCCGCCCGACGACGCTCGCCGCCTGGCTCGCGTACCTCGAGACGCTGCACCCGAAGTCGATCGCGATGGGCCTCGAGCGGGTCGCGGCCGTGCACGCGAGGATGGCCGCGGCGCTCGCCTGCCCGGTCGTCACGGTCACCGGGACCAACGGCAAGGGCTCGACCTGCGCGATGCTGGAGTCGATGCTGCGCTGCGCCGGCCACCGGACGGGCCTCTACACATCGCCGCATCTCGCCGCCTATAACGAGCGCGTGCGCCTCTCCGGCCGGCCGCTGGACGACGCTGCGCTCGTCGACGCGTTCAACGCCGTCGAGGACGCGCGCGGCGAGGTTCCGCTGACGTATTTCGAGTACGGCACGCTCGCCGCGCTTTGGGTCTTCGCTCGCGCGGAGCTCGACGTGGCGATTCTCGAAGTGGGGCTTGGGGGGCGGCTCGACGCGGTCAACATCGTCGATGCGGACGTCGTCGTCGTGACGAGCGTGGATCTCGATCACATGGATTACCTGGGCCCGACCCGCGAGGAGATCGCCTTCGAGAAGGCCGGCATTTTCCGGCCGGGGCGGCCGGTCGTCTGCGCGGAACCCGACCCCCCCGCGACGCTCACGGCGCACGCGCAGGCCATCGGTGCGCCGATTGCGCAGATCGGTCGCGATTACGGTTACCTTGCCGAGGAGCGCCAGTGGCAGTACTGGGGGCCGGGCGGGCCGCGCCACGGTTTGCCCTTTCCGTCGCTGCGCGGGGCGTACCAGCTCGCCAATGCGGCGAGCGCGCTCGCCGTGCTCGGTCTGCTGCGCGAGCGCCTGCACGTGGGCGCCGGCGCGGTTCGCGACGGGCTCGTCGCGGTGGAGCTCCCGGGGCGCTTCCAGGTCCTGCCGGGCCGACCGACGATCGTGCTCGACGTTGCGCACAACCCGCATGCCGCGCGCGCGCTCGCCGCGACGCTCGGGACGATGGGCTATTTCCCCGAGACCCTCGCCGTGTTCGGCATGCTCGCGGACAAGGACATCGCCGGAGTCATCGCCGCCGTCGGAGCGCGGATCGACCGCTGGTTCGTCGCGACGCTGCCCGGAACGCGCGGCGCGACGGCCGCGCAGCTCGGGGCGCAGCTCGCGCAGGCGGGCGTGGCGCCGCGCGCGATCCGGATGTTCGACGATGTCGCGTCGGGAGTCGCTGCGGCGCGGGAAGACGCGGACGAAGCTGATAGAATCGTCGTTTTCGGATCGTTCCTGACCGTCGCGGCTGCTCTGGCCGCGGCGAAGCCGGGAACCGCGCAGGCGACACGGCATGGCTGATCGAATCGCTGACGACGCCGAGCTCGTCATGGATGACCTGAAGCGCAAGGCGCGCCGCCGCCTGGTCGGCGCGATCGTGCTGGCGCTCGCCGCGGCGATCATCCTGCCGATGCTGCTCGAAAAGGAGCCGCGACCCCTGGGCGACGATGTCGCCGTGCAGATTCCGCCGGTGGACGAGGGCAAGTTCATCAATCGGCTGACCGGGAAATCCGCAGACGTGAAGCCGCTGCCCAAGGCCGACGCTCAAGACCGATCCCAAGTCGGGTCAGGGGAAGCCCGACGCGAAGCCGGAGGCAAAGGCCGAGGCGAAGCCGGAAGCGAAGACCGACGCGAAGGCGGAGGCGAAATCGGAAGCGGCACCCGACGCGAAATCCGAAACGAAGCCGGACGCCGCGTCCGCGCAGGGCAAGGGCGCGCCGCCAGCGGGCGACACGCTGGTGCCGAAGAAGGCGGTCGCCGAGGCCGAGCAGCGCGTGCTCTCGCCGTCGTCGCGGCCGGCGGCGAAGGTCGACGCCAGGCCCGCGCCCGATGCGAAGGCCGCCATGAAGGCCTCGGCGGCGCCTTCGAAAGCCGAAGCGCCGGCCGAGCCGAAACCGGCGGCGGAAGCGAAGGCGGAGCCCAGGCCGGCCACGACCGAACCGAAACCGGCGAGCGTCGCTGTTGCGTCGCCGCCGCCCGCGACAACGGCTCCGACCGCGGCGAAGCCCGAGGGATTCGTCGTGCAGCTCGCCGCGTTCGCCGACGACAAGGGCGCAAACGCGCTGGCTAACAAGCTCAAGAAGTCCGGCTACGCCGCGTATGTCGAGCCGGTCGAAACCTCGCGCGGCACGCTGTGGCGGGTGCGGGTCGGCGGCTACGGGTCGCGACCGGACGCGGATGCCGCGCGCGCGAAGCTCAAGGGCGAGGGTTACAGCGGGATCGTCGCGCCGGCCAAGTGACGCGCCCGGGCGCGTTGCCTGACCACGCCGTCGTGCCGCCTTCGATGAACGGCTTCGATCTCGCGCTGATCGGCATCGTCGCGCTGTCCACGCTGTTCGCCTTCGCCCGCGGCGTGATCCGCGAGCTGATCGCGCTCGCGACCTGGATCGTCGGCTTCGTGCTGGCGATTTACTACGCGGGGCCGGCGGCGCAGCTGTTCTCGGCGCTCGATCTCCCGCCTTTCGCGAAGCACGTGCTCGCCTTCGCGCTGATCCTGATCGTGGCGCTGCTGGTCGGCGCGCTCGTCGCGACGATGCTCTCCGGCGCCGTCCGCGCGATCGGCCTGGGATTCGTCGACCGGGTGCTCGGCGCCGTGTTCGGGCTGGCCCGCGGTGTCGTGGTCGTCGTCGCGTTTGCCCTGATCGCGGGCGTCACGGCACTGCCCAGGCAGGATTGGTGGCAGAATTCCACGTTGGGCAGGCCGTTGGCGATCGCCGCGCTGGCGCTGAAGCCCTATCTGCCCCGGGCGTGGGCGCAGCGGCTCGATTTCTCGCCTGCAGGGACGGTCTCCGCGCGCATCGGCGCCCGGAGCGCCGGCGCGCCCATGGGAGAGCATGCGTCATGTGTGGAATCATAGCCGTCGCCGCGCACACGCCCGTCAATCAGGTGCTCTACGACGGGCTGCTGCTGCTCCAGCATCGCGGGCAGGATGCCGCCGGCATCGTCACCAGCGACGGGACGTCGTTCCACATGCACAAGAGCAGCGGCTACGTTCGCGATGTCTTCCGCACGCGCAACATGCGCGACCTCTCGGGCAACCTCGGGATCGGCCACTGCCGCTACCCGACCGCGGGCAGCGCGTCGTCCGAGCTCGAGTCGCAGCCGTTCTACGTGAACTCGCCGTTCGGCATCACGCTCGCGCACAACGGCAACCTGACGAACAGCGAGGCGCTGAAGCGCGAGCTCTTCCAGCTCGATTTCCGCCACGTCAACACGAATTCCGACTCCGAGGTGCTGCTCAACGTGTTCGCGCTGGAGCTCGAGCGCGCGGCGCACCATGCGCGGCTCGACGCGAGCGCGATATTCACGGCGGTCGCCGGCGTGCACCGGCGCTGCCGCGGCGCCTACGCGATCGTGGCGATGATCGCCGGCTACGGGCTGGTCGCCTTTCGCGACCCCTACGGGATCCGCCCGCTCATCATCGGCGTCAACGAGGCGATGGGCGGCACCGAGTACGTCGTCGCCAGCGAATCGGTCGCGCTGGAGGCGCTGGGCTTTGCGGTGCTGCGCGACGTCGCGCCCGGCGAGGCGATCTTCATCGACCAGACGGGAAGATTCCACGCGCGGCAGTGCGCCGAGAGCGCGATTCTCGCGCCGTGCATCTTCGAGTTCGTGTATCTGGCGCGGCCCGACTCGGTCATCGACGGCACCTCCGTCTACGAGTCGCGGCTCAACATGGGCGAGCAGCTCGGGGCCAAGATCCGCGGGATTCCCGAAGCGGCGGACATCGACGTCGTGATTCCGATCCCGGACTCGAGCCGCCCCTCGGCGCTGCAGCTCGCGAACACGCTCGGGCTCACGTATCGCGAGGGCTTCGTCAAGAATCGCTACGTCGGGCGAACGTTCATCATGCCGGGTCAGGCACTGCGCCGGAAGAGCGTGCGCCAGAAGCTCAATCCGATCGGGATGGAATTCCGGGACAAGGTGGTGCTGCTCGTCGACGACTCGATCGTTCGCGGCACGACGTCGCGCGAGATCGTCCAGATGGCGCGCGAGGCCGGCGCGAAGAAGGTGTACTTCGCCTCGGCGAGCCCGCCGGTGCGCTATCCGAACGTGTACGGGATCGACATGCCGAACCAGCGCGAGCTCGTCGCGACCGGCCGCACCGAAGCGGAAGTCGCGCGCGAGATCAGCGCCGATCTGCTGATCTACCAGGATCTCGATGCGTTGAAGCGCGCGGTGCGCGCGGCGAATCCCGCGCTCGTCCAGTTCGAGGCATCGTGCTTCGACGGCAAGTACATCACCGGCGACGTCACCGCCGACTACCTGTCGCATCTCGCCGAGGAGCGCGATGCGGCGCGCGGCGAGATCGACGGGGACGCCGAACCGCGGGAGACCGTCGCGGCGGGCGGGTGACGCGGCTCCGCAGGGACGAAAAAACGCGGCCCTCGGGCCGCGTTTTCGTTGCCCCCGGCGGCGCGGATCACTTCGCCGCGGCGGCCATGTAATCGACCGCTGCCTTGACGTCGGCATCGGGCAGCGACGAGCCGCCCTTGGCGGGCATCGCGCCCTTGCCCTTGAGCGACGACGCATACAGCGCGTCCAGGCCGGTCTTCAGGCGCGGCGCCCAGGCCGCCTTGTCGCCCAGCTTCGGCGCGCCGGCTGCGCCGGTGGCGTGGCAGGCCATGCAGGTGGTGTCGTAGATCTTCTTGCCGTCCGGCTTGGCGCTCGCCGGCGCCGCGGCGGCCACCGCCGGTGCGGCCGCTGCCACGGCAGGCGCCGTTGCCGCGGGCGCCTTGCCGACACCCGAATTGAACATGTACTCGATCGCGCGCTTTCACTTCGGCGTCGGAGAGGTCGGCCATGCCGCCGCGCGCCGGCATGCCGCCGTGTCCCTTGAGGGCGGCCTGCGTCACCGTGGCAAGCCCCTTGGCCACGCGCGGCGTCCACGCCGCGCGATCGCCGACCTTCGGGGCGCCGCCCTGACCCGTCTCGTGGCACCTGCCGCAGGCGGCCTTCACCACCTCTTCGCCCGTGCGCTCCGCGCCCTTCGCCGTTGCCGGGGCAGGCGGCTCCTTCCAGTTCGCGCCCGCCTTGTTGGCCATGAAGATCACCGCGCGCTCGACCTCGATGGTCTCGAGATCCGGATTGCCGCCTTTGGGCGGCATCGCGCGGATGCCCTTGACCGCGTGGTCGAGGGTCGGCGTCAGTCCCTGCGCGACGATCTTGCCCCAGGCGGCCTTGTCGCCGACTTTGGGCGCCCCGGCGAGCCCGCCTTCGTGGCAGGTCTTGCAGATCTGGCCATAGACCTGCTCGCCGGTGGCCTGGCCCTTGGGGCCGCTCGCCACGGCGAGCTGCACGTCGCCGATCGGCTTGATCCGCGCCAGCACCGCGTTGTCGTCGTGGCTGGCGCCCTTCGGCCCGCCCGTGACGTATTGGGACAATAGGACGATGACGACGATGGGAACGACGAACGCCAGCACGACGACGACGACGAGCTGCTTCCAGTTCTTGATCGGGGAGACGTGCTGGTCGGGTTCGTGCATGGCGTTCCTGGTCCGATGGCGGCAGCAGCGGGGATGGGCGATTGGGCCTGCCGGTTTCGATCGCGGGCACTCGCGACGGCCTCACGCGGGCGCCCGGCCGGAAAAAACATCACATTATACCGTGACTTGCACGCTGCCGGAATCTCGGCTGGACGCTCGTTCGATCGCCACGGTAAAATTCGTGTCGATGCGCCCGTAGCTCAGTTGGATAGAGTGTTGGTTTCCGAAGCCAAAGGTCACAGGTTCGACTCCTGTCGGGCGCGCCAGAATTCCGCTGGAGACCGGGTGCGGCCCCTTCCCTGACCGGGCGCCGGCGTTGCGGCAGACCCGTCGTCACCCGTCGTCGTTCGAAAGCCCTGTTCCCGGCCGACCTCGATTCCGGCTGCGCGGGACGCGCCGGAAGGAACGAGTCGTGACGCGGGTGGGTTTCCTCTTCAATCACTACGCGACGCATCAGGTGCCGCACGCGGCGCCGTATGCCTTCGAGCTGTCGCGCCGCCATCCGGAGATCGAGGTGACGATCGCCGCGTCGACCGACGCCGAGCTCGCGGCGGCCGCGAAGATCGGCGAGCTCTATCCGGGCCATCGCTGCATCCTGCTCCGTCTGCACCCGGCATGGTGGTACGGTCCGCTCGATTCGCTGGTCTCCCGCTTCGCGTTCGCGCGCAAGGATCGCATCCTCGCCGACAACCTCGAGTTCTTCGCGGGGCTCACCGCGCTGGTCGCGCCGGAGCGGCACTGCCTGCGGCTGCGGACGAAGCACCGTCTGTCGAAGCTCAAGCTCATCCACACGCGGCACGGCGCCGGCGACCGCAAGGGCACGTCCGATGCCACGATGGCGCTGTTCGACCTCGTGCTGCTCCCCGGCCGGAAATACGCGGAGCGGTTCGGCAAGCTCGGCTATCTGCGTCCGGGCCAGTACGCGATCACCGGATGGCCCAAGTTCGAGGCGGTGCGGGCGCTGAATCCGAATCCTCGGCGCTTCTTCGACAACGCCAACCCGGTCGTCGTCTATAACCCGCACTTCGACCAGCGCGTCGGATCGTGGGCCCGCCTGGGGCTCTCCGTCCTGGATTTCTTCGTCGCCCACCCGCAGTACAACCTCATCTTCGCGCCGCACCTCGTGCTCTTCAAGCGGCGCTGGCGTCACCGCGCCGTGCTGCCGGACCGGTACCGCCAGGTGCCGAACGTTCTCGTCGACACGGACAGCGCTGCGCTAGCCGACATGACCTACCTCGACGCCGCCGACATCTACCTCGGCGACGTCAGCAGCCAGGTGTACGAATTCCTGATCCGGCCGCGGCCCTGCGTCTTTCTCGATGCGCACGGCATCGACTGGGAGGCGGACCCGCATTACGCGCACTGGCGTTTCGGACCGGTGGTTACCGACGTGGCGCGCGATCTCGGCCCGATGCTGGAACATGCGGTCGCGAGCCACGCGCGGTATCTGCCGGCGCAACGGGCGGGATTCGAAGCGACGTTTCACCACGATCCGGCGTCCACGGCGGCGCAGCGCGGCGCCGATGCCATCGCAGCGTTCCTGCGCGGGGAGAGCGTGGCCGCTTCCGGAGGAAGCGCCCGGACGGGCTAGCCGTCGGGACGTCGTCCGAACGGTAAGCTAGCCGTTCGGCGTTTTCGCCGCCGGCGCGGGTTCGGCCTCCCAGCCGCCGCCCAGCGCCTTGATCAGGTTGACGCTGGCGACCAGCCGGCGGCCGAGGATTCCCAGCGCCGCACGCTCGTTGATGAGCGCGGCGGCCTGCACGACGACCACGGACAGGTAGTTGACGGTGCCCGCGCGGTACTGGTTGCTGGTGATCGTCACCGACTCGCGCGCCGCCCTCACGGCCTCGCCCTGCACGGCGGCTTCCTCCTCGAGGATGCGCAGCGCCGCCAGGTTGTCCTCGACTTCGCGGAATGCCGACAGGATGGTCTGCCGGTAATTGGCGAATGTCTCGTCGTAGACGGCGCCCGCCTGCGCCCGCTGCGCCTGCAGGAAGCCGGCATCGAACAGGACCATGCCGTACGCTGCGCCACCCGCGAAATCGCGGTTGCCGAAGCCGCCGCCGGCGAACAGGCTGACCGACGGATAGAAGGCCGCTTCCGCGACGCCGATCTGCGCGTTCGCCGCCGCCATCCTGCGCTCCGCGGCGGCGATGTCCGGCCGCCGTTCCAGCAGCTCGGACGGCAGCGCCGACGGCACCGCCGGGAACGTCGCGTTCAGCGGCGCGGCCGCAATGGAAAGATCGGCCGGCGCCTTGCCGATCAGCACGGCGATGGCATGCTCGTACTGCGCCCGCGCGACCTGGGCCTCGAGCGCCTGCGCCCGCGTCGACATGAGCTGCGCCTCGGCCTGCACGACGTCCCCGCGCGAGGCGACGCCGACCCGATACTGGTTGCGCGTGAGCTGCAGCGATCGCTCGTACCGCACGGCGCTTTCCTGCAGCAGGCGGATCTCCGCGTCCTGCACGCGCAGCAGCAGATAGTTCTGCGCGAGCTGCGCCTGCAGCGAGAGCTTCGCCGCCTCGAGCTCGTCGGCCGTGGATTCCGTGGTGGCGGCGCTGGCTTCGACGGTGCGCCGGATGCGGCCCCAGAGATCGAGCTCCCAGTTCACGACCACACCGAGGTTCAGATTGGTCCCGCCGGCCGTCAGCGTGGGGTAGTTCCTCGACCGCGCCGCGTCGGTCAGCGCCTGGGCCTGGCGCAGCCGCGCTTCGGCGGCGCGCAGCGTCTGGTTGTTGACTTCGATCTGCGCTTCCAGCGCGTTGAGCTCGGCGTCGCCGAAGAGCTCCCACCAGCGGCCGCGCGGAATCTCGCCGCGCGCAGCGCCAGCCTTCGCGTCCGCCGTCTCCTTGTAGGCGGCGGGCATGTCCACGTACGGGCGCACGTAGTCGGGCCCGACCGTGCACGAAACGGTGACCGCCACGGCGCAGGCGACGGTCAGGATGCGGACGGCGACGGCGCGCGCTGCGTCGTTCATCGCGGGAAATCCGCCGCCCGCGTCGCCAGGAGCCCGTCGGATCCGCTGTCGGGCGAGCGCCGCAGACCACGCACCCACAGGCTGAAGCGGTCGAGGTACAGATACACGACCGGCGTGGTGTAGAGGGTCAGGAGCTGGCTCAGGATCAGGCCGCCGCCGATGGCGATGCCCAGCGGCTGCCGGAACTCGGCCCCGTCGCCGCTGCCCAGGGCGAGCGGAATCGACGCCAGCAGGGCCGCCATTGTCGTCATCAGGATCGGCCGGAAGCGCAGCAGGCAGGCCTCGAATATGGCCGCGCGCGGGTTCGCCTTCCGGCTGCGCTCGGTCGCGAGCGCGAAATCGATCATCATGATCGCGTTCTTCTGGACGATGCCGATCAGCATGAACACGCCGATCAGCGCGATGACGGAGAACTCGGTACGGAACAGCATCAGCGCGGCGATCGCGCCCACGCCCGCCGACGGCAGCGTCGACAGGATGGTGAGCGGGTGTATGTAGCTCTCGTACAGCACGCCCAGCACGATGTACAGCGTCAGCAATGCCGCGAGTATGAGCAACGGCTGCGTATCGAGCACGGCCCGGAAAGCGCGCGCGGAGCCCTGGAAGCTGCCGCGCACCGTGGTCGGCACCCCGATGCGGGCGAGCGCATCGTCGATCGCGCGGGTCGCCTGCGACAGGGATGCCCCCGCCGCCAGGTTGAACGAGATCGTCGAGGCGACGAACTGCGAGTGGTGATTGACGGCGAGCGTCGTCTCGGCCGGCGCATGGCGCGCGAACAGCGACAGCGGCACCTGCGCGCCGCCGGGAACGCTGACGTGCATGTGGTTCAGGGCGTCGGCCGACTGCCAGAATTCGGGCGCGGCTTCCATCACGACGTGGTACTGGTTGAGCGGCGCGTAGATCGTCGAGACCTGGCGCTGGGCGAAGGCATCGTTCAGCGTCGCGTCGATCAGCTTCACCGTCACCCCGAGACGCGCCGCGGCGTCGCGATCGATGACGAGCGAGGTCGCGAGTCCCTTGTTCTGCTGGTCGGTGTTGACGTCGACGAGCTCGGGCAGCTGCGCGAGCGCCTGGCGGATCCGCGGCTCCCAGGCCCACAGCTCGGCGAGGTCGTCGGCCTGGATCGTGTACTGGTACGACGCGCTGCTCTGCCGGCCGCCGATTCGGATGTCCTGGACCGGGGTGAGGACGAGGTTCGCGCCCGGCTCCTGCGCGAGCTGCGGGCGCAGCCGCGCCACGATCCGGTCCGCGCTCTCGCCGCGCTCGGCGAGCGGCTTCAACGTGACGAAGATCGACCCGGTGTTCCGCTGCGCGCCGCCGGTGAAGCCGACCACGCTCTGGACGGCGGGGTCGGCCCGCACGATATCGATGAATCGCGCGAGCTTCTGCCGCATCAGCTGGAAGGAAATGCTCTGGTCGGCCTGGATGCGCCCGGTGAGCTGGCCCGTGTCCTGTTGCGGGAAGAAGCCCTTGGGAACGATCACGTAGAGCCAGACGTTGAGGAGCACCGTGCCGAGGAGGACGAGCAGGGTGACCGGGCCATGATCCAGCGCCCACGCGAGGGTGCGCTCGTAGCCGCGGAGCAGCGCCGCGAAGCCCTGCTCGCTCCACGCGTGGAGCCGGCTCCTGCGGCGCTCTCTCGCCGGCAGCAGCAGCCGGGAGCACATCATCGGCGTGGTAGTGAGCGACACCGCCAGCGATACCAAAATCGCCGCCGAGAGCGTCACCGCGAACTCGCGGAAGAAGCGCCCGACGAAGCCGCCCATGAGCAGCATGGGAATGAAGACGGCGACGAGCGACAGGGTCATCGCCAGCACCGTGAAGCCGACCTCGCCGGCGCCGAGGCGCGCCGCCTCGCGCGGCGGCATGCCGTTCTCGATGTGCCGCGACGCGTTCTCCAGGACCACGATCGCGTCGTCGACGACGAAGCCGGTGGCGATGGTGAGCGCCATCAGCGACACGTTGTCCAGCCCGTAGCCGCACAGGTACATGACGCCGAAGGTGACGGTGAGCGACACCGGCACCGCGACGCTGGGAATGAGCGCCGCACGGCCGTTGCGCAGGAACAGGAGCACGACCAGCACGACCAGCGCCACCGCGATCGCCAGCGTCCGTCCCGCATCCCGCAGCGACGCGCGGATCGTGGTGGTGCGCTCCATCGTCACCGCGAGGTCGATCGCCGCCGGTATCGAAGCGCGCAGCACGGGCAGCAGCTCGGTGACGCGGTCGACGGTCTCGATGATGTTGGCGTTGGGCTGGCGGCTCACGATCACCAGCACCGACGGCTTGCCGTTGGCCGATCCCGCGTTGCGCAGGTCCTGCACGGAGTCGACGACTTCGGCCACGTCGGTCAGGCCGACGGCGGCGCCGTTGCGGTAGGCCACGATCAGCGGAATGTAGTCGGCGGCGGTCCTGGCCTGATCGTTGGCCTCGATCTGCCAATGCCGCCGGTCGTCGTCCACGGCGCCCTTGGGCTGATTGGCGTTGGCGCCCGCGAGCGCGGCGCGCACGTCCTCGAAGCCGATGCCGTACTTGTAGAGCGCACGCGGATTGATCTCGACCCGCACCGCGGGCAGCGAGCTGCCGCCGACCTGAACCTGGCCCACGCCGGGGAGCTGGGAGAGCTTCTGGGCGACGATCGTCGACGCGGCGTCGTACATCTGCCCCTGGGTCATGGTGTCCGACGTGAGCGCCGAGGATCATGATCGGAGCATCGGCCGGATTGACCTTGCGATAGCCGGGATTGCCGGTGAGTCCCGGCGGCAGCGAGCTGCGGGCCGCGTTGATCGCCGCCTGCACGTCGCGCGCCGCGCCGTTGATGTCGCGGTCGAGATCGAACTGCAGCACGATGCGCGTCGACCCGAGCGCGCTGGTCGAGGTCATCTCGGTGATGCCGGCGATGCGCCCGAGCGAGCGCTCGAGCGGCATGGCGACGGTCGCGGCCATGGTTTCGGGACTCGCGCCCGGCAGCGCCGCCGACACCGAGATGGTCGGGAGGTCGACCCGCGGCAGCGGCGAGACCGGAAGCAGGCGGAAGGCGACCGCGCCGGCCAGGGCGAGGCCGATGGTGACGAGCGTCGTCGCGACCGGACGATCGATGAAGGGCGACGAGACGTTAATGGGAGCCCCCTTGGCGCTGCGCGCCCGTCCCCCGAGGGGGAGCAATTCGCGCTTGGGGCGGCCCGTCGCGCTCATGCCGGGGCCCCTCACCGGAAGCCGCCGCCCGACGCCGAGGCGCGCGCGGCGCGCAGACGCGCGCGGCGCGCCTCCATCCTGCGCCCGAGCCGGTCGAACGCGAGGTAGATGACCGGCGTCGTGAACAGCGTGAGCGCCTGGCTGACGATCAGGCCGCCGACCATCGTGATTCCGAGCGGATGGCGCAGCTCCGAGCCCACGCCCCAGCCGATCATCAGCGGCAACGCGCCCAGCAGCGCCGCCATCGTCGTCATCATGATCGGGCGGAAGCGCAGCAGGCAGGCCTGAAAGATCGCGTCCCGCGGAGCCATCCGCTGCTCGCGCTCGGCGTCGAGCGCGAAGTCGATCATCATGATCGCGTTCTTCTTCACGATGCCGATCAGCAGGATGATGCCGATGATCGCCATCACGCCGAGATCGTGGCCCGCAGCGAGCAGCGCGAGCAGCGCGCCGACCCCGGCCGAGGGGAGCGTCGACAGGATGGTGACGGGGTGGATGTAGCTCTCGTAGAGCACGCCCAGCACGATGTAGACCGTGACGATGGCCGCCAGGATCAGCCACAGCTGGTTCGCGAGGGACGCGCGAAAGGCGAGCGCCGCGCCCTGGAGCTTCACTTGCGTGCTGACCGGCAGGCCGATGTCGCGCTGCGCGGCCTCGACGGCGTCGACCGCGTCGCCCAGCGATGCGCCTTGCGCCAGGTTGAACGAGATCGTGGCCGCGGGAAACTGGCCAATGCGGCTGATCACCAGCGGTGCCGGCCTTTCGCTCACGCGCGCCAGCGCGGAGAGCGGGATCTGCTGCGTCGCGCGCGGGGCCGTGGGCGACGCCGTGCCCGACGGCCGCGCCGGGGTCGCGCTGCCGTTCGCCGCGGTGACGTAGATGCTGTCGAGCGCATTCACGCCCGTCCGGAACTCGGGCAGGACTTCGAGGACGACGCGATACTGGTTGGTCTGCGTGAAGATGGTCGAGACGAAGCGCTGGCCGAAGGCGTTGTACAGCGCGTTGTCGATCATCGCCGGGGTGATGCCGTAGCGGCTGGCGGCGGCGCGGTCGATCTCGACGTAGGCCTGCAGCCCGCCTTCCTGCTGGTCGCTCGCCACGTCGGTGAGCCGCGGGTCCCGGCGCAGCCGCTCGACGAGGCGCGGCACCCAGGCGCGCAGCAGGTCGGCGTTCGCATCCTCCACCGAGAATTGGTACTGGGTGCGGCTCACGCGGTGCTCGATGGTGAGGTCCTGCACCGGCTGCATGTAGAGCACGATGCCCTCGACGGACGCAAGCTTGCCCTGCAGGCGCCGGATGACCTCGGCGGCGCTGCCGTCGCGCTGCGACCGGGGCTTGAGGTTGATCAGGAAGCGGCCGCTGTTCAGCGTCGGGTTGTTGCCGTCGACGCCGATGAACGACGACAGGCTCTCCACCGCGGGGTCCTGCAGTATCACCTTCGCCAGCGCCTGCTGGCGCTCGGCCATCGCGGTAAAGGAGATCGTCGGCGAGGCCTCGGAGATGCCCTGGATGGCTCCCGTGTCCTGCACGGGGAAGAAGCCCTTGGGAATGGCGATGTACAGCACGATCGTCAGCGCCAGCGTCGCGATCGCCACGATCAGCGTCGCCCCCTGGCGGTCGAGCACCCAGGTCAGCATGCGCGCATAGCGGGCGATCACCCGGTCGAACCATTCGCCGCTCCGGCGGAACAGGGCGCCCTGCTCGGACTTCGGAACGTGGCGCAGCAGCCGCGCGCACATCATCGGCGTCAGCGTCAGCGAGACGACGGCCGAGATGAGTATGGCGACGGCGAGCGTGATGGCGAACTCGCGGAACAGGCGCCCGATGACGTCGCCCATGAAGAGCAGCGGGATCAGCACGGCGATGAGCGACAGCGTCAGCGAGATGATGGTGAAGCCGATCTGCTCGGCGCCCTTCAGCGCCGCAGCGAGCGGCCGCTCGCCCGCTTCGATGTGGCGCGAGACGTTTTCGATCATCACGATGGCGTCGTCGACCACGAAGCCGGTCGCGATGGTGAGCGCCATCAGCGTGAGGTTGTTGATCGAGAAGCCGGCGAGGTACATCACCGCGAACGTGCCGATCAGCGACAGCGGCACGGCCACGCTGGGAATGACGGTGGCCGCGACGTTGCGCAGGAACAGGAAGATGACCATCACCACGAGCGCCACCGCGAGCAGCAGCTCGAACTGCACGTCGCGCACCGACGCGCGGATGGTCTCGGTGCGGTCGGTCAGCATCGTGACGTCGACGGCGGCCGGCAGCGACGCCTCGAGCTGCGGCAACACGCGCTTGATGCGATCGACGACGTCGATGACGTTGGCGCCCGGCTGGCGCTGGATGTTGACGATGATCGCCGGCGAGGCGTCCGCCCACGCCGCGAGGCGCGCGTTCTCGGCCCCTTCGGCGACGTCGGCCACGTCGGACAGCCGCACCGGCGCGCCGTGGCGATAGGCGACGATCATGGCTCTGAACTCGTCGGCCGATCGCAGCTGGTCGTTGGCGTCGATCGTGGACGCGCGCGTCGGCCCGTCGAAGGAGCCCTTCGCCTGGTTCGAGTTGGCATTGCCGATCGCGATGCGCACGTCGTCGAGGGACAGGTTGTAGGCGGCCAGCGCCTTCGGATTGGCCTGGATGCGCATCGCCGGCCGCTGCCCGCCGGTGATGCTGACCAGCCCGACGCCGGACAGCTGCGAGATCCTGGCCGCCAGCCGGGTGTCGGCGAGGTGCTGGATTTCCGGCAGCGGCAACGTGCGCGAGGTGAGCGCCAGCGTCACGATCGGGGTGTCGGCCGGGTTGACCTTGTTGTAGACGGGCAGCTGCGGCAGATCTTCCGGCAGGAAGGTGGCCGCGGCATTGATCGCTGCCTGCACTTCCTGCTCGGCGACGTCGAGCGGCAGGTCGAGGTTGAATTGCAGCGTGACGACCGAGGCTCCGCCCGAGCTCGTCGACGACAGCTGGTTCAGGCCCGGCATCTGCCCGAACTGGCGTTCCAGCGGGGCGGTGATCGACGACGTGACGACCTCTGGGCTCGCGCCCGGGTACAGCGTCACCACCTGGATGGTCGGGTAGTCGAACTTGGGCAGCGCCGACAGCGGCAGCACGCGATACGCGACGACGCCCACGAGCAGGATGGCGACCATCAACAGCGAGGTCGCCACCGGGCGGAGGATGAACGGGCGCGAGGGATTCATGGGCGGCCCGAGGGTTCAGGCGCCACCCCCCGCGCGCGGGCCTTGCGCCCCGGGCGGCCGCCCATTGCCCTCCTTGCCGCGTTGCGGGCCGCGTGGCGCGGCGTCCGCCGCGGGCAGCGTGTCGCGCACGACGAGCTCGACCTTCGCTCCCTCGCGGAGCCGGTCCGCGCCGTCGACCACGACCGTCGCGCCGGCGGACACGCCGCCGTCGATCGCCGTGATCTCGCCCTGCGTGGCGCCGACCTTCACCGGGGCCACCGCAACCGTCTTGTCGTCCTTGACGACGTAGACGAACGTTCCGGCCGCGCCGCGCTGGATGGCCGCGGTCGGGACCAGCGTCGCGTTGGTCCGGGTCTCGACCGGCATCCGCACGTTGACGAACTGGTTGGCGAACAGCGCGCCGTCGGCGTTGGGGAACTCGGCCTTGAGCTTGATCGTGCCCGTCGCGGTGTCGATCTGGTTGTCGGCGGTCAGCAACCGGCCGGTGCCGAGCCTTTCCTTCTGGGCGCGATCGTAGGCCTCGACCGGAATGCGATCGCCGGCGCGCAGCCGCTTCATCACCCGCGGCAGGGCATCCTCGGGAATGGGGAAGACGACGCCGATGGGCGAGAGCTGCGTGATCACCACGATACCGTTGGCGTCGCTCGCGCGCACGATGTTGCCCGAGTCCACCTGACGCAGGCCCACGCGGCCGGCGATCGGGGCGGTGATCCGGGTGTAGGTGAGCTGCAGCTTCGCGCTGTCGATCCCCCCCTGGTCGGCCAGGACCGCGGCCTCGTATTGGCGCACCAGCGACTCCTGGGTGTCCACTTGCTGGCGCGAGATCGAATCCTCGGCGAGCAGCGTGCGATAGCGCTCGAGATCGGTTCGCGCGTTCTCGAGCAGAGCGCGGTTGCGCGCCAGCTGCCCGGTGGCGAGCGTGAGCTGCACCTCGTACGGCCGGGGGTCGATCTGGGCCAGGAGGTCGCCCGCCTTCACCATCTGGCCCTCCTGGAAGGCCACGCGCATGAGCTCGCCGTCCACGCGGCTGCGGACGACGACCGCGTGGACGGGTGTCACCGTGCCGAGCGCGTACAGGAAGACGTCGAGGTTGCCCTGCCGCACGGGAGCGGCGACGACGGGAACCGGGCGCAGCGAAGGGTCGACGGAGCCGCCCCGTTCCGTGGCTCCGCGCGGTCCGGCGGTTTTCGCGGAATCGGTGGAACGGGAGCCGGCGAGCCAGATCGCGCCACCGGCAGCTGCGAGTGCGAGCACGGCGATCGCCACAACCCAGCGTCGCCGCCACGGCTGCCCCGACCCTGCCGCCGTTGCGCCCGGCCGCGTCGCAGGATCGAAGTTCGGGGTCGGCGATTGATTCATGGCAAGGTGGGAGCAAGGCCCTCGTCGCGGCGCGATTCGTTGCCGTCCGGAGCGTAGCGCTGGTGCATTATAGAGTCGGCGCCATCCGGAAAGGTCCGCTCGCCCGTACCGGCCGCGAAGTTCGCGCGGCGCCGCGCCGCCATGGGTCCGGGCAGCGCCGCGAGACCAGGAGACGCATAGCCGGGATTTGAGTTCTGCGCAGCGGTAAGCGATACTAGACAGTTTTTCCGGGCAGCGCCGATGCAGGCCGCGGATGCAGGTGCGGATACAACATGCTTGCGGCGATCCGCGGACGGCCCGGACAGCGAGGTGAACCAAGGGTGAAAGCGATAATCCTGAGCGCCGGTCAGGGCCGCAGACTGCTGCCGCTGACCGAGCGCGTCCCGAAATGCATCCTGCCTGTTCGCGGTCGACCGCTGATCGGACGGCAGATCGACACCCTTGCCCGATGCGGCATCGAGGATGTCAGCGTCGTCGTCGGATTCGGCGCCGAGGCGGTCGAGACGAGTCTCGCCGAGCTCTACGGCCCGGGCCGGATCCGCACGCTGTACAACCCGTTCTTCGCGTCCACCGACAACCTGGTGAGCTGCTGGGTCGCCCGCGTCGAGATGCGGGAGGAGTTCCTGCTGCTCAACGGCGACACGCTGTTCGAGGCGGGCGTGCTCGAACGGCTGCTGGCGTCGCCCGAGCATCCGATCACGCTCGCGGTCAGCCGCAAGGATCGCTACGACGACGACGACATGAAGGTGATCCGCGACGGCGACCGGCTGGTGCATGTCGGGAAGAAGTTGCCGCAGGACGAGGTCGACGCGGAATCGATCGGCATGATGACCTTCCGGGGCGAGGGGCCGCGGCTGTTCCGCGACGCGATCGAAGCGGGCGCTGCGCACCCCGCAGGCGCTCAAGCAATGGTATCTGTCGTTGATCGACACGCTCGCCCAGCGTGGCGTGGTCTTCACGCAGACGGTACCGGCGCAGGGTTGGACGGAAGTGGACAGCCCGGCCGACCTGGAGCGTGCCGCAACGCCGGGCGCCGCGTGGCTTGCCGCGACCGAGCGGCCCCACGTTCCCGCGTAAGACCTGTCGCGCGATCCGGGACCGGGCCCGGGGCACGCCTCACGCGGTTCGCGCGACGATCTCGCGCACCAGGTCGAGGTCGGCGACGCTGTCGACGTCGATCGCGGCCTCCGCGAACGGCATGGTCACGACGCGGGCGTCGATGCCCGTCTTCTTCGATATCCGCCGCACGGCGCTTCGCGACGCTCAGCAGGCCGAGCGCGTAGAGGAGCATCGCGCCCCAGCCGACGAGCCCGATCACGCGGATGGGCCTCTTGCGCTGGGCTTCCACCTGCGTCCAGATCCGGGCCATCCCGCGGCCGCGCGGCGAGAGAAACGCGAAGAGATTGCAGCCGCAGTAGCGCCCGTCGCTGAACTTCAGCACGGTCCGGCGCGTCTGCGGGTGGGCCTTCTGCACGAGCTCGTGCGGCGCCAGCCCGACGGCGACGTCGCCCCCGCTCGCGCTCGCCTGGCCGAGAAAATGCCGCACCATGTCCGGATCGAGCAGCGCGTGGTCGCCGGTGGTCAGCAGCACGGGCTCCTCCTCGGGCAATGCGGCCAGCGCAAGGGCGGCGCTGGTGCTGGGCGTGGCCCCCGGCTCCATCCAGCGGACACGACCGTCCGCCAGCAGCTCGCGCAGCTCCGCCGATCCGCGCATGGGCTCGGCCGCCGGGCCGCACAGCAGAATCGTCTCGATGCAGCCGCTGCGCTCGAGCGCGCGCACGACGCGAACGACCATCGGGCTCCCGGCAATGGGCGTCAGGCATTTGGCCGGGACTCCCGCCGCGATGGCGACCGGGTCGCCGGGGCCGCGATCGGCGGCCAGCACGATGGCGTTCCAGTGTCGTTCAGCGGGCATCGAGCTGCCGCTCGTAGACGCGGTAGCGCTTGTAGGCACGCCCGCCGATCGATTCGATGATACTGCGCATGCCGGCGTTGTCCTCGAGGATCCACGACAGCTCGACTTCCCCGACGCCACGCTGCTGCGTCGGGGTGCGGCAAGCGGCGATCACGAGAAAAGCGAGCGCCGGCCCGATGCGCGTGCGCTGGAACCGGCGCCGCACCCCCATCAGCGGCACGCGGGCGGTGCTGGGGTAGCGCAGCTTGAGGCGCCACAGAAGCTTCAGCCAGCCGAGCGGAAACAGTTGGCCGCGAAGATCGCGTATCGCCTCGTTGATGTTGGGAATGACGACCATGAAGGCAGCGGCTTCACCGTCGACCTCGGCGATCTGTATGAGCTCCGGGTCGACGAGGAAGCGCAGGTTGCGGCCGAGCTCGTGGAACTCGGCGGCGGTGAATGGCACGAACCCCCAGTTCTCCGCCCAGGCGTCGTTGAAGATGTCCCGCAGCAGGGCGATCTCCGCGTCGAAGCGCTTCGGGTCGAGCGGCCGCACCCGCACCCGATGCGCCGATGCGGCGACCAGCCGGCGCATCACCGGAGAGGCCTCGAAATCGGAATTGATCATGTAGGCGAGCGTGTCGACCGCCTTCCGGTATCCGCATTGCTCGATGCGCGTGCCGTAGTACGGCCGGGCGTGGCCCATCATGAACACCGGAGGCGTGTCGAAACCCTCGACCAGGACCCCCATTTCCTCGTTGATCGACAGGTTGAAGGGTCCGCGCACGCGCCGCATGCCCTGATCGCGCAGCCACTGCTCGGCGGTCGCGAAGAGCGCCGCGAAGGTCTCTTCCCGGTCCTCCGCGTCGAGCATCCCGAAGAACCCCGTCGCGTCGTCGTAGCGTTCGAGGTGCAACGCGTCGATCTGCGCGCTGATCCGCCCGACGGGCTCCTGCCCGCGCCACGCGATCCAGGCCTGCCATCGGGCGTGCCGGAAGTAGGGGTTGCTCCGGGTCGACAGATGAAGCCGCCGCTCGATGTACAGCGGCTGGATCCATGCCGGGTCCGAGGCGAAGATCGCGCAGGGGACGCGAATGAACCGGTTCAGCGCGGCACGGCCTTCGACGGCGGTGATGCGCACCGGCTCGGGCCCGCTCGCGGCGGGGCGGGAGGTCATCGAACGGGCCGCGGGGACCGACTCCATCATCGGCCCGGCGCCCGGCTGCGGGGGATGTTTGTCGACCAAGCGGGTGTCGGAGAGACCGGGGTGTCGATCGGGATCCGCGTCCGTCCGCCCGGGCGGCTGCGGCGATCGCTCCGGCGCCCGGTCCCGGCCGCCCTGCGCCCGGCCGAACGGCCGGCAACGCGACGATCCGGTGCCGCGCATGGGCCGGCGCGGAGCCATTATCCTACACGCCGGGGCACCCGAGCCGCGTTGCCCGACACCGGGGCCCGGATCTTATGACGGCGAATTGCGCCCCGCCCCCGGCTGTCTTGACGCGCCGGCCGCACTTACTGTCTACTTCGTTCGCAACCTGCTAAAATAACTATTTTGTGCGCAGGGCCTCACTAAGCAGTCCCAAGAAAACTGTGCGATTCATTGCGGCGACCCCGCGCTGAATGCCCTGGTCTGTGTACGTGCCGGCGCGTCGACGCCTTGGCCTAGGGGAAAGCCCTTAAAGTGATGCCTTCGAGGGGAATCAAACTGAATCGAACGCCAGATTGCGGATCGGTTGTGCTGGCGACGCCGACCACGAACTCCTTGCCGCTGCGGCGCGCGGATTTTGCGAGCCTCGCGGACGCGCTGGATTACGCGGCGCTGGGGGACACGGGCGCGAATTTCTACTCCGGCAGCGGCAAGCTCGCGACGGTCGTCCCCTACCGGACGCTCCGCGTGCAGGCACTGACGCTGGCCCGGCGCCTGCTGTCGATTCCGTTGCCGCGGGGGGCGCGGGTCGCGGTGATCGCGGAGACCAATCCGGACTTTCTGCGCTTCTTCTTCGCCTGCCAGTACGCGGGGCTGGTCCCCGTCGCGCTGCCCGCGTCGGCCAATCTCGGCGGTCACGAGGCCTATGTCGGCCGGCTGCGCCGCGTGTTGCAGGGCTGCGGGGCGTCGGTGGCGATGGCGTCGAGCGCCTATCTGCGCTTTCTGCGCGAAGCGGCCGAAGGCATTGGCCTGGCGCTCGTGGGATCGCCCGCCGATTTCGACGAGCTGACGGAAGCCGACGTCGAGCTGCGGCAGAGCGGCCCCTCCGAAACGGCGTTCCTGCAGTACACGTCGGGGAGCACGAGCTTTCCGCGGGGCGTGGTGATCACGCAGAAGGCCGTGCTCAGCAATCTGGCCGGCGTCGTCAACCACGGCCTGGACATCCAGCCGGACGATCGCTGCGCGTCGTGGCTGCCGTTCTACCACGACATGGGCCTCGTCGGCTGCATGCTGGCGCCCATGGCCACGCAGCGCTCGATCGATTATCTCGACACCCGCGACTTCGCCATGCGCCCGCGGCGCTGGCTGGAACTGATGACCAGCACGCGGGCGACGATCTCGTTCAGCCCGCCGTTCGGCTACGAGCTCTGCGCGCGCCGGATCCGTCCCGAGGACGTCGCGCGTTACGACCTGCGCGCCTGGCGCGTCGCCGGAATCGGGGCCGAACCCATTCGCGCGGAGCTGCCCGATCGCTTCGCCAAGCTGCTGGCGCCGGCGGGTTTCGATCCTCGCGCCTTCGTGCCGTGCTACGGCATGGCGGAGAGCTCGCTGGCGATCAGCTTTGCGCCGCTGCGGCAGGGGGTCGTCGTCGACTGGATCGACGCCGATCATCTCGCGGACAATCTGCGGGTGAGCGCGGCGGGCCCGGACACGGGCCGCGCCAGCGGCTTCGTTCGATGCGGGGCGCCGCTGCCGGGTCACGAGGTGGCCATACGCGACGACCAGGGCAATGCGCTGCCGGATCTGCACGTCGGCCGGATCAAGGTGCGCGGACCGAGCGTCATGTCCGGCTATTTCGGACAGCCGGAGCAGACGCGGCAGGCGCTCTCCGCGGACGGCTGGCTCGACACCGGAGACATCGGTTACCTGGTCGACGGCAGCATCGTCGTGACCGGCCGGCACAAGGACATGATCATCATCAACGGCCGCAACATCTGGCCGCAGGACATCGAGCAGATCGCCGAGCGGCAGCCCGAATTGCGGGCGATGGACGCCTCGGCGTTCTTCGTGCTCGGCGCGGACGACGAAGAAGTCGCCGTGGTGGTCGTGCAATGCAACCTCAGCGATCCGGCAGAGCGCCGTTCCCTGACCCAGCGACTGCATCGGGAGATTCACACGGAGCTCGGCATCGCGTGCCTGATCGAGCTCGTGCCGCGCCACACGCTGCCGCGCACCTCGTCGGGCAAGCTGTCGCGGGCCGCCGCGCGCGAGGACTACCTGCAGCGGCGCGAGCAGGAAAGAAAACTGGCGCGTGCCGGCTTCGACAAGCCGCCGTACGTCGAGCAGGGAAGCCTGCCGGCGGTGGCGTCGGCAGGCTCTTAGGGCCTGCTAACGCTACATTCGCGTGAGCGGCGCGTGGCCCCCGGCCGCGTAGCGGGAAACCGGCCCGAACCGGGCGCGCGACGCTCGACCGCCGCCCCCGAGCTTGCTCTGACCGGAGCGACCGGGTTCATCGGCACGGCGCTGCTCGCGCACCTGACCGCCGCCGGATGGCAAGTGCGCGCGCTGTATCGGCCGCGGAGCGGGCGCCTCCCGCCGGACCTGCCGGGTGTCGAGTGGCTGCCCGGGGATCTCGAAGACCAGGATGCGCTGCGCGCGCTGGTGGCCGGGACCGATGCGGTCATCCACTGCGCCGGCGCCGTGCGCGGTGCCCGGCGTTCCGATTTCGACCGGGTCAATGCCGAGGGCGCGGGCCGCCTTGCCCGGGCCGCAGCGAGCATGGGCCGGCTGCCGCGATTCCTGCTGATTTCCTCGCTGGCGGCGCGCATGCCCGAGCTTTCCGAATACGCGGCCAGCAAGCGGGGGGGCGAATGCGCGGTCAAGGGGGCGTCGGAGCACATGCGCTGGACGATACTGCGGCCACCCGTGGTGTTCGGACCGGGCGACCGCGAGCTGCTTCCGCTGTTTCGCTGGATCGCCAGGGGTTTCGCGCCGCTGCCCGCCGGCATGCGCGGTCGCTTTTCGCTGATCTACGTCGACGATCTGGCGACGGCGGTGTTGCGCTGGCTGGACTGCGACACCGGCTATGGCGAGACGTTCGAGCTCGATGACGGGCGCCCGGGAGGATACGATTGGGACACCGTCGTGAGCGCTGCCGGAAGGGTGCTGCGCGCGGGCGCTCCGGTGCGCCGCCTGCCCATCCCCGCATCGGTGCTCGACCTTGCCGCCGCGGCGAATCTCGCGGCCGCGCGGCTCGTCGGATACGCGCCGATGCTGACGCCGGGCAAGGTCCGCGAAATCACGCATCCGGACTGGGTGTGCGATAGTCACGCCTTTGCGCTCGCCACCGGCTGGCGGCCGGCCTTCGAGCTCGAGCCGGGCCTCGCCCGTGCCTATGGCAGGGGCCTCCGGGAATGAGCGCGGGGCAGGAAACGGACGGCGCAACGGCGAACATCATGCTGGCATACCCGCAAATTCTCGAAGAGCTGACCAAGGAGCTCGCCTCGCTGACGCAGGGACGCGTCGCGATCCGCGAGGACACCGATCTGCTGGGCGATCTCGAACTGGATTCGCTCCAGGTCATGAATCTGCTGCTGCAGATCGAGGATCGATACGACATCTCGATTCCGGTGAACATCCTCCCCGACGTGAAGACCGTGAAGGATCTTGCGTCGCAGATCGAAACCCTCGTGCGTGAGCGGTGATGGGACTTTTCGACAAGTTTCAGGGTCTGGCCAGTGCCCGCCGCGAGCTCGCGGCGCTCGGCATCGATCCGTTCGGCGTGGAGATCGAGCGCATCGTCTCGCCGACCGAGGGGGTCATCCACGGACGGCACACCATTCTCGCCGGCACCAACAACTACCTCGGCCTCACCTTCAATCCCGAGTGCATCGCGGCGGCGCACCGGGCGCTGGACACCCAGGGCACCGGCACGACCGGTTCGCGCATGGCCAACGGCAGCTACTCGAGCCACCGGCGGCTCGAGCAGGAGCTCGCCGCGTTCTACGGCGTGCGCGACGCCATCGTGTTCTCGACCGGTTACCAGGCGAACCTGGGGATGCTGGCGGGGCTCACCGGACCGAAGGACGTCGTGCTGCTCGATGCCGATTGCCACGCCAGCATCTACGACGGCTGTCGCCTGAGCGGCGCCGAGGTCATCCGTTTCCGCCACAACAACGCGGACGACCTCGCCAAGCGCATGCGCCGGCTCGGCGAGCGCGCGGCCGACACGCTGATCCTGGTGGAGGGGATCTACAGCATGCTGGGCGATCGCGCGCCACTCAGGGAGATCGTCGAGGTCAAGCGCGAGCACGGCGGCTATCTGATGGTCGACGAGGCCCATTCGCTGGGCGTGCTGGGCGAGCGCGGCCGCGGGCTGGTCGAGGAAGAGGGCGTGCTCGCGGACGCGGACTTCGTCGTCGGCACGTTCAGCAAGAGCCTCGGCGGCACCGGCGGCTTCTGCGTGAGCGATCTTCCCGTGCTCGAGCTCGTCCGCTACTCGAGCCGGCCGTACATCTTCACCGCGTCGCCGTCGCCCGCCACGATCGCCTCGACACGGCAGGCGCTCGCCATCCTTTCGGCGGGCCGTGAGCTCCGGGCGCGCCTGCGCGCGAATTTCGAGCGCCTGCACGCGGCATTGACGGCGATGGGCTACACGCTGGGCGCGGCGCCCAGCCCGGTGATCGCGGTCGTGCTCGGCGATCGGGCCGAGGCCTTGCAGTTCTGGAACGGGCTGCTGCAGCGTGGCGTGTACGTCAACCTGATGCTTCCGCCCGCGACGCCGAACGGAGTCTCGCTGATCCGCTGCAGCGTCAGCGCGGCGCACACGCCCGAACAGATCGACGCTGTCTGCACGGCGTTTGCCGAGCTGCGCGGATCGGTCGGAGTCGTCGTTGCGGAGCGCGGCACCGGAACCTGAGCCGCAACGCCGGCGCGCGCTCTGCCGGAGGCATGCCGCGGGATGCCATCGGCCGGGCAGCGTCCGTCGAAGCCGTCCGCCGCCGCCGTACGATCGGGGCCCGCATTCTCGATGAAGCTCTTCGCCGCCTTCAGTCGCGCCTATCCCGCCCAGAGCGCGCTCGTGCTGGGCTCGCTGGTGCTGGCGAGCCTGTTCGAAGGGCTCGGGCTCACGACGCTGCTGCCGCTGCTGAGCGCACGCTCGGGGGATGCGGCAGGCGGCGCGCAGACGGGCATCGGCGGCATCGTGACGCGCGTCCTCGGCAGCGTCGGGGTGACGCCGACCGTCGGTGTGCTGCTCCTCCTCGTCGTCGTCGCCATGACGTTGAAGAGCGTGCTCGTGCTGGTGGCGAACCGGCAGGTCGGCTACACGGTGGCCCATGTCGCGACGGATCTGCGGCTCGGGTTCATTCGTTCCCTGCTGTCCGCCCGCTGGGAGTACTACCTGCGCCAGCCGGTCGGGGCGCTCGCCAACAGCCTCGCCACCGAGGCGACGCGCGGCGCGGAATCGTATCTCTACGGCGCGACCGTCATCGCGCTCGCGATCCAGGCCGCGGTCTACTCCATCGTCGCGCTGCTCGTGTCGTGGCCGGCGACGCTGGTCACGCTCGCCGCCGGCACCGTGTTCGTCTTTCTCCTCAATCGTCTGGTGCACATGTCGCGGCGCGCCGGCGCCAAGCAGACCCGGCTGCTGCGCTCGCTCCTCGCGCGCCTTTCCGACAATCTGCAGTCGGTCAAGCCGCTGAAGGCGATGGCCCGCGAGAATCTCGCCAACGCGCTGCTCGAAGGCGACACGACGCAGTTGAACCGCGCGCTGCAGAAGGAGATCTTCAGCAAGGAAGCGCTGCGCGCGCTGCAGGAGCCCATGCTCGCCATCCTGATCGCGGCCGGCCTCTACGTGGCCCTGGTGCGGTTCGGAATGTCGCTGGCGTCGGTGATGCTCCTCGCGTTCCTGCTGGTGCGCGTGCTGCTGTACCTGAGCCGCATGCAGCGCGAGTATCAGAAGATGGCCACGAGCGAGAGCGCCTACTGGGCGTTGCGCGCCGCGATCGACGCCGCCGCGAAGGAAAGCGAGAATCCGCCGGACGGCGCCACGCCCGCGTTGCGGCAGGCGATCCGCTTCGAGAACGTCGGTTTCCAGTACCGGGACCGGTGGGTCCTGCGCAACGTGGCGCTCACGATCCCGGCAGGGGGAATCACGGCGATCGTCGGCGCGTCGGGCGCCGGAAAGACCACGGTGGTCGATCTCATCGCGGCGCTGCTGCGGCCGCAGGAGGGCGAAATCTGGATCGACGATCTCCCGTTGCAGCGCGTCGACTGGCGCGCGTGGCGCCGCATGATCGGCTATGTGCCGCAGGACACCGTGCTGCTCCACGATACCGTCCGGACCAACGTGACGCTCGGCGATCCCGCGTTGAGCGAAGCCGATGCCGAGGCCGCCCTGCGCGCCGCCGGAATCTGGGACCTCGTCTCGGGATTGCCGGAGGGACTGGACACCATCGTCGGCGAGCGCGGCGGGAAGCTCTCCGGCGGCCAGCGCCAGCGCGTCGCGATCGCGCGCGCGCTCGCGCACAAGCCGCGGCTGCTGATTCTCGACGAAGCCACCAGCGCCCTCGACCCGGAAACCGAGACCGCCATCTGCCGCACGCTGGAGGGCTTGCGCGGAGAGCTGACCATCATCGCGATATCGCACCAGTCGCCGCTGGTCGACGTCGCGGACCGCGTCTATCGGATGAGCGAGGGCAGCGCGTCGCTCGCCGCCGGCGTCGCCGGCGCGGGGCCGGCGCCCGCGTCCCTGGAAACGACGGTCAACCGGGACTAGCGTCGGCCGGCCCGCAGCGCTCCAGCGGCTCCTGCGGGCGCACCCACTCCACGGTCTTGCCGAAGAACGAAACGCCGACGTAGCCGCGTATCCGGAGCGAGCCGTCGTGCTGCAGGCTCATCGTGCTGCTGAACGTCCGGCCGTCGTTGGGATTGTAGATGTGGCCCGAGCCCCAGGTGCTCTCCTTCGTGCGCCGAAAGCCGGTGAGGATCCGCAATCCGCACAGGGGCCGATCGCGCAGCGCGGCGTCGGGATTGTGCCGGTCGCGCTTGGGCGCACCGCCCGCCGACAGCGGCTTCTTCAGCCAGTAGATGCGCCCGCACAGGAGGCCATCGCAGTCCTCGATCCAGACGGCCACCTTCCGCTTGTCGCCGTCGCGGTGATCGACCCACAGCCCACGGACGTCCTCGGGGTCGCTGCCCTGCGCCGCTCCCGCCGCAGGCGACGCCAGCGCGAGTGCCATCAGCAGCAATGCCGCGGCCCCGGCGCGCATGCGCGCCGCGGCGCGGTAGGCCGGGGAGCGCACCGCGCGGGCGGGGGCGCCCGTCATCCATGCGCCGGCAAGCTCAGCCGCCACGCGCGCGGGCGTTCGCGGGATAGGTGCCGAACACCCGGTCCCACAGCGGCGAGCTGACGCCGTAGCGCAGGCCCTTGGCGCCGTAGTGATGCTGCAGGTGATAGACCTTGAGGAAGTGCAGCAGCGGCGGCTTCATCGGAAAATGATGCGTCGCGTAGTGGATGTAGTCGTACACCAGATAGCCGACGATGAAGAACGCGCAGAACGGCTCGATCCATGGCGCCGGCACCGCGAGCCGGAAGATCTGGTAGAGCACGATCATCACGAGGACGCCTCCCGCGGGAGGCATGACCAGGCGCGTCTTGTCGCGCGGCGTGGCGTGATGCACGCCGTGGAACAGGAACACGAGGTACTTGCCGATCCGGCTCGTTGCCGGGTAGTGGAACACGAACCGATGCAGGCAGTATTCGGTCAGCGTCCAGACGACGAGGCCGAGCGCACCGATCGCGAGCAGTCCGTCCGCCGGAAGGTCGTGGACGGCCCGGCTGCGCCACAGGAGCCAGGCGACGACAGGGCCCCAGAACAGCAGGGGAACGACCGGATGGACGTGCGTCAGCGCTTCCAGGAAATCGTTCCGGAACAGCCTGACGGATTGCTCCGTCCGGTTCGGCTTGAGTGGGTCCGCCATCGGCCTTCTCCAACGGGGGAGGGCGATTTTAACAGGCCGAGGCACCGTCCGTCATCGCGACCCACGACCGCCGCCGGATGCGTTGCGGCGAGGCGACGCGACGGCGGGCGGCGCGCCGCACCGGAGTCTCATCCGCCGAGCCAGTGGCTCAAGTCGCGCTCGAGCAGCCGCGACAGGAGCTCCACGTCGGAGCGCAGCGTCTCGCGCACGACGACGGCCATCGCCGGCGTCAGCGGCGCCGCCGACGCGGGGATCTTGTTCCAGTTGGTCACCCGCTTGATCAGGCTCTGGCGTTTCGAGCCGTCCGGATTGTACTTGCGGCTGCGGCGCTGGAGCGTGTCGATCATCTTTCCGCCGCGCGTCGCCGGCACGAAGAGCAGCCGCTGCAGCCAGCGGTACCGGTACATGCGGCTCTCGTACCGTCGTTCGAATTGCGTCTGGCCGTCGTCGTCGACGCCGAGGAACCCGAGCGCGCGCCGGTAGACGCCGAGCGGGTCGGCCAGGAGATCGTCGAAGACGACGACGTGCGATCGATCCCGGCCGGCGATGTCGAAGAGCCGCTGCACCTGCGCGCCGAGCTTCGCGACCTCGCCGTACATCAGCAGGCGCGCATCGAGGCAGTGCTTCGGGACCTTCTCCCCGCGCGCGCGCGCCGGCTGCAGCGCCCAGGCCCGCGCGAAATCCGGCTCGTCCTCCTGCAGCAGAAAGCGCATCCGCAGGTGATACGACGGCAGCATCGCAAACGGATCGCGGACGAGTGCGACGAACCGCGCGGCGGGGTTGAGGCGCCGGATCCGTTCGATCGCCTCGGGCAGGTAGAGGTAGGACACCGATCCCTCGCCCAGCGCGCGGTGTCCGGGCGTGCAGTGGCCGAAGCAGCGATCGAGGTAGTCGCGCTGCAGTTCGGCTGCGGAGGGATCGTGATCGAGCCGCGCGAAGTAGTGCGGCTCCTTCGGCTGCGAGAAGCAGATCTGCGGGTTGCGCGCGAGCCAGCGGCAGAACGACGTCGTGCCGCAGCGCGGCGCGCCGACCACGAAGAAGTCCGGAACGCGGGGAGGCTGCGCCATCGGCCGGTTGCTCGGGGCCCCTGGTACCGAGGCCCTTCGGATCCCGCCGCGCTACTTGGCGAGCCGGGTGATCTTGTTGCCCTGCAGGCCGATGCCGGCCATCAATCCCTTCTGGCCGAAGATGAACGCGTAGACGTTCTCCTTCGCGGTGATGGTCGTCATCGACTTGCCCATGCCCTCGTCCACGACGACCACGCTGGGCCCGACGCCGACCTCGAAGCCGTCCGCCGCGCTCAGCGCCGCGAGCGACTTCTCGCTCATGAAGAACATCGCGTAGCCGAACTGCTGCACGCCCGCCTGCAGCCCGTAGGACGCGCCGGTCGTGTTGTAGTAGCCGGCGGTCTTGCCGCCCTTGAGCAGCACGCCTTCGCCATGCTGGCCGCCGACCACCAGCCCGGCCTTGGTGATCTTCGGAAACACCAGGACGGCGACGGCGTCCTTGCCGAGCGCCTTCGCCGCCGGCACACCGGCGACGAGCTTGTTGTAGGCCTTCTTCGCGTCGGCCTCGAGCGCGCCGCGTCCTTGCGCGGATGCGGTCAGGGTCGCGCCGGCAAGCGCCAGGGCGCCCACCAGCAGCAGGAAAGAGCGGAACCGCATCGAACTGATCATCGGACCTCCGTGGCCACTACGGCCTGGGCTCGGCGAATGTGCCGCGCGACCCCTCCATTATAAGGGGTATCGACGCGGTGGCCGCGCCGCTCGGCGGTCGCGATCACTACCGGAATCCGCCCTGGCGCCAGGTCCGCCACAGTGCGCCGATGGCCCCCAATCGCGGGAACCGACGCATGAAGGGCGTGATCTCGATCTGCACGCCGGAGTGCCGCTCGATCTTCCAGGCGAGGTACGACAACCCGCCGTCGAAGGTGAACGACGCCTTGAGCAGGCGCAGAACGCTCAGCGCCTTGCCCTGCGCCACGCAGACGGCCCAGCGGCAGGCGCCCCGCCAGCGGTCCCACCGCGTGCCTGGATTGCGATAGCGGCCCGCGGGCGTGCGCTCCCAGCCTTGCATTGCGGCCAGCGCCTGCGTGCGCGCCTCCAGCTCGGTGGCGGCATCGGCATGGAGCGCGCGGATCTTCGCCGGTCGCTCCGCGCGCAGCTCCGCCGCATAGGTGAGGAGCAAGCCGCGCGTCCACAGGGTCTCGGTGTCGAACTCCGCCGGCAGCCGCGGGAGCGTCCGCGCCGCGAACCTGGTGACGGCAGCGGCGAGCGAGTGCACGATGCGGCGGCGCACGGTTGCGTCGGCGGCGTAGAGGAGCCCGCAGGGTTGCGCAAACCGGCCCCACAGATAGGGATGAAACCAGCGGGCCGTGCCATGCTCGAATTGCTCCAGCGAGACCACCGCGTACTTCGCGCGCGCGGTCCTTCCGGCAAACGGCGTCTCCAGGTAGTAGACATTGGGCGCCAGCGCGCGATTCGCGAGCGCCGGCAGCAGGCGTCCGTAGGCCGCCCGATACGCGTCGACCAGCACATAGAGATCGACGATGCCGCCCGCATCGTCGTTCCCGCGCCGGCAGGAGCCGTAGAAGAGCACCGCCTGCGCGTGCGCGCCGAAGCGCCGGCGCAGGAGCTCGCCGAGTGCGGCCACGGAGTCCGGGGCGCTCGCCGCGAGCTGGCTCTCGATCACGGCCTCCAACGAAGCATTCATTGCAGACGCAGGAACCCCGCGATCCCGCCGTTCGTGATCGCCAGCGGCGTGCCCGCCTCCGGCGAAAAGATCTCGCCGTCGACGAAGAACGGCGTGTCGAGCCCGATCTCGAGCCGGTGCGCGTTGCGGCTTTCGTAGCCGTTCGCCGGCGTCGTGTAGCGGTTGCCCCGGCCGCGCAGGAAACCGGGCAGCGCCTTCAGCCAGTGCCGCGGGGCCGCGCGGACGCCCGTGTAATGCAGCGGCGCCGCCTCCGCTCCCCAATAGGGGCGCAGCCCCAGCACCATCCGCTCCAGCGTCGTGACGTACACGACCTCGCAGTCGAAGGCTGCGGGCGGTGCGCCGTCGATCGCCACGGTGACGGGCACCGGCGCGACGATCGCGCGTTCGCCGCGCGCCATGGCGATGACGAAGCGCGCCATCGTCACGGCCGGCCCGATCTCTCCGCGCAGGCCGAGCGTGTGCACGTGGCGCTTGCAGTAGGCGATGCCCTGCGAGATCGCGGCGGCGCCGAAGAACATCCCGTAGATGGGCGCGCGTCCCGCGCCCGGGTCGATGCGCATCACGGGGCGTTCGATCACCGCGAGACCGTCTCCGCCACGGCCCGCGGATTCGATCAGCAGCCGCAGCGCCCGGTTGTGGCGGCCCCGCATGCCGACGTCGCCGGCCGTCATGTTCGCGGTGCCGCCGCGGAGCACGGCGAGCAGCGGCACATCGGGAAACGGATTGGCGCCGAAGACGATGTTGAGGACCGCGCCGACGGTGCCATCCCCGCCGCTCACCGCGACGGTGTTGACGCCCTGCTGCGCCATCGCGCGCAGCGCCCGCGCGACCTCGTCCGGTTCGGAGGCATCGTGGCAGGGAACTTCCGGATGGGCGCTGAACACGCGGCGCATCGACGCTGCGGCGGCGCGATTGGCCCCGCTCAGGGGGTTGTGCACGACGCCGATCCGCAGCGTGCTCAGGCGCGATGCGCGATCGCCTGCCCGGGGGGCATCTACCGCCCGCATCGCGCCGGTTGCATCAGGCATCGCGCGCGGCGGGAGCGGCGTGCGTGAACACCCGCACCGCCAGCGCGCGCTCGTCCACGGTCTGGCCGATCTCGGTGAGCCAGGATCCGATCGCGCCGCGCTTGCGCCGGGCGCGGACGGCGAGCAGCAACCGCACCAGCAGAATCGCCGTCGACAGCAGCGTCCACGCGGCGACCGCCAGCAGGCCGAGGTCGGGCCGGCCGACGGCGAGGCCGAGGGTCAGCATGATCAGGTTCGGATTGCGCCGCGCGACGATCAACCGGAACCAGGAGTCGAACGGGCGCCACGTGAACATCGAGAACGGCGCGATCCAGCGCTGGAAAGCCCCCTCGCAGAGGCGCCCGCCGACGTAACCAGCGAGGATCGCCGCATAGAGCAGAGCCAAGGGGATGCCTGCCACCGCCGGGGGATCGAGCGCAAGGCCGACGCCCCAGGCCACATACCAGATGGGCGGGTGAACGAGATCGATGCCGTGGTCGAACACGTTGCCCAGCGGCGTCGAGGTGACGGTGACGCGCGCGAGCTTGCCGTCGACGGTGTCGAGGAAGGTCATGATCCAGCCCGCGACGAGCCCCCAGCCGTATTCGCCGCGGGCGAACAGCACCGTGGCCACGACGACCAGCACCAGACTGAGCGCGGTAACCTGATTCGGCGTGATCCCCATGCACGCGCACCAGCGGGTGACCCATTGCGCCGGCAGCGGCCACAGCCATTTGGTGACGAGATCGGTGACCCCCTTGTAGGCGCCGGAAAAGGTGAGTTGCTCGAGCGCGCGCCGGCGCTCCTCGGTCACCGGCAGCACGTAGGGTCGGTCCAGCTTCAGCAGCCCGGCCTCGAACCCCTGCGCCAGTTGCTCGATGGTCACCCTGGCGACTCCCACCATCGCGGCACGCGCCGCCTTGCCGCTCAGCAATTCGGCGGCAGCAGCCGCGTGATCCGCGCCGACATGGGCCGCGACCGGCAGGGAGCGCCCGTCGACATCGACCTCGAGCACCACCTGCTTCGCCGCAGCGAGGCCGCGGAGCACGCGTGCGTCGTACAGGCAATCGCCGCGGAGCATGAGCAACGTGGAATCCGGCGGAAGCGCGTCCAGGCCCTTGTGCCACAGGGCGATGCCCGCGGAGCGCAGCTGACGCTCTATGCGCGCGGCAGGAGCGAGGGCCCAGAGACGGATCGGGCTATCCCCCAGCACAACTGCATACAACATATCGTCGTCGAGATGGAACGCGGGGGGCTTCCGCGGGCTGGCCGCATCGGGCGGGCCGCAACGGCGCATCAGCATCATATACTAAGCCCGATGGCCACCGTAGAGCTGGAGATCGATGCGGACGAGCGCCATGGCCCGTCATCGGATGCCGATTTCGCGCTGGCGCACCTGTCCGACCTGCACCTGTCGTCGCTCGCAGGCGTGAGCCCGCGCGCGCTGCTCGACAAGCGGATCCTCGGCTACATTTCGTGGCAACTGCGGCGCCGGCACGAGCACCGGACCGATGTGCTCGACGCGCTCCGGGCCGATCTTCAGGCCGAGCAGCTCGACCACATCGCGGTGACCGGCGACCTCACGCATCTGGGTCTGCCGCAGGAGTTTCGCGAGGCCGCGACCTGGCTCGCTCGACTGGGCCGGCCGGAGGCGATCACCGTCGTTCCCGGCAACCACGACGCGTACGCCCCCGAGGAATGGCGCGAGACGTTCGCGCAGTGGACGGCGTACATGCAGGGCGACAACGCCGGCGCGCCGACCGACGCCGACGATGCGTTCCCAAGCTTGCGCATACGTCGCGAGGTGGCACTGATCGGCCTCTCGACGGCGCGGCCCACCGCGCCGTTCCTCGCCACCGGACGCCTGGGCGAGCGCCAGCTCGCGCGGCTGGACCGCATGCTGGAGGACACCGCCGGCGCCGGGCTGTTCCGCATCGTGCTGCTGCATCACCCGCCGGCGGCGCACACGGTCGGATGGCGCAAGTCGCTGCTCGACGGCGCCGCGCTGCGCGATGTGCTCGCCCGGCGCGGAGCGGAGCTGATCCTTCACGGGCATGCCCATTTCTCCGCGGCCGCCTATCTCGATTCCGAAAACGGGCGGAACCTCGCGATCGGCGTGCCCTCGGCATCGGCGATCGGTGACGAGGTCGATCGGCACGCGACCTACCACGTGTACCGGATTCGGAAGAGCGGATCCGGTTGGCGTCTGCGCGCGTCGGTGCGCGCCTTTTCCCTCGATCGCGGGCGCTTCGTGCCGGAGGACGGGCGGCGCCTGCGTCTGGCGCTGGCGGCGGCGCCGGCCTGACCGGCGAGGGCGCGCCTGCCCGACGTCGATGGCGCGCGTCAACTCTTCGCTGGAATTGCCTCCGGGGCGCTGGCTTCGCGACGGGCGAATTTCTCCATCGACACCGAGTACTCTCCCGTCTTCGCGTCGTGGCGCACGCAGTACTCGGTCGGATAGAACCCGGCCGCGGCGACCGCCTTCGGCGCCTTGATCGGCATGCAGGCGTCGGGCTTGCCGAGCAGGTACGCGCGGGCGACCATCGCTTCGTAGAAGATGATCTTTCCGTCGTAGGCCCCGTAGATCCAGCTGCGCGCGAACGGCTGCTTCCTGAACTCGGGGCCCGTCGTGTCGATCAGGTGATTGCCCATCGCCGGAACCACGGCCTCGACGTCCGCGTAGTCGGCGGGCAGGTAGTTCGGGGGGACCGGCTTCCTGGCAACCTGGAACTGGTCGCAGCGGACATACTCGGGACCGCAGGGTCCGGGCTCGATGGCAAAGGTGTCCGCGATCGGGCCCATCTCGAAATGGACATCGAAGTGCGCGACGTCGTAGATTCCCGGCGGAATGTGCCCCTCGGGGTTCCAGTTCAGCAGCACCCACTTGAACGGAATGTCGCTTCTTCGCGCCGCCGCATCCGGCAGTGGAAGAACGTACTCGTGCGTGTGCTGGCATTTCGTGTTGGCGTCGATCCCGCCGTCCTTGGTGCGGCCAGCGCAGCGGTGCTGATCGGAACCGCCCGGAAGGCCCTCCAGCGCGCTCGACGACCAGACGATGCCGATCGCGGTGGGCGTGCCCTGGCGGTCGAACTCGGCGTAGCCCGCCACCGTTCCGTTTCCATGTTTCAGTTCCCACCCCTGCGACCGCGAGGCTGAACTGGCGGTGTGCTCACGCGAGCAGCCGGCCGCGGTCAATGCGGCGGCGGCAAGGACGACGACGAGACGGCGGGCCATGAACGCTCCCTTTCTGCCGAGCCGCGGTCAGCGCTGCCGATGGGACCTGCGTAAGGCGCAGTCGTCTGCCGACTCGGCGAGGTGAGGCTATCATGACCGGCATCATGATCGTCAAGGCACTTCGCGTCGGCCGATGGCTGCTGCTGATCCTGGGACTGTTCGTGGCCGGGCCGCTGCTGGCGCTCGCGTTCGGCCGCGCGTCGGTCACCGGAGACTGGCGCACGGCGACCCACCGTTCCGCGGGCATCGCGCCCGACCCCGCCGTGCATCGGGAGGCGGTGGTGCAGGTCTACGCCAGCCGCGCCTTCGGCTGGCGCGGCGCGTTCGCCGTGCATACGTGGCTCGCGGCGAAGCCTGCAGGCGAGGCGAGTTACACCCGCTACGAGGTGATCGGCTGGTATGCCCGGGCGGGGCGCTCGGTGATCTCGATCTCGAACTATCGCGCGCCGGACGCCGAGTGGTATGGCTCGCCGCCCGAGCTGATCCGGGACCTGCGGGGGGCGCGCGCCGAGGCGGTGATCGCGAAGCTGCCGCAGGCGGTCGCCGCGTATCCCGACGCGCATGCCTACAGCGCGTGGCCGGGTCCGAACAGCAACACGTTCGTTGCGCACCTGGGCAGGGAGATACCGGAGCTCGGGCTGACGATGCCGTCGACGGCGATCGGCAAGGACTACCTGCCGCACGGACGCGTCGTCGCGCGCACGCCGAGTGGCGGTGGCTATCAGTTCTCGCTCGGCGGGCTCGTCGGCGTGACCGCAGGCGTCGACGAGGGCCTCGAGCTCAACGTCCTCGGCCTCGTGGCCGGCGTGGACCTTCTGCGTCCGGCGCTCAAGCTGCCGGGCTTCGGGCGCGTGCCGGGACCTTAGGGCCGCACCGCGCGCCGCGCAGCGCATCGGCTTGCGCCGCCGCCGCTGTCGTCAACGCGAGGGCAGCATCCCTTTGCTGCGGATCGTGTCCGCCGCGCTCGCGCCGGACAGCACCGACAGAAATGCCTGGGCCGCCTCCCGGTGCGCCGACGCGGCGCCGACGCCGCCCGCGTATTCGGTGTAGTGCTGGATCGCCTCCGGCAGCGGGCCGACCAGGGTGACGCCCTGCACCGGCAGGATCTCGCTGACCTGGTGGAGCGCGACGTCGGCCTCCCCGTTCAGCAGACGCGGCGCCACCAGCCCTCCGGGAACGAGCACCGCCTTCTGTTTGACCTGCGCCGCGATGCCCAGGTCCTGGAACAGGCGGCTCAGGTAGATGCCGCTCGAACCGCCGGACGCCGGATCGATGTAGGCGATGGCACGGGCATCGAGCAGCACCTTCTTGAACTGGTCGACGGTCCTGATCTCGGGCACGGCTGCGCCGGCCTTCACGGCGAGCCCGATGCCGACTTTCGCGAGCGCCGTGCCGGTTCCCGGAGCGATCTTGCCGGTGGCCGAGTACTTCGCGATGGCCGCGGGCGTCAGCACGAGCACGTCGAAGCTCTCCCCGCCGTCGACGCGCTTCGCCAGCGCTCCGGCCGTATCGTTCTGCACGTCGAGCCGGTGGCCGGTCCTGGCCTCGAAGTCGGGCGCCAATGCGACGACCACCTGCTTGAATGCGCCCGTGGTCAGGACCTTGATCTGCTCGGCGAGCGCCGAGGGCGCCAACGAAAGCGACAGGAGGACGATGGCGCAGACGCGAAGCATGGTGCCGGGCTTCATGCGGCTGGATCCCACGACGGTCGTGACGGAGTGGGGCGCATCGTCGACCTGCGACGCCGGCGCTGGCGACGCGCAGCCACCTCGGCGAGGCACGGTCAATACTTGGCCTTGACCTTGTCGAGCTGTTCCTTGGTGATTCCAGGCACGTTGCCGCGGGCCTCCCAGCGATTGAGGTTCCACGCCCCCTCGCCCAGCCAGCTCTTCAGCGTCGCCAGGTTCCTGGCGCGATCCTGGTCGCTCGCTCCCAGAAACGCGTACATGTTCCCGGGCTTGCCGTCGGCATTCTTGCCGTCGTCGAGCCGTCGCGCCAGCGACCCCGTCGCCGGCCAGACGATGTGCCGCATGAAGTCGGTGTAGTTGTCCATCCGCGGCCCGATCCTCTTGGCCTCGAAGTTCTTCCGGTCGAGGTTCCAGTCCTCGTAGCTCGGGGAACTGGCGCCGTGGCAGGCACCGCAGTTCTCCTTGATCATCGGCTGGATGTCCTTGCGCCAGGTGAGATCCTGCGCCGCCACCAGCGCCGGAAGGCCGCAGAGGGCGAGAATGGCGAGTGCGCGTAGAGGTTGCATGAGGTTCTCCTTCACCGATTGCGCGGGGAATCGCGGTCATCAGCATAGCGCGCGCTCCGGGCTCGCCCTTTGATGCAGAACAACGTGTGTGGCCCGGCCCGTGGCTTGGCCGGCATGCGCGCCGGGTCCGATTCGCGCCCGGCGCCAGGACGCGCGGAGGGGCGCGTCACTCGCCGAGCGCCAGACTGCGCACGCGCCGGGAGGCGACGATATCGCCGCGCACGAACTTCTCGTGGTTGCCTTCGATCGCGCGCGGCTCGTACAGGTAGTTGACCATCAGCCCGAGCGACTCGCGCAGGCCTTTCTTCGAGACGTCGGCCAGCCAGTTGATCCGCTCCAGCTTGGCGCCGTTGTTGAGGTGGAACCTGGCCACCGGGTCCTGCGCCGGCTCGCCGCCATCGGCGCGATGCAGCAGGTAGCTGGCGCACAGCTGCGTCAGCGGCTCCTTCAGCGGCGCCAGGCGCACGGCGGCGCTCTCCGGCTCGCTGGCGACCTTCGCGATGTCGGTGCCGAGCTCCGCGGCCACCGCCGTCAGCGCCTGAGCCAGGGGCCGGGCTTGATCGGCGCCGGAGTGCTTGAGCAGCCGGCCGAGCCACGCGGCAAAGCCCGGGACCGGCGAGAGCGTGCAGAACACCTTGAGCCGCGGAAACTCCCGCGACAGCACGTCGACGACGTTCTTGATGAGGAAGTTGCCGAGCGACACGCCGCGCAGGCCCGGCTGGCAGTTGCTGATCGAGTAGAACACCGCGGTCGTCACCCGGCTCGGATCGTTCGTGGCGGTCTGTGCCTCGAGCAAGGGCTGCACCGCGTCGGCCATCCGGTCCATCAGCGCGACCTCGACGAAGATCAGCGGCTCGTCGGGCAGCGCCGGGTGGAAGAAGGCGAAGCATCGGCCGTCGACCTCGAGCCGGCGACGCAGGTCGTCCCAACCGCGAATCTCGTGCACCGCCTCGTGGACGATGATCTGCTCGAGCAGGTACGCCGGCGTGCGCCAATCCACGCGCACGATCTGCAGGAAGCCGGGGTTGAACCACGACGACAGCAGGTGACGGAGGTCCCAGTCGACGGCGTCGAGCTCGTGCTGCTCGCCTTTGAGCTCCAGCAGGCGCTCGCGCATGCGCAGGATCGTGGCCGTGCCTCCGGGCGCCCGGTTCAGCCGGCGCAGCAGTTCCTGGCGCGGCGGCTCGGCGGCGATGCTGAGCTGCGACAGGTTGGCCGCCGACTGCTCGGCGGCGTAAGCCTTCGACGCCGCGAGCACGTGCACGGGATCGGGGGAGAACTCGGCGAGCAGCGCCGCGAAGAATCGCGCCTGCTCCTTCCTGTCCAGCTCCCGGTACAAGTCCAGGGTGATCCGGGCCAGCGACACGCCGGCCGCCTCGCCGCGCTCGGACAGGAGCTTCCGGCAGCTGGCGATGAGGCGCCGCACCTTGAGCCCATCGCGCGCAATGAGGGCGGCGCGCCTTTGAACGGATTCGAACATGCGTGTGCGATCGGAGCGGGGAGACGAAAAGCGCCGTTTCAAGTATAGAGGCGCGGTGCCGTGCGGGCCAGCGTGCCGGTTTCTGCCGTCGAGGGACTTCCGGAATCGATGTCGACGATGGCGCCAATGCCGTGCCGCGCGCGCCGCATCAGCCGCTGCGCGCGCGATGCTCCCGCATGAGAGCGGCGAACCGGCGCGTTGCCGCGCCCGGATCGGGCGCGGAGCAGATCGCGGAGATCGTGGCCACGCCTTCGAGGCCGGCCGCGTACAGGACCGCGGCGTTGGTGGCGTCGATCCCGCCGATGGCGACCGCGCGATGGCCGGTCATCCTGGCCAGACGCGCCGCTTCATCCGGGCCCAGCGCGGCGCCCGCATCCGGCTTGGTCGCGGTTGGATACACCGGGCCGACGCCGACGTAATCGACGTCCCAGCCGGCCGCTTCCCGCGCCTCGGATTCGCTCCCCACCGAAACGCCGATGATCTTCGCGGGCCCCAGCAGGCGCCGGGCCTCCGGATACGGAATGTCCTGCTGGCCGACGTGCACGCCGTCGGCGTCGAGCGCCTGTGCAACGTCGATCCGGTCGTTGACGATCAGGCCGATCCCGGCCGGATGCAGCAGCGCGAGGAGCCTGCGGCCCAGCGCGAGCATCGGTCTTGCGTCGACGCACTTGTCCCGCAGCTGAACCAGCGTCACGCCATTGTCGATTGCGGCGCGGACCACCTCGTCCACGCCGCGCGAACCGCAGCACGCGCGGTCGGTGACGAGGTAGACGCCGAGATCGAAATTGCGGACCGCCATCGAAACACCGATGCTAGGCGGATGCGTCGATCCGCAGCCGGCGCTCCAGTTCGGCGAAGTCGATCTGGTGCAAGGCGTCGAAGAAGCTTGCCGCCATGGTGCCGGGGCCGTGCGAGGCTGCCAGTGCCAGCTCGCCCGCGATTCCCATCATCGCCATCGCGTCGACCGCGGCGCGCAGGGCATCGGGCTGCACCGCAGCGAAGGCGCCGCACAGCGCCGACGCCGTGCAGCCCATGCCGGTGATCCGCGCCATCATCGCCGCGCCGTTGTGCACGCGCACCTCCCGCGTGCGATCGAGGCAATAGTCGATCACGCCGCTGACGACGACCGCGCAGCCGCAGCCCACGGCAAGGCCGTGCGCCGCTTGGCGCGCGGCGTCCGATGACTGCGTGCTGTCCACCCCCTTGGTCGTCCCGGCCGCCCCCGCCAGCGCGAGGATCTCCGACGCATTCCCGCGCAGGATCGTCACGCCGCCGCGCTCGAGCAAGCGCAATGCCGTTTCGGTACGCAGCCGGCTGGCGCCCGCGCCGACCGGATCGAGCACGACCGGCAGCGCGCGAGCGCGGGCGGCGGCCAGCGCGTGCTCCATCGCGCCGATCCAGGCCGCATCGAGCGTGCCGATGTTGAGCACGAGGGCGCCCGCGTAGGCGAGCAGCTCGTCGAGCTCCGCCTCGGCGTGCGCCATGATCGGCGACGCGCCCATCGCCAGCAATGCATTCGCCGTCTGCTGCATCACCACGAGGTTGGTGACGTTGTGCACGAGCGGCGAGCGCTCGCGGACCGCACGCAGGTCCTCCGCGATCGCGGCGGCGTCGAAGCGCGCGGCACGCACAGGCTCTGCGGATGGCGGGTTCATGGCCGAGTTCATTCTATGGGCCGGCGAAGCATCCCGTCCAGCGAATCGAACGCATCGAGGGTCCGAGCCCGCGGCGCGGGAGTCCGCCGATTCGCCCCAGGTCAAGGCCGGCGGCGCGCGCCGGGAGTAGGTTTGTGCGCAGCGCCCGCAACGCGCGAGGAGTGCCCATGGAATCCACCGCGCCGAGGCCGACGCCGGATGCGGACACGCTGAGGGCGATCGTCGCCTGCCGCTACGACGTGCTGGCGCAGTACGCCCATTCGCTGAAGCAGATGTATGCGGTCGAGCTGCGCAAGCTGCGCCGCGTCGCTCCGGAGGAGGCGCGCGCGCTGAAGACGCTGGCGCCGATGCTGGACAGCGACGACAAGATGCTGCACGACGTCGAGCGCGCGCGGCTCGCCGAAGTGCTGCCGAAGTCGCTGGCCCTGCAGACCATGGTTTCGATGCGCCGCGAGCTGGCGGCGGTGTGGGGGCGCTCCACGGCCTCGCGCGAGCAGCTGGTGAGGCAGCTCCAGGACTGGTGCCGGCGCGCGGAAGCGAGCGGGATTACGCCTCTGGCCGAGTTCTCGCAGCGCCTGCGCTCGTACGCCTGAACCTGCGCGGTCTCGCTTGCGAAGCGGCGCCGGCTATTGCGCGCCGGGAGCCTGTCCGTGGGCCGTGTACTTCAACGGGGTGAGATCGAAGCCCTGGCTGGCGGCCGCCTGCAGCGCCCTGTCGAGGGCTTCGCCGGCCAACCGCGGCGTGCGGGAGAGCACCCACAGATACTTCCGGTTCGGATTGCCCACCACCGCCCACCGGTAGTCGTCGTCCAGTCCGATGATCCAGTAGTCGGAACGAAACGGCCAGAAGAACGACACCTTGAGTTGTGCGTTTCCGGTTCCTTCGACCGTCCAGGCCCTGCCGACGGCCTCGTCGAATCCCTTCTCCGTCCGGCAGCGGTTCACGACGCTGATTTCACCGTCGGGTCGAAGCGCGTACTCGGCGGTGGTGTCGCCGACGCACTGGCGCTGAAAGAACATCGGAAAGGCAGCGATCTCGTACCATTTGCCGAGGTAGCGTCCGAGATCCACGTTGGCGACGCTGCGCACCGGCAAGGGTTGCGCATCGGCAGCGGCGCCGATCGAGGCGAGCGCGCACGCGAGCAGTCGGAATCGGAGGGTTTTCATGGCGTTCCCGTGGAACCGCGGAGCGGTTGTCGTTCGTCCGCGATGGTACCGCCATTGGCCGCCCGGCATCGCGGTCGCCGGTCATCGCGGATTGCCGGAGGCTTTGCACACCAGCGTATAATCGCCGGCGATTTCAGTCCACCGACCCGGTTTCCATCTGAGCTTCCTCTCGCCCCCCCCCGACGGTTCGATCTTGCCGACGGTCAGCGCGCCCGTGCGGCGACGCCTGCTGGCGGCCGGAGCCGCCGTTCTCGCGTCGTCCCTGCTCGCGCTTCCCCGGCGCGCGCGCGCGAATGCCGGGGCCCTGCGGACGCTCTCGTTCCGGCACACGCACACGGGCGAGACGCTGTCGCTCGCCTACGCGACCGGCGGCACGTACCTGACGGAAGGGCTCGCGCGGGTCGACTGGTTCCTGCGCGACTTTCGCAACGGCGAAGCGCACGCGATCGACCCGCAGCTGCTCGATCAATTGCATGCGCTGTCGGCGTTGACCCGCTCGAAGGCGCCGTACGAGGTGATCTCGGGCTATCGCTCGCCGGCCACCAACGAGTCGCTGCAGCGGCGCGGCGGCGGTGTCGCCAAACACAGCCTTCATCTCGAGGGACGGGCGATCGACGTCCGGCTCGCCGACGTGGCGCTCGCCGATCTGCGCGATGCGGCGACCTCGCTGCGCGCCGGCGGCGTCGGCTACTACCCGCAATCGCAGTTCGTCCACCTCGATACCGGGCGCGTTCGGCGCTGGTAGGCGGGCCATGCCCGTCGCCTGCCGCCGGCGATGACGCTACGGCGCGCGGCGGCCCGCCCGGGAGAGCGCGTCGAGCAGCTTGCGGTCGTGGCCGTAGACGTCGGCGAGGAACAGGGCGCGCCCCTCCTCATCGACGATCGCCGTCGTGTAGAAGACGACCACCGGGATCGGCGCGCGGAGCGGCACCGTGCGGTTCACGCCCGAAGCCATCGCCGCTTCGATCTCCCCGCGCGTCCATTCGGGGCGGTCGCCAAGCACGAACAGCGCGAGCGCCACGGGATCGCGCACGCGTATGCAGCCGTGGCTGAAGTCGCGCCGCGCGCGGTCGAACAGCGCGTGCGCGGGCGTCGCGTGCAGGTAGACGTCCATCGTGTTCGGCAGGACGAACTTGACGCCGCCCAGGGCGTTCTTCGGACCCGGACGCTGGCGCAGGCGTGCCTCGCCGGAGCGCAGCGCCGCGAGGCCCTCGGCACGGTCCGCGGTCAGCGCGAGCCCGGCGTGCCGGGCGCTCACGATCTCCATGTCCTCGCGCTCGAGATACGACGGATCGCCGGCGAGCCGGGGCAGCAGCTCGTTGCGCAGAATGCCGGGCGGCACGTTCCAGTACGGACTGAACTCGACGTAGCGCATCTCGCCGATGAAGACCGGGGTTTCGCTGCGCATCGCCCGGCCGACGACGACCGGCATCGACAGCGCCGGGCGCGCCGCATCCGTTGCGTCGGCGACGGCCCAGAGCCGGAACGACGGAATGTTGATCGCGATGAGCGGGCCGCGAGGCAGTTCGGGCAGCCAGCGCAGGCGCTCGAGCGAAAGCGCGATCTGACCGACGCGCGTGGCGAGCGGCACGTTGAGCGCGGCGAGGGTGTTCTTGCCCAGGATGCCGTCCGGCAGCAGGCCGTGGCGGGCCTGGAAGCGCCGCACTCCCTCGGCCAGCGATTCCGAGTACCGGTCGTCGACCGGGGTCGCGGAGTCCGCCGCGAGATCGCCCAGCCGGCCGAGCGCCGCGTGCAATGCCGGCGCGCCCGCGTAGGCGTCTCCCACGACGATCTTGCCGCGTGGCGACGGGAGCGGCGGGAGCATGGGCGCAGGGAGCGCGGCGAGGGTCCGGTATTGCGCGAGCAGCCGTTTCAGCCGCGCGTACTGCGGAAACGCCGGCTCGGCCGCCGCGATCGTCGCTGCAAGCCCGTCGCGCGCCACCGCATCGCGCAGCTCGGCCACGAATGCGGCATCCTTCGCCGCGGCGCGAAAATGGGGTTCGACCTGTTGCGCGCGCACGCGACCGAAGCGCAGATCGGACAGGAATCGCAGGAAGTTCGCGGTGAGCGCGACGTCCGCGGCGGCAATCGCATCCGGCGCGCGAATGCCGCCCTTCGCTGCGTCCATCCGGCGCTCGAGCGTGCCGATGTCGTAATCGTCGGGGGCGAGCCCATGGTCGCCGGCCGCTCGCAGCTCACGCAGCGCAGCCTCGACGGCGGCGCGCGGTCCCTCGGCAGTGAACCAGACGGGGCCGGCATGCGCGGGCGGATAGATCCGCTCGACCCAGAGATCGATGCGTGACGCCGCCGGCGTCGGGGCCGCAGCCGCGCGGCTCGCGACCAGCGCGGATATTCGCGCATCGACCGCGGGATCGGCGCAGGCTTCGCCGGCGCAAAGGACGACGAGCAGCGCCAGGCCGATCGCGCGGGAGGGCCGGTGACCGCGCGGATGCGATGCTCCTGTGCGCGGGCGGTACGCGGGACTTTCGATCGAGGCCGGATGCACGGCTTGGTCGTTGCGGCAACGGTAGGGGTGTCGCTGTCGATTATCCGCCCCTCGCCGACCCGGCACACCGAGCCAAATTGAAGTATCGCAACGCGATGTGCGTCTCACGGGGTTCTAATCGCTGCCGCGCAACGTGACGCTGGTCGACGCCGACGTCCGCCTCATCGACCACGCGAAGCGCATCGTGCGGACCGACCAGGGCTACATTGCCTACGAGTTCCGGATCTCGGCGCCGGGTTGCCGCAAGGCGCGGCGACGAGCACCGCGTCCACGGCATCGTCTCCCGCGCCGACCTGATCAAGATCTACGCGATGAAGTGAGTCGCCGGCGCAACGCGATGCCCTGACGGCCGGGGCCGCGATCGGCGGACATATACTACGGGGCGCGTGGACGACGTTCGCCGCGCGCCGGCGGGCGACCGCGCGCCGACCCCGATACCCTTTCGCCGGGACGTGCACCGAATTGGCGCAAGCCCGTTTCGCAAGCCGATGGATGCCGCAACCGACAAGGACCGACCGCTCAAGGAGGACATCCGCCTGCTGGGCCGCACGCTCGGCGACGTGCTCCGGGCGCAGACGGGGGAGGCGGGGTTTGCCCGCATCGAGGCGATCCGGCAGACGGCGATCCGGTTTCGCCGCGCCGATGCGGGCGAGGCGAGCGATGCCCGCGACGAGCTGGCCGCGCTGCTGAACCCGTTGCCGGTCGCCGACGTGCTGCACGTCGTGCGCGCCTTCAGCTACTTCTCGCACCTCGCCAACATCGCCGAGGACGTGCACCAGAATCGCCGCCGCCGCGCGCATGCGCTGGCGGGCTCGCCGCCGCAGCGCGGCAGCATCGCGCAGGCGCTCGAGCGCCTCGCCGCCGCGGGCGTCGACGGCGCCGCACTTTCGCGCTGGTTCGCCGACGCGCTGGTGTCCCCGGTGCTCACCGCACATCCCACCGAAGTGCAGCGCAAGAGCATCCTCGACGCCGAGCGCGAGATCGTCCGGCTGCTGGCCTGGCGCGACCGGGTCGCGCTGACGCCGGAGGAATCGGCCGAGTTCGACGCCGCGCTCTACCGGCAGGTGCTGCAGCTGTGGCAGACGGCGATGCTCCGACTGTCCAAGCTTCAGGTGAAGGACGAGATCGACAACGGCCTCGCCTATTACCGCTACACGTTTCTCGACCAGATTCCCCGGATCTACGCCGACCTCGGCGCGCGGCTTGCCCGCGACTTCGGCATCGACGGCGCCACGCTGCCGGCGTTCCTGCGCGTCGGCTCGTGGATCGGCGGCGATCGCGACGGCAACCCGTTCGTCGACGCCGAAACACTGGGCTACGCGATACGCGTCCAGTCGACGCTGGCGCTGGAGCACTACCTCGACGAAGTGCACCGTCTCGGCGCCGAGTTGTCGCTGTCGGCGCGACTGGTCCGGCCGACCGAGGCGCTGCTCGCGCTGGCGGCGCAGGCGCACGACGAGAATCCGCATCGCCAGGACGAGCCGTATCGCAACGCGCTGGTCGGCATCTACGCGCGCCTTGCCGCGACCGGCCGCGCGCTTTCCGGCTATGCGCCGCCGCGCGCGCCGAGCGTCGCCGGCGCCCCGTACGCCACGCCCGCCGCCTTTCGCGCCGACCTCGACACGATCGCGACTTCGCTTGCGACCCACGGCGCGTCGCTGCTCGCCGCGGGCCGTCTCGACGCGCTGAGGCGCGCGGTCGACGTGTTCGGCTTCCATCTCGCGGTGCTCGACCTGCGGCAGAACAGCGACGTGCACGAGGCAGTCGTCGCCGAGCTGCTGGCGCGCGCCGGCGTCGTCGACGATTACGCCGCGCTGTCGGAAGCGGGACGCGTCGACGTGCTCGCGCGCGAGCTGGCGGGACCCCGGCTGCTCGCATCGCCGCATCTCGACTACTCGGCGCGCGTGGGCAGCGAGCTCGCGATCCTGCGCACGGCCGCCGACATCCACGCGCGCTTCGGCGCGGCGGCCTTGCCGAACTGCGTGATCTCGAAATGCCAGGCGGCGTCCGACCTGCTGGAGGTTGCCGTCCTGCTGAAGGAGGTCGGGCTGCTGCGCGGCACGGCGCTCGCCGTCGACATCGTTCCGCTGTTCGAGACGATCGACGACCTTGCGCGCTGCGGCGAGATCATGCGGGCGGCGTTCGAGCTGCCCGTCTACCGCGCGATGGTCGCCGGGCGCAGCGACTGGCAGGAAGTGATGCTCGGGTATTCGGACAGCAACAAGGACGGCGGATACCTGACCGCGAACTGGGCGCTCTATCGCGGCGAGATGCGCCTGGTCGACGCGTTCCGCGCGCACGGCGTCAAGCTGCGCCTGTTTCATGGCCGCGGCGGAACCGTCGGCCGTGGCGGCGGGCCGAGCTTCGACGCGATCCTCGCGCAGCCGGCGGGCAGCGTGACCGGCGGGCTGCGCATCACCGAGCAGGGCGAGATCATCGCGAGCAAGTATTCCGACCCGGAGCTCGGGCGGCGCAATCTCGAGGCACTGGTCGCGGCGACGCTCGAGGCGAGCTTCGAGGACACCGAGCGCCTCGGCCGGCGCGCGCCCGAGTACTTCGCCGTCCTCGACGACCTGGCCGCGCGCGCCCACGCGGCCTATCGGGCGCTGGTCTACGAGACGCCCGAGTTCGTCGCGTATTTTCGGGCGTCGACGCCGATCGCCGAGATCACCGAGCTCAACATCGGCAGCCGACCGGCGTCGCGCACGGCATCGTCGCGCATCGAGGACCTGCGCGCGATCCCCTGGGTGTTCAGCTGGGGACAGTGCCGGCTGATGCTGCCGGGCTGGTACGGATTCGGCACCGCGGTCGACGCCTGGCTCGCGGCGAATCCGCGCGGCCTCGCGCAACTCGCCGACATGCACGCGCGCTGGCCGTTCTTCCGCAGCGTGCTGTCGAACATGGCGATGGTGCTTGCCAAGACCGATCTGGCGGTGGCGTCGCGCTACGCCGAGCTGGTCACGGACGCGGCCGTGCGCGACGCGGTGTTTCCGCGCATCGTCGCCGAGCACGAGCGCAGCGTGCGCCACTGCCTGCAGATCACGCAGCAATCGACGCTGCTCGAGGACAATGCGACGCTCGAGCGCTCGATCCGCAACCGCTTTCCCTATCTCGATCCGCTCAATCACCTGCAGGTCGAGCTGCTGCGGCGTTACCGTGCCGGGGACACGGACGCGCGCACACGGCAGTCGATCCACCTTACAATCAACGGGCTGGCGGCAGGGTTGCGCAACAGCGGCTGACGACGATGACGATTCCGGATTTCGACGACGCGGAGCGCGATCTGGTCGCGCGCCTGCTCGAGCGGCGCTACGGCAAGCCGGTGGCGATCGAGCTGGCGGAAGCCGAGCTTGCGCTCGACCCCGCGCGGAAAGAGACGACGGCCTGCCCGACGCTGTACTGGAACGAGCGCGGCGCGCACTTCGTCGTCTGCAAGGTCGCGGCGGGGCGCTACCGCTGCCAGTTCTTCTACACGGACGCCGACCAGTACGGCACCGGCCGCGACGAGTACGACGAACTCGAGCGCTGCACGCTCGAACTGCTTCGCGTGCAGGCCGACCCCGAGAAGCAGTCGGCCGGCGTCTCATCGGGAGCGACCGCCGCCGATCTTGCCGGTGAAGAGTACCTGGGGCCGCCGTCGTTATGACCCTGGCGAAGGCGCGGCAGCTCCTCGCGGTGCAGGCGGGATTCGGCGGCGGTTACAACCGCAACGGCGCGCGGACGTATCGGCGCGATCGGCGCGTGCGGGGCCCACGGACGGCGCCATGAACGCGGACGACGAACGCTTCCTCCTCGCCATCGCGCGCTTCGACGCGGCGAACGCAGAGGATCCGAATCGCGAGACGGTCGGCGGCCGCGAGCGCCCGAGGGAGCTGCTGTACGCGGAGCGCCTGACCGCGATGCTCGAGCGCTATGCGCCCGACGCCTCGGAGGCGCTGCGGCTGGCCGCCCGCTGCCAGCACATCCAGCGCTGGAAGATCCCGCGCGCCGACTATCCGATGACGCGCCCCGGCTATCATCAGTGGCGCACACGCCTGCGCGACTTCCACGCCGACCTCGCCGCCACGATCCTGCGCGAGGCAGGCTACGACGACGCGATCATCGCCCGGGTCCGCTCGCTGATCCGGAAGGAAGCGCTCAAGTCCGACCCCGAGGCGCAGGCGCTGGAGGACATCGTCGATCTGGTCTTCCTCGAGAGCTATCTCGACGACTTCGTCGCCAAGCACCCCGACTACGAGCACGCGAAGTTCGTCGACATCCTGAGGAAGACCGCGCGGAAGATGTCGGCGCGCGGGCGCGCCGCGGCGACGACGCTGATCTTGCCGCCGCCGGCCCTCGTGCCGGTGATTCGCGAGGCGATCGGAGATTCCGCCGCCGCCTGACCCGGACCGGGTGCGCAAACTCAGGACGGAATCGTCTTCGTCCAGAGCTCCATCCGCTCCATGACGCCCTCGCCGGTGACGCCGCGGACGTTTCCCGCCCCCTGCAGATGCAGCGCCGCGCGGGTCATGTGCGTGACCCACTCGACGCCGCCCTGCAGCGCATCGAGCTTCGCGGGCTCACCGCGCAGCAGGAAGAATCCGTTCATGTCGCCGCCGTGGGTGTCGAGAAACACGATGTCGTAGGACTGGATCGTGCCGGACTGCTTCAGCCGTCCCGCGTACTCGACGAAATCGCGGAAATGCGCGGCGCTGATCCGCTCGCGCCCCGGGATCGAGCGGTTCCAGGCGAAAAATATGACATTGCTGCCCATCGATGACCTCCTTTGCGGGTGAGGCGCAGCACAGCGCTGCGGTGGTCGGGTTGCCGCGCGCCGTGCGGCCCGCTGCGTCGCGGATGCAATTGCGCTGCCGCAGGCCTCAGCTGCTCGGAAAGACGGATTCGCGCTCGACGCGGCACACGAGCAGGCGGTACTCGGAGTAGAAGTCCTTCCGCCCTTTCTTCTGCGCGTCGACGTGGTCCGGATGCCGGCTCCACGCCCGCTGCGCCGCCTCCGACTCGAACTCGACGATGGTCACCCGCTCGCCGTCGGCGGCGACGAATCCCTTGTGCGAAACGTAGCCGGGCATGGTTGCCGCCAGCTCGCTCATCCGGGTGGCCCATTCGCCATACTCGGCCTCGGCCTCCGGCTTCAGCCGAGAACGAAACACGGTAACGATCATGATGCTCCTCGTGAAGTTGTCGCTGCACTCGCGGGTCGTTCCGCGGGGCACAGGGCCGGGCGCATGGGGGTCGCTCACAACGTTCGCCTTGCGGCGACAGCGACCAATCCAACCCTTTTCCCCGATGCGTGTCAAGCGCGCTTTGCGTCGATCCCGCCGGCTTCCCCGGCTACCGCGAGAAACCCGCCGGCCGGAATCCGTCGCGGCCAGCACGCTTCGATCGCGCGCGCCCATGCGCCGCCGTGCGGCACGAGGACCGCCGTGCGCAGGGTGAGGTCGGCTGCGGGGAGCGTGGCGAGGAGCGCGCGGATCTCGGACGCGGTGTGCCAGTGCGCGCCGCGATACCCACCGGAGCCGCCGGCGGCCCCCTTCTGCAGGTAGAGCCAGCTGTGACGATTGAGCAGGCCGATTGCGAAGCGCCGGCGAGTGACGCGAAGGAGCTCGCGCAGCGCCCGCTCCTGGTCGCCGACGAAGCACAGCGCGGTGACCGACACGCTGAAGTCGAAGCTGCGATCCGGGAACGGAAGCGACTCCGCGCGGCCGGCGACATAGCGCTCTGCGCCGACTGCGCGCGCACGCGCATAGGAGAGCCATGCATCGTTCGGGTCGAGGCCGACCGCCATCGCGCAGTGGTCGCTGGCGAACAGGCGCGTGAAATGACCGGTTCCGCACCCGATGTCGAGCAGCGAGGATCCCGGCGCCGGCCGCAGCATCTTTGCGAGCAGCGCATACTCGACCGCGCCGATCCATCGACCGCGCGGTGTGTCGTACCAGGCCTCGTAATCCTCCGGACTCACGACGGCCCTTGCGCCTCCGGCGACGGTGCGCAGGCGGTGAGCCGAGCGTGCACGACCGCGTGGAGCCGGGCGCCCGGCTCGATGCTGAAGTCGGCCCCGCATCTGTCGATCCAGTCCAGCGCGTGGCGCGGATTGCGATCGGACTGCTCCGCCCGGAAGCGGACGTTGTCCCGGCAGATGGCGACCGATTCGGCCGAGCGGCAATCGAAGCAGTGCCATTGCAGGGCGAGCGCAGGCGCCTGCGCCGTCAGCGTGGCCTTCATCTCGTCGCGAAACGCCTGGCGGCAGAGCCGGATGTCGGCGACGGCACAGGGTATCGCCGCCCGGACTGCATCGAGGATCCGGTCGAAATGTCGCGAGGACGCGATGCCCGAGCGCAGGCGCAGCGGGTCCTGCATGAAATCGTCGAAGGTCCGATAGCCGGCGTCCTCGAGCCGGCGCAGCTGCGCCGACTTGCCCGAGCCCGGCAGCCCATACCAGATGACGAGGACGCTCATTGCCGGGCGGTCACCGATTCAATTCCTTCCACAAGCGGGGCTCGATCGCGGCCGCCGCCAACAGCCCGCCCATCAGCGCGCCGGGAATTCCGGGCCCGGCGGCATCCTGCCCCGCGAGCAGCAGACCGCGAACGGGCGTGCGCACCCGCAACGCGGCGTTGCTCATGCGCTCGGCCGACATCTCGAGCCCGTAGGTCGCGCCGCGATCGGCGCCGACGAAAGCCGCCTGCGACAACGGCGTCGAGACCTCGTGGAATTCGACGAGCGGAAGAAGCTGCGGAAAGTGCCGCCCGAACTGCGCGAGGAGTCGCGAGCCGATCCATGCCTTGGTCGCCGCGTACTCCTCCGGACGATGTGCCGGCGTGCTCCCGGCCCATGCCGAGAACGGCTCCCAGCGGCATAGCGCGAACACCTCGCCGGTGTGGCGCTCGGCGTCGCGATGCGCGGGGTCCTTGAGCGTCGGAAAGGACACGAACAGATGCGGCGCATCCTCATCCGCGGGATGTTCCCACAACCGCCCGATGTCGTCGCCCTCGTACACCCAGACGTTGGCCGGCGTGGCGCCGCAGCGGCGGATGTCGCCGCGGAATCCGAGGTAGAGCGTCACGTAGGAGACGCCGGACCTGAGCGACTGGACGGTCCGCCGCCAATCGGGCGCAACGTCGGCGGGAAGCGCCGCCACGGTGTTGTGCGCGCCCATGGCCGAGACGACGATCGGCGCGTCGATCGACTCCCCGCTCGCCAGGCGCACCCCGACAGTGGCGCCCTCCGCGACGCGGATCTCCGCTACGGCAGCATTCGTGCGCAGCTCGCCGCCGGCCGCGCGGACCGTTTCGCTGAACGCCTCGGCGAACTTCGCCGGGCCGCCGATCGGATAATAGGCGCCGGCGTAGTAGCTTCCGGTGACCAGCGCATGGACCGCGAACGGCGAATCCGCCGGCGGCATCCCGTAGGCGCCCCAGCGCGCGGCGAGGAGTGCGGCGAGCCGGCGGTCGCGGATGTCGCGCACGGCGTCGGCGGTCGTGGTGTGGAGCGCCCTGCGTACGCGCGCCGCGTTGCGCCACCTCACCAGGGTCGCGACGGGCGCGGGAAGCGCGCGGGCGGCAAACAGGGCCGTGCTCGCCCGCTGCGCTTCGTCGCAGGCGGCGAAGTAGGTGTCGATGGCGGCGATCTCGTTCGGAAACGTGGCCTTCAGGCGCGCAACGTACGCCTCGCGCGGCGCCTCGACCGGGAATTCGAGCCCGGGCAGGCGCACGACGTCGTAGGGAGAGCCGACCGATGCGAAATCCAGCCGGCCGTCGGTGAGCCAGCGCAGCAGGCGACCGAACTGGCCGCCGCTCCCCGGCTGTTCGCCGACGCCGCCGAGGTAGTGCACGCCGGTTGCGAACCTGTATTCGCCTCGCGTGAACGTCTGCGTCAGACCGCCGAGCTGGGTATGCCGGTCGACGACGAGGACGCGGCGACCGCGCTTTGCCAGCGCGGCGGCCGCGGCGAGTCCGCCGATGCCGGAGCCGATGATGATCGCTTCGAAATTGCGCTCGCCCGGATTCATGGTCCGTCACCGGTCATCATCGGCTCGCCCGTTGGGTTGCGTCGCGCGCGCCCCGGGGGATGCAGCGGGTCATGCGCCGGGCGGCGCGTAACGGGCATCGACGTACACCCATGCGTGCGTACCCGAGGCGAGCGTCACGGTCACCCGCTTGTACGCGTCGACTTCGTATTTGTCGGCGTTGGCGAGCTCGTCCGCCGTGACGGCGAACACCGTTCCGGACACGACGTCGTCCGCGCGCCCCGTGAACCGCACGATCGGATGATGGGTCTTTCCGCTGGTCGCGACGACCTCCTTGTCCTCGATCTCGACCATCGACTGCTCGAACCCCGGCAGCGCATCGCGGGTCCCGGCCAGTCGCCGCCCGAACGTCGCCAACTGCACGGCTTCGAGTTGGAGCGTTCCGTACGAGAAGAGGAACTCGGTGGGCGAGGTGTCGGGTGTCATGTCGGAGTGCGGTGTGTGCGCATCGACATTGTTGCGCAACACCCGGCACTCGTACAAGGCGCAGCCGCTCTCCGTCAACCACGACATTTCCGGCGGTTGCGGGCACGACGTGCGCGTCCGCGAAGCCCGCCTCGTGCAGTTCGTCGATGAACTCATCGGAGTCGTACAGCGTCAGCACGATCTCCTCGGATTCCTCGGCGAGCAGCGTGTCGGCTTCGCGCAGCTCGTAGCGGCCGTCGAAGCGGACGGTGTCGCGGGCCGCGTCGTGCGTGGCGCGCCACGCAGTAGTGAATCCGTCTGCCGCCTCCGGCATCGACGAAGCGGGAGCCCGAGTCGCTCGGATCGGCTTCGTAGGCCTCCTTGTCGAGGAGCTCGACCAGCAGTGTCGCGCCGGGAACGAGATGGCCGGCGCAACGCGCGCAGGCAGGCGCGCAGCGACGCTCTCGGGTGTATCAGGCCAAGCGACCCGGCGGGAACGAAGGCAAGACCGTAGCGCCGAGGCAGCGAGAGGCTCTCGAGCGGCTGCTCGACCAGCGTTGCGCGCAGACCGAGCTCTTCGGCCCGCCGCCGCATGCCGCAAGCATTTCCGGGGACGCGTCGACGCCGTCGATGGCAACGCCTGCTCGCAGCAGGGGAAGCAGGAACCTCCCGGACCCGCACATCGGCTCCAGAACGCGTCCGTTCGAGCTCCGGGCACGGGCAAGGTAGTAGGCGACCGCGTCAGGGGGCGCGGCCGGCTTGTCCAGGTCGTAGAACGCGGTGCTGAGCCTTCCGTACGCATTCATGGGCACGCCTTTCCTGCCGACGCTCGACGATCAGCTTGACGGACACGCCGCCACGGCGGCTCGGCGCGAGGGACGGCGTATCGACACGCCTGCCGCGACGCGCGGTCAGGCGCCCGCCGCGTCGTCGGTCCAGCCGGCCGGGGAGAACAGGGCCACTCGATAGGGGAACAGTTCCGCGCGCATCACGCCTTCGCGCACCGCCGGGTCATTGCTCATCACTGCCGTCGCCTCGGCCTCGGACGCCGCGCGAAAGATCACGATCCCGAACGTGCGCTCGCCGGCGATCGTCGTTCGCCCTGCCTGCAGCACGACTCCGCGCGCGACCAGATCCTGCAGGTAGCGGAAATGCCGGTCGATGACGTCCGCCTCGACGGCGGTCGGCCCCTCGACCAGCATCGCAGGGCGCGTGGGCTGTATACGATAGAGGAAGTGGCGAGTGTCCATTTCAGGAATACCTCGGCCAGGCCTTGCGGACGGCCCGGATACAGGGCTCGACGAACGGCTTCAGGGCGCCCGCGGTTTCACGAGGATGTCTTGCTCGCAGCTCGGCGATGGCTTTCCCGGCGAGACCCAGGCACTCCGATCCCGTTGATCCGGCCGCGATCGAGGACATCAGCGCTTCGGCCTCGTCGGCGAGGTCGTGGCGTCGAAGCTCGTCCGCCAGCAGGGAGAAGCAGTCGCGCGCGGCATCGATGGTCATGTGCGCGGCCGACACGACATCACCGTTGCCCGCGTTGGCGGACGATAGCCGCAATCTCCGGTCCGGCGCAGCGACGGGTTGGGCAGCAGGTTCATTGCACCAGTTTGCCACCGAACGAAACGCGACCCGCCGCCGATGGCGCGTACTCGAGGTGGACGCTGGCAGAAGGGCGTCGGACAAGCTGCGCAATGGCCTCGGTCAGCGCGGCCACCTCGGCCTGGAGCTCCGAGCCGACCGGGCAATGCCGCTCGAGGACCGTGACGAAAACGGGCAATTCACTGTCATCGACCGACGACCCGTTCTCCGCATACCGATCACGCCCGAGAGTCCGCAAGCGAACCCACGTCTGGCCGGGCGGCGAATTCAGCGTGCGCCCGACGGCATCAGCAAGCGACTGTGCGAGACCGTGCTCGAGTTTGCAGTCTGCGCCGACGACGACCTCGATCGAAACGATTGGCATGCGGTCCAACGTCGGGCTAACCGGCGGTCCGCGCCGCCGCGTCGCTCATTCACCTGGTGCCCAGCGGCAATCGGGCTATGGTACGCCACGCGGGGTGGCGTGATCCAACTGCCCGGCCGCTCCTTGACCGCCGGCGTGAACTGCACGGTCAGGCCGCTGCAGTCGTGGCGGAGCGGTCGGGTGGGCAGCGCGCGCGTGCAGCGATACGACTGCCTGCCCTTCCCGGGCAACCGCAGCTATCATGCTCGCAGGTGCACCCCTGTGCCATACCGTTTGGGAACGCTGCCATGGACTTCACCGGACAGACCGTCGTCATCACCGGAGCCGCGGGCAATCTGGGACGCGCGCTCGCCGACGCGTTTTCGGCGCGCGGTGCGAATCGGGTGCTGGTCGACCGCTCGCCCGAGGTGCTCGCGCGCGCATTCGGAGCGGGCACGCCTGCCACGATGCTGGCTTCGACCGACCTGCTCGATCAGGGCGACGTCAATGCGACGATGCAGAAGGCGATCGATCGCTTTTCGCGCATCGACGTCCTGTGCAACATCGCGGGCGGCTTCCGGATGGGCGAGCCGGTGCACGAAACGAGCGATGCGACGTGGGACTTCCTGTTCGATCTCAACGCGCGCACGCTGCTCAACGCGGTGCGCGCCGTGGTGCCGGCGATGCTGCGCAGCGGGGGCGGCAGGATCGTCAACGTCGGCGCTTTCGCTGCGCAGAAGGGCGCCGCGCAGATGGGCGCCTACTGCGCGTCGAAAAGCGTCGTCATTCGGCTGACGGAATCGATGGCGGCGGAACTGCGCGGGCGGGGTATCAACGTCAACTGCGTGCTGCCCACCGTCATCGACACGCCGGAGAACCGGGCCGCGATGCCGGACGCGGATCCCGGCCGCTGGGTCGCGCCGGAGGATCTCGCCGCCGCGATAGTCTTCCTCGCTTCACCGGCCGCGCGCGCCATTCACGGTGCCGCGTTGCCCGTGTCCGGATTGAGCTGAGCGGCCGGTCCAGGTCTCCCGCTCAGACGGGCTTCCTGATGGTCATCGCGCCGCGTATTTCGCCGGGGCGATACCCGGTTGCCTTGTCGTCGGGGTAGAGCGCCTTGAGCCTCTCCTTGACTGCCGGCGTCAGCTGTTCGGGCAGGCCGTGGCAGTTGAGGCAGAGCGGCTGGGTCGGCAGCGCACGCATGTAGCGATACGACTGTTTGCCGTTCTCGGTGACGATCTCGGCCTTCTCGAGCGTGGCCGGGGCCTCGCCCGACGCGGCGCGGCGGTCGAAGTCCTCGAGCGCCGCGCGCTCCCATGCGTCCGGCACGGCGCGCGGGTTGCGGTTCTTGAGGCTCACGCGACGGATGCTCCAGCCGGTCTCCTCCGACGCGGCCTTGGCCAGCTGGGGCGCCTTGTCGCGGCAGACGAGAATCGCGCCGTCGGGGCCGCTCTTCCCGATCTCCTCGGTGAGCACGGCGAGGAGCTTCGGCGGCACCGAGCCGGCGACCTTCCTGGCCTCGCCGACCCAGGCGGGCTCCTGAGCGCAAGCCGGGGCGGCGGCGAAGAGCATCGCCGCCCAGAGTCCGGCTCGTAGCATTGCGTTGCGCATCACAGTCTCCTTGTCTGGAATGTGCGGACGGCACGCGCGGTCCGCGGTCAATCGAATCCGATGTCGCCTTCCTCCTCGCGCGCGAGCCGCTCCGCAGCGTCGCGCTCGAGACGCGCCTGCCTCTCGGCGTGGCGCGCGCGGCGCCGCTCGGCGGTGTCCGCGCGGATGGGGATCGTGACCTCGCCGAACAGCGTCTGCCGCAGGAAGCGGAAGCCGAACAGCATCAGCTCGGTGTCGTCGGTGAGGATCTTCTGCATCTCGTCGGCGGGAATGTCGAAGAGCTCGGCGAATCCCTCGCTCGCGACGAACGCGCGGAAGCGGTCGACGTCGTAGCAGGCCATGAAGAAGAGCTGCAGGCTGCGCTTCGACGGCTTGCCGATCGTCGGTCCCGACGACTTCTTCTTCAGGATCAGCTGGCGCCAGCCGCGCGCGAGCTCGTCGTACTCGGGCAGACCCTGCTCGCTGCGGTAATCCGCGATGGTGATCTCGCGCGGCTCGTCGTGGCCCAGGCAGTGCGGCTCCTTCACCAGGGCATACGAGTCGCGGTCGGTCGCCTCGTCCTGCCGGCGCATCGACAGCAGCGCGACGGGATAGTAGCGACAGGCCGTGGGGCGGTCTTCGTAGACGCCGCAGCCCTCGGGCACCATGAACCGGCACGCCGTGCCGGCGTCGACCGGCTTCAGCTTCACGCCGGCGATGCCGTCCTTCTCCATCTCGTAGGGGACCGTGTAGCGCTCGAGGAACTCGGTCGACGAAATGCCCAGGCGCTGCTTGAGGCGCAGGATGTCGTAGGGCGTGAGCGAGATGTCGATGTTGCTGCAGCAGGCGTTCCAGCAGGCGACGCCGCGATGGCAGCGGAAGCGGATCGTCTGGCTCCCGTCGAACGTCTCCGGGAGCACCGGGCTGTCGGGGAACGGCGCGTCCGTGCAGCGGTCGGGTGCAGGTCATCGGCGGTCGATCCGGGAATGGAGTCCGGAGCAAGGACTGCCGGGCGTCCGCGTGGACGCCCGGCCGCAGTCGCCTCACCGGCCGCCGCGCGCGACTTGGCGGTGGCCACCTCCGGCGCCTGTCGCCGGCGCGGGCGCCGCCTTGAACAGCTTCGACTTGTCGACGAGATCGACGTGCTTGCGCTTGAAGCACGTCCACTTCTTCGTGTTCCTGTCGTAGACCGAGTTGACGAAGCAGTGCCAGTTCTTCTCGTCGACGAAGTTCTTGTCGGTCCGGTAGTAGAAGCCCGGATAGCGGCGACTCCTCGCGGAACTGGATGTGCTTCATGTGCGCTTCGGCCGTGAGGATGCGGTGGTAGTTCTCCCAGGCGCGCAGCAGCTCGTGCAGGTCCTTGGCGCGCATCTTCGCGGCGTCCTCCTTCAGCATCTCGAGCTTTTCCTCGGCGACCGCGAGCATCTTGTCGTTGGTGTTGTAGTAGGTCGCGCAGCCGGCGACGTACTCGTCCATGATCTTCTGCAGCCGGAACTGCAGCATCTTGGGCGTGATGTAGTGCGGGTTGATGTCGATCGCCGTGGTGTAGTCCTTGTGCTCGAGGAACGTGCGCACCGGCTTGTAGATCTCCTCGGCCAGCTGCGTCGGGCGCGGTGTCGAGCTCGGGCTTCCAGTCCTTGTGGTCGAGCGCGAACTTGACCATCGCCTTGGCGGCGAGGCGCCCCTCGGCGTGCGAGCCGGACGAGAACTTGTGGCCCGAGGCGCCCACGCCGTCGCCGGCGGTGAACAGGCCCTTGACCGTGGTCATCGAGCGGTAGCCCCAGTTCCAGCCGCGCGGCAGGTGCGCCGGCACGCCGTCGTAGTCGCCTTCGTCGGCGGTCGGCGCGCCGAGGTCCTCGGGACCGGAGACCCAGATGCCGCAGCAGCCCGAGTGCGAGCCGAGCAGGTAGGGCTCGGTCGGCATGAGCTCGGAGTTCTTCTTGTCGGGCTCGATGTTCTCGCCGACCCAGATGCCGCACTGGCCGATGCACATGTCGAGGAAGTCCTCCCAGGCCTCGGCCTCGAGGTGCTTGACCTCCTTCGGCGTCAGCGACTCGCGCAGCTTGGCGAGCGCGGCTGACGGTGTCCATGTAGATCGGGCCGCGGCCTTCCTTCATCTCCTTCAGCATCAGGTGGTTGCGCAGGCACGATGCCGGCACCGCCGCCTGGCCGTACGGCGGGTAGTCGTCGAGCAGCGCCTTGTTCTTGACCATGTAGTCTTCGCCGTAGGCGTTGGTCGCCTTGGCCTTGAACAGCAGGAACCAGGCGCCGACCGGGCCGTAGCCGTCCTTGAAGCGCGCCGGCACGAAGCGGTTCTCCATCATCGTCATCTCGGCGCCGGCTTCGGCGGCCATCGCGTAGGTGGAGCCGGCGTTCCACACCGGGTACCAGGCGCGGCCCGTGCCTTCGCCGACCGAGCGCGGCCGGAACAGGTTGACGCAGCCGCCGGCGGCGAGCAGGATCGCCTTCGCCTTGTAGACGTGGATCGTGTTGTCGCGCACCGAGAAGCCGACCGCGCCGGCGATGCGCGAGGGGTCGTTCTTGTCGTTGACCAGCTTGACGATGAAGATGCGCTCCTCGATGCGGGCGAGCCCCAGCGCCTTCTTCGCGGCCTCGGCGACGATCCACTTGTAGGACTCGCCGTTGATCATGATCTGCCACTTGCCCGAGCGCACCGGCTTGCCGCCGTCCTTGAGCGCCGGCAGGCCCTCGCGCTGCGACTCGGCGCCGTCGTGGCGCACGCCGTCGGCGTCGGTCTTCCAGATCGGCAGCCCCCATTCCTCGAACAGGTGCACCGAGTCGTCGACGTGCCGGCCGAGGTCGTAGGCGAGGTCGTCGCGGGTGATGCCCATCAGGTCGTTGCTGACCATCCGCGCGTAGTCGGCCGGATCCATGTCCGGGCCGATGTAGGTGTTGATCGCGGACAGGCCCTGCGCGACGGCGCCGGAGCGGTCCATCGCCGCCTTGTCGACCAGCTTGATCTTCAGCTCGACGCCGGTCTCGGCCTTGGCGGCCTCGGCCCAGCGCATGATTTCGTAGGCGGCGCCGCAGCACGCCATGCCGCCGCCGATCAGCAGGATGTCGAGTTCTTCCTCGACCACTTTGGGATTGCCGAATGTGCCTTCAGACATTGCATTCTCCTTCGAATCGTTGTGCGAGGTGCGACGTGCGCATTGGTGCGGCCGGCGGCGCTCACTTGCGCCGGATCAGCTCTTCCGGCTTGCCGGCGCGGATAGCCGCCGGATGGCCGTGAAGAAGCCGGGCTTCGCGATGTCGGCGAGCTTCGGCATCGACTTGCCGCCGTAGGGGTCGATCGAGCCTTCGCGACGTGGTGCGGATCGGGAACTTGAAGCGCTTGATCGTGCCGTTGCGGAACTTGATCGTCCACATGATCGAGTCGGAGCCGCGCAGCGGCTGCACCGAGCCGCCCAGCGGCACGATGTCGGCGTAGTGCCGGACCTCGATCGCGTTCTGCGGGCAGATCTTCACGCAGGAGTAGCACTCCCAGCACTGCTCGGGCTCCTGGTTCCAGGCCTTCATCGGGTGGCCGGTCTGCGAGCCGTCCTTGTCGAGCATCATCAGGTCGTGCGGGCAGATGTACATGCAGGCGGTCTTGTCCTGCCCCTTGCAGCCGTCGCATTTGTCGGTACGTACGAAGGTCGGCATCGATTTCCTCCTCGAGATTGAGTCATCGAATCCGTCAGCGGGCCGAGTGCCCGGCCAGCTTCACTTCCACCCTCTCCGAGCGTCGAGCCCCGCGTAGTACTCGCGCAGGATCGCGAGCACCTCGGGCCGGCTGAACTCGGGCGGCACGTCGGCGCCCTCGGACAGCCACTTGCGCAGCTGGGTTCCGGACACCTGCAGCCGGTCGGCGTCGTCGTGCGGGCAGGTGCGCCCCGAGGCCATGCCGCCGCACTCGTAGCACCAGAACGTCACGTCGATCTTGAGCGGCATGCGTCTCCAGCGCGTCCTTCGGGATCTGGTCGAAGATGTGGTGCGCGTCGAACGGACCGTAGTAGCTGCCGACGCCGGCGTGGTCGCGGCCGACGATCTGGTGCGAGCAGCCGTAGTTCTGCCGGAACAGCGCGTGCAGCAGCGCCTCGCGCGGCCCGGCGTAGCGCATGTCGAGCGGATAGCCGGCCTGGACCACGGTCTTCTTCACGAAGTACCTGTCGGCCAGCACCGCGATCGCCCGGGTGCGCACCTCGGCCGGAATGTCGCCGGGCTTGAGCGCGCCCGAGCAGCGAATGGATCAGCACGCCGTCGCAGACCTCGATCGCGACCTTGGCCAGGTACTCGTGCGAGCGGTGCATCGGGATTGCGCGTCTGGAATGCGGCGACCCGCGACCAGCCGAGCGAGGTGAACAGCGCGCGCGTCTCCGCCGGCGTCATGAACAGCGCGCCGTACTTGTCGGCGAAGCCGCCGGTCGACAGCACCTTGATCGGGCCGGCGAGGTTGACCTCGCCCTGGTCCATCACCAGCTTGACGCCCGGATGCTTCGGGTCGGTCGTCCGGAACACCGTCGCGCATTCGTGCGCCTTGTCGATCGCCGTATTTCTCGGTGACCATCATCGTCGCCAGCAGCTCGCCGTCGTCGGGGTCGACGAGCGCGATGTCCTCGCCGATGCGGATCGAGGCGGCGCGCGCGGCGTCGACCGACAGCGTGATCGGGATCGGCCAGAACAGGCCGCTCGTGGTCTTCATGCCGTCGCAGACGCCCTCCCAGTCGGCGTGGGTCATGAAGCCGTCGAGCGGCGTGAAGCCGCCGATGCCCAGCATGATGATGTCGCCCTTCTCGCGCGAGCTGACGGTGACGCGGGGCAGCGTTTCCGCGCGCCGGCGCTCCGCCGCGAGGGCGTCGCCTTCGAGCAGCAGCGGCCGCAGATCGCCGCCGCCGTGGGGATTAACCAGTGCCATGGCTGCCATTCCGCGCTGGCCGGGTGGCCGGCGTCGCGCTGCACGCCGCGTCCCGGCCCAAGCGACTTGCGTCGATCGATCTGGAACTATTCACCTTACCTCGTCCTCCGGAAAAAAGGCTTGATTCACAGCAAGACTAGCCAATCGCCTGGTAATACAGATTCTGCGGATGGTTCGCCTGCGCGAAGAAGAACCAGCGCTCGGCGAGGAGCCCGGCGTACTGAATGGCGAAGGCGGCGACGATCGTGATGGCCGGGGCGCCGGCCAGCCCTGCGGCGAACAGCAGCAGGGGCAGGGCGAACGCGCCGACGAGGAAGAGCCACCGGACCGAGCGCAGCAGGCGCCGCCGAGCGGCCGTGGAAGAACTCGCGGGTGTTGAACGAGCCGCCCATGAAACCCTGCGACTTCTGGACGATCCGCGGATGCTTGATGCCGATCGCCGTCTGCAGCGTCGACGTCGGGCGCAGCCGCGCGTTGCGCACCAGCGAGGCGGCGCGACCGACGAAGCCGAGCAGCGTGAGGACCAGCGCGCAGGCCGGTGTAGAAGCCTGCGCAGCGGGGGCGCCATCGCGGTCGAAAAGGCGGCCGCCAGCGCGAACCCCGACGCGCAGCCCAGCAGCGTGTAGTTGACGACGGTGAGCGGGGTCGCCCATTCGCGCAGGAAGCGCACGCAGGCGTAGATCATGGCCGTGCAGAGGAACAGCGCGAAGGCGAGCACGGTCCCGGCGACGCCCAGCACGATCGTCGCGTCGATCGCGGCGCCCGAGGGCAGCGTGGCAAGCGTCCTCGGCGACGTGGAAGAAATGCGCGATGCGCGTACGAGCAGGACGGTGCCCATGAACGCCGGCAGCACGATCACTTCGCGCGACAGCCACGACGTGCGCCACCGCGCGGCCGAGCGCCAGGCCCGCTCCGGCCGGCCCAGGTGGAAGAACGAGGCGACCAGTCCCGCGCCGGTCAGCGCGAAGGCGATGAGGCTGCCGTAGAAGAAGAACCAGGGGCGCCGCGGCGCGGGCAGCAGTTCGAACAGCGCGCCCAGCTCGGCGGTGAACAGCGCGACGAACAGCCCCTGTCCCGCGCCGATCAGCGTCGTGAGGAAGATCACGGAAAACTGGGGATTCACGGTCGCGATGAACCGGGCTACCAGGACATGACGTCGTCGAGCGAGGGCTCCGACTTCGCCGGCTTCGGCAGCAGCCCGTCGACCTTGAGCGGGTTGTCGGCGCGCTCGAGCTCGTCGGCGTGGATGTGCCGTTCGGTCTTGCGCCGCGGCAGGTAGTGGTTCGCCGGGTGCGTTCCCCATTCCGGCATCAGCGCATACCCCGCGTTCTCGCGGATCGCCGTCGCCACGACCGAGTCGGGATCGTGGATGTCGCCGAACAGGCGCGCGTTCGTCGGGCAGGCGAGCACGCACGCGGGCTTGCGCTCGCGCTCGGGCAGCGCCGTGTCGGTGATGCGGTCCACGCACAGCGTGCACTTGGTCATCACCTTGCGCTCCTCGTCCAGCTCGCGCACCCCGTAGGGGCAGGCCCAGGCGCAGTACTTGCAGCCGATGCACTTGTCGAAGTCGACGAGCACGATGCCGTCCTCGGCCCGCTTGTAACTGGCCCCGGTCGGGCACACGGGCACGCAGGGCGGATCCTCGCAGTGCAGGCACGACTTCGGAAAGTGCACGGTCTGGGTGTTCGGATACTCGCCGACCTCGAAGGTCTGCACGCGATTGAAGAAGGTGCCGGTCGGATCGCGGTCGTAGGGGTTGAAGTCGGCAAGCGGGCCCGCCGAGCCCGACGTGTTCCACTGCTTGCAGCTCGTCACGCAGGCGTGGCAGCCGACGCAGACGTTGAGGTCGATGACCAGCGCGAGCTGGGTCATCGCGAGCACCTCATTCCATCCGCGAGCGGGGTCATGCTCATTTGCCATCCCGCCCGGCGAAGTAGGCCAGCCAGCGTGGCCGCGTCGTCGCCGTCCCCGGCGCCGCGGGCACCGGCTCGAACTGCGGCCACGTGGCCTTCGGCTCGTCGGCCTCGGCCCGGTAGATGCGCACGCGGACGTCGTACCAGGCGGCCTGGCCGGTGACCGGATCCGAGTTGGAAATGCGGCTGCCGTCGGCGCTCGGCAGCTCGTCGGCGATCAGGTGATTGAGCAGGAACCCGCGTTGCGACTCGTTGGCGTCGGGCGCGAGGTGCCACGCGCCCGGCGCCTTGCCGATCGCGTTCCAGGTCCAGACGGTGCCGGGCTCGACCGCTTCCGAGTAGCTGCACAGGCACCGCACTTTGCCCCACGGCGAGGCGACCCACATCCAGCCGCCGTCCTCGATCCCCGCCGCGCGCGCGACGGCCGGATTGACGAACAGGTGGTTGTGCGCGTGGATCTGGCGCAGCCAGGCGTTCTGCGAGTCCCAGGCGTGGTACATCGCCATCGGCCGCTGGGTGATGGCGCGCAGCGGATAGGCGGTGAGATCCGTCTGCTGCGCCTCGAGCGGCTCGTAGAAGAACGGCAGCGGATCGAAGTATTCGGCGATGCGCGCCTTCAGGTGCTCGGGCGGCTTGCGCGAGATGCCCTTGCCCTGCGCCGCCAGGCGGAATTTCTGCAGCACCTCGGAATACAGGTGGACGAGGATCGGCTCGGCGTAGCGCTGGATGCGGTTGCGCTGCGACCACTCGAGGTAGCCCTTGTTCCAGTTGCGCATGTACTGGTAGGACGGCGGCAGCTTGTGGTGGTAGACGCAGTTGTTCTGCGCGTACATCTCCCACTGCCGCGGATTCGGCTCGCCGCGCATGAACTTCTCGCCGCCCTTGCCGCGCCAGCCGGAGAGGAAGCCGATCCCGGAGCCCGGGTCGGTCTCGTAGTTGACGATGAAGTCGGGGTAGTCGCGGAACTTGCGCGTGCCGTCGGGCCGCACGAAGGCGGGGAACTTCAGCCGCGACGCGAGCTCGATCAGCACTTCCTGGAACGGCTTGCACTCGCCCGTGGGCGGCACGACCGGAATGCGCACCGAATCCACCGGGCCGTCGAACTCCGAGATCGGCCGGTCGAGCATCGACATCACGTCGTGGCGCTCGAGGTAGGTGGTGTCGGGCAGCACCAGGTCGGCGAACGCGGTGGTCTCCGACTGGAACGCGTCGCAGACGACGAGGAAGGGGATCTTGTACTCGCCGTCCTCCGCGCTTGTCGTTCAGCATCCGGCGGACCTCGGGCGTGTTCATCGTCGAGTTCCACGCCATGTTCGCCATGAAGATCAGCAGCGTGTCGATCGGGTACGGGTCGCCGCGCCAGGCATTGGTGATGACGTTGTGCATCATCCCGTGCACGGACAGCGGGTACTCCCACGAGAACGCCTTGTCGATGCGCACCGGCGAGCCGTCGTCGTTGACGAAGAGATCGTCGGGCTCGGCGGGCCAGCCCAGCGCCAGCCCGTCGAGCGGCGTGTTCGGCCGGATCGCCAGCGGCGTGTTCGGCGTCTTCGCGCAGGGCGGGATCGGGCGCGGGAACGGCGCCTTGTGGCGGAAGCCGCCGGGCCGGTCGATCGTGCCGAGCAGCGACATCAGGATGGCGAGCGCGCGAATGGTGTGGAAGCCGTTCGAGTGCGCGGCGAGCCCGCGCATCGCGTGGAAGGCGACGGGGTTGCCGGTGACCGTCTCGTGCTCGTTGCCCCAGACGTCGGTCCAGGGGATCGGCAGCTCGATCTTCTGGTCGCGCGCGGTGACGCCCATCTCGTGCGCGAGGCGGCGTATCGCCTCGGCGGGGATCCCGGTGATGCCGGCCGCCCACTCCGGCGTGTAGGCGTCGACGCGCTCTTTCAGGAGCTGGAACGCGGGCTTCACCGGGGTGCCGTCGGAGAGCGCGAAGTCGCCCAGCAGGAAGGGATCCGCGCCCTCGGAGTGCGTGATCACCGGCCGGTTCGTCGCGCGATCCCACCAGAGCTTGTTCTGCGGGTCGAAGCAGCCTTCCTCCTTGGGCACTTCGGTCCGCACGAACATCCCGAACTCGTCGCTTTTCGGGTCGAGGTTCACGAGCTGCCCGCCGTTGGTGTAGCGGACCAGGAAGTCGCGGTCGTAGAGCCCGAGCGCGATGATCTCGTGGATCAGCGCGAGCAGCAGCGCGCCGTCGGTGCCGGGCCGGATCGGCACCCACTCGTCGGCGATCGCCGAGTAGCCGGTGCGCACCGGATTGATCGAGATGAACCGCCCGCCGTCGCGCTTGAACTTCGAGATCGCGATCTTCAGCGGGTTCGAGTGATGGTCCTCGGCGGTGCCGATCATCACGAACAGCTTCGCCCGGTCGAGGTCGGGGCCGCCGAACTCCCAGAACGACCCGCCGATCGTGTAGATCATTCCGGCCGCCATGTTGACCGAGCAGAATCCGCCGTGCGCGGCGTAGTTGGGCGTGCCGAACTGGCGGGCGAAGAGCCCCGTCAGCGCCTGCATCTGGTCGCGGCCGGTGAAGAGCGCGAACTGCTTCGGGTCGGTCGCGCGGATCCGTCCCAGCCGCTCTTCGAGCACCCGGAACGCCTCGTCCCAGCTCACCGCGACGAACTCGCCGGCGCCGCGCTCGGCGCCGGGCTTGCGCATCAGCGGCCGGGTGAGCCGGGCGGGCGAGTACTGCTTCATGATTCCCGAGCTGCCCTTGGCGCAGATCACGCCGTTGTTCAGCGGATGGTCGGGATTGCCCTCGATGTAGCGGACCTCGCCGTTGCGCACGTGCACGCGGATCCCGCAGCGGCAGGCGCACATGTAGCAGGTGGTATTGCGGGTCTCGGTCACGGCGCCCGGCAGCGGCGCGGCGAGGGGATCGTGGAGGGGCGTCGTGGACATGGGGTCGAGGGGCCCGTCGGAACTCCGGCGCCGGGCGCTGCTGCTGCGCGGAAACAGGCGTGCGCACATCTGCCCAGGCAGCGCAGCGTACCCGCATTTACGCCAGCCCGGGTGCGCAGTGTCTACTACCGCGATGGGGGGCGGCGATACCCCGTTTGGGTAGGAATCGTGACCGCGGCGCAGCAGGGGCCGGCTGCCGCGCCGCCGCGGCGATGGACGGCATCGGCGGAATCGGGCTCGCCGGGCGGGCGCGGGCGCTTGCTTGCGTGCCCGGAGGGCAGGGCCGATAATTTTCCACGCGTCCAGCCAGGGATGCGCACGTGCGGCGGGCCTCCGGGCGTTGGGGGGTCGGTGCCGCGGCACATCGAGGAGAGCGCTTGAGGCCGCAGCGGAGGGATGGGCGCGCGTCCGCGGCCGGTGGGGTTGCGGGGCGCGACGCGCTATCGGGCGCCGTCGGCGCCCCGGTGGCGGGCGAGGAAGCCGGCGTTTCCCCCCAGGGCGCCGCACCCTCGGACCCTCCGGCGACCCTTGCCCCGATGCTCGCGGCCATCGTTCGCTTGACGGGGGCGAGCGCGGCGGTGCTGCGCGTGGCGGCCTCCGATCCGGAAAGGCTCGAGCTCGCGGCCGCGGTCGGGCTGCCCGACGCCGCTCCGCAGCCCGCTGCAGGCGCGATCGCTCGCCTCTGCGAGAGCTGCCCGGAGGCGGGTCGCGCGGACAGCGATTGCGTCCGCGACGGCTCATGCGGGCGCGACGATCGCTTTCCCGCCGAGCGCTCCGGCAGGACGTGCAAGCACATGGTCGCGGTACCGCTCCGGGCCGACGGCAGGTCGATCGGCGCGCTGAACCTGCGCTTCGCCGCCCCCGGCGGCCCTCCGTCCGCGACACAGCCCATCCTGGAGGCGGCGGCCGACCTCGTGGCGACGGCCATCGAGCGCGACCGCCTGGCGCGCGAGACCCTCCTGACGAGTCTCACCAGCGAGCGCCAGATGATGGCGAACGAGGTCCACGACTCGCTGGCGCAGGGGCTCACCTACATGCGGATGCGCATGAGCCTGCTGCGCGACGCTGTCCGGGAAGGGGACCACGTCCGGGCGTTCAAGTACTGGAGCGATGTCGACATCTCGCTCACCAACGCGCACCGCCGCCTGCGCGAGCTGATCACCTATTTCCGCAGCCGGATGGACCCGCAGGGCCTGCTGCATGCGTTGCGGGAGACGAGCGAGACCTTTCTCGACCGCACCGGGGTCGCGCTGGAATTCGCCAACCACGTCCCCGATCTCGACCTCCCGGTCGGCCGCGAGGTCCAGGTGTTCCACATCGTGCAGGAAGCGCTGGCGAACGTCTGCAAGCACGCCAACGCCCGGCAGGCGCGGCTCACTCTGGACCGGAAGGATGCCGGCTACGAAATCGTGGTCGAGGACGACGGCGCCGGCATGCCGTCCGACGTGGCCGCCGGCGAGCGGGGCGATGCCGGCCACTACGGCATCGCGATCATGCGCGAGCGCGCCCGGCGGCTGGGCGGGGAGCTCACGCTCGAAAGCGCCCCCGGGGCTGGAACGCGCGTACGGTTATACTTTCCAGCTATGGAATCCCAGACCGAGCGCGGGCTGTGAGCGCCGCCGGGCCGTCCCAAGGCGCGAGCTGCGCCCCCTCGGGGGGCAGCGCAGCGGCGATTGGCCAAGCGGCCGCAAGCGTGGGGGTCGTCCTATGCGCCGCCGGGCCGTCCCAAGGCGCGAGCTGCGCCCCCTCGGGGGGCAGCGCAGCGGCCGCATTGGCCAATGCGGCCGCAAGCGTGGGGGTCGTCCTGTGAGCGAGCCCATCCGCGTCGTCCTGATCGACGACCATGGGTTGTGCCGCCGCGGCCTCTCCGAGCTGCTGGAGCAGCGCGCGGGCATCAAGGTGCTGGGGACCACCGCGAACGCCGACGAGGCGCTCCGCCTGCTGCGCGAGGGCAAGCCGGATCTCGCGGTCATGGACCTCCGGATGGCTCCGGTCGACGGATTCACGCTGCTCGCCCGCATCCGTGCCGAAGGGATCGACACGCCGGTCGTCGTCCTGACGATGAGCGACCTCAAGGACGACCTTGCGCGCGCGTTCCGCGCGGGGGTGCGCGGCTATCTGCTGAAGGACATGGACCCCGACGACGTCATCGACGCCATCCGGCGCACCGCGCGGGGCGAAGTTGTCGTCGCGCCGCTGATGGCGGCGAAGCTCGTCGACCTGCTCGTCCCGAGCAAGGAGGGCAGGACCCGCGACGACTCGCTGAAGCAGCTGACCGAGCGCGAGCGCGAGATCCTCCAGCACCTGGCGAGCGGCAAGAGCAACAAGGCGATCGCGCAGGCGCTCGACATCAGCCACGACACCGTGAAGCTGCACGTCCGCCACATCCTGGCCAAGCTGGGGCTGACCTCGCGCGTGGAGGCGGCGGTCTTCGCCGTCGAGCACCGGGTGTCGATGGAAGGCGGCGGATCGCATCGGGCATCGGGCTGACGCGGCGCGCCCGACGTTGCCGCTGACCGGGCGCGCCGCGCCCCGGAAATCTCACTCCGCGACGATCTTGTGCTCGGCCGCGATCTGCTTCCACTGCCCGAGCTCGTCCTTGATGCGCGCCGCAAAGGTCGCGGGACTGATCGCCTCCGGCAGCGTGCCGTCGGGCTCGAGCAAGGGGGCGAGCTCGGGTGAGGCGGCGACGGCGTTGATCTCCTGGTTGAGGCGCTCGACGATCGCCGGCGGCGTGCCGGCGGGCGCGAAGACGCCCACCCAGATGGCGACCGCAAATCCCGGCGCCACGGCGGACAGCGGCGGCAGATCGGGGAACGCCGCGTGCGCCGTTCCGGAGGTGACCGCGAGCGCCCGGATCTTGCCGCTCTTGATCAGCGGCGCAAGGCTGCTGTAGTTCGACACCATCACCTGGATCTGGCCGCCCGCGAGGTCGACCGCGGCATTGGCCGCTCCCTTGTACGGCACGTGCGTCATCCTGATCTTCGCCGTGTCGTCGAGCAGCTCGGTCGTGAGATGCGCGATCGAGCCGACGCCGGCGGTGCCGTAGTTGAGCGCACCGGGCTTCGCGCGCGCCGCCGCGATGAGGTCCGCGGGCGTCCGATACGGGGTGGTGGCCGAGACGGCGAGGAGCATCGGCCCCCGGCCGACCATCGCCACCGGCGCGAACGCGGCGATCGGGTCGTACGGCAGCTGCTTCTGCGTTGCCGCCGCGGTCAGAAAGGTCGACGAGGTGAGCAGCAGGACGGAGCCGTCGCGCGGCGATTTCGCGACGTGGTCGGCGCCGATGACGCCCGCGGCGCCGGCCTTGTTCTCGACGATCACGGTGGCATCGAGACGCTTCGCGAGCGGACCCGCGATCGCGCGGGCAATGACGTCGTTGCTGCCGCCCGGCGAGAAGGGCACGACGATCTTGATCGACTTGGGCGGCGCCACCTGCGCCGACGCCGCGGGCGTCAAGCCGAGGACGGCAACGAGGCAGAAGGCGAGCCGGACTCCGAACGTGCGCATGGCGGTGCTCCCGAGCGACGTGATCGATGCGGCCATCGTAGCCGGTATCCGGGCCGTCCGTCCACGCCCTCCGGCCGTGCCGCCCGATCCGCGCCGCCGATCGCACCGGGCGGGTCTGCTATGATCGACCGTCACCCTCATCACCCGCCGGGTCATGCGCTCGCTACGCATCATCTGTCCGAACGGACACCTCGGATTCGCCCCGATACGCGTCGAGAGCTTCCGGCTGGGCGTCGCGGCGCGGCCCGACTACATCGCGGCGGATTCCGGCAGCGACGACGTCGGACCGGTTCCGCTCGGCACCGACACGTCGACGAGCCCGCTCGGCTGGCAGACCCACGATCTCGAGCAGATGCTGCTCGCCTCGCGCGAGCTCGGCGTGCCGATGATCATCGGCTCGTCCGGCGACACCGGCGTCGAACAGCCGCGTCGACCTCTACGTGCGGATCATCAGGGAGCTCGCGGAAAAGCACCGCCTTCCGCCGCTTCCGGCTCGGCTACTTCTATTCTGAGGTCGGCAGAGAGGACCTGCGCCGGCGCATGCGCGCGGGCGAGATCGTCGCGGGCCTCGAGGGCCACAAGGCGTTGACCGAGGCCGAGCTCGACGCCACCGAGCGGATCGTCGCGATGGCGGGCGTGCATCCGTTCATCGGGCTGCTCGAGCAGGGGGCCGACGTGGTCATCGGCGGACGCAGCAGCGACAGCTGCGTGTTCGCCGCGCCGGCGATCCATCACGGATTTCCCGAGGCCGAGGCGTACTACCTCGGCAAGGTGCTCGAGTGCGCGTCGTTCTGCGCCGAGCCCTATGGCGGCAAGGAGACGGTGCTGGGCGAGATCACCGCCGATGCGGTCGAGGTGACCGCGATGCATCCGGGCCAGCGCTGCACGGTCGCGTCGGTGGCCGGGCACGCGATGTACGAGCGCTCGAATCCGTACTTCGAGCACGTGGCCGGGGGTACGCTCGACATGGCGGAGTGCCGCTACGAGCAGGTGGCGGAGAAGACCACCCGCATCACGGGCGCGCGATTCCGGCCGGCCGCCGAGTTCCGGGTGAAGCTCGAGGGCGCGGGGAAGATCGGCGAGCGCTACGTCGGCCTGGTCGGCATCCGCGATCCGTACACGATCGCCCACGTCGACGAGGTGATCGGCTGGGCCCGCGACAAGGTGCGCGAGCGCTTCGGCCAGGAGAACGAGGGGGGCTACGAGCTCTACTACACGGTCTACGGCCGCGACGGCGTCATGGGCGAGCTCGAGCCGCTGCGCGACAAGCCCGCGCACGAGCTCTGCATCCTGGTGCAGGGCGTGGCGCCGACGGCGGAGATGGCGGAAGAGGTGTGCATGATCGGCACGCGGCAGATGTTCTACGCGCGACTGCCGGACGTGAAGGGCTCGGCCGGCTCCGTCGCGTTCGCGCTCGACGAGGTCCTGCGCGCGAGCCCGGCCTACCGCTGGACGCTCAACCACACGCTGCGCTGCGACGATCCGCTCGAGCTGTTCCCGACCCACATGACGTCGGCGGGTGTCTGAGGGCGGAGGATGAGCGCGGCGATGAAGACGCAGAAGCTCTCCGAGCTGGCCAAGACGATCCGCAGCAAGAACGCGGGCGTGGACCTGATCACCTTCGACATCATCTTTCGCGAGAAGGCGACCTACGAGCGGGTGAAGCGTTCCGGCGTGTTGACGCGCGACTCCGTGTGCAGGCTCTACCGGATCCCGCCGGAGCGCATCTCGGACTTCGTCCTGTTCGATCCCGGCAACGCGATCAAATTCACCATCTATCGGCTGCGTCCGAGCGGCAGCCCCGGCGACCCCGACATCTTCGGGGCGCAGCAGTATGCGCCGCTGCTCGATATCGAGGTGCCGGTCGAGTAGGGACGTCGGCGCGACCGCTGCTCCAGGCCGCATCGGCGCCGTAGAGCGCGGCGCCCGGACGGACCCGCGATGCGATCAGGCGCCGGCCCGCGATTTCCGGGCCGCGCCGGCGGGCGCGAACCAGGCGAGCTTGTCGCGCAGGCGCACGACGTTGCCGACGATGATCAGCGTCGGGGCATGGAGCTTCGCCTTCGCGACGAGTCCGGGCAGCGTCTTCAGCGTTCCTGCGACGACACGCTGCGAGCGCGTCGTGCCCTGCTGCACCACGGCGGCGCCGGTGTCGGGCGGCAGGCCGTGCAGGACGAGCTTGCGGCAGACCAGCGGCAGGCTGAGCAGTCCCATGTAGACGACGATCGTCTGGCGCGGCCGCGCCAGCGCGGGCCAGTCGAGGTCGACGCTGCCGTCCTTCAGGTGACCGGTCACGAACACGCAGGACTGCGCATGGTCGCGGTGGGTGAGCGGAATGCCGGCATAGGCGGCCGCGCCGAGTGCCGCGGTGATGCCGGGCACGACCTCGAAGTGGACGCCCTGCGCCGACAGCGTGTCGATCTCCTCGCCCCCGCGGCCGAACACGAACGGGTCTCCCCCCTTGAGGCGCAGCACCCGCTTTCCCGCCTGCGCGAGCTCCACGAGCAGCGCGTTGATCTCCTCCTGGCGCATCGTGTGATTGGCGCGCTGCTTGCCGACGTACACGCGCCGCGTGCGCTTGGGCAGCAGGGCGAGGACTTCCGGCGAGATCAGGTTGTCGTACAGCGCGACGTCGGCGCGCTTCATCAGCTTCAGCGCGCGCAGCGTGAGCAGATCCGGATCGCCCGGTCCGGCGCCGACCAGGTACACCTCGCCGCCGCCAACTTTGGCGGGGCGCCTGACGGCCCGCGCCGGCTTGCGCGGGGCGTTGCGCGGTGCCGTGCGCGTCGCCATCGCCCTAGGGGTCGCGGCCGGCGGCGCCATCCGGTGGCGCCGGCGCCGGGCCGGCGTCGTTGGGATTGATGAAGATGAACCGGAAGTCGCCGGGCTCGAGCTCGACGTAGTCGAGCGTCATGCCGTCGAGCAGATCCGCATCGTCTTCCGCCACGACGAGCTCGATGCCCGCGGAATCGAGCGCGAGGTCGCCCTTGCGCGCGTTGTCGAACCCCATCCGGTAATCGATCGCGCCGTCGGCGTCGCGGCGCGCGGCGATGCGCAATGCGAGCGACTCCGAATCGGAGCCCCTGGCCGCGACGCGAATCTGCTCCGCCGCGCCGGGCGTCACGGTGATCGCCGGCTCCGTGCCCGGCTTGCGCCTGAAGAACGTGATCGGAACGGTCTGCGGCGGCTTCATTCAGTGTTCGCCCTTCGTCTTCAGCAGTCCCGCGAGCCGGTTGCCCTGCTTCTGCGGGCCGCCCACCGGGAACAGGTCGTGCAGGTAGTGGTTGTTGCCGCGCTCGGGCCCCCAGGCATCGCGGAAGTGCCGGATCATCACGCGGACCTGCGCCTGCACGCCGTGCCGCTCGAAATGCTCGCGCAGGAAGCGGATCACCTCCCAGTGCTCGGCGGTCAGCGTCAGCCCTTCGCGCGCGGCCTGCGCACGCGCGAAGTCCTCGGACCATTGCTCGCGGCGGACGAGGTAGCCTTCGCTGTCGGTCTCGATCTCGACGCCGTTCACGCGCAGCGTGTGCCGCGGGACCGACGCCGAGGGCCGTGAAGAATGCAGCGCAGTCACGATGTCAGTCGCGCAGGGCCGCCCCAAGCGACTGACCCGCCCCCTCGGGGGGGCAGCGAGCGAAGCGAGCGTGGGGGTCGTTTCATCCTAGACGGCGAGCGGCTCGCGGGCGCGGGCCGGGTCTGTCCAGCCGGCGCTGGCGCAACGCCGCTGCGCGTAGCCGCTGGCGCGGACGAACGCGACGAAGCGCACCGCCCAGTTCGACCGATCGGTGCTGCGCCGGTGCGCGAACGAGGCGAGCACATTGCGGGTGACGATGCCGTCCCGCTCGCCGTCGACGCCATGACCGCGCTTGACCCGGTAGGCGAAGCGCGTGTCGGCGGCCAGGTTCTCGAGGCTCGCGTAGTGGAACTCGTGCGCGCGGATCTCGTTGCTCGCGCCGATCGGCGCCGGCCACGGGAAGGCCGGCGTCTCGTCGAGGACGACGTAGCCGCGCCCGACGGGCCGCTCGTGCATGACGACGTCGCCGTCGATCGCGCCGACCATCCGGTACGCATGCCCCCCCTGGGTCAGCGAGCGCGCGAGATACATGAGCCCGCCGCATTCGGCATACACCGGCAGGCCGGCGTCGATCGCCGTGCGGATCCGCTCGCGCAGCGCGGCATTCGCTTCGAGCTCGCGCGCGAAGAGCTCCGGAAAGCCGCCGCCGATGACGAGCGCGTCGACGTCCGGGAGGTGGGTGTCCGCGAGCGTGTCGAAGCCGACGAGCGTGGCGCCGGCGGCACCGAGCGCGTCCAGGTCGTCGGCGTAGTAGAAGCCGAACGCGCGGTCCTGCGCGATGCCGACCCGCAGGCCCGCCGCGGCTGAACCTGGCGCCAGCTCGCCCGCAGCGACGGGCAGGGCGCCGGTCGCGCCGGTTGCCGCCGCCGGCGACGGCGCGTCGGCGGCGACGGCGAGCAGGCGGTCGAGGTCGACCTGCGACCCGATCATCGCGCCGATCGCGGCGATGTGCGCCGGCGCGTCGCCCGCCTCGTTGCAGGGCATCAGGCCGAGGTGCCGCTCGACGATCGCAAGGCGCGGGTCGTGGTGGACGGCTCCCAGCACCGGCACGTCGGTGTAGTGCTCGATCACCGCGCGGAGCTTCGCCTCGTGCCGGCTCCCGCCGAGCTGGTTCAGGATCACGCCGGCGATCCGGATGCCGCGGTCGAATGCCTGGTAGCCGAGGATGAGCGGCGCGATGCCGCGCGTCATGCCGCGTGCGTCGATGACCAGCACGACGGGCAGTCCGAGCATCCGCGCGAGCGCCGCGTTGCTGTTGCTGCCGTCGAGCGCCAGGCCGTCGTAGAGGCCCTTGTTGCCCTCGACGAGGGCGACATCGGCACCCGCCGCATGGCGGGCGAAGGCCGCGCCGATCTCGGTCTCGCCGGACAGGTAGGGATCGAGGTTCCGGCAGCGCCGGCCGCTCGCGAGCGTGAGCCACATCGGATCGATGTAGTCCGGCCCTTTCTTGAAGGTCTGGACCGCGAGGCCGCGCGCGGAAAGCACCGCCGCGAGTCCGACGGCGACCGTCGTCTTGCCCGAGGACTTGTGCGCCGCGGAGATCAGAAACCGGTGCATCGCAGTCATTCAGCGCCCGCCCGGCCGCGGAACGCCACTGAGGGGTGCTGTGCGCCCCCCGTGGGGCCGCCTTCAGGCGGCATCGCGCGTCCGGCTGAAGCCGGGACGTGGGGGCCGTTCATCTCAGCGCCCGCGCGGCCGCCGAAGGGCGCTGAGCGCCCCCTCGGGGGAGGCGAACGAAGTGAGCGTGGGGGTCGTTCATCTCAGCGCCCGCCGGTCGCCGGCAAGGCCTCGTCGCGCGGCAGGAAGTCGAACAGGCGCGCGCCGACGTGCGTGATCAGGAAGACGATGCCCAGCCCGCCGACTCCGAGCGCGATTTCCGGCAGGCTCGGCGTGTAGGCGCGCACCTGCCCGTCGCCGAAGCTGCTCGTCGTCTCGAAGCCGGGAAAGAGGTCGAGCGGGTAGGCCTGGCCGCCGATGATGAAGACATAGAGCAGCGCGAATGCACCGGCGATCACGAGGAGCGGGGCGGCGAGCGTGCCGCCGGTGGCCGCCGAAGGGCGCCGCCAGATCAGGAACAGGGGAACGATGCTGCCGGCGACGACGTAACCCCACCAGAAGAGCTGCGGGTAGACGCCGCCCTCGATCAGGATGAAGCGCTCGAAGGCGATCTGCTTCGCGAAATAGAGGTTCGTCAGGTGGTAGACCAGCACGAAGAAGAGCACGGCGACGACGAACAGGGCGAGCAGATTGTGCATCCGGCGGCGAACGGCCGCCGGCGGCGCGAGGCCGTGCCAGCGGTAGAGCGCCGACTCCGCGACCAGAAACACCGCGAGCCCCCATGCGAACGACATCGCGAGGAACAGCGGCACGAGGATCGCGGTGCCGTAGGCCTGTCGCGCGACCAGGAACGCGAAGATCGAGCCCGTGCCGGAGGTCAGGATGATCCGCCACGCGAACGCCGCCGTGCCCGCGTACGGCGACCAGCCCGCCATCCGCCGCTCCATCAGCGTCCACAGGTAGACGACGACGATCGCCGCCATGCCGCTGTAGAGGAACATGTTCCAGGCGAACACCGACGTGAAGTTGTAGTGGGTCATCGCGACGACCACGCGCTCGGGGCGGCCGAGGTCGAGCATCAGGACGACGAGGCCGCCCGCCAGCAGCGCGAGGCAGAGCAGCGCCGAGAGCGGCCCGCGCGGCTTGTAGGCGGGCTGTCCGAAGACCGAGCCGATCGAGGCCACGTTGAGCGCGCCCGATGCGGCGACGATCAGGAAGATCGCGAACACGTGCGGCATCCCCCAGACGATCTGGTTGTTCATCCCGGTGACGACGTGGCCGCGCTCCTCCATGTAGTGCGCGGCGGCGAGCCCGACGAGCGTGACGACCAGGCCGGCGGCGGCGAGCGCCCAGAAGCGGCGTGGCGATGCGGAGGCGGGGGCGACGAGCATGGCAGAATCAGAGGCCCTGGTAGCGCACGCCCGTGTCCAGGCGCAGATCGGCGCGCACCTGCGCCGTCGCCACCGCGGCGATGCGCTGCGAGATCTCGCTCTGCGGGTCGTTCAGGTTGCCGAACAGCAGCGCCTTGTGGCCCGCGGTCGCGCAGGCCTCGACGCACGCGGGAATCCGGTCGTGGTCGATCCGGTGCACGCACAGCGTGCAGGATTCGACGCAACCCTTGCCGCGCGGCACCTCGGGCTTCTGGTTGGTGACGGGTTCGTGGACGAACGAGCGCGCGCCGTACGGACAGGCCATCATGCAATACCGGCAGCCGATGCAGGTGTGCCGGTCGACCAGCACGATGCCGTCGGCGCGCTTGAACGACGCGCCGGTGGGGCAGACGTCGACGCACGGGGGCTCGGCGCAGTGCTGGCACAGCATCGGCAGCGAGCGCACGCGTCCGCGCATGTCCTTCAACTCGATCTTGCGGATCCATTGCGCGTCGGTGGCGCGCCTGCCGCCGCCAAGCCCGTTCTCGGTGTCGCAGGCGCTGACGCAGGCCGTGCAGCCGGATTCGCAGCGGTTCATGTCGACGAGCAGGCCCCAGCGCACCGCCTTCGACGCGGCGGCTTCGGGCGCGCGGCCGTGGGCGAGGTCGTAGAGCACGATGCCCGGCGCGATCGCGACGCCGGCAAGCGCCGCCGACTCCCAGAGGAACTTCCGCCGGCTGTGATCGACGCTCATGTCGGTTGCCCCGTGGGGCCGCCTTCAGGCGGCTTGCATCGTCCGGCTGAAGCCGGACCCACGACGGCTGGAGACGACCCGAATCCGGCTGAAGCCGGACCCACGACGGCTGGAGACGACCCGAATCCCGCTGAAGCCGGACCCACGTGGTGTCTCATGGCTTTGCTTCCGCGAGCGCGGCCCTGGGCCGGTCGGCGTGGCACTCGAAGCAGTCGAGCTTCACGCCGGCGTAGCTGTGGCAGCTCGAGCAGAAGCCCTCGGCGCCGGTCACCCGGCCGGTCTTCCGGCTGGCGTGACAGGTGACGCAGTTGGCGAGACTGTGCTGCGTCGTGCGGATGCCGTCGCGCACGGTGCGGTCGCGATGGTGCTGCAGCAGCTCCATGTGATTGCGCCGCATGGTCGGCGTGTCCTCGACGCAGCGATCGCCGGCCGCGGCCTCGATCACGGGCAGCGGAACCCGCGTGGACGCGCGCGGCGCATCCGGAGCGGCTTGCGCCAGGCTCGGCGCCAGAACGACGGCGAGCGCAGCGGCCGCCGCGAATGCCGCCGCCCGCGACACCGCGCGCATCCGCCTGCCAGGTGCGCCCGCCACGCGCATCGCCCTATTCGCCCAGCCCCATCTGGATGTACCCGGTCGGGCACACGTCGGCGCAGATGTGGCAGCCGATGCACTTGGTGTAGTCGGTGTAGACGTAGCGGCCGGTGGTCGCCTCCTTCTTCGGCACGCGCGCGACGGCCGTCTGCGGGCAGTACACGACGCAGTTGTCGCATTCGAAGCACTGGCCGCAGCTCATGCAGCGCTTGGCTTCGGCCACGGCTTCGGCCTCGGCCAGCGGGTCGAGGCGCTCCTGGAAGTTGCCGAGCGCGGTCTCGCGGGTGAGCGTGATCACGTGGCGCCTGTTCCGCGGCACGTACGTGAAGTGCCCGAGGAAGAGCTCCTCGTGCGGGATCACGTAGCGATCCGACCGGTTGTCGTAGTTGTGGATCGCAGCGTTGCTCTTGTCCGTGCCCAGGATCGGCTCGTGCGTTTCCGAGAACGCGAGGCCCTTCTCGATCATCTTGCGCTTCAGGTCGAAGACGTGGACATCGACCTTCGGCCGCTTTTCCGGGTCCTCGCCGGCGAGGAAGCGGTCGATGCCGTCGGCGGCGATCGCGCCATGCCCGATCGCGGTGGTGAGCAGGTGCGGCCGGATGACGTCGCCGCCGGCGTAGGTCCCGGGCTTGCCGGGGATCTGGTAGTTCCGGTCGGTGGCAACCGCGCCCTTGCCGATGTCGAACTCCTCGAGCCCGGTGAAGTCGACCGCCTGGCCGATCGCGGAGACGACGAGGTCCGCCGGGATCTCCTCCTCGGTGCCTTCGATCACCTTGATCTCGAGCCGGGGGCCGACGAACTTCGCTTCGCATTTCGCGACGACGAGCGCGGTGGCCCGGCCGTTCGCGTCCTTGACCACCCGCACCGGCGCCAGCCCGCCGCGGATCGCGATGCCCTCGGCCTGCGCCTGCTCGATCTCGTGCTTGTTCGCCTGCATCTTGTCGACGTTGAACACCGACGTCAGCGTCACCTCGGCACCCTGCTTTGCCGACACCGACGCGACGTCGTGCGCCATGTGCCCGGCGATCGCCCGCTCCGGGAAATCGGTCGGCTTGGCGTGCCCGATATGGCCGAGCCGGCGCGCGACGGTCGCGACGTCGATCGACGTGTCGCCGCCGCCGATGACCACGACGCGCTTGCCGACATGGCGCAGCCGCCCGTCGTTGAACGCCTTGAGGAACGCCGTCGCGGTGACGACGTTCGGCGCGTCGCCGCCCGGCGCCGGCAGCGGCCGCCCGGACTGCGCGCCCATGCCGAGGAACACCGCGTCGTGCTGCTCGCGCAGCGCGGCGAGCGTGACGTCGGTGCCGATCCGGCACTTGAGCCGCACCTCGATGCCGAGGTCGACGATCCGCTGGATTTCCGCGTCCAGCACCTCGCGCGGCGTGCGGAAGCCCGGTATCCCGTAGCGCATCATGCCGCCGAGCAGCTCGTGCTCGTCGTAGACCGTCACGGCGTGGCCCTTCAGTGCGAGCTGATAGGCGCACGACAGCCCGGCCGGCCCGCCGCCGATCACGGCGACCTTCTTGCCGGTCTTCGCCTCGGGCGCGGCGAACTTGAGGTTGTTCTTGATCGCGTACTCGCCGAGGAAGTGCTCGACCGAGTTGATGCCGACGTGGTCCTCGACCTCGTTGCGGTTGCAGCCGGTCTCGCAGGGCGCCGGGCAGACGCGGCCCATCACCGACGGAAACGGGTTCGCCTCGGTGAGACGGCGAAACGCGTACTCCTGCCAGGCCATCCCGGCGGGCGGCTTCTCGATGCCGCGGACGATGTTGAGGTAGCCGCGGATGTCCTCGCCGGACGGGCAGCTCCCCTGGCACGGCGGCGTCGACTGGATGTAGGTCGGGCACTTGTGGCTCCAGCTCGCCTGGAAGATCTGGTCGCGCCACGCATCCCATTTGGCGTCGCCGTCGCGATAGCGGCGGAACGTGAGCTTCTCGGTGCGGGGTTCGGTGGATGACGACATTGCCTGGTCTCCGGAACGTGTTGCAGGGTGGCTTGCCGCGGGCCGTTACTGTTTGGCGCCCAGCCGGATCGCCGTGCTGACGAGCTGGTGGACGCCGCCCACCATGCCCATCTTGAAACCGTAATACGGCAGCACCTTGGTGAACTGCGCCTTGCAGATCGCGCAGATCGTCGCCATGAAGTTGACGCCGTCGCGCTCGGCGACCTCGGTGAGCGCCTCCATCCGCGGCAGCGCGCCCTTGACGCGCAGGTCGAGGAGCTCGTCGGTCAGGAGCCCGCCGCCGCCGCCGCAGCAGAACGTCGCCTCGCGCGTGGTCCCCGGGCGCATCTCGACATACCGGTTGGCGACCGCCCTGATGATGGCGCGCGGAATCTCGAACTGGCCGCCGGGGGCATCGCCCATCCGCGACGCGCGCGCGACGTTGCAGGAGTCGTGGAAGGTGACCACGCGATGGTCGTTCGCTTCCTTGTCGAGAGTGAGCGCCCCGCGCTCGATCAGGTCCCAGGTCAGCTCGCAGATGTGCGTCGGCTGCTTGTAGCGCGCATCGAGCTGACTCTGCAGCGTCTTCGCGAACGAGTCGCTGGCGCCCGCGCCGATGCCGGCGAGCGTGTTCCACATGCTGTACGCGACGCGCCAGGCGTGGCCGCATTCGCCGACGACGATGCGCTTGACGCCGAGCTCGAGCGCCGCCTCGCGGATGCGCAGCGCGATCTTCTGCAGCTGCTCGTAGTTGCCGATGAACAGCCCGAAGTTGCCGGCTTCCGACGCGTGCGACGAGAGGGTCCAGCGGATGCCGGCGGCGTGGAACACCTTGGCGTAGCCGATCAGGCTGTCGACGTGCGGCTCGGCGAAGAAGTCCGCCGACGGCGTGACGAGCAGCACCTCGGCGCCCTTCTCGTCGAGCGGAAAGCGGACGTCGGCGCCCGTTTCCTCCTTCACGTCCTCCTCGAGGCCCTCGAGCGTGTCGGCGAGCGCCGGGCCGGGGAGGCCGAGATTGTTGCCGATCCGGTGGACCTTGCCGATGATCTCGTTCGAGTACTTCTGCCCGTAGCCGACGAAATCCATGATCTCCTTGGCCGCCATCGTGATTTCGGCGGTGTCGATGCCGTAGGGGCAGAACACCGAGCAGCGGCGGCATTCGGAGCACTGGTTGTAGTACGTGTACCACTGGTCGAGCACGTCCCGGGTCAGGTCGCGCGCGCCGACGAGCTTCGGGAAGAGCTTGCCGGCGACCGTGAAGTGCCGCCGGTAGACGCTGCGCATCAGCTCCTGCCGCGCGACCGGCATGTTGAGCGGGTCCTGGGTGCCGATGAAGTAGTGGCACTTGTCCGCGCAGGCGCCGCAGTGGACGCAGCTGTCCATGTAGACCTTGAGCGAGCGGTACTTGCCGAGCAGCTCGCCCATCTTGAAGAGCGCCTTCTCCTGCCAGTCGTCGGCGAGCTCGCCCGGAAAACCGAGCGCCTGCTGCATCTTGTCGGTGGCGACGTACGGCTTCGACGCCGCCATCGCGCCGGGCAGGAGTGCCTGCGGCGCATCGGGGTGGGCGCGCAGCGCGGGCGCCTTGACGTCGGCGGCCATCTCAGCGCCCGCCCGTGGGGCCGCCTTCAGGCGGCTTGGCGCGTCCGGCTGAAGCCGGACCCACGACCTGATTCCAGGGCCGGTTCATCTCAGTCCTGGCGCTCGAGCTTCGCGGCCCATCCGACGAGGTGGCGCGTCTCGCGCGGATCGTCGACCTGGTTGCGCGTCGGCGAGAAGAACACGCCGGGCGCGTGCAGCAGCTTGGAGAACGGGAAGATCAGCATCAGCGCCACCACCAGCCCGAGATGCAGGTAGAGCAGGCCGTCGGCGGGCAGCGGCTGCCAGTCCGCGAGCATGAGCCCGAGGAAGAACGCCTTCACGGCGACGATGTCGGTGTGCGCGACGAACTTGATCGCCAGCCCCGACGCCGCGATCGCGAGCAGGAGCGCCAGCATCAGGTGGTCCGACGGCGTCGAGATGAAGCGCACGCGCGCCACAGCGAAGCGCCGCAGCCAGAGGCCGGCGAGACCCGCCGCCATCGCGAACCCGCCCCAGATGCCGAACGGCTGCAGCCAGGCGACCCATCCCCAGACCGGCTCGATGAAGTAGCGCAGATGGCGCACGAGCACCAGCGCCAGCCCGGCGTGGAACAGCCAGCCGCAGGCCCAGGTCCAGAGGTTGCTCTTGAACAGACTTTCGAAGAGCAGGACTTCGCGCAGCAGCCGGAGCACCACGCCGGAGGGCGTCGTCGGCGCCGGCGTGGTCGGGATCTTCAGCGGCGCGGGCACCCGCGCATAGACGTAGATCCGGTGCGCGAGCCCGCCCGCGAGCACGAGGGCCGCGACGTAGAACAGCAGCGCGTAAACGATGGTCGCGGCAGTCATGGGCGCGCGGCGCGAGGGGCGGATCCGGTATCCGGGCCCCGGTCAGCGCCGATTCGGGCCCCGGAGGGTCAGACGCAGCCGGTGGGCTTCGGCAGTCCGGCGATCTTGCACGCCTGCTTGGCCGGTCCGTAGGGGAACAGCTCGTAGAGGTACTGGCTGTTGCCCTTGTCCGGGCCGAGCTGCTTGCCGATCGCCTTGGTCAGCACGCGCACGGCCGGCGCGATCTGGTACTCCTCGTAATACTTGCGCAGGAAGTTGACGACTTCCCAGTGGTTCTGGGACATCTCGATGTTCTCGGTCTTCGCGATGTGGTTGGCGACTTCCTCGTTCCACTCGCCGAGATTGACGAGGTAGCCTTCCTCATCGGTTTCGTACGGCTTGCCGGCGACTTCGATCGTGGGCATGTGCATCTCCTCGCGGGGTTGTGGGGAATCGTGGGATCAGAGCCAGGATTGGCAGTTCGGGTGCTCGGCGACGAGGTCGACGAAGCCGGCGTAGTCGACGGGGGTCACGCCGTCGATCACGCGGTCGGCGACGGCACGCGCCTCGAGATCCGGCAGCAGCGCAAAGACCTTGAGCCGCGCCATCGCCGCACGCAGGCGCGCTTCCGCCGCATTGCCGCGCGTCGCGGCGTACACGCCGTCCTCGATCAGCAGCAGGCTGCCGGACTGCGCGATGCGCAGGACCGAATCCAGCGTGTTGCGTTCGGACGGCGACTTGTTGACGATGTGCAGCATCGGATCTCCGCAATCAGAACGACATCACGACGTCCTGCTCGTCCATCAGCTTGCCCAGCTCGCCCGAGCCGAGAACCTCGACGTCGACGATCAGGTCGTCCGCCGTGAGGCCGCGGGCCTCGAGGGATTCGCGCTCGACGTAGAGCTTCTCGACGTCGTAGCCGTCGAGCGCCCGGTAGGTCGGCGAGAAGTTCTTGGTCTCGATGCCCTTGGTCTGCTGGCCCTTCTTCAGCTGGTAGACACCGTCGTCGACGAACGCCAGCGAGACATCCTGGTCGAACGCGGCCGAGATCAGCACGACTTCCAGCGACTCGAGCGCGTAGATCGTTCCGTAGGGCGCCCTGCGGTTGACGAACATGAACTTCTTGGGGCCGGCGGCGGTCATCCTCGCCTCCTCGGCCCATCCGTGGGGCCGCCTTCAGGCGGCTTGACCTGTCCGGCTGAAGCCGGACCCACGACTGTACCCACGACCGGATTCCGGGGATTGTTCATCTCAATCACCGAAGACGACCAGGCGCTCGGCCTGGATGCCGGTCTCGACCAGCTGGCCGAGCCCCGAGATGCGGAAGCCGGGCGCCAGGTTCTCGTCCTTGATGCCGCGCCGCAACGCCGCCGCGACGCAGACGACGAGGTCGACGCCGTGGTCCGCGGCGAGCTTCGACCAGCGGGCGACGATGTTGCGGTCGTCCTGCGGCGGCTCGGTCAGCCGCGTCGAGTTGTTGACCCCGTCGTGATAGAAGAACACGCGATGGATCTCGTGCCCCTTGGCGAGCGCGGCCCGGCAGAACAGGTAGGCCGAATCGCTCGCCTGATGCTGGTAGGGCCCTTCGTTGACCAGGATTCCGAACTTCATGTCAGTCGCGCCGGGCCGCCCCAAGCGACTGACTCGCCCCCTTGGGGGAGGCGAACGTAGTGAGCTTCGGGGGCAGTTTCATCTTAGAAGCGTATGTGCGTCGATGCGTTCAGGTTCGCCCGCGCGCCGCGCCAGTCGTCGATCAGGTACTTGGTGAACGGCAGCTCGGTCTTCTCGAAGAAGCGCGGCCAGCCGATGCGCTCGACCCAGTCGGACAGGCGCTCCCAGGGGCGGGCGTCCGCCTTGTACGTGTAGAGGATCTTCTTCACGACTTCGCCGACCTCGGTCCAGCGCGGCGGGTTGTTGGGCAGTCCCGCGGCGACCATCTTCATGAACGTCGGCTTCGCGCGGGCGTTGGAATTCTTGCCGCCGACCCAGATCGCGAGCTTCGAGTGCTCGGGGTCGTTGATCTGCATCGGCGGGCACGGCGGATAGCAGGCGCCGCAGCAGATGCATTTCTTCTCGTCGACCTCGAGCGACGGCTTGCCGTTGACGAGCGCCGGGCGGATCGCCGCCACCGGGCAGCGCGCGACCACCGCGGGGCGCTCGCAGACGTTGGCGACGAGGTCGTGATTGATCTTCGGCGGCTTCGTGTGCTGGACGATGATCGCGATGTCGGCCTGCCCGCCGCAGTTGATCTCGCAGCAGGACGTGGACAGGTGCACGCGGTTGGGCATGTCCTCGCGGCGGAACTCGTCGTAGAGCTCGTCCATCAGCGCCTTGACCACGCCGGAGGCGTCGGTGCCGGGGATGTCGCAGTGCAGCCAGCCCTGCGTGTGCGCGATCATCGACACCGAGTTGCCGGTGCCGCCGACGGGGAAGCCGCTGCGCTCGAGCTCCGCGATCAGCGGCCCCACCTTGTCGGCGGAGGACACCATGAACTCGATGTTCGAGCGGATGGTGAAGCGGACGTGGCCCTCGGCGTACTGGTCGGCGATGTCGCAGAGCTTGCGGATCGTCCAGACGTCCATCTGCCGCTGCGTGCCGGCGCGCACGCTCCAGACCTCGTCGCCCGAGTGCGATACGTGGTGCAGCACGCCGGGGCGCGGGCGGTCGTGGTACTTCCAGTTCCCGTAGTTCTTCTTGAGCAGCGGGTGCAGGAACTGCCGGTTGTCGGGGACGCCGCTCTCGGTCGCGCGGCGCATCTGCGGTTGAGCCATGGTCGTGCTTCTCCTCTCAGCGCCCGCCCGGCCGCCCGAAGGGCGCTGAGCGCCCCCTCGGGGGAAGCGAACGTAGTGAGCCTCGGGGGTCGTCATCTCAAGCGACCTTCTTCGCGGCGTTGATCTTGGCCACTTCCTCGTCCCAGCCGTCCATCCGCACGTACGGATTGGTCCGCGGCGAGGAGACCATGTTCGCGTCGATCGGGATCTCGAGCGCCTCGAGGAAGTTCACGATGCCGATGCGCTCGATCATCTCGCCGGTGCGCTCGTGCTCGAGCGCGTTCTCGGCGAAGAAGTCGATGACCTTCTGGCCGAGCTCGACGAGCTTTTCGCGGTCCTCGTCGGTCTCGAGCTTCATGAACGGGACGACCACCGTGCCCATCAGGTCGCCGATCTTCAGCGTCCGCTTGCCCCCGACCAGGACCGTCGCGCCCTTGTCCTTGCCGGGCGCCAGCGCGCCGGTCATCACGTTGATGCAGTGCATGCAGCGGACGCAGTCGCTGTTGTCGATCTCGAGCGCGTGCGTGTCGGAGAGCGCGACCGTGGAGACGGTCGGCGCCGCCTTGAGCTCCTTCACTTCCTTGAGCCGGATCGCCTTGGTCGGGCAGCGCGCCACGACGTCGTTGACGAGCTCGTTCATCCCGTGCTTCGCGAACCACTTGCGGGCGAGCGCTTCGTCGGTGCGGATGTTGTCGCGCCAGGTGCCGATCACCGCCATGTCGGCGCGCTGGATCGAGTTCATGCAGTCGTTCGGGCAGCCGGAGAACTTGAACTTGAACTTGTACGGCAGCGACGGGCGATGGATGTCGTCGAGAAAGCTGTTGATGACCGTCCGGTGCGCGGTCGCCTCGTCGTAGCAGGACTGCTCGCAGCGCGCCGCGCCGACGCAGGACATCGACGTGCGCACCGCGGGACCGGCGCCGCCCAGGTCGAAGCCCAGCTCGTTGATCGCGTCGAACGCGGGCTGCACGTTCTCGCTGGTGACGCCCTGGAACATGATGTCGCCCGACTGGCCGTGGAAGGCGATGAGGCCGGAGCCGTGCTTCTCCCAGATGTCGGCCATCTTGCGCAGGACATCGGTGTTGTAGTGCATCCCCGCCGGCGGCATGACGCGCAGCGTGTGGAATTCCGCCGCATCCGGGAACATCGGCTTGTTGTCGGCATCCTTGGCTTCGGTGAAGCGCGGGATGACGCCGCCGCCGTAGCCGAACACGCCGACCGTGCCGCCCTTCCAGTAGCCCTTGCGCGTCTTGTACGAATGCTCGAGCTGACCCATCAGGTCGACGACGTAGTCCTTGTCCTTCGCCAGCCGCTTGAGCCCGGTGACGAAACTCGGCCACGGGCCGCTCTCGAGCTGATCGAGCATCGGAGTGGGGTGCATCTGTTTGGTCATCGCTCTTTCCTCCTTGCCAGGGCGGCGGAAAACGGCACGACCGCAAGGGCCGGCGCCGGCACAACATGCTCTACGTACCCGTCATTGTCGCGCGGACCCGAGCCTTCCGGGGATTGTGCGCCCGCCCGGTTGGCGCCGCGTTGACGCCGGACAAAGGAGCGATGCTACGGGCATTCGGTCCCGCGCTGCCATCACTCTCGCCCGGCTACTCTGAATAAGCCGGATGGCGGGAAACCGTAATCACCCAGATGGGGTATCCGTGGATAACTCGCATTGGCTATGGACGCGCGGGAGCGGAAAATCGCCCAATAGCGGCGCCTGTTGCGAGGGTTTCGACGACGCCCGGCCAGGCGCAGAATGGGCGGCGGTGGGCGCCGCCGCGGCCCCGGGGCGCTGTCCCGGTCGCCTGGCACGCAAGGGATCCGGAGCCACCCCCGACCGACGCCCCGACGAGCGCCCGATGCCGACGTACACGAGTTTCGCCCGTTTCAAGCTGCCGCTGGGCGGGCAGGAGATCGAGCTCCAGGAGGTCGCGCACGACGCCGGGGGCATGCACCTGCTGCGCGTGCGCATCCGGGAGAAGAGCCGCTTCACGATCTTCGATATCGACCCGGGCACGGCGCAGGCATGGGGCGAGGCGATGCGGCGCTGGGGCGCGCTCCAGCCGACCGGGTCGGAGCCGCCGGCCGATCGGACCGACTGACGGCGGCGGGACGCCGGCCGCCGGGGCGGGCGGGTGCGCGCGACCGGGTGGACGGCGAGGAGAGTGCAGGGTGGCGGAAGCTGACGCACCGGTCGTCGATGTCGTGTTCGGGCTCGCGGGAAAGAGCCTTCCCGTCGAATACGCGTGGGGATTGTGGCGCGCGGTGGGCGTCTGGCTGCCGTGGCTCGAGGCCGAGCCGACCGCCGGCATCCACCGCCTGCGCACGGCGCCGACAGGCTATGGCGTCGTGCTGCTCGCCAATCGCGCCAAGCTGACGCTCCGGGTGCCGGCGAACCGCGTGGGGGACACGCTGGCGCTGGCGGGGAAGACACTGGACGTCGCGGGAAACGAGCTTGCAGTCGGCGCCGGGGGCAGCCCGGCCACTGTGGCCCTGGGCGACGCTCCATGCGCACCAGGTCGCGGCGGACGCCGCCGGCGAGGCGGCGTTTCAGGAGCAGGTCGCCGCGTGGCTGCAGGCGCGGGGTGTCGTCTGCCAGTTCATCACCGGCCGGCGCCGGACAGTGACGGCGGGAGAGCGCCAGATCGTCGGGTTCAGCGTCGTGCTGCACGGCCTGACGCCCGAGGTGTCGCTGCGGATGCAGTTCGAGGGCATGGGCGGCGAGCGGGCGTTGGGTTTCGGAATCTTCGTTCCGCACAAGTCGATTGCCGCGGTCGCCTGACGGGCCTGCAGGCGCCGGACAGGCGCATCCGGCAGGTCGCGGGAACCAGAGGAGGGAAGTCATGGGATACGTGGTTCAGGGAATCGAGCTCGAGACGGACGCCGATGGCTATCTGCTCGAAGCCAATCTCGGCGACGGCGTCGCCGAGGTGATCGCGGCGGCGGAAGGCATCGCGCTGACGCCGGCGCATTGGGAGGTGATCAAGTTCCTCCGCGACGAGTATCAGGAGCATGGCCATACGCCGAACTTTCGGAATATGCTGAAAGGGTTCCAGGCGATCCGCCCGGAGGCCGACAGCAAGTACCTCTACGACCTCTTCCCGATCGGGCCGGCGAAGCAGGGCGCGAAGGTCGCCGGTCTGCCGCAGCCTTACGGCAAGGGCGGCTACTGAGGGCATGCCCCGCGCAGCGCATGCCAACGCATCGGATGAGACGACCATGACCACGAACGACGACAGCGCCCATGCCGACGTGACGCTGGACCTGCGGGGATTGAGCTGTCCCGGGCCGCTGGTCGGCGCGAAGAAGCTGATCGACGACATGAAGCCCGGACAGGTTCTGCTGCTGCTCTCGGACTGCCCGGGCACGCCGGACGATCTCTTCGCCTGGGTCAAGTACACCGACAATCACATTGCGAAGACCGAGCGGCGGCCGGACGGGAGCCAGGGCTTCTACATCCGCAAGGGGCGCACGCGCGAAGTGGCCGCCAACGTGACGCTCGACCTGCGCGGCACCGTCTGTCCCGGCCCCATCGTCGAGGCGAAGAAGCTGTTGAACGGCATGCGCGCGGGCGAGACGCTGAAGCTCGTCAGCAACTGTCCGGGAATCAGCGCCGACGTCGCGGACTGGGTCAAGGCGACCGGTCTGTGGCTCCTCGCCTCCGAGGAAACGGGGCCCGGCGAGTTCGAGTTCTACATCGGCAAGTAGCGTGGGATCGGCACCGACCTGCGCCGCGCGCGCGCAACGCCCCCGGCGCTCCGGTCCCTTCCGTCACGCCTGATTCGGGACGCTGCGCCATGCGCGTCAAGAGCCAGTGGTTCAAGACGGGAGCGACGAAGAGCGCCACCGAGATCGCCGGCGCCGCGGCCTTCATCATCTTCCGGATCGCCCAGAATGCGCTGAAGAACATGCGCAACGCGCGCTTCGAGCTGCCGGCTGGCCCCGGGTATTTCGCGTTCCTCGCCGAATTCCTCGTCTTCCTGACGCTCTGCGCCGACCGGATTGCGCACCGGCGCGGCGACGCCGCCTGGCGGACCGAGTTCACCACGGCGCTCGCCAACCGCGTCGGCGCATTTCTCGCCGACAACGAGGCCGACCTGCTCGGGGTGGACACCGCCGAGGAGATCAAGCGCCGCTACGTCGAGCTCGTCAACCGCCGCTCGGACGATTATTCGGACTGCGGCTGGAGCGACGAAGGGCCCGATTACGCGTTCTTCCGCTGCCTCGGCCATCGCGTGGCCGAGGTGATGGAGGGCCACGAGCAGACGTGGGCGGTGTCGCAGGTGATCGACACCGAGGCGCCGGACGCCGCGGCCACGCTCCAGGGGGCGATGGCCGGGCTGCTGGACGAGGCGCCGCGGCGCTCGCGCGGCCGGTCCGCAGCGCGGGGGGAATGAGCGATGGGCACTTCGTTGGAGGTCATGCCGCGCCTGGCCAGTCCGTTCGACCCGGACAATGCGTCCGGCTATCGGCAGTGGCGCGCCGCGAAGCTCGCCGGCTATCCCGCGAACCTCGCCGCGCTGACGGTCGAGATCGGCGATCCGCGGGCGCTGACCGCCGCCGAGCGCGCCGCGCTCGTCGCGGCCTGCCGCCGCGCGAACATGGCGGTCTACGTTTCGGGCGCGCGCGACGCGGATCCGGAGCTGCCGCGCGCGCTGGGGCGGCAGCTGGGCCTGACCGGCCTCGACCGCAACTATCTCGCCGACGACGACGGCATCAGCCACGTGACGGTGACCGGCGAGGCGGGTCGCGGCGAATTCATCCCGTACACGGACCGGCCGATCCGCTGGCACACCGACGGCTACTACAACCCGCCGGAGCGCCGCATCCGGGCGATGCTGCTGCACTGCGTCAGGCGCGCCCCCTCGGGCGGCGAGAACACGCTGCTCGACCACGAGATCGCCTACCTGATGCTGCGCGACGAGGATCCGGCGCACGTGCGCGCGCTGCTCGCCCCCGACGCAATGACGATCCCGGCGCGCGAGGACGACGACGGCGTCGCGCGTCCGGCGCAGACCGGGCCGGTGTTCTCGATCGAGCCGGAAAGCGGCGCGCTCCACATGCGCTACACCGCGCGGACGAAGAGCATCGAGTGGAAGCGCGATCCGGCGGTCGAAGCGGCGGTCGCCGCGCTCGCGCGGCTGCTCGCCACGCCGACGCCCTGGCATCATCGCGTCACGCTCGAACCGGGCATGGGCATCGTGTGCAACAATGTGCTGCACGAGCGGAGCGGCTTCGTCGACGATCCGCGCGCGCCGCGGCTGCTCTACCGCGCGCGCTACTACGAGCGTGTCGCGCCCGAGTGAAGGCGCCCGGTGCGCGGCTGGCGCGAGAGTGAGGCATGACGCAATGGCTCTCCCTGTCGCGCGCGGCGCGACTCATCGGCGTCGCGCGCGGCGTGCTGCAGAAGCACATCCGCGAGGGCCGCCTGGCGACCTCCGACGGCCTGGTTTCGACGCAGAGCCTCGCCGAGCTGTACCCGGAGTTCAGCCTCGAGGAATCCGGCGCGTTCGAGCGCGTCGCCAGGCTGAAGGAGGAGGCCTTCGGGCGTCGCGTGTTCGAGCACCTGCTGCCGAGCCAGCAGGTGATGGCGCAGCGGCTTTTCGCGCAGAGTCAGGAGCTCGCCGACGTGCGCCGGCACCTGCAGCGCTACCACGAGCTGGTCACGACGATGCAGCGGCGCATCGATGAGCTGGCCGCGGCAGGCGCCGACCGCAATCTCATGCAGCTGTCGGCCGCGCTCGAGCGCGGCCTCGCCGATGTCCTCGCCACCGAAACCGCCGACGCTCTCTCGATCATGGACGACATGCTGAAGATCGTATCCGCGCACGTGACGCTGCGGCCGAGCGGCCACGAGTTCTTCGTCGAGGGCCGGGATTCGCTGCTCCAGGCCGGCCTCAAGTCGGGCCTCAAGCTCAACTACGGCTGCGGCAACGGCACCTGCGGGCTGTGCAAGGCGCGCGTCGTCTCCGGCAGCGTCGCGAAGACGATGCCCTACGACTATCCGTTGTCGGAAGCGGAGCGGCTGCAGGGATACACGCTGCTCTGCGCGCATTCGGCCGCGTCCGGCGAGATCGTCATCGAGGCGCTGGAAGCGCTCGGCCCGGGAGAGATCCCCGAGCAGGAGATCGGCGTGCGGGTCCGCGCCCTCACGCCGCTCGCGCCGGACACGCTGCTCCTGCATCTGCAGACGCCGCGCAACGGCAGGCTGCGCTTCCTCGCCGGCCAGTGCGTGACGCTGTTCGGCGGCGGAGGCAGCGGCGACGCGCAGGGCGTCTACCCGGTCGCAAGCTGCCCCTGCGACGACCGCAACCTGCATTTCCACATCGGCCGCAATCCGGCCGATGCCTTCGCGGAACTGCTGTTCGGCGGCGGGCTCAAGCCCGGCGATGCGGTGACGGTGTGGGGGCCGGTCGGCGATTTCGTGCTTGCCGAGGGCCCCCGGCCGCTCGCGTTCGTCGCCTGCGACACCGGGTTCGCGCCGATCAAGAGCCTGATCGAGCACGCGATGGCGGTCGACGCGGTCGAATCGCTGTCGCTCGACTGGCTGGGGACCCGCGCCGACGGGCAGTATCTCGCGAACCAGTGCCGCGCCTGGGCCGAGGCGTTCGATCATTTCCGCTACGCCGCGCACAGCGATCCGGATCCTGCGGCCGGCGCGCGGCGCACGATCGACGCTCTCGCTGCGGCGATGCCGCTGGCGGCCACCGATGTCTATGTCGCCGGACCGGCAGCCTTCGTCACCGCGGCGGCGGATGCGCTGCAGCGGGCCGGCCTGCCGTCGGGGCAGCTCCGCACGCTGTCACTTTGACGAAGATCATGGCCGTCCGACCGACGATCCCGGTGCGCCCCGCCGAACCCGGCGCGGGCGGCGACTGCGCCGGCGCCGAGCCGTTCGCGCTGATGGTGCTGGGCGACGCGATGGCGCCCGAATTCCTCGACGGCGAGATCATCGTCGTCGAGCCGGAGGGACATGCGACGGACGGCTCCTTCGTCGTCGCGCAGGTCGAGGGGGGCTGGACCCTGCGCCAGCTCGTGCGCTGCGACGCGCGCTGGCAGCTGCGTGCGCTGAACCCGTCCTATGCGGCGACGCCGCTCGCCGATCTCGGCGCGGTGCGCGGCGTCGTGATCCAGAAGAGCAAGCCCGGGCGCCGGCGCGCGCTCAAACGCTACGTGGACTGACGACCATGCCCTATTTCATCTACCGCGTTTTCCCCTTTCGTCGCCTCGAGAAGGTGACCGACATGCCGACCTTCGGCGAGGCTTCCGCCCAGGCGAAGGCGCTGCGCGCGAGTCCCGACCGGCCCGCCGATTGCACGATCAAGGTGATCTTCGCCGAGGACGACATCGAGGCCGAGAACCTGCTTTCGCAGGTCCGCGAGCCCGCGCCCGGCGTCGTCGGCGACGAGTGACCGGCGAGGATCGCGAGCGGCGCCGACCGGCAATGGACGAGACGGCCTATCGGGCGGCGAGGCACGCGGTCAACCCCTTGCCGTGCGTGTTCGAGAAGGCGCTCCTGGCGCGCTGCGCCGATTGCACGCTGGCGGTGCGCCATGCGCTGGCCGAGCGCGAGGCGGTCGCCTGCGCTTCGCCGGTCGCGCGAACCAACTGCACGACGCTCCTCGCCCTCGTCGCCGAGCGCTCGGCATTCGCGCTGCGCCTTCCGCGCGGCGGCGAGCCGCTGCCGCATGCGGCGACGATGAAGCTGCAATGCGGCGGCCTGCGCGGCCTGGGGGAGAGCCTGGGGGTCGCGGAGACGGACGTGCATGGCCTCGTGGTCGCGGCACAGGAGCGCCATGGCAGCCTCGCCGATCTCCCGTGGCCGGCGATCGTCGCGGCCGTGGCGGGGTGGCAGGTCCGGCCGCGTCGCGCCGGGGGCGCCCGATGAGTGGGCAACCTGCATGCGCAACCACGATCTCGCCGCCGTCGGCGCAGCTGGGCGGGCTGGTCGAGACCGTGCGGACGAACTGCCGGGTCAGCGACGCCCGCCATGCGCGCAACATGACGATGTGCACGTACCTGCTCGAGATGCGCGAGCTTTATCGCTGGGAGCACGGCTACGCGCTCGACGAGGCTCTGCCGCGCCCCGACGTGGGCGCGTGGCTCACCGAGCGCGAGGCGCATTGGGACGCGATCGAGCACGCGGGCTATCGGCCGCTGCCCCTCGGCGACGGGCTCGTCGATCCCTTCGCCGCCGAGACCGTCAACCGCGTGCTGGTGCCGCAGGGCTTCGTCTACGGCGCCGGCGTGGGCCGCTTCGGCAAGCCCCAGTTCTTCCTCGCCGACCTCGAGCGCGAAGAGTGGCGCGACGGCGTCCGGGTCCTCGTCGCCGGCCATGAGCACGCGCGCGATGTCGCGCCGGCGCCGGCTGCGCTGCGCGCCGATACGATCTACGTGCGGACCGCCGCGCTGCAGCGGCTGCTCTGGGAACGGGCCGGGCTGTGGAACCGCCGGGGCGCCGGCGGCGCGCTCAAGGCTGCGCTCGACGCCTGCGGTTTCGCGGACGAGCCGATGTCCGCGCTGAAGCGGATGGCCGACGCCGAGACGGAGACGCTGATCCTGCACGAATTGGGCGAGCGCGCGGCCGGTGAGCGGCTCTCGCCGGCGTGGGAACGGATGCTCGAGGGCTTCGCCGGGCGCCGGGCCGAGCTGTTCGCGCGGGCGGCGCGCGATCACCTCGCGGATTGCACGGTGACGCTGCCCGCGCTGCTCGCGCGCGACGCGGCGCCGTCGATCCATCTCTGGTTCGCCGGGCTCGACGGCATGCGCCGCGAGCTGTTTCCGCGCCTCGCCGGCGCCTACGATGCGTGGCGGCGCGGCGAGGGCAGCGGTGCGCTCGCCGCGACCGCGGAGGCCGGCGCCCGGCATTGGCAGCGCGTCTGCGGCGACGCGCTCGCGCTCGCCGAGCGCAAAGGCGTCGAGGCCGAGCGCGCGATCGAGGCGCTGGCGCGAAGCTTCCACGACGCGACTCTAGCGGCGCCGTCGGCATCGCCGCCGATCCCGGCGTCATTTCTTGGCCCAGGCCAGGCAGTAGCCCTGCGGGCTGATCGTGCCTTCGACGACCTTGCACGCATTGGGCGCCACGAACTGCAAACAGCCGCTGCATTGCTTGTCGCCGTTCGGCTTGTCCTGATATTTCATCGATTCCTTCGATACCTTCTGCTGGGCGAAGAGCGCCGTTTCCGTACGGCGCCCGCCGTCGCGCGGCGCCGGCGAACAACACGACGCGCCGAAGGAAGAAGCGGCGCGAGGGTTCGGTAAATTCGTCCATGGTCGGTTACCTCCATCGGGCAAATTTTGCACGCGGAGAAGAGTCCCCGCATGTCGGACGCCAGTGGCGTCACATGGTGATGCCGTCATGGGCGCCTCCGCGTGCCTCCATCGCCACGCAACATCCATTCCACGCGGAACGGTTCGCGTGTAGGTGCGATCCGACGCCCGGATGCGAATTCGGACGATGGTTGCGCGATTCGGGGGGCCTTAGTCTTTCCATCATCTATCGGCATCGACAAGGAGGCCGCAATGCTGGAAAGCGTGGAAACAGGAAGCACGACGCGGCTCGCCGCATTGGTGAAGTGTGCGCATCCCGCATGCACGTGCACGGTCACCGGAGGCAGCCAGTTCTGCAGCGACGTCTGCGCCGAGCGGATGCTCGGAGAGTCCGGCACGACGGGCGAGGCGTGCGATTGCGGCCACCGTGAATGTGCCCATGCGATCGGAATTTCGCCGCATGTCGGCGCCGTTCCCGCGTGACAGCAGGGCCGTCGGGAAACAACTTCGATCTCATCCCAAATGGAGGTAGACGTGAACAGGATCGCAACTACAGTCATCGGTCTGTCGGGCCTCGTTGCGGCGACCACGGCGGCAGCGCAGATCACGTTCTATGAGCGCGAGGCGTTCCGCGGACGTGCGTTCGCCGCATCGGGTACCGTCGACAATTTCGCGCACACCGGATTCAACGATCGCGCTTCGTCCGTCGTCGTCGATCGCGGGCGCTGGGAGGTGTGCGAGCATGCGCACTTCGAAGGACGCTGTGCGGTCCTTCGCCGCGGAAGCTACGATTCCCTCGTCTCGATGGGCCTGAACAACCAGGTATCGTCGGTGCGCCCGCTCGCCCGGGTGACGGGTTACGAATACGAGGTGCCGCCGCCTCTCCCGACACCGACGTACGAGTACCGGCAGCGTCCCGACGAGCGGCTCTATCAGGCCGACGTGACCACGGTGCGTGCCGTTGTCGGTCCGCCTGAGCAGCGCTGCTGGGTCGAACGGCAGCAGGTCGTAGAAGATCGATCCGCGGCCAACGTCCCCGGTGCGATCATCGGCGCCCTGGTCGGCGGCGTGCTCGGACACCAGATCGGCGGCGGACGCGGAAAGGACGTGGCCACGGCGGGTGGAGCGGTTGCCGGCGCCGCGATCGGGGCCAACGTGGGCCGCGGCGGCTCCGGAGAGGTCTACAGCCGGGACATCCAGCGCTGTACGACCGTCCCGCGCAGTGCCCAACCCGAATACTGGGACGTCACCTACCGCTTCCGGGGCCAGGAGCACCGCGTCCAGCTGAGTGAACCTCCGGGTCCGACCATCGCCGTCAACGCGCGGGGCGAACCGCGCGGCTAGTTGCGCATCGGCGGGCCGCCGCAGGACCGCTTATCGCGGTCCCGCGGTGGTAGTCCCGCTAGCGGGGCACCTGCGACGTTTCCGTGCCCCCCGCCTGCGGAGCAAGCGCGCCCCCTTCGTTCTCCCATTGTTCAAACGGATGCCGGGTCGTCAGGCCAGATGCTGCCCGGCGAGTATCGAGCCAGCGCGTCACCAACCATGACGCCGCGGCCGTAACGCCCGCAATCATGACAGTCCGGAAAAATCCGCGCATGGGTGCCTCCCGTATTCGCTGTAAACCCAACGATCCGAGGTTAATCACGCTTCCGACGTGAGGCCATCATCCCGGATCCCATTCCAACGTCGGTAACGTCCTACACGGTACAAGTTCCGCAACGCGAGCCATCGTGCCCTCCCGGCGAGATGAAGATCAGCCTCCGGACTACATGCGATTGGGCGTCCCGCCTGCAAACCGCACGGGCATCCCCGTATCCAATATCAGGATCGATACGAAAGGAGTCGCCGATGCGTGATATCCCGAGGGTCGCCTTTCTGGTCATCGTTGACGTCTCAGCAGTCGCCCTGCTTGTCTTGCTGATGAATGGTTGCGTCACCACGCCGGCGGAGATCGCACTCGCGTTTTCGTCTCGAATGTAGGTTTCGACCGCGGGCACGACTTTCGCGTATGCTGCCCGCCACGTCGAGGGCGCGCCTGTTGCGAGCATGACTCCCCGGGAACGTCGCCTGAGATCTTCGCCTGTCGGTTAGGCGCGCATGCCGACAGGTATCAAGCTTCCGCGGGCACCGTCCCCGGTCCGGTGCTGCTTGGCACGGCTATCGATGGCGCCGGTTCACTGGGTCGCGTGCCGAACACGAACTCGGTGAACCAGCTGACCAGCAGCTGCGTGTATGTGGTCTTCTCCGGCTCGCTCGACAACCCGTGATCCGCACCCTCGATCAACCGATAGGTCAGCGAACGGGCGCTGATGCATGCCTCGCGATAGTTGACGATGACCTGGTGGGGGACCAGCGTGTCGTGCTCGGACTCCACGATGAACACATCCCCGGTGAATGCCATGCAGGCGCGAAGCGCCTTGCTCTCGTCCGGATTCACGGGCTGGCGCCGATAATCTTCGAGATTCTGCTCGCTTCTCAGCCGCAGCTTGGGAACCTTCCATTCCGAGTCCTTGTACAAGGCGGGCGCGCGCAGCGCGAGCCACTTGACGGGACGCAGCGCAGTGAGCAACGCAGCCAGGTAACCGCCATAGCTGCTGCCAACGACGGCGATTGAGGCGGAATCCACATTTCGCTGGGCTGCGAGGAAATCGTACGCGGCCAGGATGTCACGCATACCGTCCTCGCGGGAGACGACGTCCTTTCGCGCCTGCGTCTGTGCGTGTCCGCGCAAGTCGAAGGTCAGGCACACGCAGCCAAGTGCCGCCAGCTCGCGCGCGCGAGCGACGTACTGCGACTGGTCTCCGCCCCAGCCGTGCACGAACAACACACCAGGCAGGAGTGATCCAGGCACGATCAAGGTGCCGAGGATGTGCTCGTCCTCAACCCGCATGTAGACGGGTTGATCTCGCGTCGGTATGCGATTCTGTCCAGGCATACTTGGTGAGCGGTCCGACGTTTGGATCGCGGCCGCTGAAATAGACGACGGCGTTTTCGGGAAGCACGGGCGCCTCGCCGTACACCTCGCACGTCATTGCACGCACGGTATGCAGCGAGGGGTTCGCTTTGAGCGCTTCCAGGGCCACGATTTCCGCACCGCTTGCGCCCCCGAGCCGCCACGATTGCTCCAGCACACCTGAACGACGGCGACCCGTTGCGTCGCGGCCTTGCGCGACATCGTAGTTGCGACGGGAAGCATAGAACCCGGCGAAGCATTCCCCCGCCGCCAGGTCGTAGGCTCGTGCCTGCCTGATCGCGAGCCGGATATCCTCAGGCAACCGCAACGCCCGCAACGCGTCGAAACCGCCGCGCGCCATGGTGATATCCGATCCACCATACACCTCGGCGCCACGGTTATTCGTCGTCAGACATTGGGTACCGTAGTATGCGCCGACGAACTCTGCCACGCGGACCTCGCCAACGCTATAGGTCGTCACGTCGACGAGATTCCGCTCGACGACGACGCCGGATCGAGCCATTTCCTCCGCATCGATCTCATCCAATGCATGCACGAGTTCCATCAGGCCGTGCACCGTGAACTGGCCAAGCCCCGCGAGTCCGGTCGCGGGCTTGACGCGCACCGCGCCACCTTCGAGCAGTCTGCAGCCCGCCAGCAGGGCGTCCCTCTTGGTGAAGGCGCTGAAGCCTTCCAGCACGACGTCGGCAACGCGGCGGGGAAATTCGGCGCTCCATCCACGGGGCGAGGGTGCGCGATCGTCGACCAACCGATGCGTGATCGTCTTGGTGGCAACGAAGGGATGGGGCACGACAGCACCGAAGAGATCGGAATCGTTCCGCACGCCGATCCTCGCCGCGGTCTCGGTCGTCAACGTATCGTGCGGAACAAAGTACGGGGTCGACGCGTATCCTCTCAGTGGGTCGTATTCGCCCTCGTAGGTGAAACCCGTGAATGCGGCCAAACGTCTCGCGATCTCGCTGCGCGTCGATGCTTCGTGCCCGGCAGGTGTCGTGGTGGCGTGCGAATATGTCACGACAAATCCACGTGAGCGTGCGGCCCTCTCGATCGTCCGGGTTTTGACAAGCATTTGCCAACCGTCAAGGAAACGATCGCGCGTCGCGGAGCGGATGCTGGCGCGAACCAAATGGGCGACGGCCCCGCTTCGCGGCCGGGGCCGCGCCTGAAGGATCGGGATGCACGACTACATCGTGCGCGCGACTCCCAGGGCCGCGAGGGTGGTCGCTTCCAGTTCACCGGTCTGAGGCAAGCCGGATGCTTGCTGGAATCGCCTCACCGCATCCTCGGTGGCGGCGCCCCAATGTCCGTCGACGGAGCCGGCGTTGTACCCCCTGTCGTTCAGGGCCTGCTGCACGCTGCGGACCAAGGCCGAATCGTTAGCGCGACGGTGCCGCTGAAGTGGACGGCGCCGAAACCTTTACCGCTTGGTCTTTACCGGCTACTTCGTTACCCACATAGGCGCCCCCGACCCCTCCCACGACGGCGCCCACCGGTCCGCCCACCACCGCGCCCGCGACCGCGCCGCTCGCGCCGCCCGCGACGGCTCCTTCCGTCTTGTCCATTCTGTGCCAGGTCGAACAACCACCAAGCACCGCAATGATCGCGAATGCTGTCACGCTCTTGGCCACGCTCGACGGCTTCATGCAAACCTCCATTCGAAAATCCGTGGGGGAAGCGATTGATCACTCCCTGCCCCAGGCGACGACACGGCGCAAGCGCGAAAGCGCACCTTCGCCGTGTTGGGCCGGCCAGTGACGAGGAGCGCCGCTTCGATCAGAACCGCGCGAGTCGACCGAGCAAATAGCCGATGGTAAGCGCGCCGGCAACCGTGGCGATGGGACGCGCGCGGATCGAAGCGCATGCCGTTTCGGTGATCATGCTCTGCGCATGCTTCGCCTGCTCGGTAATGCCCGATGCCTGCGTGACGGCGGAGCTCGCCGCGTCGGCCGCGCTGTTCACGGCCTTGTGCGCCGCGCCGCTCAGGTGATCGATCTGCGAAGTCGCGCGATCCGCGACTCGGTCGACGGTCTGGTGGGCGGTATGCGCGACGCTTCCGATCCTGGCGCTGGTTGCGGGGCTGGACATCGAATTCGTGCCGTCAGCCGCGGGGGTATTTCCACCTATCGCCATGGTCCGGTCCATAGTTTCTCCTTTCGGGATTAGTCGAAACAACTGCCTTCACGGACGCGATTCGTCCGCAGCAATACTTTCCGCGCGCCGACCGGGCCACGATATCGGCGCGCTCTGAATCACCTGTAGGACGACGGGAAGCGCCGTGCCCCCGAGGCAGCGTCGGGCCTACGCATGAAGCGCAGCGAACGCTGGCCTTGCCCCGGCAATTTTACAAACGGCCGGCGGCTTGATCGTGCGGCGGATCCCGGAATACGAAGTCTGCGCCGACGGTTACGCCAGCTTGACCGCCCACGCGGCCCGCGAATCCGTCAACTTGGCCCGGATTTGCGCATCGTTTTTTGAGCTTGGGTGCGTCGGGGCGCGACATCGCCTGCGGGTGGCCAGGCGCCTTGCCCTCGCGTTGCCCCTCAAGCTTTCGGCTCGTCGTCGAAAGGGATCCTGGCGTCCGCCTCGAATCGCGCCTTGCGCTTGCGGCCGAACGCCCAGATGACGACTCCAACGAAAGCGGCGACGAGAATCCAATGATAAATGGTCAGGTCCATTGTCAGCGCCAAGAGGACTGTGTGCGTGTCAGCATTGAATGCAGCCGATGCCGCAGCGTGGTAAGCGCCCGCGGGTCATCGACGTGTACCGCGTAGAGGTGCAGCGCCACGCCGGCAGTAGCACATAGCATTGCGATCACACCCAGAAGTCGAATGGCGCCGAGCGGCGCAAGCGCAATGAGGAAAAGTGCCGCGAGGACCGATGCCGCGAAGAACCACAGTCCCATACCGACGAACCCGTTGCGCATGACACCTCCGGCAAGCGTGCGTGACGTTTCATCATTCTTCGGCATTTGAACTCAGGTTACACCGCGCCCGACACCGATGGCATCGGCCATCGCTGCGTTCGCGTGTCGGACAATTCCTACCCGAGCGACGGGTCGCGAATGCCCGACTCACCTCGTCCGTCGACAGGAAATGGTGCGCGACATCGTTGAAACGGGCGTAACGAGTCCTTCCAGCGACAGATCGCCGAGCGCGGTACCGGCGATCAGCTTGTTCAACGTGTCGACGTAGCCCTTCTGGTGCTAGCCATGGTGGAGCTCGACCGAGCGGGTGGAGCGGAGGGGATCCAGTGCGCTTTCCGCAAAGGGTAGCGAGCGCAGCACGTGCGGCGAGGCGTTTTCCAGTGTGGGAGCGCTCATCATCGGACTTCCTTTCCGGTCGGGGACAATGGCGCGCCGGCCGGAGCGGCGTCGCCCCGATTCGCCTGGGACGTCAGGTCTGGGGCCGGGCCATCGCACTTCGGCGCAGGATCTCGGTCCTTATTTCGCCGAACTGCTTCCGCGTTTCCGCGGCGATCAACGCCGGTCCGATGATTGGCGGAACCCACAGGTTTGGCTGTAACGGCCGCTGTGAACGATATGCACGCGTGTGGCATCCTCCGCGATTCGCGTGTACGAAGTTGGACGCCTTGAGATCTCCGGCGATCAGGTGCGACCTGATCTCGCGATTCGGAACGAGTTCGACCTCGCGGACATTGTCGAACCTGAAGGTCAGCGGTCCGCGTGAGGCCTTCCCTATCTGGTGCACGCGCAACCGGCTGCCGGCGGTGTCCTCCACGCGGCTGTACTCGAGATTCGATACGAACTGCGCCATGTGATCGTAATCGGTAAGCACCTCCCACACGACCGATGCATGGGCGTCCACGGGGCAGTCGACATCCACCAGGACATCCTGTCCTTTCCTGTGAACGCGCACCACGATGTCCTCGGTGCCATCAGACGACCATCCCGGGATCGACAGGACCGTCAGTAGCAGCGCGGCGAGGGTCCCCGCCCCGATCCACGCCCACCCTATGCTCGGCGAAGCGGCGCGGGCGACTCGAGCTACGAATTCGTGGGGGGCGGGGCGATCGATGCCTTCGCCAGCCTGCGAATGAACGATGCCATGCACGGGTGCCCGCAGAGACGTGCAACGTTCCGGTTCGTGCCGAAGCCTTCGCGCGCAAGTCCGCATTGCGAACATCAGGCGAACGCCGGCTCGACATGTCCCACGGGACCGGCGCTCGATCTCGGCGTCGCGCTACGCCTTCAGCCGGCGGGCCATCGGAAGTCGACGGTCCGGAGCATCCCGGAGCCGATGGTGACCCGGCGGGTTTCCGTCCTGGCCGTCATAGGATGCCGTGACCTGATAGGTGCCCGCCGGCAGCCTCGCCAGCAGCCACGGTCCCTCGGACACTGTTTCCAGCAGCACCTTGTTCGAGGCATCGACGATCGTCACGTCGACGTCGGCAAGGTATACGCCGTTGTCGTGCGCGAAGACCAGCTTGACATTGAAGTCCTTTTCCATCGACCGCAGTCGGTCGATGGATTCCGTGCCGGCGCCGCCGGAAACATAGGAAACCCCGGAAGGTGCCCGGACGATCGTATCGCCCTTCGCTCTCGCGGCAGGACACTGCAATGCCGCGCCGACCGACATCGCGGCGACGAGCATCGCCGCCTTCCGCGCGCCCGGGAACGATCGTCGTGCCGTGTTGTTCGGTGCCATTGCGGCTCTCCTTCGTCGCTGGTTGTCGGCCCCGCGCGACCGTCGCCCCCGGTCGCGGAGCGCGTGGGCGCAGTATCCGCGCCCGCCAGGTCACTCGTCGGTGCGCTTCCGCACAATGGAACGGCACGACGGTGCGCGGACTTGCAGAGCTCCCGGCCATGCGGGGACGCACCGTTACCTGGCGAACAGAAATTCCGTGCCGGGTCGCGTACGCTTGGAGCATGGTTCCCAAGTTCCCGCGACGCATGGACCGCAGGTTGCGGCAGTCGCGAAGCTTGCGGATGTCGTACTCGAATGGAGGCCACCCGAACCGCGTGATCCTCCCTACCGTGGAGCATGAACATGAACATGAACCCGAAGCCAGTTGCAGTGTTGGTGCTTGCCATCGGCAGCCTCCTGCTGGGCTGTGAAAAACCTTCCGTCGGCAATTCGGCGCAGACCGCGCCTCCGGTTGCAGCGCCGCCTGCGCCCGCGGACCGGACCGCGGAGCCAGCAGGCGATCCGTCGGTGCCGCCGGCCGACACGGCCCTGCAAAAACCGAAGAGCGCCACGGACGCGACGGCAGACACCGAACTCACGCGTAGGGAGCGCGACAAATCGATGCCGTTGCCAGGACAAGCCAACGATCATTCGAATCCGGAATTTGCCAAGCGGGGTGATGACCGGACACCCGCGAAATCCGAGAATTGATCGGAAGGCCGATCGTCCTTTCCCGCGCTGCCCCGGTCGTCGCGCTGGATTACTGCAGGACCCGACGCGCGCCGGATTCAGGAATCTCCGGTGTCGGAGGCATCGACGCGAATCGCAATGTGCACATCGCGCGCTCGGCGGAACAGCCTTCCTTGTGCGCCGCGGCAAGCACCACGACGTCGTCCCACGTGAGCGCGGTTCGGGGGGGCGGCGGCGGCAAGACGTGGGCCGTGCGGGTCGAAATGCGTCCATGGATGCGCAATTCGACGGCTTCACCGTCCAGCGCACCGACGATTTCGATGTCGAGCGGCCCGGGTTGCAGATCGGTCATCGCGAGCAGCGACGCAGCCACGAGCTCGCGTGCGGCGCTTTTCGCCACTCTGGCCTGCCCGGCCGCGCCCGGCAATTCGACCGTTGCCTGGATGCCGCGCAATCGCCAATCGTCGCCCGCCAGCTTCACGCATTGCCCGACGACGTCGGTGAGCGCCGCGCTCGCGCCTTCTTCCGGTCGCAGCCACTCGATGATCGACTGGCAGGTTGCGATGGCTTCGCCGGCCGCCGCCGGGATCTTGCCGACGCAATCGCGCAGCCGCGATTGGTCGGCTCCGGTCGCCGACAGGCGCGCGCCGAGCTCCGCGAGGAATTGAATGCCTTGCAGCTCGCCCATCACGGAGTGACGCAGGCCGGAGGCGAGCTTCTGCAGGATGAGGTACCGGACCGCGTCCGCGTCCCGCGGGAGGGAGGGGCTCATCGCGTAGTCATGCCGTCTGGGACTCGATTTGCGTGAGAAAGCGCTCGAGCATCGCAGGCTCGATCGGCTTCACCAGGTGATGATCGAACCCGGCCTCGTGCGAGCGGCGCTGGTCCTCAGGCTGTCCCCAGCCCGTGAGCGCCACGATGACCGGTTCCTTTCCCCAGGGCTTGCCGCGAATCCGCCGGCATGTCTCGAACCCGTCCAACTTCGGCATGCCGATGTCGAGAAAGACGAGGTCCGGCCGGAACTCCGACTCGGCGGATACCGCGGACATTCCGTCGTGGGTGACGCGCACATCGTTGCCCAGCATTTCAAGCAGCAGTCCCATGCTCTCGGCCAGATCGACGCTGTCATCGGCCACCAGGATACGCCGCCGCCGGGGCGCGCGTGCGTCCCGCGGCTCGCTTGCCGCCGGGACATCCGGCCCCGGAGCGGCCGCCGTGGATTCCGGAAGCAGGGGCAGGCGAAGCACGAATTCGCTGCCCCTGGAGCGACCTTCGCTTCGCGCTTCGATCGTGCCGCCGTGCATCTCGACCAGTCGCTTGACGAGAGTCAGGCCCACGCCCAATCCGCCCCGAGCGTGATCCGCGTCACCGCCCAGTTGTCGAAACACGTCGAATATCTGTGCCAGCGCTTCGGCCGGGATGCCGATCCCGGAGTCGCGCACGCGAATGAGCGCGTCCGGGCCTTGGCGTGCCGCCTCCAGCGCGATGCGCCCTCCCTCGTCGGTGTATTTCGCCGCGTTGTTGAGAAGGTTGGCCATCATCTGGGCGAGGCGGGCAAAATCGCCTTTCACCCGCATCGGCTGTTCGGGCAGTGCGACCGTGAGCGAGTGACCCCGGTCGTCGATCAGCGGTCGCGCGGTTTCCACGGCAAGGGACATGACTTCGGCGAGGTCGACCGTCTCGAATCTCAGCTCGATCTTGCCATGCGTGATGCGCGAGACGTCCAGGAGGTCATCCACGAGGCGCCGCAGCTGCCCGACCTGACGCTGGAGAACGCCTCTCGCCCAGGCCAGCCGGGCTTTGTCGTCCGGCTGCGAATCCATGACGTGGACGGCATTCATGATGGGGGCGAGGGGATTGCGCAGCTCGTGCGAAAGCATGGCCAGAAATTCGTTCTTCCGGCGATCCTGATCGCGCATGTCCCGGTACAGCAGCACATTGTCCAGCGCGATCGCAGCCCTGCTTGCAAGGTCGGTGGCGATCGCGAGAACATCCGCGTCGAATGGTCGCCGGGTCGGTCCCAGGCCGAGCGACAGGGCGCCGATCGTGCGACCGCGTGCCGCCAGCGGAAGGACGACGACGGATTCCACTGTCACGCCGCGCGGAAGCTCGAGCGGATCGGTCCGGTTCGCCGCGGTGCCGGCAATGAGCGACTCGCCGTTTCCGGTCGCCATGACACGCTCGATCGCCTCCCTCCACCGAGGGCATTCGACTGCCGCGACCGATTCGAGGCAGGGCGACCGCCCGGGCGCGCTCCCGGCCCACGCCACGATCGTTCCCGTGTCGACGCCGTCACCGCCTGGCAGCGTCAGCGCCGCGACATCGGCCAGGAACGGGACCGCGATTTGCGGCAATTCGCGGGTCGTCGCCGCGTAGTTCAATGAGCCGGACAGCGCCGCGCTCGCTCGCGCCAGAAAGGCGGAACGCCGATGCGCTCTCTCGGCAGCGGCGCGGGCCGACCGCTCGGCGGCCAGCGCGGCGCGCTCCCGGGCCTGACGCTTCGCCTGTTGTGCAAGAAGGTACAGCTCGACGAAGACCCTGACCTTCGTCCGCAGGATCTCGGGAACAATCGGGGAAACCATGAAATCGACGGCGCCAAGAGAGTACCCCTTGGCGGTTCGCAGCTCGTCTCCATAATCGGCCGTGACGAATATGATGGGCACATGCGCCGACCGCTTCCGGCCGCGAATCAGCTCGGCGGCCTCGAGGCCATCCATCCCGGGCATGTTGACGTCGAGCAGGATCACCGCGAAATCGGTCTTCAGCACCTCCTTCAACGCCTGCTCGCCGGACATCGCGCTGACGAGGTGCTGCCCCAGATCGTCGAGAATGGCGCGATAGACGACGTGCTTGTCGGGTCGGTCGTCGACCAGGAGGATTTTCGCCCGCTGTCTCACGGAATCCTCACTTTTCTCCGGTTCTCGCATTGGTCGCGGGCTCCAGGCCGCAGCGCTTCATGCCCGGCTCAGCGGTGCAGCCATTGGCGAAGCACGCCGATCATCCGTTCCGTCTCGACAGGCTTGGAGAGGTAGTCCCAGGCCCCGGCCTCGATGCATTTCTCGCGATCGCCCTTCATGGCCTTGGCGGTGACGGCAATGATGGGCAGATCCTTGCATGCGGGGATCGTGCGAATCTCGCGGATCGTGTCGATGCCGTCGATCTCCGGCATCATGATGTCCATCAGAACGATGTCCACGTTCGGCTTGCTCTGCAGGTACCGTATCGCCTCGCGCCCATTGTCGTGGGAGACGACAGCCATGCCGTGGTCTTCCAGCAGCGACGTCAGCGCGAAGATGTTGCGCACGTCGTCGTCGACGATCATGACGCGCTTTCCCTTCAGTGCCCCGTCGGACTCGTGGAGGGCTCGCAGGACCGCGCGCTGCGCCTCCGGCATCTTCGCGAGATCCCGGTGCAGGAGGAGGCTTGCCTGATCCAGCAGGCGCTCGGGGGACCGGATGTCGCGCACGACGGCGCTCCGTGCCAGGCTGCGCCAGCCGTTGAGGCGCCTGGGCTCGGTCACCCCGCCATAGACGATGATGGGCACGTGATCCAGTGACGTTTCCTCGCCTGCTTCCGGTGATTCGTCGTCGCCCTCCCCGGCGAGCGCGTCCGCATCCAGCACCATGCAGTCGACGCGATTGTTCCTGACGAGGTCCGACGCCGTCGCGCGTCCTTCGGCCGTCAGCACCCTGATGTCGTCGGCGGCAAGCTGTCGAACCAGCTCGTTCCGCCGCGCCGGACTTGCCGCGACGACCAGCAGGCTCTTCTCGACGGGTCCGACAAAGCGTTTCACATCGGTCAGCAAGGCCGCGAGGACATCCTTGTTCTGGATCGGTTTGCCGACGAACGAGAGTGCTCCGGAATGAAGTGCCCGCTCGCGGGCATCGTCGGTCGAAATGACGATCACCGGAATGTGCCGCGTTGCGGCATCGTTCTTCAGGCGATTCAGGACTCGCCAGCCGTCGATGTCGGGCAGGACGAGATCGAGCGTGATGGCCGAAGGCTTGAATTGGTCGGTGAGGTTCAGGGCCACCACACCCCGCGTGGTTACGATCCCCTTGAAGCCGATCTCGCGCGAGGTTTCGAGCAGCACTCGCGCGAACGCGAGATCATTCTCGATGATGAGCAGGGTGTCATCGCCCGGCTCGATGGAATCGCGGTCATCGCCCACCTCGTTGATGAGCTGGACGATGGACGGAACGAGCTCGCCGCCGTGTGTCACGGCGGCCTCGTCCGCGATGGCAGGGCGCGCCCGGTCCCCACCATCGCTCCGGTTGCGGATTTCGGCACCGGCGCCGTTGGGTGTCGTCACGTTGGTCGGGGGAGTCACGCCGGCGATCGCCGACCCGGCGGCGAGCGTTCGGCCGGGGCGCGGCGGCAGCGTGTAGACGATGGGCAGATACAGCGTGAACGTGCTTCCCGCCCGCGGCGCGCTGACGAGCCTGATCTCCCCGCCGAGCAGACGCGATAGCTCGCGGCTGATCGCGAGACCCAGTCCCGTGCCGCCGAATTTCCGGTTGGTGCTCCCGTCCGCCTGCTGAAAGGCTTCGAAGATGATCTGCTGCTTCTCCTGCGAGATGCCGATTCCGGTGTCCCGCACCGAGAACGCGATGACCTCGGAGGCGCGATTCAGGCTTTCGTTCTGTGAGCTCCATCCGGATGTCGCAGGCTCGATCGCCAGCGTGACGTGCCCCTCGTGCGTGAACTTGAAAGCGTTCGACAGCAGGTTCTTCAGCACCTGCTGCAGACGTTTGGGGTCTGCGAACATCGCTCTCGGGAGCTTCGGGTCCAAACGAATGAAGAAGTCGACGTTCTTGGCTTCCGCGACGTGGCGGAAGCCGCGCTCGACGTAGCGGCGAAGCTCGTCCAGCTTCAGCTCGGTCGGTTCGACGACCACGGTTCCCGACTCGATCTTCGAGAGATCGAGGATGTCGTTGATCAGCGTCAGCAGGTCGTTCCCCGACGCGTGAATCGTCTTCGAGTACTCGACCTGCTTCGCCGTCAGATTGCCCTCGGCGTTCCGGCAGAGCTGATCGGAGAGGATCAGCAGGCTGTTGAGCGGTGTTCTGAGCTCGTGTGACATGTTCGCCAGGAACTCGGACTTGTACTTGGACGTCAGCGCGAGCTGTTCGGCCTTCTCCTCGAGTGCCTTGCGGGCCTGTTCGACTTCCTGGTTCTTGCGCTCGACTTCCTGGTTCTGGTGGGCGAGCAGTCCCGCCTTTTCCTCGAGCTCCTGATTGGTCTGCTGCAGCTCCTGCTGCCGGCTCTGCAGTTCCTGCGCCAGGGACTGGGACTGCGTGAGCAGGTCTTCCGTCCGTGTGTTGGCCTCGATCGTGTTGATGACGATGCCGATGCTTTCCATGAGCTGGTCCAGGAATGCTTCGTGCGTTGCACTGAATCGCTCGAACGAGGCGAGCTCCAGCACGCCCTTGACCTGACCTTCGAAGACGACGGGCAGAACGAGGATGTTCTGCGGTGGCGCCGCGCCCAGCCCGGAGAAGATCGTGATGTAGTCGAGCGGCACCTTCGACAGGAGGATCTTCTCCTTCTCGATGGCGCATTGGCCGACGAGGCCCTGGCCCATTTCGAGCTGGCTGCCGATGGCGCTCTGGCCCTTCGAGCCATAGCTTGCAAGAAGGGTGAGCCGCGGTCGTTCGCGGCTCGCGTCGAGCACGTAGAACACGGCGTGCTGAGCCGCGACGACGGGTGCGAGCTCGGAAAGGATGAGGCGCCCGACCGTATTCAGATCCTTCTGGCCCTGGAGCATCCGGCTGAACTTGGCGAGATTGGTCTTGAGCCAGTCCTGCTCCGTGTTCTTGCGCGTCGTATCCCGCAGATTGCGGATCATCTCGTTGGTCGTGTCCTTGAGCGCGGCGACCTCGCCCCGCGCCTCGACCGTGATCGAGCGCGTGAGGTCGCCTTGCGTCACCGCGGTTGCCACTTCGGCGATCGCGCGCACCTGCGTCGTCAGATTGGCGGCGAGCTGGTTGACGTTCTCGGTCAGGCCCTTCCATGTCCCCGCGGCACCGGGAACCTTGGCCTGGCCGCCCAGCTTGCCCTCTACGCCCACTTCCCGCGCGACGGTGGTCACCTGGTCGGCGAAGGTCGCCAGCGTGTCGATCATGCCGTTGATGGTCTCCGTGAGCGCCGCGATCTCGCCTTTTGCCTCGACCGTGAGCTTTTGCTGCAGGTCGCCGTTGGCGACGGCGGTCACGACCTTGGCGATCCCGCGCACCTGGCTCGTCAGGTTGCCGGCCATGAAGTTCACGCTGTCGGTCAGGTCCTTCCACGTTCCGGCAACGCCCTTGACCTTGGCCTGCCCGCCGAGGATTCCTTCCGTGCCGACCTCGCGGGCGACGCGGGTCACTTCCGAGGCGAACGAGCTCAGCTGGTCGACCATGGTGTTGATCGTGTTCTTGAGCTCGAGGATCTCGCCCTTGACGTCGACGGTGATCTTCTTCGACAGGTCGCCGCTCGCGACCGCCTTGGTCACGTCGGCGATGTTGCGCACCTGGCCGGTCAGGTTGCTGGCCATGAAGTTGACGCTGTCGGTCAGGTCCTTCCACGTCCCGGCGACGCCCTGCACGTCGGCCTGGCCGCCCAGGCGCCCGTCGGTGCCGACCTCGCGCGCGACCCGCGTCACTTCCGAGGCGAACGAGCGCAGCTGGTCGACCATGGTGTTGATCGTGTTCTTGAGCTCGAGGATCTCGCCCTTGACGTCGACGGTGATCTTCTTCGACAGGTCGCCGGTCGCCACCGCCGTCGTCACGTCGGCGATGTTGCGCACCTGGGCCGTCAGGTTGCTGGCCATCGAGTTGACGCTCTCGGTCAGGTCCTTCCACGTGCCCGCCACGCCTTGCACTTCCGCCTGGCCGCCCAGCTTGCCTTCCGTTCCGACTTCGCGCGCGACCCGCGTCACTTCCGAGGCGAACGAGCCGAGCTGGTCGACCATGGTGTTGATCGTGTTCTTGAGCTCGAGGATCTCGCCCTTGACGTCGACGGTGATCTTCTTCGACAGGTCGCCGCTCGCGACCGCCTTGGTCACGTCGGCGATGTTGCGCACCTGGGCCGTCAGGTTGCTGGCCATCGAGTTGACGCTCTCGGTCAGGTCCTTCCACGTGCCGGCGACGCCCTGCACGTCGGCCTGGCCGCCGAGGCGACCCTCGGTGCCGACCTCGCGCGCGACCCGCGTCACTTCCGAGGCGAACGAGCGCAGCTGGTCGACCATGGTGTTGATCGTGTTCTTGAGCTCGAGGATCTCGCCCTTGACGTCGACGGTGATCTTCTTCGACAGGTCGCCGGTCGCCACCGCCGTCGTCACGTCGGCGATGTTGCGCACCTGGCCGGTCAGGTTGCTGGCCATGAAGTTGACGCTGTCGGTCAGGTCCTTCCACGTCCCGGCGACGCCCTGCACGTCGGCCTGGCCGCCCAGGCGACCGTCGGTGCCGACCTCGCGGGCGACGCGGGTCACTTCCGAGGCGAACGAGCTCAGCTGGTCGACCATGGTGTTGATCGTGTTCTTGAGCTCGAGGATCTCGCCCTTGACGTCGACGGTGATCTTCTTCGACAGGTCGCCGCTCGCGACCGCCTTGGTCACGTCGGCGATGTTGCGCACCTGGCCGGTCAGGTTGCTGGCCATCGAGTTGACGCTCTCGGTCAGGTCCTTCCACGTGCCGGCGACGCCCTGCACGTCGGCCTGGCCGCCCAGGCGACCCTCGGTGCCGACTTCGCGCGCGACCCGCGTCACTTCCGAGGCGAACGAGCGCAGCTGGTCGACCATGGTGTTGATCGTGTTCTTGAGCTCGAGGATCTCGCCCTTGACGTCGACGGTGATCTTCTTCGACAGGTCGCCGGTCGCCACCGCCGTCGTCACGTCGGCGATGTTGCGCACCTGGGCCGTGAGGTTCACCGCCATCGAGTTGACGCTGTCCGTCAGATCCTTCCAGGTGCCTGCCACTCCCTTGACCTTGGCTTGACCGCCGAGCTTGCCTTCCGTGCCCACTTCGCGCGCGACGCGCGTCACCTCGGCGGCGAACGAGCCCAACTGATCGACCATCTTGTTTACCGTCCTGGCCGTGCGCAGGAACTCGCCCTGCAGCGGCTGACCGTCGACCTCGAGCGCCATCGACTGCGAAAGGTCGCCCTGCGCAACTGCGCCGATCACGCGCGCCGTTTCGCTGGTCGGATGAACGAGATCGTCGATGAGCATGTTCACCGAGTCGATCGAGTCGCGCCAGAATCCGGTCACTTCGCCGAGGGTCCCGCGCTTTCCGAGCTTTCCTTCCTTGCCCACGACACGGCTCAAACGCGCCAGTTCTTCAGCCATGCGCGCGTTGCGTTCAGCGACATCGTTGAAGACGTCGGCCACCCTGCCCGCCGTGCCTGTCCAATCCGGCGGCAGCCGTACCGCGGGATCGCCACGTTTGAGAGCGGCCAACGCGCCGAGAATGACGGCAAGCTCGTCGCCGGGCCTTGGGGAACGTTCAACTCTTTGCATGATCGACCTCTCGACGAGCGGAAAGCGCATTTCGCGGCATGCCCGATGCGGTGATGCCAGTGCCCGATTCGACGCTCGACGTGCGGCCACGCGAGGTTCCGCCGGCGAACGTCGCGGTCGCAACGGGTGTGGACGCCTCGCGCAACATTCGGATACGCACGCGGGCAAATCGCCACGACGTGCCGCGGTGGACGATGCATCGATCCGCCTGCGACCCGACGAACACTCCTCCCGCGCTGCACTCGCTGAATCGCATCTTCGTTCTTGGTGGCCGCAATCGCGTCGGGGCGCAGCCGTCTCGGTGCGAACCGAGGGACTCACGGCGCCCAACGGGCGAGGAAAACATAGCGCAAGCGACAGCGCGATTCAACGTCGCTGCGAAGAATTGGCGCCAGAAATTTTGTAAGAATTACAACCATGGGCGCTCCGCGAGCGCGGCGCGCCGGACGCGCGCGAGTCCGTCGCCGTGCGTTCCGCCGGCATGGGGTCGAGTACGGCCGTCGGCGCCTGTCGGACGCGACAGTATGGGGGAATCGGACAGACGCCTATACCGCGCGGAAACCGTCTGGTCCAGAGTGACCGGATCGATCCGAGGAACGGAGGTGGATCATGGAAGGGCGGTGGACGTCGATATGCATTCGAAGCACCCGCACCGCGATCGTGGCTGCCGGATGGCTCGCAACCAGCCAGGCGCAGGCGGCGCAGGTTCTGGGCGATCTCGACTGGCGCCGGTACCTCGACTGGCATTCGTATACCCATGCGCAACTGCTCCTGGGCGGGTCGCTGGCTCTGCTGGTCGTCGCGCTGATAATGAGAACCGTACGGAAATCGCGGACGGCAGACGACGCGGAGGCGCCAGGCCGACTGCCGGGCGACCGGTACACGCGACGAATCGGGACGATGCCGCTCGAGCCCGTGCAGTCCTCCCGAGCGTCGGAATAGCGACGCCGCCGGCGCCCTCCTGCCGGCTGCGGCGGCTGGGTGCGCAGCTGCCATCCTGATCGCTCACGCCGCGCTGGCCGCGGCCGGCCCGCGCTCAGGGCGGACTTCGATCGGATAGACTGTCCGATTCGAGTCCTGACGGGATTTCCCTCATGCGACTTCCGATCCCGCCGCTTCTTCCGCCCTACGGCGTTCTTTTCCTGGTTGTCGCATACGCGTTCGGGTCGTTATGGCTCGGGCTCGAGCGCCTGGACGCAATCACGAGACTCGGCGACTCGACAACGCGGAACCGCGCCACGCTGGACGACCTGCACGCGCTCCAGAGTGCGGTTGACGCCGTCGAGTTGGCCGGACCCGTCGTCACGCCGGCGTCCGCCGAGGCGCTTTCGGAGACGTCCGATCTCGGACGTCGCCGCATTCCGGCGCTGCTTTCGGCGCTGCGTGACAAGTTGCGGGACGATGCGTCGGAGCTCGCGCTCGTCGAGGAGCTCGTGCCGCTGATCGCCGAGCGCACGACGTACGCCGCATCGAGCATCGAACGCAAGCGCACTGCATCCGACCCGCCGCAGGACGTACTCGTCGGTCGATCCGGCAGCGAGACTTCCGGGCGAATACGCGCCATCATCGACGCGCTCAAGGCCCGCAATCTGCGCGACCTGGAGCTCGGCCGCGAGACGCGGATACGAACCATAGCGGGGGCCCGCCAGGACCTGTTCATCATGGCCGGCGTGACGTTGCTGCTGGTCATGGCTCTCTTTCTGGCGGTGCGACGACTCCGATCGTTTCTCGCCTTCATGCCGAGCGCCGGGGAGAAGGCCGCCGTCGAGATGGCGTCGGATGTCTCGTCCCGGGCAGCAACGGATGTGGGCGTCGGCACGCTGTTGCGCGACGCGGCGCTGAGAGCACGGCTTGCCGCGGAGCGCACGCCGACCGACTCGGACCCGGGTCGCCGACTGCGCTCGTTGAATGCCGCCATCGAGCAGGCGCTGGACGCGCACGCCGCCGCGTACGACGGCGATCCCGTTCGACTCGGGGCCCGAGGGCTCGTCCGTGCATTGGCGATGCTGGTGCAGGTCTATTCGCATCCCGACACGCTTGCGATCAAGGCAACGATAGACCAGAGCGCAAAAGTGCAGGACGCGCAGAAGGTCTTCCTCGTCTTCCGCTCGGCCGAATGGGCCCTGGAGGCGATCGCCCTGCGCAAGCGTGCCGGAAACGTCACCTGCGAGCTCATGGCCAGCGAAGACCGCGTCTTCCTGCGCATTCATGCGCTGACCGACAACCCCAGGCTGCCGGTCACGCTGACCCCAAAGGAGAACGAGGAGGCCAATGCTCTCCGACAGGGCGTTGTCGCGCTGGCGGGTACCTTCGTCGTCGGCGAAGGCCCCACGGGGTTTTCCCTGTCGCTCACCCTTCCCGCCGATACCTGAGCGGTGCAAGAACTTCCACCGCAGGCAGGAATTTCTGCAATCGCCGGCGCAGCAGGGCTCTGTAACTCGTTGTTTCGGCGCGACCCGAGGATTGGCACGCGCGCTGCTCCGGTAGGGACGCACCGGGGCGGCATTCGCCTTCGAGCCTACAGAGGAGAGTGAAATGAATTGGGAAACAGTCGAGGGTAACTGGAAGCAGTTCAAGGGCAAGGTGAAGCAGCAATGGGGCAAGCTTACCGACGATCATCTCGACGTGATCGCCGGCAAGCGGGATGAGCTTGCGGGGAAGCTGCAGGAAGCATACGGCGTGAGCAAGGAGGAAGCCGAGAAGCAGATCAGGAAATTCGAGGCGCGGTACGAAGACATGACGCAGGACGACACGCTCCATCTTCCGGCCGACGATCCGCGCCGCCAACAGACGCTGAGGAGCAGGCCGTGAACAGGCGCCCGCTGAATCGACTGCTGGAAGGCGTCGTTTTCGGACTCGCCTTCCCGACACTCGCCATGGGCGCCGCCATGTCGTCGAGCGAATACAGCGCGGCCAAGGATCGCGCGACGACGGAATACAAGTCGGCAAGGGCGAAATGCAATTCCCTTTCGGGAAACCCGAAGGAAGTTTGCATCGCCGAAGCGACGGCAGCGGAGAAGAAGGCAAAGGCCGAGGCCGAAGCGCAGTACAAGAACACCGACAAGGCGCACCGCGACGCGCGAATCGCCATCGCCGAGGCCGAGTACGACGTCGCCAAGGCCCGGTGCGGCGCCAGGGCCGGCAACGACCAGGACGTGTGCATCAAGGAGGCCAAGGCGGCCGAGACCAAGGCCATTGCCGACGCCAAGGCCATGCAGAAGGTCGCAGCGGCCCGGGACGAGGCGCGGGACGAGAAGATGGACGCCGACTACAAGGTTGCCATCGAGAAATGCGATGTGTATTCGGGGGCGGCCAAGGATTCGTGCGTGAACGCCGCGAAGGCGCGCTACCGCAAATAGGCTCACTCCTGTCCCCTCGGGGACAGTCACTCGTCCGCGGATCCTCCCCTCCCCGGACGCTCTCGGGCGGATGCCAGCATCCGCCCCTTTTTTTGCCGTCGTGCCGACGGATGCACGCTGGCGGTGCAACGGCCCGCAGTTACGCGCCCCGCTTCCGGCAAAGCCATCCACGCACTCGCGCCCGTCGCGTAGGACGCGTCCTAGGCAAACATCGGGCACCGGCTGATCGTCGAGAAAAGACAGCGCACGTAGCATTTGCGGATGTCGAAGTCGTTCGCCAACTCCCCGCTTCGCCGTTCCGCGCCGGTCGTCATGATGCTGGCCGGTGCAGCATCGTTGGCGGCCCCATGCGCCGCTGCCGAGGTCAGCGATTACGTCCTGAGTCCGATCGGCAGATTCGCCACGGCGCAGAAGGCCGACCGACCCGGCCCCGATTTCAAGCATATGTTCGACCCGCCCGCACGGTGGCCGGGCGTCATGCGCTGGCGCTACAACCATGACAATGCACCGGCGGCGTTCAGCGCAAACCGGAGTGCGGCGATTCAGGAAATCATCGCGGCATCGCAGAAATGGACCGCGGTCTGCGGGGTCCAGATCGTCTACGACGGCGAAACGGCATCGGCGCCGAGAATGTCCAACGCCGCCGGGTCCGACGGGACGAGCGTGGTCGGCTGGCAGACGCTGAACCTCGGCAACTGGGGCGCCGCAAATTCATGGTATCTGTCGGCCGGTCTCACCGAGCGCACGCTCGTGGATTCCGACATCGCCCTCGACCCGCGCTACCTGACGACGGGCGCGGAGCTGGGGCGCATCGTCGCCCATGAATGGGGACACGCGATCGGTCTCGCCCACTCGAACGTGGCGAGGGCCCTGATGTCGGGGCCGCCGGACTCGGCGTACAACAACCTGACCGATCTGACGGCGGACGACGTGAATGGTTGCCGCTGTCTCTATGGGCCGCCGGACGGACAAAGGGCCGGCTATGTCTGCTCGCTGCCGGAGGAGATCGATTTCGGCACGCTGGAAGCCGGAGAGGCCGCGAGTCAGCGTGACGTCACCGTGACCAACAGCGGCAATGCGGCGCTGACGATTTCCGGAATCCAGACCGGCACGAGCGAGTTCTTCGTCGGCACCAGCGGTTGCATTCCGGGCACCGCCCTCGCGCCGGGCGCGAGCTGTACGTTCAGCCTGGTGGCGCGCCCGGCGGTTCCCGGGCAGCGCAACGACGAGGTGACCATCGACACGTCCGAAGGGCCGTTCCGGACAGCGCTGCGCGCGAACGGGATCGCCCCGACGCCGTCGCTCGCTCCGAATTTCGGAGGCGTTTGGTCGCGGGCACCTGCCGGATCCGAATCCGGGTGGGGCATCAATTTCGCGCATCAGGGCGAGGTGATCTTCGCGACCTGGTTCACCTACGATTCGGCCGGCAAGGCATGGTGGCTCACGATGGCTGCCCGTCCGACCGGCCACAATGCCTACGCGGGCACGCTCTACGAAACACGCGGACCGTCATTCGACGCCGTACCGTTCAGTCCGAGCGCGGTGTCGTACCGCTCCGTCGGCTCTGCGACATTGACGTTCAGCGACTCCGATCATGGCACCTTCGCCTACACGGTCAACGGAACCACCCAGACCAAGGCGATTGCCCGCGTCGCATTCGGGCCCATGCCGGTTTGCGCATTCGGGGCCGAAACGAACCTCGCGTCGGCGACGAACTACCAGGACGTGTGGTGGGCTTCCGGCGCGGGGGAGGCGGGCTGGGGGGTCAACTTCACGCATCAGGGCGACACCATCTTCGCGACCTGGTTCACCTATGACTTCGATGGCGCGCCGATGTGGCTCTCGGTGACGGCGCCGAAGATAGCCTCGGGTACCTACCGGGGGACCTTGTACCGGACGACGGGTCCACCATTCGATGCGGTTCCCTTCGAACCGGCGAAGGTCGGCTATACGCCGGTGGGTACCCTGACACTGTCCTTCGCCGACGGCAACAACGCGACGTTCGCCTACACGGTGACCCTCGGCAATCCTCCGGTCAGCGTGATGCAGAGCAAACAGCTGACGCGCCTGGTGTTCCGGTCTCCCGGCACGACCTGTCGTTGACGCAGTGGTCTGCCGGGGCCGCCGGCCGGGACGTTCGCGTCGATCGCGAATCGCGCTTGCGGACCGCCGACTTTCATCGATGGTTCGAGCCGCATTTCCATGCGAAGTGTGTGGTCCGGCACCTGGCCCGGACGGATGCACGACAGCGATCCATGTTGCCGACGGTCAACCGCGTCGACGCGGTGCCGGAATCGCGGTCAGAGCCCGTCCGGGCCATCGCCTTTGTCCGACCTCGTCGCCCGACGACCAACGAGGCGGCGAACGCCCGCCGAAGCTGCGATCAGTCCCAGTGCCTTTTCGAGGGTTCCGAAGCCCGCCGCCCGCCGTCGCAAGGTCCACCACGCGGCGACCAGCGTCGCGGCCACGGAGCCGCGGCGCGTCCACGTCAGGACGCGCCGCAGCCTTGTCTCGCCCCGCATCGCGGCGCCTTCGAAATCCGCCCAGGCCACGCCGATCAAGGTCCGCCTCTGCGCGGCGATCCGTGCCTGAGTGTCGCGGCGGCGCGCCCGGAGAGGCTGCAGCGGCGTTCGATCCCTCATGTCAGGCTTCCGGCTCGATCCGCGGACGAAGTCCGTCGACGTCCCGGCGCCACTCGGCAAGGGAGTGGCGGAAGAGCGCGCTCTGCCGGCCGGTCAACCGCTGCAGGGATCGCCACGCAACGATCCCCGCCATTGCGTAGCCGATCATGATCACGACCACGACCAGCATCCGGTGTGGCGTGTCCCACGCCGCGACGAGCAGGGCCACGCCGGCGAATGCCATCGCAAGCGCGACGCATGCCACGAGCCCCGCGGCCGCGACGACCGCGCCTATCAAACGGGAGCGTTCCTCCGCCAACTCGAGCGCGAACAGCTCGAGACGGGTGCCGGCATGCTCCCACACTGCCACGAAGAGCCGCCGACCGGCACCGAGCAGGTTCGCGGAGCGTTCGGTCGTGCACGCGTCCGGAATTGCGACTCATCGGGTCAGCGTCGGATCGTCAGCGCGCCGATCACGAGTCCCAGTCCCGCCGCCACTCCAACCGCGGGCCATGGGTTCTCGCGTACGTAGCCATCCGCCGCCACGACTGCGCGCCGGCCGATGTCCCGGCCGGCCACCGTCAGATCGTCGATGCGGGTCTTGACCTCCATGAGCCTGGCGCGAAACCGTTCGCGCGCCAGTGCGAGTGCTTCGCCCGAAAGGCTGGTCGTCGACGTCAGCAGGGCTTCGCCCTCGTCGACGAGTTTCCGAAATTCCCGGATGAGCTCGTCCTTCGATCGTTCGAGCGCTGCGCTGCCCTCCTCGAAGCGCATGTGCTCGGAATTGCGGGGGATGGCGTCGTTGTCTGCGTTGTGCGATTGGGCATGCATGAGCTCGGCTCCTTAGAGGTTCCTCTTGTTCAGCAAGCCCCAGATGAGGCTGCCGACGAACAGCACCAGAAAGACGAAGAACAGGATCTTGGCGATCTCGGCAGCGCCGGCGGCGATTCCGCCGAAACCCAGAATGGCCGCAACCAGGGCAATGAGCAGGAACACGGCGGCGTAGTACAACATGGCGTACTCCCTTGCGAAGAATGCGGCAGGGCGCCGCAACGCAAGGGACGCAGCATCACGCGTGCCAGCGCCGCCGAATCGCGCTAAGTCCCCGGGGCGGCGGCGGTTTTCGGCGCGCGGCGCCCCGTTTCCCACGGCGCGCGATGCATTAAATGCATGCGCCGCGGAAAAAAATGCACGGGTTCCTTCGGAGCCGGCGACGGGCCGCCGCGGAACGACGAGCGCCTCGCGGGATCGGGCGCGGCAGGACCGGGCACCGTCTTCAGTTTGCGCGGCGCAGGATCGAGTCGAGCAGCAGCTTCACCGCGCCGAACTGGGTCGACTTGTCGAAGAAGTAATCGGCGCCACGTTCGAGGCAGGCAGCTGCGAATTCGGGAAACGCATAGTTGGTCAACACGATGATCGTCGGCGGAGCCGACGTGCACCGCGCCCGGACGGATTCGATGACGCCGATGCCGCTCCCCTCCTTCAGATTGAGATCCACGATGGCGACATCGACCGGGTGCGCGAGGATCTCGCGCACGGCGTCGGCCTCGGTCTCGGCGTATCCGATCATCTCGACCTTTCCCGGCTCCGCCAGAAAGTCGTTGAGCCGTTCGCGGACCAGCGGCGAATCCTCGACCAGAAAGACGCGCAGCGACGAGGTTTCCGGCGCGCCGGGTTCCCGAGGAACCGGCGGAGGCGCGGACCGGGCGGCACCGCCGTCCGGAGGGACCGTGCTACTGAATGAGGCCATTCTTGATTGCGTAGTACGTGAGATCGGCATTTGTGCGGGAATTCATCTTCTCGAGGATGCGCGCGCGATAGGTGCTCACCGTCTTGTTGCTGAGAAACAGCTCGCCGGCGATTTCGCCCACGGTCCGACCCGCGGCCAGCTTGCAGAAGACCTGGAATTCCCGTTCGCTCAGCTGCTCGTGCCGCGGCCGGCCGTCCCCGCCCACGTCCTCGGCCAGGATCTGCGCGACGGCGGGACTGATGTACTTGCGGCCGTTCAACAGCGTCCGGATGGCCTGCACGACCTGCTGTGGAATCGCATCCTTCGTGATGTAGCCGTTCGCCCCTGCCCGCAACAGGCTGACGGCGAACTGCTCTTCCGGATGCATCGAAAGGATCAGGATGGGAAGTTCGGGCTTGTATGGTCGAATCTGCCGAAGCAGGTCGATACCGGAACCGTCGGGCAGCGAGAGATCGAGAAGGAGGACGTCCCACGATTCGTTGCGAATCCGCTGCAGCGTCTCCTTCGCCGTTCCCGCCTCGCCAGCCACGGAGATATCGGATTCCTCTGCAAGCAGTGCCTTCACGCCCTCGCGAAAGAGGGCGTGATCGTCGGCCAGGAAGACCCGATGCGGAGTGCCGATCATCGACGTGCCGTCATGGATCGAGGCTCAAACAAAGGCAAAGACGATAACCACGAGTATGGCGAAATATACCAGCCGCATCCCGACCTGCTCGCCGGCGGCAGTGTCCCGATTGTAGCGCCGGTCGACCTTCACCGGGATTTCTCACTGCTCGCCGGCCGCCCGCAGCAAAGGGGTGGCGTTCCCGTATCCCACGAGCTTGTTGTAGACGGTCTTGAGACTCAGTCCGAGCACATCGGCGGCGCGTCGCTTGTTCCCCCGACAGTACCGGAGCGTTGCGAGGAGCAATTCGCGCTCCGCATCGGCCATCGTCGTTCCGATCGGCAGGCGAACGCATTCACCGCAATCCGGCGCGCTCGACACATCCACCGTCGGCTCCACGTCCAGCCGGACAATGTCGTCCGACAGCACGTAGCTGCGTTCGACGCAATTCTTGAGCTCGCGGACATTCCCCGGCCAGGCGTACTTCCTGGCAACGGCCAGCGCAGCCGGGTCGAAGCGCTTCTCCGTGCCGAACGCCCGATTGAGCTGCCCGAGAAATGTCTCCGCCAGCAGCGCAATGTCGTCTCCGCGCTGTCGCAGCGGAGGCAGGCGGACGACGATCACCGCGAGCCGATAGAAGACGTCCTTGCGCAGGTGGCGGTCGCGGACGGCCTCGTCCGACGGCCGATTCGTGGCCGTCACGATACGGACGTCGGTCGCGATCTCCTCGGCTCCGCCAACACGAACCATGCGGCCGCTCTCGAGCACGCGCAGCAGCTTCGCCTGCAGGTCGATCGGCATTTCGGTGATTTCATCGAGGAACAGCGTTCCGCCCGACGCACGCTCGAAGTAGCCCTGGTGCTGACGCACGGCCCCGGTGAACGCGCCGCGCTCGTAGCCGAACAGCTCCGCCTCGACCAGATTTGCCGGAATCGCACCGCAGTTGACGCTGACGAAGGGCCCGCTGCTTCGCAAGCTGTGCGAATGCAGCATCTTGGCGGCGACTTCCTTGCCCGTGCCCGACTCGCCCACGAGCATGACGGCCGCGAGCGAGGGCGCAATCCTGCGGATGCGCTCGGCGACCTCGAGCATCTGCGTCGATTGGCCGATCAGCGTCCCGCCGCCCGCCGCCAGGGGTGTGCGGACTCCGCGCTTGCGACCACAGCCCATGGGCCGGGCAAACGTCGCGACCGCCGCAGACTCCGCGGCTGTCGCCGAGCCTCCCGTCGAGAAGTCCACGAAGGTGACGTCGCTGTCAGCGAATCCATGAGTCATGTCCGGGTCTCCCGTTCTTGCGATTGACCTGCTGACGCCAATACTGGACGATCGGGGGAGCCCCGACTGTAAGCAGCCGAAGGGAGTTCCCGTAGGGCGCGTCCTGTCGCGATGTCGGATCAGTCCTACAGAAAACCGCCGATCGACCGCGTACGCTCTCGAACGAGGCAACACGATCAATGAGCATTTCCCGATTCGGGATCTTCGGGCTGTTGGTGCTCGCGCTCGCGGTCCTGCTCAACATTGCGGCGCTGTATACGGCCGAGCGCGGGCTTGCCGCATTGCGCGATGCCGCGCTTTGGGTCCGTCACACGCAGGACACCGAGAACAGGATCGAGCACATCTACCGCCGGGTGGTGGATGCGGAATCGGGGCAGCGCGGATATCTGCTGACGCTGGACACCACCTTCCTCCAGCCCTATGCCGAGGCGCGCCGCGACCTGTCGAGGGAGCTCGATGAGCTCGCCGTGATGACGCAGGATAATCCGGTGCAGGCCGCGCAATTGGCCACCGTCAGGAAGTTGCTGGACTCCCGATTCACGGAGATGGAGGCGTCGCTCGCGCTCAAACAGGATCGTGGCGACGATGCGATGCGCGCCTACCTTCTGACGCATCAGGGCATGGTCACGATGAGCGCACTGCGCCTCGCGCTCGGCGGGATGGCGGCGGAAGAGAAGACGCAATACGAGCGGCGGATCCAGGCTTTCGCCGACAATCAGGATCTGGTGCGCAGAGGCCTGGTGCTCGTCGTGGCGCTCAATCTTCTCCTCGTCACGCTGGGGGCGATCACCCTGAGCCAGGAGTCGCGGCGACGGCGCCGCGAAGCGGCCGAAGCCGAGGAACGCAACATGAAGCTGGAGGCGGCGATCAACGAGCGCACCGCCGAGCTCATGGGGCTCTCGCACTATCTGCAGCAGCTGCAGGAGGAGGAGAAGGCCAAGGTCGCTCGGGAGATACACGACGAGCTGGGAGGGACGCTCGCTGCCGCCAAGATCGACCTGCAACTGCTTTCCGACAAGCTCGCCAGCGGCGACGCGAAACAGGCTCGGCTCGGCCGCATCATGATGGCGATCGACGACGCCGTTCAGGTCAAACGCAGGATCATCGAGGACCTTCGCCCGACGCTCCTCGACAATCTCGGCATCGGGGCCGCGCTCAAGTGGCAGTGCGCGCAGTTCAGCAAGCGGGCGGACGTGCCCTGCCGTGTCGAGATTCAGGACGAGAATCTCCGTCTTTCCCCGGCCTACAGCATTGCGTTCTACCGCGTCGTCCAGGAGGCGCTCACCAACATCGGCAAGTACGCGCAAGCGAAAAACGTCGCGGTGTCGTTGCAGCTCGACGGCGACCAATGGGTCTTGCGCATCGCCGACGATGGCATCGGCATCGATACGTCGAAGCGCCACAACGCGACGGCGCACGGGCTCGTATCGATGCGGGAGCGGGCGCGCGCATTGGGGGGTGGTTTCTCGATTCAGGGCCGACCGGGGCGCGGCACGGTGGTGGAGATCCGGGTTCCGGTTCAGACCGATGCCGTTCCGAAGGATGCTGGAGGCCAGTTGGAGCGGTGAGCCGCGTTGTCGACGAAATCCCGGCCAATGCGGATGGCCGGGACCGGGCGCAGGCGCCGGCGCCGGCAACCCGGGGTTGCATCCCCGCTCAGGCCCGGCCGTAGACCGTGCAAACAGGAGGCGCGTGCTTCGGTACGCCCGCGAGCGGTACGGCTGCCGACAAGTCGGCAACATCCCGGAGACGATGCGAGAGCGACGTCGCGCGATGCGCGAAGGCGTCGTATCGTGGAAACAGGCGGTCGAACTCGGCCCTGACGACCGCATTGCACTCGCACGCGAAGGCGTCCAGCCGCGGCCGACTCAGTACCGTGATACGGCCGCGATGACACTGGATCAGGCCGGCCGTTTGCAGCTTCCCGGCGACCGCGGTGATGCTCTCCCGGCGCACCCCGAGCAGATTGGCGATGGCGTCCTGCGTCAGTGCCAGCTCGTTCGAGCCGAGACGGTCGAGCGTCGACAGCAGCAGGCGGGCGAGCTGCTGCTCCAGCCGATGCTGGCAATGACATACCGCAGTCTGCGTCGTCTGCACGATCAGCGCCTGCGCGTAACGCAACAGCGTCTGCCGCAGCGCCGGACAGCTGTCGAACTTCGCTTTCAGCACATCGGCGCGAATCCGATATCCATGGCCGCTGTTGCGCACGACCGCCCGGCTGGTCGCAATGCCCCCTCCCATGAAGACGTGGACGCCGACGACCCCGTCATTGCCCGCAAGCGCGACTTCGACGGAGGTTCCGCTCGCCGACTCGTAGACAAAGGAAACGACGCCGCTGACCGGGAAATAGAGGTATTCGAGCGCGCGGCCGGCCTCGCAGACGACCCAGTGCTGCGGCAGAGCGACGTGCTCCAAATGGGGACGCAGGTCCGCGTAGGCATTCGCATCCAGTGCGGCCAGCAGGCGGTTTTGCCGCGGCGGAAGGGCCCCGCCCCGCAGGTCGCGCGCGGCCGACGGCACATCGTCGAAGGCCTCCCGCGTCCGCGCGGGCGTGGGCATGGATGCCGCGCCGCCGTGCCGGCTGACGTATTCGCCGAGCACGGTGACCCTGTGCCCGGACGACGAATTGCTCCGTGTCGTGGGCTCGCCACGTGCGGTCCTGCCCAGCGGTTCGGCAACGGTCGGATCTAGACGCAACTGGCGCATGTTGTCTCCCCCATCGAAATGTCGAGCGACATGGTTCACGCCACTGCGACGAGCAACACGCGTGCCGCGCATTCGATCATGCTGCGAGGGCGCAAACCCATTGCATCGGAGGTGCATGTAAATGCGGGTGATTTCGTCGAATCGGCGGCGATCGGAGCGGGCCACCAGGATCGCGGAGCGTGCCGCATCCGTGGTAATCGTTACCTCGCCATCGGGAAGATCTTTCGCGAAGCAACCGGTTCGACTCTGTTCCGCCAAAGTGCGCCGACCGGACGATTCGCCCGATGATCCCGGGGCTGTGTCCGCGCATGCCCCCGTCAAGGCTAGAGGAGTCCGTCCAACGGCAACAGCGAGAGCGCTTCGATCCAGCCGCGCTTGACCGGATCGGTCCCCGGCTCGACGTCGAAGCTGACCGATCTGCCGCCGTCGGCGCCGAGCCATCGGAGGCTCTCGACCCCGAAAGCGTCGGCCGGTTGCAGGACGAGCCTGTAACTGTTTGCAGGCTGCGTGATCGCTTCGAACCGTGCGGCGATGTCGCCCGCGATCGACGCGCTGTCGATGATCAATCCGAGCTCCGTGTTGATCCGCAGCGACCGCGCGTCGAAATTCATCGATCCCACGAATGCGCGCTGACGATCGAACACGAACACCTTGGCGTGAAGCGCGAAGGCGCCGGAGCTTCCCGATTTGATCGCGCCGCGCTTCGTCTCCGGCTTGCCCAGCTGCGGGCGCACCTCGTACAACTCGACTCCCATACTCAGCAGCGGGATGCGATGGCGACGATACCCGGCGTGCACGATCGGCATGTCTGTCGAGGCCAACGAGTTGGTGAGGATTCGTACGCGCACCCCGCGTTCGCGCAATTGTCGAATCAATTCCAACTCGGAATCGGCCGGGACGAGGTACGGGGAGACGATGATGAGATCGAGTTTGACGGCCTCGGCCGCGGCTGCCACACGCTTCCACATCAACTGCCCCGGCCTTTTTCCGTTCACCGCGGACGCCTTGTCCGGGGCGTCGTAGGCGAGCGCGGCCTTCGCCCAGAGCAGAGACCGCTTCCCCGAGAGAATGTCCGCCAGCGGGTCGTTTCTGGGTAACGAGCGCATGTACTCCGACGACGCCATCCTTTGCCTGTGATCCGCCAGTGCCTCGCGGCAGACGTCGAGATCCCGCGCGAACGCCTTGCCCAGAGGCAGTGCCTCGGCCGGGACCGCGAGGCGGTCGTTCCAGTACGCATCGAAGCTCTGCGACAGCTCGCGCACCATCGGTCCGGCAACCACGAGGTCGAAGTCTCCGAACTCGAGTTCCGTGCTCGCCTGGAAATACTCGTCGCCGATGTTGCGGCCCCCGGTGACGGCAATGGCGTTGTCACCGATGAAGAGTTTGTTGTGCATCCGGTAATTGAGCCTGCCGGCCTGAAGCAGGTATTCGACGCCGCGCAGCAGGACGAGCTCCTGACGCACCAGAAAGGGATTGAAGACGCGAATCGCGATATTCGGGTGGGCAGCGAGGGGCCTGATCCTGGTGCCGCCGTCGATTCCGAGCGCGTCGTCGAGCAGCAGCCGGACCCGCACCCCGCGGTCCGCGGCGGCCAGCAGGGCGCCGAGCAGGAGCTGCCCGGTATCGTCCTGCTGCAGCAGGAAGTACTGTACGTCGAGCGTCTTCTCGGCATTGGCGGCAATGCTCATTCGCATCGCGAAGCTGTGGGTGCCGTCCGCCAGAAGGTTGAACCCCGAGAGCCCGGCATGCTCCCGTGCCCGCGCGCCGAGCCGTTTGCCGAGCGTCGTGCTCTCCGGCCGCGCGAGCGCCGTGGTTTCGATCTTCGGCGCGTCGAGAATGGGCGGCAGCGTTGCGCATCCCGCGACCAGGAACGCCGACGCGAGAGCGATGGCGCGCGGCAAGCGGCGCCACAAGTCGGCCGCCGCCATCTCAGCGCCCGCGCGGCCGCCCGAAGGGCGCTGAGCGCCCCCTCGGGGGGAGGCGAACGCAGTGAGCTTCGGGGGCACTTTCATCCTAGGCATCCATCAGCACCGCGAGCGGCTTGAGCCGCTCGATTTCGCCGAACACGATCTTGATCGTCGCCATGATCGGAAACGCCAGCAGCAGTCCCCACCCGCCCCAAAGCATGCCAAAGAAGAGGAGTGCGACGAAGACGACGGCAGCATTCATTCGCGCCGTCCGGCCCATCAGCGCCGTCTGCAGCCAGATGCCGATAAGCGTCGCGGCGGTCAGCGGCACCGCAGCGGCGGCGAGCGCATAGGTCACGCTCCCGAATTGCAGGTAGGCGATCAGCCACACGGCTGCGGTCACCGCGGCCGCCCCCAGGTACGGGATCGTGTGCAGGATCGCCATCGCGATACCCCAGAACGCAGGGTGTCGCACGTCGAACGGCAGGAGTCCCGCCCACGTGACAATCCCGGCGGCGATATTCATCGCCAGGATCAGGGCAAAATAGCGCTGGCTCACCTGGTGGATCTGATTCAGGATCTGCAGCGCCTTCTTGCGCGGGGCCAGTGACGGACCCATCGCCTGCATGAGCCGGCGGCGAAACACGTCGCCCGCCGCGAGCAGGAAGTACGTGAGGAAGAGAACGGAAACGAGCTGGCCGATGAAGATTGCCATCCCCGCTGTACCGGCCATGACCAGCGTCTTGGGTTCCGGCGCGGGGGCTGCGGCCGGCGACGCAGACGCTGTCGAATTCGCGCGGGAAGGCGATGTGGCGCCTGCCAGCTTCTGCAACTCGTCGGCGGTCTTGTGCAACTGTTTCAACGGCCCCTGCCCATCGCGTTGCCATGTGGTCACGACGAGGCGCAACTGCTGCACGGCCTGCGGCAGCTCATCGAGTACCTCGCGCGCTCCGTTCAGCGCCTGCAGGACGCCGACGCTCGCGCCGACAACGACGAGCAACATCGTGATTGCGGCCCCGATGGCGCGCGGGACCCGCCAACGCTCGATCCAGTCCACGACGGGCGACAGCGCGAAGCTCGTGAATAGGCTCAGCAGCAGAGGGATGAAGAACGCTGCGCCGGCGTAGAGCGCGAAGGGCACGACGATCAGCGCCGCGCCCACCAACGAGACCGTGCGTATTTCCAGTGGCGTGAGCGCGGGCGCCGGACCCTCGACCGTGGCCGGGATTTGCAGCTCCGCGTCGATACTGCGAGCTTCGTTCATCGACTCCTCCCCAAGCCGACCGGCAGTCACCGCGGGCCGCCGGCCGCCGATCCGCATCGTCGCGACCGACGGCCGGGGCCGGCGACCTGCATCAGTACCTCTTGTGCTCCTGCGCCTCTTCCTTCACTTTCCTTCCCGCGCTTTCGACATCCTGGCCCGCACCTTGAATCGTATTGCAGGCGCTGAGTGAAATGGATCCGATGACAATCGCGGCAAGCAGCAACACGGAATATCTGGTCATGGCATTTCCCTTCCGTTCATTGAGAACGCGTGGCGGAGCAGTTTTCCGATTGCTCCGAAGTTCGGTACATGCAGCCCGACGGCGGAAATGTCGTCTTCGATCGAAGACTCGCCCGCGGACCGGTCGGTCGAAACGTCACGCCGTGGTCGCGCAGCCGCTCGACGCGTCAATCGAATTCGGGGCCCTCGATCGACCGCCACTCCGACGGACACAGCGTGCTGTAGTCGGGGACGCCCCAATCGATGGCCTCGTCCCACGCGCTCGCATCTCTCAACGACAACGCCTCCACCTTTGCGTTGAGCGCCGATAGCAGATCTTCTCCCGAGCCACTGCTGATCTTCCGACTCATGCGTGCCCTCCATCAGGTGATGTGCCGCGTGCGATGAAAGATTATTCGCGGCGAGCGGGCAATGCCATACGGATGAGACCGATTGGGACGTAGTCCGAGGCGCGAAACGGTGTAGGGCCTGTCCGACGTCTGCATCTTCCGCACGAATGGTTAGCCAGCGCACATCCGCGGCGGCGGATATCGGATAAGGTCTCGGTGCAGTCCGCATCGACGGGGCGCCACGTGGTTCGCAATGCCCCGTGCCTGATGCGCACTTTGGCCGGGTGGCGCGCTTGCGTTCGCTATGTTGCGGAGGACGACATGTTCGACAGGATTCGACGACTTGGCTCGGGCTCGGCATTCTCCGGGGCATCGAAGTGCGGTTGCCTCCTGGGAGTGAGGAATCTGGTGGCAAGGGACGTCTACGACGCCGACGGCAACTATGTCGGCAAGCTCGAGGAAATTGTCATCGAGCCGACCGCCGGCTGTGTCCGACACGCGGTACTCGCCGTCGGAGGCCTGATGGGGCTCGGAAGACGCCGGCTTGCCGTTCCCTGGAGCGCGTTGACTGCCGCTCCCGACGACCGGCGGTGCGTCGTCGATGTGACGCAGATGCAGTTTACGGCGGTGCGGATTCCAAGGGGCGACCCGTTGCTGCAACGGACCGCTGCAACGCACACCACCGAGGACACTTTGTTCGTGTCGCGCCTGTTCGGCAGGAGATCATGACTCTTGGCTCCGCGAGTAGGCGCGCGGGTGCCCGCACGAAATGCGCGGTGACGCTGCGCACCGCGCATCGCGCGCCGGGCATCCGACGATCGATTGCGTGAACGATCGAGAAGGGGTGTCAGCCCGTCGACTTCACGGCGAGGTTATCGATAACCGAGCGGACACCGCTCACTTGCTGCGCGGTTTGGGTCGCGCGGTCCTTCAGCGTCGAGCTGTCCACCGCACCGGAGAGGGTCACGGTGCCGTCCTTCGTATCGACGTCGATCCGCAGGGCGCCCAGGCCCGGCTCGGCGAGCAACGCCGACTTCACCTTGGCGGTAATGGCGGCGTCCTCGACCGTCGCCTCGGCCCGCGACATCGCCTGATCCGTCGCGGCGGCGACCTGCGCTGTGTTGCGGTCCAGCTTCTGGCTGATCGTCTCCGCGGGATGGCGGTCACCGCATGCGGCGATCGCCAGCGTCGCGCCGACGAAGAGAATAGCCACGGATGCCGTCCGATTGCGAGTGTTCGTCATCGTTTTGCCTCCTTTGCGTCGTTAAGTTCCACGCTCCCGTGGTATCGGGCGGCAGTGGAACGGAACCCGCGTTGCGATCCACCGCCACGAGCCCATCATCGGCGATCGTCGCGGCGACCGCATTCGGACGAGGTCTGAAGCCGATGTAGGCGGGATTTCCCGCGCGTGCGGGACGCCGGCTGACGTCCGGCGGAATGCGAAGGCGAGGGCGCCCGATGCGATGCGTCGCGCGGATCGCGGTCGTCGATCGCGAAACGGTTGCCTGGCGTGCGCGGGCGGCTGCCGTGCTCGCGCGGGAACGGCCTTCCGCAGCGCGTTGCCGGCGATCTCCTACGTCAATTTGAGTGGCTCGCCGACAGCGTGACTCGGTCCGGTCAACGATCCTGTAACCACGCATCTCGACCGCGCCCGGATCGGACGGTGCATGCAGGAGATGCGGGCGTTCCGGACAACCAGGAAAGGAGTACAGAATGGTTTCACATACTGACATCATGCGAAGGGCCGCACGACGATGGCTGGGCTTGCTCGCGGTTGCATCGGTCGTCACTGCCAGTGGGCACGCATTCGCGCAATCCGAGCAACAGGAGCTGGTGAACGCATCCGAGGCGACGTTCAATAATTTCGTACGCGATCCCGACATGACGTGGATGCAGCGTCATATCGGACGCGCGAAGGGTGTTCTGATCGCGCCGCAGGTGGTGAAGGCCGGTTGGATCCTCGGTGGATCGGGTGGCCGCGCGGTCCTGTTCGCGCGCGACAGTCAATCCGGCCGCTGGACCGGCCCCGCGTTCTATAACGTCGGCGCAGCGAGCGTCGGGTTTCAGGCCGGTGTCTCGGTGTCGGAAACGGTAACGCTGGTGATGACCGAGAAAGGAATGAACTCGCTGCTGGCAACTTCGGTCAAGTTGGGCGGGGACGTCAGTGTCGCCGCGGGCCCGATCGGCGCCGGTGCAAACAGCGACATCACGACGGATTTCGTTGCCTTCAGTCGCTCGAAGGGACTCTACGGCGGCCTCAATCTCGAGGGCAGTGTGATCGACGTCGCCGACAACTGGAACCGGACGTACTACGGAATGGCCGTGCTGCCTCCGGATATCCTGATGCGGGCAACCGCCCACAACGCCGGAGCGGATCGGCTGGTCGCCGAGTTGAGCCGCGCCGCTTCCGGCCAGAGGACGAGCCTGGCTCAATGACCCGGCGGATGGCCCGGCATGCCGTCAGCGGCCGGGCCATCCGTCGCGCCGCAAGGGGTGAAATGCGCGAACGAAAGGCGGCATCCAATCCGAGAGGAGGATGCGATGCGGTACACCACGGGATTTGCTCGTCGGATCGACAGGGATGCCGTGTTGGTTGCCCTGGTTGCCGTGCTGCTGAGCGGTTGCGTCACGACGCCCTCCAAATATCGTGACCGCACTGGCGACTTCGTCATGAACATCGGTTCCGCCACCGATCACCGGCCCACGACGCCCGCTGGCCCCGGGAGCAGCGCCGTCGAGAACGCGTCGGCAACCGGCGTGGGCTGAGCACATCGCGCCACGCAATCGCGCGGCCGGCGAGCGGCTCGCGCTAGTAATCCCAGTGTCCGGTCTCGGAATGGCACACGGTCCCGGGCGCGCGAAAGACGTATCGCGCGATCTGCTTGGACTGCGCCACGCCGTGCACGACGTAGGTGAACGTTCCGGCGTTCCCATCGACAAAGGCGAGGCTCGCCGACCCCACGGGTGTCAGCGTCACCTTCGCCGGGTCGAAGCGAAGGGCGCTGAATGGCGGGCCCGTCGTCCGGTACAGCGTGCCGGCGTACGTGTTCCCGTTCGCCTTGACCAGCGTCGCCGACAGCCACAGCGGCGTTCCATCGAGATCGTAAGTCAGCCAGATCGCGAAGATGAATGCGCCCTGATGCGCGAGATTGATCGCCCACCCCGACTCGGAACTTGGCGGGGCGTTCGACCACACGTCCTGGTAGTTGGTCGCCAGCGCGAGATTCGACAACGCGCCGAACGTGCAGACGGGAACGGGGCTCGCAAAGGCGCCCCTCGTGACCACCTTGGTCTGCGTGACGCCGTTGACCGAATAGTCGAAGGTTGCCATATCGGAGCCGCTGAAGGTCAGCGTTCCCGTGCCCACTGCGGCCAGCGTCACCTTCGAGGAATCGAAATGCGCTGCGTTGTAGGCCGGGCCGCGGGTCTGGTAGAAGGTTCCGGAATAGACGCTCCCGGCAATCCGGTCGGCCGCCATCGACAGCCACCACGCCTTGCCGGTCAGGTCGTAAGTCGCCCATGTCACGAAGACGACGTCGCCCTGGTGAGCGAGGTTCAGCGCCCAGCCGGGCTCCGAGCCCGTGGGAGCGTTCCACCACATGCCTCCGAAATTGACCGGTCCAGGGGTGCCCGGCTCCGATCCGTTGAAGGGAATGAGCACGTGGTCGTCGCCACCTCCCGTTACGCTGGTCATTCGCGCGAGCCTTGCACGCGCGGCAGGATCGCCGCGAACCTCCGCGTCGAGATACGTGACCGACCACGTGAAGATGTCGTTGGTCGACGCAACGTCGTAACCGTGCTCCACGCCGGTGAGCGCCACGAGCTCGCGCGGGCCGGCGAGGCGCGCGACACCCTCCAGCGACAAGGGGAGCGGCGAGAGGATGTCGGACGTGCCGCTGATGGCGAGGAACGAGAGCGTTACGCCTTCGAGTCCGCGCTGGCCGCGGCCGAACGCCGGCAGGCCCGGTTGTCCGAAGTAAGGTATGTACGTGGCCGCCGCCTTGAGCCGCGTGTCCTTGGTGATGGCCGTCCACGATTGGCCGATCGAGGTCGTGAGTCCGGCTCCCGCCATCAGCAGCAGCGACTCGGCACCCATGCTCGCGCCGAAGCCGCCGATTTGCGCGGCATCGATGCGATCGCGCCATTGCGGCTGCGCCAGCAGGAGATCGATGGTCGCCGACAGCGCCAGCGGCCGCAGCGCCTGCATCGCCAGGAAATTCTCGAGGTGCGTCAAGACGTAAAACACGTCCTCGATGCTTTCGAGCCTGAGGTCGGAGATCGTCTCGTCCGTGTGAAACGGCGCTGCGACGACGTAGCCGAAGCTCGCGAAAACGGTCAATGCATACAGGTGGTCGTTGGACAACGGGCTGCTGCCGTAGCCGTGCGACACGATCAGCACCGGATAGCGCGTGGTCGCGTCCGGCCACAGCGGAACTTCGCCGCCGCGCTGCATGTGCGGCACCGTCCGTCCCGTCGGCAACGCATAGCCGGGCCGCGGATTGCCGGGCGTCGTCGGATGACAGACCACCACGACGTATGGAACGGCACGCCCCGCGAACGAGCCGTACACGCCGGAATTGCCCGGTGCATGCACCGTCACCGACAGCGTGTTCGCCGGGTCGGACAGCAGATCGGTGGTGTTGCGCACCGTGCCGTTTGCGCGTGGCACGCCTTCCCAGTAGAGCTCTACGTCCTCACCCGGCGCCAGGCGGCCGAAGTCCTGCGCGACGTTGCTGCATGCCACGGCGTAAGGGCCGGGCAGCGGCAGCGGCGGGACGGCCGACGCGTCGGCGCCCTGCGCCGCGCCGGCGATCGAGGCGGCCAGGCCGAGCAGCAGGTGTTTCAGCATTCGATTCATGTCGGGGCAGCTGTGTCGAACCGACCGAGCTGCGAGGGCCCGCCCGGCGCGATCGTACCCGCGGGTGCCGCGGTCGGCGTACCCGTTTTCGTGGCCTTCGACCGATCGCGAACGGGACCCGTGTGCGGCAGCGTTCCCTCCCAACAGCAGAAGAAGGCTTGGCAGCGATATCGGCGAACGGGACGAAATGCGCTGATGACGCGGTCGACGAACCGCCGCCGAATCCGGATCAGGCCGGTCTTGCATCGGGGGCAGGCGGGACGGCAAGCCTGGACCTCGGTGGCAACGGGCACGCCGCCGCTCCTCGCGCACGGTCGCAGAGCGTCTTCTGACAAGGCGGAAATCATGATGGTCGCGTCCCCAATTCGAATCGACGGAAACATACCGGTTCGCCGCCGAAGCGGATCGATGCGCGATGTCGATGAGGCGAAGCTTGGCGGGTATGATCGCCGTTGTATGTACGGTGTCGCACACAGCACCGTAAGCAAGCGGCCCCCGCGGCCGCGCCGTGCGTCTTGCGATCGCCGACGAAGCACCGGATCATGCTGCTTGCCTGCGAGCGGGTCCCGCCCGCAGTGCTCTGCCGCCGCTCGGGATTGCGATGCGCCTGTCGCGGCGAGCGGTCATGACATTTTTTTCTGGAGAGGTTCGCCATGGAGCTTCCCCGACGCACGCGCGGCGACGAACTGCTCAGACCGGGTGAGTTGACGCGCCTGCGGGAGCGCCTGCGGCTTAGCGCACGGGAGCACGACCTGTCGTCGGTGATCGCCTGCGCCTTCGATCATCGCACGCGGATGCTGCCGTTCATCTTCGCCGACACGCGAATGATTCCCGCGGGCGTCCGGGCCATCGGCTCGGCCCTGGCGGACGCCGGGTTCGACAAGACCCGGATCGTCCTGCAGCAGTGGAACCGCAATTTCCGGCCCTCGCAGATGCAGCTCGACGGCAGGATCCCCGATGTGTTCATGGTCTCGAGCATGAGCCTGCATTCCGAGCGCTGCATGGAGCTGATCCGCGACGCCCACCGGATCGACGCTGCGCATCGCCCGCTGATCATCGCCGGCGGTCCGCACGCCGTCTACGAGCCCTACGACCTGTTCGGCAGCGACCCCGCGCGCCCGGGTGGCGCCGATGTCGTCGTCACGGGCGAGGAATTCGTCCTGCTCTCCCTGATCGAAGTGGTGTTGTCGATGCGCGGTCGCGGCGAATCGATGCGCTCGGCGTTCGTCCGCGCGCGCGATGCCGGGGCGCTCGACGACGTCCCCGGTCTGGTCTATTCGCGCGGCGACAGGAACGGCGTTCCCGAGGAACTGGTCGACACGGGCATTCAACGCCTCGTCGGAGATCTCGACGAGCTGCCGCACCCGGTGCTCGGGTACCGGCTGATCGAGCCGCCGAGCCGGCATCGCCACGCTCGGCGCGCACGCGATGCCGGTCGGGGAGGTGCGAGACCGGAGTCCCATCAGCTCGCTCGTGCTGACGTTCGGCTGCAAGTTCGCCTGCCCATACTGCCCGATCCCCGCCTACAACCAGCGGCAGTACCGGGTGAAGAGCGGCGAGCGGATCGCCGACGAGATGTTCCGGCTCAACAGCGAGTACGGTCTTCGCTTCTTCTTCGGCGCCGACGACAACTTCTTCAACGACAAGTCGCGCACGCTCGACATCGTCGAGAAGCTGGCCCGCGCGGAATTCGACGGCGTGAAGCTCAACAGCCGGGCGCGATGGTACACGGAGGTGACGGTCCACGACACGCTGCAGATGAAGGAGCACCTGCCGCTCGTTCGCGAGGCGGGCTGCCGCGCGCTTTGGCTCGGCGTCGAGGACCTGACCGCGACGCTCGTCAAGAAGGGCCAGAGCGCCGACAAGACCACGGAGGCGTTTCGTGCGCTGCGCGATGCGGGCATCTGCCCGATGCCGATGATGATGCACCACGACTCGCAGCCGCTGTACTCGCGCGGGTCGAACTACGGGTTGCTCAATCAGGTCGAGCTCCTGCGCAAGGCCGGCGCCGTGTCGCTGCAGGTATTGATGATCACGCCTGCCGTGGGCTCGAAGCTGCTCGAGTCGACCTACACGAGCGGCCAGGTCTTCAAGAGCGTGGGCGGCAAGGCGGTGCGCCCGCACATGTGCGACGGCAACTACGTCGTGGCGTCCAAGCACAGGCGACCCTGGCAGAAGCAGCTGACGATGCTCGCGGGGTACCTGTACTTCTACAACCCGGTCTGGCTGGCCGTCGCGCTGATTCGCAGCAAGACCCCGGTTGCCCAGAAACCTGCCTATCTGCAGATCTTCGGCATGATGGGGCTGGTGATGACGATTGCCCGGACGTCCGGCTGGGCGATGCGACTGATGTTCGGCCGGATCGAGCGCCAGTCCCGTCCGCCGGCCAGTCGCAATTCCCATGCAAGGCGTGGGCGGCGCGCCGGCGAGTCACGACACGTCGGTGCAGCCCGCCGAAACGCAGCGTCCGCTGGTTCGCCATCCGGCGCGCCCGCGCGAGACGGCGGCTTCCTGAACACAGCCTGTCGAAGGCGATGCGCGAAAGAAAGCCGGGACGCACTCGCGCCCCGGCTCTCCGGATCCCTGCCGTGCGGCTATTGCTGGTTCTGGGTATTCAGCGACTGGCGGAACGGATCGCGCTGCCAGTTCGGCCTGTCGCCGTACGGATAGTCGTTCGAGATCCGGCGCCCTGACGAGATCGCGTTGTTGAGACCCGGGAGCGACGTGTACTCGCCCGGACCGTAGGTGCGGCACTCCCCGCGAAACTCGGAGTCGCTGCAGAATATCCAGTAGCCGGTCTCGACCCGCAGCGACGACGCGCGGTCGTTGAACCCCGTCCGGGCGAGGTTCGGCATCGTGCCATCGAGCGGATAGGCGCGACCCGACAGATTCGAGCCTTCGTACAGCGTCGCGCGGGCCTCGCGGTTGCGGCCACGGTCATCGGAACGGTGGTCCGGGCGATTGTCGGAATAGCGCCCGTCGAGCGGACGCACCGAGCTGATGCGGTTGGCGTAGGCGCCGAGATTGGGATAGGCGCCGGGAGCGAGCACGCCGCAACCGCCGCGGAACTCCGCGTCGACGCAGATTTCCCACCGGCCGTCGTGCACGACCGCCGAATTGACGCGGTCGTTGAAGCCGTTGCGGGCAAAGTTCGACACGGGTTCATTGGCGGTGAATTGATGCCCGCGGAAGTTGTCGTCCTGGTAGAACGTGATGCTGTCGGCGGCGGCCGAACCGGCGACCGCCGACAGGAGGCCTATCATCAGGGGAGTCAGTATTCGCTTCATGATGTCGCTTTCTCGTTGAGGTGAGGAGTTCGAAGGTCGCGAGCCATCGACTGGCCGCGCGGGTGCTTGGTGCAAGGCGTGTGGCGGGCGGGTGGGTCCGAGGACAACGGAGCTCACGCCGGCGCCGAAGCCACCGGGATCGGCGCCACGTTGCCGCCTTCGTTCTCCCAGGACTTGAGGTCTTCCTTGTGCTGCAGGTCGTGTGCGCTACGACGCTGCCGCACGCGCGATCGGGACATGAATGCGGCGCCGGCGGCGGCGCCTGTGGCAACGGCGATGAATAGAAGCCAGCGCTTGTCGATGCTCATCGGGGGCTCATTCGCAAGGTTCCTTTGCTTCGTGGCGCGCGCGGATCGCGGCCTTGAACCAGAGGCTAGGCGCATGTGCGGACGACGTCGGTGCGCTGGCGCACACCCGTCTGGGTCGGATGCGCAACACGTCGCGGCCGCGATTGCCGGCCGGCGCCGGCCCTCGACAGCCCGTGGACCTACAGGTCGAATGTCCTGCCCTCGGTTCCGGGCGTGACTTGAAAGGCAGGCATCGTCTCGTCAATGGCCTCGGCCATCAGGCGATCGAGGTCGGTGTCCGAGTGGCCGGGGTCGTGGTGAAACGGCACGAGTTGCCTCACCTCGGTCAGCGACCCTTGGACAGGGCTTTCGTATCGATTCGCGCTACTCCTTCAAGACGCGCTACGATGCCTCGCGTCCGAATGGCCTGTTGGTCTGTTGCCGCACATTGGGGATTGGGGCATCGGGCGCCGATAGGGGAGAATTTGCCGCCGTGTGCATCGTCGATGCGACGCGTCGTTGCGCATCCGACCTCGATGCCGGCGACCCCGCTGCCGCCCGCGATGCCGCCTGCACCTCGACCAGGACCTGGTGTGCGGCGCGATCGTCGACCAGGCGCGCCGAGGCGTCGGTTTGGACGACGCCGTCCACCGTCACCCTGGTCGGGTTGGATGCTCGCGCCGGATTCCGCGAGCGTCTGCCGGACGGCGATGTCGTACGTGGTCTCGCCGTACCGGTAGCGCATCGTGAATCCGGTCCAGTCGGCGGGAAGGCACGGCGCAAAGCGGAGGCAAGCCCTTTCGAGCGTCAGCCCGAGCAGCGATTCGACGATGAGCCGGTACATCCATCCGGCCGACCCCGTGTACCAGCTCCATCCGCCGCGCCCGGTGTGCGGCGCCAACGCGTAGACATCGGCGGCGATCACGTACGGCTCCACCTTGTAGGTCGCCATGCCCTCCGGCGTTCGCGCGTGATTCACCGGGTTGATCATCGTCATGAGCTCCCAGGCGCGTTCGCGATCGCCCAGGGCCGCGAAAGCCATCGCCGACCAGATCGCACCGTGCGTGTACTGGCCGCCGTTCTCCCGCACGCCCGGAACGTAGCCTCGGATGTAGCCGGGGTCGAGATCCGATCGGTCGAAGGGCGGATCCAGGAGCTGGATCAGCGCGTGGTCGCGACGCACGAGGCGCTCGTCGACGGCCTTCATGGCCATCCGGGAGCGGCCGGCATCGCCCGCGCCCGACAGCACCGACCAGCTTTGCGCGACGGCGTCGATCCGGCACTCGACGTTGGTCGCGGAACCCAGCGGCGAGCCATCGTCGAAATACGCGCGCCGATACCACTCGCCGTCCCAGCCGTGCTGCTCGAGATTCTTGCGAAGCGTGATCCCTTCCGCCTCGCATCGCTCGCGCGAACGACGCGTCGCCCTTCATCTGCGCGACCTCGGCGAACTGCTTCAGCACGGCACAGAGGAAGAAGCCCAGCCAGATGCTCTCACCCGCGCCCTTGATCCCCACCAGGTTCATGCCGTCGTTCCAGTCGCCGGAGCCCATCAGCGGCAGGCCGTGCGCGCCGAAGCGCAGGCCGTGCTCGATGGCGCGCACGCAGTGCTGGTAGACGCTGGCCGATTCCTCGGACCGGACCGGCAGGTCGTAGTAGGAGTCGTCCCCCGGGTTCACCCGGCGACCTTCCAGGAAGTGGATCGACTCATCCAGCACGCCGGTGTCTCCGGTCGCCTTCACATAGCGCGCCGTCGCCAGCGGCAGCCAGAGATAGTCGTCCGAACAGCGCGAGCGCACGCCCCGGCCCGACGGCGGATGCCACCAGTGCTGGACATCGCCTTCCACGAACTGGCGACCGGCGCAGCGCAGCAGGTGCTCGCGCATGAGCGCGGGTTCCGCGTGGACCAGCGCCATCACGTCCTGCAGCTGGTCGCGGAAGCCGTAGGCCCCGCCCGACTGGTAGTAGCCGCTCCGCGCCCACAGGCGGCACGCCACCGTCTGGTACAGCAGCCAGCCGTTGGCCAGCACGTCGAGCGAGGCGTCCGGCGTTTCCACCTGCACGGCGCCGAGCAGGCGCTGCCAGTGGGCGCGCACCGCTTCCAGCGCGCCCTGGGCGGCGGCCGGTCCCCGGAAGCGCTGCACGAGGCTGCCGGCGTCGGCCGCGTTTCGACCCGCGCCGAGCCTGAAGACGATCTCGCGCTGCTGACCGTCGGCAAGCTCGAACGGGACCTGGATGGCGGCGCAGGGATCGAGCGCCGCGCCCACCTTGCCGGAGAGGCGCGATCGCGCCATCGCGGCCGGATCGCGCAGCGTGCCGTTGCGTCCCAGGAACTCGGTGCGGTCGCCGCTCACGCTGCGGGCCGGGTCGTCCACGTCGAAGAAGCCGACGCGGTCGGGGAATTCCGTGTTGTAGGAGTTGCGCGCCAGGAGCGCGCCGCTCCTTGCGTCGATCTCGGTGATCACGTGCATCGCCGTCTTCGGCCGCAGGTCTCCGAGCACCCATTCCACGTAGCCGGTGGCCGAGAGCCGGCGCGACCGACCCGACGTGTTGCGAACCTTCAGCACCGAGAACTTCACCGAGGCGTCGATGGCCACGTACACCCAGAGCTCGGAGCTGATTCCGTCCTCGTGGTGCTCGAAGACGCTGTAGCCGAATCCGTGACGGGTGACATAGGCGCCGGCTCCGCGGCAGGGCAACGGCGCGGGCGACCAGAAATGGCCGGAATCCTCGTCGCGCAGGAAGAAGGCCTCGCCGCTCGCATCGGTCACGGGGTCGTTGTGCCAGGGCGTGAGACGGAACTCGTGGGCGTTCTCGCTCCACGTGTACGCGAGCCCGCTCTCGGAGATCACCGTCCCGAAATGCGGGTTCGCAAGCACGTTGGCCCACGGCGCGGGCGTTGCCTGGCCCGCGAGTGTCGTGATGACGTACTCGCTGCCGTCGGGCGTGAATCCGCCGAGCCCGTTGAACAGGATCAATTCCCGCGCGGGCAGGGGAGCGGGCTGGGCTTCGCCGCGCGGGCTCCGGATCGGCACGAGGCGCGGCACCCGCACCTCCGGCGGGGCCGCGCCGGTTGATCTGCTCCACCAGCGTTCCGCGGCGGTCGGTGATGATGGCGCGCGCCACGGTCTGGAGCAGGATGCGGTCCTCGTCGGCGATCTGCTCCGCCCGCCGCACGAAGATCCCGCCGGGCCGATCCATCACGTGCGCTTCGACGCCGGCGGCGATCAGCCCCATGATCTGATCCTGCAGGACCTGCCGATATCCGCCGCGGTCCTCGTTCCAGATCACGAGGTCCACCGCCAATCCCTTCAGACGCCAGTACGCGTGCGCCTGCACCATCCGGCGCACGAGGTCGATGTTCTCCGAGTCTCCGATCTGCAGCAGCACGATCGGCAGATCGCCGGAAATCGCGTAGCTCCACAGCCCGGATTGCCCGCGGCGGTTCCTGATCAGAACGCCGGCCTCCGCGCGCAGCGAGGCATTGGCGTAGATGACGGAACTGGCGAGGCGGCCGTAGAGCTGCGCATCGGACTCGGTGGCATTGATCTGGCGCAGCGTCACCCAGCTGTGCGTCCACGCGAGATCGAAGACGCGATCCGCGAGATGGCGATCCTGGTACTTTCCGACGAGGCCCAATGCGGCGTCGCGCGTTTCGCCGATGCCGGATGCGATGTCGATCGTCGCCGTCTGGTGCGGATCGAGCGTCATCCGGTGCCGGATCGCGACGATCGGATCCAGGACCGAACCCTGACTGCCGGAAAGCCTTCCGGCGTCGGTCATCGCCTGCGGAGCGGCGACCGTGCGTCCGCGGCCGATGAAGGCCATGCGGTCCGTCTCGTAGGAGACGTCCGACGAGTCGGCCCCGTGGACGGCCATGAGGTGAAACATCCAGGGCGGCTGCTCGTCGAGCGAGCGGGGCCGGCGCGTGCACAGGATGGCCTGCCGCTGCGCGATGATCTCGGTCTGCACGAAAAGATTGGAAAACGCCGGATGCAGCGCGTCGGCGGCAGGCGGCGCGAGAGCGACTTCCGCGTAGCTCGTGACGTCGATCGTCCGCCGCGTCCGCGAGTGGTTGGTGATGCGCAGCCGGCGCAGCTCGATGTCGTCCTCGGGCGAAACGACGATCTCGGTATGCGATTCGAAGTCGTTGTCGCGCCGGCGAAATTCGGCGCGCGCCTCGGTGAATATGGCTTCGTAGTGCGCCGCGCGCTTGCCCGTCGGCTGATGCGCGGTCGACCAGAACGTCGCCGCTCGCCACGTCGCGGATGTAGCAGAACGTGCCCCAGTTGTCGCAGGTGCTGTCTTCGCGCCAGCGGGTGACGGCGAGGTCCTTCCAGCGGCTGCTCCCGCCGCCCGCGTTGGTGACCATGACGTGGTATCTGCCGTTCGACAACAGCTGCACTTCCGGTATCGGCGTGTCGGGACTGCGGATGACGCGCACCGGCGCCTCCGGACCGCCGGCGATCCCGCGAATCGCGGAAAGCTCGGCGGGGTGCGAATAGAACGCGGCGGCCTTCGGAATGCGCTCCTGCAGCAACAGCAGCGTCGCCTTGAACAGCGGGTTCGACTCGAAGCGCCTCTGCATCGGCCGCGCGAGCAGCACGTGGGCGAGGGAGAGCAGGATCATGCCCTGGTGATGCGCCATGAACGAGCGCACGACGGCGCTGGTTTGCCCGCGCGGCAGGCGCGCGGGGGTGTAGTCGACGGCCTCGTAGAGGCCGAAGCGTCCGGCGAGCCCGTCGGCGGCGAGGCGCTGCAGGTTGAGGCACGACTCCTCGGGCGCCACCATCAGCGCGAGCGCCGACGCATAGGGAGCAACGACGAGATCCTCCGCGAGTCCGCGCTTCAGCCCCAGGCCGGGCACGCCGAAGGCGCGGTACTGGTAGTTGAGGCTCGCATCGACCGAGTTGTAGCCGCATTCCGAGATGCCCCAGGGCACGCCGCGCTGCTTCGCCGTAGGCGATCTGTCGCTCCACCGTCACGCGACAGGTCTGGTCGAGCAGCGTGTTGTCGTACGTGGGCATCACCAGGAGCGGCATCAGGTACTCGAACATCGAGCCGCTCCACGACAGGAGCACCGATTGCCCCCCTGCGGTCGTGAGCAGGCGCCCGAGCGCGAACCAGTTCTCCTGCGGCAGCTGTCCCTGCGCGATCGCCACGAAGCTCGACGAACCGCGCTTCCGAGGCGAGCAGATCGTAGATAGCTCGGATCGCGCCTGCGCTCGCCGACGTTGTACCCGATCGCCAGCAGGTGACTCGCCTTGTCGTAGAGAAAGTCGTATTCCATGCGGGCCAGCTCGTCGCATTGCAGCGCCAGGCGCTCGATCTCCGCTATCCGCTCGGCGGCGCGACGGCTCGCTTCGGTCGCGGCCCGGCCCAGCTCGTCCAGCCATGCGCGGTCCGCGGGCGACGTATCCGCGCGCCGCCGGCGCTCGATGGCCGGCAGCAGCTCCACGTCGAGCGCGGCGAGCTCGCGCAACGTCGGAATCTCGCGGATGCCCGGGAGGTCGCCGAACCCGTCGGCGCCGGCCGGCAGCGCGCTCCATGGAGCGAGCAACGCCAGCTCGTCCTGCACGGTCCGGCACTGACGGACGAGCGCGTCCGCCCAGAACGTCGCTTCGGTCGCAGGCGCCGCCGCGCCGTCGGCGTCGGGGCCGGCTGCGCCGGCGATCTGTGCGGCGACGTCGGCGACGCTCGCGTCGAGCCGGTCGAGCCACTCCCGCGCCGCCGCGATGGTCGCGGGCCGCGAGTCGTACGCGGTTTCCAGATCCCGCTGCAGGCGGAGGAGCGATGCCGGAGGGGCGCCGCCCACGGCGTCGGCGAGCGTTCGCAGCGTGTCGCTCAAGCCTTCGAACCATGCCGGATTCAGGATCCGGTCGTCGGCAAGCGCGAGCAGCCCCGGCCGCAGCGTCATCAGATGACCCGGCGAGGTTCCCGCTGTCCACCGCCGAGACATAGAGCGGCGGAAGCGGCTTCAGGGACTGCGTGTCGTACCAGTTGTAGAAGTGCCCCTCGTGCCGTTCCATGGCCTTCATCGTGCTCATTGCCCTCGCCGTGCGCAGGATGAGCTGTCCGGCCGGGATGTAGCCGAAGTCGTAGGCAGTCAGATTCGCCAGCAGCGCAAGTCCCATGTTCGTCGGCGACGTGCGATGCGCGACGCTCGCGACCGGATGTTCCTGGCAGTTGTCCGGCGGAAGCCAGTGGTCGTCCGGGACCGACGTAGGTCTCGAAGAACGCCCAGGTCCTTCGCGCGAGCTTGCGGAGGAAGAGCGTCTGGTCCATCGTCAGGCGCGCTTCGCGGCGGGCGAGCGGCCGGCTGATCCACCATGCGATTCCGGGTGAGACGCAGCCACAGGAGAAGTATCGGCGCGGCTACCGCCCATCGCGGACGGAGCGGACATCGTCAGCAGGATCGCCGTGGCCGTGGCGATGACCGGCGCGATCCACATCGACGTGACGGACGCCGCAAAGTCGCGGAGCGATTGCCCGTGTCGTCGGGGCGGCCGCGGCCGGGTTCGTCGGCGGCCGACGGATTCCACTCGAGCAGCCGTCGATGCGTGACGAGCATCCGCCACGCGGTCCGTGCGATCGCATCGAGGTTGACCGTCGCCTCGTACGGCAGGAAGGCGAGTGTCAGCACCGTTTGCGCGGCGTGCCGGCCGGCCGCGCTGGCGGTCGCGGCGAGGTGCTGCCGCAGCAGCACCTCGTCCGGCTTGCGCAGCAGATCGACGACGGAGGCGCTCGCCGATGGAAGCAGCAGGATCGCGATCACCGCCGACGTCCACAGCCAGGCGTGGGGGAGCACGATCCATCCGAGCAGCAGCAGCAGCGTCAGTGCCGGCGGGACGAGGCTGCGCCGCAGGTTGTCGAAGAGCTTCCACAGCGAGAGCGCCGACAGCGGATTTCGCGAGCCGGCGCTTGCCGGGGCCGGGGACGAGCGGCAGCAGCCACCCCACCAGTTGCCAGTCGCCGCGAATCCAGCGGTGCCGGCGGCTGATGTCCGCGCGATAGGTCGACGGATGCTCCTCGTACAACTGCACGTCGCACAGCAGCCCCGACCGCGCGTAGCAGCCCTCGAGCAGGTCGTGGCTCAGGATCCGGTTCTCGGGAAAGCGACCGCCGAGGGCCTGCTCGAACGCGTCGACGTCGTAGATCCCCTTGCCGATGAAGGAACCCTCGCGGAACACGTCCTGGTAGACGTCGGAGACCGCACGCGTATAGGGGTCGATGCCCGGGTCGCCCCCGTGCAGGCGCGCGTACCACGAGCGGTTCGCGCCGGGCAGGCTGATGCACACGCGCGGCTGCAGTATCCCGTAGCCTTCGGTCACCAGCTCGCTGCCTTTGCGCTTGCCGGCGGTGTCGAAGCGCGCGCGGTTCAGCGGGTGCGCCATCACGCCGACGAACTGCCGCGCCGAGTCGCGCGGCAGCTGCGTGTCGGTGTCGAGCGTGATCACGTACTTCACCTGCGACAGCGCCGCGGTCTCGCCGACGACGAGCGAGAAGCGATCCTGCCCTCCGCCGCGCAGGAGGGCATTCAGGTCCGCGAGCTTTCCGCGCTTGCGCTCGTAGCCCATCCACACCCGCTCCTCCGGATTCCAGCGGCGCGGGCGGTGAAAGAGAAAGAAGGTGTCGCCGGCTGCGCCGTCCCCGGCCGGGTTCGCCGCGCGCCGGTACTTTTCGTTCAGGTCCTCGATGCCCTTCCGGGCCAGCCACAACAGGGACTCGTCGTCGGGCAGCGTCTCCGCGGACGCATCCTGAAAGTCGGTCAGCAGGCCGAAGTGCAGATGGTCGTCCCGATTGGCGAGGAACCGGACCTCCAGCGCCTCGACGAGGCCTTCGATGGCTTCGGCGCCGGTAGAGCATCGTCGGGATCACCACCAGCGTGCGCGACTGCGGCGGAAGCCCGCGCGGAATAGTCCATTCGCGGCAGCGGCGCGCGGCGTCACGAGCAATGTCGCCAGCCCAGTTCACCATTCCCACGGCCAGTTGGCTGGTGGCGAGCAGCACAGACGATTCCGAGCGTCACCGAGCGCGGCATCGGCGACCCCGTCGCCATGGGCCTTCGCCAGCAGGACCGCGGTGAGGACCGCCGTGATCGCCGCGATCGCGCCCAGGTAGAGCAGCAAGGGGATCCGCCGCCCCAGCCGGCGGAGAGCCTCGGACGGGAGACCGCCGCATCTCTGCCGCCCGTTCCAGATGCGGCCGTCCCTTGTCGACCAGATAGAAACCGACGTGGGCCACCCGATCGTCGTCGCCGCTTCTGCCGACGGCGCCGGCGGCGCCGTCGTGGGCCAGCTGGATCGCCTTGCGCGCCACCTCGCTTTCGGATAGAGGGCTGCCTTTCGCGATCTCCTCGACGACGTGCCGGTAGCGATCGCGCGTCGCAAAATCCATCCTGCCGTAGAGCCCGCCCGGATCTTCGCGCAGCTTCTGCTCGACGACGCTCATCGATTCGACGAACTCGCGCCAGTCCATCGATCCCAGGAAGCGAAGACTGCCGATGGTGTTGCTGATCGAGACCTGATCGCCCGCCTGCTCCTGCGTTTCCGATTGCACCAGCTGTTCGATCGTGAAGCCGGACTCGGAAAGGCGTTGCTCGATCCAGGTGAGCGGCAAGGCCAGCGCGGCGCTCTGTCCCTGCAACCGGCGCGCCAGTTCGGCGACGAACGAGCTCACCATCGGCGGGTTCGAACGCGCCATGTCGGCGATCACCAGGATCAGGCTCTTGGGATCGTGCACGGCGACGTCCAGCATCTGGTCCGCCCACGCATCGGCCCGGTTCCGGTCGATCGTGCCGGCGGCAATCCGCGCTGCGACGCGGCGGAGATTCTCGATCAGCGCCAGCCGCAGCATGATGGGAATGGCCCACAATTCGCCCAGCTTGAGCGGCGTCACCGTCTGGTAGGCCGCCACGAAGCGGGAAAGGCTCTCCGCGTCGACCCTGCCGTCGCCGTGCGAGATCGCCTCGAACGCGAGGTCGTAGACCCGCGGAAGCCCGGCGGAGGGCCCGTGCGCCAGTCGGGGAAGCTCGCGGCTGTACCCCTTGGGCAGGTGCCGCTTGGCCGTGCGGATCTGCTCTTCGATCAGGTAGAAATTGTCGAGCAGCCACTCCGCGGCGGGCGTGATGCGGCGGTTCGCCGTGACCGCCGCGGTCAGCAGGTCGCAGACCTCGACCAGGATGCGTTCGTTCTCGGCCAGCCGGGTCAGCAGCTGATCGGCGTGGCCCGGCGCCAGCCGGTGCGCGACCGCGAGGTCCTTGCCGTGCTGCTCCATCTGATCGGCGCTGAACAGCTCCGATCGCAGCGGCGGCTCTTCGTCGGCGTATCTTCGCGAGCGAGTCGCCGCGGCCGAAGCGCGCCGTGATCTCGAGCAATCGTTCGAAGATCGTTCGCTTGCTCACGCTCAACTCGGCAATCCTTTTCTTCGCGGAGGCATCGATCACCGAGTCACTCTACACTTCCGGCACCATCGCCGCCGACGGTTGCCGGTGCACGCTCGCGGAACGGACCGCGGAACGGACGTTGGAGACGACGATGCCGGGTCCGCAGGCCGTAGCGAGCGGATCCGGCATCCGGACAGAGTCCTGCGTTACTTCAGGCGCATGTCGTTCTTGACGGACTTGACGCCGCCGACGTTTCGCGCAACCTGCACTGCCAGTGTTTCATTCGCCGGGCGAGCTCACGAATCCGCTCAGCTGAACCACGCCCTTGAACGTCTCGACGTTGATCTCGGCGGACTTGAGCGAAGGTTCGTTGAAGATGGCCGTCTTGACCTTGCCCGTGATGACGGTGTCGTCCACGTATTCGCCGGTGCCTTCCTGCTTCGATGTCGAGGCGCAACCCAGCGCCATGGCCACGAACAGAATGCCAACCAGAGTTGCCAGCTTGCGAGTGATGTTTGTCATGCGTTTTCCTTTGGACGAAACACTCCGCCGTCGATGCGCGGGATTACGGGCGTCCCGTAGCGACCGGGACCAATTTGATGAAGGACCTGAAGCCGGCGCATGTCCGCCGCAGGGCGGGCATGACCGGAGAATGCCGGCAACCACCGACCCGGTCTGTTCGCTGGCGTACACAGCGCCGGTGGTGTTCGGACTGCGGAGTCTCGGACCGGCGACGCAAGCGGCGGGCGCGCCGCGAGCGGCTTGCGGAAGGGAGAAGTGCGCGGCGCGAGCCGCACCAAGGCGAAAGCCCTGGGTTCGACGGGGCGGTCGCCGATGTTACCGGTCGCGAGATCGCTCGGGGCGAGCGCAAGCGCTGCCCGGAATGCCTCAACGACGTCCATAGCGCAGCGCCTGCCCGTTCTCGACCCGCACGCTGTCGCCGACGCGCATGTCGCCAATGCTTGCCTGGGTCGTCGTCTGGTAGCCGCCGTTGTCGAAGCGGACGCGAACGCGATAGGCGTCGCCTTCCGCATTGCTCCGGCCGATCTCGTGCCCGACCACGGCGCCGCCAACCGCGCCGGCGACAGTGGCGACCGTATTTCCGGTGCCGCCGCCGATCTGATGGCCGACGACTCCGCCGACGACCCCGCCGATGATCGTTCCGGCGACGGCATTGTCGTTGCTCCCGCGCGCAAACTCGATCGAGTCGACGACGCCGTAGTAGCCATCATTGGACCGCGCCCCATCGTAGTAGCGGGAGCTGCCATCGTAGTAGCGGGAGCCGCCATCGTCGTAGCGCTCGTAGCGCGAGTCCGTGCTCGCGCAGCCGCCGAGAACTGCGGTGCCTGCCAACAGCAACGATGATGAGTGTGTTCGGTTTCATGGTTTCTCCGGTGAGTAGGAGCAGCCTGGCCCGATCGAACACGGGAGTCGGTGCGCTGGCGCACGGAGCTCGGCGAAATCTCGTCGCGACCTGCCGTTACGGTGATGGCCGGGAGGCTCGCCGGGGCGACGCGGACCGGATCTGTGCGCTATCGAACAGACAGCCGAGCGTAGCGTTTCCTACACTGATGCGCGGTTTTGTAACAGAACGTAACCGACGACGCCGAAACGCTACGCGCATTCCATCCAGGAGGGCATCCGTTGTCGTGGCAGGGACTGCGTGCGGTGACTTCCCGACCGGGCTGTCATCGTCGCGGGGGTGCGCCGCGTTAAGGCTGCACTGCCACGAGATGCCGCGTTGCCGTTGGGTAATGGCGTCGGCTTCGGTCGGCGCTCGCTTCACTCTTTCGCAAGGAATCGTCATGCAGAGGCAAACTCTTCAGTCTTCGTGCTTTCGCCTTCGCGGCCGGCGTCGCCGTGCTGGCCTTCAGCGGCTGGGCCAGCGCCGACCCGCCGTCGCGCGTCGCGCGTCTGGGCTACATGACCGGCGCGGTCAGCTTCTCGCCCGCCGGCGAGAACGACTGGGTGCTGGCCGGCGATCAATCGGCCGCTGACCACCGGCGACCGCCTTTGGGCGGATGCCGGCGCGCGGGCCGAAATCCAGGTCGGCGGCGCGATGATCCGCATGAACGCCGGCACCGGCGTGTCCGTTCTCAATCTCGACGACCGCATCGCCCAGCTGCAGTTGACGCAGGGCACGCTGAACGTCCGCGTGCGTCGCCTCGAGCCCGACCAGGTGTTCGAGGTCGACACGCCGAATCTCGCCTTCACGCTGCGGCAGCCCGGCGAATACCGGATCGAAGTGGATCCCGACGGCAATGCGACGACGATCGTCGTGCGCAAGGGCCAGGGCGAGGTGTACGGCGAGGGCGCGGCGTACGTGATCGATTCGCGGCAACCGTATCGCTTCACGGGCACCGGCCTGCGCGAGTACGAGTACGTCGACGCGCCGCGCTTCGACGAGTTCGATCGCTGGTCGAGCGATCGCGACCGCAGCTACGACACCTCGGTCTCCGCCCGCTATGTGTCGCCGGACGTGGTCGGCTATCAGGACCTCGATGCGAACGGCACCTGGCGCGTCGACGCGACCTACGGCAACGTCTGGTTCCCGAATCGCGTGGCCGCCGACTGGGCGCCGTACCGCGACGGACATTGGGCCTGGGTCGACCCCTGGGGCTGGACCTGGGTGGATGACGCGCCCTGGGGCTTCGCCGTGTCCCATTACGGCCGCTGGACGAATCTGCGCGGAACGTGGGGCTGGGTGCCCGGTCCCGTGCGCACGCCGTGCCTACTACGCCCCGGCGCTGGTCGCGTTCGTCGGCGGCAGCAACTTCCAGCTCACGATCTCCAGCGGCAACGTCGGCGGCGTCGCGTGGTTCCCGCTCGGGCCGCGCGAGGTCTATCGGCCGTCCTATCCGGTGAGCCGCGGCTATTTCGAGAACGTCAATCGCAGCAACACGGTCATCAACACCACGGTCATCAACAACTACTACAACAACACGAACGTGACCAACGTCGTCTACGCCAACCGGCAGGTGCCGGGAGCCGTCGTCGCCGTGCCGACGACCGCGTTCGTGCAGTCGCAGCCGGTGGCGACGGTCGGCGGTGCGGGTAACGCGGGAGATGGTCGCCAGCGCGCCGGTGGCAGTGGTCGCCGGCCGTCGCGCCGACCGAGAGAAGCGTGCGTGGCGCCGCCGCCCAGGGCGACAAGCCGCCTGCCGCGCGTGTTCGAGCGGCCCGTCGTCGCCCGCACCGCGCCTCCGGCGGCACCCGTCGGCTTCGCCGCGCAACAGCAGCAGCTGGCCGCGAAGCCGGGCAAGCCGCTCGACGACGCCGCGCGCAAGGCATTGAAGCCGCCGCCGCGCCCGCGCCGGCGCCCGTCGTCAAGGTGGTCGAGCAGACGCAAAAGGCGCCACCGACCGCGCGTCCGCCAGCGGCGGCCGTCGGCGCCAAGGCGGGCGAGCCACGCGGACGATCCGATGCGAAAGGGGCCCCCGCAGCCCCCGCGATTTCCGGCGCACCGGGCGCGCTGCCGCAAGGCGCAGCCCCTGCTTCGGCGACACCGCCGCAAGCGGTTCCGGCCGCACCGGCTGCGCAGCCGCAGGAGCAACGCGGAAAGGCCGAACAGCCCGGGAAGGCAGAAAGGCGCGCACAACCCGTAGCGCCGCCGCCGCAAGGCGTGGCGCCGGCTCCGGTGGCACCGCCCCAGGCGGCTCCGGGGGCACCGGCTGCGCAGCCGCAGGAGCAGCGCGGCAAGGCCGAACAGCCCGGGAAGGCAGAAAGCCGCGCACAACCCGTAGCGCCGCCGCCGCAACGCGTGGCGCCGGCCCCGGTGGCACCGCCCCAGGCGGCTCCGCCGGCACCCGCTGCGCAGCCGCAGGAGCAGCGCGGAAAGGCCGAGCAGCCCGGGAAGGCCGAAAGGCGCGCACAGCCCATGGCGCCGCCCGCAACACCGCAACGCGCGGCGCCGGCTCCGGTGGCACCACCGCAGGCGGCTCCGCCGGCACCCGCAGCGCAGCCGCAGGAGCAACGCGGAAAGGCCGAGCAGCCCGGGAAGGCCGAAAAGCGCGCACAACCCATGGCGCCGCCGCCTGCACCGCAACGCGCGGCGCCGGCTGTGCCACCACAAGCCGCTCCGGCGGCACCGGCCGCGCAGCAACCGGCGCAACGGGCGAAACCGATGCCCGCGCCTGCCGCGAAGCAGGCCGAGCCGCGTCCGCCGGTTGCGGCGCCCAAGGCTCCGCCACCGCCACCCGCGACAAGGGCAGCGCCGCCTGCTCAGGTGCCCAAGCCTGCCGCGGGCAAGGCCAAGGACAAGGAAACGGACGAGCAGAAGCGCGAAGAGGAAGAACGCAAGAAGAAAGGGTAGACCGCTCCCGCGCGGCAGGGCGGGCACGAGGCGGAGGGCCGATGCGCATGCATCGGCCCTCCGGGTGTTGATCGGGATCCGACGATGAAGGAACGACTCGTGTACCTGGTGCCGGGTTTCTTCGGATTCACGTCCGTTGGCGCGATGAGCTATTTCGAGGACGTGGAGCGGAAGCTCGGTCGCGCGCTTCTACGGCGCGGTGTCGAGGCGCGCATCGTGCGGTGCGCGACGCAGCCGACGGCCTCGATCCCGCGGCGCGCCGACGCGCTGCGCCGCCAGGTGATCCGCAGCGGCGGCCTTGCCGCCCGGGAGCTCCACTTCGTCGGGCACTCGACGGGCGGCCTCGACGTGCGGATGCTGTTGACGCCGGGAGTGAAGATCGCATCCGGCGACTCGGGGGAGCGCATTGCGCGCCTGACGAGGACGGCCATCACCGTGAGCACGCCGCACCACGGCACGCCGCTCGCCAATCACTTCATCACCGTCCACGGCCAGACGCTGCTGCTGGTGCTGACTGCCCTCGCGACGTCGGGACAGGGACGCGGCGCGATTCTCGCTGCGGCGAAGGCAGTCGCGCTCGTCGCGAGGCTCGACGACTTCGTCGGGCGCAGGGAAGGTCTGCTCGATCGCCTTGCCGCGGGTCTGTTGCGGAAGATCCGGTTCGACCGCCGCGACCCCGCGTGGCGATATCTCGGCGAGATCGCGCGCGACCAGGGCGCCGTTCTGCAGCTCACGCCCGAGGGCATCGCGCTCTTCGATGCGGCCGTGGCGGATCGCGCCGGGATCGACTATGGCTGCGTCGTCACCGGCGTGCCGGCGCCGCGCGAGACGTTCGGGATGAAGGAGCTCCTGGATCCCGAATACATCGCCTTGCGTTCGCTGTTCAGACTGCTGCACGCTCTGACGGCACGGCCGCACCCGCATTACCCGTACCCGAGACCGGCCAAGGCGACCCAGCGGCTGCTCGATCGAGGGCTCGGCTTCAAGGCAACTTCGCGCATCAGCGACGGCATCGTGCCGACGCTGAGCCAGTTGCATGGCCGGGTCGTGCACGTCGCGCGGGCCGACCACCTCGACGTGGTCGGGCATTACACGCTGGCCGGCGGCCAGGCAGGGGACTGGCTGCCCTCGGGCGCCGGCTTCACGCCCGAAGCCTTCGACGCCACCTGGGAGGCGGTGGCGTCGACGATCGCGAAAGTCCATCGGGCGCCGCCCCGAGCCCGCCGCGAAAGGCCCGCTTAGCCAGCGTCCGGCACGGCGGGTGGAACCCGGATGCGACGAACCGCGTCCATCGCGGAGCGCGCGCCGGACGCATGACCGGGGCTCCGGCCTTCCGCATTCGATCCGGCACAATGGCGAATGCCCAAGAACTACACGATGGGTGGCCGAACGGCCGCCGCCGCGCCGGGCGATGCGCCACCCATGCCGGGACGCCAGTCGTGGCGGGAGCGCCTGGGAGCATTGCGCAACCTCCCGCCCTTCCTGAAGCTCGTCTGGAGGACCAGTCCGGCGCTCACGCTCGGCCAATCGGTGCTGCGGGCCGTGCGCGCATTGCTGCCGGTCGCGACGCTCTACGTGGGCAAGCTGATCATCGACGAGGTCGTGCTGCTGGTGCAGGCGCCGCGCGCCGCCGAGGACCTGCAGCAATGGCTCGCGAGCGGATTGCTCGACCGCATCGGATGGCTGCTCGCGCTGGAATTCGGACTCGCCGTGCTCTCCGACGTGCTCGGCCGCGCCGTGTCCCTGCTCGATTCCCTGCTGTCGGAGCGGTTCAGCAACGAGACCAGCCTTCGGCTCATGGAGCACGCCGCCACGCTCGACCTCGAGGATTTCGAGGACAGCGAGCTGCAGGATCGGCTGGAGCGCGCGCGGCGGCAGGCGGCGACGAGCCTGATCGGCCAGCTCTTCGGCCAGGCGCAGGACGTGGTCACCATCGCGAGCTTCGGCGCGGGTCTGGTCGTCTACGCACCGTGGCTGATCGCGCTCCTCGCCGTCGCCCTGCTGCCCGCGTTCATCGGCGAGGCGCATTTCAACGCCCAGACCTATTCGCTCAATTGCCCGCACGCCGGAGCGGCGCGAGCTCGACTACGTCCGGCAGACCGGTGCGAGCGCGGAGACGGCCAAGGAAGTGAAGATCTTCGGCCTGAACAGCTTCCTGATCGAACGCTACCGCGCGCTGGCCACGAGCTTCTTCGAGGCCAATCGCCGCATCGCGATGCAGGCCGAGGACTACGATGCGCTGGTGATTCCCGGAGGTCGCGCGCCGGAATACCTGCGCCTCGACCCGAAGGTGATTGCGATCGTCCAGCACTTCGCCAAGGCGAACAAGCCGATCGCGTCCATCTGCCACGGCGCGCAGCTGCTCGCCGCCGCGGGTGGGCTCGCGGGGCGCGGCTGCAGCGCGTATCCGGCATGCGCTCCGGAGGTGAAGGCGGCGGGCGGCAAGTATGCCGAGGTCCCGGGGAACGGGGTGCACGTCGACGGCAACCTCGTCACTGCGCCTGCGTGGCCCGCGCACCCGGCGTGGTTGGCGCAGTTCCTGAAGGTACTCGGCACGCGTATCGAGCTTTGATCGATGGCGAATCGCATCGCTCGGGATGTCGCGGTGGCGGCGGGGCGCAGTCGGGTTGACTTGCCGGAAAGGATGACAGGGGACCGCTCGGGCGTGGTCCTTGAGCTTCCGGTCGCGCGTGTTGCGCGCCCGCCGGCAACGGGGGACAATGACAATGTCATATCCCGTCGACCCGTGGAAGGAAGCGCCATGTTCAGTCTGAAAGGTCGCGATCACCTGTCCGAATCCCAAGGATCCAGGCAAGGCGGCGCTCAAGCCCGCGCTGTACGATCCGCCGGGAACTCTCCTGAAACCCGGGACGCCCGTTGCGCCCCGGCCGCCCGTGGCACCGTCCGCGCTGGTGCACGACGGGCACCCCGTTGCGGCGGCGACGACCCGCGGCGACGATGCACGCGCGACGCCAACCGCGCCCGCGGTTCCGATGGCTGCGCCCCGGCCTTCGGAACCCGCGCCGAGCAAACTTTTCGTCGGGATCAACATCAAGCTCAAAGGGGTGGAAATCTCCGATTGTGACGTGCTCGTCATCGAAGGCCACGTGGAGGCAACCGTCCACAGTCAGGCGATGCAGATCGCCAAGCCGGGAACGCTGCAGGGCACGGCATTGATCGACGTCGCCGAGATCGACGGCGAATTCTCGGGAGAGTTGACCGCGCGCACCCGGCTGGTCGTGCACGGCACCGGCCGGGTCAGGGGCGTCATCCGCTACGGCCAGCTGATCGTGGAGGAGGGGGGCGAGATCAGCGGCGACGTGAAGCGGCTGGAGGCACCCGAAAAGCAGGCGAATTCGTCGCGCGTCCCGCCCGCGGAGTCACGGCGCCTTCCCGAGCCGGCGCACGGGCCGGTATCGCGCTGAGCGGCCTCTGCTATCGTATGGGAGTCGAGGGCCGGCGCGCCAGCCGCCGGAACAGGGGAAGAGATGAGGTTCAAGATCGAAGTCGAGGATGGACGCGGCCTCTGGACGGACGTGCGTGGCGCCGACGGGGCGATCCTCACGTTTGCGCAGGAAGACGAGGCCCGCGCGAAGCTCGCCGAGCTCTACCCGATTCTGGTCCAGATGGAGAAATACGGGGACCCCAAGCGTACGCGCGTGATCCGCATTCTCGAGGACGACGACGACTGGCCGAAGAAGCCGGCCGCCTAGCGGTCGATCGACGCGGGTCGGGCGCGGACGCCGGATCCGCCTAGGCGGCGACAGCAGACATTGTCTGGCGGTACCGCACGTCGGACAGCAAACGGCCCAATTCCTTCTTGACGACGGCGTAGCACTCGCAGGCGCCTGCTTCCAGTCCGGATCGCTCGAGCACCGCAATGTGGCCGCGGCGGTAGCGAATGAGCCCCGCGCGCTGCAGGTTCCCGGCGGCCTCCGTGATGCTTTCCCGGCGCACGCCGAGCGCGATCGCGACCAGTTCCTGCGTCACAACCAGCTCGTTCGAAGGCAGTCGATCGAGGGTCAGCAATAGCCACCGGCACAGCTGCTGCTCGATCGAATGGTGCCGATTGCAGGCCGCCGTCTGGCACATCTGGGTGATGCAGTGCCTGGGTATAGCGCAGCAACAGGCGCTGGAACAGCCCGGCGCGACCGAACTCCTCCTTCAGCAGCTTCCCGGGCAGCCGGTAGCCGTGGCCGGAGGTCTGGACGATGGCCGAACTGGGCGTGGTATTGCCGCCCATGAACAGTGAAATGCCGAGGACGCCCTCGTTGCCCACGCCCGCGAATTCGGTCGAGAGGCCGGACTCCAGGTTGTAGAGCAGCGACACGATGGCCGTCGTCGGGAAATAGGCGTGCTGCAACTGGCCGCCGGGTTCGTAGAGCGTTTCGCCGAGCAGCATCGGCACCCGTTCCAGATGGGGAGCCAGGCGTTCGAATTCGACGCCGGGGAGCGCGGCGAGAAGCTGGTTCTGGCTGGGATTGGGTGGTAATGGCATGGCGGAGATCCGGACCCTGCGTCCTATCTTCCTGCGGTCAGCTCCACGCCGATTCCGCGGTAGCCGATGAAGCGGCAGGACTCGTTGAACATCGGCTCTCCGCTTACCTGGAATCTTTGCTGCGAGCCGTCGGCATTGACGCGACTGAACACGAAATCCAGGAACGGCTGCCGGGCCGCAATCTTTGCCTGCAGCGTTTCTCGCTCGGCCTCGTTCCACCCGGTCATCTCGCGGTTGCCCGATTCGCCCGCAAAGCTGGCGACCCGGATCCCGAGCATTTCCAGGACCGGACCGGAGACCTTGGTGAAGTTCCCGTTCTCGTCCTGCTCCCAGTACCAGTCGGAGGCGAGCTCGGTCAGGCTGCGATAGCGCGCTTCGCTCTCGCGCAGTTCGGCGGTGCGTTCCCGGACGGTCTGTTCCAGCACCTTGTTGAAGCTCTCGAGCTGCCTGTAGAGCAGCCGCACTTCCAGCATGTTGCGGATGCGCGTCTTGACTTCGACCAGATCGAACGGCTTGCTGATGAAGTCCTTCGCGCCGGCCTGCAACGCGCGCAGCTTGTGACCCGGTTGGGCGGTGAGCACGATGACGGGAAGGTAGCTGTCGGCATCGTTGGTCTTCAGGCCCTCCATCACGTGGAATCCGTCCATGCCGGGCATCTGCAGGTCGAGCAGGATCAGGTCGTAGTGGTTCTTGCGATGCAGCGCGCAGACCTCCTGCGGGTTCATCGTCGAGGCAACGCAGGTGTAGCCGGCTTCGCTCAGCAATTGCTCGAGGAGGCGGACGTTGGGCTCCTGATCGTCGACGATCAGGATGCTGGCGTTGAGGGTGTCGGGCACGCCTGCCATCATGTTTTCTTCGCCTCGATTGCGCGAGTCGATTCCGTCTTCGAGAATTCCAGTGCAACGTCCAGCGTATCCATGAACTCGCCGACCTTGATGGGTTTGGTGAGATAGCGGAAGAATCCCGCCTCCAGGCCCTTGTGGATATCGTGCGGCATGGCATTCGCGCTGAGCGCAATCACCGGGATATGCGTCGTGGCCGGGTCCTCCGCCAGGATTCTCAGCGCCGTGATGCCGCTGATGCCGGGCAGATTGATGTCCATGAGGATCAGGTCGGGAAGGGACGCGCGAGCGATCTCGATGCCGCGGTTGCCGTCCCTCGCGGTCAGCAAGCTGATATCGGGCCGGCGCGCGATGAGATCCTCGACCAGCATCAGATTGGCCGGGTTGTCCTCGACATAGAGCACGGTTCGCGGCTGCGCGCCGGCCTGGAGTCGCGTCCGGGCGGCGGCGGGTTCGGCGGCGCTGGCGGCCGGACTCGGTTCGGCCGTGAGTTTCAGCTCGATCCAGAACACGCTGCCGGTCCCGACGGTGCTCTCCACACCGATGACACCGCCCATCAATTCGACCAGGCGCTTGCAGACCACCAGGCCGATGCCCGTGCCTTCCTCGACGTTCGCCTCCTGTCCGAGGCGATTGAACGGCTGGAAGAGCTGCGACCAACTTCTCGGCCGCCAGTCCTTCGCCGGTGTCCGTGACGCAAATGCGGATGCGTCCGGGGCTGCTCGCGATGCAGTCCACGACGACGGTTCCCCCCGTCCTGTTGTACTTGATCGCATTGGAAAGCAGATTGATCAGCACCTGCTTCACCCGAGTCCGGTCGGCCTCGACGAAGTACCGCATTTCGAGCTGGGGAAAGGCCACGCTGATGCCGCGCTTCTGCGCCTGCGGCTCGATCATGGCCTGGCATTCGAGCATGACGTCGGCCAGGGAAATCGGCTCGAGCGACAGCGACAGCTTCCCCGACTCGATCAGCGCGAGATCGAGGATTTCGTTGATGAGGTCCAGCAGGTACCACCCCGCCTTGAGGATCTGATCGATGCTGCGCTTCTGCGAGGGCGTCGGCAACGGCGTGCCGGATTCCATGAGCTGGGCGAAGCCGAGGATCGCGCTGAGCGGGGTGCGCAGCTCGTGGCTCATGCTGGAAAGAAAATCCGATTTCGCCAGATTGGCCTTCTCGGCGACGGCCATCGCCTTGTTCAGGTCCAGTTCGACCTGCTTGCGCACGGAATTGTCGGTCCCGATCAGCAGGTATCCGATGATGTCGCCGTACTCGTCGCGCAGCGCCGTGATCGACACGATGGCCGGAAAGCGGCCGCCGTTCTTGCAGATGTAGGTCAGCTCGTAGATGTCTTCGATCCCGCGCGAAGCCTTGAAGGCCAACGCCTCGAAGCCGGGCGTGATGGTGGTCGCGAGCTCGAGGCTCAGTGCCTGCGCGCGCGCCATCACCTCCTGCGGATCGTGCATGTCGCTCGGGCTGATCCTGTTCACGACTTCGGCGGCCCGATAGCCCAGCATGCGCTCGGCGCCGACGTTGAACAACTGAATGATGCCCTTCTCGTCGGTCGCGATGATCGAGAAATTGGCGCTGGTGAGAATCGCGTTCTGCAGGGCGCCCGTCTTCAGCAACGCTTCCTGGCGCCGCACTTCGCTGATGCCGGCCGTCCTGGCGGCATCGTCGAGCATGGCGGAGTCGGTTGCTTCTTCGGGCATGACGGGCTTTCTCTGGAGGGTACGCTGGCGCGGAAGTGGATCCCGCAGCGCGCGAATGGCACAGGAACCCGGCGCAGGCTTCCCGACAACAGAGGATTGTCCTGCCCGTTCCGGACGGCGTCTGTGCGCCACGACACATAAGGCGGACCGTTCCGGGCGCCGCGCGGGTTCGTTCAGCCCGGGTGGCCCAGTCCACGTGTCGCACCGATGAGCCGCATCGCGAAGCGGCCGGGAACGGGAGCCTATCCGAACGTAGATCGGCCCCGTCGGGCAACTCTCCGGACGGCGTCGCTCCTGGACTTCGAGCCGCCGGCTAGGGTGCGCATGTACGTTAGCGTACAGACGGAACGACAGCGCCGCCGTACCCTATCGCCACTAGCAATCGGTGAGAGCGCGTCGGCACGGTCGCCATCGGGCATTGGACTTGCGGCCCGTATTTCCGGACACTGGCGCGTTGGCCTCAACGACTCCCGTGGAGTGTGTCAGTGCCATCGACCCAACGCGGCACCCCAGGCAATCGCCTGCTCGAGGCGCTCCCGAAAAGCGACCTGCGGCGCATGCTTGCCGAGTGCGAGACGGTCGACCTCGCGTTCGCCGACGTGCTCTACGCACCCGGGGAGCGTCTCAGCCACGTCTATTTCCCCACCAAGAGCTTCATCTCGCTGATCATGCCGATCGACAATTCCGCCTCACTCGAGGTTGGTCTGGTCGGAGACGAAGGCATGTTCGGGATTCCGATCGCGCTCGGCGTCGACGTGTCGCCGGTGCGCGCGGTGGTACAGGGCGCCGGATCGGCGTTGCGAATGGGCGCCGGGCCCTTCGGCCGCGAGCTGGCGAGCAGCCCGGCGCTGCAGCGCGAGATCGACCGCTATATCTTCGTTCATTTGAGCCAGCTCGCGCAGACGGCGGCCTGTACGCGCTTTCACGTGGTCGAGGCCCGGCTGGCCCGCTGGCTGCTGATGACTCAGGACCGCGCGCATGCCAACGCATTCCATATCACGCAGGAGTTCCTGGCCCTGATGCTCGGCGTCCGGCGGGTCGGCGTCACCAAGGCGGCGAGCTCCCTCCAGGAGCGCAATCTGATCCGGTACAGCCGCGGCGACATCACGGTTCTCGACCGGCGCGGACTCAAGGCCGCTTCCTGCGGTTGTTACAGGGCGGATCGGGAATCGTACGATCGGATCCTCGGCAAGCCGTTCCCCGGCGAGGGCATCGTCGGCCGGCTCCGCATGTGAGGGCCGTAGCCGACGGTCGGGATGTTCGAAAGGACGCGTGAACGATGGTCCTGTCGATGCTCGTGGCGAAGAACGGGTGATGCACCGGCCCGGCGTCGTTGGAGTTGCCTTCGCGCTCGTGTTGTCGGGCTGCGCGGGGCTCGGCACCCCGCCGCCCGACGCATCGTCCCGGAGCAGTCCGCCGCAACCGGGGGCCGAAGTCGTGGCGCCGTCGGTCACACCGCCACCACCGCCGAGCGCGCCACCAGCGAGTGTCGCAACGAGGGATGGAACCACGGCGGTTGAGCCGGCGAGTGGCTCGGCCACGCAATCGACGACCGCTCCCTCCGACCGGACCGCTGGGAAGACCGCCGCACCCACCGCAAAGTCACCTTCGAAGACCGCCGCGTCTCCCGCTCCCGCTGCGCAGCCTTCGAAGAGCGAAAGCGTCCCCCCGGTTACCGCAAAGGCAAAAGCGCCGCCGCTCGACCTTGCCTCTCTGGAGCAGCGGCTCAAGGACACCAAAGCCATCGGCGTCCTCACCAAGATCACCCTCAAGAACCAGGTCGACGACCTGCTCGATCAATTCCGGGCCTTCTACCAGGGGAAGCTCAGGAGCGACCTGGCCGCGCTTCGGCGATCCTATGATCTGCTGGTCCTCAAGGTGCTCTCGCTATTGCAGGACGGCGACCAGGCGCTGGCCACGGCGGTCGCGGCCTCGCGCGAGGCGATCTGGGGCATCCTTTCGGACCCGGCGAAGTTCGCGACGATCTGACCCGACGCGGGAGACACCATGAGCACATCGGCGACGGCCTTGGCGATTGCAGTCCTGACTGTTGGATGCTTCCCGGCACCCGCGTTCGCGGCCGACGACGAATCGACGAGGAAGGACCTGTTCGCCGTGATCGCGTTGCACGGTTTGCCGTGCGGCGAAGTCGTCAGCGTCACAACGAGGGCGGAGAACGACCACATTGCGTCGTGCAAGGATGGGAACCGCTACCACGTCTTCCTCAACGCCGAGGGGCGCGTGGTCGTCGAGAAGCGATGACGTGGCAATCCCGTGACACGAGCAGCGCCGTCGCGCCCTGACGGGATTTCGGCGTCGGTGGACCGGATCACAGGTTGTCGACTGTGGGATGAAACGGAAGGAATCAGGAATGATGAACTTCGGATACAACAGCCTCTGGGGCGTGCTGATACTCGCTGGCGACATCTGGGCGATCATCAACATTTTCCAAAGCTCCGCTTCCAATGAGAAGAAATTGATCTGGACAATCGCGGTGGTGCTGCTGCCGGTGCTGGGCTTGATCCTGTGGTATTTCCTCGGACCACGGGACGGCAAGGCGCAGGGCTGAAGACGTGCGCCTGGCAACGGCGCGAGCGAGCAAATCGGTCGCCGGCAAGGAGGCCTCGGATTCTCCAATGCCATCGGTTCGCCGCTTCGCGAAGGACGATCCAGTTCTTGGGCACCACGGCGACGCGTATCCCGGCGTCGATGCCGCCCTTCTGCGGAAAGATCGAGCCGGGTTCCCATCTGCACTGGCTACGTCAGTTCGTTGATCGCGTTCCTTATGGCCATGTCGACGAGTTGCCGGTCGGCATCGGTGTCTCCCATCACGGTATCCCAATGCAGCCGCACGTAGGCCGACCTGTGTTTGCTCTTCAATACCAGTGTCTGTACGCCGCGTTGCTGGCCGAAGGCGTAATCCGTGGCGTAGCCAAGCAGGTCGTGCACGCCGGCCTCCCACATTGCCGTTTGGACGGCCTCGATGATCGCGGCCATGCGCCGGTGGAATTCCCGCGGCACGTCGACCGTAAGAGGGTCCTTGTCGATCACGGGTGAGGCAGGCGATGGTTTCATGATCACTTTTCTGGAAGGCGGGGCGTCGGCGCAAGATCGCACCGGACATCTGCAAGTATTCACCACATGATGCTGTATGTCAGCCTTCCTTCCGGGCGTCAGAGCGGCAATTCGACGCACGGCCCACGCGCAGTGCCGAGCAGCCCGTCGGGCATCTGCGCCACTTCGGATTGGGCCGCTTCAGGCAACGAGGGAACCATTGGCGACGAGGTTTGGGTCTTCGACATCCCTCTCGCCGAGCTCGATCCGCACGCGCTGCGAGGCAGTCGGCACAAGGTGTGACGATTGGCGGGCGGTCGCCGGACGGAAGAACGGCCGGGGATAGAACGACCCCGGCCGCAGTTCCTGCTCCCTCGCGCCGCCCGCAATGCGGACGACGGGGGATTTGCATCGAACTCAGGACTTGCCGTATTGCACCTTCGCGCTGCCGACGCATGAGTCCTTCGCCGGACCGGCGAGCGCGTCGCACTTCTCGATCGCAACCTTGTATTCGGCGTCGCGCTTGTCTGCGTTCGCTTCGTTGCGGGCTTCCGCCTGCTTCGTTGCCGCATCCTGGCGCGTGTCGACGGCGACACGGTCGACCTTCGCATCCGCCTTGCCCTTGACGAGCTCGGCTTTCGCTTCCTGCACGCAGACGTCCTTGCGGTTGCCGGCCAGGTCGTCGCATTTTTCGACGGCGACGCTGTAGCTCGCTTGAGCGTGTGCGACACGCGCGTCTTCGCGAGCCTTCGGCGTGTTCGCGTAGGCGGCCTCCGCTTCGGCCTTGGCGACGTCGTCCTTGCCCTTGGCTTGCGCGACGCAGATGTCCTTGGCGTTGCCGCTGAGCGACGAGCACGCTTCCTTGTCGATCTTGTACTGGGCGTCGGCGTTGGTCTTCGCCATCGTGTAGCTGTCCTTCGACATCGATGTCGAGGCGGTCTTCGTCGAGTACGTCTGTGCCGCGCCCGGTCCGGCAAATCCCAGCCCGGCGGTGACAAATAGTGCGATCATCAGTTTGGACATATTGTTTCCTTGCGGTTCAACTACGGTATCGGAAGCCTTATCGAGGACAAAGAACGCCAAGGCTGCAATTTTCACGCCTCGAGGACCCGTTGCATCGACGATTCGACGCCTGGGCCCACGGCATGAAGGGGGCGCTTTCCCTTTGATCCCGAAGATACGGGCGATACCTCGTCCAGTCTGTGCGCCGGCGCACCGACGCAGGACCTCGTCGCGAGATGACTCATTGCCAGGAGTCATTGACTTGTTCGCGCGAACGAGGAGAATTATTTCTCAGGGCGTCTACGAGACCTGCCGGGGCAAGTGGAGTCGGTAAGGGCTTCATGACGGGCGGCTTTGCCCGGCTGGGCACAAAGTTGGTTCGTGTGTCTAGTTCATGGACGAAGGCCGATGGTGTCTGGTCTTCGTGCGTGACGAAGCTACGAGTCTTCCAAAGGGCGCCCTGCGTTGCCAACATCGGCTCCCGATGTCATCGATCGACCACGCTTTTCTTCATTCATCGCGTACGAGCAGGAGTCGACAAGAAGGTGCTCATTGGAATTGAGCAGCCACGTTGGCGCTAACGGCATCACCGGAAGAACGGGAGATTGATCTCATGAAGACACATTCGATCGCAGCATCTGGCACTCTCCTGTTTGCCCTCGCATTGACGGGGACAAGCATCGCCGCTCCACTACCAAAGGTTGGTATCTGCCACCTTGAAGGAAATGGCTCCTACCACCGGATAAACGTAAGTGAGAACGCACTCCCGGCGCACCTCGCGCACGGCGACAGTCTGCCGGGTGATGCGGTTCCTGGGTCAGGCATCATCTTTGGCGAGACGACAACGCCTACCACGTTTGGCACGGTCGACCTCGATTTCAACTGGGTCGGCGCGACCTTCGCAGCCGATTGCAGCGCCGCTCCGGGTAGCGGGTCCGCTCAGTGGGAACGCGGGAATGCGTGGAGCGGACCCATCGTTGCAGTTTCTTATCAGGGCGATGGGGTGGAGGCCAATTTCACGGTGCGTGTTACCAGCGCCCCCGTAGGGCCCGACCTCGTGGGATGTGACATCTCATTTCGGGTCGTCGAAGGCGGTGCAGGTGTAGCAGAATGGGAGGTCGATGATGTCGCTCACACCGGTCCTGGAAACACCTGCATAGCTGTTGGCCAGACCCAGGGCCCGTGGATTATCAGCGGTGGGTCGATTACTGTAGTGGATCCCGCTCCGTAAGACGGGGCTGCGCAAGCCGGATGAAGGGGCCGACCCAGGTCGGCCCTTTTTCTTGTGTCGACGACTAGAGGCTGGTACGCGCTCCACGCGATCATTTCGAGGCCCAGGCTGGCGGCCTTACCGTGGTGCTGATGCTGCGCGCCACAAACGACAAGCCCCGCCGGAGCGGGGCCTGTGCTGGCGCGCAATCACCTATGGCTTGCGGCGCGATAAGCCGAGTCCGGCAAGGCCCAGGCCGAGCAGCGCGAGCGTGGCGGGTGCCGGGATGGCCGCCGTGGCGGTCTCGGTTATCGCGAAGCTCGTCACGTTGGCCAACCCCTCGATGGGGGTATGAACACTGAAAGAGCCTCCCACCAGGATGGGCGACGTGAACGCAAGGTCGATCGACTTCTTGTCCGCGCTCAACGTCACGGTTCCGGGAAGCGCGGTCCTGGTAACCACCGGCCCAGCGCTCAAGATCACGAAAGCCGGCGCGTCGGGAGCGGCTAGGAAGAAGTTGCCGTTGGCGCCAAGATCCAGACTGTAGGATGTCCAGGCGTCTGACGTGTTGTTAGTGATTGTTTCGGTCCACCGGAAGCCGGTGTTGCTGAAATCCAGGTCGCCAAACGCAAAGCTGGCCGTGAGATCGAAAGCCAGCGAGGTCTGGTTCTTGGAGACGAGCGTGCCGGTGCCGGAAAAGTTGAGCGGCTGATAGGTGACCGTGCCCTCGTAGTTCACACCAGCAGTTCCGCCGGTCGCTCCAAGGATGAGAGCGGCGGAGGCGGACGCCGGGGCCAGCAAACACGCGCCAACCGTGAATGCCAAGGCCCAGGATGTCATGCGCTTCATTTGATACTCCCTGTTGCGCTGCTTGAAACCGCAGCTGTCGTATTGACACAATTCGTGCACGACAGCTAAAGCAACTTGTGCGCCATCGCAATGCATCGCATCCGGCACAGCCCAAAAACGGTTGTAATCAATTGATCCATTGGTCTTTTGTCACGGCTACACACTGATCGATGCCCGGTGACACGTCTATCACGGTTCGTTGCCGGGGCAATGTGTAAATAAGCCCGACAGAAATGTCGGACGGCCCGATCCACAGGAACTTACTAACCCAACAGCATCGGGCTGATCATCCGCAGCGTTGGGAGTTGCGGCCCCGTTCGAGCATCCAAACCGGCAAGACCAGGATCGAACGACTGCGCGCGCGTCATTTGCCGTGGCGAGATGTAAAGAAATCTGACAAAAATGTGGAACGCGCTGATCGACGGCGGCTTTTCAACCCAACAGCACCCGCCCATTGCGCCGCCGCCGGGTTGATTCGCACTGCACCCGTTGGCCGGTGCATTTTGCATGAATTGCCCGCGAAGCCGCATCGCTGCGGCAACGCGGGTGACATTCGCGCAGGACGCACGACCGACGTCGCGCCGCGCCGGCCCTTCCGATGCGCAAGTCGAATCTGTACAGGAGCTCGCAGCAGATGCGCTAGCCGAGATTGTCGGCGGCGAAGCCCCAATTGATCAGCTTGTCGAGCACGGCGTTCACGTAGTCCGCGCGGCGGTTCTGATAATCCAGGTAGTAGGCGTGCTCCCACACGTCGATGGTCAACAGCGGCTTCACGCCCTGGATCAGGGGCGTTTCCGCATTGCCGGTCTTGACCACCTTCAGCTTGTCGGCCTCCTGCACGAGCCAGGCCCAGCCGCTGCCGAACTGGGCCGTTGCCGCCGTCGCCAGCTCCTTCTTGCAGGCATCGAGACTGCCGAAGGAAGCCTCGATCCTCTGCTTCAGCGCCGCCGGAGGCTCGCCGCCGCCCTGCGGCCGCAAGCTGCGCCAGTAGAAGCTGTGGTTCCACGTCTGCGCGGCGTTGTTGAAGATCGCGACCTTGTCGGCCTTGCCCGCGGTCTCGGCGACGAGCTTCTCCAACGAGTAATTTGCGAGCGCCGTTCCGGCGATCAGCTTGTTCAGGTTGTCGACGTACCCCTTGTGGTGCTTGCCATGGTGGAATCCGAGGGTGTTGGCGGAAATGACCGGGTCCAGCGCGGTTTGCGCGTACGGCAGGGCCGGCAGGACGTGCAAGGCTGGCGTTTCGATCGTGTCAAGGGCGCTCATGTGATTTTCCTCTTCGGTTCGACGGTAACGGCCCGCGTCGAATCAGGATGCGGGCGGGATGGCGTGCACGGAGCGGGTTCAGGGGCTTTCTTCCGGCGGCGCGTCCTGCTGGAGTGCCGCGCGACCGGGAAAGTTCCTGCCCGCCTCGCTATTTCTTGGCGTCCTTTGCCGCATCCTGGATGCGCTCGCCCGCCTTCTCGATTTGCTGTCCGGCCTTTTCGACGGTCTTGTCGATTTCCTTGCCCGCGCGTTCCGCCGGACCTTCCTTTTTCTCGCAGGCGGACAGCCCGACAGTCAGGATGCCGATTGCCAGGACCGCCCAGACACTGTTGCGGATCTTCATCATGCGTTTCTCCTTGGTTTCGCTGTCACTTCATTCCCCCAGCAGCTCGGCCACCGGCTGCAGCTGCTCCACATGCTGCGACGACGACTTTCACGATGACGATGATCGGAATGCTGAGCAGCATGCCCCAGATGCCCCAGAGCCAGCCCCAGAACAGCAGCGAGATGAACACGGCGGCCGCGTTCATCCTGGCGATCCGCCCGGTCATCCACGTCGCGACGAAGGTCCCGATCGACCGTGGCGATCGCCGCCGATGCCCCGGCAACCAGCAGCGCCATCGAGAACGAGTCGAACTGCATGAAGGCGACCATTCCGGTGGCGGCGGCCGTGACGCCCGGCCCGAGGTACGGGATGAGATGGAGGAACCCTGCCGCGACGGCCCAGGCCCCGGCGTTCTCCAGGCCTATCCAGGCGAATGCGCGCCCAGACCAGCAAGCCGACCAGAACATTGGTCACCAGCAGCATGAACAGGTACTTCTGGATGGAATCGTTGATGTCATCCAGGATCTGCACCGTGATCTTCTTGTTCGTGAGCGTCGGTCCGGTCAGTCGCACCAGCTTGCGCTTGAAGGTGTCGCCGCCCACCAGCAGAAAGAACGTCAGGAACAGCACCATGAGCGCCTGACCCAGGGCGCCCACGGCGCCCTTGGACCCCACCCAGAGAAAGTCGCCGAGCTTGAACGTGGGCTGGTCGATGACGACGTGCGTCGTGGGTTGCTTGGGGACCAAGGATGCACCGGTCGCCTGCGTCGTCGCTTTTTCCACCTCGGTCGCGGCGTGTTGCATCTTCTGCATGGCGCCGAGCTGACTGGTCCGCAGCCGGGCCAGCCCCGCGGAGAACTTGCTTGCCGCCTCGGGCAATTGCTCGACGATCGTCTGCATCTGGCCGCGCAGCGAGTAGGCGCCGAGCACGAGCGCGCCGATGACACCCAGCATCACGACGAGAGAAGCCAACGCCCGCGGAATCCTGATCCGCTCCAGCCACACGACGAGCGGATTCAGCGTGTAGGCAATGAGGATGCCGAGCAACAGCGATATCACGAACGCCTGCGCCCATTCCAGCGCGAACACCACCGCGATCACGGCCAGGATCGCAAGCGCCAGGCCACGCGCCTCGACGGGCATGCGGACGACCGGACCCGGCGCGGGCCGGTCGGCGCGCGGCTGATCCGTCAGTGGCACGAGCTCAGGCTTCATCAGGCAATGAATTCCGTTACGGCGGCGATGGTCCAAAGTGCAGGCGAGTCGATCCGCGTAACCGAGCGCCATCCCGGCCAGGGCGAAAATTGCGAGCCACCTTCCAAGGCCGATTCGGCCGGAACAGCAGGCTCTCGCCGCGTTTCGGCCGAAATGCGATTGACGCGCCCGGGAGGAATCCCGGCTCGCTACCTATTTCAGGCGCATGTCGTTCTTGACCGACTTGACGCCCGGGACCTTGCGCGCCACGGCAACCGCCGTGTTCTCGGCCCCCTGCGAGCTCACGAATCCGCTCAGTTGAACCACGCCCTTGAACGTCTCGACGTTGATCTCGGCGGACTTCAGCGTCGGCTCGTTGAAGATGGCGGCCTTGACCTTGCTGGTGATGACCGTGTCGTCGACGTATTCGCCGGTGCCTTCCTGCTTTGCCGTCGAGGCGCAACCCAGCGCCATTGCCACGAACAGAATGCCAACCAGAGTTGCCAGTTTGCGAGTGATGTTGCTCATGTGCTTCCCTTCGAGTGAAAGACTCCGGGGTTACCGCGCGGATCTACAGCCGTCCCATCAGGAACAGGACGAGTACGACTACCAGGATGACGCCGACGATTCCGCTGGGGCCGTAACCCCAGCTGCGGGCGTGCGGCCACGTGGGCAGGACGCCGACGAGCATCAGGATGAGGATGATCAGCAGAATGGTGCCAAGACTCATGGCTTGCTCCTTTGTTCAACGCGCCCTGCCTCCCGGGCACCCGGATGGATGCACCACGATGGGCGTGAAGCGAAAGACCGATTCCGACGCATGGAGGAACGATATGCGTGGCGCGTATTGTTGTCTGTGCGCTAGCGAACACGGCGCGAAGTTTTGTCGATGACGACAACGCGGACGCGCAAGAAAGGCCCGGCCGGGTCTACGGGGAGGAGCGGCCCGGCCGGGACCGAAGAACGATGCGGGTCGTTGTGCGCGATCCCATCGCTTGGGGCCCAGGAGGCCCCGACAAAGCTTCCGCCACCCGCGAACGGCCGTCTGTGCGGAATCGCACGTAGCCGGCATCGCACGTGAGGCCGCCGGACTCCCGATCGATCACTCGTTCTTGCCAAGCAGCATCCAGGCGACGACCGTGCCCAGGCCGACGTTGATCAGCGTCAGGATCAGGTATCCGCCGTACTCGCCCAATGCTCCGCCCGTACTCCCGGCGGCGCCCAGCACTCCGGGACCCAGCGTGTGTACGGTCGCCAGCCGGCCGCCAAGGATCAGGAGCGCCACCGCGAGCGCCAGAAGTGCGCCGACGAGTATCCACTTGGCCGCTGCGTTCATGTCTTGCACGATTTCATCTCGCCAAAATGTCCGGAAACTTGCGACCGACCGGATCACGCGGAGAGTGCTTCCGGCGTCCGTGCGTCCGGTCGCGGTCCCGCTGCAATCAGGCACCGAGGATACGCGTGGCATCCGCGGAGTCTGTACGGTAACGCACGTGGATCGATGGTGCGGCGCGCGATCATGGGCTGCCGATGCTTCGGCGTTATTTCGGCGTTCGGCAGTCCCGGTGTGTCGTGCCCGCGTCACGAAAGCCGCTGCGTGGCTGCCGGACCGCCGGCTGATTCGTTACAATCACGGCAAGATCGCGGGCGGGAGTCGATCGAGGACGCGAAGGGCGCGAGCATGGGAGAACGGCCGGACACGCGGTGGGTCGTGCGTTTCGGAGCAATGCAGCGGCTGGGCACGGCGCTCGGCGTCGCGATCCTCGCGTTCCTCGTGCAGTCCGATTCGGTCTCGTGGCACACGCGCATCGTGGCCAGCTGGGATGTCGGCGCTCTCGCCTATCTCGGGCTCGCCTGGATGCTGATGGCCAAGGCGGACGCCGGTGTCACGCGCGACCACGCGTTGAGCCAGGACCAGAGCGGTTACATCATCTTCCTCTTCGTGGTGGGCGCATCCTGCGCAAGCATCGTCGCCATCGGCTTTGTCGTCGGCACCATCCGCGACCTGCCGTTCTGGAGCCGCGCCTGGCACCTCGGAATGACCATCGCAGCGCTGGTGTCGTCGTGGCTGCTGATCCAGACGGTGTTCGCGTTCCATTATGCCCACCGCTACTATGCCGGACCGCACGGTGAGACGTCTGCCGTCACCCCCTTGCTCTTCCCCGGCGGCCGCGATCCCGACTACGCGGATTTCGCGTACTACTCGTTCGTGGTCGGGATGACCTCGCAGGTGGCCGACGTCGCGATCGCGTCGCGCACCCTGCGGAGGCTGACGATGATCCACGGCATCCTGGCGTTCCTGTTCAACATCGCCGTGCTCGCGCTCAGCATCAACATCATCGCCAGCGTGGTCTAGGGCGGTGCGCTGAACCGGGAGGCCAACCGCGGGCCGGCCTCGGGTGCGCACGTCACGGCCTGCTCCGAGGAACCGGCAATGGGCGGGCAGAATCCCGCCCGGACCCCGTCGGCACGGGCACTGTCCATATGCCCGCATCCCAGGCTTGTGTGTGGTACCGCACAGACGAACGGGGTCGCCCCGTTCAACCTGAGCGCCATTGCGACAATGCCGGGCGGGCGCGCGGAGGCGTCCGGCGTCGCTTATGGGCAGATCCGATGAAGACCACACGTGTGATCGGGAATACGCATGCCGGCATGGCGCCACGTGCTCGCGCCGAGTACCTGCGCAGCGCGGCGCAGCGCGTCGCGATCAATACGGCGCCGCTGCGATTGCAGCAAGCCCTGGCACAAGTGGAGGAGCTCCATCGGGCGCTGGTATCGAGTCAGCGAGCGTCGTTGGCCGCGCGGCAACGGGTCGCCCTCCTTACCGAAACCAACGCGTGGCTCAGGGAGATCGCCGAGCGGCGTGAGCAAGAGGTCAGGAAGGTGCGCCACTTTGCGTACCACGACGAGCTTACGGGACTGCCCAACCGCGCGTTGCTGCTGGATCGGCTGAATCAGGCCCTGGTGCGGGCGAATCGACAGGAAGTCCCGCTCGCTCTGCTGTTGCTCGATCTCGACGGCTTCAAGTACGTCAACGACACGCTGGGGCACGCGCCGGAGACCAGCTCCTGCAGCGGGTGGCAGAGCGCCTGCTGTCGTGCATTCGCGGCAGCGACACGGCGTGTCGCTACGGCGGAGACGAGTTCGTTGTCCTGCTGCCCGAGGTCGACGGCGTGGACCGCGCGTCGGAGGTGGCGGAGAAAATCCGTGCCCGCTTGGCCGCCCGCTATGTGGTCGACGGCTATTCGATCACGGTGACGGCAAGCATCGGGGTCGCCGTCTATCCCGTCGACGGCGTGAGCCAGGATGAGCTGATCAAACAGGCCGACGTCGCGATGTATGAGGCCAAGTCCGCCAAGGACACTTCGCGAGCCCACGCGAAGACAGCCGCGGCTCGATAGACAACGCTCGGCGCCGTCGGGCACGTCCCGGGGCCGCGCCGTCGCCACCGTTGGCGTCCCGCGGGCTCGCCGGGCACCCGCCCGACGATCGCGGAAAGCGGGCTCGGCGCCGGTCAAGCCAGCTCGTCGGCAAATCGATGATTGACGTCGCGGTGATGGACCTCGTCTGCCCGGACGGCGACGATGACGTCGCGCAACCGCGCCTCGGGCGCAAGCTTCCAGTAATCGATGGCTATCCTGGGCGCCGGGACGTTGGCATAGGTGCCGTCGTCCACGCCGGCCAGATACTCGGTGTAGCTGTGGACAGCCTCCTCCTCGAAGTAGCCCGTTACGCGATGGGCAGTCCTGGGCGACAACAGGTACAGCAGAAAGAAGGAATTGTAGAAGATGCCTTGAGCCAGAATGATCAGCACACGCTCGATTCGCGAGGGCCGGGCGATGTGCATGAACGTCATCAGGTGCATGCGCTCGTTCTCCGCTTCTTCCAGGAGCGTATGGATCCAGCCGCGATCATCTTCCATTCGACGCAGCGACTGCAGGTGTTGCAGGGCGCCGGCGACCATGCCCGGCACCGCGGCGACCGTTTCCAGAACGACTGCGCGATGGCCATACCGCCGGGCGAAAAAGGCGTCGGCGAAGAATCGCAGAAGCTTGGTGAAAGCATAGGCGACGCGATCCGAAAAATCCTTTGCAGGGTGATGTCGCTCGAGCGCCGTTGCAGCAGGCATGGCATCCCTCTCTGAATGGGTGGAGGCCCGGGACAGGGTCGCCATCGCACGAAGGTCCCTACGGCAGTTGCCGGTCGGCGCAGACGTGTAAGCATCCACGCTCATCATCCCCCGTTCTTCCCGAGTCTCCTGTACGGAAGCGCACATTCCGGGCGGATTCCGCATCGTCCGGCATGGGTCGTCCGCAGCGCACGCGCCCCGCATGGCAGTATCGGGTGCGCGGGTTCGCGTCTTGGGGAGCTCTGCCCCCTTTGCCCGATCCCTATCCCGTGGCAGGGAGCCCGTGCGATACTACCGCGCCATTCGCGCCGACTCCGCTCACATGTCTGTTGCCACGAAGCTTGCCCTGCTGGCGTTGTTGCCCGTCGCGCTGTGGACCCATGACGTCCGCGCCGAGCGGAAGACGGTCTGCACCATCACCGTCAACTCGCCCGACGAAAAGGAGATGTTTCGTCGGGCATTGCCCCGGGACGAATATCAGTTCGTCGAGCTGGTGGAGCGGGGGCGTCCCGATTGGCTGGCCTCGGCTTGCCGCCAGGGCATCCGCTGCGATGTTCTGCTCATCTCCGGCCATTTCGACGACGGTGACGAGTTCTACTCCGATCGCCTGGATGCGCGCGAGTTTCTGCCCGTCGACGAGATGGAGCGTGTCGCCTGCAGCGAAACCTGCCCCGGACTGTTTTCGCGGCTGAAGGAGGTCTACCTGTTCGGCTGCAACACGCTGAACACGCTGGCGCGCCGGAGCGCTTCGGCCGAGATCACGCGCAGTCTCGTCCGCTCCGGCCACTCCCCGGCCGACGCCGAGCGCCTGGCGCGCGAGCTGAGCGACCGGCACGCCGAAAGCAACCGGGATCGCATGCGCAGCGTCTTCAAGGACGTGCCGGTGATCTACGGCTTTTCCGGCAAGGCGCCGCTCGGGCCGACGGCGGCCTCCGTGCTGGACCGTTATTTTCGATCCGGCGCCGGTGGGGAGATCGGCAGCGGCCGCGCGAGCGCAAAGCTTCGCAGCCTGTTTGCGCCCAGTTCCATGACCGTCGCCAGCGGCTTGGGCGATGCGGATCCCCAGGCGGGCTTTCGTCAGGACGTGTGCCATTTTTCCGACGATCGCCTGTCGCCGGCGCAGAAGGTGGGCTTCCTCCATCGGCTCCTCGCGCGGGACATGGCGGAAGTGCGCATGTTTCTGGACCACATCGAACGCTACGCCGCCTCGCTGCGCGAAAGGGAGCGGCAATCGCCGCCGGTTGCGCGGGCGCTCGACGAGATAGCGCGCGATCAGACGGCACGCGCCCGGTATCTGGAGTTTGCGCGCGACGCCGACGAGCCGTCGGTGCGCTCGCGCATGATCGGCCTGGCGCGCAACCTGGGTTGGCTCACGCCTGCCGAGGAACGGACGGAGTTCCTCCGGATGATTCGCGATCGGATAGCGGCGAATGCCGTGGGGTCGGCGGAGGTGGACCTGGTGTGCACGCGCAACAAGGATGGCGGGTTGGCCCGCGCGCTCGACGGTCTGCAGTTGTCCCCGGCGCAGGCCGACAAGGTGACCAGCGCCGCGATCCTGGCGTGCCTGGGCAGCAAGGAAGGTCACGCGCGAGTGCTGCGCGCGTTGACGAGCCCCGACGATGACGAAGTCGAGATCGCGCAGGTCTATCTGCGCCACTGGCCGATCGCCGACGTGAACGAGCTGCGGTCAGTGACCATGGGGATCGCGCGCATGAACGGATCGTATGCGCAGGTCCGCGCGCTCGACACGCTCGCCAGCCTTCGGTTGTCCGATCCCCAGAGCCTGGACGAACTGACGCGCCTTTTCCCGGTAGCCAAGTCGGTCAACGTCCAGAGGGCGATCGCCGGAATCCTCATCCGCGCCGATTACCAGGCCCTCCCCAGGTCCGAGCTGGCGCAGGCGCTGCGTCAGCATCGCCTCAAGTCGCCGGACGGCGAAGACTTGATCGACGTGCTCATCCGGCGCCTGAGCGCGTCGTAGCCGGGAGGGTCGAACCGGATTGCGGGGCCGGGTCGTCCCCGGGCTTCCCGGCAATCCGCCGCGCGCGATGCCGGGAGCCGCGCAGGGTCACCGGACGGCCGTCAACAGCCACGCCGGCGTGCGACCAACCGTCGCTGCGCTCTGGCCACGCTAGCGCTGCCAGTTTGGGTTCTGAGTGTACGGATAATTGCCCTGGACGCGCCGACCGGAGGAAATCCTGTAGTTCAGTCCCCACGGCAGCGTCGGGTAGTCGCCGGGACCGAACGTCAGGCATTCGCCTTGGAAATTGGCGTCGCTGCAGAATATCCAGTAGCCGCCCTCGACGCGCAACGACGCTGCGCGGTCGTTGAACCCGGTATTGGCGAGGTTCGCCACCACCTCGCTGTCGATCGCGAACGAACGCCCGGAGAGATTGGGGCCCTCGTACAGCGATGCGCGCGAGCCCGTGCCCCAACCGCCGCTTCCCGTGCCGGGACTGCCGGCACTCGGGCGGATCGAGCTTATGCGCCCCGCCAGGACGCCAAGATTCGGATGACGACCCGGACCGTAGGTCTGGCACGCGCCGCGGAAATCGGCATGCTCGCAGACTTCCCAGGAGCCGTCGCGAATGATCATCGACTGGGCGCGGTCGTTGAAACCGACATCGGAGAAATTGGTGACCGTGCCATTGACGGGATACGTCCTTCCGTCGAACTGATAGCCGTCAAAGAGTTCGACACGAGCGCCCGCGGGAGGGGCGGAAACGGGGCCTTCGTACATCCCCGGCGAGCCGCAGCCCGCAGCCAACGCGACGAACAGAATGCCAACCAGAGATCCCGTGTTGCGGGTGATGTTGGTCATGCTTTTTCCTTTCAGTGAAACACTCCGTCGTGACTGCCCGGTACCGAAAGCGTCCCATTGCGAACAGGACGATCACGACGATCTACAGAACGGCGCCAGGACCGATGACTCCGCTCAGCCTTGACTGGTTACCCCGCACCGCCGTCGTCGACGGATCCAAGGCTCCATTGGCGGAAGGATGCTCGCCGCAGCGCGCAGCGTCTGTGCGCTGGCGGACAAACGCAGGTCGCCGGTTTGGCTCGTTTCCGCCGAGGCCGGATCACCGGGCTCGCTCGTCCGTGCCTGGACGCGCGGCCATCCGGGTGCTACCAAGGCCGGGCGAACGCGCGGGCGAGGTGTGCAAGCCGGGCTTGCGGAGCGTCGTCAGAGCGTATTGCGCTACGACCGCAGCGGGTCGAGCGCGGCCCAATCGTCTGCAGTTCCGGCTAAGTCGACCGAACGGGGTCTCGAGCGGGGGCCATGAATCCGAAATAGGCAGCCACCAGGCCAAGCACCAGGTGCAGCCCGACGTCGTAGCCGTAGATCGGGACCAGCCCGAACAGCGTATTGGTTGCGGAGAAGAGCCCCAGAACGACCAGCAGGCCGTACGCCACGGCCACGATCTGCGCGTAGACACGCGGCGCGAACAAGCCGGCGAACGCGGCAACGCCAAGCATCCCGAACAGGACATGCACGAGATTGTGGAGCAGGTTCACGGGCAGCAAGCCCATGACGAGCCCATAACCCGCGGGCACCGACAGCGGCGGTGCGTCGGCAGGAACCGGATGCAGCATTCCGGGAATGAAGCCGCTGGCGCCGGCGAGCAGGAAGATGATGCCGAAGACGAGCGCGAACATGCGAGTGCTCATGACGGTTGCTCCTTACGCGCAGCGCGTCCGGCGCGAGGATCATGCCAGTGCGCGACGATTCTTATTGATGCTATAGACCCACCGGACCGTTTCTGTGCGCCGGCGAACACATCGTGAATCGGAGAAGACGCTGCCGGCAGCGGGGATCTTGCCCATCGACTTCTTACCCGCCTTTGTTCTTGTCGAGGGTGGTAGTCGAATGATCGTTGGCCTGACCGGGCAGCGGCATCGCCTTCGACTCCTCGGCTTTGGTCATCTTTTCCTGAGGCGCTGCCTTCTGCTGCAGCGCGGTGGCGTCCTGCATCGCCTTGGTCTTATCTGCGGCGTCCTGTGTCGCCAACGCGGCGGCCGCATCAGGCAGCGAAGGATCGCCCTTTGGCATCTGCGGGATGGGCGATGCGTTCGTAACGGGTTCCGGTGGCGCGCCGCTCGAGGTGGTTGCCGGCGCGTCACTTTTTTGACAACCGGCCAACACCATTGCCAGTGCTGCGCCGGCGAAAATGGATCGGGATACCCTATTCATGGCTCACTCCTCGAAGATTGACCAACGGAAACAGCTGCACACGAGGACCGATTTGCAGACGAAGATCAATCGAAATCGGGCGCCGTCGCCATTCGCCACTCGGAGGCGCACAAGGCGCTGCAATCGGGGACGCCCCAATCGACGGATTCTTCCCACGCACTCGCGTCCCGCTTCGACAGCGCGTCCGCCCTGGCATTGAGAGCCGAAAGTTCCTTCTCTCCAAATTTGACAGCGGTCGACTGGCCCACAATTGTCCTCCGTCAGGCATTTCAACCACCCACGCTCTTCGCGGGCGTAACCATATGACGTGAATTTCAGCACCCGTACGCGGCGCCGTCTGTGCGCCGGGACACACACTGCAGGTGTAGTCGCGAGATCCGTCGGCCGCAGTGCCGAATACTCAGTCCTTTGGACGCGATTCCGAGGACACAGGATTCAGTACTTCGTATCCGGGCGACGTGGTTGTGCCGACACGCAGGGTCGAGTTCGACCCACAGCAGACCTACACAACGCTCGAAGGCGGACCTCCGTATCTGGCCCCGCTGTAATCTTGCCTGGTGGCGCCAACGGACACAGCGAACGCGCGCGTCAAGATCGGATGGCGCCACATTTGTTCGCGCTTGTGCTGCCTCGAGTGCCGGGATGACGGGTTAGTGTGATCTTCGGGATGGGCATTGCCGATCGAGCGAGCGAAGGGCAGAATGCGCGAACGAGCGAGACTTGCGAGCGCGGATTCTCTGGCGCAAGCTGGCGCTGCGTGCGGAGCAAGCGGCATCGAGTTTCCCGTCGCTCAATGCCTCCGGCAAAGGAGCCGCAGACTCATGAAAGTCCGTTTCTGGGGCACGAGAGGTTCGATCGCCACTCCCGGGCCGGGCACGAACCACTTTGGCGGCAATACCTCGTGCGTTGAGCTGACGACTGCCAGCGGCGACCTGCTGATCTTCGACTGCGGCACTGGCGCTCGCGGGCTTGCAACCGAGCTGATGGCCCAGGCGAAGCGAGGGATCAACGCGAATATTCTCCTCGGGCATACGCACTGGGATCACATCCAGGGATTTCCTTTCTTCAGTCCAGCCTTTGTCAACGGGAACTCCGTTGCAATCTATGGCCCTGAAGGCAGTCGCGGCCCGCTGCATGACGTGCTGGCCGGCCAGATGGAATACACCTATTTTCCGATCGACCTGAATCAGCTTCCGGCGAAGATCACCTACCACGACTTGACCGAGGGCATCCATACGATCGGCGGGGCGCGGGTCGCCACGCAATTTCTCAACCACCCGGCCATGACCGTGGGCTACCGAGTCGAAGTCGACGGCGTCGCGATGGTCTATCTCGTGGACCATGAGCCGTTTTCCGATGAGCTCTGGCGCGCCGGCGCCGAAGCAGGTCACATCGAATCCATTCTGCACGAGGGCGATCGGCGGCACGCAAGATTCATGGCCGACGCTGATCTCGTGATCCACGACGCGCAGTACACCCCCGACGAGTATCCCTCGAAAAAGACCTGGGGACACAGCACGTACGACTACGTGGTGCAAATTGCCGCCGCCGCCGGTGTGCGGCGGGTTGCACTGACCCACCACGATCCGGGCCATGACGACCAGTTCATCGCGGACATCGAACGCAAGGCCCGCAGCCTTGCCCGACAGCGCGGGACGGGACTCGACGTCTTCTGCGCGTTTGAAGGTTGCGAGCTCACCCTTGAGCCGCGCGCCCCCTTGAAGCCGTTCGTCGCGCACGCTCCGCTCCAGGCATCCGTCGCGCAGCGCCACTTTGACATCCTGGCGGTTGACGACCAGCCGGATACGCTCATCGTGATCGTTCGCGCGCTCGAGGCGGAACATTACACCGTCCGCACGGCGACCAACGGCCCGGACGCGCTCCGAATGATCGGCGAGCGCATGCCGGACCTCCTCGTGCTCGATTACAAGATGACCGGCATGGATGGAATGGCGGTCATGAACGCGCTGCGGGCCAAGCCGGAGACACGACTCCTGCCGGTGCTGATGCTGACCGCCATGTCCGATGAGCCCAGCACTCGCGCCGGATTCGACGCGGGGGTGACGGACTATGTGACGAAACCGTTTTCGGTCCCCCAGCTCGCGGCACGCGTTCGCGCCTGCCTCACCAGAATCCCCGGGCAATGATCGTATGACAGTCTAGTCGTAGACGATCTCGACACAGTCCAGGTACCTGGACAACTTGCCCACCCACTTGCGCGATTCCTCGTTGTCGGCGCTCTCGGCCGCTCGCTCGAGGGCGGCGCCGATGTCGGTGATACCCTGGAACCCCCAGCTGCCGCCTGCGCCCTTCATGCCGTGCCCCAGATTCTCCACGAGGGCGAAGTCACTCCGGTCCAGGGCGTCCAGTATCGCGTTGACATCATGCCTGCGGTTCTGCAGGAATGCCGGGATCAGGTCGGCAAGCTTCGGATTCGCACGAACAAGGATCGTGTCACCCCGGCCGCTCTCCGTATTTCTTGGGGCGGGCGCCGCCATGGAATGGTCCTTGATTGCCTGCAGCAGCACGTCCTGCTTGATCGGCTTCGTCAGATAGGCCGTACACCCGGCCGCCACAAATTTTTCCTGATCTCCCTTCAAGGCAGAGGCCGTCAGCGCGATGATCGGTGTCGGCGGCCGATGATTCGCCTGCTCCCACTCTCTGATCGCCCGCGTTGCGGTCAAGCCATCCATCACGGGCATTTGCCGGTCCATCAGCACCAGGTCATATTCCTGGGCGGTGAACTTCTTGAAGGCGATGGCTCCGTTTTCGGCAATCTCCACCCGGTAAGGCGTGTCTTTCAGGTATGCCACCGTGATCGTCCGGTTATCAGGGGAGTCCTCCACCAGAAGAATGCGTAAGTCCGGCAGCGGCAGTTCGGTGCACACCCCCACCGACACCTTCGGCTGTCGCACCGCCCCAGCCCAGATGCCGAGCGGCACCGCGAAGGAAAACACGCTGCCCTCGCCGAGTCCGCTCTCGACCGAGATGCGCCCACCCATCAGTTCCACCAACCGCTTCGAAATCGTGAGCCCGAGTCCCGAACCCCCGTACCTGCGCGTGGTGGATGAGTCGGCCTGCGTGAATCGCTCGAACACGGCGCCTAATTTCTCCTCCGGAATTCCGATGCCAGTGTCCGAAATCGTGAACCGCAAAGCGCCTGAGGCAGATGCCTCCGAGTCAGACGCGACTCGCAGGGCCACTTGCCCCGATTCGGTGAATTTGAGCGCATTGCCAAGCAAATTGAGCAGCACCTGACGCAGTCGTGTCGGGTCGCCTATCAGGTCGCGCGGTACGTCAGGCGCGATCTCGCACACCAGGGCCAACCCCTTCTCCTCGGCCCGGATCGCCACCATTTCCATCACCTTTCCCAGCAGATCGTCCAGCGAGAACCGGGTCCGTTCGAGCTCGAGCTGCGAGGCTTCCACCTTGGACAGATCGAGGATGTCGTTGATGAGATGGAGCAGGTTGTCGCCGGCGCGGCGAAAGATCTGCACGTACTTGTCCTGCTCCGGGGAGAGCGGGGTCTTCGCGAGCAGATCCGCGATTCCGATGATCGCATTCATCGGTGTGCGGATTTCGTGACTCATGCTCGCCAGAAAATCAGACTTGATCTGGCTCGCGGTCTCTGCCATGGCTTTGGCTTGCTGCAGCTCCGCCTCCACCCGTTTGCGCTCCGTGACGTCGCGCGCCGCGGCAAATACGCCCTGCAACGTGCGGTCCCGGTCGTAAAAGGTGGTCGCATTGTAGGACACCACCGTTTGCTTCCCGTCGCGCGCACAGGCCGTCAGCTCGTAGTCGGTGACCTTTCTTTCGCTCAGCACGCGTTTGATCCCCGCTTCGGCGCGCTCCGGGTCGGTGAAATAGCCCTTGAACGGTGCGCCAATCAACTCGTCGCGCGTGCAGCCGGTCAACGCCTCCATCTGCTTGTTGACGTCAGTGATGATGCCGGCCGGATCGGTGGTCATCAGCGCGTCGATGTTGGATTCAATCAGCGAACGCGTGTAGAACTGCTGGTCGCGTAGGCGCTGATCGAGCTTTCTTTGCTCGGCCTCGACCAGCTTGCGCGCGGTGTTGTCGGTCCCGATTAGAAGGTAGCCGATGATGGCGTCCTGCGCGTCGCGCAATGCCGTGACCGACACCACCGCCGGGAATCGGCTTCCGTCCCTTCGGATATAGGTCAGCTCATAGATGTCCTCGATTCCGCGCGAGGCCTTGAAGACCAGGGCTTCGAAGCCAGGTGTGATCGTGGTCGCGAGCTCGATGCTCAATGCCTTGGCGCGTGCGACCAACTCCGCCGGATCGGAGATGTCGGCCGGCGTGATCTTGTTCATGACTTCGGCCGCCGTGTAGCCCAGCATTCGCTCGGCACCGACATTGAAGATCTGGATGACGCCCTTCGCATCGGTGGCGATGCTCGAGAAGTTGGCGCTATTGAAGATCGCCCGCTGCAGCGCGCCCGCCTTGAGCAGCACCTCTTCGGCTTGCTTGCGCGAGTTCACGTCACCCGTACTCTCGGCAACGTCGAGTGTCGTACGTGTTGCATTGTCTTCCCTTGCCATGGCGTTGCCTCTGGTAACCGCCAGCGCTGCCGCGGATCACGGTGGCAGCCCGATATCCTGGTCCGCCCGTCGATCATGGTCTGTTCGTCAACGCACATTGCGCCTGGTGAATGGTTCCGCCGATGGCCACGCCGCAACGTCGACCGTGGCAATGCATCGAATGACCTGGCGTTTCCGCTCAGGCTGCCGGGTCGCCGCGCACACCAGCCTCGTCACCCGGGTCGACTCATCCGGCGCTTACCTCGTCGGTCCATACCCTGAAGCTCGCCAACGTATTCTTGCCAAACGTGGTGCTGATCGCGACGTCGGCGGCGTCGCGGCCTCGTGCAATGAGCACCCTGCCGATGCGCGGCGTGTTGCTGCGCGCGTCGAATGTGTACCAGTGGCCGTCGAGGAACGCCTCGAACCAGGCGGAAAAATCCATCGGGCCGTACGGCGGCGGCGCACCAATGTCGCTGAGGTAGCCGGTGCAGTAGCGTGCGGGGATGTTCACGCACCGGCAGAACGCAACGGCGAGGTGCGCAAAATCGCGACAGACGCCCGTCTTGTCGTAGAACGCCTCGAGCGCCGTCCGTGTCATGCGCGCGTGCTCGTAGCCGAAGGCGATGTGTCGATGAACGTAGTCGCAGATCGCCTGGACGCGGCCCCATCCGGGTGGTGCCTGTCCGAAGAGATTCCACGCCGTCTCCGACAGCCGGTCCGTCTCGCAATACCGGCTTCCCAGCAGAAACTGCAGCGCTTCGTCGGGCAGATCCGGCACCGACAGCTGTTGTGCCTGAGGAACGACCACGTCGGCGACGCCGGTATCGTTCACGATCGCATCGGCGGCGACGCGCGTGCGACCCTTTTGCGCGACGATACGGGTGCACCAGTTCCCGAAGCTGTCACGATAGCCCGCCATCGGGACCGGGGGGTCGACGACCAGTTCGTCACGACCGACGAGGTCCGACACGCGCGACGAGTGGACGTTGACGTTCAATACCATCGGAGTTGGCTGCGGGCAGTCGTAGATCATTTCGAAACCGACGCGAATCTGCATCATGGGTCTCCGTCGTCCGCCAGGTCGGGTCGACTATCGATAGCGGAGCATGTGTTGGAAATGGATCGCAGTGCGGGATTGGGCAAGCGTGCGCTCACCATGGCAGGCTCATGCGGCAAATGCCGCGCGCAGCGAATCGACCAGCATAGCGCGCAGCGCGGTCCAACGAAGGCCCCCGGCGAGTACGATTCTCTGATTGATCTCCAGTTCAATTCCGACGTACGCGCCGGGCGGGAAGCCCCGGCGCAAATGCGCGGTCAGCCCGTCCCCTTTGCCGGCATAGGGGTAGTTGCGGCGCACTCGGAGCTCCGGAGCCATTGCGGCGAGCGATGCCTTCCAGCGGGCGCACACCTCGACCTCCCCCTGTCGACCCGGGTGATAGAGCAAACCCACGTCGGCGCGCCGCACCTTGCCGTCCAGCTCGGGAGTGAAGCTGTGCGACGAAACGTGGATCACGCGGCGGCCGCGCGACACCGATCGCCTGACGAGATGTTCGACTTGCGCGCGATAGGGCAGGTAATGTCGTTCGGCGATCTCCGTGCGGAGCTTCGCGGGCGCATCGCGCGTTGCCGCCGAGAAAAGTTGCGGATGGCCGATCGAGCGGTTGAGGTCAATGAGCAGACGAGTGACGGTCGAGGTGACGAGCGGCGCGTCGAAGGCCCGGGCCAATGCCCTCGCCATGACGAGCGCGCCGGGATCGTACCCGCGGTGAGAGTCGAGCAGCGCCCGACTCCCCCGGAACAGCGCGTCGATAGGGCGGGGGCACACGGTTGCCGCCGTGTTCACAGGTGATGACGAACGAGTCGCCGCCGCGGCCTTTCACCAGCGGAGCTCAGGCAACTCGCGAAACACCTGTCGCGTGCCTTCGCTCCAGTCGCGGCTGAGAGCGGTGAAATATGCGTCCCCTTCGTCGAAGCGGCGGCGCTTCTGCACTTCGAGGCTGTCTCGTTCATAGCAGATCAGGTCGATCGGCATGCCGACCGACAAATTGCTGCGCATCGTCGAATCGAACGACACGAGAACGCATTTCGCGGCGTCTGCAAGAGGCGTAGAACGCGTAATCACGCGGTCGATGATCGGCTTGCCGTACTTGGTTTCGCCCGTCTGAAAGTAGGGCGTGTCGATTCCGGCCTCGATGAAATTGCCCTCGGCATAGATCCGGAACAGCCGCAACGGCTCACCGCGGATCTGCCCGCCGACGATGAACGAGGCGTTGAAGCCGACCTCGTTCTGTTCCAGGTACTCCCCGTCGCGGCGCTCGATGTCGCGCATCGCGTCGGCGACCAGCATCGCGACGTCGAACATGGTCCGCGCGTTCCACAGGCTGGCGGTGGCGTCACCGGCAGCACAGCGCTGGTTCAGCACGCCGATCACGGCCTGCGTCCCGGCAAGGTTTCCTGAGCTCAGCAAGACGATGACGCGGTCGCCGCGACGCTCGAACACCGTCATCTTGCAGAACTTGGCGAAGTTGTCCACGCCGGCATTCGTGCGGGAGTCCGAGGCGAAGATCATCCCCTGGTCAAGCATCACGCCGATGCAATAGGTCATGCCTCGCGCCCTCTTCTCAACCCATACCCGATTCGATGACGCCGTTTGCCGCGGCATCGCCGCAGACGGAAATGCGCGATTCGCAAGCCGCTTTCGCTCCCGGCCAACATTCCTCCGCCTGCCCGCTGGACCCGTACTCTTCGCCGTGCGGTCGGAACATTCACAATTTTAACGCGTCTTCGCGATGGCGCGCCGACCGTTACGCGCCTGCGACCGGGACGTCGTCCCCGATCGCCGCACCGCCGGCCGGCTGTCGCTCGGGCGGATCGAGCGGATCAAGCGGGCGGCCGAAGCCCTGCTCCTCGGATTCCTGGTGCAATCGAGGCGACATCGCGCCTGAAGCCGATCAGGTCGCCTGCGGCATGTGTACGTCAGCGCACAGACTTCGCAGGGTCTTCCGGCTAGCCTTTCCAGCATAGGGGACGAGCCATGGGCCCCGGAGCGGGTGCTTGATGTCCTTATCTGCCAAGGTCCTTCTTCTGGTCGCACTGTTCGCCGTGGGTTGGGGCACGGATGCTCACGCCGACCGGCGCACGGTCTGCACGATCACCGTCAATTCGCCCGATGAAAAAGAGGCGTTTCGGCGCCGGCTTCCCGAGGATCAGTACCGGTTCGTCGAATTGGTGGAGCGAGGTCGTCCCGATTGGCTGGCGTCGGCCTGCCGGCGGGGCATTCGCTGCGACCTGCTCGTCATCTCCGGCCATTTCGACGGAAGCACCGATTTCTATTCGGATCAAGTGACCGGCAGCGAGTTTCTGCCCGTTGCCGAGATGGAGCGTGCCTCCTGCAGCGACTCCTGTCCCGCATTGTTCTCGCAATTGAAGGAGGTCTATCTCTTCGGGTGCAACACGCTGAACGCGGAGTCGGTCAAGTACCTGTCCTCCGAAGTCGGGCGAAGCCTGGTTCGCGCCGGGCACTCGCAGTCCGACGCAAAGCGCCTGGCGCGAAACCTGGATCAGCGCCATGGCGAAAGCAGCCGCGACCGCATGCGCCGCATCTTCATGAACGTGCCGGTCATCTATGGCTTCTCGTCGGTCGCGCCGCTGGGACCGACTGCGGCGACCCTGCTTGGCCGCTACCTGCAACCGTCGTCGCTGGCGGAGGTCGGCAGCGGCCGCGTGAGCCAAAGGCTGCTCGGTCACTTTGCGCGCGAGTCCATGATCGCCGTCAGCGGCTTGAGGGAATCGGACCCGCACGCCGTCTATCGGCGCGAGGTCTGCCAGTTCATCGACGACCGGCCGTCGCCTGCGGAGAAGCTCCGCTTTGTCCATGGCATCCTGCAGCGCGACATGGCGGAGGTCCGCATGTTCCTCGAGCGCATCGAGGCCTTGTTTGCATCGTTGAGCGAAGGCGAGCGGCAAGGCCCGTCGTTTTCCCGGGCGCTCGGCGAGATTGCGCGCGACGAGGTCGCGCGCGACCGGTACCTGCGCTTTGCGGAAGACGCCGATCAGCCGCAGGTCCGCGCCCGCATGATCCAGCTCGCGGGCACGCTGGGCTGGCTCACGCCGCAGGATCAGCGCGCCGAGCTGGTGCGAATGATCGGCGACCTCCTTGCGCGGCGACCGGTCGGCCCGGCCGAAATCGACCTCGTATGCGCGTTGAACGATGATCACGCGTTGGACCAGGAACGCCATCGCCTGTCGCTGTCGCCGTCGCAGGCCGACAAGGTGACGCACGCCGCGGCTCTGGCATGCCTGGGAAGCGCCGAGGGCCGCGCCCGTGTTCTGCAGGCGCTGACCAGCAGCGACGACGCCGAAGTGCAGATCGCCGAGGTCTATCTGGGGCACCGACCGATCGCCGATGTCGACGAGCTTCGTGCCGTTGCGAGCGAAATCACGCGCATGACGGGATCGGGCGCCCAGGTTCGCGCGCTGGAAACGCTGGCGCGCCATCGGCTGAGCGATCGTCAGTGCCTGGACGAGCTCGCGCGGCTCTATCCTGCTACCGAGTCGGTCGAGGTGCAGCGGGCTATCGCCGCGGTGTTCATTCGCGCCGACTACGGGGCATTCGCCAAAGACGAGGTCGCACGCGTGCTCAGCCAGCATCGCCTGAAATCGCCGGATGGCGGCGACATCATCGACATCCTCATCCGCCGCCTTCGGTCATCCTAGCTTCGCGGCAGACGAATGTGGCCCCGGCGCATTGCGATCCCAAGCTCGACCATGGCCGACGCATGTTCCGCGTCTCCCGCATTCATGGCATCGCGCGCCGTCCGCGGTTGCGCGGTTCGGGTTTCCCTGTCGAAGGAGAAGACGTGAACGCAACGAAGATACTGGGAATAGTGCTGGTCGCCGGCGGCATCCTGGGGCTGGTGTACGGCGGTTTCACCTACACGAGGGAGACGCACGAGACCAAGATCGGACCGCTCGTGCTGTCCGTGACGGACAAGCAGACGGTGAACGTGCCGATCTGGGCCGGGGTGGGGGCAATCGTGATCGGCGGGTTGCTCCTGGTCTTCGGAGGCAGGAGGGGCTAGCCGCTTCCCCCTGGCTGCGGAGGTCCGGGTGCAGGGAGCGCCACTCGCGCTCCGGACCGGCGGGACCGGCTGAAAGCGCCTGAATTGCCGGCGTCCTTGCTCAACGATGCCGGCGCGTTTTCCGCCTCGTGTACAGGCTCATCAGCGGCGTCACCGAAATGCCGTGGAGCACGACCGATGCGGCAACCGTCGTCAGCGTGATCGCGATCAGCTCTTTCGCCAGCGGTTCGGGCAAGCCGTGGTTGATCGCGTACATGAGGTAGAAGATCGAGCCGACGCCGCGTATGCCGAACCAGGAAATCAGCATGCGCTGATCGCGGGACACGCCAGGCGCACCCACCAGACCCAACCAGACTGCGGCGGGGCGCGCCAGGAAGAACAGGAGCAGCAGGAACCAGACGGCTTTGGGCGGAAGATAGGTGTAGGACAGCATCGCGCCGGCCACCATCACCACCGCCAGTTCGGCGAGTCGCTCCAGTTGTCCGTTGAAGCCCTGCACGGCGTTCATCATGTAGCTGCCGGCGTGATCGGAATGGGTCGCCAGCTCCCGTTCGTTTTCGACGCCCCGGACGAACTTGACGTTCGCCGCGCTCGACGGCACGCCGAGCTTCGAGTGTTCCTTGATCCGCTGCAGCGCGAGTCCTGCCGCAAACACCGCGAGAAACCCCGAAGCGAAACTGAGCTGCGCGACGCCATAGGCGATCGCGATCAGCCCGAGCGCCAGGAACTCGTCGAGACCGACCGCCTCCTGATGCCGTGTGCGCAGATGGAGGACCAGCTTCCCTATCAATGCCCCCGAGGCACCGCCGATCGCCAACCCGCCTGCGATCGCCCACAGCACGTCGACGACCAGCCAGCGCCAGCCGCCGCCGACATCGTAGAGGCCAAGCACGCCCAGAGCCAGCATCACGACGGGAAACGCGGCACCATCGTTGAGGCCGCCTTCGGCCGTCAGGCTGAAGCGGAGGCGGTCGCGATCCGACGAATCTTCAACCTGCACGTCCGATGCGAGCACGGGATCGGTGGGGGCCAGAATGGCTGCGAGCAGGATCGCTGCGCCCATGGGCAGTCCGAACAGGAACACGCCGATGGCCGCGACGAACATCACCGTCAGTGCCATCGCCGGAAATGCCAGGCGCAGCGGCAGGTACCAGCGTTTGTCGCGCAGCGGAACGCCCAGCTTGAGTCCGACTGCGAACAGCGAGATCAGCAGCGCGACTTCCGCCATCTTTTCCAGGTCGGCGGAGTGAAGGAGCGGGTCCGGCGCCATGAGCGCCCACCCCGCCGGGCCCAGCGCGTAACCGATGGCCAGATACAGAATGCCCGGACTCAATGGCAGGCGCTTGAGCAGCGTGCCGAGCAGCGCCATGGTGATCAGGATGGCGCCGATGATGAGCGCCCAGATGGCAAGGGGCATCGCGGATTCCGGAAAGGGGAGTCTGGGCGCCGCGATTCGGCCGTTCTCGCGAGGCAGGCATTCGTCTGCCTCACATTGGTCGTCGCGAGACGCTCCCGGCGGGCGCGGGCCGGGGACGGACGCGGTGGCGGATCCAGCCGCTCACGCGCGCCCTCTTGTCGATACCGGAAGGCTAGCGTCGAATGGCAGTCACGGTCGGTGCGGCGCCGCACAAAGACCGTCTGCGCGCGGGTTGCCGCGCCAAAGCGCAACGGCGCGGGCTGTCCCGCGCCGTTGCAAGCTTGCCGGTGCCCCGGGTCTTCGGGGCAGGCTAGGTCCTGCGCTTCCTCGCCGCCGTTTTCGCCGTCCTTTTCGCGGGCTTTTTCGCCGCCTTCCTGGCGACCTTGTTTACCGCGGAACCGGCCTTCCGGGCCGCCGTCCTGACTTTGGCCATGCCCTTCTTCACCGCGGACTTGGCGGAGGCGGTCTTGCGTCCCGCGACCTTCTTCGCGCTTCCCGTCTTGCGCTTCGCCGCCGGTTTCCTCGGGCTCATCGCGCGCTCGACCTTGCCTGCAGCCTTCTTCGCGCCGGTTGCCGCCGCCTTCACCTTGCGCTTCACCGTGCGCTTCGCCTTGCCATAGGCTCGCGTCGCATCCGCTTCGAGGGCCGTCGCCTTGCTCTTCACGGTGCGTTTCGCCTTGCCGTACACCCGCCTGGCATCGGCCTCCACGGCCCTGGTCTTGCTCTTCACCGTGCGCTTCGCCTTGCCGAGGGTTCTCTTGGCATCCGCTTCGGTAGCCTTCGCCTTGCTCTTCACGGTTGCGGTCGCGGCCCGCGTTTTCCGCGCCACCACGGTCCGCGCCTTTCCTGCTTCGCGCTTGGCATCCGACGCCACGCCTTCCGCCTTCTTCACGAGCGAGGCGCCCATTTCCTGCGCCATGTCCTTCGCCGCTTCCACGGCGTCGCCGATCTTGGTCAGCAGACTCTTTTCTTCAGCCATCATCTACTCTCCTGTCCGGTAGTGAACCACGTCGTGATCCGAGCGCGGTCGTGGACCGCCGCGGATCGCCGCTCGCATGGCATTTGTTTGTGCGAGACGAGCACAAGAATAGCAAGGATTGGCGATGCCCGTACCGGTCGAGGCTCGCCGTCGCCGCGCGCTCGGTTGCGACTGCGTTGTCACGCTACGGTTCCGAACAGGGCACCGACGCCTGCCGTCAGCCCCATGGCAAGCGCACCCCAGAAGGTGACGCGCATCGCGCCGGTCGTCACGGGTGCCCCACCTGCGCGCGCAGCCAATCCGCCCAGGAGCGCGAGGAAGACCAGCGAACTTCCGGAGACGACCGGAATCAGACTCGACTCGGAGACCATGGCGGCAGCCAGAAGCGGCATCGCGGCGCCGACGGCGAAGCTGGCCGCCGACGTCAACGCCGCCTGGATCGGCCGCGCGCTCAGCGTCTCCGAGATGCCGAGCTCGTCGCGGGCATGCGCGCCCAGCGCGTCGTGGGCCATGAGTTGGTCGGCAACCTGCTTCGCGAGGGCGGGATCGAGGCCGCGGCCGACGTAGATCGCCGTCAGTTCCCGACGCTCGCCCTGGTCGTCGGCTTCGAGTTCGGCGCGCTCCAGGTTGATGGCGGCCGTTTCGGAATCTGCCTGCGAGCGCACCGACACGTATTCGCCGGCAGCCATCGACATCGCTCCCGCGACCAGGCCGGCGATTCCCGCGACCATCACATTGCTGTGAGTCGCCCCCGCGGTGGCAACGCCGAGCACCAGGCTCGCCGTCGAGACGATGCCGTCGTTGGCGCCCAATACCGCCGCGCGCAGCCAGCCGATGCGGTCGGTGCGGTGCCGTTCCCTGTGGCGGGCTGGCATTCTCGCGTGTCGCTTCGCTGCCCCGAGCCGGTGGACCGACGCCGCGGGTCGCGTCAGGCCAATTCAGGCTGGGGGATCCTCATGTCACGGTACGGCGCTGGCGACGCGTGGCGCGGCACGCGGAAGCGAGCGGTGCCATTCGGCTCTTCCGGCCGGAGCAAACCACCGTACGCCCGCTTGACTACCGCATAGCACTCGCATGCCCGTGCTTCCATGCGGGGGCGATCGAGAACGGCAAGGTGGCCTCGGCTGCAATGGATCAGTCCTGCCTCCTGCAACCTCCCTGCGACCTCCGTCACGCCGACACGGCGCACGCCGAGCATGTTGGCGATCAGCTCCTGCGTTACCGCCATCTCGTTCGAGGACAGTCGGTCCAGGCACGACAGGATCCAGCGGCACAGTCGCTGCTCCAGCGAATGGTAGCGGTTGCAAGTCGCGATCTGCCCCGTCTGCACGATCAGCGCCTGGGTGTAGTGCAGAAGGAGACGCGGCAGCGGGCCGTCGTGCGCGAACTCTCTTTTGAGCGCATCGGCCCCGAGGCGGTAGCTGTACCCGGGGCTCAGCACCGCCGCCTGGCTCGGCGTGCTTCCGCCACCGAGGAACGAGGCGACGCCGATCACGCCTTCGTTGCCCGTGACCGAGGATTCTGCCGACGCCCCGTTTTCTGTCACGTAGAACCGGGAAACGATGCCTGATGTGAGGAAATACAGGTACTTTTCCCGGTCGCCGGAGCCGTGTACGGTCCAGCCCAGCGGCAAGGGAACGGGCTCCAGCTCGGGCCGCAGGCGCTCGTAATCCTCCAGAGCCAGCGCGGCAAGAAGATGGTTTTGGCGCGGTGTGTGCCGCGGCGGCAGGGCACCGTTCCTGTCCCCGTACGCGAAGCGCGTCACAGACTGCCGGGGAGAGGGATCGCGCACGAGCATGGAGGCACAGCCAACGATGGCGGGCGACGCTCGAACTCGGCCCGCAATCCAAATCTACCCGTCTCCTCGTCAAGACCGTTGACTTCGGTCAAGCAATAGGTTCGCCAGCGCACAGAATGTTCGCGGCAGGAACAGCGCCGACTCGAGCACCCGGGCCAAGCGTAGACAAGTGGAAAAACGCTTCAACGCCCGCCGATTACTTGCAACATTGCATGTGGAGCGTGAGTCGGGGGGCCGGGTATCCGTGCGATGGCGAACAGACGCGGCCCGCGAACGGGCCTAAGTTGCCATCATGGGAGGCCGGGAATGCGGCGGAGCGAATCGATTGATCCAGCGGGTGCTGGGAAGTGCGTCACGATGGCGACCCGCCGAGGAAATCTGACGGGCACCGGATGGCGTGCCGGCCGCTTGCCGGCATACGTTGTCAGGAGCAGATCATGAGCATGAACAAGGACCAGGTCAAAGGCCGAGTCAAGGAAGTGGAAGGCACGATCAAGGAAGTCGCCGGCAAGCTCGTGGGCAACGAGGAGCTGGAAGCAAAGGGCAAGACGCAAAAGATCCTCGGCGAGGCCCAGGCCAAGTTTGGCGACGTCAAGAAAGACATCAAGGACGCAGTGAAAAAGGCCAGCTGAGTTTCGGCCGGCCGGGCCGGCGAGAGGAGCGCCCGCCGGGCGGCGAACGCCTCGCCGTCAGGCGCGCTCCCAGTTGCGGCAACCGTTGACGAACAGGTTGACCACATCCCGCGACCAGGCGTCGACCTCGGCGGAGGTCATCGGCGTCCCGAGGCCCATGGCGCGACTCTGCGGCTCGGCGATGACCATGTGCAGGAACTGCTGCGCGGCGAATGTCGCGTTGTCCAGAGTGATATTCCCCGCAATCGCTTCGCGCTCGAGCACACCCGCGATCAGCCGGATGGCTTCGTCGCGCGCCCCCTGGTTGGCGATCACCGTCGCCAGGTACGGGAAGCGGCTCGATTCCGCGACGATCAATCGATGCAGCGCGATCGCCGGCGGAGACAGGGCGGCGCGGAGGATCAGAACCGCCAGGCCGCGCAGGATGTCCCGAATATTCGTCCCGCGGACCAACGGCGCATCGGCGGGCGGGCGCAGTCGCTCGATCGTGCGATGGACCACCGCACGCAGCAGTGCCGACTTGTTCTCGAAACGGTGATAGAACGTCCGCTTCGATATCCCGGCTCGTCGCGCGACCGCCTCGATGGTCGTGGCGCCGTACCCCAGCGTGAAGAAGAGCTCGGTTGCCGCGTCTACGATGCGATGGCCGAGTTTCTCTGCTTCGGCCTTCGTCGGGCGGCCGCCAGGGCGTGAGACCCGGGCGGCCTTGCCCGCTGCCGCTTTGCGATGGCCTGCGGGCGGGGTGGCCCGGGTCAAGACCGGACTCGCCGTGCCGCAGTGCGTCTAGCGCGGGTAGTAGTTGCCGCCAACCTGCGGCCCGTAGTAGCCGGGGCGTGGACCACGGTAGGCCGGACGCGGCGCGTAATAAGCCTGGCTCGGCCCATAGTACGGTCTTGCCACAGGGGGAGCGTAGTACGTCGGGCCAGCCTGCGGCGCGTAATACACCGCGGGCGGACGTGGAGCGTAGTAAGTTGGCGCGGGCGGGGCGTAATACGCCGGAGGCGCCGCCGCAGCGTAGTACGGTGCGGAAGCCGGCGCGCCATAGTAGGCGGGTGCGGCCGGGGTCCCGTAATAGTCGGCGGCACCTCCAGGCGGCGCCACGTAAGCGGGCCCCGGCGCGTAATACTGCGGGGCCTGCGCAATCGCGGCCACAAGCGCAATCGGCGCGGTGATGACGGCGGCCGCCGTGGCCACGACGGCGTTGGCGAGCCCCCAGATCGGCCAGGCGCCATGATGGCCTCCCCCCCCGTAATGCCCGCCATGGCGCTGCCCCCCGGCGAATGCCGATGTGACCGGGACTATGGCAAGCGCAACGGCAAGAAGACCCGCGAGCACGAAGGCTTTCTTCATCATCCATTCTCCCGTAGCCGTTCGGACTGCGCATCGCGACAGTCCGTTCGGGCACGCTAACACGCCACGTAACTAAACGCAACGGTACCGTTTCATTCTTGTCCGGGCGCTCGCCTGCGCGCTTTTGCCGCTGCGATCCGGATCCCGAATACCAAGGCGAAATGGCCCGCAGCCCGGCGCGAGCCGGCTGCATAGCGAACCGGCGCATTGTTCGCTGGCGAACAGACGGCGAACGCGAAGTCGTCGAAACTTCAATCAGGTGTGGAGGCGCATTGGATGGAGAGTTCCCAGTGCGCAGAACGGGGTTCGCCGCCGAGGTCAGGCGGGAAGCGCGTGATGTTTCAGGCAGTCCACGCTGGAAACGACGTGAGCCTGCAACCGGGAAACCGGACAACGAAAGGGACCATTTCATGCTGTATACGATTGCGGTAGTTCTCCTCGTCATGTGGCTGCTCGGGCTCGTGACTTCCTACACGCTGGGCGGTTTCATTCACATTCTCCTGGTGGTCGCCGTTGTCATGGTCCTGGTCAACCTCATCAGCGGGCGCCGTGCGTTGTGACGCCCCGAAGCAAACGACACCAAGACCGACACGAAGACCGATAGGAACAAGCAAGGGTCAATGCATATGAACGCGAGAGAATGGACAACGGATGCACAAGTCGAGCGGGTCACCGCCGACAAGCTGACGGCCGATCTCAGGGTGCTTGCGGCTGACATGGAACAGCTGCTGCGGGCCACCGCCGGCGAGACGGGACAACACATCACCCAGGCGCGTGCGAGGGCGGAGGAATCGCTCGCGGCAATCAAGGCCCGCGCCGCCGACCTGCAGCACGTGGCGCTGGCGAAGACCCGGGCGGTCGGACGAGCGACCGACGACTATGCCCACGCCAATCCCTGGCAAGTCATGGCCATCGGCGCCGCCGTCGGTCTCGTGCTCGGCTTCGTGTTCTCGCGCGGCGGGGCTTCCGACTCGTAGCGCCTGACGTGCCGCGCATCCGCGCTGTCCTCGGCTGGACGCCGGATTCGCGCGTGAGCGCCGTACCCGCTTGCGCTATGCTGAGCGGCGTGGACGCCTGTCCGCCAGCGGTCAGCCGCTGATGTTCGACGCCGGCGATGCCGGCGACCGACCGAGGACCTCCAGATGCCGCCCAGCGAGCCCGGCCCGATCATCGTCCATGCGATTCAGCTGGCGATCGCCCCTGTCTTCCTGCTGACGGGCATCGCCGCCATGCTCGGCGTCATGGCGAATCGGCTGGCCCGCATCATCGACCGCGCGCGCGCCCTCGATCAGTTCTGGGGGGAGCTGGACGAAAGCGCGCAGCGGGCCGGGGAGGTGGAATTGCGATACCTCGAGCGCCGGCGCCACCTCGCGAGCTGGTCGATCAATTTCTGCACGGGCGCCGCATTGCTCGTTTGTCTCGTCATCGTCACGCTCTTTGTCGAAGGAATCTTCGGCAAGGACCTCAAATGGTTCGCCGGCGCACTGTTCATCGCCGCGATGATCGCCCTGATCTGCGGCCTCGGCATTTTCCTGCGGGAGGTCTATCTGGCGACACACGCGGGACGCTTCGAGGCGAAGAGGGCCGCACGATGACCTGCGCGGTCCTCGATGCCCGCAATTGAATCACCGGACGCGATCGGACGTCATCTCCCTTTGCCCGATTTCGCCGACGCCGGCGCTTCCTTAGGCTCCGCGGGGAAGCCCTGCAGGAGGTCGGCCAGCTCGTCGGCGTGCTCCTCTTCCACGGCGAGGATTTCTTCCAGCATGCGGCGCGTGGTCGGATCGTGGCCCTCGAGGTATCGGATCGCGTCGCGATAGCTGTCGATCGCGATGCGCTCGGCAACCAGGTCCTCCCTGATCATGTCGACGAGGGTCTTCCCGGGCACGTACTCGGCATGGCTGCGCCCTGCAAGACTGTCCGGCGAGAAATCCGGTTCGCCGCCCAATTGGACGATGCGTTCCGCAATCTGGTCGGCATGCCCCTGCTCTTCGTTGGAATGCGCCAGGAACTCGGCGGCGACGCTTTGCGAATGGATGCCGCGCGCCATGAAGTAGTGGCGCCGGTAGCGCAGGACACAGACGATCTCGGTCGCGAGCGAATCATTGAGCAGCTTCAGGACGGTTTCACGATCGGCGGCGTAGCCGGCCGTCACGGCGCCATCGTTGACTTGCCGGCGCGCGTTCTGGCGCAGCGTCTTGACGTCGGTCAGCGGAGTTCGGGTCTTCATGTCCATGGTGGTCTCGGTTGGGTGGGTCGTTGAAGGAAAGGCACGGGCTATCCGGATGCCGGAACCGTGTCGCGGAAGCTGCAATGAGCTGCTGTTCCCGGGGACGGGTTCGCAAGTCAGCCGTTCGTCTCGGTTGCGCCGGCGATGACCATGATTCGCTCGCCCACGCGCAGAGACCGGGGTGTTTCTTCGTCGAATACCTGTCGCGAGCCGTCGCGAAGGCGAACGACGATCTGATGCCGCGCCGTCACCCTGAATGTCTTCGCGCCGCGATCGCCGAACAGCACTCCGGCAATCGTATCGGCGAGCGACGGCACCCCGCCACGCCCGTCGGCGTTGATCAGTCTTCCCGGAGTGCGCGCTTCCCCGCCGTCGCCGGCAGCGCAGCCTGCAACGATTTCGTCGATGCGGTGGATCGTCCGCACCGACTCGACGACGCCGCATTCCGCGCAATTCACCCGGATGCGCGCACTGCCCGGCAACTTTTCCGGGGTTGAGCGTTCACTCGTCGCATCGGAAGCGCCTGCGTCCGGAGTGCTGCTTGCCCGCTCGTCGTGACCCCCTGCGGGAACTGCCTGGGGCAGTGCCCATCCCACAATGGCGGCCATGCCGGCAAAATAGAGTGCAGCCATCGCAACGGTTCTTCTTTTCGACCGCCGCGTGCTTGACACGAGGGGTTTCATTTGCATATCGAGTCCGCGTCGTTGATGGGTGCAGAGTCCGCGGGACAGATGAAGCGCCGTTCCAGCGCACGCTGCTTGGCAATCACGAGCTGACGATACGGCGTGACGTCGGCGCTGTCGGTACGGTGCCGCACAAAAGTCGAGCGAGCCCGCTGGCGAATCGCTGCGGATCCGCGGAGGAGCCGGCCGGCATCGCTTATGGGGCGAGCTGGCGGCGGACGTCGCCGTTGGACTAGAATATTTCGATGGCACCCGACCGCTCGAACGGCAGCGCCTCGAAAGGCTCCATGCCCCCGAAGGCCGGGTCGGGGGGGGCTGCGCCGGCACGGCACACTCCCCATCAGAATCACCTGCTCGACGCCTTGCCGCCCGGCGACTACGAGCGGCTCGCGCCGCATCTGGAGCTGATCCCGATGGGGCTCGGCGACGTCCTCTATGAGTCCGGGGACCAGTTGCGGTACGTCTATTTCCCCACCACGTCCATCATTTCGCTCCTCTACGTGATGGAGGACGGCGCGTCGGCCGAAATCGCCGTCGTCGGCAACGAAGGCATCCTCGGCATATCGCTGTTCATGGGGGGCGACACGACACCCAGCCGCGCCATCGTGCAAAGCGCCGGGCACGGCTTCCGGCTCAGGGCCGAGTTGCTGAAGAGCGAGTTCGCGCGCTACGGTCCGACGATGCATCTCCTGCTGCGCTACACCCAGGCGCTGATCACGCAGATGGCGCAGACGGCGGTCTGCAATCGGCACCATTCGGTCGATCAGCAATTGTGCCGGTGGCTGCTGCTGAGCCTGGATCGCCTGGCGTCGAACGAGCTCTCCATGACCCAGGAGTTGATCGCCAACATGCTGGGCGTGCGCCGCGAAGGCGTCACCGAGGCCGCCGGGAAGCTGCAGGATGCCGGGTTGATCCGTTACAGCCGGGGCAGGATCACCGTGCTCGATCGCCCGGGTCTGGAGGCGCGGTCCTGCGAGTGCTACCAGGTGGTCAAGACGGAGTTCGATCGTCTCCTGCCCTACGTCGCGAGGTAGCTCGGGAAGTCCGCCTGCGGGGTTTTCCATTCGCCGATCTCCCCGTAGAATTGAGCCGACGGCGGGAAAATGGCGACGCGACCTCGCGGCGCCACAGCGGCCGTGAAAGCATTCCACCGTGCCCGCGCCACCGTCCTACCCGTCAAATGACCCGCGTCGGGGCCGCGAACCGGCCGCCGGCGCTCGCGATCGAAGGCGAGGAATCCCATGATGGAATGGATCGGTATCGCGATTTTCGCCGTCACGATCGTCATCGTGATCGCGAACGTCGTCGATAGCACGGTCGCGGCGCTGGTCGGCGTCGTCGCGATGGTGTGGGTCGGCGTGATGACCGAGACCGACGCGTTCTCGCTCGTCGACTGGAACGTCATGGCGATCCTGGTCAGCATCTGGATCATCGCCAGCTATTTCGGGAAGACCGGCATCCCGAGCTGGCTGTCGGTGCAGGCCCTGCGCCTGTCGGGGGGGCGGCCCGGACTGCTGGTCATGATCCTGTCGATGCTTTCGGGCGTGATCTCGATGTTCGTCGACAACGTGGTCGTCATCCTGATGATGGCACCGGTGGCGCTGCCGCTGGCGCGCGCGCTGCGACTGCCGGTCACGCCGCTGATCCTGATGATCGGCTTTGCCGCGAACTTCATGGGATCGGCGATGCTGCTGGGCGATCTGCCGCCGCAGATGCTGCACAGCGTGTCGGGCGCCGAATTCTTCGACTTCTTCTGGCAGCACGGCCGGCCCTCCTCGTTTCCCATCCTGATGGTGACCTTCGTCATCACGCTCGCGGCGATGTACGCCTACGGCTTTCGCAGCCACGCCCGGCAAACGGTCGATATCGAAGCGCTCGGCATCGAGACGCACATTCCGAACAAGCTGTTCGCCACGGTGGTCGTCGGCTGGTTCCTGGCCACGGTCCTCGCGATGGCCTTCCGGCAGGTGCTCGACGTGAAGCTGGGGTTCATCGCGATGACCGGCGCCGTGACGCTGGTGCTGACGCTCGAGGTCCTGGGCAAACGGGTGAAGGCGCCGGATTTCGAGGAGATCCTGGGCGGGCTCGACTGGCGGGCGATCTACTTCTACATCGCGCTGTTCGCGCTGGTCGGCGGGCTCGAGAAGATGAAGGTCATCGAATCCCTCGCGCACGTCCTGCGCCCGCTGTTCCTGGACCAGTACGCGCTCGCGGCCACGCTGCTCTACTGGATCACGGTTCCGATCGTCGGGATCGTCGAGCACGATGCGTACATCCTCACGTTCCTCTACACGATCCGCGATCTGCAGGCCGAAGGCGTCGCGGCGTGGCCGCTGTATTGGATGCTGTTGTGGTCGGGCACGTTGGGGAGCAACCTGACCGTTGCCGGGGCGCCCGCGCTGTTCGCGGCGCTCAACATCTGCCAGCGCGAGGAGAAGCGCAAGGTGTCGCTGCGCGAATTCCTGGCCTGGAGCGTGCCCTTCACGCTGGTCGCGGCGGGGGTCTGCTACGCGCTGGGGATGCTGATCTGGGTGCTTCCCTATGCCCGGTAACGTTCAGCGGAGGGACGCCATGTACAAGCACATTCTGATACCCACCGACGGTTCGCCGGCATCGCTGCGCGCCGCCAAGGCAGGCGTCGAGCTCGCCCGCGCCACGGGCGCGCGCGTGACGGCGTTCTTCGCGGCGCCGACCCCGACGCCCGTGGTCTACGACGGACTGCTGCCGGTCGGATACATGACGCCGGATCAGCACGCCGAGGTCATCGCGCGCGCGGCGTCGAAATACCTCGGCGCCGTCGCGGATCTGGCCAAGGCCGCGGGTGTGCGATGCGAGTCGATCCATGTCACGAGCGACTTTCCGGCCGAAGCGATCGTCGACAGCGCAAAGCAGCGCAAGTGCGACCTGATCTTCATGGCCTCGCACGGGCGGCGCGGATTGGCCGGCCTGCTGCTCGGCAGCGAGACGCAGAAGGTGCTCACGCACTCGAAGATCCCGGTCGTGGTCTACCGTTAGCATCGCGACCCCGGGATGAACGGCGGCGACCTCGCGCAATGGGTGGGGAGGTCCGAGCGTCGCGCGGACCGCGTCACGTCCGTCCCGCTCGCGGCGTTGGCGGCCACGCTGGACCGCGACGAGCCCGAGCCGCGCGACGGTAGCCCGATCGCGCCGTTGCGGCACTGGCTCTACTTCCTCCCGCTCCATCGGCGCTCCGAGGCCGGACCCGACGGGCACGCGCTCCGCGGCGGCTTTCTGCCGCCGGTGCCGCTGCCGCGGCGGATGTGGGCCGGCGGGCGCCTGGAATTCCACCGGCCGATCCTCGTCGGCGACGCGATCGAGCGGGTGTCGACGATCGTCAAGGTCGACCCGAAGGAGGGCCGCAGCGGCGCGCTGGTGTTCGTGGTGGTGCGGCACGAGATCAGCGCCGCCGGCGAGCTCGCCATCGTCGAGGAGCACGACATCGTCTACCGCGAGGCCGCGCGCACCGACGATCCGCCGGCGCCGGCGAAGGCGGCCCCGACCGGCGCGACCTGGCGGCGCGAGATCGTTCCCGATTCCCTGCTGCTGTTCCGCTATTCGGCGCTGACCTTCAACGGACACCGGATCCACTACGACTGGCGCTACGTGACCGAGGTCGAGCGCTACCCCGGGCTCATCGTCCACGGACCGCTGATCGCGACGCTGCTCGTCGATCTCGCGCGCGATCACGTGGCGCCGGCCCCGATCGCGACCTTCGCGTTCCGCGCGGTGATGCCGCTGTTCGACGTCGCGCCGTTCGCCGTCTGCGGACGGCGCGACCTGGACGCCCGTACGGTCCGGCTGTGGGCGCAGGATGCCGCCGGGCAGCTGGCGATGGAGGCGACCGCGACGCTGCGCTGACGCCGCGGCGCCGATCCGATCCGCCGGAGCAGGCTGCATGCCTCACGCACAGGACGCCCATCAGGACATCCGCGACGCGATACGCGATCTCTGCGCGGCGTTTCCCGGGGCCTATTTCCGGGAGATCGACGCGAAGCGCGGCTATCCCGAAGCCTTCGTCGACGCCCTGACCCGGGCCGGCTGGCTGGCCGCGCTGATCCCGCAGGAATACGGCGGATCGGGGCTCGGGCTCACCGAGGCGTCGATCATCCTGGAGGAGATCAACCGTGCCGGCGGCAATTCCGGCGCCTGCCACGGCCAGATGTACAACATGGGCACGCTGCTGCGGCACGGGTCCGAGGCGCAGAAGCGCGCGTACCTGCCGAAGATCGCGAGCGGCGAGCTGCGCCTGCAGTCCATGGGCGTGACCGAGCCGACGACGGGCACCGACACGACGCGGATCAGGACCACCGCCGCGAGGAAGGGCGATCGCTACGTGGTCAACGGCCAGAAGGTCTGGATCTCGCGCGTGCAGCATTCGGACCTGATGCTCCTGCTTGCCCGGACCACGCCCATCGACCAGGTCCGGAAGCGCTCGCAGGGGATGTCGATCTTCGTCGTCGACCTGCGCGAGGCGATCGGGCACGGCATGACGGTGCGGCCGATCGCCAACATGGTCAACCACGAGACGAACGAGCTCTTCTTCGACAACCTCGAGATTCCCGCCGAGAACCTGATCGGCGAGGAGGGCAGCGGCTTCACCTACATCCTCGACGGCCTCAACGCCGAGCGGGCGCTGATCGCCGCCGAGTGCATCGGCGACGGCCGCTGGTTCATCGACCGGATCACGGCATACGCGAAGGAGCGTGTGGTGTTCGGCCGCCCGATCGGCCAGAACCAGGGCGTGCAGTTTCCGATCGCGAGGGCGCACGTCAACGTCGAGGCGGCGGACCTGATGCGCTTCAGGGCCTGCGCGCTGTTCGATGCGCACCAGCCCTGCGGCGCGGAGGCGAACATGGCGAAGCTGCTCGCCGCCGACGCGTCGTGGGAGGCGGCGAACGCCTGCCTCCAGTTCCATGGCGGATTCGGCTTCGCCGCCGAGTACGACGTCGAGCGCAAGTTCCGCGAGACCCGGCTCTACCAGGTCGCGCCGATCTCGACCAATCTGATACTGTCCTACGTGGCCGAGCACGTGCTCGGCCTTCCCCGATCTTATTGACAGGAGGCGCGCGAGCGCCCGAAACGACGATGACGACGACCGATTTCGATGCCCGGGCCGCGACCTGGGACGACGACCCGCTCAAGGTCGAGCGCGCGCAGGCGGTCGCCGACGCGATCGTCCGCAACGTCGCGCTCGACCGCTCGATGCGCGCGCTGGAGTACGGCTGCGGCACGGGCCTCCTCTCCTTCATGCTGCGCCCGCGGCTCGGGCACATCACGCTCGCCGACGTCTCCGACGGCATGCTGGAGGTCGCCGCGGGCAAGATCGCGGCCGCGAACGACGCGGCGATGCGGACGGTCAAGCTCGATCTCGCCGCCGAAGCGCTGCCGGAAGAGCGCTACGACCTGGTGTACTCGCTGATGACGCTGCACCACGTTCCGGACACCGATGCGATCCTGCGGCGCTTCCATGCGGTCCTCGCGCAGCCGGGGTGGCTGTGCATCGCGGACCTCGACACCGAGGACGGCTCGTTCCATGGTCCCGGCGTCGACGTGCACCTGGGCTTCGATCGCGCGGTCCTCGCCGCGAAGACGAGGCAGGCGGGATTCGCGAGCGTGGAGTTCTCGACCGCCTGGGAGCTGGTCAAGACGGTCGACGGCGAGCCGCGCCGCTATCCGGTGTTCCTGATGGTGGCGCGCAAGGCCTGAGCACGACGGATGCGCGCCGGCGTGCCTACTGGCTGGCGGTGATGCCGCCGTCGACGTAGAGGATCTGGCCGGTCACGAAGGCCGCGGCGGGGCCGCAGAAGAACAGCGTCGGCCCGACGATGTCGTCGACTTCGGCGACGCGCCCCAGCGGGATGCGCTCGATCAGCTTGCGGTGGATCTCCGGATCGGTGAGCCAGCGCCCGGCGAGCGGCGTGCGCACGACGGTCGGCGCGACGCCGTTGACGTTGATGCCGTGCGGCGCCAGCTCCATTGCATGCTGCTTGACGAGCAGCGCGAGCCCGCCCTTGCTCGCGCAATACGCGGAGTGCCCGCGGCCGCGCAGGCCGAGTTGCGCGCGCACCGACAGCTGATGCACGTGCCGGCCGCCGCGGCCCGCGGCGATCTGGACGCGGGCGACGGCCTGGGCGAGGAACATCGCCGCCTTGAGATTGACGTCGAGGATCTCGTCGAAGGCCTCCTCGGTGACTTCGAGGAGCGGCTGCTCGTGCTGGACGCCGAGGCTGTTCACGAGGATGTCGGGAACGCCGTGGCGCTGCGCGGCCGCCTCGACCGCGGTGCGGATCGACGCGGCCGATCGTGCATCGAAGGCGAGCGGATGCGCGGAGGCGCCGTCGGCGACGAGCGCGGAAGCGAGCGCCGCCGCCCGCGATTCGTCGCGACCGGCGACGATGACGCTCGCGCCGCGCTGCGCCAGACCCCGGGCGATCGCGGCGCCGATCGCGCCGTAACCGCCGGCAACCAGGGCCACCTTCCCCTCGAACCCGTCGTCCATGCGCGGGCGCCTGGCTACCGATGACCGGTGATCGCCCGGGCCGGCCGCGACGACCGAGCCACGGGCGTCGGGCGGCCTACTTCGTGAGCCCCGGCAACCACAGCGATATCGCCGGAATGTAGGTGACCAGCAGCAGCGCCAGGCACATCGCGCCGTAGAACGGCCATAGCTCCTTCGACACCTGCTCCATCGTCACCTTGCCGATCGCGCACCCGACGAAGAGCGTCGGCCCCACCGGCGGGGTGATCAGCCCGATGCCGAGATTCAGGATCATGATCATTCCGAAATGCACCGGATCGATGCCGAACTTGGCGATCACCGGCATGAAGATCGGCGTGCAGATCAGCAGCATCGGCGCCAGGTCCATGAACGTGCCGAGCAGCAGCAGCAGGAAGTTGACGAGCAGCAGGAAGACGTACTTGTTGTCGGAGATGCTGAGGAAGAACGCCGTCACCTTGGCCGGTATCTGCATGATCGCCATCATGTAGCCGAAGGCCACCGAGAAGCCGATCAGCATCATCACCATCGCGACCGTCTTCACGACGCGGTGGACCAGCACGGGCAGCTCGCGCCACTTGTAGTCGCGGTAGACGAGGAAGGTGACCAGGAACGCGTAGACGCAGGCCACGGCCGCGGACTCGGTCGGCGTGAACACGCCCGACAGAATGCCGCCCATGATGATGATGACCGTGCCGAGGCCCCACAGCGCGTCCACGGCGATCTTGGGCACGGCGGCCAGCGCGACCGGCTCGCCCTTCGGGTACCCGCGCTTGTGCGCGGTCCAGAGCACGAGGCCGATCAGGCACAGGCCGAACAGCAATCCGGGGAACACGCCGGCGAGGAAGAGGTGCGTGACCGAGACCGTCCCGCCCGCGGCCAGCGAGTAGATCACCGCATTGTGCGAAGGGGGGATCATCAGCGCCTGCACCGACCCGCAGATCGTGACATTGGTCGCGAACACGCGCGGGTATCCGGCCTTGACCATCTGCGGGATCATCACCGAGCCGATCGAGGCGGTGTCGGCGACCGACGAGCCGGAGATGCACCCGAACAGCGCGCTGGCGAGAATGTTCACCAGCGCGAGGCCGCCGCGGATGAAGCCGACGAACACCTTGGCCAGGTTGACGAGCCGCGTCGCCATGCCGCCCTCGGCCATGATGCCGCCGGCCAGCACGAAGAAGGGGATGGCGAGCAGCGCGAAGTCGTCGGTGCCGTCCGAGATCTTGAGCATCACCGCCTCGAGCGGGATGTCGACCCACAACGCGGCGATCAGCGACGACAGGCCGAGCGCGTAGGCGACGGGAAGGCCCAGCGCGCACAGCACCGCGAAGGATCCGAGCAGGACCAGGGCATCCATCGCTATTCGAGCTCCGTCGCCTTGTCACGGTACATGATCGAGGTCTTCGGCGGTTCGCCGACCCAGACGCGCTCGATGAGGAACAGCAGCGTGAACAGGCCGCTGATCGGGATCGGCAGGTAGACGATGGCGACCGACAGCCACGGAAACTCGGCGATGGTCGAGTACCGGGTGATCAGGCAGAGCTGGATGCCGTAGCCCAGCATGAACAGCGCCGTCACGCCCATGCAGACGTCGACGCCCACCAGCATCTTCCCGCGCACGCCCGGGCTGACGGCGTTGAGCAATGCCTCCACCGCGACGTGCAGCCTTCGCGCGATAGATCGCGGCGCCCCCGAGGAACGAGAACATCACCATCAGGACGACGGACGCCGGCTCGGGCCAGGACATCGGGCTGTTCATCACGTAGCGCATGAACACGCCCGACGGAATCATCAGCGTGATCCCGACGAGCGCGGTGCCGGACACCACGATGCAGGCGATGTACAGCCACTCCATCGCGCGCGCGTAGCGCTGCTTGACGGTCATGAGTGCTCCCTTGGCGCTGCGCGCCGCCTCCGCGATGGACGTCCTCGGGCCGGCCCTGCGGCGCTCATGTGGCGACTCCGGGAACGGGACGAGCGAACGGCCCGCGGCGCGCGGCGCCGCGGGCCGGAACGGCGGACGTTACTTCGTGTCCGCGATCTGCTTCAGCAGCACGGCGTACTTGGCGCCGTACTTGTCGCGGACCGGCTGCGTGGCCTTGTAGAACGCCGCCTTGTCGGCCGGGACGAACTGGACGCCGGCCGCCTTGAGCTTCTTTTCCGCCTCGAGGGTGTAGGCGTCCCACAGCGCGCGCTGCTCGAGCTGGGCCTCGCGCGAGAACTTGCGCACCAGGTCCTGGTCGGACTTGGACAGCGTGTCCCACGTGCGCCGCGAGAACACGAAGATCTCGGGAATGATCAGGTGGCCGGTGAGGCTGTAGATCTTGGCCACCGTGTAGTGGTTCTGGGCGAGCAGCGTCGGCGGGTTGTTCTCGGCACCGTCGACCACCCCCGTCTGCATCGCGCTCAGAAGCTCGTTGAAGCCCATCGCGACGCCGTTGCCGCCCATGGCGTTCATGGTCTCGACGAACAGCGGGTTGCCCATCATCCGGATCTTCTGGCCCTTGAGGTCCTCGGGCTTGGTCGCGGGCTTGTGCGAATAGACGTTACGGGTGCCGGCATCCATCCAGCCCAGCACCACCAGCCGCGACTGCGGGCTCGCCGTCACCTGCTCGAGCAGCTTCTGGCCGATGGGGCCGTCGATCACCTTGCGCATGTGCGCTTCGTCGCGGAAGATGAACGGCAGGTTGAACACGTTGAGCTCGTCGACGACCGGGCCCATCGCGCCGACCGAGATGCGTGCGATCTGCAGCGCCCCGACCTGCGCCTGCTCGATCATTTCCTTCTCGCCGCCCAGCTGCATCGACGGGTACATCTGGATCGAGATGCGGCCGTTGGTCGCCGCCTCGAGCTTCTTGCCCATGCGCTGGATCGCCTCGACCGTCGGGTAGCCCAGCGGATGGACGTCCGAGGCCTTCCATACCATCTTGTCCTGCGCAAATGCCCCGCCGGACACACCGGCGACGCCCGCTGCGACCGATGACGCGCAAAGCTTGACGAATTCGCGACGCTTCATGAGCTCCTCCATGGGTGGTGACGCACTGCCCGCATTTCCCGGCCCGGCTGCCGATGTCACCGGTCGGCCCGGCAGGTAGGCTTGTTCGAATCCGGGCGAATGTAGCACGAACCTTCCGGCGCGCTCTACAGGCGCCGGTCTCGTCGGCGGGGGCGCCCCCCGGCGGCGGCAGGCGCCGGGAGGAAAGCGCGGCGCGGGAGAGCGCAGGCGGACGAGCCCCGGCGAGCGGGGCGGTTCCGGCTCGGCGGGTGGTGCGCCCGTCTCAGGACGCGTGGACGACGTCGGCCACCAGGCTGCGCGTCCCGCGCAGCGAATTGGCGACCAGGCAGCGGTGCTCGGACTTCTCCAGCAGCGTGCGCGCCTTCGCCGCGTCGCCCGACGGCGGGATCTCGAGGGTCGCGTAGGTCGTGTACGCGGTGAACTGCGTGACGCCCTCGGCGCGGTCCAGCACGCCCTCGACGCGGCAGCTCAGCCGGGTCCACTCGCAATGGGACGCCTTCGCCAGGGCGCGAAAGGTGAGGATGAAGCAGTCGGCGATTGCGGCGACGAAAAGCGTTTCCGGCGACCAGGCGTCGCCGGGCCCGTCGAACTCCGCCGGCGGCGCGGTGGCGATCTCCGGCAGGCGCGGCGAAGTGACCGAGACGCTGCCCGACGGACCCGCGGCGGCGCTGGCGACATAGAGGTGGGGATAGGGATGCATGGGATGCTCCGCTAGAACGGGAAAAGCTCGACTGGATCGGGCCGGGCCGGGGTGGTCGCGCGCTGCACGACCGTCGGGCCGGCCGGCGGCGGCTGCCCGCCACCGGCGACCCGGCGCAGCCGTAACCTCATTTCGCGGGACAGGATTTGGTATCGGACGGCACCTTGCCGACGAGCAGGAGGAAGTTCTCGAACGGGCCCATGTTGCCCATCGCCTCCATCATCGGCCCGTCGAATCCCAGGCGCTGCAACATCATCGCCGCCATCGGGCCGTATTCGCCCTTGCCCATCTCGACCCAGCGCGCGGTCTCGGCCTTCATCACGTAGTCGGATCCGCCGTCGAGCTTCGCCGTCTCCGCGGCGCCGCCGTAGACGCACATGGCCTTGCCGTCCTTCAGCGCGACCCGCAGCTCGGCCGTCGGCTTGTCGCCGCAGTCGGAGCGGTAGACCTGCATGACCTTGAAGCCGCGGCCCTTGTCGTTCTTCACCCAGCCGCTCTCGACGAGCTTGTCGGTGAGCACCGGGTCCTTGTTCCAGGCGACGCACGCGTCCTTGCCCCAGTCGCCGGTCATCATGACGGGGGCGGCCAGCGCCGGCGCGGCGAGCGCGATCGCGGCCAGCGCGGCGGCCAATGATCTGATGCGCATCGATATTCTCCTGTTAGGGTTTCGAGAGTGGAAGGCGGTGGGCGCGGCGGCAGCTGACCGGCGCAGAATGAAAAACGCGGCGGGCGCCCATGCGCCCGCCGCGTCGTCGATTGGCTGCGTCCCCGCGGCGCGGGGGCGTCCGGATCAGAACTTGCGCGAGTAGGCGACGCCGAGCAGGTACTGCTTCATCGCGATCGTTTCGGTCGTCGTCGGCGGCAGACCGAAGGCGTGAAGAAGCTCGGGCCGGTGACCGAATTGTCCGCCGCGTACATGAACGCGCCGGTGATCTCGGACACGTTGTCGATTCGATACGTCGATCCGATGTGGTACTGATCCTGGACCACGCCCGGCGCGATGATGTTGAACGTCACGTTCGGCGGCGTGATCGGATTCTGCGTGTGGTTGTAGCCGGCGCGCAGCGTCCACCTGTCGTCGAGCATGTACTGGACGCCGATCTTCCAGACGTTGACGTTCTGCCAGCCGAAGCCCGCGCCATTGCTGCCGCCGAGGCAATTGTCGCGCGCGCCCTGCCCGCCGAACGACGGCGGGACGCAGGCGTACATGTACGCGAGCGGGTTGTTCACCGACGGCGCGTCGTCGTAGAAGATCCGCTCGAAGTCGACCGCGATCAGCCATTGGCTGGTCGGCCGCAGCGCGACGCCGACGGTGAAGCTCGACGGGATGTCGAAGCCGCCCTCCTGCGCGAACAGCCCCTTGTAATCGTTGAACTCGCCCATGCTGGTCTTGCTCTGCCAGGAGGCGCCGATCGCGAATTGGTCGGTGAACTGGCCCATGTAGCCGAGGCGGACGCCGAAGCCCCAGGCGTTGTCGTAGCCACGGTTGGTCACGTTGCCCGGGCTGGTCGAGAACAGCGGATTGTCGAAGAGCTGCAGGCCCTCGGCCTTGAACCGCTGATAGGCGATGACCGGTGCGATGCCGAACGACTGGCCCTTCAGCGGTTGCCACGACACGTACGGGGCGATGATCAGCTGCATGAGGTCGACGCCGAGATCACCCTGCCCGCAGAGCAGGTTGTACGGCCCAACCGGGTTGTTCTGCCAGAAGGCCGTGCACGCGCTTGCGTTGGAGATCTGCCCGCCCGGGTAGTCGGTGTTCATGCCCCCGTTGCCGTAGACGGTGACGCCGAAGGCGAGTTGCGGGCTGTGCCTCCAGTTGACGCCGAACTCGGGGATGAAGAAGTTGGTGCTGCCGCTGTCCGCGTAGCCGTCCATGCCGGCGGGGCCCGTGCCGGTGCGCTCCGCGTCGCGTCGCGGCGAGAACCACGACAGGCCGAGCTGCCATTCGTTGCCGAGGAAGGTCATCGCCCCCGGGTTCACGGCGCCGCCGAACGGCTCCTGCGCGACGGCGACGGCGGCACCGCCCATGCCGATGGATTTCATCCCGTAGCCGTTGGCGAAGTAGCCGTCGGTCGCGTTCGCGACCGGCGCGACGAGCCCGGCGGCCGCAAGCGCGGCGCAGAGGGCGGTAAGTTTTGCGCGTCTCATTGCTTTCCCCTGAATGTAGTTGGAAATTCGGTGTCCGGCCCGGATCGGCGCGGCTCAGATGAACAGGCTGACGTCGGCGTCCTTCGCCATCGGCAGGAACGTCGCGGCGCCGACATAATCCTTGACCTCGGGGATGAACTGGCTGCGCTTGTAGCCGAACAGGTCGACGGTCATCTGGCAGGCGATGAGGTTCACGCCGGCTTCGATGCAGAGGCTGCGCAGCTCGGCCAGGTCGGCGACGCCGCTCTTCTTGACCGTCTTCTTCATCATCTTGGTCGCGAACGTTTCGTAGTGCGGGATCAGCGACTGCACGGCGTTCGGGATGTTCCACTGGATCGACTTGAACCACGCCGGACCCATCGGCATCTTCATCGGCATCGCCGGATTGCCGAGCGGGCTCACCTTCAGCTTGCGCAGGTCCTTCTTCAGCAGCTCGAGCCCGTAGAACGTGAAGAAGATCGACACGTCCCAGCCGAGCGCCGCGGCGGTCGACGCCAGGATGAACGGCGGATACCCCCAATCCAGCGTGCCCTTGGTGGCGATGATCGTCATCGACGGCGTCTTCTTTGCCTTGATCTCGGCGAGCTTCGCCTCGAGCCGCTGGTCGAGCAGGAGGTCGATGCGCTCGCTGATGAGTCGGTCGAGCGCGGCGTCGGTCGCGACAGCGGGCGTCTTTTCGGTCAGCGTTTCCATGGGGACCCTCGGCGGCAGGTGGAATCGGGTTGTTCGCGAACTACCCGGCTATTTCTTCTTCAGGTAGAACACGTAGGTCTTGTTCTCCTCGGCCGTGGACAGCAGAGGGTTTCCCGTCTGGTTCGCGAACGCCTGCATGTCCTTGACCGAGCCCGGGTCGGTCGCGACGACCTTCAGCACCTGGCCCGAGGCGAGCTCGTTCAGCGATTTCTTGGTCTTGAGTATCGGCAGCGGGCAGGAGAGCCCGCGCGCATCGAGTTCCTTGTCGAAGTTCACTTGTCTGGCCTCCGCAGTGGATGAGCCGCGGTCACGCGGCGTTGGCCCGGCTTGCCCATGAAATCAACCACTTGTCGGATGCCGGTGCGAACAATTATGCGCTTCGGGCGGCGCCCGACGTTGTCGGCGGTCAAACCTCGTACACGCCTGCGCGAGTGCTGCCCCGGGCTGCCCCGGCAACCCTGCATTAGGCGGATGGGGCGTCCCCGCCGTCTATAACCGCGATGGGTAATGACCCTGCTACCCGTATGGGGGAGGCGCTCCCGGGCGGCGGAACCGGACCGCGACGTGGTCCGCATTTTCCCGTCCGACTCCGGGTCGGCCTCAGACCGCGCGCCGCTTGCGGTCCATCAGCTGCAGGATCATCGGCGTCAGGATCAGCTGCATCGCGAGGCTCATCTTCCCGCCCGGCACGACGATGATGTTCGGCCGCGACATGTACGAGTCGTGCAGCATCGAGAGCAGGTAGAGGAAGTCGATCCCCTGCGGCTTCGCGAAGCGGATCACGACCATGCTCTCGTCGACCGTCGGAATGTCCTTCGCGATGAAGGGGTTCGACGTGTCGACCATCGGCACGCGCTGGAAGTTGATGTGCGTCTGCGAGAACTGCGGGCAGATGTAGTTCACGTAGTCGGGCATCCGGCGCATGATGGTGTCGACCACCGCCTCCTGCGAGTAGCCGCGGAGATTCTGGTCGCGATGGAGCTTCTGGATCCATTCGAGGTTGATGATGGGCACGACGCCGATCAGCAGGTCCGCCAGCGCCGCGATGTTGAGCCGGTCGGTGACCACCGCCCCGTGCAGCCCCTCGTAGAACAGCAGGTCGGTGCCGGGCTGCACGTCCTCCCAGGGCGTGAACGTGCCGGGCTGCTGGGCGTAGGGGGCGGCCTCCTGCGCGTTGTGCAGGTACTTGCGGATGCGGCCGGTGCCCGACTCCCCGTAGCTCCTGAACAGCGCCTCCAGCTCGTCGAACAGGTTGGACTCCGGCCCGAAGTGGCTGAAGTGCTGATTGCCGGCGGCGGCCGCCTCGGCCATCTTGGCCTTCATTTCCGCGCGGTCGTAGCGGTGGAACGAATCGCCTTCGACGACCGCCGCCTTGATTCCCTCGCGGCGGAAGATGTGCTCGAACGTGCGGGTGACCGTGGTCGTTCCGGCACCGGAGGAGCCGGTGATCGCGACGACGGGATGGCGCCTGGACATGGTGGGGCCTCGCTGGACGGGTGGGGCGGGTTCGCCCTCGCGGACGTCGGGTGAACGGCTTCGGGGTCAGTCGGGCGTAACGGCGGCGCTGAACAGCGAGCGCTCCTTGAACAGCGGCGAGCGTGAACGCGACGTCGCCGCGGTCGTACTCGGCGTGATAGCGCTCGAGTCGCTCGACCTCGCTCTTCGAGCCGAGGATCAGCGGAATGCGCTGGTGCAGCGCGCCGGGCGCGACGTCGAGGATGCGGCCGCGGCCGCTCGACGCCGCACCGCCCGCCTGCTCGATCAGCATCGCCATCGGGTTCGCCTCGTAGAGCAGGCGCAGCCGCCCGGGCTTCGTCGGGTCCTTGGTGTCCTTCGGGTACATGAACAGACCGCCGCGCATCAGGATCCGGTGAACCTCGGCGACCAGCGAGGCGATCCAGCGCATGTTGAAGTCCTTGCCGCGCACGCCGTTCTTCCCGGCCAGGCATTCCTCGACGTAGCGCCGGACCGGCGGCTCCCAGAAGCGCTGGTTCGACGCGTTGATCGCGAACTCCTGCGTGTCGGGGGGGATCGCGAGATTCGGATGGGTCAGGATGTAGGCGCCGATCTCCGGGTCCAGCGTGAAGCCGTGCACGCCGGTGCCCAGCGTGATGACGATCATCGCCGCCGGTCCGTAGAGCGCGTAGCCCGCGCAGACCTGGCGCGTGCCGGGCTGCAGGAAATCGGCGATCGCCGGCTCGGCGACGCCGTCGGGCGCGCGCAGCACCGAGAAGATCGTGCCGACCGTGACGTTGACGTCGAGGTTCGACGAGCCGTCCAGCGGGTCGAACACGAGCAGGTAGCGTCCGCGCGGGTAGCGTGCCGGAATCCGGTACGGCTCCTCCATCTCCTCGGACACCATGCCGGCGAGGTGCCCGCCCCACTCGCAGCTCTGCAGCATGATGTCGTTGGCGATGACGTCGAGCGGCTTCTGCTCCTCGCCCTGCACGTTGACGCTGCCGGCCGAGCCGCGCGCGCCGGTCAGCGCGCCGCGCGCGACGGCGCTCGCGATGTACTTGCACGCGGTCTGGATGTCGTTGACCAGCGCGATCAGCTCGGCGCCCCCTTCGAGCCGGCGCTGCTCCTCGATGATGAATTTCGACAGCGTCGTGCGGCCGTAGAGCATCGTCACCCTCCCTGGAAGACGCGGCTCGCCCGGATGTCGGCGGCCGAGATCGTTTGCAGCGCGTCGCGGGTGACCGGCGCCCCGGCCGCGAACAGGCGGTTCGCCTGGCGCAGGCGCGCACGGTCGAGCGCGTTGCGGATCGACCGCGCGTTGGCGAAATTGGGCTGCGCCCGGCGTTTCGCGATGTATTCGTGCAGCGCGGCCTCGGCCCCCGCGTCGAGCCGGTAGTCGAGCTTGGCGAGCATCAGCGCGGCGATCTCGTAGAGCTCGCCCTCGCTGTAGTCGGGGAAGTCGATGTGGTGGGCGATCCGCGACGCCATCCCGGGATTGCTGCGGAAGAACGTGTCCATCCGGTCCTTGTAGCCGGCGAGGATCACGACGAGGTCGTCGCGCTGGTTCTCCATCACCTGCAGCAGGATCTCGATCGCCTCCTGCCCGTAGTCGCGCTCGTTCTCGGGACGGTAGAGGTAGTAGGCCTCGTCGATGAACAGCACGCCGCCCATCGCGCGCTTCAGCACTTCCTTGGTCTTCGGGGCCGTGTGGCCGATGTACTGGCCGACCAGGTCGTCGCGCGTCACCGAGACGAGATGCCCTTTGCGCACGTACCCCAGCCGGTGCAGGATCTCCGCCATCCGCATGGCGACGGTCGTCTTGCCGGTGCCCGGGTTGCCGGTGAAGCTCATGTGCAGCGACGGCGGCGCGCCGGTGAGTCCCAGCGCCGCGCGCGCCTTCGACACGACCAGGTACGCGGCGATGTCGCGGATCCGCTGCTTGACCGGAACGAGGCCGACGAGATCGCGGTCGAGCGCCTCCAGCACGTCGAGCACGTTCGCCTCGCGCAGCAGCGCCTGCAGGTCGACGGTCTTCGGGGCTTCGTCGTTCATCGCAGGACGGGCTCTGGAGGTTGCGCCGCGGGCCGCCGGTCAGTAGCGGCTGCCCTCGGGCCGGTCGACCGCGTAGCTCTCGATGGTGTAGCGGATGCTGCGCCCGGCGGTCTCCTGCCTGACGACACGGAAACCGGGCTCGTTCTTCGGGCGGTTGACGATGAACGAGAGCCGCGTCGATTCCCAGCCCTGCGTCGAGTCGAACGCGTTGACCTTGATGTACTGGTTCGGGAAGGCCTTGCGACAGGCGTCGACTTCGATCATCGCGCCCGCCGCGTCCTTCAGGTCGAACATGGGCATGCCCCACATCTCCCAGTAGACGTTGCGCGGGTGCGGCTCGTCGGTGTGCTCGACGGACACGGCCCAGCCGTTCTTCAGGGCGTATTCGATCTGCGCCTTGATCTCGGCGTCGGTCAGGTCGGGCAGGAACGAAAAGGTGCCTTGGGTGACGCGCATGGTGGTCCTCGCAGTGCCGGCTCGGCCTGGACTGGGGTCAGGCGTGGCGGTCGGCGCGTCGGCACGAAATCGGGCGTGTCCGTCGACGCGTAGTTGAACGAGACGTCCTTCCACGTGTCGAGCGCCTGCGCGAGCGGCTTGCACCTGCGCGCGGCGTCGACCAGTATCGCCGGCCCCTCGTTGACGATGTCGCGGCCCTCGTTGCGCGCCTTGACCATCGACTCGAGCGCGACGCGGTTGGCGGTCGCGCCGGCCTGGATGCCAGCCGGGTGGCCGATCGTCCCGCCGCCGAACTGCAGCACGCAGTCGTCGCCGAAGAGGTCGATCAGCTGGTGCATCTGTCCCGCGTGAATCCCGCCCGAGGCCACCGGCATCACCTTGCGCAGGTTCGCCCAGGGCTGCTCGAAGAAGAGGCCGCGCGCGAGGTCGACCGCGTTCTTCTCCTCGCGGCAGACGTTGTAGAAGCCCTGCACCGTCAGCGGATCGCCCTCGAGCTTGCCCACCGCGGTGCCCGCGTGGATGTGATCCACGCCCGCCATACGCATCCACTTGGCGATCACGCGGAACGACACGCCGTGATTCTTCTGCCGCGTGTACGTCGAATGGCCCGCGCGGTGCAGGTGCAGGATCATGTCGTTGCGGCGCGCCCATTTCGCCATCGACTGGATCGCCGTGTAGCCGATCACGAGGTCGATCATCACGATCACCGACCCCAGCTCCTTGGCGAACTCGGCGCGCTCGTACATGTCCTCCATCGTTGCGCCGGTCACGTTGAGGTAGGTGCCCTTGACCTCGCCGGTGGCGGCCGACGCCTTGGCGACGGCCTCCATGCAATAGAGGAAGCGCTCGCGCCAGGTCATGAACGGCTGCGAGTTGATGTTCTCGTCGTCCTTCAGGAAGTCGAGGCCGCCCTTCAGGCCCTCGTAGACGACCCGGCCGTAGTTCTTGCCGGACAGGCCCAGTTTCGGCTTCACGGTGGCGCCCAGCAGCGGGCGGCCGAACTTGTCGAGGCGCTCGCGCTCGACGACGATTCCCGTTGCCGGGCCCTGGAAGGTCTTCAGGTAGGCGACGGGAATGCGCATGTCCTCGAGGCGCAGCGCCTTCAGGGGCTTGAAGCCGAAGACGTTGCCGATGATCGACGCCGTGAGGTTCGCGATCGAGCCCTCCTCGAACAGCGCGAGGTCGTAGGCGATGTACGCGAAGTACTGCTGCTCGGTGTTCGTGCCGGGGCCCGTGTTCGGCACCGGGTCGACGCGGTACGCCTTCGCGCGATAGTTGTCGCAGGCAGTCAGCCGGTCGGTCCAGACGACGGTCCAGGTCGCGGTCGACGATTCGCCGGCCACCGCGGCCGCCGCCTCGTCGGCGTCGACGCCCTCCTGCGGCGTGATCCGGAACAACGCGATCAGATCGGTCTCCGACGGCTCGTAGTCGGGCCGCCAGTAGCCCATGTCCTTGTACTTCATCACGCCGGCCTTGTAGCGCTCCTTGCCCGTCGGCGCGGCCTTGCTCGCGGTGTCGTTCATCGGATTTCCTTTCGGTGCGGACAGCACTGCAGTCGTGGATCGATGCTAGCGATGGTCATTGACAAATGAAAGTTAATTGTTTTAACGTTGTACATAAGCAATTACTTAAGTATTTCAGCGCACGTCCGGCGTACTTCGCCTCCCACCCCACCCGTTCTCCCCCAGACCGATGCGCGGCGTCACCATCCGGCAACTGCAGATCTTCGTCGCGGCCGCGGCGCACCTGAGCTTCGTGCGCACGTCGGAGCAGCTGCACCTGACCCAGGCGGCGGTCTCGCTGCAGATCAAGCAGCTCGAGGAGCTCGCGGGGCTGCCCCTCTTCGAGCGCAGGGGCCGCCGGGTCTTCCTGACCGAGGCGGGCGAGCAGCTCGTGCGCTACGCGCAGCAGATCCTCGATGCGCTCAAGGATGCCGACGCCGCGATCTCGGCGCTGAAGGGCATGCGCGGCGGACGCATCCGCGTGGGCGTCGTGAGCACCGCGAAGTACTTCGCGCCGGGTCTCGTCGCCCGCTTCCAGCAGCGCTATCCGGGCGTGCGCGTGTCGCTCTCGGTGAACAACCGCGAGATCGTCGTGCGCGAGCTCGAGCGCGACGAGATCGACGTCGCCATCATGGGTCAGCCGCCGCTGCGCCTGGAGACCGAAGCGATCGCCTTCGCCGACCATCCGCTGGTCGTGATCGCGCCTCCCGTGCACCCGTTGGCCGGCGCGCGCCGGATTGCGCTGGCGACGCTCGCCACGGAAACCTTCCTGGTGCGCGAGCCCGGATCGGGAACGCGCTCGTCGATGGAGCGTCTGTTCGCCGAGCGCGGCTTCGAGCCGAAGATCGGCAACGTGATGCCCAGCAACGAGACGATCAAGCAGGCCGTCATGGCGGGAATGGGGCTCGCCTTTCTGTCGCGGCACACGATCGGCCTGGAAGTCCAGGCGGGCCGTCTCGTCGAGCTGGACGTCGTCGGGCTGCCGCTGATGCGCCGCTGGTACGTCGTGCGCCGCGCCCGCCGGTTCGCGAGCACGGCGACCAGCGCCTTCGTCGAGTTCGTCGTCGAATCGGCGCCCGGGCTGCTCGCGGAGCTGCATCCGTCCGCCGCCGGCGCGACGGCCGCGCTCGGGCCGCGTGAGCGCGGCGGCGGGCGCGGGCATGCGCGCGCCGCCGGCAAGCGCTATTCGAACGTGCGCCGGTAGTAGATGCCGAAGCCGCTGATCACTCCCGCCTCGGCGCGCAGCGTCAGCGTGCGGGTGAGGCTGTACTCGAGCCGCAGCGCGTTGGTCGCGACGGTGAGTCCCTGCTCGTAGACGAGCGAGAGCTTGTCGGTAATCCGCTTGCCGAGGGTCACCGCCTGCCCTGGCGTCTCGGGTCCCCCGGTGGTGCCGCGCGGCGTTGCGGTCAGGTTGCCGAACGAGATCTCGTCGATACCGACGCTCTCGGCGATCGTGGCGCTGATCGGCTTGCTGCCGCCGAGCAATGCGGCGGAGGCCGCCTGCAACGCGGCGATGTCGGTGCCGGAGGTCTGGTCGAGTCCCCGGCCGAGCACCAGCCACGAGAGCTTCTCGTTGTCGGGCACCGGCGGGTTCGACGTGAGCTGGATGATCGGGACCTTGACGGTGCCGCTGACCGCGACGCCGGCTTCGACGGCGAGGTTCCTGCGCAGTGCGACGATGTCGAGTCCCGGATTGTCCAGCGGACCGTCGAAGATCAGGCGGCCGCGATCGATGGCGAGCCGCTGGCCGAACGCGTAATAGGTGCCCCGCTGCGCGCTGATCGAGCCGCGGGCGCGCAGGGTGCCGTCCGGCGCCGTCGTCAGCACGAGCTTGCCGCGCAGGCCGGTCTGCAGTCCTTCGCCGGTGAACGTGAGCCGCTCGCCCAGATCGAGCTCCAGGTTGAGCGCGAGCGGAGTGCCTTCCGTGCGCATGCCGCCCTTCGTGCGGGGCGGCCGGCCCTTCACGACGACGTCGTCGCCCAGCGTCACCGTCGCGGAAGGCGTGTAGTCGAAGTGGCCCTCGTCCGCGCGGATCTTCCCGTCGATCGAAAGCCGGTGGTCGGCGATCGCCAGCGTGCCTGCGCCGGTCGCGACGAGCCGCAGGTCGGGACGGTTGAACACGCGGAAGCGCTCGGCCTGCCATGCGATCTGCGCGAGCGCGCGTTCGGGGCCGCGTTGTCCGTCCTGTGCCCTGGCCAGCGTGCCGGAGGCCGTGAAGCGGCCGCTTCCGCCGGCAAGGAAGAGCTCGTCCAGGCGCAGCACGCCGTCGGCGAGCGTTGCGGCCAGGCGCCCGTCGGTGAAATGCAGGCCGTAGTCCGCCGCGTCGATGCGCAGGCCGCTGCCTTTGAGCGTGCCGGTCAGCGTGGGCCGTCCGACGGTGCCGCCGCCGGCGAGCTCGACGCGCGCGGCGCCGTCGACGACCGCCGCGGTGCCGACCCACGGCTGGACGAAGCGCAAGGTCGCGAGCTCGGCCGTGGCCGTGAACTGCAGCGGCGCGTCCGCCGCGATGCGCCCCGGCGGGGCGCCCGGTGCGACGCCGATGGCGAGCCGCGCGTCGGCGTTGACGCCGCGACCCGAGCGCAACGCGGCGGTCGCCTCGACCGCGTCGTCGTGGAAGCGCGCCGCGACGTCGATCGCGGTGATGCGCAGCGCGCGATCGGCCGGCGCGGCGATCGTGTTGTCGCCGAGCAGGAGGTCGCCCTGTTCGCGGCGCAGCGTCAGCGAGCCGTTGAGCCGCGGCGTCGCCGCCAGCGACCATTCGCCGGCGAGCGTCATTGTCGACACCAGCTTCATGTCGGCGCCGGCGAGGCGGATCAGCGTGGCCACCGGCAGGCCCGAGAACGCGCCGCGGGTGGAGAGCCGGCCGTCGTCCCAGGACAGCGCTCCGATCTCGAATTGCCCGTCGGCCGCGGCGAGGCGCGCCGGGCCGACGTCGACGCGATCGCGTTCGATCTCGAGCGCAACGGGAGCTTCGAGTCGCAACGGCCAGGCGCCGCGGTTCTGCAGCGCGTCGAGCGTGCCCGTCCATCGCCAGCCGGCGAGCGTCGCCGGTCCGGCGCGTCGGATCGAGCCCGCCGTGGGCGCTGGCATCGACATCGAGATCCTCGCCGATGAAACTCACCGTCGCCGTGTGCCGGCTCACGGTGCCCTCGACGCTCGCGCGGGCGCGCGGAAAGCGCCCGGGCGGCGTGACGACGCCGCTAGCCGCGACCTCGATGGCGAGTCGGCGCTCGCCGACGGCCGCCGCGTCGGCGGACGCCGATGGGCGGATCGACGACGATCCGCGCAGCGAGCGTCTCCAGCGCCAACGCCGATCCCATCTTGAGCGCCTCGCCCTTGGCCTCGAGCACCACACCGCCGTCGCGGAGGCTCCCGCGCAACTCGGCGCTCGCGCGCAACGCGCCGGCAAGCGGTCGCGGCATGCGCGCGGGCAACAATGGCGCGAGCTCCGCGAGGCGTGGCGCGTCGAGCGCCAGGGCCAGGCGGCTGTCCGCGTCGCCGGTGTCCCCGCGCAGGGCGAGCGTCGCGCTGGCGAGCTTGAGATCGACGAGGACATCGCGCCACGCGCGCGCGGCGATGCTCGCGCGTGCGGTGCCGGAGACCGCCACGCCGGCAACCTTGCTGCCGGAGGCGAGCCTGGCGTCGGCGTCGACGCGCCACGCGGGACGAAGCGCGCCGCTCGCCGCGATTTCGCCGCCGAGGCTTCCTGCCGGAAACTCGCCGAAATGCGCAGGATCGAGTCTGGTCGCCGTCGCCTTCACCGCGAAGGCTCCGGCGCCACCGAGGTCGACGCGGCCGCTGCCGGCGAGCTCGCCGGCGCCGGCACGCACGCGGAAGCTCGCGACGTCGAGCCTGCCATCCGCGATCGTGGCGGCGAAACGCAGGCCGAGTCCGCCGGCGACCGTGCGATCGGCGATGTCGCCGTCGATGCGCTGCCGCTGCGCGTCGAGATCGGCCACGATCGAACCGGAAAGCCGGGTTGCGACGAGCGGCGCGTAGATCTGCTTCAGGTCGACCTCGGCGAGCGCAAGCGTCCACGTTCCCGCGCCGCCGCCGAGCGGTATCCGCGCGCGCCCGGCCGCGCTGCCGCGCCCGGCAAGCGTCGCGGCGAGGTCGTCGAGCGTCAGCGTCTCGGCGGTCCACGCGAATCGCGCGCGCGCCGAGCGCAGCGGCGCGCGCTTCTCGTCGATCCGGCCGGGCAGCGCGTTCTCCACGCTCGACGCGGCCGGCGAGTCCCCCGCTCGCGGGCCGGGCATCGGCTTTCACCGCGAGCCGCGTGGCGGGCAGCGCCTCGTCCCAGCGCGCCAGATCGACGTCGCGCGCATCGAGGGCGAGCTCCTCGAGCACGACCGCGGCAAACGGCGCGAGGCGCGCCTGCAGCGTGAAGCGCGCGTCGCCGGCGCTGCCCCGGCCGTCGAGCGCAACGGCGGCGAGGGTGCCCGCGATGGCCACGTCGGCCTGCGCGTCCTTCAGCGTGGCGTCGCCGCGGACGCGAAGCGAGCCCTCGAGTGCGAACGGCGGCTGCGCGGCAAGCGAAGCCTCGCCGCCGATGCTCGCGCGGTCCACGGCCAGGGCGAGATCGCGCACCCGGTGCGCCTGCGCGCCGCCCTCGTAGCCGAACGCGAGACCATGGATCGCGCCGTGGCTCGTTCCGATCGTCCACTCGAACCGGTCGACCGCGACCCGGTCGATCGTCGCGTCGGTCGGCAGAGCGAGGCTCGCGGGGAGCGGGGTCGCCGTGTCGGACGGGCGCATCGTCAACGCGATCTGCTGCGCCGAAAGAGCGCGGACGACGATGCCGCGGGAGAACAGCGCGGCGGGGCTCCAGGTGAGCGCGACGCGATCGGCAATGAGCGTCGCCTCGGGTCCGCGCCAGGCGATGCGCTTCGCGCGCACCGTCGACAGCAGCGAGCCCGCGGGCTCCTCGACCGCGAGCCGCCCGTCGCTGCGCGCGACGACGACGGAGAGCACGAGCTCGAGCGCGGTTTCGGTTGCGAGGAAGGCGATCCCGGCGCCCGCCGCGACGGCCGCGAGCGTGGCGGCAATCGCGAGCCGGCGGCCGGCGCGTCGCTTGGTTCCGCGTGGCGGCGTCGGCGGGATCGCGGCGGCGGGATTCGCGTCCATCGAAGTCATTCAGAAGCTGAGACCGACCGAAAAGTGCAGGCGCACGTTGCTGTCGCGCTCGCCGTAGGCGACGTCGAGGCGAAACGGCCCGAGCGGCGTGCGCACGCGCACGCCGGCGCCGTAGCCGAACGCGAAGCGGAAGTCCGACAATGCGTCGGTCGCGTTGCCGGCATCGACGAACGCGGCGAGCCCCCACGCCTCGCCGATCCAGTGGATCGCCTCGGCGCTCCCCACGGCGAAGTAGCGGCCGCCGACGATGGCGTCGCCCTGGGGCACGCCGAGACTCTCGAACGCGTAGCCGCGCACCGTCGTGTCGCCGCCGGTGCGGAACAGCAGCGTGGACGGGATGCCGTCACGCGACGGCGCCAGCACCGCGCCTGCCTCCGCGCGGAAGTTCAGCTCGTCGGCGCGGTCCAGCGGTAGCCAGGCGGCGAAGCGCCCGATGACGCGACCGAACGAGCGCGTCGAAATTCCCGGGATTCCGCCGCCCAGCTGGGCGCTCGCTATCCAGCCGCGCTTCGGCGCGACCAGATCGTCGACCTCGCGCCAATATTGCTCGACCTCGACATAGGCGGCGTGCGATCTCTGCGACGGCGCGTCCGCGGGGTACTGGTCGTCGAGAAAGAACGTGCCCGAGATCGCGCGCTCGCGCGTTTCCTCGAGCGTGTGCCAGCGCGTGCCGGCGGCCGCGGTGTGCGTGATCAGGCCCTCGATGTCGGTGCGCTTCGCGCCAACGAACCACGTCGGGAGCCAGCCGGCAGCGATCGCGGGCTGCGTGAAGCGCAGCGAGCCCGACTGGATCTTGCGGTCGAGCTCCCCGTCGACGAGCATCTGCAGCCCCTCGCTGTCGACGTCGACGTCGCGGTAACTGAAATTCGCCGCGAACTGCACGTCGGTCGAGTAGCGAAGCCCGGCCTCGAGCCGGCGCGTCGGCGCTTCGATCACGGCGAGCCGGATCGTCGCGTCGTCGGGATGCGCGGCGTCCGGATCGATCGATGCCTGCACGCTGGAGAAGTAGCCGGTCGCGTTGAGGCGCCGGATCAGCCGGTCGAGCGCCTGCTGGTCGTAGAGCTCGCCGGGACGGATCGTGCTGTAGTTGCGCACGAGCGCGGGCTCGTACCGTTCGAGTCCCGTGATGTCGAGTCGGCCGAAGCGAAACGGCGGGCCGCTGGCGACCTCGAGCGATAGTACGGCGGTGCGGGCATCGGGATCGATCAGCGCCTCGCTCTTCGCGATCGTCGCCGCCGCGTAGGGACTCGCACGCAGGATGGCCAGCGCCCGGTCCTTGGCCGCGGCCCACGCCTCCTGGCGGAAGACCTCGCCCTCGGGCAGCCCCCACCGCTTGCGCATCGCGGCGATCGCCGCGGTTCCTTCCGCGGTGTCGGTCGCCGCGGGACCGGTGACGTCGATGCGCACACCGGCGATCCGGGTCGGCTCGCCCGGCACGACGGTCAGCGTGACCGTGGCCGGTTTCGCGCTGCGATCGATGGCCAGCTCGACGCGCGCCGAGAAATAGCCTTCCGCCGCCGCGGCGTCTCCCGCTTCGGCCGGCGCCTCGTGCGCGAGGCGCTCCATGAGCTCGAAGGTCATGTCGGCGTAGGTCTGCCACCGCACGAGTCCGACACTGCGCTCGATCGCGGGAGCGAGCCGGCCCGGCGCGTCGACGACGACGCGGTACACCGGCTCGGCGGCTGCCGGCACACTTGCCGGGGCGGCGGCCGCGGGTTCGTCCGCGGGCTCCGCCGCTCCCGCGCTAACGTGCAGCAGGAGGCCCGCGGTCAGCGTCAGTACGGGGCACCAACGCCAGAGCGGGCGGAAGGGAGTCGCAGCGTGACGCACACTCGGGATTATCGTCGATCGCCGAATGCGGCGCGGCGATGGCGTCGCCGCGCTCGGGAACGGGGGCGTCCGATCGCCATTGCGGAGCGCGAGCGGGCGGGAGCTCCGGCAGGGGAGTTCTCGGCAGCTCGGGAATCTCCCGGCGCGGCCAGTCGAGGTTCCAGTCGACGCCGGGAGGGTCGCCGAGACCCCATAGCCCGATGCCCACGCGCGTGACGCCGGCGTTGTCGTAGCGGATCGCGCAGCCCGCGAGGGTGGCGCACGCGAACGCAGCGGCGAGGACCGCGGCGCGCCGTCGGGCAGCTCGGACCGCGATCGCTTCAGTACCGGTGCGCCAGCGTGATGCCGAGGGCCGGCGTGGTCCTGTAGTCATCTCTCACGACCTCGGTGTCCTGGCCGTCGTCGACGGACACTCTGCCGCGGACGGACACCCCCGCATAGAAATCGAGGTTGGTTCGCGCGCCGAGCTTGCGCGTCAGCCGCGCGAACACGGGAAAGTAGCGATTCTCGCCGATCGCGTCCGCTGCGGCGCCGTCGCCGTTCAGCCGGAATCGGTACGAACGGTAAGCCCCGCCGGCAGCGATCCCCCAGTCGTTGTCGATCGTGTACTCGACCTCCAGCCCCGCTCCGCCCGCCGGACCGGCGCGGAACGGGTTCGCCACGCGCCACCGCTCGTCGATCTGCCACTGAAGGATCACGTACGGGAACACCTTTGTCTCGTCGATCTGGCGCACGATGCTCGCGCCGATCCCGACCGCCAGTCCGGATTTGACGACTTTGGTCGCGGAGAAGATCGCGCCGTAGACCTTTGCGTCGGATGCGTTGGCGCCCGACTCGTACGACCAGCCGAACGACGGCGCGACGGCAAGGAGCAGGCTCGGAGCGATCGCATAGGTGAGGGTCCCCGCGATGTTCGGGGCGAGCAGGTTCTCCCAGGGCGCCTTGCCGCCGAAAGCGACGGGGTTTCCGAAGCCCCAGGTCTCGTAGTCGTAACGCAGCGAAACGCCGGCGCTGAGCTGGGGGGTGAGTTGACGGATGACCGAGCCACTGACGACGCCTTCGGTCCAGCGCACGTCGCCGCCGGAATCGAGGTCGGTCTCGAACTGGTAGACGCCGGTGACGGACGTCGACACCACGATATCGCCGGGTTGCATCGCGTGGGCGACGGCTGGAATGCAGACTGCGGCGGCGAAGGCGACGGCCGCGTGACGGAAGGGGGCGTGGGGGGACATACAGGGTTGCGGTTCGGCGATCGACGAGGAGGAGGTCGTTGCGGTGACGGCGACGAAGGGTGGCCGCGACCAGGAGGCAAAAAAGCTCTGGATTCTACCCGAGTCGCATCCGCGGGACCTGCACGGCGCGATCGGCGCGCGCGGTGCGCAGTCGCGAGTTCGGCAAACAGCCCCTCTCAGCTCGAGACGGACCGCGCAAGTAACGCGGAGCGGGCAGATTGGCGGCCATTCCAACGTCATAAAAGGCGTGGCGCCGGCGTCGATTCGCCCAGGGCGCATTGCCACAGGTCGCGCGGAACTGCGGGTTCGGCCGGACCGCGTGGCCCCGTGCGGTCGCCACAGGACGCGCGATCCGCGCTGTTCCCCGCTGCCTCATCGTTTCGCGCGTTTATCGAACGATCGTACGCCAATGGTTTCGGTATCGAACACAAAGCTCGTATATCACATTAATAAGTGAACTTAATTTATTGTTTCTAAATAGATAACCAAATTTGCATCGAATCCGAGCCAAGTTCTTGACGGGAAAGCGAAACCAGTTGACCTCGTGAGTTTTGATCCCTTATAGTTGCGCCAAGTGGTAAAAAGTGGGTTGAAGTGGGATTTTCCGTGGCCATCGATCGAAAAGTGACCGAACCACGTAAATAAGCACTCACTAACGCCTCAGCCTAATACCTCACGCGGCGGGAGCGACGCAGTGGCGCAGGGAGGAGCGGAAGGGACAGGGTCGGCCGGCGCGGTGTTTCGCGGCGTGACCCAGCTCGCGCTCGACGCCAAGGGCCGCCTGGCGATTCCCGCGAAGCACCGCGAGGCACTGGTCGGAGGTCCCGACACTGCGGAACGCGCGCTGATCCTCACCGCCGATCCCAGCCGCTGCCTCCTCGTCTATCCGCGACCTACCTGGGAGCCGATCCAGGCGCGCCTGATGGCGCTCTCGTCGTTCAACGAGCCGATCCGCGGGCTGCAGCGACTGCTCGTGGGCCACGCCGATGAAGTCGAGATGGACGGCGCCGGCCGGATTCTCATCCCGCCTCCTCTGCGCCAGTACGCGGGGCTCGATCATCGCGTCGTGCTCGTCGGCCAGGGGAACAAGTTCGAGCTGTGGGACGACGCGAAGTGGCAGGAGCAGACGGCACGCGCGATCACGTTTCCCGCCGGGGGCCTGCCCTCCGAGCTGGACGGCTTCAGCCTTTGATGCGCGATGGCGACCACGTCCCGGTCCTGCTCGAAGAAGCCGTCGCCGCGCTGGCGGTCAAGCCCGGCGGCGCCTACGTCGACGCCACGTTCGGCCGCGGCGGCCACTCGCGCGCGATCCTCGCCCGGCTCGGCCCCGCGGGAAGGCTCTACGCTTTCGACCGCGATCCCGAAGCCGAGGCCGGCGCGCGGACCATCGACGATCCCCGGTTCGTCTTTCGCCGGGTCTGGTTCTCGGACATCGCCGCCACGCTCGCCGCGCTCGGCATCGCGCGCATCGACGGCGTCCTCCTCGACCTCGGCATTTCCTCTCCGCAGATCGACGACGCGGCGCGCGGATTCTCGTTTCGCGCCGACGGTCCGCTCGACATGCGGATGGACCCCACGCGCGGCGAATCCGCGGCCGCGTACCTCGCGCGTGCCACCGCGCGCGAACTGACGGAGGTGATACGCGACTATGGTGAAGAACGGTTTGCTCAATCGATTGCAGGAGCAGTTGTTGCGGCTCGCACGGTCGCACCCGTCGTCCGCACGCGGCAGCTGGCCGCGATCGTGGCCAAAGCCGTCGGCGCGCGCCCACGGGGTGATCGGAGTCAGGATCCGGCCACGCGTACGTTCCAGGCTCTCAGGATTTTCGTCAACCGCGAGCTCGAGGAGCTCGCGCTGACGTTGCCGCGGGTTGTCCCGCTGCTCGATACCGGAGGCCGGCTCGCGGTGATCAGCTTCCATTCGCTGGAAGACCGGATCGTGAAGCGCTTCTTCGCTTCCGCGTCGCAGCCGTTCGGCGGCGATCCGCGGCTCGCGAGGCTGCCGATCAGGACGGCCGCGCTCCCCGGCGCGCCGTTGCGGCTCGTCGGCCGCGCGATCCGTCCGTCCGAGCGCGAGATCGCGGCGAACCCGCGCGCGCGCAGCGCCACGCTGCGCGTCGCCGAGCGCACCGCGCATCCCTGGCCGGGCGGCCGAAGCGACACCCTCCGGCCGTGACGCCGACATGGTCCGCCTGAACCTGCTGCTGCTTGCCGTGCTCGTGCTCTGCGCGCTGTCGCTGGTCACGTCGCGACACCAGGCGCGCAAGCTCTTCGTCGAGCTCGAGCGCGAGCAGGCGAGGACGCGCGCTTACGAGACCGAATTCGGCCAGCTGCAGCTCGAGCAGTCGACGTGGGCGATGCCGGTGCGCGTCGAGAAGATCGCGCGCGAGCAGCTGCGGATGCAGCTGCCCGGGCCGGGGCGGATCGAGGTCGTTTCCGCGGGGGCGCCGCGATGACCGGCGTGTCCGTCGCGTTGAAGCGCGCCGCGCCGGCACCGGCGCTGCCGCGCTTCCGCGCCGCGTTCCTCTTCGGCGCCCTGCTGCTGCTGTTCGCCGTGCTCGTCGTCCGCTCGCTGTATCTGCAGGGGATCGACAACGAGTTCCTGCAGGGCCAGGGCATCTCGCGCCACAGCCGCGCGATCGAATTGCCCGCGCATCGCGGCCGCATCGTCGACCGCTCGGGCGAGCCGCTCGCGATCTCGACGCCGGTGAAGTCGATCTGGGCGTTCACCGGCCAGGTGGAGGCGACGCCCGGGCAGCTCGCCCGACTCGCGCAGGTGCTCGAGACGACGCCGCAGGCGCTCGCGAAGAAGCTCGGCTGACGCGGGCGAATTCGTGTTCCTGGCGAAACAGGTTCCGCCCGAGGTGGCGGACCGGGTCGCGGCGCTGAAGATCAAGGGCGTCCACGACCAGAACGAGTACCGTCGGTTCTATCCGGCCGGCGAGACGATGAGCCACATCCTGGGCTTCACCGGCGACCGCGACGTCGGGCAGGAGGGCATCGAGCTCGCGCAGCAGGAATGGCTGGGCGGCAAGCCCGGCAGCCGGCGCGTGATCATCAACCGCCGCGGCGAAGTGGTCGAGGACGTCGAGGCGATACGCGCGCCGCAGGCCGGCCGCGACCTCGCGCTCGCCATCGACACCCGGCTGCAGTACCTCGCGTTCCGCGAACTGAAGGCCGCCGTCGAGGCGAACCAGGCGAAGGCCGGCGGGCTCGTGGTCCTCGACGCCCAGAGCGGCGAGATCCTCGCGCTCGCCAACTGGCCCACGTACAACCCGAATTCGCGCAACCGCGTCGCGCGCGAAAGGATGCGCAATCGCGCGCTGACCGACGTCTTCGAGCCCGGCTCGACGCTGAAGCCGTTCACGATCGCCTCCGCGCTCGCGAGCGGCCAGGTCCGTCCCGACACGGTGATCCAGACGGCGCCGGGCACGCTCACGCTCGGTTCGCACACCATCCACGACGCGCATCCCCATGGCGCGCTGACCGTCGAGCAGGTGATCCAGAAATCCTCGAACGTCGGCGCCGCGAAGATCGCGCTGTCGCTGCCGCCGCCGACGCTCTGGCAGACGCTCTCCGATGTCGGATTTCGGGACGGCGCCGAACACCGGCTTTCCCGGCGAGGTGACAGGGCCGGCTGCGCCCGGCGAAGACCTGGAAGCCCATCGAGCAGGCAACGATGGCCTACGGCCACGGCATCTCGGTGAACCTCGTTCAGCTGGCGCGGGCGTACACGGTATTCGCGAGCGACGGCGAGTTGAAGCCGGCGACGCTGCTCAAGGGCAACGGTCCCGTCGCGGGTCGCGCCGGTCATCAGGCCCGAGACGGCCGTCGCGGTGCGCAGGATGCTGGAGCTCGCGGTGCAGCCCGGAGGCACCGCGCCGAAGGCGCAGGTGCCCGGGTACCGCGTCGCCGGGCAAGACCGGCACCGCGCACAAGCTCGAGGGCCGCGGCTACACGAACAAGTACGTGTCGTCGTTCGTCGGCTTCGCGCCGGTGTCGCGTCCCCGGCTCATCGTCGCGGTGATGATCGACGAGCCCTCGGCCGGCGCGCACTTCGGCGGCGAGGTCGCGGCGCCGGTGTTCTCCTCGGTGATGGGATCGGCGCTGCGGATGCTGGGCACGCCGCCCGACGCGCCGCAGGACAACGTGATCCTGCCGCCGGAGGGCAGCCAGGTGCGCGAGGAAACGTGATGCCGACGACGCTCGCACCGGCTTTCGACCCGGCCGCGCTCATCGCCCGCCTGGCGGTGCGGCCGCGCCGGATCACTGCCGACAGCCGCCAGGTGCGCCCCGGCGATGCGTTCGCGGCGTTTCGCGGGCAGGCGACCGATGGCCGCGGATTCATCGTCGATGCGATCGCGCGCGGCGCGGGCGCCGTGCTCTGGGATGCCGCCGGCTACCGCTGGAATCCCGCATGGACGGTCGCCAACCTCGCCGTCGACGATCTCCGGACGAAGCTGGGCGCGATCGCCGATTTCGTCTACGGCAGCCCGTCGCACGCGCTGTGGGTGGTGGGCGTGACCGGGACCAACGGCAAGACGTCGTGCGCGCACTGGATCGGGCAATGCCTCGATGCCTGCGGGCGGCGCGCCGCCGTGCTCGGCACGCTGGGCAACGGGCTCGTCGGCGCGCTCCGGCCGGCGCGGCACACGACACCGGATGCGGCGCTCGTGCACGCGATGCTCGCCGAGTTCAGGGACGCCGGCGCGCGCGCGGTCGCGATGGAAGTCTCGTCGCACGGGCTCGATCAGGGCCGGGTCAATGCGGTCGAGTTCGATGTCGCGCTGTTCACCAACCTGACCCGCGATCACCTCGACTATCACGGGACGATGGCGGCGTACGGCGCGGCCAAGGCGAAGCTGTTCGCATGGCCCGGGCTCGCCGCTTCCGTGATCAATGCCGACGATCCGTTCGGGCAGAGCCTCATCGACGCGGCGCGCGGTCGCGGCCAGAAGGTGCTGACCTACGGGTTCGTCGATGCGGACATCCTGGGCACCGACCTGGCGAACATCCAGCAGGGCATCGCGATGTCGATCGCGACGCCATGGGGTCGCGGCGACGTCGAGCTGCAGCTTTGCGGAGAGTTCAACGCCGCCAATGCGCTCGGCGTGCTGGGTGTGCTGCTCGCCAGCGACGTCGCCTTCGACGACGCGCTCGCCGCGCTTTCGCGCATCGCGGCGCCGCCGGGACGCATGCAGCGCCTGGGCGGCGGCTTCGAGCCGCTCGTCGTCATCGACTACGCGCATTCGCCCGACGCGCTGGAGAAGGTGCTGATGGCGTTGCGGCCGGCGGTGGTCGAGGGGGGCGAGCTCGTCTGCGTGTTCGGCTGCGGCGGCGACCGCGACGCGGGCAAGCGGCCGGAGATGGGTCGCATCGCGGCGCAGAACGCCGACCGCGTCATCGTCACCAGCGACAACCCGCGCAACGAGGATCCCGCGGCGATCGCCGACGCGATCGTGCGGGGGATACGCGAGGCCGGGCACGCGCGATGGACGCAGGAGCTCGACCGGGCCGCGGCGATTGCCGCGGCGGTGGCCGGCGCGCACGGCGGCGACGTGGTGCTGATCGCCGGCAAGGGCCACGAGGACTACCAGGAGTGGAACGGCGAGCGCATGCCCTTCTCCGATGCCGAGACCGCGGCCGCCGCGCTCGCCGCGTGGAGGGGCGCATGATGGACACGGCGACGGCCGCGCGCGCGGTCCACGGCCGGCTCCTGGGCGGCAACGTGCGCTTCACGCGCGTGGCCACCGATTCGCGCACGCTCGCGCCGGGCGACCTTTTCGTCGCGATCAAGGGCGAGCGCTTCGATGGCCACGATTTCGTCCGCGCCGCATTCGACCGGGGCGCCGTGGCCGCGCTCGTCGCCGACGACCGTGCCGGGGCGCTCGCGGGGAATCTGGTCGCGGTTGCGGACCCGCTCGGGGCGCTGGGCGCGCTGGCCGCGCATTGGCGGGCCCGGTTCAGGATTCCCGTCGCCGTCATCGTCGGCAGCAACGGCAAGACGACGGTGAAGGAAATGCTGGCGGAAATCCTTCGCGCGCACTACGGCGAGGAGGGCGTGCTCGCGACCGAAGGCAACCTCAACAACGCGATCGGTCTCCCGCTGACGCTGCTTCGCCTGCGCCCGGAACACGAAGCGGCGGCGATCGAGCTCGGCATGAACCATCCCGGCGAGACCGCCGAGCTCGCGGCGATCGCGCAGCCGACGATCGCGATCGTCAACAACGCGCAGCGCGAGCATCAGGAATTCATGAAGAGCGTCGCCGACGTCGCCGTCGAGCATGCGGCGGTCGTGCGGGCGCTGCCCGAAGGCGGCACCGCCGTGCTGAATGCCGACGACCCCAGCGTCGACGTGTGGCGCCGCGCCGCGCGCGAGCGCGCCGGCGTGCGCGTGGTCGAGTTCGCGCTCGACCATCCGGCCGCGATCCGCCTGCGCGCTCCGTCCGCGGGCGCCGACGGCGCGCTGGCGCTGACGACGCCCGCAGGAGACGCGCAGCTGCGTCTCCATGCCCCGGGGCGCCACAATGCGTCGAATGCGCTCGCCGCTGCGGCAGCGGGGCTCGCGATCGGCGTTCCGCTGTCCGCCGTCGTCGGCGGCCTCGAGGCGTTTCGCCCCGTCGCCGGCCGCCTCGCGATGCTGCGGGCCGCCTCCGGCGCCGCGGTGATCGACGACAGCTACAACGCGAATCCGGATTCGGTGCGCGCGGCGATCGACGTGCTCGCCGGCGCGCCGGCGCCGCGCTGGCTGGTGCTCGGCGACATGGGCGAAGTCGGCGCCGACGGTCCCGCGTTCCACCGCGAGGCCGGCGCGTACGCTCGCGCCGCGCACATCGACCGGCTGCTGACGACGGGCGCGCTCGCGGCGGAGAGCGCGGCGGCGTTCGGCGATGGCGCCGAGCATTTCGCGTCGGTGGACGCGCTGGCGGCGCACGTTGCGGCGACCGCGCGCGCCGGAGCGACGATCCTCGTCAAGGGCTCGCGATTCATGCGCATGGAGCGCGTCGTCGCGGCGCTGTGCGGACCGGCATTCCGCGAGGGAGCGCACTGATGCTGCTGTGGGCAACCGAGCTCCTCGCGAAAGACATCCGCGCGTTCAACGTCTTCGGTTACCTGACGCTGCGCGCAGTGCTCGCGTGCATGACGGCGCTCCTCATCTCGTTCATCGTCGGTCCGAAGGTGATCGCGTGGCTGACGCGGATGAAGATCGGGCAGTCCGTGCGCGACGACGGGCCGCAGACCCACCTGGTGAAGGCAGGCACGCCGACGATGGGAGGCGCGCTGATCCTGGTCTCGATCACCGTGACGACGCTGCTCTGGGGCGACCTCGCCAACCGCTTCGTGTGGGTGACGCTGCTGGTCACCGTCGGCTTCGGGGCGATCGGCTGGGTCGACGACTACCGGAAGGTCGTTCACCGCAACCCGAAAGGCATCCCGGCGCGCACGAAGTTCCTCTGGCAGTCGGTGATCGGGCTCGTCGCCGCGGTGTACCTCGCGTTCTCGGTGTCGGCGCCGGACAACGCGCGCTTCTTTCAGCTTTTCGCCGCGTGGATCGGAAGCGGCTTCAACCTCGAGCTTCCGCCGAAGGCCGACCTGATCGTTCCGTTCTTCAAGACGATCTCGTATCCGCTCGGCGTCTGGGGCTTCATCGCGCTCACCTATTTCGTGATCGTCGGGACCAGCAATTCCGTGAACCTGACCGACGGCCTCGACGGCCTCGCGATCATGCCGACGGTGATGATCGGCGCGGCGCTCGGCATCTTCGCCTACGTGAGCGGCAACGCGATCTTCGCGCGCTACCTGCAGTTTCCGTACATCCCCGGCGCCGGCGAGCTGGCCGTGATCTGCGGCGCGATGGCGGGCGCGGGGCTCGGCTTTCTCTGGTTCAACGCGTATCCGGCAGAAGTGTTCATGGGCGACGTCGGCGCGCTCGCGCTCGGCGCGGCGCTCGGCACGATCGCGGTGATCGTCCGGCAGGAGATCGTGCTGTTCATCATGGGCGGCGTGTTCGTCGTCGAGACGCTGTCGGTGATGATCCAGGTCGCCTCGTTCAGGCTCACCGGCAGGCGCGTGTTCCGGATGGCGCCGATCCATCATCACTACGAGCTCAAGGGCTGGAAGGAGAACCAGGTCGTCGTCCGGTTCTGGATCATCACCATGCTGCTGGTCCTCTTCGGTCTGTCGACGCTGAAGCTGAGATGAGCTACGCCGGACGCCATGCCGTCGTGCTGGGACTCGGGCTCACGGGGTTCTCGCTTGCGCGGCACCTCGCGGCGCGCGGCGCTCAGGTCCGCGTCGCCGACACGCGGGCGGCCCCGCCGTTCGCGGACCGGCTCGCCGCCGCGCTGCCGGGCGTGCCCGTCGCGACGGGACCGTTCACCGACGCGACGTTGGCCGGCGCCGATCTCATCGCGATCAGTCCCGGCATCGCCAAGGACCAGCCGGCCATCGCTGCGGCGCTTGCCCGCGGCGCCGAGCTCGTCGGCGACGTCGAGTGCTTTGCCCGCGCGCTGCCGCCCGGCGCAGCGCGTGCTCGCGATCACCGGCTCGAACGGCAAGACGACCGTGACCGCGCTCACCGGCGCGCTCTGCCGCGCCGCGGGCCTGGCCACGAACGTATGCGGCAACATCGGCGATGCCGTCCTCGACGCCCTGCCGGCCGACGATCGCTGGCCCGACGTGTTCGTGCTCGAGCTCTCCAGCTTCCAGCTCGAGACGACGCGCTCGCTGGCGCCGACCGCGGCCTGCGTGCTCAACGTGACCGAGAACCACCTCGATCGCTACGCCGGCATCGACGGCTACGCCGCCGCGAAGGCGCGCATCTTCATGAACGGCGGCATCCAGGTGCTGAACCGGGACGACCCGCGCTCGATCGCGATGCGAATTCCCGGTCGCCTCGTGCAGACGTTCGGCGCGGGGGTGCCGGAGTCGGAAGAGTCCTGGGGACTCGTCGCGCGCGGCGCGCAGGCGGACCGCGCGCCGGGAACGTGGCTCGCGCGCGGCGGCGCGCTGCTCGCGCCGGTGGCGGATCTGCGGCTCGTCGGCCGGCACAACGCGCTGAATGCGCTGGCCGCGCTCGCGCTCACCTCGGCCGTCGCCAAGATCGACGGCGGCGTGCTGGCGGCGCTGACGCGCTTCGAGGGGCTCGCGCACCGGATGCAGAGGATCGCCGAGGTAAGTGGCGTGCTGTTCATCGACGATTCCAAGGGGACGACCGTCGCGGCCACGCAGGTCGCGCTCGAAGGGCTGGGCCGGCCCGTGGTGCTGATCGCGGGCGGCGACGGCAAGGGGCAGGACTTCACGCCGCTCTCCGCCGCTGTCGAGGCGCACTGCCGCGCGGTGCTGCTGATCGGCCGCGACGCGCCGGCGATCGAACGCGCGCTCGCCGGAGCGAAGACGCTCGTCGAGCACGCGGGAACGCTCGACGCGGCGGTGGCGCGTGCGGTCCGGATCGCGGCGCCGGGCGACGTCGTGCTGCTGTCTCCGGCGTGCGCGAGCCTCGACCAGTTCAGCAACTACATCGAGCGCGGCGAGCGCTTTGCCGGACTGGTCCGCGCGCACGCAACGGCGGAGGTTGCGTCGCATGCCTAGAGACGCCACGCAGGCTGGCGCGCTGCGTCCGTTCGGGATGCTGAAGGCGTTCGGCTCGATCGGCGCGCTGCCGCGCAATCCGCGCGCGATGCTCGCCTACGACGCGTCGCTGGCGTGGGCCGCGATCCTGCTGCTCGCGATCGGCCTCGTGATGGTCTACTCGGCGTCGATAGCGACTGCAGAGGCCTCCGCGCACACCGGTTACCGCGCCTGGTACTTCCTCGTCCGCCACGCGCTCTTCGTCGGCGTCGGGGTCATCGCGGCGTACGTCGCCTTCCAGGTGCCGATGAAGGCCTGGCAGCAGCTCGCGCCGTGGCTGTTCCTGGTCGGCGCGGCGCTGCTCGTCCTGGTGCTGATCCCGGGCATCGGGAGGTCCGTGAACGGGTCGCGGCGCTGGCTCCCGCTCTTCGTCGTCAACCTGCAGCCCTCCGAGTTCATGAAGCTCGCGGTCGTGCTGTACGCGGCGAGCTATGCGGTGCGCAAGGCTGCGTTCCTGCACGCGGAGCAGCCGCTGAGGAAGACGCTGGTCCGGGGCTTCCTGCCGCTGTTCGTGGTCATGGTCCTGGTCGGCGGGCTGCTGCTGCTGGAGCCGGACTTCGGCGCGTTCGTCGTGATCGTCGCGATCGCGTTCGGAATCCTGTTCCTCGGCGGCCTCGACTGGCGGCTCTTCCTCGGTCTGCTGCTGCTCCTGCCGCTCGGCCTCTCGGCCATTCTCGTCGCGGCGCCGTACCGCCTGCAGCGGCTCGTCGCGTTCCTGGATCCGTGGTCCGACCCGTTCGGCAAGGGCTACCAGCTGTCGCATTCGCTGATCGCGTTCGGGCGCGGCGAATGGCTCGGCGTGGGGCTCGGCGCCTCGGTCGAGAAGCTGCTCTATCTGCCCGAGGCGCACACCGACTTCCTGCTCGCCGTCACCGCGGAGGAGCTGGGCTTCGTCGGCGTGTTCGCGGTCATCGGGCTGTTCGTCTGGCTGCTGTTTCGCGCGTACGCGATCGGCCGTCAGGCGGCCCGGCTGTCGCGGCCGTTCCCGGCGCTGGTCGCGTGGGGGATCGGCGCATGGACGGGCGTTCAGGCGTTCATCAACATCGGCGTCAACATGGGGGTGCTGCCGACGAAGGGCCTCACGCTGCCGCTGCTGTCGTTCGGCGGCTCCGGCATCGTCGCCAATTGCATCGCGCTGGCGATCCTGCTGCGCGTGGACTATGAGAATCGACGACTCTTGCGAGGCTTCACGGTATGACCGGCACCGTGATGATCACCGCGGGCGGCACGGGCGGTCACGTCTTCCCGGGTCTCGCCGTCGCCGCAAAGCTGATCGCAAGGGGCTGGCGCGTGTTCTGGCTCGGCACCAGGGGCGGAATGGAGGCTGCGCTCGTGCGCCAGCACGGTGTCGACTTCGAGGGCGTGGCGTTCGGCGGCATCCGCGGCAAGGGCTGGAAGGGGATCGTGTTCGGTCCGCTCGCCCTGCTTGCGGCGCTGTGGCAGAGCTCCCGGATCATCCGCCGGCGAACCCCGGATGTCGTGCTGGGTCTGGGCGGATTCGCATCGTTCCCGGGCGCGCTCGCGGCCGTGGCGCTGGCCAAGCCGCTCGTGCTGCACGACGCGAATGCGGTCGCAGGACTCGCGAACCGCGTGCTCGCCTACGGCGCCGACCGGATCCTTCTCGGATTTCCGGATGCGATGCGCGGCCGGCACGCGGCCAAGGTCGAGTGGGTCGGCAATCCGCTGCGCGATGAGATCGGCCGCATCCCGCCCCCGGAATCGCGGTTCGCGGAACGGACCGGCCCGCTGCATCTGCTCGTCGTCGGCGGCAGCCTCGGCGCCGCCGCGCTGAACCGCATCGTTCCGGCGGCGCTCGCGCTGATCCCTGTGGAGAGGCGCCCGCAGGTCGTGCACCAGGCCGGCGCAAGGCACGTCGAGGCGCTGCGCGCCGCCTACGAGAGCGCTGGTGTCGCCGCGTCCTGTGTCGCGTTCATCGACGACATGGCGGCGCGATACGCGGACGCCGATCTCGTGCTCTGCCGCGGCGGCGCGATCACGGTCGCCGAGCTCGCTGCCGCCGGCGTCGGCGCGATCATCGTGCCGCTGCCCGGCGCGATCGCCGACGAGCAGAGCGCCAATGCGCAGTTTCTCGTCGACGCCGGCGCGGCATTGAAGATCGCCGAGCGGGAACTGACGCCGGAAGCGCTCGTCGCGCGCCTGGACGCGCTGACCCGCGCGAACCTGCTCGCGATGGCGATCGCCGCGCGCAAGGTCGCCCGCACGGATGCCGCCGATCGCGTCGCCGACGCCTGCATCGCGCTCGGAGCACGGCGATGAGGCACAAGGTCAAGCGCATCCATTTCGTCGGCATCGGCGGCGCCGGGATGAGCGGCATCGCCGAGGTGCTGGCGACGCAGGGATACCAGGTGTCGGGATCCGACCTTGCCGCGAGCCCGGTCACGGCGCGCCTCGCCGCGCTGGGGGTCGCCATCGCGATCGGCCATGCGCCGGCGAACGTCGCCGGCGCCGACGCCGTCGTCGTGTCGACCGCCGTCGCGCCCGACAACCCCGAGGTCGCGGCCGCGCGCGAGAAGGGAATCCCCGTCGTGCCGCGCGCGCTGATGCTGGCCGAGCTCATGCGCCTGAAGGAAGGCATCGCCGTGGCCGGCACGCACGGCAAGACGACGACGACGAGCCTCATCGCGTCGGTGCTGGCCGAAGGCGGGCTCGATCCGACATTCGTCATCGGCGGCCGGCTGCTGTCCGCGGGCGCGAACGCGCGCCTCGGCAAGGGCGACTTCCTGGTCGCGGAAGCGGACGAGTCGGACGCGTCGTTCCTGTACCTCTCGCCGGCGCTGGCCGTGATCACGAACATCGATACGGACCACATGGAAACCTACGGCCACGACTTCGAGCGCCTGAAGCGCGCGTTCGTGGACTTCGCGCAGCGCCTGCCGTTCTACGGAGTCGCGGTGCTCTGCATCGACGACCCGAACGTGCGCGCGATCCTGCCCGCCATCACGAAGCCCATCGTCACCTACGGGCTCGCCGACGACGCGCGGCTCCGCGCGACCGATGTCGCGAACATCGCCGGTCGAATGCGCTTCGTCGTCCATGCCGCCGGCCTGCCGGACCTGCCGGTCGAGCTCAACCTGCCCGGAATCCACAACGTGCAGAACGCGCTCGCTGCGATCGCGATCGGCCGCGAGGCCGGCGTCGCCGACACGGCGATCGCCAAGGCGCTCGCGGAGTTCCGCGGCGTCGGCCGCCGGTTCCAGCGCATCGGGGAACTGCCGGTTTCGGGCGGCGGCACGTACACGCTGATCGACGACTACGGCCACCACCCGGCCGAGATGGCGGCGACGATCGCCGCAGTGCGCGGCAGCTTTCCGGGCCGACGGCTGGTGCTCGCGTTCCAGCCGCACCGCTATACGCGCACGCGCGACCTGTTCGAGGACTTCGTGAAGGTGCTGTCGACGGCGGACGCGCTGGTGCTCTCCGATGTCTATCCGGCCGGCGAGCCGCCGATCGTGGCGGCGGACGGGCGCGCGCTTGCCCGGGCGGTGCGCGTCGCGGGAAAGGTGGAGCCGGTCTTTGTCGAGTCCGTTGCCGACATGCCGGTTGCGATCCGCACGCTGGTGCGCGACGGCGATGTCGTCGTGACGATGGGCGCCGGCTCGATCGGCCAGGTCCCGGCGAAGCTCGTGGAGGACGCATGAGAGCGGCGGGCGAAGCCGGCAGGGGCCCGCAAGGGCGCGTTGCCGCTCGATTGCGCGCGCCCGACGCGCGACGGTGCGGGCTTCGTGCCCGCACAAGGAGGGCGCATGAGAGCGGCGGGCGCATGATGATGAGCGAGCCGGCGATGTTCGGGGCGCTGCGCGGAACGCTGTCGCGCGACGCCCCGCTCGCGCGGTACACGAGCTGGCGCTGCGGCGGCCCGGCCGAGCGCCTCTACGTCCCGGCCGACCGCGAGGACCTCGCGGCGTTCGTCCGCCAGCTGCCGGCGGCCGAGGCGCTGACGGTGATCGGCCTGGGCAGCAATCTGCTGATTCGCGACGGCGGCGTTCGCGGGACCGTCGTCGTCCTGCATGCGGCGCTCAACACGCTCGAGCTGCGCGAAGCTGCGGTCTACGCCGAGGCCGGCGTCGCGAGTCCCAAGGTTGCGCGCTTCGCCGCGGGGCAGGGCTTCGCCGAATCGGAATTCCTCGCCGGGATCCCGGGAACGGTCGGCGGAGCGCTCGCGATGAACGCGGGCTGCTGGGGCGGCGAGACATGGCGCCATGTCGCGCGCGTCGAGGTCCTGACCCGGGCGGGCGCTTTCGAGGAGCGGCTGCCCGGCGCGTACGCGATCGGCTACCGGTCGGTCCGTCGCGCCGACGGCACGCCTCCGGACGGCATTTTCACCGCGGCGTGGTTCGCGTTCCCGCGCGGCGACGCCCGCGCGGCGCGCGTGCGGATAGCCGAGCTGCTGCGGCGGCGCATCGCGACGCAGCCGCTCAGCCTGCCCAACGCCGGCAGCGTGTTCCGCAATCCGCCCGGCGACCATGCGGCGCGGCTGATCGAGGCCTGCGGACTCAAGGGCTACGCGGTCGGGGGCGCGCGGGTCTCGGAGAAGCACGCGAATTTCATCGTCAATCCGGAAGGCCGGGCGAGTGCCGCCGACATCGAGGCGATCATCGTGCATGTCCGCGGCACCGTGCGCGCGAGGACCGGCGTCGACCTGGAACCGGAAGTGCAAGTCGTCGGAGAGGGCGCATGAAGGAATTCGGCAAGGTGGCGGTGCTGATGGGCGGGCCGTCCTCGGAGCGCGAGATCTCGTTCCTGTCCGGCAACGCGGTGCTCGGCGCGCTGCGCGAGAAGGGCGTGGACGCGCACGCGTTCGATCCGCGAGAGCGCTCGCTCTTCGATCTCCGGCGCGACGGCTACGACCGCGTGTTCATCGCGCTGCACGGCCGCTTCGGCGAGGACGGCACGGTTCAGGGCGCGCTGGAGACGCTGGGCATTCCGTACACGGGGAGTGGCGTGATGGCGTCGGCGCTGGCGATGGACAAGTGGCGGACGAAGCTCGTCTGGCTCGCGAGCGGCATCGCGACACCGCGCTACCGGATGGTCGACGCCATGACCGACTGGTCCGGCGTCATCGCCGAGCTCGGCCTGCCGCTGATCGTGAAGCCCGTGCGCGAGGGCTCGACGATCGGGCTCACGAGAGTCGACGCGGATGCCGGCGGCGAGCTCGCGCGCGCCTACGCGGCGGCGGCCCAGTACGACGATCTGGTGATGGCCGAGGAATTCGTCGCGGGCACCGAGCTGACGGCGTCGATTCTGGGCGAGCGCGCGCTGCCGCTGATCCGGATCGAGGCGCCGCAGGGCAACTACGACTACCACAACAAGTACTTCTCCAACGAGACCCGGTACTACTGTCCGGCCGGCTTGCCGGAATCGAAGGAGCGGGAGATCAGGCAGGCGGCGCTTGCCGCGTTCCGCATCGTGGGCTGCAGCGGCTGGGGCCGGCTCGACCTGATGCTGAGGCCCGACGGCAGCTTCAGCTTCCTCGAGGTGAACACGTCGCCGGGGATGACCGGCCATTCGCTGGTGCCGATGGCGGCGAAGGAAGCGGGGATGAGCTTCGCCGATCTGTGCGTGGAAATCCTGCGAGGCGCCCATGTGGGATGACGCGAGGCAGCTGAACGCGATCGCGGCGGCGCTCACCCTGATCGCGGCGGCCCTCCTGCTGTGGGGCGCGCTTGCCTGGGTCGTGCGCCAGCCGCTCTTCGCGTTCCGCGAGGTCGTGGTCCGGGGTCCTCTCGAGCGCGTGGACACGACGCGCCTCGAGGGCGTCGTGCGCGATCAGCTCACGGGCACGTTCTTCACGATGGACCTGGACAGCTCGCGCGTGTCCCTGAAGGAGTTGCCATGGGTGCGCAGCGTCGCGCTGCGCCGCCAGTGGCCGCGGCGGCTCGAGGTCACGGTCGAGGAATACGCGCCGGTTGCGCGCTGGAACGAGTCCGCCCTCGTCGACGCCGACGGCGAGGTGTTCGTCGCCGATTACGACGGCGAGCTGCCGCGGTTCGAAGGCCCCGACGGGCGCGGCGCGGAGGTGGCGGCGCGCTTCCGCGAATGGGGCGAGGCGCTCGCGCCCCTGTCGCTCAGCCTCGAGGGCATCCGCCTTTCGCCGCGGGGCGGGTGGCACCTCGTCGCGAAGGGGGCCGGCGGCGCGCTGGCGATCGAGCTCGGACGCGAGGAGCCGGCGGCGCGGCTCGCGCGTTTCGTCGCGGTGTACGAACGCACGATCGGGGCGCTCGCGCGCGTCGGCACGCCCATCGGGCAGGTGGACCTGCGTTACCGCAACGGCTTCGCGGCGCGCGTCCCGGGATTCCGGGAACGCGCCCCCAAACGGAAGGCGGCGGCATGAACGACGCACACAGGGGCGACGACGGGCGATCGCCGGTGAGGAGATGGTAGAGCGATGGTGAAGGAGAGCAAGAACGTGATCGTCGGTCTCGACATCGGCACGTCGAAGATCGTGGCGATCGTCGCCGAGGTGACCGCGGACGGCGGACTCAACGTCATCGGCCTCGGGACGCAGCCCTCGCGCGGCCTGAAGAAGGGAGTCGTGGTCAACATCGAGGCCACGATGGGGTCGATCCAGCGCGTGCTGGAGGAGGCCGAGCTGATGGCGGACTGCCGCATCACCGAGGTCTACACCGGCGTGGCCGGCAGCCACATCCGCAGCCTGAATTCGAGCGGGATGGTCGCGATCAAGGAGAAGGAGGTCACGCAGGCCGACATCGACCGTGTCGTCGAGACCGCCAAGGCCGTCGCCATTCCCAACGACCAGCAGATCCTGCACATCCTTCCGCAGGAATTCATCATCGACGGGCAGGAGGACGTGCGCGAGCCGCTGGGAATGAGCGGCGTGCGGCTCGAGGTCAAGGTGCACATCGTCACGGGCGCCGTGTCTGCCGTCGAGAACATCACCAAGTGCGTGCGCCGCTGCGGGATCGAGGTGAAGGACGTGATCCTCCAGCCGCTCGCCTCGTCGATCGCGGTGGTGAACGACGACGAGAAGGACCTCGGGGTCTGCCTGATGGACATCGGCGGCGGCACGACCGACCTCGCCGTGTTCGCCGGCGGCGCGATCCGGCATACGGCGGTCATCCCGATTGCCGGCGACCAGGTGACGAACGACATCGCGATGACGCTGCGCACGCCGACGAAGGAAGCGGAGGAGCTCAAGCTGCGCCACGGCTGCGCTCTGCGCCAGCTCGCCGACCCGAACGACATCATCGAGGTGCCCGGCGTCGGCGACCGCCCGCCGCGCAAGCTCTCCCGGCAGACGCTCGCCGAGGTGATCGAGCCGCGGATCGAGGAGCTCTACACGCTGGTGCAGGCGGAGCTTCGCCGTTCCGGCTTCGAGGAGATGCTCTCGTCGGGGATCGTGCTGACCGGCGGCTCCGCGCTGCTGCCCGGCATGTCCGAGCTGGGCGAGGAGGTGTTCCACCTGCCGGTGCGCGTGGGCGTGCCGGCGTACGTCGGCGGGCTTGCGGACGTGGTCCGCAGCCCGCGGTATGCAACCGCGGTCGGGCTGCTGCTCGAGGGGCGCGACCAGTACCTGCGGGCGCAGCAGTCGCGGGCGCGAACGACCGGGATCGGCGGGGCAGCGGAGCGGATGAGGCAATGGTTCAAGGCGAATTTCTAGCGTCAGGCGCAGGCAGCTACAACACGTTGTAAAACACGGGTCATCGCAGCATTCGGAGACAGGAGAAAGGAGCGCACCATGTTTGAAATCATCGATCAGCCAACTCAGGACGGCGCCGTCATCAAGGTCATCGGGATCGGCGGCTGCGGTGGAAATGCAGTGGAGCACATGATCGCCAGGGGGCTCGTGGACGTCGAGTTCCTTTGCGCGAATACCGACGCGCAGGCGCTGAAACGCTCGACCGCGCCCCTCCAGCTGCAGCTGGGCACCGCGCTGACGCGCGGGCTCGGCGCCGGTGCACGGCCGGAGATCGGGCGCGACGCGGCGATGGAGGACCGCGAGCGCATTGCCGAGATGATCGACGGCGCCGACATGCTGTTCATCACGGCCGGCATGGGCGGAGGCACGGGAACGGGCGCGGCGCCGGTGATCGCCGACATCGCGAAGAGCATGAGCATCCTGACCGTCGCCGTGGTCACCCGTCCGTTCAAGCTCGAGGGCGGCAAGCGCATGAAGGTCGCGCAACTCGGGATCGACGAGCTCGCAAAGCGCGTCGACTCGCTGATCATCATCCCGAACGACAAGCTGATGGAAGTGCTGGGCGACGACATCTCGATGCTCGACGCCTACGCCGCGGCGAACGACGTGCTGCACGGTGCGGTTGCCGGCATCGCCGAGGTGATCAACAACCCCGGTCTCGTCAACGTCGACTTCGCCGATGTGCGCACGGTGATGGGGGAGGTCGGGATGGCGATGATGGGCTCGGCGACCGCCGCGGGTGCCGATCGCGCACGGCAGGCGGCCGAACAGGCGGTGCGCAGCCCCCTGCTCGAGGACGTCAACCTCGCCGGCGCGCGCGGCGTGCTGGTGAACGTCACCGCGTCGTCGGGGCTGCGCATGCGCGAATACCAGGAGGTGATGACGACGATCAAGGAATTCACCGCGGACGATGCGCTGGTCATCGTCGGCACCGTGATCGACGACATGATGGACGACCAGCTGCGCGTGACCATGATCGCCACCGGACTGGGCGGCGGGCAGGCGGTCCGGCGCGAGCAGCGCGCGCCGAGCATGACGCTCGTCGAGCAGCCGCATGTGCTGGCGCGCACCGGGACCGACAACGTCGGCACGAGCGTCGATCACGTCGACTACGAGCATCTCGATGCACCGGCGGTGATCAGGAAGCGCGAGCGCGGGGCTCCGGCCGCGCCGGCGTTCGACGCGACCGAGATCCCGGCCTTCCTGCGCAAGCAGGCGGACTGAGGCGGCGTCGGAACAGGGCCGGAACGAAAGGAACCGAACCTCCGGGAGCCGGCGTCGAAGCGAGGCTGCGCGAGCGCAATGGCCGCCGGTGGCCCCCCGCCGGCGCAGTCCTCCGCGACCGCCGCCGGCTGCCTTCGACCTCGGCGCTGCGCTGTGTTAACATTGTGCTAAATCATTGAACCGCTGAAGGAATCGGCGCCACGCGCGTGGCGCCGCCGACGCGAGAGCCGCGGACCATGCTCAAGCAACGGACACTGAAGACCACGATCAAGACGAAGGGCGTCGGGCTGCATACCGGCGTCCGGGTCGAGCTCGTCCTGCGCCCGGCGGCCCCCGACACCGGCATCGTCTTCCACCGCGTCGATCTCGAGCGGCCGGTCGCGATTCCGGCCGACGCGCTGCACGTGGGCGACACGCGGTTGTCGTCGACGCTCAAGGCCGACGGCGCCACGGTCTCCACCGTCGAGCACGTGATGTCGGCGCTCGCGGGGCTGGGCATCGACAATCTCCACGTCGACGTAGCCGGCCCCGAGATCCCGATCATGGACGGCAGCGCGGGACCGTTCGTCTACCTGCTGCAGTCGGCGGGCATCGTCGAGCAGGAATCGCCGAAGCGCTACCTGCGCGTCCTGCTTCCGGTCGAAGTGCGTGAGGGCGACCGCTGGGCCCGGTTCGACCCGTTCGACGGATTCAAGCTCGATTTCACGATCGATTTCCCGCACCCGATGTTCGGCTCGGAAAATCGTCACGTCGCCATCGATTTCGCCGAGCATTCGTACGTCAAGGAGGTCGCCCGCGCGCGGACGTTCGGCTTCATGCAGGACGTCGAGGCGATGCGCGCGGCGGGACTGGGCCTGGGCGGCAGCCTGCAGAATGCGGTCGTCCTCGACGAATACCGCGTGCTGAACAGCGAGGGGCTGCGCTACGACAACGAATTCGTCAAGCACAAGGTGCTCGACGCGATCGGGGACCTCTATCTGCTCGGCCACCCGCTGATCGGCCAGTACACGGCATACAAGTCGGGCCACGCGCTCAACAATGCCGTGGCGCGGGCGCTGCTCGCGCGCCGGGATGCATTCGAGCTCGTGACCTTTGCCGAACCCGAGGACGTGCCGTCGGCATTCAAGGGCTGGCAGCTCTCGCCGGCATGACGGATCCGGGCTCGGTGCGGGCGCTCCCGGGCGTCCGGGACGCTCACCCGGCCTGATCCTGCGGCGAGCCGAGGCGAATCGGTCCCGTGGCCCTGGTCCGCCTGCTGTTCTTTCTGGCCGTCGCCACGATTGCGGTCGCCGGGGTCCTCTACCTGTTCACGCGGGATCGGCGTTACCTGCGGTTCATCGGGCAGGTGATCAAATTCGTCATCCTGCTCCTCGCGATCGTGCTGATCTTCTTTGCCTTCGAGCGCCTGGTCGGGCCGGTGCTCTAGCGGCGCGAGCCAGGGAGCAGAGGCCCCGCGCAGCGGGGATGCGACCCAGGCGAGTCGACGCACGAGGCCGACACGCGAGCCTTCGCCCTGCGCAAACGGTACAACGAGGCCGAGGTGGCCGGCGCTGCCGCTAGCCGACGCGGCGCAGGAAATGCTCGAGCGCGGCCTTGAGCGCTCCCGCGGGCAGCTCCCGGGCGAGCGTGGACAGCGACTGCAGCGAGGACCTATCTAACGGATTTGCAAGCTGTTTCTTCTCAGGCACCCAATCCGTGCGAACTTGCACGCGGACGCGGATTCCAGTAAATTCCCAACCCTCACGCCTCAAAATTGTCAGTAGCTCGGCACCGCGCTGCCGTACGATCGCAGCGACCGCGCCGGCGTCGGCGGCAAGCTCCAGTTGCCCGTTACGTGCATCCGCGACGCGGATCCGCGGCGCGAGAGGTCGGGGCAGAAGCCGGCGCACGATGCCGGTCAGCGCTTCCTCGTTGCTGCGACGGGCGGCCCAGGCCGCAAGGGTTTCATCGGAGGTCAGGATGCGCCTGAAGGGCTGCGGGGAACGCACCATGGCGGGAAGGGGCTGCCGGGCCTCGGTCCGGTCGCGGACCGCCCCGACGGGGAAAGGTTGGAAGGAGCCCAATTGAACATCATTCTGGTCTCGAGCGCCACGGCGCGTGCAAGGACCCTCACCCTGGATTGGCGGCATTGGACGCTGGGCGGGCTGGGGCTCCTCGTCGCCTTCATCGCGTTCACCGCCACCTTCAATTTCGTCGCGCTGAAATACGCGGCGGCGGTCAAGGCCCCGTGGCTGCAGGCGATCGCCCTCGAGGACCAGCGCCAGGAGGCCGAGAAGACGCAGCAGCTCGTCCACGGGCACCTCAAGGCGATGGCGCTGCGGCTGGGCGAGCTGCAGGCGCAGGTGATGCGGCTCGACGGGCTCGGCGAGCACCTGGCCAAGGTGGCCGGCCTGAAGCCGCAGGAACTGCCGTCGCTGCAGGCCGGGACGATCCCGGGGCGCGGCGGTGCCGAGTCGTCGCTGCCGGCGCGGGCGCTGTCCGTCGACGAGTTTTCGCAGCTGCTGGCGAAGCTCGGCCGGCAGGTGGAGGAGCGTTCGGACCAGCTCGGCGTGCTCGAAGCCCTGCTCGTCCAGGACGCGGCCAACCGCAAGTTCATGCCGACGCTCGCGCCGATCATCGACGGGTGGTTCTCGTCGAACTTCGGCTATCGCATCGATCCGTTCACCGGCCTGCAGACGTTCCACGAAGGCATCGACTTTCCGGCGGAGACCGGCACGACGGTCGTCGCGGCGGCGAGCGGCAAGGTGGTCGAGTCCGGATTCCATCCGCAGTATGGTAAGATCGTCGAGATCGACCACGGCAACGGCCTGCTCTCGCGGTACGCCCACGCGTCCCAGGTGTACGTGAACGACGGCGACCTCGTCGTGCGCGGCCAGCGGGTCGCGACGGTCGGTTCGACCGGCCGGTCGACCGGCCCGCACCTGCATTTCGAGGTCCGGCTGAACGGCGTCCCGCAGAATCCCGCGCGCTTTCTGCGTTCACCGAGCTGATCGGCGGCGACAGACGCTCCGGCCAATGCAGACGGCACGAGGGGTGAGGCGGTCCTCACCCCTTGTTTTTTTGGGCCGGCGCCGACATTTCGAAAATCTATGATCAGCATCCTCACCCGCATCTTCGGCAGCCGCAACGAGCGCCTGCTGAAGCAGTTTGGCGTCGTCGTCCGCCAGATCAACGCGCTGGAGCCCGCGATTTCCGGGCTGTCCGACGACGCGCTGAAGGCCAAGACGGCCGAATTCAAGGGGCGTGTGGCCAACGGCGAGGCGCTCGACGCGGTGCTCCCCGAGGCGTTCGCCGTCGTCCGCGAGGCGAGCAAGCGCGTGCTGCAGATGCGGCACTTCGACGTGCAGCTGATCGGTGGAATGGCGCTGCACAACGGGAAGATCGCCGAAATGCGCACGGGCGAGGGCAAGACCCTGGTCGCGACGCTTCCCGTCTACCTCAATGCGATGACCGGGAAGGGCGTCCATCTCGTCACCGTCAACGATTACCTTGCGCAGCGCGACGCGGACTGGATGGGCCGGATCTATCGCTTCCTCGGGCTCACGGTCGGCGTCAACCTCTCGCAGATGGACCACGCGGCGAAGCAGGCGGCGTACGCGTCCGACGTCACCTACGGCACCAACAACGAGTTCGGCTTCGACTACCTGCGCGACAACATGGTGTTCGAGGCGGCGCAGCGCGTTCAGCGGGGCCTCCACTACGCGATCGTCGACGAGGTGGACTCGATCCTGATCGACGAGGCGCGCACGCCGCTGATCATTTCCGGCCAGTCCGAGGACAATGTCGATCTCTACTACCGCCTGAACGAGATCGCGCCCAAGCTGGCGCGGCAGGCGGAGGAGAAGGGCGACGGCGATTACTGGGTCGACGAGAAGGCGCACCAGGTGCTGCTGTCGGAGCAGGGCCACGAGCACGCCGAGCAGATCCTGTCCGGCCTGGGAATGCTCCAGCCGGGCTCGAGCCTCTACGATGCGCACAACATCGGGCTCATGCATCACCTCTACGCGGCGCTGCGCGCGCACGCGCTGTTCCACCGCGACCAGCACTACGTCGTGCAGAACGGCGAGGTGGTGATCGTCGACGAGTTCACCGGAAGGCTGATGTCCGGCCGCCGGTGGTCCGACGGCCTGCACCAGGCGGTCGAGGCGAAGGAGGGCGTGCCGATCCAGCGCGAGAACCAGACGCTCGCGTCGATCACGTTCCAGAACTACTTCCGGATGTACGGCAAGCTGGCCGGCATGACCGGAACCGCGGATACGGAGGCATTCGAGTTCCAGCAGATCTACCACCTCGAGACCGTCGTCATCCCGACGCACCTGCCGATGGTGCGCAGGGACGAGAACGACCAGGTGTTCCGGACGCTGCAGGAGAAAGTCGACGCGATCGTCGGCGACATCAGGGACTGTCACGGGCGCGGCCAGCCCGTGCTGGTCGGGACGACGTCGATCGAGAATTCGGAGTTGCTGTCCGAGCACCTGACGAAGGAAAAGCTGCCGCACGAGGTGCTGAACGCGAAACAGCACGCGCGCGAGGCGGAGATCGTCGCCCAGGCGGGCCGGCCCAACGCGATCACCATCGCGACCAACATGGCCGGCCGCGGCACGGACATCGTGCTGGGCGGGGCCATCGAGCCGCTGATCCTCAAGCTGCGCGACGACGAGTCGCTCGCGCCGGCGGAGAAGGAGGCGAAGATCGGCAGCATGCGCGCCGAGTGGCAGGTTCGTCACGACGCCGTCATCGCGGCCGGCGGGCTCCACATCGTCGGCACCGAGCGCCACGAATCCCGCCGCATCGACAACCAGCTCCGCGGCCGCGCCGGCCGCCAGGGCGACCCGGGCTCGTCGCGGTTCTACCTGTCGCTCGAGGACCCGCTGCTGCGCATCTTCGGCGGCGAGCGCCTCGGCTCGATCATGCAGCGCATGAAGATGCCGGAGGGCGAGCCGATCGAGCACCCGATCGTCAACCGCTCGATCGCCAAGGCGCAGAACCGCGTCGAGTCGCGCAATTTCGACATCCGCAAGCAGCTGCTCGAGTACGACGACGTCGCCAACGACCAGCGGCGGGTCATCTACCAGCAGCGCAACGAGCTGCTCGAATCGACCGATATCGCGGAGACCATACGCAACATGATCGCCGGGCTCGTCGACGAGACCGTCAAGCGCTACGTTCCTCCGGAATCGGTCGAGGAGCAGTGGGACATCCCCGGGCTCGAGACCGCGCTCGCGGCGGATTTCCAGGTGCAGGCGCCGGTGGGCGAGTGGTTGAAGACCGATCCCGACATCAACGACGACACGGTGCGCCAGCGGCTGGTCGACGCCGCGCTCGCGCAATACGCCGGCAAGGAGGCGCAGGTCGGCCCCGAGCTGATGCGCCAGTTCGAGCGCAGCCTGATGCTGCAGACCGTCGACCAGCATTGGCGCGACCACCTGGCGAATCTCGATCACCTGCGCCAGGGCATCCACCTGCGCGGCTATGCGCAGAAGAATCCGAAGCAGGAGTACAAGCGCGAGGCGTTCGAGCTCTTCTCGGACATGCTGGATCGCATCAAGCAGGACGTGGTGAAGATCGTCCTGACGGTGCAGGTGCGCACGCCCGAAGACGTTCAGGCGGTCGAGGAGCCGGCGCCGGTGAGCAACGTCAGATACCAGCATGCCGATTACGACGAGGCGCTCGCCGCGGCGGCCGCCGATCCGGCGCCGGCGGCCGCGCCGTTCGTGCGCGCGAGCGAGAAGGTGGGCCGCAACGATCCGTGTCCCTGCGGATCGGGCAGGAAGTACAAGCAGTGCCATGGCCGCCTTGCCTGAGGTAGAGCTGCTGCGCGGGTCGTCCGCCGCCCATGCCTGTCCGCTATACACCGCCCGAGCCCGCTGATCTGCTGCCGGTCCCCGGCGTCGCGCTCGGCACTGCCGCCGCGAAGATCAAGAACTGGCAGCGCGACGACGTTCTCCTCGTCCTGTTCGATCCCGGCACGACGGCCGCCGGCGTGTTCACCCGGAACCGCTTCTGCGCGGCGCCGGTCATCGTGTGCCGCCGCCACCTGGAGCGTGCCGGGCGCGTTCGCGCGCTGGTCGTCAATGCCGGCAACGCCAACGCCGGCACCGGCGCCTCCGGAATCGCCGCGGCCGAGACGACCTGCGCGGCCGTTGCGTCGATGCTGGGATGTCCGCTGGAGCAGGTGCTGCCGTTCTCGACGGGCGTGATCATGGAGCCGCTGCCGGTCGCCAAGATCGTTGCCGCGCTGCCGGCGGCACATGCGGCGCGTGGAGCCGACCGCTGGTTCGCCGCCGTGTCGGCGATCATGACCACCGACACCGTGCCGAAAGGCGCATCGCGGCGGGTGGCCGTCGACGGCACGCCGGTCACCGTCACCGGCATCGCGAAGGGCTCCGGAATGATCCACCCCGACATGGCGACCATGCTGTCGCTGGTCGCGACCGATGCCCCGATCGCCGGCGCAGTGCTCGCCGAGCTGACGCGCGAGATCGCCGATCTCTCGTTCAACTGCGCCACCGTCGACGGCGACACGTCGACCAACGACAGCTTCGTCGTCGCCGCGACGGGCAAGGCGCCGATGCCGCCGATCGAGCGCGCCGACGACCCGCGGCTCGCGCCCGTGCGTGGCGCGATCGCCGAGGTTGCCGTCGAGCTCGCCCAGGCGATCGTCCGCGACGGCGAAGGCGCGACGAAGTTCATGACGATCCGCGTCGAGGGCGGGCGCGACGCCGTCGAATGCCGCCGGATCGCGCTCGGCATCGCGCACTCGCCGCTGGTCAAGACCGCTTTCTTCGCCTCGGATCCGAACCTGGGCCGCATCGTGTGCGCGATCGGCAATTCCGCGGCGCCCGACCTCGATCCGTCGCGCGTGTCCTTCTGGCTCGACGACGTGCTGGTCGTCGAGAACGGCGGTCGCTCCGCTTCGTACGGCGAGGCCGACGGCCAGCGCGTGATGAAGAACGACGAGATCACCGTGCGCGTCGCCCTCGGTCGCGGCGGCGCGTCGGCGACGGTGTGGACCTGCGATTTCTCGCACGAATACGTCAGCATCAACGCCGACTACCGAAGCTGACGTGCCCGCCCGTGCCATCCCCCCGCGAACTCGCCGCTCTGCTCTCCCGCCTCGAAGGCATACTCGAGCGCGTCGAGGCCGTGCTGCCGCCGCCGCCGCCGCCTCCGGACTGGCGCGCCACCGCGTTTCGCTGGCGCAAGCGCGCGGGGCGCGGGCACCTGCAGACGGTGCTCCATCCGCATGCGATCCGCCTCGACGACCTGGTTGCCATCGACGAGCAGAAGCGGGCCGTCGACGCCAACACGCGCCAGTTCGTCGCCGGGCTGCCGGCCAACAACGTGCTGCTGACCGGCTCGCGGGGCACCGGCAAGTCGTCGCTGGTCAAGGCGATGCTGGTCAGGTACGCGGCGAGGGGGCTGCGCCTCATCGAGGTCGACAAGGCCGATCTCGTCGACCTTCCCGACATCGCCGAAGCGGTGGCGGCGCGGCACGAGCGCTTCATCGTGTTCTGCGACGACCTGACGTTCGACGCGGGGGAGCCCGGCTACAAGGCGCTCAAGGTCATGCTCGACGGCACGATCGCCGCGGCGTCGGCGAACATGCTGATCTACGCCACGTCGAACCGCCGGCACCTGCTGCCCGAGTACTTCAGCGAGAACCTCGAGACCAAGCATCTCGGCGACGAAGTGCACCCCGGCGAGTCGGTCGAGGAGAAGATCTCGCTCTCCGAGCGCTTCGGTTTGTGGATCTCGTTCTATCCTTTCGGCCAGGACGATTACCTTGCGGCGGTCGCGTCGTGGCTCGCCGTGTTCGGGGTTGCGCCGCCGAAGTCCGAACGGGAGTCGGCGGCGCGCGCGCGCGAGGCGCTGCAGTTCGCGCTCCAGCGCGGCTCGCGCAGCGGTCGCGTCGCGTGGCAGTTCGCCAGGGGTTACGCGGGCGCCGCTGCGCTGCGCAGAAAATCCCGCGCGTGAGCGACGCGATCGTCCGCGTCGCGGCGGCGGTCATCCTGCGCCCGGACGGGCAGGTGCTGCTCGCCCAGCGCCCTGCCGGGAAGGCCTACGCCGGCTACTGGGAATTCCCGGGAGGCAAGCTCGAGCCGGGCGAAACGCCGCGCCATGCGCTCGATCGCGAGCTCGCCGAGGAGCTCGGCCTCAGGGTACGCGGCGCCGCATCGTGGATGGTTCAGCGTTACCGGTATCCGCATGCGCACGTCGAGCTGCATTTCTTCCGCGTGTTCGCATGGGACGGCGACCCGGTGGGCCACGACGGGCAGGCGTTCGCGTGGCAGCGGCCCGGGAGGTTCGACGTTGCGCCGCTGTTGCCGGCGAACACCGCGATCCTCCGCGCGCTGGTGCTCCCGGCGGTCTGCGGGATCACGATGGCGGGCGAGCTCGGCGAGCAGGCCTTCCTCGCCCGCGCGCGCGCGGCGCTCGCCGGCGGGCTCGCGCTCGTGCAGTTGCGCGAGAAGGACTGGCCCGAGGCGCGGCAGCGCTCGCTCGCCGAGACGCTGGTCGCGCTCGCCCGGCCCCATGGCGCAAAGGTGCTGCTCAACGGCGACGCGGAGAACGCGCGCGCGTGGGGCTGCGACGGCGTGCATTGGACGTCGGCCGCGCTCGCCCGTGCGACCGAAAGGCCCGCCGACTTGCTGTGCGCCGCGTCCTGCCACACGCGTGCGGAGGTCGATCGTGCGGGCCGCCTGCAGCTCGACTTCGCCGTGCTGGGGCCGGTGCTGCCGACGCCGTCCCATCCGGGCGCGGCGACGCTGGGCTGGGAGGGATTCGCGACGCTCGCCGCCGAGGCGCCATTGCCCATCTTCGCGTTGGGGGGGCTCACGCGCGGCGACCTCGACGTCGCGACCGCGCACGGCGCGCACGGCATCGCGCTGCGCCGCGGCGCCTGGCCCGAAGTCTAGACGGTCACGACGGGGCGCCGCGCTCGCGCGGGGCCTTCTCACGCCCGGCGTCGACATCCTCGGGTTCGGGCGCCTCCGCGACCTGGACCCGGTAGGCTTCGCTGGCCCATGCGCCGAGGTCGATCATCTTGCAGCGCTCCGAGCAGAAGGGCCGCCAGCGTGCTGCGGGCGCCCACTCCACCGTGGCGCCGCAAGTGGGACAAGCGACCACGCGCGGCCTGCTCACAGATTGCAGAAGGCCAGCTCGAACTCGACGTCGTGCTCGTAGACGGCGCCGCGGTCCAGGCCCGAGACACCGATGAACCGGATGTTGAGCGCGTACTTGTTGGCGCTGATCTCCGGAACGCAGGGCAGATCTTGCGGCACCGTGAGCCGCAGCAGCTGGGCGACTTTCGACGTCGTCAGCATCAGCTGGAAGACGCCGCGAGCCGCGACTTGCCGGCTCGCCCGGCCGTTGTCCCGCAGCAGCCGCAGGACGATCGCGAGCCCGTCGTAGATCGGCAGGAACGGCTCGATCCAGCCGCGCAAGTCGTTCTGGCGTGCGGCGGCGTCGCCGTGCAGCCAGTAATGGTAGGCCGGCAGATCGAACTCGCAGACGCCGCCGGGAATCGCCGTGCGCTGCTTGATCGTCATCAGCCATTCGTTGTCGCGCAGGTGCAGACCCGCCTTGCCGGTCTGCGCGAGGAGCGCCGCGCTCGCCCGTTCGATGTCGGCGAGCAGCAGCTCGAGCACGCGGGAATCGATCGCCGGATTGTTGCGCAGCGCCCCGAGCAGCTGCTTCTGCCGCTCGAGCTCCTGCAGCAGGTCCGTCTTCAGGTCGGCGCGCGCCGCGACGTCGGTGATCTCGAACAGGATCGCCAGCGCGGCGTGATGGTCGGCAGCGTCGGTCTGTGCGGCGAAGAACTGCGCGCGGCGATACAGATCCTCGAGCCGCATCAACGTGCGGATGCGCTCGTTCAGCGGATGCTCGTAGCGAATCACGAGGAAGGGGCGGCGCGTGGAGCGTTGCGGCAATCCGGCATTTTGCCCGAAGTTGCGCCGCCGTTTAAGCGGCAGCGCCCCTATTTTGCACGGCGGCCGCGGCCAGCTCGCGGTAGCGATGGTCGAGCAGCGCCACCTGCGGCGCGATCGCCGATGGCGGCCCGGCGTTGTCGAGCACGTCGTCGGCGCGCGCAAGCCGCGCCGGCCGTTCCAGCTGGGTGGCCATGATCGCCCTCACTTCCGCGGCGGCGAGGCCGCTGCGCGCCGTGACGCGGCGGACCTGCTCGTCTTCCGGACAGTCGACGACCAGCACGCGGTCGACGCCGGACAGGTTGCCGCGCTCGAAGAGCAGCGGAACCACGAGCAGGCCGTAGGGACTCGTCCAGGCCGCGATTTCCCGGCGGGCGGCCTCGCGTATCAGGGGGTGCAGGATCGCTTCGAGCCGCGCGCGCGCGGCTGCGTCATCGAACACCTGCCGGCGCAGGCGAGCGCGGTCGAGCGTCCCGTCGGCGCAGGCGAATGCCGGTCCGAAGGCGCCGAGCACGGCCGCGTGCCCCGGCTGGCCCGGGGCGGTGAGGGCGTGTGCGATGCGGTCGGTGTCCGTGACATCGACGCCGAGCGCGGCAAAGGCATCGGCCACGGCCGACTTGCCGCTGCCGATCCCGCCGGTGAGGCCGACGACGTAGGTCACGGGAAGACGAGCCTGACCAGGACCGGTCCGAAGAACAGCGCGAGCGCACCGGCGATCGCCAGATACGGGCCGAAGGCGAGCGGGATGTTGTGGTCGCGGCCCTTGAACACGATCAGCCCGATCCCGATGAGCGCGCCGACGACCGACGACAGCAGAACGATCACCGGCAGCACCTGCCAGCCGAGCCACGCGCCCAGCGCCGGCGAGCAGCTTGAAGTCGCCGTAGCCCATTCCCTCCTTGCCGCGGATGAGCTTGAACAGCCAGTAGATCGTCCACAGCGACAGGTAGCCGGCGATCGCGCCGATCACCGCGCTTGGCAGCGACGTGAACACGCCCCACAGGTTCACGATCAGCCCCGCCCACAGCAGCGGCAGCGTGATGTTGTCCGGAAGGAGCTGCGTGTCGAAATCGATCATCGTCAGCGCGAGCAGCGACCAGAGGAGCACGCAGGCGGCGAGACCCTGCGGCGTCACGCCGAAGCGCCAGATCGCGCATGCCGCGAGGAGCCCGCCCAGCAGCTCGACCAACGGGTAGCGCGGCGAGATCGGGGCCTTGCACTTCGCGCACCGGCCGCCCAGCGCGATCCAGGAGACGATCGGGATGTTCTGCAGCGCGGTGATCTGCTGCCCGCAGGCCGGGCATGCCGACCGCGGGACGACGAGGTTGTACGCCGGCTCGGCGGCGGGCGTTTCGCCGCGCAATTCGGCGCACTGCGCCTGCCAGCCGCGCTCGAGCATCTTCGGCAACCGGTGGATCACGACATTCAGAAAGCTGCCTACGCACAGGCCGAAGAGAAGCGCTGCGAGCGTGAGGAGAAAGGCGTCGCTCATGAGGTGGACGGCGGCGGCAGCTGTCGGTGGACGCTGTCCCGCGACGGGCGTCAGGTGGCGCCGGGGCAGCCGGGGCGCCGGGCCGGACCCGGTCGCCCCCGGCCAGGCGCTCAGACCACGGACCCGAGCTTGAAGATCGGCAGGTACATCGCGACGACGAGGCCGCCGATCACGACGCCCAGGAAGACGATGATGATCGGCTCGAGGAGGCTGGACAGCGCCGCCACCGCGTCGTCGACCTCGCGCTCGTAGAACTCGGCGATCTTCGTCAGCATGCTGTCGAGCGAGCCCGATTCCTCGCCGATCTGCGTCATCTGCAGCACCATCGACGGGAACAGCTTGGTATTCAGCATCGCGTTGGTCAGGCTCGCGCCGGTGCTGACCTCCGTCTGGATCCGCTTGGTCGCGTTCGCGTAGACCGCGTTCCCGGATGCGCCGGCGACCGCGTCGAGCGATTCCACCAGCGGGACGCCGGCCGCGAACATCGTCGAGAGCGTGCGCGTCCAGCGTGCGATCGTGGCCTTTTCCAGGATGGCGCCGATGACCGGGATCTTGAGCGACACGCGGTCCACCGTGTAGCGGAAGGCCGCCGATCGGCGGAGCAGGACGAAGAACGAGAAGATCGCGCCGCCGATGACCATGGCCATCAGCCACCACCACGTGACGAAGATGTCCGAGATGGCCATGACCAGCAGCGTCGGCGCCGGCAGGTCGGCGCCGAAGCTCGTGAACACCTGCTTGAACGCCGGGATCACCCAGACCATGATGACCCAGACCACGACGACGGCGACCACGATGACCGACATCGGGTAGAACAGCGCCGACTTGATCTTGCTCTTGATCGCGAGGATCTTTTCCTTGTACGTCGCGAGGCGGTCGAGGATCGCATCCAGCGTTCCGGAGGTCTCGCCCGCGCTCACCAGGTTGCAGTAGAGCGAGTCGAACTGGACCGGGTGCTCGCGGAACGCCTGGGACAGGCTGGAGCCGGCCTCGATGCGGCCCTTGATGTCGATCATCAGCCGCGAGAAGCGCGCGTTGCTGTGGCCGCGCGCGACGATGTCGAAAGCCTGCAGCAGCGGCACGCCGGCGCGCAGCATCGTGGCAAGCTGCCGCGTGAAGAAGGCCACGTCGCGCTCGCTGACCTTGCGCCCGCCGCGAAACGACTGCCGCTTGATCTTGGTGACGCGGATGCCCTGGCGCCGCAGGTTCGTCGTGACCACCGTCTCGGACGCGGCCCGCGTTTCCCCGCGCACCTGCCGATTGTTGCGATCGAACCCCTCCCAGACGAACGTGAATTCCTTGACGTCCCTGCGTTGCGCGGTGGCGGTGGCCATGAGTTACCCTCTGTGCGTCGTCACTCGTTGGTGACGGCTTCGATTTCCTCGAGCGAGGTCAGGCCCTGCTTGACCTTGACCAGACCCGATTGGCGGAGGTCGCGGACGCCCTCCTTCTTCGCCTGCTCGGCGATGTCGAACGCCGTGCCATTGCGCATGATGAGCTGGCGCATCTCGTCGGTAATCGGCATGACCTGGTAGATGCCGACGCGGCCCTTGTAGCCGGTTCCCTTGCAGTGATCGCATCCGACGGGGCCGAAGGGCTGCCACGAGCCGTCGAGCTCCTCGGGAGCGAAGCCGGCCTGCAGCAGCGCCTCGGGCGGGATGTCCTCGGGCTTCTTGCAATGCGTGCACAGGCGCCGGCCGAGGCGCTGCGCCGTGATCAGGATGACCGACGACGCGACGTTGAACGGCGCCACGCCCATGTTGAGCAGGCGCAGGAGCGTCGTCGGCGCGTCGTTCGTGTGCAGCGTCGACAGGACGAGGTGGCCCGTCTGCGCCGCCTTGATGGCGATGTCCGCGGTCTCGAGGTCGCGGATTTCGCCGACCATGATGATGTCCGGGTCCTGCCGCAGGAACGCGCGGAGCGCGGTCGCGAACGTGAGACCCGCCTTCTCGTTGACGTTGACCTGGTTGACGCCGGCGAGCTGGATTTCCGCCGGGTCCTCCGCCGTGGATATGTTGATGCCGGGCTGGTTCAGGATGTTGAGGCACGTATACAGCGACACCGTCTTGCCGCTGCCCGTCGGGCCGGTGACGAGGATCATTCCGTACGGCCGCCCGATGGCGGCGACCAGCGACGCCTGCTGGTCCGGCTCGTAGCCGAGGGCCTCGATGCCGAGCTTGATTCCCGACGCGTCGAGGATACGCATCACGATCTTCTCGCCGAAGAGCGTCGGCAGCGTGCTCACACGGAAGTCGATCGCCCTGTTCTTCGAGAGCACGATCTTCATGCGCCCGTCCTGCGGGACGCGCCGCTCGGAGATGTCGAGCTTGGAGATCACCTTGATCCGCGACGCGAGCTTGTCCTTGATGACGAGCGGCGGCTGCGCGACCTCCATCAGCACGCCGTCGAGCCGGTAGCGGACGCGGTAGAACTTCTCGTACGGCTCGAAGTGGATGTCCGACACGCCGGCGTGAATCGCGTCGAGCAGGATCTTCTGCAGGTACTTGACGACCGGCGCGTCCTCGACCTCGGAGCTCTCCTCGTCGCCGCTCTGCGGGCTGTCGGCTTCCTGGAGGTCGACCTCGAGGTCCTCCATGGAACCCGTGTCCTTCAGCAGGGCACCCGAGGCCTCGACCAGCTTGTGGATGATGCCGGCGAGCTTGTCGCTCTCGACGACGACCGGCTCGATCACCAGGTTGGTCTTGAAGCGGATTTCCTCCAGCCCCTGGAGGTTCGCCGGGTCGGAGGTTGCGACATAGAGGCGGTTGCCGCGCCGGTGCAACGGCAGGACGTGCCGCGCCTGGGCGATCTTGAGGTCGACCAGGTCCTTCTGGATCTGGTCGACGTCGAAGGTCGCGAGATCGAGGAGCGGGACGCCGAAGGCGCGCGACGCGAAGACGGCGAGCTGCGTCGGCGTGATCCGCTTGCCGGCGAGGACGTGGTCGACGAACGTCGTGCCGGCCTGCTGCGCCTGCGTCTGCAGCGTTTCGGCCTCGTACTCGGTCATCAGGCCGTGCTGCGCGAGCGCGCGCGCGAGACCGCTGATGTTGCGCGTCGAAGCGGCGTGCGTGGCCATGGGTCAGAGCTGTCGAATTTGGCGCTTCGGCGCGGGAGTGCGGCTCATCTGCGGGCACAAGCAATTCCTGTGCCGTGTCGGCTACAACCGGCGCGCCGCCCCCTTATTCCAAGCGCATAAAACTTACCCGGCGGATGATGCCTGCCCATCCGCGCTTTGTAAAGGCGCGCCCGGGGCACCCCCGACGGGCGCCAGCAGGCGGACGACCTTGACCCCCCGGTCCTGAGTCTGGAGGATTTCGAGCGCCTGCCCCGCCACGGTGACCTGAGTGCCGGCGTCCGGGATCTCGCCGAGATGGGCCACAATCAGGCCATTCAGCGTTTTCGGCCCATCCACGGGGAAATGGGTGCCCAGCCGGCGGTTGAGCGTGCGCAGCGGCGCCAGCCCGTCGACGACGACCGAGCCGTCCGGCCCGCGCCGGTAGCTGTCCGCGCCGTCGGGTGCCTGGGTCGTGAAGTCGCCGATGATCTCCTCGATGATGTCCTCGATCGTGACCAGGCCCACGAGCTCGCCGTACTCGTCGACGACGAGGCCGAGCCGCTCGCGGTCGTTCTGGAACTGCTGCAGCTGGACGAGCAGCGGCGTCCCGGCCGGCACGAAATAGGCGGGGCGCAGGATCGCGCGCAGCTCGTCGGGGCTGATGCTGCCGCTGCGCTGCAGGTGCACGACCTGCTTCAGATGGACGACCCCGACGATGTTGTCGAGCTCGTCCTCGTAGGCGGGAAGGCGGGTGTGGTAGGACGTCGCGAGCTGCTGCGCGACCAGCGACGGCTTGGCCGAGAGGTCGAGCGCATGAATCTGGTTGCGCGGGGTCATCACGTCGTCGACGCTCACCGACTCGAGGTCGAGCAGGTTCGCGAGCATCGCGCGGTGCTTGCCCCGGAAGTACTGGCCCTCCAGCACGAGCGAGCGCAGCTCCTCCTGGGTCAGCGTCGAGCCGGCTTCGCTTGCCTGCCTGATGCGCATCAGCCGGAGCACCCCCTGGACGAACAGGTTGACGAACCACACGATGGGCGTCGCGGCCTTGAGCATGGGCGCGAGCGCGTAGCTGACGACCGGCGCGATGCGGTCGGCGTGCGCCGCGCCGACGACCTTGGGCGTGATCTCCGAGAACACGAGGATCGCGAACGTGATCGCGACCGTCCCCACGGCGAGCGCGAGCTCGCCCTCGCCGAAGAGCCGGACGGTGATGACCGTGGTGAGCGTCGCGGCGGCCGCGTTGAGGAGGTTGTTGCCCAACAGGATCACGCCGAGCAGCGTGTCGGTCTTGTCGAGCAGCTGCAGGGTGAGCCTCGCACCGTGCTCGCCCTTGCGCGCGCGATGCTTCAACCGGTAGCGGTTGACCGCCATCATGGCGGTTTCGGCGATCGAGAAGAACCCGGAAGTCGCAAGGAGCACCGCGAGGGTGAGCCCCAGCGTGCTCAGCGGAATGTCGTCCATCAGCGGCCGAGAAGGACCTCGAGAACGAATTTGCTGCCGAGGTAGGCGAGGAAGACGAAGACGGTGCCGGCGATGATCCAGCGCAGCGCGACGCGCCCGCGCCAGCCGTAGCGCCAACGGCCCCACAGCAGCGCGCCGAAGGTCAGCCAGCCGAGGACCGAGAACACCGGCTTGTGGCTGAACGTCACCGGCTTGCCGAAGATCTGCTCGGAGAAGAGCATGCCGCTCGCGAGCGTGAGCGTCAGCAGCACGAATCCGGCCGTGACCAGCCGGAACAGGAAGCGCTCGAGGGTGAGCAGCGGCGGCAGACCCGCGGCCCCGGGATCCGGCAGCCGGCGGTGCAGGCGCTTCTCGAGCCCCATCAGCACCAGCGCCTGCAGCGCGGCGACAAGGAACAGCGCGTAGGACACGAGCGCGACCGCGACATGCGCCGCCGCGACCGATTCGCCCGCGTAGGCGAACCGGTGCGGGGCCGCGAAGATCGTGGGCACCAGCACCGGCAGGATCGCCGGCAGCAGCGCGGCGACCCCGGCCACGGGCAGCACGACGGTGCCGATGGCCGGCAGCGCGCGGAGCAGGCCGGACGCCCAGGCCACGGCCGCGGTGAGGCAGCCGACGACCGAGATCGCGTTGAGGAGCGACAGGTCGAGACCGTCGGCCTGCGCGACGTCCTGCAAGGCGATCCAGGCGTGCAGCAGGATCGCCGCCGGCAGGAGCCACGCCGTCCATGCGGCCGGGGGACGCCCGGCCGCGCCGCCAGGGGTGGCGCCCGTGGCGGGAACCGGCCAGAGCGCCCAGGCGGTGACTGCGTACAGAGCCGCGACCGCGACGTGGAGTAAAATCATCCGCTTTGGACTGTGGCCCGCGCCAAGTTCCGACGCCTGCAGTTTACCCCAGGAGCCACTCGGTCCCGGCGACAGCAGAGCCGGCCGGGACCGGAGGGCGGCGCGGCGGCCCTCGCACCCACCCCGGACTCGCGATGTTCGACAACCTCTCGCAGCGCCTCTCCCGCGTCGTCAAGCAGCTGCGCGGCGAGGCGCGGCTCACCGACGCCAACATTCAGGACGCGCTGCGCGAGGTGCGGCTCGCGTTGCTCGAGGCCGATGTCGCCCTGCCGGTGGTCAAGGACTTCATCGCAAAGGTCCGGGACAAGGCGGTCGGCGAGGAGGTGGTCGGCTCGCTGACGCCGGGTCAGGCGTTCATCGGCGTCGTCCACCGCGAGCTCGCCGGGCTGATGGGCGGGGCGGCGGCCCCGCTCGATTTCGCGGTGCAGCCGCCGGCGGTCATTCTGCTGGCGGGACTGCAGGGCGCCGGCAAGACGACGACGGCCGCGAAGCTCGCGCACCTGCTGCGCGGCCAGAAGAAGAACGTCCTCCTGGTGTCGACCGACGTCTACCGGCCGGCGGCGATCGAGCAGCTGGCGACGCTGGCGGGGCAGGTCGGCGTCGACGTGTTTCCCTCGATGGTCGGCCAGCAGCCCGTGGCCATCGCGGAGGCCGCGCTCGACTGGGCGAGGAAGCATTACCACGACGTGCTGATCGTCGATACCGCGGGCCGGCTCGCCATCGACGAGGCGATGATGCGCGAGATCGCGCAGCTCCACGCCGCCGTGAAGCCCGTCGAAACGCTGTTCATCGTCGATTCGATGCAGGGGCAGGACGCGGTCAACACGGCGCGCGCGTTCCGCGAGGCGCTGCCGCTGACGGGCGTGATCCTGACCAAGCTCGACGGCGATGCGCGGGGCGGCGCGGCGCTGTCCGTGCGCCACGTCACGGGCGCGCCGATCAAGTTCGCCGGCGTCTCGGAGAAGATCGACGGCCTGGAGGTGTTCCATCCCGAGCGCATGGCGTCGCGTGTCCTCGGGATGGGCGACGTGCTGTCCCTCATCGAGGAGGCGCACAAGACCATCGACGCGGACGAGGCGCAGAAGTTCGCGAAGAAGGTCAAGTCCGGAAAGGGCTTCGATCTCGACGACTACAAGGCGCAGATCGCGCAGATGCGCAAGATGGGCGGGCTGTCGGCGATGCTGGACAAGCTTCCCGCGGAGCTCGCACGGGCGGCCCAGGGCGCGACGATGAACGAGAGGAAGATCGCGCGCATCGAGGGCATCATCAACTCGATGACGCCGGCCGAGCGGGCGAAGCCCGACATCCTCAAGGCCTCGCGCAAGCGGCGGATCGCCGGCGGCGCCGGCGTGAGCGTGCAGGAAGTGAACCAGCTGCTCAACCAGTTCGAGCAGGCCCAGAAGATGATGAAGATGGTCGCCAAGGGCGGCATGCAGAAAATGATGCGCGGGATGAAGGGGCTCCTCCCGGGCATGCGCTGATCCGCCCGAGGGGACCGCGCCGCCCGCTTCGGCTTGCCCAACGGGCCGATTTCGTCGTAAAATCCGAGACTTTCCTTCGCCAACCAGAATCCGAGTACACACCATGGTGGTCATCAGACTAGCCCGCGGCGGCGCCAAGAAGCGTCCGTTCTTCAACATCGTCGTCGCCGATTCGCGCAATCGCCGCGACGGCCGGTTCATCGAGCGCGTCGGGTTCTACAACCCCATCGCCGCAAAAGGCGAGGAGAGCCTGCGCCTGGCCGCGGACCGCATCGCGTTCTGGCAGGAGCGTGGCGCGAAGCTGTCCGACACGGTCGCCGGCCTCGTCAGGCGATCCGCGGCCCCCGCGGCGCCGGTCGCCTCAGCGCCGGTCGCCGCAGCCTGATTCCGGAAACGGCGGCGTCGCGCCGCCCGGGGCGTCCCGCGCCGATGGCTCGCGGTGGCGATGCGGTCGTCGTGCTGGGCGAGGTGATCGGGCCCTATGGCGTGCGCGGCTGGTTGAAGGTTCGGACGTATACCGAGGCACCGGACGCCCTCCTCGGACACGCGACGTGGTGGCTGAAGCCCGCGCGCGGCTCGGAGTGGCGCAAGTGCGAGCGGGTTGCCGGGAGGCTGCATTCGGGGACGCTCCTCGCCGAACTCGCGGGCGTCGACACGCGCGAGGCGGCGCTGGCGCTGAAGGGCTTCGAGATCGGGGTGCCAAGGGCAGCGCTGCCCGCAGCACCGGAGAACGAGATCTACTGGGAGGACTTGATCGGACTGGCCGTCGTGAACCGAGCGGGGGTCCTGCTGGGCGAGGTCTGCGGGATGACCGAGCATGGCGCGCATCCGCTGTTGCGGGTGACGCGGGCGCCGGGATCGACCGGCCCCGAGCGGCTGATTCCCTTCGTCCCGGCAATCGTCGACCGGGTCGACCGGAACGCGGGCAGGATCGACGTCGACTGGGGCGAGGATTATTAGCGCGAGTGGCGTTCCGGGAGAGCACGATGCGCATTGACGTCGTCACGCTGTTCCCGGAGATGGTCACTCACGCGGCGCGGGTCGGCGTGACCGGGCGTGCGCTGGAGCGCGGGCTCTGGCGCCTCGGCGTATGGAATCCGCGCGATTTTGCGACGGACAGGCACCGGACGGTGGACGACCGCCCGTACGGCGGAGGGCCGGGAATGGTGATGCTGGCGGAACCGCTGGCGAAGGCGCTCGCCGCGGCGCGGTCGGCGCAAGCGGCGGACGGTTGCCGGGCGACGCGCACGCTGCACCTGTCGCCGGCCGGCAAGCCGCTCGTGCACAGGCACGTCGCCGAGCTGGCGGCGGCCGGCGACGACACGGCGCTCGTCCTCCTGGCGGGGCGGTACGAAGGGATCGACGAGCGGTTGCTCGAGCGTGAAGTGGACGACGAGATCGCCGTCGGCGACTTCGTGGTTTCCGGCGGCGAGTTGCCGTCGCTGATGCTGATCGATGCGATCGTGCGGCAGCGACCCGGCGTTCTGAACGATGCGGAATCGGCCGTGCAGGATTCGTTCGTTGCCGGACTGCTGGACTGCCCGCACTACACGCGGCCGGAAGAGTACGACGGCGACCGCGTGCCCGACGTGCTGCTGTCGGGCAACCACGCGGCGATCCGCGCGTGGCGCCTCAGGCAGGCGCTGGGGCGCACCTGGGAGCGGCGGCCGGACCTGCTGCGGGAGCGGGTGCTGTCGAAGGAAGAGCAGGAACTGCTGGCGGCGTACCGCAGCGAGCGGGAGTCGGAAGCCGGCAGGCAGTGACAACAAGCCGCGTGCATCAGGGGGCGCCCTGCGCTGCACGCAAGGTCAACGACCACGAGCATCAACAACGGAGAACGCAGCATGGATACCATCGCAATCCTGGAGAAGGAAGAAATCGCGCGGCTCGGCAAGACGATCCCCGCATTCGCGCCCGGCGACACCGTCATCGTCAACGTCAGCGTCGTCGAGGGCGAGCGCAAGCGGGTGCAGGCCTACGAGGGCGTCGTGATCGCCAAGCGCAATCGCGGTCTCAACTCGTCGTTCGTCGTGCGCAAGATCTCGAGCGGCGAAGGCGTCGAGCGGACGTTCCAGACGTACTCTCCGCTCATCGCGAGCATCGAGGTCAAGCGCAGGGGCGACGTGCGCCGCGCCAAGCTCTATTACCTGCGCGACCGGTCGGGCAAGTCGGCGCGCATTCGCGAGAAGCTCGCGCACGTCCACCGGGAAACGAAGAGCGAGTGACCGTCTTCGCTGCGCGGATCGAGGGCAGCCGCCTGGCTGCCCTTTTTTCCGGCCGCGCCGAGGCACGCCGGAAACGCGCGCACCGCGCCGCGCGCCGGTTGTGCGGCAGCCGGGGTCGCATGGCCCGCATCTTGCTCTTTGGCGACTTGCCTCGGGACCGGATTTCCACCAAGATTCCCGGATAGAAGGCGGAAATCCCCCGCCAACCGGATTCGATGAGAGCCTCGCTTTACGAAGCGCTTGGAATCGCGCCGACCGCCTCGGACGAGGAGGTTCGAGCGGCGCTTCGGCGACTCATCCGGAAATATTACGCGAAGACGCGTGACGGCCAGGGAAATGTCGAAGAGGCTCTGCGGTTCATCAATCATGCCAGCCGCATATTGAGCGATCCCGAGCGGCGCGCGCGTTACGACAACGATCTCGCGCTGGCGGCCGGAACGGCGGAGCACCCGGTCGCGCACGTCGCGACCAACGCGGTGGCCGAAGCCGGCGAGCAGACCGATGTCGGGCTCCCCGCCGGAGACACTGCCGCCGCGCGCATCGCGCGGGAAGCCGAGGCCGAGGACGCCCGCCACGCGCGGAGCGTCCACCACCCGGGACTGACCGAGGCGGTCGCGTCGTTCGGCCGCCCGACGATCGTCACCATCGCGCTTTGCGTGCTGTTCGGCGGGTTCATCGCCGCCGCGACCGTGCTCGTGATGCCGGTCGACACCGTGGAGGTCGCGAAGCAGGTCCTGGTCTGGCTCACGCTGACGCTGCTCTCGCTGACCGCGATCTACGGGGTCGTTCACGGAATTGCGTGGGCCCGGCGCCGGGGCGCGGTACCCACGCCGATCCTTCTGCCGCAGACCGACCTCGCGATCCTCAACTGGCGCCGCGAGAAGAGCGTGTTTCTCGGCACCAATCAGCCGCAGGAGGATGCGAGCTGGATATTCCAGCTGCGGATGGCGGAGCTCGAGCGCGCCAAGACCGGGCGCACGAGCGAGCCGCGGCCGTGGAACCGTCTCGCGGCGCGCCTGTTCGACTACGCGATCTGGGGAATCGTGCTGGCGCTGCTGCTCTCCGAGCTGCGGGGCGCCGGCGTCATCGCCGATCAGGCCGCCTTCTGGCTGGGTCATCCGCTGGTGGCCCCGATGCTGATCACGGGCACGTGGGTCGCGGTCGAAACGCTGCTGATGGCATCGATCGGGACGACGCCGGGCAAGTGGCTCTTCGGCTGCTATCTGCAGTTCTCGATCTCCGACGCCTACGCGCGGCGCGAGGTGCGGGCGCAGCTCGCGCGCGGGTTCAAGCGCGCCTTCCGCGTCTGGTGGGAAGGCGTCGGCTGCGGCTTTCCGCTGCTTTCACCGGTCCTGATCGCGGTCGCCTACGAGCGGCTGATGCAGAACCAGGAGACCGACTGGGATTTCGCGCAGGACTGCCTCGTCACCTACGCCCCGCCCGGCATGCTGAACGCGGTGACCGGCATCGCCGGATTGGCGGCGATGCTCTGGCTCTACGGCGTCGCGTGGCACCGCCCGCTGGCCGATACCGTCACGACGGCAAGCACGGCGATCGTTCAGTCGATTCCCTCGCCGCGTTCCCTGCTGCCGCAGGGCATCGACGGCAATGCGGTCACCGGCATCGTGGGCGGAATCACGCGGCCTTCGAGTTCGTCCGGCGCATCGTCGCGAACGGCGCCGACGGCGCGTCCGGGCGGTGCGGCGGACGCTCCTGTCGATGCCGAGGTGGCGACGCTGTTCGCCGAGCGCAAGGCGCGGATCGCCGCGCTGAAGGCCGAGGGGCCGCGGGCGCTGCGCGCCGGGAACTTTCGGCGGGCGGCCGAGCTGTGCCGGGCCTGGGCCGATCTGGAGCTCGCGAATGCCGACGCGTGGCGCTGTCTCGGCGACGCCGAGCAGGCGCAGGGCAACCACCAGGACGCGGTCAACGCGTATCGCAAGGCGAAGCAGTTCGATGCGAGCGATCCGCACGCTCGATGCCGCCATCGAGCGCAGCCAGAAGGGCATCGTCGCCGATTTCCTCAACCGCTACCGCAAGTAGCGCCGTCGGCGCGGGGCGGTCAGGTCACCAGCGCAATCCACAGCGGCAGGGTCAGCGCCGCCAGCAGCGTTCCGCTCGAAATCAGCAGCGCCACCGGCGCGCCATGGCCGTTCATCTGCGCGGCGAGGACGTACGCCGACGTGGCGGTGGGAACGGCGGCCATCACGACGGCGATCTGCCGCTCGACCGGCGAGAGACCGACGAGCGGCGCCAGCGCAAACGCGATGGCCGGCAACGCAACGAGCTTGACGCCGTTCCACCACGCGAGCGCCGGGAGCGGCAGCGTCGGCCGCGTGAGCGTGAGTCCGGCGCCGACGGCAAGCAAACCCAGCGGGAGCGCGGCGGCGGCGAGCAGCTCGAGGACCCGGCCCGCGAGCGCCGGCAGCGGCCAGCCGAGGTGCCTCCACGCGATGCCCGCCGCGCAGGCGACGACCAGGGGATTGCGCGCCAGTTCGAGCGCGATGCGGCTCGCGCGTCCCCGCGCCAGCATTCCCACGGCGGCCAGATTGACGACCGGGACGAGCACCCCGACGAGCAGGCTGATGAGCGCAAGCCCCCGCTCTCCCGCGAGCCGGCTGGCCACCGCGAGCGCCACGTAGGTGTTGAAGCGGAACGCGCATTGGAAGCAGGCTGCGAACACCGGCTGCGGCAGCCGCAGCAGCGGCCGCGCCAGCAGCGACAGCAGCATGCCGGCGATGGTGAACGCGAGCCCGACGGCGATCAGCCGGCCGGCGTCGCCCATGGCCGACGGCGAGGTCGTCAGCGAGCGGAAGAGCAGTGCCGGAAACAGGATGAAGTAGACGAGTCGCTCGATGCCGGTCCACAACGCGGCGTCGAAGCCGCGGATGCGGCGCAGCAGCGCGCCGCCGGCGATCAGCAGAAAATCGGGCAACAGGAGCAGCGCAACGCTCACGATCGGCTGCCGCGCCGGCGTTCGCCGGCGTACGACCGGCTATGCGCCGGGCGCGGGAGCCGCGGCCGCGCCGCCGGCGGCCTCGCGCTCGATCTCGCGCCGCACCTCGTCCATGTCGAGCGCGCGTGCCGCGGCCACCACCTGCTCGAGCGCGGAGGCCGGGAGCGCACCCGCCTGCGCGAACACGATGATGTTCTCGCGAAAGACCATCAGGGTGGGGATGGACCGGATTCCGAAGCTCCCGGCGACCGCGGGCTCGGCCTCGGTGTCGACCTTTGCGAAAAGGATGTCCGGATGACGCGCGGCGGCGGCCTCGAAGACCGGCGCGAACGAGCGGCACGGTGCGCACCACGGAGCCCAGAAGTCGACGATGGCGAACGGGTGGCCCGGAATCGTCGCGCCGAACCGCGCGGCATCGAGAGCGGCGACGGTGCCCGGCGCGGCGGGAGCAAGGGACGAGGCGGGCGAATCGGCGTCGGTCATGACCGAATTGTATCAGCGCGCCTGCGGCCGGAGCCCGGCAACGTGGAAGATCGGCTCAACGACGGATCCTGTCGACCAGCGCGGTCGTCGAATGCGCGGTCGCGAACGGGATCGCCACGAATCTGCCGCCGGCCGCGAGGACTTCCGCCGCGCCTGCGGTGGTCGCCGCCGTGTAGTCGCCGCCCTTCACCAGCACGTCGGGCAGGCAGGCGACGATCAGCTCGCGCGGCGTGTCCGCGTCGAACGGAACGACGAGGTCGACCGCCGCCAGCGCCGCCAGCACCGCCATTCGATCCTCGAGCGGATTGAGGGGCCGGTCGCGGCCCTTGCCCAGCCGTCGCACCGATTCGTCGGAATTGACGGCGACGGCGAGCGACGCGCCGAGCGAGCGCGCCTGATCGAGATAGGTGACGTGCCCGCGGTGCAGCACGTCGAAGACGCCGTTGGTGAACACGAGCGGACGCGGCAGGCGCGCGATGCGCGCGAGCGCGTCGCCGTAGTTCGCGATCTTGGCCGGATAGCGCGGCGCGGGAATCGCGGCGATCGCTGCGGCGCGCTGGCGGCCCGCGGCGCGGCTCCGTCAGTTCGTGTACTCGAAGAGCTTGACGACGCGGGCGACGCCGTCGGTCGTCGCGGCGATCTTCGCCGCGGTGTCGCCTTCCTCGCGGGTAACGATGCCCATCAGGTAGACGACGCGGCGCTCGGTGACCACCTTGACGTACAGGGCCTTGACGAGGTCGTTCTCGACCATGCGACTCTTGACCTTCGACGTGATGAAGGTGTCGTTGGAGCGATCGCCGAGATCGGCGACCGGCGCGACGACCATCTCGTCGTAGACGTTGCGCACGCGATCGGTCGACTTCGCGAGCTTGACGATCTCGCCCCTGATCTCCGGCGTGGGTGCCTCACCGGAGAGCAGCACGTTGCCGTTGTAGCTGGTGACGTTGAGGTGCACGTCGCCGCCCCAGCGGTCCCCGGCGGTGGTCGTGACCTTGAGCTCGATGGACTCGTCGTCGACCTGGACGCCGGTCGTGCGCCGGTCGTTGGCGACCACCGCGACCTGGGTGACGCCGACCGCAGCCATCGGAATGCAGCCGGCGACGCACGCGGCGGCGGCGACGATGGCGAGAACCCGGGCGAAGAATGCCGCGGGCAACGGGGATGTGCGCATGTTCATCATTCCTCTCCGAGCAGCGTGTTGTCGATGGCGTCGCACAGGCAGTGAATCATCAGCAGGTGGACCTCCTGGATGCGCGCGGTCCGGTCGTGCGGCACGCAGAGATGCACGTCGGCGGGTGCGAGCATGGCGCCGATCCGGCCGCCGCCCTTGCCGGTCAGCGCGACGACGCGCATCTCGCGCTCGTGCGCGGCGTCGACCGCCGCGATGACGTTGGCCGAATTGCCGGACGTCGAGATCGCGAGCAGCGCGTCGCCCGCGGCGCCCAGCGCGCGCACCTGCTTCGCGAATATCTGCTCGTACGAATAGTCGTTCGCGACGGCCGTGAGGATGGACGTGTCGGTGGCGAGCGAGATCGCCGGCAGTTCCGGCCGCTCGCGCTCGAAGCGGCCGATCATCTCCGCCGCGAAATGCTGCGCGTCGGCAGCGGACCCGCCGTTGCCGCAGGCGAGTATCCTGCCGTCACCCAGCAGGCATTCGGCCAGGAGCTCCGCGGCGCGGGCGACCGCCGGCGCGAGCGCCTCGGCGGCGGCGAGCTTCAGTTGCGCGCTGTCGGTGAAATGCGCGCGGATGCGCGTGACATGATCCATGGAGGTCAGCGTCTTGCGGAGATCGATTGTAGCAAGTTTTGCGCGGGCGGCCCGCGCGCTCGCGGCTCGCGAATCGCTCCGTCCTGCGATCCGAATCGTGGCGCGATCGCTCGCGGTGCCGAGCCGGGAACGTCCGGCGCTCACACGCCCATCATGTCCTTCAGCCATTCGATGCGGTCGGGATCGAGGGCATCGAGCAGCACCGCGTCGAATCGGCAGGGCGGGGTGTGCCCGAGCCGGGCGAGGTAGAGGCCGGCCGCGGCCGCGATCCGCGCGCGCTTCGCCGCGGTGATGCTGGCGGCGGCGCCGCCGAAGTCGCGGCGCGTCCTCAGCCGAACCTCGACGAAGACCAGTGTCTCACCGTCGCGCGCGACCAGATCGAGCTCGCCGCAGCGACGGCGGAAATTGCGCTCGATGATCGTGACGCCCTGCGCGGCGAGATATTCCGCCGCGAGACGCTCCGCACGCTCGCCGGCGGCGCCGCGCGCGAGCGCCATGTCAGTCGCGCCGGGCCGCCCCAAGCGACTGACGCGCCCCCTCGGGGGGCAGCGAGCGCTAGCGAGCGTGGGGGCAGTTTCATCCTAGCGGGCGTCGGCCGGGACGATCGTCCCGGCCCGGAACACCATCAGGCGCCCCTCGCGGACGAACTGATGGTTGGCGTCGAGCGAAAGACGCCCGGTGGCGCCGTCGAGGTCGAGCGTCCGGCGCGGGCCGTCGGCGAATTGCTGCGCGATGCGGAAGGCGTCGATGCCGAGCGCGTAGAGCCGCTCGAGTGCCGCGCTCGTGTACTCGGGGCGCTTCAGGCCGGCGAACGACGCGGCGTCGCGATCGACGAGCCACGGGATGTCGACGAACCGGAGCTCGTCGAGGTCGCGCAGCGCTTCGCGCGTCTGGCGGTCGTTGACGAGGCTGCTGGCGTAGGTGGGGATCGACTTGACGTAGGACTTTGCCAGCGCGGCATCGGCCCCGTCGATGGCGAGGAGCGCGGCGTCGAACTGCGTCCTGATCAGCTCCCGGCGCAGCTGCACGAGCACGTCGGGCGAGCGGTCGAAATGGAACATCACGGGGGCGCCGCCGCCGGCGAGTATCCACTCGGCGTTGAATGCCGCGGCAAAGCGCTGCTGCATCGGCGTGTCGCTGGCGATGACGGCGACGGTCATCGCTCCTTCGTCGCGCGCCCTGCGGGCAAGCTGCCGCGCGTCGCTGTCCAGGGTGAGCGAGAGCGCGTACATCGCTTCCGGCAGCGGCGCCCCGTCGTCGAGCTGGTTCAGCGCGATCGTCGGCGGGAGGTCGAGGCCGGCCGCCGCGACGGCTTTCAGATCGTCGCGCACCAACGGTCCGACGATGACGCGCGCGCCGGCCCGCTTCGCCTTCGCGAACGCCGGCAGAACGTCATCGTCACCGTGCGCGATCACCGCGTACTTGGCGTTTGCATCGGTGGCCGCGGCGACGAAGCCCGCCCGCACCGCCTCCGCGGCGCGCCCGAATGCTCCGGATTCGAGCGGCAGCACGAGGACGATGGGCACCGACTCGATGGCTGTCTCCGCCGCCGCGGGTTCAACGGCGGGCGCCGTCGCGGCGGATTCCCCGGCAGGTTCCGCGGCGACCGGAGCCTCGAGCGCCGGTGTCGGCGTGGCATCGCTTGCCGCGGGCGTTTGCGCAGCGGACAATGCGGGCAGCCCGAGCGAGAGCGCGATCGCGATCATGGCGCGACACCAGCGCGCGCCGGAGCGCGGGTTCCGCCGCAGTCGGAACAGGGTGGTCATACGGCCGGAATCGGGATTCGCATGGGCGATGGCGGGAACGCGCAGAGCATGGACGTCACGGCGCCACTGCGCGCGGGTGCCTCGGCGGGGACATTATATGTGGTGGCCACACCGCTCGGAAACCTGCGCGATCTGACCCTGCGGGCGATCGACGTCCTCCAGAGCGCCGACGTCATCGCGGCCGAGGACACGCGCGTGACCGGCGTGCTGCTGCGCCATTACGGCATCGCGACGCGGCCGCTGTCGCTGCGCGAGCACAACGAAGCGCGCCGCGCCGCGCAGGTCGTCGCGATGCTGCAGGAGGGGCGCAGCGTCGCTCTGGCGAGCGACGCCGGCACACCGGCGATCAGCGACCCCGGCGCGCGGCTCGTGCGCGCGGTGCGCGATGCCGGGCTGCCGGTCGTGCCGATTCCGGGCCCGAACGCGGCCATCGCCGCGGTGTCGGTCGCCGGTCTCACCGCCGAGCGTTTCGTGTTCGTGGGTTTCCTGCCGGCCGCGGCGAAAGCGCGGCGCGAGCTGCTCGCGGCCATCGCGCGCCTGCCGGCTGCGATCGTGGTCTACGAGGCGCCGCATCGCGTCCGGGACACGGTCGCGCATCTCGGCGAGGCGCTGGGCGGCGAGCGGACGCTCGTCGTCGCGCGCGAGATCACGAAGAAGTTCGAGTCGATTACGCGCACGACGCTCGGAGAGGCGTGCGAATGGTTCGCCGCCGATCCGAATCGCGAGCGCGGCGAATTCGTGCTGCTCGTCGATGCCCCGCGCGCTGCGGAGGCCGCGGCGGGCGGTTCCTCGATCGACGCCCGCCGGCTGCTGGCGGCGCTCGTCGCCGAGTTGCCGCCTGCGCGCGCCGCCCGCGTCGCCGCGGCCGCGACCGGGTTGCCGCGCGCAGCGCTCTACGCGCAGGCGCTGGCGCTGAAGGCCGGGCCGGGCTGATCGACCCCGACGCGCGATGCACGGATGACGCCTGCGGCCCCGCTCGTCGAGGAACGCGCCCCCGCGAACGCCGATTCCGCGGGGTGGGAGGCGCAGCTCGAGCTGGGTTTCGAGCGCGCTGCGGATCGCACGGTGCTCGCGACGCGCCGGCACGTCGGCCCGCTGCGCGTGCAGAAGGCGCTCTATCCCGAAGGCGCCGGGGTCTGCCAGGCGATCGTCGTGCATCCGCCGGGCGGCATCGTCGGCGGCGATTCGCTCCGGATCGAGATCGACGTCGGGGAACGCGCGCATGCTCAGCTCACGACTCCGGGTGCGGCGAAGTGGTACCGTTCCGCGGGAGCGACCGCGCGCTCGGAGACCGTGCTGCGCGCGCGCGCCGGCGCGATCGTCGAGTGGCTTCCTCAGGAAGCGATGCTTTTCGACGGGGCGAGGGCGGCAATCGCATTGCGCATCGAGCTCGCCGCGGATGCATGCTTCGTCGGCTGGGACGTGACGAACCTCGGGCGCACCGCATCGGGCGAGCGCTTTGCCTCGGGGCGCCTGCGGCAGACGCTCGAGCTGGTTCGTGACGGGGAGCTCCTCTGGTGTGAGCGCGCAGCTCTCGAAGGCGGTTCGCCCGCGCTCCAATCCGGTGCAATCATGGGCGGGGCGCCCGCATTTGGCACAATGATCGCTGCCGGCCGCAACCTCGACGACAGCGTGCTCGGCGCGTGCCGGGCGGTATCGCCGGTGTCCGGCGAGGGCGCCGTCACACGCCTGCCGGAACTGCTGGTCGCGCGCTATCGCGGCGACTCCGCGCCCGCAGCGCGCACGTATTTTGCTACGCTGTGGCGCCTGCTGCGCCCGGCGTTGGCGGGCCGCGAGTCGGTGCCGCCGCGGATCTGGAATACCTGAGCTCACCTGTGACGAGACGGGCATCGTGGAACTCACGCCGAGAGAGAAGGACAAGCTGCTGATCTTCACCGCCGCGCTGCTGGCGGAGCGCCGCCTCGCGCGTGGCGTGAAGCTCAACTATCCCGAGGCGGTCGCGTACATCTCCGCGGCCATCATGGAGGGCGCGCGCGACGGCCGAACGGTCGCCGATCTGATGAGCCACGGCGCAACGCTGCTCGGGCGCGATCAGGTGATGGAGGGGGTGCCAGAGATGATCCCGGAGATCCAGGTCGAGGCGACGTTCCCCGACGGCACGAAACTGGTCACCGTGCATCACCCGATCCCATGATTCCGGGCGAACTGCTTCCGCGCGACGGCGATCTCGAGCTCAACGCCGGGCGCGCGACCGTCACGCTCACGGTGGCCAACACCGGCGACCGGCCGATCCAGGTCGGCTCGCATTATCACTTCGCCGAGACGAATGCCGCGCTTGAATTCGATCGCGCCGCGGCGCGCGGCTTCCGGCTCAACATCCCGGCCGGGACGGCCGTGCGCTTCGAGCCGGGGCAGAAGCGCACCGTCGAACTGGTCGCACTCTCCGGCGAGCGCGTCGTCTACGGCTTCACCGGCGCCGTGATGGGACCGCTGGATGCGGGCGCGCGCGGGCGCGCCGCGGCGCGCCCGTCGTCGAAGCAGAAGCCTGCGACCGGCAGGCAGAAGGCGAAGGGCAGGCGATGAAGATCGGCCGGCGCGCCTATGCCGAGATGTTCGGGCCGACCGTCGGCGACCGCGTCCGCCTCGCGGACACCGAGCTCGTCGTCGAAGTGGAGCGCGATCTCACCGTCTACGGCGAGGAAGTGAAGTTCGGCGGCGGCAAGGTGATCCGCGACGGCATGGGGCAGAGCCAGCGGGTCGCGAAGGAGTGCGCCGACACCGTGATCACCAATGCGCTGGTGATCGACTGGTGGGGCATCGTCAAGTGCGACATCGCGATCAAGGGCGGCAGGATCGCGAGGCTCGGCAAGGCGGGCAATCCGGACATCCAGCCCGGCGTGGACATCGTGATCGGCGCCGGCACGGAGATCATCGCCGGCGAGGGGATGATCGTGACCGCGGGCGGCGTCGATGCGCACATCCACTTCATCTGCCCGCAGCAGATCGACGAGGCGCTGATGTCGGGCGTCACGACGATGCTGGGCGGCGGCACGGGTCCCGCCACCGGAACGTTCGCGACGACCTGCACGCCGGGGCCGTGGCACATCCACCGGATGCTCGAGGCGGCCGACGCGTTTCCGATGAACCTCGGCTTCCTGGGCAAGGGCAATGCGAGCCTCACGCCGCCGCTCGTCGAGCAGGTCGAGGCGGGGGCGATCGGGCTCAAGCTGCACGAGGACTGGGGCACGACGCCGGCCGCGATCGACGCCGCGCTCAGGGTTGCCGACCGGATGGACGTGCAGGTGGCGATCCACACCGACACGCTGAACGAATCGGGCTTCGTCGAGACGACGCTCGAGGCGATCGGCGGACGCACGATCCACACCTATCACACCGAGGGCGCCGGCGGCGGCCACGCCCCCGACATCATCCGCGCCTGCGGCGAGCCCAATGTGCTGCCGTCGTCGACCAATCCGACGCGCCCGTACACGATCAACACCATCGACGAGCATCTCGACATGCTGATGGTGTGCCACCATCTCGACCCGGCGATCGCCGAGGACATCGCGTTCGCCGAGTCGCGGATCCGCCGCGAGACGATCGCCGCCGAGGACATCCTGCACGATCTCGGCGCGTTCTCGATGCTGTCGTCGGACTCGCAGGCGATGGGCCGGGTCGGCGAGGTGATCGTGCGCACCTGGCAGACCGCGCACAAGATGAAGCTCCAGCGCGGCAAGCTCGCCGGCGACCCCGCCGCGAACGACAACGGGCGCGTGAAGCGCTACATCGCCAAGTACACGATCAATCCCGCGATCGCGCACGGCATCGGCCACGTCGTGGGCTCGGTCGAGCCGGGGAAGCTCGCCGACCTCGTGCTGTGGAAGCCGGCGTTCTTCGGCGTCAAGCCGTCGCTGATCGTCAAGGGCGGCATGATCGCCGCCGCGGCGATGGGCGACCCGAACGCTTCGATCCCGACGCCGCAGCCGGTGCACTACCGGCCGATGTTCGGCGCGTTCGGGAAGGCGCTCGCGACATCGGTCACGTTCGTGTCGAAGTCGGCGCTGAAGAATCCCGCCGTGGCGAAGCTGCGGCTCGCGAAGCCGCTCCTCGCCGTGAAGAACACGCGGAAGCTCGGCAAGCGCGACATGAAGAACAACGATGCGCTGCCCCGGATCGACGTCGATCCCGAGACCTACGAAGTTCGCGCCGACGGCGAGCTCCTGACCTGCGCGCCGGCGGCGGTATTGCCGATGGCGCAGCGCTACTTCCTGTTCTGGACGCCGATGCTCGTCGTGCAGCGCAAGCTCGACGCGGCCGCGCCGCACGACGTCGTGCTGGTGCTTCCCTTCGATCTGCGGCAGAAGAGCCGCCTGCGCACGACCGTCGCGAGCGGCGAGGAGATCGGCCTGTTCCTGCCGCGCGGCACCGTGCTGCGCGACGGCGAGTGCCTGCAGGCCGACGACGGCCGCGTCGTCCGCGTCGCCGCGGCGCCGGAGGACCTGATCGAGGTCCGTTGCGCGGACGCCGACGCGCTCGCCCGTGCCGCCTACCATCTCGGCAACCGCCACACGCCGGTGCAGGTCGGCAGGGGCTGGCTGCGCCTCGCGGCGGACGACGTGCTCGCGGGGATGCTGCGCGGACTGGGCGCTACCGTGACGCCGGTCCGCGCGCCCTTCGAGCCCGAAGCCGGCGCGTACGCCGCGGGCCATCACGCCCACTCGGGCGAGGCGAGGCATGCCGGGATCATCCACGACTTCGCGCCTGTTGCAGCTCTGGCTGCCGGGCCGGACGTGGGTCCGGCTTCAGCCGGACAAGGCAGCGCCACCGGAAGGCAGCCGTCGAAATATGGCTCCACAGGCGGCCCCGAGGGCGGGCCGAACGCATGACACGACCCGCAGCGGACATGCTGCCGCTGGTGCGCCTGCTGCAGCTGGCGAGCCCGGCGCTGCCGATCGGCGCGTACAGCTATTCGCAGGGGCTGGAGAGGGTCGTCGAGGACGGCGTCGTCCGCGATGCGGCGACGCGCGCAGGCCTGGATCGGCGACGTTCTCGAGTGGGTCGTTGCGCCGGGCGAGGCGGCGCTCGCGTGGCGGCTCCTCGCCGCTGCGCAACATGGCGACTGGCCGCGCTTCGTGGCGTGGAATGCGTGGTTTCGCGCCTCGCGCGAAACGGCGGAGCTGCGGGCCGAGACCGAGCAGACGGGCGGCTCGCTCGTCAAGCTCGCGGGGGACCTCGAGCTCCTGGATGCGCCCGCGCGCGCCGTGGTGCCCGAGCTCTCGCCAATCACGCTGCCGGCCGCGTACGCGCTGGCCTCGCGCGGGTTCGGCGTCGCCGCCGACGCAGCGCTGACGGCGTACGTCTGGTCCTGGCTCGAAAACCAGGCGCTGGCCGCGATGAAGCTCGTGCCGCTCGGCCAGGTCGCAGGGCAGCGATTGCTCGCGACGCTCGGCGCGAGGATACCGGACGTCGTCGCGACCGCGACGAGCGCTTGCCGACGACGAGCTGTCGACGTTCGCGCCGGGACTCGCGCTCGCGAGCGCGCGGCACGAGACGCAGTACACGCGGCTCTTTCGCTCCTGAGGCGGCCGCCCGAGCCGCGAGGACAACCGACCGTTCGAACCTGCGATCATGACCGCCTCCCAACCTCTGCGCGTCGGCATCGGCGGCCCCGTCGGCTCCGGCAAGACCGCGCTCACGCTGGCGCTGTGCCGCGCGCTGCGCGAGCGCTATCAGCTCGCCGTCGTCACCAACGACATCTACACCGAGGAGGACGCGCAGTTCCTCGTCCGCAACGAGGCGCTGGCCGCGGACCGCATCCTCGGCGTCGAGACCGGCGGCTGTCCGCACACGGCGATCCGCGAGGACGCCTCGATCAACCTCGAGGCGGTCGACCGGCTCGCGCGGCGCTTCGGCAACCTCGACATCGTCTTCGTCGAAAGCGGCGGCGACAATCTCGCGGCGACGTTCTCGCCGGAGCTGTCCGATCTCACGATCTACGTGATCGACGTCGCCGCCGGGGACAAGATCCCGCGCAAGGGCGGGCCGGGCATCACCCGCTCCGATCTGCTCGTCATCAACAAGATCGATCTCGCGCCGCTGGTCGGCGCTTCGCTCGAGGTCATGGATCGCGACGCGCGCAGGATGCGCGGCGAGCGGCCGTTCGTCTTCACCAACCTCAAGACCGGGCAGGGGCTCGACGTCGTCGTGCGCTTCATCGTCGAGCGCGGCATGGTCGGCGCGGCGACCGCGCCGCGCTAGCCCCCGGGGCATCGCCCGACGCCGCCGAGCGTGCGGGGCACCTCGCTTCGCACCGTCGGCACGCCTGCGCGATCGGGCCGCGCATCCGATCCAAATCGGTGCGCAGGCGCTGTGCACCGCACCCAAATGGGACGAAGACTGATCGCCGTCTTGCCTGTGCGCGCCGAAACACTGTCACATTCCAACCAATAATCAATGAATTGGATCCTCGTCGCCGACGGCGGCACGAATCGTGCGATGCAGCAACCAGGGGCCGCCACGCCAAGCCCCCAACCACTTGGGCTGTCATCGTCAACCACTCGATACGGGGAACTCCATGCAACGCAGAACGCTACTGAAGCGAATGGCATTGTCCGCCGCGCTCGCGCTCGCCGGCCTCACGGCGGGAACGCAGGCGCTCGCCGCCGACACGATCAAGGTCGGCGTCCTCCACTCGCTGTCGGGCACGATGGCGATCAGCGAAACGGTGCTGAAGGACGTGACGCTGATGGCGATCGACGAGATCAACGCCAAGGGCGGCGTGCTCGGCAAGAAGCTCGAGGCCGTCGTCGTCGATCCGGCGTCGAACTGGCCGCTGTTCGCCGAAAAGGCGCGGCAGCTGATCGCCAAGGACAAGGTCGCCGTCGTGTTCGGCTGCTGGACCTCGGTGTCGCGCAAGTCGGTGCTCCCGGTGTTCGAGGAGCTGAACGGACTGCTCTTCTACCCGGTCCAGTACGAAGGCGAGGAGCTGTCGAAGAACGTCTTCTACACCGGCGCCGCGCCGAACCAGCAGGCGATTCCCGCCGTCGAGTACCTGATGAGCAAGGAGGGCGGCGGCGCCAAGCGCTGGGTGCTGCTCGGCACCGACTACGTCTATCCGCGCACGACCAACAAGATCCTGCGCGCGTTCCTGAAGTCGAAGGGCGTGGCCGACAAGGACATCGACGAGAAGTACACGCCGTTCGGCCACAGCGACTACCAGACGATCGTCGCCGACATCAAGAAGTTCGCCGCCGGCGGCAAGACCGCGGTCGTCTCGACGATCAACGGCGACTCCAACGTCCCGTTCTACAAGGAGCTCGGCAACCAGGGCCTGAAGGCCACCGACGTGCCGGTCGTCGCGTTCTCGGTCGGCGAGGAGGAGCTGCGCGGCGTCGACACCAAGCCGCTGGTCGGCCACCTCGCCGCATGGAACTACTTCATGTCGCTGAAGAACCCGGCCAACGACGCGTTCAGGAAGCAGTGGGCCGATTACGCGAAGGCGAAGAAGCTGCCGGGCGCCGACAAGCCGCTGACCAACGATCCGATGGAAGCGGCCTACGTCGGAATCCACATGTGGAAGCAGGCGGTCGAGAAGGCCAAGTCCACGGACACGGACAAGGTCGTCGCGGCGATGGGCGGGCAGACCTTCAAGGCGCCGGACGGCTTCACGATCAAGATGGACGAGAAGAACCACCATCTGTGGAAGCCGGTGTTCATCGGCGAGATCCAGGCGAACGGCCAGTTCAACGTCGTGTGGAAGACGCCGGGTCCGATTCGCGCGCAGCCGTGGAGCCAGTACATCGAAGGCAACGAGAAGAAGAAGGACTCGCCGGAAAAGGCGATGTGACGTCGACGCGCGCTCACGGCCGGCCCCGGCCGGTCGCGCGCAGTCGGTCGTGCCTCTCGCAGAGGCGGTGCAACGAGGGATCTCCCTCGTTCGCAGGAGCGCGGCGGCAGCGGTCCGTGATCACCCGCTGCCGCCGTTCCGCTTGTCGATTGCTGTCTCGGACCCATGAATCATTGCGCTGAACTGCTTCGCCGCGTCGTCGCCGGGTTCGCCGTTGCGCTCTTCGGGATCCTGTGTCCCCTTGGCGCAGCGGCGGTGGCCCCGGAGCTCGTCCGGGATCTCGCGTTCGGCGAGAACGACGCGAAGGTCAGCGCGATCGCGGCGGTCGTCGCGAGCGGCGACGGCGGCGCGCTTGCACTGCTGCAGGCGCTCCTCGACGGCGAAGTGCAGACCTCGGGCGACATCGCACTCAAGGTTACCGGTGCAGCGGGTACCGATCTCGCCACCGGCAAGTCGGTCTCGCCGCTGCCGGAGCCGCGCGAGGACGTCGTGCTCAACAACCGCGTGCGGCGCGAGCTCGCGACCGCGATCGCGGCGCTCAAGCTCACGGCGGAGGATCGCGCGACCCGGCTCGCCGCGGCGAAGGAGCTGCAGAGCGGCGCCGACGACGCGATGCTGCCCGCGATCCGGCGCGCGATCGACCGCGAGCAGGATCCGGAGATCGGTGCCCTGCTGGCGCTGACCCGCGCGACCATCGAGCTCGGCAGCCCGGACAAGGCGACGCGGATCGCGGCGATCCGCGCGCTCGCCGAGAGCCGGGACCCGGGAACCAAGACGCTGCTGCTGCCGCTGCTCGAGACGGAAGGGAGACGAGTTCGTGGAGCCGGACAGCGACCTGCGCGCCGAGGCGGAGCTGTCGCTGCGCGCGATCGAGCGCCGGCTCGCCATGGGCGAAATGATCAGCCGCGTCTTCAGCGGAGTGAGCCTGGGCAGCATCCTGCTGCTCGCCGCGCTGGGACTCGCGATCACCTACGGACTGATGGGGGTGATCAACATGGCGCACGGCGAGCTCATCATGGTCGGCGCCTACGCGACCTACGTCGTGCAGAACCTCTTCCGCAGCTACGCTCCCGGCGCGTTCGACGCCTACCTGATCGCCGCGATCCCGGTGGCGTTCGCGGCGGCGGCGGCGACGGGCATCGCGCTCGAGCGCAGCGTGATCCGCTTCCTGTACGGCCGGCCGCTGGAGACGCTGCTCGCGACCTGGGGCATCAGTCTCATCCTGATCCAGGCGATGCGCACGGTGTTCGGCGCGCAGAACGTGCAGGTCGAGAATCCGGCCTGGATGTCGGGGGGCGTCCACCTGCTGTCGAACGTCGTGCTGCCCTACAGCCGGATCGCGATCATCGGCTTCGCGGCCGCCGTCGTGACGCTGATCTGGCTGCTGCTCGCGCGCACGCGGCTCGGGCTCTTCGTCCGCGGCGTCACGCAGAACCGGGCGATGGCCGGCGCGCTGGGCGTTCCGACGAGCCGGGTCGACACCTACGCGTTCGGCCTCGGCTCGGGGATCGCCGGACTCGCCGGTTGCGCACTGTCGCAGATCGGCAACGTCGGGCCCGATCTCGGACAGAGCTATATCGTCGACTCGTTCATGGTCGTCGTGCTCGGCGGCGTCGGGCAGCTCGCCGGCACCATCTACGCGGCGATGGGGCTCGGCGTCGCGAACAAGTTCCTCGAGGCCTGGTCGGGCGCGGTGCTGGCAAAGATCGCGCTGCTCGTCTTCATCATCGTGTTCATCCAGAAGCGCCCGCAGGGACTGTTCGCGCTCAAGGGCCGGATGGCGGACGCATGATGCGCGTCGGGTCCAACGCACTGCGCGTGGGTCCGGCTTCAGCCGGACGCATGATGCGCGTCGAGTCCAACGCACTGCGCGTGGGTCCGGCTTCAGCCGGACGCGGCAGGCCGCCTGAAGGCGGCCCCACGATCGGTTATCGCGCGTGAGCCCGGTGATGAACGCCGCGTTGCCGCCCGCCGTCGCCACCTCGCTGCAATTCGAGCTGGCGGCGCCTCGCCGGATCCTGCTGACGCCCGGCGGCTGGACGGCGTTCATCGGCGCGGCCGTCGTGCTGCTCGTGCTGGTGCCGGCGGCGAACCTGCTGCTGCCGGCGAGCCATCCGCTGCACCTCTCGGACTATTTCGTGACGCTGGCCGGAAAGATCATGTGCTATGCGATCGTCGCGCTGGCGATGGACCTGATCTGGGGCTACGCCGGCATCCTCTCGCTCGGCCACGGGCTGTTCTTCGCGCTGGGCGGGTACGCGATGGGGATGTACCTGATGCGCTCGATCGGCCGCGACGGCGTCTATCACAGCGAGCTGCCCGACTTCATGGTGTTCCTCGACTGGAAGGCCTATCCCTGGTACTGGAGCTTCACCGACCAGTTCTGGTACGCGGCGCTGCTCGTGGTGCTCGTTCCCGGCGTGCTGGCGTTCGTCTTCGGCTACTTCGCGTTCCGGTCGCGGATCAAGGGCGTCTACTTCTCGATCATCACGCAGGCGCTGACCTACGCGTTCATGCTGCTGTTCTTCCGCAACGACACGGGGTTCGGCGGCAACAACGGCTTCACCGATTTCAAGCGCATCCTCGGCTACCCCATCGCGGCGCCGGAGACGCGCGTCGCGTTGTTCGCGGCCACCGCCTTTGCCTTGCTCGGAGCGCTGCTCTTCGGCCGGTGGATCGTGACGTCGAAGCTCGGACGGGTGCTCACGGCGATCCGCGACGCCGAAAGCCGCGTGATGTTCTGCGGCTACAGCCCGCTGCACTACAAGCTCTTCGTCTGGACGCTCTCCGCGGTCCTGTGCGGGATCGCCGGCGCGCTGTACGTGCCGCAGGTCGGCATCATCAATCCGAGCGAAATGTCGCCGGCCAACTCGATCGAGATCGCGATCTGGACGGCGGTCGGCGGTCGCGGCACGCTCATCGGACCGGTGCTCGGCGCGTTCGTCGTCAACGGCGCGAAGAGCTGGTTCACGCAGGCCTTTCCCGAATACTGGCTGTTCTTCCTGGGCCTGCTCTTCATCCTGGTCACGCTGTTCCTGCCGCGCGGCGTGATCGGCCTCCTGCGGCGGCGGCGATGAGCACGCCGGACGCATCTGGCGTGGGTCCGGCTTCAGCCGGATGGGGCAGGGATGGCGTTTCGGCGCCGCCTGAAGGCGGCCCCACACCCGGACGGACACGATGAGCGCCGGCGCACTGCACACGGTGGACAGCGGGTCGGCCGGGCTCGCCCAGGCCGGAATGCGCATCGCCGGCGCCGACGTCGACACGACGCACGGGCCGATCCTCTATCTCGACGGCATCACGGTCAGCTTCGACGGCTTCCGCGCGCTGAACGGACTCTCGCTGACCATCGAGGATGGCGAGCTGCGCTGCATCATCGGGCCCAACGGCGCGGGCAAGACGACGATGATGGACGTGATCACCGGCAAGACCCGGCCCGACGCCGGCACCGCCTTCTTCGGCCAGACGATCGACCTCGCGCAGCTGACCGAGGCCGAGATCGCGCACGCGGGAATCGGGCGCAAGTTCCAGAAGCCGACGGTGTTCGAGCAGCACACGGTGTTCGAGAACCTGGAGCTCGCGATGAAGGCGGACAAGCGCGTGCGCAGGACGATCGGCGCGCGGCTCGCGCGCGCGGACCTCGACCGGATCGCGGAGACGCTCGAGCTGATCCAGCTCGCCGACCGGGCCGACCGTCCGGCGGGGCTCCTGTCGCACGGCCAGAAACAGTGGCTCGAGATCGGGATGCTGCTGATGCAGGAGCCGCGATTGCTGCTGCTCGACGAGCCGGTCGCCGGCATGACCGACGAGGAGACGATGCGCACGGCGGAGCTCTGCCTGTCGCTCGCCGGCAGGCATTCGGTGGTCGTGGTCGAGCACGACATGGACTTCGTGGCCCGGATCGCGCGCACGGTGACGGTGCTGCACGAAGGCAGCGTGCTCGCCGAGGGCCCGATGGACGTCGTGCAGGCCGATCCGCGCGTGATCGAGGTCTACCTGGGACGTTAGGATCCGCGATGCTCACCGTCTCCGCGCTCAACCAGTACTACGGCGGCAGCCACACGCTGCGCAGCGTCGCGTTCGAGGCGCCCTCGGGCTCCGTCACGGCCATCCTCGGCCGCAACGGCGTCGGCAAGTCGACGCTGCTCAAGTGCATCGCGGGCCTGCTGCCGGTGCGCTCCGGCACGGTCAGTTTCGACGGCGTCGACGTGACGAAGCTGCCGCCGCATGCGCGCGCGCGGCTGGGCCTCGGCTACGTGCCGCAGGGCCGCGAGATCTTCCCCCGGCTCACCGTCGAGGAGAACCTGCGGCTCGGGCTCGCGACCAAGCCGCCGGGCACGCCGATTCCGCCGCGGATCTTCGAGATGTTCCCGGTGCTGGCGGACATGCTGGGCCGGCGCGGCGGCGATCTGTCCGGCGGCCAGCAGCAGCAGCTCGCGATCGGCCGCGCGCTGGCGATGGAGCCGAAGCTGCTCGTGCTCGACGAGCCGACCGAGGGCATCCAGCCGTCGATCATCAAGGACATCGAGCGCGCCATCCGGCGGCTCGCCGCCGAGGGCGAGATGGCGATCCTGCTGGTCGAGCAGTACTACGATTTCGCCCGATCGCTCGCCGATCGCTACGTCGTGCTGTCCCGTGGCGAGGTCGTCAAGGCCGGGAAGGGCGCCGACATGGATGCCGACGGCGTGCGCGCCTGCCTCACGGTCTGACCCCGTTTTCCCCATCGGGTTGATCACGATCAAGGCCGCCTGTCAGGGGACCGGCGACAATCGCCCCCATTCGCGGGAGTACGTCCGCTTATCGGGAGCTGCCATGGCCATTGCCGCTGCAGCCGACCTCGTCCTCGACACCGTCCTGGTGAAGAAGTACGACGGATTCGGTCCTCGCTACACCTCCTACCCCACCGCCGATCGCTTCCACGCGGGGTTCACCGCCGAGCGGTACGTCGACGCGATCCACGCGCGCAACCACGAGCGACCGACGGCGCCGCTCTCGCTGTACGTGCACGTCCCGTTCTGCAACACGATCTGCTACTACTGCGCGTGCAACAAGGTGATCACCAAGGATCACGGGCGCAGCGCCAAGTACATCAAGTACGTGGGTCGCGAGATCGAGATCGTCAGCGGCCTCATCGAAGGCGGCCCGAAGGTCGAGCAATTGCACTGGGGCGGCGGCACGCCGACGTTCCTGGCGCGCGACGAGATGTCGACGCTGATGGGCATGCTGCGCGGCCACTTCGCGTTCGCCCCGGACGCCGAGATCTCGATCGAGGTCGATCCGCGCAAGGTGTCCGCCGACACGGTCGCTTTCCTGGGACGGCTGGGCTTCAACCGGATCTCGGTGGGCATCCAGGACTTCGATCCGGTGGTCCAGCAGGCGGTGAACCGGATCCAGACCGAGGCCGAGACGATGACGGTGATCGACGCCGCGCGCTCGAACGGCTTCGTCTCGGTCAACGCCGACCTGATCTACGGGTTGCCGCGGCAGACGGTGGCGGGTTTCTCGGCCACGCTCGACAAGGTGATCGCGGCGTCGCCCGACCGCATCGCGCTCTACAGCTACGCGCACGTGCCGCACCTGTTCAAGCCGCAGCGGCGGATCGACGTCGACGCGCTGCCGGCGCCGGAGACGAAGCTCGCGATACTCGCGCTCGCGATCGAGAAGCTCGGCGCGGCGGGCTACCTCTACATCGGGATGGACCACTTCGCGAAGCCGGACGACGAGCTCGCCGTCGCGCAGGCGAAGAAGAAGCTGCACCGCAACTTCCAGGGCTATTCGACGAAGCCCGACTGCGACATGCTGGCGTTCGGCATCTCGGCGATCGGCAAGGTCGGCGCCGCGTACGTCGCCAACGTCAAGACCCTCGACGAGTATTACGCGAAGCTCGACGCCGGCACGCTGCCGGTGATGCGCGGGGTGGAGCTCAACGCCGACGACCTGATCCGCCGCGACGTGATCCAGAAGCTGATGTGCAATTTCGAGCTGGACTTCGCCGCGCTCGGCGCGCAGTACGGCATCGCGTTCGCCGACTATTTCGCGCCGGATCTCGCGTCGCTCGCCCCGCTAGCGGCCGACGGGCTGGTCGTGCTCACGGACCGCGACCTCAAGGTGACGATGCGCGGCCGGCTCCTCGTGCGCACGGTCGCGATGCACTTCGACCGCTACCTGCGCGAGGCGCAGCAGAAGGCGCAGTACTCGCGCGTGATCTGACGGGGTCGGAGCAATCTATCCGCGGGACGGGTGCGGAGATCTTGCTCTGACCGCATTCAGCGGCCGGAACGCGCCGGCGCCGGCGACGGCGGCCGCAAGATGCTTGAGCGCGTGGCCGGCGATCGCGCCGTTCGTCGCCTCCCAGATCGCGGCGTCCGCGGCCTCGCAGAGCTTCGCGAGCGCGTACCAGCCGATGATCCACCACCACGGGAACGGATCGTCGCCCGATCGCGTCGTCAGCAGCAGCAGGAGCAGCGCGGCGACACCGCCGAACTGGAGCGTCAGGTAGAGCGAGAGGTCGCCCGTGAGGTGCCAGTAGGCGATGCTCGCGATGCCGAGCTCGAAGAGCACGGCGAGGCTCACCCGCGCCACGTTCGCCCCGATGCGCTGCGCGATCGCCGCGCCCAGCACCCCGGTGAAGACCAGCGTCATCGGCAGACGGTCCCAGACCAGCGTCGCATCGTTCGGGTTCAGGTGATACCAGGCGGACCCCGCGCCGGTGCAAAGAAAGCCGAGCGCCACGCACCACAGCGCGGCTTCGGTGGCCACGGAAAAGCGCGGGCGGCCGCGCGATGCGAGCCGCGCAATCCCGGCGAGGCCCACCAGCACGAACGCGACGTTGGACAGGACGTCGGCGGCGCGCGGAACGGCGAGCCACGGCCGCTGATCCGCGAAGCGGTGATAGGCCGGGTCCTGCGGAATCGCCGGCATGAACGCCCACGCCGCGAGCGCCAGCGCGAGCACGCCCAGACACGCGCGTTCCGCGCGGGACAGGTGGCGCCACGCCAGGAAGAGGAGCTCGGTCATCCGCGATTCAGGGATCCGGTGCCGCCGAGGCGCACTATCCGGCGGCGCGCGTCGGCCCCGCGCCGAGCCAGCGCCGGATGCGCCTGTATACGTCGGGCCGCTCGAGCAGGTCGAGGTGGCCGCAACCGTAGGCGATCCACTGTCGCGATTTCGGAATCTTCAGGTCGTGGCCTGGATCGTCGTGACGGCCGAGCGCGCTCGCGAGGGGGACGATCCCGTCGCCGGGCAAAGCCCGGTGGGTGCGGCGCGGCTTGGCGAGTGCCGTCGCGGCGATGGCGTGGCAGCGCACGCCTTCGGGCAGCGGCACGAAGCGCCGGCGATCGCCGCGCGCAAAGCGGTCGCGGCCCTGCCAGTCCTCGTCGGCGAGATTCCCGTAGCGCAGGTCGGTGATGCCCGCGCTGCGAAGCTTGCCCAGCCGCGCCAGCGGCGCCGTGTACCGGCTGCGGTCGAGGACCGTGTCGATCCAGTTGCCGCCGCGCTCCATCGGCGCGCCATGGTGCGGCGTGCCGAGAAACACCAGCGTGCCGAGGTGCCGCAGCCACGCGTGTCCGGCGAGGGCGCCGTAATGGCAGGCGCTGCGTGCGACCAGCCCGCCCATGCTGTGGGCGACGAGCGCGAAGTCCTGGACCGGCACCGGCCACTGCGCCAGCAGCGCCTCCAGCGCGTCGGCCAGCTGCCCGCCATTGGTCGAGATGTGGAGACCGGTGTTGTAGTGCAGGTAGACCGGCGTATAGCCCAGGTCGCGCGCGAGCGCCGCGCCGTGGTCGTGACCGCGCCGGCTCCATTGCAGATCGTTGAGGCACAGACCGTGCGCGAGCACGAGCAGCTTGCCGGTGCACGCGGGGATGGCTGCCCTGATCGCCGCACGCTCCATGACGAGCGGCTTGCCATGGCGCCGGAAGCGCAGCGAAATCGCCAGCGGATTGCCGGTCGCCGCCAGGTAGTCGCCCAGAACGCCGTTCAGCGCAGCGACGATCGCCTCGCGTGCGGGCGACGGTTCGACGTGGCCGAGCAGCGGTGCGAGACGCCCGAGTATGACGTCGATGCTTCCGCCGACGAGCCGGGTCACGCCGTGCACGCTGCGGTAGACCAGCCCCGTGATGCCGCGCGTGCGGCCGGCGGGCGGTCTTGCCCGAACGCCGGGCGCTTGGACTATGGTGTGATGCATCGCCTCGACGAGGTCGGCGAGGCCCCGGGTGGCGTCGATGGCGAGGCGGCTGGCGCCGCGCAGGTCGGACAGGTGGTTGCGGTGTTTCGCGGGCATCAAGGGCGGAGCCGGACAGGCGCATCGGCGGCTCGTGCCGGCACGGCTGCCCGAAGGCACTGTGCTCCCCCGGGGGGCGCGAACACGGGCGGAGGCGGCAGGACGTCGAAGGCTGGTCCCGCGAAGCGGGATGCGGCTTTGCCGCACACAGTGAGCGTGGGGGCCGTCATCTGCGGTGCGGCGCGCGGCGCCGCGGGATCGACGCCGCGGCGCGCGGCCATCTCGCTGCCGATGGCCGCGAGCATCGCCGCGTCGAAGGTCCGGGCGGCGAGCGGGATCAACTCGCCTTCCTCGCGCGCGATGTGCGCGGCGTACGCGGCGCAGACGTCGGCCACCTGCTTCGGCGAGAGGTTCGCGCGCGCGCCGGCGGCGATGCCGGCGAGCAGCGGCCGCAGCCGACGCCACTGCACGGCGAGCAGCGCGTGCTCGCGCTCGAGGTCGGCGAGCAGCGCGTCGGCGCTGCGCGGCAGCGCATTCCTGAGGCGGGGAAAGATGCTCGCCTCCTCGTCGGCGTGGTGATTGGGCGCTGCCGTGTCGAAGTACTTGAGGATGCCGCGTGCGGCGGCGCGCGCGTCGGCGTCGCAGCCATGCTCGGGCAAGTGCTGCCGCAGCCGCTCCAGCGTTGCGAGCTGCCGCTCGATCCGGCCGTGGCACGCCGAGAGCATGCCGAGCGGATCGTCGAAGCTGGGCGCCGTGGCTTCGGAGAAGAGGTCGGTGGCCATGTCGTTGCGCCGCGCGCGCAGGCGACGACGATGCCGCAATTATAGCCGCGCGAGCAGACCGAGCGGCGACTTCGCGATCGCGACCGTCACGATATAGGCGAAAGTCGCGAGCGCGCCGGCGAACGCGGCGACGCGAACTCCGCGTGTCCTTCCGCGCTTCAATGCGATCGTCCCCAGGCCGACGTAGACGAGCAGCGCGATCAGCTTCGCCCAGAGCCAGTCGCGGGTACCCTCGGCGCCCAGCTGCCATGCGAGCCACAGCGCGGAGGCGAGCAGCACGGTGTCGATCACGTGCGGGACGATGCGCACCCACGGCTCGGAGAGCCGCTGCGGCGAGCGCAGCATCCACGCGCCGCGCAGCGTGAACCCGGCGATCGACAGTGCGGCCGCGCCGACGTGAACGAGCTTGATTGCCGCGTACTCCAGCGCCACGCGGTCAGTACGTCTCGACGTGGTAGCGGCCCGCCGCGCGCAGTTCCGGCAGCAGCCGGTCCCAGTCGGCGCCCGCGCTTCGGCAGGCGTCGCGGAACGCCTCGTCGACGCCCTGCTCCATCCCCTTGAGGCCGCAGATGTAGACGTAGCAGTTGTCGTCGCGCAGCAGGCGCGCGACGTCGGCGCCGCGCTCGCGGATGCGGTCCTGCACGTAGCGCTTCGGCTCGCCCGGCACGCGCGAGAACGCGAAGTTGATGTCGATGAACTCCCGTGGAAGCTTCTGCAGCGGGCCGAAGTAGGGGAGCTCGCCTTCCGACCTCGCGCCGAAGAACAGCATCAGCTCCCCGCCTTCCTTCAGCGCGATCCTGCGCCGGCGCCGCTCGGTCATCGCGCGCATCGGCGCCGAGCCCGTGCCCGTGCACACCATGAGCAGCGAGGAGCCGGGGTGATTGGGCATCAGGAACGTCGTGCCGTACGGCCCGACGACCTGCACCGGGTCGCCCTTGCGCAGATCGCACAGGTAGTTCGACGCGACGCCCTGCGCCGGCGTGCCGGCGTGGTCCTCGGTGACGCGCTTCACCGTGAGCGCCAGGTTGTTGTAGCGCGGGCGCTCGCCTTCGCGCGGGCTCGCGACCGAGTACAGCCGCAGGCGATGCGGCTTGCCGTCCGCATCGAGGCCCGGCGGTACGATGCCGATCGTCTGGCCTTCCAGCACCGGGAACGCGGTGCCGCCGAAGTCGAGCACGATGTGCCGGATGTCGCTGCTGGCATCGTCGGCGGTCAGGCGGAAGTTGCCGCTGACCGTGGCGATCGCGGGCTTCGCCAGCGTGTAGATGTTGACGTAGGGGTGCGCGGCAGACCACGGCGGGCGGACCTCTCCGCCCTGCCCGAGCGTCGCCGTCGCCGTGATCCGCGCGACGTCGTCGGGAAGCTCGCTTGCGGCGCCTGCGGCGATCCCGATCTCCGTCGGCGGCGGCAGCGCGTCCCAGCCGAGCTGCTCGGCGAGCGTGTACGGCTTCGCCCGGTCGACGCTGCGCCAGTTGTCGATCGCGCCGGTGGGGCAGGGCGCGATGCAGTCGTTGCAGAAGTTGCACTTCGCCGGATCGACGACGTAGTTGCGCGTGTCGTGGCTGACCGCGCCGACCGGACAGCTCTCCTCGCAGGTGTTGCAGCGGATGCAGATCTCCGGGTCGATCAGGTGCTGGCGCAGCACGCCGAAGGCGGGGTCCGAGGCGACGGTCGTCATCGATCGGGTCCCGGAGTAGACGGCGAGGACCGTGGCGGAAGCGGGGTCAGACTCGACTTTTCCACGATGGCAGGGGGCGCGACGGGGGAACCGGAAAGTCGAGTCCGACCCTAATTGAAGCGCACGTACTCGAAATCGACCGGCTGATTGTTGATCCCGCGCGAGGGCGGCGCGATCCAGTTCGCGAACCTGCCCGGCTCCGCGACGCGTCCCATCAGCGACGCGACGAAAGCGCGGTCGGCCGCGGACGGCAGCCACTGCAGGTGGCGGTGGGTCCAGTCCGCCTCGGGCACGACGTTGCCGTCGGGATCGACGCGGACCGTCGACAGCGGGCCGATCTTGCGGTTGAAGGCCTTGTGCGGCGCTTTCAGGCGCACCGGCACGCCGGCCTTCTCGATGATCTTGTTCCAGCGCTCGATCCCGGCCTGCGCGTCCTTCACGTAGTCGTCGCGCAGCTTCTCGTTGAGCGCGTTGAGCGCCGGCGCCTGGACGGTCGCAAGCCGGCCGTCCCGCACCTCGAGCACCGGATACGTCGCGCCGGTCAGGACATGGTCGTCGGCGATCTTGGTCTCGTCGAAGCGGCCTTTGAGCCCGGTCGTGTAGAAGGTCGCGGCGTTCGACGACACGTCGGAGCCGAACAGGTCCATCGTGACGCTGAAATGGAAGTTGAGGTAGCGCTGGATCGTCGGCAGGTCGATCACGCCCAACGCGCGCAGCCGCGCCGGGTCGTCGGAGCGCTCCGCGGCGATCGTCTCGCAGGTCCGCTGGATGATCCGGCCGATGCCCGATTCGCCGACGAACATGTGGTGCGCCTCTTCGGTCAGCATGAAGCGGCAGGTGCGCGCGAGCGGATCGAAGCCCGATTCGGCGAGCGAGCACAGCTGGTACTTGCCGTCGCGGTCGGTGAAGAACGTGAACATGAAGAACGACAGCCAGTCCGGCGTCTTCTCGTTGAACGCGCCGAGGATGCGCGGGTTGTCGGCGTCGCCGGAGCGCCGCTCGAGCAGCGCTTCGGCCTCCTCGCGGCCGTCGCGGCCGAAGTGCGCGTGCAGGAGGTACACCATCGCCCACAGGTGGCGGCCTTCCTCGACGTTCACCTGGAACAGGTTGCGCAGGTCGTAGAGCGAAGGGCAGGTGAGGCCGAGGTGGCGCTGCTGCTCGACCGACGCGGGCTCCGTGTCCCCCTGCGTGACGATGAGCCGGCGCAGGTTCGCGCGGTACTCGCCGGGCACTTCCTGCCACGCGGGCTCGCCCTTGTGCGCGCCGAAATTGACCTGGCGGCCGTCTTCCGCGGGCGCGAGGAAGATGCCCCAGCGATAGTCGGGCATCTTGACGTAGTCGAAATGCGCCCAGCCCTTGGGCTCGACGCTGATCGCCGTGCGCAGGTACACGTCGACGTCGCGCGTGCCCTCGGGACCCATGTCCGCCCACCAGTGCAGGAACTCGGGCTGCCAGTGCTCGAGCGCGCGCTGCAGCGTCCGGTTGCCGGCGAGGTTCACGTTGTTGGGGATCTTTTCGCTGTAGTCGATGCTCATGAGGGCTCCCGGGGGGCTGGTGGCTGCGACTGCGGTGCAGGCGCCGTGCGAAGCGTGAACGTGGTGTCGACCGGCGCTAGATCCGGTTCCAGTTGAATCCGGGCTTGTTCCCGGTTCCGAAGACCTTCAGCGCGCCGGCCTCACCGGTCGCGTTCGGCCGGATGAAGATCCAGTTCTGCCAGGCCGAGAGCCGCCCGAAGATCCGCGTCTCCATCGTCTCGACGCCGCCGAAGCGCAGGTTGGCCTCCATTCCCGTCAGCGCGTCGGGCGAGAGGCTCGCGCGCTCTTCCAGCGCGACGCGGACCTCGTCGGTCCAGTCGAGATCGTCGGGCGCCGCGGTGACGAGGCCGAGCTCGAGCGCCTCCTCCGCCGCGAGCGGGCGGCCGGCGGCGTCCTTCGCGCGCGTGATCGGCGCGGTCTCGCCGTAGAAGCGGGCGGCGATGCGCGCCTGGCCGCTCACCGTCGGATAGGTGCCGAAATTCAGCGGCGACAGCGCGATCTTCGGCGCCGCGGCTTCGTCGTCCGGCAGCGCGAGCATGTAGGCGCGGTCGGCGGCCAGCGCGAGCTCGAGCAGCGTGCCGGCGAAGCACGAGCCCTGCTCGATCAGCGCGTAGAGCGTGCGCGAGGTGACGTCGAGGCGCGCGAGCGTGCGCCGCAGCATGCCGATCGTCTCGCGCACGAACCAGTGCGTCCGGTGCTGCAGGAGCGTTGCGTCCGCCGCGAGCACCATCGACGCGTCGCCGGCGGTCTTGAGGATCCAGGTGCCGATGTCGAGCTCGTTGGTTCGCAGCAGCAGGATCGCATCGTCGAGCTCCCGCGCCATCGCGAGCGGCCACCACGACGCCCCCGCGGCGAGGATCGCCTCCGGGTCCGCGGCCGGCGCAGTTGCCGGTGCGGCGACGGTGATCGTCGCCGTGCGCGCGCGCCGGTCGATCCGCACGTCGACGTGCGCGTACCGATACCCGCCTTCGTCGATGCCGCGCGCGAGTGCCGGAAGCGCTACGCCTCTCGCGTCCGCCGGCCTGTCGCCGGGTCTGTCACTGAGGGCGGCGAGCTCGAGAGCGCGCTCCCTGACCTTCTGCGCGAACTGCTGGGGCTTGGCATAGTCGTCTATCAGCCGCCATTCACGGGCACGCTGCGCGCGCACGCCTTCGACCAGCGTGCAGAAGATGTCGGCGTGATCGCGGCGGACGCGGCGCTTGTCGGTGAGGCGGGTGAGACCGCCGGTGCCGGGCAGCACGCCGAGCAGCGGCACCTCGGGCAGGCTCACCGCCGACGAGCGGTCGTCGATCAGGAAGATCTCGTCGCAGGCGAGCGCGAGCTCGTAGCCGCCGCCGGCGGTCGTCCCGTTGCAGGCGGCGATGAACTTGAGTCCGGAATGGCGGCTCGAATCCTCGATGCCGTTGCGCGTCTCGTTGGTGAACTTGCAGAAGTTCACCTTCCACGCGTGCGACGACGTTCCGAGCATGTAGATGTTCGCACCCGAGCAGAAGACGCGATCCTTGCCGCTGGTGATGATCACGCTCCGCACTTCCGGGTGCTCGAAGCGTATCCGCTGCAGCGCGTCGGCGAGCTCGATGTCGACGCCGAGATCGTACGAGTTGAGCTTGAGCTTGTAGCCGGGGTTCAAGCCCCGATCCTCGTCGACGTCCATCGTCAGCGTCGCGACGGGACCGTCGAACGCGAGCTTCCAGTGCGCGTACCGGTCGGGGTGGGTGTCGAACGTGTAGTACGACTTGCCGGGGGCCCCGGTGTCGCGGACGGGCGATGCGACCGTCTCTGTCATGCGTGTCTCCTTGGCTCGGGCCAGACCGCGAGGGCGTGGCGCAGCTTGGAAAGGCTCGTCTCGGGATCCTCGCCCGTTGTTTCGAGCGTGACGTCCGCCTTCTGGTACAGCGGCTCGCGCGCATCGAGGATACGCCTGAGATCGGCCATCGCCTCGTCGTGGCCCTGCATGGGGCGCAGGTCGCCCTGGGCGACCACGCGCGCCATGTGCTCGTCCGGCGATGCGCGCACCCACACCGTGAAGCAGTGCTGCAGCAGCAGGTTGTAGGTCTCCGCCTCGGAGACGATGCCGCCGCCCACGGTCATCACCATCTCCGGGTGGCTGGCGATCTCCCGCTCGAGGCAGCGGCGCTCGATGCGGCGGTAGCCCGTCTGGCCGTAGAGCAGGAACACCTCGGAGAGGCTGATCCCGGCTTCGCGCTCGATCTCCCGGTCGAGCTCGACGAAGGGACAATGCATCTCGGCGGCGAGCGCGCTGCCGAGCGTCGTCTTGCCGGCGCCGCGCAGGCCGACGAGCGCCACGCGCCGGTGCCGCGCGGCGGCCTCCTCGCCGAAGTCGCGCATCAGGCGGAAGACGACGTCCTCGAGGCGATGCGCGGGAAGCCGGTCGAGGAAGCGGCGGATCAGCCGCTGCTCGACCGAGTGCTCGCGGGGATCGAGCAGCTCGGTCAGCGGCATTCCGAGTGCACGGGCGACGTTGCGCAGCAGCAGCACCGACGCGTTGCCTTCTCCGGCTTCCAGCTGCGCGAGGTAGCGCTCCGAGACGCCGGCGACCTGCGAGATCGCCTTGCGCGCCATGCCGCGCCGCTCGCGCGCCTCGCGGACCTGCCGGCCCATCGCAGCCAGGAAATCGGCATCGTCGGGGTCGTTGGCAGAGGGCGCCATGGCGGGCGCCCGGCGCTGGGCCGTGGCGGGCATCGGTCGATCGAACGGGGCGGACAGGAGGTGGCAGGCAATATATTGCACGTCATTGATCGCCGTCAAGCACTTTGAATCGTCCTCATGCTTGCGTCCTCTCACAGCGGCGGGAGCGTTGCGGGGGAGCCGTACCGGACCGTCTCGACGCGTGGGTCCGGGTGCCTGATGTTGTATTGTGCTTGACGATGCCCGTCGCATGATCTAAATTGCCGGACGGCGACCACCGTGCCCCGGCGCAGGGGACGCTCGATCGGCGCTCCCGACGCGGCACACCCTGCGCTCCGCGGCCGGGCGTGATCAAATGCACGGGGTCCGAGCGATCGCGGCGCAATGCCGACGCGACAGAGGAGGAGCACCATGCCGTCACTCAGCACGGCCAACCATCGCGCGAGTCCCCCGCAGGTGGACATTCCGCGCGACTACAACGCCGCGCACGATCTGATCGAGCGCAACCTCGCCGCCGGGCGCGCGGGGAAGGTCGCCTACATCGACGATGCCGGCACGTACACCTACGGCGAGCTCGCCGAGCGCGTCAACCGCTGCGCGAACGCGTTCACCGCGCTCGGGCTGCAGCCCGAGCAGCGCGTGCTGCTCTGCCATCTCGACACGATCGACTTCCCGGCCGCCTTTCTCGGCGCCATCAAGGCCGGCATCGTCCCGATCGCGGCGAACACGCTGCTCACCACCCACGACTACGACTACATGCTGCGCGACAGCCGCGCCCGCGCGCTGGTCGTCTCCGCGCCGCTGCTTCCGGCGTTCGCGCCGCTGCTGGGCAAGCACCCCCACCTCGCGCACGTGATCGTTTCCGGCGCCACCGAGCCCCCCGCCCGCGGCCACCAATCGCTGCAGAAGCTGATGGCGGCCGCAGCGACGACGTTCGCGGCGGCCGAGACGACCTGCGACGACGCGTGCTTCTGGCTCTATTCGTCGGGCTCGACCGGCGCGCCCAAGGGCACCGTGCACCAGCATTCGAGCCTGATCGAGACCGCCGAGCTGTACGCGAAGCCGATCCTCGGCATCCGCGAGGACGACGTCGTGTTCTCGGCGGCGAAGCTGTTCTTCGCCTACGGCCTCGGCAACGGGCTGACCTTCCCGCTGTCGGTCGGCGCCACGACGGTGCTGATGGCGGAGCGCCCGACGCCGGCCGCCGTCTTCGCCCGGCTCACCCGGCATCAGCCGACGATCTTCTACGGCGTGCCCACGCTGTACGCGGCCTTGCTCGCCAGTCCCGAGTTGCCGAAGCGGGGCGAGCTCAAGATGCGCCGCTGCACGTCGGCGGGCGAGGCGCTGCCGGCGGAGATCGGCCGCCGCTGGACCGAGCACTTCGGCGTCGAGATCCTCGACGGCCTCGGGTCGACCGAGATGCTGCACATCTTCCTGTCGAACCGGCCCGGCGACGTGCGGTACGGGACGAGCGGGGTGCCGGTGCCGGGCTACGAGCTGCGCATCGTCGGCGACGACGCTGCGCCGGTCGCGCGCGGCGAGGTCGGCGAGCTCCAGATCAACGGGCCGACCTCGGCGATGGCGTACTGGAACAATCGCGAGAAGACCGCGGAGCACGTTCCAGGGGCCGTGGACGCGCAGCGGCGACAAGTACTCGATCGACCCCAGCGGCTATTACGTCTATGCGGGCCGCACCGACGACATGCTCAAGGTGGGCGGCATCTACGTCTCGCCGATCGAGGTCGAGTCGGCGCTGGTGACGCATCCGGCGGTGCTGGAGGCCGCCGTCATCGGCAGGGCGGACGACGAGCAGCTGGTGAAGCCGCTCGCCTACGTGGTGCTGAAGAGCGGGCACGCGCCGGCGCCGGCGCTGGCCGACGAGCTGCGGCAGCACGTCAAAGCGCAGCTCGCCCCGTACAAGTATCCGCGGTGGATCGAGTTCATCGACGAGCTGCCGAAGACGGCGACGGGTAAGATACAGCGTTTCAAGCTGCGCGCCCGCACATCCTGATCCTGATACCATCTCGCGTTCGCACGAGTGCCCCGGCGCTCGCTGTTCCGTGTCCTGAGGAGGAGACCCTGCAATGAATCCCACGCGCAACAACCCGCAAGTCTCGATCGCGCGCCGGCGCGTGCTGCCCGCCCTCGTGGCGGTGGCCGCGGCCCTCGCGTTCACCGTGCCCGCGCACGCCCAGCAGAAGGTCAAGGTCGGGCTGATGCTGCCCTACACCGGGACGTACGCGCAGCTCGGCGTCGCGATCACCAACGGCTTCAAGCTCGCGATCGAGGAGAACGGCGGCAAGGTCGCCGGCCGCGAGATCGAGTACGTGACGCTCGACGACGAGTCGGATCCGGCGAAGGCCGCCGACAACGCCAACCGGATCGTCAACCGCGACAAGGTCGACGTGCTGGTCGGGACCGTCCACTCCGGCGTGCAGGCCGGCATGGTCAAGATCGCGCGCGAGACCGGCGTGCTGCACATCATTCCGAACGCGGGCCTCGACGCCGCGACCGGTCCGCTGTGCGCGCCGAACATCTTCCGCACGTCCTTCGCCAACGGCCAGACCAGCTACCCGATGGGCAAGGTGCTCGCCGAGCGCGGCGTGAAGAACGTCGTCACGCTGACCTGGAAGTACGCGGCCGGGGACGAGAGCGTCGCCGGCTTCAAGGATGCGTTCACCAAGGGCGGCGGCAAGATCGTCAAGGAGATGACGCTGCCGTTCCCGAACGTCGAGTTCCAGCCGCTGCTGACCGAGATCGCGGCGCTGAAGCCCGACGCGGTGTACGTGTTCTTCGCCGGCGGCGGGGCGGCCAAGTTCCTCAAGGATTACCAGGCCGCGGGCCTCAAGGGCAAGATCCCGCTGTACGGGTCGGGCTTTCTCACCGACGGCATCCTCGAGGCGGCGGGCGACGCGGCCACCGACATCGAGACGACGCTCCACTACGGCGACGCGATCGACACGGCGCGCAACAAGGCGTTCCGCGCCGCGTACGCGAAGGCCTACAAGATCGACCCGGACGTCTACGCCGTGCAGGGTTACGACGCCGGCCTGCTGTTCGTCGCCGGCATGAACGCGGTGAAGGGCGACATCGCGAACAAGAAGGGCATGATCGCGGCGATGGAGAAGGCGCAGATCGACAGCCCGCGCGGCAAGTGGACGATGTCCCCCGCCCACAACCCGGTCCAGGACATGTACCTGCGCAAGGTGTCGGGCAAGGAGAACAAGGTCACCGGCGTCGCGGTAAAGGCGCTCGACTACCCGCCGGCCGACCGCTGCAAGATGGGCGGCTGATCACCGGCTCACCCGCGCGATCGGCTGCGCACGTGTCGCCGGCGCCGGGACTCGACAGAGGCCGCCTGCGGGCGGCCTTTGTCTTGCGCGACAATCCCGGCGGAAGACCATGGAAATCGGCCCGCTCCTGATCCAGCTGCTGAACAGCGTCCAGTACGGGCTGCTGCTGTTCCTGATCGCCAGCGGGCTGACGCTGATCTTCGGCATCATGGGGATCATCAACCTCGCCCACGGCAGCTTCTACATGATCGGGGCGTATCTCGCCTGGTCGTTCGCCGAGCGGCTCGGCAGCCTCTGGCTCGCGATCCCCGCCGGCATCGTGCTGTCGGTGGCGATCGGCGTGCTGCTCGAGTGGCTGCTGATCAGCCGGCTCTACCGGCGCGATCACCTCTACCAGGTGCTGCTGACCTACGGCCTGATCCTGATGGCCGAGGAGCTGCGCAGCGTCGTCTGGGGCGACGACGTTCACGGCGTCGCGGTGCCCGCATTGCTGTCCGCGTCGATCCGGCTGACGGAAACGCTGTCCTATCCGGTGTACCGGCTGTGGATCTCCGGCGTGTGCATCGTGCTCGCGCTCGGCATGTACTGGCTCATCGCGCGCACGCGGCTCGGCATGACGATCCGCGCCGGCGCGTCGAATCGCGAAATGGTGGCCTCGCTGGGCATCAACATCGAGCTCGTCTACCGGCTCGTGTTCGCGCTGGGCGTCGCGCTCGCCGCGTTCGCGGGCATGATCGCCGCGCCGGTGTCGTCGGTGTTTCCGGGGATGGGCAACCAGGTGCTGATCATCTGCTTCGTCGTCGTCGTCATCGGCGGGATCGGGTCGGTGAAGGGCGCGCTGGTCGGCGCGCTGCTGATCGGGCTCGTCGACACCTTCGGCAAGGTCGTCGAGCTCTCCATCGGCGGCATCCGCGTGCTGCCCGAGCTCGCCGGCACGACGATCTACGTGCTGATGGCGGTGGTCCTGCTCTGGCGGCCCGAAGGCATCTTCGGGCGCAAGCTCCAGTGACGCGCGATCCGCTCCGCTGGGCGCTCGTCCTCGGCCTCGTGGCGCTGCTCCTGCTGCTGCCGGCCTTCGCCGAGAAGTACTACGTCCAGTTCGCCACCAAGATCCTGATCATGGCGATCTTCGCGATGAGCCTCGATCTGCTCGTCGGCTACACGGGACTCGTGAGCCTCGGCCACGCCGCGTTCTATGGCCTGGCCGCGTACGTGCTCGCGCTCGTCTCGCCGCAGTACGCCGGGGCGAACCTGTGGGTGAGCCTGCCCCTGGCGATGGGGACCGCGGCGCTGCTCGCGCTGGCGATCGGCTCGCTGGTCCTGCGCACCTCCGGCGTGTACTTCATCATGGTCACGCTCGCGTTCGCGCAGATGCTCTTCTTCGTGTTCCACGACACCAAGATCGCGGGCGGCTCCGACGGCATGTACATCTACGTGCGCCCGGTCGCCGAGATCTTCGGCTGGGCGCCGTTCTCGCTCGAGAACATCCGTCATTTCTACTACTTCACCCTCGTTTGCGCGGCCGGCGTGTACGTGGGGCTCACCGTGATGCTGCGCGCGCCGTTCGGCCGCGTCATCGTCGGCATCCGCGTGAACGAGCATCGGATGCGCTCGCTCGGCTACGCGACGTTCCGCTACAAGCTCGCCTGCTTCGTCATCGCGGGCGCGCTGGCCGGGCTCTCCGGCTACCTCGCGGGCGCGCAGCACGGCAACGTGAACCCGGACATGATGGGCTGGCACCTGTCGGGCGGCGGGCTGATGATGGTGATCCTCGGCGGCATGGGAACGCTCGCCGGCCCCATCGTCGGGGCGTTCGCGATGCTGATGCTGGAGATCGCGTTTCAGGGCATGACCAAGCACTGGCAGCTCCTGATGGGCGGCTTCATCGTGCTGGTCGCGCTGTTCCTGCCGCGCGGGCTGATCGGGCTCGCCGCGGCGCTGCGGCGTAAGAAGCGACCAGGCCCATGAGACATTCCATGTCGACCTCCGATGCCAAAGCGATGCGATGCGTCGCGGCGCGGCCTCGTGTCCTCCGCGGGCCGGTTCGGCGGGTCGAGTTCGTGGGTCCGGCTTCGGCCGGACATGCCGGCCGCCGAAGGCGGCGCCAGCGGAATGGTGCGCATGAGCGAGGTCGTGCTCGAGACCGCGGGCCTGTCGCGCCAGTTCGGCGGGCTGGCCGCCGTCAGCGACGTGTCGCTCGCCTGTCGCCAGGGCGAAGTGCACGCGGTCATCGGCCCCAATGGCGCGGGCAAGACGACCCTCATCAACCTGCTCTCCGGCGATCTCGCGCCCTCCGGCGGCAAGGTGCGCCTGTTCGGCCGGGAGGTGACCGGGCTTTCCGCCGACGCCATCTCGCGGCTCGGGGTCGGACGGAGCTACCAGAAGACCAACGTGTTCCTGCCGTTCACCGCGTACGAGAACTGCCGGCTGGCCGCCCAGTCGCGAATGAAGACGTCGATGCGCTTCCTGCGGCCGGCGGACGCGTACGGATCCGTCGCGGACGCCGCCCGCCGCGCGCTCGATGCCGTCGGGCTCGGCGCGCGCGCGGACGTGGCGGTGGCGATGCTCTCGCACGGCGAGCAGCGACAGGTCGAGATCGCGATGACGCTCGCGACATCGCCGCGCCTGCTCCTGCTCGACGAGCCGCTCGCCGGCACCGGCGCCGAGGAGGCGAGCGCGATCGTCGCACTGGTGAAGAAGCTCGCGCGCGAGCATGCGATCCTGCTGGTCGAGCACGACATGGACGCGGTGTTCGCGGTCGCCGACGTGCTGACCGTGATGACCAACGGCGTCGTGCTCGCGTCCGGCGCGCCGGCCGACATCCGCGCCAACCGCGCGGTGCAGGAGGCCTACCTGGGCACCGACGAGCGGGGGGCGGGATGAACGGCACGCTGGTCTGGGCGCGCGGCCTCCACACGTTCTACGGCGCCAGCCACATCCTGCACGGCGTCGACTTCGCCGTGCACCCCGGCGAGACCATCGGGCTCATGGGCCGCAACGGCATGGGCAAGACGACGCTGTTGCGCACGATCCTCGGCCTCGTGCGGCCGCGCGAGGGCATCGTCGAGATCGCCGGCGCGGACATGACCCGGTCCGCGGCCCATGCGATCGCGCGCTGCGGCATCGCCTACGTGCCCGAGGGCCGCGGCATCTTTCCCAATCTCTCGGTCCGCGAGAACCTGCTGATGGCCGCGCGGGCCGGCGTCGACGGGCGCCGCGAGTGGACCGAGGAGCGCGTGTATGCGACGTTTCCGCGTCTCACCGAGCGGCTCGCGCACGGCGGCGCGCAGCTCTCCGGCGGCGAGCAGCAGATGCTCACGATCGGCCGCGCGCTGATGACCAACCCGCGGCTGCTGATTCTCGACGAGGCGACCGAGGGTCTCGCGCCGCTGATCGCGAAGGAGATCTGGGCGATCGTCCGCCGGATCAAGGATGCCGGCATCGCGACGGTGATCGTCGACAAGAACTTCCACGCGGTCTCGGCGATCGCCGATCGCGCTGGTCATCCTCGTCAAGGGATCGGTCGCCTACGAAGGCACGAGCTCCGAGCTGGCGGCGCAGCCGCTGCTGCGCGAGAAGCACCTCGGCGTGTAGCGGCTTCCCGCGTGCCGGTGCCAAGGATTGCCGGCTCGACGATGAATGAGATAGCCTATGGTTCGCGCGCGCAAAGGTGCGTCCCGATCCGCGGCGGGTGCCGAGCGCGCGTGCGAGCGGAGCACGTCGGCTCACAATCAGAGGAGAGTGCAATGCGGCGACGAATCGCCGAATGCATCGTCGCGGTCGCCATCGTGCTCCTCGCCGCGCCGACGATTGCGCCAGCGCAGTCGGCCGCGAAGACTCAGCGGATCGGTTGGCTAAGTCTCGGCAACGCTCCCGCTGACGCGAAGCGCGGCGTCATGGATTTCCAGCAAGGCCTGCGCGACGCCGGCTATGTGGTGGGACAGAATGTCGTCATCGAATACAGGTATGCGAACGGGAACGCCGAACGGCTCTCGGAGCTCGCGGCAGAGCTGGTGCGTCTTCCGGTCGACGTCATCGTGACGTCAGGGGAGCTCGCGGCGCTCGCGGCGAAACGTGCGACCGCGACGGTACCCGTGGTCGCGACGGAGTTCGGACTCGACCCGGTCGGGACCGGATTGGTCGCGAGTCTCGGACGACCCGGTGGAAACATCACGGGGCTGACGACGATCAGCGAGGAGCTCTGGCAGAAGCGGCTGGGGCTGCTGAGAGAGATCGTGCCCAAGGTCTCTCGCCTCGCCGTCCTCTGGAACCCGGCCAACCCGGGCAACGTGACCTGCCTCAACGAAATCCAGGCGGCGGCCAAGTCGATGGGCATTCGGGTGCAGTCGCACGAAGTCCGTGACGGCAACGCGCTGGATCGCGCCTTTGCCGCGATCGTCAGGGACCCCGCCGAGGCGATCGTCACGTGCTGGGATGGCGTGACGCTCGAACACGCGCGGGCAATCGGCGATTTTGCGCTAAAGCGACGCCTGCCGACGGTGACTCCGCTGAAGGAATACGTGCAGGCCGGGGCACTCCTATCCTATGGCGCGAGCCTTCCCGCCCACCGGCGCCGTGCCGCCCACTACGTGGACAAGATCTTCAAAGGCGGGAAGCCGGCGAACCTCCCGGTCGAGCGGCCCACGCTCTTCGAGCTCTGCGTCAACCTCAATACGGCCAAGACCCTCGGACTCGCGCTTCCGCCGGCGCTCGTGCTGCTGGCCGACGACGTAGTCGAATAGTCGGGTGACAAGGAGAATGCCATGCCGCTGACATCCAAAGCTTCCGCTCGGGTTGGCGCTGTTGCTTTGGGTCACTCTCGCCGCAGGACAGAACACCCTCGGAGAGTTGCTCGACGCCGGAGCCAGGAGGTTATCTGCCGAAGAGTTCCGGCGGGACCTCGTGGGAAGATCTTTGGCGGGCATAATGTCAGCAAATACCGAGCTTGAAATGGTATACGCGGGGGACGGCACGGTACGAGGCTATGGTTACAGGCGGCAAGGACGTGCCGTTTCAAGGATATGAAATGGGCGACATTAGCGGTTCGTGGACGACGGGTGACAGCGACACGATCTGCGTTACCATGAATGTCAATCTTGCCGCGTTCTCAAAACGCTGCCAGTTCTGGTTCAAGCTCGGCGAGGACTATTTCATCTCCGACTACGATTCGGACCGCAGTGCGCGCGTGCTCCGTCGGACCGTGACGAAAAAGTGAACTATCGTGGCACGTTCACGTCGGAATTGCGCGGCGGGACATGACGCGTTGGCCGCCGTAATCCGATGCCTTTCGTCGATGTTGGCTCGCACCAGCTCGAGTACGAGCGGATCGAGGTCGCGCGCGCCCCGCGCCCGACGCTGGTCTTCCTGCACGAGGGACTGGGCTCCGTCGCGATGTGGCGGGACTTCCCGGGCCGCCTCGCGCACGCCACGAACTGCAACGCCGTCGTCTATTCGCGCTACGGCTACGGCCTCTCGGATCCGCTGACGGAGCCGAGGACGCCGCGCTACATGCACGACGAGGCGCTCGTCGCGCTGCCGGCGCTGCTCGATCGGCTGGCGATCGACCGGCCGATCCTCGTCGGGCACAGCGACGGCGGCTCGATCGCGCTGATCCACGCCGGGGCCGGCATCCGCCCGCTTGCCGCGGTCGTCACGCTGGCCGCGCACGTGCTGGTCGAGGACATTTCGATCGCGAGCATCGCGGCGGCAAAGCTCGCGTACGAAACGACGGACCTGCGCGCGCGGCTCGCCCGCTACCACGCCGACGTCGACGTCGGCGTTCTGGGGCTGGAACGACGATATGGCTCGCCGCGGAGTTCCGCGACTGGAACATCGAGGAATACCTCCCGCGCATCGCGTGCCCGGTGCTGGCGATCCAGGGCGAGGACGACGAGTACGGGACGATGGAGCAGATGCGGCGCATCGGCGCCGGCGTGCGCGACGTCGAACTGCTGGCGCTGCAGGATTGCCGCCATTCGGCGCACAAGGACCAGCCGCAGGCGGTGATCGAGGCGATCACGCGCTTCGTCGATCGCGTCACGCCATGATGGAGGTTGACGCGGGGAATGTCGGCAATGCCGCGGCCGCCTCGGCGATCAAGCCTTGATCGCCCTGGGGAGGGGCCGAAGCACCCGCTGCCCGCCATCGATGCGAATCTCCTGCCCGGTGCCGTGCGCGGCGTGCGGCGATAGCAGGAACGAAATCGCCTGCGCCATATCGGTGGGCTCGGCAATGCGGTTGGTGGGAATCAGCGCTGCCGTGCGCGCTTCGGCTTCGGGGGCGGCAATAAGGCGCTAAGTGAGAGCGGATCGGTCAAGCCGGGCGCGCCGAAGCTCACAATTGCCGGACTCCGCCACCGCGAAGGTCGGTAGGCGGTGGACGCCGAAGTCATTTTTCGTGGTTCGAATCGAACAAGGCATTTGGCGAACGTGTCCGCCGGCGGGACCGCGTACATGGGTGTCCGCCCGCAATCCCGATGTCCGCTGCACCTCAGTTCATCTTCCGGAATTCCTGGATGGTCGAGACCAGACCTACAACCAGGATGCCGAAGACGACGACACCCAGGACCAGAAGCTCGTTGGCGTTCACTTTTTCCTCCCTAGCAGAGCGGCCAGCTTGAAGTAGATGCCAAAGCCGAATATGGATGGGATCCAGATGGCGGTGAATATCGCCTGCTCGCGGTCCTGCACCGCAAACCAAAGGTAGGCGGAGACAACGAACGAGATCATCACGGCCAAGAGAATGAAGTAATCCGATTTCCTGAACATCATGCGTCTCCCATGGTTTCACTGCTCCAGGTACTCAACGGCGCCGTAGCCGATCGCACTCAGCAAACAACCGGCTATCGCCACCGAACCGACAACGCGTATGCCCGAGGAGATCCCGATCGCGAAGAGATCCGCGGGGATGACGCCGGTCAAGGCGAGCATCAGGCCCACGCAGCCAACCGCCGTGAGCGAATTGCCTGCGCGAATGAGCGTCTTGCATACGAACTGTCGCGTAGTGCTCACGATGCGTCGAGTGCTTTCCCGTCGATCTTCGGGTCGTCAGTGGACACTGTTGTTGCGCCGGCTTCGCCGGGGAGCGCGAGCCCCTCGGCCTGGGCGACGCGTACGAGGGCATCCTCGAACAGCGCCCGTGCGGAACCGGCCACGCGCTCCAGGTATCGATGTAGCGCCGCGTCAGCCGGGCTGCGGTTTTCGCATTCGGCGCTGTAGCGCTCGAAAGTGCCGAGGCTCAGCAGCAACTCCGCGACGTGGCGCGGGCACTCGCAGTACAAGGTGCTCGAAGCCTGAACGAGCTGGGCCAGCGACCGGTCGTTGAATCGTCGGCTCGGGACTGCGTCGAGCGGCAACACCCGCGATCCCGGACGCGCATCGGGACGGATCGCTTCGCGGCAGAGTCGGTCGAGCTCCGCCAGGTCGAGCGGCGAATGCATCACCGCGTGGCCGCGGGCGCGCAGTGCACCGGCCACCGCTGCCGGGCCGAACCGATAGGCGACCACGGCGCGCCGCGCGCCGACGGCATGGACCAATGCGTCGACAGCGGCGATCGCGTCGATCTGGAGCATTGGCAACTCGATCGCTAGCACGTCGGCCGTGATTCCGCGCAGCACCTCCAATGCGCGGTCGGCCTCGGCGCATGTCGCAACGAAGACCAGGGTCGGGAACGCAGCGCCATCGCGCGCCGCGCGCTGGGTTAGCGCTTCGCCAACGATCGCGGCCCGAACCGCTCGCAGCGATCTGTCGAACATGGCGGGGACGCCGCGCGACGCTGCCCCCGCCGTGTCGCGCATTTCGCGCAGCGCCCCGAACGGCAGGGTCGCGATCGAGCCAATCGGGTTTCCGAGATCGACCAGCTGCTTGATCAAGGCCAGGCGGCTCACATCCTCGGTCGAGTACTGGCGATGGCCGCGCGGATTGAGCCCGGGCCCCACTACGCCATACCTGCGCTCCCAAACACGCAGTGTCTCTACCGGAATCCCCGCGAGCCGCGCAGCGGTGCCGCTGCGGTAGGTTGGGACGAAGCTGGTGCCCGTCCGTTCGTCACTCGTCACGCCCGACTTCTCCAAGGTTCTAGTTTCCCGCGTCATTGTCCAGGACATATTCTCATACTGAACCGTCCGAGGCAAGTCACTCATGGTACAGATGCCGAAAAATAACTTGACAACAGCAGTTCATGTCGTATATTGTCTAGGACAAATGATGCTTGCTATTAGGCATACGGAGACAAAAGCGGGGCTGCCCTGCCAACGGGCCGGCGAGGCGCAACTGTCGGTTTGAGTTCATGACGACCCCAACTACCTGCACGGTCTACTTCGACGGCGCCTGCCCGGTGTGCCGCAGGGAGATTGCGCATTACCGGCGGCAACGCGGCTCCGATGCGATTGCCTGGGTCGACGCATCGAGCTGCGACGAGGCGGCACTCGGCCCGGGGCTCGATCGAACCGTGGTCCTGAGTCGCTTCCACGTCCGCGAGGCGGACGGCACGCTCACGTCGGGCGCTGCGGCGTTCGTGGCTATCTGGCGCCGACTGCCGGCATTCGCGTGGATCGCATCTCTGGCGTCGACGCGACCCGTGCTCGCCGTGCTCGATGCCGGCTACCGGATCTTTCTGCGCGCCCGGCGTTTGTGGCGCCCGGTCGACCGCGGAGCGACGTCCGCACCGGGGCAGCGCCCATGAGGATCATTGCCGTCGCGGCGTGGGGCGGCGTTTGCCGCCACGGGCGGCGAGGCCGCGGACCCGAAGGGCGGGTGCCCCGCACGGGCGGATCCGGCATCGTCGGCCCGTTGCTCTCAAGTTACCTCGTCCGGAGTTCCGGACACATTCCCAGCAGTCGTCTTTCAACCAGGAGATTCAGCATGACCAAAGTCAGGACCGTTCTCGCTTCTGCCGTCGCCGCAGCCGTTCTCGCCACGGGCGTATCCGCGGCGTTCGCGGAGAGCAAGCCCGCCAACGCGTACATGGGCGGCGCGGCCATGGCAAAGGCCGACATCGTCGTCACCGCCGTCGACGCGGGCCAGTTCAACACGCTCGCCAAGGCGCTGACCGCGGCCGGCCTCGTCGACACCCTCAAGGGCCCGGGGCCATTCACCGTATTCGCGCCGACCGACGAGGCGTTTGCCAAGATCCCCCCGAGAAGCTGAACGCGCTTCTCGCGGACAAGGCGGCGCTCACGAAGGTGCTGACCTATCACGTCGTGTCCGGCAAGGTGGTTGCCGCCGACGTGAAGACCGGCCCGGTGAAGACGGTCGAGGGGCAGAACCTGAACCTCAATGTTTCGTCCGCCGGGGTGATGGTGAACAACGCCAAGGTCATCAAGACGGACGTCATGGCGACGAACGGCGTCATCCACGTCATCGACACCGTGGTGCTGCCGAACTGAGGATCGAGTTTCTGCAGGCGCGAAGCCCCGGGCGACCGGGGCTTCGCGCCTCAGGCTCGCCCGAGCGCGTCGTGATCGAACTCGGCCGCCGGCTGAGTGCCAACGGGTTCGTGTCAATCGAAAGGCCACTGGATCGGGGTCTCCCGGAGCACGAAGCGAGACATGCGGGAAGTGGCGAAAGCATGACCAATCAAACCATCGGACTGAGAGCGATATGCGCGTTTTGATGACAGGAGCGACCGGCCTGATCGGCAAGGAATTGGGCAAGGCATTGGCCGCTCGCGGCGACACCCTGGTCTGCCTGATTCGCAACGCGCAAGGTGCCGGGCGCCGGTTGCCGTTTCCGGCGACGTGTTTCGAATGGGACCACCTGCGCGCGGTGCCCGCGGAGGCATTGCGTCGGAGTCGATGCGATCGTCCATCTGTCGGGTGAGCCTGTCGCCGAGAAGCGCTGGACGAACGAACAGAAGCGCCTGATTCTCGATACGCGCGTGCTCGGCACGCGGCGGCTCGTCCAGGCGGTGCTGAACCATGGCCCGGACATCAAGTCCTTCGTGCATGGATCCGCCATCGGGTTCTACGGTGACCGTGCCGATGCAACGCTGACCGCGACCAGCGCGAAGGGAACGGGCTTTCTCGCCGACGTGGTCGAGGCGTGGGAGGCGGAGCTTCGTCCGCTGACGGAAGCGACGGCCCGATGTGCGCATGGCGATCGTAAGGACGGGGATCGTCCTCGCCCGCCAAGGCGGCGCGCTGGCGAAGATGCTGCCGATGTTCCGGGAGTCGGCCGCCGGAAGGCTCGGGAGCGGCAGTCAGTGGATGAGCTGGATCCACATCGACGACATCGTCGGGGCTGTTCCTGCACGCGCTGGATTCACAGGCGGCGGGCGTCCTGGAAGGGGTCGCACCGCAACCGGTGACCAATCGCGATTTCACGAAATCCCTGTGCCGGTCGCTGCAGGTCTTCGAAAACGCTCCGGCCCCGTCGGTGGCCCTCAAGGCGCTCTTCGGTGAAATGGGCGGAATCGTCCTGGAAAGCGCGAAGGTAGAACCGCGCCAGACGCTTGCCTCGGGCTTCCGCTACCGGTTCGAGTCCATCGACCAGGCATTCGCCGATCTGCTGACCCCTCTGCAGGGATCGACCCGGGAAAAGGTGTCGGAGCAGTGGGTGCCGCATGCGCCGGAAGAGATCTGGCCGTTTTTCTGTGACGAAGGAAATCTGGAGGAGCTCACTCCCGACTTCCTGAACTTCAAAGTTCTGGGGAAATCGACGCGCGAGATCGGCGAAGGCACGTTGATCGACTATCGCCTGAAGCTGAACGGCATTCCCATGGATTGGCAAAGCCGGATCGAGAACTGGGAGCCTGCGCGGCGCTTTGTCGACACGCAGGTCAAGGGACCGTACTCGTACTGGCGGCATGCGCACGAGTTCATTCCGTTGGCGAACGGGACGCTCATGCGCGATGTCGTCCGGTACCGGCTGCCACTTGGATGGCTGGGATCGGTGGTCGCCGGCTGGAAAGTCGAAGCGCAGGTCGATCAGATCTTCTCCTACCGCTCGACGAAGATCGCCGAGCGATTCGCGAATTGACAGGCAATCCACGGCCCGGCGCTTGCCTCTTTCACCTCCCGGATTGCGTGAGCATCATCAAGGAGTCGTATGTCCACCCGTTCCACACCCGCGCTTCACGGCGATGACGATGGCGGCGACCTGCCGGTGTCGGCACGCATACGTTCCCGCCTGATCGCGCCAGGCAGCGCTATCACGCGAACGACAACATTTCCGCCTACGTGAGGGACGGCGAAGTCGACGCGCTGCGGATCGAGGTCGAAGCAAAAATGGCCGAAGTGCTCAAGAGCCTGGTCATCGACACCGAGAGCGATCACAACACGCAGGAAACCGCCCGCCGCGTGGCCAAGATGTTTCTGACCGAAGTCTTCAAGGGCCGTTATCATGCGATGCCCTCCGTGACCGAATTCCCGAACATCGAGCAGCTCAATGAGTTGCTGATCGTCGGCCCGATCACCGTGCGCAGCGCCTGTTCGCACCACTTCTGCCCGATTCTCGGCAAGGTGTGGATCGGCATCATGCCCAACGAGCATTCGAATCTGATCGGCCTGTCCAAGTACGCGCGCATCTGCGACTGGGTGATGAGCCGGCCGCAGATCCAGGAAGAGGCGGTCATCCAACTGGCCAACATCCTGCAGGACAAGGTGAAGCCGGATGGGCTGGCGATCGTGATCGAGGCCGACCACTTCTGCATGCACTGGCGCGGCGTCAAGGACGCCGATTCCCGCATGACCAACAGCGTGATGCGCGGCTCGTTCCTCAAGGATCCCGATCTGCGGCGCGAGTTTCTCTCGCTGCTGAGCAAGAAGAACAGCTGAACCACACCTTAATGAGGGAGAAATCCATGCTGGTGCGCCTATTGTATGCAAGCAGGGCGGTCGACGATGTTTCGCAGGAAGAACTGATGACCATCCTTTCGCAATCCAAGGCCCACAATCCCGCGAGCGGGATCACGGGGGTTCTTTGCTCGAGCGGGCGCCTCTTTCTGCAGTTGCTGGAGGGCGGACGCATGCAGGTCAATGCGCTGTACAACCAGATCGCCGCGGATGCCCGGCACAAGGACGTGGTGATCCTTTCCTACGAGGAGATCGGCGAACGAAGATTCGCCCACTGGTCCATGGGCCTCGTAAACCTGGAGCGCGTGAATGCGTCGCTGCTGCTCAAGTATTCGGAGAGTGCCACTCTCGATCCCTATGGCGTTTCCGGCACGGCCTCGATGGCATTGCTCGGCGAATTGATGGCCACGGCATCGATCGTCGGCCGAGCCGACCTCTTGCCCGCCGCGGCACGCTAGCCTGCGGCAATCCCGACGTGATTCGTCTCCGCGAAATCGTCGAAGTCCCGCGACCGATCGACGAGGTCTTCTCCTACGTCAGCAACTTCGGCAACGCCGCGCAATGGGACCCGGGCGTCGCCGATTCCCGCAAGGCCAGCGCCGGCCCCATCGGGGTCGGCACGGTGTTCAGGCTGCGGGTGAGGTTCGGCCCGCGCTCGATTCCGATGGCGTACGCCATCCGCGAGTTCGATCCGCCTCGTCGGGTACTGCTGGAAGGGAAGAGCGACTCCGTCCACGCCCTGGACGACATCGGGTTCACGGTCACGCCGCGCGGCACCCGTATCACCTACACGGCGGATATTTCGCTGCTCGGGGCGCTCAGTGCCGTCGAGCCTTTCCTGAAGGGAGCGCTCGACCGCGTCGGCAAGAATGCCGTGCGGGGCCTTCAGTCAGCCCTGAGCGACGAATCGTCGCCGCCCGGACGCAGCCGGCTGACCGATCTGCAGGATCGCCTGATCGTGCCCGGCCTGCTGGGCTTCACCAACGTGGGCTATCACTGGCACAAGCGGAGCTGGAAACCGCTGGCGGTTTCGCTGCGCGGCCGCACGGTGGTGGTCACGGGCGCCACCTCGGGTCTCGGACAGGCTGCCGCTTCGCAGCTGGCCGAGCTCGGCGCGCGCGTGATCCTGGTGGGCCGCAATCCGGACAAGGCCGAAGCCACCCGGCGGGAGATCGTCGCGACGACCGGCAACGACAACGTCGCGGTCGCGCTGGCCGATCTCAGCCTGCTGGCCGATGTCAGAAAGCTCGCGCAACAGTTGCTCGAGACCGAGCCGCGGATTCATGTCCTCGTGAACAATGCCGGCGTCCTCCTCAACCAGCGGACGACGACGGCCGAAGGCAACGAGACCGCGCTCGCGACCAACCTGCTCGCCCCCTACCTGCTGACCCGGATGCTGCTGCCGCGCCTGCGCGAATCGGCGCCGTCCAGAATCATCAACGTGTCCTCCGGCGGCATGTATGCCACCGGTCTCGCGCTCGATGACCTGCAGTATGAGAAGACAACCTACGACGGCAGCCGCGCCTACGCCCGCACCAAGCGCGCGCTCGTCACTCTGACCGAGATGTGGGCCGAACAACTGAAGGACAGCGGCGTGGTGGTCCACGCGATGCATCCGGGCTGGGCGGACACGCCGGGTGTCGTCGGTTCGCTCCCTGCATTTCACACGATCACCCGGCGCTTCCTGCGCACGGCGGGGGAGGGCGCGGATACCATCACGTGGCTTGCGGCCGCGGAGGAAGCCGCCAAGGTCAGCGGCATGTTCTGGCTCGACCGCGAGCCGCACACCACCCACGTCTTCCCCGGCACCGATCCGTCGCCGCAGGAGCGGCAGGCATTGTGGGATGCACTGGCGAGACTCACTTTCGAGGAGACTGGACGATGATCGGGATGCTGTCGTGCCTCGCCTTGGTCGGAAAGCAGAGTCGATGATTCATACCGCTTTCATCGCCAGCAGTTTGGCGGTCAAGGGGCCACATGCCGTGATCCTTGTCACCCACCATGTGAATATCCGTGAGTTCGTCGGCGAGAACGTCGGATCCGGAGATATGGTTCTGGTTCGCGTTGGTCCGGATGGCCAGTACATCAGCCACCGACTCATTTCATCTCCGGGTGGACATCAGCCCGTTTACCCATGAAGAGACTCCTCATGACAGTTGCCGCCGCATTGGGACTTGGGTCGATCGGTTCGCCCGCGAATGCAATCGAGGAACCCCAATACACCGTCATTCAGCAGCTCGAAGGTATCGAGGTCCGCAACTATGCTCCCTACCTCGTCGCCGAGGTGGTCGTCCCGGGTCCGGCCGATGCGGCGGGCAATCAGGGTTTCCGGATTCTGGCCGCGTACATCTTTGGCAAGAACAAGGGGGAGCGCAGGATGCAAATGACAGCGCCGGTCACGCAGACCCCGGAACCCAGCAAGATCGCGATGACCGCACCGGTGACGCAGGCGGCCACTGAAACAGGCTACGTGATCCAGTTCAAGATGCCCGCCGAATTTACGCTGGACACGCTTCCGGAACCGCTGGATCCTCAGGTAAGACTCAAAGAGGTCCCGGGTGGCCGGTTTGCCGTCATCCGGTATTCGGGCGCCTGGTCCGAAGGGAACTACTCGGAACACCTTGCCAGGCTGAGGCAAGGCGTCGAGGCTGCGGGTATTCGAACCCGGGGAGAGCCGATCTACTCGCGGTACGACGCCCCGTTCGTTCCCTGGTTCATGCGCCGCAACGAGATCTGGCTGCAGGTTGAATGACCTCTGGCCAGCAGACGTTTCGGATGCGACCGCAGACGGCTCTACGTTGCCCTTGGTGAGCCGCACGTACGCCGGCGATGCGCGCCTGCGAGCCGGCGAGCGCAGGGGAGGATGTCTCAGTCGTGTGGACGTGTCCCCACGTCGCCACGCCGGATCGCCGTGGCGCGCTCGGCAACGGCCAGCTTCTGCGCCTCGTCCAGGCGAGAGAGATTCTTCACCTGCAAGGCCATGCGAGGGTTCTTCGCCAGGGCCGGCGCGTGGCGCGGCAGAAAATCCCAGTACAGCGTCGTGAACGGACAGGCCCGCTCGCCACTGCGCAGCGCGGGGTCGTAGCGGCAGCCGGCGCAATGCGGACTCATCCGCTGTATGTACTTGCCAGTGGCGATATACGGTTTGCTCGCCATCGCACCACCGTCGGCGCACTGGCTCATCCCCAGCGTATTGGGCAGTTCCACCCATTCGACGGCGTCGACATAGACCGCGTGGTACCAGGCGCGCACATCGCGCGGCCGTACGCCGAACATCAGCGCGAACAGGCCGGTCACCATCAGGCGCTGGATGTGGTGCGCATAGCCATAGCGCAACGTCTGCGTGATCGCGTCGCGCAGGCAGGCCATGTCGGTGTCGCCGGTCCAGTACCATGCCGGCTGGTCTTCCCGGGCATCGAGCGCGTTACGTTCCAGGTAGCCCGGCATCTGGGTCCGATAGATGCCGCGCACGCACTCGCGCCAGCCCAGCACCTGCCGCACGAATCCTTCGACACTCGGCGGACGCTGCCCTTGTCGGTGCCTCTGCCAAGGGCTCTGCGTCAGGACTTCGGCATGATCACGATGTCGATCACGTGAATGACGCCGTTGTCGGCCTTGACGTCGGTCATCGTCACCTCCGCGGCGTCGGCCATCACCTTGCCGCGCTCGGCCTTGATGGTGATCGACTGGCCTTCAACGGTCTCGGGCAACCCCGGCTTCACGTCCTTGCCAACGGCGGGCAAGGTGACGGCGCACACCGCGATTGCGGCAACGAGCGAACGAAATTTCAACAAATCTCCGATAGGCGAATGCGGACCGCAGGTGGTGATCAGATCGTTCGGCTGATCAAGCGGCCACGTGCCGACGGGATCGACCCGCCGCGAGGGTGGGCCGGTCCCCTGGACTAGCAAGAGGGCGGCTCCGTTTCGGCGAGGTCGCCCCGCCGGACCCCAGGTGTGGCCGCACCAGCGCCTGCACGTTCACGCGTGCCCCGAGCCTGGCTGCCAGCAGATAGAGCCCGGCAAGCTTGCGATGCAGGAAAATCGCATCCGCCGGCGGGCTGTGCCACGCCTCCTTTTGCGTGCTGAGCGCAAGCCCCGCCTCGCGCAGGCGCGCGGCCAGATCCGTGCGTCCGAAGTCGTAGTCGCCGGCGTGGCGCAACGGTTCGCAGGCGAGCGAGAAGATGTCGAGAACGGCGCGCCGCCGGCGCTCGTCAATGCCGTCCCGGAAATAGCCGATGTCGATCGCCGCGGTGCTCATCGCCGGGCGATCATCGGCAATCGCGCCTGCCATGAGTCGGCCGTAGGCGTCGACCATCGTGATCGGATACGAGCGAGTCGCACCGAAATCGAGCAGGATCAGCCGCCGGGACTTGGTGTCGTAGCGGTAGTTGGCGAAGTTTGGATCGGTCTGGATGAGCCGGAACTCGAACAGTTCCCGGAACAGGAGATCGAACAGCAACCGCGCCATGCGGTCGCGGGCTGCCTGCGGCGCATCAGCCAGCGACTCGATCGGCACACCTTCGACGTAGGACATGGCCAGAACGCTCTCCGTGGTCAGCGCGGCGTGCAGTTCCGGCAGCGCGATGTCCGACTCGCTGGCCAGGAGCGCGCCGTAGCGGCGCAGGGACGCGCCCTCGCGCAGATAGTCGGCTTCCGCGTGCAACTGGAGCTTGGCCTCTTCCAGCAGCGGCGCGAGGTCGAGACCCGGCGGCAGCAGGCCTGACAGGCGCAGCAGGGTGGCGACATTGTCGACGTCGCTGCTGATGCTTTGCCGCACGCCGGGGTACTGGATCTTGACCGCCAGATGCTGCCCGTCGATGGTCTGGGCGCGATGGACCTGCCCGATGGATGCGGCCGCCACCGGGGTGAAGGAGAACAGGCGGAAGTGTCGATCCCAACCCTCTCCCCAGTTGGCGTTGAGCACGCCGACGACCTGGCTCATCGGCATCGGCCGGGCGTCCGCGCGCAGGCGCGCCAGGATCTCGCGGATCTCCGGAGTCAACAAGTCGCCGGCATCCATCGAGAGCAACTGCCCGACCTTCATCGCCGCGCCGCGCAACTGCGCAAGCTGATCGGCGACGCGGCGGGCATTGGCGGGCGTGAGCAGCAAGTCACCGATACGGGGGCGCTTGCCCTGGGCAAACTGGCGCGCACGCTCGGCCAGCATGTTGCCGGCGATCCCCGTCGCGAGCGATCCCAGTCGGGCGAGCCTCGACCAGCGATTGCCGGGGACTGCCGAGGTCCCGGCGTCGCGCTTGATTGTGTAGTCGTTGTCCGACATCGATCTGCTCTGCGTGCCAGCGGGAGGATCCTGGGGCGGCGCGGTTGTCTCAGCCAGTTCCACGGCATCGCCCGCCAATTTGGTTGCGTCGAGCTGCAGCATTGTCGATCACTCGTATGGATTTGTCCAGGACATTTATGCTAACATCGCGAGTTAATGGACAATACGTGCGGGCATTGTGCAACATTGTCTATAACAACTGCGATGCTTGCGGGGTGCGCTGTCTTGGATGGCAGTGCTACACGCCCGGCGCAGTCGCCTGTGCGGTGTTGCCGTCCCGGCGCGGTGCGTGCCCGGACTGCATGGAGCCATCGGTCGTGAATTCCGTACCTAATCTCGCGGTGATCGGAGCGGGCCTTGGGGGGCTGTCGTGCGCCGCCACATTGCAGCAGGCCGGTCTCGAGGTGACCGTTTTCGAAAAGAGTCGCGGCGCGGCCGGCAGGATGAGCACCCGCCGCGGTGAAGACTGGCAATGCGATCACGGGGCGCAGTACTTCACCGCCCGCCACCCTGACTTTCGCGCCGAGGTGGAGCGCTGGGTGCGGGCCGGCGTTGCCGGAACGTGGGCGCCCCGATTGCAGGTTCTGGGCGGCGCGTCTGGCCGAGTCCCCGACGCCGCGCTGGAGCGTTTCGTCGGCGTCCCGGCCATGACCGCGCCGACCAGGCACCTGGCGCAGACGCTGTCGCTGGTTACGCAGACCACGGTCACGCAGCTGCAGCGTGTCGCGCGTCGCTGGCAGCTGTCGACCGCCGAGCGAGGCGGGCTCGTCGATCGCTTCGACGCCGTGCTGCTGGCAACCCCGGCGCCACAGGCCGCGGCTCTGCTGCGGCAACCCGCCCCCGAACTGGCAGCCCGGGCCGGCATCGCCAACATGCGCGGCGGCTGGGCCCTGATGCTGCGCTTTGCAGGCCCGGTCGAGCTGCCCTTCGACGCGGCGTTCGTCAACGAGGGTCCGCTGCGCTGGATCGCGCGCAACAACAGCAAGCCCGGTCGCGGGGGACGGGAAACCTGGCTGCTGCACGCCACCGCTGAATGGAGCGAAGCTAACCTCGAACAAGATGCGAACGAGATCGCCGCGAGCTTGCTGCCCTACTTCAGCCACCTTGGCGGCCCCACCCCGCGAGCCTGGACTGCGCATCGCTGGCGCTATGCCGATACCGAGCCCCCGCTGGACACCGGTTGCGCGTGGGAGGCGGACCTCGGCCTGGGTCTGTGCGGCGACTGGCTCAACGGCGGCAAGGTGGAAGGGGCGTGGCTGAGCGGCAGGGCGCTCGCGCGGCAGGTACTGCACTCGTTCGGCTCACGATGAGCGGACCGGGAAGGACCTGCGGCTGCGGGACCTCGCGCCAGGAGCATGGGGCGAGAGCCGGTGGCGAGCGTCGATGAATAGTCTGCCCTCCGGCTACCAGGCCATCGTTCTGGGGGCGACAGGCGCCATCGGTGGCGCCTTCGTGAAGGCGCTGCAACAGAAGTCGGATTGCGCCGGCGTGATCGGACTGGGTCGCCGCTCCGACCCGCCGTTCGACCTCGCGAACGAAGACTCGATTGCGCAGTGCGCTCGCGTGCTCGCCCCCCGCGGCCCCTTCGCTCTCATCATCGACGCGACGGGCGCCCTGACCATCGACGGCGTCGGTCCCGAAAAACGGCTGCGCGATCTCGACGTCGCCCGGTTGTCGCGCACGTTCTTGGTCAATGCGATCGGACCGGCGCTGCTGCTGAAACACTTCATTCCACTGTTGCCCTTGAAGTCGCGCTGCATCTTCGCGACGCTGTCGGCGCGGGTCGGCAGCATCACCGACAATCGCAAGGGTGGCTGGTACGGCTACCGCGCCTCGAAGGCGGCGTTGAACATGCTGCTGCGGACCGCGGCCATCGAGGCCAGCCGCCAGCGACCCGCGGCGGTCTTTGCGGCGTTGCAGCCCGGCACGGTGCGTTCACGGCTGTCGGCCCCGTTTCTGGCCGGAGCCGAGGCGATGGACCCCGACGTTTCCGCGGCGCTGCTCCTGGACGCGCTCGACGCGACACCGGCGTCGGGCGAAGCTGTATTCATCGATTACCGGGGGCAGTCCATCGAGTGGTAGCTACCATGGCCCCGGACTGGCGCGGCAGTTGCGCGAGGACGAGCCCCGAATCCCTATGCTCGTGAACAATGCCGGCAGGCCGTCTATGCCGGCGCCCGCTCCAACGCTTCCGCCCGCCGCACCATCGCCCGTGTCATCCCCTTGAAAATGAACAGGTGGAACGGCACCAGCGCAGCCCAGTAAAGGAGGCCCCACACCCCCTGCGGGTGCCAATACGCGGTTTCGATGAGCCGCGTACCCCCGTCGGGCAAAGGCTCGAGCTCGAATTCGAGGATGCCGGAGCCGGGCGCCTTCAATCCGAAATGCAGCGTCAGCCGGCGTTCGGGATCGATGCCGATCACGGTCCAGTAGTCGATGCTGTCGCCGAGCCGCACATCCACCGCATCGCGGCGGCCGCGGGTGAATCCGGGGCCGGCCACCAGCCAATCGATCGCCTCGCGCAGCGTCCACATCCAGTTGCAGTAGAAGTACCGATTCGCGCCGCCGAGGCTCGTCACGACGCGCCAGACGTCGCCTGCCGGCGCGCGGGCTTCCGCGCTGCCGGTCGCGCGCTTCGCGTAGTACGCATAGTCGGGACGATAGTCGCGGTACATCAGCACGCCCTCGGTCCAGCGCGCCGCGACCGCGTTGCGCCGTTCGGCGTCGAGCGCGGCCTCGACCGCCTGGCGGAAGGTCAGCAACGATTGGGGCACGAGCCCGCGCAGTGCTTCGTCGTCGGCGGGAATGTCGTGCTTCAGGCCGCCGATCAGCGCGCGCGCAATGTTCGCCGGGACGGCCGTCACAAGGCCCAGCCAGTACGACGACAGGCGCGGCGAGAGCACCGGCACGCGAAGTATGCGCGGGCGCCGTCCGGCGACGTCGCCGAACTGCCGCATCATCTCCTCGTACGAAAGATATTCGGGACCGCCGGCGTCGAAGATCCGGCCGGCGGCCTCCGGCATCGTCGCAACACGCCGCAGGTACACGAGCAGATTCGAGAGCGCGATCGGCGACGACTTCGACTGCACCCACTTCGGCGTCACCATCACCGGCAGATGGTAGACGAGGTCACGCATCACTTCATAGGCGGCCGAGCCGGGGCCGACGATGATGCCCGCACGAACCTCGGTGACCGGCACGGTGCCCGCCCGCAGCCGGTCGCCCGTTTCCTTGCGCGACATGAGATGTTCGGTCGCCGCGTCGTGCGGCACGAGGCCGCCGAGATAGACGATGCGCTTGACGCCTGCGGCCGCGGCCGCGCGCGCGAAGTGGTCGGCGGCCTCGAGATCGAGGCGGGCGAAATCCTTGCCTGCCGCCATCGAGTGGACGAGGTAATACGCGATGTCGACATCGGCGAGAGCGGCCGCGAGCGTGTCGGGCTTCAGGGCATCGGCTTCGACCAGCTCGACGCCTTCCCACGGCTGCGCGGCGAGCACCTTGCGGTTTCGGGCGGCTGCGCGCACTTGTCCAGCGCCGGCGGCGACCAACGCAGGGACGAGGTTGGTGCCGACATAGCCGCTGGCTCCGAACACGAGGAAGCGCGGTTGTTCCGCGGGGAGCGGAGCGGTCATCGATGGTCGAGCAGGAAGTTGGCCGAGGGAAGCGGCGGGCGGCGCGATCCGCGAAGCGTCGCCACATCGGCGGCGACGCTCCCGCGCGGCCCCGTCAAGGCGCGCGGTCGCGTCATTCCACTCTCAGCGGAACCGGGACCATCGACGATGAGGGCGAGGCCGGCAAGAATCGGGTGGTCGCACGAGCGCTCCCCAGCGACCCAGCGGCATCTGTCCGTACTATCATTGCATCTGAGGATACACAACCTCTGGGCTCTGTCGGGGCGATTCCCGATGAAGACGCATCGCATGAGTGAGCCTTCCCGATGGCCGCCCCCGCGCCGTTCTCGACCCATAAGCTGATCCGCTTCCATCACTGCGATCCCGCGGGGATCGTGTTCTATCCGCAATACTTCATCCTGTTCAACGAGCTGGTCGAGGACTGGTTCGACCGGGGACTCGGCGTCGACTTCGCGCGCCTGCACGGCGAGCAGAAGCGCGGCGTGCCGATGCGCCGGCTCGAGTGCGATTTCCTGTCGCCGTCGCGGATCGGCGAGCGGCTGACGTTCACGCTGGCGGTAAAGAAGATCGGCGGCACGTCGCTGACCGCCGAGGTCGAGGCGGCGGCGGGCGGCGTCGTGCGGGTGCGCGCGACGCTGGTGCTCGTCTACCTGTCGCTCGAGACGCACCGGCCGGTGCCGTTTCCCGACGAGCTGCGCGCGAAGCTCGCGCGCTTCCAGGCCTAGGCCTGCTCGGTGCGGTAACTGCAGTGGCGGTAACGAATGCGCTCGCGGACACGGTCGAGCAAGCGGGGCCGCGAAGTGGCGTCCGTTCGATCGCCGAGCGTCGCATCGTCCCTCCCCCCAAGCGGACGCGGTCTTGCTCGTGCGCCAGCGCCCGCTCTTGCATAGCCGGGTGCCCCGATTGCACGACGCTGTTTTCGCAGATTCGCCAATGGCTTGGCGTTGACGCTTCCAGATCATGCGGCGTAGCCTAACCGCATACACATCATCCAAACGACCTACTTTTCGTTGGGTGTCAAAAGCGGGGAACGTACACCATCGGCCCAGAGCAGCTTCCCGAGTTACTTGCAGCGGGCATCCGCGAAGAACCCGAGGCCGACGCGGGCAATTGCTTCCGATCCGACGTCATCCGGCCTGTCGCGGCCCCTGCCTCGGCGATGCCGTCGTGTACCATTTCTTAAAGTCGGAGACGGCATGGACTCGCGCACGTTGAGACGAAATTTCGTTGCCGGGCTGTTCACCGGACTGCGCATCGTGTGGCCAATCCTGTCAGTCCTGCTGGGACTGATCGTCGCGCTCGGCTTGGTCGTCGGTCTGATCGAAGGCTGGTCGTTACACGAGTCGATCTATTTTGCCTTCGTGTCCGGCCTGACAATCGGCTACGGTGATCTTGCACCCAAGTCACTGCTCACTCGTGTGCTGGCGATTCTCATCGGGGTGTGCGGCGTACTGGTGACCGCTCTGGTGGCTGCGATCGCCGTAAAGGCGTTGACCGCGGCGACTGGTGGCAGCGAGGAATGACCACTGAACGTATGAACCGACGCTCGCGGCTGGTGAGCCTCGGCCGCTATGCGTTGAAGGGGGGCGGACGGCCGCAGGAGCTCTATACGCTCGATCCCTTCCCCGAGGTCGGCGGATGCGGGTGAACCCGATGCGCGCCGATCGCATACACTGCGCGTACACCTTGCCACCGGAGCCGTCGATGCGCCTTGCATTGTCTCAACGCCGCATTCCGCCGATCGTTCGCGTTGCCGCGCTTGCGTGCGTCGCCGCGGGCCTCGTCGGCTGCGCGACGCCGCCCGCCATGGACTCGCAGGCCACCGCCCAGCGCTATCGCGGCGTGATCGACAGCCCGATCCGGACCGACGCGGACCGGCGGATGGACGCCTCGCGCAAGCCGGCGGACTTCCTGCCCTTCACGCAGGTGCAGCAGGGGATGCAGGTGCTCGACGTCGCCGCCGGGGGCGGCTACACGTCGCAGCTCCTTGCGCTCGCCGTCGCCCCCGGCGGCAGGCTCTGGGCGCAGGCGCCCACGCCGGGCGCGGCGCTGAAGCAGCGGCTCGCCGAGCATCCGCAGGGGAATTTCATCATCGTCGCGCGGCCCTTCGACGATCCGGTGCCGCCCGAGGCGCGCGAGCTCGACCTGATCACGATCGTGAACAACTATCACGACATCACCTACCTGCCCGTCGATCGCGCGCAGATGAATGCGCGGCTCTACGCGGCGCTCAAGCCTGGCGGCCGGCTCGTCGTCGTCGATCACTCGGCGAAGGCGGGCACCGGCATCACGGCCGGGCGGACACTGCACCGGATCGACGAGGCCGTGGTGCTGGACGAGCTGCGCAGGGCCGGCTTCGTCCTCGACGCCGAGGGCGCCTTCCTGCGCAACCCGGCCGACACGCGCGAGGAAACGTCGAATCAGCCGAAGGTGCCGTCCGACAAGTTCGCGCTGCGCTTCGTGAAGCCGCGCTGACGTCGCGCGGGGATTTCCGTCAGCGGATCGTCATGCCGCCGTCGGCGGCGAGCACCTGCCCGGTGACGAAGCTCGACGCGTCGGAGGCGAAGAAGACGAACGCCGGCGCGATTTCCTCGGGCTCGGCCCAGCGGCCCATCGGGATGCGTTCGAGGTACTTGTCCTTGAAGCGCTCGTCGGTGCGGATCGTCTCCGTCATCGGCGTCGCGGCCCCGGGCGCGATCGCATTCACGGTGATCCCGTGCTTCGCCAGCTCCTTCGCGGCCGACATCGTGAGCCCGACGATGCCCGCCTTCGCGGCGCTGTAGTTGATCTGCCCGATCGTGCCCAGCACGCCGGCGGCCGAGGTCACGTTGACGATGCGCCCGTAGCGCCGCTCCATCATGCCCGGCGCGACCGCCTGCAGGCAGTTGAAGCTGCCGGTCAGGTGCACCGCCAGCACCTCGTCCCATTGCGCCGCCGTCATCCGGTGCAGCATCGCGGGCCGGGTGATGCCGGCATTGTTGACGAGGATGTCGACGCGGCCGTAGCGCGCGTGCAGCGCCGCGACCATGGCGTCGACGTCGGCACGCTTCGCGACGTCGCAGGCGATGCCCATCGCGTCGGCCCCGTCGCCGCGCAGCTGGGCGGCGAGCGCCTCGGCGCGGTCCAGCGCGAGATCCACGACGCCGACGCGGGCGCCTTCGCGGGCGAATGCGCGCGCAACGGCCGCGCCGATGCCCTGCGCGGCACCGGTGACGATCGCGACCTTTCCCTGGAGCTGCATCGCGGGTCGTTCCTACTTCGGCAGGACTGCCGTCGCCTCGAGCTCGATCTTCGCCGGGCTGTCGAGGAGGTCGGAGACGAAGATCATGCTCATCGCCGGGTAGTGGGTGCCCATCAGCCGGCGCCAGATCGCGCCCAGGTCGCGCCGCGCGGCGAGATAGGCGGGCTTGTCGCAGCAGAACGCGGTGATCCGGCAGATATGCCGCGGCTCGCCTCCGGCCTGCGCCAGCACGGCGAGCACGTTGGCGAGCGCCTGCTCGAACTGCGGCGTGATCTCCGTCGAGTGGAACTTCTGGTCGGCGTCCCAGCCGACCTGCCCGGCGATGAACACGATGCGGCCGGCGTCGACCTCGATGCCATTGGCGTAGCCGATGGCCGGTGCCCAGCCTTCGGGAAGCAGTGTCTTCATCGGCGATCTCCTAGTCGGTGTAGACCGGCGGGTCGGGGTCGTTGGCCCAGTCGGCGTCGGGCTTCGGCACCTTCTTCATCCACGCCCGGACGAGCTCGACGTGCTCGCGCTCTTCGGCCTGCAGCTCGCGCGCGGCCTTGCGCACCGAGGCGGTGGTCGCGGCTCGCGCCAGCTCCGCGAAGAAGCGCTCCGCGCGCTCTTCGTTGGCGAGCGCGAGCTCCAGCGCATGATACGGCTGCATCAGGTAATGGACTTCGTCGCCCGGCGTGGTCTCGGGCGCCTCGAACCCCTTCCAGAACGCCGCGCCGGGACGCGGCGCCGGCATCGTCGTCCAGCCCATCTCCGCCATGATCTGCTTCGCGTGCTTGCCTTCGATGTCGGCCATCTTGCGGAAGAGCGCCGCGACTTCGCGGTTGTTGTGCGTCTCCATCGCGTCGGCGAATTCGGTGTAGCGCTGTCCGGCTTCCACTTCCATCACCAGCGCCTGGGTCATGAATTCCTCGAGCGTGCGCGGCGCGGCGGCGCTCTTCGCGGTGCGCGGCTTCGTTGCCGGCGCACCCGTCGCGGCGTGCGGCTTCGCGGTCTTGCCCTTCGCCGCGGGTGCGGAGGGCTTCGCGGCCCGTGGCTTCGCCGCGCCCGCACGCGTCGTGGTCTTGCCTTTCGCGAGCGGAGCGGCGGGCTTCGCCGTGCGCGGTTTTCTTGCGGCGGCGCCCTTCGCGGACTTCGCCCTGGTGCTGACGGAGACCTTCTTCCCGGGACTCATTGCGCGAACTCCGTTTCGAGGTCGGCGACCGTCGCTTTCGGCGCCGCCGCGTACGCGGCGTACGGCTTCCGGTTTCCCGCGTAGAGCACACCGATGTTGAAGCCGTCGTCGGTCATGATCCGGCGCGCGGCGCGTGCCGCGTCGTCGGTCGGCGCGACGGGGGCCGGGTGCGCGAGCTTCTTCCACTCGCGCTGCTCGGGCCGAAAGGTGACGCAGGGCGAGAGCACCTCGACGAACGAGAATCCGGGGTGGCGGATCGCCTGCGCAATGATGTCTGCCGTCCCGTTCGGGTCGCCGGAGAACGCGCGCGCGACGAAGTTCGCGCCGGAGGCGAGCGCGATCACCAGCGGATGGAACGAGCGCACCCCGGTGCCGCCGGGCGAGAGCTTCGAGTCCCAGTCGGGCTCGGTCGTGGGCGAGGGCTGGCCCTTGGTCATGCCGTAGACGTGGTTGTCCATCACGATGTACGTCAGGTCCACGTTGCGGCGGCAGGCGTGCAGGAAATGGTTGCCGCCGATCGAGTAACCGTCGCCGTCGCCGCCGGCCACGAGGACCGTGAGCTCGGGCCGCGCGACCTTGAGGCCCGTCGCCGCGGCGAGCGCGCGGCCGTGCACGCCGTGGAAGCCGTAGCAGGTCGTGTACGCCGGAATCCGCGACGAGCAGCCGATGCCCGACACCACGACGACGTCTTCGGTCGGCACCTGCACCATCGCCAGCGCCTTGGTGACCGAGCTCAGCACCGAGTAGTCGCCGCAGCCCGGGCACCAGATCGGCTTGTAGCTCGACTTGTAGTTCTGCGCGGTCAACGGCGCGCGTGTGGCAACTTCGGTCATGGGAGCGCTCCCTCGATCATTGTGGGGCCGCCTGCAGGCGGCGTGCCTCGCCGAATCCGGCTGAAGCCGGACCCACGGGGCACCGGGTTGTGGGGCCGCGCGGCTATGTGGGGCCGGCGGCCGGCCCCACGGGGGCACCGGGTTGTGGGGCCGACTTCAGGCGGCTTGCCTTGCCGAATCCGGCTGAAGCCGGACCCGCGGCTCACGGCTTTCTCCAGTTCACGATCGCCTCGGTCAGTTCGCGCGGCCGCAGCGGCAGCGGGCCGGGGCGGTGGAAGCTCGCGGGCGTGCCCGGAAGGTCGTACATCGATCGCAGATAGCGGAAGAGCTGCGCGCTGTGGTTCTGCTCGACGACGAGCACCTGCTCGACGCCCGCCAATGCCGCGGCGAGCTGCTCCGGCTGCGCGGGCGCGAGGAGCCGGATGGCGATCAGCCGCACCTGCACGCCCTCCGCGGCGGCGCGCGCCACCGCCTCGCGCGCTGCAGCCGTCGTCGAGCCGAAGGTGATCACCGCCGCGTCGCCGTCGCCTTCGATGTCCGCCCAGAAGCTGCCGTAATCGTGCTGCAGGAGCTTGCGCTGCCGCTTGTCGAGCTGTGTCCGGTGGTCGCGCGACTGGCTGCTGGGGATGCCGGCCTCGGTGTGCTCGAGGCCGTCGGCGGTGTAGGCGACGCCGGGCGTCCCCGGGATCGCCATCGGCGAGATCCCCGACTCGGTGTTGCGGTAGCGCTTGTAATCCGCGGCGCCCGCCGCGGCGGTCTGGCGCTTGCCGAGGTAGGCGACATCGGCGGGCCGGTCGATGATCGCGCGCGACTGGCCCATGAACTGGTCGGAGAGGACGATCGCGGGCGCCTGCAGGCCCTCGGCGAGCTCGACCGCCCACTGCGTCGTCGCCAGACAGTCGGCGATCGAGGTCGGCGCGAGGACGAGCCGCGGCGCATCCCCGGAGAGTCCGTTGACCGCGAAGGACAGATCGCTCTGCTCGGACTTCGCCGGGATGCCGGTCGACGGCCCGCCGCGCATCACGTCGACCACGACGACCGGCACTTCGGCGCTGACCGCGAGTCCGATGCCCTCGGTCATCAATGCCAGGCCCGGTCCGGCGGTGGCCGTGAGCGAGGGCACCCCGCCGTACGAGGCGCCGATGATCATGTTGATCGAGGCCAGCTCGTCTTCCGCCTGCAGCAGCGTGCCGCCGACCTTGACGAGGGCAGGGGCCATCCACTCCAGCAATTCGGTCGCCGGCGTGATCGGGTAGGCGGCGACGAAGCGGACGCCGCCGCGGATCGCGCCGTATCCGGCGGCCTCGTTGCCGCTGATGAGCCAGCGCTTGCCGCGAGCCCCTGCGGAAGCGTCGACTTTCGGCACGCCGTCGATGCCCGCTGCGGCGGCGACCCCGGCGTGCACCGCCGCGAGGTTCGCCGCGAGCGCCTCCTGCGTGCGCTTCCAGGTGTCGCGCACGGCCGCCGCCAATGCCTCCTCGGGAATCCCGGCGAGTGCGCCCGCGACACCCAGCGCGACCATGTTGGTCCAGCTTCCGGCAATGCCCTTCGCCGTCTTCTTGAACGGCAGCGGAAAGTAGCGCGCACCGGCGCTGCGGAAGACCTCGGGCGGCTCGCCTTCGTCGGGATCGCCGATCATCACGCTCGATGCGGTGAGCGGGATCTCGTCGGCAAAACGGTTGACGTTCTGCCAGTCGATCGCGAGGAGCACGTCGAAGCGGTCGTCGAGTCCGTGCATCGGACCTTCGCCGAGCCGCACCAGCGCCGCCGCCTCGCCGCCGCGGATCTGCGGGCCGCTGGTGCGCACCATCAGTCCGTAGAGCCCGGCCCTCGCCGCCGCGCTCAGGAGCAGCGTCCCCGCGGTCATCACGCCGCTGCCGCCGCTGCCGGCGAGCGCAATGGAAACGCTCGTCGTCGTGCGCTGCAACGGTGCCTTCCTGCTCACTCTGGCGTCCACGTCGTACCTCCTTCCGGAGCTGCCGCGCAAGCTTGCGTCGAGCTGGCGGTCGCTTCCGGTTGCCGATGGGGCGAAGTAGATCGGCTCTGCGCCCCGTTGCAATTGATGCAGATCAAAGCGCCCTCATGCGGGCTGTTCCATCATTATTTTCGAAAAACCGGTATTGTGGTACTGTAATACCAGAATAGGCCGGAGCACCCCGGCCGTCAAGTGCCGGCGGGAGCTGCCGCAGCTCCGCCAAGCGGCGCACGCGAGGAGAAGGGACACCGATGAGCATCGAAGCCCACCGCTGGCTGATGACGGCGCCCAAGGCGCCGCTCGAGCGCGCCGCGTTCCGCGCGGAGCCCGCGGCCGGCGAGGTCGCCGTGGCCGTCGCCGGCTGCGGCGTGTGCCACACCGACCTTGGCTACTATTACGACGGCGTGCGCACCAATGCGCCGCTGCCGCTCGCGCTAGGCCACGAGATCAGCGGCCACGTGGTCGCGGCCGGCGCCGGCGCCGAGGGCTGGCTGGGCAAGGCGGTCATCATCCCCGCCGTCCTGCCGTGCGGCGAATGCGATCTGTGCCGCCGCGGCCTGGCGCCGATCTGCCGCGGCCAGAAGATGCCGGGCAACGACGTCCAGGGTGGATTCGCCACGCACGTGGTCGTTCCGGGGCGCGGGCTGTGCGCGGTCGACGAAGCGCGGCTGGCGCGCGCCGGTCTCACGCTCGCCGAGGTCTCGATCGTCGCCGACGCGCTGACCACGCCCTACCAGGCGGTGCGCCGCGCCGGCGTCGCGCCGGGCGCGCTGGCCGTCGTGGTCGGGGCCGGCGGGGTCGGCGGTTACTGCGTGCAGATCGCCCGCGCGCTCGGCGCCAAGGTCGTCGCAATCGACGTCGACGATGCGAAGCTCGAGGCGATCTCGCACCACGGCGCCGCGCTGACGTTGAATGCCCGCGCGCAGGACGGCAAGGCGATGAAGGCCGCGATCGGCGCGTTCGCCAAGCAGAACGGGCTGCGCTCGACCGAGTGGATCATCTTCGAGTGCTCGGGGACAGCCGCCGGACAGCTCACCGCCTACGGTCTGCTCGTGCACGGTGCCACGCTCTCCGTCGTCGGGTTCACGATGGACAAGGTCGAAGTCCGGCTCTCCAACCTGATGGCGTTCGACGCGCGCGCGATCGGCAACTGGGGCTGCCCGCCCGAGCTCTATCCGGCGGCGCTCGACCTCGTGCTCGACGGCAAGGTCGCGATCAAGCCGTTCGTCGAGACCCATCCGCTCGACGACATCAACCGCGTGTTCGCCGCCGTGCACGACCATGCGATCAAGAAGCGCGCGGTGCTCGTCCCCGCCTCCTGAGGAAACCCCGAATGAATGCTCCCGACGCCCTCGACCCCGTGCGCGACTTCAAGAACCACGATCTCGTCGCCGACATCGCCAAGCCCGGAGTCCGCTACGAGAAGCGGCCGGCGAAGACCCCGGACGGCAAGACCGTCGCCGGCCTCTACAACGCGTGGATCACGCTGGACAATCCGGGGCAGTTCAACTCGTACACGACCGACATGGTGAAGGGCGTGATCCTCGCGTTCCGCGCGGCGACCAACGCCAGGGACGTCAACTGCGTCGTGTTCACCGGCGCCGGCGACAAGGCGTTCTGCACCGGCGGCAACACCAAGGAATACGCCGAGTACTACGCCGGCCAGCCGCAGGAATACCGGCAGTACATGCGCCTGTTCAACGACATGGTCAGCGCGATCCTCGCCTGCGACAAGCCGGTGATCTGCCGCGTCAACGGGATGCGCATCGGCGGCGGCCAGGAGATCGGCATGGCCTGCGACTTCTCGGTGGCGCAGGACCTCGCGCGCTTCGGCCAGGCCGGTCCCAAGCACGGCTCGGCGCCGATCGGCGGGGCGACCGATTTCCTGCCGCTGATGTCGGGCAGCGAGCGCGCGATGGCCGCGTGCGTGCTGTGCGAGCCGTTCTCCGCGCACAAGGCGTACTGGATGGGCGTCCTCACCGACGTCGTGCCGGCGCTCAAGGTCGACGGCCAGTGGGTCGCCAATCCGCTCGTCGAGACGCAGCGGATGACCGACGCCTACGGGCGCTTCGTGTTCGGCGAGCCGAAGACCGGCGACGCGCTCAAGGAAGGCAAGGCGCTGCTCGCGCGCGGCACGGTCGATCTGTCGCTGCTCGACGCGAAGGTCGACGAGCTCTGCGCGAAGATGCTGCTGACGTTCCCCGACTGCACGACCAAGACGCTCGAGGAGCTGCGCAAGCCCAAGCTCGAGGCGTGGAACCGCAACAAGGAAGACTCCCGCGCGTGGCTCGCGCTCAACATGATGACCGAGGCGCGATCCGGATTCACCGCGTTCAACGAAGGCACCAAGGAAGATCGCGAAGTGGACTTCGTGCTGCTGCGCCAGAAGCTCGCGGCCGGCGAGAGCTGGGTGGGTCCGCTGCACGATTCGATCCAGCCGAAGAACAAGGGCAAGAGGTAGCGCGTGGCCGAAGCGTCGCCACTGACCGATCGGATCGAGGGCGAAGGCGAGGGCGCGCTGCTGCGCCTGACGCTCGCGCGGCCGAAGGCCAACATCATCGACGCCGCGATGATCGCGGCGCTGCACGGGGCCTTCGTCGCGTATCGCGGGCATCCGGGTCTGCGCGGCGTGCTGCTCGGCGCCGAGGGGCCGAATTTCAGCTTCGGCGCGAGCGTCGAGGAGCATCTGCCCGACCAGTGCGCCGCGATGCTCGCTTCGCTGCACGCGCTGATCCTGGCGATGGTCGAGTTTCCGGTGCCGATCCTGGTCGCGGTCCGCGGCCAGTGTCTGGGCGGCGGGCTGGAGGTGGCGCTCGCGGGCAGCCCGATCTTCGCGGCCCCGGACGCGCAGCTCGGCCAGCCGGAGATGAAGCTCGGCGTCTTCGCCCCGGCTGCTTCGTGCCTCCTGCCGTACCGGGTCGGGCAATCCACCGCCGAGGATCTGCTCTTCTCCGGCCGCTCGGTGAGCGGCGAGGAGGCGAAGGCGATGGGCCTCGTCGAATTCGTCGCCGCCGATCCGGACGTCGCGGCCCTCGCGTACTTCGAACGCCACCTGGCGAACAAGAGCGCCGCCTCGCTCGCCTGCGCGGTGGCAGCGGCGCGCGGCGCCATGGTCCACGACCTGCGGCGCCGGCTGGGGGAGGTCGAGCGCCTGTACATCGACCGGCTGATGCAGACGCGCGACGCCAACGAAGGCCTGGTCGCGTTTCTCGCCAAACGCAAACCGCACTGGGAGCACCGCTGATGTCCGCGATTTCGCCCGTCGTCCCGATCGTCGAGCGCTGCCAGGCGCTGTTCGACGACCTCGATCTCAACAGCGTCAAGGAGTGGAAGGCGAAGGTGCCGGGCCGCAAGGCAATCGGCTACCTGCCGGTGTACGTGCCGCGCGAGCTCGTCCATGCGGCGGGAATGCTCTCCGTCGGGATTCTCGGCGGCGGCGACCAGCTCGAGGTGATCCAGGGCGACGCCTACTACCAGAGCTACATCTGCCGGATTCCGCGCTCGACGATCGAGCTCGGGCTGACCGGCCGTCTCGACTGCCTCGACGGCGTGCTGTTTCCGTCGATCTGCGACGTGATCCGCAATCTCTCCGGCATGTGGCAGCTGCTGTTCAAGGACAAGTACGTGCGGTACTTCGACGTGCCGCAGAACTACGTGGATTCGATCGGGGGAACCTTCTACATCCAGGAGCTCGAGGTCCTGCGCGAGGACCTCGGGAAGCTCGCCGGCGCGCCGATCACCGACGCCGCGCTCAACGCGTCGATCCGCGTGTTCAACGACAACCGCGCCGCGGTCCGCGACCTGTACGCGTACCGCGCCGCGAAGCCCTGGCAGGCGCCGACCTCCGAGGTCTACCTGCTGCTGCGCGCCGGGATGGTGCTGCCGCCCGAGGAGCACACGCAACTGGTCCGCGACTACCTCGCGGCCGCCGACGCGGTCGCGCGGCCGAAGCGCGACAACGCGCGCGTCGTGCTGACCGGCGCGTTCTGCGAGCAGCCGCCGCTCGCGCTGATCAAGTCGATCGAGATGTCGGGCTGCTACATCGTCGACGACGACTTCATGCTGGTGACGCGCTGGCTGCTCGACGACGTTCCGACGGATCGCAACCCGCTCGACGAGCTGTCGAAGGCCTTCCTGCACCGCTCGGCGACCACCGCGGCGAAGTACGAGACGACGCGCGAGGAAAAGGGCGTGTTCCTGCTGAAGCAGGTCAAGACCCGCGCCGCCGAGGGCGTGATCTTCGCCGCGCCGTCGTTCTGCGATCCGGCGCTGCTCGAGCGGCCGATGCTGCAGGACGTGCTGGGCAAGCACGGCGTGCCGCACACCGCGTTCAAGTACGCCGAGAACACCGGCCAGATGGCGCCGATCCGCGAGCAGGCCGGCACCTTCGCCGATTCGATCAAGCTCTGGAGCGCCGCATGACCACCACCGCCGCAATGCCCGCCAGCGCCAAGAAGCCGCAGAACGTCCAGAAGGAGGACGCGATGTGGCTGCAGAAGGAAATGATCAACAGCAACTACCACGACCTCGCGACTGCGCACCAGGCGGGGCGCAAGGTGTCGGCGACGTTCGTGCCGGGCAACCTCAACGAGCTCCTGATGTGCTTCGACTTCGCGCGCAGCCTGCCCGAGACCAACGCGCTGCAGAACGGCCTGCGCAAGAAGTCCGGCAAGATGATCATGGACGCCGAGCGCGACGGCCAGTCGGAGGACGTCTGCACGTACGTGAAGGCCGACCTCGGGATGATGATGGGCGGCGAGATCGGTCCCACGGGCGAAGTCCTGCCGAAGCCCGACATCCTGCTGCTCTCCTACACCGGCTGCTTCACGTTCATGAAGTGGTTCGAGCTGATCCGCCACAAGTACGGCTGCGAGACCGTGATGCTGCACGTCCCCTACCAGGGCGAGGGCAAGATCGCGCCGAACATGCGCGAGTACGTGGTCAAGCAGCTGAAGGAGACCGTCATTCCGACGCTCGAGCGCATCTCCGGCGTCAAGTTCGACATCGACCGGCTGCGCCAGTACATGCGCGAGTCGCAGAAGGCGGAGGAGGATCTCGTCGCCGTGCTGCAGTCGGCGAAGAACCGTCCGTCGCCGATCGACGGCTATTTCGGCGCCGTCTACTACATCGGGCCGATCTTCACGGCGTTTCGCGGCATGCCCGAGGCGACCGAGTACTACCGCGTGCTGCGCAGGGAGATCGAGCAGCGGGTGCGCGAAGGCAAGGGTCCGGTCACGCCCGACGGCGAGATGGGCGAGGAGAAGTACCGGCTGGTCGTCGAGGGTCCGCCCAACTGGACCAGCTTCCGCGACTTCTGGAAGATGTTCTACGACGAGGGCGCGGTCGTCGTCGCGTCGACGTACTCGAAGGTGGGCGGCGTCTACGACTTCGGCTTCCGCCACGATCCCGACCATCCGATCGAGTCGCTCGCCGACTACTGCCTCGGCTGCTACACCAACCTCAACCTGCCGTCGCGCGTCGACATGATCTGCAAGTACATCGACGAGTACCAGGCGGACGGGCTGCTGATCAACTCGATCAAGAGCTGCAACAGCTTCTCGGCGGGGCAGCTCCTGATCCTGCGCGAAGTGGAGAAGCGCACCGGCAAGCCGGCCGCGTTCATCGAGACCGACCTGGTCGACCCGCGCTACTTTTCGGCGGCCAACGTCAAGAACCGGCTGGAGAGCTATTTCCAGATGGTCAAGGCGAAGCGCGTCGCTGCGGGCGCCGCTCACTGAGATGACTGCCCCCGAAGCTCGCTTCGCTCGCCTCCCCCCGAGGGGGCGCTCAGCGCCCTTCGGGCGGCCGTGCGGGCGCTGAGAGGAGAACCACCATGCGTTGTTTCATCGGCATCGATCTCGGGTCCACGACCACCAAGGCGGTGGTCATGGACGAGAACCAGAACGTGCTCGGGCGCGGCATCACCAACTCGCGCTCGAACTACGACACCGCGGCGGCGATCGCGAAGCAGGAGGCGCTGGTCAACGGCCGCTTCTTCCTGTTCCGGCAGGCGCTGGGGAAGACCGGTGCGCTCAACGGCGCGCTCGACGGCTTCCTCGGCCAGCTCGAGCGCGACTTCCGCTCGGAGCAGTACCTGGAGCAGCTCGGCGATCTCGAACAGACCTGCCAGCGCAGCCTCGCCACCGCCAAGTTCGGCGACGCGACGAAGGCGGTCGGCGAGGCGCTCACCGAGGTGTTCAGGCGGCTGACCGCGGAGGCGCCGACGCTGTTCGCGCCCGGCGCCAAGCGCAAGTCCGACTTCTTCCGCGACATCGCCGGGAAGCCAGTACCTCGCGACGGGAGAGGCGGTGGCCAAGGAGGCCGGCATCCGCTACGACTTCCTGTTGAATTTGTTCGACCGCTCGATCATCGAGGTCGAGAACCGCGTCTACGGCGACTCGATCAAGCGGCACCTGCTCGCGGCGCTCGAGCGCACCTTCGTCGAGCTGCCCGACACCGCCGGTCGCCGCAACCAGGTCGAAGCCCCGATCAAGGGCATCCTCGACACCGACATGGAGGAGACGTACATCGTCGGCACCGGCTATGGCCGGGCGCGGCTGCCGTTCTCCAAGGAGCACGTCCGCTCCGAGATCCTCTGCCACGGGCTGGGCGCGCACGTGATGTATCCGGCGACGGCGACGGTGCTCGACATCGGCGGGCAGGACACCAAGGCGATCCAGGTCGATCCGAACGGCATCGTCGAGAGCTTCCAGATGAACGACCGCTGCGCCGCGGGCTGCGGGCGCTACCTCGGCTACATCGCCGACGAGATGAACATGGGCCTGCACGAGCTGGGGCCGATGGCGATGAAATCGACCAAGACCATCCGCATCAACTCGACCTGCACGGTGTTCGCCGGCGCGGAGCTCCGCGACCGGCTGTCGCTGGGGGACAAGCGCGAGGACATCATGGCGGGGCTGCACCGCGCGATCATCCTGCGCGCGATGTCGATCCTCGCCCGCTCGGGCGGCATCCGCAACGAGTTCACGTTCACCGGCGGCGTCGCCAAGAACGAGGCGGCGGTGAAGGCGCTGAAGGACCTGGTCCGCGAGAACTACGGCGACCTGACGCTCAACATCAATCCCGACTCGATCTACACCGGGGCGCTCGGCGGCGCGACCTTCGCGTGGCGCGCGGTGGTGGAAGAAGGCAAGACCGCGGAGGCACGGACGTGATGCACTGCCATTCACACGATCGGCATCGACATCGGCTCGGGCGCCGTCAAGACGACGCTCTTCCGCTCGGACGGCGACCGGCACGAGTGGCTCGCGAAGCGCTGCGAGCGCATCCGCCGGCGCGACCCGATGCAGCTCGCGCAGGAGGGCTTCGACGGCGTGCTCGCGGACGCGGGGCTGACGAAGGCCGACATCGAGTACACGGCGACCACCGGGGAAGGCGAGAACGTCAAGTTCGCCACCGGCCACTTCTACTCGATGACCACGCACGCGCGCGGCGGCGTCTTCCTGCACCCCGGCGTGAAGGCGGTCGTCGACATCGGCGCGCTGAACGGCCGCGCGATCTACGTCGACGAGCGCGGCAAGGTGCTCTCGTACAAGATGACGAGCCAGTGCGCGTCGGGATCCGGCCAGTTCCTCGAGAACATCGCCCGCTACCTCGGCGTCGCGGTCGAGGAGATCGGCGCGCTGTCGAAGACCTCGCAGAACCCGGAGAAGTGCAGCTCCATCTGCGCGGTGCTCGCCGAGACCGACGTGATCAACATGGTGTCGCGCGGCATCGCGACGCCGGACATCCTCAAGGGCATCCACCTGTCGATGGCCTCGCGCATCGTCAAGCTGCTGAAGGTCACCGGGATCAAGGACGGCACCGCGCTCATCACCGGCGGCCTGGCGCTCGACGAGGGTCTGCTCGCGGGGATCCAGGAGGAGATGGTCAACGAGAAGGTCAACGTGACCGCGGTGAGCCATCCCGATTCGATCTACGCGGGAGCGATCGGCGCGGCGCTCTGGGGCGCCTTCCGGCACGGTAAACTGCGCGAGCTGGAAGAGCGCGCCGCGGCCTAGACCGGCTTCGGCATTTGGCGGTGGCTTATACGAACTGAGGACCACTCATGGCACTGCTCATCAACGAGAACTGCACGGCCTGCGATGCGTGCAAGCCCGCGTGTCCCAACGAGGCGATCAGCGTCGGCGACCCGATGTACGTGATCGATCCGCTGCGCTGCACCGAGTGCGTCGGCGCCGAGGACGAGCCGCAATGCAAGCTCGTCTGCCCGGCCGACTGCATCGTGCCGAATCCGGACTTCAACGAGACGCCCGAAGAGCTGATGGCGAAGTACGAGTCGCTGCACGGCTGACCTGCGGTGACCGCCCCGGGGGCGTCGACGAGCGAGCGACGAGGCGGGCGCCTCGCGACGCGGCTGACCTACACGGCCATCGGCCTCGCGCTCGCCGCCATCGGCATCGGCTGGCACGGACAACCGCCGGACGCGGTGATCGTGGAAGCGATTCGCGCCCGCGCCGCAGCCCATGCGCAGGCAGCCATCACGCTGCACGAAGTCAGGCGCAACTGGGTCCACGAGATCTTCGGCACGTCCACGAGCCAGTTCATGGTCGCGGCGACGGTTGCGCCGCCCGAGGGTCCCCCGGTTACCCGTTGCTATGGCGTCGTGCCGGGGCTCGCGGGAACCGCGATTGCGTATGGCCCCTACGCTTCCTGGCGCTGCGACTACCCGGTCTGATCGTAGGGGCCTGCGCGTCGAACGGGAGGAGGACAGGGAAATGACGGTTCGCATCGTTCGCCTCGGCTCTGCGCGCTCTCCCGGCGAGGGTCTGCGCATCGGCACCGTTCGCCGACCGCCTCGCGGCGTTCCAAAGGCCGAGTACGCTGCGCAGGACTGGTACGACGTCTGGTTCCCGAATCTTGCGCCAAGTCAGGAAGCGGTCACGCTGGCGCAGCGCGCGACGACGGATCGCGAATGGTCCGCTTTCGTGAAGAAGTACCGGGCGGAGATGGCGACGGCCGACAACAGCAGAACGCTGGACCTCCTCGCGGCACTGTCGCGCCAGACCAATTTCTCGGTCGGGTGCTACTGCGCCGAGGAGTCCCGCTGCCATCGCTCGATCCTGCGAGCGCTGCTGACGGACAGAGGTGCGGACGTTCGCTGACGAGGGTGGTCGCGGGATCGGGACGGGCGTGGCTCGATCCGCCATCACCGCGAACCGGGAGCGTCCGCGGAGTGCGGCCCATCGCGCTGCGCAGACGCGCCGACCTGCCTCGCCAGGTGGACCAGTCCCCGCGCGCAGGCGAACGAGTGCCCCCACAGGTTGGCCTCGCGCGGCAGCGAGTCCAGATCCCGCGGCCTGCCGGGGGCCGCGAGGCGCAGCGGCCCGTCGATCCGCACGTCGCCGAACGCCAGCGCGTCGTCCGCGGTGACCACGCAGACCCCCGGCAACGACGCCGGCAACCCGCCGGGCCGATCGGGCCGCGCCGACGCGACGAGCGTGCAACCCGCGGCGATCGCGTCGGCGCAGGCCGCGGCCAGCACGTCGCTTCCGACTCCCGGGGCGACCGAGAGACTCAAGTTCACGAACGCGCATTGCTCGGCGGCGGCGCGCAGGATTCCCCGGGCGACGAGCGACGGGTAGGTTGCGCCGTCGTCGTCGAACACGCGAACGGCGAAGATCTCCGCGTCGGGGAACGCCTCGCGGATGACGCCGGCCACTGCCGTGCCGTGGCCCACGAGGTCGCGGTAGTCGCCGTCCTCCCCTACGCGCCCATCGGGCGCCAGGAACATGCGGCAACCGGCAACGGCTCCGCGCACGTGCGAGTGCCACGGATTCAAGCCGGTGTCCACGATGCCGATGCGCAGGACCGCCATCGCCCCGGTTCAACCGTTCGCCAGCGCAGGCTTGCCGGGCACGCGCGGCAAGCGCATCAGGCCCACGCGCGGGCGGAGCGCAGCAGCGTCTTCAACTCCTCGGGGGCGACCTGGGTGAAGCGCCCATCGTGCAGGAACAGGATCCGGTCGAATTCGTCGAGGCCCACCGGCCGATGCGAGACGACGAGTGCGGTGCGATCGGCGAACGCGGCCCACAGGTTCGCCCGGATACGCGCCTCGGTCTCCAGATCGAGGCCGGAGAACGCCTCGTCGAGCACCAGGATCTGCGGATTGCGCAGGAACAGGCGCGCGAGACCCAGACGCTGGCGCTGGCCATCGGAAAGCGCGAGCCCGCGGCCGCCGATGAGCGTGTCGCAGCCATCGGGGAGCGCGGCGACGAAGGCGGAGGCATCGGCCAAGGCCAGTGCCCGCGCCAGATCCTTTCCCGTTGCCGCGGGATTGCCGTAGCGCAGGTTCTCCTCCACCGAGGCGTGCAGCAGGAACGGCTCGGCGCCGGCATAGCCGAGCACGTCGCGGTCTCCGCCGCGCCCCCACTCGCAGGCGGATCGGCCGTCGATGCGCACGGACCCGATGCCCGGTTCGCGCAGGCCGAAGATCAGCTGAAGCAGGGTGGACTTTCCCGCGCCCGACGCGCCGAAGAGCGCCACGCGTTCTCCCGGCACGATCCGGAGGTCGACACCGCGCAGCACCGGCGGCTTTCCGGCGTAGGCGAACGTCACGTCCTGCAGCACGATGCCGCGCTCATCGATGACCGTGGTCGGTACGCCGTTTCGCGGATGCGCATGGCGATCGTCGGGCCCCAACACCTCGGCGACCCGGGCGAGGCTCACGCGCGCTTCCTGGAGGCTGCGCACGAGCCCCAGCAGGCCCTGCGCCGGACCGAACAGGCGTCCCTGGTAGAGGACGAAGGCGACGAAGGTGCCGAGGCTGATCGTCCCCGCCTCGAGCAGGCTGCCGCCCGCGACGTAGATCCAGGCGAGCGCGAGCGTCAGCAGCAGGCCGGGCGCGCCGGTCGACATCGAGTCGAGCACCTGGAAGCCGACGACCTCGCGGTTCAGGTGCTCGTTGGCCGCGGCGAGGCGCCGCTGCTCCTCGCGCTCGGCGCGATGGAAGCGAACCGCCCGCAATGCCGCGAGGCGCTCGGCGAGGAAATGCGAGAGGTCGGCCATCGCCTCGCGCACGCGACGGGTCCTCGCCTCGACCGGGCGGCGAAACGCGGACGTGGCGAGGAGCGCGAGGAGCACGCCGGCGAAGCTCCACAGCGCGAGCGTGGGAGACAAACCGAACATGATCAGCGCCGCCACGGCGAGAAAGAGGACGCTCTGGACCCCGCCCAGCAGACCATCGACGAGGAGGGTCTGGATGCGCGGAACGTCGGTGCCGAAACGCGTGAGCAGATCGCCGTGGCGGAACGGCTCGACCGCCTCCAGCGGAGCGTCGAGGCAGCGCCGGAAGAGCGCCGCGCGCAGGCTCGCCAGAACGTCGGCCGAAAGGCGGGCGTGGATGCGGCCCGACAGCGTGGCGAGCGCGAGATCGAGAATCGCGAGGACGACCAGGGCAATGGCGATCATCGGGATCGACGCAAAATCGCCGTGGGTCGCGACGGCGTCGACGAAGGCCTTGCCCAGGAGCGGGGTCGACAGGGAAACCGCCGCGCCGCAGAGGCTCAGCACGAATACGAGCGCGAGCGCCCTCCGCTTGCCGGCGAGGTGATGCGCGTAACGGAGCAACTCCCTCAGCACGACTCCGCCTCGCGGCGAATGCCGGGCGCGCTTGGCTCGTCGTGGCCGCTTCGACGCCGGATGCCGTTGCGCTCCCGGCCCAGACATCCGGGTAGTAGCAAAGGTGCGCATCCTTGCAGAGCTCGGGTGCGCCGCGTCGCGACACGACCGCATCGCGGATGTCGCCGGGCAGCCGCGCCGTTACCGGCGAGCTGGAGCGCGACCGCGGCCAGCTCGACCGACGCCAGCTTTCGCGGCAGCGATGCCTCGCGGCCCACCACCTTGAGGCTCGCGATCCCGAGCTGCGCGAGGCGCGGCAGCGCGCACAGGCCGCAGGGGCCGAGCGTGTAGCCGCGGCTCGTCTGGCAGCCGCAGTTGTTCAGTGTCCACTTGAAGAACTCGTACCGATCGTCGAGGCCGCGGGACTTGATGCCGATGCGGTCGTCGATGCAGTAGGGACCGAAGGCGTGCGTGGTGGCGCAGATCCCTTCCTCGAACACGCAGCCGTCGTTGAGCAGGAACGCCTCCCACTCGAGCCCGGGAATCGCCGTTTCCTCGATCTCGGACAGCGTCACCTGGCGCGGAAGGATCACGCGCGCCACGCCGAGGTCGCGGTAGAAGGCAGCGGCGCCGGGATTGCGGCAGCTCGCCAGACTGGAGACGTGCACGCGCGGCGCGAGACCCGCCTCGCACAGCGCGAGGAGCAGCTCCCACTCGGCGACGATGAGGGCGGCGACGCCGACGTCGTCGACGAGCATCCTGCCGAACTCGACCAGGCGTTGCACGGCCCCTGCCGGATAGGATGGCGCGTTGAGCGTCGCGAACACCGGCCGCGGCCCGGCCAGCGCGACGATGCGGCGCAAGTCGTCGAGGTCGGGCACGCCCGCCGACTTCGGATTGCGGCGGTGGACCCACGCCGCGCCGAAAGTTTCGTCCCAGCCAGGCGGCGTCAGGCCGCAATAGAACTCGTGCGCACCCGCGGCGCACAGCGGGGCGACCTCGCCGGAATTGCGCAGCGGCGCGAGAATCTTCACGGGAGCGCAGCCTCGTGCACGACGATGCGGTCGGTACGCGGCATCCATCCGCGAGCCGCTTCGTGCGGGACTTCGTAGAAGAGCGTGTTCCCGCCGCGCCAGTGCGTCAGCGCGGAGTCATCCCGCTGCACAGGGAGCGGCTTGCCGCGGCACGGCCCGGGGCAGGGATCCGCGAGCGTCTTGGAGAAGGCGCGGCCTTCCGGGTAGAGGCCGGCCTTCAGCGGACAGCTGCGGCCCGATGCCGCGAAGGTGAACGGCACGTGCAGTGCGCGGCACAGCCCGGCACCTGCGGCGTCCGTTCCGTCACCGAGGTAGCCGCCGTCGAGGTCCACGTCGGTTTCGATCGCGGCTACGCCCAGGCCGGAGAAGAACCGGCGCAGCCGCGCGTAGCGCGAGGCGTCGTGCGCGGCACGACCGGCCGGCGCATCGCGATAGGCGCGCGGGTCGCGCAGCGACCGGTTCATGAGCCGGCCCGCGCGCCGCGGCAGCGAGGGATGGCGCGCGCGGAGCAGCCCGAGCACTCCCCAGTCGTTGAATACGACGGCGGGCGCCCGACCCTTCGCGACGAGTCCCGTCAGCAGGCGATCGACGCTCCGCAATCCGTCGGGCGTGACGAGCGGAGTGAGCAGTGTGGGCTCCCATTGCCGCCGTCGGGCCAGCGCACAGAAGGCATCGGCCTCGCCGAGATCGGGCAGGCGGTCCTCGCAGAACTCGGTCCCGAAGTAGAGCGCGACCGTCGGCCCCTCGGGCAGCAGAGCCCGCCACGCGGGGGGGCAGGCAGCGCGCGGATCGCGCGGTGCGTCGGCGGGACTTGCGAGGCGAACTCCGTATTCCACGCTCAAGTCCCCAGCGCTCAGAATGCGATGCGCCGGAGGTCCATGCCGTCGGAGGCCATCTGCAGCACCTTCAGGGGCTTCAGCGTCGCCGCGTCGTAGATCGTCAGCGTGGATCCCCCGCCCGCGACGTAGATCTTCCTGCCGTCCGCCGAAACGTTGATGCCGTAACAGGTGCCTTCGCTGATCGGCACCGACGCGACGTAGGTCCTCTTGACCAGGTCGATCACGGTCAGGTCGTCCATCACCGCGTAGGCCCTCTTGCGGTCGGGGGCGAGGACCACCGAATACGCCATCGCCGGCTCGCCCTGGAGCACGATGTCCCGGATGTCGCCGCTCTGCTGGTCGATGAGCAGCAGCCCCATGAACTTCTCCGTGTAATAGTTCATGCTGGCGACGCCGCCGTTGTCGAACGCATAGTCCCAGAACGGCAGGATGTTCATCCCCTTGTCGAACATGGGCACGGTTTCCACGACCTTGAGGTCGGCACCCGAGGTGTCGATCTTGTAGATGTCCTTGCCGAAGGCGTAGAGCATCCTGCCGCCCTTGACGCCGACGAGGTGCGCCACGCCCCACGGCACCTCGACGCTGCGCAGCAGCTTTCCGGTCGCGAGCTCGAACTGCGCGATCACCGGCTTGCCGACCACCACCTCGCCCTTGTCGACCTTGCGCGACATGAAGCCACCGTAGGCGGTCCTGCCGTCGGGATCGACGACGAAGCCGAACATCACGCGGTCCCAGCCGTCGTTGCTCACGTCCACGGTGGCGACGACCCGGTTCTCGCCGAGGTCGACCTTGTGCACGAGGTGCCGGTTGGTCGTCACGTACAGGAGTTTCCGGTCCGCCGTGAGTCCCACCTCGCGCGTCGCGCCCTTGATCGGAATGTCGGCGACGATCGCGTCGGTGTCGCCGTCGATCACCTGGATGACTCCGTAGCCGAGGTAGTAGAACCGGTCGCGCGCCTCGCTGCGTTCGGCGTGGGCGAGGGCCAGCGCAAGCGCAACGACCCCACGAAGAGCAATCGCTGCCAGCTCATGGCGGCCTCCTAGTCGTATTTCAGGTTGCGCCAGTCGCGCGCCACGTTCGGACAGGCGACGTCGAAGTCCTTGTGGTTGGTGAGCCCGTCCGGCATCTGCGCGGGCCACCAGCAGTCGCCGGCGCAGCCATGGAAGTCGCGAACCGACGCCTGGCAGTTCCCGATCGGGTAGGTGGGCCGCGGGTTGGTCTCCCAACCCGTGTCGAAGATCGTCGTGCAGCCTTGCGGCATGACCGGGGCGCCGAGGGCTTCCGCCGTCTTCGCCTCGCCCTCGGCCAGGCGCTCGATGGCCCGCGCCTTCTCGTTCAACGCTTCGATGAGCTTCTTCTTCATGAGCTACTCCCGTACGGAGGTTTTCAGCCGTCGGCTCGCCGCTCGAGGAAGGCGAGCACCGGGTTGTCGCGATCCTGGCCAAGGCCGGCATACACGCGTATGCCGAGCTCGAGCCAGCGCCGGATGAAGGCGCAGGAGCCGCCGGGCGGAAGCCCCAGCTGGACCTCGCGCAGATGGTTCTCGTAGTGGCAGCCGCCGGCGCAGAGGCTCCGTGCCCAGCACGCGCCGCACGCTTCTTCCCTCGGCGCCGCCTGCGCCGCGAGGCAGGCGCCGATCTTCGCGTAATCGACGCCGGAGTCGAGGTCGCCGACGCGGAAGCGTTCCACGCCGGCGAAGCGGTGACACAGAAAGAAGCGGCCCTCGGCGTCGAGCGCCAGGTACCCGAGCCCGGCGCCGCAGGGCGCGCTCTTCACCTGACCCAGGTGCAGGCGCGCGAGCAGGTCGAGCAGATTCGAGAACGGCAGCGCGCGCCCCTGCGCCGCCTCGCGCGCGAATCGCTCGGCGAGCAGCGCGAAGCCGGCGAACAGCGCCTCGTCCTGCGCGGGCGTCGGCAGCAGTCGGGCGTTGATCGGGCTCGCCGGCGCGATGCCGACCTCGAGGAAGCCGAGACCGAGCACGTGGTCGAACACTTCCGGAACGCGCGCCCACTGCTCCGGGGTGAGGGTGACGCGCGCCGCGGGCGGCCGGCACCCGTGCGCGCGCAGCAGCTTGAGGCCCGCGACGACGTCCGCATACGTGCCGCCGCCGTTCCTGCGCGAGTAGCGGCGATTGGCGTCGTGCAGGTCGGGGGGGCCGTCGATGCTGACCGAGACGCCGATCCGGTGCTCGCTCAGGAAGTCGAGCACCTCGGGCGTGAACCGCGTGCCGTTGGTGGTGAGCGAGACGACGAGGCTCTTTCCCGCCGCGCTCGCCGCGGCCTCGGCCTCCGTCACCGCGGCCTTGACCGCCGGGAGATTGAGCAGCGGCTCGCCGCCGAACAGGACGAGCGTGACCTGTCGCGCGGTCGCCGGAGGATTCCACCAGATGCCGCGCGGCGCGGCGCGCGAGCTCGGGGCGCATGAGTCGCGGGCGCCCCGCCATACGAGCCGCCGCCCGCATAGCAGTACGAGCAGGAGAGATTGCAGGTCTGCGCCACTTCCAGCACGAGCGTGGCGAGCGGGACCTCGGCGGGGTCGATCGGCGCCGGCGGAATGCGCGCCGCAGCTGCGAGGGGATCAGCACCCGGGCATCGCGCAGCGCTTCCAGAACCTCGCGGTCGGCGCGCGGCACGTCGCGCAGGTCGATCGCGTCCCGCGCGCGCCAGCGTGCCAGGACGTCCCGCGTCGCATCGTCGAGCGCGAACAGGCTCGCCTGATCCGCGCCGAAGAGCAGCGCCTTGCCGCCCGGCGCCGCGGCAGGCTCGAAGATCCGGTGGTCCGCCCAGGCGTAGGATCCGCTCATCGTATCCGCTGGATGTAGTCGGGCATCGTGACCGCAAGCTGCGCCTGCGCCTGGAAGGTCTGCGCGCCCCGCTGGTACCGGGCAACGACCTTGACGAGCCCGCTGTTCTCCGCCGAGTAGTTGCGCAGCGGATTCGGACCGTAATCGCCCATCGGCAGATAGCTGCCGTTGGGCTTGATGCCGCCGAGCCATTGCAGGTCGTCGTCGTCGGGACGCGTCTTCTCTTCGGCGAGCCGGAAGGTGGCCGGGACCGGACCCAGCGCGACGTTGGCCGCCTTCTTGCCGCTGCCGCTCTTCGCGTAGGCGATGGCCTCGAACTGGACGCCCTCGGCCGGATAGTGCGTTCCACCCGACAGTCGCGCGCGCCCCATGGCCGGCGTGATCGCGATGTGGTCGATCCGCGGCGCGAGCCGTATCGTTCCGGCGTCGACGCCCTTCACCGTGAGCTTCGCTTCGGAGAGCTTCTCGGCATTGCTCACCACCTGGAGCTCGAGCGCGCCGGGCGCGATGCGCTTGACGCCCAGGACCTTGACCGGACCACCGGCGAAGGCAATGTCCGCCGGCCTGGCGTCGGGCAGGTTCACGCCTTCGACGGTGAGCGTGGTCTTCTCGCCCTTGAGCAGGAACGCCGGCAGGACGCGCGCGACTGCGGGCGCTGCCGCCGTTGCGCAGCCATTTCGCGCCGGATGTGCGGAAGTCCGGCGCAGGGAAATGCCATTCGCCGCGGATCTCGTCGCCCGAAGCGATATACGCGCCGCTGACGGGGAAGCCGTTGTTCCTCGTCCGCGTGCGCAGCGCGTAACCCCCGTAGAGCGTGCCCTCGCCGGCGAAGGACTCGGCGGTTCCGTCGGCGTAGGTGAGGCTGCCCGTCAGCCTGTACTCGGCGTTGCCGGCGCCGGCGATCCGTACCTCGCCCCGGTAGGCGCCGCGGCCGGGCTGGTGGCCGAACACGCTCCAGTCGCCGTCGAGCTTCGTCGCGGGCGCGGACCAGGGCTTGCCGTAGGGCAGCCGCTTCGCGAGGTAGGCGAGCACCGCGTCGGCCTCGGTAATCCAGTGCATCTCGCGCAGCTGGAAGACCACCGTCGGAACCATGTAGAGGTGGAAGTCGCGTGAGCTTCGCCCAATGGTCCGGAGTCATCCGATACGAGTAGATCTTCCCCGCGGTGTGGCAGCGCACGCAGGCGGCGTGGAGCCGCTCCTCGTCCTTGTCGGCGGGCGCCTCCACCTGCTGGGAGTTGTGCCAAAGGCTCAGGTACGACACCCGCGCCTGCTCGTCGGGCGTGAGGATCTGGGTGGCGGAGAGCTCCTTGAGGAGCCCGTCCATCTCCCCTTTCCCGAGCGCCATGCCGTGCAGGCGCCGCATCCGGTCGATGATGACCGTCCATTCCTCCGGGGTCGTCCGCAGGTCTTCCACGCGGGGAATCCGGCCGTCCGCGGCCGGGGCGTGGCAGTCCGCGCACTTCTTCCAGACCAGCGAATCCTTGCCGAAGGCCGAAGCGCTGCCGGCGAGCGCCAGCATCGTCAATCCGAGGGCGATTCCCAGTGCCTTGGTCCGTTGCATCCGCTGCCTCCCTTGATCATCCGGCGCCGCCTGCGCGTCTTCCAACTCAGCGCGTTGCCGCAGAGACGAATCGACACGCAAGCTTAGGACCGGAAATTTCGCCTGTACTTGTGCGACATCAAGCAATGGTTCGGAAGTCCGGGTGCGCCGCGCCAGAGGATCGGCCCTTCCGGCGCAGCGCTTCCGACGGGAGCTCGCTGAACATCCGCTTGTAGTCGGTGACGAAATGGCCCGCGTGCCAGAAACCCCATTTCGCCGCGATGTCGAGCACCGAGCCGGCCGACGGCGCGGCCTTGAGATCGCGCCGCACGCCATTCAGGCGCATCGCCCGGAGGAAGCGCACCGGGTTGAGGCCGAGCACCTGCTGGAAGCTGTATTGCAGCGTACGCCGGCTGACGCCGAGCTCCAGGCACAGGTCGGCGACGGTGATCGGCTGGTCGATGTGGCTGCGCATGTAGGCCTTCGCCGCGTCGACGACGTGCTGCCGGCTCGGGCAGGGCGGCTTCGGCGGCGCGGCGTCGTCGGCTTCGGCGACGGCGGCGATGAGCGCGCGCAGCAGCGATTGCTCCAGCACGCGCTGCGTCTGCCGGAAACGAAGCGCCGCCGGATTCGCGTCGAACGACTGCAACACCGACAGCAGCAGCTGCCGGAACTCGTCGACCCGGCCGGGGTCGGGCTTGAGGACGCCCTTGCCGTCGAGCGTCGCGGCGATGTCGCGATGCTCGATCTGCCGCGCATGCGCCTCCAGCGCGGACTCGTCGACGGCGAGTCCCAGGATGTCGAAGCCGCGCGGCGTGTAGAAGTCGAGCTCGTCGTCGCCGCCCAGCGTCACCAGCGCATCGGCGTCGACGGCCTGGCCCCGGAACAGCGCGGCGCCCTCCAACCGCAGCGGCACGCCGATCGCGCGCGATCCCTTCCACGGCGCGCCCGACTCGTGCACCGCCTGGCTGGTCGTCTCACGGAACACCTGCACGCCGCTGTAGCAGACCTCGTGGACGCTGCCGACGAACTGCCCGGGCGTCATCTGCTCGTAGATCTGCTTCCACTGCCCGAGGTTCGCGGCCTGATCGTCGATGTCCGAGCTGGTCAGGCGGGTCATCGAATAGGGTGCGGCGTCGCCACCGGGCAACGCTGGCGCGGGCGCGGATTCCACCATGACCGGCGCGGCCACGACTGCATCCATCAGCCGGCCATCCGGATTCGCATATCGATCCTCCCGTCGGGCGATTCTTCCCGATGCCGGCGCCGCAACGACACGCGGGCCGGGCCCTCTTCTTTTCAGCTTCATAACGTGTTCCCGATGCAGTCGCAGTTCCTTGATCTGGGATAAGGATGAAGGACGCGCATTGCCGATTTGGGATAACGGACGCACCGGGAGCCAGCGACAATCGGTCGCAAGATTCTGCCGGCCGCGCTGCGCGCGGTCGGGTCTCGGTGACCAGGCGGAGGAGGAGCGGATGTTGCATCGCAACAGCACGGCGTCTCGACGCGTCCTCCGCGGCCCGCCGCAACGGCCTGCGACTTCTGCGCAGGTTTCCTCGAGGAAGGAGTGGATGAAATGATGCGCACACATGCATGGCCGGCCCGTCGAGCCGGCTCGCGTTCGCCCTGGGAGTTCTGTTCTCGTCTGCCCTGGCGTCCGGTGCGGTCAACGAACAGGAGGCCGCGCAACTCGGAAGGAGCCTGACCCCGGTCGGCGCCGAGAACGCGGGCAACAAGGACGGCACGATCCCCGAGTGGACCGGCGGCTTCACCACGCGCCCCCGCCGGCTGGAAGGCCGGCCAGAAACGCATCGACCCGTTCGCCGACGACAAGCCGCTCTTCGCGATCGACGCATCCAACGTCGACCAGTACAAGGACAAGCTCTCCGACGGCCAGGTCGCGCTGGTGGAGCAGCTCAAGGGCTACCGGATGGACGTCTATCCGACGCGCCGCAGCTGCGGCTTCCCGGACTTCGTCTACGAGCGCACGAAGACCAACGCGCGCGAGGCGAAGCTCGCCGCGAACGGCTGGGGGCTCGAGAAGGCCGTCGGCGCCGCGGTGCCTGTTCCCGATTCCGAAGACCGGCGCCGAGGCGGTGTGGAACCACAAGGTCCGCTACATGGGCGAGGGCCGGATCGAGCACTACGCGACGATCTTCTCGAACAAGGGCGGCGACTTCACGCCGCTGGTGCAGGACCAGTGGACCTGGGTGCCCTTCCACACGCCGAAGAACAAGGGTGTCGAAGAGGTCGCCGGTGTCGAGATGAAGCTCCTGAACGCCGTCGTCTCGCCGGCGGCGCGCGCCGGCGAGCTCATCCTCGCGCACTGGTTCTTCAACGAGGCGAGCGACGCGTGGCTGTACTTCCCGGGTCAGCGGCGCGTGCGCCGCGCGCCGTCGTTCGACTACGACAACCCGGTGCCCGGCTACGAGAACCTGGAGACGGTCGACCAGTACCCGATGTACGCGGGCGCGATGGACCGCTACGACTGGAAGCTCGTCGGCAAGCAGGAGCTCTACATTCCGTACAACAGCTTCAAGCTGGATCGACAAGAGCCGCAAGTACCGCGACGTCTATCTCGCCGACTTCGTCAACCGCGATCTCGTCCGCTACGAGCTGCACCGGGTGTGGAAGGTCGAGGCGACCGTCAAGCCGGGATGCGCCACCAGTTCGCGAAGCGCGTCTTCTACCTCGACGAGGACAGCTGGGCGCTGATGATCGCCGATCTCTACGATGCGCAGGGCAAGCTCTGGCGCGTGCAGGAATCGAGCATCTATCCCGCCTATGAAATCCCCGCGTGCGTCGGGCAGGAGTTCATGTCCTACGACCTGACCGTCGGCCGCTACATCGCCGAGAACGCGACGCAGGAGCGGCCCGAGACCGACTGGCTCGCGGGACGCGAAGGCCGCATCGATCCGAAGAAGTTCAGTCCCGACGAGCTGCGCCGCGTCGGCGAGCGCTAGAGCGCGACCATTCGAAACAGGGAGGGAACATGAACCGACAGTCCCACCTCGCCCCGCGGTTGGCGAAAACGGCGCTCAGCCTGGCGCTCGGCGGCATCTTCGCGCTCGGCGCCTCGGCGGCGTCCGCGGTGAGCTTCGAGACCGAGAACTTCACCGGCAGCTTCGATTCGACGATCTCCTTCGGCATGCAGTGGCGGATGTCGGACACGAGCTGCCGCATCGTCGGCAACGACAACGGCGGCTGCGCGCCGACGACCGGCACGCTGGGCGAGGTCGTCAACGGGCCGGGATTCGGCTGGACTTCCGACCCGGATTTCAACTACCTGCAGTTCGACAACGGCAACCTCAACTACAAGAAGAACCAGCTCGTCTCGGCTGCGCTCAAGGGCAATCACGAGCTCGCGCTCAGGTTCCGCGAAGGCTGGAGCGCGCTCGGCCGCTTCTCCTGGCTCTACGATCCCGCCGCCGACAACACCGAGCGCACGCCGCTGTCCGGCGACGCGAAGAGCATCTCGGTCCACAACATCACGCTGCTCGACCTCTGGGTGGCGAAGGACTTCGAGATCGCCGACCGGCCGGGCAAGGTGCGGGTCGGCAACCAGGTGCTCTCCTGGGGCGAGGACATCTTCATCTACGGCGGCATCAACATCATCAACCCGATCGACTTGACGCGCGTGCACAAGCCGGGCGTGCAGCTCAAGGAGATCTTCCGGCCGGCGCCGATCGCCTCGTTCAACATCGGCGCGACCAACAACCTCTCCGTCGAGGGCTTCTGGCAGTTCCACTGGAACGCGTTCCGCTTCGACCCGGTGGGCACGTATTTCTCGACCGCCGACGTGGTCGGCAAGGGCCAGCTGGATGCGTTCGTTCCGAGCTCGCTGCTCCTCGACCCGGACACGCTGATCGGCGCGCCCCCGGGCACCGTCGGCGACATCGGCACGATCAGCAACGGCACGTTCATCCCGGCCGGCCAGCGCTTCACGCTCAACGATCTGCTGGCGATCGGCACCGTGGTGCCGGCGCTGCCCACCAACACCCCGCCCAATCTCAACCAGTTCGGTTTCGCGCTGCGCTACAAGGCCGACAACGCCAACGCGGAATGGGGCTTCTACTATCTGCATTACAACGACAAGATCCCGTTCCTGAGCTTCGTCAACGACCCGACGATCACCGCCAACCCGTTCAACCTCGGCTACTTCCTCGACTACGGCAAGAACCGCAACCTGTTCGGTGTGTCGGTCAACGGCAACATCGGCGACTGGGCGGTCGGCGCCGAGGTCTCGTATCGGCCGAAGGACGGCGTCGGGATCGATCCGACGGTGCCGCTCACGGGGCCGTACTCGGTGTACAACGGGCCCGGCGTGTATCCCGGCTACGTCGACACCAAGAAATGGCAGGCGCACCTGACGACCATCTATCTGCTCGGACCGAGCGGCGACCTGGGCTGGCTGCTGCGCGGGCTGAACGCCGCGGAAGGCACGCTGCTGCTGGAAGTCGCCAGCGCCTACTACCCGAAGCTCGACAACTCGGGCAAGTACCCGTACCTGCTGCCGAACTACGAGCTGCCGGACAAGTGGTCGACCGGTCTGGTGGGCTCGTTCGGCGTCGTCTATCCGCACATCTTCGGCTCGCCGGTCAATCTCACGCCGCAGATCGACATCGCCTGGGACATCAAGGGCACGACGCCGAACGCGATCCCGTTCGTCGAGGGCCGGCTCGCCGTCACGCCGTCGCTCAATTTCGAGTACCTGAACAAGTGGCGCGCGCAGCTCGCGTACACGAACTACTCGGGCGGCGCCGGCAACAACCTGCTGCGGGACCGCGACTACATCTCGTTCAACGTCTCGTATTCCTTCTGAGCATGGTTGCCGCGGCCCCGACGCCGGCATCAGCCTGCCGGCCGGGCCGTGAGGCGCCGCGGCAGGCCGGCTGATGCTCGCCCGTCTCGTCGTACGGCTCGAGAGCGCGCTGTTCGCCCACCGCGGGAAGACGCTCGCCGCGCTGGTCCTGCTCACCGTCGTCATGGGCGTGTTCGCGGCCCAGCTCCGGATGTCGGCGGGCTTCGACAAGCAGCTGCCGCAGGACCACGAGTACATCAAGACGTTCTACCAGTACCGGGACCTGGTCTTCGGCGCCAACCGCATCGTCGTCGTCGTGCGGCAGCGCTCCGGCGACATCTGGAACGCAGCGTTCCTCAAGAAGCTGAACGAGGTCACGCAGGCGGTGATGTTCCTGCCCGGGATCGACCGGCGCACGGTGACCTCGCTGTGGACACCCACGACGCGCGTGCTCGAGATCACCGAGGAGGGCTTCCAGGCCGAGGACGTGATCGGCGGCAACATCACGCCGGACGCGCTCGATCCGGAGAAGATCGCGCGCATCAAGCGCAACGTCGTCGTCGGCGGCTACATCGGGCAGCTGGTCGCTACCGACAATTCGAGCGCGATGGTCGTCGCCGACCTGCTCGAGTACGATCCGGTCACCAAGAAATCGCTCGATTACCTCGATCTGTCGGAAAAGCTCGAGCAGGCGGTGCGCCAGAAGCTCGAGACGCCGGAGTTCGAGATCCAGATCATCGGCTTCGCCAAGCAGATCGGCGACATCGCCGACGGCGCGAAGAGCGTCGCGCGCTTCTTCCTGCTCGCGTTCCTGCTGACCGCCGCGTCGGTCTACGTGTACTCGCGCTCCCTGGTCCTGACGGTGCTGCCGCTCGCCTGCTCGCTGGCCTCGGTGGTCTGGCAGTTCGGGACGCTGCAGCTCCTCGGCTACGGCCTCGATCCGCTGGCAGTCCTGGTCCCGTTCCTGGTGTTCGCGATCGGCGTATCGCACGGCATCCAGCAGATCAACTACATATCGAAGGAAATCCGCACCGGCGTCGACACGGTGACGGCGGCGCGGCGCAGTTTCACCGACCTGCTGATCCCCGGCACGATGGCGCTGGTGACGGCCTTCGTCGGGTTCGCGACGCTGACGCTGATCCCGATCCCGATGATTCGCGAGCTCGGGATCACCGCGTCGATCGGCGTCGCGTACAAGATCGTGACCAATCTCGTGATGCTGCCGCTGGCGGTGTCGTACTTCCACTTCGACGACGCCTACGTGGAGCGCGTCAACGCCGCGCGGGACCGCCTTTCCGCCGTGATGGGCCGCTTGTTGCAGCCGTTCAAGCCGCGCAACGCCGCGATTGCGACGCTCGCCTGCGCGGCGCTGTTCGCCGTCGCCTTCTTCCAGAGCCAGGGGCGGCACATCGGCCACCTGCAGCCCGGCGCGCCGGAACTGCACGCCGACTCGCGGTACAACCGCGACGCGAGCGCGATCGTAGCCAAGTTCGACCTCGGTCTCGACGTGCTCTCGGTCGTCGTGGAGTCGCCCAAGGACGGCTGCTACGACCACGCGACGATGGAGTACATCAACCAGTTCAGCTGGCAGATGATGAACGTGCCCGGCGTGCTGTCGGTCGCCTCGGCGCCGCTGCTGGCGAAGCAGGCGTACTCCGGCTTCAACGAGGGCAACCCGAAGTGGGCGGCGCTGCCCCGCGATCCCAAGGCGCTCGCCAACGCGGTCAGCATGGCGCCGGAGGGCTCCGGGCTCTGGAACACCGGCTGCACGGTGCTGCCGGTCCACCTCTACCTGGCCGATCACAAGGCGACGACGATCAAGGCGGTGATCGCGGCGGTGAAGGCATTCCGGGCCGGGCACCCGAACGAGCGGGTGCAGCTCCGGCTCGCCAGCGGCAACGTCGGCGTGCAGGCGGCGACCAACGAGGTGCTCGAGGCCGCCGAGCTGCCGATGATGCTCTACGTCTATCTGACGATCGTTGCGCTGGTCTACGTCACGTATCGGGACTGGCGCGCGATGCTCGCCTGCTGCCTGCCGCTCACGCTCGCGACCTTCCTCGGCTACTGGTTCATGAAGGAGCTGGACATCGGCCTCACCGTGGCGACGCTGCCGGTGATGGTGCTGGCGGTGGGGATCGGCGTCGACTATGCGTTCTACATCTACAACCGGCTGCAGATCTACCTCGCCCAGGGCGTGGACATCGTGACCTCGTTCAAGCAGGCGCTGCGCGAAACGGGCATCGCGACGGTGTTCACCGCGCTGACGCTGTCGGTGGGGGTGGCGACCTGGTCGTTCTCGGAGCTCAAGTTCCAGGCCGACATGGGTCTGCTCCTCACCTTCATGTTCATGATCAACATGCTGATGGCCATGACGATGCTGCCCGCGCTCGCCGTCACGATCGATGTGCTGATCCCCCGACGGCGCCCGGTGCGGGCGCCTTTCCTGAGCCACTGAAGGCACCCGCCCGATGTTCGAGAAGCTCCTGTCCCTGCTCGAGCGCGCCCCGCCGGCCACGGCGGACACCGTGGGCGCGCCGTTCGAGCGGCGCTACCTTGCGGTCGCCGTTCTGCTGCTGGAGCTCGCCCGCGTCGACCGCGTCGTCTCGCCGGCAGAGCAGGCCACGATCGAGCGCATCGTCCGCGACCGGTTCGGCTTCGACGCCGGAACCGCCGCGCGGCTGATCGAGACGGCGCGGCGCCTGCTCGACGCGTCGCTGGAGGACTGGGTGTTCGCGACCGCGGTCCGCGCAGGCTTCGGCGCGGAGGAGCGCGCGGAAATCGTCGCGCTGCTGTGGGAGGTCGTCTACGCGGACGGGGGACTCGCGCACTTCGAGGAGGCGCTGGTCGAGCGGCTCTCGCGGCAGCTCGGCATCGACGGCGACGAGCTGGAGACCGCCCGCGCGCAGGCGTTTGCGCGTGTCGGAGCGCGGCGTGGCGCGACGGACGGCGGGATGGAGGCCGAATGATCCGCTGCGCCGGCCGTCTGCTGCTGTTCTGCCTCGCGTGGGGCGTCCTCGGTGTGGCGTGGCCGCAGGCATCGACCCCGCCGACCGCGTTCAAGGCGCCGGTCGCGACCAAGGCGCCGCTGTTCGGCATCGCGCGCATCGGTTCGCGCGTGGTGGCCGTTGGCGATTACGGGGTCATACTCCTTTCCGACGACGACGGGACGACGTGGCGGCAGGCGGCCTCCGTCGCGACGCGCAACGGGCTGACGGCGGTGGCCTTCGTCGACGCCAAACGGGGCTGGGCGGTCGGCCACGGCGGGACCGTGCTGCACACGGCGGACGGCGGCGAGAACTGGGCGCTGCAGCACTCGGCCGGCGACGATGTCGCTCTGCTGTCGGTGTGGTTCGAGAACGCGAGCCACGGCATCGCGGTGGGCGCATTCGGACACATGATCGAGACCGCGGACGGCGGGGGCACGTGGCGGAAATTGGATGTCGGCGAGGGCGACGACCGCGATCGCCATCTCAATGGCATCTTCGCCATCGCCGGCGGAACGCTGATCGTCGCGGCGGAGGCCGGCACCGTGTTCCGCTCGACCGACAACGGCCGCACGTGGTCGACGCACCGCCTGCCCTACTCGGGATCCGTATGGGGTGGCATCGCGCTGTCCAACGGCAGCGCGATCGTGTACGGCATGCGCGGCCACGCGCTGCGCACCGCCGACCAGGGTCGCACGTGGGCGGAGATTCCGACCGGGGCGGACCAGTCGTTCACCGGCGGCGTGGAGCTCGCCGATGGCACGGTCGTGCTGGTCGGGTTGGGCGGAACCGTCGCGCGCAGCACCGACGGGGCGCAGCGCTTCGCGTCCGTGATCCGTCCGGAGCGGCAGACCTACACCGGGGTCGCGGCCGGCGCCGCGGGCAAGCTCGTCGTCGTGGGGCTCACCGGCGTGATCGGCTACGACGTCACCGCCAGGTGACCTCGCGGCGCGCCGCGAGGCGCCATCCGCCGCGCGATCGCTAGCCGGGTGAAGCGGCGCGACGCTTGCCGCGCACGACGGCGCTCGCCGTGCTCAGGATGAATGCCGCGAGCGCAAGCGCGTTCAGCATCCCGCCGGCGCGCGTCCATTCGAAATTCGCCAGCGCATCGCCGGCGAGGCGCACGACGAGCGAGACGTGCAGCAGCGCGAGCGGGAGGTAGAAGGTCGGGTGGTAGGGCACGGCGACGCGCAACACCGCAGGGAAGATGATCGGCGCGTGCCCGAACACCATCGAGAAGACGAAGCCCAGCGCGAGCGCGTGCAGCGCGGCGTCGTAGGCCGGCGCGCCGGGAACGAGCCCGCCGGAGGCGACGATGATCGCGCCGCCGACCGCGAGCCAGGCGTAGCCCGACAGCAGGCACACGGCGATGAAGCGGGTGAGACCCCGGTTGCGCACGGTGCGCCGCGCGATGTCCTGCTTGCCGCAGCCAGAGCGACAGCGCGAGCAGGCCGGCCCCGAACACCGGCGATCCCCACGACGCGTTGGCCCCGAGCAGGCCGGCGACGATGACGGCGAGGATCGCGGCAAAGACGCGCCGCGCGATGGGCGACGGCGGCAGGAAGCGCGACAGCTCGAGGCGCTCGCCGGCGATGGTGAGGATCAGGAACGCGAGCCACCAGGTCACGACCTCGTGGACGCTCGCGCCGATCGCCCACAGCGCGCTGCCGGCCGACCAGGCGAGGGCGCCGAAGGTCAGCGTGAAGGTGAACAGCGCCGCCTGGCGGCGGAAGATGTCGATCGTCGCCGCGAGCAGTACGAGGCTGCCGGCCAGGTAGAGCCATGGCGCGATCGTCATCGCGCCGGCGAGCGCCGCGAGCGTTCCCAGGCCGGCCAGCAGCGGTCCGGCGTACGCCCACACGCGGCCGATCGCGACGGCGCGCTCGAGCGAGATCACGACGCCGAAGAAGCCGCAGATCATCAGCGGTCCGTGCAGCGCGGCCGCGCGTGGCCGCGACGTCGGGAACGGTCCAGCCGAGGCGCGCGAGGCCGGCCCCGGCGCCGATGAAGAGGCCGACGAAGCCGAGGATCAGCAGCGGTACGCGCGCGGCCGGCGGCAGGTCCCCGGCGCGCCGGAAGCGCTGGCTGCGGACGGGGCCGCGGGTGCCGACACGTCGGGGCTAGCCTCCGGGCCAGCCGAAGTGCTCCCGCGCGATGCCGGTCATCTTGTCGGGCGTCCACGGCGGATCCCAGACCAGACGCACGTCGACGGCCGTGCCCGGCGGAACGACCGCGCCGATCGCCTCGCGCGCCTGATCGACGATCATGTCCGCCATCGGGCAGGCCGCGGTCGTCATCGTCAGGTCGACGCGCACCGCGCCGTCGGCGACTTCGATGCCGTACACGAGGCCGAGGTCGACGATGTTCATCCCGGCCTCGGGATCGTCGACCTGCCGCAGCGCTTCGCGCACGGCGTCGTCGTCGGGCATGGCCGGCGTCATCGGCGGTCAGTCGAGCCGGCGCATGAAGGGAAGCCGCTGCGACGGCGCGAAGCCGACGTCGTAGAGGAACCCCAGCAGCGCGAGGTCGCGCGGCGCGACGACGGTCTCGACGCGCTCGATGCGCAGCGCGCCGAGGTTCGCGAACAGCTGCGAGAGCAGCGCGTGGCCGACGCCGTGGTGCGCGTAAGCGGGGTCCACGCCGATGGTGTCGATGACCGCGACCGGCTCGGTGCGGCCGAAGTCGCCCAGGTCGGCGCTGGCCATCAGGTAGCCCACGATGACGTCGTCGAGGCGCGCGGTGAGCGAGACGCGGATCGCCGAGTCGATCATCGCCTCGGCGAGCTTCGCCTGCATGTACGCCTGGCGGTCGCGACCGGTGATCGCGCGGTCGATGCGCACGATGTCGGCGAGGTCGTCGGGACCCATCGCGCGCACGTCGGCCATGTCGCGCGCGAGGCGCTCGTAGTCGTTGCCCGTCTGGGCGCCGTAGTCGATCTCGCGCGCCGGGACCTCGCCGTGCGGCATCGCACCGGGTCGTCGCGCGCCGGTGCGTACTGTCCGCCGGCGACCGCGCAGTCGACGATGTGGTTCGGCGCGAGAGCGAAGCCCATCGCGTCGAGCCAGCGCAGCATCGCGTGGTCGTTCCACGCGGCCTGCGTGCGCAGGTCGCGGATGCCGTGCCGGCGCGCCTAGGCGCCGAGCGCGTCGAGCAGCTGCGCGCCTATGCCTGGCCCTTCGCGTCGGCGCGCACGCCGATCGTCTCGAGCCGCAGCCCGGGTCGCCGCGCCCGAACTCGCCCTCGATCACGCGCGCGAGGATGTAGCCGGCGAGGCCTTCGGCGTCGGTCGCGGCGAACTGCGCATGCAGCTCCGGCGCGCGCACCGCGGCGGCGAGCCGCCGCTCGAAGTAGGCGCGCCGCGACCGGCCCTCGATCGCGGCGTCGATGCCGACGACGGTGTCCAGATCCTCGCGCGCGAGCGCGCGGACGGTGGCGGTGGTTGCGACGGCAGCTCCCATGGTGTGTTCTCCCTGCGCGATGTTCAGTATCGGCGCGATGCTCGCAGTGCGACGGCGTCTAGCGAGCGGGTAGGGCCTCGCAGGGCGGTCGGTGTCGATGATCCGTGGTCGTTCGATGCCGTCGATCCGGCTCAGCCGGACGCGTAGGCGAACGCGAGCTCGCGATCGGTGTCCTCGTCGAGCAGGTCGTCGAGCATCGGCAGCAGCGCCATCGTTTCCTTCTGGATGTGCGCGACCTGCCGTTCGACCATCTCGAGCGCACCGCGCCGCAGCGCATCCCAGCCGGCGTCGTCGAGCGTGCCCGCGGCGGCGGCGCGCGCGAGCGGCAGCAGCTCGCCGGCGACGGCGCGGATCGCGTCGTGCTCCTCGAGGAGCAGGCCGCGATGTCGCCGTCGCCCGCGTCGGCGAGGCGCGGAAAGAGTTCGCGCTCCTCGAAGTCGAAATGGCGGCCGACGTCCTGCTCGAGGTGGCGGGCGAGCGCCCCGGCGAGCCGCGCGAGCTCCGGGTCGCGCGCGGGCCCGCGCGCGCGGCGCGCGCGACCTGCTCGACCCGCCCGAGCAGCTCGAGCTTCGCACGGTGCTCGTCGTCGAGGGCGGGGCTCACCTGCCGTTGGAAGCTCATGGTCGCCTGAACAATGGTATCGCGACACCAAAGTACACCGCGGCGTCCGGGTCAATTGATGCGGGTCAAGCCTCCGGCACGGCCGGCTGCCCGGCCGCGATGCGCGCCATCCGCCGCATGGCGGTCGCGAAGAACGCCGCGAAGGCCAGCGCCCCGACCATCCCGCAGCGCGGCCGCCGCGCGCGGCGACCCGCTGCCGGCCAGGCCGCGAGCGCGAGCAGCGCAAGCGCCGCGACGTGGCAGTCGAAGTGGATGGCGAGCGGCCGCTCGGCGGTGAGCGACGAGGGCGTCGGCGGCCGACGCTTCCCGCGGCCGCGTGCATCGACGCGAGGAACGGGACGATGCGCTGCAGGATGCCCAGCAGAAAGGTAGCAGCCAGCCGGCGATCAGCGCCACCGAACAGCGTGGCGATGCCGTCGGGGACGTCGAGCGCCACGGGAGCGCGAGCACGAGGCTCGCGGCGAGGACCCCCCAGGCGATCCGCACCAGCCGGAACGATCGCCGAGCTCGCGGCGCATCCCCGTCGGGAAAGCGTCGGCCATCAGCCGAAGATGGAACGCGGCGACGGCACCCGGCCCCCGCCGCGGCGATGCCGAGCAGCCGCGGCGCGACGCCGAGCGCGGCCGCGCCGGCGAGCGCGCCGAGGGTCGCGAGCGCGCACGACGCCCACGCCGGCGCGCGTCGGGGGCCGCCGACAGCGCGAACATCGGCACGAGGATGTAGGAGAGTCCCAGCGCGAGCATGCCCATGAAACCGTAGCCGGCGAAGGCGACGTGCAGCGCGAGCGCGTCGCGCGGTCGACCGGCGCGCCGACGTAGGCGCCCACGACCGCGAGCGCGGTGGCGACGGTCGCCGCGAGCGACACCGCGCGACCCAGCCGTGCGCGACGACGACCGGCATGCCCCTTCGCGCCGGACAGGTTGCGAACGAGGAGCCGCGAACACCACCAGCGCGACCGCCACGGCGACGGCACCGCCGCCAGCAACGGGCGACGCAGCCGGCCCATGCCGACGCGATCGCGGCCACGCCGGGCGTGTACAGCCACCAGACGCCGCCGGCGAGCGGCCAGCGGACGGGCGCCGCGTCGCCACCGGCAGCAGCTGCAGGCTCGCGCCGATCGCGGTCATCACGAGCACGCCCAGCGTGACGAGGTGCAGCGCCGCGAGCGGCCAGCCGAGCCCGCCGGCGAACGCGGGCACGTCGTCCGCGCCGGCCAGCAGCGCGAGCCACGCGACGACGTGGAACGTCACCGCCGCGCCGAAGATAGCGGAACGGTATCGACGGCGGGAAGCAGGCGGCTCCCCGCGCCTCCGAGGAAGGCTCCCGCCACGGGCTCACCGCGCGCGCTCGAGCTTCAGGCGCACTTCGCCGGGAGGGGCGTCGATCCGCTCCGCGGTCCAGCCGAGCTCGGCGAGTTCCGGGTAGAGCATCATGGGGTCGCGGTCGTGGTGCACGATGACCGGCGTTCGTCGCGGATCGACTCGATCAGCGAGAGGATCGCCACCAGCGGCTCCGGCGGCGCCAACCCGCGCACGTCGATGTGGACGCCGTCCGCGTCGACCCAGCGCTTCCGGGGCGCCGGTTCGCGCATCGGTCGGTCCGGCCTCAGCCGACGCGTCGACATCGTCGCGACCAGTTCCCGCACGAGTCGCTGCGCGAGCACGGCGGCGACCTGCCGCCGATAGTTGGAGTGCGTCACGGTGGTCCGCATCGGGCTGACCTGCTTCTGCACGAGCTTGCCGAGCTCGGCGAGCGGCATCGTCGAGGTGGGCCGCCGACCAGCTCGTCGGTGCCTTCGAGCAGGAACGGCCGCGAGTTCGTGCCGGTCAGCGCGACGCGAGAGCCCGCGATGCGTCCGTCGCGACGTCGAGACGCGCGGCGACGCCGGCAAGCGGAAAATCGATCGCGCCGCGGGCCCGCGCCTTCCGGTACCCGCTGCGCGCTGCGCCGGCTGCGCGGGAATGCGGACCGCCACGACGATCTCGCCCGCGTCGAGGCAGAGATGCGCGGCGCCATCGTCGATGTACAGGTCGGCCAGCGGCACACGGCGGACGCTGTGCGGCCCGGCGATCTCCACGTCGGCGTCGAGCACGATCAGCGCCGGCGCGAGGTCGCCGCTGAACGCGGCGTGGCAGCGCTTGCCTTGCGGCGCCACGTGGCAGGTGTCGCCGCCGAGCTTCAGGCAATACTCGTTCGCGCGGCGCCACCATTCGCTCTGGTTGTAGAAGACGCAGCGGGTGTCGAGGCAGAGATTGCCCCCGAGGGTGGCGACCGTGCGATGCCCCGGACCCGCCACCGTCGACGCCGCCTCGGCCAGCACCGGCAGCGCGTCGGAGTGCTCGTCCGCCGCGAGCCGCGGAGCGTGATGCCGGCACCGATCGTCGCGCCCGCGGAGGTGAACGTGATCAGCGAGCTCCGCGATGCCGTCAGGTCGACGAGCACCGGCGGCTCGTCGAGGCCGCGGCGCAGGTTGGGGAGGAGGTCGGTGCCGCCCGCGATGAGTCGCGCACCCGGCGTGGCGGCGAGCAGCGCGGTCGCTTCCGCGAGCGAGGCGGCTCGTCAGCACGAACGGCGCGAGGCGGTCCATAGTCAGTCCCGCAGGGCGCGTGAGAGGGGGCGAAGCCCAACCCCGAAGGGCGCATTCGCGAGCATGGACGGCCGCCGTGGGGTTGCCTCCCTCGAGTCGAGCGCGCGAGGAAGCGGCGATGGACTGCTCTCCGGGGCGCAGCGAGCGGAGCGACCGTGGTCGGGATATAGTGCATCTCATGCCTCGGCCTTGGCTGCGCGCGTCGCGCAGCTTGCGCACCCGCTCCGCGCGCCGCCTCGCCGTGATCGCTTCCAGCAGCCGATCGGGCGACGCCGGCAATTCCGTCAGGCGCACGCCGATCGCATCGGCAATCGCATTGGTGAGCGCCGGCAGGAAGCCGGACAGCGACCCTTCGCCCGCTTCCTTCGCGCCGAACGGGCCGTTCGGATCGGGCGCTTCGACGATCACGGCTCGATCGGCGGCGACTCGACGATCGTCGGCACGCGGTAGTCGAGCAGGTTGGCGCGCAGCGGCAGGCCGTCGTGATACTGCGTTTCCTCGGACAGCGCCTGGCCCATGCCCATCCACACCGAGCCCTGGATCTGGCCTTCGACCGCGAGCGGATTGATCGCGCGGCCGCAGTCGTGCGCGACCCACACGCGCTCGACCTTGACCATGCCGGTGTCTTCGTCGACGCTGACCTCGACCACCTGCGCCGCGTAGGAAGCCGGCGCTCGAGCCGACCGCCGCGCCCTTGAACTTGCCGCCCTGCGTCTCCGGCGGCGTCGACCACGCGCCCTTGACGATCAGCGTGCCGGCGCCGTCCAGCGCCGCGGCCACGACGTCCTTGTAGGTCAGCGTGCGGTCGGTGCCGGCGACGCGGCAGTCTCGCCGAGGCACTCGACATCGTCCGCGGCGACTTCGAGCTTGCGGGCGGCGGCGGCGATCAGCACGCGCTTCAGCTCGCGCGCCGCGCGGATCGCCGCGTTGCCGACCATGAACGACACGCGCGACGAGTACGAGCCGTTGTCCTTCGGCGTCACCACGCTGTCGTTGGCGACCACGCGCAACCGCTCGAGGCCGAGCCCCAGCACTTCGGCCACCGTCTGCGCGATCAGCGTCGAGGTGCCCTGCCCGATGTCCGAGGCGCCGGTGAGCACGCTGATGCCGCCGTCGAAGTCGAGCTTCAGGTGGACGACCGCGTGCGGCTCGCCGGTCCAGTGCACGGGCTTGGCCGAGCCGCTGACGTAGTGCGAGCAGGCCATGCCGAGCCCGCGGCCGCGCGGCAGCTTGCCGCGGCGCTCGCGCCAGCCGGACGCCGCTTCGACGCGATCGAGGCACTCGGCCAGCCCGTAGGAGTTGACCTGCAGGTCGTTGATCGTGCGGTGCGGCACGGGCATCAGGTTCGCGCGGCGCACGGCGAACGGATCGAGACCGAGTTCGTCGGCCATCTGGTCGAGCAGCGATTCGAACGCGTGACGCACGTCGACCGAGCCGTGGCCGCGCATCGCGCCGTTCGGCGGCGTGTTCGTGTAGACGCGCAGGCCGTGGTAGCGCCACGCGGGCACCCGGTAGAGCGCGTGCAGCAGCGCGCCCGCGTAGAGGATCGTCACCAGCCCGTAGCCTGCGTAGGCGCCGCCGCGCTGCACGACCTCGCAGTCGACGGCCGTGATCGCGCCCGTCTTCGTCAGGCCGATCTTCAGCCGCACGTCGGTCTCCGGCCGGCCGCGATGGGTGAGGAAGCTCTCCTCGCGCGAGAGCTCGAGCTTGACCGTGCCGCTCGCCGCGCGCGCGAGCAGCGCGGCGATCACCTCGAAGTTCAGCGTCTCGGTGCGATGGCCGAAGCCGCCGCCGACGAACGGCTTGACCACGCGGATCTGCGATTCGTCGATGCGCAGGCAGCGCGCCAGCGCCAGGTGCACGTAGTAGGGCACCTGCGTCACCGAGTGCAGCGTCAGCCGGCCGCGCTCGGCGTCCCACTCGGCGAGCGCCGCGTTCGGCTCCATCATCGCGTGCGTGACCTCGGCGTAGTGGAAGCGCTCCTCGCGCACGAGGTCGGCGGCCGCGAAGCCGGCGTCGACGTCGCCGAAGATGTGGTCGACCTCGCGCTCGATGTTGCCGGGCTTGTTCGCGTGCAGCTGCACGGCGCCCGGCGCGCGCCGCCGCGGCATCGAAGTACGCCGGCAGCGGCTCGAGGTCGAGCACGATCGCGCCAGCGCCGCGCGCGCGGTGGCGGCGTCGTCGGCGGCGACGGCGGCCATCGGCTCGCCGCGGTAGCGCACGCGCTCGCGCGCCAGCGGGAACTCGTTCTGCGCGATGGGGATCACCCCGTAGGCAATGTCGCAGTCGTCGCCGGTGATCACCGCGCGCACGCCGGGCATCGCGCGGGCGCGCGAGGTGTCGATCCCGCGGATGTCGCCGTGCGCGAGCGGACTGCGCAGGATCGCGCCGACGAGCGCGCCGGCCGCGGGGAGGTCGGCCGTGTAGCGCGCGCGCCGGTGACCTTCTCGACGCCGTCGACCAGCGGCTGGCGCACGCCGACCGCGGGCGTCGCGCGCGATGCGGACGCTGCGGTCGCGCGCCGGTCATTGCGGCGCTCCGCAGCCGCGGCCGCCCGCGGACTCCGCCGCGGCCGCCTGCACCGACTCGATGATCTTCACGTAGCCGGTGCAGCGGCAGAGGTTGCCCGACAGCGCTTCGCGGATCTCGCCTTCGCTCGGCGCGGGTTCCGGCGCAGCAGCGCCTCGGCCGCCATGATCATGCCCGGCGTGCAGAAGCCGCACTGCGTGCCGAGCTTCTCGTGGAACGCCGCCTGCAGCCGGCTCATGCGGCCGTCGGTGGCCAGCGCCTCGATGGTCTCGACGCTGCCCCTCGCAGCGCGCGGCCAGCGTGATGCACGCGAGCTGCGGCTCGCCGTCGACCAGCACCGTGCAGGCGCCGCACTCGCCGCCGTCGCAGCCGCGCTTGGTGCCGGTGAGACCGAGTTGCTCGCGCAGGTAGTCGAGCAGCAGCGTGGTCGGCGACCGCGTCCTCGCGGGCCGGCCGTTGACCGTCAGCGACAGGATGCGCTTGGTCACGGGGTCGCGTCACTCGGCCCGCACGCCGCGCACCGGCAGGTGCGCGAGCGCGAAGCCCTGATTGAAGCCGGCGCCGGTGACCAGGTGAACTTGAAGTACGCACCCGCTGCCCGGCGGCAAGTCCCGCGAGCGCCGCGATCCAGACCGTGATGCCCGACACCGCGCCGAGCGCGAAGGCGGCGACGAGCGCCAGCGGCACCAGCGTGCCCGCGAGCGCAGCAGGCGGCCGGCGCGGTCGAGCGCGGCGAGGCGCCGGGCGCGCATCGCCGCCACCCCGGCGGTAGGGAGCCAGACCAGCACGCGCGGCAGCACGAGCGTGCCGAAGCCAGCAGCAGCGCCGGGTTCGCGTCCGGGCACGGGGCGAGCACGAGGAAGAGCCCGCGCCCTCGGCCAGCCCCGTGACCACGATCAGCGGCACGAGCAGCGGCTCGCGCCACGCGGGGATGCCTCGCGCGGCCTGCAGCATGCGGCCCTGGCAATAGACGAAGACCAGCGCGAGCACGCGCGGCGAGCCACACGAATCCGGCACGCCCGCGGCAGCGGCGAGGCCCGCCGGGAACAGCATCGCCGCGATCAGCCTCGCGCGCCATCCACGACGTGCGCGGATTGAGGAAGACGTTCAGCGCCCGCAGCGGCCGGCCGAGCTCGAGCGACACGCAGACGAGCCCGCACGCCGACGAACGCGAGCCCGGCGAGCAGCAGCAGCGCAGCGCATCCCCTGCGCGCCGACAGCGCCGTGAACACGACGAGCCCGCCGCCGGCGCCGCCGCAGATGAAGTTGCCCGCCGCGCGCCAGTCCCAGTTCGTCTGCTGCCACGGGCTCGGGCCCGTATCATGCATCGCGGACGGGTCACTTCGTGCGGTCCGGCGGCGCCTTGTCCCACAGGTAGTAGAAGCCGGGTCCGGTGCCGAGCTCCTCGTGCATCCGGAAGTGCTGGTTCTCGGCGAGCAGCTGCGACACGTTGCTCTGCGGGTCGTCGAGATCGCCGAACTGCAGCGCCTGCGAGATGCACGCATTGACGCAGGCGGGCGTGGCTTCCGGATCGACGCCGGGCCGCTGGCCCTCTCGCCGGGCCGGCGTCGATGCGCTCGACGCAGAACGTGCACTTGGTGGCCACCGCGAGCCGCGCGTCGTCGCGGCGCTTCGTCTCGTTGTCCATCGGCTGTGCCGTAGGCGAAGCCGGCGCGCAGCGTCTTGTAGCGCGCCTGGTAGGGACACGCGACCGCGCAGTAGGCGCAGCCGATGCACAGGTCGTAGTCGATGGTGACGATGCCGTCGTCGCGCTTCCTCGTCGCCGTCGTCGGGCAGACGTCCATGCACGGCGGATCGTCGCAGTGCTGGCAGCCGACCGGCACGAAGGCGCGCTGCACGTCCGGATATTCGCCGAACTCCATGTCGAGCACGCGCCGCCACTGCACGCCGGGCGGCGTCGCGTTGGCGTGCCGGCACGCGGCGGTGCAGGTCTGGCAGCCGACGCAGCGGCGCAGGTCGGCGACCATCGCCCAGCGGGTCATGGCTTGCTTGCGTGCGCCTCTGCCAGTCCGCGCCGCGCAGCTGCACGCGCACGACGTCGGCGCCGGAGCCCGTCGCGTCGGTCAGCTCGAGCGACATCGTCGCGAGCGAGTTCAGGCTCGGCATGCCGAAGTCCTTGGCGAACGGCGTCACCCAGTGGTCGAACTGGCCGATCAGCAGCAGCGTGTCGGGACGGATGCCCTGGCGCAGCACGGCCCGGCCGCGGACGCTGGCGCTGCGGCGTCGCGATCTCGACCCATCGCCGTCGTCGATGCCGAGCCTGCCGCGCGCCTCCGTGTTGATGATCACGCCGCGATGGCCCGGCGATGTTGTCGGCGACCTCCTTGATCAGCTGCATGCCGACGTTGGCGCCCCACGCGTACTGCATGCTGCGCGCGGTGAGCAGCCAGAACGGATAGTTCTGCGGCTGGCCGCCGGCCTTGACGACGGCGGCGACCCACGGCGCGCCGAAGTCCTTCCACACCGGCAGCGCCTGGTATTCGGCGAGCTGCTTGTCCCACCAGTGCATGTCGTGCTCGTGCAGCCGGCGGCCGAGCTCCGCGCCGATGCGCTGCAGGCGCTCCTGGTACGGCAGCTCGAAGCGCAGGCCCTTCGCGGCCAGCGTCGGGTACAGGTACCACTCGATGCGCGAGAACGGCTTCGTGGCGAGCCCGTGCTCCTTCCACCAGTCGAGACCGTGCACCTCCGGCCGTCGGTCACCTCGGCGCTCGCGGCGCGGCAGACGGCATCCCAGATGGCCTCGGGCGCGTGCGCCACGTCCGGCGCGAGCGCATGGTCCCAGTGCGCGCCCTTGAGCGGCACGCCGGCCGCGCCCTTGTTGATCGCGGCGTTGTATTTCTCGAGCAGGCCGGTGCGGCGCGCGAGCTCGGTGGCGATCGTCGGTGAAGTCGCGCGCCTCGCCGTGCGGCTCGACCGCGGGCTGGCGCAGCGCGAAGCCCTGCTGGTCCCAGAACTGCTCGACGTACTTCGAGCCGCCGATGCGGATCAGCTGCAGGCTTTCGAGGTCGGTCGCCTCGGGCAGCAGCATGTCGGCGATGTGGTTGGTCTCGTCGCGCGTGTACGCGAAGGCGACCATGAACGGGAAGCGCGCCATCTTCTCGCCGAGCGCCTGCGTGTCCCAGAACGAGATCGCCGGATTGGTGCGGTAGACGAACCACACGTCGGGCAGCGTCACCCGCGGCAGGCCCTTCGGCGTCTCGTCGAGGAACATCCACGAGAAGTGCGTCGGCCCGAGCGCCTGGCTCCACGGCCCGTTCGCCGCGAGCGGCACCATCGTCCGGTAGGCGTTGCGGATGTTCGGCTTCGGCGACCAGTGCGCCTTGTCGGTCGGGTTGAGCGGGTAGTCCATGAAGCCGTCGGGCCCGGGCTTCACGCTGTGGACGCGCGCCGGAACCTGGCGGTTGAGCCGCACCGTCGTGCCGAGCGTCCCGCCGGGCACTTCGAGCGCGCCGACGAGCGCCGCCAGCATCGTGCGCGCCCAGCACGCATTCGAAGCCGCCCCAGCCGTTGTTGACCGTCTTGCCGAGGCTCACCGCGACCGGCCGGAACGGCAGCGCACGCCGTCGATGTCGATCGTCTCGCCGACGCGGGCGTGATCGAGGTACTCGTTGGCGATGCGGCGGATCGTCGCCGCCGGCACGTCGCAGATCGGCTCCGCCCACTCGGGCGTGTACGGCGCCATGTGCTGACGAGCCTGGCGAAGGCGGTCTCGCCTTCGAGCCGCCCGTCGCGCGAGCACATCGTCGTCGGGGCCGATCTCGACGGCGTCGGCCTCGTAGCGGCCCTCGAGCGCCTGCGTCGAGCCCGGCGTGTCGAACGGCACCGCCGTCGCGCGCGCGCGAGTCCCAGACCAGCGGCTTGCCGGTCGCGCGGTCGCGCAGGTAGTAGCCGTGCGGGCCGACGAGATAGGGCGAGGCCGTGTGTCGGCGAGGAACGGCGACGTCGAGCCGCTCGCGCGGGACCTCGTGCAGCAGCACGTGGATCAGCGCGAACAGGAACGCGGCGTCGGTCTTGGGCTTGATCGGCACCCACTCGGCCGAGCAGGCGCCGGTGACCGACAGGTGCGGCTCGACCTGCACGCGCTTCATGCCGCGCACGCGCGCGTCGGCGTGGCGCCAGACGCCGACGACGCCGCCGGAGGCCTCGATGTTGGCGCCGCAGGAGATGAGGTAATCGGAGAGCGGCGTGTCGGGCGAGACGGTGAAGGCGCGGTGCCAGAACTCGCCGTACAGGTGCTCGGAGTGGTAGCACTTGACGCCCTGGCCCGAGCCGAAGCCCATGTCGATCGGGCCCCACGCGGCGAGGAACGCCGGGAAGGTGCCCATGTACGATTGCGGCGTGCCGGCGCCGCCGAAGCTCACGGCGAGGCGCGGATAGCCGGATTCGTCGGTCAGCCCGCTCGCGCGGAGCTCGTTGAGCTTGGCGGCGACGATGTCGAGCGCCTCGTCCCACGAGATCGGCACGAAGCCCGGATCCTCGTCGCGGCCCTTCTTCGGGTTGGTGCGCTTCATCGGCGTCGAGACCCGGTTCGGGTTGTAGGTCTTCTGCACCAGGCCGTAGGCCTTGACGCAGACCTTGCCGCCGCCGGGATGCATGTCGGCCGCGCAGAAGTTCGGCTCGACCTCGGTGGCGATGCCGTCGACGACCTTCACCGTCAGCAAGTCCGGTCCGGCGACGCACTGGTAGCAGTACGTCGGCACGTGGCGCGTGCCGCGTCGACCTGGCTCATACGATCCCCGATTCCTCCGTCCGGCGCCGTTTTGCGTCGCCGGCGGTTGAGCGTTCACCGAGATCCGGCTAATCTGGCATCGGAATGCGGTTTTTGATTTGATGTGCATCATCTTTTTGGCGGGACGGGGCGTGGCGGCGAGGCGGAGGACAGGAGAGGGGGCGAACGGGAGCCGCGCGCGGCGCCGGCGGTGGCCGCCGAAACGCTCGCGGTCCGCGCCGTGCGCCGCGGCGACCTCGCCGAGGTCATCGCCATCGACGCGGCGGTCACCGGCATCGAAAAGCGGAGCTACTGGCATTCGGTGCTCCGTCGCTACGGCGTCGCCGGCGACGCGCAGCGCCAGTTCCTCGTGGCCGAGGCGGCGGCGCGGTGGTCGGCTTCGTGATCGGCGAGGTGCGCGACTGGGAATTCGGCTCGCCGCCCTGCGGCTGGGTGTTCGCGATCGACGTGCGGCCGGATGCCCGGCAGCGCGGCGTCGGCACGCGTCTGCTCGCGGCGATCTGCGCCGGATTCCGCCGCGCCGGCGTGACCAAGGTGCGCACGATGCTCGCCCGCGACAACACGCTGATCCTGTCGTTCTTCCGCAGCCAGGGCATGATGGCCGGGCCGTTCATCCCGCTGGAGATGGACCTCGACGGGCCGGCGCCCACGCCGGTGAAGCTGCAGAAGAACACGCGGCTCGCGCTCTACAGCGTGCTCGAGTTCGCGCTCGATCCGACGCGACATATCTCGGCCGCGGAGATCGCCGCGAAGTACGACGTTTCGCCGCACCATCTCGCCAAGGTGCTCTCCGAGCTCGCGCGCGTCGGCGTCGTCGAGTCGGTGCGTGGCGTCGGCGGCGGCTACCGTTTCGCCGGCAACGCGCGGCGGCTCACGCTGATGGACGTGATCCGGGTGTTCGAGGAGCTCGCGAGCCGGACGGCGATCGGCGCGAGCCGGGCGAGCCCACGCCGGTCGGGCAGGCGCTCTCGGCGGTGCTCTCGGAAATCGACGAGATCGCGAAGGCGACGTTCAGCTCGATCACGCTGGCGACGATGCTGCGGCTGCTCGAGCGGCAGCAGCGGGATGCGACGCCGCTGTCGCGAGCGCCCGCCGGCGGAAGATCCGGCGCGCGGGCGGCGACGCGGCGCGCCTAGGCCGGCGCCGGTCCTCGGCGCGACCTTCGGCGGTCAGCCGCGGGCGAGATTCTCCAGCGCGGCGCGGTCGACGATGCGCACGCGCTCGCGGCCCAGATCGACCCAGCCGCGGTCCTCGAAGCTGCGCAACAGGCGCGAGACGATCTCGCGCACACTGCCCAGATCGTCGGCGAGCGCCTGGTGCGTCGCGTGGATCTCGCTGTCCGCGGTCCGCGCGACGAGCAGCGCGGCGAGCCGCTGGTCGAGCTTCTGGTAGGCGATCGCCTCGACCACCTGCATCAGTGCGGCGAGCCGCTCGCCGAAGACCTCGAACACGTGGCGGCGAAACGACTCGTCCTCGGCGATCAGCGCCTGGAACAGCGCCGGCGGCAGGATCAGGAGCTCGACGTCCGTCTCGGCGATGCCGGACGCGGCGTAGTTGGTCTCGCCGAGCAGGCAGCTGCCCGACAGCAGGCAGGATTCGCCCGGTTTCACGCGGTAGAGCTGCAGCTCGCGTCCGTTGGGGTAGCGCTGCAGGACCCGGATCGAGCCGGAGAGCACGAGCGGAAAGCCGCTGCACGGCGAGTGCGCGTCGAACATCGGGGTGCCTGCCGGCGCCTTCCGATAGGTGCCCTCGCGCGCGATGCGCTCGAGCGTCGCGCGGCGGCGCGTTCGCGAGCGCGGGAAACATCGCGGCGATCCGCGCGGCGAGCGGCGAGAGGGCGAGGGCGCTGTCCATGATCGTGCGTTGGGGGATGGCGGGGATTCTACAATGCGGCGATGGACGTCACGGCAATCACCTTCCCGGCGGGCTGGGTGGCAGGGTCGTGGGCGCTCGCCGTGCCTCTCCTGCTGGCCGCCCTGCGCGTCGCGCCGTGGCCGCGCTTTCGCGCGAGCGAACCGGTGCACGTCTGGTACGGGACCATCTTCTGCCTCGTCGTGCTGTGGAGCATCCAGGCCACGGTCGGCGAAGGGTTCACGTTTCACCTGCTCGGGGTGGCCGCGTTCACGCTGCTCGCGGGAGCGCCGCTGGCGCTGGCAGGTACGGCCGTCGCGGTCGCCGTGAACACGGGCCTGCGCGACGGGCTATGGGCGAATGCCGCGCTGGTCTGGCTGGCGATGGCCGCGGTTCCGGTCGGCGCGACCTGGCTCGTCCTGCGCCTTCTCGAGCGGGCGCTGCCGGCGAATTTCTTCGTCTACATCTTCGTCGGCGCGTTCTTCGGCGCCGCGCTCGCGCTGCTGGCGGCGGGCCTCGCCGGCGCGGTGCTGCTGACGCTGGCGGCGGGGCGGCCGCCGGAGCTCGTCTTCGGCGAATACCTGCCGTATCTCCTCTACCTCGCATTCGGCGAGGCGACGCTCACCGGGATGGCGCTGACGCTTGCCGTCGCCTATCGCCCGCAGTGGGTGGCGACGTTCGACGACGCGCGCTACCTCAAAAACAGGTGAAGGGTCCTGCATTTTCGTGTAGAATTCCGCCCTTTTCGGGATCCCGGATCCGCGGGCGCGGCCCGCGGGCAGACCGCCAAACTTCAGGAGCCATGCACATGAACAAACTGTCCACGATTCTGGTTGCCGCCGTCTTTGCTCTGTCCGGCGCGAGCGCGCTGGCCGCCGATCCGCCGAAGGCCGACGCCGCGACGATGAAGAAGGCGGAAGCCGCCCTCAAGAAGCCCGCCGACGTCACGCAGGAAGCCTGGGACAAGATGTCCGACGCCGACAAGAAGAAGGCCGTCGAAAAGGCGGCCAAGGCCGGCGCGCCTGCGGGCGCAGCGACCGCCGCGAAGAAGGAGAAGAAGGGCGGCTGCTGAGTCTGGCGCATCCGCGCATGAGGGGAGCCGATCGGCTCCCCTTTTTCTTGCCTGATGCCTTCCGGCGCCTCCGTCCGACAGGTGCGACTGCCCGTCACGGGCTCTGGAAATTCTCCTGCGTGGCCGAATGTGACGACCCCCGCCGCGGAGCGCGCCCGGACGCGTTCTCCTCTTGGTGTCGCGATTGTTTACACGTGGCGCTTGGCCTCGACTGCGACGCCTGGCGAGGGCGATACGGGCGCTTGTTCTCGCGGCAAATGCTGCGCATGGCACGCGATATGCGTGTTGCAGTGCGACAGCGCCATCCGTCCGTTCCTTCCACTCGAAGGAGTCTGGCATGTTCGAAACTGAACAGTACAACGACGAACCGATCGTCGATCCACCGGCCCGATTCGCCTCCGACGCCGAAATCGAGCTCGCCGAGGCGTTGCGACGCAGGCTCGAAGACCGCTACCTCGCGCATTCGACGCCGCCGCGGGCGGGCTCGCGCGAACGCGACTGAATCCCCGACGGTCGAACCATCATGTACACGCTGCTCGTGCCCCGGAAGCCGTTGGGCAAGCCTCGTCAGCTCAATGCCGGCCAGCGCGACCTCGTGCTGGGCCACTTCCTGGGCCTCGAGCCGGAAGCGCGCCTGCTGCGCTTCGGTATCTGGTGCCGCGACGAGGCCATCGCCGAGTACGTGCGCCGCCTGGACTTCGAGCGCGACGTGATTCTCGGCTGGTACGATGCCGACTTCGTGCTGGGCGGCGTCGTGCAGCTCGCCTGCGTCAGGGAGGCGCTGGTCGAGTTCAGCATCAGCGTGCTCGCGCCCTACCGCGGCGTCGGCTACGGGCAGCGCATGACCAGGGAGGCCTTCGAAGAGGCTGCGAGCCACGGCTTCAGCTGCGCGCACGTGCAATTCATCGCCGCCAACCACCGGATGGCCGCCATCCTCGACCATTACCACGCCGCACACGAACAGGACGGGACCGAACGGATGGTGAACGTGCCGTTGCCCGCCAGGCTCTCGCGGCCATTGCAGGCGCAGATCGGACCGTTCGTGGCGTTTTCGTTCGTTTGACCCGGCCCGGTCGGCCGGCGGTCGCCTCGCCCGCTTGGCGCGCCCTTCGCGCCACGCGATCGGCCCAAGGCAGAAGTCGACGCAATCGGGCGCGCCGCCCCGCGCCGTCAGCCGAGCGTCTTCCTGAAATGCGCGACCGTCCGTTCCCAGGCGAGCTTCGCCGACGGCTCGTGGTAGCGCGGCGTCGAGTTGTTGTGGAAGCCGTGCTGCGTGCCGGGATACATGTGCATCTCGTACGCGATGCCGTTCGCCTTGAGCGCGGCCTCGTAGGTCGGCCACATCGCGTTGATGCGCTCGTCGCTCTCGGCGTACTGGACCATCACCGCGCGCCTTTATCCGGGGCACGGAAGCCGCCTCCGGCGCGGCGCCGTAGAACGGTACCGCAGCCCGAAGGTCGCCGCCCAGTTCCACCGCGAGCTGGTTGGTCATGCCGCCGCCCCAGCAGAACCCGGTGCAGCCGAGTTTGCCGTTCGCGAGCGTGTGGGCCTTCAGCCACTTCGCGCTGTTCAGCATGTCCGTGCGCAGCTTGGGCTGGTCGAGCTTCGCCTGCAGGGCCCGTCCGTCATCGTCGTTGCCGGGGTAGCCGCCGACCGGCGCCAATCCGTCCGGCGCGAGCGCCAGGTAGCCGACCACGGCGAGGCGCCGGGCGACGTCCTCGATGTAGGGGTTGAGGCCGCGATTCTCGTGGATCACCAGTACGGCCGGGAACGGACCGGCACCCGCGGGTTGCACCAGGTAGCCGCGCATGCTTCCGGAATTGCCGCCCGGTGACGGGTAGTCGACGTAGCGAGCCTTCATCCGCTCGTCGGTGAACGATATGGTCTGCGCCTGCGCGTAGCGCGGCAGCATCGCCTGCGCCATGGCGAGCGCCGAGCCCCCGGCTACCGTGAGTGCGCTCGCGCGCTTCAGGAATTCCCGGCGGTCGATCCGTCCATGGCAGTACTCGTCGTAGAGCTCGTAGATCCGCCGATCGATGTGCGTTGGCGCTTGTTCCATGGGCACCTCCTCGAGCCGGGACGGCGGCTTTGACAACTGGCGGGAGATGTTGGTTGCAGTCCCCCCGGGGGTGCATCGGGAACGCGGCGCAGCGACGGTGGTGACCGGGTTCCGCAGTCAGCCGGGATCCAGCGTGAACAATTCCTGCGGCCGGGCGATGCCCTTCATCGCGTAGCGGCCGAGGCTCACGAGCCGACGGCGCGCGTCGCCCGCCGCCTCGGCGAATGCCCAGGACACGATGACGGTCTGGTCGAGCGAGGCGCAAAGCGCTTCGATTCGCGCCGCCTCGTTGACCGCCGAGCCCAGCACGGTGAAGTCGAGTCGCCGCGGGCCGCCGAGATTGCCGTAGAGGAGCTCGCCGGCATGCAGCGCCAGATGCGTGTCGGTTACCGGGAGGTCGGACGCCGCCCGTCGCAGGTTCAGCGCCGCGATGCGCTGTCGCATCGCGGCCGCGGCATCGAGCGCGCGCGCGCAGGCGATCGTCGTATCGTCGTCAGGGAAGATCGCGAGGATGCCGTCGCCGATGAACTTCAGCACGTGCCCGCCATGCGCCTCGATCTCCTCGACCTGCGCCTGGGCGTACTCATTCAGCAGCGCCAGCACCTGGTCGGCGCTCGCGTTGTCGGAGATCCGCGTGAACCCGACGAGGTCGCTGAACCAGACGACGGCGCGAATGGGTTCGGCCCGGCCACGCACGATGTTGCCGGCGAGCACGCGGTCCGCCGCGTGCCGCCCGAGGTACGTCGTCAGCAGGGTGCGCGCGTCGCGATGGGTCGTCCGCAGCATGAACGCCAGGGTCAGCGCCGGCATGATCCCGCCGAGCAGGTCGACCTGCGCGCTCGGGAAGCCGTCCGGCGCGTCGGTCGTCCACGACGTGGTGATGCCTTCGCCCACGCCCAGCTGGACGGTTTCGCCGACGCGAACGGAGATTGCCAGATAGTCGGTGGCGCCCTGGTCCTGAAACCTGTCGAGCATCTCGAACTCGCCCCGGCGGTACGTCGCATCGAGGCGCCGGCGCAGCGTCGGCTGACCGCTGCGGAGCAGGAAGCCGAACGGACTTTGCGGGAAGTCCTCGCTGACGATGGTGCCCTCGTCGTTGCGCTCGAACGTTTCCTCGACGCCTCCCTCGTCGCGCAGCCAGCGCACGCCGCGGCCGTCGAACGTCGGGTCGAGCAGGTCGGTCGCCACCGAGACACGCACCAGCGAGACACCGGCGGCATTCAACCGCTCGCCGATGCCGGCGAGGATGTCGACCTCGTTGGACCCGGCCAGCGTCGCGCTCACGATCCACTCGCCGATCTCGCGCTTGGCGCGCTCTTCCGTCATGTCGGCGGATGCTCGTGAAGCGCGATCTCCACGCGCCGGTTGCGCTTGCCTTCGCTCCGGATCTTGAGCACGCGGATCGCTCCGATCTCCGCAATGTTGCGGACGTGCGTGCCGCCGCAGGGTTGCAGGTCGATGCCGGGAATCCTGACGAGACGTACCCGTCCGCTGCCGCGCGGCGGCTGCACGCTCATCGTCTTGACGAGCTCGGGTCGGGCGTCGAGCTCCTCGTCGCTGATCCAGACGGTTTCCGTTTCGACGCCACGCGCGATGAGCGCGTTCGTCTCGCGCTCGATTCTCCCGGCATCGAGCAGGCTCATGTCGATGTCGAAATCGAGGCGCGCCTTCGCCGGTGCGATGTTGCCTCCGGTGACCGGGGCTACGACGACGCAGGACATGATGTGCAGCGCGGTGTGCAGGCGCATCAGCGCATGGCGCCGCGGCCAGTCGAGCTCGAGCGCGAGCTCCTCACCGATCGCCGGCCGCGGCGTCGCCGGCGCCAGGACATGCAACACGCTGTCGCGGGTTTCGCCCTTTCGGGTGTCGACGACCGCAATCCGCTCGCCGTTGGCGCGCAGCAGCGCACCCGAGTCGCCCGCCTGCCCGCCGCCCATGGGGTAGAAGATCGTGCGGTCGAGCTCGATCGCATCCTCGTGCACGGCGACGACGCTGGCCCTCGCGGTTTGCAGGTACGCGTCGGCCACGAACAGGAGCTCGGTGTTCACGGTACAGGACATGCGCTCTCCTCTGGCTCCAGCCGCCACCTTCCGGAGCGCTCAGGCGACGAACTTGCAGAGCGATGCCTGGGTGCGCGTATCCATATTGCGACCGCGGTTCAGATGGTCGTCGATTTCGGCAGCACACCCGAGCATGCGCGGGTAGAGGAAGATCGTAAATGCCGCCGTTTCCAGCTCGCGCTCGCCGATCTCGCCGGATTGCAGCGGCTTCCACAGCATCTTGAGCAGGAGCGCGGCGATCACCGCATCGATGTTCACGCAGTAGACGGTCCTCGAGACGCCGGCGTCGAACAGCTCCTGCACCAGCGCGCGGTAGAACGCATGGAACACGTTGGTCTCGCCGCGCTCGTCGTAAAGCTTGGCGATGAACACCTCCCGGGGATCGTAATTGACCGGTTTGTCCTTGAACACCGGGTGATTCACGCCGGGCAGCTTGGCGATATCCAGGCTGCCCGCCGTCTTCTTCTGACTCTTGTACCGGGCGTACCGTTCGACGGCCTTTGCGGCCAGCGCCCGCAGGTCGATGCCGTGGTCCTTCGCGCTCGGGTCCTTCAAGCCGGCGTCGCGAAACTGCTCGTTGAGGTAGGCGATGCCCTCGTAACCGTTGCCGCCGTGCGCGTAGCCGGTATGCGACAGGAAGCCGATCAGCGCCTTGTTGAGCTGCACACGATCGGGTTGTTCCGGGCCGTCGGCCGAAACCGCGCCCTTGGCGCCCTGCGCCGAGATTGCGCCCGGACCGTTGGTCAGCAGAAGACCGACCAGCGTCTGAAAGGCGAACAAATCATCCTCTCCAGGCAAGCGTCCCAGCAACGCCGCAAATGCGACGTCACCGAGGCTTGCCTTTTCGAGCATCTCGCGCTCATCGATGCCGCAGAACATGCCGGGCTGATGCTGCCCCGCGTCGGCCGACGCGCCGATCAACGTGCCGAACAGCTGCAGCCACCACGGAAAGCTCTCCGCCGTCACCCGCGAAATGCGCTTGCGGCTCAAGGGTCCCCATGCCAGCGTGGCCGAGATGGCGGCCAGCACCGCGGCCTCGGTCGGGTGCCCGGGCAGGCTCTTGAGCCAGCGCAGGAACACCGAGCGGCCTCCGCGCGCCTCGACACCGGCGATCAGCGATTGCGCGCGCACATCGGGAAGCGCGGCGGTCAGCGCCGGCAGGTCGTTCTTGTCGACCTTCGCAATGTCGAAGCTCTCGCTGAGCGATGCGCCGAACTCCATCCCGAGGCCGGCGGCGTGGAAGCGCTCGATCATGAACTTGAGCGCATCGCGGGCGGCGGCCTGGCGCCGCGGCCCGACGATGGCTGCCGCGGCCGCCAGCACCGTGTTGGGTGCGTTCCCGGCCTCACGGCTGGCCTGTGCCGCCGCAAGCTCGGGCCGGCCGTGCAGGTTGACGTAGGCCGCCACCGCCGGTGCGATCAGCCGGCGGTCGTTCTCGCCTCCGGCGTCGTGGACCAGCGCCAGCGCGACATTCGACTCGAACGGCAGGGTTGCCGCATGCAGCATGCTCGTGCCGTGCAGGCTGCTCACCTGCGACCTGCTGTCCATCTGCGAGGCGCCCGATGCGTCCTTCATCGGCTGGCGCGGCACGACGCCGCCGATCTGCGTGTTGAGCAACGCCACCTGCTCGTTGTACGGCGCCAGCGCCTCCACGACCGGCAATCTCAGCTCCTCCGGCAGGTCCAGACCTTCGTCGGAACCGAACCATGCCTTCAGCGCCAGCGTGCCTTCGGATGCGAAATCGGGCAACGTGGCGTTGGCGCGCATCACTGCGGTGAGCGCCGCCGGAATATGGGCGATGTTGGTCACCACGGCGCCCTTGGCGGAGAACACCGGCTGCTCGGGCGTGAAGATGGCGTCCACGCCGAACTTCTCCATGAACCAGCGTTCCTTGGCCCGCGCGTCGTCGTTGCCGCCGGCCATCGCGCCGGCATGGCCGACCGCGCGCGTGAGCTTGCTCTTCCAGCGGCCGACCACGCAGGCCACCACCGGTTTGGTGAAGCTGGCGTCGAGCTCGTAATAGCCGCCCGGCTCGCAGTACAGCACCGCCGCCTTGCTGCGCGCGTCGTTGGCCAGCGCGAACGCGAACTCCGGTGCCGCATAGTGTATGTAGAGATCCTTGCCGCTGGAGATCACCGTCGTGGTGCCCCAGCCCGCCATGCGGAGGTACTGCGCGATGGTGGTGGAGAAGCCGCCCGAATTGGAGAAGATCGCAATCGAGCCCTGTCGCAACGTATCGCCCGGATTGTCGCCGCCAAGCGCACCGCCGATACGCACCTGGTTCCACGAGTCGGCGACACCCAGGCAGTTGGCGCCGAAGATGTCGATGCCGTTCTGCTGCCCCATCGCGCGAATCTCGCGCGCGTCGTGGACCGCGATCTTCTCCGTGATGATGAAGACCTTGCGCAGCTCGGGGTTGACGCGAATCAGCTCCGCCACGCCGTCACGCGCCGCCGCGGGTGGCAGGTAGACCACGCCGCAATTGAAACGATGGCCTGCGACGAGGCCGTCGCGCACGTTGTTGTAGACCGGGATATTGCCGATCCGCGTCTCGAGCACGGCCCCGCCCTTGCCCGGGGACGTGCCGAATACCACGTTGCCGCCCGAATAGGCGTGGCTGATCGGGGTCACGTCGCTCGACTCGCCACCGAGAATATTGAGCACGCAGACGCGATCGTCGCGCGAGGCGATCTGCGTCAGCGAGCTCAGTCCGACGTAGTACTTGAAGTCGCCTACGCCCTGCTTCTGCCAGCTGCTTTGCATGATGAATTCTCCGGTTCACGCGGCCCTGGGGGACGCGGCGCTGTCGATGCCGAGACGCGCGGCGACCTGCCCGCGCCCGCCGGCCTTCATCCAGGCATCCGCGCGCCTGGCGAACTGGATCACTTCGCTCATGTCCGAATCGAAGCCGAACAGGCGGTACGGCAGGCCGAGGGCATCGCAGGTGTCGCGCAGGGCGCCCATGCCACGCACGAGGTTCGGACCGCCCCGGCCAAGCACCACGTAGAGCGGTGTCGGCCCGTGCTCGCTGAAATGCTCGCGCAGCGCATCGGCCATCGCGCGCAGGGTCTCGAAGATGTCGGTGTTGTTGCTCTTGCCGCCGATGATGAACAGCACGTTGGCCTGTCCGAGCCAATGCCTGAAGCAGATGCGCGCCACCGCCTTCATCTTCTCGTACGGCGGATTGCCGCCGAAGTCGGAGCTGATGATCGCGTCGTCGCCGAGCATCTCGGTGACGAGCGAGTTCGCGCCGCCCCCGAAGGTCGGCGCGAGCACCGTGCCCTTGTCGTTGATCACGTAAACGTCGCTCTGGCCCTGATGGGTGCGCAGCGTATTGATCTCCTGCTCGAAGTTCGAGTAATCGGCCGCGAACAGGTGCGCCGGCAGGTGCAGACGCAACCAGCGCGGGTCGTCGCGATCGAAGCCGCACTTGAAATCGCAGGCGACGGGCGTGAGCCGGCCGCTCTTGTCCGGGCGCATGCGAATCGGGTTCAACTCCAGCGTAGTCATGCCGAAGTTGTGGAACAGCTCCCACAGCTTGGGCAGCTGCTGCACCAGCGGCGAGATGATTTCCTTCGGCGCCCCGATCTCGGTGAGCGCGTTGGCCACCACGAACGCCTTGAGGCCGGTCAGCGGATCGAAGGGCACCTGCGCCAGCTGGCTCTTTTCGAGTTCCTCGATGTCGATGCCGCCAAGGTGCGTCAGGGTCATCGTCGGCGCACGAAAGCGAGTCGAGTCGCTGATCGAGAAGTAGACCTCGTGCTCGGCGGGAACGCCGGCTTCGAAGGTCACGCCGTTGGCCTTGGCCTTGACGTGGCCGACCTGATGCTCGGCAAAGTACAGACGCTCCTTCTCGGCCAGCGCGGTCTTCAGGTCCCTCGCGCGGCCCAGCAGGCCGGCCTTGCCCTTCTTGCCGATGCCGCCTTTGAACACTGGCTTGATGAAGATCAGGCCGTGTTTGTCGATCAGGGCCTTGATCTTTTCCTCGCTGGCGTCGGGGCCGAGCACTTCGGTGGCGGGGAAGCCCGCGAATTCGAGCAGGCGCGCGCCGTGCAACATTCCCGTGATCTGCATGGTCGGACTCTCCTATCGGTATCGGGGCTCCTTCACGCGAATGATACCCACGCCGGCGGGGATGTCCATTTCGGTCCCATGGCATCTGCAAGTGGTCCGCAGCAGCGTCGGCCGCGCTTGTGCGACGGGGCCGCTGCGACGCTTGCCGCGGTGCCGCCCCATGCTATGCTCGTAACAGGGCGCGCCTCGACGCGGAAAGCGCACTGCGCGCGACGTCCAACCTGGGTCCATGGAGGAGAAGATGGGAGACCACAAGACCGCCGATCGCGGCCGACGCACGTTCACCGCCGGCGTGGCCGCCGCAACCGTCGCACCGTTCATGATCTGGTCGCGCAACGCATCTGCCGCGGAGCAGCTCGTCGTGCGTACGCCGGGCGGCGTCTTCGACGACGTCAAGCGCGAGACCGTCTACGAGCCGTTCCGCAAGGAAACCGGCATCGAGATCGTGCCGGTCGCTGCCACGGGCGCCAAGCTGCTGGCGATGATGAAGTCCGGCCAGCACGAGCTCGACCTCATCGACTCGGGCGACGACGTCGTGCTCCAGCTCGAGCTCGGCAACTACCTGTTGCCGATCCCGTACGAGAAGTTCAAGTACACCAATCCGGCCGATCTCGATCCGATCGTCAAGCGCAGGTTCCAGCTCGGCTCGTTCATCTACGCGATGGTGCTGGCCTACAACACCAAGGCCATTGCACGCGGGAGCGAGCCCAAGTCCTGGGCGGAGTTCTGGGACATCAAGAAGTGGCCGCAGCGCCGGACGTTCCCGGACATGGCCACCGGCCACCCGACGATCGAATTCGCGCTTATCGCGGACGGTGTGCCGGCCGACAAGCTCTACCCGCTCGACATCGATCGCGCGTTCCGGTCGATGTCGCGTGTCCGGCCGGCGATTCCGAAGTTCTGGGATACGGGTGCCCTGTCCTCCACCATGCTCGCCGAAGGCGAGGTCGCGATGGGCCCGCTGTGGAGCACGCGGGCGTACGTCGCGAAGGACCAGGGCGCGCCGATCGACGTGCAGTGGAACCAGAACGCGCTGCTCGTGCAGGCCTACGGCATACCGCGCGGCGGGAAGAACCCCGAGGCGGCGGGGCGGTTCATCGACTTCGCCTCGAGCACCGACGTGCAGTCCCGCTGGCTCGCCAAGTACAAGGCGATCCCGGTCAACACCAAGTCGTACGGCGCCACGTCCAAGGACCTGATCGACCCGGCGACCGGCACGCCGTGGACGCGGTCGAAGGGGTTCGTGCTCGACGTCAACTGGTGGTCGCAGAACCGGGAGAAAGTGAGTCAGGCCTGGTCGAAGTGGATCATCAGCTGACGGCTCAGGCGGCCGGGGCACGCGTTCGGCGATGAGTGATCCGCGCTCGGTCGGCCAAGGCGCGATCGAGCTGCGGGGCGTCACCAAGCGCTACGGCGACGAGCGGGTAGTCGACGCGATCAGCGCGACGATCCGGCCGGGCGAGTTCTTCTCGCTGCTCGGCCCGTCCGGATCGGGCAAGACCACGACGCTGCTGATGATCGCGGGGTTCGCCCCGGTCGACGAGGGGCAGATCCTGCTCGACGGCGCCGACATCAGCGCCGTGCCGCCGCAGAAGCGCAGCTTCGGGATGGTGTTTCAGAACTATGCCATCTTCCCGCACCTGAACGTCTACGAGAACGTCGCCTTTCCGCTTCGCGCGCGGCGCGTGCCCGATGGCGAGATTCGCGAGCGCGTGGACGCGGCACTGGCGCTCGTGCGCCTCGAGCGCTTCGCGGACCGCTACTCGCGTCAGCTCTCCGGCGGGCAGCAGCAGCGCGTGGCCATCGCGCGCGCCATCGTGTTCCACCCGAGCGTGGTGCTCATGGACGAGCCGCTCGGGGCCCTGGACAAGAACCTGCGCTACCAGATGCAGGTCGAGATAAAGGAGATCCAGCGCCGCCTCGGAATGACGGTCGTCTACGTGACGCACGACCAGGAGGAAGCGATGAACATGTCCGACCGCATCGCGATCATGAGCAACGGCCGGATCGCCCAGCTGGGACCGCCAGCGGAAGTCTACGAGCGGCCGCAGGACATCTTCACGGCCCGCTTCCTCGGTGAGGCGAACCTGATCGAGGGCACGGTGGAGGAGACGGCCGGGGAGGGCGCGACGCTGCGCACTGCGGGCGGCCTGGCGCTGGAGGGCCGCGTCGCTCGCGGCGTGCGGGCGGGGCGCCACCGCCAGCCTCTTCGTGCGTCCCGAGCGGGTGGGGATCGCCCCGGCCGGAAACGACCCGGTGGCGACGGCGCACGGGATCAACCGCGCGGGCGGGCGCGTGGCGCAGGTCTCCTACCTCGGCAACATCCTGCGCTACGCCGTCGAAATTGCCCCCGGGCAGCTGGTCACGGTCGACGTCCAGAACGCGAGCGGCACGCGCCCGCTGACGGGCGGCGCGAGTGTCCTTCTCTCCTGGCTCGCTGCCGACAGCGAGCTGCTGCTGCAATAGGCGCGAGAGGCGCGGACTGCGATGAGTGCCCAGGGCCGTTTCGGTGACGCCTCGCTGCTGATCGTCCCGGCGCTGCTGCTGCTCACGCTGACCTTCGCGGCACCGCTCGTCTGGTTCTTCTTCGGCGCGCTGACCGAGAACCGCGGGCTGCCGGAGGTGCTGGACCTGTTCCGCAGCGTCGCGACCTCCCGGGCGGTAGTCACGGCGTTCGGGGCGACCTTCTGGATCTCCCTGCTGGTGACGCTCGTGGTGCTGGTGGTGAGCTACCCGGTCGCCTACTACCTCGCCAACCGCAGCGGGCTGCGGTTCACGCTGGTGCTCTTCTGCATCATCGTGCCGTATTTCACCAGCGTGGTCGTGCGCACCTACTCGTGGATGGTGCTGCTCGGCCGCAACGGGCTCATCAGCCAGGCGCTGCTGAAGCTGGGATTGGTGGATCAGCCGCCTGCGCTGCTGTTCAGCAAGACCGCGATCGTGATCGGCATGGTCTATGTGCTGCTGCCCTACATGGTGCTCACGCTTTTCGCGACGATGAAGTCGATCGACCCGAGCCTGATGCGGGCGGCCCGCGGGCTGGGCGCCGGCGGGCTCTATGCCTTTCGGCGGATCTACCTTCCGCTGTCCATGCACGGTGTCGTGTCGGGCGCGCTCATCGTCTTCATCCTGGCGATCGGATTCTTCATCACGCCGGCGCTGATGGGCGGGCCGGAGGACGTGATGATCGCCATGCTCATCGAGCGCTCGGTGGAGATTCTCTTCGACTGGGCCAGCGCGGCGGTGATGTCGCTGCTGCTGCTCGCGGCCACGCTGGCCCTCTACGCGGTGTACTACCGGCTCACCGACGTGCGCCGGATGATGGGAGCCTAGGGCATGGGTGGGCAGGGCGCCGCGCGCACGCTCGCGTTCTACGTCGCGGCGGCCTGCCTGGTGCTGATGACGCCCATCGTGATCCTCGTGGTCGTGGCCTTCGGCGACCAGAGCTACATGCGCTTCCCGCCCGAGTCGTTCTCGCTGCGCTGGTTCACCGCATTCTTCGGCGATTCACGCTGGATGAAGGCGCTGGGGTCGAGCCTCGTGATCGCGACCATTGCCTGCGCGCTCGCAACCGTCACCGGGTTCGGCGCCGCATATGCCTTCGTGCGGAGCAACCTCAGGGCGAAGAAGCTGCTTCTCTCCTTCATGCTCCTGCCGGTCATCGTCCCGCAGGTGATCACGGCGATCGCGATGTACTTCGCCTCGGCGCCGTTCAAGCTCGTCGGCAACGTGCTCTGGATCGGCGTGTGCCACGCGGTGATCGCGCTGCCGATCGTGCTCCTGATCCTGCTCTCGTCGCTGCAGGGCGTCGACCTGAACTACGAGCGGGCGGCGCTCAGCCTGGGCGCGAGCCGCCTGCGCATGTTCACGCACGTGGTGATCCCGCTGGCGCTGCCCGGGATCCTGTCGGCGGCGCTGTTCGCCTTCCTCGCCTCCTTCGACGAACTGCTGATTTCGCTGTTTCTGGCAGGGGTGCGAACCGAGACGCTGCCCGTGCGCATCTGGAACAGCCTGCACCTTCAGGTGGAGCCGGTGATCGCCGCGGTCAGCGCGTTCCTCATCGGCGTCACGGGCGTCGTGCTCTTGCTCGACGCGACGATCCGGCAGTTGCGTGCGCGGGCGCAGGCCGATGGCCGCTGAGAGCGCGATTCCCGTCAGCCGCCACCCGTACTTCGACGGGGCGGAGTTCGCGGGGCGCATCGCCGGGCTTCGCGCGGCCATGCGTGGGGCCGGCGTGGACGTCGCGCTCTTCGACGAGATCGAGGCGATGACCTGGCTCTCCGGGTACGGCAACTCGGAGAACCGCTGGCGCTGTGTCGGAATCCCGCTCGAAGGGGCGCCGTTCTTCCTGATCCGCGACCTCGACGCCGGCCCCTGCCGCCAGCGCACGTGGATCGAGGACGTGCTCGCCTTCCGCGACTGGGAGGACCCGATGCCGATGCTGGTGCGCGCGCTCGACGCGCGGGGCCTGGCGGGCGGGCGGATCGGACTCGATTTCGGGTCCTATTGCATGCCCGTTGCGCGCTTCGAGCGGCTGCGAGCCGCGCTGCCGCAGGCGCGTTTCGTCGACCTCGGGCCGGTGGTCTGGGAGCTGCGGCTGATCAAATCCCCGGCGGAGGTGGCGCTGCTTCGCCGCGCGGCCGCGGTGGCCGACGAGAGCATGCGGCGCGCGGCGGCAGCGTGCGTGCGCGGGGGCTCACAGCGCGACGCGGCAAAGGCGGCCGCTGTCGCCTCCATCGAGCTCGGCGCGGACCCGGGGCCGCCCGGTCTGATCTCCGCGGGCCGCGGCTGGGATTTCCTGCACGGCCATCTCGAGGAGGGCGCGCTGGGCGCGGGCGACGTCGTCCACATCGAACTGCTTCCGCGCGTGGCGGGCTACAGCGCGCGTCTGATGCGCTGCGTGGCGGTCGGCACGCCGCCCACCGCGCTGGTCGAGGCGGCGGAGACGCTGCGCGAGCTCCAGGACCGCCAGATCGCCGCGCTCGTGCCCGGCGCGGTGGCCGCGGACGTGGACGCCATCCTGCGCGACGGCGTCCTCGCGCGCGGGCTGCGCGGCGCCTTCGGCAACATCTCCGGCTACACGCTCGGCTACTACGCGCACGCGGGGCCGCGCACCAGCGACTTCACTCGCACGTTCCATCCCGGCGCGCGGTGGACCGTACAGCCGGGCATGGTCTTCCACATGTACGCGTCCGCGGCGGGCGTCTCGTTCAGCGAGACCGTGCTCGTGACCGACGTTGGTCCGGAGCGGCTCACGCGACTGGCGCGTACACTGATCGTCAACACCTGAGGGCACTTCGGCATGGACAGCAAGGGCGGCATCGTCGTGATCGGGGCCGGCGTGGTCGGAATGGCGACCGCGCTCTATCTGCAACGCGCGGGGCAGCAGGTCACCGTGGTCGATCCGCTGCCGCCGGCCGGAGGCGCCACGTACGGGAACGCGGGCCTGATCAGCGGCGATACCGCGATCCCCATCGCGATGCCCGGCATGCTGCGCAAGGTGCCGAAGTGGCTCTCCGACCCGATGGGGCCGCTGACGCTGCGGCCGACCTATTTCCCGCGGGCCTTGCCCTGGCTGCTGCGCTGGATGAAGGCCGGCCGGATGGAGAACGTCACCCGCATCTCGGACGCCCTGCGTTCGCTGCACAAGGAGACGCTCTCCTGCTGGCGCGAGCTGCTCGGCGAGGCGCATTACGCGGACCTGATCCGCCCGGTCGGTCAGGTCCGGGTGTGGGAAGGCGAGTCGAAGGGCGCGCGCCAGTTCGAGCGCGACCTGTGCCAGCGGCACGGCATCCCGGTGCAGGAGCTCGACAACAGGGACCTGCGCGAGATCTATCCGGAGATCGCTCCCGACGTCACCGAAGGCCTGCTGCTGCCCGGCAATGCCTACACCCTCAGCCCGCCGAGGCTGGTGCGCACTCTGGGCAGATTGCTCGTCGAGGCCGGCGGCTCGATCGTCGCGCAACGGGTCGGCAAGATCGTGCCGCAGGGCGGCGCGGGATTCCTGCTCATGACCAACGAGGAGAGTCGCGACGCGCAGCGGGTCGTCGTTGCCGCAGGCGCGTGGTCGATGCGGCTGCTCGAGCCGCTCGGCCTGCGCCTGCCGCTGGAGACCGAGCGGGGGTACCACGCGATGATGCCCTCGCCGAACATCGAGCTGAAAAGGCCGCTCTCCGTGAAGAATCGCGGGTTCGGCCTCACGCCGATGGAGACGGGCTGGTGCGCGGCGGGCACGGTGGAGATCGCCGGGCTGGATGCGCCGCCGAACGAGCGCCGCGCGATGATCCTCGCGGAGCACGCGAAGCGCCTGTTTCCCACGCTGCAGACCGGGAAGCCGACCTACTGGATGGGCTTCCGTCCGTCCACGCCCGACAGCCTCCCGATCCTGGGGGAAGCGCCCGGCCTCCCGGGCCTCTTCCTGGCCTTCGGGCACGGCCACTTCGGCTTGACCGGCGGGCCGCCCAGCGCGCGGCTGGTGTCGCAACTGGTCACGGGCGCGAAGCCCGGTATCGATCCGGCGCCCTACGCCAGCACCCGTTTCGCCTGAATCCGAGTCGCAAAGGAGCGCACGATGGACATCACCCGCATCGGCCGCAACCCGGCCACCGATCCCCAGAAGGCGCGCGCGAGCCAGATCTCGGTGCACAACGGCACCGTCTATTTTGCCGCCACGCCCGACCGCCCGTTCGCTGGCGGTGCCTCGGTCGCCCAGCAGACGCGAGAGGTCCTCGCGCGCGTCGACGAGCGCCTCGCGCTCGCCGGCAGCGACAAGTCGAGGATCCTGATCGTGCAGGTATGGATCTCCGACATGCGCCACTTCGCGGAGATGAACTCCGTATGGGACGAATGGGTGGACCAGGCCAGCCCGCCCGCCCGCGCGTGCGCGGCGTGCGACCTGGGTCACCCCGACCTGAAGGTCGAGGTGATCGTCACCGCGGCGGTACGGTAGCCGCGCGCGCCACGGAACAGCCAGGCGTCGCGCGCGCAGCGCGCCGAAGCTAGTTCGCCGTCACCTTGAACGTGCCGTCCTTCTTGACGTCGAGCGCCGCGTAGAGAAAGCCGACGTTGGCGTAGCCCGCCTGCTTCAGCTTGTGGTACGCCATCTCGGCGCGGATGCCCGTCGAGCAGTGGGTGATGATCCGCTTGTTCTTCGGCACCTCGGCCATGCGGGCCAGCAGGTCCTCGTCCGGGATCAGCATCGCGCCCTTGATCATGCCGGCGTTCGCCTCGTCGGCGTTGCGCACGTCGAGGATGAGCACGTCGGCGGGCGTCGCCGTCGCGAGCTTGATGAACTCCTCGTTGGGGATCGAGCCGGGGCGCGGCTTCGGGACATACGCGACCTGCGTCGGCAGCGTGCCCGTCGTCACCGCGTTCTTCGCATTCTTCCAGGCGTCGATGCCGCCGCCGATCACGGTGACGTTCGGCTGACCCGATTCCTTGATCACGCGCGCGACGGTAAGCGCCGTGTTGCCGCCGTCGCCGTCGTAGACGATGATCGGCGCCTTCAGCTTCGGATTGGGGAAGCCGGCGACCGCTGCGCGCACCTTGGACGGCGGCACCGAGACCGCGCCGGGGATCGCGCCTTCGGCGGCGGTCGAAGCCGGCCGCGCGTCGACCAGCACGTGCGGGATCTGCTTGTCGATCCAGGCTTCCTTCAGGTGCGGCGCGGCGATCACGCCGATGTTCTTCTCCAGCCACTCGGGATAGCCTTCACGGTAGACCTTGACGTTGGTGTAGCCCAGCGCCTCGGCCTTGAGCAGGGAGTTCGGGCTCATCATGCAGGTGACGCCCTGGCAGAAGAAGATCGTGAACTGCGACTTGTCCTTGGGCAGCCGGTCGACGAACTTGTCCCAGGCCGGGTAGGGCAGGTTGATCGCGGTCGGGATCGTGCCTTCCTGCAACCGCGGCAGCGGCCGCGAGTCGATCAGCGTGTACTTCCCTTTTTCCGGGCCCAGCGCGACCAGCCGCTCGACCTCGGCGTAGTTCGACAGCTTCTCGGGAGCGATCTTGATCGGGCCCTTGAACGAGATCTGCGTTGCGAGCTTGGCGCCGTCCTTCTCGACGTAGTCGATGCGCGCCTCGCGATTCTTGGCGATGTCGCGCAGCGCCTCGCCGGGCTTGACCTGGCCGCCGTCGACGACCTTGATCGTCTTGGGGTCGAAGCGCACGATTTCCGTGTGCGCATCGATCTTGAGCTGGATCGACTGGCTCTTGAACGCGACGTTTTCGAAAACGCCCTGCACCGCGTTGGGCTGCGCCTTGTGACAGGTCGTGCAGATCTGGGGAATCGTGGGCTTGGCGGCAGGCGCGGGCGCCTGCGCGAACGCGGTGCCCACGCCGAGCGCAACGAGCGCCGATACCAGCAATGTAGTGCGTGTCATCGTCTTCTCCTTCGGACGTCAGAAATCAGTTGGCAGCCGCCTGCACGATGTGCGAGACCTGGCCGGCGCGGACCATCACCCAGCGGAGGGTGAAGCCGCCGACCAGCACCAGCAACGCAGGCAGGACGGTGTGCGGGATGCGATGCCCGAGCTCGAGGCCCTGGAGCGCGAGCGGGACGAGAATGCCGGCGAGCACGACGATGCCCCAGAAGGCAGTGGCGTACGGTCCGCTGGTGATGAGCGAGGCCGCCGTGGCGTGCGAGGCTGTCGACGTGTAGAGATTGGCGAGCAGGAGCGCGATCAGCACCAGCTCGATCGCGAGAAACGCGAGATCGGCGCGCGTGAGCTGTTGCGCGGTGCTCCGGGGCGGCGCCTCGCTCCCGATGGGCTGCCACAGCGCGGCGAGCGCGCCGGCAAGTAGACCCTGGGGCGCCGGGCGTCCCGGCAGCACGGCGGTGGTGAGGTGGATCAGCGCGGCGCCGGCAGAGAGCCCCGACAGCAGGAAGAGCGGGCCGAGAATCGCGCTGTTCCAGAGCGGCCGCGCGACCATCGTGTTGAGCAGTATGCCGGTGTAGATGCCCAGCGCGACGCCGAGCAGGATGTTCGCCCAACCGAGAATCCGGATGACGCCGGGGCGCGCGCAGAGCCAATCCGACGCACTGGCGACAACCGGGATGGTGCGCCCGAGCCACGGCCACGAATCGGGCAGCCGCAGCAGCGCCGACGCGGCGAGGATGGGGTAGACGAGGATCAGCACCCAGGAGCCCCACGACATCGGCGAGCTCGGCTCGAAGGCGACGTAGATGCGCCACACGTAGAGCTTGTGCGCGAGATCGAGGAACAGCGCGAGCATGCCGAGCGACAGCAGCGCGATCGCGAAGATCGGCGTCTGCACCGAGAAGAAGCGCTTCGGGTCGTCGCCGCGGGCGAGCCGTACGAGATTGACGCCGGCCAGCACCATCATCCCGGCGACGATGCCGCCGAGGAACAGGTAGACGGGGATCTCCCAGCTCCAGACGGCGAGATGGGGATCCACCAGCGGGTTGTGGCGGGTGGTGGTGATCTCGAGCATGGCAGTCATCCGTTACGTGAGGTAGAACACGCGCGGCTTGGTGCCGGCTTCGGGCAGCAGCGTGTGCCATTTGCGCGTGCGCAGCAGCTCGTTGACCTTGCTCTTCGGGTCGTCGAGGTCGCCGAAGTGCATGCAATGCGTCGGGCACACCGACACGCAGGCCGGATCCTTGCCGTCCTTCGTGCGGTGGTTGCAGAACGTGCACTTGTCGACGTAGCCGTCCGGGTGCACGTAGCGCGCGTCGTAGGGGCACGCGGAGATGCAGGCCTTGCAGCCGATGCACTTGCCGGCGGTGACGAGCACGACCTTGCCCAGCGGCTCGACGTGGCTCGCCCCGGTCGGGCAGCAGGACACGCACGGCGGGTTGTCGCAGTGGTTGCAGCGCTCGGAGCGGATCTCCATCGCGAGGTGCGGAAACTCGCCGCGCACCTCGGTCGTGATCCAGTCGCGGCAGTAGCCGTGCGGGACGTCGTTCTCCGTCTGGCACGCGACCACGCAGTCCATGCACCCGACGCACTTGCGGGTGTCGATGACCATTCCGTAGCGGGGCATGTCAGCGCTCCCCTTGTGGGGCCGCCTTCAGGCGGTCCGCGCCCGTCCGGCTGAAGCCGGACCCACGATGCGAGCAGGGGCTTGTTCATCTCACGCCTCCTTCACGAAGGAAACGAAGTTGCTGTGGATGCTGGTGCCGCCCATCAGCGGATCCGTGACGTACTTCGTCGTGAGTTGCGCGGCGTTGGCTCCCTTCAGGTACGCGCTCTTCAGCATCCTGCTGGTGTGGCCGAAGCCGTAGACCAGGTAGACGCAATCGGGACGGATCCGCTGCGTCGCCTTGACCCGGACGCGATTGCTGAGCGCGCCGTCCTGGTTCCTCAGCTTCACGTAATCGCCGGACTTCAATCCCGCCTTCGCGGCGGTCGCGCCGTTCACCCACACCTCGTTCTCCGGCATGAGGTCGTTCAGATAGGGATTGGTCTGCGTGCGGCTGAACGTGTGCACCGGCGCACGCCCGGTGACGAGCCGGAAATGCCCCTCCGGCGCGGCCTCGGGCGCCTTGTACTTCGGCACCGGGTCGAAGCCGGCCTTGGCGAGCTGGTCCGACCAGAACTCGACCTTCTTCGACGGCGTGTCGAACTCGAGCTCGAGGCCGTCCTCGACGGTGGTCGGTTGCGCGGCGCCCATGATCACGCCCTCGCGCTTGAAGTCGGCCCAGCTGTAACCGGACTTCTCGATGCGCAGCGCGAGGTACTCCTCGATGTCCTTGAAGGGCATGCAGTCGCCGACGCCGAGCTTGTTCGCCAGCTCTTTCGCGATCCACCAGCCGGGCTTCTGCTCGTGCGGGGCGGCGACGACCGGCTGGCGCAGCGACGTCCACCCCTTGCGGCCGAACCCCACGACGAGCTCGTCGTGGCGCTCGAGAAACGCGGACTCCGGCAGCACGACGTCGGCGTAGCCGGTGATCTCGCTCGGCAGCGTGTCCACGACGACCAGAAGGTCGAGGTTGTCGATCGCCTTCAGGGTCTCGGCCGTGTTCGGCAGCGCGTAGAGGATGTTCGACGAGTAGACGAACCAGCCTTTGATCGGGTACGGCTTCCCGGTCAGCGTCGCATCGCGGATGCTGGTCGTGATGCCCTCGTCGGCGAACGGGTAGCGCGCGCCGTCGGAGCCATCGGCCTTCGGCTTGTCCGACTTCGGGTACGGTGGCAGCGGATAGGGCGCGATCTTCATGCCGGCCGACAGGTAGAGCCCGCCCTTGCGACCCCAGTTGCCGAGCAGCGCGGACAGGAGCGCGATGGCGCGGCTGCGCTGCGTGTCGTCGCCGTTCCAGACGACGCGCCGGCCCGGGTGGACGAGAGTCGCCGGCCGGTGACTCGCGAGCTCGCGCGCGGTGGCGCGGATCAGGCCCGCATCGAGGCCGGTCTCCCCGGCGGCCCATTCGGGCGTGTAGGCCTTGACCTCGGCGGCGAACTTGTCGAAGCCGTGACCGTATTTCTCGACGAACGCCTTGTCGTAGCGGCCCTCGGTCACGAGCACGCTCATCCACGCGAGCAGCAGCGCGAGATCGGTGCCGGGCTTGATCGGCAGCCAGTACTTGGCCTTGCTCGCGGCGACCGAGAAGCGCGGATCGACGACGATGATCGGGATGCGCCGCTCGACCGCGCGGGCGAATTCCTGCACCTGCGAGTTGTGCATGTTCTCGCCCAGATGCGATCCGATCAGCACCAGGCAATCGGTGTTCTCGATGTCGGTCGGCTCGGGCGAGCCCAGGCCCGCGCCGAAGGTCAGGATGAATCCGATGTCGCGCGGGCCGCGGCATTGCGCGTACGACGGGCCGGCGAAATTGATCGCACCCCAGCTCTTCAGCACGTGCTGGAAGAAGCGCTGGCCGATCCCGTGCGTGATGGCGGCGACCGATTCCGGGCCGTGCTGCGCCTTGATCTTCTGCATCCGGTCGGCGATGTAGACGAAGGCCTCGTCCCACGTTACTGCCGTCCATTCCTCCTTGCCGCGCTCGCCGCGGCGGATCAGGGGCTTCTGCAGGCGATCCGGATCGTAATGCGCGCCGATGGCGCCGGTGCCGCGCGGGCACAGCCGGCCGCGGCTCTGCGGATCCTTCGGGTTGCCCTCGAACTTCCACAGCTTGCCGTCGCGAACGTAGGCGATCCCGCCGCAGCGCCAGAAGCACATGTCGCAGTACGTGGGGATTGTCGCGACGCCCTTGGCCGGCGCGTCGGCGGCGTTCGCGATGCGGGACAACGGCGCCCATTGCGTCGCCGTCGCGGCGGCGCCGAAGGTCGCGGTGGAAATCTTGAGAAAGCGTCTGCGGGAAAGGTATTCCATGGTTTCGTCGCCGTTGTCCGGGCTCGTCTGCTCGCGGAAGATCGGTCGCGGTCCCGGGCGCCGTGGCGTGTGCGATGTGTACGGCGTCATTGGACTGTGCTGCGCTGCAACACAATGTGACCCAAGTCACAGATCGCCGCCCATGGGAAGCAACGTTTGCGCTAGCGCAAGCTTTCGCAAACGAGCTGCGCTACGAGGTGCGGGACGCATGCCGCGAATTGCGGCGATTTGTCGCAACGCAGCCGCGGGGCATCGACGCGGCCGCGACGCTGCGCAAGCATCAGCGCTGGCCGAACGGCTCAGCGTTGCGTGGCGATCGAGCGGTGGGAATCGTCGCGGGTCGATCCGCGCTTCGGGCGTTCCGCGACGCCACGGTGGAGGCGCGCAGGCTCCCGGAAAATGCTCAAGGCGACGACAACTGCCACACGAGCCGTGCTTCGAAGCCGTTGCGAGACCCTTCCGGCGGACTGATCAGCACGAGTCTTGCACCCATGCGCCTCGCCAGCGTATCGACGATCGACAGACCGAGCCCGGCGCCGCTCTCGGCGGCGCCCGAGCCGCGCGCGAAGCGCTTGATCAGCGAGGGGAGCTCGGCCGCCGCGACGCCCGGGCCGTCGTCGATCACCGTCAGCGACGCGGTGGCGCGCGTTCCGGCGCAGGAGATGCGGATGACGGATCCGCCCGCGCCGTGGACGAGCGCGTTCTCCACGAGATTGCGCAGCGCGAGCCCGATCGCGTCGAGATCGCCGCGCACGCGCACGGCCGACGGCTGCCCGACGATGCGGCGTCCTCGCAGCCGGGCATCCTGGCTGAACTCGTCGACCGTCAGCCGGACGACTTGCGCCAGATCGACCCAGTCCTCCGCCAAGGCCTGCGCGCCATCGGCGCGGGCCAGCGCGAGCAGCCGCTCGGCGAGGCGTGCAAGGCGCGAGAGGGCAGCGACCAGCGCGGCCGAAGGCTCCTTCAGCTCGGTGTCTTCCGCTCGCGCGGCCAGCAGCTGCGCCTGCGCCAGCGCCGCCGCGATCGGGGTGCGCAACTCGTGCGCGCTGTTGTAGGTGAAGCTGCGCTCGGCTTCGAGCGCCGCGGCGAGCCGCGCGAGCAGTCGGTTCGTGGCCTCGACCGCCGGTCGCATCTCGGTCACCACGCCCTCGAGCGGCAGCAGGCCCAGGGCCTGCGGATCCTGGCGCGCGACCGCACTGGCGGTACGCTGGACCTGCTGCACCAGCGAACGCGAGGCGCGCAGCACGAGGAAGACGGCGAACGCGAGCAGGGCCGCCAGCGGCACGGTCAGCCAGATCATCGACTTCACGAGCGCGTCGCGCCGCTCGCTCAACGGATCGGCGAGCTGGACGAAATGCCGGTGATCGCGGTCCTCGAGCGTGAGCACCCGCCACGCGGCGACATCGGCGAGCCCCGGCTCGAGCGACGCTTCGGCCAGTTCCAAAGGCGCGTTGCTCGACCGCAGGAGCATGCGTCCGGACGCGTCGCGAACCTGGTAGACCATCCGCTCGTGCGGAGGTCCTGCATGCGCCTCCGCCGCGTTCTCGCCGAGCAGCGCGGCGGTCAGCAAGGGATCGTCGATGTGCCGGACCAGGGTCATCAGGATCAACCCGCTTTCCTGCAGCTCGTCGTCCGATTTCTCGTCGATCAAACGCTTCAGCACGACGCCGCTGCCAAGGACGCCGGCGAGCCAGAGCAGCGTGAGGCCGACGAGCAGGCTGCGCGTCAGCCGCTCGGTCACCGAGCCCGGCCCGCGAAAGGTCACGGGTTCGTCTCCGGCTCCGCGTGCCCGGCGGCCCCCCACTGGTAGCCGAAGCCGCGCACGGTCCTGATCGCATCGCGTCCCAGCTTGCGTCGCAGCCGCGACACGTAGACCTCCACGACATTGCTGAGCGCCCCGTCGTCGAGCGTGTAGATCGAATTCTCGAGCTGCTGGCGGCTCAGCACGCGGCGCGGGTTCTGCGCGAGCTCGACGACCAGCGCGTACTCCTGGGCCGTGAGCTCGACGGGCGTGCCCGCGATTCGCACCTCGCGCGCCGCAGTGTCCACGGTGAGCGCTCCCTGCTCGATCTGCGGCGAGCTTCGCCCCGAGCGCCGGCGCGCCAGCGCGCGAATGCGCGCGGCCAGCTCGGGCAGGTCGAAGGGCTTGACCAGATAGTCGTCCGCGCCCGCGTCGAGTCCACGCACACGGTCCGACAACCGGTCGCGAGCCGTGAAGATGAGCACTGCCGGCGAGTCCGCCTGCCGGGAGAGGAGCGGCAGCAGCGAGAGTCCATCGCCGTCCGGCAGACCGAGGTCGAGCGCGATCACCGCGTAGTCTCCGGGAAGGCATGCGCGCGCGGCCTTGAGGCTCGCGACCCAATCGACCGCGTGTGATTCCCGGGTCAGGTAGTCGCGCACTGCCGCGCCAAGCGTCGGATCGTCTTCGACGACAAGAATCCGCATCCGGGTAGCGTACGACAATCGGCATGAGGCCGCAAAGAAACCGGCGCGCACGCGGAGGCGGGACGCACGCGCATCGCCGGCTTCGACGGCTTCGTGCGCGACGGCGCGATCGTTCAGCTTTCTTTCAGGTTCGCGACGTAACGTGTCCAAAGCAAGGATCGGCAGAAGTGCCGCCGGTGGCCAATGTTCGAGAGGGCGCGAGGCAATCATGCAAAGAATTTCCGCATCGCTGCTTGCATTCATGTGCAGCCTGTTCGTTGGCGTGCCTTCGGCGCTGGCCGACGGGCTCAGCGTTTCCGCAACGTCGGTTGCCGTTTCGGTCGGGGCGAGCGCCGCCGTGCGGGTGAAGGACGCATCGGGAACGGTGAGGGTGGAGTCCGGCGACAAGTCGATCGCGACCGCCGCGTATGCCAGCGGCACCGTCACCATCACCGGCGTCAAGGCCGGCCAGACCAAAGTGAAGGTGAGCGATCGCCGGCGCTCGGTCTCCGTCGCCGTCACCGTGAACGGCACGACGACCCCACCGCCGCCGCCGCCGGGATCGAGCAGCCTGCCGTGGCGCGTCCTCGCGTCCAACGATCTCGGCATGCACTGCGCGGACCTGGATTATCAGATCTTCAGCATCCTGCCGCCGTTCAACGTCGTGCATGCGCAGGTCGTGCAAACCGGTACGGCGTCCGCCAAGCCGCGGCTCCTGTCCAGTGCCGAAGCCGATGTGTACTACAGTGCGACATCGAGCTCGGTGGACCCAGCCGGGCCAGGCTCGATCAATACGACGAGCAACCTGTCGCCGTCCGGCGTCAAGAGCAATTTCTGGGAGGCCGCGCCGCTGCCGAACGGCAATGCCGGGACCCTGGGCGGATTGGCGTACCGGTCGCTGTATCCCGGCGCGGTGCTCGATCTGTTCGCGCCGATCCCCGGCGAGACGGGCCTTCCGGTTCCCGATCCGGCGGCGCTGCCGGCGCTTTCGCCGGCGCAACAGCGGATGCCCGCTCCGAGCAACGTGCCGCAGAAGTTCGCGCGCTACGATGCCGACGTTCCGTTCTTCGCCAATTTCCCCTTCGGCGCGAGAGTGCAGGGCGCCAACTGGTTCTCCGCCGACGGCATCCCGATCCTGCCGGTCGACGACGCCGGTCGCACGAACCCCTACCCGCTGATGCGCGTTCAGGCCGTGGCGAAGGGCGCCGACGCGACGAAGCCCGCCAACACGAAGGCGACCCTCGATATCGTGCTGCCGGTCGCATCCGAGGCGGATTGCCGCAACTGCCACAACGGCGTGGACGGCCGCGCCGCGGTGTTCGCTTCGGTGACCAAGTACGCGAACGGCGCGCCCTGGGTCGTCGCGCAGGAGGCCACGGCGCCGGGTCCCGACAAGGTCAACAACGCGGCGAAGATCAACATCCTGCGGCTGCACGACGCCAAGTGGGGCGCCAGGTACACGTCGAGCGCCACCGGCGCGGCCACGCCGTGCAACTCCGGCACCGAGAGCTCCTGCCTCGACAGGCGCCGCGCGATCCAGTGCTCGCAGTGCCATTACTCGCCGGCGCTCGACCTCGCGCAGGTCGGGCCGATCGACGAGCCCGCGGTCGGCGTCAACGGCCGCCAGCAGACGAGGCACATCTCGATGTCGCGCGCCATGCACTACAACCACGGGCAATACGACACGTTGTTCCCGGCCATGCCGCTGCCGAAGACCGCAGGCCGCACGCTCGCCGTGCAGACAGAGATCCTCGACCAGACGTGTTACCAGTGCCATCCGGGCAAGCAGACGAAGTGCCTGCGCGGCGCGATGGGGGCGGGAGGCGTCGTCTGCCAGGACTGTCACGGCGACATGAAGCAGGTCGGCAACGACTTCACCGCGGGCTTCCCGGCGGGTGCCGGCGCCGACCTCGCCAAACGCGTGCCGTGGGCGGTGGAGCCGAAATGCCAGTCCTGCCACGTCGGCGACGCGAAGAGCGTGACGACGATGAATCGCTCCGACCACATCGTCGCGCCCGACGGCATTCGCAACCTCCTGGCGTTCACGAAGAGCAGCGCGGCGACCGCGGCGGTGAAGATCATCGACGCACCGACATCGATTTTTGCGGAGAACCAGAAGCTCTATCGGCTGTCGACGGGACACGGCGGCGTGTTCTGCCAGGGCTGTCACGGCGGGACGCACGCGGAGTGGCCGAACGCGAATCCCGCGGCCAACGACAACATCGCCGCCTCGCAGCTGCAGGGTCACAGCGGAACGCTGATCGAGTGCAACACCTGCCACGCGGCCGGCTCGCTCGGGCTGACGCTGAAGGGCCCGCACGGCATGCACCCGGTCAACGACGCGAACTGGACGGCCAGGCACAAGGAAGTCGCGGAGAACAATCGCGACAGTTGCCGGACCTGTCACGGTCTGAAGGGCCAGGGCACCGTGCTGGCGCGGGTCGCGGCAACACGGACGCTGCGCCGTGACGACGACGGCAGTGGGACGGTGACGCTGCAAAAGGGAACGATGGTGCGCTGCGACACCTGTCACGAGAACAAGCTGTAGTCAGAAGCGCGAGCCCGACAGCGCGACGTCGGCATTGCGCCACGCGATGCGGAAACGGCGCTCGGTGTCGCGCGCCGCATCGGCGCGCCCCTGACGCCGCTGCGCCTCGGCGAGGCCGGTGAGCGCCCAGCCGTTTTCGGGGTAGTGCCGCAGGTCCTCGCGATAGACGCGCTCGGCGTCCGCGGCGCGCCCGGCGGCGAGCAGCGCCGCGCCCAGCGCATGCCGCGTGGGCGCGAGCCACAGATGCGGCTCGTCGTAGGCTAGCCCGTCCTCGACGGCGGTGGCCTCCACGAGCCTGGCAACGGCCACGTCCACGCGCCCCTGCGCAGCCGCGATGTCGGCGCCGAGCGTGAGCGCGGCAATGCGCACCAGCGCGGCCGCCGGATTGATGTTCTTGACGCGTGCGCGCTGCAATGCCGGATCGGCGGCGAGCAGCGCGAGCGCATCGAGCTCGCGTTGCGCTTCGGCGCTGCGGCCGGTCTTCGCGTACGCGGTCCCGCGCGCATAGTGCCAGATGGCGCGCGGATACGGCTCGGCGACATCGGGCGGCAGCGTGTCCTCGAGGATCTCGCGCCAGCGTCCGAAGCGCACCAGCGCGAACAGCGGCAGCACGTAGTAGTGCTGGAGGATCCCGGTGCTGCGATCGCTGCGGCCGGGACCGCAGGCGGACGGGAAGGCGTCGCGCGCCGCGGCGAGCGCGGTCGCGCTGCGCCCGTCCATCGCCGCCGCCGCCCAGAGGAAATGGCGGTTGTGCGCGACGTAACCGACGCGGTACGCTCCCTGCGCATCGACCTGGGCGACGTAGCGCGCGTCGGCGGCGATCGCCCGCTCGTTGGCCGCGACCGCGTCCGCGTAGCGGCCCGTGCGCATGTCGATGTGCGCCGGCATGTGCAGCAGGTGGCCGGAGCCCGGAACCAGACGCCGCAGGCGGTCCGCGCTCGCCCGGGCCTCGCCTGGCTGCGCCGATGACTCCATCAGGTGGACCCGGTAGTGGTTCGCGCCGGGATGCTCGGGCGCGATCGCCAGCGCCCGCGCCAGCAGCGCGCCGATCTCGCCGGTCCACGGGCGAGCGGCGCCGTCGCTCGTCCACCAGTCGTAGGGGTGCAGGTTGAGCAGCGCCTCCGCCGCGAGCGTCGCGACGTCGGCGTCGCGCGGATACTTCCGCGCCAGCCCGCGCATCCGGTCTGCATAGGCGTCCTCGTCGATCGCACCCGCATCCCCTGCGACAGGATGCCGCGCCGACAGCGCGGCGATGAGCTCGCCGTCGCGGCGCGACACGCGGCTCGCGAGCGCGCGCGCGCGGGCCAGCGCGTCGCGCACGCGGGGCGCGTCGTCGGGCGTCATGTCCGCATTGATGTTCGGTCCCAAAGCCCAGGCGATGCCCCAGTAGCAGAGCGCGCAGGCGGGATCGATGGCGGCGGCTGCCGCGAAGGAGCGCGCGGCCTCGGCCGGGTTGAAGCCCCAGGTGAGCACCATGCCCTGATGGAAATAGCGCTGCGCGAGCGGATTGCGGCTGGCGACGGGGCCGCGGTCCCGGCCCATGCCGTCGAGGAGCGGCGCAGCCGGCAGTCGCGGCCGGCGCTCCTTCCGACGACGCGGCCAGCAGCACGAGCGCAAGGCCGAGCACGGCGCGGCGCGCGCGACGCCGTGTCGCAGCCGCCAAGCGGTGGAAGTACGGGCATGACTTTGGCGCAGATCAAAGAAGGTCGGCTTTTGCCGCGGCGGCCGGGCGCTGTGTGACCCAGGTTACATTCGCGCGCCGCCCGATGCGTAACTTTGGAAACCACAACGGGCACCGCCGTTCCGCGCGTCGTTGCCGGCGCGTCCGGCGGAGGCTCCGAACCGAGGATCATCGCATATGACGACTTCATTGACCGGCGGCACCCTGCGTCCGGAGCGCGACGCGATCGTGCATGCCGCCGCCAGACCCTACTGGAACCCCTACCTGGCCGGTGCGCTGCTCGGCCTCGTGCTCCTCGCCACTTTCGTCGTCACCGGGCGCGGCCTGGGCGCGACGGCCGCGTTCGCAGCGGTGGCCTCGTGGATCGGCGGCCTGTTCTCGCCGGAGCACGTCGCCGCGAATCCGGTGCACGCGAGGTACTGGAACGACGGCGCGCCGCTGGCGTCGTGGACGCTGTTCCTGCTGATCGGCGCCTTCGTCGGCGCGCTGATCTCGGGACTCCTCGGCCATCGCCTGCGCTTTGCCGTCGAGCGCGGCCCGCAGGTCACCGACGGCCAGCGGCTCGCGCTGGCGTTCGCGGGCGGCTTCATCGCGGCGTACGGCGCCAAGATCGCCAAGGGCTGCACCAGCGGGCAGGCGCTCACGGGCGGATCGATGCTCAACGTCGGCAGCCTCGTCTTCATGCTTGCCGTGTTCGCATCGGCCTATGGGCTCGCCTACTTCGCGCGAAAGGAGTGGCTGTGATGCTTCCGCTATCCTCCTCGATGGAATTCACGCTCGGCGCCGAGCTCGCCATCGCGCTCGCGCTCGGCGTCGGCTTCGGGTTCTGCCTCGAGCGCGCCGGCTTCGGCAGCGCGCGCAAGCTCACCGCGGTGTTCTATCTCTACGACATGGCGGTCGTGAAAGTGATGTTCACGGCGATCGTGACCGCGATGGTCGGCCTGTTCGCATTGTCGACGATCGGCGTGCTCGACTTGGGCGAGCTCTACCTCGAGCCGACCAACCTCGCGGCGCAGGGACTGGGCGGACTCGTGTTCGGCGCCGGCTTCATCGTCGGCGGCTATTGCCCCGGAACCGCGATCGCCTCGCTGGCGACCGGGCGCAAGGACGGCATGGCGTTCGCGCTGGGCATGCTCGCCGGCGTGTACGCCTACGCCGAGTTCACGCCGGGCATCGACGCGTGGATCAAGGCGGGCGCGCAGGGCGAGATGACGCTGCCGTCCGTGACGGGACTGTCGATGGGCTGGTTCGCGCTCGGCTTCGTCGCCTTCCTGCTGTTCGCCGCCTGGGGCATGAAGCAGCTCGAGGGGCGCTTCGCCCACCTGCGCCCCGGGGGTTGAGCCGGGACGTCTTTCCCGGCGCCGGCTTCATGCGCGGCGCGGGCCACCGGCGCTGCCGGGCCGGAGCGGAACCGCATGCGGGACTGGCGGCGGTTGCTCCCGCGCCCGGGTCCGCGCGATCTCTCGCGCAGGGCTGACTGTGATGCAGATCACAGATAATTTTCCCGGCTGGCGTTAGAGTTAGCTCCATATTCCAACGGTAGGGAGCTCTTCATGGAAAAGAACGTCGGCGGTGTCGATCGCGTTGTGCGCATCGTGGTGGGGCTGGGCCTGCTTTCGCCTGTTGTTCCTGCTCGAGGGCAACGCCCGGTGGTGGGGTCTGATCGGGATCGGTCTTCTCGCCACGGGCGCTCTCGGATGGTGCCCGGCGTACCTGCCGTTCGGCATCAAGACCTGCAAGACAGCGTGAGGGCGGCAGTGCCCCGGCGCTCCGCCGTCGCTCGCGGCCGGCGGCGCGAACGCGCGCCGGGCGATGCTGATCGCCGCACTCCTTCTGGCTTCGCCCGCGGGCGCGCAAGCGCCGCCGGCCGCGGCCGGCGTCGGGCCGACGCTCGAGGTTGCCGTGCGCGAAATCGCGCAGACCATCGCCGCGGAGGGCGTCGTCGAGGCCGTGAAGCAGGCCACGCTCGGCGCGCAGGTGGCGGGGCGCATCGTCGAGCTCAACGTCAGGGCGGGTGACGTCGTGCGTGCGGGGCAGGTGCTCGTGCGCATCGACGCGCGCACCGCCGACCAGGCGGTTGCGGCGAGCCTGTCGCAGGTCGCCGAAGCGGAAGCGAATCTCGCCAACGCCAGGCGCAAGCACGAGCGCAACCGCGACCTCCTCGCGCAGAAATTCGTGAGCCAGGCCGCGGTCGATCAGTCCGAGGCCGAGTACAAGGCAGCGCAGGCGCAACTCGCTGCGGTGAAGGCGAACGCCGGGCAGGCGGTGGCCGCGCAGTCGTTCAACACGGTCACTGCGCCGTACGCGGGCGTGGTCGGCGCGACGCTCGCCGAACTCGGCGACATGGCGCAGCCCGGGCGGCGCGCTGGTGACGGTGTTCGATCCGCGCGACCTGCGCGTCACCGCGACGCTGCCGCAGGCGGCGCTGCCGAGATTGAAGCTGACCGAGCCCGTGCGCGTCGAAATCGCCTCGCTCGGAAAGATCGTGACCGCGACGAAGGTGACCGTCATCCCCGTCGCCGACGCGCGCACGCACACGACGCGCATCCGGCTCGACCTGCCGGCGGGCGAAGGCGTGCTCCCCGGCCAGTTCGCCCGCGCGCGCTTCGTCACCGGCGGCATCCGGGCGCTGGCGGTGCCGGCCACCGCGGTGCTGCGGCGCGGCGAGGTCACCGCCGTCTACGTCGTCGACGCGCAGGGGCGCGCACAGCTGCGCCAGGTCCGTGCCGGGGAGGAGGTGGGCGAGGGCTCGGTCGAAATCCTGTCCGGTCTCTCGACCGGCGAGCGCATCGCGCTCAACCCGGTGCAGGCGGGGCTGTCGCCCGCCGCGACCGCAGCGAAATGACCGACCTTGGCGTCTCCGGACGCATCGCCCGTTTCTTCCTCTCGTCGCAGCTGACGCCGCTCGTCGCGATCGTGCTGGTGATGGCCGGCGCGTTCGCCGTCATCGTGACGCCGCGCGAGGAGGAGCCGCAGATCGACGTGACGATGGCCAACGTCTTCGTCGCGTTCCCGGGCGCGTCGGCGAAGGACGTGGAGACGCTGATCGCGATTCCCGCCGAGCAGGTCCTCTCGCAGATTCCCGGGCTCGAGCACGTCTGGTCGGTGTCGCGGCCGGGCCAGGCGATGATCACGGTGCAGTACAAGGTCGGGGTGCCGCGCACGGAGGCCATCGTCCGGCTGCACGACACGATCCTCTCGCACCGCGACTGGCTGCCGCCCGAGCTCGACGTCGGCGATCCCCTCGTCCGGCCGAAGGGCATCGACGACGTTCCCATCGTCGCCCTGACGCTGTGGACCCGGGACCCGGCGCGCGGCGCGTACGACCTCGAGCGGGTCGCGCACGCGGTCGAGGTCGAGTTGAAGCGCGTGCCGGGCACGCGCGAGGTGACGACGATCGGCGGTCCCGGACGCGTCGTGCAGGTAATGCTCGATCCGGAGAAGCTCAGCGCCCACGGCCTCGCCGCCGCGGATCTCAAGCGGGCGCTGCAGGCGGCCAACACCGCGATGCCCGCCGGCATCATCGTTCGCGGCAACGAGACGGTCTATGTCGAGACCGGCGAGTTCCTGCAGACGGCGAAGGCGGTGCGCGAGCTCGTCGTCGGCGTGCACGACGGGCAGCCGGTGTATCTCGGCGACGTCGCGCGGGTCGAGGACGGCCCGCCCCCGCCCGCGCACTACGCGTGGCACGGCATCGGGAAGGCCGGCGGTGGCGAGCCCGCGCAGGCCGGACGCACCTGGCCGGCGGTCACGATCCAGGTGACGAAGAAGGCCGGCGAGAACGCGGTGGTCGTGGCGCGGCGGGTCGAGCAGCGCCTTGCCCAGCTGCGCAACACCGTGATTCCCGCGGGCGTCGAGACCAGCGTCACGCGCGACTACGGCCGCACCGCCGACGACAAGGCGAAGCTCCTCATCTCGAAGCTGCTGTTCGCGACGGCCTCGGTCGTGGCGCTGGTGCTCGTCGCGCTCGGCCGCCGCGAGGCGGTCATCGTCGGCGTCGCGGTGCTGCTGACGCTCGCGGCCACGCTGTTCGCGTCGTGGGCCTGGGGCTTCACGCTGAACCGGGTCAGCCTGTTCGCGCTGATCTTCTCGATCGGCATCCTGGTCGACGACGCGATCGTCGTCGTGGAGAACATTCACCGGCATCGCGCGCTCGAGCCCGACGCGTCCCTCCTCGCGCTGATTCCGCGCGCGGTCGACGAAGTGGGCGGCCCGACCATCCTCGCCACGTTCACGGTGATCGCGGCGCTGCTGCCGATGGCGTTCGTCACGGGGCTGATGGGCCCGTACATGAGCCCGATCCCGATCAACGCGAGCATGGGAATGGTGATCTCGCTCGCCGTGGCGTTCGTGATCACGCCCTGGGTCGCGCTCAAGCTGACGCCGCAGGGCGCGCACGCCTCGCACACGCAGGACCGGCTCGACCGCTGGCTCGCCTCGACGTTCGCGCGGCTGCTCACGCCGTTCGTCGACGCCAGGCGCGGCGGACGCCGGCGCAAGCTGCTCGGTGTCGGGATCCTCGCGGCGATCGGCTTGTCGGTGTCGCTTGCCTTCGTGCAGCTCGTCGTGCTCAAGATGCTGCCCTTCGACAACAAGAGCGAATTCCAGGTGATCGTCGACATGCCGGCAGGCTCGCCGGTCGAGGCCACGGCAGCGGCGCTCTCCGAGCTCGGCGCGCACATCGCGACCGTGGACGAGGTGACCGACTACCAGGCGTACGCGGGCACCGCGTCGCCGATCAATTTCAACGGCCTCGTCCGCCAGTACGAGCTGCGCCAGATGCCGGAGCAGGGCGACCTGCAGGTCAACCTCACCGATCGCAAGCACCGCGCGCGCAAGAGTCACGAGATCGCCGCCGCCGTGCGTCCCGCGCTCGAGGCCATCGGCGCGAGGCACAAGGCGAAGGTCAAGGTCGTCGAGGTGCCGCCGGGGCCGCCGGTGCTCTCGCCGATCGTCGCCGAGATCTACGGGCCGGACGAGGCGGGGCGGCACGCGCTCGCCAAGGGCGTGCGCGCCGCGCTCGGCAAGACCGACGGTGTCATCGGCATCGACGACTCGATCGAGGACAACGCGCCGCGGGCATGGGTCCGCGTCGACCAGCGCAAGGCGGCGCTCGCCGGCGTGAGCGTTGCCGACATCGTCGCGGCGCTGCGGGTGGGGCTCGCCGGCGACGACGTGACCGCGCTGCGCGACGGCCAGGCGAAGTACGGCGTCCCGGTACGGCTGACGATTCCGCCGGAGCAGCAGGGCCGATTGGACACGCTGCTGGCGATGACCGTGCGCCCGGAGGGCGGCGCCGGCGTGCCGCTGTCGGAGCTCGTGATCGTCCAGCCGGCGCTGCGGGAGAAGACGATCTACCACAAGGACCTGCTGCCGGTGACCTACGTCGTCGCCGACATGGCCGGCAACGACCGACAGCCCGCTGTACGGGATGTTCGGCGCACGCGGTCACGTCGCCGACCTCGCGGTCCCGAACAGCGGCACGCTCGCCGAGCACTTCATCACCCAGCCCGCGGATCCGTACCGCGCCTACGCGCTCAAGTGGGACGGCGAATGGCAGGTGACCTACGAGACCTTTCGCGACATGGGCATCGCGTACGCGGTCGGCCTGCTGCTCATCTACCTGCTGGTGGTCGCCCAGTTCGGCTCGTACGTGACGCCGCTGGTCATCATGGCGCCGATCCCGCTGACGATCATCGGCGTGATGCCGGGCCACGCGCTGCTGCAGGCGCCGTTCACGGCGACGTCGATGATCGGGATGATCGCGCTCGCGGGCATCATCGTCCGCAACTCGATCCTGCTGGTCGACTTCGTCAACCTCCAGCTCGCGAAGGGCGTACCGTTCGCGCAGGCGATCGTCGACGCCGCCGCGGCCCGCGCGAAGCCGATCGCGCTCACCGGCCTCGCGGCGATGCTGGGCGCGCTCTTCATTCTCGACGATCCGATCTTCAACGGCCTGGCGATCGCGCTGGTGTTCGGCATCCTGGTGTCGACGCTGCTGACGCTGGTCGTGATCCCCGTGCTCTACTACGCGGTCAATCGCCGCCGGTATTCGTAGGACCGCCGGCGCGCCGCGCCGCCGACTCCTACTCGGGCGCGCCCTGCCACAGCATGTCGTAGCCCAGCTCCTTGCTCTCCGTGCACATCGTCGCCAGCGCCGAGAACTTGGCGTTGAAGGTCGCGTCGGCGTGCGATTTCTCGTGCTCCTCGAACGAGCGCCAGAAGGTGACGATGGCGATGTGCTGGTCCGCGGTGCGCGATTCCGACAACGAGCCCTCGTCGGAAACGAAGCCGGAGAAGTTGAACACCTGCCCGGCGATGAAGCCGCCCTTGTCGCCGCCGTAGGTGTCCTTGACGACGTTGCACATCTCGCCCAGCGCGAGCTCCACGTCGTCCATCGACACGCCGGGCTTGAGCTTGACGGTGTTGAACAGCATCTTGGCGCCGAACGGGATCGTGACAGGTTCGAACACGGGTCTCTCCTTGAACGGTAGCTGTATCTGCCCGACGCCGTGGTGCGCCGCGGCGTGACGATCATACCGCGACCCCGCCGCCGTCCGCGCGAGCGCAGGGACGGGCACGCGGGGGCGCTGCGCTATCATGCGCCGGAGACTCGCCGCGCGGGCCATCCGCGTGCGGCCGCGGCATCAACCGCCGCCGATGGATCGTCCACCTGTCGCGAAATCCCATGCCCCTGCTTGCGCTGAGCCGCGCCCGTCTCGCCTTCGGCCATCACCGGCTGCTGGACGACGCCGATTTCCAGCTCGACCTCCGCGAGCGCGTGGGGCTGATCGGCCGCAACGGGACAGGCAAGTCGTCGCTGCTCAAGGTCATCGCCGGGGCTCGCCCACCTGGACGACGGCGAGCTCTGGATGGCGCCGCACACCCGGGTCGCGCTCGTCCCGCAGGAGCCCGTACTCGACGCGGCGAGCACCGTCTACGACGCGGTGGCTCTGGGCCTCGGCGCCGAGGGGCGAACGCTCGCCGACTATCACCACGCAACCGCGCTCCTGGCCGACGACAACCATGATCCGCATCGGCTCGAGCAGGTCGGCGCGCTGCACGCGAAGCTCGATGCCAGCGATGGCTGGGCGCTCGGCAACCGGATCGATACGGTGCTCTCGCGCCTGGCCCTGCCCGCGGACGCGGTGATCGGCTCGCTTTCCGGTGGCTGGAAGAAGCGCGTGGCGCTCGCCCAGGCGCTGGCGGCCGAACCCGATCTGCTGCTGCTGGACGAGCCGACCAACCACCTCGACCTCGGCGCCATCGCGTGGCTGGAGGCGTTCCTTCAGGGATTCCCCGGCGCCGTGGTCTGCGTGACCCACGATCGACGGTTCCTGGACGCCGTGGCCACGCGCATCGCCGAGCTCGATCGCGGCCGGCTGTCGAGCTACCCGGGGAACTTCGAGGCCTATCGGGGACGGAAGGAGCAGGAGCTCGCCGACGAGGCGGCGTCCGCCGCCCGGTTCGACAAGCTGCTCGCGCAGGAGGAGGCGTGGATCCGCAAGGGCGTGGAGGCGCGGAGGACACGCAACGAGGGCCGGGTGCGCCGGCTCGAGCAGTTGCGGGGCGAACGCGCGGCGCGCCGCGACCGGATCGGGCAGGTCGGTCTGCGGCTCGACGCGGGCGCCCGCTCCGGACAGATGGTCGCCGAGCTCACCGGGGTGACGAAGGCGTATGGCGGCAACGTGCTCATTCGCGACTTCACCACGCGGATCCTGCGCGGCGACCGCGTGGGTCTGATCGGCCCCAACGGCGTCGGAAAGACGACGCTGCTGAAGCTGATCCTGGGCGAGATCGAGCCCGACGCCGGCACCGTGCGCCGCGGAAGCAATCTCGCCGTCGCCTACTTCGATCAGCTGCGCGAGGAGCTCGATCCCGAGGCGACGGTGCAGGACACCATCAGTCCGGGCGGCGACTGGGTCGAGATCGGCAACGCACGCAGGCACGTCATCAGCTATCTCGGCGATTTCCTCTTCCCGCCCGAGCGGGCCCGCTCGCCGGTGAAGTCGCTTTCCGGCGGCGAGCGCAATCGCCTGCTGCTGGCGCGGCTGTTTGCGCGCCCCGCCAACCTGCTGGTGCTGGACGAGCCCACGAACGATCTCGACATCGAGACGCTGGAGTTGCTCGAGTCGCTGCTGCAGGACTACCGCGGCACGATCTTCCTGGTGAGCCACGATCGCGCCTTCCTCGACAACGTGGTGACGCAGGTCATCGCCTTCGAAGGCAACGGCGTGCTGCGCGAGCACGTCGGAGGTTACAGCGATTGGCTGGACTACCAATCCCGCGGTGATGGCCGGGGGGAGGGCGCGGACGGCGCCAGCCACGGCCTCGCGGTCGCGTGCCGCACGGCCGGGCGGTTCCCCTGCCGCGCTCGACGTTGCGCCGGCCGACGCGTCGCCGTTGCGCGGGCGGCCGAAGACGCCCGAAGGCCGGGCTGACGTTCGCCGAGGAGCGCGAGCTCGCCGCATTGCCGTCGCATATCGATGCACTCGAGCAACGCGCCGGAGCAATACGCCTCCGCTTCGCCGACCCGTCGCTCTATCGCGACGCGGCGCAGGACGTGAAAGGGCTGCGTTCGGAGCTGGAGCGCCTGGAGGTCGAGCTCGCGGAAACGTACGCGCGGTGGGAGATGCTGGAAGGCCGCAGAGTGGCCACCGGCAAGGCGGAGCCCGGATGACGGGGGCGGGAATGCCGGCGCGAGCGATGCGGACGGCCGCCGATTGCTGCGGGAATGGCCGGAACGGCGAATAATGTGCGCACACGCCCGCCCGGAACGGGCAGCGACCTTCGGGAGGCGCGCGCGATCGGCGCGGGCGTCGAAGAATTCGCATCAGCGGAGGTGGGGGAGATGACGCACGAGGACTGGGCTGCCGCCAGGGCAGCGCGCGAGCGCGGCGACTATGCGACGGAGCTGCGTCTCTATCGCCTGATGGCGGAGAGGGGCGACGGGCGAGCGCAGGAGATCCTGGGCGCGATGTACGAGAACGGGCGCGGTGTGCCGCAGAATCACGTCGAAGCGCTGAAGTGGTACCGCAAGGCCGCCGAGCAGGGCGATCACAACGCGCAGAACAGCCTCGGGATCATGTACGAGGGTGGTCTCGGGGTGCCCCGGAGCCACGTCGAGGCCGCCAAGTGGTATCGCAAGGCGGCGGAGCAGGGCAACGCCAACGCCCAGCACAATCTGGGCAACTGCTACGAGGGCGGTCTCGGCGTGCCGCAGAACTATGACGAGGCGGTCAAGTGGTTCCGCAAGGCCGCCAATCAGCGCCACCCGATGGCGCAGGCGAACCTCGGCGTCATGTACGAGTACGGCCATGGCGTGCCGCAGGACCTGGTCGAGGCGCACAAATGGTTCGTTCTCTCGGTCTCGGGATTCCTGGCTTCGGAAGCCAAGAACCGCGGGATCGCGATGAGAAACCGCGACCAGATTGCGGCGAGGATGACCCCGGAGCAGATTGCCGAGTCGCAGAAGCGCGCCCGCGCGTGGAAACCCGAGTGACGGGCGCACGCGGCGACTGAGTTCGCCGCGACTCCCGCGGCGACGGCGCGCCGGGCTGCCCGGCGCGTCAACCCGGAGTCGAGAGACGATTCGCGCGCCGCGTCGGCTCGCCTGCCGCCGCCTGCGGGATGCCGGACCGGCCCGGTGGCGACGTCGGCGACCGTGCCAAAGCTTCGGCGATCTTTTGATCCGACGTTCTGCGCAGATCCCAGGCGAGGCCGAGCTTCGACAGCGCGTAGATGCCCCACTTCGAGGGATCCCAGTGGTACCAGCGGATGCCGTTGCGGTAATCCGAAGGGAACCGGTGATGGAAATTGTGGAAGCCCTCGCCGTTGGTGAGCAGCGCGCCGATCCAGTTGTCGCGGGCCGTCTGGGCAGGATCGTAGGGCCTGCTGCCGAACGTGTGCGCGAAGGAGTTCACGCAGAAGGTGGAATGCAGGACGATGACGATCCGCAGGCAGACGGCCATGATGAATCCGCCCAGCGGATGCCCGATCCACCACGCGATGAGCATGGGCAGAACGATGCCCCCGCCGACCGACCACCACGCGTGATGATCGTGCTGATGCGCCACCAGTCGTGACCGACGCAGGTCCTTGACGTTGCCGTAGTTCGTGCGGTGGCGCCAGAACAGGATCCAGCCGATGTGCGCGTGCCAGAATCCCTTGTTGATGCCGTAGGGATCGTGGTCGGTATCCGCGAAGCGATGGTGCTGACGGTGCTGGGACGACCATTTCAGCGCGGATTCCTCGAACGTGGCCGCGCCGAAAAGCAGAAAGATGAACTGCACGACGGGTGACGCCTTGTAGGTGGCGTGCGCGAACAGACGGTGATAGCCGGCGGTGACCGAGATGCCGGTCGCGGCACAGAAGAAGAAGAACAGCGCGAGCTCGGCCGGCGTGATGCCGCGATAGTAGATGTACAGCGGCGTCCCGACGATGCCGACGACGTGAAGGAAGATGAAGAAGACGAGGCCGAGCCAACGGACCCGGCGCTTGGGCAGCGGGTAGTCGTCGGCAATCGTCCTTGCGATCGTGGTCATCGGGCTTCCTCGGAGCAGCGCTGCGCGGACGAACCCGGCCGCGGCCGGCGGCTCGGCCGGGGGGCTGCATTATGCGCGTTTCGGGGCGGGCCAGGAACCCGGCCCTGCGATGGCGTTGACTGCGATCCTGCGACCGACGCTGGCCGTCAGTTGCGCGTCCAGCCCGCGGTCACGCTCGAGCGTCGCGTGTGCAGGTCTGCACCGAGGTTCATGGCCGGCGCATCGACGCGCAGGCTTTCCGCGATTCCGGCGGTCGTCGGATTGCCGCAGGCCGAGCAGAGCCTTGCGCCGGCGGTCACCAGCGTGCCGCAGCGCATGCAATGCTGGCTCGTCCCGAAGAACGGTTGCGGCGAGTATTTCACCCGGTCGCGCATCATCAGGTACGCGATGAACGGACCCACCGGCTTCGTGACCAGGGTGAGCCCGACCCACAGGATCCAGTTGCGTCCCAGGTGATCGGCAAGCATGCCCAGGACGACGTAGTAGGCGAGCCCCGACGTGGCCAGCACCGACAGGGCGGCTGCCTGCAACGCCGGTATGCGTTGGGTTCGTCGAGGTGGGCCAGCCCGATGACGACCGCGAGGCTCACGAGAATGCCGGCAAGGCTCCAGGTCAGCATCCTGAACAGGCGGGAAGCGCGCGCCCTGATCGACGCGTGAAACGTCTCGCCGGAGGCCGGGATGCCCCAGGCAGCGAAGGGCGCGGCGTTTGCGGCCGGTTTGCCGAACCGGAGGCTCCGGGGCAGGTCGCGCGGATCGGGAGCGCTTACCGGGGCACCCTTGGCGCTGCGCGCCTTCCCTCCGAGAGGGAGCAATTCGCGCTTGGGACGGCCCTGCGCGCTCATGTGGCCACGAATGCGATGGCCGCGACCGACGGGCGAGACCGCGGCCCGACCGCCGGAAAGCCGGGGGCGTTATATGCCGCTGGCGGAAACATTGCGCTGGTCATCGCACCGAGTGCCTCGCTACATCGGTGCGACTCGCACATTCCGTGCCCGCGGAAATCGGCGGGTTCGGGCCGCGGCCGATCGGTGCTTCGCGCGAGGGCAGGCCGCGTTGCGGACGTGGCCTACAACTTCGCGCGCGCATCGATGCCGCAAACAAGAAGCCCCGCCGGAGCGGGGCCCATGTCGAGGCCAGGCGGACTGCGGATCAGCCGGCGCCAACGACCTCGCGGTTCGCGGCTTCGCGCCGGGCTACTTGGAGGCGCGCGCCAGCAAGCGACGCAGCTGGCTCGCGTGATCGTTGTGGACCGTGTGCCGCACCAGGATGTCGGAGGCGCTCGACCGAGCGCCCGTAGTAGAGCCGATTCCAGTCGTCCGACAACGCGACCACGGTACCGGTCAGGTCCACGCCCACGTACACACCCTGCGAGCGGCTGAACGACACGATATCGGCGATCAGGTCGGTCCTCGCATTGCGCGAAACCGGGCCGACCGCGATGGCCAGATTGCCGCCCATCTGAAACGAGTTCTTCAGCAGACCTTCCAGCCCGGCGTCCGTCATCACGAGCATGACGACCTCGGACACCGAGACGCCAACCTGCAGCCCCAGGCTGGCGGTCGTCAACGTGTAGAAGGCCGGCCCGATCCAGCGCCCGGTCTTGGGATCGCGTGCGACGACGACCGCGCGTCCGCTCGATCCGCCGACGACCAGTCCGGCCTTGGTGATCTTGGGAGCGATGATGACCGCCTTGGCGCGCCCCAGGTTGGCCTGGAGCCAGGCCATGCTCGGAATCGCCAGGAAGTCGGCCAGCGTCCCGGTCGCGGTGGTGACGAGCGCGCGTTGCTCCGCCTGGGCAGCGACGAGCGGGGCGTGCAACGTGACCGCCAGCGCCATCAGGAAGGCTACGAAGACTTCGGGCGGCAAAGCGGGAATGGCGGCGGGTCGCTTCCACTGGCTTTCCGTTTCCCAATGATGTTGTGGTGGGCCCGGCTGGGATCGAACCAGCGACCAAGGGATTATGAGTCCCCTGCTCTAACCATCTGAGCTACGGGCCCGCCGCCTGCAGGGGAGCATTCACGCGTCGCGCGCGGATCGGGCATCGTTTTCGACAGCGTCGTGCGGCGAGGGAATTATAGCCGACGCCCATCGAGGGGCCGCGCCACGAATCGCCGGCGTGGCGGAATGCCGCATTTCTGGGAATTGCGGCGCCGGGCTAAAATGACGATGCCGCATGGTCGGTCTCCGGTGCGCCGAGAACGGACCGTCCCGGCGCCGCGTGCCCGGACGGCCGTCCCACAGCGGGAGCCCGCGGGGCCGGCCGGTATTCTCGATCGCCCGATCCGCCGGTTTCCCGCCCGCATCCCAGCCCATGAAGTCAGCCCACTATCTACGCCCGCTGCTGATGCCGGCCTCGGTGGCGCTCGTCGGCGCGTCGAGCAAGCCGGGCACGATGGGGCGGGTCGTCATGGAGAACCTGCTGGGCGGCGTCTTCCACGGCCCGCTCTACGCGGTCAATCCGGGCCATCGCCGGATACTCGCCCGACGCTCGTACCCGTCGCTTGCCGCGATCGGCAAGCCGGTCGATCTCGCGCTGATCGTCGTGCCCTGTGCGGCGGTCACCGATGTCCTGAAGGATGCTGCGGGCGCGGGCGTCAAGGCGGCCGTCCTGCTGTCGGCGCCGCCGGTCGACGCCGGCGAGGCGCTGCGCTGGCGACGCGACGTGTCGGCCGCGGCGAGCGCACGCGGCATACGCGTGCTCGGTCCGCATTCCTTCGGCGTGATCCGCACCGACATCGGGCTCAACGCGACGCACGGGACGGTGGTGGCGCATCCGGGGCGTCTTGCGCTGGTCGCGCAGTCCGGCGCGGTCTGCACGGCCATGCTCGATTTCGCGGCGTCGGCCGGGATCGGCTTTTCGACCGTGGTCGCGCTCGGCGGCGGGATGGACGTCGGTTTCGGCGAGCTGCTCGACGCTCTGCTTTTCGATCCGGGCACCGACGGCATCCTGCTCTATGCCGAGGCGGTCGGCGATGCGCGGCGATTTCTGTCGGCGCTGCGCCAGGCGGCGCGAACCAAGCCGGTCGTGGTGCTCAAGGCCGGTCGATCGATGGAACGCGGCAGCGCCGACGGGCCGCTGCCGGACGAAGTGTTCGATGCCGCGATGCGGCGCGCCGGCACGGTGCGCGTGAAGACCTACACGCAGCTGTTCGCCGCCGCGCGGTTGTTCGCCATGAACCGGATCGCGCGTGGCGAGCGGCTCGCCATCGTCACCAATGGGCACGGCCCGGGCACGCTCGCCGCCGACATCGCCGCCGATCGCGGCATCGTGCTGGCCGAGCTCACGCCGGAGACCGAGAAGGCGCTTGCCGCGGTGCTCCCGCCCAACGTCGTGTGCCGCAATCCGGTGAACGTTCGCGGCGACGCCACGCCGCAACGGCTCGCGGCGGCGATCGAGACGACGCTCGCGGATCCGCAGGTCGACGCCGTGCTCGCGCTGCACGTCTCGCGGCCGTCGACCAGCGCGACGGATGCGGCGCGCGCCGTGGCGGACGTCGCGCGACGCGCGACCAAGCCGGTGATGGGAGCGTGGCTCGGCTCGATCGAGCGACGCGAGGCGAGTGCGGCACTCGAGGCGGGCGGCGTTCCGAACTTCTATACGCCGGAGAATGCGGTCGAGGCGTTCTCCTTTCTCGCCGACTACCGCCACAACCAGGGCTGGCTGCTCGAGGTGCCGCCGCAGCAACCCGAGCCGCAGCCCCCCGATCTGCGCGCGGTGGAGCGCATACGCGCGCAGGCCGCGATCGGCAAGCGCAGCGAGCTGAGCGTGGTCGAGATCCGTCAGTTGCTCGCTCCCTTCGGGTTGCCCGTTGCGCCGGGCGAAGTGACCGAGACGCTGGCGGAAGCGCTCGCTGCCGCGCGGCGCCTCGGTTATCCGGTGGCGCTGCTGGCAGATTCCCCGGCGCGCATTGCGGGCTCCCGTTCGACATTCGTGCGCGAGCGGCTTCGTGACGGGCGAATGCTGACCCGTGCGTGGGCTGCGCTGCTCGGCGGGCCGGCGGCGGCGCTCGGACGCGCTCCCATCATCGTGCGCAAGGAACACACGTTCGGCGTGAGCCATGAGATCGCGATCGGCGTGCACACGGACGCGGTGTTCGGCCAGGTGCTGACGTTCGGCGGAGGTGGCGCCGCAGCCGGCATCGGCGAGCGCGTCGTGCTGCTCCCGCCGCTCAACGAGCGCCTCGCGCGCGAACTGATCCGCGGCACGCGCGCCGCCGCGGCCGTGCAGGGTGCCGCCGGCGGCGCCGCGTCGATGGACGCATTGACGCGCATGCTCGTGCAGGTGTCCACGCTGGTCTGCACGCTGCCCTGGGTGCGCTCGCTCACGCTCGATCCGGTGCGCGTCGGTGACGGTCGCGCGGAAATAGCGTGGGGACGCGTCACCGTGGATCCCGACTTCAAGCCCGCGGGCCGCCGCTACGGGCACATGGCGATCCACCCGTACCCGACCGAGATGGTCGCCGACGTCACGCTCGCCGACGGCACGCCGCTGCACGTGCGGCCGATCCGCCCCGAGGACGCCGAGCTCGAGCGCGAGTTCGTGCACGGACTCTCCGAGCAGACGCGCTACTTCCGCTTCTTCTACCAGCTGCACGAGCTCACGCCGGGGATGCTCGCGCGGTTCACGCAGGTGGACTACGACCGGGAGCTCGCGCTGGTCGCCGTCGACGAGAGGGATGGCTCGCGCAGGATCGTCGGCGTGGCCCGCTACATCACGGGTCCGGAGCCGGAGGCCGCCGAGTTCGCCGTGGTCGTCGCCGACGACTGGCAGGGGCGCGGCGTGGCGCGGATGCTGATGACGCGGCTCATCGACTGCGCCAAGGTGGCCGGACTGAAGCGCCTCGAGGGCACGGTGCTGCGCGGCAACCACAACATGCTGAAGTTCACCGCGGCGCTCGGGTTCGTCGACGCGCGACAATCCCGAGGACCGCGAGCAGGTGACCGTCACCCTCGAGCTCGCGTGATTGCGCCGGTCGCGCCAGCCCGCGTCGGCAGTGCCGAGTCCGCGGCCGCCGGGACGGGGGAGGGCCAATGCATCGGAGCTCACCCACGCGGTGCGCTACAATTTTCCTCTCACGTTCCCCCTGTCAGGACTCCCATGAAGATCCTCTTCGCAATCGACGGCTCACCGCAGGCCCAAGCCGCGCTCGAAACCTTCGTCGGCAAACTCAGATTCCTCCGCGAGGCGCCGCGGCTCACGCTGTTCCACGTCCATCCGCCGGTGCCGCATACGGCCGCGGTGACCATCGTGGGCAAGGAGGCGGTGGAGAAGTACTACCGCGAGGAGAGCGAAGGCGTGCTGGCGAGCGCCGGTGCGTTCCTGTCGGCGCGCGGAATCCCCTTCAACGGCGAGTGGCGCGTCGGCGATCCGGCGGAGGGGATCGTCAAGCTGGCGACCGACGAGCAGTTCGACCTGATCGCCATGGGCACGCACGGCCACACGGCGCTCGTCAACCTCGTGATGGGCTCGGTCGCGACCAGGGTCGTCGCGCTGAGCAGGATCCCGGTGCTGCTGCTGAAGTGATCGTGGGTCCGGCTTCAGCCGGACGGCGCACCGCAGTCGCCGACTGAAGTCGGCCCCACGCGCTGCTGTGGGTCCGGCTTCAGCCGGACGACGAACCGGGCGCCGTGACGACGCCCGATCGGGAGTCGCTGGAAGTGGGTGATTCCCGTCGCGAAGCCGGCGCCCAAAGCAAAACGCCCCGGGGTCTCCGAGGCGTTTTGTGTGGTGCAGGTAACGATTGCGGCGACGCGGCTCAGCCCTCGCCCTCGAGGAAGCTCCGCAGCTTCTCCGAGCGCGACGGATGCCGCAGCTTGCGCAGCGCCTTCGCCTCGATCTGGCGGATGCGCTCGCGGGTGACGTCGAACTGCTTGCCGACCTCCTCCAGCGTGTGGTCGGTGTTCATCTCGATGCCGAAGCGCATGCGCAGCACCTTCGCCTCGCGCGGGGTCAGCGTGTCGAGCACGTCCTTGCAGACGTTGCGCAGGCTGGCGTTGACCGCGGCGTCGGACGGCGCGACCGTCGACAGGTCCTCGATGAAGTCGCCGAGATGCGAGTCGTCGTCGTCGCCGATCGGCGTCTCCATCGAGATCGGCTCCTTGCTGATCTTGAGGATCTTGCGGATCTTCTCCTCGGGCATCTCCATCTTCTCGGCGAGCAGCGCCGGATCGGGCTCCTGCCCGGTCTCCTGCAGGATCTGCCGCGAGATCCGGTTCATCTTGTTGATCGTCTCGATCATGTGCACCGGGATGCGGATCGTGCGCGCCTGGTCGGCGATCGAGCGCGTGATCGCCTGCCGGATCCACCAGGTCGCGTACGTCGAGAACTTGTAGCCGCGGCGATATTCGAACTTGTCGACGGCCTTCATCAGGCCGATGTTGCCTTCCTGGATCAGGTCGAGGAACTGCAGGCCGCGGTTCGTGTACTTCTTCGCGATCGAGATCACGAGGCGCAGGTTCGCCTCGGTCATCTCGCGCTTCGCCCGGCGCGCCTTCGCCTCGCCGGTGGACATCTGCTTGTTGATCTCCTTCAGGTCGCGCAGCGGGATCATCACCCGGGACTGCAGCGTGAGCAGCTTCTGCTGCTGCTCGACGATCGCCTGCCGGTACTTGGCGAGCTGCTCGCTGTAGCCGTGGTGGCCGCCGACCTCGCGGTCGATCCAGCGCAGCGAGGTCTCGTTCTCCGGGAACTTCTTGATGAAGTCCGGGCGCGGCATGCCGCCCTTGTTGACGACGAGGTCCTGGATCTTGCGCTCGATCTGGCGGATGTTGTCGACCTCGGTGCGCACGCTGTCGCACAGCTTCTCGACCTGGCGCGCGGAGAAGCGGATCTGCATCAGCTCCGCCTGCACCTTCTTCTGCAGCTCGAGGTACTTGGGCGCCTTGTGGCCCTCCTTCTGCAGCACGCCCGAGCATCCGCGTGTAGAGCTTGCGGATCGTCGCGAAGCGGGTGAGCGCGGCCGCCTTCAGCCGCTCGAGATTCTCCGCGGCGATCGCGCCGGCGTCGCCCTCGTCCTCGCCGACCTCGATGTCGTCGTCGACGTCCTCGAGCGCGTCGAGCGCCTCGTTGAAGTCCATCAGGCCGTCGACCAGGTCGTCGATCTTGAACTCGTCCTTCTCGATCCTGGCCGCGAGGTCGAGGATCTGCGCGACCGTCATCGGGCAGGCCGAGATCGCCATGATCATGTGCTTCAGGCCTTCCTCGATCCGCTTGGCGATCTCGATCTCGCCTTCGCGGGTGAGGAGCTCGACCGAGCCCATTTCGCGCATGTACATGCGCACGGGGTCGGTCGTGCGGCCGAACTCGGAATCGAGCGTCGACACCGCCGCCTCGGCGGCTTCCTCGACGTCCTCGGCCGGCGCGGTCGGCGCGGCATCCGACATCAGCAGCGTCTCGGCATCCGGGGCCTCGTCGTAGACCTGGATCCCCATGTCGCCGATCATGTTGACGATGCCCTCGATCTGCTCGGCGTCGAGCACGTCGTCCGGGAGGTGGTCGTTGATTTCGGCGAACGTGAGGTAGCCGCGCTCCTTGCCGAGCACGATCAGGGTCTTGAGGCGGCGCTTGCGCGCCTCGACGTCGGCCGGCGTCAGGACGCGCGGCGCGATCTCGGCGTGCCGACCGTTGCGGCCCTTCTTGGTGGCGGCGTCCTCGGCGCGCTTGCCGGCGATCTTGGCGGCGATTTCGCCGGCCGTCGGCTTGTGCCCCGGCGGAGTGGCGACGGGGGCGGTCTTCGCGCCCTTGACCGGCTTCGCGACCGGCGCAACGGGCTGCGCGGCCGGCTTGGCGGCGACCGGCTTGCGGCGACTGGCTTGGCGGCGACCGGCTTCGCGGCGACGGCTTCGCGGCGACTGGCTTGCCGGTGACCGGCTTGCCGGTGACCTTGGGCGGCTTGGCGACCGGTTTGGCAACGACCTTCGCCGTCGGCAGCGGCTTGACGACCTTGCGCTTCGCCGCGGGCTTCGCGACGACCTTCGCCTTGGCCAGCGGCTTCCCGGTCTTGGGCTTGGCGACGGCTTTCCTGGCGACCAGCTTCTTCCGGGCCGCCGGCTTTGCGGACTTCGCCTTGGCGGCCGGTCGCTTCGCCGACGGGCGCGCCGTCTTCCTGGCCGACGGTCGCGCGGCCTTCTTCGGCGCCGCCTTCTTGCGATCGGGCCTGCGCGCCTTCGCGCTCGCGGCCCCGCGCTTCGGCCCTGCTTTCGGCCTGGCAGCCGCGGGCTTCCGGGACTTCGATTTGGCGGGCGACTTGCGGAGGGGCTTCGCGGGCTTCTTGGCCATGGTCATCCTAACGATTCAAGTGCCGAATGCCCCTGACTTGGGGGCGATCGGAAAAACCTCAAATTATATCATCTGCTTATTCGTCGCGGGCGCTTTTCCTAGCGGATGTGGGGCGCCCCGCGACGAACCATTTCGAGCTGCCGCAGCCGTTCCGCTTCCTCGGCGGTGAGCGGGGTTTCGGACGGCGCCCCGGGGCGCCCGGCGCGCTGTGCCTGCTGCCAATACCGGGCGACGCCCGCCCGCAGGTGCTCGGCCGCGTGTTCCGCGGTGATTCCGTGGTCCTCGGCGGTGGCAAGCGCCGACGCCAGGATGGGCTCGTGCGTCGTGTGCGGCGAAATGCTGCATGACCCCGGCCGTGGTCAGTGGGTGCTCACGTGCGCTGCAGTACGCCACGAGTGCGCCGAAAGCGGCACCCTCGGGTGAGCCGTCGGCCGGGGTCGGCAGCTCGTGCGAACGGGCCAGCTCAGGTTGGAGCAGCAATGCCTGGATGAGTTCACGCACCAGTGACGGCGCGCGTCGCTGCCCGGGCTTGGCCGACGGCGGAGCCCGACGCCGGCCCGCGTCGCGGTCGCGCTCGGGGTCCGCGCCGTGGCGGCGCTCGACCGGCGCCCCCAGCTGCAAGAGCGCGCGCAAGTTCGGACTCGGGCAGCCCCGTGAGCTCGGCCAGGCGCCGACGGAGGAGCGCAACCAGGACTGGCGCGCTCATCGCGGCGAAGAACGGGCGCGCCGCCGTCACGAGCGCAGCGCGACCCTCGGCCGTGGTCGGCGGATGCTGGGCCGACAGCTCGGCGAGCAGGAACTCCGACGCCGGCATCGCGTGATCGATCAGTGCCTCGAAGGCCGCCTTGCCCCGGCGGCGGACGAAGTCGTCCGGGTCTTCGCCCTCGGGCAGGAACAGGAACGCGGCGTTCTTGCCGTCGGCGAGCACCGGGAGCGCGTTTTCGAGCGCCCGCCAGGCCGCCTTGCGGCCCGCGGCGTCGCCGTCGAAGCAGAAGACGACGCGCTCGCTCTGCCGGAACAGCTTCTGGACGTGCACCGGCGTCGTCGCCGTGCCGAGCGTCGCGACCGCGTACTCGACGCCGTGCTGGGCGAGCGCGACGACGTCCATGTAGCCTTCGACGACGACGACGCGTGCCGGCGGCGCGGATCGCGTGGCGGGCGAGAAAGAGTCCGTAGAGCTCGCGGCCCTTCGAGAAGACCGGCGTTTCCGGCGAGTTCAGGTACTTGGGCTCGCCCGGCGCCCAGCACGCGGCCGCCGAAGCCGATCACCTGGCCGCGGCTGTCGTGGATCGGGAACATGATCCGGTCGCGGAAACGGTCGTAGCGCTTGCCGCCCTCGCCGGTGATCACGAGCCCCGCCGTTTCCAGCGCCGGGTCGTCGTAGTGCGCGAACGCCGCGGCAAGCGGCTGCCAGGCGTCGGGCGCGTAGCCGATCCCGAATCTGGCGGCGATCGCGCCGGTCAGCCCGCGGTCCTTCAGATAGTCGATGGCGCGTGGCGCGTCCCTGAGCTGCGCCCGGTAGAACTTCGCCGCGTCGAGCAGCAGCGCGGTGAGGTCGCCCGCCTGCTCGCGCCGGTCGGATTCTCCGGGCCGCTCGACGCGCGGCACTTCGAGGCCGGCGTCGCGCGCGAGCTCCTCGACGGCGTCGGGGAACGCCTTGCCGCCGTACTCCATGAGAAAGCCGATCGCCGTTCCGTGCGCGCCGCAGCCGAAGCAGTGGTAGAACTGCTTGGTCGGGCTCACCGTGAACGACGGCGTCTTCTCGCTGTGGAACGGGCAGCAGGCGCTGTAGTTCGCGCCGGCCTTCTTGAGCGGCACGTACCGGTCGATGACATCGACGATGTCGACCCGGGACAGCAGCGTCTGAATAAAATCGTTCGGAATCATGGACTTGACGCTGCGCCCGCCGAAGAAGCCGCAGCCGGGAAACCCGGGCCGGGCTCCCGGAGTGAAGCTCGCGGGGATTCCTACATTATAGGCGGCCGGCGCCAACGCGAAAGGGCGAATTGCCGACCGCGAGGCCGGCCGGGCGGGCCGCGGCGCGGATCGCGCTGCCCGTCGAGGCTCCTATCCGGCGAGCCGCGCCTTGATCCGGGCGGAAACCGCGCCCATGTCCGCGCGCCCCGCGAGCTTCGGCTTCAGCATCGCCATCACCTTGCCCATCGCCGCGATTCCGGACGCGCCGGTGGCCGCGATCGCCTCGGCGATCAGCGCGTCGATCTCCGGCGTCGGACAGCTGCGCCGGCATGTACTCGGTGAGCACCGCCACCTCGGCGCGCTCGACGGCGGCGAGGTCCTCGCGCCGGCCGGCCTCGAACTGCGTGATCGAATCCCGGCGCTGCTTGATCATCTTGTCGATGACGGAGAGCACGTCGGCGTCGGTGAGCTCGATGCGCTCGTCGACCTCGCGCTGCTTGATCGCGGCGAGCAGCAGCCGGATCGTCGACAGCCGCGCGCTGTCCTTCGCGCGCATCGCGTTCTTCATGTCTTCGGTGATCCGGGACTTGAGCGACATCGTCGGCCTCCAATGAAAAAGGGGCGAATCGCTTCGCCCCTCGTGTCACGCAATGCGCGGCCGATCAGAACAGCTTCGGCGGCAGCTGCTGGCTGCGCAGGCGCTTGTAGTGACGCTTGACCGCGGCGGCGAGCTTGCGCTTGCGCTCGGCGGTGGGCTTCTCGTAGAACTCGCGGGCGCGCAGTTCGGTGAGCAGGCCGGTCTTCTCGATCGTGCGCTTGAAGCGGCGGAGCGCCACTTCGAAGGGTTCGTTGTCGCGGACGCGAACGCTGGTCATGAAGCTTTTTCCTTGTTGAGCAGGGACTTGCAGCAAACGATCACTATAGCAGGACGCCGCCGCCCGCGCAACACCCGATCGCGGTGCGCATTCGCGCGTGCGGGCGCGGGGCGGGCGGGGCGCGAGCCGAACCGTGTATCGTGATCGCCGCGCCCTTCGCTGGCCCTTCCTTCATGCTCGTCCTCGGCATCGAAACCTCCTGCGACGAAACCGGCCTGGCGGTGTACGACACCGGCCGCGGACTCGTCGCGCACGCGCTCCACTCGCAGGTGGCGATGCACGAGGTCTACGGCGGGGTGGTGCCCGAGCTCGCCTCGCGCGATCACGTCCGGCGGGTGCTGCCGCTCGCGCAGCGCGTGCTTGCCGACGCGCGGGCGACCCTCGCCGACCTCGACGGGATCGCCTACACGCAGGGCCCGGGCCTGGCCGGCGCGCTGCTCGTGGGCGCGAGCGTCGCCAGCGCGCTCGCGTACGCGCTCGGAAGGCCCGCCGTGGGCGTCCACCACATGGAAGGCCACCTGCTGTCGCCGCTGCTCGCCGATCCGAGGCCCGCGTTTCCATTCGTCGCGCTGCTCGTTTCCGGCGGCCACACGCAGCTTTTCGAAGTCGCGGGCGTCGGCCGCTACCGGCTGCTCGGCGACACCAAGGACGACGCGGCCGGCGAGGCCTTCGACAAGACCGCCAAGCTGCTGGGCCTGGGCTATCCCGGGGGGCCGGCGCTCGCGCGACTCGCGCAGGCCGGGCGCGACGGTGCCGTCTCGCTGCCGCGGCCGATGCTGGAGAGCGGGGACCTCGACATGAGCTTCAGCGGACTGAAGACCGCCGCGCTCACGCTCGTGCGCCGGGAGGCCGCCGCCGGCCGCCTCGACGAGGCGCGGCGTGCCGACATCGCGTGCGAGTTCCAGCACGCCGTCGTCGACGTCCTGGTGGCGAAGGCGATCGCAGCGCTGGGCGCGTCGGGTCACGCGCGCCTGGTCGTGGCCGGAGGGGTGGGCGCCAATCGCGAATTGCGGACGCGGCTTCTTGCCGATGTCGGCAGGCGCGGCGGCCAGGTGTACTTTCCCGATCCGGAGTTCTGCACCGACAACGGCGCGATGATCGCGCTGGTCGGCGCGCTGCGGCTCGCGCACGGGGGCGTCGCCGATCACGGGTTCTCCGTCAGACCGCGCTGGGATCTCGAATCGCTGCCGGTACCCTGAGGCGAAGGGCGCCCACGACGACGGCGCCGCGCGGGAGTGTGCCGCGCGCATCGGAGGGCCGCGATCGCGGGATCACCTCCCGATCGTGCGCTCCCGGCCTTCGACGAGCTGCCGGATGTTGTCCCGGTGCCGCCAGAACAGGAGCAGCGCGATGGGCACCATCGCCCACGCGGTCGCCGAATTTCCGAAGACGTAGAACGCGCCGAGCGGCAAGAGCGTCGCGGTGGTGAGCGCCGCGAGCGAGCTGATCTTGAAGCCGAGCGCCATCACGATCCAGAGCGCGCCGAGCGCCAGGCCGAGCGGCCAGTGGAGCGCGAAGACGATGCCGGCCGCGGTGGCGACGCCCTTGCCGCCGGCGAAACCGTGGAACACCGGAAACAGGTGGCCGAGGAACACCGCGACGGCGACCGCGGGCACGGTCCAGTCCGCCACTGCGAACGTGGGCCCGAGCGCCTGCGCGAGGAAGACGGCGAGCCAGCCCTTGACGCCGTCGCCGGCGAGCGTCAGCGCCGCCGCCGCCTTGTGGCCGGTGCGCAGCACGTTGGTCGCGCCCGGATTGCGCGAGCCGTAGCTGTGCGGATCGGGAAGACCGAAGATCCCGCTCGTCACCACGGCAAACGACACCGAGCCGATCAGGTACGCGACGACGACGAAGGCGAGCGTGGCCAGCATGGACCGGGGCGTCGGTTAGAATGCGCAATCGCGCCTTCGAGCCAATCCCGGACGGGAAATTTTCGGAGGCGGACGGGGATTCTAGCAAAGCGGCATGAACGCGATCTTCATCCACGACCTCCGCGTCGAGACGCGCATCGGCATCTACGATTGGGAGCAGGGCCTGGCGCAGACCGTGCGGCTCGACATCGAGCTCGGGCTGCCGTCGGACAAGGTGTTCCAGTCCGGCAATTTCGCCGATGCGCTCGACTACGCGGCTGTCGTGAAGCGCCTGCAGGCGCTGGCCGCCGACCATCCGCACAAGCTGATGGAGCGATTCGCGCAAGCGATCGCCGACGTGCTGATGGGCGAGTTCGAGTCCCCGTGGGTGAAGGTGCGCGTGGCCAAGCTCGCGCCGATCGCCGGCGTCAGGGAGCTCGGAATCTCGATCGAGCGCAAGCGTCCGTAGCGCAGCCGTCAGTCTGCGGCGCGGCGCGCGTCGGCCGCCGTCGGCAGCGTGAACGCGAACATCGAGCCCTTCCCCACCTGGCTCGTCACCCAGATCCGTCCGCCGTGGAGCTCGATGAACTTGCGCGAGATGGCAAGTCCGAGTCCCGTGCCTTCCACCTTCTTCGCGGCTGACCCGACCTGGCGGAATTCCTCGAACACCGTCGCCTGATCCTCGGGCGCGATGCCCACGCCGGTGTCGGTCACGGAAATCTCGGTTTCGCTGTCGCGAACGACGGCGCGCACCTCGATCCGGCCGCCCTCCGGCGTGAATTTCAGCGCGTTGGACAGCAGGTTGAGGAGCACCTGCTTCACCTTGCGCTCGTCGGCGTGGACGATGCCCACGCGCGGGTCGATCGCCCGCTCGAGCCTGATGCCGCGCCGCTGCGCCCGCTCGCGTACCAGCGTCAGCGTGTTGTCGATGGCGCCCGGCAGACTGAAATCGGCGGGCTCGAGCTCCATCCGCCCGGCCTCGATCTTGGACAGATCGAGGATGTCGTTGATGAGCGCCAGCAGGTGCCGTCCGGATTCGAGTATGTCGGCCAGGTACTCGGCCTGCTTGTCGTTGATCTCGCCGAACATGCGCTCGGCGAGCACCTCCGAGAAGCCGATGATCGCGTTGAGCGGCGTGCGCAGCTCGTGCGACATGTTGGCGAGGAACTCGCTCTTGTGCCGGCTCGCGATCTCGAGCTGCCGGCTCTTTTCCCCGATCTCGCGGAAGAGCCGTGCGTTCTGGATGGCCAGTGCCGACTGCGTCGCGAAGGTCTTCAGCAGATCGATCACCTCCGGCGCGAACGCTCCCGAGGTCTTCCGGTTGACGACCAGCCCGCCGAGCAGATGGTCCTCGCGCAGCAGCGGTACGGCGAGCAGCGAGCGATAGCCCAGACGGACGAGGATCTCGCGGACGCGGCTCTGGTAGATGCCCTCGTCGACGATGTCGCGGATCTCGACCGGCTCGCCGGTCACCGCGAGCCGCCCGATCGCGCCCTCTCCCTTCGGAAACGACGTGGCCCGCAGCGCGTCGACGAGCTCGTCGGGCAGGCGGTTCGTCGTGTGCAGATGGAACACCTCGCGCGCTTCGTCGTATTCGTAGATGGCGCCGCCGTCCATGCCGGAAAGCTCGGAGGCGCGCGAGACGATCGTGCGCAGCACCGTCTCGAGGTCCAGCGTCGAGCTCACCGCCTGGCCCACTTCGCCCAGCGCCTTGAGCTCGCCCACCGACCGGCTGAGCTGGGCGGTCCGGTCCTCGAGCTCCTTGAACAGCCGCACGTTCTCGATCGCGATCACCGCCTGATCGGCGAAGGTCCGCAGCAGCGCGATGCTGCGTTGTCGGCGAACGGTCCCGGCTCGAGGCGGCCGACGGCGATGACGCCGATCGGCGTGCCGTCGCGTACCAGGGGAACCGCCATGACGCTGCGGAAGCCGGTGACGCTGCGCGAGTCTCCGATCGAATAGTCGGGATCCTCGAGCACGTCCGGGATCATCGACCACGCTGGCGCGTCAGGATCGCCCGGGTGCCGGCCGTGTCGCGGCTCGCGGGTCGCGGGAAGAGCTTGCGCAGCGCGTCGCTCGCTTCCGGCTTGACGTTCGCCACCGACGCCAGGTCGGATCAGCTTCCCGTCGAAGCGTCACGTCGTTCGCCACGCTCGCGCCGCACAGCGCGCAGCGCGGCCGCGGCGATCGTGTCGAACACCGGCTGCACGTCGGTTTGCGACTGGCTGATGACGCGCAGGATCTCGCTCGTCGCCGTCTGCTGCTCCAGGGCCTCGGTCAGGTCGCGGTTGCGCGCCTCCGAGCTCGGTGAACAGGCGCACGTTCTCGATCGCGATGACCGCCTGATCGGCGAAGGTCTTCAGCACGCCGACCTGAGACTCGGAGAACAGGCCGGGTGTCGCCCGTCCGACGAAGATCGACCCGATGACCTGGCGTTGCGGATGATCGGGCACGCCAAGCCCGTTACGGTAGCGGGCCGCCCGCGCAAAGTCCTTCGAGCCCGTAGCTCGGCTCCACGAGCACGTCGGAAATATGCACCACCTCGGCGGTTCGAATGACGCGCGCGTGATCGTCGGCGCATCGATCTTCATCGGGTACAGGGTGCGCACGATCTTGACACTCCTTCGGGGACGAGCCCGTGAATCGCGGCAAGCTCGATCGTGGCGCCGTCGAACCTCGAAACCACCGCGACCTCCGCGTCGCACAGCTTTCCCGCGCGTTGCGCGATGATGTCGAACACCGGTTGCACATCGGTGGGCGAGCTCGAGATGGCGCGAAGGATCTCGCTGGTCGCCGTCTGCTGCTCGAGCGCCTCCGTCAGGTCGCGATTGCGGTCATCGAGTTCGGTGAACAGGCGCACGTTCTCGATCGGCGATCACCGCCTGGTCGGCGAAGGTCTTGAGGAGCTGGACCTGCGCGTCGGTGAAGATGCCCCGGCTCGTGACGCGCGACGAAGATCGAGCCGATGACCTCGCCCTCGCGGAACATCGGCACGCCCGAGACAGGCGCGGTATCGGCCCGCCAGCGCCGCGTCCTTGGCGTCGTAGTCGGGATCCGCGAGCGCGTCTTCGACATGCACCACGGCCCGCTTGCGGATCGAGCGCGCGGTCACTGTTTCGGCGTCCGACCGCATCGGGAAAGAAGCGCCTGATGGCCTCGCGGCCTTCCGCCGTAACACCATGCACCGCCACCATCCGGATCAGATCGCCGTCGACCCGGCTTACCACGCTGATTTCCGCGTTGCACAGCCGCTCCGCGCTCTCTCCGATGATGTCGAACACCGGCTGGACATCGGTCGGCGAGCTGGAGATCGCGCGCAGGATCTCGCTCGTCGCCGTCTGCTGTTCGAGCGCTTCCGTGAGGTCGCGATTGCGGTCGCCCAGCTCGGTGAACAGGCGCACGTTCTCGATCGCGATGATTGCCTGATCGGCGAACGTCTGGAGCAGCGCGACCTGGCTGTCGGAGAACGGACCGGGGTCAAGCCGGCCGATGGCGATTCCTCCGATCGGTCTTCCTTCGCGGACCAGCGGAACGGCCAGGATGCTGCGGAAGCCACCGCCCAGCGACTTGAGCTCGACGGAATAATCGCGGTCCTCGTCGACATCCGGTATTGCGGCGACGGCGCAGGTCTGGATCGCGCGGGTAACCGCGGTGTCACGGCCCGGCGGCTTCGGGTAATAGGAGCGCAGCGCCCGCACGTACTCGGGATTCACGTTCACGAAGGCCGCCAGCTGGATCAGCTCGCCGTCGAACGTGAACACGTTCGCGGAGGCGGCGCCGCAGAGCTTCGACGCCGCCGCGACGATGGTATCGAAGACCGGCTGCACATCCGTTTGCGACTGGCTGATGACGCGCAGGATCTCACTCGTTGCCGTCTGCTGCTCGAGCGCTTCCGTCAGGTCGCGATTGCGGTCGCCAAGCTCGGTGAAGAGGCGCACGTTCTCGATCGCGATGACGGCCTGATCGGCGAAGGTCCTGAGCAGCTCGACCTGCCGGTCGGAGAACGGATTCACCTCCATCCGGAACAGCGCGATGACGCCGAGCGGCATTCCCTCGCGCAGCAGCGGCGTGGCGAGGATCGTGTGGTGACCGAAGCGCCGCTGGAGCTCGCGTCCCGTCGGGTATTCGCGTTCGCTCTCGGCCGCGAGATCGTGGACATGAACCGTGCGGCGGTCGACGACGGCCCGACCGGTTACGGACGCACGCGTCGCGGGGATCTCGAGCGCATCGATACTCCCTACGCCGCTTCGGAGGACGTCGGCGAACGCGCCGACCGCCGCCGCGCCACGGAGGACGCTGCCGTCGACGCGCAGAAGCGCGACATCGGGCGCGGCGCAGAACCGCGCGGCCGAACGCACGACCGTTTCCAGGACCGGCTGGATGTCGGTCGGCGAGCTGGCGATCGCCCGCAGGATCTCGCCTGTCGCGGTCTGCTGCTCGAGCGCCTCGGAGAGGTCGGCGTTTCGCGCCCTGACCTCCTGGAACAGGCGTGCGTTCTCGATGGCGATGATCGCCTGCCGCGCGAATGTCTGCACCAACGCAACCTGGTCGGGCGAGAACAGTCCGGGCTCGCGGCGCCACAGGAAGATCGCGCCGCGCGCGCCGGCTTCGCGCATCAGCGGCACTGCGAGCACGGCCCGGAAGCCGGTAAGTCGCAGCGTTCTCCCGGGCATCCGGGAATTCGGTGTCGAGCAGAGGGAACGATGTCGGCGTGATGGACGATCGCGCCGTCGAGCACCGCCCGGCCGGTGATCGAGGTCCGCTTCAGCACGACGGGGACGACCGGTATCGGGACGCCACCGTCGGCCGCGTAATCGGCAAGCGAATGCAGCACGTCTCCGTCGACGAGGAGGACGCGCGCGTACGGCGACCTGCACAGATGCGCCGCACGCTCGGCGACGGCATCGAGCACCGGTTGCACGTCGCCCGGCGATTCGGCGATGACCCGCAGGATCTCGCTCGTCGCCTTCTGCTGCTCCAGCGCCTCCGCCAGGCGCTTTGCGAGGCCACGGGTCCGGGAGCCGGCGGAATCCCGCGACCGCGTCGCGACCGCCGGCTTGGCTCCGGCCTTCGTCTTTGCGGGCTTTGCGCCTCGGTTCATCGGCCTCTCCTGGGCCCCGACGGGCGTCGGGACGGTGCAGCGATCCGCAACAGGCTAGGCGAAGTCGTCGTCGCGGGCAAGGGGCGACCGACCGTGGTCGAAGCGTCGTTGCCGCGAGCCGATGCTGCCGTTTTCCTCGACAAGCGCGTCAGCCGCGCGGATGGTGCTGCGCGTGGAGCTTCTTCAGCCGCTCGCGGGCGACGTGCGTGTAGATCGTCGTCGTCGTGATGTCGGCGTGGCCGAGCAGCAGCTGCACGACGCGCAGGTCGGCGCCGTGGTTCAGCAGATGCGTCGCGAAGGCGTGGCGCAGCACGTGCGGGGAGAGGCTTGCCGCCGGGATGCCGGCCTTCGCGCCCAGGCGCTTCAGCAGCGCCCAGAACGCCTGCCGCGTCAGCGGGCCGCGGCGGGCGGTGACGAAGAGCGCCGCGCTCTTGCCGTCGCCGACGAGCGCGGGGCGTCCCGCGGCGAGGTAGCGCTTCAGCCAGCCGATCGCCTCTTCGCCGAGGGGGACGAGCCGCTCCTTGCTGCCCTTGCCGAGCACGCGCACCACGCCCATGTCGAGCGACACCTGCGCGAGCGTCAGCCCGACCAGCTCGGAGACGCGCAGGCCGGTCGCGTACAGCGTTTCCAGCATCGCCCGGTCGCGCAGGCCGAGCGTCGTCTCGGAATCGGGGGCCGCGAGCAGCGCCTCGACCTGCGCCTCGGACAGGTTCTTCGGCAGTCGCCGCGGAAGCTTCGGCGCGCGCACGCGCAGCGTGGGATCCGCGCGCAGCGTGCCCTGCTGCAGCTGCAGCGCGTAGAAGCGTCGCAAGGACGACAGCCGGCGGGCGATCGACGTGGCCTTCGCCTTCGACCGGAACTGGTCGGCGAGGAACGCCTCGACGTCGGCGCGCTGCGCGGCAAGCAGCGACTGCCGCGGCGGTCGAGCCATGCCGCCCACGCGATCAGGTCGCGGCGATAGCTCGACAGCGACGAGGCTGCGAGCCCGTCCTGCAGCCAGACCTGGTCGCAGAAGGCGTCGATCAGCTCCGCGGAGGGCCGGGCCATCGGGGGCTCGCTCGTGTGGGTCGGCAGCCCATCGTCAGGCACCGAAGCGGTAACCCTCGTGGGTCAGCAGCCAGCGCTTGATCGCAATCGGATCGCCGTCGACGGCATTCATGAAGCCGCCGAGCGAGCCCTGGCTGCCGACCACGCGATGGCAGGGAATCACGAGGGCGATCGCATTCGCGGCGCACGCGCCGCCGACCGCGCGCGGCGCGGTGTGGAGCTCGCGCGCAAGCTCCCCGTAGGTGCGCGACTCGCCGACCGGGATCCGCGCGAGCGCCTCCCACACGCGCCGGCGGAACGCCGTGCCGGCGGGCGCCAGCGGCAGCGTGAACCGGAAGTGGGGATCGTCGAGGTAGCGCTCGATTTGCCGCACCGCCTGCTCGGCGACGGCGTCGATGGGGGCCTGCGCCCGTCCGGTCGTCGGCAGGTACTCGATTCCCGTTACGGCGCCACCCGCCGTGCGTATGCCGAGCACCGCGAACGGCGTCCTGATCCTGGCCGCATGATGCGTCGTCGCATTCACCTCGTCACCCTTTCCGTTGCCGCCTTCCTCGCCGCCTCAGCCCATCTTCATCTGCTGCGGGAGAAACGTGATGATCTGCGGGAAGAACCAGATCAGCAGCACCGCGACGATCATCAGCCAGAACATCGGCAGCGTCTGCCGCGCGATCCACGTGATCTGCCTCTTGGTCATCCCCTGGAGCACGAACAGGTTGAAGCCCACGGGTGGCGTGATCTGCGCCATCTCGACGACGAGCACGAGGAAGATCCCGAACCAGAGGAGGTCGATGCCGGCGGCTTCCACCGTCGGCAGGATCACGCCCATCGTCAGCACGACCATCGAGATTCCGTCGAGGAAGCACCCGAGAACGACGTAGAAGACCATGAGCGCGACGACCAGCGCGAACGGCGTGAGCCCGAGCCCGCCGATCCACTCGGCCAGATGCCGCGGCAGCCCGATGTAGCCCATCGCCAGCGTCAGGAACGACGCGCCCGCGAGGATCAGCGCGATCATGCAATACAGGCGCGTCGCGCCCATGATGCTCTCGGCGAACGTCTTCCGGGTCAGCGAGCCCTGCACCGCCGAGATCACGAGCGAGCCGACGACGCCGAACGCGGCCGCCTCGGTTGCGGTCGCAACGCCCGTGTAGATCGATCCCAGCACCAGCCCGATCAGCAGCACGACGGGAATGAGGTGACGCGACGCGTGCAGCTTCTGCGCGAGCGTCGTCCGCGTCGTCGCGGCCGGGATCCGTTGCGGGTTCGCGAGCGCCCAGACCACGATGTAGCCGGAGAAGAGCAGCGCGAGCAGCATTCCGGGAATCACGCCGGCGATGAAGAGCTGCGCGATCGACACGTTGGCCATCACGCCGTAGACGATCATGATGATCGACGGCGGGATGAGCAGTCCCAGCGTGCCGGCGCCGGCAAGGGTGCCGACGGTCATGCCCTCGGGATAGCCGCGCGCCTTCAGTTCCGGCAGCGTCATCTTGCCGATGGTCGCGCAGGTGGCGGCCGAGGAGCCGGAAACGGCGGCGAAGATCGTGCAGCCGATGATGTTGGTGTGGAGCAGCCGTCCCGGCAGCCGCTCGAGCCACGGCGCGAGGCCGCGGAACATGTCCTCGGAGAGCCGCGTGCGGAACAGGATCTCGCCCATCCACACGAACAGCGGCAGCGCGGTCAGCGTCCACGACGACGACGAGCCCCAGATCGTGACCGCCATCGCGTCGCCGGCGGGCCGCGTCGAGAAGAGCTCCATGCCGATCCACGCGACGCCGGCCAGCGCCAGCCCGATCCACACGCCGCTGCCCAGCAGCACGAAGAGGGCGACGACCAGCAGCGTCGTGATCAGCGCGTCCATGCGCTCACCGTTCCGGCATCACTCGTGGTGCAGCGCTTCGCCGGATGTCGCGCGGACGCGCCGCGCCGTCCACTCGAGGACGAGCTCGTCGGCGAACGCGATCAGCAGGACGAGCGTGCCGGCGGCCATGGCCAGCTGCGGAATCCACAGCGGCGTCGCGTCGTTGCCGGTCGAGATGTCGTTGAACTGCCACGACTGGTACGCGAGCCGGACGCTGTACAGCGCGAACAGCGCGGCGAGCAGGGTTGCCACCACCAGCGAGGCGAGCTCGAGCGCGCGCCGGGCCTTCGCGCCCAGATGCTCGAGCACCAGCGTGACGCGGATGTGCTCGCGCCGCTTCAGCGTGTGCGCGAGCGCGAGAAAGCCGCAGGCCGCCATGCAGTAGCCGGCGTACGAATCGGTGCCGGGAACGTGGAAGTTGAGCAGACGGCCGGCGATGCCGGTCAGCACCATCGCCAGCGTCCCCGCCAAAAACAACGCCGCCAGATATCCGGCGGCGTCGTACAGCGCATCGAGCCGGCGGCGCATCACATCGCGCGGTAGGCGTCGATCGCCTTGCGGCCGTCGTCACCCGCCTTGCGCAGCCACTCGGCGAGCATGAAATTGCCGACCTTGCGCAGGTCCGCGGTGAGCTGCTCGGAGGGTTTCAGGATGTTCATGCCCTTGCCCTTCAGCTGCTCGGTGTACCAGACGGTCTTCTCCTCGGAGAGCTTCCAGCCGCGGGTTTCGGCGTCGGCCGCGGCCTTCGTCAGCGCGGCCTGCGTCGGCTTGTCGAGCGCGTCGAACGCCTTCTGGTTGACGATGACCGCGTTCTTCGGCAGCCACGCCTGCGTGTCGTAGAAATTCTTGATGTGCTCGTAGGTCTTGGAGTCGTAGCCGGTCGCGCCGGACGACATGTACGAGTCGACGATGCCGGTGGCCAGCGCCTGCGAGACTTCGGCCGCCTGCACGGTGACCGGCTGCGCGCCGACGAGCTCGGCGATCTTCGAGGTGGCGGGACTGTAGGCGCGCCACTTCAGGCCCTTCATGTCGGCGACGCTCGCGAGCGTCCGCTTCGTGTAGATCCCCTGCGGCGGCCAGGCAACCGTGTACATGAGTTTCATCCCCTGCCTGGCGAGCTTGTCCTCGAGCGTCTTCCGGGAAGCCTTGTAGAGCTTCAGCGATTCGGCGTAGGAGGTGGCCAGGAACGGAATGCCGTCGAGCCCGTAGAACGGATCCTCGTTCTCGAAGTTGACGAGCAGGATTTCGCCGATCTGCGCCTGCCCGCCCTGAACGGCGCGCTTGATCTCCGGCGCCTTGAACAGCGACGCATTGGCATGGACGGTGATCTTCAGCTTGCCGCCGGTGGCCTTGTCGACGTCGTTGGCGAACTGCTGGATGTTCTCCGTGTGGAAATTCGTCGCCGGATAGGCGGTCGGCATATCCCACTTGGTCTGCGCCGCAATGGGCAGCGCGAATGCGACGCCGAGCACGGCGGCGAGTGCGGTGAATGGCTTCATGTCGGGGCTCCTGGACTCTGGGCTCGGGAAGGATCGACGGGCGAAGGGCAGCGCGCGTGCCGATCGCGGCGGACCGCGCCGTTTTACCACAAATCCCGCGCGCCCGGCGACGCGGATTTCCGGACGCGTGGTGCGCAGCCTATAATGGCGCGCCTCCGCCGGCGCGCGTTCGCCGCGCCGCGACCGATGCCGATCCGATGACCATGACGCCAACCTTGCCTGCGCCTCCCGGCTGGGAATTCTGGGTCGACCGCGGCGGCACGTTCACCGACATCGTCGCACGGCGGCCGGACGGCTCGCTCGTGACCCACAAGCTGCTGTCGGACAATCCGGAGCGCTATCGGGATGCCGCCGTGCACGGGATTCGCGAGCTCCTGGGGCTGGCGCCCGGCGCGCCGATCGCCGCGGGGGTGATCGACGCGGTGAAGATGGGCACCACGGTCGCGACCAATGCGCTGCTCGAGCGCAAGGGCGAGCGCACGGCGCTCGTCATCACCGCCGGCTTCGCCGATGCGCTGCGGATCGCGTACCAGAACCGCCCGAAGCTCTTCGTCCGCAGGATCGAGCTGCCGACGCTGCTCTACGAGCGCGTCGTCGAGGCCGACGAGCGCGTCGGCGCGCACGGCGAGATCGTGCGGCCGCTCGACCTCGCCGGCGCGCGGCGCGACCTCGTCGCCGCGCGCGACGCCGGCATCGCCGCCGTCGCCATCGTGCTGATGCACGGCTACCGGTTCCCGCGCCACGAGCAGGAGCTGGCGGCGCTGGCGCGCTCGCTCGGGTTCGCCCAGGTGTCGGTCTCGCACGAAGTCTGCCCGCTGATGAAGCTCGTCTCGCGCGGCGATACGACCGTCGTCGACGCCTATCTCTCGCCGATTCTGCGGCGCTACGTCCGGCAGGTCGAGCGCGAGCTCGCGGGGTCGGTCGGCGAAGCCGGCGGCGCCGATGCGCAATCTCTTCCGCGGATACAGTTCATGCAATCGTCGGGAGGACTGACCGACGCGCATCGGTTCCAGGGCAAGGACGCGATCCTGTCGGGGCCGGCGGGAGGCATCGTCGGCGCGGTCGAGGTGTCGCGGCAGGCCGGCTTCGACCGCATCATCGGCTTCGACATGGGCGGCACGTCGACCGACGTCACTCATTACGCCGGCGAGTACGAGCGGGCCTTCGTCACCGAGGTCGCCGGCGTGCGGCTCGCCGCGCCGATGATGCGCATCCACACCGTTGCGGCCGGCGGCGGGTCGATCTGCACGTTCGACGGAGCGCGCTTTCGCGTCGGTCCGCAATCCGCAGGCGCGAATCCGGGGCCGGCGTCGTACCGCCGCGGCGGACCGCTGACCGTCACCGACTGCAACGTGATGGTCGGCAAGCTCGTCCCGGAACTGTTCCCGCGGGTGTTCGGTCCGGCCGGCGACGAGCCGCTCGACGCCGCCATCGTGCGCGAAAAGTTCGCCGCGCTCGCGGCCGAGGTCGCGGCGACGACCGGCCACGCGCGCACCCCCGAGGAAGTCGCCGACGGCTTCCTCGAGATCGCCGTCGCGAACATGGCGAACGCGATCAAGCACATCTCGGTCGAACGCGGCTACGACGTCACCGAGTACACGCTCTGCTGCTTCGGCGGCGCCGGCGGCCAGCACGCGTGCCTCGTCGCGGACGCGCTCGGCATGACGCGCGTGCTCCTGCATCCCCTCGCCGGCGTGCTGTCGGCGTATGGAATGGGGCTCGCCGACGTGCGCGCGCTGAAGCAGCAGTCGGTCGAGGCCCGCCTGTCGGACGCCGCGCTCGCCGATTCGGCGCGGGTGCTCGACGCGCTCGAAGCCGCGGCGCGCAGCGACGTCGGCGCGCAGGGCATTCCGGCCGGCAGGATCGCCGCGAAGCGCACGCTGCACGTCAAGTACGAGGGCACGGACACGACGCTCGAGATCGGCGTCGATACGCCGGCGCGGGTCGTCGCCGAGTTCGAGCGCAGGTACCGCCAGCAATACGGGTTCCTGATGCCGGGCAAGCCGCTCGTCGTCGAGGCCGTCGCCGTCGAGGCGATCGGCAGGACGCACACGATCGGCGACGCCGCACCGGCATTGCAGCCGCGCGATCGTGCGCTGGCGCCGATCCGGACGAACCGCGTCTACACCGATGGCGCGTTCCGCGACGCCGCAGTCTACGATCGCGACCACCTGCGGCCGGGCGATGCGATCGCCGGGCCCGCGGTGATTCGCGAGGACAACGCGACGACGGTCGTCGAGCCCGGCTGGCGCGCGACCTGCACCGACCGCGGCGACATCGTGCTCGACCGCGTGGAGGCGGCCCGGCGCACGCACGCCATCGGCACGAGCGCCGATCCGGTGCTGCTCGAAGTCTTCAACAACCTCTTCATGGCGATCGCCGAGCAGATGGGCGTGACGCTCGCCAACACCGCGTATTCGGTCAACATCAAGGAGCGCCTCGACTTCTCGTGCGCGCTGTTCGATGCGCTCGGCAATCTGATCGCCAATGCGCCGCACATGCCCGTGCACCTGGGCTCGATGGGCGAGAGCGTGAAGACGATCATCGACCGGCGGCGCGGCGCGATGCGTCCCGGCGACGTGTTCGTCCTCAACGCCCCGTACAACGGAGGCACGCACCTGCCCGACGTGACGGTCATTGCCCCGGTGTTCCTCGACGCCGCTCCCCGCGAGCCGGAGTTCTACGTCGCCTCGCGCGGCCACCACGCCGACATCGGCGGCATCACGCCGGGATCGATGCCGCCCGATTCGACGCACGTGGACGAGGAGGGCGTGCTGATCGACAACGTGCAGCTGGTCGCCGAGGGCCGGTTTCTCGAGGCCGAGATGCGCGCGCTGCTGACGTCGGGAAGATATCCGGCGCGCAACGTCGAGCAGAACCTCGCCGACCTGCGCGCGCAGGTCGCCGCCTGCGCGAAGGGCGCCGACGAGCTCGTGAAGATGGTCGCCCACTTCGGACTTCCGGTCGTCCGCGCGTACATGCGGCACGTGCAGGACAACGCCGAGGAGGCGGTGCGCCGGGTGCTCGACGTGCTGACGGACGGCCATTTCGAGTACGAGATGGACAGCGGCGCGAAGATCGTCGTCACCATCGCGATCGACAAGGCGCGGCGCGAGGCGACGATCGACTTCACCGGCACGAGCCCGCAGCAGCCGACCAACTTCAACGCGCCGTCCGCCGTGTGCAAGGCCGCGGTGCTCTACGTGTTCCGCACGCTCGTCGACGACGAGATCCCGATGAACGCGGGGTGCCTGAAGCCGCTCTCGATCGTCATTCCCGAGGGGTCGATGCTCGCCCCGCGCTACCCTGCGGCCGTCGTCGCCGGCAACGTCGAGACGTCGCAGGCGATCACCGACACGCTCTACGGCGCGCTCGGCGTGCTCGCGGCGTCGCAGGGCACGATGAACAACTTCACGTTCGGCAACGCGACCTACCAGTACTACGAGACGATTTCCGGCGGCTCGGGCGCGGGGCCCGACTTCGACGGCGCGAGCGTGGTGCAGACGCACATGACCAATTCGCGGCTCACCGATCCGGAAGTGCTGGAGTGGCGCTTCCCGGTCCGGCTCGAGTCGTACGCGATCCGCCGCGGCAGCGGCGGCGCCGGCCGGCATCGCGGCGGCGACGGCTCCGAGCGGCGCGTGCGCTTTCTGGAGCCGATGACGGCGGTGATGCTGGCGAACCACCGGCGCGTGCCGCCGTTCGGCGTCGCCGGCGGCGCGCCGGGTGCGCTCGGGCGCAACTGGGTCGAGCGCGCGGGTTATCCGGAATCGGGAGCGCGCGAGGAATTCGGCGCGACCTGCGCGGTGGAGATGCGGGCGGGCGACGTCTTCGTCGTCCAGACGCCGGGCGGAGGCGGTTTCGGCGCCCGCGAGCGAAGCGTGAAGAATCGTGGCGGGCCCGTTGATCAGGGGGCAGGCGGGCTCGCGGCGGGCTTAGGATGAGGCATGCGCCCGCCGCGAGCCCGCCTGCCCCCTGATCGCGGACCGGTCGCGGCTGGCGCGAACCCTTCCGCACCGGGTCCGAGACCCATTCGCGTATGCTGCGCCGCAAGGCATAATCGCCGGCAGTTCACCGGGAGAGTATTCCATGGCCAGTGTGTACGACTTCAGCGTCAAGGACATCCACGGCAAGACCGTCAAGCTCACCCGATACAAGGGCAAGGTGCTGCTGATCGTCAACACGGCCAGCAAGTGCGGGTTCACGCCGCAGTACAAGGGCCTCGAAGCGCTCCACAAGAAGCTCGGCGGCAAGGGTCTCGAGATCCTCGGCTTCCCCTGCAACCAGTTCGGCGCGCAGGAGCCCGGCAGCGAGGCCGAGATCGAATCGTTCTGCGAGGTCAACTACGGCGTGACCTTTCCCCTGTTCGCGAAGATCGACGTCAACGGCGACGATGCGGCGCCGCTGTACAAGTACCTCAAGAAGGCGAAGCCCGGCCTGATGGGCTCGGAGGCGATCAAGTGGAATTTCACCAAGTTCCTGGTCGACCGCGACGGCAACGTCGTCGAGCGCTATCCGCCGAACGCCGAGCCCGCCAGCCTCGCCGGTGACATCCAGAAGCTGCTGTAGGCGGTGCCGGTGAATGGCGTGACCGCGTTCCTCGCGGCCGTCGCGGGGCTCGGATGCGCGTGCTGCGCGTCGTCGGCGTTCGCGCAGGCCGATCCGAACAAGGTGCTGCGCGTGGCGTTCCCGGTCGCCGAGACCGGGTTCGACCCGCAGGCCTCGAACGACCTGTACTCGAACCATATCAATCGCGCCATCTTCGAGCCGCTGTTCCGCTACGACTATCTCGCGCGGCCGATGAAGCTCATCCCCAACACGGCGGCCGCGCTGCCCGAGATCTCGTCCGACGGGCTCGTCTGGACGATGCGGGTGAAGCCCGGCATCCACTTCGCCGACGATCCCGCGTTCAAGGGCACGAAGCGCGAGCTGACGGCATACGACTACGTGTATTCGTGGAAGCGGATCCTCGACCCGAAGATGCGCTCGCCGAACCTCTCGGTGTTCGACGGCAAGCTCGCCGGTGCCGACGCCTTCGTCGCGAAGGCGAAGGAGACCGGCAAATTCGACTACGACACGCCGCTGCCGGGCCTGCAGGCGATCGACCGCTACACGATCCGGATGACGCTCAACTATCCGTCGTCGGACCTGCTGGCCGACCTCACGACGTCGACGTCGTCGGCGGTCGCGCGCGAGGTGATCGAGGCCTACGGCGACGCGAGCGGCTGGGCGATGGCGAACCCGGTGGGCACCGGACCCTATCTGCTCAGGGAGTGGCGGCGCGGGCAGAAGATCGTGCTGGAGGCGAATCCCGGCTATCGCGAGGTCCGCTATCCGGAGAGCCGCGACCCGGCGGATCGCGCGATCGTGGCGAAGCTCAAGGGCAAGAGGATCCCGCTGATCGGGCGCATCGAGGTCAGCATCATCGAGGAGAGCAACCCGCGGCTGCTCGCCTACGAGAAAGGCGACATCGACTACGTCACGCTGCCCCCGGACCTCGTGTGGAACGTGCTGGAGCGCGACCACCGGCTGAACGCACGCTACGCGAAGGCGGGCGTCGTGCTCGGGCGGGGCATCCAGCCGTCGATCACCTTCACGTATTTCAACATGGAGGACCCGGTCGTCGGCGGCTACTCGAAGGACAAGGTCGCGCTGCGCCGCGCCGTCGGCATGGCGTACAACGTCGACGAGGAGATCCGCGTGGTCCGGCAGGGGCAGGGCGTGCCCGCGACGCAGGTGATACCGCCTGGCGTCACCGGACACGATCCGAAGTTCGCCGGCAACACGCCCTTCGACCCGGCCAGCGCCAGGGCGCTCCTCGACAAATTCGGCTACGTCGATCGCGACAAGGACGGCTGGCGCGACCTTCCGGACGGCAAGCCGCTGCTGCTGAAGATCGGAACCTCGCCGTCGGCGCTGGAGCGGCAATTGAACGAGCTTTGGCAGCGCAGCCTCAATGCGGTCGGGATCAAGGTGGAGTTCATCACGCAGAAGTGGCCGGACCTGCTCAAGATGTCCCGCGCCGGTCAGCTGCCGATGTGGGGCCTGGGCAACGTGTCGGTGACCCCCGAGGGGCTGCAGTTCCTGGGCTTGCTCTACGGGCGCCACGCCGGGCTTTCGAACCTGTCCCGCTTCAGGCTCCCCGAATTCGACAAGCTCTACGAGCGCGCCCAGCGCCTGCCCGACGGGCCGGAGAAGGTGAAGCTCGAGCGCGAGATGTCGGCGCTCGTCGCCGCGTACTCGCCGTGGATGCTCAACGCGTATCGTTACGAGAACGTCGTCGTCTATCCCTGGGTTGTCGGCTACAAGTACAACGCGTTCAGTCAGCATCCATGGCAGTTCTACGACATCGACCCTTCGGTCAAGCGGGTGCCGGTCCAGTGAACGCCGAAGGGGCGCGCAGCGTGCCGGCGCGCTCGTTGCGACGCTGCGCGCTGGCCGCGACCGTCGCGGTCGCGTCGCGCCCGGCAATCGCGCAGGCGAAGTGGGCCGATCCGGCGAAGACGATCCGGGTCTCGTTCCCGGTCGCCGAGACGGGCTTCGACCCGCAGGCGACCTCCGACTACTACTCGAGCCACGTCGAGCGCGCGATCTTCGAGTCGCTTTACACGTTCGACTACCTGGCGCGGCCGCACCGGATCGTCCCGAACACCGCGGCGGCGATGCCCGAGATCTCGGCGGACGGCCGCACGTGGACGATCCGGCTGAAGAAGGGCATCCACTTCGCCGACGATCCGGTGTTCAAGGGCAAGAAGCGCGAGCTCACCGCCGGCGACTACGTCTACTCGTTCAAGCGGCTGCTCGACCCGCGGATGCGCGCGCCGATGCTGTGGTTCCTCGACGGCAAGATCGAGGGCGCCGACGAGGTGCTGGCGAAGGCGAAGCAGGACGGGCGGCTCGACTACGACGCGCCGATGCGCGGGGCTGCAAGGCGCTCGACCGCTACACGCTGCGCATCACGCTGAAGGAGCCGGATTACGTGCTGCAGGGCTTCCTCACGCAGATGCCGATGGCGGCGGTCGCGCGCGAGGTGATCGAGGCCTACGGCGATGCCTCGCGGCTGGGCGATGGCCAATCCCGTCGGCACCGGCCCCTATCGGCTCGCCCAGTGGCGGCGCGGCCAGAAGATCGTGCTCGAGGCGAACCCCGAACTTTCGCGAGGAGTACTTCCCGGAGAGCGGGGAGCCGGGCGACCGCGAGCTGATCGCGAAGATGAAGGGCAAGCGGCTGCCGCAGGCCGGTCGCGTCGAGATCTCGATCATCGAGGAATCGAATCCGCAGCTGCTCGCGTTCAACGCCGGCGAGCTCGACTACGTCAACGTCCCGGCCGACCTCGTCGCCAACGTGCTCGGCCCGGGCAACGCGCTCAAGGCCGACTATGCGCGGGAGGGCGTGACGCTGCACCGGGTCACGCAGCCGGCGCTCTCGTACACGTACTTCAACATGGAGGACCCGGTCGTCGGCGGCTACACGCCCGACAGGATCGCGCTGCGGCGCGCGATGATCATGGCCTTCAACACCGAGGAACTGATCCGGGTCTGGTGGTCCGGGCAGGCGCTCGTCGCCACGCAGCCGATTCCCCCGGGCGTCGCCGGTCACAACCCGGGCTTCGTCGCCCGCGCCCCGTACGACCCGGCTGCCGCGAAGGCGTTGCTCGACAAGTTCGGCTACGTCGACCGCGACAAGGACGGCTGGCGCGAGCTGCCGGACGGGAAGCCGTTCACGATCGTCATGGCGTCGACGCCGTCGGCGCGCGACCGCGAGCGCGACGAGCTGTGGAAGAAGAACATGACGGCGCTGGGAATCCGGATCGATTTCCTGAAGCAGAAGTGGCCGGACCTGCTGCGCATGGGGCGTGCCGGCAAGCTGCAGATGTGGCCCGTCGGCTGGATCAACACCTACGGCGAGGGCGACGCGTTCATGCAGCTCCTCTACAGCCGCAACATCGGCCAGTCGAACTATTCCCGCTTCGCGCTTCCCGAGTACGACGAGCTCTACCGGAAGACCAAGCGCCTGCCCGACGGCGCGGAGCGCAACGCCATCTATCGGAAGATGGCCGAGCTCGTCGCCGCCTACAATCCGTGGGACCTGGGCGTCTACCGGATCGAGAACACGGTGGTCCGCCCCTGGGTGCTCGGGTACAAGAAGCACGTGAATCTCGAGCACGCGTGGAAGTACCTCGACCTGGATCCGTCGCGACGCAAAGCGGGGAAGTGAGTCCGCGCCTGTCCGCCTGCCCGGGCCGCGCGCGGCATGCGCCGACGTTGCTCCGCAGCCGAACCGGGCGCGTCGTTGCGCCGGCGCGACAGAACCTCGCCGGAATGCCGGAATTGCCCCGCGACCGATTGCCGCATGCGCCGCGGCGGCGTAACATCCATTCCATCAACGCCACTTCGAAGCAGGGACCCATGTTCAACGCGCGCAACGACCTTCCGCTTCCGACCGCATTCGCGGGCGGGACGGTGACGCGCGTCGGCGGCAGCCTCCTGGGCATGGGGGCGCCGGACATGGCGCACCGCACCGCACCGTTCGCGATTCACCGCGGCGTCAAGCGGTAATCGCCTGGCCGGAGTCCCCGCCAGGCAGCAGGCGGGATCCGGTTCCTTCGCAACACTCGCCTGTCGTTCGTTTTCGCCGCGCTCTTGCGGCGCGTTCCGGCATTGCCGGAGAAGAGACAGGCGGCATCATGGCGACGTTTCAACACAGACTCCGACAACTGTTCAGCGGGCTCTGGCGCAATCCGGAGTTCATGAAGCTCTGGGGCTCGCTGACGATCACCTCGTACGGCGCGCAGATCACCAACCTCGCGCTGCCGCTTGCGGCTGCCCTGCTGCTGCAGGCGACCCCTTGGCAGATGGGCGTGCTGGTCGCGCTCGAAACGCTGCCGTTCGCGCTGGTGAGCCTCCACGCGGGCGTGCTGATCGACCGCGTGCGCAAGCTGCCGATCGTGATCGCCGCCGATATCGGCCGCGGCGCGGCGCTGCTGGCGATTCCCGCCGCCGCCTACATGGGCGGGCTGTCGATCGAGATCCTCTATGCGGTCGGCTTCCTCTGCGGCGTGCAGAACGTCGTCGGCGGGGCGGCCTACCAGGTGTTGCTCGCACAGATGGCGGGACGCCGCCGGCTGGTGGAGGCGAACGCGAAGGTCGCGCTGGGCGAGACTTCGGCGGCGCTCGTCGGTCCGGGACTCGCCGGGGGCCTCATCCAGCTCGTCACGGCGCCGTTCGCCATTGCGCTCAGCTCGCTGACGTTCTTCGGCTCGGCGCTGATGCTGCGGCGCATCCACATGCCGCACGATGTCCCCGACCCGGGTCCGCGGCCGTCGGTGACGAGCGAGATCCACGAGGGGCTGAAGCTCGTCTGGAACAACCGGACGCTGCTCGCGCTCGCCTGGCTGTCCGGACTGTGGCAGATCCTGCACCACATGCAGGTCGCGGTGCTGATCCTGTTCGCCACGCGCGAGCTCGGCCTGTCTGCGGGGGCGATCGGTCTCACCTACGTCTTCGGCGGGCTGGGCTGCGTGCTGGCGTCGGCCTTCGCGCAGCGGCTTTCCGCGCGCCTGGGCGTCGGCCCGGTGATCGTGCACGCGCTCGCGCTGACGGCGCTGGGCTGGCAGGCGTTCGGCCTGGTCTCCGGGCCCGTCTGGCTCGCGACGCTCGCGCTCGGCTGCGCGATGCTCGTGTTCGACTTCGGCGCGGTGCTCTACGGCATCAACTATCTGTCGCTGCGGCAGGCGATCACGCCCGACCGGCTGCTGGGGCGGATGACGGCGACGATGCGCTTCCTGACCGTCGCGGCGGCGCCGCTCGGCTCGCTCGCCGGCGGGGCGCTCGCGACGGCCATCGGGTTGCGCGGCGACGCTGCTGACGATCGGCGTCCTCGGGCTCCTGCTGGTGGCGGGCGCCATCGCTCTGGTCACCGGTCCGGCGGCATCGCGAGATGCCGATGGCGGCGAGCGACTGATCCCGTTCCCGTTGCCTGCTGGAACGGATAGATCGGCGGCAGGCGCAGGATCCGCGTCAGCTCGTCCAGCGCGCGGCGGCACTCGTCGAGGAGCGCGGGATCGCCGAGGTCCGCCGGCGCGAGCCGATCGCGGTAGTGCCGGCGGATCCAGGCGTCGAGATCCCCGGCGAGCGCGTCGTCGAGGAGCACGCGCCCCGCGACGCGCCGCGCGCTCGGTCGCGGTCAGCGCGACGCAGAGCCGCAGGCACGCGGGGCCGCCGCCATTGCGCATGCTCTGGCGCAGATCGAAGATCAGCACCTCGGCGAGCGGCCCGTCGCTTGCGAGCAGCGTGTCGAGATACGCGGCGACGCGAGCGTTCTCGCGGCACTCGCCGGGTGCGACGAGCAGCAGCCGACCGTCGGCGCGCGGCAGCAGCTGGCTGTTGAACAGATAGGTCGCGACGGCGTCCTCGAGGCCGAGCTCGTCCGCGCGGGCGACGATCGGCGTGAATCCGGCGCCGATTCTCGCGCGCAGCTCCGCCAGCACCCGCTCCTGCGCCACCCACGCCTGCTCGTGGCAGAACAGCACGCTGCCGTGGCCCACGGCGATCACGTCGTTGTGGAAGACGCCGGCGTCGATGGCGGCGGGATTCTGCTGCGCGAACACGCGTGCGCGCCGGATCGACGCCGTGGCGCCGCGCGATCGCGGCCGCCGCTTCGTCGCGTCTGCCGCGCCGGGTAGCGGCGAGGGGCGCTCGCCGCCGCGTCGAACGCCGCGCGGCCGTAGACGAAGAGCTCGATGCCCGGGCCCCCGTCCGCCGGGGCGAACCGGATGAAATTCGCGGCGCCTTCGTCGCCGAACTGCGGCGTGGCGGGCAGCGCGTCGTGCACGACGAAATGGCGCTCGTCCGCGAAGATGGCGCGCAGCACGCGCGTTGTGGTCGGCGCCTCGAGCGAGCGGTGAAAGTGCGCGACGAGGTTCGCCGGCGTGAAGTGCACGCGGCCGTCCGCGGTGTCGGCCGAGGGACTCACGGTCGCGGCGTTGGCGGCCCACATCGCCGCCGCCGACGAGCACGCGGCGAGCAGCCGCGGCGCCTCGCGCGCGGCGCGCGCGATCACGGCGGCGTCGCTGCCCGAGAAGCCCAGCGCGCGCAGCGCGGCGACGTCGGGCCGCTCGTGCGGCGGAAGCACGGCCTGGAGGTAGCCACGGGCCGCGAGCGCGCGGGCCTTGGCCAGGCCCTGCAGCGCCGCCTCGCGCGGGATTCGCGACCATCCGCGCGTTCCTCGCCGCGGCCAGGTTGCCGTGCGCGAGGCCGGCGTAGTTGTGCGTCGGACCGGGAATGCCGTCGAAGTTGACGATGTCGGCGCCGGAAGCGACCGCAGAGGCGCCGGATCGGGCGCCCTTGCGCCGCGTCGCTGCCGGACGCGCGCCTGCCGCCATCCGCGTCACCGGTCTTTCGGCGCGAGGGGCACCGCGCGCACGGTGTCGCCGTCGCCGACGCCAAGGCGCGCGGCCGCCCAGGGCAGCAGCGGGAAGCGATCGACGCGCGTCGGGGCGTGGGCAAGGATCGCGCGGAAGTCGGCGAACCGGCGATTGGCGACCAGCCACGGCACGCTGTCGGGGAGGCTGTCCGGGACGGGGTCCGCGTCGCCGATCTCCACCGTCAGCAGCCTGCTCTGCCGCACCGCGTGGATGTCGTCGCGAAAGCATTCGAGGGTCGGGCCGGCGTCGAAGATGTCGACATAGCCCTCGTAGCGAAAGCCTTCCTGCTCGAGCAGCACGCGCGCGGCGCGCGTGTCGTCGTGCACCTCGCCGATGACCGCGCGCGCGGAATCGGGCAGCAGGTTCGCGTACACCGGGTGTCGCGGCATGAGCTCGGCGATGAACGATTTCTGCCCGATGCCGGTCAGGTAATCGGCGGTCGAGTATTCCATCGCGAAGAAGTGGCGGCCCAGCCCCTCCCAGAACGGACTGCGGCCGTCGACGTCGAGCTTTCCGCGCAACTCGGCGATCACCTTCGGCGCGAAGCGCGCGGCGAACTCGGCGATGAACAGCAGGCGGCTCTTCGCGAGCAGCGGACCGTTCTTCCCGTGGCGGAACGCCTGGTCGAGGAACAGCGAGCAGAGCTCGGTGTGGCCGGTGTGGTCGTTGGCGAGGAAGAGGGTCGGCGCGACCGTGTAGACGTCGAGCCCGCGCGACGCGTGGACCAGCGTGCCGACGTGGAAGTTGTAGAACGGCTCGACGAGGCCGACGGCAGCCTCGATCGCGGCGATGCCGACGATCCGGTCGGCCTGCGATTCGACGAGCACGAGGACGTAGCACGCCTCCGCGCGTTGCGCGCTGCCGGCGAACGACGCCAGCGAGCGGGCGATCCGTTCCGACAGGCGCTCCCGGTTCGCGGGCAGCGTGGTGAGTCCGGTGCCGGTGCGCTCGGACAGCGCGAGCACCGCGGGGAGATCGTCGTGCGCGATCGGCCGGACGTAGAACACGGTGCGCCGGCGGCTGCGCGGGCGCGCTACACCAGCGCGCGGTCGAGCGCGGTCTCGAGGCGCGCGAGCCCTTCGAGAATCTCGTCGAGGCTGATCACGAGCGATGGCGCAAGGCGCACGACGTCGGGGCCGGCGACGAGCAGCAGCAGGCCGGCGTCGCCGGCCGCCTTGACGACGTCCGTCGCCTTGCCTTTCCAGCGGGCCTCGAGCTCGCAGCCGATCCAGACGCCTTCGCCGCGCAGGTCGGCGAACACCCGGCGCCGGACATTGATCGCCTTCAGGCCTTCCATGAACAGCGCGTGCCGCGCCTTGACGCCGTCGAGCACCTCGGTCGTGTTGATCACGTCGAACACCGCGCCCGCGACCGCGCAGGCGAGCGGATTGCCGCCGTAGGTCGTGCCGTGCACGCCGACCGAGAATGCGCCCGCGACCTCGTCGGTGGTGAGCATCGCGCCGATCGGGAAGCCGCCACCCAGGCCCTTCGCGCTGGTCAGGATGTCGGGGACGACGCCCTTCTGCATGTACGAGAACAGCGTGCCGGTGCGGCCCATGCCGCTCTGGATCTCGTCGAGTATCAGCAGCGCGTTGTGCGCGGTGCACAGGCGCCGCGCCGCCTGCAGGTATTCGGGAGTGCCGGGCGTCATCCCCCCTTCGCCCTGCATCGGCTCGAGGATCACCGCGCAGATCTCGGGGCCGTGCTCGGCGAACTCGCGCTCGAGCGCCACCGCGTCGTTGTACGGAAGGTGCGTGATGCCGGCCGGGTTGGGCCCGAAGCCGCGCGCGTACTTCTCCTGGCCGCCGGCGGTCACCGTGAACAGCGTGCGGCCGTGGAAGGCGTTCTGCGCGGAGACGACGCGCATCTTCTGCGCGCCGTGCCGGTCGTGCGCGTAGCGTCGAGCGAGCTTCAGCGCCGCTTCGTTGGCCTCGGCGCCGGAGTTGCAGAAGAACACGCGCTCGGCGAAGGTCGCGTCGATCAGCCGTTTCGCCAGACGCAGCGCGGGCTCGTTGGTGAACCAGTTGGAGACGTGCCAGAGCTTCGCCGCCTGCTCGGTCAACGCCCGGATCATCACCGGGTGACAGTGGCCGAGCGCGGTGACCGCGACGCCCGCCGCGAAATCGATGTACATCCGGCCGTCCTGGTCCCACACGCGCGAGCCCTCGCCGCGCACCGGAACGAAGGGCGCCGGCGCGTAGCACGGCACCATCCACTGGTCGAACATCGCTCGCGTCACCGGCATCGCCGCGGCGTTGCCGGGGGCGGGCGCGGTGTCGCGCCGCGACGTGGCGGCGACGATCGCTTCGGCAGCGGTGGAGAGCGAAGGCATCGCGCGCGCTCAGGCCGGGATCGGCGTCGCGGCGACGACCTGGATCTCGATGCGGTACTCGGGCGCGGCGAGCTTCGCTTCGACGGTCGCGCGCGCCGGGGTCTGACCGGGCACGACCCATTGTTCCCAGACGGCGTTCATCGCGGCGAAGTCGGCCATGTCGGGGAGGTAGACCGTGGCCGAGAGAATCTTGGACTTGTCCGAGCCGGCCTCGAACAGCAGGTCGTCGATCTGCGCCAGCACCTGCTGCGTCTGTCCGGCGATGTCCGCCGTCGGATCGTCGGCGACCTGTCCCGCGAGGTACGCGGTGCCGGAGGCGCGGTTGATGACGAGCGCGGACAGGCGCTTGCCGACGTGCCGGCGTTCGATGGTCATGGTGCTATCCTTTCGCGAGCGCCGCCTCCGGGCGCGTTGGCCCAATTGTAAACGAGATGCACGCCCGCCTCGCGCTCTCCTTCGCCGCCGCCCTGCTGTTCGTCGCCGTCGCGGTCGGTGCGTTCGGCGCGCACGCGCTCAAGGCTCGGCTTGCGCCCGATGCGATGGCGATCTACCAGACGGCGGTGCAGTACCACTTCTGGCACGCGCTCGGGCTGCTGGCGGTGGGGATGCTGCTGCTGCAGAGGCCGGACAGCGGCGCGCTGGCCGCCAGCGCGTGGCTGCTCGTCGCCGGCATCCTGCTCTTCTCCGGGAGCCTCTATGCGCTGGCGCTCACCGGCAGCCGCGGCTGGGGCGCGGTGACGCCCGTCGGGGGCACGGCGTTTCTCGCCGCGTGGGCGGCCCTGGGCTGGGCGGCGTGGCGTTGGTGACCCGAGCGCTTCAGGATTCCGGGTCGGCACGCGGCCCGCAACGGCGAAGGCGCGCGCCGAGCGAGGGCCGGCCATCGTCGGCGTCCGGCACCGGGAACCGGCTCATCGCGTAGCGCTCAATCGACCTTCGCCCCCGATGCCTTCACGATGCGCGCGTACTTCGGGATCTCGCTCTGGATGAATGCCGCGAACTGCTCCGGCGTCGTCGGAGCCGGCTCCGCGCCTTGCGCAGCGAGCCGCTCGCGCATCTCGGGCGAACTGAGGATCTTGGTGACTTCGGCGTTCCACTTGGCGATCACGTCCTTCGGCGTGCCCGCGGGCGCGAGCAGGCCGAACCACGTCGATATGTCGAAACCGGTCAGCCCCGCCTCCGCCATCGTCGGCAGGTCGGGCGCGAGCTTCGAGCGCTGCGCGGTCGTGACGGCGAGCGCCTTCAGCTTGCCGGCCTTGATCTGCGGCGTCGCGTTGGCCAGGTTGTCGAACATGAACTGCGTGTCGCCCGCGAGCAGTGCTTGCGTCGCCGGCGCGCCGCCCTTGTACGGAACGTGGATGAGGTCGGTCGCCGTCTCGACCTTGAACAACTCGCCCGCAAGGTGTCCGGCGCTGCCGTTGCTGCCCGAGCCGAACGCGAGCTTGCCGGAGTTCGCCTTGGCGTAGGCGACGAATTCCCGGGCGGAGTTGACCGGCAGCGACGCGTTGACGACCAGCACGTTGGGCGTGACGGCGACCAGCGTGATCGGTGCGAAGTCCTTCACCGCGTCGTAGGGCATCTTCGCGTAGAGGCTGGGGTTGACCGCGTGGGTCGACAGCGCGCCCATCAGGATCGTGTAGCCGTCGGGCGCGGACTTCGCGACGACGTCGGCGCCGATGTTGCCGCCCGCGCCGGGGCGGTTGTCCACCACGACGCTCTGGCCCCAGGCGTCGGTGAGCTTCTGCGCGATCGACCGGCCGACGAGGTCGAGCGGTCCGCCGGGAGGGAAGGGGACGACGAGCTTGCACGGGACGCGCCGGATAGGTCTGCGCGGCGGCATCCGCCGCTGCAATGAGCGATGACGCCGGTCGGCAGCGCGAAGCCCGATCGTCAACAGGGTCAAACGGCGGGTACGGAACTTCACGCGTCGGAAAACGTTCGGATTCAGGCAGTGGGTGTGGTCGCGGCGTACCGGTGGCGGCCGGAGCCGCATTCTAGCAGCGCAGAGGGGGATCGCGCGACGTTCGGGCGGCAGTCCGACGTCGTTCTCCGGCGTACGCCACCCGTCGGCTGCGTACGTTTGCCGAGGGTCGTCGGCGCAGCGCATAATTGCCCGCCATCCGGCAGCGAGCGCACGGTCGCCGGTTCGGTCACGTCCTTTCCGTGAGGCGCGACTGCGCGTCGGTCCGACCCGCAACGCGAAATCCACAGTCCAGCAGACACCGATGAAGAAGAGCACCGTCGCCGTCCTTGCCGTCCTCGGACTCGTCGTGCCGCGGGCGGCGGTTACTGGTTCGGCCAGCAGCGCACCGGTGCGCCGGCGACCGCCTGACACGACGCGCGCAGGCGGGGGCACGGGCGGCAAGGGCGCCGCCGCGCCCGGCGGCCAGCCGCGCCGGCGTCACCGTGGAAGCGATCACGGCCGCGTTCGCACCGATGCCGCAAGACGATCACGGCGGTCGGGAGCCTGCGCTCCGACGAGTCGGTGACGCTGCGTCCCGAAGTGGCCGGGCGTGATCATCGTCATCGCGTTTCCAGGAGGGCCAGCGCGTCGCGAAGGGCGCGTCCTCGTGCGGCTGGACGCGGCGGTTCCGGACGCCGAGGTGGCGCAGGCGCGGGCCAATCTGACGCTCGCCAAGTCGAAGTACGACCGCGCGGTCGACCTCGCCGCAGCGCAACTTCATATCCGGCCAGGCGAAGGACGAGGCGGAGAACAATCTGAAGGTTGCCGACGCGGCGCTGGCAGGTAGCGGAGGCGAAGCTCGCGAAGACGGAAATCCGCGCGCCGTTCACCGGCATGATCGGATTGCGCGGGGTGTCGTCGGCGACTACGTCAAGGAAGGCGCGGACCTCGTCAACCTCGAATCGATCGACCCGCTCAAGGTCGACTTCCGCGTGCCGGAGACCTACCTGAAGCAGGTGCAGGTCGGCCAGTCGCTTGCCGTGAGCCTCGACGCGATTCCCGGGCAAGACCTTCGATGGCAAGGTCTTCGCGGTGAATCCGCTGTTCGACGCGGCCGGTCGCTCGATCGTGATCCGCGCGAGTCGTGCGCAACACCGACACGGCGCTGCGCCCGGGGATGTTCGCGCGCGTGCGCCTGTTCACGCGGGAGGCGAAGGACGCGCTGGTGCGTGCCCGGAGACCGCGCTGGTCCCGGCGGGCGACGAGCAGTACGTCTTCGCGTCGTGGACGGCAAGGCGCTGCGCACGAAGGTCGACATCGGGCAGCGCCGCGACGGCGTCGTCGAGATCCTGCAGGGCTGGATCCGACCGCAACGATCGTTACGTCGGGGCACCTCAAGATCCGTGATGGCAGCGTCGTGACGGTGGCCGGCGCGGCGCGCGGCAATGGAGTCGCCACGGGCGCTGCCGCGAAAGGCGAGCCGGCGCCGGCGAAGCCGGCGCACCGCGACCCGCTCGAAGTCCTGACCCGGGGAGCCGACCATGACGCTGCCCGAGATCTGCATCAAGCGTCCGGTCTTCGCGACGGTGCTGTCGCTGATCGTGCTGCTGGTCGGCGCGATTTCCTACACGCGGCTGCCCGGTGCGCGAGTATCCGAAGATCGACGAGCCGGTGGTCAGCGTGCAGACGATCTACCGCGGCGCCTCGGCCGAGGTCGTCGAGTCGCAGATCACGAAGCCGCTCGAGGATTCGCTGTCCGGCATCGAGGGCGTCGAGCTCATGACCTCGCAGAGCCGCTCGGAGCGCAGCCAGATCAACGTCCGGTTCCGCCTGACGCGCGACGCGGACGCCGCCGCCGCCGACGTCCGCGACAAGGTGGCGCGCGTGCGCAACCGGATGCCGGACGTCGGTCGACGAGTCGGTGATCGCCAAGGTCGAGGCGGACTCGTTCCCGATCATCTACATCGCCGTGGAGTCCGGGCGCCTGTCGCCGCTCGACGCGACCGATTACATCAACCGCTACATCAAGCCGCGGCTCTCGGTGCTGCCGGGCGCCGCCGACGTGCGCATCTTCGGCGAGCGGCAGGTCACGATGCGCATCGAGATCGACCGCGACGCGGCTCGCCGGCTACCGGCTGACCGTCCAGGATGTCGAGGACGCGCATCCGTCGCCAGAACGCCGAGATTCCCGCCGGGCGCATCGAGTCCGCAGTCGCGCGAGTTCACGGTCGTCGCCGAAACCGATCTGCGCTCGACCGAGCAGTTCGCGAACGCGATCATCGCCAACGTCGGCGGCTATCCGGTCCGCGATCCGCGACGTCGGCGCAGCGTCGAGATCGGCGCCGGCGGACGAGCGCGTCGATTTCGCGGTTCAACGGCAAGCCGTCGATCAACATCGGCGTCGATCAAGCAGTCGACGGCCAATCCGCTCGAGCTGTCGAAGGCCGTGCGGGCCGAGGTCAATCGGATCAACCAGGACCTGCCGCGCGGACATGAAGCTCATCGGTCGCCTACGACACGTCGGTCTTCATCGACCGCTCGATCACGTCGGTGTTCAGACGATCGGCGAGGCGATCCTGCTGGTCGTGCTGGTCATCTTCTTCTTCCTGCGCAGCGTCCGCGCGACGCTGATCCCGATCGTCACGATCCCGGTCGCGCTGATCGGCGCGTTCGCGCTGATGTACGCTGTTCGGCTTCACGATCAACACGCTGACGCTGCTCGCCATGGTGCTCGCGATCGGTCTGGTCGTCGACGACGCGATCGTCGTGCTGGAGAACATCTACCGCCACATCGAGGAGGGCATACCGCGACGGCAGGCGGCGCATCCAGGGCGCGCGCGAGATCGGCTTCGCGGTCGATCGCGATGACGCTGACGCTGACGGCGGTGTTCGCGCCGCTGGCCTTCGCGACCGGCCGCACCGGGCGGCTGTTCATCGAGTTCGCGCTGACGCTGGCCGGCGCGGTGCTGGTCTCGGGCTTCGTCGCGCTGACGCTGTCGCCGATGATGTGCTCGCTGCTGCTCCGGCACGAGAAGAGCCACTCGTGGCTCTACAACGTATCGAGGGTCTGGATGGGGCTCTCACCGCGGCTATCGGCGGCTGCTGGCGGCCGCGCTGCGCCGTGCGCTGCGGTCGTCGTGATGACATGGTTCGTCGTCGCCGGCCTCGGCGCGCTGCTTCTTCACGCATGCTCAAGGGCGAGCTCGCGCCCACGGAGGACCGCGGCGTGTCTTCGGGATCGTCTCGTCGCCGCAGGGCTCGACACTGCGCTACACCTCCGACCAACACGCGGCCGATCGAGCAGTTCTATACGCAGATACCCGAAGCGGCGCGCCTGCACCACGATCTCGGGCTTCCCGACGGTCGTCGACGGCAATGCGATGCTGCGACTCAAGCCCTGGGAGGAGCGCACGAAGACGCAGCAGCAGATCGCCGACGAGCTGCGGCCGAAGTTTGCGTCGATCCCCGGCGCGATCGCGTTCCCGATCAACCCGCCGTCGCTCGGCCAGTCGTCCGCGGTCGACGCCGGTCGAGTACGTGATCATGTCGCAGGTGCCGTATGCCGGAGCTGCAGCGCATCGTCGACCGCTTCCTCGAGGAGACGCGCAAGTACCCGGGGGTGCAGAACCTCCAGACCGACCTGCGGCTCAACACGCCCGAGGTGCGGGTCACGATCAACCGCGACAAGCTTTCGGACGTCGGCGTCGCGGTGGACACGGTAGGCCGCACGCTGGAGACGCTGCTGGGCGGCCGGCAGGTCACGCGCTTCAAGAAGGACGGCGAGCAGTACGACGTGATCGTCCAGGTGGCGACCGATCGACCGCTCCACGCCGGCCGACATACGCGACATCCTACGTGCGCGGCCGCGACGGCGGGATGGTGCAGCTGTCCAACCTCGTCGAGGTGCGCGAAGGCGTCGCGCCGCAATCGCTCAACCACTTCAACCGCCTGCGATCGGTTAAGGTCACGGGTACCCTCGCGCCCGGGCTACGCGATCGGCGAGGCGCTGACGGCGATGGACGCGGCCGCCAAGCGCGCGCTGCCGCCGACGGCGCAGACCGATCTCGACGGGCAGTCGCGCGAATTCCGCTCGTCGGGCGGCGAGATCTACTTCACGTTCGTGCTGGCGCTGATGTTCATCTATCTCGTGCTGTCGGCGCAGTTCGAGAGCTTCGTCCATCCGTTCGTGATCATGCTGTCGGTGCCGCTGTCGATGACCGGTGCGCTGTTCACGCTGTGGCTCACCGGCGGCACGCTCAACATCTACAGCCAGGTCGGGCTCGTGACTCTGGTCGGCCTCATCACCAAGCACGGGATCCTGATCGTCGAGTTCTCCAACCAGCTCCGCGCGAAGGGCGAGGACATGATGCATGGCGGTCATCGACTCCGCGACGCTGCGTCTGCGACCGATCCTGATGACGACGGGCGCGATGGTGCTGGGCGCGCTCCCGCTGGCCTGTCGACGGGCGCCGGCGCGGAATCGCGGATCCAGATCGGCTGGGTGATCGTCGGCGGCATGGCGATTGGCACCCTGCTCACGCTGTTCGTCGTGCCGACCGCCTACACGTTGCTTGCCGGCCGGCGCGTCCAGCTACCGCGTGGCGAGGTGCCGCTGAAGTCGCTTCCGCAAACCGGCGCAGCCGATTGAGAACAAGTATCGGGGACGGACCACGCCTCGAGAACGTGGTGCGTCCCCGGGTTTCACGCGTCGATGCGCGCGCCGCTCTGGCGATCGAAATAGTGCCGGTTCTCAAGTCCGAACCGCAGCGGCAGCCGACCGTGGACCGTATTCAACGCCGCGTGCACGCGGGCGATGATGCGTTCGCCGTCCACGTGCCCGTGGGCGAGCGTGTCGGCGCCCAGCGGCTCGACCAGGTCGACCTCGGCGATCAGATTCGCCTCCGACTCGGCGCAGGGCTCGAGGTGCTCGGGCCGCACGCCCAGCAGGACGTCGCGCCCGTTTAGCTTCGACGGCATCAGGTTCATCGGCGGCGAGCCGATGAAGCCGGCGACGAAGGTCGTGGCCGGCTTCGCGTAGACCTCGAGCGGCGCGCCGATCTGCTCGGCCCGGCCGGCGTTCATCACGATCATCCGGTGCGCGAGCGTCATCGCCTCGACCTGGTCGTGCGTGACGTACAGGCTGGTCGTGCCGAGCCGCCGGTGCAGCGCCTGCAGCTCGACGCGCATCTGCACGCGCAGCTTCGCGTCCAGGTTCGACAGCGGCTCGTCGAACAGGAACACCGCGGGCTCGCGGACGATCGCGCGGCCCATCGCGACGCGCTGGCGCTGGCCGCCGGACAGCGCTCGCGGCTTGCGGTCGAGGAACGGGCCGAGCTCGAGGATCTCGGCCGCGCGCTGCACGCGCGCTTCGATGTCGGCGCGCGCCATGCGGCGGATCTTGAGCCCGTAGGCCATGTTCTCGCGCACCGACATGTGCGGATACAGCGCGTAGTTCTGGAACACCATCGCGATGTCCCGGTCCTTCGGCTCGAGCCGGTTGACGACGCGCTCGCCGATGGCGATCTCGCCGGACGTGATGGTCTCGAGCCCGGCCACCATCCGCAGCAGCGTCGACTTGCCGCAGCCCGAGGGCCCGACGATGACCACGAACTCGCCGTCGGCGACCTCCGTCGTGACGCCGTGGATGACCTCGAGCTCGCCGTATTTCTTGGTGACGTCGCGGAAGGAAACGCCTGCCATTCTTCATTTCTCCGTTTCGACGAGGCCCTTGACGAACCACTTCTGCATCAGGAGCACCACCAGCGCCGGGGGCAGCATCGCCAGGATTGCGGTTGCCATGATCAGATTCCATTCGTTGGCCGCGTCGCTGCCGACGATCATGCGCTTGATGCCGATCACCGCGGTGTACATCGATTCGTTGCCGGTGATGAGCAATGGCCACAGGTACTGATTCCAGCCGTAGATGAACTGGATCACGAACAGAGCCGCGATGCTTGTCTTCGACAGCGGCAGCACCACGTCCCAGAAGAAACGCATCGGACCGGCCCCGTCGACGCGCGCCGCTTCGGCCAGTTCGTCCGGAATCGTCATGAAGAACTGCCGGAAAAGGAACGTGGCGGTGGCCGAGGCGATCAGCGGCAGGATCAGGCCCAAGTGGGTATTGAGCAGGCCGAGATCGGAGGCTACCTTGAAGGTCGGGATGATGCGCACCTCCACCGGGAGCATCAGGGTGATGAAAATCATCCAGAAGAAGAACATGCGCAGCGGAAAGCGGAAATAGACGATCGCGAAGGAGGCGATGATCGAGATGGCGATCTTGCCGATCGCGATCCCCAGCGCCATGACGGTGCTGTTGAACAGCATCCTGGACACCGGGGCCTTGGAGCCCACGGTCGAGCCGGCGGTCAGCACCTGCGAATAGTTCGCCAGGAACTGGTCGCCCGGCAGCAGCGGCATCGGCACCGACATGATTTCCTGCAGCGTCAGCGTGGAGGCGACGAAAGTGACGTAGACCGGAAAGGCAATCGCCAGAACGCCCAGGATCAGCACGGCGTGCGAGACGAAGGTCAGCAGGGGTCTGTTCTCTACCATCGTGCGACCATCAGTAGTTCACCTTCTTCTCGACGAAGCGGAATTGCACCACCGTGAGCACGATGACGATGAACATCAGGATCACCGATTGCGCCGACGAGCCGCCGAGGTCGGACGCCTTGACGCCGTCGTGGTACACCTTGTAGACGAGGATCTGCGTGGACGTGCCCGGCCCGCCCTGCGTGGTCGCGTCGATGATGCCGAAAGTGCCGAAGAACGCGTACACCACGTTCACCACCAGCAGGAAGAACGCCGTCGGCGAAAGGAGCGGGAAGACGATGGTCCAGAAGCGGCGCGCCGGCCCCGCGCCGTCGATCGCCGCGGCCTCGAGCAGCGACTTCGGGATCGACTGCAGGCCGGCAAGGAAGAACAGGAAGTTGTAGCTGATCTGGTTCCACACCGCCGCCATGACCACCAGCAGCATCGCCTGGTCGCCGTTGATGATCCAGTTCCAGTCGATCCCGAAGCGCTTCAGCACATAGGTCACGATGCCGATCGAAGGCGCGAACAGGAATGCATACAGCACGCCCGCGACCGCGGGCGCCACCGCGTACGGCCAGATCAGGAGGGTCTTGTACGCCAGCGCACCGCGCAGCACGCGGTCCGCCATGGTCGCCAGCAGCAACGAGATCGCGATGCCGGAGAACGCGACCAGGACGCTGAACAGCGCCGTCACCTTGAACGACGCGAGGTAGTTGCCGTCCTTGAACAGCGCAGCGAAGTTGTCGAGCCCGACGAACTGGGTCTTCAGGCCGAACGCGTCCTGCAGCTGGAACGAGTACCAGACCGCCTGCGCCGCCGGCCAGAAGAAGAAGACGATCGTGATCGCGATCTGCGGGGCCAGCAGCGCATACGGCAGCCACGCGGACCGGAAGACGACGCGCTTTTCCATGAACGAGTGGGTGGCCGGCGGCGGCTCTCAACGGGGCGCGAGCGGAGCGGGCGGGCTCGCGGCGGGCTTAGGGTACGGCATGCGCCCGCCGCGAGCCCGCCCGCTCCGCTCGTGGCGAACCCTACCGCTCCGCCTGCAATGCCTCGTCCGTCCGGGGCGCTACTTGTTGGCCGCCTCGAACTGCCGCAGGATCTCGTTGCCGCGCCTCACCGCGTCGTCGAGCGCGGTCTTCGCGTCCTTCGTGCCCGCGAACACGGTTTCCAGCTCCTCCTCGATCACCGTGCGTCCCTGCACGAAGTTGCCGAAGCGCAGGCCCTTGGAGTTCTCCGTGGGCGCCTTGTTGGTGAGCTGCCTGACGGGCATGTCCGCGCCGGGATTCTTGTCGTAGAACCCGGACTTGCGCGTCAGCTCGTAGGACGCCTGCGTGATCGGCACGTAACCCGTGCTGGTATGCCATTCCATCTGGATCTCGGGCTGCGACAGGAACGCCATGAACTTCGCCACGCCCTTGTACTCGTCGGGCTTCTTGCCGCCCATGATCCAGACGGAAGCGCCGCCGATGATCGAATTCTGCGGCGCGCCCGGCACGTCGTCGTGATACGGAATGAAGTTGATCGACCAGTCGAACTTGGCCGCCTTCTTGATCCCGGCCTGCGCGCCGGCGCTGCCGCTGAACATCGCGCATTCGCCGCTGGAGAACTTGGCGTCGCCCTGGTTGGTGCGGCCCGCATAGGTGAAGAGGCCCTTCTTCGCCATGTCGCCGAGCATTCCGATGTGGCGCACGTGCAGCGGCGAGTTGATCGAGAACTGCGTGTCGAGGCCGCCCATGCCGTTCTGCTTGGTGCCGATCGGCACGTTGTGCCAGGCGCTGAAGTTCTCGATATGCATCCACGACGGCCAGCTGGTGGTGTACACGCACTGCTGGCCGGAGGCCTTCAGCTTCTCTGCCGCGGCAAGGACCTCCTTCCAGGTCTTCGGCGCCTTGTTGGGATCCAGGCCGGCCTTCTTGAAGGCATCCTTGTTGATGTAGAACATCACGGTCGAGCTGTTGAAGGGGAACGACAGCATGTTGCCCTGCAGGTCGGTGTAGTAACCGGTCACCGTGGGCAGGTAGGCCTTCGGCTCGAAGGGCTCCTTGGCGTTGGCCATCACCGTCGCCACCGGCACGATGGCGCCCTTGGCGGCCATCATGGTGGCCGTGCCGACCTCGAACACCTGCAGCAGGTGCGGCGCGTTGCCCGCGCGGAACGCCGCGATCGCGGCCGTCATGGACTCGGGGTAGGAACCCTTGTAGGTGGGGACGACCTTGTAGTCCTTCTGGCTGGCGTTGAACTTGTTGGCCAGCCCGTTGAGCGCCTCGCCCAACGCGCCCCCCATCGAATGCCACCACTGGATTTCCGTCTGCGCCCAGGCAACGGGGGCGCCCAGGATGCCCGCCGCGAACAGCGTGGCAGCAAGTGCTTTGCGATGCATCGTGTCCTCCTTCGGGGGGTTCTCGGCCAACGACCCGGCGTTCGAGCGGCGCCAAGGTGCGTTTTTCAGTATAGCCCGAAACGCCGAGACAAGGGTCGTGGCCGCGGTTATCATGGCGGCCATGACCATGGCTCGCGACCTCGCCCGTGAGTGGCCCTATCCCCGTCTCGTCGCCCACCGGGGCGCCGGCAAGCTCGCCCCGGAGAACACGCTGACCGCGATGCGCGTCGGCCACGCGCACGGCTACCGGATGGTCGAGTTCGACGTGAAGCTCGCCGCCGACAACCTGTCGTTCCTGCTCCACGATGCGACGCTGGAGCGGACGACGAGCGGCCGCGGCCGCGCCGACGCGCTGCCGTGGCGCGAGCTGTCGCGGCTCGACGCGGGCGGCTGGCATTCGGCGAAGTATGCGGGCGAGCCGCTGCCCACGCTCGCGTCGATCGCCCGCTGGGCGCGCGCGCACGGGGTCGCCTGCAACATCGAGATCAAACCGACGCCGGGACGCGAGCGCGAGACGGGCGCGGCGGTTGCGCTCGACGCCGCGACGCTGTGGCGCGACGCGGAGGTGCCGCCGCTGCTCTCCTCGTTCTCGGAGACGGCGCTCGACGCCGCCCGGGCCGCGGCGCGGGAGCTGCCGCGCGCGCTGCTGATCGACGGTGCGCTGCCGTCGGACCTGAAGGATCGCCTCGCGCGGCTCGACTGCGTCGCAGTCGTCGCCGACCACGCGTCGCTCGACGCGGATGTCGTCAGGCGGGTGCGCGCCGCGGGCTACCGTGCGCTCTGCTACACGCCGAACGACCCCGTGCGCATCGCCGAGCTTGCCGCATGGGGCGTCGACGGCATCGTCACCGATGCGGTCGACCACGTGCCGGCCGATTCGCTGCCGCCGCCGCCGCCGCTCTAGCCGAGTCGGCGACGCTCCGCGCTTCGACGGGCCGCAACGCTGCGGCGGTCGCCGTCGAAGGCGGCTCCTGCTCCTGCATTCCCGAGTGGCCGGCATCAGCCGGCGGCCACCGGCGCGCGCTTGATTTCCCGCTCGTCGACCGGCAGGTTGATGAGGCCCGCGGCGATGCCGAGCGCGATCGAAAGCCACCAGACGACGTCGTAGCTGCCGGTCGTGTCGTAGAGCCGGCCGCCGAGCCATGCGCCCAGGAAGCTGCCGACCTGGTGGCTGAGGAACGTGAACCCCGACAGCATGGCGAGATACCGAACGCCGAAGATCTGCGCGACGATGCTGTTGGTCGGCGGCACCGTCGACAGCCAGAGCAGGCCCAGCGCCACGGCGAACGCGTACACGGACGCCGGCGAGATCGGCAGCAGGAAGAACAGCGCGAACACCACGGCCCGCGCGAAGTAGATCGCCGACAGGATGTAGCGCCGCGGCATCCGGCTTCCCAGCCAGCCGGTCGCGTAGGTGCCGACGATGTTGAACAGCCCGACCAGCGCGAGCGCGGTCACCGCGACGTGGGGCGCCATGCCCTTGTCCGCAAGATAGGCGGGAAGGTGGACGCCGACGAACACGACCTGGAAGCCGCAGACGAAGAATCCCAGCGTCAGCAGCATGTAGCCGCGGTGACCGAGCGCCTCGCGCATCGCGGCTCCCGCGGACTGCTGGAAAGCGTGCGACGTCGACAGGTGCTTCTCGTACATCGCCGCCGACAGCGGCACCATCAGCAGCGCGACGCCTGCCAGCGTCAACAGCGCTCCATGCCAGCCCAGATTCGACAGCAGCCACTGCGTGGCCGGCAGCACCGCGAACTGGCCGAAGGATCCGGCCGCCGCCGAAATGCCGAGCGCCATGCTGCGCTTTTCCGGCGGGTACCTGCGCCCCAGCACGCCGGCGACGACCGAGAACGTGACGCCCGCCAGACCCAACGCCGATCAGCAACCCGGCGGTCAGCACGAACGTCAGCGGCGACGTCGCGTACGCCATCGTCGCAAGCCCGGCGACATAGAGCAAAGCGCATACGAGCGCGACCCGGTGGCTGCCGAACCGGTCGGCGAACAATCCGGCGAACGGCGTCGCGGCGCCCCACGTCAGGTTCTGCACGGCCATCGCCAGGGCGAATGTCTCGCGCCCCCAGCCTTGATCGCTGCTCATCGGCTGCAGGAACAGGCCGAAGCCGTGGCGGATGCCCATCGACAGCATCAGAATGACGCCGGTCGCGACGAGCACGACCGTGGGCGTGCGCCAGCCGGCGTGGGCGGTCGTGGATGACACGGCGATCTCCTCCAGGGTTATGCGCGGGGGGCGTCGATCAGCGAATCGCGCGCTCGGTTGCCCGGGCCCGGTCACGGCGCCCGCGGCCGCCGGGATCCGGGTGCAGCGCCTCGATCTCGCGCAGCGTCGCGATCAGGGCATCGAGTTTCGCCGGGCCGAGCTTGTGCGCGACCTGCAGCTGTGCGCGCCGCCAGTGCCGCTCGGCGCCACGAATGGCCTGCGTGCCGGCGGCGGTGAGCGAGACGACGCGCGTTCTGGCGTCGCGGCCCGGCGCGATCGCCACGAGGCCGCGACCGGCGAGCGGGTCGAGCGTTCGCGACAGTGCGGTCCGGTCGAGCAGCTGCGTCCCGGCGAGGTCGGACAGCGTGGTGGTGCCTCCGCGCTGGAGCGTGCGCAGCAGCGAGAACTGCGTGACGCGCAGTCCCGACGGCGCCATCAGATCGTCGTAGAGCTGGGTCAGCGCGCGCGACGCTCGGCGCAGGCGGCCGCAGGCGCAGGCGGAAGCGGTCGGAGCCGGGTTCGTGGGCATCGGAGCGGGGCGGGGATCGTCGAAACGAGCATATGCACGCAAATGGCAGTATATGCACGTATTGCGCCGTGCGCAAGAGCCGCTGCGCGGCGGCCGGCGCGATCGGCGAAAGTCAGGCGGACGCGCGACGTGCCGCGGTCACGCCCAGCCTTTGGCGCGCTCGACCGCCTTGCTCCAGCCGGCGGACAGCTCGAGCGCGCGGTCGCGCGCGATGGCCGGCTCGAACGCGCGGTCCACCTGCCAGTTTGCGCCGACTTCGGCCGTGTCCCGCCAGTAGCCGACCGCGAGTCCCGCGAGGTACGCCGCGCCGAGCGCCGTCGTCTCCAGGATCCTCGGGCGCACCACCGGAACACCCAGCAGATCGGCCTGGATCTGCATCAGCAGGCCGTTCGCCGCCGCGCCGCCGTCGACGCGCAGCTCGGTCAGCGTGATCCCGGCGTCCTTCTGCATCGCGGCGAGCAGGTCCGCGCTCTGCAGCGCGATCGCCTCGAGCGCGGCACGCGCGAGGTGCGCGCCGCGTCGCGCCGCGCGTCAGCCCGAACATCGCGCCGCGGGCGTAGGCGTCCCAGTGCGGCGCGCCGAGCCCGGCGAACGCCGGGACGAGGTAGACCCCGCCGTTGTCGGGGACGCTTGCGGCGAGCGCTTCGACCTCCGCTGCCGATCCGATGATCTTCAGTCCGTCGCGCAGCCACTGCACGACGGCGCCGCCGATGAACACGCTGCCTTCGAGCGCGTAGTCGGTCGTGCCGTTGCGCTCCCACGCCACCGTCGTCAGCAGGTTGTTCGCCGAGGCCACGGCATTGCGGCCGGTGTTCAGCAGCAGGAAGCAGCCCGTGCCGTAGGTGTTCTTCGCGAGACCGGGCGCATGGCACGCCTGCCCGAAGAGCGCGGCCTGCTGATCGCCCGCGATGCCGGCGATCGGCACGCGCACGCCGCCGATCGCGGCCTGCGCGCAGACGCCCGACGACGGCACGACGCGGGGCAGCACCGAGCGCGGGATGTCGAACAGCGCGAGCAGCTCGTCGTCCCAGTCGCCCTTGTGGATGTCGAAGAGCAGCGTCCGGCTCGCGTTCGACGGGTCGGTGACGTGCGCCTCGCCTCGGCTCAGATTCCACGTCAGCCAGGAATCGATGGTGCCGAACGCGAGCTCGCCGCGCATCGCGCGCGACCGTGCGCCCTCGACATGGTCGAGCAGCCATCGGAGCTTGGTTCCCGAGAAGTACGCGTCGAGCACGAGCCCGGTCTTCTGCGCGATCATCCCGGCGTGGCCCGCCTCGCGCAGCGCATCGCAGTGCGGCGCCGTGCGCCGGTCCTGCCAGACGATCGCATTGGCGACCGGCCGGCCCGTGGCGCGATCCCACAGCACCGTCGTCTCGCGCTGGTTGGTGATGCCGATGGCCGCGACGTCGCGCGCGCCGATGCCCGCCTTGGCGAGCGCCTCGTGCAGCACGCCGGACTGCGTCGCCCAGATCTCGACGGCGTCGTGCTCGACCCAGCCCGGTTGCGGAAAGATCTGGCGGAACTCCTGTTGGGCGGAGGAGCGCACCGTGCCGGCGCGGTCGAACACCAGCGCGCGCGAGCTCGTCGTTCCCTGGTCAAGGGCGAGTACGAAGGACATGGAAACCTCGTCGTCGATCGGTGCGGGCGCCTGCGCCCGGTTGCCGCGCGCGTCCGCCCGAGCGTAAAATGCCCTCCTGCCGCGGCTATTGTAACGACAAGAGGCGCGGCCGCCGGCGGAGGAGCCCGCCCACCGGCCCGATCCCGGCCCGCCCACACGCACAGTCATCGATGTCGCTGCCACCGAGCCCCGTTCCGCGAGCGCGCCTGCACCAGCGCAGCATCACCTACGAGGGGTTTCGGCGAGACGACGGGTTGTTCGACATCGACGCCCATCTCGTCGACGCCAAGGACCACGACTTCGAGCTCATGACCGGCATGCGGCCGGCCCGCGAGGCCGTCCACGACATGTGGGTCAGGGTGACCATCGACCGACACCTGCTCGTCCACGCGATCGAGGTGCGCACCGAGAGCATGCCGTATCCGGGGGCCTGCGATCGCATCGAGCCTGCCTATTCGAAGCTGGTCGGCGCGAACCTCGTGCAGGGCTTCAGAAAGCGTCTGCACGAGGACATGGGCGGGGTTCGCGGCTGCACCCACGTGACCGAGCTGCTCGGCTCGCTCCCCACCGCCGCCGTGCAGATGTTCGCCGGCCTGCAGCGCGAGGACGAGGGCGAGCGCAAGCCGTTCCAGCTCGACCGCTGCCACGCGCTCGAGACCACCACCGACACGGTGCGTCGCTATTACCCCAAGTGGTACCGGGGAACCCAATCGCTTCCGATGCAGGAGCCAGCGTGAAAATTCACGAGTACCAGGGCAAGGAGATCTTCCGCAAGTTCGGGATGGCGACGCCACGCGGCATCCCGGCGTTCTCCGTCGACGAGGCGGTGGCGGCCGCGCGTTCGCTCGGCGGCGACGTCTGGGTGGTCAAGGCGCAGATCCACGCCGGCGGCCGCGGCAAGGGGGGCGGCGTCAAGGTCGCGCGCTCGCCCGACGAGGTGCGCGAGCTCGCCGGCAGGATTCTCGGCATGCAGCTCGTCACCCACCAGACCGGACCCGGCGGGCAGAAGGTGCGCAGGCTGCTGATCGAGGAGGGCGCGGATATCCGGAAGGAGCTCTACGTCGGCATGGTCGTCGACCGCGCGTCGCAGCGCGTGTGCCTGATGGCCAGCTCGGAAGGCGGAATGGACATCGAGGAAGTGGCCGCGAAGACTCCGGAGAAGATCCACAAGCTGTTCGTCGACCCCGTGAAGGGCCTGACCGATGCCGAGGCCGACGACATGTCGCGCAGGATCGGCATCCCCGAGGCGAGTATCGCGCAGGGCCGCGCGATGCTGCAGGGCCTCTACCGCGCCTTCGACGAGACCGACGCCTCGCTCGCCGAGATCAACCCGCTGATCGTCACCGGCGACGGGCGGGTGATCGCGCTCGACGCGAAGCTCAACTTCGATTCGAACGCGCTCTACCGCCATCCCGAGATTGCCGAGATGCGCGATCTCGACGAGGAGGACCCGGCCGAGGTCGAGGCGTCGAAGTTCGATCTCTCGTACATCTCGCTCGACGGCAACATCGGCTGCCTCGTCAACGGCGCCGGACTGGCGATGGCGACGATGGACACGATCAAGCTGTTCGGCGCCGAGCCCGCGAACTTCCTCGACGTCGGCGGCGGCGCGACCACCGAGAAGGTCACCGAGGCGTTCAAGATCATGCTCCGCAACCCCAAGGTCAAGGGGATCCTGGTCAACATCTTCGGCGGCATCATGCAGTGCGACACGATTGCGAACGGCATCGTCGCAGCCGCGCGCGAAACCCACCTGTCCGTGCCGCTGGTCGTGCGCATGAAGGGGACGAACGAGGACATCGGCAGGAAGATCCTCGCGGATTCCGGCCTGCCGATCATCGCGGCGGCGAACATGGCCGACGCCGCGCAGAAGATCGTCGCCGCGGTCAGGCAGGCTTAGCGAAGGAAACCCAATGTCGATCCTGATCAACAGGGACACCAGGGTGATCACGCAGGGGATCACCGGCAAGACGGGCCAGTTCCACACGCGGATGTGCCGCGACTACGCCAACGGCAGGAGCTGCTACGTCGCCGGCGTCAATCCGAAGAAGGCCGGCGAGGATTTCGAGGGCATCCCGATCTACGCCACGGTCAGCGAGGCGAAGAAGGCCACCGGGGCCACGGTCAGCGTGATCTACGTGCCCCCGCCGTTCGCCGCCGCGGCGATCGACGAGGCCGTGGACGCGGGCCTCGATCTCGTCGTCTGCATCACGGAGGGCATCCCGGTGCGCGACATGATCCGCACCCGCTACCGGATGCAGGGGAAGAAGACGCTGCTGCTCGGCCCCAACTGCCCCGGCGTGATCACGCCCGACGAGCTCAAGATCGGCATCATGCCGGGTCACATCCACAAGAAGGGCCGCATCGGCGTCGTTTCGCGCTCGGGCACGCTCACCTACGAGGCGGTGGGCCAGCTGACCGAGATCGGGCTCGGGCAGTCGACCGCGGTCGGCATCGGCGGCGATCCGGTGAACGGGCTCAAGCACATCGACGTGCTGAGGCTCTTCAACGACGACCCGGAAACCGACGCCGTCGTCATGATCGGCGAGATCGGCGGCACCGACGAGGAAGCGGCGGCACGCTGGGTCAAGGACCACATGAAGAAGCCGGTCGTCGGTTTCATCGCCGGCGTCACCGCGCCGCCCGGCAAGCGGATGGGGCACGCCGGTGCGATCATCTCCGGCGGCAAGGGCACGGCGCAGGAGAAGCTGCAGGTGATGGAAGCCTGCGGCATCAGGGTCACGCGCAATCCGGCCGAAATGGGCAAGCTGCTGCAGTCGGTGTTGTGACGCGCCGGCACCGGCCCGCATCCGGGAAGGAGCCGTCTGGAAACCCTGTCGCCGCCGTTCTGGGTCGCGACCCTCGAGGTCATCGTCGTCAATGCCCTGCTGTCGGGCGACAACGCGGTGGTGATCGCGCTCGCCTGCCGCAATCTTCCGCAACAGCAGCGCCGGACCGGCGTCTTCTGGGGCGTGGTCGGCGTCGTGGCGCTGCGCGTCTTCCTGACGCTCTTCGCCGCGCAGCTCCTGCGGCTGCCCTACCTCCAGCTCGTCGCCGGCGCGTTGCTCCTGGGGATCGGGATCAGGCTGATCGCGAGCGAGGACGGCGCCGGGCGCCATGTCCCCGCGAGCGGCCGGCTCCACGCCGCGGTGACGACGGTCATCGTCGCCGACCTCATGATGAGCGTCGACAACGTGATCGCCGTCGCGGGCGCGGCGAAGGGCAGCCTGTCGCCGCTGGTCGTCGGGCTCGTGATCAGCATTCCGCTCGTCGTCGCCGGCAGCCAGGTCATCATGACGCTGCTCGAACGCTTCCCGTGGCTCGTGATCGCCGGCGGTGGCCTGCTCGGCTACATCGCCGGCGAGATCGCTAACCGAGGACAGCGCGGTGAAGCCGTGGATCGATGCCAATGCGCCCGCCCTTCACTATGTCATGCCCGCGCTGGGCGCCGCGGTCGTCGTCACGGCGGGCATCTGGCTCATGCGAAGGAACCGGAGCGCTGCGGCCCGTTGACGCGACGCGCGATGGCACCGGCGTCTCCGCGCGCGGCAACGCGCGGGGTCCGTGCAACCGATGGCAACAATGACGGCGGCCCGTTAAACTCGCAGCTGAGCTGCCTCTCCTGCGGCAGCCACGCTATTCCCGAACCGGTCCCATGCCCGAACGTACTCCGCTCGACTGTGCCGTGCTGTCCCACCCGGGAATGGTCCGCTCGCACAACGAGGACTCCGTGTTCGTCGACGCGCGGCGGGCATCGCCGTGCTCGCCGACGGCATGGGGGGATACAGCGCCGGGGAAGTCGCGAGCGGAATCGCCGTCAATGTCGTCAGCAACGGAATGCTGCCGGAGCTCCAGTCCGACCGGGAGCTGTCGAAAGTGGACATCTCCACCGGCCTCACGCATGCCGCGCTGCTGCTGCAGCAGAAGATCGCCGCCGCGAACAAGGGAATCTACGAGGCCGCGCAGGCGCGTCCCGAGTGCGCCGGCATGGGCACGACGATCGTCGGCCTGGTCTTCTGCGGGAACCGGGTCAGCATCGGGCACATCGGCGACTCGCGCTGCTATCGGTTGCGCGGCGAGAAATTCGAGCAGCTGACGCACGACCACTCGCTGCTCCAGGAGCAGATCGACGGCGGGCAGCTGACGCCGGAGCAGGCCCGGTATTCGCTCAACAAGAACCTCGTCACGCGTGCTCTGGGCATCGAGGCGATCGTCCCGGCGGACATCGTCGAGTACCGCGTCGAGGCCGACGACATCTACCTGCTCAACTCCGACGGCCTGACCGACATGGTCGAGCCGGCCGTCGTGCATTCGATCATCGACAAGCAACGCGGCGATCTCGAAGCCGCCGCCAGCGAGCTCGTCGAAGCGGCCAACCAGAACGGCGGGCGCGACAACATCTCCGTGGTGCTGGTCCGCGTTCCGCAGGGCTTCCTGCCCACGGCCGCGTGGGCGCAGCGCTGGCTGGCGAAGAAGCGCGCGCGCCAGTGAGGTAGTCGGGTCGACATGGGCAAGCTCGTGCATTTCCTCGCCAACGGCACGGCGCGGGAGATCAGGCTCGACCGCGAGCGGATCACGATCGGACGCCGCCCCGACAACGACGTCTGCCTGCCGCAGGCCCCGGTGAGCGGCGACGCATGCGGCCATCGTGACGATCCTCGCGGATTCGTTCCTGGAGGACCTCGGCAGCACCAACGGCACGCTGGTCAACGGCAAGGCGATCAAGAAGCACTTCCTTCGCGATCGCGACGAGATCGACATCGGCCAGGAGATCCTCGTCTACCTCGCCGACGATGCGGCGAAGCTCGACGCGCCGCCGCGAGGGGCGGACCGGCCCCGGAACGCCTCCGTCGGAAACGGCGCGGAAGCCGCCACAGCGTCGCAAGCGGGAGCCGCCGGGGTCGCGGACGCCATCCCGCGCGGGAAGCGCCGGTCCGACGCAGCGGCCGCGTCATCCGCCCGCGGTGGACGCCGTTCGCGCGGCCTGCTGCGACCGACATTGCGACCGACATCGAACGTCCGGGCACCGAGTCATCCGCGGAGGCGCCCGGGCCCATTGCAGGCGACGCCAAGGCTGCGCTGCCCGCCTCGCCCGTCGAACCGGTACCGGCGATCAGGGTGTTGACCGGGGCCCGTGCCGGGCAGCTCGTGCCCTTGGCCAAGAGCGAGACCCTCGTCGGTCGCGCCGGCGTGCAGGTCGCCGCGCTGCAGCGCACGGGCAACGAGGTCCGGGTCGTCCCGGTCGAGGGTGCGAGCCCGCCCAGCGTCAACGGCACCCCGGTTGCGGCCGAAGGCCAGCGCCTCGCCGCGGGCGACATTCTGGAAGTCGCGGGGCCCGTCTGGAACTGGTTGCGCCGGCGCACGCGGCGGTTTGAGTCCCGTTCGATTTGTCCTCCGGTGACCGGGGATCGGCCACATGGCCAAACGAGCCTCGCGTGGCTTGCGCGCCGCCGCTCGCGGGAGTACCTTCGCATTCCATCGTCATATGGATTGCTGACGCTGCCGTCCAGCGGCACCCGGAAATGGCTCCCTGCGTCGCTTTGCATTGTGGTGAACAACATGACGATGTCGGCAATGGAGCAAGGTTCGTGTTCCAAGACGATGTCGGAAACACGAAAGGCTATAGAAAACAATCTGTTAATCTGGTATCGTCGAGCCGCGCGCGAAGAATCATGACATTGGCACATCGATTGCTGAGCAGGTGACAGCATCGAGGGATGCTCGGGGTTTCAGCGTACCCATCCAACCAAGGAGACAGGAATGAAGCGGATTCAACAGGGTTTCACATTGATCGAACTGATGATCGTGGTCGCGATCATCGGCATTCTGGCGGCGGTCGCGCTGCCGGCGTACCAGGACTACACGATCCGCGCACGGGTCTCGGAAGGCGTGCTGGCGACGAGCCAGTGCCGCACCGCGATCGCCGAGATCTATCAGAGCGCGGCCGCCGGCACGGTGATCGGCGCCAACAACTGGGGCTGCGGCGAAGGCACGACGACGACGCAGTACGTGTCGGGCGATCGCGACCGACGCCGATGGCGTCATCACGGTGACCACGTCGGCAAGCGCGACGCTCGGCGCCGCGGCCGAGCAAGACCATGACGCTGACGCCGACGACCGCGGCCGGCGCGGCGCTGACCGTTGCGGCGATCCCGACGCAGGTCGGCGGATTCAAGTGCGAGCCGGGCACGATGGCTCCCAAGTACCTGCCGGGTTCCTGCCGCTGATCGCGAGCAGACTCGAGCACGGGAACCGGAACACCGGTTCCGGAATGAACAGAGGCCCCTCTCCGGAGGGGCCTTTGCTTTTTGAGCGCCGGCTACGCTCAGCGGCCCGTGCTGCCGAAGCCGCCGGCCGATCGCTCGCTCGCCGCAAAGTCGTCGACGACGTCGAACGCGGCCTGCACGACCGGCACGATCACGAGCTGCGCGAGACGCTCGAGCGGTTGCAGCGAATACGCGGTCGCGCTCCGGTTCCAGCAGCTCACCATCAGCTGGCCCTGATAATCGGAGTCGATCAGCCCGACGAGGTTGCCGAGCACGATCCCGTGCTTGTGGCCGAGACCGGAGCGGGGCAGGATCACCGCCGCGAGTCCCGGATCGGCGATGTGGATCGCGATGCCGGTCGCAATCAGCTCGACCTGTCCGGGCGCAAGCGTGAGCGGCGCGTCGATGCACGCGCGGAGGTCCATGCCGGCGGATCCCGGCGTCGCGTAGGCCGGGAGGTGCGGGCGGATCCGCTCGTCGAGAATCCTGAGCGCGATCTTGGCGGTGCGGTTCATGCGGATCGCGTCGTGGGTCCGGCTTCAGCCGGACGATGGTACGACGCACAGCGGAGCGTGCGTCGAGCCGTTCACCGCTTCGGCAGGCGCTGCGCGATCTCCGCGACCAGCCGTCGCGCCAGCGCGAGCTTTTCCATCCGCGGCATCGGATGCGCGCCCGCATCGTCGAAAAGCGTCACTGCGTTGTCGTCGCTGCCGAACGCGTCCTGCGCCCGATTGGCGATGATCAGCGGCAATTTCTTGCGCCTGCGCTTCTCCTCGGCGTTGTGCTCGACATCGTCGGTTTCCGCGGCGAAGCCGACGCAGTACGGCGCATCGGGCCGCGCGGCGACGGTTGCGAGGATGTCGACCGTTGGCGTCAACGCGATCGCCAGCGGCGCGCTGCGTCTTCTTGATCTTCGTCTTCGACGGCGCCACCGGCGTGTAATCGGCGACGGCGGCGACGGCGACGAAGGCGTCGACGCCATGCGAGGTTCGCGTCGACCGCAGCGGCCATCTCGGCGGCGCTGGTGACGTCGATGCGCGTGACGCCTGCTGGCGTCGCCCGGGACGTCGGCCCGCTGACCAGCGTCACCTCGGCCCCGGCCTCGGCGGCGGCCTGCGCGAGCGCGAAGCCCATCTTGCCCGAGCTGGTGTTGGTGATGCCGCGCACCGGATCGATCGCCTCGAACGTCGGACCGGCGGTGAGCAGCACGCGTCGCCCCGCGAGGTCCTTCGGTTGCGCCCACGCGACCACCGCCGCGAAGATCTCCTCGGGCTCGAGCATGCGGCCCTCGCCGGTCTCGCCGCAGGCCTGGTCGCCGCTGCCCGGGCCGAGCACGACGACGCCGTCGGCGACGAGGCGCGCGACGTTGCGCCGGTTCGCGGCGTTCGCCCACATCTGCCGATTCATCGCGGGCGCCACGAACAACGCGCAGTCGCGCGCCAGCGTGAGCGTGGAGAGCAGGTCGTCGGCGTGGCCGTTGGCGATCTTGGCGAGAAAATCCGCCGACGCGGGCGCCACGACGATGGCGTCGGCGCCGCGCGAGAGATTGATGTGGCCCATGCCGTTGTCCGCGCCGGAGGCCCAGAGATCGGTCTGCACCGGCCGGCCGGACAGCGCCTGCAGCGTCAGCGGCGTGATGAAGCGGCAGGCGGCGGCGGTCATGAACACGTCGACGCCGATGCCGGCCTTCACGAACAGCCGCGTGAGCTCTGCGGCCTTGTACGCGGCGATGCCGCCGGTCAGGCCGAGCACGATCCTCGATAGCGGCTTGGAGTCCATCATCCCAATGGCGAATGCGCGCACGACGGCGCGAAGTTTACACTGCCCCGGACTCGCATGCTTGGCGAACGTCGCCCGGACACGCGATCGGGAGTGCCTCGAAATGGACGGTACGCGCATCCATGACCGGCCGAAGGACGAGCGGCCGCGCGAGCGCCTGCTGGCGCGCGGGCCCGCGGCGCTTTCCGACGCCGAGCTCGTGGCGCTGCTGCTGCGCACCGGCACCGGAGGCAGCAGCGCGCTCGACGTCGCGCGTGACCTCATCGAGCGCTTCGGCGGTGTCGCGGGCCTGCTGGCAGCGTCGGTGAGCGAGGTCGCCGCGGTACGCGGCGTCGGGCCGGCCAAGGGTGCCGAACTCGCGGCCGTCGTCGAGCTTGCCCGGCGGTCACTTGCCCAGGAGGCTCGCGTCGTGCGACGCGCTTGCCTCGCCGCAGGCCGTCCGCGACTATCTGCGGCTGTCGCTTGCCGCGCGGCCGCACGAGGTGTTCGTCGGGCTCTATCTCGACAGCCAGAACCGGCTGCTTGCCGCCGACGAGCTCTTTCGCGGCACGCTGGCACAGACCAGCGTCTATCCCCGCGAGGTCGTGAAGGCGGCGCTCGCCCGCAACGCTGCCGCGATGATCTTTGCGCACAATCACCCGTCGGGCGTCGCCGAGCCGAGTCGGGCGGACGAGTTGCTCACCCAGGCGCTGAAACAGGCGCTGGCGCTCGTCGACATCCGCACTCTCGACCATTTCGTCGTCGCCGGCGGTCGGCTCACGTCGTTCGCGGAGCGAGGGCTGCTTTGACCGTGGGGCCGCCTTCAGGCGGCTCGCCGTCGCGTCCGGCTGAAGCCGGACCCACGTCGGCGCGATGCCGGATGCAGGTGAGGCGCTAAGCGCTTGAATGCCGACCGGAATTCGCGCTATAATGCCCGACTTTGCACAAGCGTAGCCTTGGAACCCGAAGGAGCGAGCGATGGCTCGAGTCTGTCAGATCACCGGTAAGGCCCCCATGGTGGGCAACAACGTCTCGCACGCCAACAACAAGACCAAGCGGCGCTTCCTGCCCAACCTGCAGCGACGCAAGTTCTGGGTGGAAAGCGAGAACCGCTGGATCAGGCTGCGGCTGACCAACGCCGGCGCTGCGGACCATCGACAAGAACGGCATCGACGTCGTGCTCGCGGATTTGCGCGCCCGCGGCGAGCGCATCTAGATCCGCCGAAGGAGCCCGACCATGCGTGAAAAGATCAAGCTCGAATCCTCGGCCGGCACCGGCCACTTCTACACGACGATGAAGAACAAGAAGCTGATGCCGGAGAAGATGGAGATCAAGAAGTTCGATCCCGTCGCCCGCAAGCACGTCATGTACAAGGAGACGAAGCTCAAGTGACCCGCGTCCGTGTCCGGCAGCCGCGTCGCGCGGCGACCGGCATGGCAGACGAGGTGATCCGGGCCGTTCACCGACAACGGATTCGCCCAGGAAAAAGCCCGCCGATCGGCGGGCTTTTCGTCGTGGTGCCGCCGCGCGGCGGCACCGCTGCAATGCCGGCGAAATCCCGCTACGCGTAGCGCTTGAGCTGCACCGAAAATTGCTCGAGCGGCGCGATGCCCGACGCCTCGGCGCGCCGGCACCAGTCCTGCAGCCTGGCGAGCAGCTGCTCGCTCGAATCGGTCGAGCGCTCCCACAGCGCGTTGAGCTCCTGGCGCATCGCGTAGATGGTCGAGAGCGCGTTGCTCTTCTCCATCGCCCTGGCGAGCGTCACGCGCTCGCGCTCGCGCAGCGCGCTGACCGTGTCGCCGGACAGCCAGCGCTTGAGCCGCCGCATGCTGGGCACGTCGCTGAACTCGCCGCGGCCCGCCCGCTCGCGCAGTCGGGCGAGCTCCCCGGCGCAGGTTTCCTTGAGCGTGCGCGCGTACGCCGTGGCGACCGCGTAGCGGTTCGCGATCACCGCCTGCAGGGTGACGACATCCGGGACCGGCTTGCTTGCGGGCACGACGCGCAGCGTCGGCGCGACCTTGCGCACCGTGGCCAGCCCGAGCATTTCCAGGCTGCGGATGTAGGCCCAGCCGAGATCGAATTCGTACCAGCGCGACGACAGCTTCGCCGACGTTCCGTACGCGTGGTGGTTGTTGTGCAGCTCCTCGCCGCCGATGAGGATGCCCCAGGGCACGATGTTGGTCGAGGCGTCGGCCGACGGGAAATTGCGATAGCCCCAGTAGTGACCGATGCCGTTGATGATGCCGGCGGCCGTGACCGGAATCCACGCCATCTGCACCGCCCAGATCGTGAGTCCGGGGGCGCCGAACAGCATCAGATTCACCACCAGCATCAGGCCGACGCCTTCCCACGAAAAGCGCGTGTAGACGTTGCGCTCCATCCAGTCGTCCGGCGTGCCGCGGCCGTATTTCTCGATCGTCTCCGCGTTCTTCGCCTCGGCCCGGTAGAGCTCGGTGCCGCGCCAGAAGACGGTCTTGATCCCGCGCGTCTGCGGACTGTGCGGATCGTCCGGCGTTTCGACTCGCGCGTGGTGCTTGCGGTGAATGGCGACCCATTCCTTGGTGACCATGCCGGTCGTGAGCCACAGCCAGAACCGGAAGAAATGGCTCACCGAAGGGTGCAGGTCGAGCGCCCGGTGCGCCTGCGCGCGGTGCAGGAAGATCGTCACGCAGGCGATGGTGACGTGCGTCACGGCGAGCGCGACGACGACGTAGCCCCACCACGGAAGCGGCATCAGGCCGTGCGCGGCGAAGGCGAGAAGATCGAATGGCATCGGGAATTTCCTGTCGTGGGCCGCGGCACATCGCCTCGAGCCCGTTGGTCGTAAACGGCGGATTGTACGCGAAAACGGACCTGCGCGCCGAAAAATGCCGACTTTGTTCTTCATAATCATGGTGTTGGCGACGGCCGCCCGGTCGCCGCGGCAGCTCAGCCGGCGGGGCCCGCCGGGTCCGGTCCCGGGGACGCGGCGGCGACCCGATCCGGCAGGCCGACGACGCGCAACTCGCGTTGCGGGTGGGGAATGTGGATGCCGTTCGCGCGGAACGATCGCAGGATGGTCTGGTTGAGCGCGCTGCGCAGGTTGAGCTGGCCGTTCTGCGGGTCGTTGATCCAGACCCCGAGCTCGAGGTCGATTCCGCGCTCGGCGAACTTGACGAGGAAAGCCATCGGCTCGTTGGGAGCTGCCTTGAGGACGCGCGGCTCGGCGCGGCGCGGCCTCTTCCATCAGCCGCAGCGCCAGCTCGACATCGCTGTCGTGGCTCACCTGCACAGGGAGGGCCATGCGGATTTCGCGGTTCGAATACGTGTGGTTGAGCACCGTCGTCGTGACCAGCGTTTCGTTCGGCACGATCGCCTCGACGCCGTCGAGTCCGCGGATGACGACATAGCGCGCCGTGACCTTGGCGACGACGCCGAACCGGTTGTCCACGGTGATCGTGTCGCCGAGCCGGATCGACCGGTCGAGCAGGATGGTGAAGCCCGGCGATGTAGTTGCTCGCGAGCTTCTGCAGGCCGAGACCGATGCCCACGCCGAGCGCGCCGCCGAACACGGTCAGCAACGTGAGATCGATGCCGACCGCCTGCAGCGCGATCAGCACGCCGACGACGAGCAGCGCCGCGCGCAACGAGCTTGCTCACGACGGCGCGGACGCTGCTGTCGAGCTGTCGCGGCCCCTTGCAGCCGCTGCTCGACGAGCCCCGACAGCCAGAGCGTGGCGGAGATGGTCACCACGACGACGACCGCGCCCTTCACCAGGTCGTACACCGAAACCTGCTTGCTGCCGATGGGCAGCGTCATCGCGTCGAGCTCGGCCCACAGTTCGGGCAGCACGCCGATGAAATGCAGCAGCACGATCAGCCAGATGGTGAACGCCGATGACGCGCTCGGACACGGGCAGCCACGCCGGCGTGCCGAACACCTCGTGCATCGCGTAGACGAGCAGCCGGATCAGCGCCAGCGCGACCGTGAGCGGAACGGCGATCGCGAGGAAGAACGGCGGGTGCCAATGTCGGACGACCGCGAAGGCGACGAGCAGCAGCAGCAGCGTCACCAGCGGCAGGACCAGCCGGTTGACGCTGCCGAGGCCGACGCGGACCAGCCCGCTTCCGAGGCCGATTTCAGGCGCACGCGGCGATCGAAACGCCAGCCGATCGCGAAACAGCCGACCACGATCGCGAGCTCGAGCCAGCCGGCGCCCGATGCGAGCGCGGTCTCGATGCGGCTGAAATCGATCGGTGGGAAGCACGCGGGAAGTCTACCGGATAGCGACTTCCGGCCGGGTCGGCGCGCGGCGGCCGCGGTTGCGGCGGATCAACGCGGGCCTCGCGGCTTTGTCGTCACGGGCACGCCATCCCCGGTCCAGCGCTGCGCCTTGACCTGGAGGCGCCGGAAGTAGGCGCGATATGCGCGAGCGACCTCCGGGTTGTCGCGGAACATCACGATGTTCTCGGCGTTCCTCTTCTGCGCGGCGAGCGTGAAGTTGTAGCTGCCCGTGATCGTGGTGGCGTGCGGGCCATCGGCGTCGATGATCATCACCTTGTTGTGCGCGGCGCCGAAATTGCCGTCGACCCAGACCGCGATGCCCTCGCGTGCCAGCGCCGGCACCACGCTCTGCGGCAGTTCCAGCGTCTGGCCGCGGTCGGCGATGAGCTCGACCCGGACGCCGCGCTGATGAGCCGCGGCAAGCGCCCGCGAGATCCGCGGATGCGTGAACGCGTAGGCGAGCACCAGCACCTCGCGCTCGGCCGCGGCGATGGCGGCGATGATCGACGCGTCGATGGCATCGCCGGGGGTGAACGCGAGCTCGACGGTGCCCGCCGCCGCCAACGCGGGGGTCCCGGCCTGCGCCGTGGCTGACGCCGCGGACACCGCCAGCGCGACGAGCGCGCCGGCGATCGCCTGCCCGATCTTCCGCCCAGCGGCCGCGCGTGCGGCGTGCATCACGCGGTTCGCGTGAGCACGGCGGCGAAGAAGCCGTCGCAGCCGTGGCGGTGCGGGAGGAGCTTCAGCGTCGGCCCGGTGTCGAGCGCGATGCCGGCGCGGGCCAGCTCGCCGGCGGCATCGACCGGCGCGAACTCCGGGTGCGTCGGCGAGGAACGCCTCGACGATCGCCTCGTTTTCCTCGGCGAGCACGCTGCAGGTCGCGTAGACGAGCCGGCCGCCCGGCTTGACCAGCGTCGCCGCCGCGGCGAGGATCGCGCGCTGCTTCGCGGCGAGCTCGGCGAGCCGCGGACTCGCGGCTGGCGCCACTTGAGGTCGGGGTTGCGCCGCAGCGTGCCGAAGCCGGTGCACGGCGCGTCGACCAGCACGCGGTCGATCTTGCCGGCGAGGCGCTTGACCTTGGCGTCGCGCTCGTGCGCGATCGAGCTGCGGGTGCACGTTGGACAGGCCCGAACGCGCGAGCCGCGGCTTCAGATTGGCGAGGCGCCTGTCGACGACGTCGAACGCGTAGAGCCGGCCCTGCGAGCGCATCAGCGCGCCGAGCAGCAGCGTCTTGCCGCCGGCGCCGGCGCAGAAGTCGACGACCATGTCGCGACCGCTTCGGCGCGACCAGGTAGCCGACGAGCTGGCTGCCTTCGTCCTGCACCTCGATCGCGCCCGTCGACGAACAGCGGGTGCCGCGCGAGCGCCGGCCGTCCGGCGACGCGCAGGCCGAGCGGCGAATACGGCGTGGGCTCGGCGGCGATGCCGGACGCCGCGAGCGCCGCGCGCGCGGCATCGCGCGTCGGTCTTCAGCGGATTGATCCGCAGGTCGAGCGGCGCCGGCGACAGCCATGCGCGGGCGAGCGCCTCGCGCTCGACGTCGCCGTAGGCGTCGCCGAGCCGCTCCCACAGCCAGTCGGGCAGGTCGGCGGCGACGGCGGGCGCAAGCGGCGTCGCGAGGCGCGACTTGAAGGCGCGCAGCCAGTCGGCGTCGGCCTCGTTCAGCGCACGGCCGAGCTCGCGCACGCTGAGGCCCAGCTCGCGCACGACGACGGCGAGCGCCAGCTGCGCGGGTGCGTCGGTCTCGCGCGAGCACCTCGAGCGAGCGCCGTCGGCGCAGCCACGCGAACACGCCGTCGGCGACGAAGCGCGCGGTCCTGCTGCCCCATCGCGCGGGTGCCGCCGGAAGAACTGGTGCAGCAGCGGGTCCGCCGGGCTGCGTGAGCGGCCGCAGCTCGGCGATGGCCGCGGCGAGGCCCGCGATCTGGTTCGCGCGCGGCGTCATTGCTGCGCGCAGCGCTTCGTCGACGCGGATCGAATCGAGCAGCGCCTCGAGGGTGCCGCGGTTGGTGTGGCGTGACGCGCATCTTCACCGGAACGTAGTGCAGCGACGGCGCGAGCCAGACGCAGCCGTCGGTCTTGCCGTCGTCGCTCCGGCGATGCCAGCGCTCGGTGTCGATCTCGCCCTGCGGCCACGCGATCGTCTCCTCCCCTTCGCGCGTCGATCGTGTAGCGGCTGACGCGGCGGGTCGTCGCCACGTTGACGTCTGCACCGTCGCTCGACCGGCGGCGAGAAGTAGGACTGCCACATCAGGGCGAGCGGGTCGAAGGTCGGCAGGTCGAGCGCCGCGGTCTTCTGCTCGTGCAGCGTGACGATGCCGGTCTCCCAGTCGAAGATGCGCGATCTCGCGCCGCTCGCGGCTGCCGCGCTCGACGGCGAATTCCTGCGGCTGCAGGCCGGTCGCGGTGATGAGGCCGCGGCTTTCGATCTTGCCCTGGCCCGCGCACGAACAGCGCGGCGAGACCGTTGGCCTCGCCGACGGTCGCGATCCGATACTCGTTCGCCGCGTGCTCGAAGCGGTAGGTCGCTTCGCCGATCATGAAGCCCTGCGTGCCGAGGAACGCCTTGTAGACGAGATCGACGCGCGGCGGCAGCGTCTTCGCCGGCGGTTCGGCGCGGGCGGCGCGTGCGGCCGCGGCGGCGACCGTCTCGGACGGCGGGCTCCGGACCCGTCGCGATGGCGCTCGGGCGTCGGCTCGATCGTCGCCGGCTTCCGGCGGCTCGGCTGCGGCGACCGGCGCGCGGCTCCGAGGCGGCTCCGGCGCGGCGGCCGGGGCGCGTCGCGCGCTTCGGCTTCGGCCGCGGCTTCGCCGCCGGCGCGGCAACCGGCATCGGCGGCGGCGGCATCTCGGTGATCGTCGCCTGCAGCGGCAGCGGCGTCCGGCGCCGTCGCGATCTCCACCGGCCACAGCGACACGCAAGGTGCACGGCGAGCGAGATGCGAGCGCGATGACGAGGCCCGCCGCCGGCGGCCGGGTCGACGAGCGCGGCCACGCGCCGGCGGACGTGCGGGCGGGCACGGATCGGCGTCGGCGCTCACGGGAGTCGGGAGTCGACGTCGGTTCCGATCGGCGGCGCGGCACGGTTCCGGCAGTCGGCGGCCGAGGGGCACTTCGAGCGCGTGCCGCGGCACGAGCTCATCCTTAACGCGGACCCGGCGCCCCGCGATGACGAGCCGGCCCTCGCAGAACGCCCGCACCGCCGCCGGCAGCAACCGGTGCTCGACCGCCAGCACGCGCGCGGCGAGCGACGCCTCGTCGTCGCCGTCGTGCACCGGGACCGCGCCCTGCGCGACGATCGGCCCGTGGTCGAGGTCCGCGGTCACGAAATGGACGGTGCAGCCGTGGATGCGCACACCGTCGGCCAGCGCGCGGCGGTGCGTGTGCGAGGCCCGGATACGACAGGCAGCAGCGACGGATGGATGTTGAGCATCCGGCCCTCGTAGCGCTCGACGAACGCGGGGCCGAGGATGCGCATGAACCCCGCCAGCACGACGAGGTCCGGGCTCCGCCGCGTCGATCGCCTCGCGCCAGCGCGGCGTCGAAGGCGTCGCGGTCGGCGTAGGCCGATGCGTCGAACGACGGCCGTCGCGACGCCATGCGCGGGCGGCGATCGTCGAGCCCGCGGCATCCGGCCGATTGCTGATGACCGCGGCGATCGTCCCGGCGAGCGCGCCGTCGCGCTCGGCGGCGAGGAGCGCGGCGAGATTCGAGCCGCGGCCCGAGATCAGCACGGTGACGCGCGGAATCGCCATGCAGGGCGTCAGCCGTGCGGCCGACGGCGCTCGGCGCGACTACGACGACGACGGTGCCCGGCGCGCCGGCCGCGCGCGGCACGACGGTGCCGATCCGGATAGACGGATTCGCCGGCCGCGGCGAGCAGCGCGCCTGCGCGCGGTCGGCGTGCCGCCGCGACGACGACGACCATGCCGATGCCGCAGTTGAACACGCGGTGCATTTCGGCGTCGGCGACGTTGCCCGCCCGCTGCAGCCAGTCGAAGATCGCGGGTCGCGGCCAGCGCGCCCGCTCGAGCGCGGGCGCCGATGCCGTCGCGGAAACATCCGGTGCGTGTTCTCGAGCAAGCCGCCGCCGGTGATGTGCGCCATGCCCTTGACGTCGATGCGCTGCAGCAGCGCGAGCACGGGCTTCACGTAGATGCGCGTCGGCTCGAGCAGCACCTCGCCCAGCGTGCGCGTCCCGGTCGACGCCCGCGAACGGCCTGCGCGAGATCGGCGCCGGCGACGTCGAGGATCCGGCGGATCAGCGAAAAGCCGTTCGAGTGCGGTCCGCTCGACGCGAGCCCGAGCAGCACGTCGCCGGCGGCGATGCCGCGTGCCGTCGATGGCCTTCGACTTCTCGACGACGCCGACCGCGAAGCCGGCGAGGTCGTACTCGCCGGGACGAACGCGCTCGGCATGCTCGGCGGTCTCGCCGCCGATCAGCGCGCAGCCCGCCTGCTCGCAGCCCGCGGCGATGCCCTTGACGACATCGGCGGCGACGCCGACGTCGAGCCGCTCGCACGCGAAGTAGTCGAGGAAGAACAGCGGCTCGGCGCCCTGGACGAGGATGTCGTTGACGCTCATCGCGACGAGGTCGATGCCGATCGTGTCGTGCCGGTCGAGCGCGAAGGCGAGCTTCAGCTTGGTGCCGACGCCGTCGGTGCCGGAGACCAGCACCGGCTCGCGATAGCGCTTCGGCAGCTCGATCAGCGCGCCGAAGCCGCCGATGCCGGCCAGCACCTCGGGCCGCATCGTCCGCTTCGCGAACGGCTTGATGCGCTCGACCAGCGCGTCGCCGGCATCGATGTCGACGCCGGCGTCGCGGTACGAAAGGGCGACGGGTGGGCGGAGCGGTGGATGGTCATTGTCGGGGGTGCGACGAAGCGCGGACGGGCGTGACGCCCGGCGCCGAGGCCGGCCGCGGGACAGCGTGCCGATTGAGGCGAAGCTGTCCGCGGCGCGGTAAAGTGCGACGCGTGGCCGATTTTACCGGATTCGAAACGGCGCCGGCCGCCGTGCCGCATGCCGCATTGGTTCCGGCGCCGGCGCTCACTGCGTTCCCCATCGTGACCGAACAACTCGTATTCGAACTCGCGGCGCCGGAGCCGCCGTCCTTCGCCAACTTTCTTCCCGGCCGCAACGCCGAGGCATGCGCTGCGCGTGAGGGCGCTGGCGGCCGGCGAAGTCGCCGAGACCTGCGTCTTGCTCTGGGGCGCGCCGGGCGCGGGCAAGACACATCTGCTGCGCGCGGCGGTCGGCGGCGGCGACGGCGCGTGGGGAAGCGGCGATCTGTACGTCGGCGGAGCCAGGGGCGCTGCTGGCGCGTGGATCCGGGGAGCGTCGCGAGCCACGCGCTCGTCGCGGTCGACGCTCTCGAATCCGCCGGCGCCCGAGGCGCAGGCGCGCCTGTTCACGGTGTTCAACGCGCTACGCGAGCGCGGCGGGCATCTGCTGGTGGCGAGCCGCGTTCCGCTGGCTGCGGCGTCGCTGCGCGACGATCTTCGTACCCGGCTGGGGTGGGGACTCGTCTTCGAGGTGACGCCCCTTGCCGACGCCGACAAGCCGGCGGCGCTCGCCGCCTATGCCAGGCAACGCGGGTTCCGGCTGGCCGACGACGTGATTGACTACCTGCTGGCCCATGGACGCCGCGACATGGCCGCGCTCCTGGGCGCGCTGGCGGCGCTCGATCGGCATTCGCTCGCCACCAAGCGCCCGATCACGGTCCCCATGCTGCGCGAGTGGCTGCAGCGCAACATCGCGCTGGATCGCTGAGGCATGCCGGCGGGAGTGCCCGCGCCCGCCTGCGACCTTTCCACGGCAGCGAGCGCCGCCCGCTCGCTGCCGGCATGCGGACCGGGTGCGACCCCGCGTCCGATTTGTAACCAGAAGTGTCAACCGCCGGGCGGCAGGGGGCGTTAATGGCGGCAAAACGTCGATTCCCTGTGGTCCAACCCATTGAAATAGAGAAGGAAGGCATGACCAAACTCCTCGCGGCCCTCGTCGCGACCACGTTTGCGCTGACCGCCTACGCTCAGGCCCCGGCCACCGGCACCACGGCAACGTCGAATCCGGCGGCCGGAAGCACCGCGCCCAAGGGCGGCGCTGGCGTGACGGCACCCATCAGCGGCACCGAGGCACCCAAGGCCGCCGCAGCGGCGCCGACGACCGCGAGCAAGAAGGCGGACGCGAAAGCCAGCAAGAAATCCAAGAAGAAGCCGAAAAAGAAGCCGGCCGAGACCCAACCCGCCAATTGATCGACCGACTGCCCGCGCTCGCGCGCAGCGGGGATCCCCAGATTGCGGGGCGAGGAAAAGGTCTATATAATTCAAGGGTTTTATCCACGCAAACCGCGACCAGGCAATCCCAACCCGAAAGCTCAAGGAACCCCAGATGAAGCAAGCTGCTCGTTGCACTGATCGCCGGCGCATTCGCCGCAACCGCCGCCGCGCAAGCCCCGGCGCCCGCCACGCCCCCCGCCAAGGCGCCGATGGCCGCTCCCGCGGCGGCACCGGCCGCCGCGCCCGCCGCCGCTCCGGCGATGGCCGCTCCCGCCAAGGCGGAGGACATGAAGAAGGCGGACGCCAAAGCTGCGGCCGACAAGAAGGCTGCCGACCAGAAGGCTGCCGCGGACAAGAAGGCTGCGGACAAGAAGGCTGCGGCTGACAAGAAGGCCGCCGACAAGAAGGCCGCCGCCGAGAAGAAAGCTGCCGACAAGAAGGCCGCGGCCGACAAGAAGGCTGCCGACCAGAAGGCTGCGGCCGACAGAAGGCTGCCGACAAGGCTGCGGCCGAGAAGGCGGCGGCCGACAAGAAGGCTGCCGCGGAGAAGATGGCCGCCGACAAGGCTGCCGCGCCGAAGAAGTAAGCGGGGCTGGACGAAGCCGGGCAATCGGCCGGCTCCACCCGCTGCGGCCGAAAAGGCAGGGCTTGGTCCCTGCCTTTTTTGCCGTCCGGGCACGGCATCCGTTACGCTACCGCAATGCGCGAATCCCTGGTGTCCCGACCGGTCGCGACCGTCGCGACCATCGTCGTTCGCGACGGCGCCTTTCTTCTGGTCGAGGAGGAGACGCGCGCCGGCGTGCGCCTGAACCAGCCGGCCGGACATCTGGAAGCGGGCGAAACGCTGGTCGAGGCCGCGTTGCGGGAAACGCTGGAGGAAACCGGCTACCGCGTCGCGCCCACGGCGCTGGTCGGCATCTACCGCTGGCAGGCGCCGGAGACCGGAGCGACGTTCGTCCGCTTCGCCTTCGCGGCCGAGATCGTCGCGCACGAGGCCGACCGCGCGCTCGACGATGGCATTCTGCGCGCGCTGTGGCTTCCCTACGACGAGCTGGTCGCGCGCAGCGCGATGCATCGCAGCCCGCTCGTGCTGCGTTGCGTCGACGACTACCGCGCCGGGCGCGGCGCCCGCTCGACTTCATCACCGAGATGTGATGGCGCGCAAGTCCCGCGTGATCGTCGGCATGTCCGGCGGCGTCGACTCGTCGGTCGCCGCGTGGCTGCTGAAGCAGCAGGGCTACGAGGTCGTCGGCCTGTTCATGAAGAACTGGGAGGACGACGACACCGACGAATACTGCACGTCGCGCGCGGACCTGGTCGACGCCGCGTCGGTCGCCGACGTCGTCGGCATCGAGCTCGAGGCGGTCAACTTCGCCGCCGAGTACCGCGAGCGCGTGTTCGCGCATTTCCTGCGCGAGTACGAGGCCGGCCGCACGCCCAATCCGGACGTGCTCTGCAACAGCGAGATCAAGTTCCGCGCGTTTCTCGACCACGCGCGCTCGCTCGGCGCCGAGCACATCGCCACCGGCCACTACGCGCGCGTGCGCAACGCCGGCGAGCGGCGTCGAGCTGCTGAAGGCCGCCGATGCGACCAAGGACCAGAGCTACTTCCTGCACCAGCTGACGCAGGAGCAGCTCGCGCCGGTGCTGTTTCCGCTCGGCGGGATCGACCAAGCGCGACGTGCGCGCGATCGCCCGGCGCGAGGGCATCCCGACGTGGGCGAAGAAGGACTCGACCGGCATCTGCTTCATCGGCGAGCGGCCGTTCCGCGATTTCCTCGCGAAGTACCTGCCGCGGACGCCGGGGCCGATCGAGACGCCGGACGGCGCGCGTCGTCGGGCGCCATCAGGGCCTCGCGTACTACACGCTCGGCCAGCGGCAGGGCCTCGGCATCGGCGGCACGCGCGGCGGGCTCCGACGCTGCCGTGGTTCGTCGCCGCCAAGGACCCGCGCGCAATGCGCTGATCGTCGTGCAGGGGCACGACCATCCGCTGCTCTATCGGTCGACGGTCGACGCGCAGGAGATGCACTGGATCGCCGGCACGCCGCCGGCCGCGGTCGGCGTTCGCGCGCCTCGGCGCCAAGACGCGCTACCGGATGCCCGAGCGCGCGTGCCGCGTCGAGCTCCTCGACGGCGACCGCTGCCGCGCGACCTTCGCCGCGCCGCAGTGGGCGCCGACGCCGGGGCAGTACCTCGTGCTCTACGACGGCGACGTCTGCCTCGGCGGCGGCGTGATCACCGGGCCGGTGCCCGCCGTCGCGCTGATCGCGCCCGCCTCGACTCCGTAGCCGAAGGCGGCCCCGGGCCGCGAGCTCCGGCCGTGCCGCCGGGCAAGGACATCGCCGCGCTGCCTGAAGGCGGCCCCACGAGGTCGCGTGGGCTCGGCTTCAGCCGGACGCCGCCGGAGGCGCTAGAACGGGATGTCGTCGTCGAAGTCGTCGGTTGCGGCTTCTTGCCGCCGCGGATTTCCCGCCGTCCCGCCGCCCCGCCAGCTGCCCGGCACCGCCGCCGCCGCCGCCGCCGCCACCTCCGCCCGCCGCCGCCCGAGCCCCCGCCCCGAACTCGGCGTCGCCGCCGCCGCTGCCGCTGCCCTCGCGGCCGCCGAGCAGCTGCATGCGGTCGCCGACGACCTCGGTCGAGTACTTCTCGACGCCTTCCTTGTCGGTGTACTTGCGCGTCTGCAGGCGGCCCTCGATGTAGACCGAGCGGCCCTTCTTCAGGTATTCGCCGGCGATCTCCGCCTGCCGCCCGAACAGCACGACGGGGTGCCATTCGGTCTTCTCCTGCTTCTCGCCGCTCTTGTCCTTCCAGGTTTCGGTGGTGGCGATGCTCAGGTTCGTGACGGCGTCGCCGCCCGTGGTGTAGCGGGTCTCCGGATCGCGGCCGAGGTTGCCGATCAGGATCACCTTGTTGACCGAGGCCATCTCATGTCTCTCCCATCGAGTAGGGGGCGTTGATTGTACGTCGGCGGCGCCGACATCGAGGCGCTGACCGCGAGCCAGACCGCGGTGAGCACGAGGCAGAAGCCGAACACGGCGGCCGCGCCATGCCACTGCGACAGCCAGCCGCCGGCGGCGGCGCCCACGAACGTGCCGAGGAACTGCACGCTCGAGTAGACGCCGACGGCGGTGCCCTTGAGCGCGGCGGGCGCGAACTTGGAGACGAGCGACGGCAGCGTCGCTTCGAGCAGGTTGAAGCGCGGTGAAGAACACGACGAGCGCCGCGATCGTCACCGGCAGCGATGCGCCGGCGACGGCGAGCAGCGCCTGCCCGACGAACAGCACCGCCACCGCGCCGATGAACACCGGCTTGCCGCGGCCCGGACGGTCGGCCTGCCCGAGCGCCGGCAGCATCAGCGCGACCGACGCGGCGAGCACCGGCAGATAGACGAGCCAGTGCCGCGCCGGCTCGACGCCGTTGTCGCGCAGCATGAACGGCACCTGCACGAACAGCGCCATCAGCGCCGCGTGCAGCGCGAAGATTCCGTAGTTGAGACGCAGCAGCTCGCGGTCGGCGAGCACGCGCCTCCATTGCGCCGGCGTGTCGTGGCGTGGCGGCGTGGCCACGGGGTCGGGCACCCCGCGCTGGAGCAGCGCGATCGCGCCGAGCGCGAGCACGCCGGTCAGCGCGAAGACGCCCGGAACGCCGATCACGGCGGTCAGCGCCGGTCCGAGCACGAGCGAGACCGCGAATGTGGCGCCGATCGTCATGCCGATCGCCGCCATCGCGCGCGTGCGCACGGCGTCGCGCGTCAGATCCGAGGTGAGCGCAATCACGGCCGCGGAGATCGCGCCGGCGCCCTGCACGGTGCGGCCGACGATCGTCCAGCCGATCGTCGGCGCCCACGCGGCGATGAAGCTGCCGAGGGCGAAGATCACGAGGCCGGCCACGATCACCGGCTTGCGCCCCCAGCGGTCGGATGCCCAGCCGAACGGGACCTGCAGCACCGCCTGCGTGAGGCCGTACGCGCCGAGCGCGAGGCCCACCAGGGCGTGATCGCGGCCGCCGGGCAGCGTCTCGGCGTACAGGGCGAGGACGGGGAGCACGATGAACATGCCGAGCATCCGCAAGCCGAAGATGCCGGCGAGGCTCACGGTGGCGCGGCGCTCGGTGGGGGTCATCCGCGGCGGTGCGGCGCGGGCGGCGCTCGCGTCGGCAGGGGGCTCGCGGTCGGGCGGCATGATGCTGGGCGAAAGGAAACGGAAAAGTAATAGGGAAGGCGGCGGAGGGGCGACGGGCGAGCAGGCGTGGAGTGACGGTGGGAGCGACCCGGAGAGAGTCACACGCGGGCGGCTGCGGACGACGCAATCACGCGAGTGTCACGCGACTTAGAAATGCATGCGGAATGACGGTATAGTAGCAGGTTACCCCTGCGCCCGGCATGCGCCGGACGGACTAGGACGAAAGGCATGGAATACATCCGCATCCGCGGTGCGCGCACGCACAACCTCAAGAACGTCAACCTCGATCTGCCCCGCCACCGGCTGATCGTCGTCACCGGTCTCTCCGGATCCGGCAAGAGCTCGCTCGCCTTCGACACGCTGTACGCGGAAGGCCAGCGCCGCTACGTCGAGTCGCTGTCCGCGTACGCGCGGCAGTTCCTGCAGTTGATGGAAAAGCCCGACGTCGACCTGATCGAGGGGCTCTCGCCTGCGATCTCCATCGAGCAGAAGGCGACGTCGCACAACCCGCGCTCGACGGTGGGCACGGTCACCGAGATCCACGACTACCTGCGGCTGCTCTACGCGCGGGTCGGCGACCCCTACTGTCCCGATCATCCGGAGCAGAAGCTCGCGGCGATGACCATCTCGCAGATGGTCGACGCGACGCTCGCCCTGCGGGGCGACGGGAGCGAGGAGCCGAAGCTCATGATCCTCGCGCCGGTCGTCGTCAACCGGAAGGGCGAGCAGCTCGATCTGTTCGTCGAGCTGCGCGCCAAGGGGTTCGTGCGGGTCCGCGTCGACGGCGCCGTGCACGAGATCGACGCGGTGCCGCGCCTTGCGAAGAACACCAAGCACACGATCGAGGTCGTCGTCGACCGCCTGCGCGTGCGCGCGGACATGAAGCAGCGGCTCGCCGAGTCGTACGAGACGGCGCTGCGCAACGGGGACGGGCGCGCGATCGCGGTCGAGATGGACAGCCAGCCGTGAGCACCTCTTCTCCGCGAAGTTCGCCTGCCCGGTCTGCAATTACGCGCTTGCCGAGCTCGAGCCGCGGCTCTTCTCGTTCAACAATCCGCTGGGCGCGTGTCCCCGCTGCGACGGGCTGGGCGCCATCAGCTTCTTCGATCCCAAGCGCGTCGTCGCGTTCCCGCAGCTCTCGCTCGCGTCGGGCGCGATCAAGGGCTGGGACCGCCGCAACCAGTTCTATTTCCAGATGCTGGGCAGCCTCGCGCAAGCACGTCGGCTTCGACCTCGAGCGGCCGTTCGCGCGGCTTCCCGAGCGCGTGCAGCAGGTGATCCTGTTCGGCAGCGGCGACGAGAAGATACCGTTCGCCTATCTGTCGGACCGGGGCAAGCAGATGGTGCGCGAGCATGTGTTCGAGGGGATCATCCCGAACCTCGAGCGCCGCTATCGCGAGACCGACTCGCTGATGGTGCGCGAGGAACTGGCGAAATACCTCAACTCGAAGTCCTGCCCCGAGTGCGGCGGCACGCGGCTGCGGCGCGAGGCGCGGTACGTCAAGGTCGGCGAGGGCCCGGACGCGCGCGCGATCTTCGAGGTGTCGGGGCTGCCGCTGAAGGAAGCCGCCGGCCATTTCGGCCGGCTCGTGCTCGACGGCCAGAAGCAGGCGATCGCCGACCGCATCATCAAGGAGATCGTGAGCCGGCTCGCCTTCCTCAACAACGTCGGGCTCGACTATCTGTCGCTCGACCGCTCGGCGCGAGACGCTCTCCGGCGGCGAGGCGCAGCGCATCCGCCTCGCGTCGCAGATCGGCTCGGGCCTGACCGGCGTGATGTACGTGCTGGACGAGCCGTCGATCGGACTGCACCAGCGCGACAACGACCGGCTGCTCGCCACGCTGAAGCACCTGCGCGATCTCGGCAACAGCGTGATCGTCGTCGAGCACGACCACGACGCGATCTGCGCGGCCGACTACATCGTCGACATGGGGCCGGGCGCCGGCGAGCACGGCGGCCAGGTCGTTGCGCAGGGCACGCCCGAGGAGATCCGCCTCGCCCCGCACTCGCTGACCGGCCAGTACCTCGCCGGCCACCGGCAGATTCCGATGCCCGCGCGCCGGCATCGCGTCGATCCCGAGCGGATGATGCGCATCGACGGCGCCACCGGCAACAACCTGCGCGAGGTCACGCTCAACCTGCCCGTCGGACTGTTCGTCTGCGTGACGGGCGTCTCCGGCTCGGGCAAGTCGACGCTCATCAACGACACGCTCTACCACGCCGTCGCGCGGCAGCTCTACGGCAGCACGACCGAGCCCGCGCCGTTTCGCGAGATGCACGGGCTCGAGTTCTTCGACAAGGTGATCAGCGTCGACCAGAGCCCGATCGGCCGCACGCCGCGCTCGAACCCGGCCACCTACACCGGTCTGTTCACGCCGATCCGCGAGCTGTTCGCGCAGGTGAAGGAGGCGCGCGAGCGCGGCTACGGCCCCGGGCGCTTCTCGTTCAACGTCAAGGGCGGGCGCTGCGAGGCCTGCCAGGGCGACGGCCTCATCAAGGTCGAGATGCACTTCCTGCCCGACGTCTACGTGTCCTGCGACGTCTGCCACGGCCAGCGCTACAACCGCGAGACGCTCGAGGTCCGGTACAAGGACCGGAACATCCACGAGGTGCTGGCGATGACGGTCGAGCAGGCGCACGCGTTCTTCGAGCCGGTTCCGGCGGTGGCGCGCAAGCTCGCGACGCTGCTCGACGTCGGGCTGGGCTACATCACGCTCGGGCAGTCGGCGACGACGCTGTCCGGCGGCGAGGCGCAGCGCGTCAAGCTGGCGCTCGAGCTGTCGAAGCGCGACACCGGCCGCACGCTCTACATCCTCGACGAGCCGACGACGGGCCTGCATTTCCACGACATCGAGATGCTGCTCACGGTGCTGCACCGGCTGCGCGATCACGGCAACACGGTGATCGTCATCGAGCACAACCTCGACGTGATCAAGACCGCCGACTGGATCATCGATCTCGGCCCCGAGGGCGGCGCGGGCGGCGGGCAGATCATCGCCGAGGGCCCGCCGGAGGAGATCGCGCGCGCGCCGGCGAGCTACACCGGGCGGTACCTGAAGCCCGTGCTCGACGCGCACGCGGGCCGACGCGGACGCGAGGCGGGACGCGCCGCGGCGGCCACGGGCGCCGGGCGGGGAAGCCGCAACCGCAAGGTCTCCGGCGACCTGCTCGGCTGACGCCGCCGGCCGGGCGCCGCATCGCCGGAGCGGCCCGGACGGCGGTGCCGGGAATCCGCACCGTCGCGCGCTCCGGAGTGGGGATTTTCGCCGCTACGCAGCGAGCCAGGCCTCGAGATCGCGCTTGAGCTTCATCATGTCCGCCTCGCGCGTGTACATCATGTGGCCGGCGTCGTAGTAGTGGTGCTCGACGCGCGCCAGGACATCCGCGGGAACGTCGAGCTGGGCCAGCGACCAGTCGGTCGCGCTGTACGGCGTCCCGAGGTCGTAGCGGCCGCTGGCGACCAGCACGCGGAGGTGCGGATTGCGCCGCAGGGCGCGCGACAGATCGGGGCTCGTGCAGGCGAAGCTGTTGCCCTTGTCCTCGCCGCGATTCCAGTTCCACTGCTTGTGCGCGTCCTCCGAGAGCACCTCGTAGCGCGCCTGCGTGTCGACGCCGAGGCTCTCGCTCATGTACGCATGCGCGGCCATCGTGTACGGCGCGACGATCGCCTCGATTCCCGGGTCGAACTCCCAGTCCCGCGTCCGGCTGGCCGCCATCGGGCCGGTGACGCGCGCGTCGAGCCGGCCGACGATGAGGCCGCGATCGCGCAGCAGCTCGAAAAAGAACGTGTGGTCGCTGATCCGGAGATTCTTCTCGTCGACGAGCGCGGGCGCGAGCCCGGTCAGCTGGGCAACCCGGCTTACGATGCGCCGCCGCGCCGCCTTCGACAGGCGCGCACCGGCGTGCAGGGCGCCGAGATACTCGTCGAACACGAAGCGCTCGGCCGCCGTGCGCGCCGCCTCCGGCGATTCCGCCAGCGATCCCCTGAGCTTGCCGTGGTATTGCGCGACGCACGCGAATGCCGGCAGGAAGAGCGCGTACGGCAGATCGTTGCGCGGCGCGAAGACGATGCTCTGCAGGTCCATCGCGCACGAGACGAGAACCAGACCGGACAAGGCGACGCCGATGTCCTGCAGCTTGTCGGCGAGCGCCGCGGCGCGCGTCGTGCCATAGCTCTCGCCGGCGACGTAGACCGGCGAGCTCCAGCGGCGGTGCCGGCCCAGCCACGCGCGGATGCATTCGGCGAGGGCGTCGACGTCGCCGTCGACGGAGAGCATGCGCTTGCGCGCTTCCTCGCTGGCGGTGATCGAGTAGCCGGTGTGCGGAGGGTCGATGAACACGAGGTCGAAGTGCTCGAACCACGACTCCTGGTTGTCGGTCACCCGGTACGGCGGCGGCGGCATCGTGCCGTCCTCGCGGATGACCACCCGCTTCGGTCCGAGGGCGCCGAGGTGCAGCCAGATCGAGGCCGAACCGGGGCCGCCATTGAAGACGAAGCAGACGGGGCGCGCCGACGGGTCGGCGTCGTCGTGGAAGTACGACGTGGTGAACACGGCGGCCTCGGGCTCGCCGCGCTTGTCGTCGACGCCGCCGGCGGCGACCGGGATGAACTCGGCGACGGCGCGGTACTTGAGCGTGCGACCGTTCAGCACGATGCTCGCTTCGCTCCTGCACGGATCGCGGGCGAGGAGCTTCTCGACCTTCTCGCGGAGCCGCTTCTTCGCGTCTTCGGTCGGCGGGACAGGCGTCGGTTCGCTCATGGTGCGGATCTCCGGAGGCTTGCCGCGGGGTGGCGGCGAGGGAAGGGGGTCAGCGCCGCGGCGCTGCGGGCCTGATGGCGGTGAGTATGCCCTGAAGGAGCGCCGTCGGCGTCGGCGGGCAACCGGGAATCTCGACGTCGACGGGGATCACGCTGGCAACGCGCCCGAGGCTCGCGTAGCTCTCGCCGAAGATGCCGCCGGTGCAGCCGCAATCGCCGACGGCGACGACGAGCTTCGGTTCCGGCGTCGCGTCCCAGGTGCGCTTCAGCGCGATCGCCATGTGCTTCGACACCGGACCCGTCACCAGCAGCAGATCGGCGTGGCGCGGGCTGGCGACGAACTTGATCCCGAGACCCTCGATGTTGTAGTAGGGGTTGCCCAGCGCGTGGATCTCGAGCTCGCAGCCGTTGCAGGATCCGGCGTCGACCTGCCGGATCGTCAGCGCGCGACCGAGCGTGCGCAGGATGTCCTGCTGCAGCCGCTCGACGCCCGCCGCGTCGTCCGCGGGCAACGGCGCGGGCTCCGTCCGGATCCCGGTCTTCACTATCTGGCGCAGTATCTGCAGCATGGGGCCTCGTCTCCGGTCGCGGCCTACAGGTCGTGGCCGCTGTAGGACAGGTTGAACGACTTGTTGATCAGCGGGAAGTCGGGGACGATATTGCCGATCACCGCGTGCTCGAGCACCGGCCAGTTCGACCAGGAAGGGTCGTGCGGATGGCAGCGCCGGATCGTGCCTCCCGGAGCGCATTCGAGAGCGACCAGCACCGGCCCGCGCCAGCCTTCGACATAGCCCAGCGCGATTCGGTGGGTGGCGGGCTCGGGCAGCGGAATGCGCAGGGCGTCGGCCGACGCGCCGTCGGGCATCGCGTCGATGCCGACGCGCAGCAGCCGCAGCGACTCGTGGAGCTCGTCGAAGCGCACCGCGACGCGCGCGGCGACGTCGCCGGCGGTTGCGCCGGCCTTGTTCACGCCGAGCACGTCGTAGGGCGCGAACGGAAAGTCGCAGCGGATGTCGCGGGCGATGCCGCTGGCCCGGCCGGCGATGCCGGTGAGGCCGAGCCTTGCCGCCAGTTCCGGGCTGACGGTTCCGCAGTTGCGGAAGCGGTCCTGCAACCCGTCGTGCTCGTCGTAGATCGCGCGCAGGGTGCGGATCTCGCGCTCGAGGAGCGCGCACTCGTCGCGCATCGCGTCGGCGTCGGCCGCCGCGAGATCGCGCGCGACGCCTCCCGGGACGACGAAATCCATCAGCAGCCGGTGGCCGAACGCCCTGTGGTTCGTTCGCAGCACGAGCTCCTTCAGCCGCGAGAACTGAGCGAGCCCGAAAGCGAACCCGCCGTCGTTGCCGAGATAGCCGAGGTCCCCCAGGTGATTGGCGAGGCGCTCGCGCTCGAGGGCCAGCGCGCGCAGCCACGCGGCGCGCGGCGGCAGTCCGGCACCGGCGAGCGCCTCCAGCGCCTGCGCGTAGGCCCAGGCGTACGCCACGGTGCTGTCGCCCGACACGCGACCGGCGAGCCGGTGACCGTTCGCCGCGGGCATCCCCTCGAAGCGCTTCTCGATGCCCTTGTGGACGAATCCCAGCCGCTCCTCCAGCCGCAGCACCTTCTCTCCGACGACCTGGAAGCGGAAATGCCCCGGCTCGATGATCCCTGCGTGGACCGGTCCGACCGGGATCTCGTGCACGCCGTCGCCTTCGACGCGCACGTAGGGGTATTCCTCCTGCCCCGGCTCCCATTTCGGCGAAGCCTCGAAGTCGCGGCGCAGCGGATAGCGGTCGATCGGCCAGCTTGCCTGCCACATCCAGGGCCGCTGATCGTCGGCCTCGGACGCGACGCCGAGAAGATCGAAGGTCGCGCGCTGCATCCGGTTCGCGGCCGGAAAGATTCCCGCGAGATCCGGGTAGGTCGAATCGCTGGAGGGCAGCGTGTGCTCGAGCAGCAGCAGGCCGTCGCCGTCCTGCAGCACGACGTTGATCGCGTACCCGCGGTCGCGGTCGCGCTCGTCGCAACCCCACAACGCGACGAGCTGCCCGCCCTGTTCCCACGACACGCGGCACGCGGTCAGGAGCCCGATCGCGTCGACCGGGCAACGCTTCGCCGGCACCGGCGAAGGCAGTGCGGCAGCGGCGAATCCGAGGCGCGAGACGTCCATCATCCGATCATTCGCGCCGCCTGGCGGTACCAGTCGGCGAGGAACGGCGGAATCCAGAGCCCGAGCATCAGCACCAGCGCGAGGTGGACGAAGACCGGAAGCATCGCCGGCCGCACCGGGAGCCGCTTCGCGCTCGTCTCGCCGAACACCATCGGCTGGATCTTGGAGAACACCGCCGCGAAGGCGAGCCCGAGCGCCCCGAGCAGGAACGGCGTTGCCCAAGGGTGCTCGCCCATTGCGGTGACCAGGATCAGGAACTCGCTCGCGAACACCCCGAACGGCGGCATCCCGAGAATCGCCAGCGTGCCGAGCACGAGCCCCCAGCCGATCACGGGGCTCGTGGTCATCAGCCCGCGGATGTCCTCCATCAGCTGCGTCCCGGTCTTTTGCGCCGCGTGGCCGACGGTGAAGAAGATCGCCGACTTGGTGAGCGAATGCACGGTCATGTGCAGCAGTCCCGCGAAATTGGCGACCGCTCCGCCCATGCCGAATGCGAAGGTGATGATCCCCATGTGCTCGATCGACGAGTAGGCGAACAGCCGCTTGACGTCCTTCTGCCGGGACAGGAGCAGCGCGGCGACGACCACGGACAGCAGTCCGAAGCCCATCATCAGCTCGCGGGCAAACGACGTGTGCAGCGAGCCCTCGACCAGCACCTTGCAGCGAACGACCGCGTAGAGCGCGACGTTGAGCAGCAGTCCGGAGAGCACCGCCGACACCGGCGTCGGGCCCTCGGCGTGCGCGTCGGGGAGCCAGTTGTGCAGCGGCACCAGGCCGACCTTGGTGCCGTAGCCGACGAGCAGGAACACGAACGCGATCGACAGCACGGTCGGCTCGAGCTGGCCCTTCACGTTGTTGAGCTCCGTCCACAGCAGCGCGCCGCCCCCGGCGCCGAGCAGCTTCTCCGCCGCGAAATAGAGCAGGATCGTGCCGAAGAGCGCCTGCGCGATGCCCACGCCGCAGAGAATGAAGTACTTCCACGCGGCCTCCAGGCTCGCGGGTGTCCGGTAGAGCGAGACAAGCAGCACGGTCGTGAGCGTTGCCGCCTCCATCGCCACCCACAGGATGCCCATGTTGTTGGTGAGCAGCGCCAGCAGCATCGTGAAATTGAAGAGCTGGTACATGCTGTGGTAGAGCCTGAGTCGCGCCGCGGTGAGCTTCCCGTGCTCCTGCTCTATTCGCATGTAGGGCCGCGAGAATATCGCCGTCGTGAACCCGACGAACGCGGTCAGCGCGACGAGGAAGACGTTGAACGGGTCGACGAAGAACTGCCGGTCAAGGACGAGCAGCGGTCCGTCGACGATCACGCGCACGGTGAGCGCGACGGCGGCGACGAAGGTGAGCAGGCTGACCGTCACGTTGACGGCCGGTGCCGCGCTGCGCTCCCCGACGACGGCGAGCGCCGCGGCCCCGACGAGCGGCAAGCCGAGCACGGCGAGGATCTCGATCACTCGCGGCCTCCCTGGGCCGTTCGCGCGAGGGGGACACGGCGCGCGTCGGCCGCCTCGATCGCGCGGCGAGCGGCGCCTCGCTCTCGCGGACGCGCCCTGGGCACTCGCCCGTCCGCGCTCACTCGCCCTCCTTCAGCTTTTCCAGGTGCTTGAGGTCGAGGCTGTCGAACTGCTCGCGGATCTGGAAGAAGAACACGCCGAGGATCAGCATCCCGACGAGGACGTCGAGGGCGATGCCCAGCTCCACGACCATCGGCATCCCGTAGGTCGCGCTGGTCGCGGCGAAGAACAGGCCGTTTTCCATGGCCAGGAAGCCGATCACCTGCGGGATCGCCTTGCGCCGCGTGATCATCATCAGGAACGACAGCATCACGCTCGCGATCGCGATGCCGAGCGTCGCCCGCGTGACGGTGCTCGCGAGCTGCGAGATCGGGTAGGCGAGGTTGAACGAGAACACGACCAGGACGATGCCGATGAGCATGGTCGTCGGGATGTTGATCAGGCCCTCGACGTCCCACTTGACGTCGAGCCTGCGGATCAGCCGGTGCAGCAGCCACGGAAGCAGAAGCACCTTGAGCAGCAGCGTGAGGCCCGCCGACCAGTAGAGGTGCGTCTGGTGCGTGCCGAACGCGACGATCCCGGTCGAGATCGCGAGCGCGAGACCCTGCGCCGCGAACAGGTTGACCAGCGAGAGCACGCGGCGCTGCGTCAGCATCGCAAACGCCAGCAGCAGCAGGATCGCCGCCAGCAGGTTGATGAACTGCGCGTAGACGGGGAGCGCGGCCACGGGTTCGGGCGGGCCCTAGCTGCCCAGCAGCTGGTTGACGAGCATCGCCAGCACGGCCAGCAGGAATGCGGTGCCGAGGAACTCGGGCGCGCGGAAGATCCGCATCTTCGCCGACAGCGTCTCGATCACGGCCAGCAGGAATCCTCCGATCGCGAGCTTCCCGATCAGCGCAGGCACGGCGCCGAGCAGGGCCGACCAGTCGCCGCCCGCCGCGATGCCGATCGGGAAGAAGATCGCCAGGCCGATGCACGAGTAGTTGAACAGCTTGAGCGCCGCGGCCCATTCGAGCAGCGCGAGATGCCGGGCCGAGTACTCGAGGATCATCGCCTCGTGGATCATCGTGAGCTCGAGGTGGGTCGCCGGATTGTCCACGGGAATGCGCGCGTTCTCCGCGAGCGACACCATCGTGAATGCGACGCCGGCGAACGCGAGGCTCGGATAGATGGCCAATTCGCGGTGCGCCAGCGTGTCGACGATCGTCGGCAGCGACGTCGAGCCCGAGATCAGCGACGCGGTGAACAGCACCATCAGCAGCGCCGGCTCGGCGAGGAAGCCGACGAACATCTCGCGCCGCGCGCCGAGCGAGCCGAACGCCGTGCCGACGTCCATGGCGGCGAGCGCGATGAACACCCGCGCGAGCGCGAACAGCCCGACCAGCGCGATGGTGTCGGCGGCGCTGGCGAAGGGCAGGTCCGTGGCGAGCGAGGGCACGATCGCCGCCGCGCAGCACATCGCCCCGAAGACGATGTACGGCGTGATCCGGAAGATCGGCGACGCGCCCTCGGCGACCACCGCATCCTTCGCGAACAGCTTGCGAATCGTCCGGTACGGGAGCAGCAGCGACGGCGCGCTCTTGTTCTGCAGCCATGCGCGGCATTGATTGACCCAGCCGACCAGCAGCGGCGCGATCGCGATCGCGATCGCGAACTGCAGGAACTGGGACGCCAGGCCGGCGGCGCTCATTGTGTGCCCCCACGCTTGCGGCTGACGCCGCTGCGCTGCCCCCCGGGGGGAGCAATTCACGCCTTGGGCGGCCCGGCGGCGCTCATCGGACGAAGAACAGCAACGCGAGCAGCGTGCAGAAGCTGTAGGTCAGATAGACCGAGATGCGCCCCTGCTGGATCAGCCCCGCGACCCGCGCCAGGAACTCCGCGCTCCGCGCGACGGGCAGGTAGAGCCAGTGCCACAGGTGGTCGTCGATGCGCACGCGGTACCGCGGCGCGGAATCGAATGGCGTGGGAAGCTCCCGCTCCATCCGGAAGAAGGGCTCGAACACCTGGCGGATCGGCTGCCCGAAGCCCTCGGCGGTGTCCTGCATCCGCGGGGTCTGCAGCGGGAAGCCGCAATCCCACGGCGGGGCCCGGCGCACGCGGCCGTGGTAGAAGCGGTGCACGATCGCGATGGTGAGCAGCACGACGCCGACGATCACCAGCAGGACGATCAGCGGGCTGTAGCTCGAGCGCTCGGGGTTGATCGGGGCGAGCAGCAGCCAGTTGTCGGCAATCTCCGGGGATGTCGTCGAGCCGATCAGCATCTCGGTGATCGGCTCGATGAAGCGGATCACGTTGACGGGAATCACGCCGAGCAGGACGCAGCCCGCCGCGAGGAACGCGAGCGCGGCGCGCTCGAACGGGCCGGCGTCCTTCGCGTAGGCGAGATTCGGCTCCCGCGGCCGGCCGAGGAAGATGACGCCGTAGAACTTGACCATCACGTACGCCGTGAGCGCGGCGGTGAGCACCAGCGCGGCGGCCGCCAGCGGAACCAGCATGTTCACGAACGATTGCGGGAGGCTCGGCGTGAACAGAAACGCCTGCAGCAGCAGCCACTCGGAGACGAAACCGTTCAGCGGCGGAATGCCGGCGATCGCCAGCGTGCCGACGAGCGCGAGCCACGCCACCCACGGCATCCGGTGGATGAGCCCGCCCAGCTTGCCGAGACTCCGCTCCTTCGTCGCATGCAGCACGGACCCGGTCGCGAGGAACAGCAGGCTCTTGTAGAACGCATGGTTGAGCGCGTGATAGAGCACCGCGGTCAGCGTGATCGCCGCGAGCAGCGTCTTGTCGTAGGCCTTGAACAGGATCGCGAGACCGATTCCCGCGACGATGATCCCGATGTTCTCGATCGACGAATAGGCGAGCAGCCGCTTCATGTCCGTCTGCACGGCGGCGAAGATGACGCCGTACAGCGCGGTGACCAGTCCCAGGGCGAGGGCGACGACACCCCACCACCAGAGCTGGCCGTGGAGCAGGTCGAAGGTCACGCGCAGGATTCCGTAGATCGCCGTCTTCAACATCACGCCGCTCATCAGCGCCGACACCGGCGACGGCGCGGCGGGATGCGCCTCGGGGAGCCAGATGTGCAGCGGCAGCAGGCCCGCCTTGGCGCCGAAGCCGACGAGGGCGAGGAGAAACGCGACGGTGGGCCAGTGGCCGGTCAGTTGCATCGACCGCATCGCGCCGAACGTGTAATCGCCGCTTCCGCCCTGCAGCACGCCGAAGCAGAGCAGGATCGCGATCGCGCCGACGTGCGCGATCAGCAGGTACAGGAATCCCGCGCGGCGGATCTCGGGGATGCGGTGCTCGGTCGTGACCAGGAAGTACGACGTGAGCGCCATCGTCTCCCACGCGACCATGAACGCATACGCGTCGTCGGCGACGAGCACCAGCGCCATCGCCGCGAGGTAGACGTGGTACTGGAAGCAGATCAGTCCGGGCGCCGTCCCGTCGCTCGAGCGGAAGTACCCGGCCGAGAACAGCGAGATGGCGACGGTGGCGGCGCCGAGCAGCAGCAGGAAGAACGCCGAGAGCGAATCCAGGCGCAGGTGGAAGGGCAGGTCGGGCAGGCCCAGCGGCAACACCACCGTCTGCGGCAGCGCGCCGACGCCGAAGCCGGCGACGACCGCCACGACCAGCGCTACGGCCGCCCCCGCCGGAAACAGCACGCGGCTGACGAAGCGCAGGTTGCGCGGTCGTACGAGCCCGGCTGCGCCGATTGCGATCCACGCCGCGATCGCGACGCCGATCAGTTCCAGCGGCGTCGGGCTCATCGGCAGCCGGTCGCAGTCATGGCCTGCGGTGCCGGCGGGGAATCCGGACCGGCGTCGTCATTTGACGCGCATGCCCGGAAGCGCGCCCGAATCGGGCGACAGCAGGAAGATGCCCGGACCGTCGCCGGATGCCGCGAGCACCATGCCTTCGGACAGGCCGAACTTCATCTTGCGCGGCGCCAGATTGGCGACCATCGGCGTCAGCCGCCCGATCAGATCCTCCGGCTTGTACGCCGACTTGATGCCGGCGAAGACCGTGCGCTGGCGCGCTTCGCCGATGTCGAGCGTCAGCCTGAGCAGCTTGTCGGCGCCCTCGACCTGTTCGGCATTGACGATTCTCGCGATGCGCAGATCGACCTTCGCGAAATCGTCGATCGAGATCGTCGTCGCGTCCGCCGCTGCCGCAGCGGCCTCCCGTCCGCGCGTGCCGGGGCCGGCCGGCGTAGCGCTTTCGGGGGGGGGCGCCGCGCTTGCGCGCTGGCCCGCGCCCGCTGGAACGGCCGGGGGCGCGGCCGCCGCGACCGCCGCCGGGCCCTCCAGCAGCGCATCGATCTGCTTGGGATCGATGCGCGCCATCAGGTGCTCGTAGGGTCGGATCGAGGCCGGCTCCGCCCACGCGTCGGCCCAGGCGAAGTCACGGTCGAGCCCGAACAGCCTGCGCGCGACGCGCGACGCGACGGCCGGCAGCACTGGCGCCAGCATCACCGACAGCAGCTGGAAGCCCTGCAACGCGATCGAGCACGCGGTCTGCAGCGCATCGCGCTTCGCCGCGTCCTTGGCGAGCAGCCACGGCTGCGCGGCGTCGAAGTCCTCGTTGATCCGGTCGGCGATGCGCATCGCGTCGCGCAGCACCTTGCTGTACTCGCGCGCGCCATACGCGTCGGCCGCGGCGGCGGCCGCCGCCTGCGCCGCCGCGAGGCGGCTCGAGCGCTCCGGCGCCGCTTCCGCGGGCGTCGCCAGGCGGCCGCCGAACTGCCGGGAGATGAAGTTCGCGGCACGGCTCGCGATGTTCACGTACTTGCCGATGAGATCGCTGTTGACGCGGGCGATGAAGTCGTCGGGGTTGAAGTCGATGTCCTCGACCTTGGCGTTGAGCTTCGCGGCGATGTAGTAGCGCAGCCATTCCGGGTTGAGTCCGAGGTCGAGATAGACGTCGGGACTGATGCCGGTGCCGCGCGACTTCGACATCTTCTCGCCGGACGCCGTCAGGAAGCCGTGGACGAACACGTTGTCCGGCACCTTGTACGGCGCTCCGGCGAACTTGAGCATGGCCGGCCAGAACAGCGTGTGGAAATACACGATGTCCTTGCCGATGAAGTGATACTGGTCGACGTCGGGGCTCTGCAGGAACTGCGCGAAGTCGAGACCACGCTTCGCCAGGTGCGCCTTGAGGCTCGCGAGGTATCCGACCGGCGCGTCGAGCCAGACGTAGAAATACTTGGGCGGGGCCCCGGCCGGCAGGTCCGGAATCGGGATGCCGAAGTACGGCGCGTCGCGCGAGATGTCCCAGTCCGAGAGCCGCTTGCCGTCGCCGCCGGTGTCGCCCAGCCATTCCAGCGCCTTGTTCGCGACCTCGGGCTGCAGGCGTCCCGGCTGCTGCGTCCACTCCTTGATGAACTCGACGCACGTCGGGTCGGAGAGGCGGAAGAAGAAATGCTCGGACGACTTGCGCACGGGCGTGGCGCCGGTGATCGTCGAGTACGGGTTCCTGAGCTCGGTCGGGGAGTACACGGCGCCGCAGACTTCGCAGGCGTCGCCGTACTGGTCCTTCGCGCCGCACTTCGGGCACTCGCCCTTGATGTAGCGGTCCGGCAGGAACATCTGCTTGACCGGATCGTAGAATTGCTCGACGGGCCGGGTCGTGACGAGCGACGGCGCGCGGTCGCGCAGCCGCCGGTAGATGTCCTGCGACAGCTCGACGTTCTCCGGCGAGTCGGTCGAATGCCAGTGGTCGAAGCTGATGTGGAAGCCGTCGAGATGCTTGGCGCGCGTCGCGGCGATCTTCGCGACCAGCGCCTGCGGCGTCAGCCCCTCGGCGTCGGCCTTCAGCATGATCGCCGCGCCGTGCGTATCGTCGGCGCAGACGAAGTGCACCTCGTGCCCGCGCATCCGCTGGAACCGCACCCAGATGTCGGCCTGGATGTACTCCATGATGTGGCCGATGTGGAACGGCGCATTCGCGTACGGCAGCGCCGTCGTGACAAAGAGCCGGCGGCGGCCGGACGGGGCGGCGGAGATCGCGGACATCGGGGGAAGACCTTGCCTTCGGCAGGGAGAAGTGACGATTCTAGCAAAGGGGCCACCGCGCCTTGCCGATTCGTGTCGGCGCACCGTGCAAACGGCCCTCGCCTCGGTCGGCGGGCATCGATGCGCCGGCTGCAACCGGATTGCCGGCGCGCGGACCGCGGCCCCGCTCCCGGGGGCACGCCGCGGTACCGGAAGCAGCCGATTTTCGCTAGAATCGAACACTTTTCTCGCCCTGCGACGACTTCTCCAACGGAGCATCCGATGGCCATCACCGAGGCCGACGTTCAAACCCGCCTGCGCGCGCTGATCGACCCCAACACCGGCAAGGACTTCGTCGCCGGCAAGGCGGTCAGGAAGATCCAGATCGGCGCCGGCGACATCGTCATCGACGTCCAGCTGGGCTATCCCGCGAAGACGCAGCACGAGATCCTCCGGAAGCTGATCGCGCAGGACATCGCCGCGCTGCCCGGCGCCCCGCGCGTCACCGTCAACATCACGCAGAAGATCACGTCGCACTCGGTCCAGCGCGGCGTGAAGCTGATCCACGGCGTCAAGAACATCATCGCGGTCGCCTCCGGCAAGGGCGGCGTCGGCAAGTCGACGACGGCGGTCAACCTGGCGCTCGCGCTCGCCGCCGAGGGTGCCAGCGTCGGCGTGCTCGACGCCGACATCTACGGCCCGTCGCAGCCGATGATGCTGGGGCTCACGGGACGGCCCGAATCCAAGGACGGCAAGACGCTCGAGCCGCTGGAGGCCTACGGGCTGCAGGCGATGTCGATCGGCTTCCTGATCGACGCCGACACGCCGATGGTGTGGCGCGGACCGATGGTGACGCAGGCGCTGGAGCAGCTGCTGAAGGACACCAACTGGCGCGATCTCGACTACCTGATCGTCGACATGCCGCCGGGCACCGGCGACATCCAGCTCACCCTTGCGCAGAAGGTGCCGGTCACGGGCGCCGTCATCGTGACGACGCCGCAGGACATCGCGCTGATCGACGCGCGCAAGGGTCTCAAGATGTTCGAGAAGGTCGGCGTGCCGATCGTCGGCATCGTCGAGAACATGAGCATGCACGTCTGCTCCAAGTGCGGGCACGCCGAGGCGATCTTCGGCGAGGGCGGAGCGAAGAAGATGTGCGCCGACTACCAGGTGCCGTTCCTCGGCGGGCTGCCGCTCGACATCCGGATCCGCGAGCAGACCGACGCGGGCCGCCCGACCGTCATCGCCGACCCCGACGGCAAGGTCGCGCACATCTACCGCGAGATCGCGCGCAGGACGGCGGTGTTCGTCGCGCAGAAGGCGGAGGACTTCTCGGCGAAGTTTCCCTCCATCGTCATCCAGAACACGTAAGCGCGGACGTGATCAAGTCGGACAAGTGGATCCGCCGGATGGCGGTCGCGACGCGGATGATCGAGCCCTTCGAGCCGGGCCAGGTGCGGGAGATCGACGGGCGCAAGATCGTGTCCTACGGCACGTCCAGCTACGGCTACGACATCCGCTGCTCGCGCGAATTCAAGATCTTCACCAACATCAACTCGACGATCGTCGACCCGAAGGCGTTCGATGCCGGCTCGTTCGTCGATTTCACCGGCGACGTCTGCATCATTCCGCCGAACTCGTTCGCGCTGGCGCGCACCGTCGAGTATTTCCGGATTCCGCGCAACGTGCTCACGATCTGCCTCGGCAAGTCGACGTACGCGCGCTGCGGCATCATCGTCAATGTGACGCCGTTCGAGCCGGAGTGGGAGGGCTACGTGACGCTGGAGTTCTCCAACACGACGCCTCTGCCGGCGAAGATCTACGCGAACGAGGGCGTCGCGCAGGTGATCTTCTTCGAGTCCGACGAGATCTGCGAGACCTCGTACAAGGATCGCGGCGGCAAGTATCAGGGCCAGCAGGGCGTGACGCTGCCGAAGATCTGACGCCGCGGCGACTGCCCGGCGAGGATTTCGCGGTCGGCCGCAGGTGCCGTGCAGAATGAGGCCGCCGGGCCCGATCCGTCCCCGGAGCGCAGAGGAGACGCGGCGATGACGCTCTGCGCCGGATCGAAATCCGCGTCGATCGCGATCATCGCGATCTGCCAGGTCGCCGCGATGGCATTGTGGTTCTCCGCATCGGCGGTCATCCCGGCGCTGGTTGCCGAGTTCCGGCTTTCGGGGTTCGCGCAGGCCGCGCTGACGAGCGGCGTGCAGGCCGGATTCGTCCTGGGCTGCCTGGTGAGCGCGCTGTTCGGCCTGGCGGATCGGATCGATCCGCGCCGCCTGTTCGCCGCGTCCGCATGCGCCGGCGCAGCCGCCAACGCGCTGCTTCTCGTCGTCGACGCGGCGGGCCCGGGCGCGCCGCTGCTGCGACTGGTCACCGGCGCCTGCATGGCGGGGATATATCCGGTCGGCATGAAGCTCGCGTCGACCTGGGCGAAAGGCGACATGGGGCTGATGGTCGGCATCCTCGTCGGGGCGCTCACGCTGGGCTCGGCGTCGCCGCATCTGTTCAGCGCGCTGGGCGGCGTCGATTGGCGGGTCCCGCTGGCGCTCGCGTCGGCGAGCGCGCTGCTCGCCGCGATCCTCATCTTTGCCGCCGGCGTCGGGCCGAATCGCACGCCTACGCCGCGCTTCGATCCGCGCATCGTGGCCACGGCGTGGCGCGACGTCCCGCTGCGGCTCGCGAACCTCGGGTATCTCGGTCACATGTGGGAGCTCTACGCGATGTGGGCGTGGATCGGCGTCTTCCTCGACGCGAGCTTCGCGCTGACGCTGCCGGCCGGTGTCGCGCCGACGGCGGCCAAGCTCGCAGCGTTCGCGACGATCGCCGCAGGGGCGATCGGCTCGGTCGCAGCCGGCGTGCTCGCGGACCGGCTCGGGCGCACGACGCTCACCATCGCGGCGATGACGCTCAGCGGCGGCTGCGCCGCCACCGTGGGCCTGCTGTTCGGCGGCGATCCGGCCTGGCTGGCGGCACTCTGCGTCGTCTGGGGGATCAGCATCGTCGCGGATTCCGCGCAGTTCTCGGCGTCGATCGCCGAGTTGTCCGACCGCGCCTGGGTGGGCACGATGCTGACGCTCCAGACGGCGCTCGGGTTCACGCTGACCCTGCTTACGATCCACCTGATGCCGTACCTGATCGACGCGCTCGGCTGGCGCTACGCGTTCCTGCCGCTGGCGGTCGGACCCGCGTTCGGTGTCTGGGCGATGGCGCGTCTGCGCGCGCACCCACGCTCGAGCGCCCTCGCCGGAGGCCGGCGCTAGCCCGCCGGCCCTCGGGCACCGGATTGGGGTCGTCGGGGGCCCGGCGGGACCCTCGGCGACGCACCCGCGCCGTGCCGGGTGTCGCAGCGCCGCAACGGGGCCTGCCCGGGGCCCGCTGTTTTCATAGCCAGCGGGGGCGAATCGCTCCATAATTCGCGCCTTTCCAACCCGGCGGCCGCGCTCCCGTCAGCGAGCGCCGTTCCGGCCGCCGTGCGGACCGGCGTTCGCACACCCGTGGCTCGACTGGACAGGGAACTGGCTCGATGAAATTCCGCTTTCCCATCGTCATCATCGACGAGGACTTCCGCTCCGAGAACGCGTCGGGTCTCGGCATCCGCGCGCTCGCCGATGCGATCGAGAAGGAAGGGATGGAGGTGCTCGGGGTGACGAGCTACGGCGACCTGTCGCAGTTCGCGCAGCAGCAGAGCCGCGCCTCGGCGTTCGTCCTGTCGATCGACGACGAGGAGTTCACGCCGGGGCCCGAGGTCGATCCGGCCGTCCTCAACCTGCGCAAGTTCATCGACGAGATCCGGTTCAAGAACGCGGAGATCCCGATCTACCTGTACGGCGAGACGCGGACGTCGCGGCACATCCCGAACGACATCCTGCGCGAGCTGCACGGCTTCATCCACATGTTCGAGGACACGCCGGAGTTCGTCGCCCGGCACATCATCCGCGAGGTCAAGGCCTATCTCGACTCGCTGGCGCCGCCGTTCTTCCGCGCGCTCGTCGACTACGCGCAGGACGGCTCCTACTCGTGGCACTGCCCGGGGCATTCCGGGGGCGTCGCGTTCCTGAAGAGCCCGGTCGGACAGATGTTCCACCAGTTCTTCGGCGAGAACATGCTGCGCGCCGACGTCTGCAATTCGGTCGACGAGCTGGGCCAGCTGCTCGACCACTCCGGGACCGGTCGGCGCCGCGGAGCGCAACGCCGCGCGGATCTTCAACGCGGACCACTGCTTCTTCGTGACCAACGGCACGTCGACGTCGAACAAGATGGTGTGGCACGCCAACGTCGCGCCGGGCGACATCGCGGTGGTCGACCGCAACTGCCACGTGTCGATCCTGCACGCGATCACGATGACCGGGGCGATCCCCGTCTTCCTCCCGCCGACGCGCAACCACCTCGGCATCATCGGCCCGATCCCGCTGGAGGAGTTCCAGCCCGAGAGCATCCGGAAGCGGATCGAGGCGAACCCGTTCGCGCGCGAGGCGAAGAACAAGAAGCCGCGGATCCTGACGCTGACGCAGAGCACCTACGACGGCATCGCGTACAACGTCGAGATGCTGAAGCAGACGCTGAACGGCAGCATCGAGACGCTGCACTTCGACGAGGCGTGGCTGCCGCACGCGGCGTTCCACGACTTCTACAAGGACATGCACGCGATCGGCCGCGACCGGCCGCGCAGCAAGGACGCGCTGATCTTCGCGACGCACTCGACGCACAAGCTGCTCGCCGGCATCTCGCAGGCGTCGCAGATCATCGTGCAGGAGTCGGAGGCGCGCAAGCTCGACCGCAACATCTTCAACGAGGCGTACCTGATGCACACGTCGACCTCGCCGCAGTACGCGATCATCGCGTCCTGCGACGTGTCGGCGGCGATGATGGAGCCGCCGGGCGGCACCGCGCTCGTCGAGGAGTCGATCATCGAGGCGCTCGACTTCCGCCGCGCGATGCGCAAGGTCGACGACGAGTGGGGCAAGGACTGGTGGTTCAAGGTCTGGGGCCCCGAGCGTCTGGCGCCCGAGGGCATGGGCAAGCGCGAGGACTGGCTGCTGCGCGCGAACGAGAAATGGCACGGCTTCGGCGGCCTCGCCGCGGGCTTCACCATCCTCGACCCGATCAAGGCGACGGTGATCACGCCGGGGCTCGACGTCTCGGGCCGGTTCGCGAAGACGGGAATCCCGGCGTCGATCGTCACGCGGTTCCTCGCCGAGCACGGCGTGATCGTCGAGAAGACGGGGCTCTACTCGTTCTTCATCATGTTCACGATCGGGATCACCAAGGGCCGCTGGAACACGCTGGTGACCGCGCTGCAGCAGTTCAAGGACGACTACGACAAGAACCAGCCGCTGTGGAGGATCCTGCCCGAGTTCGTCGCCAAGCAGCCGCAGTACGAGCGCGTCGGCCTGCGCGACCTCTGCCAGCAGATCCACGACATGTACAAGGCCAACGACGTGGCGCGGGTCACGACCGAGATGTACCTGTCCGACATGCAGCCGGCGATGAAGCCCTCCGACGCGTATGCCTGCATGGCGCATCGCGAGATCGACCGCGTCGAGATCGACGAGCTCGAGGGCCGCGTGACCGGCGTGCTGCTGACGCCGTACCCGCCGGGCATTCCGCTGCTGATCCCCGGCGAGCGGTTCAACCGGACGATCGTCGAGTACCTCAAGTTCGCGCGCTCGTTCAACGCGCAGTTCCCGGGCTTCGAGACCGACATCCACGGGCTGATCGAGGTGCGCGAGGGCGTCAATGTCCGCTACTTCATGGACTGCGTGAAGCAGCGCTAGGCCGCGGAGCGCGCATCGCGGCCGCGCATCCGGTCCGGCTGCCTGCGGCAGCGGTCAATGCGCCTTGTAGTCCGGGCTGCGCAGGCGGCCCACGCGGAATGCGCGGGACGCGCTCTGGTAATAGGCGATCGCCTCGTCGGTGAGCCGCGGGTCCGGCTCGGCCGCGGTCGCGGCGAAGGTCCGTGGATCGACCCGGAACGCCTCGACGCGGCGCTTCGGCAGCAGCACCGTCAGCATGTCGTCCTTGTAGTAGCCCAGCTCCTGGTAGTTGCTCACGAAGGCGCGTGCCGGGAGACCGGCTTCCTCGAACAGTCCCTGCCCGAAGAAGTGGTCGTCGCCGGCGGCCCCCAGCAGGTCGAGGATCGTCGGCGGCACGTCGATCTGGCTGGCGAGGCGCGTGTTCACGCCGGCGGGCACCATTCCGGGCGCGTACAGGATCAGCGGGATCCGGTAGCTGCCCACGGGCAGGCGGGTCTTGCCCGCCACCGCCGCGCAATGATCGGCGGTGATGATGAACAGCGTGTCGGCAAACCATGGCTTGCGCCTCGCCTGGGCGATGAACTCGCCGATCGCGTAATCGGTGTACTTGACGCCGCCCTCGCGCCCGCCCGGTGAAGCGATGTCGATGCGCCCTGCCGGATAGGTGAACGGCCGATGGTTCGACGTCGTCATGATGTGCGCGAAGAACGGCTTCCCTCGCGCGCTGGCCTCGTCGAACACGCGGACGGCGTTCGCGTAGAGCACCTCGTCGGCGACGCCCCAGACGTTCTCGAACACGATCGACTCGGGCGGGAAATCGCTGCGATCGACGATCGCGTAGTCGTTGCCCCTTGAAGTACGCGTTCATGTTGTCGAAGTAGCCGTAGCCCCCGTACAGGAAGACGACCTGATAGCCCTGGTGCTCGAGGATCTCGCCGACCGTCGCGAGGTGCTCGTTGCCGGGCCGGCGCACGATCGACTGCCCGGGGACGGGAGGCACGCCCAGCGAGAGCGCCTCGAGACCGCGCACCGTGCGCGTGCCGGTGGCGAAGAAGCGCGTGAAGCGCAGCCCCTCGCTGGCGAGCCGATCGACGTTCGGCGTGAGCCCCGCCGGACTTGCCGTATGCACCGAGGAACTCCGCCGAGAGGCTCTCGACGGAGATCAGCACGACGTTGCGTGGCCGCCGGGTGAGCGGGCCCAGCTGCGCCACCGGGTCCTCGTTCTCGTCGGGCTTCAAGGCGGCGGTGAGCGGCTCGCGCTCCACGCCCAGCTCCAGCAGGACCGCATCCGCGCCGGCTTGCGGGATCGTGCGGTAGAAGCGGTCGTAGTCGAGCTCGTTGCGCCGGAATGCGGCCGCGAAGCTGAACAGCCCGTTGCCCGAGAGCTCGTCGGCATAGGCGTTGCCGCTCGCGTTCATCTGGTCCACGTTCGCGACGGCGATGCTGAGCGCCGGCAGCGCCACGGCGAGCGCGGCCAGCGTCAGCCGTCCGGCGCACGCCGAGCGGGGCCGTGGACAGCCGCACGTAGCGGTGCAGGAGGAGCACGGTGGCCAGCGCCGCGGCCGCGATCGCCGCGAGGATCGCCGCGACCGGATAGGACTGCCGGATGTTGCCGATCACCTCCTGCGTGTAGACGAGGTAGTCGACCGCTATGAAGTTGAAGCGCGTGGTGAATTCGTCCCAGAACACGAACTCGGCGACGGCGCCGAACAACAGCAGCGCGATGGCGAGCCAGAGCAGGATCCAGCGCAACGCGACGATCGCGCGCGCAGCGCGCCAGCGATCGGGCAGGAGCGCCGAACCGAGCAGCCACGGCGAGATCGTGATGGAGAGCGTCGCGACGTCGAACCAGAGACCGCGGGCAAAGATCCCGGGGGCATTGCCCCATCCGGCGAGTGCGGGGCCGGTCGCAAGCCAGAGCGTCGCGCGCAACAGCGCCCACACGGCGAGTGTGCAGGCGGCGGCGACCAGCGCGAGCCGGTACGCCGGGCGGTGGTGCGGGAGCGGGGGGCGCAAGCGGATGGTCCCGATTCGGGCGCTGCACTCGACCGGCGACAGCCGGTTGCGATGCGCGCGCCCATGATTGACCGATGGCTGCCGAAATCGTTCGGCCTGGGCCTATCGCGCCTCCACGAGCCGTGGCGAGCCGTCCGGCAGCGCCTCCGCGCATTCGATGAAGATCCGCGCCTCGCAGGCGCGACACGCGGCGCTGTCCAGTCGGGCATAGATGGCGCGAATCGCGTCGTCCTTCGCCTCGAAGATGCAGTCGCGTCCGATGGAATCGAGGAAACCGCCGCGCTCCAGGAGCTCGCGGACCTGAGGCTTGAGGTTGCACAGGTAGAGCACGCCGCCCGCGTCGCGGGTGAGCTTCGCCTCCTGGACGAGCAGCTCGGCGCCGGCGACGTCGATGAAGTTGATCCCGGTGCCCACGAGCAGCAGGTGCCGCCGCTGCGGCACGGACTCGCGCGCCTCGTGCAGCTCGTCGCGCACGTGCTCGACGGCGCCGAAGAAGAGCGAGCCGTCGACGCGCAGCAGGACGAGCTGCGGGCACTCGACGGGACCGGCGAGCCGGACGTCGGCAACGGCCACGGAGCGCCGCTGCGGCGACGTGCGGTCGGGCACGATCGGCGTCAGATGCGGGTGCGTCGTCCGGTTGAGATAGACGAGCAGCGACGCCAGCACGCCGACGAAGATCGCGAACTCGAGCTGGATGGCGACCGTCGCGACGAAGGTCACCACCAGCACCAGCGCGTCGCCGCGACTCGCGCGGATGATCCGGCGCATCTCGCCGAAGTCGATCAGCCCCCAGGCGACGACGAACAGCAGCGCCGCCATTGCCGCCAGCGGCAGATAGGCGGCGAGCGGCGCCACCGCGAGCAGCACGGCGACCAGCAGAAGCGCCGAAAAGACGGCGGCAAGCGGCGTCCGCGCGCCGGCCTCGTAGTTGACGCCGCTGCGGTTGAACGATCCCGACGACGGGTAGGCGGAGGCGAACGCGCCGACGATGTTGGACAGCCCCTGGCCGATGAATTCCTGGTTGCCGTCGATGCGCTGCCCGGACTTGATCGCGACGGCGCGCGCGATCGACACGGCCTCGGTCAGGCCGAGCACGGTGAGCGCGAGCGCGGTGGGGAAGACGCGGCGCCACACCTCGGGATCGAACGACGGCAGCGACAGCGACGGGATGCCGGAGGGCAGGGCGCCGACCACCGGCACTTTCGCCATGCCGCTCGCGAGCAGCGCGTACCCGAACAGGCTGCCGGCGATCATCGCGACGACCATGTAGGGAATGCGCGGCAGGAGGCGCTTCGACGCGATCGCGGCCACGAGGGTCACTGCGCCCGTCGCGGTGAGCCACGGGTCGATCCGGGAGAGGCCGCGGGCGAACAGCCGCAAAGTCTCGAAGAAATCCGCGCCGGCGGGGATGGGGACGCCGAAGAAATTCTTGAGCTGCGCCGCGATGATCAGCAACCCCGCGCCGGCGGTGAAGCCGACCACCACGGTGTGCGAAATGAAGTTGACCAGCGCACCCAGGCGCGCCACGCCCATCGCGAACTGCAGCAGTCCCACCAGCAGCGCGAGCGTCAGCACCAGCTCGATGTACGGGTCGGTGCCGGGCATCGCGAGCGGCGCCATCGTCGCGAACACGACCAGCGACAGCGCGTTGGTCGGCCCGGAGATCTGGTGCCACGACGAGCCCCAGAGGGCGGCGACCACCGCGGGCAGCATCGCGCAGTACAGGCCGTACTGCGGCGGCATGCCGGCGAGCGTGGCATACGCGACCCCCTGGGGAAGGACGACGAGGGCGCCGATGAGCCCGGCCAGCAGGTCCGCGCGCAGCGTCTCGCCGGTGACCCGGTCGCGCCACGACAGGAACGGAAGGAGCTTCAGTGCGAGCGGCGGCATGGGACGACCGGGGATGCGCAAGACGCGCGAGAGCGCGGCGCGGACGACGGCACAGCCTCAATGATGCCGCGTTACCCCGTCCGTGCGCAAATGTGCGGGCGCCTGCTCACGCCTTCCCCTTCCACGGCACGACGAGCCGCTCGATGTAGCGCATCAGCAGGTCGAAGAGGTACGCGACGGCACCGATCACGACGATGCCCATGATCACCACGTCGGTGCGCAGGAAGTTCGACGCGTTCAGCACCATCTGCCCCAGGCCGACGGTGGCGGCGACCATCTCCGCGGCGACGAGCGTCGTCCAGCCGAATCCGATCGCGATCCGCATGCCGGTGAAGATCTCGGGCATCGCGGCGGGGATCACGACATGCCAGATGACCTGCCATTTCGAGGCGCCCATCGAATACGCGGCATTGATCTGCTCGATCATCACGCCGCGGACCCCGGCGCGCGCGGCCATCGCCAGCGGCGCGAAGCACGCGAGGTAGATGAGGATGACCTTCGCCGTTTCCTCGATGCCGAACCAGATGACGATCAGCGGCAGGTAGGCAAGCGGCGGCAGAGGCCGGTAGAACTCGATCGGCGGATCGAAGATGCCGCGCGCGATGCGCGATACGCCCATCGCGATGCCGGCCGGAATTGCCGTGACGCAGGCGAGCACGAACGCCGCGAAGACGCGCATGAGGCTCGCCCAGAAATGCTCGAACAGGGGGCGGCCGCCCTGGATGTCGCCTTTCCAGGCATCGGCGAAGCTCGTGAGGATCCGCTCGGGCGTGGGGAGGAAGAGGTCGCGGATCCAGCCCAGATGCGTCGCCACCCACCACAGCGCGAACAGCGCGACGACGGTCACGACGCTGATCAGCGTGCTGGAACCCTCGCCGGGCACGCTGTAGCCGGTGACCGTGCGCACCGGCGAAGCGGGAGCGCCGTCGGGCGCCGCGGGCGGAGCGGGGGCGAAATTCGCGTCCCGGGACGGTCCGTTGGCGCTCACGGCAGAACCGCCTCGGCGGCGCTGGGGGCCGCGTGGATCAGGTGCAGGATTTCCTCGCGCAGTCGGATGAACTCCGCGTCGGCCTTCACGGCCCGCGCATCGTGGCATTCGACGAAGCGGCGGCCGAAGTCGACCTTGTAGCGGTGCGCGATGCGGCCGGGCGAGGGCGTCATCACGATCAGCTCGGTCGCGAGGAAGAGCGCTTCCTCGACGCTGTGGGTGATGAAGAAGAACATCTTCTTCGTCTCCCACCACAGCTGCAGGATCAGCTCCTGGATCTGCTCGCGGGTGAGCGCATCGAGCGCTCCCAGCGGCTCGTCCATCAGCATCACTTCGGGATCGCTGGCGAGCGCGCGCGCGAGGCCCACGCGCTGCTGCATGCCTCCGGAGAGCTGATAGATCGGGTAGGTCGCGAACTTCTCGAGTCCGACGTGCCGCAGCTTGTCGAGCGCCACGCGGCGCCGCTCGGTCCGCGCGGTGCCGCGCATCCGCAGGCCGAATTCCACGTTCTCGGCGACGTTGAGCCAGGGCATCAGCGCGTGCTTCTGGAACACGACCCCGCGCTCGGCCCCCGGGCCGGTGACCGGCTTGCCGTCGAGGACGATCTCGCCCGCCGAGTACTGCATGAAGCCGGCGATGCAGGACAGCAGCGTCGTCTTGCCGCAGCCCGAGGCTCCGAGCGCGACGACGAAGTCGCCCGGATCGAGCGCCAGGTTGATGTCGGAAAGCGCGTGCGTGGTCTGCCCGCGGCGGCCGGCGTAGTTGACCGAGAGATGCCGGATTTCGAGTTTGCTCACGCGGGACCCGGATACGCGCCACCGGCGCGTTGAACGTCGGCTTCGCCGACGCTCGAACGCGCCGAGTTATTGCGTCGCGATGTCCGCGACGCAATGACCTTATTTCATCGCGTCCGCGACGTAGCTCGGATTGACGGCAACCGAGTAGTCGGGAAGGGTCTTCTCGATCTGCTTCTGCGAGAGCTGGAACGCAGCGGTGGCCGCGAACGCCTTGGCCGCGACGCTGTTCTTGCCTCCGCCCAGCCATTTCGACGCCTGGTCGGCCATCGTCGGGAACTTGTACAGCGCCATGCTGGCCGGAACGTCCTCCGGCTTCGCCCCCGACCACTTGGCGACGGCCTTGGCCTCGGCCGAGTCCTTCGTCCACTTCGCCGTGTTCTTGCGATAGTTGTCGTCCGCTGCGGCCAGCACCTTCACGAACTTCACCATGAAGTCGCGATTGGCCTTGGCCCAGTCCCTGTTCACGACATAGCCGTCGAAGGTCGCCTTGCCGGTGTCGGCCGAGATCTGGCCGGAGGTGATGATGACCTTGCCGTCCTTCTTCACTTCGGCGAGCACCGGATCCCAGATGAACGTGGCCTGGATGTCGCCGCGCTGCCATGCGGCGCGCACTTCCGGCGGACGCATGTTGAGGATCTGCACGTCGGCCGGATTGATCTTGGCCTGGTCGAGCGCGACCATCGTGTGGAAATGCGTCGTCGAGTTGAACGGCATCGCGATCTTCTTGCCCTTCAGATCGGCGAGCGTGTTGATGCCGGAGCCGTTCTTCGCGACCAGCGCCTCGGCGGAACCGATGTCGTCGAGGATCCAGAAGAGCTCGAGCGGCTCGCCGCGCGAGACGGCGGCCGCGATGCCGGCGGAGCCGATCTCGCCGACCTGCACGGCGCCCGACGCCATCGCCTTGATCACCTCGCCGCCGCCGCCGAACTGCTTCCAGTTGATCTTGTAGCCGGTCGCCTTCTCGAGCTCCTTCGCTTCCTGCGCGATCCGGTACGGCACGACCATGTCCTGGTAGCCGATCGTGACTTCCTTCTGCGCCCAGGCGGGCAGCGACGCCGCGACCGACAACACCAGGCCTAGCAAGAGTCTCTTCATGCTTCCTCCTCTGTACCGCGTTTGAGAACCACGCCGGCGGCGCTCGTCCGGCGCCACGCGGCCCTTCCGATGAGCTCAGAGCGTCGCGAGCGTCCTGCGCAGAATGTCGGTCATCTGATCGACGTGCGACCGCTCCGCGATCAGCGGCGGCGCGATGATCGCGGCGTCGCCGGTCGTCTTCAGATTGAGGCCGTGGGCGAACAGCTTCTTCTGGAAGATCTGGCCGCGTCTCCCCGGGGCGCCGTCGCTGTGGACGTCGATCGCCGCCATCATCCCGTAGCCCCGGATGTCCGCGACGGCGGGCAGGCCCTTCAGCGAGAACAGCGCGTCCAGGAAATAGGGCGACAGCTCGCGCCCGCGCTCGAACAGGCCCTCGTTGCGGTAGATGTCGAGCGTGGCGATGCCGGCGGCGCAGGACGCCGGATGGCCCGAGTAGGTGTAGCCGTGGAAGAACTCGACCGCGCCCTCGGGGGCGGCGCTCATGATGGTGTCGTGGATGCGCTCGCTGACCGCCACCGCGCCCATCGGCTGCGCGCCGTTGGTGATCCCCTTGGCCATCGTCATGATGTCCGGCGTCACGCCGAAGCTCTGCGCGGCGAACGTCTGGCCGGTGCGGCCGAAGCCCGTGATCACCTCGTCGAACACGAGCAGGATGCCGTGCGCGTCGCAGATCTCGCGCAGGCGCCTCAGATAGCCCTTCGGCGGGACGAGGCAGCCGGTCGACCCGGCGATCGGCTCGACGAAGCAGGCGGCGATGTTCTCGGCGCCGTACAGATTGACGAACCGGACGAGGTCCTCGGCCAGCTCGGCGCCGTGCGCCCCTTCGCCCGGCGTGAAGAGGTTCTCCTTCAGGTGCGTGTGCCGCATGTGCGCGATCCCGGGCAGCCCCGGCCCGTACTTGCGCCGGTTGTTGACCAGCCCGGACAGCGACACGCCGCCGAAATTGACGCCGTGGTACGCGCGCTCGCGGGAGACGAAGACGTTGCGACCGCCGTGGCCGCGCGCCTGGTGGTAGGCGAGCGCGACCTTCATCGCCGTGTCGACGGACTCGGAGCCGGAATTGGTGAAGAAGATCCGGTTGAGATCGCCCGGCGTGAGCTCGGCGACGCGCGTGGCCAGCTCGAACTGCTTCGGATGGGCGCGGAGGAAGGGCGCGCAGAAGTCGAGCTCGCGAGAGCTGCCTGCCGACGGCCTCGGCGATCTCCTTGCGGCCGTGGCCCGCCGACACGCAGAACAGGCCGGACGACGCATCGATGATCTTGTCGCCGCGGTCGTTCCACAGGTACATCCCTTCGGCGCGGACGACCATCTGCGGATCCGCCTTGAATTCCCGGTTCGGGGTGAACGGCATCCAGTACTCGTCGAGCGAGATCTGCTTCGTCGCGGTCTGGTCGTGGATCGTCAGTTCGGCGTGGCCCATGTCGGTCTCCTGATGCTGCGACGCGGCGCGCGCGGCGCGCCGGCGTACAGCGTGGCTATGCTAGGATCGAGCTGCAATCGTACACCTTTGTAACGGCTGCGCGCTCGCGCCGCTAGGGCCAGTTCGGGCCCCGCTTTGAGGCCAGACTCCGGTGCCGGCGATGGCGGTGAAACCGTGGTTCGCGGCGCTGCCGCGCAGCCGGGTGCAAGGTCGACGTTGCGCACTGCACCACGCGGCGGACCGCAGTTTCATCCACTCGATTCCCTGACCTCCGATGCCCGGACGCGCCGGCCAGCCGATGTGGGAACAGCTGATCCAGCTCTCGTTTCGGAGCAAGATCAGCCTGCAGGCGCAGATCCGCGAAATGCTGGTCGCGGCGATCCTCGACGGCCACTTGCCGCTGGGCGTCGCGTTGCCGTCGACGCGGGAGCTGGCGGCGCAGCTGGGCGTCGCGCGCAACACCGTCGCGCTCGCCTACGAGCTGCTCGTCAACGAGGGCTACCTCGTCACCCGCAGCCGCAGCGGGCATTACGTCAATCCGGAGATCCGCGCGGGACGCGCCGAGGCCTGGCCGCGCCACGCGGGATCGGCGACGCGCGCAACCGACGCAGTGGACCGGTCGATTCCGCGTCAGGCCTTCGACGCAGCGCAACATCGTCAAGCCGAAGGACTGGCAGAAGTATCCGTATCCGTTCATCTATGGCCAGATCGACCCGGCGCTGATGCCGATTGCCGGATGGCGCGAGTGCGTCACTCAGGCGCTTTCCGTGGCCGAGATCCGCGACTGGTCGGCCGACCTCATCGACGGCGACGATCCGCTGCTGCTCGAGCAGATCCAGGCGCGGCTCCTTGCCCGGCGCGGAGTCTGGGCGGCACCCGAGGAGATCCTCGTCACCGTCGGGGCGCAGCAGGCGCTGTACCTGCTCGCGACGTTGCTCGTCGGTGCCGAAACCACGGTGGGCGTCGAGGATCCGGGCTACCCGGACGCGCGCAACATCTTCGCGTCGCGCTCGGCGCACGTGGTGCGCGCTGCCGCTCGACGCCGAGGGCCTGGCGCTGTCGCCGTCGCTGGACGCCTGCGAGCTCGTCTATCTGACGCCGTCGTACCAGTGCCCGACCAACGTCACGATGCCGCGCGCGCGGCGGCAGGCGTTGCTCGACTGGGCCGACACGCACGATCGCGTGCTGATCGAGGACGATTACGAGATCGAGATGGGCACGGAGAGCCGCGCGCAGCCGGCGCTGAAGAGCCTCGATGCCGCCGGACGCGTCGTCTACGTCGGGAGCCTGTCGAAGACGCTCGCCCCCGGCATCCGGCTGGGGTTCATCGTCGGCAGCCGCGAGCTGATCGGCGAGGCGCGCGCGCTGCGCCGCCTGATGCTGCGCCATCCCGCCGCGAACAACGAGCGCTCGGTCGCCCTGTTCCTGGCGATGGGCTATCACGACGCGCTGCTGCGGCGCATCCGCCAGACCTGTGCCGAGCGTGCGGGTGTCGCCGCCGCGGCGCTTGCCGCGCACCTGCCGGGGGTCCGCTATCGGGCAACCAGCGGCGCGTCGTCGTGCTGGCTGCGCTTCCCCGACGCGACCGACACGCGGGCGCTGGCGCAGGCTGCCGAGCGCCGCGGCGTGCTGATCGAGCCTGGCGACGTCTTCTTCGCCGGCGACGACTCCGCCACGGAATTACGCGCGGCTGGGATTCGCGTCGATCGCCACCGAACGCATCGGGCCCGGCATACGCGAGCTCGCCGGGGCGTTTGCGGACATCTCGCCGGCGCCGCGCCGCGGCTAGTCGGGCGCGCGGCGTCGACCCGCGGCACCGCGGCGCCAATCCTTTCGGAAGACGGCTGGCGCTGGCGCCGGCCATTGCGTTACGCTGCGGGATTCGGAGACCCGGCCCACAGGAGATTCGGCGATGCGCATCGGCGTGCCCAAGGAAATCAAGGTGCTGGAGAACCGCGTCGGCCTGACGCCCGGCAGCGTGCGCGAAGCCGTGGCGCACGGCCACGAGGTCGTCGTCGAGCACAACGCGGGGCAGGGCATCGGCATGGACGACAACGCCTACCGCAAGGCCGGCGCCAGGGTCGTCGACACCGCCGCCGAGGTGTTCGCTTCCGCGGAAATGATCGTCAAGGTCAAGGAGCCGCAGGCCGGCGAGCGCCGGATGCTGCGCAGCGGGCAGATCCTGTTCACCTACCTGCATCTGGCGCCGGACCCGGAGCAGGCGAAGGACCTGATCGCGAGCGGCGCGGTGTGCATCGCCTACGAGACCGTCACCTCGCCGGCCGGCGGGCTGCCGCTGCTCGCGCCGATGTCGGAGGTCGCGGGACGGATGGCCGTGCAGGCCGGCGCGTATTACCTCGAGAAACCGCACGGCGGACTGGGCATGCTGCTGGGCGGCGTGCCCGGAGTGGACCCGGCGAAAGTCGTGATCCTGGGCGGCGGCGTCGTCGGCTCGCACGCCTGCCACATCGCGCTCGGCATGGGCGCCGAGGTGTGGGTGCTCGACCGCAACGTCGACGTGCTGCGCGCTCTCTGGCGGCAGTTCGGCCGGCCGCTGAACACGGTGTTCTCGACGCACGACGCGATCGAGAACCACGTGACCAGCGCGGACCTCGTCATCGGCGGCGTGCTGATCCCCGGAGCCTCGGCGCCGAAGCTGGTCTCGGCGGCGCTCGTGAAGAGGATGAAGCCGGGCTCGGTGATCGTCGATGTCGCGATCGACCAGGGCGGCTGCTTCGAGACCTCGCATGCGACGACGCATGCCGATCCGGTGTACGTCGTCGACGGCGTCACCCACTACTGCGTCGCCAACATGCCCGGCGGAGTGCCGCGCACGTCGACGTTCGCGCTCAACAACGCGACGCTGCCCTTCGTGCTCGCGCTGGCCAACAAGGGCTGGAAGAAGGCGCTGGCCGACGATCCGCACCTCATGAACGGCCTGAACGTCGCGTTCGGCAAGGTGACCTGCCAGCCGGTCGCCGAGGCGCTCGGCTACGCGTTCGTCGAGCCCGCCGCCGTGATGGGCTGAGATGAACGACCCCCACGCTCACTTCGTTCGCTGCCCCCCGAGGGGGAGCACAGTGCCCTTCGGGCGGCCGGGCGGGCGAATGAACGACCCCCACGCTCACTGCGTTCGCTGCCCCCCGAGGGGGAGCACAGTGCCCTTCGGGCGGCCGGGCGGGCACTGAGCGCGCCGGGGCGGCCTCCGGGCTGGCCCCAAGCGCGGCGGGACGCTGGCACTAGCGCTGCATTCCACCGCATCGGACAATTGCAGATTCGGGCCGCCGGCCCCCGTCCAAGGTATCCCCATGAACACGATGACCGACCAGAAGAATCTCGCCGTCACCGGCAAACAGAAGATGACGCCCTCGGAGGCTTTCGTCGAGACGCTCGTCGCGCAGGGCGTGAAGGATGTCTTCGGCATCGTCGGCTCCGCGTACATGGATGCGCTCGACCTGTTCCCGCTCGCCGGCATCCGCTTCATCTCGGTCGCGCACGAGCAGGGCGGCGGGCACATGGCCGACGGCTATTCGCGGGTGTCGGGCCGGCACGGCGTGTGCATCGCGCAGAACGGCCCCGGCATCACCAATTTCGTGACCTCGACGGCGGCGGCGTTCTGGGCGCATTCGCCGGTGGTGGTCATCACGCCGGAGACGGGCAGCGCGACCATCGGCCTCGGCGGCTTCCAGGAGACCGAGCAGCTGCCGATCTTCTCGCGGGTCACCAAGTACCAGGCGCACGTCAACAATCGCACGCGGATGGCCGAGCTCACGGGCCGCGCGTTCGACCGCGCCCATCTCGAGCTCGGGCCGACGCAGCTCAACATCCCGCGCGATTTCTTCTACGGCGACATCGAGTGCGAGATTCCGCGCCCGATGGCGATCGAGCGCGGCGCGGGAGGCGAGCGGAGCCTCGACGAGGCGGCGCAGCTCCTCGCGAGCGCGCAGTTCCCGGTGATCCTGTGCGGCGGCGGCGTCGTGATGGCCGACGGCCAGCCGGAAGCGGTCCGGCTCGCCGAGCTGCTGCAGGCGCCCGTCGCCAACAGCTATCTGCACAACGACTCGTTCCCGGCGAAGCATCCGCTGTGGATCGGGCCGCTCGGCTACCAGGGCAGCAAGGCGGCGATGAAGCTGATCGCCAAGGCCGACGTGGTGCTGGCCCTGGGGACGCGGCTCGGGCCGTTCGGCACGCTGCCGCAGTACGGAATGGAATACTGGCCGAAGGGCGCGAAGATCATCCAGATCGACGCCGACGCGAAGATGCTCGGGCTCGTCAAGCCGATCTCGGTGGGGATCTGCGGCGATGCGAAGGCTGCGGCGCGTGCGCTCGTCGCGCGGCTGGAAGGCAAGTCGCTGGCCTGCCTCGCGAACCGCGATGCGCGACTCGCCGCGGTGAAGGCCGAGAAGGCGGCGTGGGAGACGGAGCTCGACGGCTGGGCATTCGAGAAGGACAAGTGGTCGCTCGAAGTGGCGAAGAGCTCGTCGTACATGCACCCGCGGCAGATGCTGCGCGAGCTCGAAAAGCGCGATGCCGGACGGCGCGATGGTGTCGACCGACATCGGCAACATCTGCTCGGTGTCGAACTCCTACCTGCGCTTCGACCGGCCGCGCTCGATGTTCGCGGCGATGAGCTTCGGCAACTGCGGCTACGCGTTCCCGACGATCATCGGCGCGAAAGTGGCCGCGCCCGACCGCCCGGCGATCGCCTACGTCGGCGACGGCGCGTGGGGAATGAGCTTCGGCGAGATCCAGACCTGCGTCCGCGAGAACATCCCGGTGACGGCCGTCGTCTTCAACAACGGCCAGTGGGGCGCCGAGAAGAAGAACCACGTCGATTTCTACGAGAACCGCTTCATCGGCGTCAATCTCGACAAGCAGCCGTCGTGGGCGGCCGTGGCGAAGGCCATGGGCGCGGAAGGCCACACGATCGAGAAGGTCGGCGACGTCGGCCCGGCGCTTCGCGCGGCGGCGCAGGCCCAGCGCGAGGGCAAGACGACGATCCTGGAGATGATGGTGACGCGCGAGCTGGGCGACCCGTTCCGCCGCGACGCGCTGGCGCTGCCCACGCGGCACCTCGCGAAGTACCAGGCGACCGCGGCGAAGCGCGGCTGAACCGGCGCGGCTTTCGGGGCGGGGCCGTGACCCGGGGCGAGGTCGCGGCGCGCCGACCTGCGCAGGACGCGAGCGCGGCGGCTATGCAAGCAGCGGCCGGAAGCGCACGGTCGCCGACAGGCTGGCACCGGAGTCGAGTGTCCGGATGCCGGTATCGTCGCGGCCGTGCGCGGCGAGATTGAAGGCGTCCGTGCAGTGGCTGACCGGCTCGACGCAGAAGAAGTCCGCGCCCGCGGGCGAGTACACGACCAGGAATCCAAGCGGAGTATCGGCGACGATCGACAAGCGGGCATCGCGCTCGGGCCAGTGAATGGTCGCCTGCCGCTGCCAGCCGGTAAACACGTTGTCGAGCGCCACCTCGTCCAGCGGCAGACCGTCCATGCTCCCGAGCCGCGGATCGGCACGGACGAGCGAGGTGGGCATCACCTCGTCGTCCGTCGCCCACATCGCGTCGACGGCCGCATGGAGCCGGCAGCGCGCGGTGCGCGGGAAGTACGGATGCAGCCCCAATCCGACAGGCATCGCGTCCGGGCCGACGTTGTCGACCGAGAGCGTCACCTCCAAGCCATCCTCGGAGAGCGTGTAGTCCTGCCGCGCGCGGTACGCAAACGGCCATTCGTCGGCGTCATGCGCGTAGGCGATCGCGAGCCGGTGGTTCATGCGCTCGACGACGTTCCATGCCGTCCGCCAGCCGTGACCGTGCAGGGCGTGCGCCTGTGGCCATCGGTCGAGCGGAAGCCGGATCGCGCGCCCGCGATAATCGAAACGGCCGGCGCGGATCCGGTTGGAGTACGGAACCAGCGGAAAGCAGGCCAGCCGACCGGCGTTGCCGGATGCCAGATCCGCCGGGACCGCGGGACGCAGCCAGTCATGCACGCGCGTGCCGTCGATCCAGCGGTAGTACGCGATCGAACCGCCGATGCCCGGTGCGATGCCGAGCTCGGCGCGACCCGCGCGCAGGCTGACAACCGAGTTGGCGATGTTCATCCGGGGTGCGGGTAGCGGGCGAGCGCGCGCGAAAACGCTGCGCGCGATCCGCCCGGGACTTCGGCGGCACCTGCCAACCGTCGCCGATTCAGGATAATGTGTCGGCCTTGCACTGACAAGGCGGCGGCCGCGCTCGTGCGCAGCCGCACGCGCTGGCCGACGAACGAGGGATGACGAGTTGAGCCGGAACAAGGCGCGGGCGCCCACTGCCCCGGTGCCTGCGTCGAAGGCCGCCGATGGCTCACCGCCCTCCGGAGGCAATCCGACGGGACTGCGCATCGTCGCCATCGCGGCCGCAATCGCACTCGCGGCTGCCGCGATCGCGTACGTCGCCTACCGGGCTACCGGCCGCGCCCAGCCGGACGCTGGCCCCCCCGCCGCGGCGGCACCGGTGGCGACGCCGGCGCAGTTTGCCGGGAGCTCCGCCTGCGCCGAATGCCATCGGGAGGAATACGCGGCCTGGCGCGGCTCGCACCACGATCTCGCCATGCAGGTCGCCGGCGACAAGACCGTGCTCGGCAACTTCGACAACGCCGCGTTCAGGCACGGCGGAACGACGTCGAAGTTCTTCCGGCGCGACGGCAGGTTCCTGGTGAACACCGACGGTCCGGACGGCAGGCCCGCCGACTACGAGATCAAGTACACGTTCGGCGTCACCCCGCTGCAGCAATACCTGATCGAGCTGCCGGGCGGGCGCCTGCAGGCACTGGGCATCGCCTGGGACTCGCGGCCGAAGGCCGCGGGCGGGGGGCGCTGGTTCCATCTGTATCCGGGGCGCAGCATCGAGGCCGGCGATCCGCTGCATTGGACCGGCATCGACCAGAACTGGAACTATCAGTGCGCCGAGTGCCACTCGACGAATCTGCGGAAGAACTTCGACGCCCGGTCCGGAACGTTCAAGACGACATGGACGGAGCTCAACGTCGCCTGCGAGGCCTGTCACGGTCCCGGCTCGAGCCACGTCGCCTGGGCGAAGGCGGGCGGCGCCGCCAGGGGCAGCTCCGGCGGCGACAAGGGTCTGGCGATCGCGCTGGACGAGCGCAAGGGCGTCGCGTGGACGAGCGTCGCCGCGACGGGCAACGCACAGCGGAGCGCCGCGCGCGCCTCGTCCCGCGAGGTGGACATGTGCGCACGCTGCCACGGCCGCGCCGGGCGGTTCGCCGACGACTACGAGCACGGCAAGTCGCCGCTGGACACGCATCGCCCCGCCGGGCTCGACGAGCCGCTCTTCTGGATCGACGGGCAGATGCGCGACGAGGTCTACAACTGGGCGCCGTTCGTGCAGAGCAGGATGTACGCGAAGGGGGTCACCTGCTCCGATTGTCACGACCCGCACACGCAGAAGCTCCGGGCCGACGGCAACTCGGGTCTGCGCGCAGTGCCATCAAGCCGCGAAGTTCGACGACCCGAAGCACACGCACCATGCGGCGGGAACGCCGGCTGCCGCCTGCACGGCGTGTCACATGCCGACGACGACCTACATGGTGATCGATCCCCGTCACGACCACTCGATGCGCATTCCGCGTCCGGACCTGTCGGTGAAGCTCGGCGTGCCCAATGCCTGCAACCGCTGCCACGTCAGGCAATCGGCCCAGTGGGCCGCGGACGCCGTAACGAGATGGAGCGGCAAGACCCCGGTCGGCTACCAGAACTTCGCCGAGGCCTACCGGGCGGGCGCGGCGGGCGCCCCGGGCGCGCGCGGCGCGTTGCTGGCGATCGCCGACGACAGCAGCCAGCCTGCCATCGTTCGCGCCGGCGCGATCGAGCGCCTCGGGCGCTGGCTCACGCCGTCGACGCTCGGCCCGCTGACGCGCGGGCTCAACGATCCGGACCCGCTCGTGCGCAGCGCGGCGGTGCAGGCGTTGGAGGCGGCGGAACCCGCCCTGCGGCAACGCTATCTGCCGCGGATGCTGGAAGATCCGGTGCGCCTGGTGCGCATCGATGCGGCACGCGCGCTGGCCGGGCCGGTTGAGGCCGGCCTCTCGCCGCGCGAGCGCCCGGCATTCGACAAGGCGCTCGCCGAGTACGTCGCCGCCCAGACCTACAACGCCGACCGTCCCGAGGCGCACATCAATCTCGGGAATCTGTACCGCGAGCGCAATCAGGCGGAGGAGGCCATCGCCGAATACCGGAAGGCGCTCGAGCTCGATCCGACGTTCGTCGCCGGATACGCGAATCTCGCGGACGTGCTGCGCGCCCGAGGCGCCGACGACGAGGCGGCAACGACGCTGCGCCAGGGTCTCGCGCGGAACCGGAATTCCGCGCCCCTGCACCATGCGCTGGGACTGACCCTCGTCCGGCAACGACGGCCCGCGGAGGCCCTCGCCGAATTGACGGCGGCTGCGCGACAGGAGCCCGGCAATGCGCGCTATGCCTACGTGCTCGCCGTGGCGCTGAACGACGCGGGCAAGTCGCGGGAATCGCTGCGGGCGCTCGCGAGGGCGCTCGAGCGCAATCCCTACGATCGCGATCTGGTCTCCGGAATGGCGTTCTACAGCGACAAGGCGGGCGATCGCGCGACCGCCATGAAATACGCGACGCTGCTGCGCGAGCTCGAGCCGGAAGGCGCCGGTGCCGCGTCGCATCCACCCGGATGCCCGAGCGCCGGGCGCCGTGACGCCTGCATCGAGGGTTGCCCTTGGGAAATCGCGCCCGGATGGCATATGATGGCGCCCGCAACCGCGATCGGTCGCGAACCGGCGCACCCACCAGGAGGAACGCACATGAAGTCGTTTTCGAGAATCATCGCCACGCTCGCCTTGTTCGCCGTCGCCCTCGGCGCTTCGGCGCAGGACAAGGTCGTCTATCACTTCGACAGCGGCATCGCCCAGGCGACGAAGGGCCTGCGCAACATGCGCAATCATCTGGATGTCGATCCCAAGGCGAAGCTCGTCGCCGTGGCCCACGCGGAGGGCGTGGATTTCCTCATGGAGGGCGCGAAGACGACCAACAACCAGGAGTTCGCCGCGCTGGTCAGCGACCTCTCCGCCCGCGGTGTCGTGTTCGAGATCTGCGAAATCACGCTCAAGAACCGCAACCTGAAGAAGGAGCAGTTCATACTCGGCCCGACCTTCACGCCTTCGGGCGTCGCGCGCATCGCGAACCTGCAGGCGAGAGAGCATTACGCCTACATCAAGCCCTGACCTTCCTGCGTCCGGTCATCGGCTGCGCGCGCAGCCGGTCGGGATCCGCCGGCGATTCCTGTTGGCGGAGTTTACAGTCGCGCCGATCGCGCATCGGTGGTGCAGTGGACATCGCAGGCGCGTGGGCGACCGGATCCCGCTATCCCCTTGATGCGCCTCGCCGTCGGCGTTGTGCTTCCAATCCCGGCCCGGTTGATCCGGCCATTGGTGCGATCCTTGCTTGACTGTTGGCATGGAGCGCAGCGGTGCGTCATGCGGCCGCAGCCGAGGAAGAACCATGTCCATGCGAACGCCAGCCGACGTCGTGCCCGGCAGCCTCGATCCCCAGACGTTTCTGACGGAAATCGAGGCGTTTCGCGTTGCGGTTGCCGATCCCGGGCAATCGCAGGAGGATTTGCGGCGCGCGTTGTGCCGCATCGTCGCGCATGCGTCGATGCTCGATCCCAACGACGCGGGTTTCGCGGGTCTGGGCGTGTCCCTCAAGGCCGCGCTCTGTGCATGGCTCGACACTCACCCGATCGACTCGGAGCCCTATCGCAGCGCTGCCGGCTGACCGGTCGTCGCACAGCGCTCGCCGCGTGGCGAGCGCCAACCACGATGGGCCGATCCTGGCGTCCCCCGCCGGCTACGGTACGATTGCCGGCGTGCCCGGGGCGGTCCTGGCGGAGCAGGCGGGCTACGGTATTCCGGCCGCGCCTTCGGTACCCACGGCCGCGGCGTGTCGTCGAGAGGCGACGCGCCGGTCCGCGGGATCGGGCCCCGTGCCCGGAACTCCTGGCTCCTGCAATGTCATATCTAGGTTGTCCGCCGACGGACCGCACGGCGGACGCGTCGGGGACCGGCTCCCGGAATTGCCGAACGCGAAGGAGAAGGCAGCTTCGATGTCCACGATATCCTGGCGCCTGACGGCGCTCTGCACCCTGGTGCTCGCATTGACTCCGGTGCGGATTGCCGCGCAGACGACGAGCCCCGGCAGCGCCGCCGACAGCGCGCGCGTGATCGTCAAGCTCAAGGCCGACTCGCCGTTGCTGAGCCCGGGGGCCCTCGCCGCGATCGCCTCGCAGGCCGGGCGCATCCAAGCGCTGGGTCAGCGGCTGGGCGTAGTCGCGCGCGCCGGGCGCCAGATAGCCGAGCGCACGCACGTGGTCTTCGCGAGTGGCATCACGTCGGCAGCGCTGGTGCAACGCCTGGCGCGCGAGGCGGACGTCGAATACGCGGTGCCCGATCAGCGTCGCCGGCGCGCGTCGGCGCCCAACGATCCGCTCTACGCCGCCGGTGTCGGCGGCAACGGCCCCGCGGCGGGGCAGTGGTACCTGCGCGCACCCGCCGGAGCGGTGCAGTCGTCGCTGGATGTCGAACGGGCGTGGTCGGTCACGACCGGGAACCCCGCCGTCGTCGTGGCGGTGCTCGATACCGGCGTGCGTTTCGATCACCCTGATCTGCTCCCGGTGACGGCCGGAGGCAAGCTGCTTACGGGCTACGACCTGATCGCCGATACCGATGTGTCGAACGACGGCGACGGTCGGGAGAGCGACGGATCGGACCCCGGCGACTGGGTCTCCTCGGCCGAGGCCAACAACCGGAGCGGACCTTACTACCAGTGCACGCCGCTCGACGAGAGCACGGGCCAGTTCGTGGCCGAGAACAGCTCGTGGCACGGCACGCAGGTCTCCGGCGTGATTGCGGCGATAACGGGCAACGGCATCGGCATGGCCGGGATCGGCCCCGAAGTCCGTGTCCTGCCGGTGCGGGTGCTGGGCAAGTGCGGCGGTTACGACTCGGACATCATCGCGGGGATGCGCTGGGCCGCGGGGCTGCCCGTGCCGGGCGTGCCGCTGAACGTCAGCCGGGCGCGGGTCATCAACCTGAGCCTTTCCGGGGAGGGGACTTGCACCGCTCCGTATCGGGATGCGGTGGCCGAGGTGAACGCGGCAGGCGCGGTGATCGTCGCCTCGGCCGGCAATTCCGAGGGTCATGCGGTAGGCACGCCCGCCAACTGCGACGGGGTGATCGCGGTGGCCGCGCTGCGGCATGCCGGGACCAAGGTCGGCTTCTCCGATCTCGGCCCCGAGATCGCGCTCAGCGCGCCCGGCGGCAACTGCGTCAACACCTCCGTCGGCTCGCCCTGCCTGTACCCGATCCTGACGACATCGGATTCCGGCACGACGACGCCGGTCGGGCCGATCTACACCGACAGCTACAACGCCTCGCTCGGCACCAGCTTCTCGGCGCCGCTCGTGGCCGGCGCGGCGGCGCTGGTGCTCTCCGCCCGGCCCGAATTGACGCCGCGGCAGGTCCGGCTCGTGCTGCAGGCCACGGCGCGAGCGTTCCCGACCACCGGCGGCGACAATGGCGACGGCACGGTGGTGCCGCAGTGCACGGCGCCCCGTTACGACAGTCTCGGCACGCCCGTCGATCAGTATCAGTGCTACTGCACCATCGACACCTGCGGCGCCGGCATGCTCGACGCGGGGGCGGCCGTGACGGCGGCGGCGAATGGCGCGGCGACGGGCGGCGTCCAGGCGGAAGGCCTCTGGTGGGACGGGGCGAATGCGGAATCCGGCTGGGGTCTCAATGTCGAGCACCAGGGCAGCCTGATCTTCGCAACCTGGTTCACCTACGATCTCAGCGGCAAGGCCTGGTGGCTGTCGATGACCGCGACCCCCATCGGGACGAATCCCGACACCTACGCCGGACAGCTGATCGCGACGCGCGGCCCCGCGTTCAGCGCGACGCCGTTCAACCCGGCCCTCGTGACGCGAACCGTGGTCGGAACGGGAACGCTGGCGTTCAGCGACGTCAACCGGGCGAGCTTCACGTATACGGTGAACGGCACGCGGCAGACCAAGTCGCTCACGCGGCTGGTCTTCGGCCCGCTGCCGACCTGCACGTACGTGGCGCAGCCGAATTTCGCGCAGGCGACGAATTACCAGAACATATGGTGGGCCGCGGCGACCGCCGAATCGGGTTGGGGCATCAACCTGGCGCACCAGGGCGACAACATCTTCGCGACCTGGTTCACCTACGATGTCGATGGAACGCCGCTGTGGCTGTCGGCGACGGCCGCGAAGGCGGCGGAGGGCGTGTACAGCGGGGACCTGATCCGGACGACCGGACCGGCGTTCTCCGCGGTGCCGTTCGATCCGGCGCGGGTGACGCGAACCGTCGTGGGCACGGCGAAGCTCACGTTCGCCAACGGCAATCAGGCGACCTTCGCGTACACCGTCAACGGCACGACACAGGCGAAGCTCATCACCCGGAGCGTGTTCGCGCCGCCCGCCGGCACGCTCTGCCAATAGCGGGACGCTACAGCGCGAGATCGACCATCATTTCCCTGGCCAGCGGCTCCAGTGCCCGCCGCAACTCCTCGCTGGGCAGCGCCTCGGGTACCGCGAGCAGCGCCCTGACCTTGAACAGCCGTTCCGCGGAAACGGCGCCGCCGACGACCTCGGTGTGCAACTCCTCGAGGTTGACCCCGCGCTCGGCAAGGCTGCCGGACAGGGCTTGAACGATTCCCGGCCGGTCGTGGCCGACGAGCTCGAGCTTGACCAGCCGCCGGCCGGTCGGCACGGGCGGCGCCTCGCTCTTGGCGATGACCACGTGCAGCTGCGGCGACTCCAGTCCGCGCAACGCATTGGCCAGCGGCTCGGCGTTTCCGGCGGGCACCTCGAAATGCACCATGCCGGCGAACTGGCCGGCGACGCTCGCCATGTGGCTTCCGGCCCAGTTGGCGCCGACGCCCTGGGCGCGGTCGGACAACAGGCTGACGATCCCGGGACGGTCGGCGCCGTTGACGGTCACGACCATCGACGCTGTCGTCGGCTTGGGCTCGTCGGTGACCGAGACGCTCCTCCGGATCATCGGCGCCCTGGTCGCGAACCTCTCGTCCTGCGCGTGCGAGGGCAGCGTGCCGTGCTCGCGCGCGTGACGAACGACCTTGGTCAGCAGGGCGAGGCCCATCGGCGCCAGCGCGCGCTCCCACAGGTCGCGCGCGGTCTCGCCCTTGGCGACGAAGCACCAGTCCTGCGCGGCGACGGCACCCTTGTCCCAGCCGTCGGCGAGGTGATAGACCGATCCGCCGGCGATCGGGTCGCGCTCCAGGATCGTCCATTCGACGGCGGCGATGCCGCGATGCCGGGGCAGCAGCGACGGATGGTAGCCGATGCCGCCGAGGCGCGACCGCGCCAATGCCTCGGGACTCACGCGCGCATGGGTGTGCGCCGCGACGATCAGGCCGGTGCCCTCGGCGATCGCCTCGCCCGGGACGATCTTCGCATTCGCGAGGACGTGGACCGGAACGCCGGCCGCGTTCGCCGCGAGCGCCAGGCGATCGTCGGCGGCAGGCGCAACGACGCGAACGATATCGGTGCCGTCCTTGCGCAGCGCTTCGAACACGGACGCTCCGAAGAAGCGGGATCCCACCAGCGTGCATTTCATTCCAATTCTCCCCAGTCGAGCCGGCCCTCGGCGGGCATACCCCGCCGGGCCGCAGCATCCGAACTACGCCAGAAAAATGCCCGTTCCGCAACGGCGGGCAAGGGAGCGCGCCGCGGATCGACGCGGTGGCGCCTGCGCGGCGGTCGGTGCGAAAATCATCCGGCACGCCAGGACACGGCGGCAACGGCTTGAACCGGTGCCGTGCCGCTGCCGCGTCCGGAACCGGATCAGAGGCAAACCGATGGCAAAGTCGTCCTTACCGCTGTCTCGCGTCTACCGCCTTCTCGAACCCGGGCCCGTGGTCCTGGTCACGACGTCCCGGAAAGCGCGACACAACATCATGACCATGTCGTGGCACATGATGATGGAATTCGAGCCCCCGCTCGTCGGCTGCATCATCAGCGGGCGCCACCACAGCTTCGATCTCCTGCGCGCGAGCAGGGAATGCGTGATCAACATTCCGACCGTGGAGCTCGCAGGACAGACGGTTGGATGCGGCAACACGTCGGGGCGGCGGACCGACAAGTTCGCGAAGTTCGGCCTCACGCCCGTCGCGTCGTCCCGGGTCGCAGTCCCGCGCATCGAGGAGTGCTATGCGAACCTCGAATGCAAGGTCGCCGACACCAGGATGGTCGACCGATACAACATGTTCGTCCTCGAGGTCGTGAAGGCCTGGATCGACCGCTCGATCAGGGAGCCGCGGACGATTCATCACGCCGGAAGCGGCGTGTTCCGCATCGCCGGCGAAGCGATCAAGCTGCCCTCGCGGATGAAATAGCGCAGCACGCCGCGCGATCGATCGACCCGTTGCGCCGCATTCGCCGCGGGACCGGGTTCGCGACCGGACCCGGCTCAGGATTGCAGGTCGGCAGTGATCCGCCGCGCGTGCAGGGACTTGGCGAAATCGTGCCGGGCGCGCAGCCGCGGGTTGTTGAGGATGCCGCCGATCGTGCCGGCGACGACCATCACCACGCCGGCCAGCGGCAGGACCAGGATCAGCCCCGGGACCCCGGCCACCGCCCCGCCGACGAAGATCAGCAGCACCGTCGGCAACGGGTGCATCTTCAGGCTGCGGCCGACGGTCAGCGGCATGAACACGAAGTCGTCGAGCAGCCGGACGAACAGGAACAATCCGATGGCGGCGTAGACGACCCACGGATCGGATGGAAAATCCGTGGCCGCCACCAGGACGACGATCACGCAGGCGATGACCGAGCCGATGAAGGGCACCCAGGCGAGCATCGCCGCCATCAGCCCGAGCGCGAGCGCGCCCGGCATCCCGATCAACGACAGTCCGAGCGCGAGGCAGATGGTGTCGATCACCGTGAGCTTGAGCAGGCCCTGGAAATAGGCCCGCGCGGTGCCGTCGACGCGCTCGACCATGTAGAGGGTGCGCTCGAAGTAGGCGTTCGGCACCGATTCGGCGAGGAACTTGAGGAAGCGCTGCCCGTCACGCAGGAAGAAGAACGCGAGAAACGGGGCGAGCAGCAGCGCGGGCAGCCAGGCCGCGGCGCCGAGCAGCACCTCGGTCAGGTGTTCCTGCAGGTAGGTGCCGCTCATCTCGTCGATCTTCTTTCCCATCTCGGCATGGAAGGCCATGCGCTTGAGGAATCCGAACTGCGACTCGAGCATGCTGAGCGTCCGGTCGACCAGCAACCGCCCGCCCGCGAGGTAACGGAACACCGCCTCCTCGCCGCTGACGGCCTGGGCCGCGAGCCAGGGCAGCGTCGGCACCATGGCTGCCACCGACGCGACGAAGAAGCCGCCCGCGACGAGCGCCGCCGCGGTCTCGCGCTCGACCCCCGCCAGCGTCAGGCGCCGAACCGCCGGAAACAGCATGTAATAGAGGATGATCGCGAACAGGAAGGGCACGACCAGCCACAGCGCCTGCTTCAGCATCGAAAGCAGAAAGGTCGTGCAGACGAGCGTCGCCGTCCATACCAGCGGCCCGGTCGACAGGTACCGGCCGGCGCCGGCGCTCGAGGCTCCCGGCAGGCTCACAGGGGTTTTCGTTCGGTGGCGGAGCGTTCGCGCAGCTGCCTGCCGAGCTGGCGCGCGAGCTGCAGCGAGATCTTCGACGCGATCACCGCGTGCGTGTCGAGCAGGCTTTCGAAGTCGCCGCGCGACAACGAGGCGAGCACGCAGTCGTCGACGGCCCGCGCCTGCGCGGCACGGGGCGCATCGTCGAGCAGCGCCAGCTCCCCGAAAACGACGCCGGGTTCGAGCTCGGTGATCTTGCCGGTCTCGGGCTCGCCTTGCCGGCAGATGAGGACGCGACCGCTGATGATGACGTAGACCGTCTGGCCCTCCTCGCCCTCGTCGAAGATGATCTCGCCCTTCAGGTAGCGGCGCTCGTGCAGCAGGCCGTCGACCACGCGCAATTCGGCGCGCGACAGCTTCGCGAACAACGGAAGCTGCCGGAGCGTGCCAAGACGTGGCGCCTCCTTCCGGCCGTGCAGGAAACCAAGCATCGACGACTCTCCCTCGAAGCCCCCGGGCAAAGGGCCATGCCCCGCATTTCACCCCACAACCGCGCATCGGGCAAGCGCGGCGGCGGCAACGCCGCTTGGCCCGGCGCGCGGCCGCGATCCCGCGGGGGGGCGCGTGCATCGGCCGGCGCACGGGAATCAGGGATTATCATGGCCGGCATGCGCAACGCGCTCGTCGCCGCCGGTACCGTTGCGGGATTGGTCGCGGCCTGTACGTGGGTCGCTCGTCCGCTGCCCGCGCCCGACGGGCAGGCGCCGGCGGATTTTCCCGAAGCGCAATACCTGCAGGCGGCGGCGCGCGGTGACCCGGTGTATCGCGTCGATCCCGCGTCGTCGCTCGTCGTCATCGAGGTGCGCCGGGGCGGCTCGCTCGCGCGCCTCGGGCACGACCATGTCGTCGCGAGCCACGACGTGCGGGGCTACGTCGCGCCGGGCACAGGGTCGGTCGGACCTGTACGTTCGGCTCGACCGGCTGGTCGTCGACGAGCCCGAGCTGCGCGCGCGAGCGGGCTTCGACACGCAGCCGACCGAAGACGACATCGCCGGCACGCGCCGCAACATGCTGAACGGCCTCGGGGCCGCGGAGCATCCGTTCGCTCGCGTGGGCATCGCGAAGGGCGCCACCGACGGCCCGGACGATCCATTGAGCGTGGCGATCACGCTGCACGGCGCGACGCGCACGCAGCAGGTGCCGATGCAGGTCGATGTCCGTGGCGACGTGGTCGCCGTCACCGGCCGCCTGTCGCTGCGGCAAACGGATTTCGGCATCGAGCCGCTTTCGGTGCTCGGCGGCGCGCTCCAGGTGCAGGACGTCGTGAACCTGCGCTTCGACATCCGCGCCCGGCGCGTCCGATAGGGGTCGCGCGTCGTCTCCGGAACGGCCGTGGGCACCGCCCGCGGGCAGCCGACGGCTGCGCCGGCGCAGGATCGTCAGCGCTTGCGGAAGGACAGCGTCACTTCGCCCAGCGGAACGCCGAACTTCGACATCGTCGTCCGGTTGAGCAGGGTTCGCTCGTCGACCAGGTACATCCAGTCGTCCATGTCCATGTGCCACACCCGCCCGTCGACCGGGAGCGCCAGCACGTATTTCCAGCGCAGCGCGTTGCCTGCCGCGGCGCCGCGCGCCTCGCCGACGACGTCCGCCGCGGTGCCCGTGTAGCTGTCGCCGTTCTTGACCAGCGTCCAGACGCGATTCTGCCTTTCGCCATCCGCGAACTCGAAATGCTCGTCGAGCCTGCCTTCGTTGCCCGACCAGGTCGCGTCGATCCGGACGTAGAAGCGCTTGACCACGCGTCCTGACGCATTCTGGAACATTCCCCAGCCGTCGATCGTGCCGTTGAAGTATTGCGCGAGATCGAGGACGGGCCGCTCGGCGCGGTAATCGGCGACGTCGGTCGTCGCGCAGCCGACGAGTCCCACGGTGACCAGGAGGGCGAGCACGAATTTCGGGAGGGTCATCGTCTTCCTTCGGACCCGGCCTGCCGGCCGGAGGAGGTTTGTATTGCCGCAAGCGTGGCCTGCCTCGCCTTCGCCGCCGCACCGCGCCGCCGGGCGCCGGTCATGGGGCATCGCCCAGCAGGCGCTTGCGGTACTCGGGGCGCGACGTGCGCGGGTCGAGCCAGATGCCGAAGAACGCGCGCGCGAACTCACGGTCGTCGATCTCGCCGATCGGCCGGCCGTTGAAGAAGAAGCGTGCGGTGCCCGGCGGGAGGTTGACCCCGGTGATGCGGTCGCCCTTGCGGACGCTCGGGAAGATGCGCCGCATCGCCTCGCCCCAGCGCTGCCGCTTCGAAGCGTCGCCCGCGCCGATCCGCTCGATCTCGGCGACGCTGCGCTCGGCGATGCTGGCGCCGTCGAGGTTGCGGTGGTAGTGCAGGTCCAGTGCATGGACGCCTTCGGGCGCCCACGCATGCGTTTCGGACCAGTACCAGCCGTCGTAGATCGGCACGCCCAGGAAGGTCATCTCGCCGCCTCCCTGCGGCCGAAGGCCGTGCGCGAGCGCGGCGATGGCGGCCGGCAGCGGCGGCGCGTCCACGCGCAGGTGCGTCGCGCCGGCGGCGACGGCGAATCCGGCGGCGAGCGCGCAGACTGCGAGCCGCACGCGGTCAGCGCGCGACCAGCGTGTACTGTGCGACATCGGTGGATCCGCTCGCGAAGCCCGCGATGCAGTAGGCGAGATAGAACCGCCAGCAGCGGATGAAGCGCTCGTCGAAGCCCTGTGCGCGCACGGCGTCCGCGCCGGCGTCGAATGCCGCCAGCCAGCGCGCCAGCGTCTCCGCGTAGTCGCGGCCGAACGCGCGGGTCCCGGCGACGCGCAGACCGGCCTTCGCGGCTTCGGCGACGAAGCGCGACGGCGAGGCGAGCATTCCGCCCGGGAAGATGTGCTGCTGGATGAAATCCGACTGCGTGCGGTAGCGCTCGAACCGCGCGTCGGCGATGGTGATGGTCTGCACGCACGCCCGGCCGCCCGTGCGCAGCGCACGCCGCACCGTGGCGAAGTACGCGGGCCAGTACTTCTCCCCCACCGCTTCGAACATCTCGATCGACGCCACGCCGTCGTAGGTTCCGCCCTCGTCGCGGTAGTCCTGGACGCGCAGCGTCACGCGGTCGGCCAGGCCCGCGCGGGCGATGCGCTCGCGCGCGTAGGCGGTCTGCGCGTCGGACAGCGACAGGCCGGTGACGCGGTAGCCCGCGCGCGCGGCAACCTCGGCGAAGCCGCCCCAGCCGCAGCCGATCTCGAGGATGTGCGCGCCCGGGGGCAGCGCGAGCTGGGCGAGGATGCGCTCGTACTTCGCCCGCTGCGCGCTGGCGAGCGGCTGCGCGCGATCACCGTCGAACAGCGCCGACGAGTAGGTCATCGTCGGATCGAGCCAGAGACGGTAGAAGTCGTTGCCGAGGTCGTAATGGGCGACGATGTTGCGCTTCGCGCGGCGCTTGTCGTTGGCATTGAGCCAGTGCTTGAGGCGGAACAGCGCACGCTGCCACGCGTGGCCGTAGAACGCGCGCTCGAGCGCCGGCTGGTTCCGGGCGAGCACGGTCAGGAGCGCGGGCAGGTCGGGCGTGTCCCAGCGACCGTCGATCCAGGTCTCGGCGAACGCGACGTCGCCGCCCGCGAGCACTGCGCGGGCGAGACGCCAGTCGCGAAACCGGAACTCGCCGCGTCCGCCGTCGTCGTGACCGAACCGGTGCGCGCGGCCCTCGGGATCGACCACGACGAGCTCGCCGCGCGCAAGGCGCGCGAGCAGCGCGAACAGAAGGCGCGCGGCTGGCGGCGCCGCGGCGGGCGCGACCGACAGCGTCGTCGGAAAGGGTTGCGCATGGGCATTCGGGTGGCTAGTCATGGTCGTCTCGGCGGGAAAGCGGCACCCGCGGCGCCGCAGGCTTGGCGAAGAACGGCACGCGCTTGACCCAGAGCTTCAGCGCCTGCCAGTGGATGCGCGCGACGACCCCGATCGTGAACAGGGCGTGGCGCCGCAGGAGCCGGCGCGTGGCCGCCGGCGTGATGGGCGACGGCTCCCCGGAGATCCACGTCTCGAGCAGCGGCTCGGCGCCGTCGTCGTCGAAATAGTCGATGCGCGCGAGCCAGCGTCCGGCGCCGAAGCGGAAGCGAAACGCATAGCGACCCTTCACCTGGCAAAACGGCGAGACGTGGAAGACCTTGCGCGTCGAGAGTGTTTGCCCGCTTTCGAGCGGAGCGTCGGCGCCCGCGAGCAGATAGAGATGGCGCTCGCCGAACGTGTTGCGGACTTCGCAGAGCACCGCGCGGACGGCGCCGGACCGGTCGTGGCAGACCCAGAAGCTGACCGGGTTGAACACGAAGCCGAGCATGCGCGGAAACGCGTGCAGCACGATCTCGCCATCCGCCGCGACGCGCTCGGCGGCGAGCAGCGCGCGGATCCAGGGCAGGAGCGGGCTGCCGTCGCAAGGCCCGTGATCCCGGTCGTGGAACGACAGCAGGCCGCGACGATTGCGGGCGATGCCCGAGCGCTCCAGCATCGAGAGCTGCGACAACGGCAGGCGCAGGCAGAGCGCCGGGTAGGTGAACGCGTGACGTGCGGGACGCGCACGGCGATGCGTCACCTCGCCATGGATGATCGCCGGCACCGCGAGCGAAAGCGGGCGTGGCGCCGCCGCCGGCGTGGCGGCACGGATGGCGGGCGCCGTTCGTGCGGAGAGCATCGTACGGTCAGGCGGCGGCCAGCTCGCCCGCGGGGACGGGCGCGGTAGCGCTCGCGCGGCGCGCGATGCCGGCGGCGACGGCGTGCGCCGAGTTCAAGCCGTCCTCGTGAAAGCCGTGGCCGAGCCAGGCGCCCGCGTACCACGTATGGCGGAGGCCCTGCAGCGCGGCAAACCGCGACTGCGCCTCGAGCGCCGGGCCGTCCAGCAGCGGGTGCGAGTACTCGAACTCGCGGATCGTGAGCGCGGGATCGGGATCGAACGGCGGATTGAGCGTAACGATGACCGGCGTCGCGAACGGCAGCGGCTGCAGCTTGTTCAGCAGGTAGCTTACGGCGACGGATCGCGTTCCATCGGCACCGGCGGCCGAGAGATAGTTCCAGGCCGCCCACGCGCGGCGTGCGCGTGGCAGCAGAGCGACGTCGGTGTGCAGCACGACGCGATTCGGCTGGTAGCGGATCGCGGAGAGCAGGCGGTCTTCGCTCCACGTCGGATCGGCGAGGAGCCGGCGCGCCTGGTCGCTGTGGCAGGCAAGGACGACCTCGTCGTAGCGCTCGGCGCGGCCACCGGCCTCGATGTCGACGCCGTGCACGTGCCGGCGGACCCGCCGCACCGGTGTCGCGCATCGGACGTCGGGCAGCCGCGCGGCGATTCTTGCCACGTACTCCCGGCCGCCGCCCAGGACGGTCCGCCATTGCGGGCGATCGCGAAGGCGCAGCAAGCCGTGGTTGTGACAGAAGCGCACGAACGTCGGCAGGGGAAAATCGAGGATCGCCGCCGTTGGCGAGGACCAGATGGCCGCCGCCATCGGCAGCAGATACCAGTCGCGAAACGGCGAGCCGAAACCGCGTTGGTCGAGATACGTGCCGAGCGACACCCGCGGAAGCGCGCCGCGCTCGACCAGCCGGGTCGTTTCCCGGTTGAAGCGCACGATGTCGGCGAGCATGCGCCAGAAGCCCGGCCGCAGCGCGGCGGAGGGCTGCGCGAAGAGCGAGGCGGCGCTGGTTCCCGCCCATTCGAGCCCGGCCTCGTCGATGCGGGCGGAGAACGACATTTCGGAGGCGACGCTGCGCACGCCGAGCTCGTCGAGCAGCCCGACGAGATTCGGGTACGTGCGGTCGTTGAAGACCAGGAAGCCGGTGTCGACCGGCGCGGTACGCCCGTCCAGGGTCACGTCGACCGTATGCGTGTGCCCGCCCAGGTAATCGTTCGCCTCGAACAGCGTGACCGCGTGGCCCTGCTTGTGCAGCAGCCATGCGCTCCCCAGTCCGGCAATGCCCGCTCCGACGATTGCGATACGCACGTGGATATTCCTCTTCACTTGGCCGCTTCGGCGCTCAGCCGGTCACCACGGCGTCATTCGCCGTGATCTCTGCTTTCGCGGTTTGCCCATCGGTCGATCCCCGCCCGAACCGGCCCGGCGGGGCGACCCGTTCATGAGGCCGGTTTGTCTGCGAGCATTCGCTCGATTGCCGACACCAGGGCCCGCGCCCCGGGATCGACGGCGCTCCCGAAGCTCTCGATGCGTCTTCCGTTGCGGTCGACCAGGTACTTGTGGAAATTCCACTGCGGCGCCTGCCCGGTCTTCGTGACCAGTTCCACATAGAGGGGATGGGCGGCGAGGCGCGCGCCGCTCGCCTTTTCGAACATCGGGAATTCGATGCCGTAGGTCGTCCGACAGAACTCCGCGATCTCCTTGTTCGATGCGGGCTCCTGCGCGCCGTAGTCGTTGGACGGAAAGCCCAGCACGACGAGGCCGCGCCCCTTGTACTTGCGATAGAGCGCCTCGAGCCCTTCGTACTGGTTCGTATAGCCGCAGTAGCTCGCCGTGTTCACGATCAGCACGACCTTGCCGCCGTACTGGCACAGCGACTGCGGCTTGCCGGTCTGCAGGCTGTTGAACGTGTGGCGGAGCAGCGCCGGACAGGCTGCGTCGGGCCCGTCGGCGTTTCGGCTCTGCACCGGCACCGCGACGCCCGGTGCCTCGGGCGCCGGGCCGGCGGCGAGGTGCAGAGGCACCGGGCGCTCCACCTTGCGCCCCTCGGCCGCGCGCTCCGCCCGGCTGCCCGGGCTCGCGAGCCCGGCCGCCAGCACGATGGCGCCGACGATCAGCCAGCCTCGCGTCGGCGCCGTGGCATGGCGGTGGCGACGTCCGGGCGCATTCGCGATCCTCCGATTGGGGTCAGACATGATATTTGTCCTGGACACAGTGAGCAACAGAGCCAATAATATCGAAGAAAATGGGTATTGTCAATATATTGTCCAGGACATCAATGGTGCCGATCGATTGTCGTCAGGGAGGACCGCCCAAGCCGCGCCAACGTACAATCCGCCGTTCACCTCCAACGGGGACATCGATGCTCTATCCCGCCCTGTTCAGGGCCCTTGAAGAAGTACGCTGGAATCTCGAGGACGACGTTCCCTGGAACGCGTTCGACGGCGCGCTGCTGTCCGACGAGCAGGCGCGCACGATCAAGATGAACGCGATCACCGAGTGGGCGGCGCTCCCCGCGACCGAGATGTTCCTGCGCGACAACCGTGAAGACAGCGACTTCAGCGCATTCCTGTCGATCTGGTTCTACGAGGAGCAGAAGCATTCGCTGGCGCTGATCGAGTACCTGCGCCGATTCCGGCCCGAGCTCGTCCCGACGGAGGCCGAGCTGCACGCCGTGCGCTTCGAGTTCGACCCGGCGCCCCCGCTGGAGACTCTGATGCTGCACTTCTGCGGGGAGATCCGTCTCAATCACTGGTACCGGCGCGCCGCCGAATGGCACGCCGAGCCCGTGATCCGGCGCATCTACGAGCTGATCGCGCGCGACGAGGCTCGCCATGGCGGGGCCTACCTGCGCTACATGAAGCGCGCCGTCGAGCGCTTCGGTGACGACGCGAGGCGCGCGTTCACGAAGATCGGCGTGCTGATGGCGAGTCCGCATCGCGCCCGGAAGCCGTTGCACCCGACGAACCTGCACGTCGCCCGCCGGCACTTCCCCAACGACACCGTGCAGAGCCGCCTGCCCGACCCGGCCTGGCTCGAGCACTGGCTCGACGGACAGATCCGGTTCGACGGCGAGTGGGAAAGGCGCGTGATCGCGATGATCCTGCACAACCTGTCGTCGCTGTTCGGACAGACGTTCACGTCCGTGCAGCAGCTCAGCCGCTACCGGAAGTCGCTCGCGCCGGCATGAAGCCCGCCGCATCGCCCGACGCCGCGAGTGGCCGCGCTCGTCGCGCGGGCGCGCGCCGCGCAGCGCGAATTCGAGACCTGGACGCAGGAGCGCGTGGACGAGGCCGTGACCGCGGCGGCCTGGGCGATCGTCGAGCCCGGCCGCAACCGCGCGCTCGCCGAGATCGCCGTGCGCGACACCGGGCTGGGCGACGTCGCCGACAAGATCGCCAAGAACCGCCGCAAGACGATCGGCCTGCTGCGCGACCTGCGCGGCGCGAAGTCCGTCGGCGTCATCGGCGCGGACCCCGCGCGCGGTCTCACCGAGATCGCCCGGCCCGTCGGCGTCGTGGCCGCGATCACGCCGTCGACCAACCCCGGCGCGACGCCGGCGAACAACATCCTCAATGCGCTCAAGGGAAGGAATGCGATCATCCTCGCGCCGTCGCCGAAGGGCCAGTCCACGCTCGCCCTGCTGCTGGAGTTCGTGCACGCCGAGCTCGGCCGCGTCGGCGCGCCGCGCGATCTGGTGCTGCAGCTCGCGGCGCCGACGTCGCGCGAGCAGACCTACGCGCTGATGCGCCAGGCCGATCTCGTCGTCGCGACCGGCTCGCAGTCCAACGTGCGCGCCGCGTACGAGAGCGGCACGCCGGCGGTCGGCGTCGGCGCCGGCAATGTGACGGTGATCGTCGACGAGACGGCCGATGTCGCCGCGGCGGCGGCGAAGATCGCCCGGTCGAAGACCTTCGATCACGCGACGTCCTGCTCGTCCGAGAACAGCGTGATCGCCGTCGCCGGCCGTGTACGACGCGCTGCTCGCCGCGTTCGCGGGCGAGGGCGGGGTGCTGCTCCGTGCGGACGAAGCACGGCAGCTGCAGGCAGCGATGTTCGGCGGCGGCAAGCTCGCGCCGGCGTTCATCGCGCAATCGGCCGCCAGGATCGCCGCACGCGCGGGGCTCGACCGGCCCGAGGTTCGCGCCGCGCGCTTCCTGATCGTCGCGGAGAGCGGCGTCGGCCCGGAGCATCCTTTCTCCGGCGAAAAGCTCTCGCCGGTGCTGGCGCTCTATCGCGCCGGAGACTTCGGCGCCGCCGCGGCGCTCGCCGAGCGGCTGCTGCGCTACCAGGGCGCCGGGCACTCGATCGGCCTGCACACGCGCACGCCGGAGCGCGCGCTGCAACTCGGACTCACGCTGCCGGTCTGCCGGGTGATCGTCAACCAGGCGCACTGCTTCGCGACGGGGGGCAGTTTCGACAACGCGCTGCCGTTCTCGCTGTCGATGGGCTGCGGCACCTGGGGCGGCAACAGCATCTCGGACAACCTCAACTACCGGCACTTCCTCAACATCACGCGCGTCGTGCATCCGCTGCCTCCGGCGAGCGTACACGAGCCGACGGAGGAGGAATTCTTCGCGGACTACCGCCGGAAGCACCGGCTGTAGCCGTCCCGACGCATGCGGACGCTGCGCGAGGTCGTCGACGGACACGCCGCTGCGCAGCCGGACTCGCCGTTTCTGCTCGCGCCCGAGCCCGCCACCGAGTTGACCTACGGCGGGCTGCGGACGACCGCGCGATCGCTGGTCGCGGACCTCGCGCGGCAGGGGATCCGCCCCGGCGACGTCGTGTCGTACATGCTGCCCAACGGTGTGGCCGCTGCCAGCGTCTTCCTCGGCGCCATGTACGGCGGTTACGTCGTCTCGCCGATGAGCCTCCTCGCGCAGGACGCGCTGCTCGAACACACGCTCGCGCACTCCGAAACGAGGATCGTGTACGTCGCGCCGGAGTTTGCTTCCCGGCTGCAGGCGATCGTTGCGCGGATCGGCAGCCGCGCGATCGTGCGGCCGACTTCGCCCGACGATCTTGCGTTGCCGACGGCAACTGCGGATGCGCCGCCCGGCACGCTCGCACCGACCACGCCGGCGATGCTCATGTACACGTCGGGCACGACCGGAACGCCCAAGGGCGCGCTCCTGTCGCACGGCAACCTCGTGCATGCCGGCCAGACCATCGGCGCGGCGCACGAGCTCACGCCCGCCGACCGCGTGCTCTCCTCGCTGCCGCTCTATCACGTCAACGGCCAGTGCATCGCGACCATCTCGCCGCTGGTGTCGGGCGGCAGCATCGTCATGCCGCACCGTTTCAGCGTGTCGCAGTGGTGGTCGCTGGTCGAGCGCTATCGACCGACCTGGCTCAACGTCGTCCCGACGATCATCGCCTACCTGCTGAACGGCCCGGAGCTCACGCCGGCGCAGGCCGCTGCCTGCCGCCGCATTCGCTTCGCCCGGTCGGCGTCCGCGCCGCTCGCGCCGGAGCACCATCGCGCCTTCGAGGCGCGATTCGGGATCTCGGTGCTCGAGGGGATGGGGCTCACCGAGTGCGCGTCGGTCGCGTTCGCCAACCCGCTCGATCCCGCGTTGCGCAAGATCGGCTCGCCGGGACGTCCCGTGGGGATGGACGCCCGTGTGGTCGCTCCCGACGGCAGCGTGCGTAGCGTCGGCGAGCGCGGCGAGATCGAATTGCGCGGGCGCAACGTGATGCTCGGCTACCACAAGGATCCCGACGCGACGGCGCGGACGCTGCGTCCGGGCGGGTGGCTCGCGACCGGGGACCTCGGCTACCGCGACGCCGACGGCTTCTACTTCATCACCGGACGTCTCAAGGAGCTCATCATCAAGGGCGGCGAGAACATCGCGCCGCGGGAGATCGACGAGGCGCTGCTGGCGCACCCGGCGGTGCTCGAGGCCGCCGCGGTCGGCATACCCGATCGCGAATACGGGCAGGAAATCCTTGCGTGCGTCGTGCTGAAACCGGGCAGCGCGTGTTCGGACGCCGAGCTGCGCGCCCATTGTCTGAGCGTGCTCGGACGCTACAAGACGCCGAAGGAGTTCCGTTTCCTCGCCGAGCTGCCCAAGGGGCCGTCGGGCAAGGTGCAGCGGCTGAAGCTGGTCGCGGACTCCGGCTGAGCGGGTGCCCGGATCGGCGCCCAGGCGACGACGGCAGCGGATGCCCGGCAGTTGATGCCCGGACGCTGCACCGGTACATTGCGTCCAAGGCGCCGCGTCGAGGCCGCGGTCGACGGTCATCGAAGCCGTACGACCGACCCGGATTCGGTTGCTTTCCCAACGAAGGAGGAGATGGCCATGGTGACAGTCAACGCACGTCGTGCCGCCGCAGGCGCAATCGCGGGAGTGTGTCTTGGCCTCGCGCTGGGCGCGCCGGGGATGGCGGCCGCGCAGGAAGCCTACCCCACGCGCCCGATCGAGTTCATCGTCCCCTGGGGGCCGGGAGGGGGCGCCGATCAGGTCGCCCGCAAGTCCAGCGTGATGCTGGAGCCGTTGCTCAAGGTGTCGTTCCCGGTCATCAACGTCGCGGGCGCCTCGGGACAGACAGGCCTCGCGAAGATGCTGGCGGCGGCCCCCGACGGCTACACGATCTCGATCATGACCGGCGATACCTTCGGCACCCAGGCGGCCGGCAAGCCCAACTGGAAGTTCTCGGACATCACGCCGGTCGCCATCATGATCAAGCAGCCGTCCGCGTTCTTCGTTCCGATGGGAAGCCCGATCAAGACCTGGAGCGACCTCGTCGCGGAGGCGAAGAAGCGCCCGCTGAAGGTCGCCGTCACCGGGTTCGGCACGCCCGACGACATCACCGTGAATTACTTCACCAAGAAGGGCACCAACCTGCTGTCGGTGCCGTTCGCCAATCCGGGCGAGCGCTACACGGCGATTCTCGGCGGACACGCCGACCTGCTGTACGAGCAGCTGGGCGACGTGAAGACCTTCCTCGAAAGCAAGCAGATGCGCCCGATCGTCATCTTCGACACGCAGCGCTTCCCGCTGTTTCCCGACGTCCAGAACTGCGTCGAGATCGGAAGCCCCGTGATCATCAATCAGTTCCGCATGGTGACGGTGAAGGCGGGCACCGATCCGCAGAGGATCAAGGTGCTGGCGGACGCGCTGGCCAAGGTCGCCGCGAGCGACGACTTCAAGGCGTACCTGACCGACCAGTACGCGGATCCGAAGAGCTACATGTCGGCGGCCGATGCGCAGGGCTTTCTCGCCAACGAGCTCGCCAACATGAAGAAGTTCGCCAAGGAAGCGGGCATGGCGCAGTAGCACGGTTGCCGGGGCGCGCCGCGGCCGCGGGCAGTCGGCGGCGGCCGCGCTCGCGGCGCCGCATTCTCCCATTCTGTCGCGGACGCCGCCGCGCGCCCGAGGAAGCACGCCATGATTTCGCGCCGGAAGGCCGCGCGCATCGCGCCCTATGCCATCGTGCTCGGGGTTGCCCTCCTGCTCTATCGCAGCGCCAGCGGGATCGATTTCTTCGCTCCCGCGGGGCGCATCGGTCCCGATTTCTGGCCCAAGGTGGTGCTGATCCTGATGATCGTCACCTGCGTCTATGCGATCGTCAGGATCGGGCTGTTCTCGAAGGATGAAAGCGTGAGCGGGGTGCTCCAGACGCTGTCCGCAGGGCCGCCTGTCTGCCGAGAGCCAGCTGCCGCCCGCGCCCCCCGCGCCGGCCGGCGACCGGACGTACCTGGTGCGCCTGTTGCTCGGCATCGGGGCCACCGTGCTCTACGCGGCCGTGGTGCCGGTGACGGGCTTCTTCCTCACCACCTTCGCGTACCTGGTCGCGTTCATGGCCATCGGACGCTTTCGCAGGATGGGAATGGCGATCGGCGTGAGCCTTGCCGGCACGCTGCTCCTGTTCTACTTCTTCATGAAGGTCGCCTACATTTCGCTGCCCATCGGCGTCGCGCCGTTCTCCGCGGTGAGCCTGTTCCTGATGCGAGTCATGGGCGTCAGGTAGGCGCCGCGATGGAAGTCCTGCAGCACCTCGCGACCGGTTTCGTGCACGTCTTCGCGCCGGTCAACCTGCTGACGCTGGTCATCGGCGTGGTGCTCGGCCTGCTGGTCGCGGTGCTGCCGGGGCTGACGCTGGTGATGGGCGTGGTGCTGGCGCTGCCGTTCACGTACCACATGCAGATCACGCCCGCGATCATCCTGCTGACCGCGATGTACGTGTCGGGAACCTACGCCGGGGCATGGACGTCGATCCTGTTCCGCATTCCCGGCGAGCCCATGGACGTGCCGCTGCTCTGGGACGGCTACACGATGGCGCGCAAGGGCGCCGCCGCGGCCGCGCTGGGCTGGACGCTGGTCGCGGCATTGTTCGGCGGCCTGCTGTCGGCCGTGGTCATGGTGACGCTGGCGCAGCCCATCGCCAACATCGCGCTGACGTTCTCGACGCCCGAGTACTTCGCCATCATCTTCTTCGGGCTGGTCAGCGTCGGGTCGCTCGGCGGCGGCTCGATGACCAATGCGTTCATCAGCCTGTTCTTCGGCCTCCTCATCGCGACCGTCGGCGTCGACGACATCTACGGCGCCGAGCGTTTCGTGTTCGGCGTGCCGCTGTTCAAGGACGGCATCCATTACCTCGTGGTGATGGTGGGCGCGTACGGCCTCGGCGAGGTGTTCTCGCGGATGGAGAAGGGCTTCGTCTCGGTGGCGGTCGAGGGCGTCGCCGAGGTGAAGACCCGCCTGCCGAGTCTCCGGGAGGCGCTGGCCGCCAGGATGACGTTCCTCCGCGGGTCGCTGATCGGCATCGTCGTGGGGCTCGTGCCCGGGCGCCGGCGCCACCATCGCGTCGTTCGTCTCCTACGGCATGGAAGCGCAGTACGGGCGAAGGAAGGACGAGTTGGGCACGGGCATCCCGGAGGGCATCATCGCGCCCCAGACGGCCGCCACGTCGTCGGTCGGCGGGGCGCTGATCCCGCTCGTGACCATGGGGATTCCGGGCAGCGGCGCCACCGCCATCATCCTCGGGGCATTCCTGCTGCACGGACTGCAGCCCGGACCGCAGGTGTTCAAGACGTCGCCCGAGATCGTCTACGCGATGTTCGCCTCGCTGTTCGTGGGCATCGTCGTGATGTGCGTCATCGGCTTCTACGCCGCGAAGCTGATGGTCAAGGTGCTCGATCTTCCGGAGGCGATCGTCTCCGCCTACGTGGTGATGTGCTGCTTCCTCGGCGCCTACGCCTCGCGCAACAACGTCACCGACCTGTGGCTGCTGGCCGGCTTCGGCATCGTCGGCTATCTGTTCGAGCGCTTTCGCTTTCCGATCACGCCGCTGGTGCTGGGGGTGATCCTGGGGCCGCTCGCCGAGACCAGTTTCATGACGACCATGGTCAGCTTCAACAACGACTGGACCGTGTTCTTCACGCGTCCGGTCAGCGGCATCCTGATGGTGATGGCGTGCATCGCGCTGGTCTACCCGGTGCTGCGGCACAGGATGCAGCAGCGCCGGTTGCAGAGGGAGCGACCGAACGACGGCCGGTCGTGAGCTCGTCCGCCGTCGAACGGTGGCTCAGCGCGTCACGGACAGAAGCAGCTTGCCGCGCGTGCCCCGCGCCTCCAGGCGGGCGTGAGCGGCGGCGGCCTCCGCCAGCGGGTATTCCCGGTCGATGACGACGGTGAGCTCGCCCTTGGCGCAGGCGTCGAACAGGTCCCCCGTGCGCCAGGCGATCTCCTCTGCGCTGGCGGTGTAATCGGCGAGGTGGGGACGCGTGAAGAATAGGGATCCGGCTTCGCCCAGCTCGAGCGGCTCGATCGACTGCACCAGCCCGGAGGCTCCCCCGTAATTCACGCAAAGGCCCCGCCGCCGCACGCTGCGGATGCTCCTCGCGATGGTGTCCTTGCCCACGGCATCGTAGACCACGTCGACGCCGCGGCCGGCCGTGAACGCCATCACCGCTTCGCGAAAGTCCCGTTCCCGGTACAGGACCACGTCGTCGGCGCCGCGCGCCCTGGCGATCTCCGCCTTGTCGGCGCTGCCCACCGTGGCGATCACGCGCGCGCCACGCCGCTTTGCCAGCTGGATCAGCATCTGGCCCACGCCCCCCGCGCCGGCGTGAACCAGGCACGCGTGCTCCGGCCCGAGGGGAAACGCCGAGTGCGACAGGTAGTGCGCGGTGCAGCCCTGCAGCATCAGGGCAGTGGCGACGGGATCGGAAATGCCGTCGGGAATGCGCGCCAGGCGCCACGCGGGAACGGCCGCGTACTCGGCGTAGCTGCCGCGCGCGAGGCAGTAGCCGACGCGCGCGCCGACCGGCGGGCTGGCCACGCCTGCGCCCAGCTCGACGACCGTCCCCGCGCCCTCCATGCCGATGGTCATCGGCAGCGGCGTCTTGTACGTCGCCGACCTGGCGTAGCTGCCGTTGCGCATGTAGACGTCGATGAAGTTGACGCCCGCGCAGGCGAGCTTGACCAGGGCCTCCCCGGGGCCGGGAGCCGGTCGCTCGGCGTCGAGGAGCTGCAGCCGATCCGGCCCGCCGAATTCGGTGATGCGAATCGCCCTCATGGTTCGCTCCTCTCGTCCCGTGCGCCTTCGGCCAGGCCTGCCGACGCGCGTTGCCGCGCGCCGCTCCCACTCGCCGCGCCGGGGAGGCGCGACCGGTTGCATGGAAGGGAAGAATAGCTCAATGTGCCCGGTGTCCCGACCCGGCAAATCGGTCGCTCGCGGCCCGCACGAGGCGCAATGTGTCCCTGGTCCAACGACTGAACCTGTACCGGCTGGAAGTTCCGCTGACGACGCCGTACAAGCTGTCGTTCGGTCCGGTGACGCGCTTCGACACGCTCCTGGTCGAGGCGCAGGACGACGACGGCCGGACCGGGCTCGGCGAGGCGACGCTGCTCACGGGCTATACCGACGAGACGGTCGACGGCGCATGGGCGCTGATGCAGCGGCTCGCGGCCGGCTTTCCGGGGCAGACGCCGGAACGTTGCGTGGCGCTCCTCGCCGGCGTGACCAGGGAGGCGCCGTTCGCCGCGACCGGGCTGGCGACGGCGATGGAGATGCTGCAGGCAAGCTCGTGGCTGCAGGTGACGGAGCCGGCGCGCGTGCCGCTGCTCGGGCTGGTGAACGGCAGCGAGGCGGACGAATTGGAAGTGGAAGTGGACCGGATGCTGCGCGAGGGTTTTCGCACCCTCAAGGTGAAGGTGGGCTTCGACGCCGAAGAGGATGCGCGCAGGGTGCGGCTGATCCAGAAGACGGTCGCGGGCCGCTGCCTGCTGCGCATCGATGCGAACCAGGGGTACAGCCGGGAACAGGGCTGCGCCTTTGCCGCCGCGCTCGATCCGGAGGGCATCGAGCTCTTCGAGCAGCCCTGCGCGGCCGGCGACTGGGACGCCGCGCAGGCCGTGGCCGCCGTCTCGCCGGTGGCGATGATGCTCGACGAATCGATCTACGGAATGGACGATATCGAGCGCGCGGCAAAGCTCGGGGCCGCGCGTTACATCAAGCTCAAGCTGATGAAGATGGGGAGCCTCGAAGCGCTGGCGCAGGGCATCCGGCGCATCCGCGAGCTGGGCATGGAGCCGGTGCTCGGCAACGGCGTCGCCTGCGAGGTCGGCTGCTGGATGGAGGCCTGCGTGGCGCGCAGGCTGATCACCAATGCCGGCGAGATGAACGGCTTCCTGAAGCCCGTGACGCGCCTGCTCGCCGATCCGCTGCGCTTCGACGGCGGCGCGATGACGCTCGCGCCGGACTACGCGCCGCGGCTGGATGCGCAGGCCGTATCGCGTTGCACCGTGGCCACGGCCACGTTGCACTGACCGCACGACGGAATCGACGATGTCGGGCAAGACCCTCGTGACGGGAGTGATCGGTTCCGACACCCATATCGTCGGCAACCGCATCCTCTCGATGGCGCTGGAGAAGGCCGGGTACAAGGTGGTCGCCCTGGGCGCGCTCACTCCGGCGGCGGAGTTCGTCAAGGCCGCCGTCGAGACCGACGCCGACGCCATCCTCGTCTCGTCGCTGTATGGTCAGGGCGAGCTCGACTGCCGCGGCTTCCGCGATCTGTGCGTCGAGGCTGGCCTCGAGGACATCCTGATCTACGTCGGCGGCAACCTGGTCGTGGGCAAGCAGACCTGGGAGGAGGTGGAGCAGCGCTTCCTCGCCATGGGCTTCGACCGGGCTTTCCCCCCGGGCACCCGGACCGACGACGTGATCCGCATCCTGGCGCAGGATTTCGCCGCGCGCGATGCAGCGACGCGGCGGTGATGTGCCGGCAGCGACCATGAAAGCCGCGCTGCTCATCGATTTCGGCAGCACCTACACGAAGCTGCGCGCGGTCGACGTGGACCGCGCGCCGGATACTCGGGACGGGGCAGGGGCCGTCGACGGTCGCCACGGACATCGCCATCGGCATGCGTGCCGCGCTGGCGGACCTGGAACATCACGTCGGCGCACTGCCCCGATTCGCCTACCGCCTCGCCTGCTCCAGCGCTGCCGGTGGCCTGCGCATGGTGACGGTGGGTCTGGTGCGCGAACTGACCGCCGAAGCGGCCCGCCAGGCGGCGCTCGGCGCCGGGGCGAAGCTCGTCGGGACCTTTGCGTACCGGCTGACCGTGGCGGACGTCGAGCGCATCGAGCAGCTGGCGCCGGACATTCTGCTTCTCGCCGGCGGCACCGACGGCGGCAACAGCGAGGTCATTGCGCACAATGCCGACGCGCTCGGCCGCAGCCGCCTTGCGTGCCCGATCGTGCTGGCAGGCAACCGCAGCGCCTCGGATCAATGCCGCGAGCGGCTCGCCGGCAAGGCGGTGATCGCCACCGAAAACGTCATGCCGGAATTCAACGTCCTCAACATCGAGCCGGCGCGCGCGGCGATTCGCGAGGTGTTCATCGATCGCATCGTGCACGCCAAGGGCATCGACCGCGCGCAGGCGATGTTCGACCGGGTGCTCATGCCCACGCCGGAGGCGGTGATGGAGGGCGCGCGCCTGCTCGCCGACGGCTGCGCGGGGCTGGCCGGCCTCGGCGCGCTGCTGGTGGTCGATCCCGGCGGCGCGACGACCGACGTGCACTCCGTCGCCTCCGGCGAGCCGAGCCAGGCGGGCGTGATCCCGCAGGGTCTGCCCGAGCCCAGGGTGAAGCGCACCGTCGAGGGCGACCTGGGCATGCGCCACAACATCGCGGCCATCGACGAGGCGGCGGGGGCCGGCGTCATCGCCGCGGAAAGCGGCCTGCCGGCCTCGCGCGTGCGCGAGCTGATCGCGGCGCTGGCGCAGGACGTCGAGCGCGTCCCGGCCAGCGCGGAGGAAGCGGCGCTCGATCGCGCGCTGGCCCGCGCGGCGGTGCGCCTTGCGGTGAAACGCCACGCCGGCACCATCGAGACGGTGTACACGGTGTCCGGCCCGGCGATCGTGCAGCGCGGCAAGGATCTGTCCGACGTCGGCGTCGTGATCGGGACCGGCGGCGCGCTCGTGCACAGTCCGGATCCGGCGGCGATCCTCGAGACCGCGCTCGCGGACCCGGCGATCCGTTCTCGCTGCGGCCGCGCTCGCCGCGGCTGCTGCTCGACCGGGAGTACATTCTCTACGCTTGCGGCCTGCTGGGTCAGGTCGAACCCCGGCAGGCGCTGGCGCTGGGCCTCGCGCATCTCGTGCCCTTGGCAGAGGAGTTCGGCAATGAACGCACCGTCGGGACCTGAGGCGCGTGCGCCGCTGTCGCAGCAGCGCATCCCCGAGGATGTGTTCGCCGGGATGCGGCGCGAGAACCTCGCGCGCTGGCCCACGGGCAGCGGCGTGGATCTGGACGAGGCCGCGGCGCTGCACCAGGCACTGCCGAAGCACAAGCAGCTCGCGTGGGTGCTGCGCCGGGCGGTCGCCGAACGGCGCTGCCTGACCCAGCCGCGGGGCGGCTTCGGCACCTTCGCGCTGCAATTGAAGCTGATGGAGACCCTGGACAAGGAGGGCCTGGCCGACGTGGTGCCGACCACCACCGACAGCTACACCCGCAACGAGCATTTCGCACTGGCCCAGCGCGGCGTCGAGGAATCGGAGCGGGAGGGCCGTTCGATGCTGAACGGCTACCCTCTGGTGAATTACGGCGTGGCGGTGAACCGGCGGCTGATCGAGGCCATCGACAAGCCGGCGATCATGCTCACCGGCACCGCGATGCCGAAGCTCACCGGGGAAATCGGCTTCGCCTCCGGCTTTTCGGGCTACCTGGGCTCGGGCATCGCGTACACGTCGTCGTACATCAAGGAGATGTCGATCGAGGACGGCATCCGCAACTACCAGTACCTCGATCGCCTGGCCGCCCTCTACCAGGAGCGCGGCGTCGAGCTGCACCGGCGCCAGCCGGGCTTTCTCACCGGCACCAACATTCCGCCCTGCATCGCGATCATCACCTGCGTGCTCGACGCCCTGCTGGCGGCGGCGCAGGGCGTGAAGAACTACGGCCTCGAGCTCGCGCAGACGCTGCACCTCGTGCAGGACGCGGCGGCGATTTCCGCCTGCGGCGAGCTCGTGCAGGAGTATCTGGTCGCGTGCGGCCATCCCGACGTGTTCACGTCGGTGACCTCGCTGCACTGGATGGGGGCCTGGCCGCACGACGACGCGCAGTCGGCGGCGCTGGTCGTCTACGGCGGGACCCTGGCCGCGATCGGCGGCGCGGTCAGCGTGACCACCAAGACCACCCATGAAGCGTTCGGGTTGCCCACGCCCGAGATCAATGCCGAGGGACTGCGCATGACGCGCATGGCGATCTACCTGGCGCGCCACATCCGGCTCGACGGGCTGGCGGAATTCCGCTTCGAGAAGGAGCTGATCAAGCGCGAGGTGCGGACTATCGTCGACAAGGTTCTCGAGATGGGCGACGGCGACGTGGCCGTCGGTGCGGTGCGGGCTTTCGCCGCCGGCGTGATGGACATTCCCTGGTCGCCGAACCGGCACGTCAGGAGCCGTGTCATGCCGGCGCGGGACGCCGACGGATGCCTGCGCATCCTCGATGCGGGCCTGATGCCGTTTCCCCGGGACGTGCTGGAGGTGCACGAGTCGCGCCTGCGGCAGCGCGCCGATCGCGACGGCGTGCCCTACAGCGACGAGCTGGCAGTCGCGAGCGTGTTCGAGCTCTCCGAGCCGCTGTCGAAGCTGCTGTCGGACAAGTGGACGCTGCGGACGGCGTGAAAGGCACGTCGGAGGGTGCGCCGGTCGCACCACGCGACCCGTTCCGGCGTCGCAGCCGGACGGCAGGCCCTTGGTTGTATCATCGGCACTCGCTCTCGGAGGGACGGCGCGCGGCGCCGGGGATGCCCCAATGACCACGCTCTCAGTACGCGTCTGGCGCAGCGGCGCGGGTCCGGCCGGTGGGCGCTTCGTCGCCTACGACGTGCCGCGGCGCCCGGCGCAGACCGTCCTCGACGTCGTCACGCACATCCAGCGCCGGATCGACCCCACGCTCGCCTACCGTTACGCGTGCCGCGTCGGCATGTGCGGCTCCTGCGCGATGACGGTCAACGGGCGCGCGCGCTGGACGTGCCGCACGCACGTCGAGGCCGTCGCGGGCGACGGGACTCTGGAGCTCGCGCCGCTCGCGAATCTGCCGGTGATCCGCGACCTCGTGAGCGACATGGGCGAGTTCTTCGACAAGTGGGCGCGGGCGAGGGGGCAGTTCGTCCCGACCGCCACGCGCCGCGACGAATTCGCGACGATCGTCCCGGCGTCGAACGAGCGCCGCGCCGTCGATGCCGCGATCGAGTGCATCGGCTGCGGCGTCTGCTACGCGAGTTGCGATGTCGTCCGCTGGAACCCTGCCTATCTGGGCCCGGCGGCGCTGAACCGGGCATGGACGCTGGTCAACGATTCGCGCGACGGCGCGCGCGACGAGCGGCTGGCGGCGGTCGCCGGCGATGCGGGCTGCCACGCCTGCCACACGCACCAGAGCTGCACCGACCGCTGCCCGAAGCAGCTCGCGCCGACCGCATCGATCGCCGGGCTCAAGCGCCGGACCGCGATCGCCGCGCTGACCGGGGCCCTTCGATGAGCCGCGCGCGCCGCGAATCGCTGCTGTGGCTCGCGCAGCGGGGCAGCGCCGCCGTGCTCGCGCTCTGCGTCGTCGTGCACCTGGTCACGATGATCGTCGCGGTGCGCGGGGGCCTGACCGCGGCCGAGATCCTGGGGCGCACCCGCGGCAGCCTGGCGTGGGCGGCGTTCTACGCCGTGTTCGTGCTCGGCGTGGCGATCCACGCGCCGATCGGGCTGCGCGCGATCCTCGCCGAGGCGCGCGGCGGTCATGGGCGCGGCATCGATGCGGCGATGCTCGCGTTCGCCACGGTGCTGCTCGCGCTCGGGCTGCGCGCGGTCTACGCCGTGACGGCAGGAACGGCCGGGTGAGCGAGAGCGTGATCCGCCGCAACGACTGGCGCGCGCGCCGGCACGCCGGGTGGTGGGCGTTCGCCGTGCATCGGGTCTCCGGTCTCGCGCTCGCGGTCTTCCTGCCGGCGCACTTCCTCGTGCTGGGCCAGGCGCTGACCGGCGCCGCCGCGCTCGACGACGTGCTCGCCTGGACGGAGCGACCGCTGGTCAAGGCGAGCGAGGTCGCGCTGGTGCTCCTGCTTTCGGTCCATCTCGGCGGCGGAGCGCGGCTGCTGCTGGCGGAGTTCGGCGACTGGCGCGCCGCGTGGCAGCCGGCGCTGATCGCGGCCACGGGCGCCATCGCGGTGTCCTGCGCGCTGCTCTTCGCGCTGAATCTCGTCTAGGCGAACCATGCGGATCGCGCCGGAACGCATCGAGGACGCCGCGAAGGAGCTCTACATTCGCGCGCTCAAGAACCTGCCGCCCGACATCAAGCAGGGCCTCGACGCGCTCGCGGCGCGGGAAACGGGTGCGACCGCCAGGGCGGTGCTCGGCACGATGATCGAGAACATCGCGGTTGCCGAGCGCACGGGCAACCTGCTCTGCCAGGACACCGGCATTCCGATCTACAACGTCACGATCGGCCGCGACGTGGAGGTCGACGGCGTCGCGCTGAAGGCGGCGATCCGGCGGGGCTGCGAGCGCGCGACGCGCGAGGCTCCGCTGCGTTCGTCGATCGTCCACCCGCTCACGCGCCAGAACGACCACACGTCCTGCGGCATCGCCGTGCCGGTGATCCACGTCGATTTCTCCGACGCGTTCGACGGCCTGCGGATCGAGATGATCCCCAAGGGCAGCGGATCGGAGAACAACTCGTGGCTGCGGATGGCGATCCCCGCCGAGGGCATCGATGCGATCCGGACCTTCGTCGTCGATTGCGTGCTGGGCGCGGGCGGCAAGACCTGCCCGCCGACGATCGTCGGCGTCGGGGTCGGCGGCACGGCCGACCTCTGCGTTCACCTCGCCAAGGTCGCGGCGACGCGGCCGCTCGGCTCGCATTGCGCGGATCCCGACGGCGCCCTGCTGGAGACCCAGCTCTCCGCGGCGGTGAACCTGCTCGGCGTCGGCCCGCAGGGGCTGGGCGGCGACGCGACCGCCTTCGCCGTGCACGTCGAGCTCGCGGCGACGCACATCACGATGAATCCGGTCGCGGTGAACATGCAATGCCACTCGGCGCGGCGCGCGAGCGCTCGGCTCGACGCCGGCGGCGTCGAGTACGGGTATTGACGGAGACCGCGCGTGCACATAGGGAATCCCCGCCGCATCCGCGGCTGCCGCGCGGCCGTCGCGGCAGGGTGACGACGATGGCGCACCACGAATTCACGACGCCCGTCACCGAAGCGCAGGTCCGCGCGCTGGCGGTCGACGACACGGTTACGCTCAACGGCACGCTCTACGGAATCCGCGACGCGACGCAGATCGCGCTCTTCGACCACGGTCGCGCGACGCGCTTCGACCTCATGGGCCACGCCGTCATCCACACGGCGCCCAACGTGCGGAAGGTCGTGCCGTCGCCGGCACATCCCGCGGGCTACGCGCCGCTGTGCGTCGGCACGACGACCAGCGCGCGGATGGAGCGCTACACCCGACCGTTGATGGAGCGCTGCGGCGTGCGCATCATCATCGGCAAGGGCGGGCTCGGCGCGGAATCGGCGGCCGCGTTCCGCGAGCTCGGTGGCGTCTATCTAGCAATCGTCGGCGGCGCGGCCGCGCTCGAGACCACGTGGGTCGAGGCGATCGAGGATGTCGATCTCGACGATCTCAATCCCGAGAGCCTCTGGAAGTTCCGCGTGCGCGGCTTTGGCCCGCTGCGGGTCGCGATGGACAGCCGCGGTGGCGATCTCTACGCCGCGGTCGATGCCGGCGCGAAATCGAACCGCGCCGCCGCGCTCGCCGCGCTCGGTGTCGGGTCCGGTCGGCCGCCCCGTTCTTGAGAACGCTGCGCACGGACCTGCTGATCCTGGGCGCCGGCGGCGCGGGCCTCTTCGCCGCGCTGCATGCGCACCGTGCGAATCCCGGGCTGCACGTCACGATCGCGGTCAAGGGCCTCCTCGGCAAGTGTGGCTGCACGCGGATGGTCCAGGGCGGCTACAACGTCGCGCTCGCGCCCGGCGATTCGGTCGAGCGCCATTTCATGGACACGATCGAGGGCGGAAAGTGGCTTCCCGACCAGGACCTCGCCTGGACGCTCGTGACCGGCGCGATCGAACGGATCCACGAGCTCGAGAACGAGCTCGGATGCTTTTTCGACCGCAACCCCGACGGGACGATCCACCAGAAGGCGTTTGCCGGACAGACCTTCGACCGCACGGTCCACAAGGGCGACCTGACGGGCATCGAGATCGTGAACCGGCTTGCCGAGCAGGTCTGGTCGCGCGGCATCCACCGGCTCGAGGAGCACCGCGCCCTCGATTTCGTTGCGGCGGCCGGAGACGGGAATGGCGGCGCGCCGGCCGGCGTCCTGCTCGTCGACATCCGCACCGGCGAGTACGTGTTCGTGCAGGCAAGGGCGGTGCTGCTCGCCACCGGCGGGGGGCCGACCATGTACCGGTTCCATACACCGTCGGGCGACAAGAGCTGCGACGGTCTCGCGATGGCCCTGCGCTACGGACTCCCGCTGCGCGACATGGAGATGGTGCAGTTCCATCCGACGGGCCTGCTCGCCGGCCGGGAGACGCGGATGACCGGCACCGTGCTCGAGGAGGGCCTGCGCGGCGCGGGAGGGTATCTCGAGGACGGCGACGGCGCTCGCTTCATGGATCGCTACGACGAGCGCGGCGAGCGCGCGACGCGCGACATCGTGTCGCGCGCCATCTTTGCCGAGATGCGCGCGGGACGAACGACGCCGAACGGCGGCGTCTACCTCAGCATGGGCCATCTCGGGCCGGACAACGTGCGCCGGCAGTTCAAGGGCATGGTCGAGCGCTGCGCCGATTGCGGATTCGATCTGGCGGCTGGCAAGGTCGAGGTCGTCCCGACGGCGCACTACATGATGGGCGGGGTCGAGTTCGCGCCGGACTGCACGACGGAGCGTCCCGGCCTCTTCGTCGCGGGCGAGGATTCGGGTGGCGTGCATGGCGCGAACCGGCTGGGCGGCAACGGCGTCGCCAATTCGACGGTGTTCGGCGGCATCGCCGGCGACACGATCGCGGCGTGGGTCGCCCGCAACGGCGCGTGGCGCGAGCCCGATGCCGCGGCGCTGGACGCGGCAATCGCGCGTGCGGAGGCCCCGTTCGCGCACGCGCAGCGTGGGCCGGGCGCGCTCGAATCGATACGCGAGCGCCTGTACGACGTGATGTGGAACGACGCGGGGATCGTCCGCGACGCGGCTGGCCTCGCCCGCGCGGCGGAGGCGCTCGACGCGCTCCAGGCCGAGCTCGCGGGCACCGGCCTCCCGGATGACGGGCGCGCTTTCAACCTGACATGGCACGACGCGCTCAACCTCGCGAACCTCATCTCGGTGTCGCAGGTGATCGTACGCGCGGCGCAGGCACGAGGGGACTCGCGCGGCGCACATTTCCGTTCGGACTGTCCGGGCACCGGCGATCTCGCGACGTCGACCTTCGTGCGCGTCCGGCAGGCCGACGAAGCGCTCCACGCCGAGGCGGTTCCCGTGCGCTTCACGCGCGTGGCGCCGGGCGGCTCGCTGCTCTCCGCATAGGGCGCTCGTCGATGCTGCGCGCCCCGGCCGGATTGCGCTAATCTGATCCGTACGAGCCATGGCGCGTTCGCGATGACGACCCTGCAATGCTCCCGCTGCGGCACCGCGAACCGGGCCGGACGGCGTTTCTGCGCGCATTGCGGCGCGGGGCTGCCGGTCGTCTGTCCGGCGTGCGGATACGCCAACGAGCCTGGCGAGAAGTTCTGCGGCGGCTGCGGCGCGCCGCTTGCCGCGCCGGGTCCGGCGGCGGGAGCCCCGACATCGGCTCCCGTCGGCGACGCGCGCGCGACGACGGGCGCGACCGGGGCCGCCGGAAACACCGGCAGGGGCAGCGACGGCGAACGGCGGCCGGTCACCGTCCTTTTCGCGGATCTCGTCGACTACACGCGAATGTCGCGCTCGCTCGACCCCGAGGACGTGCATTCGATGCTCGAACGGTTCTACGCCGCCGCCGACGGGACCGTCGAGCGCTTCGGCGGGAGCATCGACAAGCACATCGGCGATTCCGTGATGGCGGTGTTCGGCGCCCCGGTCGCGCACGACGACGACGCGATACGCGCGGTGCGCGCCGCCGCCGAGATCCATCGCGCGATGCCCACGCTGGCCGGCGCGACGGGTGAGCCGCTGGCGGTGCACATCGGCATCGCCTCGGGCGAGGTCGTGGCGAGCGGGCTCGGTGGCGCCGGACATCGCGCGTACACGGTGATCGGCAACTCGGTCAATCTGGCGGCGCGCCTGCTGAAGCTCGCCGGCGCCGGCGAGACCGTGACCGACGACGCCGTCCACGCCGCCGCGCAGCGGATCGCCCGCTGCGTGCCGATCGAGGGCGCGCAGCTCAAGGGGATCGACGCGCCGCTCACCGCATGGCGTTTCGTCGAGTTCGTCGATGCGACGGAGCGCGAAGGCGAGCACGCGTTCGTCGGCCGGACCGCGGAGCTCGCGCAGCTCGCAGCTTCGCTCGCGAGCTGCGCGGCCAACGGAACGGGCGGCACGGTGCTCGTGCGCGGCGACGCCGGAATCGGCAAGTCGCGACTCGTCGGCGAATTGCGCCGGCGGGCGCTCGCCGACGGGTTTGCGTGCCACACCGGGCTGGTGCTCGATTTCGGCATGGCGAAGGGGCGTGACGCCATCGGCGAGATCGTCGCCAGCCTCATGGATCTGCCGCGCGGGTCGGATGGCGACGCGCGATGCGAGGCGCTGCGCCAGATGCTGGGCCGGCATCCGGCGCTCGCGAAGGAGGAGCCGTTCCTGCGCGACCTGCTCGACCTGCCGCAGCCGGCCGAAGGCGACGCCATGTACGCGGCGATGGACAGCGCGGCCCGGCAGCGGGGTCGCGCCGCGGCCGTGGTGCGCCTGCTCGAGGCGGCGTGCGCGGGCTCCCCGGTGCTCGTGATCGTCGAGGACGTGCATTGGGCCGACCCGGTCACGCTGGACTATCTCGCGGCGCTGACGCGCGGCGCGGGAACGATGGCGGCGGTGCTGGCGCTCACGTCGCGCGTCGCGGGCGATCCGCTCGACGCCGCGTGGCGGTCCTCCGTGCAGGGCAGTCCGCTGCTCACGATCGATCTCGGACCGCTCGGGACCAGGGATGCGCTGGCGCTGGCCGGCGGCTTCCTGTCGGCGCCCCGCGCCCTCGTCCAGAAATGCGTCGAGCGTGCGGGAGGCAATCCGCTGTTCCTCGAGCAGCTGATGCGCGCCGCCGACGAGCGTAGCGAGGGGCTTCCGGCATCGCTGCACAGCCTCGTGCTCGCGCGCATGGACCGGCTCCCGGAACGCGACCGCGCGGCGTTGCGCGCGGCGGCCGTCGTCGGCCAGCGCTTTCCGCTCGCGCTCGTTCGCCATCTGGCGCAGATGGCCGATTATTCCTGCGACGTCCCGGTCGCGCATTTTCTGGTGCGTCCGGAAGGCGACGACTTCCTGTTCACCCACGCGCTGATCCGCGATGGGGTCTACGCGTCGCTGACCCGCGCGCGCCGTGCGGAGCTGCATCGCGCGGCCGCGGCGTGGTACGGCGAGCGCGATCCGGCGCTGCACGCCGAGCACCTCGACCGCGCCGAAGCACCGGAGGCCCCGCGCGCGTATCGCGATGCGGCGCTCGCGCAGACCGCCGCGCTGCAGCCGGAGCGCGCGCTGGCGCTCGCCGAGCGCGGTGCCGCACTGGCCAGGGATCCGGAGGACGTGGTGGCGCTGAACATGCTGCGCGGCCGGCTGCGCTGCGAGTCGGGCGAGGGCCGGCCGGCGGTCGACGCCTACACGATCGCGCTGGCGGCGGCACGGCGACCCGACGAGCGCTGCCGCGCGCTGATCGGCATCGCCGCGGGCCAGCGATTGCTCGCCGGCGTGGACGAGGCGCTCGCCGCGCTCGCCGAGGCCGAGCCGCTCGCCATGGCGCAGGGCCTCGAGCGGGAGCTGTCCGAGCTGCACTACACCCGCGGCAACCTGTATTTCGCGCGCGGCGATATCGCGGGCTGCGCCGCGGCGCACGAGGCGGCGCTGGCGTGCGCGCGCTCGCTCGCCGACCCGGCGTGGGAGGCGCGCGCGCTGAGCGGGCTCGCCGATGCCGCGTACGCGGCGGGCCGGATGCGCACGGCGCGCGCACGCTTCGGGCAATGTGTCGAGCTCTGCGAGGCGCACGGCCTCACGCGGGTCGCCATTCCCAACCGCGTGCTGATCGGCTTCTGCCGTGCCTTCCTGATGGAGTTCGACGCGGGCCTCGCCGACATGGAGGCCGCGCGCTCGCTCGCGGTCCGGGTCGGCGATCGGCACGTCGAGGTGATGTCGCTGGAATCGCAGGGTATGGTGCTCACCTTCTGCGACCGTCATGGCGACGCGGAGCCGCTGCTGACGCGCGGCATCGCGCTGGCCGAGACGATAGGCGCGCGGCGCTTCCAGACGATCATTCTCGCGGGATTGGCGGCCTGTGCGTTCGCAGCCGGGCGCACGAGCGAGGCGCGCGAGCGGATCGAGCGCGCGCTCGCGCTGGCACGGGAGACCGGGATGGGCTTTTGCGGACCGATGGTGCTCGGCCTCAAGGCCCGCCTCCTCGACGACATGAAGGAGCGCGAGCAGTGCCGGTCGGAAGCGGAAGCGCTGCTCGCGCAAGGCTGCGCCAGCCACAATGCGATCGACTATTGCCGGCAGGGCATCGAGGATGCGCTTGCGCGGGGCGAATGGGCGCGCGGCCTCGAGCATGCCGCCGCGCTCGATGCGTATACGCGCAACGAGCCGCTGCCCTTCGGCGACTTCCTGATCGCCCGCGCCCGCGTACTCGTCGGGCTCGTCTCGCGCCCGGCCGATCAGGGGCTGCACGACGAGCTCGCGCGGCTGCGCGCCGAGGCCGAGCGTGTCCGCTGGCCCATTGCCTGGCCGGCGTGGGCGTCACCCGGGGAGGCGCCGCCGGCCGGGGCGTCGTGATCGTGCTGTCGCGCTAGCGCCGCCCCACTCGCCACGGATAGCCGAGCGCTTCCCACTGCGAGCGCTCCTTCGCGAGCAGGTAATCGGTGAGAGGATGCGCGGCGAGCCAGCGCGGCGAGATCGCGATCTGGACCCGCTTGCCGACCGCGAGCTGAATGCGCGGCGCCGCGATCATCGTGCGCGCATGATGGAACAGCACGGCGAGCCGCAGCGCGAGGACGGCGGCGCGGATTTCCGCGTCGGCAAGGGAGCCCTCGAGCTTCGCGAGTCCGCCGCGGCAGCCGTAGACGAGGAGCGCCAGCTGGCCCTGCTCGCCGGCGGAGAAGCCCGGCATGTCCGCGTTCTGCAGGATGTACGCACCGTGCTTGTGAAACCCGGTGTGCGAAACCGACATCCCGGCCTCGTGCAGCCGGGCCGCCCATCCGAGCAGCTGCACGGCCATCGGATCCGCCGCCTTGCCGGCCCGGCGGTAGAGCGCGACCGCGAGCCCGGACACGCGCGATGCCTGCTCCCGATCGATGCGGTAGCGGTCGATGAAGCGCTCGACCGTCGCCGCGCGCGCGTCCTCGTCGGCCGCGCGCCCGAGCAGATCGTAGAGCACGCCGAGGCGCAGCGCCCCGCCGATGGGGTCGATGCGCGCGACGTGGAGCTCGTCGACGGCAGCCGTCATGATGGCGAGGCCGCCCGCGAGCACCGGCGCCCGTTCGCCCTTCAGCGCATGGAGCCTGAGTCGCGAGTAGTGGCCGGCGTCGAGCATCCGCCTGCGCAGTCGGGCCAGACCCGCCGGCGTGATGCCGCCGGCCGAGAAGCCGTTCTGCTGGAGTATGTCGGCGAGCGCCAGCGCGGTGCCGGACGACGCGTAGGCTTCGCGCCAGTGCGGCGCTCCAAACGCCGAAGCGATGGCCTCGATCTCGGCGCGGGCGACCGTTTCGGCGGCCTCGAGCGCCGCGCCGGTGATCGTCCCGTCGGCGAAGAATCGCTGCGTCATCCCGACGCAGCCGATCGTCAGCGACTCGAGCCGTTCCGGCTCGAGGCCGCGGCCGATGATGAATTCGGTCGATCCGCCGCCGATGTCGATCACCAGGCGGGGCTCGGACGACCGGGGGAGCTCGCGCGCAACGCCGAGGAACGTCAGGCGCCCCTCTTCGTGCCCGCTGATGACGTCGATCGGAAAGCCGATCGTCCGCTCCGCGCGCGCCTGGAACTCGCGCGCGTTCCGGGCGACGCGGAACGTGTTGGTGGCAACCACGCGCACGGCCGCAGGATGCAGGCCGGAGAGCCGTTCGCGGAAACGAGCAAGGCACGCGAGCGCGGCGTCCATCGCCGCGGGCTTGAGCCGTCCGCTGGCGTCGAGGCCGGCCCCGATGCGCAGCGTCTCGCGCCAGGTGTCGAGCTGGTAGATCTGGCCGCCCTCGACGCGGCCGATCTCGAGCCGGAAGCTGTTCGATCCGAGATCGACGACGGCCAGAAGCGGGTCGGACTTGCGCTCGCGCATGCGACGGAAGCGGATTGACAGTCATCTAGGTTAGCAGAATTCGGGACCCCTCCTTCGGGCAACGACCGCCGGCTGCACCCGTCGTTGTAATATGGCTGTCATGCCGGCGCGACAAGCTGTCACGTTTGCCGTCCCCGCCTGCGGTCGCCCCCTGCCGGCGACGGCACGGCCGTATCGATGAAGCAAACCAGCCCCTCGCCGATCAATCGCGAGCTGTCGCAGCTCGCATTCAACCGCCGCGTGCTCGCGCTGGCGCAGGACGCGGCGACGCCGCTGCTCGAGCAGCTGCGCTTCCTGTGCATCGTCAGCAACAACCTGGACGAGTTCTTCGAGATCCGCGTGGCCGGCCTGAAGGAGCAGCTGCGTGCCCGGCTTCCCCCGCCCGGCATGACGCTGCCCGGACTGCGCGCGCTGCTCGGCGTCATCGGCGAGGAGACGCGCCTGCTGGTGGCGGAGCAGTACCGGCTGCTCAACGACGCCATCCTCCCCGCCCTGTCGGCGGAGGGCATCCGCCTGCTCCGCCGCGATGCCCTCGATGCCCGGCAACGCGCGTGGGTCTCCGACTATTTCCACCGCGAAGTCCGGCCGCTGCTGACTCCGATCGGTCTCGATCCGGCGCATCCGTTCCCGCAGGTCGCCAACAAGAGCCTGAATTTCGTCGTCGAGCTCACCGGCCACGACGCGTTCGGGCGCGACACCACGATCGCCACGGTCAAGGCCCCGCGGCTGCTGCCGCGGGTCATCGCGCTCCCGCGCGCGATCGCCGGCTCCGACAACGCATTCGTGCTGCTCTCCAGCGTCATTCACGCGCACCTGCACGAGCTCTTCGGCGGGCGCGAGATCGTCGGCTACTCGCAGTTCCGCGTGACGCGCGACGCCGACCTCTGGTTCGACGAGGAGGAGGTGAAGAACCTGCGCCAGGCGCTCGAAGGCGAGCTTCCGCAGCGGCACTTCGGGCAGGCGGTGCGGCTCGAGGTCGCCGCGGGCTGTCCCGAGAAGCTCGCGCAATTCCTGCTCCGGCAGTTCGAATTGAACGATGGCGATCTGTATCGCGTCGGCGGCCCGGTCAATCTCGCCCGTATGGCCGCGCTGATCGATTCCGTCGCCGTCACCGGGCTCGAATACCGGCCGTTCGTTCCCGGTCTGCCGGACCGCCTGCGGGACTCGGCGGATCTCCTGGCGACGATCCGGCAGCAGGACGTCCTGCTGCACCATCCCTTTCAATCCTTCGACCCGGTGGTCGAATTCATCCGCAAGGCCGCCGACGATCCGGACGTCGTCGCGATCAAGCAGACCGTCTATCGCACCGGGGTCAACTCCGTGCTGATGGAGGCCCTGATCGAGGCCGCGCGCCGCGGGAAGGAAGTGACGGTCGTAGTCGAGCTGCTCGCGCGCTTCGAGGAGGAGGCGAACATCAACTGGGCCGAGCGTCTGGAAGAGGTCGGCGCCCAGGTCGTCTACGGCGTGTTCGGACTGAAGACGCACGCCAAGCTGGCGCTGCTGCTGCGCCGCGAGAAGGACCCCAAGGGTCGCACGCGATTGCAGGCCTACGCGCATCTGGGGACCGGCAACTACCATCCGCGCACGGCGCGGCAATACACGGATTTCGGGCTCCTCACCGCGAACAAGGACATCTGCGCCGACGTCAACGAAGTGTTTCTGCACATCACGAGCCTCGCCAAGGCGAAGCGGCTGAAGCACCTGCTGCTCGCGCCGTTCACGATGCACGATCGCGTGCTCTTCGCGATCCGGCGCGAAGCGCGGCATGCGCGGGAAGGCAGGCCGGCGCGGATCGTGGCCAAGATGAACGCGCTGCTCGAGGAAGCCGTGATCCGGGCGCTGTATGCGGCGTCGCAGGCCGGCGTCGAGATCGACCTGATCGTGCGCGGCGCCTGCGCGCTGCGCCCGGGCGTCGACGGGTTCTCGGAAAACATCCGCGTGCGCTCGATCGTCGGCCGCTTCCTCGAGCACACGCGGATCTGGCACTTCGCCAACGACGGCGGCGACGAGGTGTGGCTGTCCAGCGCCGACTGGATGGGGCGCAACCTCTTCCGGCGGATCGAGGTCGCGTTCCCGGTGCTGGACCCGGAGCTCAAGGCGCGGGTGATCGCCGAGGGGCTGAAGCCGTATCTTGCCGACAATCGCGACGCGTGGGCGCTCGCGGGCGACGGCACGTATGCAAAGGCAAAGGGCACGCGCCGGGCGCGGCCGCGCGCCGCGCAGCAGGAGCTCGTCGACCGCCTTGCCGAACAGCCCGGCGCGGACAGCCGATAACGGAGGTAGAACGGATGGACCTGATACTGTGGCGCCACGCCGAAGCCGAGCCGGGCGTGCCGGACCTCGATAGACCGCTGACGAAGAAGGGCGTCCAGCAAGCCGCGCGCATGGCGACGTGGCTCGATCGCCATCTGCCGGCGACCGCGCGCGTCCTTTCGAGCCCGGCCGATCGCACGCAGCAGACCGCGCGTGCGTTGAAGCGCAAGTTCCATGTAGAGCCCGCGCTGGCGCCGGGCGCGTCGGCGTCCGACATCCTGGCGGCGGCGGGATGGCCCGACGCCCGCGAGCCGGTCGTCGTCGTCGGGCACCAACCCACGCTCGGCGAGGTCGCCGCCCTGCTGCTGACCGGCGAGGATGCGTCGTGGAGCGTGCGCAAGGGCGCCGTGTGGTGGCTGTCCAATCGCGTCCGCGACAGCGGGTCGGGCGTCGTCCTCAAGGTCGTGCTGGGGCCGGACTTCGTCTAGGACGGGGGCGTTGTCATCGTGCCGTAACACGGCGCGGCGACAATGGCGGGGTCCGATACCCATGAGGAAAACCGCCATGCGCAAGTGCCTGACCCAGGGATTGCTGGCCGCCGCGACGATCGCGCTCGGCCTTTCCACCGCCGCCGCCGTCGACATCACCGGCGCCGGCGCGACGTTTCCGTATCCGATCTACGCCAAATGGGCGGAGGCGTACAAGCAGAAGACCGGTGTCGGGATGAACTATCAGTCGATCGGCTCCGGGGGCGGCATCGCCCAGATCAAGGCGAAGACCGTCGACTTCGGCGCGTCGGACATGCCGCTCAAACCCGAGGATCTGCAGGCCGCCGGCCTCATGCAGTTTCCGGCCATCATCGGCGGTGTCGTGCCGGTCGTGAACATCGAAGGGGTTGCGCCCGGCGCGATGAAGTTCACGGGCCCCGTGCTCGCCGACATCTATCTCGGCAAGATCAAGAAGTGGAACGAGAAGCCGATCGCCGATCTCAATCCGGGGATCAAGCTGCCCGACGCTTCGATCACCGTCGTGCGCCGCTCGGACGGATCGGGGACGACGTTCATCTGGACCGACTATCTGTCGAAGGTCAGCCCCGAGTGGAAACAGAAGGTCGGCGCCAGCACCGCGGTGGCGTGGCCCGAGGGCGTGGGCGGCAAGGGCAACGAAGGCGTCGCTGCGTACGTGCAGCGGATCAAGGGCTCGATCGGCTACGTCGAGTATGCCTACGCGAAGCGCAACAAGATGGCGCACGCCGCGGTGCAGAATCGGGACGGCCAGTTCGTCCAGCCGGACGACGACACGTTTCAGGCGGCCGCGGCGTTCGCCGACTGGAAGAACGCTCCGGGCTTCTACCAGATCCTGACGGATCAGCCGGGCAAGACGAGCTGGCCGATCTCGGGCGCGAGCTTCATCCTGATGCACCAGAAGCAGGACAAGCCGCAAAACGCCGTCGAAGTGCTGAAGTTCTTCGACTGGGCGCTCAAGAACGGGCAGAAGATGGCCGCCGAGCTCGACTACGTGCCGATGCCCGAGGGCGTGGTGAAGGTCGTTGCCGACGCCTGGAAGGCGCAGCTCAAGGACGGCTCCGGCAAGGCCCTCTGGTAGGGATCGCCGGTCGGTGCCGCTGGCACGGCTCGCCGACCGTCCTCCGCCTGGCAGTACCTCTCTTCCTCCTCCGAAGAGAGCCTCGTGGCCGCGGGGCGTCCCTCGCGGCTGCATCTTTTTCCAGGGGTTATCATGTCGACTGCTTCAGTCGCGATGCCGCCCGCCATGCCCGCCCCGATCGAGCCGCTCGCCCAGCGGGAGCCCACGCCGCCTGCCGCGCACCGTGGCGCGCCGCCGTGGCAGGACTGGCTGTTCGAGCGCACGACGCTGTTCTTCGCGCTGTTCGTCCTGCTTACCCTCGTAGGGATCATCGGCGCGCTCGCCTGGGCGGCCGCGCCTGCCTTCGAGAAGTTCGGCCTGGGCTTCTTCGTCACCAACGTCTGGAACCCGGTGACGATGGACTTCGGAGCGCTGGCCCCGATCTACGGCACGCTGGTCACCTCGGCGATTGCGTTGCTGATCGGCGTGCCCGTCAGCTTCGGGATCGCGCTTTTCCTCACCGAGATGTGCCCCGCGGCGCTGAAGCGACCGCTCGGCACCGCGGTCGAGCTGCTGGCAGCGATACCGTCGATCATCTACGGGATGTGGGGGCTGTTCGTCTTCGCGCCGGTGTTCGGCGACTACGTCCAGCCGGTGCTGACCCGGATCTTCGGGAGCCTGTGGATCCTCGGCCCGCTGTTCGTAGGGGCGCCGAACGGGATCGGGATACTCTCCGCGGGCATCATCCTGTCGATCATGGTGATTCCGTTCATCGCCTCGGTGATGCGCGACGTCTTCGAGGTCGTCCCGCCGGTGCTGAAGGAATCGGCTTACGGGATCGGCGCGACGACCTGGGAAGTGGTCTGGAACGTCGTGCTGCCGTACACGAAGGTCGGCGTCATCGGCGGCATCATGCTCGGCCTCGGCCGGGCGCTCGGCGAGACGATGGCCGTGACCTTCGTCATCGGCAACGCCTACCGGATCAGTGCCTCGCTGTTCGAGCCCGGCAACTCGATCGCCTCGGCGCTCGCCAACGAGTTCAACGAGGCTGCCGAGCCGGTGCACCGGGCGTCGCTGATTGCGCTGGGCCTCGTGCTGTTCCTGCTCACCTTCGTCGTGCTGGCCTGTTCGCGATTGCTGCTGGCGCAGCTCGCCAAGGGCGAGGGCAGGAAGACATGAGCGCGAAGGGTAGTCCAGTGACCTCGGTCTACCGCAGGCGGCTGTTCGTCAACCGGATGAACCTCGCGATGTCGCTGGGCACGATGGCGTTCGGGATGGCGTTCCTGCTCTGGATCCTGTGGGTGCTGTTCGCAAAGGGCTTTTCGGCGCTGTCGCCGACGCTGTTCACGCAGCTGACGCCGCCGCCGGGATCGGCGGGCGGGCTCGCCAACGCCATCTACGGCAGCATCGTCATCGTGCTCGTCGCGACATTCATCAGCACGCCGATCGGCGTCCTCGCCGGCATCTATCTGGCCGAGTACGGCAAGAACGGCTGGATCGCCCGGGCGACCCGTTTCATCAACGACATCCTGCTCTCCGCGCCGTCGATCGTGATCGGGCTCTTCGTCTACACGGTGTACGTGATGCAGGTCGGTCACTTCTCGGGCTGGGCGGGCTCGTTCGCGCTGGCGCTGATCGCGATACCGGTGGTCGTCCGGACGACGGAGAACATGCTGCACCTCGTGCCGGCGAGCCTGCGCGAGGCGGCGGTCGCGCTCGGCGCGCCGATGTGGAAGGTGATCCTGAGGGTGACGCTGAAGGCAGTTCGGGGCGGGGTGATCACCGGCGTTCTCCTCGCCGTCGCCCGCATGTCCGGCGAAACCGCGCCGCTGCTGTTCACGGCGCTCAACAACCAGTTCTGGAGCGCGAACATGAATGCGCCGATGGCGAACCTTCCGGTCGTGATCTTCCAGTTCGCGATGAGCCCGTTCGACGACTGGAAGTCGCTGGCCTGGGCCGGGGCGCTGCTGATCACCCTGACGGTGCTCGTCATCAACATCCTGGCGCGGACGGTGTTCCGCCAGACCGCGGTTCGCTAGCACCGCATAGGCAACGGCAGGCACCGGCGATGGGAATTCCAGGGAGAAAGCGATGAATTTCGACGCCGTGGCAGCGCGGCCGGACGCCGGCACGCGCGTCGCGCACGAGGCAACGCCGAAGATTTCGTGCCGCAGGCTCGATTTCTTCTACGGCAAGTTCCAGGCGCTCAAGAACATCGACCTCGACATCGCCGAGCGCCGCGTCACGGCGTTCATCGGGCCGTCGGGCTGCGGCAAGTCGACGCTGCTGCGGACGCTGAACCGGATGTACTCGCTCTATCCCGGGCAGCGGGCGACGGGCGAGATCCTGCTTCAACGGCCAGAACATCCTCGAGCCGGGACGTCGATCTCAACATGCTGCGGGCGAAGGTCGGGATGGTGTTCCAGAAGCCGACCCCGTTTCCCATGTCGATCTACGACAATATCGCCTTCGGGGTCAGCCTGTACGAGAATCTCTCGCAGCGGGACATGGACGAGCGCGTCGAGTGGGCGCTGACCAAGGCGGCGATGTGGGGCGAGGCGAAGGACAAGCTGAAGCAGAGCGGGATGGCGCTGTCGGGCGGGCAGCAGCAGCGGCTGTGCATCGCGCGCGCGGTGGCGGTCAAGCCCGAGGTGCTGCTGCTCGACGAGCCGACCTCGGCGCTCGACCCGATCTCGACGGCGAAGATCGAGGAGCTGATCACGGAGCTGAAGGAGGATTACACGATCGCGATCGTCACGCACAACATGCAGCAGGCGGCGCGCGTGTCGGATTGCACCGGGTACATGTACCTGGGCGAGCTCGTCGAGTTCGACGCGACCGACACCATCTTCCTCAAGCCGAAGAAGAAGGAAACCGAGGACTACATCACGGGCCGGTTCGGTTGAGCGAATTCCGCGTCTTGCGATCGAGCCGGGGCCGACGCAGAGGAGACAGCGACATGAACGAACACACGCACAAGCAGTTCGACGCCGAGATGGAGGCGATCCGCAGCGGCGTGCTCGCGATGGGCGGCCTCGTCGAGACGCAGCTCAATCGCGCCATCGCCCTGCTCGACGACGACGACGATCGCGACGCGATCGATCAGGTCGGCGCCGACGAGAAGCAGATCAACCAGATGCAGATCGATCTCGACCAGATGTGCAGCCAGATCATCGCCCGGCGGCAGCCGACGGCGATCGATCTGCGCTTCGTGCTGATGATCACCAAGATCGTCAACGAGCTCGAGCGCGTCGGCGACGAGGTGAAGAAGATCGCCTACAAGGCGGCCGAGATCCGCGGCGCCGACCGCCTGAGCCACGTGCGGCACTACGACGTGATCCGCACGGCGGAGCGCGCGCGCGAGATGCTGCAGATGGCGCTCGACACGTTCGCGCGGCTCGATGCGCGCGCGGCGGCCGAGGTCATCGACCGCGACGAGGAGATCGACGCGGCGTTTCTGGCGATCCTGCGCCAGCTCATCAGCTACATGATGGAGGATCCGCGGACGATCACGGCGGCGCTCGAGATCGTGTTCATCGCGAAGTCGATCGAGCGCATCGGCGACCATGCGAAGAACATCGCCGAGGCGGTCGTCCAGGTGGTGAAGGGCATCGATGTCCGGCATGCGTCCGCCGAACAGATCCGCGCCGAGGTGGCGGGGAAATGACGTCGTCGATCCTCGTGGTCGAGGACGAGCCCGCGATACGCGAGCTGCTGAGGGTCAACCTGGTCGACGCCGGATACGAGGTTCGCGCGGCGCCCGACGCCGAGTCCGCGCAGAGGGAGCTCGCGCGGACGCTGCCGAGCCTGCTGCTGCTCGACTGGATGCTGCCCGGCAAGTCGGGCCTCGCGCTGGCGAAGGAGCTGCGCGGCGACGCCCGCATGCGCGATCTGCCGATCATCATGCTGACCGCGCGCACCGACGAAGCGGACAAGGTCGCGGGCCTCGAGGCCTGGGTCGACGACTACGTGACGAAGCCGTTCTCGCCGCGCGAGCTCAAGGCGCGGATCAAGTCGGTGCTGCGGCGGCAGGGCGCCGGAGGCGGCGCAGGAGCCGCTGACGGCCGGCGCGCTGCGGCTCGATCCGGCTACGCATCGCGTGACCGCCGACGGGAATCCGGTTCCGCTGGGACCGACCGAGTTCCGGCTGCTGCGCTTTCTGCTCGCGCGCCCGGAGCGCGTCCATACGCGCGCGCAGCTGCTCGATCAGGTTTGGGGCGACGATGTCTACATCGAGGAGCGCACGGTGGACGTCCACATCCGGCGCCTGCGGCAGGCGCTCGAGCCGTTCGGGCAGGCCGCGCTGATCGAGACGGTGCGCGGCAGCGGCTACCGGCTCGCTGCGCCCCGCCGGCATTGACGCGGAGCAGGGACGTGAGGCTCAGCCCCGTCGTCGTTGCCGGCGTCGGTGCGCCCCTCGCGGTCATCGTCCTCGCCGCGCTGGCCGGGCTGTCGTTCGGCGCGATCTGGGGCTTCGTCGTGCTCGTCGTCGGGCTCGGCGCGGTCATCGGCTTTCACCTTTGGCAGGTCGACCGGCTCATGCGCTGGTCGGACGCTCCGCTCGACGCGCCGGTCCCCGAAGCGGGGGGCGCGTGGGGCCTTGCGTTCTCCGCGCTCTATCGCCGCGTGCGCACGCGCACGCTGCACCACCGCGACCTCACCACGACGATCGAGCGTTTCCGCAGCGCGGTCGAGGCGCTGCCGGACGGCATGGTGATCGTCGATGCGGCGAACCGCATCCTGTGGGCGAATGCGCGGGCGCAGGAGCACCTCGGCCTCGATCTGACGAAGGACACCGGCCGGCCGCTGCTCAACCTGCTCCGCCAGCCGCGAGGTCGTCCGTTACTTCGAGGTCGGCGATTTCACCGATGCCGTCGTCGTCGAATCGCAGCGCGGGACGGGAATGACGCTGTCGATCCAGGTCGTGCCGTTCGGCGTCGACGAGCGCCTGCTGATCAGCCGCGAACATCACGCAACTCGAAGCTGTCGCCCGGATGCGCCGCGATTTCATCGCCAACGTCTCGCACGAGCTCAAGACGCCGCTGACGGTCGTTAGCGGCTTTCTCGAGACGCTGCAGGACGTCGAGCTCGAGGCCGGCCAGCGCGCGCACTACCTGCAGCTGATGGCTGAGCAGGCAAGGAGCATGCAGCGTCTCGTCGACGACCTGCTGACGCTGTCGGCGCTCGAGAGCGAGCAGAACGCCGTTGTGGAGACCGAATTCGCGATCGTTCCGTTGCTGCTCGACCTGTCCGCTGACGCGAAGGCGCTCTCGGCCCACCGGCACACGGTCGCCGTCGACATCGGCGAGCCGGCGACGGTCGTGGGCAGCCGGGACGAGCTCGCGAGCGCCTTCGGCAATCTCGTGAGCAACGCGGTCCGCTACACCCCGGAGGGAGGCACGATCACGCTGGCCTGGCACGTCGACGACGAGGGCCGGGGGGCGTTCAGCGTCACCGACACCGGCATCGGCATCGCGCCCGAGCACATCCCGCGGCTGACCGAGCGCTTCTACCGCGTCGACCGCAGCCGCTCGCGCGCGACCGGCGGAACGGGCCTCGGTCTCGCGATCGTCAAACACGTGCTGATTCGCCACCAGGCGGAGCTCGACGTGACGAGCGAGCCGGGCGAGGGCAGCACATTCATGGTGCTGCTGCCCGCCCGGCGCGTTCGGCGCGCCTCGGCTGCCGACTCCGAACCCGAATCCGCGGCGCAGCCCGCGCCGGCGTCCCTGCGGTCGGCTACCAGTAGCTGAGCGCCGCGCGGAACAGCGACTTGAGATCGTCGCGTCCCACGTCCTTGGGCGCGTTGCGGATGACCCGATACTGCGGCTCCGCGCCCGTGGCGAGCGCGTCGACGTGCGAATCGTCGAAGCCGAGCGCCGTGAGGCCGTTGGGCATCGCCGTCGCCCGCATGAGCTCGATCACGCGCGCGGCGAGAATCTCCCCGGCGTCCTCCGGCCTTGCCCCGCGGGTCTCGACGCCGAGGCACTGCGCACCGTGGAGGTGGCGCTCCGGGCAGCACGCCGCCGTGTAGCGCCAGACCGACGGGTTGTTGAGCACGACCGCCATGCCGTGCGGGACGAGCGACTTGCCTTCGGGATAGCCGGGAACGTGCCAGTCACGGGTCAAGCCGGACACCGCATACGACAGGCCGTGCGGCAGATGGCAGCCGGCGGCGTTGAACGCGATTCCGGCAAGCATGGCCGCGTACATCATCTCGGTGCGCGCCTCGGTGTCCGACGCGTCGTTGACGGCGCGCACGAGGAACCTGCCCACGCCTTTCAGCGCTTCCGTCGCGAGCATGTCGGAGAACGGGTTCGCGCCCTGCGACACCGGCCGGCTCACGCCTCGCGCGGGATTCAGGCGCCGCGGGTACACGCGCGCCGTCAGCGACTCGAGCGCGTGGCTCATGCAGTCGAAGCCGGTCGCGGCGACGGCGTTCTTCGGCAGCGTCGCGGTCACCGTCGGATCGATCAGCGCGATGTCCGGGATCAGCCGCCGCGAGATGATGCCGGTCTTCGCGTTGAGCGAGCGGAGGTTGAAGATCGCGATCCCGGTGGTCTCGGAGCCGGTGCCGGACGTCGTCGGACAGGCGATGTGCGGCTTCACCGGACCCGGAACCTTCTGTCCGGCGCCGATCGGCGCGTTCACGTAGGTCATGAACTCGGCCGGCTGCGACGCGTACAGGTTGGCGGCCTTGCAGGTGTCCATCACCGAGCCGCCGCCGACCGAGACGTAGCCGTCGAAGCGGCCCTCGGCGGCGAAGCGCGCCGCCTCCTGGAACGACGCGTCGGTAGGCTCGATCGCGACGTCGCTGTAGACCGCGGCGTCGACGCCGGCCGCGGCGAGCGATGCCTTCACCGTCGCGACGTAGGCCGACGCGGCGATGCGCGCGTCGGTGAAGAGCGCGACGCGCTTCATCCCCAGCTCGCGCGCGTTCTCGCCCGCCTCGGCGAGCACGCCCGGCCCGAACGTGAACGTCGGCATCCCGACGGTGAATCCGCGGTCGCTGCCTTCGACAGCGGCAAAATCGGCGTGGCAGCAGGGCATGGTCGGCTCCCTCGTGGCGCAGTTCGGGTTCAGCGCGCGGCGCGCGCAAGGATCAGATCCGCCGCCTTCTCCGCAATCATGATGACCGGCGCGTTGGTGTTTCCCGAGACGAGCGACGGCATGATGCTGCAATCGACGACGCGGATCGCGTCGAGGCCGTGGACGCGGAGCTCGGCGTCGACGACCGCGAGCGGATCGGTCGCCGGCCCCATCTTGCAGGTGCCGGCCGGGTGGAAGATCGTCGCTCCCTTGTCGCGCACGAAATCGAGGATCTGCTCGTCGGTGGTCGCGTCGGGGCCGGGACGGTACTCGCCGGCGACGTAGGGCGCGAGCGCGCGGGTTCCTGCAAGCTTCCGGGCGAGCCGGACTCCGCGGACGATCGTCGCGCAGTCGTCGTGCGCGGAAAGGTAGTTGGGCTGCATCGCCGGCGCGGCGAGCGGATCGGGCGACTTGATCCGCACGTGCCCGCGCGATTGCGGCCGCAGCTGGCAGACGGACATCGTGAACCCGGAGAACGTGTGGACCGGGGATCCCGCCATGTCGGAGGACAGCGTCGCGAGGTGGAACTGGACGTCGGGCCGGTCGAGCGCGGGATCGGTGCGCGCGAACATGCCGCCCTGGTTGATGCCGATCGCCATCGGTCCGGTCCGCGTCAGGACGTAGCGGATTCCCATCGCGAGCGTGCGCAGCCGCGAGGCCAGCACGTCGTTGGTGGTGATCGGCTTCGTGCAGCGGAAGATCACGCGCGCCTGCAGGTGGTCCTGCAGGTTCTCGCCGACGCCCGGAAGCGCGTGCACGACCGGGATCGCGTATCCCTGGAGGAGCGCGGCGGGTCCGACGCCCGACAGCTGCAGCAGCTGCGGCGATTGCAGGGCGCCCGCGGCGACGATCACCTCGCGCCGCGCCGCTGCGGAGACGTCGCGGCCGTCGCAGCGGTAGTCGACGGCGACCGCGCGCCGGCCCTCGAACGCGATCCGCGTCGCCTGCGCGCCGGTCTCGATGCGCAGATTGGGGCGTCCGCGCGCGGGACGCAGGTAGGCGGTCGCCGTCGAGCAGCGGAAGCCGTGGCGTGTCGTCAGCTGGTAATAGCCGACGCCTTCCTGCGTCGCGCCGTTGAAATCGGGGTTCTCCGGGATGCCGAGCTCGCCGCCGGCGGCGATCAGCGCCTCGACGAGCTCGTGCTTCGCGCCGATGTCCGACGCCCAGAGCGGGCCGCCGGTGCCATGCCAGGCGCTGTCGCCGCGCACGTTGTGCTCCAGCTTGCGGAAATAGGGCAGCACGTCGGCATAGGTCCAGCCGGGGTTGCCCTGCCGTGCCCAGCCGTCGTAGTCGTCGCAATGGCCGCGGATGTAGATGAGGCCGTTGATCGCGCTCGAGCCACCCAGCGTCTTGCCGCTCGGCCAGTACACCTGCCGCCCGTTCATGTGCGGCTCCGGCTCGGTCTTGAAGCACCAGTTGTAGACCGGATTGAACATCGTCTTCGCGTACCCGATCGGGACGTGGATCCACGGGTAGCGGTCCCGCGGGCCGGCTTCGAGCAGGAGCACCGTGTGCCGGCCGTCGGCGGAAAGCCGGTTCGCCAGCACGCATCCGGCGGAACCGGCACCGACGATCACGTAATCCCAGGCGGTCGAGATCATCGGGTGGCGGGCGCGGGAGGGGCGAAGGCGGCGATCGAGGTTGACCGGCGCACAAACGGGTGCGGCGCCGCGGAACCTCGCTTCGGGAGCAGTTTAACGAATACCGCGTGTGCCTGCCGGATCGCGCAGGAGGGCGCCGGCTGTTCTGCGTTTGGGGCGCCGCGGCGGGACCATCGCCTGCTGATTCTCATTGTCGAATCAATGGATTGGCATGCCGCTCCCGCGTGTGGCCGGCCGGCCGTCGATGCTACGCAAGCGCCGCGCGCGACCCGTTTGACCATGGGAATGGAAATTGCTATCCTTACATGTTTCGCCGGAGGGGTTCCCGAGCGGTCAAAGGGAACAGACTGTAAATCTGTCGGCTCTGCCTTCGAAGGTTCGAATCCTTCCCCCTCCACCAATCAATGATCGAGGCTGAGGGAGACAGGGGATCGATTCGGGCGTGCTGCGCTGCGAATTGTCCTGGCTCCGTCGTCCGATGCGCGGGTGTAGCTCAATGGTAGAGCAGAAGCCTTCCAAGCTTACGACGAGGGTTCGATTCCCTTCACCCGCTCCAAGGAGCCTTTATCGAATGCGCAATGCACGCACGGCAGGACCCGGCGCGGAACGCGGCAGCGAACGTCCATCGCCCATGTAGCTCAGTGGTAGAGCACTCCCTTGGTAAGGGAGAGGTCGAGCGTTCAATCCGCTCCATGGGCACCACGAACTCGACGGCAGGGTTTGAAGCAAGGCAGATCTGAACAACGATGTCTGAAGGAGTCTAGCAATGGCCAAAGGCAAATTTGAGCGGACGAAGCCGCACGTGAACGTGGGGACGATCGGGCACGTGGATCACGGGAAGACGACGCTGACGGCGGCGATGACGCTGGTGCTGTCGAAGAAGTACGGCGGGGAGGTTCGGGCGTACGACCAGATCGACAACGCGCCGGAGGAGAAGGCGCGGGGGATCACGATCAACACGGCGCACGTGGAGTACGAGACGGAGAAGCGGCACTACGCGCACGTGGACTGTCCTGGGCACGCGGACTACATCAAGAACATGATCACTGGGGCGGCGCAGATGGACGGGGCGATCCTGGTGGTGAGTGCGGCGGACGGGCCGATGCCGCAGACGCGGGAGCACATCTTGCTGGCGCGGCAGGTGGGGGTGCCGTACATCATTGTCTACATGAACAAGGCGGACATGGTGGACGACAAGGAGCTCCTGGAGCTGGTGGAGATGGAGGTGCGGGAGCTGCTGTCGAAGTACCAGTTTCCTGGGGACAAGACGCCGATCGTGATTGGCAGTGCGAAGCTGGCGCTGGAGGGGGACACCTCGGAGCTGGGGGCGGGGTCGATCTACAAGCTGGCGGAGGCGCTGGACAGTTACATCCCGCAGCCGCAGCGGCTGATCGACGGGCCGTTTCTGATGCCGGTGGAGGACGTGTTCTCGATCTCGGGGCGGGGGACGGTGGTGACCGGGCGGGTGGAGCGCGGGGTGGTGAAGGTGGGCGACGAGCTGGAGATTGTGGGCTTGAAGCCGACGCTGAAGACGGTGTGCACGGGGGTGGAGATGTTCCGCAAGCTGCTTGGATCAGGGGCAGGCGGGGGACAACGTCGGCGTGCTGCTGCGGGGCACGAAGCGGGAGGAGGTGGAGCGGGGGCAGGTCCTGGCGAAGCCGGGGTCGATCACGCCGCACACCAAGTTCACCTGCGAGGTGTACGTGCTGTCGAAGGAGGAGGGGGGTCGGCACACGCCGTTCTTTCCTGGGTATCGGCCGCAGTTTTATTTCCGGACGACGGACGTGACCGGGAGCGTGGTGCTGCCGGAGGGCACGGAGATGGTGATGCCTGGGGACAACATCGGGATGACGGTGACGCTGATTGCGCCGATCGCGATGGAAGAGGGCTTGCGCTTTGCGATTCGCGAGGGTGGCCGGACGGTCGGCGCCGGCGTCGTCGCCAAAGTCATCGAGTAGGAGCGGTAGGTACAGGCCAGTAGCTCAATTGGCAGAGCGGCGGTCTCCAAAACCGCAGGTTGGGGGTTCGATTCCCTCCTGGCCTGCCACGAGGCAGGCGGCAGCGGAAAATCAGATGGTCGACAAGATAAAAATCGGATTGGCGGTGGCGTGCGTGGTCGCGGGCGTCTGGGGCTACTACTACTTCGCCGATACGGCGCTGGTGCTCCGCGTGCTCATGGTCATGGGCGGCCTGATCGCCGCGGCGGGCGTCGCGTGGCTGTCCACGCCCGGCAAGGAGTTCTTCGCATTCGCCCAGGAGGCGTGGCAGGAGGCGGGCCGCGTGTCCTGGCCGACGCGCAAGGAGACCATGCAGACCACGGCGATCGTGTTCGGGTTCGTCGTGATCATGGCGCTCTTTCTGTTCAGCGTGGACACGACGCTGGCGTGGATCGTGAAGCTGCTGACCGGGCGGGGCGAATGATGAGCACCGCCGGGCCGTCCCAAGGTGCTCATTGGGCCCCCTCGGGGGGTGTGGGGGCTGTCATATGAGCAAGAAGTGGTTCGTCGTCCATGCCTACTCGGGTTTCGAGAAGAGCGTGCAGCGGGCGTTGACCGAGCGGATCAAGCGCTCGGACATCGCCGACCAGTTCGGCCAGATCCTGGTGCCGGTCGAGGAGGTCGTCGAGATGAAGGGCGGCCAGAAGGCGATCAGCGAGCGGAAGTTCTTTCCCGGCTACGTGCTGGTCGAGATGGAGATGACCGACGACTCGTGGCACCTCGTGAAGAGCACGCCGAAGGTCACCGGTTTCGTGGGCGGCACGGCGAACAAGCCGACGCCGATCACGCAGAAGGAAGTCGACGCGATCATGCGGCAGGTGCAGGAAGGCGTCGAGAAGCCCCGCCCGAAGGTGCTGTTCGAGATGGGCGAGGCGGTGCGCGTCAAGGAGGGCCCGTTCACCGACTTCCACGGCAACGTGGAGGACGTGAACTACGAGAAGAGCAAGCTCCGCGTTTCGGTCACGATCTTCGGCCGGTCGACGCCGGTGGAGCTGGACTTCTCGCAGGTGGAGAAGGCGTGAGTTTTGGTGGTGGGGCCGGCTTCGGCCGGCCTGATTTTCGGTCGTGGAGCCGGGCTTCAGCCGGCTGAAGCCGGCCCCACGGGAATTGGAACGGGGAGGGCGCGCATGTTGCATGCGGCCCGCTTGAACCCACAAGGGAGCTATTGATGGCGAAGAAAATCGTCGGTTTCATCAAGCTGCAGGTGCCGGCGGGCAAGGCGAACCCCAGCCCGCCGATCGGCCCCGCGCTCGGACAGCGCGGCCTCAACATCATGGAATTCTGCAAGGCGTTCAACGCCCAGACGCAGAAGGTGGAGCCGGGCCTGCCGATCCCGGTGGTGATCACGGCGTACGCCGACAAGAGCTTCACGTTCATCATGAAGACTCCGCCGGCCACCGTGCTCATCAAGAAGGCGGCGAAGGTCGAGAAGGGCAGCCAGCGGCCGCACACCGACAAGGTCGGCAAGCTCACGCGGGCGCAGGCGGAAGAGATTGCGAAGACCAAGATGCCCGACCTCACGGCCGCCGACATGGACGCCGCTGTTCGCACGATCGCCGGCAGCGCGCGCAGCATGGGCATCACCGTCGAAGGGGTGAAGTGATCATGTCTGCCGAACAGAAGGTCCCCAAGCTGTCGAAGCGCATGCAGACGGTCCGCGCGAAGGTGGATCGCAGCAAGGCCTATCCCCTCGACGAGGCGCTCAAGCTCGTCAAGGACACGGCAGTCGCCAAGTTCGACGAGTCGGTCGACGTCGCGGTCAACCTCGGCGTCGATGCGAAGAAGTCCGACCAGACCGTGCGCGGCTCGGTCGTGCTGCCCGCCGGCACCGGCAAGAAGGTGCGCATCGCGGTCTTCGCGCAGGGCGACAAGGCGAAGGCGGCGCAGGAGGCCGGCGCCGACGTCGTCGGCTTCGACGACCTCGCCGCGAAGGTCAAGGAAGGCTTCATGGATTTCGACGTGGTCATCGCGACCCCGGACGCGATGAAGGTCGTCGGCCAGCTCGGCCAGATTCTCGGGCCGCGCGGGCTGATGCCGAACCCGAAGGTCGGCACGGTGACGCCGGACGTGACCACCGCCGTGAAGAACGCGCGGGCGGGCCAGGTTCAGTATCGCACCGACAAGGGCGGGATCGTCCAGTGCACGATCGGCCGCGCGTCGTTCGCGCCGGAGCAGCTGAAGTCCAATCTGCTGGCGCTGATCGAGGCGCTGAACAAGGCGCGGCCGCAGGGCACGAAAGGCATCTATCTGAAGAAGGTCAGCGTCTCGAGCACGATGGGCGCGGGTGTCCGCGTGGACACGTCGAGCCTCGCGCAACAGGCGCCGGCGTGACGTTTGGCGAAAGGCATTGAACGAATTTGAGGGAGCGCCGCGCGGAAGCTCGCGCGGCGGGCCGTCAAAGACCGCGGGGGCGCAAGCTCAAAACGGGATGACGAACCGGAGCGAGGGATGGGTGGTACCCGAGCTGCGACGAAGACGCCCGACCCAGCGCAGATGGTGTCCCGATGACAGGTTCTTCCTGGCGTAAGGTCACCGCAACGGCCCGGACCGGCCCGAACCGGAACGGGCACAGGGCGCATGCCCGATGCAATGGAGGTGGCAGTGGGCCTTAACTTGGAACAGAAGCAAGCGGTAGTCGCAGAAATCGCGAAGCAGGTCGCGGGCGCTCAGGCCATCGTCATGGTCGAGAACCGCGGCATGAAGGTCGCCGACATGACGCAGCTTCGCGCGAAGGCGCGGGCTTCCGGCGTGTACTTCAGGGTGGTCAAGAACACCCTGGTGCGCCGCGCGGTCGAGCAGACGCCGTTCGCCTCGCTGGCCGACAGGATGGTCGGCCCGCTGGCGTACGGCATCGGTCCCGATCCGGTCGCCGTGGCGAAAGTGCTGAACGATTTCGCGAAGGGCAACGAGAAGTTCGTGATCACGGGCGGAGCGATGCCCGGCCAGGTGATGTCCACCAAGCAGATCGCGGCGCTGGCGTCCCTGCCGTCGCGCGACGAGCTGATCGCGAAGCTGATGGGCACGATGCAGGCGCCCGTCGCCAAGCTGGTGCGCACGCTGAACGAGGTCCCGTCGAAGTTCGTCCGGACGCTCGCCGCCGTGCGCGACGCGAAGCAGGCCGCGTAGGCGCTCGCCCTCGACGATTGCCGAATCAACCAACCTTAGGAACCAGGAGAACGCAATGTCCGCAGTCCAAGCAGAGATTCTCGACAAGATTTCGTCGATGACCGTCCTCGAGCTCTCCGAGCTCATCAAGGCGATGGAAGAGAAGTTCGGCGTTTCCGCCGCGGCCGCGGTCGCGGTTGCCGGCCCCGCCGCCGCCCCGGTGGCCGCCGTCGAGGAGCAGACCGAGTTCACCGTCATCCTCGCCGCGTTCGGCGAGAACAAGGTGAACGTGATCAAGGCGGTGCGCGAGCTGACCGGCCTCGGCCTCAAGGAAGCGAAGGACCTGGTCGACGGCGCACCGAAGCCGGTGAAGGAAGGCATTTCGAAGGCCGACGCCGAAGCGGCGAAGAAGAAGCTCGAGGAGGCCGGCGCAAAGGTCGAAGTCAAGTAACGACGTATCCGCGTTGCGGGGCCGCAGGCGGCGCGAGCCTCCGGGCTTCATACCCCAGGCGCCTTCCGGCTCGCGCCGCCTGCGGCCCTGCAATGCGAGCGGTTGTGCCGGGTCGGCTTCGAAGCCCGCGGGCTCTGCCCTCGGGCGGCACCGACCGGAGGTGGAAGCACTCTTCGCGAAGGCGAAGAAGAGCGGACTGGCGACAGTCCCCTCCTCTTCGTCTTCTGAAGCGACTGCAGAGGACAGGCTTGGTCGGATGGCGTGCGCGAGCGAGGAATGCGCGTGCGCCATCGTCCGCCAGCGGTTGGTAGAGGCCAACCACCACGCCAGGGAGTGCAACGCTCCCGACCAGTCGATGAGCGACGGGCGCGAAGCTTCGCGCCTCAAGAAATCGAACGCGAACCCGCATCGAGCGCAGCCGCAGCGAGGCGCGCGCGGACGAGGCAGTCGGATGTACGCCAGGCGCGTACACGAGGATGCCGGATCCGCGGGCGACGAAGCCGTGGCAGACGCAGCGGGGCCCGGGCGATTTCCGTGAATCGGAGAAGTCAATGGCGACAGACGTGACGACCGCACAAACGTATTCGTTCACCGAAAAGAAGCGCATCCGCAAGAGCTTTGCCAAGCGGGCGAGCGTGCTCGACGTGCCGTTCCTGCTCGAGACGCAACTCGCGTCGTACCGTGCGTTCCTGCAGTCCGACACGCCGCCCGAGGCGCGCAAGAACGAGGGGCTGCAGGCCGCGTTCACGTCGATCTTCCCGATCTCGAGCCACTCCGGCAACGCGCGGCTCGAGTACGTGAGCTTCTCGCTGCTGCCGCCCGCTTTCGACGTCACCGAATGCCAGCAGCGGGGCCTCACCTACTGCTCCGCGCTGCGCGCGAAGGTCCGTCTGATCCTGATGGACAAGGAAGCGCCGAAGGACACCGTGAAGGAAGTGAAGGAGCAGGAGGTCTACATGGGCGAGATTCCGCTCATGACCGACAACGGCTCCTTCGTCATCAACGGCACCGAGCGCGTCATCGTCTCGCAGCTGCACCGGTCGCCCGGCGTGTTCTTCGAGCACGACCGCGGCAAGACGCACAGCTCCGGCAAGCTGCTGTTCTCGGCCCGCGTGATCCCGTACCGCGGCTCGTGGCTCGATTTCGAGTTCGATCCGAAGGACTTCCTGTTCTTCCGCGTCGACCGCCGCCGCAAGATGCCGGTGACGACGCTGCTCAAGGCGATCGGCCTCACCAACGAGGCGATCCTCCGCGAGTTCTTCGTGTTCGACACCTTCCACATCTCGCCAAAGGGCGCGCAGCTCGAGTTCGTGCCCGAGCGGCTCCGCGGGGAGATGGCACGCTTCGACGTGCTGGGCAAGGACCACAAGGTCATCGTCGCGCGCGACAAGCGGATCACCGCCAAGCATGTCCGCGAGCTCGTCGACAGCGGCGTCAAGAAGATCGCGGTGCCGACCGACTACATCGTCGGCCGCGCGCTCGCGACCAACATCGTCGACAAGGCGACAGGCGAGGTGCTCGCGAAGGCGAACGACGAGATCACCGACGAGCTGCTGCAGAAGCTGCAGGATGCCGGCGTCACCTCGATCGAGACTATCTACACGAACGACCTCGACCAGGGCGCGTACATCTCGCAGACGCTGCGCGCCGACGACACGCCGGACCAGACCGCCGCGCGCGTGGCGATCTACCGGATGATGCGCCCGGGCGAGCCCCCGACCGAGGACGCGGTCGAGTCGCTGTTCCACGGCCTGTTCTTCTCCGAGGAGCGCTACGACCTCTCGGCGGTCGGCCGGATGAAGTTCAACCGCCGCGTCGGCCGCACCGAGCTCAAGGGCCCGCCGACGCTGACCAACGACGACATCATCGCCGTCATCAAGATCCTGGTCGAGCTGCGCAACGGGCGCGGCGAGATCGACGACATCGACCACCTCGGCAACCGCCGCGTGCGCTCGGTCGGCGAGCTCGCCGAGAACCAGTTCCGCTCCGGCCTCGTGCGCGTCGAGCGCGCCGTCAAGGAGCGCCTCGGCCAGGCGGAGAGCGAGAACCTGCTGCCGCACGACCTGATCAACGCGAAGCCGATCTCGGCCGCGATCAAGGAGTTCTTCGGCAGCTCGCAGCTGTCGCAGTTCATGGACCAGACGAACCCGCTGTCCGAGATCACGCACAAGCGCCGCGTCTCGGCGCTCGGGCCCGGCGGCCTCACGCGCGAGCGCGCCGGCTTCGAGGTGCGCGACGTGCACCCGACGCACTACGGACGCGTCTGTCCGATCGAGACGCCCGAAGGCCCGAACATCGGCCTCATCAACTCGCTGGCGCTGTACGCGCGAACCAACGAGTACGGCTTCCTCGAGACGCCGTACCGCAAGGTGACGAGCGGCAAGGTCACCGACCAGATCGAGTACCTGTCGGCGATCGAGGAAGGCCAGTACGTGATCGCGCAGGCGAACGCGCAGCTCGACAAGCTCGGACGGCTGAAGGACGAGCTCGTCTCCTGCCGCAGCAAGAACGAGTTCATGCTGTCGACCGCGGACAAGGTCGACTACATGGACGTCGCGCCCGCGCAGATCGTGTCGGTGGCGGCGTCGCTGATTCCGTTCCTCGAGCACGACGACGCCAACCGCGCGCTGATGGGCTCCAACATGCAGCGGCAGGCGGTTCCCTGCCTGCGGGCCGAGAAGCCGCTGGTGGGCACCGGCGTCGAGCGGACGGCGGCCGTGGACTCGGGCACCGCGGTGCAGGCGCGCCGCGGCGGCAAGGTCGATTACGTCGACGCCAACCGCATCGTCGTCCGCGTCAACGACGCGGAGACCGCGGCGGGCGACGTCGGCGTCGACATCTACAACCTGACCAAGTACACGCGCAGCAACCAGAACACCAACATCAACCAGCGGCCGCTGGTCCGCGTCGGCGAGGTGATCGCCAAGGGCGACGTGATCGGCGACGGCGCGTCGACCGACATGGGCGAGCTGGCGCTCGGGCAGAACATGCTGGTCGCGTTCATGCCCTGGAACGGCTACAACTACGAGGACTCGATCCTGATCAGCGAGCGCGTCGTCGCCGACGACCGCTACACGTCGATCCACATCGAGGAGCTCTCGGTGGTCGCGCGCGACACGAAGCTCGGCGCCGAGGAGATCACGCGCGACATCTCGAGCCTCGGCGAGGCGCAGCTGTCGCGGCTCGACGAGGCCGGGATCGTCTACATCGGCGCCGAGGTCGAGGCCGGCGACGTGCTCGTCGGCAAGGTCACTCCGAAGGGAGAGACGCAGCTGACGCCGGAGGAGAAGCTGCTTCGCGCGATCTTCGGCGAGAAGGCGTCCGACGTGAAGGACACGTCGTTGCGCGTCCCCTCCGGAATCTCGGGCACGGTGATCGACGTCCAGGTGTTCACCCGCGAAGGCATCGAGCGCGACAAGCGCGCGACGCAGATCATCGACGACGAGCTCAAGGGCTACCGCAAGGACCTGAACGACCAGCTGCGGATCGTCGAGAACGACGCCTTCGCGCGCATCGAGAAGCTGCTCCTCGGCAAGACGGTCAACGGCGGCCCGAAGCGCATCGCCAAGGGCACGAAGATCACCAAGGAGTACCTGGAGGGCGTCAACCGGTACGACTGGTTCGACATCCGCCTCGCCGGCGAGGAGTCGGCACGCCAGCTCGAGGCGATGAAGGACTCGCTGGCGCAGCTGCGCATCAAGTTCGACGCGATGTTCGAGCAGAAGAAGCGCAAGCTCACGCAGGGCGACGAGCTGCCCCCGGGCGTGCAGAAGATGGTCAAGGTCTACGTCGCGGTCAAGCGCCGCCTGCAGCCCGGCGACAAGATGGCGGGCCGCCACGGCAACAAGGGCGTCGTGTCGAAGATCGTGCCGGTCGAGGACATGCCGTACATGGCCGACGGGACGCCGGTCGACATCGTGCTCAATCCGCTCGGCGTGCCGTCGCGGATGAACGTCGGCCAGATTCTCGAGGTGCACCTCGGCTGGGCGGCCAAGGGTCTCGGCCGCAAGATCGACGAGATGCTCAAGGCGGAGGCGAAGGTCGCCGACGTGCGCAAGTTCGTCGAGCGCATCTACAACACGACGGGCAAGCCCGAGGACCTCGGCGCCTTCGACGACGGGGAGATCCTCAGTCTCGCCGGCAATCTCACCGGCGGCGTGCCGTTCGCGACGCCGGTGTTCGACGGTGCGACCGAGGACGAGATCAAGAGCATGCTGGAGCTCGCCGGCCTGCCGCGCTCGGGGCAGGTGATGCTGCACGACGGGCGCACCGGCGAAGCGTTCGACCGGCTGGTCACCGTCGGCTACATGCACGTGCTGAAGCTGCACCACCTGGTCGACGACAAGATGCACGCCCGCTCGACCGGACCGTACAGCCTGGTGACGCAGCAGCCGCTCGGCGGCAAGGCGCAGTTCGGCGGCCAGCGCTTCGGCGAAATGGAGGTCTGGGCGCTCGAGGCCTACGGCGCCGCGTACACGCTGCAGGAGATGCTCACGGTCAAGTCCGACGACGTCAACGGCCGGACCAAGGTGTACGAGAACATCGTGAAGGGCGAGCACAAGATCGAGGCCGGAATGCCGGAGTCGTTCAACGTGCTGGTGAAGGAAATCCGCTCGCTCGCCATCGACATCGACCTGGAGCGCTTCTGACCGCGCGAATCGATGCGGACTTCGCCGGATGCAAGGCTGAAGCCTCGCCCACAAGGACGAAGCAGGCGGCAGCCCCGCCCGCAGGATTGAATTTTGGTGTTGTAGGTCAGGCTTCAGCCTGACGAACTCGGAGAGTTCAATGAAAGCACTGCTCGATCTGTTCAAGCAGGTCACCCAGGAACAAGAGTTCGATGCGATCAAGACCGGCCTCGCGTCGCCGGAGAAGATCCGCTCGTGGTCGTACGGCGAAGTGAAGAAGCCGGAGACGATCAACTACCGGACGTTCAAGCCCGAGCGCGACGGGCTGTTCTGCGCCAAGATCTTCGGCCCGGTCAAGGACTACGAGTGCCTGTGCGGCAAGTACAAGCGCCTGAAGCACCGCGGCGTCATCTGCGAGAAGTGCGGCGTCGAGGTCACGCTGGCCAAGGTCCGCCGCGAGCGGATGGGCCACATCGAGCTCGCGTCCCCGGTCGCCCACATCTGGTTCCTGAAGAGCCTGCCGTCGCGGATGGGCATGGTGCTCGACATGACGCTGCGCGACATCGAGCGCGTGCTGTACTTCGAGGCGTACGTCGTCACCGACCCGGGCCTGACGCCGCTCAACCGCGCGCAGCTCCTGACCGAGGACGACTACCTCGCCAAGCTCGAGCAGCACGGCGACGATTTCTCCGCGTCGATGGGCGCCGAGGGCATCCGCGAGCTGCTGAAGGCGCTCGACGTCCCGCACGAGATCGAGAAGCTCCGCAAGGAGCTGGAGGCGACGGGCTCGGACACCAAGATCAAGAAGATCGCCAAGCGGCTCAAGGTGCTCGAGGCGTTCCACAAGTCGGGGATCAAGCCCGAGTGGATGATCCTCGAGGTGCTGCCGGTGCTGCCGCCGGAGCTCCGCCCGCTGGTGCCGCTGGACGGCGGCCGCTTCGCGACGTCGGATCTCAACGACCTCTACCGGCGCGTGATCAACCGCAACAACCGCCTGAAGCGCCTGCTCGAGCTGAAGGCGCCGGACATCATCGTCCGCAACGAGAAGCGGATGCTGCAGGAGGCCGTCGACTCGCTGCTCGACAACGGCCGCCGCGGCAAGGCGATGACCGGCGCCAACAAGCGTCCGCTGAAGTCGCTGGCCGACATGATCAAGGGCAAGGGCGGCCGCTTCCGCCAGAACCTGCTCGGCAAGCGGGTCGACTATTCGGGCCGCTCGGTGATCGTCGTCGGCCCGCAGCTCAAGCTGCACCAGTGCGGGCTGCCCAAGCTGATGGCGCTCGAGCTCTTCAAGCCCTACATCTTCAACAAGCTGGAGACGATGGGCCTCGCCACCACGATCAAGGCCGCGAAGAAGATGGTCGAGGCGCAGGAGCCCGTCGTCTGGGACATCCTGGAAGACGTGATCCGCGAGCACCCGGTGATGCTGAACCGCGCGCCGACGCTGCACCGCCTCGGCATCCAGGCGTTCGAGCCCGTGCTGATCGAGGGCAAGGCGATCCAGCTGCACCCGCTCGTCTGCACGGCGTTCAACGCCGACTTCGACGGCGACCAGATGGCCGTCCACGTTCCGCTGTCGCTCGAGGCGCAGATGGAGGCGCGCACGCTGATGCTGGCGTCGAACAACGTGCTGCTGCCGTCGAACGGCGAGCCCTGCATCGTGCCGTCGCAGGACATCGTGCTCGGCCTCTATTACGCGACGCGCGACAAGATCAACGCGAAGGGCGAGGGGATGCTGTTCTCCGATCTCGCCGAGGTCCAGCGCGCGTACGAGTCGCGCCAGGCCGAGCTGCACGCGAAGATCCACGTCCGCCTGAAGCAGACCGAGACCGCCGCCACCGGCGAGAAGGTCGAGAAGCTCGTCCGCTTCGAGACCACGGTCGGCCGCGCGCTGCTGTCCGAGATCCTGCCCGCGGGCCTCCCGTTCGCGACGATCAACAAGCCGCTCAAGAAGAAGGAGATCTCGAAGATCATCAACGCGAGCTTCCGCCGCTGCGGCCTGCGCGAGACGGTGATCTTCGCCGACAAGCTGATGCAGGCGGGCTATGCGCTGGCGACGCGCGGCGGCATCTCGTTCGCGGCCGACGACATGCTGATGCCCGAGGAGAAGCACACGATCATCGCCGAGGCCGAAGGCGCAGGTGAAGGAGATCGAGGCGCAGTACACGTCGGGCCTCGTGACGCAGGGCGAGCGCTACAACAAGGTCGTCGACATCTGGGGCCGCGCCGGCGACGACATCGCGAAGGCGATGATGGGCCAGCTCGGCTCGGTGGACGTGATCGACCGCGAGGCAAGAAGGTCAAGCAGGAGTCGTTCAATTCCATCTACATGATGGCGGACTCCGGCGCGCGGGGCTCGGCGGCGCAGATCCGGCAGCTCGCGGGGATGCGCGGCCTGATGGCGAAGCCGGACGGCTCGATCATCGAGACGCCGATCACCGCGAACTTCCGCGAGGGCCTCAACGTCCTGCAGTACTTCATCTCGACGCACGGCGCGCGCAAGGGCCTGGCCGACACCGCGTTGAAGACGGCGAATTCCGGCTACCTCACGCGCCGCCTCGTCGACGTCACGCAGGACCTGGTCGTGACCGAGGACGATTGCGGCACGAGCAACGGGGTGGCGATGAAGGCGCTGGTCGAGGGCGGCGAGGTCATCGAGGCGCTGCGCGAGCGGATCCTCGGCAGGACGGTCGCCGCCGACGCGGTGAATCCCGAGACGCAGGAGACGCTGTACGTGGCGGGCACGCTGCTCGGCGAGGACGAGGTCGAGCAGATCGAGTTGCTCGGCATCGACGAGGTCAAGGTGCGCACGCCGCTCACCTGCGACACGCGCTACGGGCTGTGCGCCAGGTGCTACGGGCGCGACCTCGGCCGCGGCCATCTCGTCAACGTCGGCGAGGCGGTGGGCGTGATCGCCGCGCAGTCGATCGGCGAGCCGGGAACGCAGCTCACGATGCGCACGTTCCACATCGGCGGCGCCGCGTCGCGGACCGCGGCGGCGTCGCAGCTCGAGAGCAAGTCGGCCGGAACGGTCCGCTTCTCGCCGCTGATGCGCTACGTCACCAACGCCAAGGGCGAGCTCGTCGTCATCGCGCGCTCGGGCGAGGTCACGATCCACGACGACAACGGCCGCGAGCGCGAGCGCCACAAGGTGCCGTACGGCGCGATGCTCCAGGTCAAGGACGGCGACCAGGTCAAGGGCGGAAAGGTGCTGGCCACGTGGGACGCGACGTCCCGTCCGATCGTCACCGAGTATGCGGGCCGCGTGAAGTTCGAGAACGTCGAGGAGGGCGTCACCGTCGCGAAGCAGGTCGACGAGGTGACCGGTCTGTCGACGCTGGTCGTCATCGATCCGAAGCGCCGGGCGGGTGCCGCGGCCAAGGGCGTCCGGCCGCAGGTGAAGCTGCTGGACGAGAAGGGCGATGAGATCAAGCTCGCCGGCTCGGAGCTGCCCGTCAACATCACCTTCCAGCTGGGCTCGATCATCACGGTGAAGGACGGCCAGCAGGTCTCCGTCGGCGAAGTGCTGGCGCGGATCCCGCAGGAGACGTCGAAGACGCGCGACATCACGGGCGGCCTGCCGCGCGTGGCGGAGCTGTTCGAGGCGCGCTCGCCGAAGGACGCCGGCCTGCTGGCGGAGGTCACCGGCACCGTGTCGTTCGGCAAGGACACGAAGGGCAAGCAACGGCTCGTCATCACGGATCTCGACGGCGTCGCGCACGAGTACCTGATCCCGAAGGACAAGCACGTGACGGCGCACGACGGCCAGGTGGTGAACAAGGGCGAGTCGATCGTCGACGGCCCCGCGGACCCGCACGACATCCTGCGGCTGCTCGGCGTCGAGGCGCTCGCGCGCTACATCACCGACGAGGTGCAGGACGTCTACCGGCTGCAGGGCGTGAAGATCAACGACAAGCACATCGAGGTGATCGTGCGGCAGATGCTCCGCCGCGTGCAGGTGCTGGACCCGGGCGACACCCGGTTCATTCCCGGCGAGCAGGTCGAGCGTTCGGATCTGCTGGACGAGAACGACAAGGTGGTCGCCGAGGAGGGGAAGCAGGGCGCGACGTACGAGCACATGCTGCTCGGCATCACCAAGGCGTCGCTGTCGACCGACTCCTTCATCTCGGCGGCGTCGTTCCAGGAGACCACCCGGGTGCTGACCGAAGCCGCGATCATGGGCAAGAAGGACGACCTGCGCGGCCTGAAGGAGAACGTGATCGTCGGTCGGCTGATCCCGGCGGGCACGGGGCTCGCGTACCACAATGCCCGCAAGAAGCAGAAGCTGCTGGGACCCGAGGCCGGCTTCCTCACGCCGGGCGAGGAAGTGCCGGCCGAGGCGGCGACGCCCACGACCGAGGTATCGGCCGACGCGGCCTGACGTCGAGCCTGCAACACGCTACCGGGGCCGGCAGGCGACTGCCGGCCCCTTTTTCCTCCCCGGGGTGGGGCCGCGCGGCGCCGGGGCGACGCCCCAGGGCGTCGGGGCCGCAACCGGCCTTCCTGCGGGGATCCGGTGCGGCTTCGGTCGGGGAACCCGCGCCGCCCGCGCCGCGCCACCCGCCCGGCGTCGCGCACGGCGGCCCCGCGCACGCCCGTTCTGCGCCGCACCATGTTGTTGACGCTGGTTTCGTTATCCCGTTATAATTGCAGTCTTTTCGTCCGTCCCCGGCCGCACCAAGGAACTGCGCGCAGGGGGCTGCCGAGCGTACCCGGCCGCATTGCGAAGTGCGGGTCGGCCGTGGCGCAGAAAGATGGCCCGGGCTACGGCGCGAAGGCGCGTGCTTGGGCCACTTTAATTTGTTGTTTCGCGAAGCGTTGAGCCCTGCGGCCGGATTCACCGTCCAGCTGCACGAAACGGAAAATCAGGATGCCTACCATCAATCAGCTCGTACGGAAGGGCCGCGAGCCCGTCGTGTCGAAAAGCAAGGTTCCGGCGCTGCAGCAGAGCCCGCAGAAGCGCGGCGTATGCACGCGCGTCTACACCACGACGCCGAAGAAGCCGAACTCCGCGCTGCGGAAGGTCGCCAAGGTGCGCCTCACCAACGGCTTCGAGGTGATCAGCTACATCGGCGGCGAAGGCCACAACCTGCAGGAGCACTCGGTGGTGCTGATCCGCGGCGGCCGGGTGAAGGACCTGCCGGGCGTGCGCTACCACATGGTGCGCGGCAGCCTGGACACCGCGGGTGTGAAGGACCGCAAGCAGAGCCGGTCCAAGTACGGCGCCAAGAAACCGAAGGCGGCCTGAGGTCAACTGAGGCCGCGAGAGCCGAAGTCCGCGTAAGACCCGTTCGCCAGGAAAGCAAAGATCCGAGGACGTTATGCCCCGACGCAGAGAGGTACCCAAGCGCGAGATCCTGCCCGACCCGAAGTACGGCAGCAGCGATGTCGCGAAATTCGTCAACGTGCTGATGACCGCCGGCAAGAAGTCGGTGGCGGAGCGCATCCTCTACGGCGCGTTCGAGTCGATCGCGAAGAAGGGCGGCAAGGATCCGCTCGAGGTCTTCAATCAGGCGCTCGCGAACTCGCGGCCGACCGTCGAGGTCAAGAGCCGCCGCGTCGGCGGCGCCAATTTCCAGGTCCCCGTCGAGGTCCGGCCGGTGCGGCGGATGGCGCTCGCGATGCGCTGGCTGCGCGAAGCGGCCCGCAAGCGCGGCGAGAAATCGATGGGCCAGCGCCTCGCCGCCGAACTGCTCGAGGCGTCCGAAGGGCGCGGCGGCGCGGTGAAGAAGCGCGAGGAAGTTCACCGCATGGCCGAGGCGAACAAGGCCTTCTCGCACTTTCGATTCTGACCTTTGTGGGTCCGGCTTCGGCCGGACGATGCGGCCGACCGGATATGAAGCGAGGCCGGCCCCGCGACGAAGCATTCACCCATACGCTGAGCTAAAAAGACAATCGTGGCACGAACGACCCCCATCGCCCGGTATCGCAACATCGGCATCAGCGCGCACATCGATGCCGGCAAGACCACGACCACCGAGCGCATCCTCTTCTACACGGGCGTCTCGCACAAGATCGGCGAAGTGCACGACGGCGCGACGGTCATGGACTGGATGGAGCAGGAGCGCGAGCGGGGGATCACGATCACCTCGGCGGCGACGACCTGCTTCTGGAAGGGGATGGACAACCACTTCCCCGAGCACCGGATCAACATCATCGACACGCCGGGCCACGTCGACTTCACGATCGAGGTCGAGCGCTCGATGCGCGTGCTCGACGGGGCGTGCATGGTCTACTGCGCGGTCGGCGGCGTGCAGCCGCAGTCGGAGACGGTCTGGCGCCAGGCGAACAAGTACAAGGTGCCGCGGCTCGCGTTCGTCAACAAGATGGACCGGCAGGGCGCCAGCTTCTTCAAGGTCTACGACCAGATGAAGTCGCGCCTCAAGGCCAACCCGGTGCCGATCCAGGTGCCGATCGGCGCCGAGGACAAGTTCGAGGGCGTGGTCGACCTCGTCCGGATGAAGGCGATCTACTGGGACGACACGACGCAGGGGATGAAGTACGACATGCGCGACATCCCGCCGGAGATCCAGGCCACCGCGCAGGAATGGCGCGAGAAGATGATCGAGAGCGCCGCCGAGGCCAACGAGGAGCTGATGAACAAGTACCTCGAGGGCGGCGCGCTGACCGACGAGGAGATCAAGGCCGGCCTGCGCCAGCGCACGATCGCGAGCGAGATCGTGCCGATGCTCTGCGGCTCGGCGTTCAAGAACAAGGGCGTGCAGGCGATGCTCGACGCGGTGATCGAGTACATGCCCGCGCCGACGGACATTCCGCCGGTCAAGGGCGAGCTCGAGAGCGGCAAGGAAGGCGAGCGTCGCGCGGCCGACGACGAGCCGTTCGCGGGTCTCGCGTTCAAGATCATGACCGACCCCTACGTCGGCCAGCTGATCTTCTTCCGCGTCTACTCGGGCGTCATCAACTCGGGCGACACGATCTTCAACCCGGTCAAGGGGCGCAAGGAGCGCATCGGCCGGATCCTGCAGATGCACGCGAACCAGCGCGAGGAGATCAAGGAAGTGCGCGCCGGCGACATCGCCGCCGCCGTGGGCCTGAAGGAAGCGACCACCGGCGACACGCTGTGCGATCCGCAGCACGTGATCACGCTCGAAAAGATGATCTTCCCCGAGCCCGTGATCCACGTCGCGGTCGAGCCCAAGACCAAGGCCGACCAGGAGAAGATGGGCATCGCGCTCAACCGGCTCGCGCAGGAGGACCCGTCGTTCCGCGTCCGCACCGACGAGGAGTCCGGCCAGACGATCATCTCCGGGATGGGCGAGCTGCATCTCGAGATTCTCGTCGACCGCATGAAGCGCGAGTTCGGCGTCGAGGCCAACGTCGGCGCGCCGCAGGTCGCGTACCGCGAGGCGATCAGGAAGCCGGTGCAGATCGAAGGCAAGTTCATCAAGCAGTCCGGCGGCCGCGGCCAGTACGGCCACGTCTGGCTCAAGATGGAGCCGAACGAGCAGGGCAAGGGCTTCGAGTTCGTCGACGCGATCAAGGGCGGGACGGTGCCGCGCGAATTCATCCCCGCCGTCGAGAAGGGCCTGCGGGAGACGCTGCCCAACGGCGTGCTCGCCGGATTTCCGGTGGTCGATGTCAAGGTCACGCTGTTCGACGGCTCGTCGCACGACGTCGACTCCAACGAGAACGCGTTCAAGATGGCCGCGTCGATCGCGTTCAAGGACGGCATGCGCGCGGCGAGCCCGGTGCTGCTCGAGCCGATGATGGCGGTCGAGGTGGAGACGCCCGAGGACTTCATGGGCAACGTGGTGGGCGACCTGTCGTCGCGGCGCGGAATGATCCAGGGCATGGAAGACCTTCCGACCGGCAAGGCGATCAAGGCCGAGGTGCCGCTGGCCGAGATGTTCGGGTACTCGACGACGCTGCGCTCGCTGTCGCAGGGCCGTGCGACGTACTCGATGGAGTTCAAGCACTACACCGAGGCGCCGAGATCGGTCGCCGACGCGGTGATCAACAAGAAATCGTAACTCAGAGGTAATCAATCATGGCCAAAGGCAAATTTGAGCGGACGAAGCCGCACGTGAACGTGGGGACGATCGGGCACGTGGATCACGGGAAGACGACGCTGACGGCGGCGATGACGCTGGTGCTGTCGAAGAAGTACGGCGGGGAGGTTCGGGCGTACGACCAGATCGACAACGCGCCGGAGGAGAAGGCGCGGGGGATCACGATCAACACGGCGCACGTGGAGTACGAGACGGAGAAGCGGCACTACGCGCACGTGGACTGTCCTGGGCACGCGGACTACATCAAGAACATGATCACTGGGGCGGCGCAGATGGACGGGGCGATCCTGGTGGTGAGTGCGGCGGACGGGCCGATGCCGCAGACGCGGGAGCACATCTTGCTGGCGCGGCAGGTGGGGGTGCCGTACATCATTGTCTACATGAACAAGGCGGACATGGTGGACGACAAGGAGCTCCTGGAGCTGGTGGAGATGGAGGTGCGGGAGCTGCTGTCGAAGTACCAGTTTCCTGGGGACAAGACGCCGATCGTGATTGGCAGTGCGAAGCTGGCGCTGGAGGGGGACACCTCGGAGCTGGGGGCGGGGTCGATCTACAAGCTGGCGGAGGCGCTGGACAGTTACATCCCGCAGCCGCAGCGGCTGATCGACGGGCCGTTTCTGATGCCGGTGGAGGACGTGTTCTCGATCTCGGGGCGGGGGACGGTGGTGACCGGGCGGGTGGAGCGCGGGGTGGTGAAGGTGGGCGACGAGCTGGAGATTGTGGGCTTGAAGCCGACGCTGAAGACGGTGTGCACGGGGGTGGAGATGTTCCGCAAGCTGCTGGATCAGGGGCAGGCGGGGGACAACGTCGGCGTGCTGCTGCGGGGCACGAAGCGGGAGGAGGTGGAGCGGGGGCAGGTCCTGGCGAAGCCGGGGTCGATCACGCCGCACACCAAGTTCACCTGCGAGGTGTACGTGCTGTCGAAGGAGGAGGGGGGTCGGCACACGCCGTTCTTTCCTGGGTATCGGCCGCAGTTTTATTTCCGGACGACGGACGTGACCGGGAGCGTGGTGCTGCCGGAGGGCACGGAGATGGTGATGCCTGGGGACAACATCGGGATGACGGTGACGCTGATTGCGCCGATCGCGATGGAAGAGGGCTTGCGCTTTGCGATTCGCGAGGGTGGCCGGACGGTCGGCGCCGGCGTCGTCGCCAAAGTCATCGAGTAGAGGAGTGTGTCGTGGGGCCGGCTTCAGCCGGCCTGTGTGGGTTGCCGTGGCGGCGCGCCGAGCGCCCGCGGGCTTAGGATGAGGCATGCGCCCGCAGGCGCTCGGCACACCGCCACGGCGCGGAGCTGACGAACGGGGCGGAGCGAAGTGCAGGTAACGGAGAACCGGGCGAATGGTCGCGCGGTTGTTCAAAAGGTGAAGCAATGCAGAACCAGAGAATACGCATCCGTCTCAAGGCGTTCGATTACAAGCTGATCGACCAGTCGGCGATGGAGATCGTGGAGACCGCGAAGCGCTCGGGCGCCGTCGTGCGCGGCCCGGTTCCGCTTCCGACGAAGATCGAGCGCTACAACATCCTGCGCTCGCCGCACGTGAACAAGACGTCGCGCGACCAGTTCGAGATCAGGACGCACCTGCGGTTGATGGACATCATCGACCCCACCGACAAGACGGTCGACCAGCTGATGAAGCTGGACCTGCCCGCCGGTGTGGACGTCGAGATCAAGCTGAAGTAGCGCGGCCGGACAGGCGTCGCGCGGCGCGGACATCGCCGCGCGACGCCACGCAGCTGCCCTGCCGATTTGACCGCCGGCCAATTGCAGTCGGCACCCGGAGCGATCCGGGCGAATAGAAGATGGAAGAGAGATGACCATGTCACTAGGACTTGTCGGTCGCAAGATTGGCATGACGCGCATTTTCACCGATGACGGCAAGGCCGTTCCGGTGACCGTGCTCGACGTCGCCAACAATCGCGTCACGCAGATCAAGACTCCCGACACCGACGGCTATTCGGCCGTCCAGGTCACGTTCGGGAAGCGGCGCGCCTCGCGCGTCTCGAAGCCGCAGGCCGGACACCTGGCGAAGGCGGGCGTCGAGGCGGGCGAGCTGCTGCGCGAATTCCGGGTCGCCCCTGACGCGCTCGCGACGCTCAAGGTCGGCGAGACGATCGGCGCCACGACGTTCGCGGTCGGCGAGCTCGTCGACGTCACCGGGACCACGAAGGGCCGCGGCTTCTCGGGCGTGATCCGCCGCCACAATTTCAGCTCGAACCGCGCCTCGCACGGCAACTCGCGCTCGCACAACACGCCCGGCTCGATCGGCATGGCGCAGGATCCCGGCCGCGTGTTCCCGGGCAAGCGGATGGCGGGCCAGTACGGCAACGTCACGCGCACCGTGCAGACGCTGACCGTGGTCCGCGTCGACGCCGAGCGCGGGCTGCTGCTCGTCAAGGGCTCGGTTCCCGGCGCGGACGGCGGGCACATCATCGTCCGGCCGTCGGTGAAGACGCCTGCGAAGAAGGGGGCGTGACCATGGACCTCAGACTGCTCGACGACAAGGGCCAGGCCCAGAGCACGGTCGCCGGCTCGGACGCGCTGTTCGGCCGCGCCTACAACGAGTCGCTGATCCACCAGCTCGTCACCGCCTACCAGGCGAACGCGCGCAAGGGCACCCGCAAGCAGAAGAGCCGCGGCGACGTCAACAAGTCGCACAAGAAGCCGTGGGCGCAGAAGGGCACCGGCCGCGCGCGCGCCGGCCAGGCCAACAGCCCGCTGTGGCGCGGCGGCGGGAAGATCTTCCCGAGCCTGCCCGACGAGAATTTCTCGCAGAAGGTGAACCGGAAGATGTATCGCGCCGGCATCGCCTCGATCCTGTCGCAGCTGCACCGCGAGGGGCGCCTGTCGGTCATCGCCGGGCTCGCCGTCGACGCGCCGAAGACCAAGCTCTTCGCCGAGAAGATGAAGGCGCTGGGCCTGTCCGGCACCGTGCTGATCGTCACCGACAAGCTCGACGACAACGTGTTCCTGTCGTCGCGCAACCTCCCGGACGTGCTGGTGCTCGAGACGCGCGAGGTCGATCCGGTGAGCCTCGTACGCTTCAACAACGTGCTGCTCACCAAGGGTGCGGTGTCGCAGTTCGAGGAGATGCTCGGATGAACCCGGTCAAACAATACAACCCCGAGCGCCTCGCGGTCGTGCTGCTCGCCCCGGTCGTGTCCGAGAAGGGCACGTACCTCGCCGACAAGTACGAGCAGGTGATCTTCAAGGTCGCGCCCGACGCCACCAAGCCCGAGGTGAAGGCGGCCGTCGAAGCGATGTTCAAGGTGCAGGTGGAGAGCGTGCAGATCGCCAACGTCGGCGGCAAGGTCAAGCGCTTCGGGCGCTTCACCGGCCGGCGCCGCTCGTGGAAGAAGGCGTACGTGTGCCTGAAGCCGGGCCAGGAAATCAACTTCGCGGCGGAGGGCTGACATGCCACTGCAAAAAGTAAAACCGACATCGGCGGGCCGTCGCGCGATGGTCAAGGTCGTCCACCCGCACCTGCACAAGGGGCGCCCGGTGGACGCGTTGACCGAGAGCCAGAAGCGCGGCTCGGGCCGCAACCACAACGGCCACATCACGATGCGGCACAAGGGCGGCGGCCACAAGCAGCACTACCGCGTCGTCGACTTCAAGCGCAACAAGGACGGCATCGGCGCCAAGGTCGAGCGGCTCGAGTACGACCCGAACCGCAGCGCGCACCTCGCGCTGCTGCTCTACGCCGACGGCGAGCGCCGCTACGTGATCGCCCCGCGCGGCGTCACGGTCGGAACGCAGCTGATGTCCGGCGCCGAGGCGCCGATCAAGCCGGGCAACTGCCTGCCGGTGCGCAACATCCCGGTCGGCACGACGATCCACTGCGTCGAGATGACGCCCGGCAAGGGCGCGCAGATCGCCCGCTCGGCCGGCGCCGGCGTGCAGCTGCTCGCGCGCGAAGGCGCCTACGCCCAGGTGCGGCTGCGCTCGGGCGAGATTCGCCGGGTCCACGTGGACTGCCGCGCGGTGATCGGCGAAGTCGGCAACGAGGAGCACAACCTGCGCTCGATCGGCAAGGCCGGCGCGAACCGCTGGCGCGGCATACGCCCGACCGTTCGCGGCATCTGCATGAATCCGGTGGACCACCCGCACGGCGGGCGCTCCAACGGCGGCGGACATCCGGTGTCGCCGTGGGGCACGCCGACCAAGGGTTTCAAGACACGTCGCAACAAGCGCACCGATTCGATGATCGTGCGCCGGCGGCACGCGACCAAGGGGTAACGGAGCATGGCACGTTCGATCAAGAAGGGACCGTTCGTCGACGACCACCTGTTGCAGAAGGTGGATGCGGCGCGTGCGACCAACGACAAGCGCCCGATCAAGACCTGGTCGCGCCGGTCGACGATCACGCCCGAGTTCGTCGGGCTCACGATCGCGGTCCACAACGGCAAGCAGCACATCCCCGTCTATGTTTCGGAAAACATGGTCGGCCACAAGCTCGGCGAGTTCGCGCTGACGCGCACCTTCAAGGGCCACTCGGCCGACAAGAAGGTCGCGGCGCCGGCGCCGCCGCGAAAGTAGGGGGAGCGCGATGGAAACCAGTGCAATCCTGCGCGGCGTTCGCCTGTCGGCCCAGAAGGGCCGGCTGGTCGCCGACCAGATCCGCGGCCTGCCCGTGGACCAGGCGCTCAACATCCTCAGCTTCAGCCCGAAGAAGGGCGCCGTCATCATCAAGAAGGTGCTGCTGTCGGCGATCGCCAACGCCGAGCACAACGACGGCGCCGACGTCGACGAGCTGAAGGTCAAGACCATTCTGGTCGACAAGGCCGAGAACCTGCGCCGCTTCACCGCGCGCGCGAAGGGGCGCGGCAACGTCATCCTGAAGCAGACCTGCCACATCCACGTCACCGTCGGCGACGGAAAATAGGGAACGTCATGGGACAGAAAATTCATCCGACGGGCTTCCGCCTCTCCGTCACGCGGAACTGGACATCGAAGTGGTTCGCGAACAGCAAGAACTTCGCGCCCACGCTCAAGGAAGACATCAAGATCCGCGAGTACCTGAAGAAGAAGCTCGGGCACGCGTCGGTGGGCAGGATCACGATCGAGCGCCCGGCGAAGAACGCGCGGATCACGATCTACAGCGCCCGCCCCGGCGTGGTCATCGGCAAGAAGGGCGAGGACATCGAGACGCTGCGCTCCGACCTGCGCCGGATGATGGGCGGCGACGTCGGCCTCAACATCGAGGAGATCCGCAAGCCGGAGATCGACGCCCAGCTGATCTCGGACTCGATCTCGCAGCAGCTCGAGAAGCGGATCATGTTCCGCCGGGCGATGAAGCGCGCGATGCAGAATGCGATGCGCCTCGGCGCCCAGGGAATCAAGATCATGTGCTCGGGTCGTCTGAACGGGATCGAGATCGCGCGCTGCGAGTGGTACCGCGAGGGCCGCGTGCCATTGCACACGCTGCGCGCCGACATCGACTACGGCTTTTCGGAAGCGAAGACGACCTACGGTGTCATCGGCATCAAGGTCTGGGTGTTCAAGGGCGAGGTGCTCGCGCACAACGCCGAGCCGGCGTCGGCGCCGGCTCCGGCGCCCGAGGCGCCGAAGCGTCCGCGGCGGTCGTCAGCACCAGGAGTGAAGAATGCTGCAGCCAGCTAGAAGGAAGTACCGCAAGGAGCAGAAGGGCCGCAACAAGGGCGTCGCGACCGTCGGCAACAAGGTCAGCTTCGGCGAGTACGGCCTCAAGGCGACCGGCCGCGGCCGGCTGACCGCGCGCCAGATCGAGGCGGCGCGGCGGGCGATGACGCGCCACATCAAGCGCGGCGGCCGCGTCTGGATCCGCATCTTCCCGGACAAGCCGATGTCGAAGAAGCCCGCGGAAGTGCGGATGGGCAACGGCAAGGGCAACCCCGAGTTCTACGTTGCCGAGATCCAGCCGGGCAAGGTCCTCTACGAGATGGACGGCGTCGACGAGGCGATCGCCCGCGAGGCGTTCGCGCTCGCCGCCGCCAAGCTGCCGATCCGGACGACGTTCGTCCACCGGCTTGTGGGCTGAGGGAGGCCACGATGAAGCGAACCCAAACCATGAAGGCGCTCGCCGGGAAGTCGCCGGCCGAGCTCAAGACCGAGCTCGCCGCGCTGCTCAAGGAGCAGTTCGGCCTGCGGATGCAGAAGGCGACGCAGCAGCTCACGAACACCGAGAAGCTGAAGCAGGTGCGGCGCGACATCGCCCGCGCGCGGACGCTGATTCACCAGAAGGCGGGGCAGGCATGATGAGCGAACAGACGCAGACGATCGAGCAAACCGCGACTCCGTCGCCGCGAAAGACGATCGTCCAGACGCTGACCGGCCGTGTGGTCAGCGACAAGATGAACAAGACGGTCACCGTCGTCGTCGAGCGCCGGGTCAAGCATCCGCTGTACGGCAAGTTCGTGACCAGGTCGCGGAAGTACCACGCGCACGACGAGAACAACGAGTGCAAGGTCGGCGACATGGTCGAGATCGTCGCCTGCCGGAAGCTCGCCAAGAGCAAGGCGTACCGGGTGAGCCGGCTGATCGAGAAGGCCAAGGTCGTCTGACGCGGCCGCCCGATCTGGCGCACCCGGGCGGGCCGGAGGCCCGACGCAACACGTTGATTCGACATAGGGCTTGCAGGATCCCCGAAGTCCTGACATAATTTCGGATTCGTCTGCCGCGGTCCCGAAGGGCTTTAACCCAAAGGCGGGGCTTCAACCCAAAGACGGGGTCTTTCCCCGGAAGCGGGTCTCGCCGAACGGCCGCGGTCACTCCCCGAACGGGGTCCAAAACTGGCCGCGGCATCCTGTCGCGACCGCAGCGGGAAGGCCGACGCGGCCGCTGCGGCGCGCAACGCGGATAAAGTTGGAGAAGCAACAATGATCCAGATGCAGTCGGTACTGGACGTCGCCGACAACACCGGCGCCCGGCGCGTCATGTGCATTAAGGTGCTCGGCGGCTCCAAGCGCCGGTACGCGCACATCGGCGACGTGATCAAGGTCACGGTCAAGGACGCCGCGCCGCGCGGGCGTGTCAAGAAGGGCGAGATCTACAACGCCGTCGTGGTCCGGACGCGCCACGGCGTGCGCCGCGACGACGGCGCCAAGGTGTCGTTCGACACCAACGCCGCCGTGCTGCTGAACGCGAAACTCGAGCCGATCGGCACCCGCATCTTCGGGCCGGTCACTCGCGAGCTGCGCACCGAGCGATTCATGAAGATCGTCTCGCTGGCGCCGGAAGTCCTGTAGGGGAAAGCGATGCGCAAGATCAAGAAGGGCGACAACGTCGTCGTGATCACCGGCCGCGACAAGGGCAAGCGCGGGGACGTGACCCGCGTGCTCGCCGACCACGTGCTGGTCGCCGGCATCAACCAGGTGAAGAAGCACCAGCGGCCGAACCCGATGAAGGGCGAGCAGGGCGGCATCGTGACCAAGGAGATGCCGATCCACGTCTCGAACGTCGCGATCTGGAACCCGGTCACCAAGAAGGCCGACCGCATCGGCCTGCGCATGCTCGAGGACGGCCGCAAGGTCCGCTTCTTCAAGTCGAACGGCGAGCTGATTGGCGCCTGATTACGGAAACGCGAGAGAGATGACGATGGCCCGCCTCAAGGAGGTCTACAAGAAGGAAATCGTTCCCGCGCTGACCAAGCAGTTCGGGTACAAGTCCGCGATGCAGGTCCCGCGCGTGTCGAAGATCGTCCTCAACATGGGCGTCGGCGAGGCGGTGGGCGACAAGAAGCTGCTCGAGAACGCCGTCGGCGACATGCAGAAGATCGCCGGCCAGAAGCCGGTGGTCACGAAGGCGCGCAAGGCGATCGCCGTCTTCAAGATCCGCGAAGGCTACCCGATCGGCTGCATGGTGACGCTGCGCCAGGACCGGATGTACGAGTTCCTGGACCGGCTGATCTCGATCGCGCTGCCGCGCGTGCGCGACTTCCGCGGCGTATCCGGTCGCTCGTTCGACGGCCGCGGGAACTTCAACATGGGTGTCAAGGAACAGATCATCTTCCCCGAGATCGACTACGACAAGATCGATGCGGTTCGCGGGATGAACATCACGATCACGACGACCGCGAAGACCGACGCCGAGGCCAAGGCGCTGCTCGCCGCGTTTCGTTTTCCGTTCAAGAACTGAGGGCGCCATGGCGAAACTGTCCCTGATCAACCGCGACCAGAAGCGGCGCGCGCTGGTGAAGAAGTACGCGAAGAAGCGCGAGGAGCTCGTCGCGATCATCAACAACACGAAGGCGTCCGAGGAAGTCCGCTACGCCGCGCGGCTCAAGCTGCAGCAGCTGCCGCGCAACGCCAATCCCACGCGCCTGCGCAACCGCTGCGCGCTGACGGGGCGCCCGCGCGGGTACTTCCGCAAGTTCGGCCTCGGCCGGAACAAGTTGCGGGAATGCGCGATGCGCGGCGAAGTCCCGGGCATCGTCAAAGCCAGCTGGTAAGGTGAGGTGACTCAATGAGCATGACTGATCCGATCGCCGACATGCTGACGCGCATTCGCAATGCGCAGATGGTGGAGCAGGCCGTCGTCGCGATGCCGTCGTCCAAGGTCAAGCTGGCGATCGCCAAGGTCCTGAAGGACGAAGGCTACATCGACGCGTTCAAGGTCTCCGGCGACGAAGTGAAGCCGGTGCTCGAGATCGCGCTCAAGTACTACGCCGGCCGTCCCGTGATCGAGAAGATCGAGCGCGTGTCGAAGCCGGGGCTGCGCATCTACCGGAGCAAGGACGACATCCCGCGCGTGATGAACGGACTGGGCATCGCGATCGTTTCGACGTCGCGGGGCGTGATGACCGACCGCAAGGCGCGCGCCACCGGAGTCGGCGGCGAAGTGCTCTGCATCGTCGCCTAACAGAATCAGAGGCCAGGAAGATGTCGCGCATAGGCAACCACCCCATCCCGCTGCCGCCGAAGGTCGAGGTCACGCTCGGCCCGGGCGAGATCACGGTCAAGGGTCCGCTGGGCACGCTGTCCCGCTCGTACGGCAGCGAGCTTTCGATCGAGAAGGCCGGCGACACGCTCGTCTGCAAGGCTGCGAACGAGGCCGCCAAGCCCATGCACGGCACGCTGCGCGCGCTCGTCGCCAACATGGTCAAGGGCGTGACCGACGGCTACGAGAAGAAGCTGACGCTCGTCGGCGTGGGTTTCCGCGCGCAGGCAGCCGGAGACAAGATCAACCTTTCGCTGGGCTTTTCGCATCCGATCGTGCACACGATGCCGACGGGCGTGAAGGCCGAGACGCCGGTGCAGACCGACATCATCGTCAAGGGTATCGACAAGCAGCAGGTCGGCCAGGTCGCGGCGGAGATCCGCGCCTACCGTCCGCCCGAGCCGTACAAGGGCAAGGGCGTTCGCTACGTCGGCGAGCGCGTGAAGATCAAAGAGACGAAGAAGAAGTAAGCGGTCGTCGAGCGGTTTCCCGCACTGAATCGGAAACAGGATTGGTCGAACGAGGTCATCGATGAACAAGAATGAAGCCCGTGTCCGCCGCGCCCGCAAGACGCGGGTGCGCATCGCGCTGCAGCGCGCGACGCGGCTCGTGGTGAGCCGCTCGAACTGTCATATCTACGCGCAGATCATCGCGCCGACCGGCGACAAGGTGCTGGCCGCCGCGTCGACGCTCGAGGCGGAAGTGCGCAAGGACGTCAAGAACGGCGGCAACAAGGCGGCCGCGGCGATCGTCGGCAAGCGCATCGCCGATCGCGCGAAGGCGCTCGGGATCGAGGCGGTGGCGTTCGACCGCTCGGGCTACCGGTATCACGGCCGCGTGCAGGCGCTGGCCGACGCGGCCCGCGAGGCCGGGCTGAAGTTCTGAAATGGACCCCCAAGCTCACTTCGTTCGCCTCCCCCCGTGGGGGATGCAGGCCGCCCTTGGGGCGGCCCGGCGGGCGGCCTGAAGCGGCGACGGACAGAGAAGGCAGATCATGGCGAGAATGCAGCAGCGGCAGCAGCAGGACGAGCGCGGCGACGGCCTGCGCGAGAAGATGATCAGCATCAACCGCGTCACCAAGGTGGTGAAGGGCGGGCGCATCCTCGGCTTCGCCGCGCTGACGGTCGTCGGCGACGGTGACGGACGCGTCGGCATCGGCAAGGGCAAGGCCAAGGAAGTGCCGGTCGCGGTGCAGAAGGCGATGGACGAGGCGCGGCGCCGGATGGTGAAGGTCCGGCTGAAGAGCGGCACGCTGCACCACGCTGTAGAGGGTCGGCACGGCGCGACCAAGGTGTTCATGCAGCCGGCGGCCGACGGCACCGGCGTGATCGCGGGCGGACCGATGCGCGCGGTGTTCGAGGTGGTCGGCGTCACCAACGTGCTGGCCAAGTGCCACGGCTCGACCAACCCGTACAACCTGGTCCGCGCGACGATCAATGCGCTCGAGAACTGCAGTGCCCCGGCCGACATCGCCGCCAAGCGCGGGATGACGGTCGAGCAGATGATGGAAGGCGGACGATGAGCGCCGCCGGACCGCTCCAAGGCGCGAATCGCGCCCCCTTGGGGGGCAGCGCAGCGGCGTCAGCCGCAAGCGTGGGGGCACACCCAAGCGCGCCGAAGAAGATCAGGGTAACGCTCGTCAAGAGCACGGCGAGCAGCAAGCACAGCCATCGCGCGACGGTGCGCGGCCTCGGCCTCAAGTGGACGAACCACTCGGTCGAGGTCGTCGACACGCCGGCGACGCGCGGAATGATCAACAAGGTCAGCTACATGGTCAAGGTCACCGGCTGAGGACAACGGAGCACGCGATGCGTCTCAATACGATCAAGCCCGCGGAAGGGTCGACCAAGGCCAGGCGCCGCGTCGGCCGCGGCATCGGCTCGGGCCTCGGCAAGACGGCCGGCCGCGGGCACAAGGGCCAGAAGTCCCGTTCCGGCGGCTACCACAAGGTCGGCTTCGAAGGCGGACAGATGCCGCTGCAGCGCCGGCTGCCGAAGCGCGGCTTCGTCTCGACGACGCGCAACGACACCGCCGAAGTGCGGCTGTCGGACCTCGCCAAGCTTCCGGTCGCCGAGATCGATTTCCTCGCGCTGAAGGCGGCGGGCGTCGTGCCGACGCTCGCCAAGTCGGCGAAGGTGATCAAGGCGGGAACGCTGACGAAGGCGGTGAAGCTCACGGGCATTGCCGTAACCAAGGGCGCCAAGGCGGCGATCGAAGCCGCCGGCGGCAGCGTCGCCTGAACGGCGACGCCCCAATCGAACCGAGGACGAAGCGTTGGCAATCAGCAACCCGGCTCTGAAGACAGGATCCAAGTACGCCGATCTCAAGCGGCGGCTGTGGTTCCTGCTGGGCGCGCTCATCGTCTACCGGATCGGGACCCACATCCCGGTGCCGGGCATCAACGCGAGCGCGCTGGACGAGCTGTTCCGCCAGCAGGAGGGCGGCATTCTCGGCCTGTTCAACGTTTTCTCGGGGGGCGCGCTGCAGCGCTTCTCGATCCTGGCGCTCGGCATCATGCCGTACATCTCGGCGTCGATCATCATGCAGCTCTGTACGGTGGTCGTCCCGTCGCTCGAGGCGCTGAAGAAGGAAGGCGAGGCGGGCCGCCGCAAGATCACGCAGTACACGCGCTACGCGACGCTGGGCCTCGCGTTCTTCCAGGCGCTCGGCATCTCGATCGCGCTCGAGGCGCAGGCGGGTCTCGTGCTCGCCCCGGGCCTCGGCTTCCGCCTGATCACGGCGGTGACGCTGGTCACCGGGACGATGTTCCTGATGTGGCTGGGCGAGCAGATCACCGAGCGCGGGCTCGGCAACGGGATCTCGCTGCTGATCTTCGCGGGCATCGCGGCGGGACTGCCCCAGGCGATCGGGCAGACGCTGGCGCAGCTCAACACCGGGGCGTATTCGATCCCGCTGGTGCTCGGCATCGCGGTCCTCGTCGTCGCCGTGACCGCGTTCGTCGTGTTCGTCGAGCGTGCGCTGCGCAAGATTCTCGTCAACTACGCGAAGCGCCAGGTCGGCAACAAGGTCTACCAGGGCCAGAGCTCGCACCTCCCGCTCAAGCTCAACATGGCTGGCGTGATCCCGCCGATCTTCGCCTCGTCGATCATCCTGTTCCCGGCGACGCTCGCCTCGTGGTTCGGGCAGGGCGAGGGAACGATCTGGCTGCGCGACCTCGCCGCGGCGCTCTCGCCCGGCCAGCCGGTGCACGAGCTCCTGTACGCGGGCGCGATCATCTTCTTCTGCTTCTTCTACACGGCGCTGCAGTACAACCCGAAGGAGACGGCCGAGAACCTCAAGAAGAGCGGCGCGTTCATCCCGGGCTACCGTCCCGGCGACCAGACGGCGAAGTACATCGAGAAGATCAGCCTGCGCCTCACGCTGCTGGGCTCGCTCTATCTCGTGGTCGTGTGCTTCATCCCGAACTTCCTGATCGCCTGGAAGAACGTGCCGTTCTACTTCGGCGGCACCTCGCTGCTGATCATCGTGGTGGTGACGATGGACTTCATGACGCAGGTGCAGGCGTACATGATGTCGCAGCAGTACGAGAGCCTGCTGAAGAAGGCGAATTTCAAGGGCGGGCTGCCCACGCGCTGATGGCGAAGGAAGACACGATACAGATGCAGGGCGAGATCCTGGAAATGCTGCCCAATGCAACTTTCCGGGTGAAGCTGGAGAACGGCCACATCGTGCTGGGCCACATCTCCGGAAAGATGCGGATGCACTACATCAAGATACTGCCGGGCGACAAGGTGACGGTGGACCTGACGCCGTACGACCTCTCCCGGGCGCGGATCATCTTCCGCGCGAAGTGAGGCGGACGGCAGGTGTCAGTTGACGGTCGGGGCCGACGGCCCGGGGACCGAGAGGAGTGAGCGATGAAGGTACTGGCTTCGGTAAAGAAGATCTGCCGCAACTGCAAGATCATCCGGCGCCACGGCGTCGTGCGCGTCATCTGCACGGACGCGCGGCACAAGCAGCGGCAAGGCTGACCGGTTCGATTTCGACCGGATAGACGAGCAGGTAGACGACAAGGTAAACACATGGCCCGTATTGCAGGCGTCAACATCCCCAACCACCAGCACGCGGAGATCGCGCTGACCGCGGTCTACGGCATCGGCCGCCCGCGCGCCAAGGCGATCTGCGTCGCGGCGGGCATCAAGGGCTCGACGAAGATCAAGGACCTCTCCGACGCGGACATGGACCGGCTGCGCGAGCAGCTGCAGAAGTTCACCGTCGAGGGCGACCTGCGCCGCGAGGTGACGATGAGCATCAAGCGGCTGATGGACCTCGGCTGCTACCGCGGCGTCCGGCATCGCCGTGGCCTGCCGGTGCGCGGCCAGCGCACGCGGACCAACGCGCGCACCCGCAAGGGGCCGAAGAAATCGCGTTCGGGCATGAGCAAGCCGGCGCCGACGACCAAGTAACGCTCGAGGAAAAAGCAGAATGGCAACATCACCGCAGAACCCGAAGGCCGGCGCCCGCGTGCGCAAGAAGGTCAAGAAGAGCGTCGCCGAAGGCATCGCGCACATCCACGCGTCGTTCAACAACACGATCATCACGATCACCGACCGGCAGGGCAACGCGCTGTCGTGGGCGACCTCGGGCGGAGCCGGCTTCAAGGGCTCGCGCAAGTCGACGCCGTTCGCGGCGCAGGTCGCCGCCGAGCGCGCCGGCCGCGTGGCGGTCGAGTGCGGCGTGAAGAACCTCGAGGTGCGGATCAAGGGCCCGGGTCCCGGCCGCGAATCGGCGGTGCGCGCGCTGAACGCGCTCGGGATGAAGATCACCAGCATTTCGGACGTGACTCCGATCCCGCACAACGGCTGCCGCCCGCCGAAGCGCCGGCGCATATAACCTGGACAATTCGGTCGACGCGAGAAGCGACGTCGACCGAGACCATTGAACTGATAGGACAGCGAAAGTGGCTCGATATACCGGACCCAAATGCAAGCTGGCGCGCAGGGAAGGCACCGACCTCTTCCTGAAGAGCGCGCGTCGCTCGCTCGACTCCAAGTGCAAGCTCGAAACCAAGCCCGGTCAGCACGGGGTGAGGTCCGGCATGCGCACGTCGGACTACGGCAACCAGCTGCGCGAGAAGCAGAAGCTCCGTCGCACCTACGGCATCCTCGAGCGGCAGTTCCAGCGCTATTTCGGGGAGGCGGCCCGCCGCAAGGGCTCGACCGGGACGAACCTGCTGCAGCTGCTCGAATCGCGGCTGGACAACGTCGTCTACCGGATGGGCCTGGGCTCGACGCGCGCGGAAGCGCGCCAGCTCGTCACCCACGGCTCGATCACGGTCAACGGCAAGATGTTGAACATCCCGTCGGCGCTGATCAAGGCCGCGGACGTCATCGGGGTCACCGAGAAGGCGAAGGGCCAGCTCCGGATTCAGGACGCCCTGCAGCTCGCCGAGAAGGTGGGATTTCCGTCCTGGGTCGAGGTCGACGTCAAGAAGATGTCCGGCACGTTCAAGGGCGCGCCGGATCGCTCGGAGTTCGGGCAGGACATCAACGAAAGCCTGGTGGTCGAGCTGTATTCGAAGTAGCCGATGCTCGACGGCGGCGGCGCCGCCGCCCGGCGTCGGGTCCATCAGAAGTTTTCCGGCATAAAGGTTCCGCATGCAGAGCAATGTACTGTTGAAACCGCGCATCATCGACGTTCAGTCCAGCTCGCCGTTCCACGCCAAGGTGGTGATGGAGCCGTTCGAGCGCGGATACGGCCACACGCTGGGCAACGCGCTCCGGCGCGTGCTGCTGTCGTCCATGCCCGGCTACGCGCCGACCGAGGTCAGGATCACCGGCGTGCTGCACGAGTACTCGGCGCTCGACGGAGTGCAGGAGGATGTCGTCGATATCCTGCTCAACCTGAAGGGCGTCGTGCTGAAGCTGCACAACCGCGACCACGTGCTGCTGAAGCTCGCGAAGACCGGGGAAGGCCCGGTCACCGCGGCCGACATCGAGCCCAACCACGATGTCGAGATCATCAATCCCGAGCACCTGATCGCGCACCTGACCGCGGGCGGCAAGATCGAGATGGAGATCAAGGTCGAGAAGGGCCGCGGCTACCAGCCGGCGACGGCGCGCCTGAAGCCCGATGGCGGCCGCACGATCGGCAGCATCCTGCTCGACGCATCGTTCAGTCCGGTGCGCCGCGTGAGCTACGCGGTCGAGAGCGCCCGCGTCGAGCAGCGCACGGACCTCGACAAGCTGGTGCTCGACATCGAGACCAACGGCGTGGTCGAGCCGGAGCAGGCGGTCCGCTACGCCGCGTCGGTCCTCGTCGAGCAGCTGTCGGTGTTCGCCGACCTGCAGGGCACCGATCAGCCGGCCGCGGAGCGCCTGTCGCCGCAGGTCGACCCGATCCTGCTGCGTCCGGTCGACGACCTCGAGCTCACCGTCCGCTCGGCGAACTGCCTGAAGGCGGAGAACATCTACTACATCGGCGACCTGATCCAGCGCACCGAGACCGAGCTGCTGAAGACTCCGAACCTCGGGCGCAAGTCGTTGAACGAGATCAAGGAAGTGCTGGCGTCGCGCGGACTGTCGCTCGGGATGAAGCTCGAGAACTGGCCGCCGGCCGGGCTGGACCGCCCGTAACCGCCGCGCAAACGAAGGAAGCAGAACCATGCGCCACCGTCACGGCTTGCGGAAGCTGAACCGCACCAGCAGCCATCGTCTCGCGATGCTGCGCAACATGACCAACTCGCTGCTGACGCACGAGGTCATCAAGACCACGCTGCCCAAGGCGAAGGAGCTGCGCCGCGTCGCGGAGCCGATGATCACGCTCGCCAAGGAGCCGACGCTCGCGAACCGCCGGCTGGCGTTCAACCGGCTGCGGGATCGCGCGGTCGTCACCAAGCTCTTCAACGAGCTCGGCCCGCGCTACAAGGCGCGTCCGGGCGGCTACCTGCGCATCCTCAAGTTCGGGTTCCGCGTCGGCGACAACGCGCCGATGGCGGTGGTCGAGCTCGTGGATCGTCCGGCACCCGCCGCGACCGAGTCCGCGGCGAAGGCCGAGTAACGCGCCGCTTCGGTGATTCAGGACGAAGGCCGGGCCCGAGTGCCCGGCCTTTGCGTTTCTGCGGGGCTCACCTTCAGAGCGGACTCCGGGCGATGCGCCTGCTTTGGTCCGACTCAATGTTCGGGCCAGACGCTGCTCCGTGAACCAACGACGTAGATGGGAGGGAAGCGGTACAGCGGCCTCCCATCCACGAACTCCCCGGTAAACACCCCGACGAACGGCGCAGCCTCCGAAGCCGGACTGCTTGGCTTCGGGCCCAGGTCCGCAGCGCAGCCAGCGATTCCAGAAATGAGAAGAGCGGCAACTGCAATCCAGGTGTCTGCGAATGTGGCACGCCGCATAAGGGTCATGGCGCTCGACGTTGTTTGAGCTCAACGGACCGCGCCGGCGCGCCGCGCTGGCGCACGCCAAGTAGAAGCCATGAACCGGCGCGTCGGGTTGGCCGCAAGGTTAGGCCACGGTTGATGACGCGCAAACATACCCACTCTCAATACAACCGCACCACCGCGGGCCGCTGCGGCGTCGCAGCCTCGTGATACAGATCATCGAAATATTGCACCAATTCGCCTTCGGTGACCGATGCCGGGATGGCCACATCGATGGGCGATCGCTTCCCCTCTGCGCCAAGGAGATACGTGCGCCAAGCGCCCTCGGACCACTCAACAAGCATGCGCTTGCCGAAGACGTCTAGCTTCACGGAAGCGCCCATCGAGGCCCGACGAAATGTAGATGGCTGAATCGCCATGTATGCAATTAGTGTGCGCCTCACAATCCGACCCGGTCAACGATTACGTCTTGATTTTCCAAGAGTTGCCGACGATTACGCCGCTGGCCTGCCAGTATGCACAGCCATTGTGTCGTGGGCACTTCGTGCGATCGCCGGCATGCGCGAATGACAAGCGGCGGGTGCGTCTGTCGCCGGGGCGACCACGGGGGAACAGGGCGACGCGGCTGGCTCAACCGCTAGGCGAACCGCGTGCCCACGTTGGCGCGGCTGCGCGACCGCGCCATGGAGACCAGGCTCTTCGACGCTCTCGCCCCGAGATACAATGCGCGTCCCGGCGGCAACCTGCGCATCTTCCAATTGAGTCTCCGCGTCGACGACAACGCACCGAGGGCGCAGCGGCGAGCGCGGCCAAGGTCGCAATCGTTACGACGGGTCATGACGCGCTTCCCCATCCTCAGGACGCTGCTGGCGCTACTCCTCGCGTGGGATGCGCACGCCGCGACTGTCGCGCTGACGACGACCGCCGAGCGCTCCGGCTTCCGGACCACGGGCCGCTACGACGAGGTCGTCGCCCTGTGCGCCGCGTTCCAGAAGGCGTATCCGAAGGCCGTGCGCTGCGTCGAGTTCGGTCGCACGCCGGAGGGGCGGCCGATGCTGGCGCTCGTCGCCTCGCGCAGCGGCGCGCTGAGCGCGGAAGCGGCCCGAAGGCGAAACATTCCGGTGCTGCTGATCCAGGGAGGCATCCACGCCGGCGAGATCGACGGCAAGGATGCCGGCTTCCTCGCGCTGCGCGAGGTCCTGGAAGGGCGCGCCGCCGCCGGTGCCCTGCAGCGGCAGGTGCTCCTGTTCGTGCCGGTGTTCAACGTCGACGGCCACGAGCGCTTCGGCCGCTGGAACCGACCGAACCAGCGCGGTCCCGAGGAAACGGGCTGGCGGACGACCGCGCAGAACTTCAACCTCAATCGCGATTACGCGAAGGCGGACACGCCGGAGATGCAGGCGATGCTGCGCCTCGTCGGCGAGTGGGATCCGCTCGCCTGCATCGATCTGCACGTCACCGACGGCGCGAAGTTCGAGCACGACGTCGCCATCCAGGTCGAGCCGTTGCACGCGGGCGATCCCGAGCTCCAGGGGGCGGGCCGCGCGCTGCGCGACGCGGTGATCGGCGATCTGGCCGCGCAGGGATCGCTGCCGCTGCCGTTCTACCCGTCGTTCGTCGTCGACGACGATCCCGCCTCGGGCATCGCCGACGGCGTGTCGCCGCCGCGGTTCTCGACCGGCTATTTCCTGTTGCGCAACCGCTTCGGCATGCTGGTCGAGACCCATTCGTGGAAGGATTACCCGACGCGCGTGCGCGTCACGCGCAACACCGTGGTGTCGGTGCTCGCGCAGGTCGCGGCGCACGGCGGCGAATGGCTGGCGATGGCGCGGCGGGCGGACGCGCGGGCCGCCAGGCTGGAGGGACAGCGCGTGCCGCAGACCTACAAGGCCAGCGACCGCGTGCGCATCATCGACTTCCGGGGCTATGCGTACACGCGCACCGCGTCGGACATTTCGGGCGCGCTGATGACGCGGTACGACGAGAGCAAGCCGGAGATCTGGAAGCTGCCGCTGCGCGACGAGCTGGTCGCCGATCTGGTGATCGCGGCTCCGCGCGGCGGCTACCTCGTGCCGGCGGCGCATGCCTCGTGGGTCCGGCAGAGGCTCGACCGGCACGGAATCGTCTCCAGGCTGCTGGCCGAACCGCAGAACGGCGCGCGCGTCGAGACGTTTCGCGCCGAGAAGGCGGACTTCGATGCGCGGTCGCTCGAGAGCCATCAGCGGCTCGCGCTGCGCGGCGAGTGGCGGGCGGAAACGCGCGACGTGGGCGCCGGCGCGCTGTTCGTGCCGATCGCGCAGGCGAAGGCGCGGCTCGCGATGGCGCTCCTCGAGCCGCAGGCACCGGATTCGCTTGCCGCGTGGGGCGAATTCAACACGGCGTTCGAGCGGAAGGAATATATGGAGGCCTACGTCGCCGAAGAGGTCGCCCGCGAGCAGCTCGCCGCCGATCCGGCGCTGGCCGCCGAATTCCAGAGGAAAATCGCCGCGGATGCCGGAGTTCGCGCGCAGTCCGGCGGCACGGCTCGAGTTCTTCTACCGCCGCCATCCGTCCTGGGACGAGCGCTTCAACCTGTATCCGGTGCTGCGCACGGCGGTCGCCCCATAGCTCGCCGCATGGCGTCGGGCATGGATAGAATAGCGGTCTACAACCGAGGTTCCGGATGAACTCTTTCACCTGTGTGGACATCCTCGCCGGCCGCGCGCCGAAGGACGCTCCCGTCACCGTCAAGGGCTGGGTGCGCACGCGACGCGATTCGAAGGCCGGCATATCGTTCGTGAACGTGTCGGATGGCTCGTGCTTCCATCCCGTTCAGGTCGTCGCGCCCGAACACGCTGCCCAACTACGCGGATCAGGTGCTGCATCTGACCGCCGGCTGCTCGGTGGAGGCCACCGGCACCATCGTGCCCTCGCCGGCCAAGGGCCAGCCGTTCGAGCTGCAGGCGAGCGCGGTCAAGGTCGTCGGCTGGGTCGACGATCCGGACTCCTATCCGATCCAGCCGAAGCCGCACACCCTCGAGTTCCTGCGCGAGGTCGCGCACCTGCGGCCGCGGACCAACGTCATCGGCGCGGTGACGCGCGTCCGGCACACCATCGCGCAGTCGATCCACCGCTTCTTTCACGACAACGGCTTCGTGTGGGTGAACACGCCGATCATCACGACCTCGGATGCCGAAGGGGCGGGCGAGCTGTTTCGCGTCTCGACGCTGGACCTCGCGAACCTGCCCCGGACCGCCGAGGGCAGGATCGACTACGCGCAGGACTTCTTCGGGCGCGAGACGTTCCTGACCGTCTCCGGGCAGCTCAACGTCGAGGCCTACTGCCTGGCGCTGTCCAAGGTCTACACGTTCGGCCCGACCTTTCGCGCCGAGAACTCGAACACCAGCCGGCATCTCGCCGAGTTCTGGATGATCGAGCCCGAGATCGCGTTCGCGAGTCTCGTCGACAACGCCACGCTGGCGGAGGCGCTGCTGAAGCACGTGTTCGGCGCGGTGCTCGCCGAGCGCGCCGACGACATGGCGTTCTTCGAGGAGCGCATCGAGAAGGGGGTGATCGCCAGGCTGCAGGGCATCGTCGACTCGGAGTTCGTGCGGATGGACTACACCGAGGCGATCCGCATCCTCGAGGCGGCGAAGCAGAAGTTCGAGTTCCCGGTGAAGTGGGGCGTCGATCTGCAGTCCGAGCACGAGCGCTACCTGACCGAGAAGCACGTCGGCAAGCCGGTGATCCTGATGAACTACCCGAAGGAGATCAAGGCGTTCTACATGCGGCTCAACGACGACGACAGGACGGTCGCGGCGATGGACGTGCTCGCGCCGGGAATCGGCGAGATCATCGGCGGCAGCCAGCGCGAGGAGCGCCTCGACGTGCTCGACGCCCGCATGGGCGAGGCCGGCCTCGACAAGGGGCATTACGGGTGGTACCGCGACCTGCGCCGCTACGGCACCGTGCCGCACGCGGGCTTCGGACTCGGCTTCGAGCGCACGGTCGCCTACGTGACCGGCATAGGGAACGTGCGCGACGTCATTCCGTTTCCGCGCACGCCTGGCAGCGCACGGTACTGATCGGCACGCCGGATCGCGCAACGCACCCGCGACCCGCGCATCTGCAGCGCGTTGGCGCGCGGGTTGCGTTGCCTCTACAATCGCCCGTACGGCGCATGCGCGCACGCGACGCGCCCGGCGCCACGATGATCCGTCTGCTCACGCCTGCCGACTATTGCTCGATGCCGTGGAAGAACGGCGGCGGGCGCACGACGGAGATCGCCGCGCATCCGCCCGGCGCGGCGATCGACGCCTTCGTGTGGAGAGTGAGCATTGCCGATGTCGGCCGCGACGGATCGTTCTCGACGTTTCCCGGGGTCGATCGCGCGATCGTGCTGCTCGAAGGCGCCGGCATGCGGCTGACCGGCGGCGAGCGCGACGTCGAGCTGCGCCGGCCGTTCGAGCCGTATCGCTTCAGTGGCGACGAGGCGATCGAGTGCACGCTGATCGCAGGTCCCGTCCGCGACTTCAACGCGATGTTCCGGCGCGGCGCCGCGAGCGGCAGCATCGCGGTCGTGCGCGGCGGCGGGGCGGCGATCGCCCCGACGGATTTCCGGCTCGCCTACGCCGCGACGGGCGCGCACCGCTGCGTCCTGACCGACCGGCCGCCCTTCGTGCTCGAGCCGGGCCATGCCGTTCTCGTCGAGCGCTGGGCGGATGTCGAAGCGGGAACGCTCGCGATCGCGCCGCTCGCGGCGGATGCCGTCGCACTGGTCGTGAGCGTCGAATGCCGATGAGCCTCTACGCCGCCGACGCGCTGACCTCCGGCGGCTGGATGCGCGACGTGCGGATCGAGATCGCGGCCGACGGCACGATCGCGCGTGTCTCGCCGGGCGCGCAATCCGATGGCGCCGAGCGTGTTCCAGGCCCGCTGCTTCCCGGCATGCCCAACCTCCATTCGCACGCCTTCCAGCGTGCACTTGCCGGACGGACGGGGCGCGCGAGCGCCGAGGGCGACTCGTTCTGGACGTGGCGCGCGGCGATGTACGCGTTCGTCGATCGGATCGACGCCGACGCCTTCGAGGCGATCGCCGCGCAGGCCTACGTCGAGATGCTGAAGGCGGGGTACACGGCGGTCGCCGAGTTTCACTACCTGCACCACGACCCGCAGGGCAATCGTTACGCCGATCCGGCCGAGATGGCGCGGCGGATCGCGGTGGCCGCCGCCGAGACGGGGATCGCGCTGACGCTGCTCCCGGTGTTCTATGCGCGCGGCGGCTTCGGCGGCGTCCCGCCGACCCCCGGCCAGCGCCGGTTCCTGCACTCGCTTGGCGACTACGCGCGGCTGATCGAAATTCTCCGCCGCGACGCCGCGACCGCCGGCTGGAATCTCGGGGTCGCGCCGCACAGCCTGCGCGCGCTGACGCCGGACGACCTCGCAGGTGTCGTCGCCGCAGGCCCCGGTGGCGCCCCCGTGCACATCCATGCCGCCGAGCAGGCGAAGGAGGTCGCCGATTGCCTCGCCTGGAGCGGTGCCCGGCCGATCGAGTGGCTGCTCGCGCACGCCGGCGTCGATGCGCGCTGGTGCGTCGTCCACGCGACGCACCTGACGCCGGAGGAGACACGCGGGCTCGCCGCGAGCGGTGCGGTCGCGGGGCTCGCGCCGACGACGGAAGCCGATCTCGGCGACGGCACGTTCGCGGCGCGCGCGTACTTCGATGCGCGGGGCGCGTTCGGCATCGGCAGCGATTCGAACACGATCATCGACCCGTATGCCGAGCTCCGGCAGCTCGAGTGGTCGCAGCGCCTCGCGCGGCAGGCGCGCAACGTCCTGGCCGGGGAGGGCCTGCCCGTCGGCCTGGCGCTCTACGCCGGCGCCGCCCGCGGCGGCGCGCAGGCGCTGGCCCGCAGGGCGGGCGTGATCGCGCCGGGCGCTCGCGCCGACTTCGTCGTGCTCGACGCCGACGATCCCGCCCTCGCCGGGCAGCCGGTCGATGCGCTGCTCGACGCGGCGATCTTCGGGCCCTGCCGGCGACCGGTGCGCGCCGTCATGGTCGGCGGCCGATGGGTCGTCCGCGACGGCAAGCATCCGCGCGAAGACGCGGTGCTCGCGCGTTACCGGGCGACGCTCGCGCGGCTTTCCCGATGAGCACGCGATGACTCCCGCGTTCGACCTCCTGATCACCGGTGCGCACCTGGCGACGATGACCGATGACGACGGCTACGGCATCGTCCGCGACGGTGCGGTCGGCATCGTCGGCGAGCGGATCGCGTGGGTCGGCGCGGCGCGCGACCTGCCGAAAGGCGCGACTGCGCGGCGGCGGCTCGACGCTGCCGGTGCGTGGGCGACGCCGGGCCTCGTCGACTGCCACACGCACCTCGTCTATGCCGGCAATCGGGCGAACGAATTCGAGGCGCGCCTGCATGGCGCGACGTACGCGGAGATCGCGGAGGCCGGAGGCGGAATCAAGGCGACCGTCGCTGCCACACGCGCGGCGGGCGACGACGAGCTCGTCGCGGCGAGCCGGCCCCGGCTCGCGGCGCTGGCGGCCGAAGGGGTGACGACGGTGGAGATCAAGTCCGGCTACGGACTCGACACGGCGACCGAGTGCCGGCTGCTGCATGCGGCGCGGCGGGTCGCGCGTGAGGTCGGCGTCGACGTGCGCACGACGCTGCTCGCGGCGCACGCGGTGCCGACCGAGTTCGCCGGCCGCGCCGACGCGTACGTCGACCTCGTCTGCCGCGAGACGATCCCGGCCGCGGCGGGCGCCGGACTGGCCGATGCGGTCGACGCGTTCTGCGAGACGATCGCCTTCACGGCGCCGCAGACGCGGCGGGTGTTCGACGCCGCCCGCGCGCACGGGCTGCCGGTGAAGCTCCATGCCGACCAGCTTTCCGACACGGGCGGCGCCGCGCTCGCCGCGGAGTTCGGCGCGCTGTCGGCGGATCATCTCGAGTACGCGAGCGACGCCGGCATCGCCGCCATGGGACGTGCCGGCACGGTCGCGGTGTTGCTGCCCGGCGCGTACTATGTGCTGCGGGAAACGCAGGCGCCGCCGGTGGCCGCGTTGCGCGAGCACGGCGTGCCGATGGCGATCGCCACCGACTGCAATCCGGGAACCTCGCCCACGACCTCGCTGCTGCTGATGCTCAACATGGCGTGCACGCTCTTCCGGCTGACGCCCGAGGAGGCGCTCGCCGGAGTTACGCGGCATGCCGCGCGCGCGCTGGGGCTTGGCGATCGCGGCACGCTCGCGCCGGGGCAGCGGGCCGACGTCGTGCTGTGGGACGTCGCGTCGCCGGCCGAGCTCGCGTACCGGATCGGCGGCAATCCCTGCGCCGGCATCGTGCGCGCGGGACGGCCGGCGGAAAGGAGGGGCACATGAACGTCTGCAATCTCGTCCGCGGCGACTCGCCGCTCGTCATCGACGTCCCGCACGCGGGAACGCATCTGCCGCCGGAGATCGCGGCGCGGCTGACGCCGGCCGCGCGCGCGCTTCCCGACACCGACTGGCATGTCGAGAAGCTCTACGCGTTTGCGCGCGATGCCGGTGCGACGCTGGTCGTCGCGACGCACTCGCGCTATGTCGTCGACCTCAACCGGGACCCGTCCGGCGCGGCGCTCTACCCGGGCGCCGACAACACCGAGCTGTGCCCGACACGGACCTTCGCCAACGAGGCGATCTACGCCGATGCGGGCCCGCCGGATGCCGCGGAGATCGCGGCACGGCGCGCGACGTACTTCGAGCCCTACCATGCGCAGCTCGCCGCCGAGGTCGAGCGCGTGCGCGCGCGGCACGGTCATGTGATCCTGCTCGACGGACATTCGATACGCAGCGTGGTCCCGCGGTTCTTCGCCGGGCGCCTTGCGGATCTCAACCTCGGGACGGCCGACGGCGGGAGCTGCGCGCCGGCGGTGCAGGCGGCCGCCGACGTCGTGCTCGCCGGCGGCGGCAGCATTCACGAGCGTCGTCAATGGCCGTTTCAAGGGCGGCTACGTGACGCGCCACTACGGCAAGCCGGCGCGCGGCGTCCACGCGCTGCAGCTCGAGATCGCGCAGGCATCGTACATGGACGAAGCGCCGCCGTACCGGTGGGATGCAACGCGCGCCGCATCGCTCGTCGCCGTGCTGCAACAGCTCGTTGCCGCACTGCTCGCGGTGCGTCCCGAAGCCTGAACATGCAGCGGATCTTCGTCGCCGCGCACCGGATCGAGGCCTATCTGCTCGTCGATCGCCTCGCGCACGCCGGCATCAAGGCGCACGTCTTCAACGAGCATGCGTCGAGCATCGTCGGCGAGGTGCCGCCGGACGTCGCCCAGCCGCAGGTCTGGCTCGACGACGACGACGACCGCGCGCGCGCCGACGTCGTGCTGCGCGCCTATCGCGAGGAGCGCGACCGCGCAGGAAGCATCGTCTGCGCGAAATGCGGCGAGGAGAATCCGGCGACGTTCGAGTTGTGCTGGAGCTGCGGCTGGTCGCTGCAGTGAGCAGGCCTGGCCCCGGCCGCGCGGCCCGGTCGCGCCAACCCGTGATAACCTCCCGGGCGGCACTCGAAGTCCCCGCTGCAATGCAGTCCGTGGAGATGTCGCATACATGATGGAGATCACGAACAATCGCGGCGATTACGCGCTCGCCCAGCGACTTGCCAGCAATCAGGTGCTGGGCGAGCTGGATTACCGATCGGTCCTGCTCGAGAGCATGGCGGTCGAGCCCGGCAACGACGTGCTCGATGTCGCGTGCGGCAACGGCGCGTTCTCGCTCGAATTCAAGCGCCTCGCGGGGGAGGGCAGGGTGGCAGGCCTGGACGGCTCCGACGAGCTCATCGCGGCAGCGCGGCAGGCGGCGAGCGACGCCGGCCTGGACGTCGCGTTCACGGTCGGGGACGCGCAGGAGCTCCCCTATCCCGCCGCGTCGTTCGACCGCATCTGCTGCAGCTATGCGATTTACCATTTCCCGTCCGTCGCGCGCGCGCTGGACGAGATGTTTCGCGTCGCCCGGCCGGGCGCCCGGATCGTGCTGACCGGCCCCACGGTCGCCAACAACGGGGAGCTGTACCGGCTGCACGAGCTCGGTGGAAGCCGGGTCCGCACGACGATGGGCCGCGATGTCTTTCAGTCGGCGGTGGACGAGTACTTCGCGCGCCGCGACGTGAAGGCGAAATTCACCGAGTACGTCAACCGCGTGCGCTTTCCGTCGCGCGAGGATTTCATCGGCAACTACGCGGTGACCAAGCTCTTCCTCGACAACGTCGCGGCGGCCGAGCGCGATGCGGTGCTGTCGCGCCTGCGCAGCATGCGCTGGCCAGCGGAGCTCGCGCCGCTCAACGTGACCAAGACCGTCGGAGTGTACGTCGCATGGACCTGATCCCGGCGGGCGCCAGGGTACTGTGCTTCTCGCCGCACCCCGACGACACCGAATTCGGCGTCGGCGCCACGCTGTCGAAGTATCGCGGGCGCTACACGGCGCGAATCGTCGTGCTGAGCGACCGCAGCCAGACGCGCAACGAGCAGCGCAACGACGAAGACCAGACGAAGGCGGCGGCCGCGCTCGGTCTCCCGCCCGACGCGGTGCGCTTCGTCGACAGTCTGGGATACGGCGTCAATCGCTTCAAGGTGCGCTTCTTCGGAACCGAGGAGAATCGCGATCTCCTGCGCCTGGTGGCGACGCGGTCGATCCAGGATTTCCAGCCGGACATCGTCTTCATCCCGGCGCTGCGCGAGACCTTCCAGGACCACGCCGCGCTCGCCGAGGAGGTCGTGCGCATCGCGCGCGGCCGTTACCTGATCCTCGGCTACGAGGTGCCCAAGCACAATCGCCACTTCCAGCCCGACGTGTTCGTCGAGGTGCGGCCGGAGGACGTCGAAGCCAAGATCGCCGCGCTGAACTGCTACTCCGAATTCACGACGCGGTACTACTTCGAGCCGGACGGCATACGCGGACTGGCGCGGGCGCGGGCGCTGCACGCGGGTTATTCCGGTCTCACGGAAGCCTTCGAGCTCTACCATCTGTCGGTGTCATGACGTGCCGGTCGCGCGCGCGATCCGCGGGCGTCGGGTCGTGGCTGGGCGTGGCGCTGATCGCAGGGTCGATGATCGCCGGGCACGCGAGCGCAGCTGCCGGCGATCCGGCATCGCCCTTCTTCATGCTCACGACGTCGAACTTTCCGGACGCCGGCGAGCATCGCGCCGTCGCCGACAGCCTGCGCAGGCACGTTACCCGCGACGATTACCTGAGCTTCCAGCTCGTCCGGGAATTTCCCGGCCTGGTCGACCGGTTGGAGCGCGCGCACGTATACGCGCTGGTCCCCAGCCATGACCTGATTGCCAGGAATGCCGCGCTGGGCTGCGGGCCGGGCACGCCGGGGCTGATCATCTACGATGCCGAGCACTGGGACGCCACACCGGAGCGCGAGAAGGCGGACATGGTCCGCGCCATCGCGCGCGGCAGTTCCCTCGCCCGGCAGGACGGCTGCCACGACTACGGCGTCGCGCCGGACGGCGAGTACTCGGGCATCGCCGCCCGGAACTGCACCTACGATCCCGATGCAGGGATCATCGGTCGCATCGACTGGCAGGACGTCTCGCTCCTCGTGCTGCAATCGCAGATCCTGCTCGGCGACCGCTGCAACGGCCCGGCGGCGATGCAGCGCTACGTCGACTTCGTGACGGCGATCGCCGGCCGGGTCCGCGCCAAATCGGCGAGGGTCAGGATCGTCGCCCAGTTCTCGTTCCGCCACACCCCGCCGGAGCGCATGATCGCCGCGATGCGCGCGCTGCGCGGCGTGGTCGCCGGGTACTACATTGCCTATCCGAGCAACGTCGGGCCGCGCTGCAATTACTGCTCGCCGTCCAATCTCGACGCCGTGCTGGCGGCGGTGCGCGCGCCCTGATTCCGCGTCGCATCGGGTTGTCCCGGCGGTGGAGCCGGCACCGGCCGGATGCAGTGCAACGTTGCCAAGCGCGCGCCGAACGTCTACATTGCCGGACCGGGAGATCGCGGAGCGCGACGCAAGGCCCCAGAAGCCCGACCCGGACACCCGACAACTCGAAGGAGGATTCATGAATCGACATTGGCTTGCGGCCCGCGTGGTCGCGCTGATCGCCGCAATTCTGCTGTGCGGCAATGCGGTGGCACAGACGGCGGCGGCGCCGGTCAAGATGCGCATCCAGACCGCGGTTCCGTCCGCGTCGATCTACTTCGAGCTGTTGAAGCGGATGGGCGATCGCATCGACCGGATGTCGGCCGGGCGCCTGAAGATGGAGTTCCTCCCCGACGGCGCTGTCGTGCCGGCATTCGAGATCCTCGACGCGGTCGACAAGGGCATCGTCGAAGGCGGCTACGCGTGGACGCATTACTGGTCGGGCAAGAATCCGACGGCGGGGCTCTTCTCCAATCCGATGGCCGGCGCGGGCGTGGGCCTCGACCAGCTGTCGCACGTCGCGTGGATCTACGAGGGCGGCGGCTATGACCTCTATCGCAAGCTCTACAAGGACGTGCTCAAGGTCAACGTCGAGCCGATCTTCGTCCAGCCGATGGGCCCGGATCCGCTGGGCTGGTTCAAGACGCCGATCGCGAGCGTCGCCGACTTCAAGAAGATGAAGTACCGGTCGCCGCCGGGAATCACCGGCGAGATCTTCAAGGAGATGGGCGTCGCGGCCGTTGCGCTTCCGGGCGGCGAGATCGTGCCCTCCGCGCAGCGCGGCGTGATCGACGCGGCCGAATGGATCGGCCCCGCCGACGACCTGAACCTCGGTCTGCAGACCGTGTGGAAGAACTACTACCTGCAGGGACTGCACCAGTCGACCGACATCGGCGAGATCCTGATCAACAAGACGGTGTGGGACAAGCTGCCGGCGGACCTGAAGGAGATCGTCCGCACCGCGGCGATGGCGTCGATGACCGAGACCTACACGTTCAACGTCTATCGCAACGCGCAGGCGATCGTCAGGCTGCGCAACGAAGTTCAAGGTCACGATCCGCGACACGCCGAAGGACTTCTTCCCCGAGTTCGTTCGCGCGACCAACGTCGTGCTCGATCGCTACGCCGCGAAGGACGCGTTCTTCAAGGAGGTGCTCGACTCGCAGCGCAACTTCGCGAAGGTCGTCGTGCCCTACTGGACCAAGATCAACGACCTGTACTCGAACCTCGGCAACGCGGCCCTCGCCGCGCCGCCGAAGTAGCACGCCGGGTCCATTCCTCCGCAGCGCCGGCCGGTCGCGCCCGCGACCCGGCCGGGTTGCGCCGTTCCTCGAAGAGACTGCGATGACGAAGCCGAGCCCGCTCGCGGCGCGCTTGACGCATGCGATCGACGCGTTCGTCCTCGTCTGCGGCAAGGGCGTCGCCTGGCTGATCCTGCCGATGGTGCTGAGCCTCGTCTGGGAGGTGACGGCGCGCTACGGCTTCAACGCGCCGACCGAATGGGCCTACGACATGACGTTCATGCTCTACGGCACGTTCTTCATGGTGGGCTCGGCATGGACGCTGCAGCGCGGCGGGCACATCCGCACCGACTCCTTCTACGCGAAGTGGACGACGCGCACGCAGGCGCGCGTCGACCTCGCCTGCTACCTGGTGTTCTTCTTCCCGGCGATCGCGATCTTCGCGTGGCTCGGCTGGGAGTACTTCTGGAAATCGTTCCAGCAGAACGAGCGGATCGTCACCAGCCCGTGGCTGCCCATCGTCTGGCCGTTCAAGTTCATGATGCCGGCCGCCGCCGTGCTGCTGCTGCTCCAGGGTATTTCCGAATGCGTGAAGTGCTGGGGCCGCGCGTTCGGGCACGGCGGCCGCGCGCCCGGCGCCGATCTGGGCACGAGCCGACGGGGAGGTCATGCCCATGACCCCGGAGTGGTTCGGCATCCTGCTGCTCGGGGTGCTGTTCGGCGCGATCTTCATCGGCTTCCCGATCGCGTTCACGCTGGTCGCGGTGGCGGCGATCGGCGGCTACGCCATGCTCGGGCCGCTGGCGCTCCACCTGATGACGCTGCAGTTCTTCTCGGTGATGCGCGACCCGACGCTGGCGTCGGTCCCGTTCTTCCTGTTCATGGGCTTCCTGCTCGAGCAATCGGGGCTCATGGAGCGCCTGTTCCGCGGCATCCAGCTCGCCTTCGCGTCGGTGCGCGGATCGCTGTATCTGGCGGTGCTGCTGACGGCGACGATCTTCGCCGCGGCGACCGGGATCGTCGGCTCGTCGGTGACGCTGCTGGGCGTGATGGCGGCGCCGGCGATGAAGCGCTCCGGCTACGACGTGCGGATGTCGGCGGGCGCGATCACCGCGGGTGGAACGCTGGGGATCCTGATCCCGCCGTCGGTCATGCTGATCGTGATGGGGCCCGTGGTCGGCGTTCCGGCGACCGATCTCTTCGCCGCCGCGTTCATACCGGGGCTGATGCTGGCGCTGCTCTACATCGTCTACACGCTGGCTCGCAGCTATCTCGATCCGCGGCTGGGTCCGGCCCTGCCGCTGGACGAGCGGGCCGAATCGATCGGCGAAGTGGCGCGCGAGCTCGCGTTCGGCATCGCGCCGGTCGTCGTCGTCGTCTTCGCCACGCTCGGCGTCATCCTGGCCGGCATCGCGACGCCCACCGACGCCGGCGCGGTGGGCGCGTTCGCGGTGCTGCTGATGACCTTCGCGTACCGGCGCATGACCTGGCCGAAATTCCGGTCGGCCGTCTACTCGACGCTGCTCACGTCCTGCATGATCCTGCTGCTGGTCGCGGCGTCGAACTATTTCGGCGCCGTGTTCTCGCGCCTGGGCAGCGCGACGCTGATCGCCGAATCGCTGCTGCAGCTGGACCTGCCGCCGACGGGGATGCTCCTGCTCATCCTGGGGATCATCTTCCTGCTCGGCTGGCCGCTCGAATGGGTGCCGATCGTGCTCATCGTCGTGCCGATCATGCTGCCGCTCGTCCAGAAGCTCGGCATCGATCTCGTCTGGTTCTGCACGCTGGTCGCGGTCTGCCTGCAGACCGCGTGGCTCTCGCCGCCGGTCGCCCTGTCCGCCTACTTCCTGAAGGGCGTCGTGCCCGACTGGGAACTGGGCGACATCTATGCCGGGATGATGCAGTTCATGGCGCTGCAGCTCGTCGGCCTGCTGCTGCTGCTCGCTTTCCCGCAGCTCGCGCTTTGGCTGCCCGCGGTGCTGCGCGACTGACGATCGCCTTCTTCGGACGCTTCGCGCGCTCCGCGTCCGACGCGGCCTTCGCGCGCGCGGCGAGCGCGAGCTTGCGCACCCGGAGGATGTCGGCGTCGGAGAACGGGCCGTCGACCCCGGATATCGCCGCGAGCTTCATGCCGTGCTTCCGGCCGAGGCGGTAGATCTCGCGCACCTTCTCCCACTCGATGTTGCGGCCGACGGTGAAGTTCTCGAACCGCCCCTCCAGCGCGAGGACGATGGTTTCGGCGAGACAGGCGTAGGCCACGTTCTTCGGCAGCCCGATGTTCTTCATCGACACGTTGCCGGGCAGCAGGATCTCGCCGGATTCGATCACCAGCACGTCCGGGCGCTTGGCGACTTCGCCGGGAGGCAGATCGAGCGGGCGGGCCACGTCGGTGATCACGCAGCCCGGCTTGACCTTCATGATGTCGAGGACCTTCTTGCCCGCCCCGGAGGTCGCGGTCACGATCATGTCCATGTCGGCGATGTCCTTGTCGGCGCGCGAGGACAGGAAGAGCCGCGCGTCGGGAGTCTCCCTCAGGATCGACTCCTTGAGCGAGAGCAGCTTGGCGGTCTCGGGCGACACGAGATAGGTCTCGGCAGCGACCATCGCGAGCATCCGGGCGCACACCGAGCCGATCGCTCCGGTGGCGCCCACCACCATGGCCTTGAACTGCACCCGCTGGCCGCGCGCGGGCTTGGGCACCAGCCCCAGACGCAGCACGGCGTCGTGCGCCGCCCACAACGCCCCGGATGCGCTGTAGCTGTTGCCGGTGGTGATGGGCAGGGGCGCGCGCTTGGACACCGTGAGTCCCGCGTCGCCGACCACCTTGGTGAACGCGCCCAGGCCCATGATCTGCGCGCCGAGGCTCTTCGCGATCCCTGCGGCGTCGAGCAGGCGGCGATAGGTGAATTCGGGGCTGTGGCTCATGATCTCGTTGGGCGTTCCGCCGACCGAGATCAGCCAGCCCTCGGCCTCCACGCCCGCGGGCGACTTGATCCCCGTCACCTTCGAATACACGAAGGGCGGCGCATAGGCCATGACCTTCTCCAGCGTGTCCATGAAGATGGGCGGCGACACCTGGGAGAGCAGCTCGATGGGCTTCACGTTCTTGAAATACTCCTGCGACAGCGGATGGATGACGAACGCGAAACGGTTGATGCGCTTGAAGCCGTTGGGGTGGATGATCCGCGGCTCCAGCTCGAGGTTGGTGATGATCTCCAGATAGTCGTCCTCGAGGATTTCGTCGGGGGCCTTCTCCGTCGCGGCGATGATCATCGCGTCCAGCAGGCTCGGGCTCAGCACGTGGTCGAACAACGCGGGCGCGCCGTCGACGACCATGGCGACGTCCTTCTTCTTGAACTGCGCGATGCGCCGGTCGTTGACCGTCGAGGTGATGATGGTCTTGCCGCGCAGCTCTTCGGCGCCGAAGCGGTCCAGCTCGTGCACGGGCGCCACGATGACGGTCGCGTCGCGCATGGCCTGGCGCAGCACGAACCTCGTCCATGCCTTGATCGGGGCCGAGGACATCAGGCTGGTCGGAGCCCAGTCCTGCACGTAGTGAGCGCCGCTGGTGTAGAGCTCAACGGCGTCGAGCGAGGTCAGCAGCTTGGGCACGCCGAGTTGCAGCAAGGGATCGGCAAACTCGAGATTCTGCGTGTACTCGGACATCGCCGTCGCCAGCTTGTAGTTGGTCATCCCCGAGAAGAACAGGACCCTGGCATTGTTGAAATAGTCGCCCAGCTTGATCTGGACGTGGCGCAGCGCCCATTCCTGCAGGATGTCGTTGAGCCGGCCTCCGGTCGTGATCGGAATGCGCGTGACCGCGCTCGTCATGCGCGCGCTGTCCTTTTCGACATAACGCCGCGATCCGACGGCATAGCTGTCCTTGACGACGCCCAGCCCGATGGCGTCGGCATGCCTTTCCCAGTGCTTCAGCAGCTTCACGGCGCTTGCCGCGCTGCCGTTCGTGCCCAGCCGCCGGACGTCGAGTTTCTGTCCCAGGAACCGGGCGCTGAATGCGAAATCCTGGTCGCCCGCACCCAGACTGACGCCGATCACCTTCTTCATTGCGCCCCCGCAGCGAATCCCTGCCCGTGACGCAGATTGTACGAGCGTACCGCGGCCCCGGAGTCGCCGCGATTCTGCGCAAGATCAAACACGCGGCGAATGTTCCCGGCGGAGCGCTGGTCCGCCCGGTCGGATTGGTGCAATCTGGCGAGTGTGAGATCGGATACGTGGAGACGATGATGGTCGAGATGCCGAGCATTGTCGGCGACGTCGTGCGTTCCGTCGGACTGTCGACGGCGATGCGCGCGGCCGGCGTGGTCACGGGGCTGCTGCCGATTCCGCAACCGATGCTGCTGGTGGGCCCCGGTGCGAGCCGGCGGCTGGGACAGGCGCTCTGCGGCTTCGGCCACAGGAAGATCCTGATCGTCACCGATCGCACGGTTTGCGAGCTGGGGCTGCTGGACGGCCTGGTCAAGGCGCTGACCGACGGCGGCACGGCGCACGTCGTCTTCGACGCCGTCACTCCCGACGCGCCGATCCCGGTGATCGAGAAAGGCATTGCGTTCTACGGGAAGCAGCGCTGCGATGCCGTCGTCGCGTTCGGCGGCGGCTCGTCGATGGACGCCGCGAAGACCATTGCGCTGGCGGTCGCCAACAAGAAGCATCCGCGGCGGCTGGTCGGGTACTTCCGGGGCCTGCGCGCGCCGGCGCCGATCTACGCGGTGCCGACGACCGCCGGCACCGGGTCCGAGGTGACCGTCGCTGCCGTGATCTCGGATCCCGAGACCAACAAGAAGCTCGTGATCGCCGACACGCGCCTCGTGCCGTCGATGGCGGCGCTCGACCCGTCCCTGATGACCGGGCTGCCGCGGCATGTCACGGCGGCCACCGGGATGGATGCCCTGACCCATGCGATCGAAGCCTTCATCGGACAGTGGTCGACCCCCTACACCGATCGCATGGCGCTCGCGGCCGTGCGGCTGATCTACGACAACCTGCGCATCGCCTACCGGAGCGGCAGGAACCTCGAAGCGCGCGAGCAGATGGCGCTGGCGGCCACGTACGCGGGCCTCGCGTTCACCCGGGCCAATGTCGGCTACGTCCACGCCATCGCGCACCAGCTGGGCGGCAAGTACCATACGCCGCACGGTCTGGCGAACGCGATCCTGTTGCCGCACGTCCTCGGCGTTCCTGAGCCCTGCCATCACCCGGAAACTGGGCGTCCTGGCCGTCCACGCCAGGGTCGGAAAGGAAGGGGAGCGGCCGGCGGTCCTGGCGAAGAAGTTCCTCGACTCGGTGGAGGCGCTGAACCGCGATCTCGGGATTCCGCGACAGCTGGACGCGCTCCGCGAAGCCGATATTCCGGAACTGGCCAAGGCCGCCTGCTGGGAGGCGGATACCGGGTATCCGGTGCCGCGCTACATGTCGCCGGAGACCTGCGCCGAGCTGATCCGCGAGGTCCTGCCCAAGAGAGGCGCTCGCAAGCCGCGCTGAGCGCCCGCACGCGTCCTTCGCGGCGCCGTGTCGGGCCGATTCCCGAGGTTGGCGAAAAGACAGCGCGGTCCCGACCGGTCCGCGCGCGGTCCGGGCCGGCCGGTCGGAACCGCTCTCCGGCGCGACGCTACCGGGGCCCGGCCCGACGTCCCGGACACCCCTGCACGGCCGTGTTCCCGCAGCCCGGAGCGGCGCAGCCGGGTCGCTCCCGGGAAATCGGCTGCAAACGGAGTGTCGGAAAACTTGACGCTTGGCTCTTGGGCAGGAGCAATTTGACGACAAAAATCAACCGATATCAGAGACTTGAGCACTATCGCACGGTTCTTGCATGCGTGGCGGTGATCGCGTGGCGCGCGCCCTCTCCGGGCGACGCGTGACCACCTTGGCTGGCAAGGCACGACAGCATGAACCGTTGCGGCACCGCAGCTGTCGCGCGTCCATGCGCATCGACACCCTGCGGCTGCGTGGCACCGATCGGGGCGCACGGAGCTGCGGCGATCTCCGTGCCCTCGAAACCGCACAACAAGGCGCTGCACCACGCTAGGCGGGGGGCGATTCATGCGAGTTTGCATCTTGGGGGGAGATGGGTATCTCGGTTGGCCGACCGCGATGTATCTGGCGAATCGGGGGCATGACGTCTCGCTCGTCGACAATCTCGCCAAACGGGCGTGGGAAGCGAAATGCGGCGTCCGGCCGCTGAAGCCGCTGCCCTCGCTGTTCGAGCGGGTCAGATCGTGGAATCACCTCGCGGCGAAGACCGGGCGCAAGCCGCTGCGCGCGGTCGCCATCGACATCGCGAACGGCTATCCGGCGCTGGTCGCGGAGTTCGCGAACTTTCGCCCCGACACGATCATCCACTACGCCGAACAGCCGTCGGCTCCGTATTCGATGTCGAGTCAGGCGACCGCGGTCGAGACCCAGCGCAACAACGTGCTCGGCACGCTCAACGTGCTGTTCGCAATGCGCGAGCACTGCCCCGACGCGCATCTGGTCAAGCTGGGCACGCTCGGCGAGTACGGAACGCCGAACATCGACATCGAGGAGGGCTGGCTCGACGTCGAGCATAACGGGCGACGCGACCGGGTCCTGTTCCCGAAGCGGCCGGGCTCCTTCTATCACCTTTCGAAGGTCCACGACTCGGCCAACCTCGAATTCGGCTGCCGGATCTGGAACATGCGGGTGACCGACCTCAACCAGGCGGTCGTCTACGGCATCGAGACGGACGAGATCGCGCTCGCGCCGGACCTGCACACCAGCTTCCACTACGACTCGGTGTTCGGCACGGTGATCAACCGCTTCATCGTGCAGGCGGTGATCGGCATGCCGCTCACGGTCTACGGCAAGGGCGATCAGACCCGCGGCGTCATCAATATCCGCGACACGCTGCGCTGCGTCGAGCTCGCGGCGCTCAATCCGGCCCGCCAGGGCGAGTTCCGCGTGTTCAACCAGGTCACGCAGCAATTCTCGATGAACGAGCTGGCCGAGATGGTCATCGCGGCGGCGGCGCAGAAGGGGATCCGCGTCGAGGCCAAGCACATCGCCAATCCACGGACCGAGCTCGAGCAGCACTATTACAATGTCAAGCATCGGGCGCTCGAGAATCTCGGTCTCGAGCCGCACCTGTTGACGATCCCGGTCCTCGGCCGGATGATCGAAGTCGTCCAGCAGCACAAGAGCAACATCCTTCGCAGCTCGATCCTGCCGAACATCACCTGGCAGGCGGGCGTGATGCAGGAGGAGACGATCAGGAACGCGCGTCGCGGTCTAGGCGTTACGGGGAGCTGGAAGTCATGAAATGCGAATGTCGACACGCCGGCATTTCGGTGCCGTCAATGGTGGTCTGACGGGCGCGGGGACGCTTCCTCCATTGCGTGCCGCGCTCGACGTCGAGCCGCCGGCACCGCCGATCTGGAAACTGGGTCATTGCACCGGGCTTGCCCGGTGCTTCGGCTCGTTCGTCGGGCGGCCCGCCGCTGCCGCGGGCTTCGCCGCCGGCGGGACGCTTCGCCGCATCGTGGCCCGGGATGGCGCCGCCGAACGCCGCCTGCTGCCAGGCAGCGGAAGGCCTGGCCCGGGCATGAAGTTCCGTTCGCGCAACCTCGCGGATCCGCTGGTCGCCGGGCGCACCAAGGCCGTGGCCCGACGACGCTGGAAATGGCTGCGTCGCGCTGCGGTCGTCGGACTGGTGATCGCGGTCGTCGCCGCGCTCGCGGCGCTCGATCGCATGTGGATTCGCGCCGAGGGGCTCGTCGTCGGCGAGTCGACCGCGGTCAGCGCGATCGCGCAGGCGCGCATCGTTCGCGTTCTCGCCAAGTGTCTCGACGTCGTCGCCGAGGGCGCGCCGCTCGCCGAGGTCGAGAACGAGGTCACCTGGCAGTCGACGAACCAGGAGCTGAGCCGGCTTCGGCTGCTCCTTGCCCAAGCCAAGGCGCAGATCGAGATTTTCGAAAAGGAGGCTCAGTCCGCGCAGCAGCTCTACGAAGCGCAGGTCGCGCTGCGCGACCGGCAGGCGATCACCCTCAAGGCACAGGAGGAGCTCGCGCGCAGCGGCTTCGTCGCGCCGCTCTATCTCGAGCGGGGGCGCGCGGATCTCCTGCGCAGCGAGGCCGAGACAAGGGCCGCTCACCTCACCCACGAGAGCAAGCTCGCCGACCAGGCCCGCGCCAGGGGAGACGCCGCGCTGTACGCCGCCCGGATCGTGGAGTTCCAGGCCTCGCCCGAGATGATGGGACGCTACACGCTGCGCGCGCCCAAGGCGGGGATTCTCACGCGTTGCCAGGCGCGCCCGGGCGAGGTCGTCGAGGACCGGCAGCCTCTGTACGAGATCTTCAACCCGAGCGACGCCTACGTCCTCGTCTATTTCCGGCCGGCCGACGCGGCGCGGCTCGCGCCGGGAAGGACCGTGACGATCACCTCGCCGAGCGTGACGGAATCCTTGGCCGCGAAGGTCGTCGGCGCCCACCCGGAGCGGCCCGGACTGCCGCCCGCGATGTCGCGCTTCTTCTGGCAGGATGAGCGCTGGTCGCAGTACACGCCGGTGCGGCTCGATTTCTCCGGCCTGACCGCGGCGCAGCAGAGCCAGATCAGCGCCGGCATGCGCGTCGACGTCTCGATCCTGGAAGTGCCCGAGTTCGCGCGCCCGATCGCGAACGCCGTGAAAAGGCTTCTGGGCGAAACGGCGGCGGCGCACGCGGCCGCGCCGCGCGGGACCAGGCCGTAGTCAGGATGCGTCCGTGAAGCCGATTCCGATGAAGCCCGCTCCGCACGACGGCGCGCCAAGCCCGACGGGCTCTCCGCGAGGCTCGCCACCCGCCGCGGCGGATTCGGGGGATCGGCGTGTCGACCTGCTGCGCACGATCGCGAATCTGGGCGGAATGCTCCGTCCGAAGCCCGATCCGCACGCGCCCAACGGCCATCGGCTCGACGGCCTGCCGGAGGGCGCGGAGCGCGACCTCGACTATCTGGTGCGCCGCGATTATCTCGAGGAGCGGTTCTTCGAGCGCGTGAGCCTGTGCCCGAAGTGCGGCAGCCACCATCTCAACATCCGCGAGACCTGCACGGCCTGCGGCTCGGCGAATATCCGATCGGAGCCGCTGCTGCATCATTACCGCTGCGGCTTCGTCGGGCCGGAGAGCGCGTACCGCGAGCACGACGGGGACCGGATCTGTCCGAAGTGCGACGTCGCCCTCAAGCATGTCGGCACCGATCACGATCCGATCGGCCGCAGCGCGATCTGCGGCGCCTGCGGCGCCTCGATTCACGAGCCGGCGGCGACGGCATCCTGCATCGCCTGCGGCGCGACCACCGACGCCGGATCGCTCGCCAGCGTCGATCTCGGCTCCTATCACCTGACCGGGCTCGGCACCGCCGCGATCCGGCGCGGGACGCTGTTCGAGGACGCGGGCAACCCGCTGTTCGTGCCCGATCTTCCGGTCTATCGGGCGCATGTGTTCCGGCAGCTGCTGGCGAACGAGGCGAAGCGGCTGCCGCGCAGCGCGGGAGTCTTCGCGCTGCTCGCCGTCGAATGCGGCGCGGGTGCGATCACGCTCGGCGACGATGCGGCGGCGCTCGCGGAAGTGCGCGCGGTCGCCGCGGAGCTGCGCGACACCGACGTCATCGGCCTGCTCGACGACGGGACCCTGGCCGTGCTGCTGCCGGCGACCGACCTGGCGGGCGCCGAGCGCGTCTGCCGACGCCTCGGCAAGACATCCGCGACGCTCGACCGATTCGTCGCCCGCGGCCGGCTCGTGGAAATCCGCAAGCCCGCGGATCTCGACGCGCTGGGCGCGGCGCTGCGCGCGTAGGAAGCCGGCCGTGGACGGGTTCCTGCGCTACTTCCTCGCGCCTTTCGACACGGCGACGGTCCTCGACTTCCTCGCCCTGACCTCGCCGTTCTCGAGCGTTGCCAATGCCGTCTTCTGGCTGCTCATGCTCGCGGTGCCGGCGCGCTTCTTCCTGCCCTACGTCGTCCTCTGGATCGTCGGCGTCGGCGAGCCGGATCGCGACATCGACGAGCCGTTGCCGCTCCCGCCCGGCAGATTGCCGTTCATCTCGGTCGTCATCCCGGGGCGCAACGAGGCGGCGGGCATCGTGCAGACCGTTCGCTCGATCCTGCATGCCGGCTACTCCGATCTCGAGGTCGTCTACGTCGACGACGGCTCGGACGACGACAGCGTCAGCCGGCTGCGCGGCCTCGCGGCGACCCTGCCGCGCGCGGCCGATGGCACCGAGCGGCTCCGCGTCTTCGCCTCGCCCCGACGCAACGGCAAGCCCACCGCCCTCAACATCGGCATCCACCTCGCCCGAGGCTCGCTGATCGCGGTCGTCGACGCGGACTGCGACGTTCAGTACGGCTCGTTCCACCACTGGATCCGGCCGTTCGAGGACGAGCGGATCGGCGCGGTCGCCGCCAACATTCGCGTGCGCAACGCCAACGCCTCCGTCCTGGCCCGTCTGCAGGATTGCGAGTACGCGATCAACGTCACGCTGTCGCGGGCCTGGCGCGCGGCGCTCGATCTGCTCGCCATCGTCCCCGGCGCCGGCGGCATGTTCCGCGCCTCGATCATCCGGAACCTGGGCGGTTTCGACACCGGTCTCGGCGACGACACGGACATGACCCTCAAGCTGCGCAAGGCCGGATGGAGACTGGCATTCGCAATGCGCGCCGTCGTCTGGACCGACGTGCCGACGAGCTGGCGCGTCCTGCTGCGCCAGCGTTCCCGGTGGGAGCGCAACATGGTCAAGATCCGCCTGCGCAAGCATCGCGACCTGCTGTCGCCCGGGCGCTTCGGCTGGACGAACACCCTCATCACCGTCGATCTGATCCTGGTGCGCATCGTCCTGCCGGTGATCGCGGTTTGGGAAGTGTTCGCGATGTTCCTGTCCGGCCCGCTGCACGCTCCGGAGATCCTCACCGTCCTCTACTGGGTGACGGCGCTGGGGATCCTCTTGAAGCTCCTGATCGCCCGCGACGTCGACCGCACGCCGCAGCCGGTCAACTTCTGGGTCGTTCCGCTGATGCCGCTCTTTCGCATCGTGCTGCGCTTGGTGCTGCTGGCGGCCATCACGCGCGAGTGGCTGCGCATCGGCCAGCGTCACGCCTATGTGCCGATGCACATATGGCAGGAAACTCCGCACTGGTAGCGCGCGTCCCGGACAGCGCGCGGCCGGCCCGCCCCGATCAGGGGGCGCCGGCGAGGAAGCGGGCGACGGTGTCGGCCATCGCGTGCGCCGACTTGATGCAGTCGCCGACGGAGACTCCACCGCGGTAGTTGGCGCAGAAGAAGATCCCGGGCAGCGCGCGTTCCGCGTCCTCGACGGGGCGCAGGCGCTCGCGATGGCCGAGATTGTATTGCGGGATGGCGCGGGTCCAGCGCGTGATCACGACCCACAGCGGCTCGCCGCGGGCCCCCACGAGCGCGGCGAGCTCGCCATGCACGATGCCGGCGAGTTCCGCGTCGGACTTCGCGGGCAGCTCGGGGTTGCGCAACCCGCCGATGAAGGACGTGAGCAATACCCCGCCGGCGGGCGCGCGGTGCTCGAACATGCTGCTCGAGAACAGCGAGCCCAGGATCCGGCGCTGCTCCTTTTTCGGCACCAGGAAGCCGAAGCCCGCGAGCGAATGCCCGATGTCGGCGCGCCGGTACGCGCTCGCGACGCTGGCGATCGCCGCGTAAGGGATCGCGGCCAGCCCTGCGGACGCCGCCGGCGCGAGCTCGCGCACGAGCGTCGCCGCCTCGTACGCGGGTGCGGCGAGCACCACGGCGCGCGCGCGCCGCACGACCTGTTCGCCGTCCCGCGTGCCGGCGACCATCCACGTGCCGTCGGGATTGCGCGTGATCGACCCGACGCGGGCACCGGTCGTCACGCGGCCGACGGCGCCGGCGAGGGCGTCGGTGACCGTCTGCATTCCGCGTTGGAACGAGAAGCTCCCCGCGGTGTTCTTCGCCTTCTCGGCGCTCGCCCTGCGCTCGCGCGCGCCCTGGATCTGACCGCGGATCAGGCTGCCGTACTTCTGCTCGAGCGCGTGCAGGCGCGGGAACGCCGCGGGGACCGAGATCTGCTCGGGGTCGCCCGCATACACGCCGGAGACGAACGGGTCGATCGCATAGTCGAGGAACTCGGTGCCCAGCCGGCGGCGGACGAACGCCGCGATCGACTCCTCGGCGTCCGGCGGCGCCGGGGCGATGAAAGGCTCGCGCAGGAGCCGCAATTTCGCGCCCAGCGTGAATGCCGGCGTCGTCAGAAACGCGCCGGGCGAGGTCGGCAGCGGGACCAGCCTGCCGTCACGCACGATGAATCGGGTCGCGGCGACGGCGCTGGCATCGGCACGCTCGCCGCGGATGCCGAGCGCTTCGAGGAGATCGTTGATGAGCGGCGTCGTGTCGAGCGCGCTGTTCGGGCCCGTCTCGTAGAGCGCGCCGTCGCGGTGCACGGTGCCGATGACGCCGCCGGCACGCGGTGCTGCATCGAGGACCTCGACCGAGGCGCCGCGCTGCCCGACGCGAAAGGCGGTGGCAAGGCCCGAAATGCCGCCGCCGACGACGATGACGTCGGCGTCGCTGGAGACGCTCATCGCAGCGCTTCCTGGCCGCCGCCTGCAACCATGTTGAGGCGCTCGGCCCGGTCGATCGCCGTCGCCAGCTCCCGGTATTGCACGGAGCGCTCGGGGAGCTGGCCGAGCAGCTGCCGCCAGTAAGCCGTGGCTGCGGCGAACTCGCGCTGCTCGTAGGCGGCGCTGCCCGCCATCTCCAGCGCCTTCGGGTGCGCCGGGTCGAGCGCCAGGGCGCGCATCACCAGCTCGCGCGGCTTGCCTTCGAGCATGCCGCCCTGGGCCATGCCGAGCGCGTCGGCGTACTCGCACCAGACGCCGGCGTCGGCGGCGACCTTCGCCGAGGCGGTGAGGGCCTTCTGATATGCCGCCGCTGCTTCGTCGTAGCGATCCGCTTCGAAGTCCATGCGCGCGAGCAGCACCCACGCGCGTCCGTCGCGCGGGTTGCGGGCGAGATGGCGGACGAGCTCATCGCGAGCGACCGGAACATTTCCCGATGGCTCGGCATTCGCGGACGCGGCAGTGGGCGCGCCGTCCGGTGTCGCCGGATCGTCCGCCAGCGTACGGAGCCCGACGCCGAGCAGCGGCAGCGCGATCGCCAGGGCGATCAGCGCGATTTTCAGGGCAGGGCCGCCGCGTGGCGCCGACGCACGCCCCGCGAGCAGGCGGGGGAGGGCGAATGCCAGCGCGAGGACGACGATCGCCGCGGCGATGGTCCAATAGGGGAAGGTGTCGGACGCGGGCAGCACGTGAACGTATCGAGTCGGGCGGTGCGCCCCAAGGCCGCGCGCCGCGGTGACGAGGCAACCGCAATTATCCCGCCACGGCGCGCAAAAAGGGCGAGGCAGACGCCTCGCCCTTGATGGAGATCAGCGACTGCCTATTTCGGGGCGGCCGCGGCCGGCGCACCGGCGGTCTGCCTCGCCTTGATCGCGTCGTCGAGGATCTTGATCCCTTCCTGCGACGCCGCCACCGACTTCGCCAGCGACTCCTTGGCGAGGTCGAGATTGTGGAACGACGCGCCGTTGGCGGCGGTCCACCATTCCCAGTTCGCGTGCGCGTCGCCGTGCTTCGCGCGCGCCGCCTTCAGCGCGTCCTCGGGCACGCCCGCGAGCTGCGCCTGGCCGAACCTGCCGATGAGCTGCGCCAGCCAGAACTCGGCGTTGCGCACCTTGCCCTGGTAGTGGGCCGCCATCGACTCGATCACGTAGCGCGCCTGCTTCTCGTCCCACTGGTGATGGCACTGCAGGCACGTCTCCTTCAGGTAGTTCTTCGGGTTCGTCTGCCAGTGCGACGTGTACAGCTTGCCGGTCTTCGCGTCCTTCACCTTCGGCATGTGGCATTGCGCGCAGTCGACGCCGGCCTTCTCGTGCTTCGAGTTGTAGTACGTCTCGACGTCCGGATGCTGCGCTTTCCACAGCGCCGCGCCGGTGAACTGGTTGCGGAAGTCGCGGAACTTGATCGAGTCGTAGGCCTTCAGGATGTTGTTGACGTCGACGAAGGGGAAGTAGTTCGTCCGCCGGTCGGCCATCGGGATCGCCGCGCCGGTGTCCGGATCGAAGCCGGGGTTGCAGTTGTATTCGACGTGGCACTGGCCGCACTGCAGCTTGCCGTCGTAGCGCTCGAGCAAGCCGATCTTGCGCGTGTGGCCGCGGACGCCGAGATCCCTGACGTCGACCTTCGTCTTGCGCGCGTCCTGCGAGTAGAGCGTCGGCGGTCCGTCGGTGCGCTGCACGGCCTCGATCAGCGCGTCGCGGACGATGCGCGGCTTTGCCGCGTGCGGGTCGTGGCAGAAGATGCAGTTGAGCGCGTGGTTGGTCGCCTTGGCGAGCTCGACGACCTTGGAGGTGCGGCTCCATTTCGCCGACGGCGCAGGATCGCCCATGTACGCCCATTCGAGGATGTGGTCCTGCGTCTTGCAGGAAAGGCACACCGGGTTGGCTGCCGCCGCGGTGCCCGGCTTGAACACCTTCTGGTCGGTGTTGTCCGGGTATTGGTCGACGGCGACGTCCCAGACCTTGAAGTCGCCGGTGCCGGCCAGGTAGCGCCACGTCTCCTTCGCTCCGAACCGGCCTCCGAACGCGCGGTCGACGACGAACTGGTCGAGCAGCGCGAACGTGTGCCCGCGCGGCAGGTTGTGCTCGCGCGTGAAGCCGTGCGGCGACATCAGCAGGTCGTACGCAGGATCGGGCGCCGGGCCCGTCATCTGCTTCTTCTCGAAGCGCGCGGTGCGATGCCAGTCCATCTGCGCATAGGACTGGTACTGGTTCTGGTGGCAAGCGCCGCAGCCGGCGAGATCGGTCCTCGTGGTCGGGCGCTTCGAGGCGTCCGCAACGTGCGCCGCCGTGCCGTCGTGACAGGTGTTGCATCCGACGCCTTTGTGCTTGCCCGAGCCGTACAGCGCCTTGACCGGAGCATGGCAACCGAGGCACGGGGTGGCGTCGAACGCCGCCGCCTTCGCAGCCGGCGCCTTCGCCGGCGCCGCCGCCTTGGTGGCCTGCGCGAGCGCCGGCGACGCGATCATCAGGATTGCGGCGACGAGCGCCGCGAGAACGACACGCCAGAAGGCGCGAATCGTGCCGCGATTCATGGACTCCCCCTCAGGAAACGAATTGCTGCGGACCTTGGGCGAGTCTAGCAACGCAGCCGCGCCCCGGGATACCCTGGCGCGCGCCCTGGTTGATGAATATCAAACCGCGGTGTCCGCAATGCGGCAAATTGCCACGCATCGGGCACACGCCGGACCGATATCGCGAGCGGCCATGCAACGAATGACCGAGCGAATCTGCTGCGGCTTTGCATCGAGCTGCGAGAGTCTCGGCGCGCCGATGTTCTGCTCGCCCGCCGGCCCTGCTCCGAGTAGTCCATCGACTCGTAGTGGTGGCAGTTGCGGCATTCGCGCGAATCCATCTGCTTCGTCCGCGCCCCTTCGCCGGGAAGGGAAATTCGCGCGAAGTCTGATCGAGATCGACGGCGGCGTCGCGCCGCAGTCGCAATTCAACGGATCAGGGCAGGGCGCGGTCGATGACGACCGTGAGACCGGTGGCGCCGATCCCGACTGCGGGCGACATGCCTTCGAGGTCGCCGCTCTGCGGCGTGACGCCGCCCGATTTCGACACCCGCGCGCCGACGACGACCGAGGGGAAGTTGGACAGCGCGAAGTTGGGCGCCATCGCCATCGAGTCGTCGAGCGTGAATGCCACGGGCAGATCCTTCACCTGCTTGCGCAGGATCGCGAGCGGCATCTTCGGCCCCTCGGCCGCGCGCGCGAAGATGTAGACGGTATCCGTCGGCGATACCTTGCCGGCGAGCGCGGGGGCGAGCTTGACGGTGCCCGCGATCGTCGCGCCGGGCAAGGCGGGCGTTGCCGGCGCGGGGCTCGCCGGGCCCTTTGCGGCGCCGCCGGCCGGGGCGCTCGCCAGCGCCGATCCGCCGGAAACCGGACCGGCCTTGAGCCCGCCCAGCTCGCGCGCCTCGGCGATGCTGGCGTCGATCGACGCCGCCATCGGGGAATCGGGCGGAACCGTCTTCTTCATCCGCTCCCAGTAGTCGATCGCCTGCCGGTAATCCTTGCGGTTGAACGCCGCCGTGCCGGCGAGCGCAAGCGCCTTCCAGTGCGTCGGATCGGCCTTGAGCGCGCGCTCGATCAGCTCCAGCGACTTGCCGCGCAGCCCGCCTTCGGCGGCGCCCACCGAGTCGGCGTAATCGGCGAGGAGCTCGGCGTTGTCGGGGACGAGCGCCGTCGCGCGCTCGAACGCGCGCGCGGCATCGGCGTGGCGGTTGAGCGCGTAGTACGTGCGCGCCAGCATCACCCAGCCGTCGGCGTTGTTCGGTTCCTTCTCGAGCTTGGCCGCGAGGTTCGCTGCCATCGCCTCGACCTGCTCCGGGGTCACCTCGTGGTCGGCGCCGCCTTTCGCGCTGCGCGCCGCCGTCGGCGCGAACGCGTCGTGGTTGCCCAGCACGACGTACAGGACCAGCGCCGCGATCGGGATCGCGCTGCCCAGGATCGCCGCCGTCCACGCCGCCGATTGCGAGGGTGCGGCCGCGACGCCCGGGATCGCCTTCGACTCCTCGAGCACACGCTGCTCGAGCTCGCGCTTCGCCTGCTCGTACTGGTCGCGCGGCATCGTGCCGGTGACGAGATCGGCCTCCAGCTCGCGGAGCTGGTCGCGCAGGATCGCGACGTTGGAGGCCTCGCGCGCGACGCCCACCGGGCTGCGGTGCTTCAGCAGGGGCACGAGGATCCAGGCGAGGGCCGCCGCGACCATCGCGGCGGCAACGATAACGAATGTGGTCACGAGTGGTCTTTCCCTTTGTCGCCCGCGAGCAGCCGCGCAGCGCGCTCGCGCTCCTCGGCCGTGAGCGGCGGCGCCTCGACCTGGCCGCGGCGCGCGCGCAGGATGCGCGCGAGGCCGAAGAAGCCCAGCAGCAGCAGCAGCGCCGGACCTGCCCAGAGGAGCACCGTCGTCGGCTTGACCGGAGGCTGGTAGAGGACGAAGTCGCCGTAGCGCGCGACCATGAAGTCGACGATCTCGCTGTCGCTCTTGCCCGCGGCGATCTGCTCGTGGATCTGCCGGCGGAGATCCTGCGCGAGCTCGGCGTTGGAATCGGCGATGGTCTGGTTCTGGCAGACGAGGCAGCGGAGCTTTTCGGAGAGCTTCACCGCGCGCTGCGCCGCCACCGCATCCTTCTCGGTGGGCACCGCGTCGGCCGCAAGCGCCACCAGCGGCGACAGCGCGACCGCCGCGATCAGCAGCAGGAGGGCCAGCCGCCGTACGAAATGTGCCCCCACGCTTGCGGCTGGCGCCGCGGCGCTGCCCCCCGAGGGGGAGCAATTCACGGCTTGGGACGGCCCGGCGCCGCTCATGACTTCTGCAGCTCGCGCACCAGCGGCAGGATCTTCTTCTCCAGCGCCTCGGCGGTGATCGGCCCGATCTGCTTGTAGCGGATCGTGCCGGCCTTGTCGACGACGAACGTCTCCGGCACGCCGTAGACGCCCCAATCGAGGCCGACGCGGCCGTCGCGGTCGACGACCGACGCGTTGTACGGGTCGCCGTACTGCGCCAGCCAGCGCTTGCCCGCCGCCGACTCGTCCTTGTAGTTGAGCCCCACGATCGGGACGACCTTCGCCTTGCCGAGCTCGACCAGCAGCGGGTGCTCCTCGCGGCAGGACACGCACCACGACGCCCAGACGTTCAGCAGCCAGACCTGCCCCTTGAGGTCGGCCGGGCCGAGCGTCTTCGCGGGCTCGTGCAGCTGGGCGAGGGCGAACGGCGGCGCCGGCTTGCCGATCAGCGGCGACGGGACTTCGCGCGGATCGCGCCACAACCCGACCAGCAGGAACGCGCAGAGGACGAGGAAGACGCCGAGCGGGATCAGGAGTTTCTTGCTCATCGCTCTAGCCTCGCGCCGTGGCGCCGCCCGGCGACGCCCGCTTCGCGCTGCATGGCGACGCGGTAGCGGCGGTCCGACAGCGCGAGCAATCCGCCGAGCGCCATCAGCAGGCAGCCGCCCCAGATCCAGGTGACGAAGGGCTTGTGGTAGACGCGCACGCTCCACGCGCCGCCGTCGACGGGCTCGCCGAGCGACACGTAGAGGTCGCCGCTCAGCGTGCTCCGGATCGCGGCCTCGGTCATCGGCATCCCGCCCGCGTTGTACACGCGCTTCTCGGGAAACTGCGTCGTGACGTGCTCGCCGTTGCGGCTCACGTCGAACGCGCCGCGCGCCGCGCGGTAGTTCGGCCCCCTGCTCTCGGTCGTGCCGTCGAAGCGCAGCGTGTAGCCGCCGACGGTCACCTTGTCGCCGACATTCATCTTCACGTCGCGCTCGGTCTCGTAGCCCTTGACCATGGTCACGCCGACGATGAACACCGCGATGCCGAGATGCGCGACGATCATTCCCCAGTAGCTCTTCGGCTGGCGCGCGAGCTGCGCGAGGATGCCGCCGCGCACGCCGCGGCCGCGCTCCCGGACGTTCACGACGGTCGTGGCGACGATCCAGGCCGCGAGCAGCAGGCCGAAGCTCACCAGCGGCTTCCAGCTGCCGGCGGCGAGCGGCAGCAGCAGCGCCGTGACGAGGCTGACGGCGAGCGCCCACCGGAGCCGCTGCCACAGGTCGGGCAGCGTCGCCTGCTTCCACCGGGCGAGCGGGCCGACACCCATCAGGAAGACGAGCGGCGTCATCAGCGGGACGAACACCGTGTCGAAGTAGGGCGGGCCGACCGAGATCTTGCCGAGATTCAGCGCATCGAGGAAGAGCGGATACAGCGTGCCGAGCAGCACCGATCCCGCGGCGGCGATCAGCAGCACGTTGTTCGCGAGCAGCATCGTTTCCCGCGACACGGGCTCGAAGCGGCCGCCGCCGCCGACCTTGGGCGCGCGCGCCGCGAAGAGCACGAGCGAGCCGCCGATGACCAGCGCGAGAAAGGCGAGGATGAACACGCCCCGGCGCGGATCGGTGGCGAACGCGTGCACCGAGGTCAGCACGCCGGAGCGCACGAGGAAGGTGCCGAGCAGCGAGAGCGAGAACGCGGTGATCGCGAGCAGCACCGTCCAGGCCTTGAACGTCCCGCGCTTCTCGGTGACCGCGAGCGAATGGATCAGCGCCGTGCCGATCAGCCACGGCATGAACGACGCGTTCTCGACCGGATCCCAGAACCACCAGCCGCCCCAGCCCAGCTCGTAATAGGCCCACCAGCTGCCGAGCATGATGCCGCAGGTGAGGAAGCTCCAGGCGAGCGTCGTCCACGGCCGCGACCAGCGCGCCCAGGTCGCGTCCAGCCGGCCGCCGATCAGCGCGGCGATCGCGAACGCGAAGGCGACCGAGAAGCCGACGTAGCCCATGTACAGCAGCGGCGGATGGAACACCATGCCGGGATCCTGCAGCAGCGGGTTCAGGTCGCGGCCCTCCGCGGCCGGCGGAAACAGCCGGTCGAAGGGGTTCGACGTGAGCAGCATGAACAGCAGGAAGCCCAGCGAGACCAGGCCCATCACCCCGAGCACGCGCGCCACCATCTCGTCCGGCAGGTGGCGGCTCTTCAGCGCGACCGCCAGCGTCCAGCCGCCCAGCATGAGCACCCACAGCAGCATCGAGCCCTCGTGCGAGCCCCAGGTGGCGGCGATCTTGTACTCGAGCGGCAGCTGCGAGTTGGAATTGGTCGCGACGTTGAGCACCGAGAAGTCGCTGGCGACGAACGACCAGGCGAGGCAGCCGAAGGCGATTGCGATGAACAGGAACTGCCCCGCGGCGAGCGGCCGCGCGAGCGCCATCCACGCCGGGACGCCGCGTTGGGCGCCGGCCAGCGGCAGCGTGCCCAGCAGCACCGCCAGCAGCAGCGCGAGGATCAGGGCGAAATGTCCGAGCTCGGGAATCATCGGTGCGTCCTTCGCGTCATGGCTTCAGGGTCTTGGCGGCCTTGTCCATCGCCGCGCGCGAGTGTGCCTGGTCGACCGCGGCGGCGGCCTCCGGCGGCATGTAGTTCTCGTCGTGCTTGGCGAGCACCTCGCTCGCATGGAAGACGCCGTCGGGCCCGATCTTGCCCTGCGCGACGACGCCCTTGCCTTCCTTGAACAGGTCCGGAAGGATGCCGGTGTAGACGACCGGGATCGTCTTCGCCGTGTCGGTGACGTTGAAGCGGACGGTGAGCCCGTCCGCCGCGCGCGTCACGCTCTTCTCCTCGACCAGGCCGCCGATGCGGAACGCGCGGCCCTGCGGCGCGCGATTCTCGGCGACGTCGGTCGGCGAGAAGAAGAACACCAGATTCGACTGGAACGCGTTCAGCACCAGCGCGGCGGCCGCGGCGAGCACGACCACGCCGGCGCCGATCCACAGGAAGCGACGCTGCCGGGGCTTCATACGGACCCCTCGGCGGGATTGCCCGCGTCCTCGGGCACGGTGAGCCGCGCCTCCTCCAGCGCCGACTTGCGGCGCGAGCGCAGCGCGAAAAGCTCGATGGCGAGCACGAGCGCCGCCGCGCCGTATGCGCTCCAGATGTAGAAGCCGTAGCCGTTCATCGCGAAGAATGTGCTCATGATGCGGCCTTTGCTATCGTGGGGCCGCCTTCAGGCGGCTTGTGATCGTTCGCCTCGGCGCGTCCGGCTGAAGCCGGACCCACAGCGATTCTCGAGGTTGAGTGATGATGTCTCATGCGTTCCTAACCTCCGTCAGACCGCCGATCCAGGCGGCGCCGCGCTCGCGCTCGATGATGATGACGCGCACTCGCGCCAGCGATGCCGCGATCGCGTAGAGCCAGGCGGCGAGCGACATGATCAGCATGCCGGTGAGCATGATCGCCGCCATCGCCGGCGCCTTGGTCAGGCTGACCGACGAACCCTGGTGCAGGGTGTTCCACCACTGCACCGAGAAGTAGATGATCGGAACGTTGACGACCCCGGTGAGCGCCAGCACGCCGCAGGCGCGGTCGGCGCGCCGGGGATCGTCGATCGCGTGGCGCAGCGCGATCACGCCGAAGTAGAGAAAGAGCAGGATCAGCTCGGAGGTCATCCGCGCATCCCAGGCCCAGTACGTCCCCCACGTCGGCCGGCCCCAGAATGCGCCGGACCACAACGCGATGAACGTCATCAGGGCGCCGGTCGGGGCGATCGCCTGCGCCATCATCGCCGAGAGCCGTGTGTTGAAGCCCAGCGCCAGCGCGCTCCAGGCGGCCATCACCACATAGAGGAACATGCTCATCCACGCCGCGGGCACGTGGATGAAGATGATCCGGTAGGCATCGCCCTGCTGGAAATCGGTCGGCGCGACGACGAGCCCGATGTAGAGGCCGACGACGGCGAGCAGGGCCGCGGACCACCCGAACCACGGGATCATCTTCCCGGCGAGCGGGTAGAAGGTTGCGGGCGACGCGTACTTGAACCAGTTGAGCGACATGCGTGAAATGTTCTAGTCGAGAGCGATGCGCACGGCGGCGGCCGCCGCGAACGGCGCGCCGACCGTCGCGACCAGCAGTCCCGCGCCGAGCAGCGAGAGATTCGCGGAGACGCCGAGCCCGGCGCGCGCCGCGTCCACGGCCCCGGCGCCGAAGATCAGCACCGGAACGTACAGCGGGAGAATCAGCAGGGCGAGCAGGCTGCCGCTCGCGCGCAGACCCAGGGTCAGCGCCGCGCCGATCGCCCCCAGCAGCGACAGGATGGGCGTCCCGATCAACAGCGCCGCGGTCAGCACCGCCAGCGATTCGCCGTCCATCGCGTACTGCAGGCCCAGAAGCGGCGCAAGCGCCACGACCGGCAGGCCTGTCGTCAGCCAGTGCGCGAGTATTTTACCGTAGACGAGCGCGGCGAGCGGGTAAGGTGAGAGCGCGATCTGCTCGAGCGTGCCGTCGGCGTGGTCCCCGGCGAAGAGCCGGGGCAGCGACAGCAGCGAGGAAAGGAGGGCCGCGACCCACAGCACGCCGGGTCCCATGGTCGCGAGGAGGTTGCGCTCCGGCGTCGTCGACAGCGGAAAGAGCGAGACCACGATCACGTAGAACAGCAATTGCACCCCGAGTTCCCCGCGCGAGCGCAGCGCGAGCTTCAGGTCGCGCGCGGCGGCCCAGCGCATCGCGGACAAGACCCCATCGTCGACAGGGGAAGCGGTGGCGGCGGTGGACATGGGTTCAGCCAAGCGCCAGCGGACGCACGCGTGCCGCGGGGAGTCCGAGCGGCGCATGGGTGGCGGCGACGGCCAGGCCGCCCTTGGCGAGATGGCCGGCGACGATGCGCGCCAGCAACTCGGTCCCGGCCGCGTCGAGCGCCGTGACCGGCTCGTCCAGGATCCAGAGCGGGCGCGGCAAGAGCGACAGCCGAGCGAGGCCGATGCGCCGGCGCTGGCCCTGCGAGAGGACGCGCGCCGGCAAGCTGCGCTGCCGGGTCAGCGCTACGTTGTCGAGCGCATCGCGGAGGGTCGCGCTCGACGCGGTGTCGCCGGCGAGCGCGACCAGCGAGGCGAGGTTCTCCTCGGCGGTGAGCTCGTCCTTCAGCGATGGCAGATGGCCGGCAAAGGCGAGGGCGGCGCGCAGCGCCGGATCGAACGGTGCCGCGGGGTGCCGTTCCAGCGAATCTCGCCCTCCGTCGGCGTCGAGAGCCCAGCGAGCATGCGCAGCAGCGTCGTCTTGCCGGTGCCGTTCGCCCCGGTCACGACCAGCGCCTCGCCGGGGCCCACCCGGAACGAGAGTCCCGAGAAGAGCCGCGCCAGACCGCGGCGCGCGGCGAGATTGTGCGCTTCCAGCATGGGGGAGATAGGATCGGGGCCGGGAGGGCGCGCGAGCGCGGCGTGCGGCGCGGGGGGAATGGACCGGCGCCGGGGGTGAAAAAGCAGCCGCGATTATAGCGGACGCCCCTGCAGCGACTTTGCGCGGGGTCAAGGTGGGTGGCCCCACGGAAGCCCGGGACCGCCGGGGCGCTTCGGCGACCCGGCCCGCGCCGCGGGCCCGCGCACCCGGCTTGCTATCATGGTCGCCCGCCCCTACGCCGGAAGACCTCCGATGCCGGACAAAGACATCCGCGCCGCCTCGCTCGAGTATCACCGGCAATCGCCGCCGGGGAAGATCGCCATCCAGGCGACCAAGCAGCTCACCAACCAGCGCGATCTGGCGCTGGCGTACACGCCCGGGGTGGCCGCGGCCTGCGACGCGATCGTCGCGGATCCGAGCGAAGCGCGGAACCTGACCGCGCGCGGAAACCTGATCGGCGTCGTCACCAACGGCACCGCGGTTCTCGGATTGGGGCCGATCGGCCCTTTGGCCGCGAAGCCGGTGATGGAGGGCAAGGCGGTGCTGTTCAAGGCGTTCGCCGGCATCGACTGCTTCGACATCGAAGTGAACGAGCGCGACCCGGAGAAGCTCGTCGAGATCATCGCCGCGCTCGAGCCGACGTTCGGCGGCATCAACCTCGAGGACATCAAGGCGCCCGAGTGCTTCTACGTCGAGCGCAAGCTGCGCGAGCGCCTCAGGATTCCGGTCTTCCACGACGATCAGCACGGCACCGCGATCATCGTCGGCGCCGCGATCACCAACGGCCTGCGCATCGTCGGCAAGGCGCTGAAGGACGTGAAGCTGGTCTGCTCGGGCGCGGGCGCCGCCGCGCTCGCCTGCCTCGACCTGCTCGTCTCCCTCGGCATTGCGCAGAAGAACATCTGGGTCGCCGACATCGCGGGGGTCGTCTACGAGGGCCGGCGCGAGGAGATGGACGACAACAAGGCGCGCTACGCGCAGGCGACGTCCGCGCGGTCGCTCTCCGAGCTGCTGCCCGGCGCCGACATCTTCCTCGGGCTCTCCGCGGGCAAGGTGCTGAAGCCCGAATGGCTGCCGCAGATGGCCGAGCGGCCGCTGATCCTGGCGCTCGCCAATCCCGAGCCCGAGATCATGCCGGACCTCGCCAAGGCGGCGCGGCCGGACGCGATCATCGCGACCGGGCGCTCGGATTACCCGAACCAGGTCAACAACGTCCTCTGCTTTCCGTTCATCTTCCGCGGCGCGCTCGACGTCGGCGCGACAACGGTGAACGAGGCGATGAAGCTTGCCACGGTGCGCGCGCTCGCCGATCTCGCGATGGCGGAGCAATCGGACATCGTCAACGCGGCCTACGGCGAGCGCGAGCTGCGCTTCGGCCCGGAATACCTGATCCCGAAGCCGTTCGACCCGCGGCTCATCGTGCAGATCGCGTCCGCGGTGGCGAAGGCGGCGATGGACTCGGGCGTCGCCACGCGGCCGATCACCGACTTCGCCGCGTATCGCGAGAAGCTCACCCAGTTCGTCTATCACTCCAGCCTGCTGATGAAGCCGATCTTCGCGGCGGCGAAGAAGGATCCCCAGCGCATCGTCTTCGCCGAGGGCGAGGACGAGCGGGTGCTGCGCGCCGTGCAGGTCGTCATCGACGAGGGCCTCGCCAGGCCCATCCTCGTCGGGCGCACCGCCGCGATCGAGCAGAGCCTCCAGCGCCAGGGACTGCGCATGAGGGCCGGGGTCGACGCCGAAATCGTGAGCCCCGAGCACATCCCGCGCTACGATGAATTCTGGAACGAGTACTACCGGCTCACGGAGCGCAGGGGCATCTCCCCGCAGTACGCGAAGATCGAGATGCGGCGCCGGCACACGCTGATCGGCGCAATGCTGGTCCACATGGGCGAGGCGGACGGCATGCTGTGCGGGACCTTCGGCAGGCACGACGTGCATCGCACGTACGTCGACCAGGTCATCGGGCTGCGCCGCGGCGTCAAGGTCTACGCGGCGATGAACGCCGTGATCATGCCGACGCGCACCGTGTTCATCGCCGACACCTACGTCAACGTCGATCCGACCGCCGAGCAGATCGCCGAGATCGCGCTGCTCGCGGCCGACGAGATCCGCCGCTTCGGCATGACGCCGAAGGTCGCGCTGCTGTCGCATTCGAGCTTCGGCTCCTCCGGCCATCCGCAGGCAAAGAAGATGCAGGCGGCGCTGGCGCTCATCGATGCGATGGATCCCGACCTCGAGGTCGAGGGCGAGATGCACGGCGACGCGGCGCTGTCGGAGGAGGTCCGGCTCGCCACGTTTCCGCATTCGCGGCTGAAGGGCGAGGCGAACCTGCTGATCATGCCGACGGCCGACGCCGCGAACATCGCGTTCAACCTGCTCAAGGTCACGGTGGGCGGCGGGGTGACCCTGGGGCCGATCCTGCTCGGCGTCGCGAAGCCGGTGCACATCCTCACGCCGTCGGCGACGGTGCGGCGGATCGTCAACATGACGGCACTGACCGCCGTCGACTGCATCGTGCAGAAGCAGAGTTCGCAGACCTGACGCGGCGAATGCCGCCTTCGCGCCGGCGCCGCCTGCGATTGACTGCGGCTGGTGCGATCGACACGCTTACCGTACGTTGATCCGGTGTCATGAAGCTCGAATACTCGTTCACCTTCGATCCCCCGCCGCGACCGGCGGCGGTGCGAGGCCATGCTCCACAGGCCTTCGTCGGCAATCGTTTCGCCATCGGCGCGCGCGAGCCGCGCATCGCGTTCTCCGTCGATTGGCCGCGGATCGCGCTGCTCGACGGCTTCCTCACCGACGAGGAATGCTCGGGGCTCATCGAGGTTGCCCGCGCACGGCTCGCGCGCTCGACCGTCTTCGAGCGGGGCGACGGCACGAAATCCGAGATCCCGGGCCGCACCAGCCAGTCGGCGAAGATCGCGCGATCCGAGAACGATCTCGTCGCCCGGGTCGAGCTGCGCGCCTGCGCGCTCGCGGGATTGGCGCCGGAACTCGGCGAGCCCATGGAGATGGTGCGCTATGGCCAGGCCGAGGAATACCTGCCGCACTACGACTGGTTCGATCCCGCCACCGCGCCCGGGCGGAAGCAGCTCGACACCCATGGGCAGCGGATCGCAACGGTGATCCTCTACGTGTCCGATGTCGATGCCGGGGGCTCGACCGTCTTTCCCCGCCTCGGCATCGCGATTCGGCCGCGGCGCGGGAGCGCCCTGTACTTCTGGAACCTCGACCGGCACGGCTTCCCCGAGCCGTTGACGATACACGCCGGCGCGCCCATCGAGCGCGGGGAGAAGACGATCGTGAACAAATGGTTTCGCGAGCGCCCCTGGATCGAGTCTGCGCCGGCCTGAGACAGTCTCCCTATGAGCACCCCCGCACCGCGTGTCACGGCCCGGCCGACGGACGTCTACTTCTTTGCCACCTGCCTGGTCGATCAGTTCGCGCCGCAGGCCGGGCTGGACGCCATCCGCCTGATCGAGCGGGAAGGCATCGCCGTGCACTTTCCACCGGATCAGACCTGCTGCGGCCAGCCTGCCTACAGCAGCGGCTACCCGGACGAAGCGCGCGCCGTTGCGCGCCGCCAGCTCGACCTCTTCCCCGACCCCTGGCCGATCGTCGTGCCCTCGGGCTCCTGCGCCGCGATGATGCGCCACCACTACTCCGGGCTGTTCGCCGCGGACGCGGCGCTGGCGGACAAGGCGGCGGCGTTGTCCTCGCGCATCTTCGAGCTGACCGAGTTCCTCGTGCACGTCGTCGGCTTCGCGCGCGGCGACAGCGGCGAGCCCTGCACCGTCGCGCTGCACACGAACTGCCACGCACGGCGCGAGATGGGCGTGCACGAAACCAGCGCCACCCTCCTTGCCGGCCTGGCCGGGGTGACGGTCGCGCGCCAGGCGCGAACCGAGGAATGCTGCGGCTTCGGCGGCGCCTTCGCGGTTCGCCACCCCGATATCTCGGAAGCCATGGTCACCGACAAGGTGGCGAGCCTCAAGGCATGCGGCGCGCAGCGCCTCGTCACCGCCGACTGCGGGTGCCTCTTCAACATCGCCGGCCGCGCCGAGCACATGGACCGCGCCGCCGACCTCGCGCAGCCCTCGCTGCCGGGCGAGCACATCGCCAGCTTCCTCTGGCGCCGCACGAGCGGGGAAGAGCGATGAGCGCTCGAGAGCGCATCCTCGCCCGGCTGCGGCAGGCGCCGGCCGGCGAGCCCGCGCCGCTCCCGGATGTCGCGGCCTGGTACGCGGCGACCGCGAGCGACGACCTCGCCGCGCGCACGGCGCGCTTCAGGACGCACATCGAGGCGGCGCACGCCGAAGTGCACGATACGGACGAGGCCGGCTGGGTCGCGCTGCTCTTCGATCTCGCGGCGAGGAAGGGCCTGCGCTCGCTGCTGGTCGGCAACGGCACGCCGGAAGCCGCGGCGGTGCAATCGCGCCCGCCGGAGTCCCTCAGGCTCGTCGGCTACGACCGGCCCGCGGACGCATGGCGCGCCGAGCTCTTCGACGGCATCGATGCCGCGTTGACCACGGCAAAGAGCGCAGTCGCCGCCACCGGCAGCCTGATCCTCTGGCCCGACGCGCGCGAGCCGCGCCTGATGTCGCTGGTGCCGCCGGTGCACTTCGTCCTCCTCGATGCGCGGGCGATCCATGCCGATCTCCACGCAGCGATGACGGCCGAGAACTGGGCGGGCCGCATGCCGACCAATGCGCTGATCGTCTCCGGCCCCTCGAAGACCGCGGACATCCAGCAGACGCTGGCTTACGGCGCCCACGGCCCGCGGGAGCTGATCGTGTTGCTTCGCCACCGCACGGGAACGGCGCGATGAGCCAGCCGATGCACTTCCACCCCGCGGCGGGATTCGCCGAGCGCAGCCGCGCCGCCGTCAACGATGCCCACCTGCGCCAGAGCTTTCGCGGCGCGATGGATTTCCTGCAGGCCAAGCGCCTGGCGCAGTTCCCGGATCCCGCGGAGCTCTCGGCGTTGCGCGATCTCGGCGCGGCGATCCGCCGTCATGCGCTCGCCAATCTGCCGCAGCTCCTCGAGCAACTCGAGGAGAGGCTCACGGCCAACGGCGTGCAGGTGCATTGGGCGGAGACCCCGGAGGAGGCCAACGCCATCGTGCTGGCCATCGCGCGCCGCCACGACGCCACGCGCATGGTCAAGGGCAAGTCGATGGTCAGCGAGGAAGTCGGCCTCAATCACGCGATGGACGCCGTCGGGATCGAGGCGCTGGAGACCGACATGGGCGAGTACATCGTCCAGCTCGCCGGCGAAGCGCCGTCGCACATCATCATGCCGGCCATCCACAAGACGCGGCAGCAGATCGCCGAGCTGTTCGCCGCCCGGTTGCCCGGCATCGCCTACAACGACAACGTCGATGAGCTGATCCGCATCGGCCGCGAAGTCCTGCGCCGGAAGTTCGCCGCGGCCGAGATCGGCCTCTCCGGCGTCAATTTCGCGGTCGCCGAGACGGGCACGCTGTTCCTCGTCGAAAACGAAGGCAACGGGCGCATGTGCACGACCGTGCCGCGCGTGCACATCGCCATCACCGGCATCGAGAAGGTCGTCGCCAGGCTCGAGCACGTGGTGCCGCTGAACAGCCTGCTGCCGCGCTCGGCCACCGGCCAGGCGGTGGAGACGTATCAGAACTTCATCAGCGGCCCGCGCAAGCCGGACGAGCTCGACGGCCCGGACGAGGTGCACCTGATACTGCTGGACAACGGGCGCACCCAGGCCTATGCCGACGTGCAGCTGCGCACGACGCTGCAATGCATCCGCTGCGGCGCCTGCATGAACCACTGCCCCGTCTATGCGCGCATCGGCGGCCATGCCTATGGCACGACGTACCCCGGACCCATCGGCGCCATCATCTCGCCGCACCTGCTCGGACTCGGCGCGACGCATGCGCTGGCGACGGCCTCGACGCTGTGCGGCGCCTGCGCCGAAGTCTGTCCCGTGCGCATCCCGATCCCCGATATCCTGGTCCGGCTGCGCAACGAGGCGCAGGCCCGCGTCCCCACTGCGCTTCGCGGCAGCGGCACCGCGCGCAAGCCGCTGTTGAGCGCGATCTGGCGGGTCTGGGCGTGGACCTACGGCCAGCCGCCGCTCTACCGCATGGTCTCCTGGCTCATCAGCCGCGCCAGCGCGCTGGCGCCCTCGAACCAGGGTGCATGGACGAAGAGCCGCACGCCGCTGAAGCCGGCGCCGAGGCGCCTGCGCGACCTGCTGGCCGATCGCCGGAGCGGCGATCGCCGCGGCCCGGAGCTGCGGTAGCGAGGGCGGGGCGAGGCTGCCCGCGATCTCAGCCGTTGATGGCGTAGCCGCCGTCGACCGGGATCGCGGTCCCGGTCACGAAATCCGAGGCCGCGCTGCACAGAAACACCGCGATGCCGGCGAGATCGTCGGGCACGCCCCAGCGGCCGGCCGGCGTGCGCGCGAGCACGCGCTCGTTCAGGCCCTCGATCTCGGTGCGGCCGCGCCGCGTGAGCTCGGTGTCGATCCAGCCCGGCAGCACCGCATTGACCTGGATGTTGTCCTTCGCCCAGGCATTCGCGCAGACCTTGGAGAACTGCACGATGCCGCCCTTGCTGGCCGCGTACGCCGGCACGAAGGGCGCGCCGAAGATCGACATCATCGAGCCGATGTTCACGATCTTGCCGCCGCCGCCCTGCTTCATGTGCGGGTAGACGGCGTTGCTGGCGAGAAAGGCGCTGGTCAGGTTGGTCTCCAGGATTTCGTGCCACTCCGCCAGCGACAGCTCGTGCGGCGGCTTGCGGATGTTGATGCCGGCGTTGTTCACGAGCACGTCGAGGCGTCCATGGCGCCCGACGGTATCGGCGACCATCGCCTTGACCGACGCCTCGTCCTTCACGTCGACGGCGATGCCGCTCGCGCTCGCGCCCGTCTCCTGCAGCTCGCGCACCGCCAGCGCCGTCTTCTCCGCGTTGCGTGCAGCGACGACGATGGACGCGCCATGCGAGGCGAGGCCGCGCGCGATGCCGAGCCCGATGCCGCCGTTGCCGCCGGTGACGATCGCAACCTTGCCGGTCAGGTCGAACAGGTTCTTCATCGCGCTTCCTCTCCCGCTGTGGCCGTGTCTCGTCCCGCTTCAGGCAAACCGCGCGCGATCAGCGCGGACGCCGCGCCGGATCGACGTCGATGTAGCGCCAGATCGCGAAGCGCACGGGGTGCGCCCGGTAGTTGCCGATCCACGGCTGCACGGCGTGGTCCTCGATCCGGTGCTCCATCAGCCGCCAGGGCGCGTAGGCGACGACCAGCTCCGTCATCCTGTTGAAGAGCCGGGTGCGCTCCGGCGAATCGGGGAGCCGGTACGCCGCATCGTAGAGCTTGTCGAATTCCGGCAGGCGGAACCGGGCGTGGTTCTCCTGTCCGACGTTCGGCCCGTAGAGCAGCTGCATGAAGTTCTCCGCGTCCGGGTAGTCGGCGTTCCAGCCGTCGGTGCGCATCGGAATCCTGCCCTGCCGCGCCATCTTGCGCAGCTCCTGTATGCGGTCCGTCCGGAACACGATCTTCAGGCCGATCGCATCCATGTTCTTCTTCCACTGCTCGTCCTCCTGCCGGGCGAGCGAGGTGGGCTGCGTCCAGCGCTCGAGCGCGAGCGGCTTGCCGTCGGGCGCCTCGCGGTAGCCGTCGCCGTCGCGGTCCCGGTATCCGAACCGGTCCAGCAGCGCACGCGCCGCGGCGGGATCGTAGACCTGCGCCGCGGTCTTCAGCCCGGGGTCGTAGCCGGCGATGTCCGGCGGAATGGGCCCCGTCGCCGGCACGCCGCGGCCCTTGAGGATGACCCGGATGAACTCGTCGACGTCGTAGCCCATGCCCACCGCGCGGCGCAACGCGATCTTTTCCGGCGTATAGCCGCCGACCACCGGGTCTTCCATGTTGAAGTAGGTCCAGCGCGTGTTCGGACGCAGCAGCGCCTCGTGCCGCACGCCCTGGGCCGCAAGCTCGGGCCGGAGCTTGCCGTCGGCGAGCGCCCGGTCGACGAACGCCGGCGGAATCCCGCCGAGGAAATCGAGCTCGCGGTTCGCGAACGCGAGCCAGATGGCCTGTCCCTCCTCGATGACCGAGATCTGGACGCGTCCGGCAAGCGGCAGCCGCTTGCCCTTGAGCGCCGCCGCGATGGGCTGCGCCTCCGCGGGCACCGGTCCCGCCGGCACGTAGGTCGTCTCGCGAAAGCCCGGATTCGCCACCAGCACGATCTTCGCGCTGCGCTGGTACTCGCCGAGCATGTAGGGTCCCGTGCCGACGGGGTGCGCCCCGACGTCGGATCCGTACGCCTCGACGATCTCGCGGGCGACGGGCGCCGTGTTGGGCACGGCAAACACATAGAGAAAGCGCAGGTCGGGCTGCTTCAGGCGGATGCGCAGCGTATAGCGGTCGATCGCCTCGAGCCCGGGAATCGGGGCGTCGTAGTCGAACCGCCCCGACCTGAGCGCGCTCGCGCGGACCTCGTCCGCGCCGACGATCTTGCCCTCGATCAGCCACAGCCACGGACTCTTCACGGCAGGATCGAGCAGGCGCTTGAGCGCGTACGCCTGGTCGGCGGCGGTGAGCTCGCGCGGCTTGCCCTTGAAGGCGGGGTCCGGCGTGAAGAAGATGCCGCGCTTCAGCCGGAACACGTAGGTCGCGCCGCCGTCTTCGATCGCCGGCATCGCCTCGAGCGTGCGCGGCACGAGCTTCACCGGCCGTGCCAGGTAATCGTAGTCGAGCATGGCATCGAAGATGTGGTCGATGATGCCGTCGGACGCGGCGTCGGCCGAGAACTGGGGGTCGAAGCTCATTTCGGCGCTCGACATCGCGGCACGCAGCACCTTGGCCGGATCGGCAGCTGCCGCCGGCAGCGCAACCGCGCCGAGCACGATGAGCAGCGCCGCGAGCGCCCGGCGCGCTGCGTGGACACTGCGTGCGTTTCCTGCCGGCTCGCCCATCGATCCCGACTCCGCGACGATTCCCGGCGTCGACTGTACCAAACACCGGCCGATCCTATAATCGCCGTTCCTAACCGCGAGTCCCTTGCAGCCCGCTGCCCGGGCTTGCCGACCACGCCGGCGCGGCCGCGATGCCCCGGCACACGACCCTACGGCGAGCCCGCCACAGGAAGGAACGATGACGACATCCCGAACGCTCGACACCGTCCGCCATCACGGCATGGACCTGACCGATTACGAATTCTCGGTGCCGCTCGACCACGACGCGCCCTCGCGCGAAAAGCTGTCCGTGTTCGCGCGCACCGTCAGGAGCAGCCAGCACGCGGGCGCGACTCGGCCGTGGCTCCTCTTCCTGCAGGGCGGCCCGGGATTTCCGGGTCCGCGGCCGCTCGCCAGGACCGGCTGGCTCAAGCGGGCGCTCGACGACTACCACGTGCTGCTGCTCGATTCGCGGGGCAACGGCCGCAGCAGCGTCGTGCTGCCGCAGACGCTCGCCCGGCGCGGCGACGCGCGGGCCCAGGCCGACTACCTGATGCATTTTCGCGCCGACAGCATCGTGCGCGATGCCGAATCGATCCGCCGCCAGCTCATCGGCGAAGGCGAGCCCTGGAGCGTGCTCGGCCAGAGCTACGGCGGATTCTGCGCGGTGCATTACCTTTCCGCGCATCCCCGGGGACTGCGCGAGGTCTTCATCACGGGCGGCCTGCCGCCGCTCGACGGCAGTGCCGACGACTACTACCGGCACACCTACCCCGAGGTCCGGCGCAAGACGCAAGCCTACTTCGCCCGCTATCCGGCGGACCGGGAGCTCTGCACGCGCATCCTCGAGCACCTGCACCGGCACGAGGTCGCCCTGCCCACCGGCGGACGCCTCACCGTTCGCCGCTTCCAGCAGGTCGGATTCATGCTCGGCTTCGACGACGGCATGGAGAATCTCCACTACCTGCTCGAACACGCGTTCTGCGCGGGCGCATCCGGCGACGAGCTCGCCCTGCCGTTCCTGCGCGCGCTCGAGAATTCGCAGTCGTTCGAGACCAACCCGATCTTCGCCGTCCTGCACGAGATGTGCTACACGCAGGGGAGCGCCGCGCGCTGGTCGGCGGAGCGCGTGCGCGGCGAATTCCCGGACATGAACTGGGCGCCCGGCCGCGAGCCGTCGTTCACCGGCGAGATGATCTATCCGTGGATGTTCGACGACTATCCCGGGCTGCGGCCGCTGCGCGACGTGGCCGAGCTGCTCGCGCACGAGGAGCGCTGGCCGGTGCTGTACGATCCGGCGCAACTCGCGAAGAACAGCGTCCCCTGCGTCGCGGCGATCTACGCCGAGGACATGTACGTCCCGCGGGCGCTCTCGGAGCGGACCGCCGCGTCGATCGCTGGCATGAAGGCGTGGCTAACCAACGAATACGAGCACAACGGCCTGCGCAGCAGCGACGCCGTCTTCGAGCGGCTGCTTTCGATGCGGCGGGACGCGAGCTAGCGGAGCGGGCCGAGCGGTCGCGCCGGGCAGCCTTCAGTTCTTCTCGGCGAGCAGCCACTTGCGGCACTCGCCGTACTCCTTCGCAACCGTGGCGTCGACCGCCGGGAAGCGCAGGTCGAGCTGCTCGATCCCGTGGACGATCGCCGCGGCCACGACCAGCCGCGTGAACCACTTGCTGTCGGCGGGCACGACGTACCACGGCGCGTGCGGCGCCGCCGTGTGCCGGATCGCGTCCTCGTAGGCCTTCATGTAGTCGTCCCAGTAGCTGCGCTCCTTGACGTCGCCCGGAGCGAACTTCCAGTTCTTCTCCGGCTCGTCGAGGCGCTCGAGGAAGCGCTTCTTCTGCTCGTCGCGGGAGACGTGGAGGAAGAACTTGAGGATCAGGTAGCCGTTGCGCGCGAGGTAGCGCTCGACGCTCGCGATGTCCTCGTAGCGCTCCTTCCAGACGCCCTTGGTCAGGAGCTTGGGCGGCAGCTTCTGCTTCGCGAGAAACTCCTTGTGCACCCGGACGACGAGCACCTCCTCGTAGTAGCTCCGGTTGAAGATCCCGATGCGCCCGCGCTCGGGGAGCGCCTTCATGCACCGCCACAGGAAGTCGTGGTCGAGCTCCTCGCTCGACGGCGCCTTGAACGACGTCACCTGCACGCCCTGCGGATTGACGCCCGACATGACGTGCTTGATCGTGCTGTCCTTGCCGGCCGCGTCCATCGCCTGGAAGACGAGCAGCACGCCCCAGCGGTCCTGCGCGTAGAGCTTCTCCTGCTCCTCGGCGAGCCACTCGATGCCGCGCGCGAGCAGCATGCTCGCCTCGCCCTTCTGCTCGGACTTGAGGCCGTGGGTGTCGCCGGGGTCGTGGTCCTCGAGACGGAACTTCCTTCCCTTGGTGACCCGGTAGGGCCGGAGAAACTTGTCGAGTAGCTTCGCGTCGACTTTCACCATTGCGCATTCTCCCGTCGTTGTCGATGACCCTGCGTCACGATCCTGCCGTCCGCACGCCGCGCATCGCTCGCCACGCCGTCCGGTCGGCAGCCCCGTCGGCCCCGGCCGTTCGCCGGCTTCCCTCAGTGCCCGACGGGCGCCGACGCGAGCCGCGCGGCGAGCCGGCGCAGCAGCGCCGCGCCATCGCCGCGCCAGGCCGGGCCGTGCATGCACGCGAGCGTGGTGGGCGCGGTTTCCGCGAGGCGCTCGAGCAGGCGGCCGGTGTCCGGCGAGTGCGCGTAGTAGTCCATTGCGCTGCGCGCCGCTTCGCTGGGCTCGAGGATGTCGTCCTCGGTGATCGCGGGGTGCGCCTCGCCGAACTGCGTGAACAGGTCGCCGCAGAGCAGCGTGCGTGTCGTCGTCTCGAAGAGATACCCGCATTCCCATCCGTGCGGCAGATGCGGCGCGTCGATCCACTGCACCGCATGCTGCCCCAGCGCGAGGCGCTCGCGATCGGCGAGGACGCGGGGCGCCCGGTCGGCCAGGTCCCCGATCGACACCATCGCGGCGATCTGGCCGCAGAGAGGCACGGCCTGCGGCGCGGCAGCGAGCAGCGGATTGAGCGATCCGCACTCGTCGGCCTCGACGTGCGAGAACGAGATGTAGCGCAGCGTGGGCAGCGGGACGACGCGCGCGATCGCCTCGCACACCGCCATGAACAGCATGCGCGGGCCGGTGTGGAACAGCAGCGGATCGGAATCGCGGATCAGAAATTGATTGAACGTGAAGCCGCCCGGGACGACGCTCGCCGGGACCGGGGTGCTGATGCGGAAGATGCCGTCGGCGATCTCGTCGACGCGGGTGGAAGTAGCGCTGCTCTGGGTGGTCATGGACTGCCCTTCCTGGGTTGGGCGCGGGTGGGGTGGGGGAGCAGGTTGGCGAGGCAGGCGCGGACGGGCCGCTGCAGTATCGCTCCGTCAGGGCGCCAGCCGCTGCCGCAGCCACGTGCCGTCGGCCTGCAGCGTGTAGCGCAGCCGGTCGTGGAGGCGGCTCCTCCGGCCCTGCCAGAATTCGAAGGCATCCGGGACCAGCCGGTAGCCGCCCCAGTGCGGCGGCCGCGGCGGGTCGAGCAGGTACTTCGCGCCGAAGCGCGCCGCCTCGGCGACCAGGTGCGCGCGCGAGGTGATCACCCGGCTCTGCGGCGACGCCCAGGCGCCGATTCGCGAGTCGAGGGGCCGCGTCCGGTAGTACGCGTCGGATTCCTCGTCGCTCGTCTTCTCGACGCGGCCCTCGATGCGCGCGACGCGCTCCAGCTCGACCCAGTGGAACTGCAGCGCTGCCTGCGGGTTGGCCGCGAGCTCGCGCCCCTTGCGGCTCTCGTAGTTCGTGTACCAGACGAAGCCCCGCGCATCGCAGCCCTTCAGCAGCACGACCCGCGTGGAGGGCCGTCCGTCTGCGCCGACCGTCGCGAGCGTCATCGCCGTCGGCTCGGGCAGCTTGGCGGTGAGCGCGTCGTGCAGCCAGTGCTCGAACTGCTGCAGCGGCGCGCTCGCCGAATGCGTTTCGTCGAGCTCGGCGCGCTCGTAGCTCTTGCGGAGATTCTCGATGCCCTTCATCGGTGCGCTCCGCCGGTCGCGTTCGCTCCGCCGCATTGCGCGGCGCCGCTGCTGCGCACCTGCTTCAGGTACCAGCGGATGAACGCGTCGACGTTGTATTCCTTGCGCTGCGACAGCGGGCCGGGCTCGTAGCCGACCGAGTCCACGCCCTTCTGCTGCCACTTGCAGATCTCCCAGTCCTGCTCGTTGGTGAGGTTCCAGAACGGCAGCAGGCGGTCGAGCTCGTAGTCCTCGCCTTCGCGCGCGTCCGCGTGCACGAGCCAGTAGCTCTTCATCATCGTCCGCCGCGCTCCCGCGGGCAGCATGCGCGTCACGACCGCGTGGTCGCAGCTCGCGTGCAGCCAGAAGTTGGGCAGGCTGCGCATGCGCAGCACGCCGACGTTCGCGTCCTCGTAGTCGCCCATCAGCGGCGCGACGCGCTTGCCGTCGAGCGACTCGGTGACGAAGCCCTCGGCGAGCGCGGTGCGGTTGCACGTGTACCAGAGGTCGCGGTCGGGATCGGGGAACGTCGCGAGCCCGCCCTTGGGATGCGCGGCGGCGTCGTCGGGCACGTCCCACTTCGATTGCGTGCGCGCGATCGCCGCGGCGATCTGCTGCCGCACCGCCTCGGACGCGTACTCCTCCTCGTAGATGTCGAAGTTCGACTTCACGTACTGCGGGTGGCGCGGCGTGCAGTGGTAGCACTCGCGATTGTTCTCCCAGACGAGCTTCCAGTTCGCGTCGACCTCGTACTCCTTCGTCGCGGCGATGCGCGCGCGGTCGAAGCCCTGCGGCGCGCCGGCCGACTCGAACCGCTTGCGCATGCCGTCGAGCGCGGGCGGCGCGTCGGCGAGCGAGACGTAGATCAGGCCGGCGACGACCTCGGCGTGCACGGGCTTGCAGGCCGAGCGCCGACTTGTCGACGCCGTCGTGCATGCCGTGGCAGGCGACGAGCTCGCCGTGCCGCGAATAGGTCCAGCTGTGGTACGGGCAGACGATCGCGCGCAGGTGACCCGTTCTCGGTGCGGCAGAGCTGCGAACCGCGGTGGCGGCAGACGTTGTGGAACGCCCGCACCGCGCCGTCGTCGCCGCGGATCACCAGGACCGACGTGGCGTCGACGGCAAGGGTCAGGAAGTCGCCGGCGTTCGGAATCTCGAACGCGAACCCGGCGAAGAGCCAGCCGCCGTGCCAGATGCGCGCCAGTTCCGCAGCGTAGAGCGCCACCGATTGGTAGAAGCTCGCGCGGCATGCCGTGGCCCTCGCGGCGGGAGTCGAGGAGGGCGACGAGCTCCGCGGCGAGCGGCGGGCGGGAATCGGCCATGGGAGGACTCGTGACGAAGTTCAGGCGGCGCTCACGCCAGGATCGCCTTGCGGTCGGGATCGTAGGGCGGCCGGGTGTGGCGGATCGCCGGATAGCGTACGCCCATCGCTTCCACCGCGTACTCGGGATGCGCGGGCTCGTCGGCGGCGAGGTATGCGCAGAGGATGTTGCGGCCCATGGTGTAGCCGTAGCCGGCGCTGGTGACGCGGCCCAGCACGCGCTCGCCGGCCAGCACGATCTCGCCGCCGAACAGGTTGACCTCCGGCGGCGCCGTGAACCAGGCGAGCCGCTGGCGCGGTCCGCTCGCCTTGATCGCGGTCAGCGCGGCGCGCGCGAGAAACTCGCCCTTGCCCAGCGCGACGCAGAAGCCGAGTCCGGCTTCGTACGGATTGTAGTCGGGCGTGATGTCCGAGCCCCAGACGAGGTAGTGCTTCTCGAGGCGCAGGCTGTTCACCGCGCGGTAGCCGGCGTTGGCGATGCCGTAGCGGCTCGCCGGCCGCCCACAGGCGCTCGTGGAGGTGCAGCGCGTACTCGACCGGCACGTGGAGCTCGTAGCCGAGCTCGCCCATGTAGGTGACGCGCAGCGCGAGCGCCGGCGCGAACGCGAGGTCGAGCTCGCGCGCGCTCATGTACGGAAAGCTCGCGTTGTCGAGCGGCGCCCCGGTGAGCTGCGCCAGCACCTCGCGCGATCGCGGGCCGCAGAGGTTGAGCACGGCCCTGGCCGACGTGTGATCGACGATCGCGACGCTGCCGTCGGCCGGCAGGTGGCGCTCGAGCGTCGAGCGGTCGCGCACGCCCAGCGCGCTGCCGGTGACGAAGTAGAAGCGGTCGGCGGCGAGCCGCGTGATCGTCACGTCGGCCTCGATGCCGCCGCGCTCGTTGCAGAGCTGCGTGTAGACGATGCTGCCGACCGGCCGGTCGACGTCGTTGCCGGCGAGCTTCTGCAGCAGCGCGAGCGCTCCGGCGCCGCGCAGCTCGAACTTGGAGAACGAGCTCATGTCGATCAGCGCGACGCGCTCGCGCACCGCCGGTGCTCGGCGCCGATCGCCGCGAACGCCGGGCCGCGCTCGAACGACGGGACGTCGACGGCCGGCGTTCCCGGCGGCGCGAACCAGTTCGGCCGCTCCCAGCCGAACTTGCTGCCGTAGACGGCGCCGGCGGCCTTCAGCACCGCGTGCAGCGGGCTGCGCCGCGCGTCGCGGCCGGCATCGGCCTCGTACGCGGGCCACGCGATGTGGTAGTAGCGGCTGTAGCTCTCGACGGCGCGCGCGTACATGAACTGCCTGGACCGAGTGCGGCACGCCGAAGCGGCGCACGTCGAACGGCCACAGGTCCATCCCCGGATCGCCGTCGACGATCCAGTTGGCCATCACCCAGCCGGCGCCGCCGGACGCGGCGATGCCGGAGGTGAAGCCGCAGCAGAGATAGAAGTTGTCGAGCTCGGGCGAGAGACCGATGATCGGCTCGCCGTCGGCGGTGATCGGTATCGGGCCGTTGATCATCTGCCGGATGCCGACCTCGTTCAGCACGGGGATGCGCGCGCCCGCGGCTTCGGCCAGCGGCGCGAAGCGCTCGAAATCCGGCTGCAGCAGCTCGGGGCCGAAATCCCTGCGGATGCCGTCGGCGCCCCACGGCGGCGACGTTCGTCTCCCAGCCGCCGACCGCCAGCGCGCCGGGCTCGGGCTTGACGTAGAAGTTGCCGTCCGGATCGCGCAGCGTGGGCAGCTCCGCCGGAATGCGGTCGGTCTTGTCGGTGACGAAGTACTGGTGCTCGACGGCGCAGGCCGGGATGCGCGTGCCGGCCATCGCCGCGATCTCGCGGCCCCACATGCCGGTCGCGTTGATCACGCACTCGGCGTCGACCTCGCCCTGGTCGGTCACCACCGTTTCGACGCGCCGGGCGCGCGTCTTCAGCCCGGTCACGCGCACGCCCTGCGCGATGACCACGCCGCCGGAGCGCGCTCCCGCCGCGTAGGCGTTGGTCAGGCTGGTCGGATCGACGTGGCCGTCGCCTTCGATCCACGCGGCGCCGACGACGCCGTCGAGCTCGATCAGCGGAAAGAGCTCGCGCGCCTGCCGGGGCGTCACCAGCTCGACATGGAAGCCGAAGCCCTTGGCCATCGTCGCCGAGCGCTTGAATTCCTGCCAGCGCGCCGGCGACGAGGCGAGGCGCAGGCTGCCGACGCGATGCCAGCCGGTCGCCTGTCCGGTCTCCGCCTCGAGCTTGCCGTAGAGCTCGGCGGAGTAGCGCATGAGGCGCGTGAGATTGCTGCTGCTGCGCAGCTGTCCGACCAGTCCCGCCGCGTGCCAGGTGGCGCCGTGCGTCAGCTGCAGGCGTTCCAGCAGGAGCACGTCGCGCTCGCCGCGCTTGGCGAGGTGATAGGCGATGCTGCAGCCGACGACCCCGCCGCCGATGATGACGATGCGGCTTTTTCGGGGCAGGGGCATAGGCCGCGAATCTAGCACACTGCCGGTCTGTCCCGGTGCCCCGCGCCCGGGCGGGATTGGCGTCGGCGCGCAAAGCGGCGTCGCATCCGGATCAGCCGCGGCGCGCCCCGCTCACCATACTTGTGGCGTCATCCTCCGGCGCGAGCCGGCGAGAGCAGATCATGGACGAGCAACAGGCACCGGCGGCGCATTCCCATCGCGGCGGCGGCCGCGCCGCCAAGCGCGCGGCCCGAACCGCGCGCGCCGCGGCGGCGATGCCCTACATCACGCGCCGGATCGGCGTCTACGAAGTCCTCGACGAGGAGGGCCTCGCGATCATCGAGCGCAACGCCGACGTGATCCTCGCCGAGATCGGCATCGATTACCGCGACGACCCGGAAGCGCTGGCGATATGGAAGGCCGCCGGCGCCGAGGTCGAGGGCGAGCGCGTCCGCTGTCCGCCGGGCATGTGCCGCAGCCTCATCCAGGCGCGCGCGCCGCGCGAGTTCGTCCAGCACGCGCGCAATCCCGCGCGCAGCGTTCCCATCGGCGGGAAGCACACGGTGTTCGCGCCGTCCTACGGGTCGCCGTTCATCCGCAGCCTCGACGAAGGGCGCCGCTACGCCACGATCGAGGACTTCCGCAACTTCGTGAAGCTCGCCTACATGGCGTCGTCGCTGCACCACTCGGGCGGGACCATCTGCGAGCCGGTCGACCTGCCGGTGAACAAGCGCCACTTCGACATGGTGTACAGCCACATGAAGTACAGCGACAAGCCGTTCATGGGCTCGGTGACGCACCCGGAGCGGGCGCAGGATTCGGTCGAGATGGCGAGGATCCTGTTCGGCGACGGCTACATCGATCCCGCCACCGGCAAGCCGAAGACGGTCATCATCAACCTGATCAACGCCAACTCGCCGATGACCTACGACGCCACGATGCTCGGCGCGGCGAAGGTCTACGCGCGCGCCAATCAGGCCTGCATCGTCACCCCGTTCATCCTCGCCGGCGCGATGTCGCCGGTGACCGTCGCCGGCACCGCAGCGCAGACGCTCGCCGAGGCGCTGTCCGGCATGGCGTTCATCCAGCTGGTCAATCCCGGGGCGCCGGTCGTGCTCGGCAGCTTCGCGTCGTCGATCTCGATGCAGTCGGGCGCACCGACCTTCGGCACGCCCGAGCCGGCGCTGGTGCTCTTCGCCATGGCGGCGCTCGCCCGGCGCCTCGGCGTGCCGTTCCGCTCGGGCGGTGCGCTCTGCGGCGTCGAAGATCCCGGACGCGCAGGCGGCCTACGAGTCGGCCAACACGCTGCTTCCCACCTGTCTCGCGGGCGTGAATTTCGTTCTGCACACCGCGGGCTGGCTCGAGGGCGGCCTGGCGATGGGCTACGAGAAGTTCGTCATGGACGTCGATCAGGCGGGCATGATGCACACGCTGCTCGCCGGCGTCGATCTCTCGGAGAACGGCCAGGCGATGGACGCGCTGCGCGAGGTCGGCCCGGGCAAGCACTTCCTGGGCTGCGCGCACACGCAGGCCAACTTCGAGACCGCGTTCTACCGGTCGGCGATCGCCGACAACAACAGCGTCGAGCAGTGGGAAGCCGAGGGCAGCCGCGACATGGCGCAGCGCGCCAACGCGATGTGGAAGAAGCAGCTCGCCGAGTACCAGCCGCCGCCGCTCGACCCCGCGATCGACGAGGCGCTGCAGGACTACGTCGACCGGCGCAAGGCGTCGTTCCCCGACTCGAAGTACTGAGGCCGAGGGGGCGATCGACCATCAGCGCCGGCGCCAGGCCTGCGTTCGGTGCTCGAACCGGTGCGTCAGCACGACGTGGGCGATCTTCACGGCGGCCGAGGTGGCGACGATGGTCATCGCCATCGCAGCGGCGGCCGCGGTGAAGCCGGACTCGTCCATGTTGATGATCGTGACCGACGGCGAGCTTGGTGTCGGTCGAGTAGAGGAAGATCACCGCCGAGACGGTCGTCATCGCGTTGACGAACAGGTAGATGCTGATGTCGAGCACCGCCGGCAGGCAGACCGGGACGGTGACCCGCGCCATCGTGCGCAGCAGCGACACCTTCAGCGACGCCGACACCGCCTCGAACTCGCTGTCGAGCTGCTTCAGCGCGGTGGTCGCCGTCAGGTGGCTGACCGTGTAGAAGTGGGTGATCGAATTGACCACCAGGATGATCATCGTCGCGTAGATGAAGCCGAGCGGATTGGCGCGCGCGTTGAAGAAGAAGATGTAGGCCAGCCCCAGCACCAGGCCGGGCACGGCCATCGGCAGCATCGCCATCAGCTGGGCGAGGCCGCGACCCCAGCGCGAAGCCGCGCGTCTTCTCCAGCAGGTAGGCGCCGAGGAAGACGATGACGGTGCCGATCACCGCCGTCCACGCGGCGAGGATCACCGAGTTCCAGTACGCGCTCCAGCCGTTGGTGTCGAAATCGCCGAACGCGTAGTTCTTCAGCGTGAGCGCGAGGTTGTAGGGCCAGCGCGTGACGAACGAGGCCCACGCCGCCATCGCGCAGGATGCCGAGGATCAGGCCGCCGACGACGGCGCAGAACGCGAACAGCACCCAGTCGCGCCGCGGCGACGGCTTCGGCTCGAGCGGCACGGCGCGCGCCGACAGCAGCGCCACCTGCCGGCGCTGGATGATGCGGTCGGCGGCGAAGGCGACGCACGGCCGGAATCAGCAGGACGAAGCCGACCACCGCGCCCATCTCGAAGTTCTGCTGGCCGATCACCTGCTTGAAGATGTCGGTGGCGAGCACGTTGAAGCTGCCCGCCGATCACCTTGGCGATGCCGAAATCGGTGATGACGAGGGTGAAGATGACGAAGCCCGCGCTGATCACGCCGTACTTGGCGCCGGGCAGCGTGACGGTGAAGAACACGCGCGTCTTGGACGCGCCCAGCGCCTCGGCCGCCTCGTAGAGCCGCGCGTCGGCCATCGACAGCGCGGCGACCAGGATCATCAGCGCGTGCGGGAAGCAGTAGAACACCTGCGAGATGATGATGCCGCCGGCGCCGTAGATCGAGCCGCCGAACATCAGTCCCTTGAGGAAGCCCTGGTTGCCGAACAGGTAGATCAGCGAGATCGCCGGCAGCAGCGAGGGCGCCAGGATCGGGATCAGCGCCAGCGCCTGGAACAGGCCCTTCCAGCGCATGCAGCTGCGCTGCAGCGCGTAGGCGTAGACGAAGGCCAGCGGCAGCACGATCGCGGTCGAGACGATCGAGACGAACAGGCTGTTCCACACCGACGCGAAGAGCGCCGGCGTCGAGAAGTAGTGGATGTAGTTGGCGAGCCCGACGAACTCGCCGTTCTGGTTCTGGAAGCTCTTGGAGAGCAGCGCCCACAGCGGCAGCACGAGCGTGATCAGCATCCAGCCGATCAGCAGGCAGATGCCTGCCCGCATCAGCAGGTCGTCGCGGTCGAGCCGGCGGCGGGTCGCCGGATAAGCGGCGCCGCCGCCGCCGTGGCGGCTGCGACGGCGTCGGTCACGGCGTCTGCGGCGCGCGGGGAAAGACGCGCAGCCGCTCCGGCGGCAGCGCGATCAGCATCTCCTTGCCCTCGGCGATCGCCAGATCGCGCACGACGTTGATCGAGAAGTCGGCGACGAGCGCGGGCTCGCGCGCCGTTGATCGCGAGCCCGACGCGGCAGAACGAGCCCAGGAACTCGATCTCGGCGACGCGCGCGGTGAACGTGTTGATCGTGCCGGCGACGACGTTGCGCACGACGACGTCCTCGGGCCGGATCGCCAGCGTGACGTCGTGGCCGGGGCCGGGACGGACGTCGAGCTCGCAGGCGAGGTCGATCTCGCCGAAGCGCACGCGGCCGGGAGCGACCACCACCGCCGGCAGGAAGTTGGTCGTGCCGACGAAATCGGCGACGAAGGCGCTGGCCGGCTTGCGGTAGACCTCGGTCGGCGTGCCGACCTGCTCGATCACGCCCTGGTTCATCACCACGATGCGGTCGGCCATCGTCAGCGCCTCTTCCTGGTCGTGCGTGACCATGATGGTCGTGACGCCGAGGCGCTGGTGCAGGCGGCGGATCTCGATGCGCAGGTACGCGCGCACGCGGGCGTCGAGCGCGGAGAGCGGCTCGTCGAGCAGCAGCAGGCCGGGCGAGAGCGCCAGCGCGCGCGCCACGGCGACGCGCTGCTGCTGGCCGCCGGAGAGCTGTGCCGGATACTTGCGGCCGGAATCGGGCAGTCCGACCAGCCGCAGCAGTTCGTCGACGCGGGTCGCGATCTCGACCCTGGGCACGCCGCGGCTGACGAGGCCGTAGCCGACATTGGCGGCCACGGTCAGGTTCGGAAACAGCGCGTAGGACTGGAACACGATGCCGAAATCGCGCTGCGACGCCGGCAGGTTGGAGATCTCCCGGTCGGCCTGGAAGATCCGCCCGGACGTCTGGATGTCGAGCCCGGCGATGGCGCGCAGCAGCGTGGTCTTGCCGCAGCCGGACGGGCCGAGGAAGCAGACGAATTCCCCCGGATAGATCTCGAGGGAGATGTCCTTCAAGCGCGTGAAACGAACCGAAGCGCTTGGTCAGCCGCTCGATGCGCAGGTAGGGGACGCCGTCCGCCTTGACGGCTTTCTTTTCAGGCATGGCAACGAATGCGGCCCGTCTCCTTCGCCGTCGGCGAAGGCGAGGGCCGCATCGAGGTTACGTGTGGCGTGGAATCGTCGCCGTTACTTCGGCGCCGACTTGCGCGTCGTAGCGCTTGGTCCACTCGGCGAGGATCTTCGCGCGCTCCTGGCCCATCTTGGCGAGGTCGATCTTGACCATCGCCGCGTCGGCGGAGGGCGGATAGTTCGGCGGCGCCGGGTTCAGCCCGGGATAGCCGACGATCGCGTAGTACTTGCCGTACATCTCGTAGGCGCCCTTGCTGATGGCGAAGTCGGCGAGCTTCTGCGCCGCCGCGAGGTTCTTGGTGCCCTTGACGATCGCCGTGGCTTCCATGTCCCAGGGCGCGCCTTCCTTGGCCAGGATGATGTCGATCGGCGCGCCGCCGGTCTTCTCCTTGGCGCCGCGCATGTCGAAGCCGATGCCGATCACGCGCTCGCCCTTCGCCGCCTGCACGCAGGGCGCCGAGCCCGAGTGCGTGTACACGGCGATGTTCTGGTGCAGCTTGTCCATGAACTCCCAGGCCGCCTTCTCGCCCATGATCTGGATCCACGCGTACACCGCCTGGTAGCCCGTCCCCGACGAGGCGGGATTGGGCATCACGATCGAATCCTTGTAGACCGGGTTGGCGAGGTCGGCCCACGCGGCGGGCCTCGGCAGGTTCTTCTTGGCGCCCTCGACGGTGTTGTAGCACATCACCGCGAGCCACGCGTCCAGGCCGGTCCAGGTCAGTCGGGCTCTTGCCGCTGCGGAACGCCGGCTTGATCTGATCCGCGCCCTTCGGCGTGTACGGCTCGAGCAGGCCCATGGAATCGAACAGCGCGATGGACGACGCGCCCAGGCCCCAGATGACGTCGGCGCGCGGATTGTCCTTTTCCGCGAGGATGCGCGCGGTCATGACGCCGGTCGAGTCGCGGACCCAGGCGATCTCGACGTCCGGATTGGCCGCCTCGAAGGCCTGCTTGTACGGGCCGAGCTGGTCGTTCTCCAGTGCGGTGTAGACCGTGATCTTCGTCTTTTGCGCAAACGCCGGGCCGGCGATCAGCGCCGACACGACAACGGCCGCCGCGCCGATGATCAGGCGGCGGATGGTGGATTTGAACATTGCATGACCTCCTCAGGTAATGAACTCGACCGCCCCGTTCGGACCGGCAAGGCCCGGACCAGGTTTGCCCGCCCGCCATTGCACCCGAAATGGATGGGGCAGTAAAGGGAATTCACGAGTCCGATTCCAATTCTAAGTTCCCAATGCTAACGGCAGATGACGGCCGCCCGTCGGGGGCGCCGGGCACGGGCTACGCCGGGTGGCGTTCAGGCCGGCGTTGTTGCGGTGCGGCATGGCTGACCGCGGTCACGGCACGCGGCGGCCGGCCTGGCGCGCCGTCGCTCGCGTCCGCCGGCCGGGACCCGCGCCCGCCGGCCCGGGCTCCGGCAGCGTCACCGCCTCGCGCAGCCGCGGGAAGGGCGCCGTCAGGTGCGGGATCGCCATCGCCTCGACGAAGAACTCCTGGAAGCGCGGCTCGATCGCGGTCTCGATCTTCTCGATGCGCCGCACGAGCTCCTCGACGAGGTTGCGCGCGCGCCGGTCGAGCAGCGCGATCCGCGCGCCGGTGCCCGCGGCGTTACCCGCGGAGCTCACGGCATCGAGTGCGCAGTCGGGAATCATGCCGAGCACCATCGCGTACTTGACGTCGATGTGGCTGCCGAAGGCGCCGGCGAGCCGGATGCGGTCGACGCGCTCGACGTGCAGGCGCTCCATCAGCAGCCGCACGCCGGCATAGAGCGCGGCCTTGGCGAGCTGGATCGCGCGGACGTCGTTCTGGGTGATGGAGAGCGGCGTGCGGCCGTCGGTGCCGCGGTGCAGATCGTAGGCGAACGTCCTGCCATCGGGCCGTATCCGCGCATTGCGCGGGGCGAGGCCACCGTCGATGACCCCGTCGTGACGGATCACCCCGGCCAGGTACAGCTCGGCGACGACCTCGATGATCCCGGAGCCGCAGATGCCGGTGACGCCGGTGGCGGCGGTGGCCGCGGCGAAGCCCGGCTCGTCCGACCACAGATCGCAGCCGATGACCTTGAGCCGCGGCTCGAGCGTCTCGCGGTCGATGCGCACGCGCTCGATGGCGCCCGGGGCCGCGCGCTGTCCGCAGCTGATCTGCGCGCCTTCGAACGCGGGACCGGTCGGGCTCGAGCAGGCGAGCAGGCGCTTGTGATTGCCGAGGACGATCTCCGCGTTGGTGCCGACGTCGACCAGCAGCGTCACTTCGTCCGAGAGGTCGGGACGCTCGGCCAGCACCACGCCGGCGGCATCCGCGCCCACGTGGCCGGCGATGCAGGGCAGCACGTAGATGCGCGCGTTGCGGTGGATGGCGAGGTCGATCTCGGTCGCCCACAGCGTCAGCGCGGCGTCGGTAGCCAGCGCGAACGGCGCGCCGCCCAGCTCGACCGGGCTGATGCCCAGCAGCAGGTGGTGCATGATCGGGTTGCCGACGAAGGTCGCCTCGAGGATCTCGTCGCGTCCGATGCCGACCTGGCGGGCGACCTCGGTGACGAGGTCGTTGATCGCCGCGCGGACCGTGTCGGTCATCTCCTTGTCGCCGCCCGGGGTCATCATCACGTAGGAAACGCGGCTCATCAGATCCTCGCCGTAGCGGATCTGCGGATTCATCGCCCCCGCCGCGGCGACGACCTCGCCGCTCGACAGATCGCAGAGGTGCGCGGCGATGGTCGTCGAGCCGACGTCGACCGCGATGCCGTACACGCGCTCGCGAAAACCGGGCCACACGGCGATGATCTGGCTGCCGCCGTGCACGGCCACGGTGACCTTCCACCCGCCCTGGCGCAGCGCCGGCTGCAGCTGCTGCAGCACGCGCACGTCGCAGGCGAGCCCGGTCAGCCGCCACTCGAATTCGAGCGCGTCCTCGAGGCGGCGCAGGTCGCCGGAGGGATCGTGCATGTCGGGCGGCTGCACCTCGACGTAGTGCAGGCGCACCACGGGGTCGAGCTCGATGTCGTGCGCCTCGGCCGACTTGCGCACGACCTGGCGATGGACCTGGCTGTCCGGCGGCACGTCGACGACGACGTCGCCCAGCACCTGCGCCGAGCACGACAGGCGGCGGCCGGGGGCGAGGGTATGGCCGCGGCGGTACGCCTCCTCGACGGCGCCCGACGGCGACAGGTTCGCGGCGCGCGAGGTCACGCCGTGCTTGGCGAACTCGCCCTCGGTCAGCACGACCTGGCAGCGGCCGCACAGCCCGCGCCCGCCGCAGACCGAGTCGATGTCCACGCCGAGCGAGCGCGCGGCCTGCAGCAGCGGCGTGCCGATCGGAAAGCGCCCGCGCCGCCCCGATGGGGTGAAGACGACCAATGCGTCGGTGGTGGTCACGGTCGTGGCTTCGATGGGCGAGCGGGCCGATGCGCCGCGGGCTTAGGATGAGGCATGCGCCCGCAGCGCATCGGCCCGCTCGCCTGCGCCGTGGTGCCGGATCGTCGGCGCGCCATCGCCATCACGCGCGCCGCCGCCGTCCGACTTCGCGCCGGCCGCGCGATGCCTCGCCGTCGGCGCCGGCAGGGGGCGCCTCGCGAAACCTGCGGATCCAGCGCATGCAATCCGGGTCGTGGCCCATCATGACGTCGGCCGCCATGCAGGCGCCGGACGATCGCCTCGTGCAGCGGATTGGTGATCGCGGAGGTCATGCCGGCGCCGATGGCCATGGTCAGGAACGCGGTGTTGATGCCGTCGCGCTGCGGCAGGCCGAAGCTCACGTTCGACGCGCCGCAGGTGGTGTTGACCCTGAGCTCGGTGCGCAGCCGGTGCACGAGCTGCATCACCTGCACCGCCGCCTGGTTGACGGCGCCGATCGGCATCACCAGCGGGTCGACGACGATGTCGGCGGCCGGGATGCCGTGATCGGCGGCGCGCTGGACGATCTTCTTCGCGACGGCGAAGCGGACATCGGGATCCTGCGAGATGCCGGTCTCGTCGTTGGAGATGGCGACCACCGCGGCGCCGTATTTCCTCACCAGCGGCAGCACGGTCTCCAGGCGATCCTCCTCGCCGGTCACCGAATTGACCAGCGCCTTGCCCTTGTAGACGGCGAGCCCCGCCTCCAGCGCGGCGACGATCGACGAGTCGATGGACAGCGGCACGTCGGTGATCGACTGCACGAGCTCCACGGCGCGGGCGAGGATCGCCGGCTCGTCGGCGAGCGGGATGCCGGCGTTGACGTCGAGCATGTGCGCGCCCGCGGCGACCTGGGCGAGGGCGTCCGCTTCCACGCGCGAGAAGTCGCCCGCCGCCATCTCCGCGGCGAGGATCTTGCGCCCGGTGGGTTGATGCGCTCGCCGATGATCACGAACGGCCGCTCGAAGCCGATCACGACCTCCCGGGTGGCGGAACTGACGACGGTGTCGGTCATGACGTGGCCTCGATTCGTTGGACATCCTGGAGTCGTTCGGGGCGCCACGGGGTGCGGCCGTTCAGCACGCCCGAGCGCTCGATCACTTCGGCGACCGACTCTTCCTGCCGGTACGCCATCACGTGGACGCCGGCCACGCCCCTGATCTCGCGGATCTCCCGGATCAGCTCGACGCAGAGCCGGCGGCCCTCGGCGGCGGGGTCCTCCGCGCCCGCCAGGCGCGCGACGATGGCGTCCGGGATGTGGACCCCCGGCACGTGGCTGCGCATCCATTCGGCCGCCTTGGCCGAGCGCAGCGGCCCGACGCCGACCAGGACGAACACCCGGTCGAGCAGGCCCAGGTCCTCGACCTGGCGCATGAACGCGGCGAGCCGCGGCACGTCGAAGCAATACTGCGTCTGGATGAACTGCGCGCCCGCGGCGACCTTCTTCGCCAGCCGGAAGGCGCGCCATTCGTAGGGCGGCGCGAACGGATTCTCGGCCGCGCCGAAGAACACGCGTGGCGCGTAAGTCAGCTTGCGGCCGCTCTGGAAGCGGCGCTCGTCGCGCAGCGTGCGGCCGATGGCGAGCAGCGTCATGCAGTCGAGGTCGAAGACCGGCTTCGCCTGCGGATGATCGCCTGCCGAGACGTCGTCGCCGGTCAGGCACAGCATGTTGCACACGCCCATCGCGGCGCCGCCCAGGATGTCGCCCTGGATCGCGATGCGGTTGCGGTCGCGGCAGGAGATCTGCATCACCGGCGCGTAGCCGACGCGCGTCAGCAGCGCGCACACGGCGAGGCTCGACATGTGGCAGTTGGCGCCGCTGCCGTCGGTGGCGTTGATGGCGTCGACGTAGCCGTCGAACACGCGCGCCCGGCGGTAGACGTCGTCGGGATCGGCGGAGTCCGGCGGATCGAGCTCGGTCGTCACCGCGAACGCGCCCGCGCGCAGCACGCGCTCCAGCCGCCCGGGCGAGGTGTGGCCGGGAAGGATCGGCAGCGGATAGCCGGGGACCGGCTCGTCCTCGAACTTCACGTCGGCGCTCCGCCCTCGCCGCGCGCCGCGGCGAGCCAGGACGAGCGTCCCTGCAGGCGCTGGTCGACCGGGAGCTGCACGAGCCGGATCGCCGCGCTGCCGGCACGCATGCTCTGGCTGCCGGCGACCGCGTCGACCCAGACGCACATCATCCGCGGATCGACCTCGCAGTGGCCGCTCGCGCGCACCCCGCCGCAGGGGCCGTTGCGCAGGCTCTTCGGGCAGTTCATCGGGCAGGACATCCCCGTCGAGCCGAGCGCGCACTGGCCGCACATCCGGCAATCGAAGAGAAAGCCCTTGACCAGCTTCTCGATCGCCGCCACCGGCTTCTCCAGCCGCGGGTAGCCGACGCGCTCGAACACGGGATGCAGGCCCGCGAGCGCACGCTCGAACAGGCGATAGCCGGTCTCCAGCGCGCGCGCATGGCGCACCGACCAGCGGCGCACGGCGTACATCAGCCTCCCTCGGCCGCGCCGGGCGCCGCGGCGTCGGCGACGCCGTGGGCGCGGATCAGGCGCTCGAGGTCGGCGTCGCTGTAGCGCGCTTCCAGCCGGGCGGCTTCGGCGGCGGCCTCGGCCTCGATGTCGCCGCCGCATTCGCGCGGGTCGCTGCGCTTCCAGTCGGCGAGGTAGGCATCCGAGCTGCCCCGGCCGGCGCGCATCGCGGCGCGGTCGACCGCTTCCTGGAAGCGCTGCGACAGCGGCGCCTTGGCCGTCGCGCGGCCCTGCTTCACGATGACCTGCGCCGGGATGTCGCGCCAGGAGATGACGATCAGCTTTGCCACACCGGCACTCCGGCGACGGTGGCGCGCAGGCTGCGCTCGAGCTCCCCGTAGCCCGTGCAGCGATAGTCGAAGGCGAGTCCCAGCCGCGCGGCGGCAGCGCGGGCATCGGCCAGCCGCTCTGGCGTCGGCACTTGCGCGAGGTAGACGAGACGCCGGTAGTTGCCGAAATACTGCGCGGCGAGCTCCGGATGGGTATCGATCCCGAGGCCGCGTATCACCAGCCGGTCGAAGTGCCGCAGCAGGAAGTCGGTCACGTAGAACGTGCCCGGCTCGTCGTCGGCGAGCGCGGCGAACGCCGGGCCGCCCGCGAAGAACTCGTAGCAATGCGCGCCGGGAATCCGCTCGACGTTCTCCTGCGCCAGCATCGCGTCGAGCTCTCCGCCGGTGCCGCAATCGCCGTAGGCGACGAAGATCGATGCGTAGCGGTGGCGGTTGGCGCGGATCTTCTCGCGCACCGCCGCGGCGATCCGCTGCGGCGTGTTGTGGAGCTCCGCCGGCAGGCACTGCACGTCGAGCTGCGACCAGCCGTTCGCCTTGCGCAGCGCGACGATCTCGCGGGCGAGCGCGCCGCAGGCGATGACGAGCGTCGGTGGCTGGCGATCCATCGCCCGAATCCGCGGTTCAGCGCGCGTGGCGGGCCGCGCGGCGGGCGGCGATCAGCGACTTGGCCGTTTCCACCGCAATCGCCGCGTCGCGGCAGTAGGCGTCGGCGCCGACGGCCTTGCCGAACGCCTCGTTCAGCGGCGCGCCGCCGACCAGCACGATGTAGTCGTCGCGGATGCCCTGCTCCTTCAGCGTGTCGATCACCACCTTCATGTACGGCATGGTGGTCGTGAGCAGCGCCGACATGCCCAGGATGTCGGGCTTGTGCCGCTCCAGCGCTTCGAGATACTTCTCGACCGGGTTGTTGATGCCGAGGTCGATCACCTCGAAGCCGGCGCCCTCCATCATCATCGCCACCAGGTTCTTGCCGATGTCGTGGATGTCGCCCTTGACCGTGCCGATCACCATCTTGCCGATCGGCTCCGCCCCGGACTCGGCGAGCAGCGGGCGCAGGATCGCCATCCCGCCCTTCATCGCGTTGGCCGCCAGCAGCACCTCGGGCACGAACAGGATCCCGTCGCGGAAGTCGATCCCGACGATGCGCATGCCTTCGACGAGCGCGTCGTTCAGCACCCGCTCGGCGCTCCAGCCGCGGGCGAGGAAGATGCGCGTCGCCTCCTCGACCTCCTCCTTGAGGCCGTTGTAGAGGTCGTCGTGCACCTGCTCGGTCAGCTCCGCGTCGTCGAGGCTGTTGAGGTCGAGGTCGTCTGCGGCGTCGTCGGACATTCGGTCACCCTGGTGGTCGTTGGGGGCAATGGTAGGGGCCATGTCCCGGCGCTGCTGGCGGCGTAGCGACCCGGGGTTGTCGCCAAGCGACACCGCTCCGGCATGCCGGAGCGAGGCCACGGAGGCGTTGCCCGTCGCCAATCGTTGCGCGGCCGCCAGAGCGGGCAAGGGCGGTCAGTTGCCGGCAAGACTCGGTTCGCGCGATCGGCGTACGATGGCTGGACTCCCTCTCGTCGACGAAGCGAATCAGTGATCACGCGGCGCAGCGTTCTGCTGGCAGGTGGCATCGGCCTGCTGGCCGCATACCGGCTCGGCCACGGCCAGCCCGCCCCGACCATCCGTCGTGTCGGAATGCTGCAGTTCACCTCACAGGCCGCCGGCGCCCAGCTGCGCGCAGCATTGGCCCAGGGCATGCGCGATCTCGGCTGGTTGGAAGGGAAGAACGTCGAGTATCGCGTCGCCTCCGCCGACGGTTCGGTGGAGCGCCTGGACATCCTGGCCCGCGAACTGCTCGCACAGAACGCCGAGGTGATCGTGCTCTCGAGCCAGCAGGCTGCCCGCGCGGCGCAGCGGGCCTCGAAGACAGCACCCATCGTCATGGCGGGTGTCTCGGACGCAGTGGGCGCGGGGTTTGTCGCGAGTCTGGCCAATCCGGGAGGCAACATCACCGGATTGACCAGCCAGCAGGAGGAGGTGGTGGGCAAGCTGGTCGGGATCCTGCACGAGGTCGCGCCCGGCGCCCGGCGCATCGCCCTGCTGTTGAACGAAAGCTACCCGTCGCATGCCGTGTTCTGGGCGGGCGCCCAGAGCGCGTGTGCCGCACTGGACCTCGTTGCGCTGCGCGTCGTGGCCAGCACGCCGGCGCAGCTCGGCGCTGCCGTCGAGCAGATCGTCCGGCAGCGATGCGCAGGCGGTCGTGGTGATTCCGGACGGCATGTTCTTTGCCGAGCGCGCGAAGCTGCACGAACTGCTGCAGAAACGCCAGGCTGCCCACCGCGTATGCGTTGCGCGATCACGTGCTCGCGGGCGGGTTGCTCAGCTATGGGGCGGACCTCGCAGCGAATTACCGCAACGCGGCGAAGTACGTGGACAGGATCCTCAAGGGCGCCAAGCCCGCGGATCTTCCGGTCGAGCAGACGACCAAGTTCGAGCTGGTGATCAACCTGAAGACGGCAAGGGCGCTGCATCTCAAGATTCCGCAGGCGGTGCTGCTGCGGGCGGACGAGGTGATTCGGTGACGGGCCCTTCCGTCCGGATCCACGGGCGCGCGTGCTGAACGCTTTCCGGCGATGAGGGAGGACACCGCGGCGAGTGCCGCGTGCGACGGCGTGGAGATCCCGACGGAGCGACGGCGATGAGGGCGAGGGCGTGGTGCGTGGTGACGGCGCTCGTGTTCGCCGCGGATGCGCCCGCTGCCGACTTCGGCACCCCGGGCGGGCCGGAACCCGCCAACGTCGACGCGATCGTGAAGGTCCTGCGCCAGGACCCGTACGACATGGAGCTGCTGATCAGCTTCGGCACCTCCAAGGGCGGCTCCGCGGGGCACCTGGCGCTCGCCCTTCGCGACGCAACCGGCGGCGACGACATCGTCTACTCGGCCAACTTCTACGCCGACCGCAAGCCCGAGCACGAGCGCGACTTCTACACCGACGAGCTCATGGTCAGGATCCCGAAGAAGGAGTACCTGTACGGGACCGCCTCGTCGCTCGGCGCCAAGGCGTCGTTCGGCCTCGACTTCGGCGAGATCTACAAGCGATCGGTGATCGGCGTGCGCGTCTACGGCGTGCCGGCCTGGGAGAAGGAGGCGCTGGCGATCTTCTTCAAGCGCATCAACGACGACTATCGCAACCGGGCCAGGAAGACCGACTACCACGACGCGGAGATCAGGTACGACTACCTGCGCCTCAACTGCGCCAAGACCATCGGCATGGGCTTCAGGGTCGGCGCCGGGTACACGGATCTCGAGGTCACCAGCGCGAAGCTCTTCTCCCGGCGGCGAGTGGTGGCGGCCGTCAATGCCAACGTTCCCACCGAGATGGCGATGAAGCTCCTCGAGGCGTGGAACGCGCGCGGATACGGATTGGACGTGGTGCTGTACCGGAAGTACGAGGGCTCGACCTACGTCGATCCGCACGAAGAGGAGAAGGTGGCGTTCAAGGACCTGCCCAACCGGTTTCCCTCCGTCCTGTCCCGCGACTTCCGCAGGGAGCAGGGCGAATACGAGGACTACGACAACCTCTTCGCGATGTACGTCCTCTACAACCTCGGCAAGTACGGCGTGCGGGTGAACGGCGAGACGAAGCTGCTCGAGATCGAGAAGAGCAAGAGCCCGATGGCCTACGCAGCAGGCCGCCGAGCTCGCTGCCCGGAGCGCCGAATCGGACAGCGACCGACTACCGCCGGGGCCAGCCCGTCGAGCCGAGAGGGGACACGAATCGGGGAATCCGGGGGCGACACCAACTCCCGCAGCGACAAGGGCGCGAGCACGACGAGGTGAGCGTCGGGAGCTCCGGGCAGTGCCGGTGCAGGGCGCCGCGAGAATCCGGCGCCCGCTCGTCGCAGAGGGACAGGCACGGATCGCCGGTGTAAGCTTCGGCACGCCTCGTGCCTGCACTTTGCGGCCGGCTCCTCCTGCATTCGCGACCGATGAAACCCAACCTCCTCGTCATCCTGATCGACGACCTGCGCTACGACGAGTTCGGCGCGGGCGGCCACCCGTACATGCAGCACGCCGAACGTCGACCGGCTCGCGCACGAGGGCGCGCTCTTCGAGCGCGCGTTCCACACGACGCCGATCTGCTCGCCCAACCGCGCGTCGATCGTCACCGGCCAGTACGCGAGCCGGCACGGCATCATCGACAACGTCGCGCGCGACGCGATGAGCCACCGGCTGCCGAACTATCACCTCGAGCTGCAGCGGCTGGGCTACGAGACCGCGCACATCGGCAAGTGGCACATGGGCAACGACGGCATGCCGCGGCCGGGCTACGACACCTGGGTGAGCTACGACGGCCACGGCAAGCTCGTCGAACCCGCGGCTCAACCACGACGGCCGCTACGTCGAGCACCAGGGCTACGTCACCGACATCATGAACGAGCTCGCCGTCGATTTCCTCGAGCGGCAAGCGGACGAAGCCGTTCTCGCTCTTCTTCGCGCACAAGGCGGTGCATCCGGATGCCGAGCAGGCGGCCGACGGCACGCTCGAAGATCTCGGCCGCAGGGCGGCTACGTCGCGGCCGAGCGCCACCGCGACCTCTATCGCGATGCCGATCTTCCCGAAGAAGCCGAACATGCTCACGCCCGCCGAGGTCGATCCGGCAGAAGCCGGCCTGGGCCGAGTGCTTCGGTCTCAGGGACTCGGACCGGGCGCGCGAGATCCTGTCGGCGCTGCATTCCGGCGAGCAGGAGGAGATCCGGCAGCGGGCGCGGATGATGGCGGCGGTCGACGAGGGGATCGGCGCGATCCTCGACGTGCTCGAGCGGCAGGGGAGGCTCGACGACACGTTCATCGTGTTCCTCGGCGACAACGGCTATTTCTTCGGCGAGCACGCGCTGGGCCCCGAGCGCCGCTTCGCCTACGAGGAGGGGATCCGCTCGCCGTTTCGTCGTCCGCTATCCGCGCAAGGTGAAGGCCGGCTCGCGCCGCCGCGAGCTCGTCATCTGCCAGGACATCGCGCCGACGATGATCGAGCTCGCCGGCGGCAGGCCGGGGCCGCAGATCCAGGGCCGCTCGCTGCTGCCGCTCTTCGCGCCGGCGCACGCGGCGCGCGCGCCGCCTGGCGCAAGTCGTTCCTGATCGAGTACTGGGCGGAGCAGGCGATGCCCTGGCTCGTCGGCATGACGTACAAGGCGGTGCGCACCGACCGCCACAAGTACATCCACTGGGTGAACCGCGGCCGCGCGGGCGAGCTCGACGAGCTCTACGACCTCGATCGCGACCCGTACGAGCTGAAGAACCTCAACCGCAGCCGCGCGTACGCGCCGGTGCGCGACAAGCTGCGCCGCGAACTGAAGAAGCTCGTCGCCGAAGCGCTGGGGCTGTAGGGCCCGGCTCGGGTCGGTACGGGCCCCGGAAGGGAGTTTGCCGGTTTCGGTGGCAGGTAGGTGCTCCGGCGCGACGCGCCGGGACCGACGTCAAGCAAATCTTCACGTCGACGGGCCGCAATACGTCGCCCACCGGACGTGCCGATGGCGACCATCGCGGGACCGGAACCGGCCAGAAGTTCGGACATCTGAGACTGTTCGCGTTCGATGGCGAGAGCCAGATCGGTGCACCGCCGACGCAAAAATGCGACCTGCGATCGCGCGTGTAATCGAACGCGCGGAATCGGCCTTGAATCGGCGCTCGGTTCGTCGCGAACGGCTAATGGCGCACTGCCGACTCGTGGGGGTCGTAGCACTATGGCTGCCCACCCTGCGAAACGCCTGCGGCTCGTGCCATCGGCACGAGCGCTCTCAAGTTCGAGCCAGGAATCTCGACTTCCGTGACGGGCGACCGCGAGCAGAGGCGTCGCGCGGGCGCTCGACGACGTGATCGCGCATTGCAGGACTGGCTCGTGGCCGACTCGTCGCTGCGCTGCACGGACGGCCGCGGGACTGACGCAGGAGGCCGTCGCAGCGAGAATGTGGACTACCAAGAGCGTCGTGTCGCGTCTGGAGAGCGGCGTCTGCACCCGTCCGACGCTAAGTACCATCGAGAAATATGCGCGTGGCTGTCGGTGCGCCGTGTCGAGATCCGCGTGCGGAGAAGGCGAGTAGCGTGTAGCCCGAGCTCTGAAGCTCGATTGCAAGATCGTACGTCCGCTCCGGGTCGCGTCCCGCCTGCGGAAGCGCCGGAGCCGAACGGCTGCATGGCGTCGCAGTGCAGCCCTTGTCGCAGCGGCGCCGCGCGAGGCAGTTTCGGCGCGGGCGCCGCAGGCGGTGGTCGACCGTCAGTTCGTCGCCGCGCCCGACGCCTTGACGATCGGCACCCAGACCGCGAGGTCGTCGACGATCAGCTTGGCGAATGCGGCGGGCGCCATCGGCGGCGCGAGGTCGAAGCCCTGCGGCCCGAGCTTCTCCTTCGCCTCGGCGGAGGCGAAGATGCGGTTCAACTCCGTGTTGAGCCGCGCCACGATCTCCGGCGGCGTGCGCGCGGGCGCGATGAAGCCGAACCAGGTGTTGACCTCGTAGCCCTTCACGCCCTGCTCGTCGAGGGTCGGCACGTTGGGCAGCAGCGGCGAGCGCTTGAGGCTCGTCACGCCCAGCGCCTTCACCTTCCCGTCCTTGATCTGCGCGATCACCGTCGGCGTGTTGAAGAAGCCCATCGACACCTCGCCCGTCATCACGGCGAGCACGCCCTGCGGCGCGCCCTTGTAGGGGACGTGCAGCAGCTCGGTTCCGGTGATGCGCCCGAACAGCACGCCGGAGAGGTGATGGCTCGTCCCGCTGCCGCCCGACGAGAACGTGAGCTGGCCGGGCTTCGCCTTCGCCTCGGCGATGATGTCGGCGGGCTTCGTGGCGGCGCTGCCGGGCGGCACGATCATCACGTTCGACACCCCGCCCAGGAACGACACCGGCGCGAAGTCCTTCGTCGAGTCGTACCCGGGATTCGCGTAGATCGCCTGGTTGAACACCAGCGTGCCCTGCGACGCGAAGGCGATGGTGTAGCCGTCGGGCGTCGCGCGCGCCAACTCCGCCATCGCGATCGTGCCGCCGGCCCCGGGCTTGTTGTCGACGACGACCGACTGGCCGAGCGCCTTGCCGAGCTGCTCGGCGGCGTAGCGGGAGACGATGTCGGCGGTGCTGCCGGCGGCGAGCGGAACGAGGAGCCGGATCGGCTTCGACGGGTAGGGCTGCGCGAAGGCGGCGCCGGTCGCGGCGAGGGCAACGATGGCGACGGCGGTGAAGGCGGCGACGAGGGGGCGAGCGAGACGCGAAGGGCGGGTGGTCATGGGCGGGGTCCTGGCGAATGGTTGCGGGGAGGGTGCGTGACGTGGGCGGACTGCCGCTCGGCGCTGGGCGGATAGCCGTACAGGCTCCGGTAGCACTTGGAGAAGTGCGGCGGCGACTGGAAGCCGCAGGCGATCGTGATGTCCATGATCGACATCGACGTCTGCAGCAGGAGCTCGCGCGCCCGCCTGCAGCCGCAGCTCGAGGTAGTAGCGGGTCGGCACGCGGTCGAGGTGCCGCTTGAACAGCCGCTCGATCTGCCGGCGCGACACGCCCACCGACGCCGCGAGCTCGTCGAGCGACATCGGCTGCTCGATGTTGGCTTCCATCAGCGCCGCGGCCTTGATCAGCGTCTCGTGGAAGTGGCCGACCTGCGCCTGCAGCGGGATGTGCTGGCGGTCGCGGTCGCTGCGGATGCGGTCGAGGATGAACTGCTCGGAGATGAGCGGCGCGATGTCGCCGCCCAGGTGATCCTTGATCATGTTGAGCATCAGGTCGAGCGGCGCGACGCCGCCCGAGCAGGTGTAGCGGTCGCGGTCGATCGCGAACAGCTGGTCGGTGAAGTCGATGCGCGGGAACTCCTCGCGCAGCGCCGACATGTTCTCCCAGTGGATCGCCGCCTTGTACTTGTCGAGGAGCCCCGCCTTGGCCAGCGCGTAGCCGCCGGTGCACAGCGCGCCGAGATCGACGCGGCGCCGCGCCAGCCGGCGCAGCGCGGCGAGCAGCGGCGGCGTGACCGCGCGCTGGACGTCGATGCCGCCGCAGACGAAGACGACGCTGACCGGACCGACGTCGTCGAGCGGCACGGTCGGCGACAGCGAGAGGCCGTTGCTCGCCGCGACCGGCGCGCCGTCGAGACTGACGATCGACCACTGGTACGCCTCCCGCTGGCAGACCCGGTTGGCCATGCGCAGCGGCTCGACGGCGCTGGTCAGCGCGATCATCGAGTAGTTCGGCAGGGTCAGGAAGCCGAAGCGGCGGGTGGGGAGGGACCTGGGGTCCGGCATCGGGGGCGTTTGGTACGCTAGCGGGGGCGACGCCGCGCAAGTATATGCCGGAAAGCGACAACAACTATCCTCTCCGCGCCAAGGGATGCACCGTGACCGACAGCGACGAATTCGACTATGTGATCGTGGGCGCGGGCTCGGCCGGGTGCGTGCTCGCCAACCGGCTCACCGAAGACGCGCAGACGAGCGTCCTGCTGCTCGAGGCCGGGCCCGCCGGATCGCAGCATCTTCATCCACATGCCGTCGGCGTTCGCGTACCCGCTCGCGGACGACAAGTACAACTGGGCCTACGAGACCGAGCCCGAGCCCGGGATGGACGGCCGGCGGATGTCCTGTCCGCGCGGACGGGTCATCGGCGGCTCGTCGTCGGTCAACGGCATGGTGTACATACGCGGGCACGCGCTCGACTACGATCGCTGGGCCGAGGCACGCGGGTCTCGAGCACTGGTCGTACGCGCACTGCCTTCCGTATTTCAGGAAGTCCGAGACGCGCCTAGCCGGTCCCGACGCCTACCACGGCGGCGACGGCCCGCTCTACGTCACCACCGGCGCGATGGCGAACCCGCTCTATCGCGCGTTCATCGAGGCCGGCGTGCAGGCCGGCTACGCGCGCACCGAGGACATGAACGGTTACCGGCAGGAAGGCCTCGGCCCGATGGACCGGACGACCTACAAGGGCCGCCGCTGGAGCGCCGCGATGGCGTACCTGCGGCCGGCTCGCGCGCGCTCGAATCTCACCGTCGAATCGCGCACGCTCGTCACCCGCGTGCTGTTCGAGAGGACGCGCGCGATCGGCGTCGAGTACGCTGCAGCACGGCCGCGTGGTCAAGGCGCGCGCGCGGCGCGAGGTGATCGTCGCCGGCGGCGCCATCAATTCGCCGCAGCTCCTGATGCTCTCCGGCATCGGCAGCGCCGACGCGCTGCGCGGGCACGGCATCGAGCCGGTCGCGCGATGTTCCCGGCGTCGGCGAGAACCTGCAGGACCACATCGAGACCTACGTCCAGCACGCGTGCACGCAGCCGATCACGCTGCACTCGACGCAGAACCTGCTGGCGATGGGCGCAATCGGCGTCGAGTGGCTGCTGTTCCGCACGGGGCTCGGCGCCACCAATCATTTCGAGGCGGGCGGCTTCATCCGCAGCCGCGCCGGCGTCCGCCATCCCGACCTGCAGTTCCATTTCCTGCCGATCGCGATCGCCTACGACGGCCGGGACAAGGTCGACCAGCACGGCTTCCAGGCGCACATGGGACCGATGCGGCCGACGTCGACGCGGCTGGGTCAGGCTGCGCTCGAGCAATCCGCGGCAGGCGCCGCGCATCCAGTTCAACTACCTGACGACCGACGACGATCGCCGCGAGTTTCGCGACGGCGTCCGGCTCACGCGCGAGATCTTCGCGCAGAAGGCGTTCGATCCCGTTCCGCGGCCCGGAGCTCGCGCCGGGCCCGGCGGTCACGACCGACGCCGACATCGACGCCCACCTGCGGCGCAAGGCGGAGAGCGCGTACCACCCGTCGTGCACCTGCAGGATGGGCGCGGCCGACGATCCGCTGGCGGTGGTCGACGGCGAGCTGCGCGTGCGCGGCGTCGAGGCGCTGCGCGTCGTCGACGCGTCGGTCATGCCCTCGGTCGTCAGCGGCAATCTCAACGCGCCGACGATCATGATCGCGGAGAAGGCGGCCGACATCATTCGCGGCCGGCCGCCGCTGCCGCCCGACGAGGTGCCGGTGTTCGTCCACCCGGAGTGGCAGACGAAGCAGCGCTGACCGGCGGTCAAGCCGTGGCACCACGCCCGCACTGCGGCCTGACCGTTGCACTTACTGCGCGCGCACGTGGGGCCGCCTTCAGGCGGCCAGCGAAAGCGCGACCTGCGGCATCCGGCTGAAGCCGGACCCACAACCGGCGCGACGCGTCAGGCGGGGCGGGAGGGTTGGCGGCGGGCGCCTGTGCCGCGGTCCGCCGTCGCGGGTGACGCACCCGTACCGCTAGCGGATCTCCGCCGGTACCGCGCCCTTGCGCAGCGCCGGCACGACGGGCGGCTGACCGGTGGCCTTCAGGATCTCCTGCGCTTCTGCCGAGAGCAGGAAACGCACGAACGCCGTCGCTTCCGGCACGTTGCGCGCCGTTCCCGGGACGGTGGCCGCGTTGCGGATCGCCTCGCTCATGTTGACGCTGTCGGGAAAGCGGACGATGTCGACGTCGTTGCGCGCCGCCACCGCCGCCGAGTAGTAGACGATGCCGGCGTCCGCCTTCCCCTGTTTCACCATGTTGACCGTGTCCGGCACCGATCGCGCCGTGCCCCCGTCGCTCACGGCGCCGTCGACGAGTCTCGCTGCGCGAGCTCCGGCTTTCCTTCCAGCGTCGTCGCGCGCTTCAGGAATTCGATCGTGCGCCCGGTCGCGAGATCCTTTTCTCCCGTGACGCGGGCGTACCTGACGCCGGGCTTCAGCAGATCGCCGGCCTGGCGAATGCCCAGCGGATTGCCCTTCGCCGTGATGATCACCATCTCGTTGGCGGAGAACACCACGTACCACGAGGCGGCCATCTTGCCGGAGCTGCCCAGGGGCTTGCCCATCAGGTCCTCGTCGATGACCGCCGGCGAGGAGGGCGCGAACACGTCGCAGGCATCGCCCTTGACGATGCGTTCGGCGAGCTGCCGCGAGACGCCGGCCGTCAGGTTGATCGTGACCCCCGGGTTCTTCGCCTGGAACGCGCTCTTCAGCTCGCGCATCGGACCCGCGAGCGAATCCGCATGGAACACCTGCAGCTCGGCGCCGACCGCGTCGGTCGCCGGCATCATGCGCGCAGGCGCTGATTCTCGGGATCGAACGGCGATTCGCCCAGCACCGTCGCCTGCCGGCGCTCGCCGAGGATCTCGATCTCCATCTCCGAGCCGATCGCGGCGCGCGGGGTCTCGACGTAGGCGAGGGCCAGGCTCTTGCCGAGCACGTGCCCGTAGCAGCCGGCGGTGGCGCGCCCGACCAGCGCGCCGCTCGCGAACAGCGGCTCGTTGCCCAGCGGGTCGGCGTCGGTCACGCCGTGGATTTCCAGCGTGACGAAGCGATGCGGCACGCCGGCGGCGAGCTGCCGCGCGAGCGCCGCCTTGCCGATGAACTCGCCCTTGTTCATGCGCACGAAGCGATCGAGACTCGCCTCGAACGGCGTGTAGTCGGGCGTGAGGTCGGAGCCCCACATCCGGTACGACTTCTCGATGCGCAGCGACTCCATCGCGCGCATGCCGACCATGCCGATGCCGAACTCGCGGCCGGCGGCGAAGATCGCGTCGAAGAGCCCGTTCGCGTACTCGATCGGGAAATGCAGCTCCCAGCCCAGCTCGCCGATGAAGTTGACGCGCAGCGCGTAGACGTCGACCGCGAGCCCCGCCTCGATCACCTGCCCGGTGAGCCAGGGGAAATGCGCGTTGTCGAGCGGCGTGTCGGTGAGCCGCGCCAGCACGTCGCGGGCCTTCGGTCCGGCGACGACGAAGGTGCCGCGGCTGGTCGTGATGTTGCGGAGCTGCACGCTGCCGCCCGTCGGCAGCATCTTGTGCAGGTAGTCGCTGTCGTAGCGCTCCGCCGCGCCGGCGCTGACGACGTAGTAGTGCTCGTCGCCCAGCTTGGTGATCGTGAACTCGGAGCGGATGCCGCCCTTCTTCGTCAGCGCGTGGCAGAGCGCGATGCGCCCGGTCTTCACCGGCACCTTGTTCGCGACCAGCGAGTCGAGCCAGGCTTCGGCTCCCGGCCCGCTCACCTCGTGCTTGGTGAACGGCGTCAGGTCGATCACGCCGACCTTCCCGCGCATCAGCCGGCACTCGTTGCCGACGTGCTCGAACCAGTTGGTGCGGCGGAAGCTCCACTCGTCCTCGCGCGCGACGCCCTCCGGCGCGAACCAGTTGGCGCGCTCCCAGCCGTAGCGCTGTCCCCAGACGGCGCCCATCCGGTCGAGCTTCGCGTAGACCGCGCTCGTCTTCGCCGGACGCGCGTCGGGCCGCTCCTCGTCCGGATAGTGGACGGTGAAGACGTTGCGGTAGGTCTCCTCGTTCTTGGTGACCGTGTAGCGCTTGCCGGTGTAGGCGCCGAAGCGCCGCGGGTCGACGCCCAGCATGTCGATGCCGGGCTCGCCCTCGACGATCCATTCGGCGAGCTGCCAGCCCGCGCCGCCGGCCGCGGTGACGCCGAAGCTGTGGCCCTCGTTCAGCCAGAGGTTGCGCAGGCCCCACGCCGGGCCGACCAGCGGGCTGCCGTCGGGGGTGTAGGAGATCGGCCCGTTGACGATGGTCTTGATGCCGCAGTGCTCGAGGCAGGGCACGCGCTTCATCGCCGCCTCGACGTGCGGCAGCAGGCGGTCGAGGTCGCCGGCGAAGAGCTCCCGGCCGAACTCGGGCGGCACGCCGTCGGCGAAGCGCGCGGGCGCGCCTTTCTCGTAGGGCCCGAGGATCCAGCCCATGCGCTCCTCGCGCAGGTAGTACGACGCGTCGGGCTCGCGCAGCACCGCGAGCTCGCGCCCGCCGTTGCCGCGGTAGGCCTTGAGCTCGGCGGACTCGTCGTAGACGATGTACTGGTGCTCGACGGGAATGGCCGGCACGTTCAGCCCGAACATGCGTCCCGTCTCGCGCGCGTAGTTGCCGGTCGCGCAGACGACGTGCTCGCAGACGATGTCGCCCTTGGTGGTGCGGACCTTCCACTCGCCGGCGGCCGTGCGCTCGACGCCCAGCGCTGCGGTCTGCTCGAGGATCTCGGCGCCGGCCGCGCGCGCCCCCTTGCGCAGCGCCATCGTGAGGTCGACCGGCGCGATGTGGCCGTCGTGCGGGTGGTAGAGGGCGCCGATGATCTTCGGCGTGTCGGCGCCGTCGCCCAGGTTCACCAGCGGCCACAGCTCCTTCACGCGCTCGGGGCCGATGATCTCGAAGGGCACGCCGATCGTGTTCGCCGTGCCGCAGTACTTGTGGTACTCGTCGAGGCGGTCGCGGGTCGTGGCGAGGCGCAGGTTGCCGGTGACGTGGAAGCTCACGTCCTGTCCCGTCTCCGCGGGCAGGCGCTTGTAGAGGTCGACCGAGTACTTGTGCAGCTGGCCGACCGTGTAGCTCATGTTGAAGAGCGGCAACAGTCCCGCGGCGTGCCACGTCGAGCCGGCGGTCAGCTCGGTGCGCTCCAGCAGCACGACGTCCGACCAGCCCTTCTTGGTCAGGTGATAGAGCGTGCTGACGCCGACCACGCCGCCACCGATGACGACCACGCGCGCATGCGTCTTCATGGATTTCCTCCCTCGAGCAGCGGTGCTGGCCGCCGTTATTGGTGGCGTCGCCGAATCGACAGTGGCGCCGCGCCGGCAGCGCTGCCGACATTCTACCGAGGGCGGAGTGTAGCCAGATTGCGCGGGGCGACGGCTCCGTTTGCGACGGCCGGAGTGCGGAAACGCGCCATTGTCGTCCCGGCGATGCCCCGCGTCGCAATCCGGCCACAGCGCCGGGGCGGCGATGCCGAAAATGCGGGCCGGGCCGACGGACGGACATCGATACGGTAACCTTGCGGTTCAACGGAAAGGCTGCACGTGGCGATCAGCGTCTTCGACCTCTTCAAGATCGGCATCGGCCCGTCGAGCTCGCACACGGTGGGGCCGATGCGCGCCGCGCTGCGCTTCGCCCGGGGCCTGCGCGAGGCGGGGCTGCTCGAGCGCGTCGGCGGGGTCCGGATCGAGCTCTTCGGCTCGCTGGGCGCGACCGGGACGGGCCACGGCAGCGACAAGGCGGTGCTGCTCGGCCTCGAAGGCGAGGCGCCGGACGCCATCGATCCGGCGACCATCGCCGGGCGCATGACGAAGATCCGCGCCGAGCAGGCGCTCTCGATCCTGGGCACGCGGCGGATCGCCTTCGACGAGGCGCGCGACCTCATCTTTCACCGCCGGCGCGCGCTTCCCTATCACCCGAACGGCATGTGCTTCGCCGCGCGCGACGCCGCCGGCGCCGAGCTCGCCAGCAAGATCTATTACTCGGTCGGCGGCGGCTTCGTCGTCAACGAGGAGGGCGCGGGCGCCGACCGCATCAAGGAAGACGACACGGCGCTGCGGCACCCGTTCAAGAGCGGCGACGAGCTGCTCCGGATCTGCGGCGAGCGCGCTCTCTCCCTGAGCCAGCTCATGCTGGAGAACGAGCAATCCTGGCGCACCGAGGCGGAGATCCGCAGCGGGCTGCTCGCCATCTGGGACGTCATGCAGCGCTGCGTCGAGGCCGGCTGCCGGACGCAGGGCGTGCTGCCCGGCGGGATGAAGGTGAAGCGCCGCGCCGCGGAGCTCTACAGCCAGCTGAGTCGCGCTCCCGAAGCGGGGCTGCGCGATCCGCTGACCGCGCTCGACTGGGTCAACCTCTACGCGCTGGCCGTGAACGAGGAGAATGCGGCCGGCGGGCGCGTCGTGACCGCGCCGACCAACGGCGCGGCCGGGATCGTCCCGGCGGTTCTCCACTACTACCATCGCTTCGTTCCGGGGGCTTCCGACGACGGCGTCGTGCGCTTCCTGCTCACGGCCGGCGCGATCGGCATCCTGTACACCGAGAACGCGTCGATCTCCGGCGCCGAGGTCGGCTGCCAGGGAGAAGTGGGCGTCGCCTGCTCGATGGCGGCCGGCGCGCTCGCCGAGGTGATGGGCGGCACGCCGGAGCAGGTGGAGAACGCCGCGGAGATCGGCATGGAACACAACCTGGGGCTGACCTGCGACCCCGTCGGCGGCCTGGTCCAGGTGCCCTGCATCGAGCGCAACGCCATGGGCTCGATCAAGGCCATCAACGCGGCGCGGATGGCGCTGCGCGGCGACGGCAAGCACTTCGTCTCGCTCGACAAGGTGATCAAGACCATGCGCGAGACCGGCGCCGACATGAAGCTCAAGTACAAGGAGACGGCGCGGGGCGGCCTCGCCGTCAACGTGATCGAATGCTGAGGATAGCAAGCGCCGACTCGTGACCGCTGATCCCCGCCACACCGCCCACGCATGAGCCGCTATTCCCTCTGGAGCCTCGTCCGCAACGCGCGCAGCCACCACGAGCAGTGGCCGGCGGCGTGGCGCAGCCCGGATCCGAAGCGCGAGTACGACGTGGTCATCGTCGGCGGCGGCGGCCACGGGCTCGCCACCGCCTACTACCTCGCGAAGGAGCACGGCATCGCCAACGTGGCCGTGCTGGAGAAGGGGTGGATCGGCGGCGGCAACACCGGCCGCAACACGACGATCGTGCGCTCCAACTACCTGTGGGACGAGGCGACGCACCTGTACGAGAAGTCGATGAAGCTGTGGGAAGGGCTCTCGCAGGAGCTCAACTTCAACGTGATGTTCAGCCAGCGCGGCGTGCTGAACCTCGGCCACACGCTGCAGGACATGCGCGACATCGCGCGCCGCGTCAACGCCAACCGCCTGAACGGCGTCGACGGCGAGGTGCTGACGACCGCGCAGGTCAAGGCGATGGTGCCGCTCATCAACGCGTCGCCCGACGCGCGCTACCCGATCCTCGGCGCCTCGCTGCAGCGGCGCGCGGGCACCGCGCGGCACGATGCGGTGGCCTGGGGCTACGCGCGCGGGGCGGACGCGCGCGGCGTCGACATCGTCCAGAACTGCGAGGTCACCGGCATCCGCCGCGAGGGCGGTCAGGTGGTCGGCGTGGAGACCACCCGCGGCTACATCAAGGCGAAGAAGGTCGGCGTCGTCGCCGCCGGCCACTCCAGCGTGCTCGCGGCGATGGTCGAGCTGCGCCTGCCGATCGAGAGCCATCCGCTGCAGGCGCTGGTGTCCGAGCCGCTGAAGCCCGTGCTCGACACCGTGGTCATGTCGAACGCCGTGCACGGCTACATCAGCCAGTCGGACAAGGGCGACCTGGTGATCGGCGCCGGCATCGACGCCTACACCGGCTACGGCCAGCGCGGCAGCTTCTCCATCATCGAAGGCACGCTCGCGGCGATCCTCGAGCTCTTTCCGACGTTCAGCCGCGTGCGCATGAACCGCCAGTGGGGCGGCATCGTCGACGTGTGCCCCGACGCCTGTCCGATCATCGGGCTCACGCCCGTCAAGGGCCTCTACTTCAACTGCGGCTGGGGCACGGGCGGCTTCAAGGCGACGCCCGGATCGGGCTGGGTGTTCGCGCACACCATCGCGCAGGACCGGCCGCACGAGCTGAACGCGGCGTTCTCGATCGACCGCTTCCACACCGGCCACCTGATCGACGAGCACGGCGCGGCCGCCGTCGCGCACTGACCGCCGGCGAGCGAGCGATGCTGATCATCAGCTGCCCTTGGTGCGGCCCGCGCGAGCAGACCGAGTTCTCCTGCGGCGGCGAGGCGCACATCGTGCGGCCCGTCGACACCGACGCGCTGACCGACGCCGAGTGGGGCGACTACCTGTTCATGCGCAAGAATCCGCGCGGCCGCCATCTCGAGCAATGGGTGCACACCTACGGCTGCCGGCGCTGGTTCAACGTCGAGCGCGACACCGTCACCTACCGGATCAGCGCCGTGTACAAGCCCGGCGAGCCGCCACCGGGGAACGCGGGATGAGCGAGACTCACCGCCTGCCGACCGGCGGACGCATCGACCGCCGCAAGCCCCGGCAGTTCACCTTCAACGGCCGCCGCTACGAGGGCCACGCCGGCGACACGCTCGCCTCCGCGCTGCTCGCCAACGGCGTGTCGGTCGTCGCGCGCAGCTGGAAGTACCACCGCCCGCGCGGCATCGTCGGCAGCGGCGTCGAGGAGCCCAACGCCATCGTGCAGCTGGAGACCGGCGCGCGCACGGTGCCCAATGCGCGGGCCACCGAAGTCGCGCTCTACGACGGCCTGGTGGCGAGCAGCGTCAACGCCTGGCCGAGCGTGGACTTCGACCTGATGGCGATCAGCGGAGCGTTCGCGCGCTATCTCCCCGCCGGGTTCTATTACAAGACCTTCATGTGGCCGCGCTCGCTCTGGATGACCTACGAGCGCTGGATCCGCAAGGCCTCCGGTCTCGGCACCGCGCCCGCGGAGCCCGATCCCGACGTCTACGACAAGCACAACGCCCACTGCGACGTGCTGGTGGTCGGCGGCGGCCCGGCGGGGCTCGCCGCGGCGCTGGCCGCGGGCCGGGCCGGGGCGCGGGTGATCCTCGCCGACGAGCAGGCGGAATTCGGCGGGAGCCTGCTCAACGTGCGCGACACGCTCGTCGACAGCGCGGATCCGACGCTGCGCGAGGCGACCGCCGGTGTGGCCATCGACGGCGCGCCGCCGATGGCATGGGTCGGGCGCACGCTCTCCGCGCTGCGCGCGATGCCCGACGTGCGGCTGCTGCCGCACAGCACGGTGTTCGGCTATCACGACCACAATTTCCTGACCATCGACGAGCGGCGCACCGATCAACTTCCGCCGGCGCAGCGCCACGGTGCGCGCGAGCGCGTCTGGCGCGTGCGCGCCAAGCGCGTGGTGCTGGCGACCGGCGCCATCGAGCGCCCGCTGGTCTTCGCCAACAACGACCGCCCGGGCGTGATGCTGGCCTCCGCCGTGTCCGCCTATCTCAACCGCTACGGCGTGCGCATCGCGCAGCGCGTCGTCGTCTTCACCAACAACGACAGCGCCTACCGCACCGCGCTCGACCTCGCGGCCGCGGGCATCGCGGTGGCCGCGGTGGTCGACGTGCGCCGCGCACCGCAGGCGGAGCTCGCCGAGCGCGCGCGCAAGGCGGGCATCGCGGTGATCCCCAACGCCGCCGTCGTCGACGTCGAGGGCGCGAAGCGGGTGCGCGCGGTCAGGGTGATGCCGCTCGCGCCGCAGGGCGGGGGCGTGGCCGGCCCGTCCACCGACATCGAGTGCGATCTCCTCGCCATCTCCGGCGGCTGGAGCCCGGCGGTGCACCTGCACGCGCAATCGGGCGGCAGGCCGCGCTACGCCGAGGGCATGGGCTGCTTCGTCCCCGGCGTCTCGGTGCAGGCGGAGCGCTCCGCCGGCGCCTGCAACGGCAGCTACGCGCTGGGCGAGTGCCTGGCCGAGGGCGCGGCCGCCGGGGCGGAAGCCGCGCGCCTGGCCGACTGCGGCGACGGCGCGATGCATCCGACGCCGCAGGTCGACGACGTGGCCGAGGAGCCGATACTGCCGTTCTGGCGCGTGCCCTCGGGCAAGGCGGTGGGCCGCGGCGCGAAGCAGTTCGTCGACCTGCAGAACGACGTCACGGCGGCGGACATCGCGCTCGCCGCGCGCGAGGGCTACCGGTCGATCGAGCACGTCAAGCGCTATACGGCGCTCGGCTTCGGCACCGAGCAGGGCAAGCTCGGCAACATCAACGGCATGGCGATCCTGGCGCAGACGCTGGGCAACGACATCGCGAGCACCGGGACGACGACGTTTCGTCCCAACTACACGCCGGTCACCTTCGGCGCGATCGCCGGCCGCGACCTGGGCGAGCGCTTCGAGCCGGTGCGCAAGACCGCGCTGCATCCCTGGCACGAGGCGCAGGGCGCGCTGTTCGAGAACGTCGGCCAGTGGAAGCGGCCGTGGTACTTCCCGCGGGACGGCGAGAGCCTCGCGCAGGCGGTGAAGCGCGAGTGCCTCGCCGCGCGCAACGGCGTGGCCATCATGGACGCCTCCACCCTCGGCAAGATCGACATCCAGGGGCGCGACGCGGTCAAGCTCCTCGACTGGGTGTACACGAATGCCTGGGGCAAGCTCGGCGTGGGCCGCTGCAAATACGGAATCATGCTCGACGAGAACGGCATGGTGATGGACGACGGCGTCACCACGCGGCTCGCCGACGACCATTTCCTGATGACGACGACCACCGGCGGCGCGGCGCGCGTGATGGCGTGGCTCGAGCGCTGGCTGCAGACCGAGTGGCCGCACGCTCGAGGTCTACCTCACCTCGGTGACCGATCACTGGGCGACGCTCGCGGTGGCGGGACCGAAGAGCCGCGAGGTCGTGCAGGCGGTGTGCGAGGGCATCGACTTCTCGCCCGCGGCGTTCCCGTTCATGTCCTGCCGCGAGGGCAGCGCCGCCGGCGTGCCGGCGCGCGTGATGCGCATCAGCTTCTCCGGCGAGCTCGCCTTCGAGGTCAACGTCTGCGCCAACGAGGCGCGGCACGTGTGGGAGGCGCTGATGGCGGCGGGGGCCGCGCACGGCATCACCCCGTACGGCACCGAGACCATGCACGTGCTGCGCGCGGAGAAGGGCTTCATCATCGTCGGCCAGGACACCGACGGCTCGGTGACGCCGGTCGACCTGGGCATGGACTGGGATCATCGCCAAGGGCAAGGACTTCATCGGCCGGCGCTCGCTCGCGCGCTGGGACATGCAGCGCGAGGATCGCAAGCAGCTCGTGGGCCTGCTCACCCGGGACCCGACCATCGTCCTGCCCGAAGGCGGGCAGATCGTCGCCGACGCGTCGGCGCCGGTGCCCGTGCCGATGCTGGGCCACGTCACGTCCAGCTACTACAGCCCGACGCTCGGCCGCTCGATCGCGCTGGCGCTGGTCAAGGGCGGGCGCAAGCGCATGGGCGAGATGGTGGAGATTCCCGGAGTGAAGGGACGCCGGATCCGGGCCGTCATCGCGAGCCCGGTGTTCGTCGATCCGGAAGGAGCGCGGCAGCATGCCTGATCCGATCGTCCGCGAGAGCCCGCTCGTGCGCTTCGGCCTGCGCGAGCGCGCGACCAAGCCACCGGGCAACGCCGGCATCCTCGCGCGCGAGCGCGCGTTCCTCGGCCATCTCAACCTGCGCGGCGATTCCGGCGATCCGCGCTTCGTCGCGGCGGTCGAGGGCGTGCTCGGCGTCGCGCTGCCGGTCGCGCCCAACACCGCGAGCGAGACGCGGCCGACCGTCGCGTACTGGCTCGGCCCCGACGAGTGGCTGATCGTGACCTCGAACCGGCGGCGCGCGGTGTTCGAAGACGAATTGCGCAAGGCGCTCGCCGGCGTGCGCTCCGCGGTCACCGACGTGAGCGGCGGCCAGACCGTCGTCGTGCTGCGCGGCAGCCCGGTCTACGACCTCCTCGCCAAGGGCTGCCCGCTGGACCTGCACCCGAGGGTGTTCGACATCGGCCAGTGCGCGCAGAGCCATCTCGCCAAGGCGCCGGTGCTGCTGCGCCTCGTCGATCGCGAGCCGTCCTTCGAGATCGTCGTGCGCCGCAGCTTCGCCGATTACCTGTGGCTGTGGCTCGAGGATGCGGCCGCCGAGTACGGCCTCGCCGTGCACGCATGAGCCATCGTGGGTCCGGCTTCAGCCGGACGACAATGCACCCTTTGTGGGTCCGGCTTCAGCCGGATGCGATGCACCCTTTGTGGGTCCGGCTTCAGCCGGAAACAATATGCGCAGCCAATTTCCAAGCCGCCTGACGGCAGCCCCACATGCAGGAAGCCCACATGAGCACTGACCCGACGGGGATCGCGCTCTTCGATCTCGACTACACGCTGCTCGGCGGCGACGCCACCTACGAGTGGATCCACTTCCTGATCAACCTCGGCGTGCTCGAGCGCGAGTCGACGGCGGCCGAGCTCGAGCGCTTCTACGACGACTACGGCGTGGGCACGCTCGACATCCACGCGTTCCTGCATTTCGACTTCGAGCCGCTGGCGCGGCATCCGCGCGCGCAGCTCGAGCAGTGGCGCGCGCAGTATCTGGAGCAGGCGGTCGCGCCGATGATCCTGCCCAAGGCGCTGGAGCTCATCGCCTCGCACGAGGCGCGCGGCCACCTGACGGCGATCATCACCGCGGCCAACAGCTTCGTCACCGAGCCGATCGCCTCGATGTTCGGCGTGCGCCATCTGCTCGCGAGCGAGCCCGAAGCCATCGGCGGCGAGTTCACCGGCAAGATCGAGGGCATCCCCTGCTTTCACGAGGGCAAGGTCATCAAGCTCGACGCCTGGCTCGCGAGCCGCGGCCAGCGCCTGGAGGAGTTCGCGGAGAGCTACTTCTACGGCGACTCGCAGAGCGACGTGCCGCTGATGGAGAAGGTGACGCACCCCGTGGCGGTGGCGCCGGACGATGCGCTCGCCGCGCTGGCACGGGCGCGCGGCTGGCCGATCATTTCGCTGCGGTGATTGGCGTGACGCCGGGCGCGGCGCTAGCGCGTGGGCGGCAGGGCAGGGCGATGCCGCCGGATCGGGTAAAATGCGCGGTCCGGAGAGGTGGATGAGCGGTTTAAGTCGCACGCCTGGAAAGCGTGTTTAGGTTAACAGCCTAACGCGGGTTCGAATCCCGCCCTCTCCGCCAATTCAAAGCGGGCCGTACGCCCGCTTTGAATTGGCATTGAGGGTGGATGAGAACCCGCTGGTTCGACCAGCGCGGCGCGCAGGGCGCCGTGGCGAAGCGCATGGCGGTCCCGCTGGTGGCGTGACGTACCGGAGGAGCGCTTGGCCAGATCCCGTTCGCCACGGTCGCTGGCAGAGGGGTTCTGGTGCAGTGGGAGTTCGACGCCGCGTTGGCCCGCATGTTGCCTGGTCTCGTCGACGTTCTTACCCTCCAGGCCATTCAAACGTTGGCCGACGCGCGGACGTTCACGCGCGGCGTCGCCTATTTCCAGAACGCGCTACACGGTGCCATCGCGCAGAACCTCCCAAAGCCGGCGAGGTGAAACGATCTTGAGCGGGCCAATGGCGGCAAGGCGCAGCAACGCGGCGTCGCCGGTGACGAAGAAATCGGCCTGGCTGGCGAGCGCTTCGCCGAGCACGATTGCGTCGGCTGCATCGACACTCACGCCGGCGGGTTGGGCGTTATCGACGACCTGCGCCGCCTCGGTCGAGACGAAATCGACAATCTCGGCCGCACGAACGACGGGCAGCTTGACCTTTTCACGCAACGCCTTCTCGAGCTCGCGAAGCACGTTCCGCCCGAGAATCAAGTCGTGGTCCAGCAGCACCAATTCGAGGACCTCCGCACACAATCCTCGCGTGGCGAACGCACTCACCAGGACATTCGTGTCCAGAAAGATTCTCACGAAAGGATGCGGAACACGTCCTCGTCGGTCAATAGCCCTTGGGTTTCGGCAAAGGGCAAAGTCTTCCTCCGGAGCTCCCGAAAGCGCGCGACGGCGACCTGGCGCCGGAGCGCCTCGCGGGCGATCTCGCTCTTGCTTCGCCCGGTGCTTTTTGCAATCCGGTCGAGGGCCTTTTCCAACTTCGGGTCAATACGTATGGTTAGCGTCGTCATCCACAACCTCCATGATGTACGACATTGTAACACAACGTGTGTCGACGGCGTTCCCGCGGCACCCGAAGTCCACCCCCTGGCGCGGCGAGGCGCTGACCGTGGTCAGCGAGCACCTGCTGCTCTTGGCCGCGCGCGACGTCACCCGTCTGAAGCGCCTGTTGCACACCGACGACGCCGGGGTGCGCGCGATGCGCGCGCTGGTGACGAGCCTCGACCCCAGGCCGGGCGCCGCGTTCGGCAAGTCGGAGGCGAACTTCGTCGTTCCCGACGTGGTCGTGAAGAAGGTGCGCGGCAAGTGGGTGGCAGTGCTGAACGAGTCGGCGATGCCGAAGATCCGCCTGAACCGCCTCTATGCCGACATCCTCAAGCGGAATCGCGAATCGTCGAATCGGCAGCTCACCGCGCAGCTCCAGGAAGCGAAGTGGCTGATCAACAACATCCAGCAACGATTCGAAACGATACTCCGGGTGTCACAGGCGATCGTCGAGCGCCAGCGCCGCTTCTTCGAGCACGGCGACGTGGCGATGCGGCCGATGGGTAGCAAGGAAACCGTACTCTGACCCGGGTTTCCGTGGCGCTGGTTGCATGAACAAGCGGGGATACCTCAGACTCCGACCCACGTTGCCTGCTTTCTAGCCGGGGGAGAGGACCATGAGAACCCGAATTTCTCACTGGACGATCGTGACGCAATTGCTATTGGCGGCGACCTTGCTGCTGGGCAGTTCGTCCGCGCGGGCGCAAGCCTTCGTCGGCTGCTTCAAGGACACCAGTGCTTTCGACCTGGACGGTTACCTGGAAAGGAGTGGGCAGAACACGCCGCAGCGCTGCATCGCGGTGTGCCGTTCCAGGGGCTTTGCCTTCGCCGGCGTGCAATACGGCGAAAGCTGTTTGTGTGGCAACAGTTACGGCAAGTATGGCGCGGCGAACAACTGCGACTACCGGTGCACCGGCGCCCCCAACCAGGCTTGCGGCGGCTACAACGCCAACAGCGTCTATACCACCGGCATTGCCGTCACCAGCCCGCCACAGCCACCCCCACCGCCGCCGCCGACTTCCAGTTGCACGCCAGGGCCCGGGTTTGAGTGCGACACGAACCGCGGCGGTTCCGACTACGCCAATCTCGAGCTGCAGCAAGCGAACCCGCAGCTGTGCCAGGACCGCTGCAGGGGCGACAACAGTTGCCGCGCATGGACCTATGTCAAACCCGGCGTGCAGGGAGCCAACGCGCGTTGCTACCTGAAGAACCCTGCGCCGGCACCTACGCCCAACACTTGCTGCGTCTCCGGCGCCATGCCGCGCATCATCGACCAGCAGGTCAACTTCGAGGTGAACACCGACCGCCATGGCTCGGATTACGAGCGCTTCGAGTTGCCGGTGGCCAACCCGGATCAGTGCTTCGCGCGCTGCCGGGGCGACAACCGTTGCGCGGCCTGGACCTTCGTGCGCCCCGGCGTGCAGGGGCCGCTGGCGGTGTGCTACCTGAAGAACCCGGCACCGGCACCCACACCCAACACTTGCTGTGTGTCGGGCGCGATGCCGGGCGCCGGTACGTCGCTCCTGACACCTCCGTCACCACCGCCACCGCCTCCGCCAACCGGAACCTGCGATTGGGCCACTTCGCGCACCTTTGTGGATCAGCTCGAAGGCGGCGCCGCGGGCTGGCGCGGTGTATACACCCGGCGCGGCAACAGCAATGTGTTCGACGTGATCTACACGAGGCCAGGCGAGACCAAAACCACGGAATTGACGCTTGACCTGGTCGTCATCAGCGGAGTCCGCCAAGTCCGGGTCAAACGCGCCGACTATGGGCCAGTGCTCGTCTCCACGATCGACCCTGATGGCGTGGCGCGCGGACGGTATGACGCTGGCACGAGGTTCGAGCTCACTTGCGGGGGTGGGTAGCAGGGGTGATCGCGGACGCCGTAAGCAATTGATGCTGCAAATTGCGTAAGCTTCCGACGCCCATCCGCGTTTTCGTCGCCTTGGTCTGATGCTGGATTTGGCATTCGCGTCGCGGCAGCGGCCCTTCGGCATAGCTCGAAAATTCGAACCCGAACCGGCAGTGCCAAGGGCATCAAATCACCTGCAACGGCCGCTCGATGCTCTTGATCTGCTGGCCGGCTTGCACCGTCGTGACCAGCCGGTACGAGCCGGGCGGAAAGTCCGCCGGCATCGTGAAGCGGAAGATCGACTGGTGGCTGCCCTGGGGCCGCGACACCTTGCGGTCACCGAGCTGCAGCGTGCTGTTGTCCGCGGCGACCAGCGTGCGCACCTCGCGCACGTCGATCGCGCCGCCGTCGGTCGGCGCCAGCGCGGTGTAGTTGACGGTCGATTCCACCGCGGCACCGGCGCCGGCGGCCGGCGGGGCCAGCGTGGCGGCCTCGATCTCCAGGCGCTGGCCGGCCGAGCTGGGCGGCACGCCGTAGTGCTGGGCCGCCTGGGCGCGGGTGGCGAGCTGCTGGTCGCGGTACTGGCCGACGATGCCGCCGGCCAGTCCGCCGGCCACCGCGCCGATCAGCGCACCCATGCCGCGGTTCTTCCTGCTCGCAGCCGCCCCGACCACCGCGCCGAGCAGGGCGCCCATCACCGCACCCTGCTGCGCCTGCGAGGGCTGATCGTTGTCGGTCTGATTGCCGGTCGGATTGCCGGGCTGGTTGGCGCAGCCGCCGCGTCGAGCGCGAGTGCGAGGCCGGAGGCGATCACGCGGACGGAGCAGGGACACATGGCAACTCTCCTAGGGTTCGACGACGAAGACCTGGTCCTTGATCGGACGCGCCCGCGCCAGGCCGCGGGCGATGTCCATCGCACGCTGCTTGTCGGCCGGGCTGGTCACCGAGCCGAGCAGCGTGATCTCGAGGTTCGGCCCGACCGTAGCGCTGACGCGATCCAGCTGGCTCTGGCGCAGCGCGTCGTTCAGCTCGCGCTCCAGCGAGCCGCCCGCCGCCGTCGGCGTGGCTGGCAGGATGGCGGGCGCCGGGCCGCCGATGCCGGCGGCTCCGGTCGCTGCCGGTGGCCGGCCGCGTCGGGTCGGTCGAGCGTGGCGACAGCCTGGCCTCCTGGCCCACCGCCAGCGCGCCGCTGCGCTGATCGATGCGTGCCGTCACGCCGCCGCTGGACACCGACGTCACCCGCCCCGACCCGACCTTGGCCAGCTCGTCGAAACCGGGCAGGCGGGTCAGGATCTCGACCGTGTCGCCGACACGTGCCGCCCCGGCATCGCTGATCTCGACCAGCTCGCCGTCGACCCGGCTGACGGTGGCCGACCACGCGGCGCTCCAGACCGGCAGCGCCAGCAGCAGGAGGCAGGCGCGGGCGGCGTTCATTTGAGCGTGAACTGGCCGGTGCAGCGCTTCATGCGCACGTCGACGATATTGATCGCGGCCTCGTAGTTGCCCGAGCCGCTCAGGCGCCCGCCGCCGCCCACCGCCACGCGCGCGAACTGGCCGACCCACTTGTGGCGCACGCCGGCCTCCTGGCGATCGACCTGCACCCGGCCGCTGCGGTCCATCGTGCCGACGATGGTGTACGGCTTGTTGCCGGACGACGGAATCTGCACTTCGGCGCTGCCGTTGGCGCGCAGCGTCAGGGTGCTGGCGTAGTTGCCCGGGGCGACGCCGCCGTCACAGGCCAGGTAGACGTTGCCGGCAAAGGTGCCGGTGCATCCGATCGGCCCTTCGTTGGTGACGCAGTTGGCCTGTCCGGTGCCGACCGGCGCCGGCACGGTGGGAGGCGGTGGGTTCACCACCGGCGGAGGCAGTGGTGGCGACGTCGAGCTGGACGACATCGGCCCGTACTGGCGCAGGGCCACGCCGCTGCCGCGCCGGACAGTGCTGCCGGCCGCCGGGTCCTGGTAATAGACCTTGCCGGCCATGTCGGCGCTGGGCGGGCGGTCGCCCAGCGTGATGCCACCGACGCGCAGGCCGACCGCCTCGAGCTTGGCCTGCGCCCGCTCCAGCGTGTCGCCGTAGACGCTCGGCACGCCGCCGGTGGGCGCCACCGGTGGCGGTGCCACCGGCGGGATCGGGTAGCTCGGCGGCGGCGCCGCGGTGGCGTAGATGCCGTACTGCACCGACGAGCCGAACGGCACCAGGGTCCCCGGTTCCGGGTACTGGCCGGCGAAGCGGCCTTCCATGCCGGCCGGCACCACCACCACCGTCTGGTACGCCGGGGTCAGGCCGCTGAAGATGATGGCGGTGTCCATCGCCAGCTTGCTGCCCAGGCCGCCGAGGGCCGGCACCCTGGCCAGGCCCGCGGCCGGGGCGGCTGGGCCACCACCGGCGGCACCGGCACCGGCGGGGCTGCTGCTGCGGCGGGTCCTGCCAGACGTAGGCGGTGACCGGCGTGTTGGGCGCCACCATCGCGAAGGCTTTCGGCTCCTGGTTGGCGAGCTTGCCGCCCAGCCCGGGCGACGGCGCGATGCCGGCGGCGGCCACGCCGCCCCAGGTCAGGCCGGCATTGCGCACGGTGTTGGCCATCGCGCCCGGCGGCAGGCCCCGCAGGTCGGGCACCGCGACCAGTGTCGGCTGGCGGTTCGCGGCCTCCCAACTGGCCCTGCATTCGGCCGCGCGCCCCTTCAGGTCGTTGACGCGCATTGCGGCATCGGCGGCAAAAAATTCGGTGTCCATGCGATCCACCGCGAGGCGGTAGTCGTCGCGCAGCTTCTTGCAGGTCGGCTCCTCGGCACGCTGCAACCTGTCCAGGCTGCGCTCCAGTTCCGCGGCCGGTCCCTGAGCATCGACCGGGGCCTGGGCGGACGTCATGGCTACTTTCCAATCCGGCAGCGTCAACGCGTCGATGCGTGTCTTCAACGGCTGTGCCTGGGCGATTTCCTGCGGTGTGCGCAGCAGCGGCCGCAGCTTGTCGAGCCGGCCGGAAACGGCCATCTGGCCGGACGCCAAGTCGGCCTGGCGCTTCAGCAAGGCTTCTCCGGCCGTCGATGCGGCCATGGCGGCGCGTTCGGCGTCGGCCACCGCCTTCTTCAGCGTCACCATCGCCGGCGCCTGCACCGCCTGCGTCATCGCCGCGGTTTCCCGGTTCAGCTTGGCCAGAACCGCCTGTTCGCGCAGCAAGGTCTCGCGCAGGACCCGCAGGCCTGCGGTGGCCTTGTCATCGTGGTACTCGATCATCGTTGCCGCATCGGCCGCCGGCGAGCGTTGACATAGTGCGGCCAGGTCCCGGCCGTGTTGCAGCGAGTTGATCACGCCCTGTGCCGCATTGGTGTGGTCGCGCGAGATTTCCTCGACCGCCTTGGAGCCGCGGCCGCACAGCTCCGGCGACGAACCGACCCCGCCCAGGTCGCCGAGGCTGGCCTGGCCGAGTCGGCCCTCCGGGCTGCCGTCCCACAGCTGCTGCTGGTTGCGGGCCGCCTTGATGGCGGTCTCCACGGCTTTCAGCAGGCCTTGGTAGGCCTCGCCCTCCGTCAGGATGGCCTTGCGCATCGCCTCCAGCCGCGCCACCTCGGCCGCCAATGCGGGCAGCAGGCTGTCGGACAGCGGGTCCATCTGCACCATGTATAGCGGCGCGGTGCCGGCCAGCAGCGGGGCGTTGATGGTGCTGCGGTGGTCGATGAAACGGCCCTCCTTGACCTCGACGAACAGCCCGTCCCGCTGCGCCGAGCGCACCACCGGGCCGATCACCTGGAGCTCCACCCGGCCGTCCTCATCGGTGGCCACCGGCAGGCGCTGCAGCGGCTGGGCGCCGGCGAACAGCTGCACGTTGGCGCCGACGACCGGCTTGTCCTGGCGGGCCCGCTCGACCACACCCACGGTGACCACCAGCAGCGGGTCGAGCGACACCGCCTCCTCGACCGCATCGCGCGACGGCAGCAGGCGGTGCGCGGGAATACTGCCGCCGGCAGTCTGGTAGCCCTTGGCCTCGACCTCGTAGCTCAGGCCGCCGCGCGCCGCGGTGGTGGCGGCGTCGTCGAGCCGCTGCTGCGCCACGCCGCTGCCGTCGCTGCCGAAGCCGCCGATCGCCGCGCCCCGCGGGAGAGGTCAGCTTGACCCGTGCGCCGGCGACCGCCTGCGCCGTTGCCCGCCTCGGTGATGCGCAGGCGCAACTGGATCGGCGTGGTCTCGTCGGGCAGGTCCGGCTTCAGGCGCAGCTCGCGAACGTGCTTCGCCATCGGGCTGCCGCGCGCAACGCGGCTGGCGGGCAGGCTCAGCGTGCCCGGGCGGAACCCGTCGGCCTCGACCCGCAGCTCCAGGCCGGCCTGCCCGACGAAGCGCAGCGTCGCCTTGCCAGCGGAATCGGTCTGCTGGCTGCTGGCGCCGCGGGTTACGCGGGCGCCGGCGATCGGCGCGCGGCGCCCGCCGGCGGCCGGGGCGGCGTCGGAGAGCACGGTCAGCTCGATCTGGCTGTCGTCGGCCGCCACCTCCGGCACCGGCTGCAACCGCACCTCGCGCTTCTGGTTCGGCAGCAGGTTCGCGCCGCCGGCGATGCGCAGCGTGCCGGGCTGGTAGCCGTCGGCCTCGATGCGCCATTCGGCGCCCACCAGGCCGCTGTAGTCGACCTTGGCCTTGCCCTGGGCATCGGTCGGTGTCACCACGCCGTTGCGCTGGATGCGCGCGCCGGCGATCGGCTCAAGCGTGCCGTCGCGCCGCTTCGGGTCGGCCGCCAGCACCGTCACCTCGACCCGGCTGTCCTCGTCGGCAGCGGCGCCCTTCGGCAGCAGGCGCACGGTGCGGGTGAGGTGGGTGGTGACGTAGCGTCCGGCCGGCAGGCTGATCGTCTGAGGGTCGTAGCCCTCGGCTTCGATGATCAGGTCGACGCCCATCTGGCCGGCGAAGCTGATCTTCGCCTTGCCGTCTGCCTGCGTCCCGGTGCTGGTGTTGCCCCAGCGGATGCGCGCCCCGTCGATCGGGCGCATGGGGTTCCCGCTGCCGACTGCCAGCACCGTCACCTCGACCGAGCTGTCCTCACTGACGCTCAGGCGCTGACGCAGCCTCACGGTGACCGGCAGATCGGCGCCGGTCTGCTGGATCGTGTCCTGGTAGGGCTCGAACAACGAGTGCCTGACCTCCAGCGTCCAGCTGCCCGGCATTCCACCCGGCAACACCGCCACCCCGGTCGAGCCGGTGACGTCCGCCGCCGGCGTGCCGGTGGTCGGCGCCTGCGGCGTCAGCCGCACGTAGGCGTCGCTGAGCAACTGGCCCTCCCTGTCGGACAGCACGCTGACGCGCACCCGCGACTTGACCTGCGCCACGCTCTGCCGCACCAGCTTGATGTTGCGGTCGGTCACGGTGCCGGTGCGGCGCAGCTGGCTGGACAAGGTGAAACTTGCGCTGCCGGGGCTGTGGTCGGCCTTCGAGGCGGTCACCGTCACCGACGTCCGGTCGCTCATCACGGTCGCTTCCATCAACGCCACTCCGTCCCCATCGGCCAGGCGTTCGGCGGCGCGCTGCATGTCGGTCGTCTGCACGGTGATCAGCGCGCCCGGCACCGGGTTGTTGTCCTGGTCGATCGCCTTGACCCGCAAGGCCACCCCGTGCACCGGATCGGTCGACACGTCGGTCGGCAGCATCAGGATGGTGGCACTGCTCTGGGCCTGCCGATGGCTCAGCTCGATCGTCAGCTTGGTGTTGCGCAGGCGGAAGGATTTGTCGTCGACGATCTCTGCCGCCTCGAGCTTGATCGTCGTGCCGAGCATGCGTTCGGTGGCGTACCGGCTGGTCTGCACCCACAGCGTCGCCACGCCGTCGGCATTCGTCATGGCCTTGTAGTCGGAGTCACGCTCGTACACCACGATCTCGTGGGCTCCGGTCACGGTGATGTTGGGCAGCTTGTTGCCGGCCTGGTCGACCACCGTCACGTCAACCTGGGTCAGCCCTTTCGCGCGCTGCGCCGCCGGGTCGGGATCGGTCGCCTGCGCGAACACCGCCGTGGCGGCGAGCCACAGGCACAGCAGCAGCCAGTTCACGCGCAGCGGCATCGGTGTCTTCCGGGTGGTGTCACCGGATGTTACGCCTCGAGGGCGCGCCATACATGCCTCGAATGCGTGTGTTTTTGTCCGCGCCCGTCGTGCGGTGAGTGCCAGCGGCTGTGCGTCAGAACTTCAGCGTCGCCGACACCCCGCCCCACCAGGTGCGCCCCGGTGCCGGCTCGACGAATCGGCCGTTGCCTTCGTTGACGATCACCAAGCCGGCGTGGCGGCGGTCGAACAGGTTGTCGACCCGCACGAAGCCGCCCAGCTCCCAGGCGCCGGCGTTCAGCAGGTAGCCGAGGTTGGCCGACGCCAGCGCATGACGCGGCGCCGCGTCGCCGTTGGCATCACGTTCGGCTGATCCCCGCCGTGACTGGAGTTGACTTGACATGCGCCGGCTGATCGGCGAGCGCGACAAACGCCTCGCGTCGAAGGAGGCGGCGTTTGCCTGGCGGTCGATGAACACCCGGCTGTCCCAGCGCGACGAGCCGATGTCCGCGGTGGACGATTCTGCCTCGGTCCCGGCGTTCCTCCGCCGCAAGTCCGAACAGGGGAAGGGGAATCGCGGGACGTGAGCGGCGCCGGGACGTCAAGGTAGTTGTCGCCTCGGTCATGCAGCCAACGCGGTTTGATTCGCCGACTTCGATGGAACGTCGGCCTGCGCGCGCATCGGTTTCGCGCTGACGGATACAACGGACTCAAGCCGCACGCCGACGCGTGCCCATAGTCGCGCGGGCCTGCACGGATTTGCTTTTTGCAGCCACCTTGTGCGTACCACTGCGGACGACAGGTTTCGCAGCCTCCAACGCTGCGAGCACCGCAGCAGGCTGCTTTGAGGCCACCAAGAGCAAGGCGCGTGCTGGGCCTTGTGGCTCGCGACGTTCCTGCTCCCAGTTGCGCAGAGTGCCAAGGCTGACGCCCATAAAGCCGGCGAACTCCGGTTGCGATAGGCCGAGCTCCTTTCGAATTGCCGGCACGTCGGCAGCTTTGGGCATCTCGACCGTGTGGGTCTTAAGCTTCAGCTCGCCCCGTTTCCACGCCTTGATTTCTTCCAAACCTCTAATAATCTCTTGCGCAATGTTGCGTTTACTCATTTCAGTTCCCCAATCAGCTTCGAAATCCGTTTAAGATCGGCCGCGCTCAGAGTTTCCTTTTCTCCCTTGCCATAAAGCGTGAGTAGAAATATCTGACCTTCGGGCTTGAGCCAGTAATAGATGATGCGCAAGCCACCCGACTTCCCTTTGCCTGCGACAGCCCAACGAACCTTGCGCACACCGCCAGATCCTCGGATCAGGTCACCGGCATCAGGTCGCTGCGATAGATGAATCTGCAAGCCGCGATATTCATCATCGCTCAGATAGTGCGGCAGCAGCTTGGTGAAAAGGCCGGTTTCAACGAAGACCATGATCAAGCGTACGCCATTGACTTACATAAGTCAATGGCGTACGGTGGTTGCGAGCGAACGCGCACTTTGTCCAAGACCTGCAACCAAACCACCGGAGCTCTTGATTCGCGCTGAAGCGCCGACATGATTCGGCAATCACCATGCTCGGGGACTTCCTTCAGCGGGAGCGTAGACGCGTCCTGCCGCCGTGTTCCATTAGTACCGTATCTGTTACCATATGCCGCAGCCGGAGGTCCTCGAATACCTGAATGCCCGAGGTCGCTCGCCGTTTGGCGCCTGGTTCCAGCGAAGAGAATCGGTTCCCGTCCATTCATGGCACTGACTCGCAGCTTCAAGGAAACGATCAAGGCGCGCCTGGCGCGCGATACCGCATTCCGCGACGCACTGTTCGGTGAGGCAATCGATGCCTTTCTGCAAGGCGACTCGGGCACCGGCAAGGCGGTGCTTCGCGACCTGATCAACGGTACCGTCGGATTCGAGAAGCTGGCGCGGCGTATCCGCCGGCCCAGCAAGAGCCTGCACCGGATGCTGGGGAGTCGCGGCAACCCCACGACCGAGAATTTCTTTGCAGTGATGCGTGCACTGCAGCGGGAAACCGGCGTGCGGCTGGAAGTGCGCGTGCGCAAGCGATAACGACTGCGTGGCCGCGCGGCATCACGGTCCTTGCGTGTCCGGCCCGACGCTGTCAGGCTCACCGCTTGTGCCACTCCCGCGGACGCGCCCGTGAACCGCCTCGAACGCTTCTACAAGATCGACCAGCTGCTGCAGGAGCGCACGGTCGTCGCCCGCGACGCCTTCCTCGACGAGCTCGAGGTCTCGCTCGCCACCTTCAAGCGCGACCTCGAGTACATGCGCGACCGCTTCAACGCGCCGGTCGTGTGGGATGCGCGACCTGCGCGGCTATCGCTACGAGCAAGAAGGGGGAAGACCGGCCCGAAGTTCGCGCTGCCCGGACTGTGGTTCAGCGAGAACGAGGCCTACGCGCTGGTCACGATGCAGCACCTGCTCTCGTCCCTCGACCAGGGCGGGCTGATCGGCCCGCACATCGCGCCGTTGATGGCCCGGCTGGATGCGATCCTCGGGGCCGGCGACGCGTCGGCGGCGGATGTGCGCAAGCGCATCCGACTGCATCTCGTTCGGCTCGCGCAAGCTGCCGCTCGAGCACTTCTCGCTGGTCGGCTCGGCGCTGATCAAGCGCCGGCGCCTGAAGATCGACTACTACGCGCGCAGCACCAACGCGCACTCGACGCGCGAGGTGTCGCCGCAGCGCCTCGTCCATTACCGGGAGAACTGGTATCTCGACACGTGGTGCCATCTGCGCAACGACCTGCGCAGCTTTTCCGTCGACGGCATCCGGCGGATCGAGGTCCTCGACGCGCCGGCGAAGGAAGTCTCGCTGAAGGCGCTGGACGATTATCTGCGCGAGAGCTACGGCATCGTGCGCGGCGGCGAGGCGCAGCGCGCGAAGCTGCGGTTCTCGGCCGAGCGGGCGCGCTGGGTGGCCTCCGAAGTGTGGCACCCGGACCAGAAGGGAACCTTCGACGCGGAGGGGCGCTACATCCTCGAGCTGCCGTTCCGCGACGACCGCGAGCTGGTGCTGGACATCCTGCGGCATGGCGCCGAGGTCGAGGTGCTCTCGCCGGTCGGCGCTGCGGCACAAGGTGCGCGCGGCGCATGAAACAGCGGCGAAACTCAACGGCTGAGTCCGTTCGCCGATATGCGGGGCGCTAAGCACACCAGCCATCTCCGCGACGTGATCGCCGTCGTCCGGCGGGAGTTCGTGCACATCGACTGGCACGGAGCCCACGGCAGCCGGCACTGGGCGCGCGTGCGCCTCCACGGTCTCGCCATCGCCGCCAGGACCGGCGCGAGCGTCCGCGTGGTCGAGCTCTTCGCCTTTCTGCACGACGCCCGGCGCCGGGACGAATGGATGGACCCCGGGCACGGGGCGCGCAGTGCGCAACTCGTTCGGGAGTTGGGCGCGGGCGCGCTGGGCGTCTCGCGGGAAGAGGAAGAGCTCCTCGCCTACGCTTGTCGCCACCACAGCGACGGCATGGTGGATGCCGACGTCAGCGTGCAGGCGTGCTGGGACGCGGACCGCCTCGATCTCGGGCGGGTGGGCATCGCGCCGGATCCGGATCTCCTTTGCACGGGCGCGGCGCGCGACCTGTTGCGGGCGAACCGGGCGTGGTTTGCGCACGACCGGCGCCGCGCGCGCTGGGCGGATCGCCGCGACGGCGTTGGCGCAGCAGCACCTGCGCCCCGGTGAGTGGATCGGGCGTCGAGTGGTGTCCCTCGCTTTGGGCTGGATGAAGACTCAATCTGTTTGGAGGTAGACGATGACCAACGCAGTGCAGGCACCGGTGGTCGAAGCGATCGACCTCGACTTTGCTCCCGTCGGCTACTTTCCGCCGTACGCGCCCGACCCCGGGCCGCCATCGGACGGCGAGCGCGGGAAGGATGGCCGGATATATCGGATGGTCATGCCGGGACTGTCGGTCCCCGAATGCCTGCCCCCGCTGCGGAAGAACGAGCGCGAGATCGCGCGCATCGCGCTGCGGTCCGTGCAGGCAGACCAGATCAGCGTGCGCGCGCGGCGCAAGGGTGACCGGATCGTCTATTCGATCGTCGACGAATACGAAGATCAGGCCGAATCCCAATACAAGTTGCACCCGGCGTCATCCCGCTCGCCGCTGACGATGCGGCAACTCGTGGCCATGCTGGACGGTGCGTGCGATTGGGGCGGCGCCGTGATGTGCCACGTGGTCTATTCCGTCGAGGTAGAGAAGAAACGTGCGGAGGACCAGTACGGCTACGTGTCGGTCAGGTCGAACTTCTACCCCGAGTTACGCGCGTACTACGAGGCGCGGATCGACCAATACATCGACGAGCACGCGTCCGCTGTGGAGGGAGGCGATTGAGCCGCGTCACGGGCTGAGGGCGCAGGATGCCATCTATCCAATTTCGAGTTCAGGGTTGCCAAGTCTTCGTCAGCAACACGACGCGCGCCCTGCACCTCTTGGGCTGAATGGGTTCGAATCCCGCCGTCCCGCCAAATCCCCTGTTCCCGCGCGTTCCCGTAAGGTGTATTCCGATTACATAGCTTGAAATGCATCGGTCGCCGGCTATAATAGCTAGACTGTCTAGCATATATCGACGGAGAACCGGCATCATGAACAAGTGGCAACTTCAAGACGCAAAGAATCGGCTGTCCGAAGTCGTGAGGAAAGCCACGGACGAAGGGCCGCAAGTCATCACGCTGCGAGGAAACGACGCCGTGGTGGTGGTTGCGGTGGACCAGTACGTCCGTCTTACCCGCAAGCCCAAGGGCACCCTCGTCGATTTCCTTCGCAAGTCACCGTTGGGCACAATTGCGCTCGACCTCGCGCGCAGCCGTGATACGGGCAGGGCAGTCGTGTTGTGAGCTGGCTGCTCGACACCTGCGTCGTTTCGGAGCTGGTGCGTCCACGACCGAAGGCGTCGGTCGTGAGCTGGGTGCTCGAACGCGACGAAGATGAACTGTTCCTGAGCGTCATCACGATCGGGGAACTGGAAAAGGGGATCGCCAGGCTGCCCGATTCGCCCAAGCGGGTCGCACTCGAGCAATGGGTGAGGCGCGAGCTTGCGGATCGGTTCCGCGGCCGGCTGCTTGCGGTCGATTCAGGCGTTGCGGCCCGTTGGGGCGCGCTGGTCGGCGCGTCGGAAGCACGCGGCCAGGCGTTGCCCGTCATCGATAGCCTGATCGCCGCGACGAGCTTGCAGCACGATTTGACCGTCGTCACTCGCAATACGGATGATCTCGAACGCTGCGGGGCGCGCTGCTTCAACCCGTGGGTCCGGCAATAGCCCGTGCCGGCAAATCGCGTTGCACAATCCGGAAAGGCGATTGCCAAGACTGTCGTCCCGCTGGCGGCGTGACGCGTCGCGCGCCGAGCCGCAGATCAGAAACACCCGGGAAGGGAGAAAGGGTCTGCCCAGCGCAGTAGCGCCCCTCGCATCCGCTGTTTGGTGGCAATTCATTCGACGGAGGCGCGAAACCGGACGCTGAACTCCGCACGCAAGTCGGGCCGGTGCCTGGCCCTTGCGAATCCGAATCGTGGTTGCCTCCGCCGTCGCCGCTCACGCCTCCAACTTCGCGTCCATCGTGATCTGCGCCTTCAGCAGCTTCGACACCGGACACCCCGTCTTGGCCTTGTTCGCGATCTCCTGGAACTTCGCGTTGTCCGCTCCCGGGATCTTTGCGGACACGCTGAGGTGGCTCGCCGTGATCTCGTAGCCGGCTGCGAGCTTTTCCAGTGTTACAGCGGCATGTGTTTCGATTTTCTCCGGCGTCAGCCCGGCCTCGCCGAGCATCAGCGAGAGCGCCATCGAGAAACAGCCCGCATGGGCGGCGCCGATCAACTCTTCCGGATTGGTGCCCTTGCCGTTCTCGAAGCGGGCCTTGAATCCATAAGGCGCCTCCTTGAGAACCCCCGTCTCGGTGGAAATGGTGCCGCCACCGTCCTTGATGCCGCCCTTCCACACTGCCCAGGCTTTCTTGATCATGACTGCTCCGTAAGTTGTCGTACCGGGAGGGCTAGCCGAGATTCCGGGCGGCAAAGCCCCCATTGATCACCAACCCCACCCCCACGCCGGGCACCACGCGTCCCAAGGACGATGAATTCTGTCGGGGGCTGGTGATCTTGACGTACCGCGGAGACTGTTTGGCCTCCGCAGTCGAAGATTCGGCCATGCCGACAATCGCCGCGAGTTCTTCCGTCGTCATCGAAATGCTTTCGATGAACTCTCGGAGCTCACGATCGTATTCCTCGTTCGTATCGCATATCTTGAAAAATCGGCGATTCCAGCGCGGCCTCGCAGGCCTGTTTGACCAGGCTCGGCCGCCATTTGCGAAGTGCTCATGATCGATTTCTCCGTTAAATGGTCCTGGATGGATGACGCGGCGGGGTACGCCTTACCGGCCTGACCACCTTGACGTCGGCGTCCGGCACGAGCCGCGTGGCCGCGCGAACGGGCGTCGTCGCGTCGGCTGCTCCTATTCCTTCGCTCGTCGCTTGCCCTCTTCCTCGGCCGCGAACATCGCTTGCCGTTCGGCCTCGGTCTTTGGTGCCGCCGCGCGCGCTGCCGCCGCCACCTTCCCGGATGCGACGAATTTGCGTTCAGCTTCGTTGAACTGGCGTGCAGCCTTGTAGTCACCCTCGCCTTGGACGCCGTCCTTGCCCGGCGCGGCCGGTTTCGATTCAGTCTTAGGCGGTTGCGCAGTATTCGCACCGCGCGGCGAGGGGGTCTTGGCGGAATGCCTGTTGGGTGGACGAGTCATCGGTGTCTCCAGTGGTATGGAAGAGTTTCGGTCGGGCATCGTGTTCGACACGCCACCGACAAGCGGGAGGTGAAACTATGCGCGGTTATCGCCTGTCGATCTGTACGGTGGCGCACATGACGCAATGCGCCATGCCAGCGCATGGTCAAGGCAAGCTGGCCCTACGTTGTGCGAACGATCGAGGGAGCTCGCGCCGCCGTGTCGACAGTCACGAGCCGGACGGCTGAAGCAAGGCTATGTGCTGTAACGAACAGATGCGGGAAGTACGTCGGCGTAACTTCACCTTTTTCCGGCCGCTTCGCTATGGCAGGGAACGGAGCCATGATGAATGATCGGGGCATCAGGGAACGATCCTCGGTTATCCATCGCCGTTCACCCCTACTTGGATTCGAACCACCATGAGCGTTTCCACAACTGTCCCGAGATCTCCGAAGCCGTCGCGTTCCCGTCGCAAGTCCGAAGGTCGGGAGTCCGGCGCGTTGCCGCGCACGTTGAGCGCGCGCAGCCGGCCCGGCGACACCACGCTGCAGCGGCACGCGTCCTTCTTCGATGACAACGGCGACCGCGCCGTCGACGTTGCGGAGTGCGCGCGCGGGCTCAGGGCCCTTGGCCTCCCGTTCGGAGTGGCAGAGGTCGCCGCGCTCGCCATCGTTGCGCCCTTGAGCGTCCAGACGCGAGGCTCGTTGCTGGCGCTGAGCATCGACATCGAGAATATTCAGAAGGGCAAGCACGACAGCGACACCGGCATCCTGGACAAACGAGGCCGGTTCAACGCCAGGCGCTTCGAGATGGTGTTCGGCGCGTGCTCCACGGTCGACCGGAATGGCGACAAGGTGTTCACCGCGACCGAGCTCAGCCGAATGATCGACGCGAACCGTGAGACGCTCGTTGGATCGCTGGTATCGACGGTCGAGTGGCAGGTGTTGCTTGCACTGGCAGCCGACACGAGGACGGTCGAGCGCGGCAAGTCGGTGCCTGCCCTGAGCGTCGCCAGAATGAGGTCGTTCTACGACGGGACGCTCTTCTACAAGCTCGCCAAGGCACGAGCATAGGACTTGCGAGAGGAGTACGCGACGACGGGAGACAGAGATGGCACGACGGCTGGTGATCATCGGCGGTGATGCCGCAGGGATGTCCGCGGCAGCGCAGGCGCGGCGGATGACATCCGCCGGCGAGCTCGAGATCGTGGCCTTCGAGCGCGGGTCCCGCACCTCCTACGCCGCGTGCGGTCTCCCCTACCTGGTCGGGGGGCTCGTCGATACACCGGAGCGTCTCATCGCCCGGACCCCGGAGGAGCACCGGGCCAACGGCATCGACGTGCGGATCCACCACGAGGTCACCGCCATCGACACCACGGCGTCGACCGTGACGGTGCGCGACCTCGAAACGGGCAGCGAATCCGTCGAGCACTATGACGAACTGCTCATCGGCACCGGCGCATCGGGCATTGCCCCTCCGTGGCCGGGCATCGACGCGGAAGGCGTGCTGCAGCTCCGGACGCTCGCCGATGCGGCGGACGTGGAACGACTGCTCCGTGCGGGCGCCCGGCGCGCGGTGGTCGTCGGCGCCGGCTACATCGGGCTGGAGGTCGCGGAGGGGCTGCTCGGACGCGGACTCGAGGTAACGGTGGTCGAACGGCTCGACGCCCCCATGGGGGCCGTGCTGGACGCCGACATGGCGGCCCATGTCGCGGACGCAATGCGGACCGCCGGGATCGACCTGCGGCTGGGCACTGCGGTTACCGGGTTCACCACCGTCGACGGACGCGTCGCGGCCGTCGAGACCGCGGCGGGTCCGGTCGCGGCCGACCTCGTGGTGATCGGGCTCGGGGTGCGCCCCAGCGTCGAACTGGCTCGCGCCGCGGGCATCGGCGTGGGCGAGGCCGGTGGCATCGTCGTCGACGACCACCTGCGCACCGACACGCCGCATGTCTGGGCCGCGGGCGACTGCGTCGAGTCCCGCCATCGCATCACCGGGCGGTCCGTCGTGGTGGCGCTCGGCACGCACGCCAACAAACAGGGCCGCGTCGCCGGCACCAACATCGCCGGCGGTGACGCGGCCTTCGCCGGCGTGCTCGGCACGGCGATCACGAAATTCCGAAACCTGGAGATCGGTCGCACCGGGCTCACCGAACGGGAGGCCGGGGCCGCGGGGTTCGACGCGATAGGCGTGACCACCGAGGCATCGAGCCGGGCGCACTACTACCCGGGCGCGCAGCCGATGCGGATCAAGATCGTCGCCGAGCGCCGGACGGGTCGGTTGCTCGGCGCGCAGATCGTCGGCGGCGAGGGTGCGGGCAAGCGCATCGACGTGCTGGCCACGGCGCTGTGGAACGACATGACCGTGGAGGCGGTCGGCGGCATGGATCTCTCCTACGCGCCACCGTTCTCGCCGGTCTGGGACCCGGTGCTGTTGGCGGCGGGCAAGGCCGCGTCAAGGATCTGACTCCAGCGTTTCGGCGAACGGTGGAATCGTATTCTTGCAGCGAGTTACGGCGTTTTCGCCAGCGTTGCAGGCAGCGAGCGCGAGTTCGAACGACGGCTTGGACGGCGCGGAACGGCCAAGAGCCAGTGGTCGCTGGATCACGGCGCGCCTCGTGCTGTCAGCCAGGGAGCTGCGGTCGAATTACCGAACGCGGCCTGTCCACCGGAAAGCGATGTCAACCGTGATGGCCGACGATCCGCTTCAGCGCCACCGGGTCGAGCAGCTTCACTGAGCGACCCTGCACCTGGATCAGCCCTTCTTCCTGGAACCGCGAGAACAGCCGGCTCACGGTCTCCAGCTTGAGGCCGAGATAGCTGCCGATTTCCTCCCGCGTCACGCGCAGCACGTAGGCAGTGGACGAGTAGCCACGGACTTGGTAGCGCTCGGCCAAGTTCAACAGGAATACGGCGAGTCGTTCCTCCGCGTGCATGCTGCCAAGGAAAAGCATCGCGATTTGGTCCCGCGTGATCTCCTTGGACATCACCTGGTGAAGGTTGTGCTGCAGCGCGGGCAGGGTCCGCGCAAGGTCTTCGATGCCGGTGAATGGCAGCACGCAGACTTCGGTATCCTCGAGCGCGACCGCCTCGCAGCCGTGGCGGTCGGTGCCGATGCCGTCGAATCCGATGATCTCGCCCAGCATGTGGTAGCCCGCCATCTGCTCGCGGCCATCCTCAGCGAGCACGGTCGTCTTGAGCGACCCGCTCCGGATCGCGTACAGCGCGTGAAAAGCCTCTCCGGGGCGATACAGTGTTTGGTGCTTCGTGAGCCTGGTCCGGTTCACGATCAACGCGTCGAACTGTTTCACGGCGTCGGCGGCGAGACCGACCGGCAGGCACCGTTCGCGCGTGTTGCACGTCATGCAATGGGTCCTGGGATCGCGGATCGAGACGACCGGCGCGGGCGATGCAACGCCGGCATGGCGCGGGGCCGGCGGGTCGGCTACTGCCGGCGCTTTCAACAAGGGATTCGCGACGAGTGCCATGGCGGTCGGTATTCGAGCAACTCGTTCTATTCCAGGTCCGGCAGGTACTCGGGGAAAGTTGGCGGCTGGGAGCGCACCCAACAGACGATGGTCGTGTGGACGGGCTCGCGAGCCACCTTGGAGCCGGGACGGCTGAGCATAGGACTCCCTATTGGGAACGTATATCAACCGGCCGGCCAGCCGATGTCTGTGCGTTGCCGCACATAACGCCATTGATAGCATGGCACGCCGGGTTTCGGTACTTTCGGAACGCGGTGTGCGCGGTATCACATGCGCTTGACAAGGACCCATGGCCGGCGCAAAGTGGTGTATGACAATGGCATATATGCGGTTTCGCGGCCTGCATTGTCTGAGGTGGGCGATCTTGCTTCTGCCGGTCGATGGGCAGATGCTCGTTGCCCTCGCGCTTTTCGCCCTTGTCGCGCGGAATCCGCCGTCCACCGCTTGTCTCCTGCCCGGGTGCCTCCCCGAGGCGCGCTGACAGGTTCGAGCAAAAGGAGAATCTCCATGGCGACCAAGCGGCAAAGCAGCCGGGCGAGAGGGACTTCGGAAGTGCCCTTGCAGATTGCGGTCAAGTTGAATCCGCGGGCCCCGAAGGGGCTGCGCGAACTCGCGACGCCCGGCGGGCCCATACGCCTCGCGCCGCTGATCGAATCGCTCGAGCCCAAGCAGGTCGCCGCACTGGCCGAACGCGCGCGGCGCAACGATCCGCAGTTCCTGCCGCCGGATTTCTCCTCGTGGTACCAGACCCGTGTCCCGGCCGGAACCGCGCCGGAGGAACTGGTCAAGGTTCTGCGCGCGCTGGAGCTCGTCGAGACCGCGTACGTCATGCGCCCCGGCCCGCCGCCGGCAGTGAACCCGGCCGACGATGCGCGCAGCGTCAACCAGGGCTATCTCGGGACGGCGCCGAACGGCATCGACGCGCTCTACGCGTGGGGATTTGCCGGCGGCGACGGTGCCGGCGTCGGCTTCGTCGACATGGAGCAGGGCTGGAATCTCAACCACGAGGATCTGGCGGCCGCCGGCATTGCGCTGATGTCGGGGGTCAACTACGCCTACCCCTGGCACGGCACGTCGGTGCTGGGCGAGATCGCCATGGTCGACAACGCGCTCGGGGGCGTCGGCATCGCGCCGGCGGCGACCGGACGGGTCGTGTCGCAGTGGCGCACGTCCGCCAGCTACAACACTGCGGATGCCATCCTCTCGGCCATCGCGAGCATGGCGTTCGGCGATGTCCTGCTGCTCGAGGCACAGGAATACGATCCGGTCGGCGGGCTCTACTATTGGCCGGTCGAGATCGCCGACGGCACCTACGACGCGATTCGCCTGGCGACGGCCCTCGGCATCGTGGTCGTGGAAGCGGGCTGCAACGGCGGCTACGACCTGGACGCCTACGCCAATCTCTCGGGCAAGAAGATCTTCGACCGCGCGTCGACGGACTTTCGCGACTCGGGCGCGATCATGGTGGGTGCGAGCTCGTCGGCCACGCCGCACACGCGGATGAGCTTTTCGAACTTCGGATCGCGCGTCGACTGCTATGCCTGGGGCGAGAACATCGACACCGCATCGACCGACAATGCCGGCACCGACAACACCGCGTATACGACGGCCTTCGGCGGCACGTCCGGCGCCTCGCCGATGATCGTTGGCGCGGCGGTGATCGTGCAGGGCCTGGCACAGTCGGCGCTGGGCTACCGGTTCAGCCCGCGGGAGCTTCGCCGAATCCTCGCGAGCACCGGGACCGCGTCCGCCAATCCCGCGGTCGACGAGATCGGCATCATGCCGGACCTGCGCGCGATCATCGTCGGAAACCAGCTCAATCTCGCTCCCGACGTCTACCTCCGCGACTTCGTCGGCGACGTCGGCAATCCGACCAGCGGCATCGTCTCGCAGAGCCCGGACATCATCGTGCGCCAGGCCGTGGTCGCCAATCCCACCGCGTCGTTCGGCGCGGGCAGCGGGACCGAGAACAATCCGGCGCTGTCCGACAACGTGGTCGCCGGGCAGGCCCACAACGTCTACGTTCGACTGCAGAATCGCGGCGGCTCGGCCACGGCCAACGTTTCGGTCGACGTCTTCTGGTCGCCGCCGTCGACGTTGGTGACGCCCAATCTGTGGAACGCGATCGGTACCACGACACTGCCCTCGGTGCCGACCGGCAACGTGCTGACCGTTTCCGGCGGGATCACGTGGCCGAGCGCTTCCGTTCCCGCGACGGGGCACTACTGCTTCGTCGCGATCGCCGGCAATGCGGATGATCCCAAGCCCGGACTGGCGAGCTTCGCCACCTTCGATCAATACCTGACGTTCGTCGAGAACAACAACAACGTCGCCTGGCGCAACTTCAACGTGGTGGCGGGCCCGCCGCCTGCCGGCGCGCCGCCCGGCTACTACAAGTTGCCTTTCCTCGTCGCCGGTGCGTTCGACACGGGCCATCGCTTCGAAATCGAGGCGCTGGGACGTCTGCCCCGCGGCAGCCGCGCCTTCGTCGACGTGCCCCGGTGGCTCTCCGACGCGCTCGAGCCGCATCCCAACGAAGTGAAGGCCGACGGGAGGAACCGCAATCAGCGCATTGCGCTCCATCCCACCGGTGTGCAGCGCCTGGGTGGCGCGATGCTGCACGCGAAGAGCCGCGCCGAGTGCGTGCTGTTGGTGCAGATTCCGGACCAGCACCGGCAGCACGCCTACGAGTTCGCGGTGCGACAACTCTACCGCGGACGCGAGGTCGGCCGCGTGACCTGGCGATTCGAGGCGCTGATGAAGGGCGAGCGATCGACGGTGCGATCGAAGCGCAGGAAGTAGCGGCTGCCGGGGCGCCCGGCGCTGGCCGAACCGCGACCATCGTCAACCGGCCGGGAGCGCGCCACCCGATGCCGAAGCCGATCGCGGACGGCGATCCCTGCGACCCGTCGCTCCTTCGCCTACTCGGGGAACCAATCGGGGTGTTGCCCGTCGCCGACGGTGCCTGATTTCGTCGGCGCCCCGTTTAACCCGTGACTGGCCGCGTCCTCGCGCCATTCATCGAACTGGGCGCGCTGCGAATCGGACAGGATGTCCACGCCTGTCCCGGGATCGCGCAGATAGATCGCGTGGCGCACCAAGGTGAGCGGATTCAGCGGATTCCGATAGCCGAACCATTGATGCCTCGCATACCTGCGCAGGGCGGACTTCTCCGACGTCAGTGTGGCTTCGAGATCGGCCGGCGTCAGTGGCGGATCGCGCAATTGCAGTTCGATGACGAATTCGCGGAGCCTTCGATCGTCGAATCGGAAGCGTGGAAAGTGCTTCTGCAAGACCGGGAGAAGATCGAACACGGTCGATCGCTGACCGTTGGCGTTCGGCTGGTCGATGCCCGATGACGCGCCGGCGGCGAGGTCGGCGATCTGATCCCTGATTGCCAGGAATTCACGGTCGGCAATTTCGAACAATGCGGCCAACGCATTGATGCGACGGCTCAATTCGTGGGGGACCTGCTTCTTGTACTTGATCGCGTGGTCCAATGTGCTCCATGCGTCCTGAATTGCGGTGCGCACCTGAACCTCGAAGCGCACCGAGGCATAGCGCGCGTACGCGGGCAGGGATCTGCGTCGCGCCGACAGCGCCATGTCGAGGTGCAGGCCCTTGTAGCGGAACGTGTCCGCGGTTACTTCCACTTCGCGGGTCTTGTCGGTGAAGTCCAGCACGTCGAATTCGTCTTCGAGCAGACGGGCTATCTCCATGATGTCCGGCGCGTACAGACAGATGACCCGTACGCCTATGAGGTCGCCGATGTAGTTCTTGATCTCGTACCGCGTCCCCCCTTGGGCAAGGCGCGGAAGGTACTTCCGTTGAAACTTGTTGATGCATTCTTCCCTGGCCTTGATTCGCGAGACCACGTGCGGCGTCGTGAACGACGGCTGGTCGGCAAGGGCGCTGAAGATCTGCGTCCGCAGCGACTTCTCGGCATCGCGAAACATGGCGATGTGGGCATCGTAGTAATCGCGGAACTCACGCTTTGCGCGATCGAAATCATTCATGTAAACGGTTCCTCGGTGCCTTGAAGGTATTGGCGTCAGCGCGTGCCGGGCCACGCAGGATGGCTTCATTCCACCTTGCGGCGGACCGGACGACGCAGCGCCGTCGAATGTCGCGGATGCGGCGGGATCTTCACCGCATCCACCTGCCCCGAAGCGGGCACCGTTGGATCGAGGCGCTTATGACCCGGATCGACGGCCTTCCACCGACGCGGGGATGGCATGGCGCAAGGTTTCGCCACCGGAGAGAGTCGCAATTTCCTCTATCCGGGGGTGCCAAGCCGATTGCGGACCGGATTGGCGTCGGGGCAAGGTTGCCGGGAACGCCACGCGATCGGAGTGCATTGTAGCCGAGCCGCCATGTTCGGGCTTCGACACGGGCAGTTCTCGAACCGTTCCCGACAACGCGGCGCCTTATGCGCCGAGTGGGTTCGATTCCCGCCCGGCCGCCAGTAGTTGCCGACCGGCGACGTCCAGGCAACTCCGCAATTCCCTCGGTGCTACTTCCGCTGATTTCGTTTCCACGATCCGGGAGCGCGCGAGATCATACGCTGACCGTCGCGGGTAGCCGACGTTGCGGAGTGTACTGGGGGAGCTCTAGTCCGGCGACGAAGGTCGATGGCGCCGACGGTAGAATCGGCAGGGGGCGGAGTTCGTTGCGCCTGTCGTGGCCGTTGTCGCGCGGGTGTCGGAGGGCATGCCGCCTTCCGCGCGCAGACGGGGGCGCGGACGACGAAGGGTGACGTCGCAGCCCGATTGTTTCCGACCATGGTCGTTCCATCGATTTCATAACCTACACCGATGTCCGAAACCGTTGACTGCGCAGTGATCGGCGCCGGCGTGGTGGGGCTCGCCATCGCGCGCGAGCTGGCGCTCGCCGGGCGCGAGGTGATCGTGCTCGAGGCCGAGGGCAGCATCGGCACGCACACGAGCTCGCGCAATTCGGAGGTCATCCACGCGGGCATCTATTACGCGAAGGGCTCGCTGAAGGCGCGCCTCTGCGTCGAGGGCCGGCAGATGCTCTATGCCTACTGCGCGGAGCGCGGCATTGCGCACCGGCGCATCGGCAAGATCGTCGTCGCGACCGAAGCGTCCGAGGTTGACGCGGTCCGCAGCTACGTCGCGAAGGCGGAGGGCAACGGCGTCACCGACCTGCGCTGGCTAGCCGTCGACGAGCTGCGCGAGATGGAGCCGGAAGTGCGCTGCGTCGCGGGATTCCTGTCGCCGTCGACGGGGATCGTCGACAGCCACGCGCTGATGCTCGCGCTCCTGGGCGATGCGACGAATCGCGGCGCGAGCGATCGCCTTCCACAGTCCCGTCGAATCGGGCGAGCTGCGCGACGGAAGGATCCTGCTCCGCGTCGGCGGCGCCGAGCCGACGACGCTCGACTGCGCGTGCGTCGTGAACTCGGCCGGGTTGTTCGCCCCGGGCGTGGCCCGCTCGATCGAGGGCTTTCCGAACGAGCGCGTGCCGCCCCAGCTCTTCGCCAAGGCCCACTACTACACGCTCGCGGGCAGGTCGCCTTTTCGCCGCCTCGTCTATCCGGTGGCGACGCGACTGGTTCCTCGGCGTGCACGTGACGCTCGACATGGCCGGCCAGGCACGCTTCGGCCCGGACATCTGCGTGGGTCGATGGCGTCGACTACAGCTTCGATGACGGGCGCGCGCCGCTCTTCTACGAGGCGATCCGCCGCTACTACCCGGAACTCCGCGACGGGATGCTGCAGCCCGCCTACACCGGCATCCGGCCCAAGATCTCGGGGCCGAACGAACTTGCGGCAGACTTCCTCATCCAGGGGCCGCGCGATCACGGCGTGCCGGGGCTGGTGAACCTGTTCGGCATCGAATCGCCGGGACTGACGGCGTCGATGGCGATTGCGAGGCACGTGGCGCAAATGCTCGCTTGACCGGACCGGATGCGATTGGCTTCGGCGCGAGAAAGCCTCGGGCCAGGCGTGATGAACCGTCGTCCCTCTAGAACTGGAATGGCTCGATGTGCGTGACGCGTCCCCCGGGCAGATTGACCGTGGCCGCCGTGGACGACGAGAACGTGATGGTGATCGTGCCGTCGTTTCCGGTGAGCGTCGGGCTCCCCTGATAGGCGCAGGAGATGCACTGACCGCCGACGTACTTGTCCAGGGTTGCCGTGAAGGTGTTGCCCGTCACGGGTCCGACGGCGAGATACCACTGCGCGGCACCGTTGGCGGCGTAGGCGTAGATCGCCACGACCAGCGTGCCGTGCTTGTAGTCGAGCGTGTAGCCCGTTCCCGATTCGCTCATGTTCGCCCAGAGGCCGGTCTGGGGCGTGACCGACGACGTGGGCGGCGGGTTCGGCGTCGGCGTTGGATTCGAACCCGACGAGGAAACGACGATCGGCGTCGGGAAGTTTGCGATCGGCTCGGAGTTGTCGTTCGCCACGTCGACGAGAAACAGCGACAGGTACCACGTGCCGGCAGGAAGCGTGGTTCGCGGCTGGAGCGGCGGCGACTTGTAGTCCCGGCCGTATCCCACCACGACGGCGCCTTCGTAGGACGAGCCCATGCCCGGATTCGCATTCCAGACATGAAGCCAGAGGTCTTCCGAGCGCGCCAGCTCGTAGCCCTCTTCGGAGTCCAGAGCCGACGGGAATGCCATGAGCGCAAGGCGGGCACGCTTGCCGGCGTAGTCCAGCGACGTCCCGGCACCGCCGGTCGCGCGACATTGCTGCTGCCATGCCGCGGTGTCGAAGGCATAGGTGATCGCGCCGACGTCGACCTGATAGCGTCCGGCGCTGTCGGTGCTGAGTGTCGTCGAGCCAACGCTGAATTCGAAGGGGAGCGCGCTCCAATCGCAGGCCGCGAGTGCGAGTTGGCCGTGAGCAAGGATCGCTACGGCAAACGCCGATGCGAGCGCATGGCGGGCTGTCTGGCGCAAGTTCATTCGATTCTCCATCGCGTCGAGGGTCCAAGGCCCGCGCGCTGCGGCTCTCGCCAAACGGGGATCGCGCGAGGGCGCGAGGGGAACGCGGATCTCGGTTTCCCGAGACCGACGAGTTCTTGGGGTCCCCCGTCCAGTGGCAAGGGTCGGCTGCAGCAGCCAACTCGTCCCGGCAGCGCCCGGGCCTTGGGATGGGACCACTAGCAATTTTCGTTCAATGCGCGACTTGCGCCACGAAATCAATCACTTGCGAATTCGCGCGCGCGCGGGCCTCGCCGCGAGTGTCAAGTGGATCGACGTTGGGGCGATCCGCTCGCCCGCATTTATGCGCGCGGCGCTGCGGGCATCTCGGTGTCGACGCGCTCGAGCAGTGCGAGCAGACCTTTGAGCAAGCTGATCGGCGAGGGAGGGCAGCCGCCGATGTGCAAGTCGACGGGCAGGACCGCGCCGACGCCGCCCACGCACGCATAGCTCGCCGAGAAGATGCCCCCGTCTCGCGCGCAGTCCCCCACGGCAACCACCCATTTCGGATTGGGCGTCGCCTGGTAGGTGCGCTCGAGCGCTTCGCGCATGTTGGTGGTGACGGGGCCGGTCACCAGCAACACGTCGGCGTGGCGCGGCGAAGCGACGAAACGCAGTCCGAATCGCTCCAGGTCGTAGAGGACGTTGCCGAGAGCATGTATCTCCAGCTCGCAGCCATTGCAGGACCCCGCGTCGACTTCGCGAATGGAAAGCGTGCGACCCAGCCGCCAGTGGGCTGCGCGGTCGACCCGTGCGGCAAGCTCGGCCAGCGCGGCGTCGTCTCGCGGCGGCGCGGCCTCGGTGAGCGGCCCGTGCACGAGGCTCTTGAAGAGCAGTCTGCGCATTCGCGTCTACCTCACGTGTCGTGGCCCGAGTACGAGCAGTTGAACGACTTGTTGCACAGGGGAAAGTCGGCGACGATGTTGCCCTCGATGACGGCTTCGAGCAGCGGCCATTGGAACCACGAAGGGTCGCGCACGTGGCAGCGCTCGACGGCCCCGTCGGGACCGATGCGAATCCAGATCAGCACGTCGCCGCGGAAGCCCTCGACCAGCGCCACGCCTTCCCGTTGGGCCGTTGCCGGCGGCACGACCGGAGGATTGCGGATCGGCCCCGACGGAAGGCGCCGCAGGATCTGGTCGATGATCGACATGCTTTGCTCGACCTCGCGGATGCGGATCCAGACGCGGGCATTCACGTCGCCGTCCTCGAGCACCGGCACGTCGAATTGCAGCTCGTCGTACGGCGGGTAACCCGGCGTGCGCCGCGCGTCGAAGCTCCGGCCGGAAGCCCGGCCGACGTAGCCTCCGGCCCCGTACTGTCGAGCCAGCGCCGGCGACAGGATTCCGGTGCCGACGGTGCGGTCCTGCAGCGACGCGGTGTTGTCGTAGAGCTCGACCAGCTCGGGAAAGTGCGCACGAACGTTGGCGAGGAGGGTTGCGATCGCCTGCGGCCCCTCGGCGGAGAGGTCGCAAAGCACCCCTCCGGGCGCAATGCGATCCATCATGAGCCGGTGGCCGAAGCATGCGTCCGCGGTGCGCAGCACCTGCTCCCGCAGCAGCCCGCACTGCGCATGCAGCATGGCGAACGCAGCATCGTTGCAGACGGCGCCGATATCCCCGAAGTGATTGGCCAGTCGCTCCAGCTCGGCCATCAGCGCGCGCAGCCAGACGGCGCGAGCTGGAACATCCATACCGAGCGCCGCCTCGACGGCCCGCGAGAACGCCAGCGCGTACGCCACCGTGCTGTCGCCGGAAACGCGGCCGGCGAGCATCACGGCACGGTCGAGCGGTGAGCGCGCCATCAGGGATTCGATCCCTTTGTGCACGTAGCCGAGTCGCTCCTCGAGGCGCACGACCGTCTCGCCGTTCGCCGTGAAGCGGAAGTGACCGGGTTCGATGATGCCTGCGTGAACCGGGCCGACCGGAATCTGATGCAGGCCTTCGCCGGACACGGGGAGAAACGCGTAGGGACTCGGCGCAGTGGACGCGCTGTCCGCCTCGCCCAGTGGATGGCGCAGGCGCCACTTGCCGTGGTCGAGCCACGCCCGCGGGTCGGGGAGGCCCTCGGGCTCCAGCCCCACCAGGTCACGAATCGCTCGTTCCAGTCGGATGGCGGGCGGGTGCAGCCGTCCCACCGCCGGAAAGCGGTTCCCGTCGCAGGCGAGGCTGAGGACTCCCCAATCCTCGAGCCCGGCGTCGACGAGGGCCATGTGCACGAACCCGATCTCGCCCCAGAGCCCGAGCAGCGTGCACTGTCCGCTGCGCAGCAGGCTGATCGCGTGCTCCCAGCCTTCCCGGGTCACGCCGACGCGCGGCCAGGGCCGATGCGCCGCGACGGCGTGCCCGGCGCGAACGACATCGCGCAAGGTCGGCGTGATCGGTGTCGGACGCATCGCCTAGCCCAGCAGTCGCGCGACGTTCTGGAACCAGGCGACGAGGACCGCCGGAAGATAGATGCCGGCGGCGGCGACCAGGGCGAGATGCGCGAATATCGGCAGGAACGAAGCCCGGCTGGGCGCTTCGCTGCCATGCGGCGCGCCGAAGGCGAGGCCGTTCAGTCGCAGCAGCAATGCGCCCAGCGCCACCAGCAACCCGACGCCGAGCGCAATGGCGAGCAGCGGCTGGCGCGCAAACGTCGAGGTCACGATCAGGAACTCGGTCATGAAGATGCCCGTGGGCGGAAGGCCCACGATCGTGATCACGCCGGCGACGAGGCTCCATCCCAGAACGGGGTGCGAGACCGTGAGGCCCCGGATCTCGGACATCATCTGCGTGCCCTTCACCTGCGCGATGTGCCCGACGGAGAAGAAGATCGCCGACTTGGTCAGGCTGTGATACGTCATGTGCAACAGCCCGGCGAAATTCGCGAGCGGCCCGCCCATCCCGAAGGCGAAGGTGATGATGCCCATGTGCTCGATGGAGGAATAGGCGAACATGCGCTTGATGTCGTGGCGCCGGTACAGCATGAACGACGAGAACAGGACGGAGATCAGTCCGAGCGTGACCATCAGCGGACCGGGCGCCAGCGCTCCGGAGTTGGCCGACATCACCATCTTGAAGCGCAGCAGGGCGAACAGCGCGACGTTCAACAGCAAGCCCGACAGCACCGCGGAGATCGGCGTCGGACCCTCGGCGTGCGCGTCGGGGAGCCACGCGTGCAGCGGCGCCAGGCCCACCTTCGTGCCGTAGCCCAGCAGCAGGAACACGAAGGCGAGGTTGAGGAGCGCGGGATCGAAGGCCGACGCATTGGCGACAAGGACGTTCCAGGCCATGGCGTCGAGGCCCTCGCCGACCACCGAGCGCGCCGCGAGATAGACCAGGATCGTTCCGAAGAGCGCGAGCGCGATCCCGACGCTGCCCAGCAGGAAGTACTTCCAGGCCGCCTCGAGGGCTGCCGGGGTGCGGTAGATGCCGACCATGAGGACGGTGGTGAGGGTCGCCAATTCGACGGCGACCCACATCAATCCGACGTTGTTCGCGAGCAGCGCCAGGTTCATCGCGAACATGAGCGTCTGGTACATCGCGTGGTAGAAGCGCAGATAGGCGGGCGTCAGGTGCCCGGTCTCGAGCTCGTGCGCGATGTAGCTCGCGCTGAAGACGCTCGTGGTGAAGCCGACGAAGGTCGTCAGCACGATGAACACGATGTTCACGTCGTCGACGATGAGGAAGAGACCCGGGATCGGGGCGCGCGAAGAAGAGCCCGGTCGAGGCCAGCGAACGTGAGCAGCGTCCCCAGGACGTTCAGTCGCGCGGTGACGCGATCGTCCGGGAGCAGCGCCAGCAGCGCCGCGCTGCACGCCGGCACGAGCAGGATCGCCCGGACCAGCAGCATGCCCGTGATCGTTCATGGCTGCTCCCCGCGGAAGCGCTCGAGCGCCGTGCACGTCCACCGTGTCGAAGCGCTCGCGGATGCGGAACAGGAAGATCCCGATCACGATCAGCGCGACGAGGATCGAGAACGCGACGCTGATCTCGACGACGAGCGGCATGCCCTTGGCCGCGGTCGCGGCCAGGATGAGGCCGTTCTCGATCGACATGAAGCCGATGACCTGGCTCACCGCGTTGCGCCGCGAAATCATCATCAGCAGGCCGAGCAGGATCACCGACAGCGAGAAGGCCAGGTCCTCGCGCGCGAGCGTGCCCGCCTCGGCCGTGATCGGCAGCATGACCAGGATCGACAGGGCGACGAGCGCGATGCCGCCCAGCATCGTCTGCCCGATCCCCACCACGGTCTCGATCGATCCGGTGGATGCCCAGGCGCACGATGATGCGGTGGAGCACCACCGGAATGACGATGGCCTTGACGACGAGCGCGATGACTGCGGTGATGTACAGATGGGGCGCTTCCTGGATGTAGGCTTGCCACGCCACCGACAGCGAGACGACGAGGGCATGCAGCGCGAAGATGTTGACCAGGCCGAAGATGCGGTCCTGGTACAGCAGCATGAAGCTGACGAGCACGAGGCCGCCGGCGAAGAGGTGGGCGACGTCCAGTGCCAGATGGTCCATCACACGCTCCGCGAAACGAACAGGAGCAGCGCGGCCAGCAGGCCGAGCATCAGCGCCACGCCGAGGAAATCCGAGACGCGGAAAACGCGCATCTTGGCCGTGACGGTCTCGAAGACCGCCAGCAGGAAGCCGCCCACGGCCAGCTTGATCGACATAGAAGCCGAGGCCGATCGCGTAGGCGGCGAAGCCCTCGCCGGCGGTCGCCACGCCCCAGGGCACGAAGATGCAGCTGATCAGGGACAGATAGAGCAGCAGCTTCAGCGACGCCGCCGCCTCGATGACCGCCAGATGCCGGCCCGAGTACTCGAGGATCATGGCTTCGTGGATCATCGTCAGCTCGAGATGGGTCGCGGGATTGTCGACGGGAATGCGCGCGTTCTCCGCGATGCGCCACCATGATCAGCGCCACCAGCGACATGGCGAGCGACACGCGCAGGCCGACGTCGGGACCCTGCATGAAGGCCGCGACGGACGAGAGCTGCGTGGATCCGGCCAGCAGCGATACCGTGAACACGATCATCAGCATCGCCGGCTCGGCGAGCGAGGCGATCATCATCTCGCGGCTCGAGCCGATGCCTCCGAAGCTCGTGCCGACGTCGAGCCCGGCCAGCGCGAGCACGAAGCGCGCGCTGCCCAGCAGCGCGACGATCGCGATGAGGTCGGCGGCGGGGCTGAAGGCCAGTCCGGTGGCGAACGTGGGCACCAGGGCCGCGGCCACCAGCGTCGTGGCGAAGATCAGGTAGGGCGCGACGCGAAACACCCACGACGCGTTGTCCGCCAGCACGACCTCCTTCCGGATCAGCTTGAGGAGGTCGCGATAGGGCTGCACGACAGGCGGGCCGCGCGCGGCGCAGCAGGTGCGCCTTGACCTTGCGGACGTAGCCCGTCAGCAATGGCGCGAGCAGCAGCACCAGCAACAGCTGGGCGAGCTGAACCAGCGCGTCGAGGATCATTGCCATATGCGCGAGAATCATCAGCAGCGCCACGACCGCACCGAAGACGAGGGTCAGGTACGCACGGATCGTCCAGGACTGCACCTTGTTGAGGCGCTCGGCCACGAAGCCCACGACGTGCTCGACCGGCGCATACAGCACATCCCACGCCACGATCGCGCAGATGCACGTGGAAGCGGGCGGGCCGCATGTCGCCCGGCGGGGGCATGTGGACTTCCTCGCGGGCGCGGAACGCCAGCTCGCCGAAGACGCGCCGAATCGGCTGGGCGAAGCTGTCGGCGGTGTACTGCGTTGCCGGGCTCGCGTCAGGGAACCCGCAGTCCCAGGCGGCCGAGCGTCGCGTCGCCCGCGAAGCCCAGCGGTGAATGACGTACGCCGCGAGCCACGCGGCGAGCGCGATGAGGACGAACAGCAGAAGGCCGTTGTACGAGCTGCGGCTCTCCGCGATCGGGACGATCGTGAGCCACGTGAGCGCCTCCTGCCGCTGCAGCTGCGCGACCAGCAGCTGTTGGGTCACCGGGGCCAGCGCGTCGATGAAGTATCCGGGCACGATCCCGGCGACGAGGCACAGCGCGACGAGTATGAACATCGCCGTCAGCGAAAAGGCATCGGTCTCGCGGGCATGTTCCGCGACGCTCGTTCTGGGTCGTCCGAGAAAGGTGACGCCGAAGGCCTTCACGAAGCAGCCGGCGGCGAGCGCGGCGGACAGGGCGAGCATGGCGCCGACGGCCGGGACCAGGAACTTCAGCATCCATTGCGGAAGCTTCGGGCTCAGGAGCATCGCCTGGAACGTGAGCCACTCGGACACGAATCCGTTGAACGGCGGGAGCGCCGAGATGGCCGTCGAGCCGACGAGAAAGGTGAACGCGGTCAGCGGCATGCGGTGGATGAGCCCGCCCAGTCGCTCCATGTCGCGCTCGCCGGTCGCGGTGAGCACCGCCCCGGCGCCGAAGAAGAGCAGGCTCTTGAACAGGGAGTGGTTGAAGACGTGCAGCAGCGCCGCGACCAGGGCCAGCGCTGCCGCCCAGCGGATGTCGTTGGCCTGGAAGGCGAGCGCGAGCCCCAGCCCGATGAAGATGATCCCGATGTTCTCGACCGTGTGGTAGGCGAGGAGCCGCTTGAGGTCGTGCTGCATCAGCGCGTAGAGCACGCCCAGGACCGCGGTGATTCCGCCCGCCGTGAGCACCACGGCGCCCCACCACCAGACGGGGGGGCCGAGCAGGTCGAAGACGATGCGCACGAAGCCGTACACCGCGACCTTCGTCATCACGCCGCTCATCAGCGCGGATACGTGACTCGGGGCGGCCGGATGGGCGAGCGGCAGCCACACGTGCAGCGGGACGAGTCCGGCCTTGGATCCGGCGCCGAGCAGCGCCAGGAGCAGCACGGCCGTCGACCGGCCGCTCGAGGGCACGGCATTGCGAATGGCGTCGAAGCCGTAATCGCCGCTCTGGCCGGCGAGGAGGCCGAAGGCAAGGAGCAGCGACAGCGTGCCGAAGCTCGCCATCAGCAGGTAGATGTATCCCGCCCTCGCGTTGCCGCCTTGCCGGTGGTGCGCCATGACCAGCGCCCACGAGGCGAGCGACATGAACTCCCAGGTCAGCAGGAACGTGAACGCGTCGTCCGCGAGCACGACGAGGTTCATGCCGGCGAGGTACGCCGGAAAGAAGGGAAGCACGCGACCGGGCTCCCGCTCGTGCCGCCCGTCGCCCAGGCCGTGCAGGCTCGCCATCGCGCCGCCCAGATTGACGACGACAAGAAAGGCGGCCGCCAGGGGGTCGAGCCGGAAATGCGCGCCCAGCCAGGGCAGCCCGATCGGGAGTTCCGATGTCTGGGGCAGTTCGACGTAGGCGAGGAGAGCCCCGGTCGCCGCGCCCAGCGCGATGGTCGAGGCCGCGAGCGCGATGGCGTACACGGCCACCGACGTCGTCGCGCGGCCCGCATGCGCCACCGCCGGCAGTGCGGTTGCGAGGAGTGCCGCGATACACCACAACAGTACTTCTATCGCCATGGGGCGTTGTCTTGCCGACCTCCTGCGTCGAATCGGGGCGCGCTCTGCGACGTCCGGCGGATCAGCGCGCCCGCAGCCGAACTCCGCGTCCGCCGTGATCGCTGACGGCTCCGTCGCCGATGAGCTCGACGCCCGCGGCCTCCAGGGCGGCGATGAGTTTCATCAGCGAATCCACGTTGCCGCGAATGACGCCCTCGCTCGCCTCCATCCTTTGAATGGTGGGCAGCGACAGGCCGCAGGCCGCCGCCAGCGCGCGCTGGTCCATCCCGACGAGGGCGCGAGCCGCCCTGAGCTGCGCCGCAGTAATCATGGTTTATGCATCAGTATTGACGTCGCAGACATAACAAATGTATGTTACGAGTATCATTTTGGCAATGCAACCGGTCGCCAGGAAGGTTCCGGATTTCCCGCGGGGAGGATCCGATTCATGCCGCAATGCGAGGTCGAGATAGTCAACGAGCTCGGGCTGAACGCGTCGGCGTGCGCCAAGCTCACCGAGGTCGCCGCGAAGTATCAGTGCGACGTGGCGATTACGCGCAAGGGCCGCCGGGTGAACGCCAAGAGCTTGATGGGCGTGATGATGCTGGCGGCGGGCAAGGGGAGCCGCGTCGTGCTCGAAACCGAAGGCCCCGACGCAACGGAAGCGCTGGAAGCGATCGTCGCGCTGATCGCGAGCCGTTTCGGCGAACGCGGCGGCAGCGCCGATCCGTCCGGCGCCGGTTGAATCGCCGCAGCAAGGCCTACTGCGGCTTGACCTCGAACACCTCGCCCTCGGTCGCGGGGAACGGGAACTTGCTGCCGTCCACCTCGACGATGTAGTCGCCCGGCGGCAGCGCCGCCTTCCAGGTGACCGCGTCGAAGCGGGCGACCTCCTTGCCGTCCTGTCGTCGTCACCCGCGCCGCCTTCCACTTCAGGTCCCGCGCGAGGATGACCGCGACCGGCCGGAGCGTGGTGGTCTTGCCGCCGTCGACCTTGACGAAGCGCCATTCGGTCTTGGCAAAACGCAGGTCGTAGACGCCGGGCATCAGGGTCACCGACGTCGACACGGGGTCGAAACTGCCATGCTTCTCGCCGGTTTCGGAATCGACGACGGTCGCGCGCCTGCACTGGGCACGCCGGCCTGGACCTTCAGCACGCCCGGTTCGATCGTGGTGGTCTCGCCGGGACGGACCTCGATGCCTTTCCAACTCGCCGGTCCGAACTTCACCTCGTAGATGCCCGCCGGAAGCGTCAGCTCCCGGTGCGAGCTGTCGAACGCCCCGACCTGCTGGCCGGTCTCCGCGTTGAGCACGGCGTGCGACGCGAGCCAGGTCGCGGACGTCGTCCGCAGCTTTCCCGGCTTCGGCTTCGCCGGCAGCGCGACCACGCGTCTTCTTGCAGGCGTTGAGCGCGGACTTGAGCGTGTCCGGCAGCTCCGGCCCGACCGGCGCGTCGAAATAGGTACCGCCGGTCGCGCGCGCGATGGCCTGCAGCTGCCCGCGCGCCGCGGTATCGACGACGAAGCCGACGGTGTGAACGGTGATGCCCTTGGCGGCGAGCGCCTTGGCCGCCACCACCGGATCGCCCTGGCAGGTCTCCTTGCCGTCGCTGACGAGGACGATGACGCGCTCCTTGGCATCGGCCGGGAAATCGTTCGCCGCCTGTCCCAGCGAATAGGCGATCGGCGTGTAGCCCTGGGCCTTCGCGCCATCGACCGTCGACGCGATCGCGGCGCCGCTGGCGCTCGCCGGACCGAACGGCACGCCGAGATGCGTGTCCTCGCAATTCTTCTCCGGCTCGCCGCCGACTGCGCGCCGTACATCCGCAGCGACAGCTGCGCCTGCGCGGGAATGAAGCCGGCCACGCCCTTGATCGCGCGTTGCGCGACCGCGATGCGGGTTTCGCCGTTCGGCAGCCTGGCGTTCATGCTGCCCGAGGCATCGAGGATCAACAGGATCGAGCGATCGGCGGTGTTGCAGGTCTGGGCGAGCGTGGCCGACGGGATCAGCATGGCCGCACAGGAGAGGAGCGCCAGCCGGGAGATGTTCCGCATGCATGCCTCCATTCGAGCTATCTGACGAACGGGTCGATCAGCGTCGCCCTCAGCGAGCTTGCGCGCGCCGGGGAGTAGTCCGCAAGGCCCAACGGCATGGTGCGGTAGTCGGAGGCGGGCTTGCCGATGTAGGTGCCGAAGAGATGATCCCACCAGCTCAGGCCGCCGCTGAGATTGCCCATCTGCTCGTGCGCGAGCACGGAATGATGCACGCGGTGCATGTCGGGGGTGACCAGCGCGAGGCGCAGCAGTCGCTCCAACCGGGCCGGGATGTGGACGTTGCCATGGACGATCGTGCTCGCCGCGACGCGTGCCAGGCGATGCAGAACGACGGCCAACGCCGGAACGCCGAACACGACGATGGTCAGCGCATCCGTGACTATCCCGGCAATCGTTTCGAGCGGATGAAACCTGAGGCTGGTCGTGACATCCAGGTCCGGGTCCGCGTGATGCACGCGATGAATTCTCCACAGCATCGGCACGCGGTGCATCAGAAAGTGCTGGCCGTACCGCGCCAGGTCCAGCAGCAGGAAGCCGGCGGCGAGCGCCGCCGCGAACGGCACTTGGATCCGGTTGAAGAGGCCCCACCCGGCGTTCGCGGCGATGAGCGCCAGGGTCACGGTCGTCACGGGGACTGCGATGTACAGCACCAGCATGTTGATCGGCATCAGCAGAAAATTGAGCCGCCAGCGCGCGGCGCGCGGGGCCGCAGGCCCGCGGCGCGGAAACCACATCTCCCATAACAGCGTCACGCCCAGCGCGGCCAGCATCACCGCCGTATAGACGTCATTCTGATTTTCGAGCAGTCGTTCCAATGGCCTTCCTCGTGTCCGCGTCCCCGTCCTGGCCGTGTCGGCAAAGCTTACAGCCGTCGACGCCAAAGCCGCCAATTTCCGTCACAAGCGACTGATTCTACGAAGGATGAGCGCCACGGAACGGTTATTGCTCGCATTGCGCCATCGCTTGTGGGGACATTGGAAATCAAGGCCGGCAAGGTGCGGGGAATGCACCGGCTGGACCGGCTCACGAGTGGTGGGAGCGTTCGTGACCGGACATCTGGAACTTGGAGGCAACGTGAAAATCGGAAACCTGCGGCAGCGACTCGCGTCGATCGTGCGTCGTCCGCAACTCGCGCTTGGCGGATGGCTCGGCGCCAGTGCGACGGAAGTGTTTGCGCGCGCGCCGAACGCCGTGCCCGAACCTTCGCTGCTCTCGCTCATCGGCGCGGGGGCGGTGGTCGGCATCATTGCCTACCGGATCAGGAACAGGAAATAGGAATCGGCGCCCGCATCGGCAGCGCGCGCACGTGGAATCGTTTCTGCTCGCCCATCAGTCGGCGATCTACGCGCTCCTGTTCCTGGGAACGCTGGGTGCCGTCGCGCTGTGGGAGCACGCTGCGCCCAGGCGCACGCTGAACGCGTCGATGCAGGCGCGCTGGGCCGGCAATTTCGGCCTGCTGTTGATCAACTCGGCGCTGCTGTGGTCGATCTATCCGGGATTCGGCATCGGCGCGGCGATCGTCGCGTCCGGACAGGGCTGGGGTCTGCTGCGGTTGATCGACATGCCGTACTGGCTGCAATTCCTGGTGGCGATCGTGCTGCTGGACCTCGGTCATTTCGCCATCCATTTCCTCTTTCATCGCATTCCCGTCCTCTGGCGGCTGCACCGTCTGCATCACACCGACCAGGACTTCGACTACTCGACCGCGGTTCGCTTCCACCCGGGCGAGGCGCTGCTGGAACACGGCGCCAACCTCGCGGTCATCGTGATCGTCGGGCCGCCGGTGCTGGCGGTCACGCTGTTCGCGCTCAGCTACCTGCTGACGACGTTCTGGGTGCATGGCAACCTGCGCATGCCGGTCGATTGGGACCGCCGCATACGATGGGTATTCATCACGCCGGACATGCACCGGACGCACCACTCGCAGGTGGAGCGAGGAGACGAACAGCAACTACGGCGGCCTGTTCTCCTGCTGGGACCGGCTGTTCGGAACCTACGTCGACGAGCCAGGGGCCGGTCACGAGGGCATGGCCATCGGTCTCCCCGAATTCCAGGAGCCGCGCCACATCCGGCTGGGCTGGATGCTCGCCAATCCTCTGCTCGGTCCTTCGCGGACCGAGCGAGGCCAGCGCGGAAGTCGCGGCGCCGACGCGCTGATTCACGCCGCCGGGGCGCCGTAGCGGAAATGCAGCAGCGCCGCGCGCAGCGCGTCGATCTGCTGCGGCGTGTCCAGGCGCACCTGGAGCCCGCCGGGCGAGGGCGGGGCGAGCGGGTCGAGTCCCGACTGCTCGGCGAAGCGCTGCGCGTAACGCCGCCAGGCGGCGTCGTAGCGCCCCGAGGAGCGATGCAGCAGCGTGAGATCGAGCGGCACGGCGAGGCGCGCGCCCGCGTTGCTCGCCCGCCAGGTGAAGTCGAGATCGTAGAGATGGAAGCCGTCGTAGCGCTCGTCGTCGAAGCGCTGCGTTTCCCAGACGTGTCGCCGCACCGCGATGAACGCTCCGTCCAGCACGCGGATGCCGTCGCAGACCGGCTGCTGGAAGCCGAAGGCCATCAGCAGCGCGCCGCCGTGCCCGGGTGGCGGCGCGTGCAGGATATGGCCGTGGATCGCACCGCTGGCCCGCGTCGCTCCAGCGCGGCCGCACGAGCCGCGAAGCACCGGCGACGCCGACGCCGTCGAAGCGCTCGAGATGCGCGGCGAGACGCGCGGCGAAGTCCGGCGTCACGAGCTCGATGTCGTCGTGCGAGAACAGCAGGAGATCGCCCTTCGCCCGGGCAGCCGCCCGGTTGTAGCCCTCGGCCAGCGAGCGCGCGTCGTGCACGCCGACGATTTCGAGCGGCCAGCCGGCGAAGCGCTGGCGATAGCTCGCGGTGACCGCCGCGAAGCGGTCCGGGTCGATCGAGCAGATCAGGACCGAGACACTCGGCAACCGCGCGGGCGCGCGCGGCGGCGGGAACATGCGCGCGACGAGATCGGGTTGCGCTCGCGACCAGGCGACGAGCGTCTGCAGCCAGGCGCGCTGCGCGGCGTGCCATTCCGGGAACTCGTCGACGAGGGCGCGGCCTGCGCCCACCGCATCGGCACCCTTGCCGGCGCGCAGCCGCGCCTCGATCGCGGCGAGACGCGCATCGCCGTCGAGGCGGCGCAGGGTGGCGCGCACGGAGGGTGCGGCGTCGGTTGCGATCGCCGGCGACAGCGTGCCCGCCGACCGTCGCGCGCCGGCGCGCGCACCACGTGCGCCAGGCCTCGCGCAGCAGGTCTTCGAGTTGCCGCGTGAAGCGCGCGGCATCGCACAGCGCGCTCGTCGCGCAGGCGGCCGGGAAGCTCGGCGCGCAGCCGCGCGAGCGCTTCGCGAGATTGCGCGGCACGGCGGACGATGGCGACGTAGTCGTCGGCGTCGCGCGCGATCCAGTCGGCCAGCCCGAGCGCACCGAGCAGGCTGGCGCTGGAGCGCGACGCGGAGGTCGCGCCGGGCAGCGTGACGACCGGCACGCCCTGCCAGAGCGCCTCCAGCGTCGTCGTCGCGCCCGAGAAGGGGAGGGGGTCGAGCGCGACGTCGACCGTCGCCGCCTCGGCGCGGAAGGCGTCCGGCGCGAGCCGGGAAATGGGGCGCACGCGATTCCATGCATCGCCAAGCGCCGCGCGCAGGCGATCGCGCGCCGTGCCTTCCGGAGCGCCGACGATCACGAGCTCGCTCTCCGGCAACGCGGCGAGCAGGCGCGACCACAGCGCGAGGGTCGCATCGGTGAGCTTCGAATAGTTGTTGAACGATCCCAGCGTGAGCCGGCCGGGGCCGGCGGCGAGCGCGGGCGCGAGCCGAGGGTGTCGGATTCGCCCTCCGGCGGACGCCAGCACCATTGCGCGGGCGCGAGCCGCAGCAGGGTCTCGCTGTGCAGCGTCTCGCTCGCGCCGGGCGGGTCGCTGATCGCGTCGGTCAGGCGGTAGTCGATCGCGTCGAGCCCGGTGGTGTTGAGGTAGTCGAGCCAGGTGATCTGCACGGGCGCCGGCTTGCGGCCGAACACGCCCAGCCGGTTGTGCCCGGTGTGGCCGGCGATGTCGATCAGGATGTCGATGCCGTCGGCGCGGATCCATTGCGCGACCTCGGCGTCGGTGGCGCCTCGCATCACGCGCGCAGTGACGGGCCCGAGCGCTGCCAGCTCGTCCGGTCCCTTCGCGTTGTTGAAGTACGCGTAGACGTCGAAGCGGCTCCGATCGTGGCTGGAGAGCACCGGCTCGACGAACGCGGGCAATGCGGTATGGCAGTCCGGCGACACGTAGCCGATGCGCAGGCGGCGATCGGCATCCGGCGCATTCGCCGGCGGCACGTAGTCCGCACGCCATCCGTGCTCGTGGTGCGCGGCAAACGCGCGGTGCAGCGCGAAGATCTCCGCCGGCGAGTGGCGCGTCGACAGCTTGGTGAGCGCGAGCAGGTTCGAGAACGCCGGGCGGAAGTCCGGCGCGGCGCGCCGCGCTTCGACGTAGGTCGCGTACGCGTCGTCGAAGCGGCCCTGCTCCTTGTAAAGGTTGCCGAGGTTGTTCAGCACCTCGGCGGCATCGGGCGCCAGGCGCTGCGCCGCTTCCAGCGCGGCCACGGCGCCGTCGAGGTCGCCCGAGCGCTGCAGCGCATTGCCGAGATTGACCTGCGCGCCGATCGCGGACGGGTCGAGCGCCTGCGCCTTCCGGTATGCCGCGATCGCCTCGTCGGTCCGCGCGAGCCGCAGCCATGCGGTGCCGAGGTTCGTCCACGATGCGGCGTCGTCGGGCGCACGCGCCACGGCGTTCGCGAGCCACGTCCGCGCGTCGTCGTGGCGCCCGGCCTCGAGCGCGTACGCGCCCAGGCGCGCCCAGATTTCCGCCGCGTCGGGCATGCGTGCCGCGAGCGTGGTCAGTGCCGCGATCGCGTCCGCGCGCCGGCCTTCCTGCCACGCCGCGTGGGCCTGCGCGAGTCCGCGCGCGACGGCGGATGCCGCCGACGGGTCGTCGGAACGCGGGAGGTCACCGGGGATCGCGCTCATGGCGTGGATCGCGGCGCGTTCGCAGGCGGGCGCCGATTGCGTCGGTAGCATAAACGAACCACGGCATTTTCGCGCCGACCGGAATGATTCTCATTGCGCTCCGAAGGCAATGGCGCTATAAATCGCCCCTGCGCCATGCAACCGCGGGACCTGGCGCCGGATCCGGATGCAAAGGCGCGCCACGCGACGCCGGGACCTGCGCTCGCCGCGCAGCACACTCTGCCGAAAGGATCGATCATGCGCATCCAACGCCTCGCCTGCCTCACCATCGGCCTTGCCTGCCTGGCCCAGCTCGCCGTCGCACCGGCCCGAGCTCACGGCGTGGCCCGGCTCGGCACCGTCGAATTCAAGGTCGAATGCAGCGCCGCCGCGCAGAAGGAGTTCAACACGGCGATGGCGCTCTATCACTCGTTCGCCTGGCCGCAGGCGGTGGCCGCGTTCAAGGCGATCGCCGTCACCGATCCGGCCTGTGGCATGGCCCATTGGGGCGTCGCGATGTCGCTGCTCGGCAATCCGTTCGTCTGGCCCGCCGGGCTGACGCCGCAGAACCTGAACGACACCGTCGCCGCGCTGGACGCCGCCAAGGCCGCGGGACTCAAGACGTCGCGCGAGCGCGACTATGTCGATGCGGTGGTCGTCTTCGTGCGCGATCATGCGAGCACGCCGCACGCGCAGCGCATGCAGGCCTACGATGCCGCGATGGCGCAGGTCGCGGCGCGCAACCGGGACGACAAGGAGGCGGCGATCCTGTCCGCGCTGATCACCTCCGCCAACTTCAACCCCGCCGACAAGACCTACGCCAACCAGCTCAAGGCCGCGAGCATCCTGGAGCCGCTGTTCAAGGCGTATCCGAATCATCCCGGCGTCGCGCATTACCTGATCCACAGCTACGACTATCCGCCGATCGCGAAGCAGGGCTTGCCGGCGGCGCAGGCGTACACCGGGATCGCGCCCGACGCCGCGCATGCGCTGCACATGCCCGCGCACATCTTCACCCGCGTCGGCTACTGGAAGGAGTCGATCGCCGCCAATCGCGAATCCGCGCGCGTCGCCGGCGATGCGACGTTCGACGGCCATCATGCGACGGACTACATGGTCTACGCCCATCTGCAGCTCGTGCAGGACGAGGCGGCGCGCAAGGCGATGCAGCAGTCGTTCGCATTGAAGCCGATCGACAATTTCGCCGCGGCATTCGCCTACGCCGCGATGCCGGCGCGCATGGCACTGGAGCGCGGCGACTGGGCCACCGCCGCCATGCTGCCGCTGACCCCGGCGGCGGACGCCTATCCGTGGAAGAAATACCCGCAGGCCGAGGCGATCAACGCCTACGCCCGCGGCATCGGCGCGGCGCGTGCCGGCAACGCGACGCTTGCCCGCGAGCAGCAGGCCCGGCTCATCGCCCTGCGCGACGCGGCGAAGGAGTTGCGCCTGAGCTACTGGGTCGAGCAGATCGACATCCAGGCCGCCGTGCTCGGCGCGCTCGCGCTGTGCGCGGATGGCAAGTCCGCCGAATGCATCGACGGCCTGCGCGCCGCCGCGCAGCGGGAGGACGCGACCGAGAAGCACGTCGTCACTCCCGGGCCGCTGGTGCCGGCGCGCGAGCTCCTGGCCGACATGCTGCTCGCCCAGAAGCGGTTCGCCGAGGCCCTGCGCGAGTACGAGGCCGCGACGACCAAGGAGCCGAACCGCTACCGCACGCTGGCCGGCGCCATGGCGGCGGCGCAGGGCGCGGGCGATCGGGCCAAGGCGCTGGCGATGGCCAACGCGCTGCTGAAGCTGGGCAGCGAGGCCGACTCCCAGCGCGCCACGCTGCAGCAGGCCAGGCAGCTCGCCGGCGGCGTCAAAACGTCGGGATGGGTTCCGCGGTAGGCGCCGCCGCCTTGAACTGCGTCTGCAGGTAGATGGGCACCGGTGCCGGCGCGGCCGCCTTCGGGGGTGCCGGCAGGTAGACGGCGCGGGCCGGAGCCGGGACCGCGGCCTTCGCGACCGCGACCGGAGTCGGCTCGTCGATGGCGTGCGGCTCGTGCAGCGCGATGTCGGCTTCGTCCGCCGCGTACACGATGAGCCCCATCGCGACGCCGAGGCCCACCGCCCGCGCGCCCGTGACAACGTCTTGCAGGGGGTTCCGCGATTCAGGTGCGTTGCGCATGGTTCTCTCCTGATGATGGAGAGGACTCTAGTCGCCGGCGCAGCGCCGCGAGACGGACGAATCGGCACCGGAATTGCAGAATATTCACGTTTTTCCCGGGCGCCGGCGCCTCACCAGGCCGGCGGGAGGCGCTTCAGGATCGCGATCCTGCGCTCCTCGATGGCGAGATAGCCGCCGGCGACCAGGTCCTTGAGCAGGCGGCTGATCATGTCGCGCGACGCCCCGACGCGCTCGGCGATGTCCTGCTGCGTCAGCTTCTCGGGGATCACCTGGCGCCCGTCGCGCTCCTCGGCGAGGGAGCCGAGCAGCCGCGCCAGGCGGCCGTAGACGTCGGAGAGCGCCAGGCTCTTGAGATTCTCGGTCGCGAACCGGACGCGCTCGATCAGCTTGCCGATCAGGTGCAGCGCGAAATCCGGATACGCCAGGATGAATTCGCGGAACTGCGCGCGGCTCACTACCGCGCAGGCGGTCGGCTCGACGGTGATCACCGACGCCGAGCGCGGCGCACCGTCGAGCGACATCTCGCCGACATACTCGCCCGGGCCGTGGAAGTCGATGACGACCTCCTTGCCGGCTTCGTTGCTGGCGAAGACCTTGACCTTGCCCGACAGCACGATGTAGATCGAGTCGCCCACATCGCCCTCGTTGATCAGCACGGTGTGCTTCGGGAACTTGCGGACGACGCCGGACGAGGCCATCGCGCGCAGCGTCTCCTCGGCGAGCGGCGCGAACGGGTCGGCGTGAGCGGGACGCGCAGGCACGAGAGCGAGCGGTGAGAAATCGGGCGTCCATCGTAGCACGCTGCAGCGACGCGTCTGCGCAGCCGGCCTGCCCGATGGAGCCCGCCCGTGGCGCGTGGCATCTGGTGAACGTCGGTTGCGCTGCCGTAGAGTAGGCGACTGGCCGGCTCGAACCAGGGACCGGGGCATGGACCCGTCCGCCGTCACGACCTTTCTCTTCACCGACATCGAGGGCAGCAGCCGACTGTGGGAAGAGGAGCCCGAGCGGATGCCCCGGGCGCTCGCGCGGCACGACGCGCTGGCGCGGGCAGCGGTCGCGCACCATCGCGGCACGGTCGTGAAGATGATCGGCGACGGCATGCACGCGGCCTTCGCGGACCCGCTCGATGCCGTCGACGCCGCGCTCGAGCTGCAGCGCGCGCTCGGCGATCCTGCCGCCACCGAGGGACTCTCCCTGCGCGTGCGCTGCGGCATCCATGCCGGCGCGGTCGAGCGCCGCGACAACGACTACTTCGGCAACCCGGTCAACCGCGCGGCGCGGATCATGGGCACGGCGCACGGCGGGCAGGTGCTGCTGTCGCACACGGTGGCGGAGCTCGTGCGCCGACCGACTGCCGGACGGCGTCGCCTTGCGCGACCTGGGCTCGGTCCGGCTGCGCGATCTGGCGAGCCCCGAGCGCATCTATCAGGTCCTGCACCCGTTGCTGCGGCAGGACTTTCCGGCGCTGCGCTCGCTGGAGTCCACGCCGAACAATCTGCCGCAGCAGGCGACGACCTTCATCGGGCGCGAGCGCGAGCTCGCCGAGCTCAGGAAGGCGCTCGGCGCCGCGCGCCTGCTGACGCTGCTCGGCGCAGGCGGCATCGGCAAGACGCGACTGTCGTTGCAGGTTGCCGCCGATGTCCTCGACGACTATCCGGACGGCGTGTGGTTCGTCGAGCTCGCACCGCTCAACGACGAGCGCCTGGTGCCGCAGGCGGTCGCGTCGGTCCTGGGCGTCAAGGAGGAGGCGGGGCGTCCGGTCGCCGAGGCGCTGGTCCGGCACGTGGCCGATCGAAGGCTCCTGCTGGTGCTCGACAACTGCGAGCACCTGGTGCAGGCCTGCGCCGCGCTGGCCGAGCAGCTGCTGCAGGTCGGGCCCCCAGCTGCGGATTCTGGCGTCCAGCCGCGAGCCGTTGCGCGTCGCGGGCGAGACGAGCTTCCCGGTGCCGACGCTCGCGGTCCCGGCAGCGCAGGACCGCGTCGCGGTCGACGCCCTGCGCGAGTATCCGGCGGTTCGGCTCTTCGTCGACCGCGCGAGCGCCGTGCTGCCCGCGTTCGCGCTGACCGACGCAGAACGCGCCGGCGGTCGCCGAGATCTGCCGGCGACTCGACGGCATTCCGCTGGCGATCGAGCTCGCCGCGGCGCGCGTGCGGGCGCTGTCGGTGGAGAACATCGCGGCCCGCCTGCAGCGATCGCTTCCAGCTGCTGACCGGCGGCAGCCGGACCGCGCTGCCGCGCCAGCAGACGCTGCGCGCGCTGATCGACTGGAGCCACGACCTGCTGACGGAGAGGGAGCGAACGCTGTTCCGCCGCCTCGCCGTGTTTGCCGGCGGCTGGACGCTCGAAGCGGCGGAGGCGGTGTGCTCGGGACGGCGATGTCGGCGACGGCCGAGGTGCTGGACCTGCTCGCCGATCTGGTCGAGAAGTCGGTGGTGATGGTCGAGGCCGAAGGCGGACGCTACGCCTTCCTCGAAACCGATCCGCCAGTATGCCGACGAGCGCCTGACGCAGTCGGGGGAGGGCGACGCGACGCGGTCGCGCCACCTGGCGTTCTTCCTTGCCTTTGCCGAGAAGGTGGCGCCCGAGCTCCTCGGGCCGGAGCAGGCCGCCGGACTGCGGCAGCTCGATCTCGAGCGCGAGAACCTGCTGGCGGCGCACGCATGGTGCTCGCGCGTCGAGGGCGGCGCGGAGCAGGACTGCCGCCTGGTCCACGCGATCAAGCACTACTGGTTCATGCGCGGCCTGCTGAACCTCGGCCACCGCGTGACCGTGGAAGCGGTGGCGCATGCCGACGGGCAGTCCACGAGCGTCGCCCGCTGCCGCGCCCTCTGGGTCGCCGGGCAGATCTGCTGCGAGATGGGGCGCTACGACGAGGCGCCGCGCTACCTGCAGGAGAGCCTGCGCACGGCACGCGTGCTCGGCGACGGGCGATTGGTCGTGTCGGTGCTGAATACGCTCGGTTTGGCCGCACTCGGGCAGGGCGATCGGGCGGCCGCCCGACGGCATTGCGAGGAGGCGCTGGAGCTCGCCACATCACTGGACAACAAGCGCGGGAGCGCCGTCGCGGCGAACGCGCTGGCGCAGATCCACCGCCTGGAAGGCGAGCTCGACGCGGCCGAGCCGCTGTACGAGCGCGCGGTGACGCTGGGACGCGAGCTGGGCGACCGGGAGCTCGCCGCCGTGGGCTATCTCAACCTCGCCATGGTGGCCATCGAGCGCGGCTCGACGGCGCGCGCCCGCGCGTTGCTGGGCGAGGTCCTGAACATTGCCGATGAGACGGGCTCGAAGCGTGCGGGCCAGAGTGCGCTGGTCGTCGCCGCGGGCCTGGCCGCGCTCGCCGGAGACTGGGAGCGCGCCGCGCGCTTCCATGGCGTGGCGGAACGCCAGGCCGAAGACACGGGGAGTCAGAGCGATCCGGCCGACGATGCCTTTCTGCGGCCCTGGATATCGCGGACGCGCGAGGCGCTGGGCGCGGCCCGATTCGCCGCAGCGCGCGCGTCGGGCTGCGCGCTCGGCCTTCGAGGCCGCCACGGCGGAAGCCCGCGCCTGGCTCGCGAGCGGGGGCTGATCGTCCTCCGGAATGCCCCGGGCGCGCTCAGGCTCGGCCGTCGCCCGGTCGCGTCATGCCGCCACGCCCCGTGCGCCACGGACGGGACGCGCCGGCGCTCACTCGATCATCCACGGGTCGTAGGTGCCGCAGACCGTGCCGTCGCGTCTGACGAGGTTGAGGCCATACTCGTGGGACGTGCCCGGATTCGAAACATTGACCCTGACCTGCAGCACTGCGCCATGCACTTCGGGGACGTTGAAGAAGGCATTGGAGCCTTTGATGACGAGCGCCGGTCTGCCCGGCAGAGTCGAAAAGCTGTAGTTCGGGTCCTGGATGGTCCACACGATCAGGCGCGAGCGGCCGCCTCCGAGTCCGCCGAGCGACACGATCGTGGGCGTGCGGACTCCGCAGGTGTTGGTGGCGGTGACATGCGCGGGGTCGACGGTGACGCGAATCGGGCAATTGCCGCTGGGGCATTCCTGCCTGTCCGCGGACCGGGGCGCGGGACGGCCACTGCCGGTACTGGTGTCGCTGGGCACGCTGCCGCATCCCAGCAGCACGGCGCTCGCAATCACGGCCAACAACGTTGTTCTCGCGTCCATCGCTCGCTCCCCGTTTGTGCAAGTCATTCCCGACACGTCGAACCCTGCCCGAACTGCAGGCGATGCGCCTGCGGGCGTCGGATCATTGTCGGGACATTTCCCCGCCCCCGCAAGTGGGCCGGCTCGCGACCCGGAGCATGCCCGACCCGGCGATCCCGCGACGGAACCCGTACCTCGTCCGTCGCTGGTCACGGGACGATCGGGCGAAAGGCTCTACAATTTGGATCGATCAAGGAAAGGGCCGAGCGGATGGCGCGCGAGATGTTCTTCGTATTCGGGTCGCCCCGGTCCGGGACGACGCTCCTCGCCCAGTGCCTGAGCGCGCACGACGAGATCGTCATCCCCTACGAGACGGACTTCATCGTCCCGCTGGCGTTCGTGTTCGACCGCATCCGCAATCCGGACATCGGCCGGGACATGATCGTCCGGTTCATGACCGAGTCCGGTACCGAGAACCGGGACACGCTGTTCGAACACCTGACCCGCGACGAGATACGCGACGCGGTGCACTCCTGCGAGTACCGCCCTGCCGACGTGTTGAACGCGATCTATGGCCGGATCGCGGTCAAATGCGGGAAGCGGCTCGCCGGCGACAAGTCGCCGAACGATCTGCTCCATTTCCGGATGCTGATCAAGGTGAACGCGATCTCGCCGGGCATGAAGATCGTGCACATCGTCCGCGACATCCGGGACATCATGGTCTCGGTCAACCACTGGTGGAACGAGAAGTACCTCGAGCAGTACTTTCCGCGGTTCTGGTGCAACAGCAACCTCTACCTCTACACCGTGATGCGCGACAAGCCGGCGCAGTACCACCTCGTCAAGTACGAGGAAATGGTGCAGGCGCCCGAGCGCGCGATCGCGGGCGTGAGCGCGTTCCTCGGCGTCGAGTTCCAGCCGGCGATGCTCTCGCCGGAGAACAGGAGCCCGCGCTACCGCAGCATGCCCAGCCACGAGAACATCTACCGGCCGATCGATCCGGCGGTCGCCGGCCGATTTCGCAGCGTGCTGACGCGCGAGCAGCTCGACCTCTACGAGCGGCAGGCCTCGGAGGCGCTCGCGGTCTTCGGCTATCCGACGAGCGTGGCGGGTTGACGGGCGAGGGCGTCCGCGATTCGACGGGCTTATACTTCGTGTTGCCGGCGGCGCAATCGCGCCTGCATTCGAGGAGATCAACGATGAAAGCAATCCGTATCCTGTGCGCGGCAATCCTGTTCGCTGCAGCGGGCTTCCTTCCCCAGGCGTCGGCCACGTCGTTCACGACCGATCAGAGCGACATCTGGTCCGTCACGGGCGAAGACGGCTGGGGCTTCCAGATCATCCAGCGCGGCTCGGTCATCTTCGTGACCATGTACGTCTACGACGAGACCCGGACTCCGATCTGGTACACGGCGACGCTCGACTACGTCGGCGAATTTCGTCTGGTCCGGCGACCTCATCCTCACCAGTGGACCGTGGTTCGGCACCGTGCCCTTCAATCCCAATACGGTGACCGTGCGGAAGGTGGGGACGATGCGCTGGACCGCGACGACGACGACGACGGGCGAGCTCCGCTACGACGTGGACGGGGTCCCCGTGGTCAAGAACGCGACCCGGTTCCTCGCGGGCTACGACGATTTCAGCGGAAAGTACGGCGGCGGCCTGCACGTCGACACGACGGGATGCTTCAATCCCGGGTTCAACGGAACGATCGAGGCCCTCGGCACGCTCAACGTCACCCAGAACAGGACGGGGCGATGACGCTGGTGGCCAACCTCGGGACAGCCGGGAGCTGCACGTTTACGGGAATACTCAGTCAGGCCGGACAATTCGGCGCGGTCGACGGGACGTACTCGTGCGATGGCAGCGCTCCGGGCCTCTTCGAGATCTTCGAGATGCAAGTGAACATTTCGGGCTTGACGTTCCGGTTTGAAACAGGCGCCAACGGGACCACGGGGTGCAAGGACAGCGGCTGGTTCGGCGGCATGCGCGCGACGACGTTCTGACCCGACGGTCCCATCGCGTCCGGACGACGCCCGCCGAAGCGTGAACGGGCGGACGCACCGTCGCCGCGATTCGTCGACCGCAGCACGTGAGCCAGCCAGCGAAGGCCTGCCCGTTCTGCCGTCCGTCCCCGCAGCGGATCGTGGTCGAGGGCGTGGCCGCGATGGCGCTCTGGGACAGCTATCCGCTCAATCCGGGCCACGTGCTGATCGTTCCGCGCCGGCACGTGGCGTCCTGGTTCGAGGCGACGGCAGCCGAGCGCGAGGAAATGCTCCGCCTTGCGGACGAAGCGCGCCGGATCGTGACCGAGCGGCACGCACCGGATGCATTCAATCTTGGCTTGAACGACGGAGCGGCCGCCGGACAGACGGTTCCGCACGTGCACCTGCACCTCATTCCGCGCTACGCGGGCGACGTGACCGACCCGCGCGGCGGCGTGCGCTGGATCATTCCGGAGCGGGCGGCGTACTGGAACAAACGTTGACGCAGCTCCGGCCTTCACGCGCATTGGCCGGACACCGGGTCCACGCGCGCCGTTTCCCGAGCACCGGATTTGACGCAACGCAATCTCCCCGCGCGCCGGGCGTGCCCTTGCGACCTAGAATGAACGCGGTTCGGCAAACAAGGGGGGTCACATGAATCTGGAGAAGGTGGTCTTCGGCTTCTTCATTCTGCTCGCCGCGACACTGAACTTCGGCTTCGTCATCGGCGACATTGCCGACCCCGTCCACCACAACATCTACGAGCTGTATGCCGCGGTCGTCGTCAACCTGATCGCTACGGTGCTCAAGTTCGGCGATCGCACGCAGCTCGGCGCCATTCATCTGGCGACGAGCCTCGTCGCCGACCTCCAGCTCATCGCCGCCGCCGTCGTCTGGGCCTACGCGGGCAACGTCGCCGGCGGCATGACGGCCGAGCTCATGGTGAGCATCGTGTCGCTCGCGGCCGGTGCGCTGTTCGCCAACGTCGTTTCGGTGGTGCTGCTGGTCATCGAGACGGCAACGCTGTCGCGCCACTAGAAGCGGGCGATGGCCAGCATCTTCACCGTCGTGTGGCGGCGCCTGCTCGCGCCGTCGGAGGCCGAGGGCAACCGGGCCAGGCGCCGGATCCAGCTCGACGAGGCGGCAGCGGGCAGCGCGTTCTTCCTCGTGCTGCGCAGGATGCGCGCGCCGCTCATCGTACTGATCGTGATCTACGCGATCTCCGTCCTCGGCTTGACGCTGATCACCGGCGTCGACGCGCAGGGGAAGCCGTGGTCGATGGGCTTCTTCCACGCGTTCTATTTCATGAGCTACACGGCGACGACGATCGGCTTCGGCGAGCTGCCGTACGGCTTCACCGACGCGCAGCGGATGTGGGTCACGTTCTGCATCTACCTCACCGTCATCGGCTGGGCCTACGCGGTCGGCACGCTGCTCGGCCTGCTCCAGGACCGGGGATTCCGCCAGGCGCTGGCGGTGCGCGGCTTCGCGCGGCGGGTCCGGCGCATCCGCGAGACGTATTTCCTGATCGCAGGCTATGGGCAGGCGGGCCGTCTGGTCGGCAGGGCGCTCGATGCCCGCCGCGTGCGCTTCGTCGTGATCGACGCGGCCGATGTCCGCGTCGACGAGCTGGCGCTGACCGACTACCGGACCGACGTCCCCGCGCTCGCGGCCGATGCCGCCAACCCGGCGCATCTGCAGCTCGCCGGGATCATGCGGCCGGACTGCATCGGGGTGTTCGCGCTGACCGACGACGAAGCCGTGAACCTGGCCGTGGCGACGGCGGCGCGGCTGCTGCGTCCCGATCTGCGGGTGGTCGCCCGCTGCGCGACGCGCCCGGTTGCCGAGCGGCTCAAGGCGATCGGCACGCATTTCGTCGTCAACCCCTACGACCGGTTCGGCGACTTCCTGACGCTCGCCATACGCGGTCCGGCGACATTCCGGCTGATGGAATGGCTGACGGGAACGCCGGGCAGCGAGCTGCCGCCACGCCGTGAGCCGCCGCGCGGACGATGGGTCGTCTGCGGCTACGGCCGGTTCGGGCGCGAGGTCACCGGCGACCTCGAGCGCGCAGGAATGGAGGTGACGATCATCGAGAAGGAACGGCAGGCCGTTCCGGATCCGCGGATCATCGAGGGCAGCGGCATCGAGGCGGAAGTGCTCGACCGCGCCGGAGTCGCGAGCGCCGTGGGACTCGTCGCTGCCACCGACAACGACACCAGCAATCTGACCGTGATCACGGCGGCGCGCAAGCGCAATCCCGATCTCTACATCGTTGCCCGGCAGAATCGCCAGGTCAACGCGGAACTGTACCAGGCGATCGCCCCCGATTTTCTCGCCGTGCTGTCGCGGGTGATCGCGCAGGAGTGCCTGGCTCCACTGACGACGCCGTTGCTCGTCCGCTTCCTCGATCTGGCGACGGCGGAGGGCGACGCGTCGTCCGCCCGCCTGATCGCGCGACTGGAGGAGCGATGCGGCCGCCGCGTGCCGATCGTCTGGGCGGTGGGCCTGAACCCGCGCGAGGCGCCGGCGATCGCCCGCCTGCTCGCGCGCCCGGGCGTGACGCTCGCGCTGGGCGATCTGCTGCGCGATCCCGCGGAGCGGGCGCGCACGCTGCCGGTCGTGCCGCTGATGATCGTCCGCGGCGACACGACGATCACCGCGCCGGCCGACGACGTGGCGGTCCTCCCCGGTGACGAGATCCTGCTCGCGGGCCGCGGCGAAGCGCGCAACCGGCTGCGCGGAACGCTGTACCGCGATCCGACCCGCGATTATGTGCTGACGGGCCGCTACGCGCCCGCAGGCTGGCTCTGGCGCCAGCTCGCGCGGACGGGCGATTCCGGCGCGCTCATCCCGCCGCGCGCATCCTGATCGCCGTCCGCGGCCGCGCCCGGCCGTCGGACGCAGGGTCCGGGAAAACTACTTCTTTGCCGCCGTCGCGTCGGTCACGCACTTCTTGGTGAAGCTCGTCTTCGCCGCGCCCGCGAGCTTCTTCTCGTCGGCCTGGGTGTTGCACGCCTTCGTCGCCGCGTCCATCGCGTCCGTTTCGCACTTCTTCATGAAACTGGTCTTGGCCGCACCGGCAAGCTTCTTCTCGGTGGCCTGCGTTTCGCAGGCGGGGTTGGCGGCGACCGCGACGTTGGCGGCGAACAAGCCGATCGCCGCGACAAGGATGAGACTCTTCATGGCACTCCCTTTCCCGTTTTGTAGTTGAGGTTTTCGTCGCCCGCTGCCGTCGTCGATGGGCTTCGGCGACGCGGCGGTTCGACCGGCCCATTTTACACCCGTGCATGCGCCGACGCCGCGCACGCCCGGCCGACGGAAGGGATGCGCTCGGGCGGACGGTGTCGAGGACGCACGATCGCTCCCCGCAGCCTTCGTCTAGACTATGGCCTGCAGCGCCGCTGCACGGCTCCGTAACGACCGGCGAGCGTGCGCCAACCTGCGGAGTTCGCCTCGTGAAGCTCGCCATCATCCCCGTCACCCCGTTCCAGCAGAACTGCTCGCTCGTCGTGTGTGCGGCGACGGGACAGGCGGCGCTCGTGGATCCGGGCGGGGAGGTCGACCGGCTGCTGGCCGCGGTCGAGAAGGCCGGCGCCAGGCTGACGAAGATCCTCGTCACGCACGGGCATGTCGATCATTGCGGCGGCGTCGCCGAGGTCGCGCAGCGCGCCGGCGTGCCGGTCGAGGGGCCGCAGCGCGAGGACGCGTTCTGGATCGACCAGCTCACGGGGCAGGGGGCGAGTTTCGGCGTTCCGGGCGCGCGCCACTTCACGCCGGACCGGTGGCTCGAAGGCGGCGACACGGTCGCGGTCGGCGAGCTCCGCTTCGACGTGCGCCATTGTCCCGGCCACACGCCCGGCCACGTGGTGTTCGTGCAGCCCGAGCGGCGGATCGCGTTCGTCGGCGACGTGCTGTTCCAGGGGTCGGTGGGCCGGACGGATTTTCCCCGCGGCGATTTCGATACGCTGGTGCGGTCGATCACCGGGCAGCTGTGGCCGCTCGGCGACGACGTGCGGTTCGTGCCGGGGCACGGGCCGATGTCGACGTTCGGCGACGAGCGGCGCAGCAACCCGTTCGTGGGTGATCGCGCGTTGCGGCACTGACCGCAACGCGGCCGCAAGCGCGGCTGCGCCAGGTCGCCCCCGCGCGCAACGGTGATCCGATGAGTCGATTGCCCTCGAATCCGCACTCCGTTCCGCCGGCTGACGGCGCCGGCCCGGACGGCGGCAAGCCTCGCGGCATTCGTCAAGATCTACGGCATGAAGCGGTCCGGAACCAATTACGTGGCCGCGATGTGCGCGCTCAACTTTCGCGACGTGGTGGTGTTCTCCAACATCCTCGGCTGGAAGCACGGCCCGATCGCGCCGCCCACCTACGACGGCAGCAACTGGTTCGAGACCGACCGGCAGCGCCGGCTGCACGAGCGCGCATACCTCGACAAGCTGCAGCCTGTCCTGACGCACGCGCAGCAGGCGGTCGCCAGCGGGCAGCTGCGCGTGATCGTCGTGATCCGCAATCCGTACGCGGGCTACCTGAGCTTCGCCAGGAGGTGGCACGGCTGGCGCCCGGAGGCGAAGGATTATCCGCACGCCCGCGCGGTTCCGTACGCCCGGTCGTGGAGCCGCTCGAATCGGCAGTGGCTGGAGGCCATCGCGGAGCGGCCGTGCTCGGCGTGCGTGGTCTACGAGGAATTCGTCTCCGATATCCGCGCCGGCCTCCACGCGCTGGGCGGGCGCCTGTCGTTGCGCACCCGTGAGCCCCTGGTCGACGTGGCGGACGACATGCCGATGGGCGCCGACTACCTGCGGCCCTTGGATTTGCGTACGGTCCCGGCCACTGACCGGCGCGCGGATGCCGCGTCCCGCCTGGCGTCCTATCGCGCGGTCGTGGAATCGATTCCCGGGGAGGTCGTCGACCGCATGAACGCCTGCCTGGACACGGACCTGATGCGAAGGTTCCGCTATCCGCTGTTGCGCCCCTCGACGCGCGCAGGATCGACCGGACCGGCGTCTTCGCCGTGAATCGAACGGCTCGCCGCGCACCGCGCCGTGGAAGGTGGCTTGCGGATCAGGCGCCGATCGGCAGAACCCTCTACACTGTGCGGAAGGCTCGTTCGGGACGGGGGAGATGAGTGACCGACAACGGCGGCGGTTCCTGATTGCGGCCGGTGCGCTCGTGGCGGCGCCGCTGCGCGGGGCTGCGCAGCAGCCGGCCGCGGCCATGCCGCGCATCGGCTTCCTCGGCGTGGCCAACCCCATGGCGTGGGCGCCTCGCCTCGACGCGTTCCGCGCGGGATTGCGCGATCTGGGCTACGTCGAGGGCAGGAGCATCGCGATCGAGTATCGCTTTGCCGAAGGCCGGTACGAACGGCTTCCCGAGCTCGCCGCCGAGCTCGTTCGCCTCCAGGTCGACGTCATCGTGACGCACGCGATCCCGGGGGCTCTCGCCGCCAAAGAGGCGACCGCGGCGAACCGGATTCCCGTCGTCATGACCAACGTCGGCGACGCCGTCGGCAGCGGCATCGTCGCGAGCCTCGCGCGCCCGGGCGGGAACATCACCGGCGACACGTTCTTCCTGCCCGAGCTCAACGCGAAACGGCTCGAGGTGCTCAAGGACGCGATCCCGCGGGTGCGCCGCGTGGCTGTCCTCGTGAATCCGAACAACCCCGGAACCGCGCGTCTCCCGGACATGGAAAAGACGGCCAAGGCGCTCGACGTGACGCTGGTGCGGTTCGATGCGCATGGCCCCGGCGACCTCGACGGCGTCTTCGCCGCCATGGCGAAGGAGCGCGTCGACTCGCTCACGGTGGTCGAGGACGTGGCCCTCATCCCTGCCAACAGGCAAATCGCGGAGCTTGCCGTCAGGCAGCACCTTCCGTCGATCGGCTTCATCGAGTATGCGGATGCGGGCGGACTCTTCGGCTACGGCGTCGACTTTCTCGCGCTCTATCGCCGCGCCGCCTACTTCGTGGACCGGATCCTCAAGGGCGCCAAGCCTGCGGAAATTCCGGTCGAGCGGCCGACCAAGTTCGAATTCGTGATCAACATGAAGACGGCCAAAGCGATCGGCCTCGCCGTTGCATCGGCGACGCGGTTGCGTGCGGACCGGGTGATCGAGTAGGGACACCGATGCGCTCCAAACGCTTCGAGAGGATCGCCGAGCGGCCGATCAACAAGGACACGTTCGTCAAGCCATGGCCGGAAGTGGGCCTGAGCGCGACGTACAGCCCGTACGATCCGCTGCCCGGCATCGCGATCGAGAACGGCGAGGTCGTCGCGATGGACGGCGTTGCCCGCGCGGATTTCGATCTGGTCGAGCAATTCATCGCCGGGCACGCGATCGATCCGCGCGTCGCGCCCCGGGCGATGGCGACGCCTTCGCGCGACATCGCCCGCATGATCGTGGACATCGGCGTGCCGCGCGCCGCGGTGCTGGAGATCGTCGGCGGCTGCACGCCGGCCAAGCTGGTCGAGATCGTCAACGAGATGAACGTGCTGGAGATGATGATGGGGCTGGCCAAGATGCGCGCCCGTCGCACGCCGGCCAACCAGGCGCACGTCACCAACCGCAAGGAGCATCCGGCCCTGCTCGCCGCCGACGCGGCGGAGGCGGCGCTGCGCGGTTTCGCCGAGATCGAGACCACCGTGGCGGTGGCGCGCTACGCCCCGTTCAATGCGCTGGCGATCCTCGTGGGCTCGCAGACGACACACGGCGGGGTGCTCACGCAGTGCGCCGTGGAGGAGGCCACCAACCTGCGCCTGGGCTTCAAGGGCCTGACCAGCTATTCGGAGACGCTCTCCGTGTACGCGACCGAGCGCGCCTTCGTCGACGGCGACGACACCCCGTGGTCGAAGTCGTTCCTGGCCTCGGCGTACGCGAGCCGCGGCGTCAAGACCCGGTTCACCTCGGGCGCCGGCGCGCCGGCGCTGATGGGGCACGCGCAGGGCAAGTCGATGCTCTACCTCGAGGCCCGCAGCCTGCTGGCAACGCGGGCCGCCGGGAGCCAGGGCTCGCAGAACGGCTCGATCAGCTGCATCGCACTGCCCGAGTCGCTGCCCGACGGGCTGCGCGCGGTGATGGGCGAGAACCTGATCGCGATGCTGCTGGGGCTCGAGGTCGCGTCGGGCAACGACGCGCTCGCGTCGCATTCCGAGATCCGCAAGGCGGCCAAGCTGATGCTGCAGTTCATCCCCGGCACGGATTTCATCACGTCCGGCTACGGCGCGATCCCGCGCTACGACAACATGTTCGGCGGCGGAAATTTCGACGTGAGCGAGATGGACGACTGGTACGTGCTGCAGCGCGACATGCGGATCGACGGCGGCATGGTGCCGGTCGCCGAGGCGCCCGCCCTGCGCGCCAGGGAGCGCGCGGCACGGGCGTTGCAGGCGGTGTTCGCGGCATTCGGCTTTCCGGCGATCACCGAGGACGAGATCGTTGCCGCCACGGGCGCCTACGGTTCGGAAGACCTGCCGGACCGCGATCGCGTGGCCGACATCGACGCCGCGCAGCGCCTGCAGAACGGCCCGCTCACCGTGCTCGACGTCATCCGGGCGCTCGATGCCGCGGGGTATGGCGACATCGCCGCCAACGTGCTCGAAATGCAGCGCCAGCGCGTGATCGGCGCGTACCTGCAGCCCGCGGCCATCTTCGATCGCGATTTCCGGGTCAAGAGCGCGCTCACCGATCCCAACGACTACCAGGGTCCCGGAACGGGCTACCGCGTGGACGGCGAGCGCTGGGCGGCGCTGCAGGACCTGCCGCAGGCCTGGGAGCCGCGCGCGTGGGTCGCCTCGGTCGGCGCGTCGCCGGCGCGCGCGCTGGCTGGAGGACGCCGGAGCCGCCGTCACGGAACGGCAGATGGAGGTCGTCATCGCCGTCGGCCCGGCGTTCGGAAGCGCGCTCACGCAGACGATCGGCGGGCTCGATCACCGCGATGTCCTGCGCTCGATCGTGGCCGGGCTGGAGGAGGAGGGCGTCGCCGCGCGGCTCGTGCGCGTGCATCACACGTCCGATTGCGCGTTCATCGGCCACGCGGGGGCGCAGCTGAGCGGGTCGGGCATCGCGATCGGCCTGCAGTCCAAGGGCACGACGGTGATCCATCGCCGCGACCTGGTGCCGCTCGAGAATCTGGAGCTGTTCGCCATGGCGCCCAACATGGACCTGGAGACCTACCGCCGGATCGGGCGCAATGCCGCGCTGCATGCGCTGGGCAAGCCTGCCGCGCCGATCCCCGTGCGCAGCGACAACACGGCCCGCCTGCGGCTCATCGTGCAGACGACGCTGCTGCACCGGCAGGAGACGCAGCAGGTAGAGCAGGACCGGACGCCGACGGAGCTGCGCTGGATCGACGGACCACCGGGTTTGCGCCAGCGCGGGGCACGGCCATGACCGCCGACCGGAAGACGCCCAGCCGCGATCGGGGCCCGGCGCCCGGGGCGGAAGGCCCGCAACGCGCCGTGCGCACGGCAAGCGGGCGCAGCCTCGACGAGCTCACCATCGAGGCGCTGCGCTCCGGTCGGCTGGCGCCGGAGGATTTCCGCATCAGCCGCGAGCAGCTGAACGAGCAGGCCGCCGCCGCCGAGGCGGGCGGTTACCGTCAGCTCGCGGACAACCTGCGCCGCGCCGCGGAGCTGACGGAGCTTCCCAACGAGCGCGTGTTCGCGATCTACAACCTGCTGCGCCCCGGCCGCGCGACGGTGGCGCAGTTGCAGCAGCTGGCGGGCGAGCTGGAAGGCCAGAACCTGCCGCGCGTCGCCGCATTCATCCGCGAGGCGGCGATGGCCTACGACCGGCGCGGCATCGCCAGGCGATAGCCGGTCGGCATCGCGGGGTCGCGCGCGTCGGCGAGCGGCGGTTGCGACCGTTTGCCACACCGCAGGCAAGCGACCGGGCCGCGCCCGTCCGCGACCTCGCGCCTTGATCCACGTCAGCGCCGGCGCAAACCGCACGCAGCGCGCGGCATCGAGCCGAAGGAAGTCGCGCATCGCGGGTAAAATGTCGCTTTGCAGGCGTGCTTTTCCGCGAGGGGCGCACGGGCCTCCGGAGGGTGGAGAGATGAGAATCTGCGTGGTGGGTGCGGGATCGATCGGCGGGCACCTGGCGGTGCTGTTTGCGACCGTCGGGCACGAGGTCACGGTGATCGCGCGCGGCGCGCACCTCGCCGCGATCCAGAAGCACGGCCTGCGGCTCATCCTCGACGACGGCAGCGAGCACCTCGTCCGGCACATGCACGCGACCGACAGCATCCGTTCGGCCGGACGCCAGGACCTCGTCATCCTCGCCGTCAAGGCCAACCAGGTCGAGCCGATCGTCGACGACGTGGCCACGCTGCTGCGCGACGACACGGTGCTGATCCCGATGCAGAACGGCATTCCGTGGTGGTATTTCCAGCGCCATGGCGGCCCCCACGAGGGCCATTGCGTGCGCGCCGTCGATCCGCAGGGGCGCGTCATGAGCGTCATCGATCCGCAGCGGATCATCGGCTGCGTCGTCTACCCCGCCGCCGGCATCGCCTCGCCCGGCGTGGTCAAGCACATCGAGGGCAACCGCTATCCGCTGGGCGAGCTCGACGGCACGACGACCGAGCGCATCACCCGCATCGCGCAGGCGTTCACGGCGGCGGGACTCAAGTCGCCGATCCTCGACAACATCCGCGCCGAGATCTGGCTGAAGCTCTGGGGCAATCTCACGTTCAATCCGATCAGCGCGCTCACGCACTCGACGCTGGTCGATCTCTGCCAGTTTCCGCTCACCCGCACGCTGGCAGCGAACATGATGACCGAGGCGCAGGCGATCGCAGGCAAGCTCGGCATCGAGTTCCGCGTGTCGATCGAGAAGCGCATCGCCGGCGCGGAGAAGGTCGGCAAGCACAAGACGTCGATGCTGCAGGACATCGAGGCGGGCCGCGAGCCCGAGATCGACGCGCTCCTGGGCTCGGTCATCGAGCTGGGCCGGCTGACCGGCACGGCGACGCCGCACATCGACACGGTCTACGCGCTCGTCAGGCTGCTCGCCCACACGGTCGCGGCCGAGAAGCTCTGCGTGCGCGCGATGACCAAAGAGGCCGTGGAGCGGGCGATGCAGGCCGCGGCGGGCGCCCACCCGGTCGCGGCGCACTGAGCCCGGCCGGCCCGGCTCGCGTCGACGCCGGTCGAGCACAGACGATGCTGAGCTTCCTTCCGCCCGTCGTCCGGGGCGTCGTCGCCATGACGCTCCTGATCGCCAACACGCTCTTCTGGTGCAGCCTGCTCTTCGCGTTTTCGCTGGTCAAGCTGGTCTTCCCGGCGAAGCGCGTGCGCGCCTCGATCGACCCCCTGCTCAACGCGATCGCGACGAGCTGGATCGCCGGCAACAGCGGCTGGATGCGGCTCACCCAGCGCGCGAAGTGGGACGTATCCGGGTTGGAGGAGCTCGACTACCGGGGCTGGTACATGGTCAATTGCAACCATCAGTCCTGGGTCGACATCTTCGTCCTTCAGCACCTGCTGAACCGACGCATCCCGATGCTCAAGTTCTTCCTGAAGCAGCAGCTGCTCTACGTCCCGGTGATGGGCCTCGCGTGGTGGGCGCTGGATTTCCCGTTCATGCGCCGCCACTCCGATGCCTACCTCCGCAGCCACCCGGAGAAGCGCTTCCAGGACCTCGAAACCACGCGGCGGGCCTGCGAGAAGTTCGCACTCGTGCCCACCAGCGTGATGAACTTTCCCGAGGGCACGCGCTTCACGCGGGCGAAGCACCGGGCGCAGCGTTCGCCGTATCGGCACCTGCTGAAGCCGAAGGCCGGGGCGCTGGCGCTCGCGCTCTCCGTGCTGGGCGACAAGTTCCGCTGGCTCGTCGACGTCACGATCGTCTACCCGGACGGCGCGCCCACGTTCTGGCAGTTTCTCTGCGGGAGGATGTCGCGGGTCGACGTGCGCGTGCGCCGGCTGGCGATTCCGCCGGAGTTCGGCGCCGGCGACTACGCGCTCGATGCGCGCTTCCGCAAGACCGTCCAGGCCTGGCTCCAGGACCTGTGGCACGACAAGGACCGGCAGATCGATGCGCTGCTCGACGCCGCCCGGGTGCGGTCGGGCGAGCCCGGCGACGCCGGAACCCGCGTGCTCGGGCACGCCTGAGCGCGGTCGCCCGAACCGCGGCCGCCGACGCAGATGATCACAGCCCCGCGCGTCACCGTCGTCGACGTCCTGCAGATCGTCGACATCCGCACCAAGATCGTCAGCCTGTCGTCGCTCGCGATCGGCACGGCGTACGCGGTCTACACGACGCACGCGTTCTCGGCGGGCCTGTTTCTGGCGATGCTGCTGGCGACGCTCCTGGTCGACATGGGCACGACCGGCTTCAACAGCTATTACGATTTCCTGCACGGTGTCGATACCGTCGACACCGATGCCGAGAAGTCGAAGGCGCTGGTGCAGCGGGGCATCGAGCCCGTGGTGGCGCTGCGGATCTCGTGGCTGCTGTTCGTGCTGGCGGCCGCGCTCGGCCTCCTGATCGGCGCGCTCGTCGACTGGCGCATCGTGCTCGTCGGCGGGGCGTGCATGATGGTCGCGCTCCTGTACAGCGGCGGGCCGGTGCCCATCGCGCGCCTGCCGGTCGGCGAGATCTTCGCGGGCGGGCTGCTCGGCCTGGTGCTGATCGCCGTTTCCGCCTATGTGCAGAGCCGCACGCTCGACCCGCGGGTGCTCTGGCTCGGCCTGCCGTCGTCGACGCTGATCGCGACGATCCTGTCGGTCAACAACGCCTGCGACCTCGACGGCGACCGGAGGGCCGGGCGCCGCACCCTCGCCATCGTGCTGGGACGCGACAACGCCGCGCGGATGATCTACGCGCAGGCGGCGTTGACGCTGCTGCTCGCCTTTGCGCTGGTGCCGCTGCAGGTGCTGCCGGCGAGCGCGCTGGCGCCGCTGGCGCTGGCGGGGCTGTTCGGATGGCGCGAGCTCTCGCGCATGCATCGCCGCGGCTACTCGCACGCGACCAAGGCGCCGTCGATGGGCGGCATCTCGGCCGTGTTCCTCGTCTACACGCTGGCGATCCTGATCGCCATCGGCCTGGGCGCGCTGGGCCTGCCGTAACGCGGCGCGCGGGTGACGGCGCCCACGCTCGCGGCCTCGTTGGCCGGTTCGGCCGCTGCGCGGCCCCCGGCGGCGCTCACTCGTCCCAGTCGCGCCATTCGACCGGGTGCGTGGCCAGGTACCGGTCGACGGCCTGCCCGATGGTCGGGAAGAAACGCTCGGTGCCGAGCTTGGTGAACAGGCCATAGCGCTTCAGGCGATCCTTGACCGGGCCCTTCATCTCGGCAAAGCCCAGGTCGATACCGGCCTCGTGCAGCTCGCCGTCGAGCTCGGCGAGCACGTCGGCCGCGGTGACGTCCACGTCGGTGACCGGCTCGGCGGCGACGACGACCCAGCGGGTCGGCGTGGGCGCCTGGGCGACGGCGCGCAGCACGTGCTCGCGGAAGACTTCCGCATTCGCGAAGAACAGCGGCGCGTCCCAGCGGAAGAGCACCAGGCCCGGAACGCACCGGGCCTCGGGATGGCGCGAGATGTCGTGATAGCCCTTCATCCCGTCGACGCGGCCGAGCACCGCGTCGTACGGGCGCCAGGCGCGCCAGATGAAGGCGAGGAGCGCGAGGACGATTGCCAGGAAGATGCCCTGTATGGCGCCGAGCAGGGCGACGCCGACGAAGCACACGATCGACAGCGCGAACTCGCCGCTGCGCAGGTGGTAGAGACGCAGGACGGCGCCGATGTCCACCAGCGAGAGGCACGCCGCAATCACCACCGCGCCGAGCGCCGCGGCGGGGAGGTTGCGCAGCAGCGTCGGCGCGAAGATCAGCAGCAGGGCGATGGCGAGCGCGCCGACCACGCCGGTGAGCTGCGTCTTCGCGCCGGCGGATTCGGCCACCGGCGTGCGCGACGAGCTGCTGCTCACCGGAAAGCCCTGGAACAGGCCGGCGGCGACGTTGGCGGCGCCGAGCGCGATGAACTCCTGGTTGCTGTCGACGCGATAGCCTTTGCGCAGCGCATACGTGCGGGAGAGCACGCTGGTGTCGGCGAAGGACACGAGCGTGATGGCGAGCGCACCGGCGGCCAGCGTCTGCAGCTCGTCGAGGGCGAGCGTCGGCAGGCGAAGCGCCGGCAGTCCCTCGGGCAGCGGGCCGACGACGGCGATGCCGGCGGTCGCAGCAAGGTCGAACAGCGAGACCGCGAGCGTGGCGCCGATCACCGCGATCAGCAGGCCGGGAATGCGCGGCGCCCAGCGCCTGAACCCGAGTATCACGATCAGGCACGACACGCCGATGGCCAGCGCGGTGCCGCTGGTCCGGCCGTCCAATACGCCGCGAGCGAGGCCGCCGATCTGTTCCACCAGGTTCGCGCCGCTCACCGGGAAGCCGAGGACTTTGGGCAGCTGTCCGATCAGCACGGTGAGCGCGATGCCGTTGAGGTAGCCGTAGCGGATCGGCTTCGACAGGAGCTCGGTGATGAAGCCGAACCGCGCGAGGCCGGCCACGATGCACAGCGCCCCGGACAGCAGCGCGAGCATCGCGGCGTACGCGACGGCCCGGTCGGGATCGCCGGCCGCGAGCGGCAGAACCGTGGCGGCGATGAGTGCGGCGAGCGCCGAATCCGGTCCCAGCACCAGGATCGGGCTCGGACCGAAGATCGCGTAGGCGACGAGCGGGACCATCGTCGCATAGAGCCCGTAGATGACGGGAAGCCCGGCGGCCGCGGCGTAGCCCATGCCCGTCGGCACGAGGATCGCCGCGAGCACGATGCCGGCGCCGATGTCCGTCCAGAGCCACTCTCGCCGATACGTGCGCAGCACCCGCAAGCCCGGAATCCAGCGGGAGAGGCCGCGCGGAGGAGTCTCGCGCACGTGGGGATGGACGCGCGGAGCCGTGCTTTTGGCCGGGTTCATCGGGGTGCTGCGGCGCAAAACGTCGGCAATGTCGCCAAGGCTTGATGCTCGTCAATGCCGGTACCGGGCGTTCGAGTGTCTGCTTGCTGTCTGGAAGCGGCGGATCGAGTCGCTGGGCGGGTGCCTCGCACCCGGTCGCCGGGACTCCATGCCGCGATCGCCGATGAAAACCGTGGCCGACATTCTGGGTTCCAAGCACGATCGGGATGTCCACACCACGACCCCGACGACGTCGGTGCTCGAGGCGATGCAGCTGATGGCCGCGAAGGGCATCGGCGCGCTGGTCGTGATGGAAGGCGAGCAGGTCGTCGGCATCGTCACCGAACGCGACTACGCGCGCAGGACCGAGGTCGAGGCGCGAACGGGCCGCGACACGCTGGTGCGCGACATCATGACCGCGCCGGTCATCCGCGTACGTCCCGACCACACCAGCGAGGACTGCATCGTGCTGATGGCGAAGAACAAGTTGCGGCACCTCCCTGTCATGGACGGCTCCGCGCTGGTCGGGATGATCTCCATCCGCGACCTCGTCGACGGCATCATCGCCCGTCTCTGATCCGGAGTTCGATTTCGAGGCCGCCAATTCCGGCGGGGCCGGCGCTCGCCCCCGCCGGGCGGCAAGGACCCGTCGAGCGAGAGAACGCCGGCACAGACGCCGGGGGAGCCGCGCGAACCGCGAGCGCCGGCGCGCCGCGCGCTCAGTGCGACATCAGCACCGGCACGGTCATCGACGACAGCATCACCTGCGTCACGCCGCCCCATACGAACGCGGAGACGCGCGGCCGGCTGTAGGCGCCCATCACGATCAGGTCGGCGCTGATGTCGGCGGCCTGCGAGAGGAGCAGTTCCCCGGCATTGATATCGGGAACGGCGAGGCGCCGCACCGTGGCGTTCACCTGATGGCGGCGCAGGAACGCGGCGACCTGCTGGTCGGCAAGCACGTCGTGCAGGTTCTCGTCGTCGTCGGGCGTGATCGCCACCGCGAACACCTTCTTCGCATCCTTGAGCAGCGGCAGGGCGTCGGCGACGGCACGCGCCGACTCGCGGGAATCCTTCCATGCGATCAGCACCCGCTCGCCCACGGTCTTGTACTCGCCGACGTAGGGAACGAAGAGCACCGGGCGGCCGCAGGACATGACGACCTCCTTGGCGAGCTCGCTGCTGAAGGCCTCCGAAGGCTCGTCGCGAGGCGGCTGGCCGATCACGGCGAGATCGGCGTAGCGCGCGTGCAGCACGGCGGCCGCCATCGGGTCGCCGGCCGGTGCGCGCCAATCGAGCGACGTGACGCCGGCCGCGGCGGCAACGGCACGAAAACGCGCCTCGGCCTCGCGCTGGGCATCGGCCGTCTCGCGCATGCGTCGCTCCACGACCTCGCCGGGCAGGACGGCGGACGTGAAGGGCGTGAGCGCGGCCGAAGGCGCGAGATAGGTGCCGCGAAGCTGCGCCGGGTAAGCCCGCGCGAGGCGGGCAGCCACTGCCAGCCGGTGTTCGCAGGCCTCGGCATCGTCGACGTGGACGAAAATGGTCCGGTAGGTCATGAAATTCCCTCGAGTGGGGCGATAGGCGCATTCTAAGCCGCGGGGGGCGACCGAAGTTTGACGAGGCTCATAACCGCGTCGGTCCCGCGAACGGTCATTCCGACGGCACGGCCCGGTGCTCCCCGCGGATCGCGGGGCCGCGGCATTGGACTGCCGCGGGATTCAGTCCTTGTCCGGGGTGTACGGGAGCGTTCCTTCCCAGCGGCAGCCGTGGTCGTGGCAGCAATAGCGGCGCCGCGGGTGGATCAGGCTCCGCAATCGGTCGAAGAGCTGCCGGTGGACCCGATACAGCGGAGCGCCGCACTTCGGGCACGGCGGGTGCGTCGAGGACGGGTGCCGGCGCGCTTCTCCCTTCTCGCCCGTTGGCTCGCTCCCCGGCTCGGTCATCGGCTCGGTCGTCGGCTCGGTCGTCGGCTCGATCGTCGGCTCGATCGTCGGCTCGATCGTCGGCTCGATCATCGGCTCAATCGTCGGCTCGATCATCGGCTCGATCGTCGGCTCGATCATCGGCTCGATCGTCGGCCGTCGGCTCGATCGGCTCGATCGTCGGCTCGCTGGTCGGCTTTTTCTTGCGTCTGCTCATCGGTTCGCTCGTCGGAACGGTGTCGTGGCTCATGGCCCGATCCGCTGCGCCATCTCCCACGCGATGTCGGCCACGAGCCGCGCGCGGCTCCCGGTCTCGACCGCGTTGCGGCTCGCGGCATTGCCCTGCAGCGCCCGCGCCAGCACGCCGTGCAGGATCGCCGCGATGCGGAACATGTTGAAGATGAGGTAGACCTCCCAGCCCGCGATCGCGTCGCGGCCGGTGCGCCGGCAGTACGCGGCGACGTACTCCGCCTCGGTCGGGATGCCCAGCGCGGCGAAGTCGCAGCCCTTGAGCCCGCGAAACTGCTGCGGCGTCAGCCGCCACGCCATCACCTGGTAGGCGAAGTCCGACAGCGGATGGCCGAGCGTGGAGAGCTCCCAGTCGAGCACCGCCAGCACGCGTGGCTCGGTCGGGTGAAAGATCACGTTGTCGATCCGGTAGTCGCCGTGCACGATCGCCGTCTCGTCCCCCGGAGGCACGTGCCGCGGCAGCCAGGCGATCAGCCGGTCCATCGCCGGAATCCGCTCGGCCCCCGCCGCCTGGTATTGCTTCGACCAGCGGGCGACCTGCCGCTCGATGTAGCTGCCGGGCTTGCCGTAGTCGGAAAGGCCCGCCGCGACGTAGTCCACGCGGTGCAGCGCGGCGATGACCCGATTGAGCTCGTCGTAGTGCGCCGCGCGCTGCGCCGGCGTCATCCCGGGGAGCGTGGGATCCCAGAGGATGCGGCCCTCGACGTACTCCATCAGGTAGAACGCGGTCCCGAGCACCGAGGCGTCCTCGCACAGCGCGTAGGTCCTGGCCACCGGAACGTCGGTGCCGGCGAGCGCCGAGAGCACCCGATACTCGCGGTCCACCGCGTGCGCGGAGGGCAGCAGCGTACCCGGTGGCTTGCGGCGGAGCACGTACCGTCGCTCGCCCGCGGTGATCCGGTAGGTCGGATTCGACTGCCCGCCCTGGAACTGCTCGACGACGAGATCGCCGGCGAAGTCGGCGACCTGCGCGCGCAGGTACGCGGCGAGCGCCGCGGTGTCGAACGGGTGCACCGGAGCGACGAGCGTCGCCCCGGGATTGGCCGCCGCGCTCATCTCAAGGTGTGATCATTGTTCAGTGCCCGCACGGCCGCCCGAAGGGCACTGTGCTCCCCCGCGGGGGGCAGCGAACGAAGTGAGCGTGGGGGCTCTTCATATAACGGTGCAGCCGCCATCGACCACCAGCGCCTGGCCGGTGACGTGCCGCGACGCTTCGGAGGCGAGAAACACGACGCTGCCCTTGAGGTCGCTCTCGTCGCCCAGGCGCGCGAGCGGCGTCATCGCGAGCACGCTCTCGCCGATGCGGTCGAGCGTCACCCGGGTCATCTTCGACGGGAAGAACCCCGGGCAGATCGCATTGACGTTGATGTTGTACCGGCCCCATTCGGCGGCGAGCGCGCGCGTCATCGCGACCAGCGCGCCCTTGCTCGTGTTGTACGCCATCGTCTGCATGTTCCAGTCCGGGGGGTTGCCGAACAGGCCGGCGATCGACGCGATGTTGACGATCTTGCCGCTCCGCCGCGGAATCATCGAGCGCCGGCCGATCTCGCGGGCAAGGAAGAACTGGGCGTCGACGTTGAGGCTCATCACCTTGCGCCAGCCCTCGTCCGGATAGTCCTCGGCGGGCGCCGCCCAGTTGCAGCCGGCGTTGTTCACCAGGATGTCGACCTGGCCCCAGCGTGCGAGCACCGCGTCGACGATGCCGGGGATGGCCGCGAAATCGGCGAGGTCGCCCGCGATGGTCAGGCATTCGATGCCGGCACTCTCGAGGTGGCTGCGGGCCGCGTCGAGCTCGTCCTGCCTGCGCGCGGTGATCGCGAGCTTCGCGCCCATCTCGCCGAGTCCTTCCGCCATCTGCAGCCCGATGCCGCGCGAGCCGCCGGTGACCAGTGCGATCCGGCCGCGGAGGTCGAGGAGATCCTTCACGCTCGTTCGTCTTTCCATGGCTTTGCGCTGGCGACCTCAGAGCACTTCGAACAGCCCGGCGGCGCCCATGCCGCCGCCGACGCACATCGTGACGACGACGAGCTTCGCGCCGCGGCGCTTGCCCTCGATCAGCGCATGCCCGACCAGGCGCGCGCCGCTCATCCCGTAGGGGTGGCCGATCGAGATCGCGCCGCCGTCGACGTTGAACCGTTCCGGGTCGATGCCGAGCTGGTCGCGGCAGTACAGCGCCTGGCAGGCGAATGCCTCGTTCAGCTCCCACAGGCCGATGTCGTCGACCGTCAGGCCATGCTGGCGCAGCAGCTTCGGCACCGCGTAGACCGGCCCGATGCCCATCTCCTCCGGGGCGTTGCCGACGACCATCATGCCACGGTAGAGGCCGAGCGGCGCGATCCCGCGCTGCGCGGCGAGCTTCGCTTCCATCACGACGCACGCCGACGCGCCGTCGGAGAGCTGGCTCGCGTTGCCCGCCGTGACGCTGCCGCCCTCGATCACCGGCGCGAGCGCCGCCAGGCTCTCGCGCGTCGTGTCCGGGCGGTTGCCCTCGTCCTTCGCCAGCGTCACTTCCTTGTGCGAGACCTGCTTGGTCTCCTTGTCGACGATCGCCATCGTGGCCGCGATGGGGACGATCTCCGCGGCGAAACGCCCGTCGGTCTGGCCGCGGGCCGTGCGCTGCTGCGAGGTGAGCGCGTAGGCGTCCTGCGCCTCGCGGCTGATCCGGTACTTGCGGGCGACGTTCTCGGCGGTCAGCAGCATCGGCATGTAGGCGTGCTCGGCGTGCCGGGTCACGTTCGGGTCCTTTTCCGCGCCGACCCATTCGAGATACCGGTTCTGCACCGCGGAGATGTTGTCCTGGCCGCCGGCGACGATCACCTGCATGCCGTCGACGATGATCTGCTTCGCTGCCGTGGCGATCGCCATCAATCCCGACGCGCACTGCCGGTCGATCGTCTGGGCGCCCGCGGTGACCGGCACGCCGGCGGCGATCGCGGCATTGCGCGCGACGTTCATCCCGGCGGTGCCGGCGGTCAGCACGCTGCCGATGACGACATCCTCGATCTCGGCGCCGGCGACGCCGGCACGCTCGACCGCGTGGCGGATCGCATGGCCCATCAGCGTGGGCGACTTGATGTTGTTGAGCGCACCGCGGAACGCGCGCCCGATCGGCGTGCGCGCGGTGGATACGATGACGGCTTCTCTCATGACGGCCTTTCCATGGAATGAGCATTCGGGCGATGGCGCGGCCGGCGTCGCCGTGTCCCGGCGACACCCACTGCGCGCATTGGCCGCGGCCCGGCACGCCCGGAACCGATGCGATCCCGCGCGCGACATTGACCGCTGGCCACCCCAGCCTCTATTCTGACCGATCCGCAGCGCAAACCCACGGAGACCGCAGACCATGTCCTTCACCTATCAGCGCCGCTACCGCGGCAAGATCCAGGCGATCCTGCTCGACTGGGCCGGCACGACGATGGACTTCGGCTGCATGGCGCCGGCCGTGGTCTTCGTCGAGGTGTTCAAGCGCAAGGGCGTGCCGATCACGATGGAGGAGGCGCGCGCGCCGATGGGCGCCCACAAGCGCGTCCACATCCAGAAGATCACGCAGCTCGATCCGGTCCGCAAGCGCTGGCAGGACAAGCACGGCCGGCCGCCGAACGACGACGACGTCGAGGCGATGTTCAAGGATTTCGTGCCGCTGCAGCTCAAATGCCTGTCCGACTATTCGGAGCTCATCCCCGGCACGCTCGGCATCGTCAGGACGCTGCGCAAGCGCGGCTACAAGATCGGCTCGACGACCGGCTACATGACCGAGATGATGAAGATCAACCTGCGCGACGCGGCGAAGCAGGGCTATGTTCCGGACTCGACGGTCTGCGCGTCCGAGGTGCCGGCGGGACGGCCCTATCCGTACATGTGCCTGCAGAACGTGATGAACCTCGGCGTCTCGCCGGTCGAGGCCTGCGTCAAGATCGACGACACGCGCCCCGGCGTCGAGGAAGGCCTGAACGGCGGCATGTGGACGATCGGGCTCGCGATCAGCGGCAACGAGATCGGGCTCCCGCTCAAGGAATGGAAGAAGATTCCGAAGGCCGAGCAGGAGCGCATGCGCCAGGGTGCCTACACGCGGATGTACCAGAGCGGCGCGCATTACGTCGTCGACTCGATCGCCGACATCCTGCCCTGCCTCGACGACATCGAGGCGAGACTCGCGCGGGGCGAGCGGCCGTAAGGGGACCGCGCGGGCGCCGAGCCGGCGGCCCGCACGCGCGACGCCCGGCCCCGGCGGCGCGGGCGCGCGGCGGCCGCCGCGTCAGCGTGCCGCGGTCCTGCCCTTGTCGCGTGCGGCGGCTCCGCCGGCGCCCTTGCCGGCGCGAAAGGCGAGCGCCATCTCGAACGCGGCCTTGGTGAAAGCGAGCACCTCGGCGAAGTCGTCGTCGGAGAGGCGGCGCGCGACGTCGCTCGCGCGGTAGAGGTTCGCGAATTCGCGCTCGCGCCCGGCCTGCAGCGCGAGCCGGCCGATGCCGAGCGCTTCCAGCGTCTTCCAGACCTCGGGATTGTAGGAGCGCGTGAAGCGCATCACGAACGAGATCGGATCGTTGCGCCCGAGCACCGAGGCGAGGCGCAGGATGATCTCGAAGGGCAGCGCGATCTTGCCGTTCTCCACGAGCTCGAGCAGGACCGGGTCCTTGAGGTCGATCGCCGCGCCGACGTCGGCGACGCTCATCCCCGCGGATTCGCGCATCCGGCGCAGGATCGCCCCCGTCTTCTCCAGCGTCTGTCGCTGCCCGGGCTTGGGCAGCATCATCTTCGCGGCGCCCATCGTGACGTCGGCGGCCGCACCGGCGATGCCGAGCGCCGAATCGGTCCACGAGCGCAGTTGCTGCGCGAGATCGACGAGGGCCGAGCTGCTCGCGGGCGACGCGCCGGCGCCGGCGGGCGCCTCGGCGCTGGACGGGGCAGCGCGTTTCCTCTTCGGGGTCGTGCGGGTGGCGGCCATGGCGGGATGCTCCGTGAAGGGATCGACGCGCGCTATCTTGCCACGGCAGCGCGAGCCTGCGCCGGCACCGGCGTTTCGGAGTCGTGGGTCCGGCTTCGGCCGGATGCGGCAGCGCGATCCCGCAGGAGCCGCCTGAATTCAGGGTCGTGGGTCCGGCTTCAGCCGGATGCGGCAACGCGATCCCGCAGGAGCCGCCTGAAGGCGGCCCCACGTATGCATGGGTGCGTGGGCGCCTGCGAGGCTGCGCCGTCCTCAGCCGGAAGCGGCCGGCGCGATGACCGCATCGCCGATGACGCGGTCGAGCTCCACGGCGAGCGCATCGGTCTTCGCGTCCTGCGGCGAGGCCGCGAGCATGAGCCGGGCGCCGGTGATGCACGCGTAGAGGAGGAGCGTGAGCGAGCGCGCGCGGTCGGCATCGGCAGTCAGCGCCTCGAACAGGGCCTGCCCCTGCTTCATGCGCGCGCGGTTCACCTCGCGGGTGATCGCCGCCGCGAGCGGATTGCGCCGGGCGTAGTCCTGGACCGCGAGCTCGATGCGCAGCGCCTTCGCATCGCGCGCCATGTCGCTGAGCAGCAGGCGGACTGCCCGCCGCAGGTCGGTTTCGGCGTCGCCCGTGCTCGGGCGCCACGCGACCGTCGCCTGCAGTTGCCCGTCGCGCCAGCGCTCGAGCAGCGCCCGGATGAAGTCGTCGTGATCGCGGAAGTGCCAGTAGAAGCTGCCCCGGGTGACACCCAGCCGCTTCGCGAGCGTCAGGATCCGCGCTTCGCCAAAGCCGCCCTCGGCGATCGCGTCGGCCGCGGCCTCGAGCCACGCATGCCGGTCCAGCGACTTCGCCGCCATGGCGGGGGCGCGGGATCGGACGGCGGTCTTGCGCGAGATCATGGCGGCGGCGTCCCATCGGTGCTAAATTGGCGACAATACACTAGTGTATTGTGAAGGTTTGCCGTCCGTCCACCACGCCGCCGGGAAGGGTGGTACGGTGTCCCTGGGGAACCAGATGAATGCAGTCGTCGACGACCACCAGATCGCGACCGCGCCGATGCGGCGGACGTTCGAGCGGATGCGGGAGGGGTTCCGGGACGAGATGATCCCGACGCTGGCCGCGCGCATCGACCGGCTCGACCGCCTCGCGCGGATGACCCGGCGCCATGCGCAGGAGATCATCGACGCGATCTCGGCCGACTTCGGCAACCGCTCGGCGCACGAGACGCTCGTCGCCGACCTGCTCGCCGTCGACGAGGCGATCAAGCATGCGCGGCGTCACCTGCCCAGCTGGATGCGGCCGAAGGACGTGCCGACCGGGCTCAAGTACCGGCCCGGATACAACCGGCTGATCCCGCAGCCGCTCGGCGTCGTCGGTGTCGTCGCGCCGTGGAATTATCCGTACCAGCTGTCGATCCTGCCGGCGGTGGCGGCGCTCGCCGCGGGCAACCGCGTGATGATCAAGCCGTCCGAGGTGACGCCCCGTTCCGCGGAGCTGATGGCCCGGATCGTCCACGAGACTTTCGGCGAGGACGAGCTCGCCGTGTTTCCCGGCGATGCGGCGGTGGCCAAGGCCTTCGTCGCGCTCCCGTTCGACCACCTGTTCTTCACCGGGTCGACCGCGGTGGGCCGGCTCGTGGCGCAGGCGGCCGCGAAGCATCTGACGCCGGTCACGCTCGAGCTCGGCGGCAAGTCGCCGGTCATCGTCGACACCAGCGCGAATCTGGCGAAGATCGCGCCGCTGGTCGCGATCGGCAAGCTGTTCAACGCCGGCCAGACCTGCATCGCCCCGGATTACGCGCTGGTGCCGCGCGCGCGGGTCGAGGCTTTCGCGGATGCCATGGCGCGCACGGTGGCGAAGCTCTATCCGACGCTCGCCGACAATCGCGACTACACGAGCATCGTGGACAAGCGGCACTATGCGCGCCTCCAGGGGCTCCTTGCCGACGCGAAGTCGCGCGGCGCGCGCATCGTCGAGATCAACCCGGCCGACGAGACGCTCGCACCCGCCGGACGCAAGATCGCGCCGACGCTCGTGCTTGGGGTGGGCGACGACGCGGCGATCATGCGCGAGGAGATCTTCGGGCCGCTGCTGCCGGTGGTCGCGTACGACCATCTCGACGACGCGATACGCTACGTCAACCAGCGTGACCGGCCGCTCGCGCTGTACTGGTTCGGCGAGAACGCCTCGCATCGCGACCGCGTGCTGGCCCGGACCATCGCCGGCGGGGTCACCGTCAACGGCTGCCTCACGCATTTCGCCCAGGAGCACCAGCCCTTCGGCGGCGTGGGCGCGAGCGGCAACGGCGCCTATCACGGCGAGTACGGCTTTCGCACGTTCAGCAAGGAGAAGCCGGTGTACTACCAGAGCCGCCTCGGCCTGCTCCCCATGCTGCTGCCGCCGTACGGCAGACCGCTCGACGCCGTGCTGGCGTGGTTCAAGCGGGGAGGGCGGCGGTGAGGCGAGGCGTCGCGCCGGCTGCGCGGCCGCGACAGATTGGCAAGCCGCGCCGCCCGACGGCGACACCGACGCAGGGGAGCAGCCGATGAACTTCGATTACACGCCGAAGGTTCGCGATTTGCAGGCGCGCCTCGCCGCCTTCATGGACGCGCACGTGTATCCGAACGAGCACCGCTTCCGGGAGGAGGTCGAGGCCAACCGCGCGCGGGGCAATGCCTGGATTCCGACGACGCTCGTCGAGGAGCTGAAGCCGCGGGCGCGCGAGGCAGGACTGTGGAACCTGTTCCTTCCGAATTCCGCGCATGGCGCCGGACTCACCAACCTCGAGTACGCGCCGCTCGCCGAGATCATGGGCCGCGTCACCTGGGCGCCGGAGGTGTTCAACTGCAACGCGCCGGACACCGGCAACATGGAGACGATCGAGCGCTACGGCACGCCCGAGCAGAAGCGCGAGTGGCTCGAGCCGTTGCTGCGCGGCGAGATCCGCTCGGCGTTCCTGATGACCGAGCCGGCGGTCGCCTCGTCGGACGCCACCAACATCGAGTGCAGCATGGCGCGCGACGGCGACGAGTACGTGATCAACGGCCGCAAGTGGTGGTCGTCGGGCGCGGGCGATCCGCGCTGCAGGCTGTACATCGTCATGGGCAAGACCGATCGCAGCGCGCCGAAGCACCGCCAGCAGTCGATGCTGCTGGTGCCGGCGGCGGCGCCCGGGGTCAAGGTGTTGCGGCCGCTCTCGGTGCTCAACGTCGACGACGCGCCGCACGGGCACATGGAGATCGATCTGGCGAACGTGCGCGTGCCGGTGTCGAGCGTGCTCAAGGGCGAGGGCTGCGGCTTCGAGATCGCGCAGGGGCGACTCGGGCCCGGGCGCATCCACCACTGCATGCGCCTGATCGGGCTCTCGGAGCGCGCGCTGGAGCTGATGGTGAAGCGGCTGTCGAGCCGGGTCGCGTTCGGAGCCGAGATTTCGCGTCAGACGGTGTGGCAGGAGCGCATCGCCGAGTCGCGCTGCATGATCGAGCAGGCGCGCCTGCTGGTGCTGAAGGCCGCGTACCTGATGGACACGGTCGGCAACAAGGTCGCGAAGAAGGAGATTGCGATGATCAAGGTCGTCGCGCCGAACGTCGCCTGCAGGGTCATCGACTGGGCGATCCAGGCCTACGGGGCCGCCGGCGTCAACGATCCGTTCCTCGCCGGCGCGTACGCGAGCGCGCGCAGCCTCCGCCTCGCCGACGGGCCCGACGAGGTTCACCGCAATGCGATCGCCAAGCTGGAGTTGCGCGCGATCGCCGGCGCAACGAGCGAACGGAGCGGCGCGACGGCTTCCTGATCCGCGACTGACGACGATCGCGCTGCCCGGGCGGCGGCGCGGTCTGCGGGCGGCGCGACGAACCGAATGGCACAGACCGTCAGCACTTTCGACTACGTGATCGTGGGTGCCGGCTCCGCCGGATGCGTGCTTGCCGCGCGGCTGTCCGAGGATCCGTCGACGTCGGTCTGCCTGCTCGAGGCGGGCAAGCGCGATTCGAGCCTGCTGATCCGCGTGCCGCTGGGGATCGCGGCGGTGGTCCCGCGGCGCATCCACAACTGGGGCTTCAAGACGACGCCGCAGCCGGGTCTGGGCGGCCGCCGCGGCTATCAGCCGCGCGGCAAGGCGCTCGGCGGCAGCAGCTCGATCAACGCGATGGTCTACACGCGTGGCCACCGCAGCGACTACGACGAATGGGCGGCGCTCGGCAATCCCGGCTGGTCGTACGCCGACGTGCTGCCGTACTTCCGCCGCTCGGAGCACAACGAGCGGCTCGCCGACGCCTATCACGGGCGCGGCGGCCCGCTCAACGTCGCCGATCCGCGCTCGCCCTCCGGGTTCACCGAGCTCTGGCTCGAGGCTGCGGAAGAGCGCGGGCACCGGCGCAACGACGATTTCAACGGCGCCGAGCAGGAGGGGATCGGCCTCTACCAGCTGACGCAGAAGAACGGCGAGCGCTGGAACGCCGCGGCGGCGTTTCTCACGCCCAATCTCGGCCGGCCCAATCTCACGGTGCTGACGCAAGCGCAGGCCACGCGCGTCGTGCTCGAGCAAAGGCGCGCGGTCGGCGTCGAATACCGGCAGGGGGGCAGGACGCACACGGTGCGCGCGCGCCGCGAGGTGATTCTTTCCGCCGGCGCGCTGCAGTCGCCGCAGCTCCTGCTGCTGTCGGGGATCGGCGATGCGGCCGCGCTCTCGGCGCTGGGCATCACGCCCGTCGTCGACCTTCCGGGCGTGGGCCGCAACCTGCGCGACCACGTCGACTTCGTCATCGCCTATCGGTCGCATCGCAAGGACCTGATCGGATTCATGCCCGGCGACATGCTGAGCGCGCTCCGCAGCGCCATCCGCTATGCCCGCGAGCGGCGCGGCATCTTCACGTCGAACATCGCCGAGGCCGGCGGCTTCCTCAGGACCTCGCCCGAGCTCGCTGCTGCCCGATATCCAGCTCCACTTCTGCATCGGCATCCTCGAAAGTCACGGCCGCCGCCTGCACGCCGCGCGCGGGTTCTCGACCCACGTCTGCGTGCTGCGGCCGAAGAGCGCCGGCGCGGTCACGCTGCGCAGCCGCAACCCGCTGACGGCGCCGCTGATCGACCCCGCGTTCTTTGCGCATCCGGACGATCTCGAAACGATGGTTCGCGGGTTCCGGATCGCCCGCGCGATCAGCGAATCGCCGCTGCTCGACGCCGTGCGCGGCAGGGAGCTCTTCACCGCGGGCGTGCGCACCGACGCCGAGATCCGCGACGTGCTGCGCCGGCGCTCGGACACGATCTACCACCCGGTCGGGACCTGCCGGATGGGTGTCGACGGGATGGCCGTCGTCGATCCGCAGCTGCGCGTGCGCGGCGTCGCCGGCCTGCGCGTCGCCGACGCGTCGATCATGCCGACCTTGATCGGCGGCAACACCAATGCGCCGGCGATCATGATCGGCGAGAAGGCGAGCGACATCGTCCGCGGCATCAGCCTGCCGGCGGCGCCGCCGGATCCTGCCGATCATCGCGCGAGCGCCGACGTCGTGACCGCGGAATCGGAGTGAAGGCGCTCCGCTGCCACGCGTTCGGCCCGGTCGGAGAGCTGACCGTCGACGAGATCCCGTCGCCGGTGCCCGGCAGCAACGACGTCGTGATCGCCGTGAAGGCGGCGGGCGTCAATTTCCCGGACACGCTGATCGTCCAGGGAAAATACCAGCTCAAGCCGGGCCTGCCGTTCACGCCGGGCAGCGAGTTTGCCGGGCGCGTCAAGGAGGTCGGCCGCGAGGTCACCCGGGTCAAGCCCGGTGATGCCGTCGTCGGGCTGGCGCCGTACGGCGGTTTCGCCGAGGAGGCGGTCGTCGATGCGGGCAGCGTCATCGCGTTGCCGCAGCGCGTCGATCCGACCGCGGCCGCGGCGCTGATGATGGCGCATGGCACGTCGCTGCACGCGCTGAAGGACCGCGCGCGGCTCGCCGCCGGCGAAACGCTGCTGGTGCTGGGTGCGGCGGGCGGCGTCGGACTCGCCGCGGTGGAGATCGGCAAGCTGCTCGGCGCGACGGTCATCGCCGCCGCGTCGACCGACGCCAAGCTCGACCTCTGCCGGAGCCGCGGCGCGGATGCGGCGATCAACTACGCCGGCGAAGACCTGAAGGAGCGCATCCGCGCCCTGACCGACGGCCGCGGCGTCGACGTCGTGTTCGACCCGGTGGGCGGCCCGTACGCGGCGCCGGCGCTGCGCAGCATCGCATGGAACGGCCGCTACCTCGTCGTCGGCTTCGCCGCCGGCGAGATCCCGCAGGTGCCGCTCAACCTGCCGCTGCTCAAGGGCTATTCGATCGTCGGCGTGTACTGGGGAACGTTCACGCGGCGCGAGCCGGCAGCGAATGCGGCGAATACGCAGCTCCTTCTGGACTGGGCGGCAAGCGGCAGGCTCCGGCCGCTCATCTCTGCCCGTTATCCGTTGTCCCGGGCCGTTGCCGCGCTCACCGCGATGATGCGCCGCGAAGTCACCGGCAAGGTGGTGATCGTGCCGTAGTGCGGGGGCATCGCGCAGCGCCTTCGTTGCCGGCGGCTGTGGCACACTGGCGCTGCGGATACCGGGAAGGCCGGCGAGCCCGACGCAATGCGCCCCAACACATGCAACGCCAACTGCGCATCGACAGCACGCTGACGTTCGTCGCGCTGGCCATCCTGCTCATCGGCTGCTTCCTGGTGCTGCAGCCGTTCGTGACGGCGATCGTCTGGGCGGCGATCCTCTGCGCGACGATGTGGCCGTTCTTCATGCTCGTGTGCCGTTGGTTCGGCGGCCGCGTCAACCTGGCGGCGCTGGCCATGGTGGTGCTGATCACGCTGATCGTGCTGGCCCCGTTCGTGATCGTCGGCGTGACCATCGCGGAAAACGCGGAGCGCGTCGGCGACGCGGTCCGCCATGCGATCGAGAGCGGTCCGCCCGATCCCCCGTCGTGGGTCGCGGGACTCCCGGTCATCGGGGAGTACGTAGCGACAACCTGGGCGAGGTTCGCGCACGACACCGCGAGCCTGCTCGCGGAGGCGCGCCGCTTCGTCGAGCCGGCGCGGAAGGTGCTGCTCGCCGGCGGGACCGCGGTATTGAGCGGCATCCTGCAGCTCGCGCTGTCGGTGCTGATCGCGTTCTTCTTCTTTCGCGACGGCGACGCGATCATCGGCCGGGCGCACGGCGCGATCGAGCGCCTCGGCGGCGAGCGCGGCCATCGTCTGGCTTCGGTCGCCACGGCGACCGTGCGTGGCGTCGTCGTCGGCATCCTCGGCACCGCGCTGGCGCAGGGCGTGCTGATGGCGGTCGGATTGGCGCTGGCCGGCATCAAGGCCGCGCCGCTGCTCGGCCTGGTGACATTCTTCCTGTCGGCGGTACCGGTCGGGCCGCCGCTCGTCTGGATTCCGGCGGGACTCCTGCTCATCAATCAGGGTGCCACCGGCTGGGGCATCTTCCTGCTGCTGTGGGGCTTCTTCGTCGTATCGTCGGTCGACAACGTGCTGAAGCCGTTGCTGATCAGCCGCGGCAGCGACCTGCCGTTCGTCGTCGTGCTGCTGGGCGTGCTGGGCGGCGCCGTCGCATTCGGGCTGATCGGCGTGTTTCTCGGGCCCGTGCTGCTCGCGGTGGGACTGGCGCTCTTGAAGGAGTGGGTGGCGAGCGCGCCGCAGCACGCCGCGGCCGCACCGCAGGACGCGCCGCCGGAGGCGACCGGCGACGGCTGATTCGCTGCGGCGGAGGCCGCCGTCGCGGCGGGCTTCCGTGCCCGAGATTCAGGGCGCCGGATCGACCGGCTTCGGCGCGCGCTCGCGCAGCAGCTCCGTGCGAAACGGAGCCAGCGCCGTGACCATCTGCGCGAAGATCCGCGGCGCCGCCGCGATCACCTGGCCGCCGTAGAGAAAGTCGCCCTCGCCGGTCAGATCGCCGATCAGTCCTCCCGCTTCCTGGATCAGCAGGCTGCCCGCGGCGACGTCCCAGGCGTTGAGACCCACTTCCCAGAAGCCGTCGTAGAATCCCGCCGCCACGTAGGCCAGATCGAGCGCGGCCGCGCCGGGGCGGCGCAGGCCGGCCGTCTGCTCGATCATCGTCTTCATCATCCGCAGGTAGGTGTCGAGGTAGCTGCCGTCGCGGAACGGAAAGCCGGTGCCGACCAGGCAGTCGCGCAGATGATGCCGCTTCGAGACCCGGATGCGGCGGTCGTTGAGGAACGCGCCGCGCCCGCGCGTCGCGGTGAAGAGGTCGTTGCGCACCGGGTCGTAGATCACGGCCTGGGTGATCTGTCCGCGGTGCGCGAGCGCGACCGAGACGCAGTACTGCGGGAACCCGTGCAGGAAGTTCGTGGTCCCGTCGAGCGGGTCGATGATCCACAGGTTTTCCGCGTCGGCGTTCGCGCCTTTGGCGGTACCCTCCTCTGCTAGAATCGCGTGATCCGGGTAGTTGCCGAGCAGCGTCTCGACGATCGCCCGCTCCGCCTCGCGGTCAACTTCGCTGACGAAATCCTTCGGTCCCTTCGACGTGACGGTGAGCAGGTCGAGCTCGCGGGCGCCGCGGTTGATGATGTTGCCGGCGCGGCGCGCTGCCTTCACGGCGATCGTGAGCATCGGATGCATGGTCGGATTGCCTCGCCGTCACCTCGGTTGGCGGTGACGGCCACGGCGTGAAGAACGGAAGCGCACATTGTAACCGCTGCCGGGCCGCCCGAACGCCGGCCGGTGCCGCCGCGAGCTCTCGATGACGCCCGGTCTCGAACGCCTGCGCGCCGCGCGCGTCGTTCTGGTCGCGCCGAGCCATCCGGGCAACATCGGCGCCGCCGCGCGCGCGATGCACACGATGGGCCTGGAACGGCTCGTGCTGGTCGACCCGCGCCGCTATCCCGATCCCGACGCGGTGGCGCTTGCCTCGGGCGCGACCGCGGTGCTCGACGGCGCGCGCGTCGTCGCGACGCTCGACGAGGCGCTCGCGGGCTGCGTGCTGGCCGTCGGGCTGTCCGCGCGCCCGCGCGAGTTCGCCGGGCGCGTGCTTGCGGTGCGCGAGGCGGCCGCACAGGCGATCGCGCACGCGGCGCACGGCGAGGTTGCGGTCGTCTTCGGCACCGAGATGTCCGGCCTGTCCAACGCCGAGCTCGCGCGCTGCGGCATCGTCGCCACGATCCCGGCGAACCCCGGCTACGCTTCGCTCAATCTGGCCGCGGCGGTGCAGGTCGTCGCCTACGAGCTGCGCCTCGCGGCGGCCGGCGGCGAAGTCTGGCGCGCGCCGCGGTTCGAGCCGGCGACGGTCGAGGCGATCGAGGCGCTCTATGCGCACGGCACGAAGACGCTCGCCGCGATGCGCTTTCTCGATCCGCGGATGCCCAAGCGCCTGCTGCCGCGCCTGCGCCGGCTCTTCTCGCGTGCCGCGCTGGAGAAGGAGGAGGTCAACATCCTGCGCGGCATCCTCGCGCGCATCGATCAGCTGCTGGGGCGCTAGGCCATGGCGATGTTGCACGACGCGCACCGGAAGGCCGCCCTGTGAGCACCGAGCCTGCCGTGGGGTCGCCCGCGTCCGACGCAGCCGCGACGCTCGACCGGCTCTGCCGCAACTGCGGCGCAGCCGCGCCCGGCGCGTACTGCGCGGCCTGCGGCCAGGACACGCGGGAGCGGCTGCCGACGTTTGCGCAGTTCATGCGCGATGCGACCGGCCGGTACGTGGCGCTGGACGGCAAGCTGTGGAAGACGCTCGCGGCGCTCCTGTTCCGCCCGGGCTTCCTGACGCGCGAATACCTTGCCGGGCGCCGCCGGCGCTACATCGGTCCGGCGCGCCTGTTTCTTGTCTCGAGCCTGGTGCTGTTCGCCGCGCTGCGCTTCGCGACGGAGTCGCTGGAGATCGACAGCGTGATGATCGGGGATCCGCAGGCCACGCCGAAGGCGCGGGTCGAGTCCGGTGAGCATCCTCACGCTGGACGACGATCTGAATTTCAAGCTCGCCGACCTGCCAGAGGCAAAGGGCCTGCTGTCCAAGCCGATCGCGCGCTTCAACGGCCTGACCCGTGCGCAGAAGCTCGAACAGATCCACCAGGGCGCTCTGCGGTATGGCCCGTACGCGATGTTCGTGCTGCTGCCGGCGTTCGCGCTGCTGCTCAAGCTGCTCTATCTCGGGCGCCGGCGGCGGCATCCGGCGCGGCCGCGGCTCTACGGCGAGCACCTCGTGTTCGCCGCGCACAACCACGCGTTTCTGTTCGCGGTCGGGACGCTGATGGTCGTCCTTCCGCAGGGCTACGCGCGCCTGGCCGCCGTACTGTGGGCTCTTGCCTATCTGACCTGGTCGATGCGCGCGGTCTATCGCGGCTCGTGGCCGGGAATCGCGGCGCGCGGCGCCGCGCTCGCCGTCGTGCACTCGGTCCTGTTCGGCTTCGTGACGGTCGGCCTGCTGATCGCCGCGGTGCTGCTGCGCTGAACGCCCGCATCGTGACCGGACGCGCATTCCGGGAGACGGTCGGCCAGACGACAAGCGAGACTCGGGGATCGATGGTCGCGCCCGGCGCGCTACGTCAGCAGCCGGACGAGCCAGAGCGACAGGATCGGGAAGAAGACGAGCAGCGTGATGCGCACGGCGTCCGAGATCAGGAACGGGACCACGCCCTTGAAGGTCTCCGCCATCGGCACGTCGCGCGCGAGGCTGTTGATGATGTAGACGTTCATCCCGACCGGCGGCGTGATCAGCCCGACCTCGACCACCATCAGCGCGATGATGCCGAACCAGATCGCCTTGTCGGTGGGATTGAGGCCCCAGTAGTCGAGCCCCATGACGATCGGCAGGAAGATCGGAATCGTGAGCAGGATCATCGACAGGCTGTCCATCAGGCAGCCGAGAACGAGATAGATGGCGATGATCGCCAACATCACGACGAGCGGCGGGTAGCCGCTGCGTCCGACCCATTGCGCCAGTTCGGCCGGCATCTGCGTGAGCGCCAGGAAGACGTTGAGCAGATCGGCGCCGAGCAGGATCAGGAAGATCATGCCGGTGGCCTCGGCGGTGCCGTACAGGCATTCGACGAGCCCATCCCAGCGCATGCGACCCAGCCAGACGGCGAAGAAGAGGGCGCCGACGGTGCCGACCGCCGCGGCCTCGGTCGGCGTGAAGATGCCGCCGTAGATTCCGCCGATCACGACGACGAACAGCAGCAGCACCGGCCACACTTCGCGCAGCGCGACGAGCCGCTCCGCCCACGAGTGGCGCTCGCCGGAGGGACCCGACCCCGGCTTCAGCCGCACGTAGATGGCGATCGCGATCATGTAGCCGAGCGCGGCGATGATGCCCGGCAGGAACGCCGCCATGAACAGCTTGGCGATGTTCTGCTCGGCGAGGATGGCGTAGACGACGAGCACGATCGACGGTGGAATCAGGATCCCCAGCGTCCCGCCCGCGGCGAGCGTGCCCGTGGCCAGCGCAGGCTCGTAGCGCAGGCGGCGCAGCTCCGGAAGCGCGACCTGGCCCATCGTCGCCGCCGTGGCGAGCGAGCTGCCGCAGATCGCTCCGAATCCGGCGCACGCGCCGACGGCCGCCATCGCGACACCGCCGCGCCAATGCCCGATCACCGCGTTCGCTCCGTTGAACAGCGAGCGCGACAGACCGCCGCGGCTCGCGAACTGGCCCATCAGCAGGAACATCGGAATCACCGACAGGTCGTACACCGAGAAGCGCGAATAGGCGGCGGTCTTCAGGTAATTGAGCAGCGGCGCCCAGCCGGTCAGCGTCACGTAGCCCGCCACGCCCGTCACCAGCATCGCGATCCCGATCGGCACGCGGATGGCGAGCAGCACGATCATCGCGCCGAACATCAGGAAGCCGAACTCGACGCCGGTCATGGGTGTGCCCCCGCGCTTGCGGACGACTCGACGCGGCGGGGTTGCCTACGCGGCATGGCGGCTGCGCCAGTGGCCCCACGCCGTGTAGAAGCCCGCCAGCGAGAAGAGGGCAAACGAGGGCACCATCAGCGCGACCGCGTACCACGTCGGGATTTCGAGTATCGTCGTCTGGTCGTTCGCCTGCTGCAATGCGATCGCGCCCGCCGTGAGCCGCCATGTGAATACCGCGGCTGCCACGCCGACGAGCAGTGCGCCGAGCGTGTCGAGCGTCGCGCGGACCGCGGGCCGCGAGTTCGCCGTGAAAAAATCGACCAGCACGTGGCCACCGCGCATCTGGCAGAAGGGCAGGAAGGCCGCGACGGCCACGGCACAGCCAAGCTGGATCAGCTCGTAGTCGCCGGGCAATGGCTTCGTGAACACCGCGCGACCGACGACGCTGGCGAGCGACATCAGCGTCATCGCCACCAGCACCAGACCGCCGACGAGCGCGAACGCCTTGGTTGCGGCGAGGAGCCCGCGGCCGACGCGATCGGCCGGCGGGCGCTTGAGGACGAGCGGTTCGCTCATGGCGGCTGGCTCCCGGGGGACGCTCAAGAAAAGCAAGGGCGCGGTGCCGCGCCCATGCTCGTCGGTCCCGGCGGCGGACTATTTCTCGTACTTCTTGATCAGGTCCTTCGCGGCCTGCAGCAGCGCCTTGCCGTCCTGTCCTTTCGCCGCAGACGTCCTTCATCCACTCGTCGGGGAGGTGGGCGGTGGCCTTCTGCCAGTTCTCGAGCTCGGAGGCCGGGATGACGTAGAACGTGTTGCCGCGATCCACGGCGAATTTGCGCGCGGGCGGCGCCGAGGCGTCCCACTGCGCGCCCATCGTCCTGGCGAGCGCCGCTCCCGAGTTGGCGTCGATCACCTTCTTGAGATCCGCCGGCAGGCTGTCGTACTTCGCCTGGTTCATCGCGAGGATGAACACCGCAGTGTAGAGCGCGCGCGCCTTCGGATCGGTCTCGCTCTCGAACTTGGTGAACTCGTGCGCCTTGATCGAGGGAATCACCTCCCAGGGCAGCAGGTAGCCGTCGACGACGCCCTTGGAGAGCGCGTCGCCCAGCGCAGGCAGCGGCATTGCGACCGGAGTCGCGCCCAGCGCGCCCAGCATCTTGTTGGTCTGCCGCGTCGGGGCGCGCATCTTCAGCCCCTTGAAGTCCGCCATCACCTTGACCTGCTTGTTGACGGTGTGGACGTACCCGTTGTCGTGGACATTGACCGCGAGCGCCTTGATCCCGGGGAATTCCTTGTGGCCGTACTGCGTGTAATAGTCCCACGCGGCCTGACTGGTCGCCTCCGCGCTCATCGACATGAACGGCAGCTCGAACACCTCCATCATCGGGAACCGGCCCGCCGTGTAGCCGGGCAGCGTCCAGACGATGTCGGCGACTCCGTCCATCGCCTGCTGGATGAGCTGCGGCGGCGCGCCGCCCAGCTGCATCGCCGGATAGATCTGGCACTTCATCCGGTTGTTCGAGTCCTTCGCGATCCTGTCGCACCAGGGGACCAGCAGCGTCGACGGCGGCATCGCCGTGGGCGGCCAGAAGTGATGGACCTTCAGCGTGACTTCCTGCGCGGCGGCGGGCAGGGCGAGCGTTGCGGCCAGCGCGAACGGCGCGAGCAGACGTGCGGATCGGGACATGGTTCCTCCGGGGCGGCGCATCGGGTCGCAATGCCTGGTGCCGCGATGAGTGTGGTGGCGGTGCTGCGGGCCGACGGATATTAGCAAAATCGCCCAGCGCTTGCGCTTGATCAAGTTTCGACCCGCCCCAATAGTTGAGCACACCAGTCGGAAATGCGAAAATGCCCCGCATGTTGAGCCGCCTTCGCGAAGATATCGCCGTCGTTTTCGAGCGCGATCCCGCCGCCCGATCGCGGTGGGAGATCCTGACCTGCTATCCGGGATTGCACGCGCTCGTCTGGCACCGGACCGTGCCCCACCGGTTGTGGGAATGGGGCTGGCGCTGGCTCGCCCGCTGGCTCGCCCATTGGGGACGCTGGCTCACCGGGATCGAGATCCATCCGGGCGCCACCATCGGCCGCCGGGTGTTCATCGATCACGGTATGGGCATCGTGATCGGAGAGACCGCCGAAATCGGCGATGACTGCACGCTCTACCATGGAGTCACGCTCGGCGGGACATCGTGGAATGCCGGTAAGCGTCACCCGACGCTGGGCAAGGGTGTCGTCATCGGCGCGGGTGCCAAGGTGCTCGGCCCGATTTTAGTGGGAGATGGGGCCAAGATAGGCTCAAATGCCGTCGTAGTGCGCGACGTTCCCGCAGGAGCCACCGCGGTGGGGGTGCCCGCGCGCACGCTGGTGAGCGACGAGGCGCGGCGTCGCGAAGACCATGCCGCGAAAATGGGTTTTTCGGCCTACGCGATCGCTGCGGACATGAACGACCCGATGGTCCAGGCGATCCATCGGCTGATCGACCATGCCGCGGCGACCGATGCGCGCCTGCAGGAGCTCATTTCGGAGTTGCGGCGGGGCGGGGTCGAATGCACGGACGACAAGGCGACGGCCGAGGGATTCGACCCGCAGCGCCTCAATCAAATGATTGAGTGAACTCCTTGGTTATTTAGTTGACTAACTTAGTCGGAATTGTTAGGATCGGCAGAGATCGAAGAGCGGAGCGCGAGAGCCGCGCATGCCGCCGAGGCGCGCAAGCCGGCAAGGCCTTCGCCATCAGGGGATCAACCAGCGACTACAGGTAACCGACTATGCGACTGACCACCAAAGGAAGATTCGCCGTCACGGCGATGATCGACGTGGCGATGCACGGCACGAAGGGACCGGTGACGCTTGCCGCGGTGTCCGAGCGCCAGAAGATCTCGCTGTCGTACCTCGAGCAGCTCTTCGGCAAGCTCCGGCGCCATGGGCTGGTCAACAGCGTGCGCGGCCCCGGCGGCGGCTATCATCTCGCCCGTGCCGCCGACGCGATGTCGGTCGCCGACATCATCGTCGCCGTCGACGAGCCGATCGACGCGACCAAGTGCGGCGGCAAGGAGAGCTGCCAGGACGACGGCCAGCGCTGCATGACGCACGAGCTGTGGGCGAACCTCAACGCGCAGGTCTTCGCGTATCTGCGCTCGGTCACGCTCGCCCAGCTCGTCGCGCAGCAGCAGAAACCCGATGTCGCCGTGATGCAGGACCACCGCGCCCAGCCCGCCGCAGCCAGGGCCGGCGCGCCCGTCGTGGTTGCCTGAGCCCGAACGGAATGCGACGATGCCGCCTGACGCAGCCGCAGCGATGAAGACGCCCATCTACCTCGATTATTCGGCGACGACGCCCGTCGATCCGCGTGTCGCGCAGAAGCTGATCCCCTACCTCACCGAGCACTTCGGCAATCCCGCGTCGCGCTCGCACTCGTTCGGCTGGACCGCCGAGAAGGCCGTCGAAGAGGCGCGCGAGCACGTTGCCGCGCTGGTCAACTGCGACTCCCGGGAAATCGTCTGGACGTCGGGGGCGACCGAGTCGATCAACCTCGCGCTGAAGGGCGCGGCGCACTTCTACAAGGACAAGGGGAAGCACCTCGTCACCGTCCGCACCGAGCACAAGGCCACGCTCGACACCGTCCGCGAGCTCGAGCGCGAAGGCTATGCGGCGACCTATCTCGACGTGCTGGAGAACGGCCTGCTCGACCTCGCGGCGTTCGAGCAGGCGCTGCGTCCCGACACGATCGTCGTCTCGGTGATGTCGGTCAACAACGAGATCGGCGTCGTTCAGGACATCGCGGCGATCGGCGAGATCTGCCGTGCGCGCGGCATCATCTTCCATGTCGACGCGGCGCAGGCCACCGGCAAGATCCCGCTCGACCTCGCGCAACTCAAGGTCGACCTGATGTCGTTCTCGGCGCACAAGACCTACGGGCCGAAGGGCGTGGGCGCGCTCTACGTCCGGCGCAAGCCGCGCGTGCGCATCGAGGCGCAGATGCACGGCGGCGGTCACGAGCGCGGAATGCGCTCGGGCACGCTGCCCACGCACCAGATCGTCGGCATGGGCGAGGCGTTCCGGATCGCGAAGCTGGAGATGGCGACGGAGAACGAGCGGATCCGGATGCTGCGCGACCGGCTGTGGAAGGGCATCGCGGAGATCGAGGAGGTCTACGTCAATGGCGACCTCGAGCGCCGCGTCCCGCACAACCTCAACGTGAGCTTCAACTTCGTCGAGGGCGAGAGCCTGATCATGGCGATCAAGGACATCGCGGTGTCGTCGGGATCCGCGTGCACGTCGGCATCGCTCGAGCCCTCGTACGTGCTGCGCGCGCTGGGGCGCAGCGACGAGCTCGCGCACAGCTCGATCCGGTTCACCGTCGGCCGCTTCACGACCGAGCAGGAGATCGACTACGCGGTCGACCTGCTCAAGCGGAAGGTCGGCAAGCTGCGCGAGCTTTCGCCGCTGTGGGAGATGTACCAGGAGGGCGTCGACCTCGACGCCGTGCAATGGGCTGCGCACTGACTGCCGGCGCGTCGCTTGCGCCGGCGCGATAGCGGGCCAGCGCGACGCGACGGGCACGACGGAGCCGCGAATCGGACGGAGCAGCACCTGGATATTCGGAGAGTCAGATGGCATACAGCGACAAGGTAATCGACCATTACGAAAACCCGCGCAATGTCGGGTCGTTCGCGAAGGACGCAAAGGACGTCGGCACCGGCATGGTCGGCGCGCCGGCGTGTGGCGACGTGATGAAGCTGCAGATCCGCGTGAGCAGGGACGGGATCATCGAGGACGCCAAGTTCAAGACCTATGGCTGCGGCTCGGCCATTGCGTCGTCGTCGCTCGTCACCGAATGGGTGAAGGGCAAGACGCTCGACCAGGCGGCGGCCATCCGGAACACCGAGATCGCCGAGGAGCTCGCGCTGCCCCCGGTCAAGATCCACTGCTCGATCCTCGCCGAGGACGCGATCAAGGCGGCCGTGGCCGACTATCGCACCAAGCACGGCGGCGCGAATCCGGCGCCGGCCGTCGCGGACGCGCCGCAAGAGCAGGCGGCGGATTGAGCCCGGAGCAGCAGCATCGGAAAGCGGACGGAATCCCGCGCAACGCAGGGCCCACGATGACCATCACATTGACCGAATCGGCGGCGAAGCACGTCGCCCAGCATCTTGCCAAGCGCGGCAAGGGGATCGGACTGCGCCTGGGCGTGCGCACGTCCGGTTGCTCGGGCCTCGCCTACAAGCTCGAGTACGCCGACGACCTGCGCCCCGAGGACATCTCGTTCCAATCCCACGGGGTCACCGTCGTCATCGATCCGAAGAGCCTGCCGTACCTCGACGGCACGGAGCTCGACTTCGCGCGCGAGGGTCTGAACGAGGGGTTCAAGTTCAACAACCCCAATGTCAAGGACGCCTGCGGCTGCGGGGAGTCGTTCAACGTCTAGCCGTTCCGAGGGCCGCGCTTGCGCTCTGCCCGGCGCGGCCAGGGAGAGACCGCCTTCGGGCGGGCATTGGCGGCGGCCTCCGGTGCCGCATCCATCGATGATCGATTTCTCGCGCAATCATTTCCAGCTGTTCGGTCTGCCGGAGCGTTTCCGCTTCGATCCCGCGGTGCTGGATCGCGCGTATCACGAGCTGCAGGGCGAGGTGCATCCCGACCGCTACGCGGCCGCGAGCGAGACCGAGCAGCGGCTTGCGCTGCAGTCCTCGGCGCGGGTGAACGAGGCGTACCGCGCGCTGAAGGATCCGGTGGCGCGCGCGCAGTATCTGCTGTCGCTGCACGGCATCGAGGCGTTCGGCGACGCCGACACCGCGCTGCCCTTCGACTTCCTCGAGCGCCAGCTCGAACGGCGGGAGGTCGCCGCCGCGGCGTCGGCCGCGGGCGACGTGACGGCGCTGGAATCGCTGCAGGACGAGGTGCGGCGCGAATCGCGGGAGCTCGAAGCCCGCCTCTGCGCGCTGCTCGACGTCGAAGGCGCATGGGAGGCGGCGCGCGCGCGGGTGCGCGAGCTTCGCTTCCTGTCGAAGCTCGCGGCCGATCTCGGCGCGATGCTGGCCGACCTCGAGGATTAGGATGAACGGCCCCCGCGCTCACCGATGACTCTTCTGCAGATCTCCGAGCCCGACGCGTCGCCGGCGCCGCACGAGCGCAGGCTGGCGATCGGCATCGACCTCGGCACGACGAACTCGCTGGTCGCGACGGTGCGCAACGGCATCCCCGTCGTGCTTCCGGACGAGGGCGGCCATCCGCTGCTGCCCTCGATCGTCCACTACGGTGAAACGGGGATCGAGGTGGGGCACGCCGCGCAGGCCGTGCAGGCGCGCGACCCGCAGAACACGATCGTGTCGGTGAAGCGGCTGATGGGACGCGGCCTGGCGGACCTGCCCGATGCCCGGCGCTTTCCGTACCGCTTCATCGACCAGCCGGGGATGGTCCGGCTGGCGACGCGCGCCGGCGTGAAGAGCCCCGTCGAGATATCCGCGGAGATCCTGCGCGCGTTGCGCGTCCGCGCCGAGGCGAGCCTCGGCAGCGAGCTCGCGGGCGCCGTGGTCACGGTGCCGGCGTACTTCGACGACGCGCAGCGGCAGGCGACGAAGGACGCCGCCGCCCTGGCCGGCCTCAACGTGCTCCGCCTGTTGAACGAGCCGACCGCCGCGGCGATCGCCTACGGCCTCGACAATGCGTCGCAGGGCACGTACGCCGTCTACGATCTCGGCGGAGGCACGTTCGACATCTCGATCCTCAAGCTCTCGCGCGGCGTCTTCGAGGTGCTCGCGACGAACGGGGACTCGGCGCTGGGCGGCGACGACTTCGACCACCGCGTCTACTGCTGGGTCATCGAGGCGGCCGGGCTGCCGCCGCATTCGCCGGAAGACACGCGGCTGCTGATGATGAAGGCGCGCGAGGCCAAGGAGAATCTGACCATTCACGACTCGGCTGCCATCGTCGCGAAGTTGTCCGACGGGAGCAAGGTCGACCTCGTGCTGACCGCAGAGACGTTCACCGCGATCACGCAGAACCTCGTCGCCAAGACGCTGGGACCGGTGAAGCGGGCGCTGCGCGACGCGGGGCTCTCGCCGGCCGACATCAAGGGCGTCGTGATGGTCGGGGGCGCGACGCGGATGCCGCAGATCCAGAAAGCCGTCGGCGACTTCTTCGGCCAGCCGCCGCTGACCAATCTCAATCCGGATCAGGTCGTCGCGCTCGGGGCCGCGATCCAGGCCAATGTCCTCGCCGGCAATCGCGCGGCCGGCGACGACTGGCTGCTGCTGGACGTGATTCCGCTCTCGCTCGGTCTCGAGACGATGGGCGGACTCGTCGAGAAGATCGTCCCGCGCAACTCGACGATTCCGGTGACGCGCGCGCAGGAATTCACGACGTTCAAGGACGGCCAGACCGCGATCGCGATCCACGTCGTCCAGGGCGAGCGCGAGCGGGTCGCCGATTGCCGTTCGCTCGCGCGATTCGAGTTGCGCGGCATTCCGCCGATGACGGCAGGCGCCGCGCGCGTCCGCGTCACGTTCCAGGTCGATGCCGACGGCCTGCTGTCGGTGTCGGCGCGCGAGCAGACATCGGGCATCGAGTCGGCGATCGTCGTGAAACCCTCGTATGGCCTGTCCGACGCCGAGATCGCGCGGATGCTGCAGGAGTCCTTCGCCAATGCCGCCGCCGACATGGCAGCGCGCGCGCTGGCCGAAGCGCAGGTCGAGGCCGATCAGGTCGTGTCCGCGACGCGCACCGCGCTGGCCGCGGACGGCGACCTGCTCGATCCGGGGGAGCGGGCCGCGATCGACGCGGCGCTGGCCGAGATCGCCCGGTGCCGCGACGGCACCGATCATCGCGCGCTGGTCGCCGCCACCGAGGGGCTCAATCGCGCGACCGTCGAGTTCGCCGCGCGGCGGATGGATCGCGGCGTCGCCCGCGCGCTGACCGGCCGCAAGGTCGACGCGCTCACTTAAGCTTCGCACCACGCCATGACCCGGATCGTCGTGCAGCCGCATCCCGAGATCTGCCCCGACGGGAAGACCTTCGAGGCGGAGAAGGGGGTGTCGATCTGCGACAACCTGCTCGCGAACGGCATCGAGATCGAGCACGCCTGCGAGAAGTCCTGCGCGTGCACCACCTGCCATGTGATCGTGCGCGAGGGCTTGTCGTCGCTGTCGCCGTCGACCGAGGACGAGGACGATCTGCTCGACCGCGCATGGGGGCTGACCCCGCAGTCGCGGCTCTCCTGCCAGGCCATCGTCGACGACGACGACCTGCTGATCGAGATTCCGCGCTACACGATCAACTACGCGAAAGAGAAGAAATAGTGCGATGAAGTGGACCGACACCCGCGAGATCGCGATCGCGCTCGCCGAGCGGCATCCGGACGTCGACCCCCGGCGCGTGGCGTTCACCGACCTCTACCGGTGGGTGCTCGCGCTTCCCGGCTTCGCCGACGACCCGAAGCACAGCGGCGAGAAGATCCTCGAGGCCATCCAGATGGCGTGGATGGACGAGGGCGATTTCGACGACGAGTAGCTGAACGGCCCCCACGCTCACTGTGTGCGGCTTCGCCGCATCCCGCTTCGCGGGACCAGCCTTCGGCTGTCCTGCGGCCTTCGGCCTGGTGTTCGCTGCCCCCGAGGGGGAGCACGCTGCCCTTCGGGCGGCCGGGCGGGCAGCGGAACCGCGGCGGCGCGGGCGCCTCAGGCGAACAGGTTCAGCACCGCGTCCAGCCCGCAGCGGTCGATCGCGTACGTTGTCTGCGCGCGCACCAGCGGCTTCGCGCGGTACGCGATCGAGACGTCGGCCGCCTTGAGCATCGGCAGGTCGTTCGCCCCGTCGCCGATGGCGACGACGATTCCGCCATCCGTCGCATGGCGCGCGCGCATCATGGCCAGCGCGGCGGCCTTCGCGCGGGCGTCGGCGATGGGCGGAACCACGCGACCGGTCAGCCGGCCGCCGGCGATTTCGAGCGTGTTCGATTCGGTCTCGTCGAACGCGAGCCGCGCCTTCAGCCGGTCGGTGAAATAGCTGAACCCGCCGGAGACCAGCAGGGTCCTGGCGCCGGCTGCCTTGAACCCGGCGAGCATCCGCTCGGCGCCGGGAGTGAGCGCGAGCCGCTCGACGTAGACGCGCTCGAGCGCGCCGACCTCCAGTCCCGCGAGCAGCGCGACGCGCCGCACGAGGCTCTCGCCGAAATCGATCTCGCCGCGCATCGCCGACGCGGTGATCGCGGCCACTTCCGGCTTGACCCCCACCATGTCGGCGATCTCGTCGATGCACTCGATCGTGATCAGCGTCGAATCCATGTCGATCGCGACGACGCGCACGCGGTTGCGCGCGAGATCGGAGGGAACGAACGCCCAGTCGATGCCGGCGGCCGCGCAGAGCTCGGCGACGCCGGCCCGCGGCCGGACGCGCGCAAGGCGGAATGCCTGGTGCGCGCCGTCGGAGAGCGCGTGGATCCCCTGCGCTTCGGTGAGCGTCGCGATCGCCGCGAGGTCCGCGCCGCCGATGGCGGGCGCCTGCAGCACCAGGTTCAGCTCGGTCGTCATCGCGCCAGGCGCGGCGCCCGCGTGGCCGCGGGCGGTGCGGTCACGCGCGCGGCTTGACGCGACGCGCGCACTCGGTCGCGCGCTGGCGCGCCTCGGCGATGCTGCTGCCGGTCGCCAGTGCGACGCCCATGCGCCGCCGCTTGTACGCTTCCGGCTTGCCGAACAGGCGCAGGTCCGATTCCGGGACCGCGAGCGCGTGTGCGACCTCCTCGTACCGGATGCCCCGGCCCTCGAAGCCGCCGTAGATGACGGCCGATGCCCCCGGGACACGAAGGCGAACGTCGACCGGCAAGCCCAGGATCGCGCGTGCATGCAGCTCGAACTCGCTCTGTGCCTGCGTGGCCATCGTCACCAGCCCGGTGTCGTGCGGGCGCGGGCTCACCTCCGAGAACCAGACGCGGTCGCCCTTGACGAAGAGCTCGACGCCGAAGATGCCGCGGCCGCCGAGCTCGCCGGTGATGCGCACCGCGATATCCTGCGCCGCCGCGAGTGCCGCGGGCGACATCGGCTGCGGCTGCCACGACTCGACGTAATCGCCGTTGACCTGCAGGTGCCCGACCGGCTCGCAGAACTGCGTCTGCACCTCGCCGAACTCGTCGGCGGCGCGGACCGTGAGCAGCGTGATCTCGTAGTCGAAATCGACGAACCCTTCGACGATGACGCGGCTGCCGGGCACGCGCGCGGCGCTCTGCGCATATTGCCACGCCGACGCGACGTCGGTCTTCGAGCGCACGAGCGTCTGGCCCTTGCCCGACGACGACATCACCGGCTTGACGACGCAGGGGTAGCCGATCCCCGGCGTCGTTTCGATGGCCTCCTCGAGCGCCTCGAGACTTTCGGCGAAGCGGTACGGCGAGGTCGGCAGCCCGAGATCCTCGGCGGCGAGACGGCGTATGCCCTCGCGGTTCATGGTCAGCCGCACGGCGCGCGCGGTCGGGATCACCCGCGCGATACCGTCGCGCTCGATGTCCGCCAGCACGTCCGTCGCGATCGCCTCGATCTCGGGGACGATCAGCTGCGGCCGCTCCTGCTCGATCAGGCGACGCAGCGCCACGCCGTCGGTCATCGCGATCACGTGGGCGCGATGGGCGACCTGGTGGCCCGGCGCGTTCGCGTAGCGGTCGACGGCGACGACCTCGACGCCCAGCCGCTGCAACGCGATGGTGATTTCCTTGCCGAGCTCGCCGCTTCCCAGCAGCATGACCTTCGTTGCCGACGGGGAAAGGGGAGTGCCGATGTGCATGGGGAGGGGTGCGCGTCCTTCGGGCATGGCGTCAGACCGGGGTTGCAATGATCCATTCTACCAGCGCCGCAGCATTTTTGTTGCAGTGCACACAAGGGGCTGCCATGGCCACTCAAGGCATTGTTTTTAGATGCTATTTTACAGCGTTCCGCCTGCCCGGGGCGTGCCGGGACCTATCCGGCGATCGGTCCGGACGAGCTCGCGGTAAGGACTGGGCTGGTCGCCGCCGGCGTCGTGGGTGCCGGGCCGGACAGGCGCGAGGGGCGCGGGGGGCGCGCCGAGGCGGTGCCGCGAACGTCGGTCGGGTTGCGGGGGACTCGGCGCTCAGCGCCCTGATCGCGGCTTGCCGGGCCGGCTCGACCGGGCGAGCGGCTCGCTGTACGCCTTGCGCGACTGCGCCTCCGACGGCGCCGCGGCCAATGCATCCTCGGCCAGCGTGAAGTCGATCTTCGTCGTCTCGAGATCGACGCGTGCGACGCTCACCCGCACGCGGCCGGCGAGCTGGAACACGCGCCCGCTGCGCTCCCCGACCATCGCGTGGCGGCCGGCGTCGAAGTGGAAATAGTCGCGGCCGAGCTCGGTGACGTGGACGAGCCCGTCGATGTTGAGTCCGTCCAGCGTGACGAAGATCCCGAAATTGGTGACCCCGCTGATCGTTCCGTCGAATGTCTCCCCGACCCTGTCCTGCATGAAATAGCACTTGAGCCAGTTCTCGACGTCGCGCGTCGCCTCGTCGGCGCGCCGCTCGGTCAGCGAGCAGTGCACGCCGAGCTCGCTCCACGACGCGCCCGCGGGCTTGTACTCGCGCTTCGCGAGCACCGCCTTGATGGCGCGGTGGACGAGCAGGTCGGGATAGCGGCGGATCGGCGAGGTGAAGTGCGCGTAGGCCTCGTACGACAGGCCGAAGTGGCCGAGGTTGTCCGGGCGATAGCGCGCCTGCTGCAGCGAGCGCAGCAGCACCGTCTGCAATAGCGCGTAGTCGGGGCGGTCCTTGATCCGCAGCAGCAGCTGCGCGTAGTCGGACGCGGTCGGGTCGTCGCCGCCGGGCAGCGACAGCGCGCAGCTCCCGAGGAAATCGCGGAGCGCCTGCAGCTTCTCCGGGGTCGGCCCCTCGTGCACGCGGTAGAGCACCGGGTGCTTGTGCGCGGCCAGGTACTCCGCCGTGCAGACGTTCGCCGCGAGCATGCACTCCTCGATCAGCTTGTGCGCGTCGTTGCGCACGACCGGGACGATGCGGACGATCTTGCCCTGGACGTCGAACTCGAGCTGCATCTCGACGCTGTCGAAGTCGATCGCGCCGCGCGCCTCGCGCGAGCGCTTCAGCGCCTGGAACAGCGCGTAGAGGTCGCCGAGCTGCGGCAGCAGCTCCCGCGCCTCGGACGGGGCGCTCTTCGGATCGGAGAGCCAGTTCCACACCTGCGTGTAGGTGAGGCGCGCCCGCGAGTGCATCACCGCCGCGTAGAACTTGTACTTCCTGATCGCGCCCTCGCCGGAGACTTCCATCTCGCAGACCATGCACAGGCGGTCCACCTTCGGCTTGAGCGAGCAGAGCTCGTTGGACAGCGCCTCGGGCAGCATCGGGATGACGCGCCGCGGGAAGTAGACCGACGTGCCGCGCGCGCGCGCGTCCCGGTCGAGCGGATCGCCGTCGCTCACGTAGTGCGAGACGTCGGCGATCGCGACGATCAGCCGGTAGCCCTTCCCCTTCCGTTCGCACCAGACGGCGTCGTCGAAGTCCTTCGCCGTCTCGCCGTCGATGGTGACGAGCGGCAGCGCCGTGATGTCGACGCGGCCCGCGCGGTCGCGGTCGGCGACCTCCGCGGGCAGCTTGGCCGCCTGCTTGCGCGCGGCGAGCGAGAACTCGTGCGGCAGATCGTGCTTGCGCAGCGCGATCTCGATCTCCATGCCCGGGTCGGTGTAGCCGCCGAGCACCTCGACGACCCGTGCGATCGCCTCGCGCTGCGGCGAGGGCTGCTCGACGATCTCGACGACGACGACGTCCCCCGACTTCGCCTTGCCGCGCGCGTCCGGCGGCACCAGCAGGTCCTGGTTGATGCGGCGGTTCTCGGCGACGACGAACGCGATGCCGCGCTCCTCGAAGAGGCGGCCGACGATGGTGACGTTGGCGCGCGCGAGCACGTCGACGATCTGGCCTTCGGGACGGCCGCGCCGGTCGGTGCCGGAGCGGCGCGCGGTTACGCGGTCGCCGTGGAGCACCTTGTGCATCTCGCCGGCGCTCAGGAACAGGTCCGGGCCACCGTCGTCGGGTACGAGGAAGCCGTAGCCGTCGGGATGGCCCTGCACGGTGCCGCTGACGAGATCGAGCTTTGCGGCGACGCAGAGCTCGCCCTTGCGGTTGAGCAGCAGCTGCCCGTCGCGCTGCATCGCGTCGATGCGGCCCATGAACGCGTCGCGGGCGCGCCGGTCGACGGCCATCTCGCGCGCGAGCTCGGCCGGCGGCAGCGGCACGCCGGCGCGCTTCAGCGCGTCGAGTATGTCGACGCGCGAGGGCAGCAGCTCGGGATCGATGTCGCCGCGGCGCCGCAGCGCGCGCTCTGCGGGGCGCGCGTTGGTGCCAGCACCCTCTCGGGCGGCAGCGCCGCCACGCGGCGGCGCAACGTCAGCGGGACGGTGGCGATTGCCCGGTCTTCGCACGGGATCCGCGGCGTGCCGCGGGCGGGTCGGCGGGTTTCGAATTCGCCGATTTCGACTTCCGGGTTGTGGCTGGCTTCTTTGACAAGAATTGATCCAAAACGTAAAATTATCGGTTGCGGTCGCCCAGGTGGCGGAATTGGTAGACGCACTAGGTTCAGGTCCTAGCGGTGGCGACACTGTGGGGGTTCGAGTCCCTTCCTGGGCACCATTGAAGATACCGCAAGTAACGTAGCAGCTGTGCGAAAACGCCCGCGCTCGCGGGCGTCGTCGTCTGGCACGATGAGTTCTAGGCCCCGAGCCGCGCCTTCAGGTCCTCCGGCCGCATCGTGTCGTAGATCTCGAACGGCTGGTGGATCCACGGATCTTCGGCCAGGTAGTCGACATAGAAATCCGGCTTGACCGTCGAGCAGGCCTTCCACCACAGCACCGCGGTCTTGCAGCTCCGGATCACCGGCCAGCGCTTCGGCAGCGCCTTCTCCACCGCGGCGAGCGTGTGCCCCGAGTCGACCATGTCGTCGACGAGCAGCACGCGGTCGCCGAGCCGCGGCGAGGTCATCGTCATGTGCTCGGCGATCACCAGCTCGCCGCGGATCGTGCCGCCCTCGGCGGCGTACGAGTGCGTCGACAGGATCGCCAGCGGCTTCTCGTAGATGCGCGACAGCACGTCGCCGACGCGCATGCCGCCGCGCGCGATGCAGATGATCTGGTTGAACTCGTAGCCCGACTCGTGGATGTTGAGCGCGAGCCGCTCGACCAGCCTGTTGTACTGGTCCCAGCTGACGTGCAGGCTCGGCATGCGATTCCCCCGGGGCGTTGTGTGTCTTGGGCAGGGCGCCTGCCGGATCGGATCATGCGCCGAGGCCACTCCGGCCGGCTGCCCGAATCAACGAAACGGATGATGCAGCAGGATCGTCTCGTCGCGGTCCGGTCCGGTCGAGACCATCGCGATCGGCACGCCGGTGAGCGCCTCGATCCGCGCAAGGTAGGCGCGCGCGTTCGCGGGAAGCGCGTCGATGCTGCGCACGCCGACGGTGCTCTCGGTCCAGCCGGGCAGCGATTCGTAGACCGGAACGCACTCGGCCACCGCGTCCGCGCCCGAGGGCAAGAGCGCGAGCGGCCTGCCGTTCACCGTGTAGCCGGTGCAGATGCGGATCTCGCTCATTCCGTCGAGCACGTCGAGCTTGGTGATGCACAGGCCGTTGACGCCGTTCAGCTGGAACGAGCGGGTGAGCGCCGGCACGTCGAGCCAGCCGCAGCGGCGGGGCCGGCCGGTGACCGAGCCGAACTCGTTGCCGCGCTTGGCGAGCCGCGCGCCGACCTCGTCGGTGAGCTCGGTCGGAAACGGCCCGGTCCCGACGCGCGTCGTGTAGGCCTTGACGATGCCGAGCACGTAGTCGAGGAATTGCGGGCCGACGCCCGCGCCGGGCGCCGCCGCTCCCGCGAGGCAGTTCGACGACGTGACGTAGGGGTACGTGCCGTGGTCGATGTCGAGCAGCGCGCCCTGGGCGCCCTCGAACAGCAGCGAATCGCCGCGCGCGCGCACTTCCTGCAGCAGCGCCGCGACGTCGGCGACCATGGGCTTCAGTTCGGCGGCGAGCGCCAGCGTGTCGTCGCGCGTCCTGGCGAACGGCACGGCGTCGCGCTTGTAGTACTGCGTGAGCACGAAGTTGTGGAACTCGAGCAGCGGCTCGAGCTTCGCGGCGAAGCGGTCGGGGTAGAAGAGATCCTGCAGCCGGATCGCGCGGCGGGCGATCTTGTCCTCGTACGCGGGACCGATGCCGCGACCGGTCGTGCCGATCTTCGCGTCGCCCATCGCGCCTTCGCGCGCCTGGTCGAGCGCCACGTGGTAGGGCATGACCAGCGGGCAGGCCGCGGAGATCTTCAGGCGCGGGCGGACCGACACGCCGGCGCTCTCGAGCTCGCCGATCTCCTGCAGCAGCGCCGACGGGGAAACCACGACCCCGTTGCCGATGTACACCGACACCCCGGGGTGCAGGATGCCCGACGGGATGAGCCGCAGGACGGTCTTCCGCCCGCCGATGACCAGCGTGTGCCCGGCGTTGTGGCCCCCCTGGAAGCGCACGACACCCTGCGCGTGCTCGGTGAGCCAGTCGACGACCTTGCCCTTGCCTTCATCGCCCCACTGGGTGCCGATGACGACGACGTTCTTGCCCATGCTGCCTTCCTGCGGTGGAATCCGCTCCGCGGTCACGCGCCGGTCGCGTCGACCGCTGCGTGCCGCGGAGGTCCGGACCGGACCCGCGTTTTTCGAATGCGAAAGAACTTCAACCCGGCCCCGCTTCGCGCGCGACGACGCCTGCGAGCTGTCGCAGATCCAGCGTGAAGCCGGTGGCCGGACGCGCGCGGCCGAATGCCTTGCCGACGCCGTCGTAGCGCCCGCCGTTGCCGATCGCGTTCGGCTCGCCGGCCGTGAACACCGAGAAGATCGGGCCGTTGTGGTAATGATAGCCGGTGAGGTCGGCGAGATCGATGTGCAGCGCCTCGACCTGCGGCGCGCCCGACTGCGCCAGCGCCGCCAGCGCGGCCAGCGCGTTGCGGATGGCCGGCGTGTCGGGCAGTCGTGCGCTCGCCGCGGCCAGCACCTCCTGCGCCGGCCCGTAGAGCGTCGGCAGCGCCATCAGCGCGTCGCGCCAGGCGGCCGGGAGCTTGGCGGTGAGCTCGGCGATGGTCGGCACGTCCTTCGCGCGGAGCGCCGCGAAGAGCTCGGTGTCCTCGCCGTTGCCCGCGATGCCCGCGCCGGCGGCGAGCGCGCGGTAGACGCCGACGTGGCCGAGATCGAGATGCAGCCGGCGCACGCCTGCCGCCGCGAGGGCGGACAGGATGAGGCCCAGCACCTCGAGATCGCCGGCGATGCCGGGCTCGCCGAAGAGCTCGGCGCCGACCTGGATGACCTCGCGCGTCTTGGCGCTGGCGGCGGGAACCGCGCGCAGCACGCTGCCCGCATAGCAGAGCCGCGTGACGCCGGGCTCGTTCAGCAGGTGCGCGTCGATCCGCGCGACCTGGGGCGTGATGTCGGCGCGCACGCCGAGCAGGTGCCCCGACAGCGGATCGACGACCTTGAATGTCTGCAGCTCGAGGTCGCGGCCCGTGCCCGTCAGCAGCGAATCGAGGTGCTCGACGAGCGGCGGCTGGATCAGCCGGTAGCCCTGTCCGCGGAAATGGTCGAGCAGCACCCGGCGCAGCGCCTCGGTCCGCTCGGCTTCCGCGGGGAGGATGTCCTCGATGTATTCGGGCAGGACCCAGTTACGCATGGCGCACGAGCCAGAAGCCGGCCAGGCCGATGACCATCGACACGAGGCCGATGAAGCGAAGCTGCCCGTCGTTGAGCGTCACGAGCTTGGCGAAGCTGTCGCGCCACAGCCGCGGCGCGAGCAGGGGCAGCAGCCCCTCGACGACCAGCACCAGCGCCAACGCGGCCCAAAGCGAATCCGGCACTCCGTATCCCCCGTCGCGTGCGAGCGCCGCGGCAGAACTACTTCGCAGGCTTCGCGCCCTGGCCGCCCTGGTTCCTCAGGTAGCGGAAGAACTCCGAGCTGGGGTCGAGCACCATCACGTCGCTCTTGTTGCGGAACGTCGCCTTGTACGCTTCGAGGCTGCGGTAGAACGCGTAGAACTCGGGGTTGGCGCCGTAGGCCTGCGCGTAGATGGCCGCCGCCTTGGCGTCGCCCTCGCCCTTCGTCTTCTGCGCGGCCTTGTACGCGTCGGCGAGAATCACGACGCGCTGGCGGTCGGCATCGGCGCGGATCTTCTCGGACTCGGCCTGGCCCAGCGAGCGCAGCTCGTTGGCGACCCGCCGGCGCTCCGACTCCATCCGCGCGTAGACGGGGCCGGTGACGTCGGGCGGCAGCTCGACCCGGCGCAGCCGGACGTCGACGATCTCGACGCCGATGGTCTTCGCGTCCGCGTCGGCCTTCTGCCGCGTCGTCGCCATGATCTTGTCGCGCTCGCCGGAGATCGCCTCGTACACGGTCCGCTTGTTGAACTCCTCGGCGAGATTCGCGCGCACCGTCTGCGACAGCCGGCGGCGCGCGACCTCCTCGTCGCCCTGAACGCTGATGTAATACTGCCGGACGTCGGTGATCCGCCAGAGCACGAAGAAGTCGACGAGCAGCGGCTTCTTCTCCGACGTCGTGATCCGGTCCGGCTCGGGGTTGTCGAGCAGCAGGATCCGCTTCTCGTAGAACTTGACGTTCTGCAGCAGCGGCAGCTTGGCGTAGAGGCCGGCGTTGGGCAGCGTCTCGACGATCTCGCCCAGCTGGAACTTGATCGCATACTGGCGCTGGTCGACCGTGTAGAGCGACTGCGACGCGACCAGCAGCAGCGCGACGACGAGCGCGAGGACGGGGATCGTGAACTTCATCGCGGCTCTCCCGCGCGCTCGCGGCTGCGCAGCGCCTCGCGCGAGCGGCTCGGGTCGAGCGTGACCGTCGGCTCGGGCGGGGGCGGCGTCGATTGCCGGGCCGCGGACGGGTCCGGCGCGCCCGGCGCCGCGCCCGCCGGCGCGGCGCTCTGCTGGATCAGCCGGTCGAGCGGCAGATAGAGCAGGCTGTTGCTGCCCGCCTTCTGATCGACGAGCACCTTGCTCGAGTTGCCGACGACGGTCTGCATCATGTCGAGGTAGAGCCGCTCGCGCGTGACGCCCGGGGCCTTCGCGTACTCGATCTGGATCTGGCGGAAGCGCGAGGCGTCGCCGTCCGCCCGCTGCACGACCTCGGTCTGGTAGCCGTTGGCTTCCTCGATCAGGCGCGCGGCGTTGCCCCGTGCGCGCGGCACGACGTCGTTGGCGTAGGCCTGGCCCTCGTTGCGGAAGCGCTCGCGGTCCTGGCCCGCCTTCACCGCGTCGTCGAACGCCGCCTGCACCTTGTCGGGCGGCTGCACGCTCTGCAGCGTCACCTTCTGCACGTAGACGCCCGTCTGGTAGCGATCGAGCAATTCCTGCATCAGCTTTTCCGCCGACTTGGCGAGCTGCTCGCGGCCCTCGTACAGCACGAAGTCCATCTTCGCCTTGCCGACGACTTCGCCCATCGCGGTCTGCGCGATGAACTGGACGATCAGGTCGGGCTTGCGCACGTTGAACAGGTTGGCCTCGGCGCTCTTCAGGTTGTACTGGACGGCGAACTGGATTTCGATGATGTTCTCGTCGTCCGTCAGCATCAGCGCCTCGTTCTCCTTCTTGTTCTTGGGCGTGTTGCGATAGCCGACTTCGACGGTGCGCACCTGCGAGAAATCGACCAGCTCCTTTTCCTCGATCGGATAGGGCAGGTGCCAGCGCGCGCCGGGCTGCGTGGTCTCGGTGTACTTGCCGAAGCGCGTCACGACGCCGCGGCGTCCCTCGTCGACGATGTAGAAGCCGCTGGCGAGCCAGACGACGAGAACCAGCGCGACCAGGATGCCGGCGCCGGACAGCGGGATGGTCGGGCGACTTCCGCCGCCTGTCTCGCCGCCTCCGCCCGCGCCGGCCTTGCGGCCGAGGAGCTCGTTGATGCGGCGGCTGACGTTGCGCCAGATCTCGTCGAGATCGGGCGGTCCGCCGTTACCGCGTTTGCCCCACTGGGGATCGTTCAGCGACATGAAGGAGAACCGGGATCGGGGTGCGTCGGTGATGCTGCGCGTCAGGCGTCGAGAACGGGCGCGACGCGGGCATCGGAAAACGGGGCATCGGCCGGAAACCGCTCGGCAAGCGCCGCACGCAGTTCGGCGCAACCGGCGCCCGTCAGCGCGCTCACGCGGACCGCGCGGAGTATACCAGACTCGTCGCGCTCGATCCCCGGGTCCTGCCCCGCGGCGTCGATCTTGTTCATGACCCGGATCTGCGGCACGCGCTCGGCGCCGATCTCGAGCAGCACCGCGTCGACCGCGGCGGCCTGCTCGTCGCGGCAGGGGTGCGCGGCGTCGATGACGTGGAGCAGCAGATCGGCCTGCGCGGCCTCGGCGAGCGTGGCGCGGAACGCGGCGATGAGGTCGTGCGGCAGGTCGCGGATGAAGCCGACGGTGTCGGAGAGGACGATCGGGTCGGCGCCCGGCACATGGAACCGGCGCAGCGTCGTGTCGAGCGTGGCGAACAGCTGGTTGGCGGCGTAGGCCTTGGCGCCCGTCAGGCGATTGAACAGCGTCGACTTTCCGGCGTTGGTGTAGCCGACGAGGGCGACGGTGCGCACCGCGGCGCGGCGGCGCGTGCGGCCCTGCGTGGCGCGCTGGCGCTCGACGTGGGAGAGCCGCTCCTTCAGCACCTTGACCCGCCCGCCCAGCAGGCGCCGGTCGGTCTCGAGCTGCGTTTCGCCGGGGCCGCGCAGGCCGATGCCGCCCTTCTGCCGCTCGAGGTGGGTCCAGCCGCCGACGAGGCGGGTCAGCTGATGCTTGACCTGCGCGAGCTCGACCTGCAGCTTGCCCTCGGCGCTGCGCGCGCGCAGCGCGAAGATGTCGAGGATGAGGCTCGTGCGGTCGACGACGCGGCACTCGAGCCTGCGCTCGAGGTTGCGCTGCTGCGCGCCGGAGAGCGGGTGGTTGAAGATGACGAGATCGGCGCCGGTCTCGGCGCGCCGTGCGGCCACTTCCTCGACCTTGCCCTTGCCGGCGAAGGTGGCCGCATCGGGGCGCAGCCGGCGGCCGGTCACGGTGCCGACGACGTTCGCGCCGGCGGAGGCCGCCAGCGCGTCGAGTTCGGCCATTCGCTCGGCGGGGTCCGCATCGCCGAAGTCGAGCGCTACGAGCAGCGCGCGATCGCCCCCCTGCGGGCGCTCAATCATGCCGGGTCGTGAAAACCGGGGTTGTCAGGACGGGCCGCAGCACGGCCCATGCCGCCACGGCAACGATCGCTGCGGCGGGCGGGCGTCGGGTCAAGCTTCGCTGTCGCCTTCACCGGGCGGCGCGTGATGCGGCATGGTGACCGCGCGCGCCGGGACGACGGTGGAGATCGCGTGCTTGTACACCATCTGGGTGACGGTGTTCTTGAGCAGGACGACGTACTGGTCGAACGACTCGATCTGCCCCTGCAGCTTGATGCCGTTCACGAGGTAGATCGACACCTGCACGTGCTCCTTGCGCAGGGTGTTCAAGAACGGGTCTTGTAGCATTTGCCCTTTATTGCTCATCGCATGCTCCACGGTTGTGGTATTGCCGGCGCGGAACCGAACGCCGCGGCGGTCGCTGACCGCTCGTCCCGATATGGGGCCGAATCCCGCGGCATCAACGGCCCGGACGGCGTTTCGGCGCCTCGGCAAAGGGGTTCGCGCCGGTCTTGAATTGTATCCTAAGGGGTGTTCCGCGGAGTTGGAACGCCTCGGTGAAGAAATGTTCCAGATACCTCCGATAGGTCGCCGGAATATGGCCGAGCGCCGACCCGTGGATCACGATCAGCGGCGGGTTCTGGCCCCCCTGGTGGGCGTAGCGGAGCTTGGGCCGGCCCATGCCGGCGCGGGGCGGCTGCTGGCGGATGACGGCGGCGGCGAGCGCCCGGGTGAGCTTCGGCGTCGGCAGCTTGGCCATGGCGGCCGCATAGGCCGCGTCGACGGAGCGCAGCAGGCCCGCCACGCCGGTGCCCTTTCGGGCCGAGATGTAGTGGTGGCGGGCGAAGGCCAGAAAGGCCGCCTTGCGATCGAGATCGCGCTTGACGTCGTCGCGCCGCTCGACGGGAACGGCGTCCCATTTGTTGACCGCGACCACCAGCGCGCGGCCGGCCTCGAGGATGAAGCCCGCGAGGTGCGCGTCCTGCTCCGAGATGCCCTGCTCGGCGTCGAACACCAGCACGACGACGTTGGCGTCCTCGATCGCCTGCAGCGTCTTGATCACGGAAAACTTCTCGACTGCCTCGAGCACTTTGCCGCGGCGGCGCACGCCCGCCGTGTCGATCAGCGTGTACTGACGTCCGTTGCGCTCGAAATCGAGGTGGATCGCGTCGCGCGTCGTCCCCGGCTCGCCGAACGCGATCACGCGCTCCTCGCCGAGCAGTGTGTTGACGAGCGTCGACTTGCCGACGTTGGGGCGCCCGACGATCGCGACCTTGACCGCCCCCATATCCGCCGGTCGCGCATCGTCCGCGTCCGCAGCGGCGGGCGCAAGCGACAGCGCGAGCTCGGCCACCGCCGCGACGTTGTCGCCGTGGGCGGAGGAGACCGGGTGGGGCTCGCCGAGGCCGAGCTCGTAGAACTCGCTGGCGGCGCGGTCGGCCGCAAGGCCCTCCGCCTTGTTGGCGGCGAGCACGACCGGCCGGCCCGACCGGCGCAGGAGGTCGGCGATGTTGCGGTCCTGCTGGGTGAGTCCCTGCCGGGCGTCGACCAGAAAGATCACGACGTCGGCCTCGGCGATCGCCTGCCGCGTCTGCTTCGCCATCTCGTGCAGGATGCCCTCTTTCGCCACCGGCTCGAAGCCGCCGGTGTCGACCACCAGGAAGGGCCGGTCGCCTACCCGTCCCCGGCCGTAGTGCCGGTCGCGGGTCAGTCCTGGAAAGTCGGCGACGAGCGCGGCGCGGGTCCGGGTCAGCCGGTTGAACAGCGTCGACTTGCCGACGTTGGGGCGCCCGACGAGGACGAGGGTGGGCAGCATGGGATGGAGCGGGGGAGGCCGCGCATTTCAGCGCACGCCGGCCGCCAATACCGTGCCGCCGGTGCTCTGCCAGATCACGTTGCTGCCCGAGACCGACGGCTGGGCGGTCGCCGCCGCGCCATCGGTGGCAATGCGCCCGACGAGGTTGCCGTCGTTGCGGTCGAGCAGATGCAGGTAGCCTTCGGCGTCGACGACCGCGAGATAGTCGCCGACGATCTGGGGGCCGCTGGGGCGGCGCTGCGCGAGCTTGTCCTGCTTCCATGCCGACGCACCCGTCGACTTGTCGAGCGCATGCACGGCGCCGCGGTCGTCGGTCAGGAAGAGGTAACGCGAATCGACGGCCAGGCCTTCCAGACTCGACAGCTCGCGCGACCAGTTGAGCGTGCCGCGCACGATCTCGAAACACGCCACGCGGCCCTGGTACGCGACGGCGCAGGCCTGCTGCCCGTCGACCAGCGGCGGCGAGGTCACGTCGGCGATGCGCTCGAGCTCGGTCGCCCCCTTGGGCGTCGCGACGTTGCCTTCCCACCCGGTGTTGCCGGTGACGAGGTCGAAAGCGAGCAGCTTGCCGCCGGCCGTTCCGACGAACAGGCCGCCGCGTGCGATCGTGCCGCCGCCATAGTTGCGCACCGTGAGCGGCGGGTTGATCCGCTGGTAGACCCATTTGGTCTTGCCGTCCTCGCCCGAGAGCCCGAAGATGCGGCCGTCGCCGGACCACACGACGACGATGCCCTGGGCGACCCGTGGCGGGCTGACGATTTCGCTCGTCACCTTGATCTGCCACAGCGGCTTCCCGTCCGGGGTGAAGGCGAGCACGTCGCCCTTGTCCGTGCCGACGGCGACGAGCGTCGCGTCGGCGCCGACCCCGGCGGACAGGCGCTTTCCGGCTTCGATGCGCCAGACTGACTGGCCGCTCGCCGGGTCGACGCGGACGATCGTGCCGCTCGCTGCGGCGGCGTAGATCGCCTCGCGCGTGACTGCGGGAGCAAATCCCCGGCTGGCCCTGCCGACGGTGGTCTGCCAGGCGAGCTGCGGGGTTGCCGTGGCCGTGAATTCGGGCAGCGGTCCGGGCTTCTTGCTGCTCGAAAACCAGGCGAACGACGGCACCGGGATCGTCGGAATCCACGACGACAGCGACGAGCAGCCGCGCGACCGCGAGCGACGCGGCGAGGGCGCCGGCGAGCCGCCAGCCGGTCCGGCGCCGAAGGCGAGCGTTGGCGCGGATCATTTGGCAGGCGCGGCGGGAGCGGGCGTGCCGGCCGTTGCGGGAGCTCCGGCGGCGGCGACGCCCGGCGCGGCGATCGGGCCGCCGATCGCGTCGAGCTTCGCCTGCACGAAATTGCGGTACGGGCTCTTCGGGTCGAGGCGCGCCAGCGCCGTCTGATACGCGGTGCGCGCCTCGTCGCGGCGGCCGGCAGCCGCCTGGATGTCGCCGCGCGCGTCGGCGTAGATCCCGGCAAAGGAGTCGCCGTGCTTGGCGTCGAGGGTGCGCAGCGCCTCGTCGTACTGCTTCTCGTCGAGCAGGATCGCGGCCAGCCGCAGCCGCGCGATCTCCTTCAGCTCGTCCTCGGCATCCTTGTCGATCACCGAGGCGAGCTGCGCCTTGGCGCCGGCCTTGTCGCCGTTGTCGAACAGGAGCGCGGCCATGATCAGGGCCCCGCGCGGCGCGTACGCGGTGCCGCCGAACTTGTCGGCGAGCTGCGCCATCGCGTCCTTCGCCCGCGCGGTGTCGTTCGCGCGCGCCGCGGCGCTGACCGCGTTGTAGAGCGACCGCCGCCTGCTCGGACTGATGCTGCGTCCACCAGCGCCAGCCCTGCACGCCGATGACCCCGACGCACACCGCGATCACGATCCCCGCGATCGTGTTGCCCCATTGCTTCCACCATGCCTTGAGGTCTTCGAGTTTGTCCTGCTCTTCGAGATCGTAGACGGCCATCGCTTTCCCTTCTCCAATAGCTAGTGCGCTTGCAGCGCCGCCTTGAGGTCGGCGAATGCAACGGTCTTCTGCTCGCCGGACTCGCGCAGCGGCTTGACGCTGACGGCCTCCGCGGCGACTTCGTCGGCGCCGATCAGCAGCGCGTAGCGCGCACCCGAGGCATCGGCTTTCTTCATCTGCGACTTGAAGCTTCCGCCGCCGGCATTGACGACGACGCTGCAGCCGGCGTCGCGCAGCATCTCGCCGGCGCGCCAGGCGAGCCGCGAGGCGGTGTCGCCGTCGTGCACGACGTAGGCGAGCGGCGCCTCGACGCAGGTCGCGCCGGCGTCGCGCATCAGCAGGATCATCCGCTCGACGCCGATCGCAAATCCGCAGGCCGGCGTGGGCTTGCCGCCCAGCTGCTCGAACAGGCCGTCGTACCGGCCCCCTCCGGCAACCGTGCCCTGCGCGCCGAGGCGGTCGGTGACCCACTCGAACACGGTGCGATTGTAATAGTCGAGCCCGCGCACCAGCCGCGTGTCGATCTCGTAGCCGATGCCGCTGTCGGCGAGCAGCCGTTGCAGGCCGTCGAAATGGGCGCGCGAGGCGGGACCCAGCCGGTCGATGAGCTTCGGCGCGCCGTGGATCAGCGCGTGCATCGCCGGATTCTTCGAGTCGAGGATGCGCAGCGGATTCGTGTGCAGGCGCCGCCGGGCGTCGGCGTCGAGCGCGTCCGCGCGGGCGCTCGAAATACTCGATCAGCCCGGCGCGATGCTGCGCGTCGCTCGTCCGGGTCGCCGATCGAGTTGATGGTGAGCCGCACGCCGTCGGCGAGACCGAGCGCGCGCCAGAGGCGCGCCAGCATCACGATCTGCTCGACGTCGACGTCCGGGCCGGCGAAGCCGAGCGCCTCGACGTCGAGCTGGTGGAACTGGCGATACCGCCCCTTCTGCGGGCGCTCGTGGCGGAACATCGGGCCGCTGGTCCAGACGCGCTGCGGCTCGCTCGTAGGTCAGCGAATGCTCGATCGCGGCGCGGACGATGCCCGCGGTCGCTTCGGGGCGCAGCGTCAGGCTCTCGCCGTTCAGCTTGTCCTCGAAGGTGTACATCTCCTTCTCGACGATGTCGGTCGCATCGCCGATCCCGCGAACGAACAGCGGCGTGGCCTCGACGATCGGCACGCGCAGGTTGCGGTATCCGTACTGCGCGAACACGGCGCGCGCGGCGTCCTCGAAGCGCTCCCAGAGCGCCGCCTCGTCGGGCAGCACGTCGTTCATCCCGCGCACGGCGTTGATCGTCGTCGCCATCGCGAGCTCAGACCGCTGCCTTCAAGGCGATCGATTTCCGTTCGGGCGTGAGGTGTGCGGCGCGCGGCTCGCCGCCGTAGGTCGCGCGCACGTAGTCGTCGACGATCCGCTGGAACTCCTCGGCGATGCGCTCGCCCTTGAGGGTCACGGTCTTCTCGCCGTCGACGTACACCGGCGCCACGGGGGTCTCGCCGGTCCCGGGGAGCGAGATGCCGATGTTGGCGAGCTTCGATTCGCCGGGACCGTTGACGACGCAGCCCATCACCGCGACCTGCATCGTCTCGACGCCGGGGTAGCGCGCGCGCCAGACGGGCATCTGCGCGCGCAGGTACGCCTGGATCTGCTCGGCGAGCTCCTGGAACACGGTGCTGGTGGTCCGTCCGCAGCCGGGGCAGGCCGTGACCATCGGCGCGAACGAGCGCAGGCCCATCGTCTGCAGGATCTCCTGGGCGACGAGGACTTCGCGGGTGCGATCGCCGTCGGGCTCCGGGGTCAGCGAAACGCGGATCGTGTCGCCGATTCCCTGCTGCAGCAGCACCGCCATCGCCGCGGTCGACGCGACGATGCCCTTGCTCCCCATGCCCGCCTCGGTGAGCCCGAGATGCAGGGCGTAGTCGCAGCGGCGCGCCAGCTCGCGGTAGACGGTGATCAGGTCCTGCACGTGCGAGACCTTGCACGACAGGACGATGCGGTCGGCGGAGAGGCCCAGCTCCCCGGCGCGGCGCGCGCTGTCGATCGCGGAGACGACCAGCGCCTCGCGCATCACCGCGTCGGCCGGGGCCGGTCGTGCCGACTTGCCGTTGGCGTCCATCATCCGCGCGAGGAGATCGGCGTCGAGACTGCCCCAGTTCACGCCGATGCGCACCGGCTTGTCCTGCCTCAGGGCGACGTCGATCATCGCGGCGAACTGGCGGTCGCGCTTCGAGCCCTTGCCGACGTTGCCGGGATTGATCCGCAGCTTCGCGAGCGCGCGGGCGCATTCCGGATGGTCGTGCAGCAGCTTGTGGCCGTTGAAATGGAAATCGCCGACGAGCGGGACATGGCAGCCCGCTGCGTCGAGCCGCTCGCGGATCGCGGGAACCGCCGCGGCGGCCTCCGCCGAATTGACCGTCACCCGAACGAGCTCCGACCCGGCGGCGGCGAGCGCGCGGGTCTGCGCGACCGTGGCGGCGACATCCGCGGTATCGGTGTTGGTCATCGACTGGACGACGATGGGCGCGCCGCCGCCGATCCTGACGCCCGCGACATCCACCTGCCGGGTGCGGTGCCGCTCGATCATGGCAACGTGAGCCTGGCGACGTTCTGGCGCGTGTGCGGCACGAGGTCGACCGGCTGGCCCTTGTAGGTGATCTCGACGTCCGCGGCGTTGCCGATCACGAGCTCCAGCGGGGGCGTGCCGGAGAGCGTCTGCACGGTGCCGCCGGCATTCATCCCCGACAGCAGCACGCGCCCGTCGCCGGCGCGCACTTCGGTCCACGACGCGTCGCGGAACGCGAGGACGAGCGACTGCTCGGCCGCCGCGCTGCCCTCGGCCTTGGCAGGTGGGGGTTGCGTCGCCGATGTGGAAGCGGGGGCGGTCGACGCCGCGAGCGGATTGGGCAACGCGGTGCCCGCTGGCTCCGGCTTGGACGGTGGCGCAGGTTGCGCGACGGCCGCCGGCGCGTCCTTGCGGATCGCGGCGGGAGATTCGGCACCGGGACGCAGCCATTCGTACACGGCCGCGGCGGCCACGATCGCCGCGAGCGTCAGGGGGATCGCCCAGCGCGTCCAGGCAGGCTTCGAATGGTCGGTGATCGGAAGCTCGCCCATCGTCGGCGCCGTTTGCTGCAATGCCGGGGCCTCGAGCGCCGGCTCGGCGGCGCCCGCCGGCAACGCATCGAGCACCGTTTCGGGATCGAGGCGCACGAGACGCGCGTAGTTGCGGACGAAGCCGCGAACGAAGGTCCGGCCCGGCAGGTGCGTGTAGTCGTCCTCCTCGAGCGCGCGCACCTGTCGCGGCGCGAGCTTCAGCTGCTGCGAGACGGCGTCGACCGTGAGCCCGGCCGCCTCGCGCGCCCGAACGAGCAGCGCCCCCGCCGTCAACGGCTGCGGCGACGCGTCGCGAACGGTCTCTGCGCTCATTTCGGCCTCGGTCACTCGCACGCGGTGGTTGCGACGGCTTTGGTCTCGGCCGAATCCGGATAGCGGTTGCGCAGCTGCGCGACGTAGGACGCCTCGGCGGCGCGGTCGCCGCCCTTCTTCTCGATGCACACGCCGAGATACAGCGCTTCCGGCGACGGACTCGGCTGCTGCATCAGGCGCTTGATCCAGCCACGCGCGTCGTCCATGCGCCCCGCACGGTAGGCGAGCAGCGCGAGGCCGTAGTTGGCGCCGACGCTCGCCGGCAAGATCGCCTGCGCGCGCCGGAAATAGGTCTCGGCGGCGGCGGTGTCGCCGAACGCGATGCTGCACCTGCCCGCGTTGACGAGCGCGATCTCCGGCGTGCGATAGAGCGGGTTGCGCAGCGCCTGCTCGAATTCCGCGATCGACTCGCGCGGCCGTCCGGTGCTGCACAGGTACCATCCCCAGTTGTGGCGGATTTCGGAATCCTGCGGCGCGAGCGCGAGCGCCCGCTGGAAATTCTGCTCGGCCTTCGGGTTGTCGCCCAGCATCGCGTAGACGAGGCCGTAGATGTTGTAGATCCGCGGATTGCTCGGGTCGAGGCCTTCCGCCTCCTTGAGCTCCTCGAGCGCGACGTCCATCTGGCCGCGCTCGTAGTAGCCGGCGCCGAGCTCCGCGTGCAGGTTCGCGCGTTCCTTGGGAGTCGCTTCCTGCTGCTTGACCGGGGGCGGCGGGTCGGGCGGACGCGGCGCGGCTGCGGGCGGCGCGGACGCACAACCGACGAGGGCTATTGCAAACGCGGTTGCATACGCGGCGGCGCGCGCGGTGGCGGCGAGGTCTCGGAGTGGAGAATTCATGTTCGCTTCGGTAGGGCGTCGATCAGTGGACCGTCGACGCGGCCGGCGCCGGATGGATCCGGATCCGTCGCCGCGTGCGGTCCTGCACGCGGCCCGCCAGCTGGCCGCATGCGGCCTCGATGTCCTCGCCCCGGGTCTTGCGGATCGTCGTCACGAAGCCCGCGTCGATCAGCGCCTTCTGGAACGCGAGGATTCGCGCGCGCGGACTGGTCCGGAACTCGGCGCCGGGGAACGGATTCCACGGGATGAGGTTGAACTTGCAGGGGATGTCGCGGACGAGGCGCGCGAGCTCGCGCGCCTGCTCGGGGCTGTCGTTGACACCGTCCAGCATCACGTACTCGAACGTCACGAAATCGCGCGGCGCCCGGTCGAGGTAGCGTTGGCTCGCGGCGAGCAGCTGCGCCAGCGGGTACTTGCGGTTGATCGGCACCAGCCGGTCGCGCAGCGCGTCGTTGCCGGCATGCAGCGAGACGGCGAGCGCGACCGGGCAGTCGTCGCGCAGCCGGTCCAGCGCGGGCACCAGCCCCGACGTGGACAGCGTGACGCGGCGGCGCGACAGCCCGTAGGCGTTGTCGTCGAGGAACACCCTGAGCGCGGAGAGCACGTTGTCGTAGTTCGCGAGCGGCTCCCCCATCCCCATCATCACGACATTGGTGATCGGCGCCCGGCCCTGGCCGACCCACGGAGCCGTGATCGGGGCTCCCTTGGCGCTGCGCGCCGTCCCTCCGAGAGGGAGCAGTTCGCGCTCGGGACGGCCCTTCGCGCTCACGCCATCCGCAAGCAGCGCGCGGTTCGCGTGCCACAGCTGGCCGACGATCTCGGCCGTCGTGAGATTGCGGTTGAAGCCCTGCTTGCCGGTCGAGCAGAACGCGCAGTCGAGCGCGCAGCCCGCCTGCGACGAGATGCACAGCGTGCCGCGGTACCGCACCGAGGCGCCGGGCGAGGGGCCCGCGGAGCGGGATCGCCCCGCCGAGGTGCGGATAGCGGCCGCGGACTCCGCCGATTCGTCGTCCTCTGCCGAATCATCGCGGACGCCTTCGGGAATGTAGACCGTCTCGACGGCGTTGCCGCCGCCGACGTCGAGCAGCCATTTGCGCGTGCCGTCGGCGGCGGTCGTGTCGCTGACCACCGCCGGCCCGCGGATCTGCGCGGCCGCGGCGAGCTTCTCGCGCAGCGCCTTCGACAGGTCCGTCATCGCGGCGAAGTCGCCGACGAGGCGCTGGTGCAGCCAGTGCGACAACTGCTTGGCGCGAAAGGGCTTCTCGCCCAGTCCGGCGAGGAAGGTGGCGAGACCGGCGGCGTCGAGGTCGAGGAGGTTGGTCACGTTACCGGCTGTAGACGGCGAGCGCCGGGAAGAAGTAGGCGATTTCGACCTTCGCGGTGTCCGGCCCGTCCGAGCCGTGCACGGCGTTGGCGTCGATCGACGCCGCGAAATCCGCCCGGATCGTGCCCGCCGCCGCCTTCTTGGGATCGGTGGCGCCCATCAGGTCGCGGTTCTTCGCGATCGCGTTCTCGCCCTCGAGCACCTGGATCATGACCGGGCCCGAGATCATGAAACCGACGAGATCCTTGAAGAACGGCCGTTCGCGGTGCACCGCATAGAAACCCTCGGCTTCGGCGCGGGAGAGCCAGCGCATCTGCGCCGCGACGATCCGGAGACCGTTGGTCTCGAAGCGCGAGTAGATTTTCCCGATGACGTTCTTGGCAACGGCATCCGGCTTGATGATCGAAAGGGTGCGTTCGAGGGCCATGCGCGCGACTCCGGCTGAATAAGTGCGAGTAAATTCAACATTATATCATTGACAGCACCCTCTGTCGCCGGGCGCCCCACGGCGCAGCGCGGGCCCCCGCAAAAGACAACGGGCCGCGTCGGCGGCCCGTTGCGGCAGCACCTTCCGTCCCGGGATCAGGAACCGGCGCCCATCAGCAGATCGGGCAGCCAGGTCGAGATGATCGGAACGTAGGTGATGAGCAGCAGGAAGGCGATCATCACCAGAATCCACGGCGCGCAGGCCTTGGTGACCTCGGTCAGGCCCATCTTGGCGATGCCGGAAGCCACGTAGAGGTTGAGCCCCACCGGCGGGGTGATCATCCCGATCTCCATGTTGACGGTCATCACGATGCCGAGGTGGATCGGGTCGATGCCGAGCTTCATCGCGACCGGGAACAGCAGCGGCGCGGTGATCAGCAGGATCGACGATGGCTCCATGAAATTGCCGGCGAGCAGCAGCAGGACGTTGACGACGACGAGGAACATCCAGGGCGAGAGACCCATCTCGTTGATCCAGACCGACAGGTTCTGCGGGATCTGCTCGGAGGTGAGCAGGAACGAGAACAGCACCGCGTTGGTGATGATGTACAGGATCATCGCCGACAGGTTGGCGCTGTCGAGCAGCACCTTGGGCACCTGCTTCAGCGTCAGGTCCTTGTAGACGAAGACCGAGACGAAGAACGCGTACACGGCGCTCATCGCCGCGGCCTCGGTCGGCGTGAACATCCCGCTGTAGATGCCGCCGATGACGACGACGATCAGGAACAGCCCCCAGACGCTCTCGCGGAACGCCAGCAGCATCTCCTTGAAGCTCGCCCTCGGCATCCGCGGGTAGTTGCGCTTCTTGGCGACCGCCCAGGTGACCAGCAGCAGCAGGCCGGCCAGCATCAGGCCGGGGACGATGCCGGCGATGAACAGGCGGCCGATCGACGAGTTGGTCGACACCGCGTAGATGACCATCACGATCGACGGCGGGATCAGGATGCCGAGCCCGCCCGCGGTGCCGATCACGCCGACGCCGAACTTCATCGGGTAGCCCTGCTTGACCATCGCCGGCAACAGGATCGAGCCGATCGCGACGACGGTCGCCGGCGACGAGCCGGAAACCGCTGCGAACAGCGCGCAGGCGACGACCCCGCCCAGCGCCAGCCCGCCGTGCAGGTGGCCGACCATCGCGGTGGCGAACCGGATCATCCGCTTGGCGACGCCGCCGTGGGTCAGGAAATTGCCGGCGAGGATGAAGAACGGGATCGCCATGATCTCGAATTTCTCGATGCCGGTGAAGAGCTTGAGCGCCACCGACTCCAGCGGCACCTGCGTCATCGTGAACAGGAACGTGAGCACGGTGAGGCCGAGCGCGATCGAGATCGGCATGCCCGTGATCATGAGCGCGCACAGCAGGCCGAAGATGACGGCGCCGGTCATGATTGGTCCCCCCGCGCTTGCGGCCGCATTGACCACTTCGGCCGCTGCGCGGCCCCCCGGGGGGCGCGATTCGCGCCTTGGGACGGCCCGGCGGCGCTCATGGCTGTCTCCCCGGCTTCACGTCAGCGGGGTGCAGGTCGGTCGGCAGCTTGGCCCACTCGGTGGCGTCTTCCGGGTCCAATCCCTCGACGTGGCCGTGGTCCGCGTGCGGAAGGTTGCCCGTCTTGTGGAAGCTCCAGGCGACCTGGAGGAACCGGTAGCACATCAGGTACGAGCCCAGCGGAATGCACAGGTAGACCAGCCATTTCGGCAGCTCGAGGTCGGCGGAAACCTGGTCCGTGTGCATCAGCTCCCAGACGAAGTGCGCGCCGAACGTGCCGATGATCCCCGTGAAGAGCGCGCCGGCCAGCAGCCCAAAGATGACAAACCAGCCGCGCGTGCGGTCGGGGAGGTTGTTGATCATCACGTCGACGCCGACGTGGATGCCCGTGCGCACGCCGTAGGCGGCGCCGAACTTCGCCATCCACACGAACATGTAGATGCAAAGCTCCTGCGCCCAGGCAAGGTCGAGCCGGAGGAGGGCGTCCTGGAAGGCGCCGGTGGCGAAGCCCGTGGCGTACCGGTGCACGACGGCGACGAAGATGACGGCCGTCGCGGCGCCGATCAGGAACGTGATGATCCACTCCTCGAGATGATCGAGGAACCGGTTGACCATATTCCCTCCCCCTGGGCCGGACTGCAGCTAAAAAGATGCCCGCGCGGTCGCGGGCATCCTCGCACTACCGGGAAATCAGTCGGGCTTGAACCCGGTCTCGGCGTAGACCGCCTGAATCGTGTCCTTGCCGATCCGGCCTTCCATTTCCTTGTGCACCTGCACCAGCGCCTTCTTCCACGCCGCGCGCTCTTCCTTGGTCGGCACGTAGACCTGCGTCTTGCCGGAGGCCTTGACCTTTTCCAGCGCCTGGTCGTTCTCCTGCTTGGCGATCGTGTTCGCGTACACGGTCGCCTCGGCCATCGCCGCCTCGAGACCGGCGCGGACGTCGGCCGGGAGCCCGTCCCAGAACTTCTTGTTGGTGATGACCGCATAGCCGAGGTAGCCGTGGTCCGAAACGATCGCGTGCTTCTGCACCTCGTGCATCTTCTGCGTGTAGAGGTTCGACGGCGGGTTCTCGGTGCCGTCGACCACGCCCGTCTGCAGCGCCTGGTAGACCTCCGAGAACGCCATCGTCTGCGGCAATGCGCCCAGCGCCTTCATCTGCGCGGCGAGCACCTGCGAGGACTGGATGCGCATCTTCTGGCCCTTGACGTCGGCGGGGAGCTTCAGCGGCTTGTTGGAGGAGAGGATCTTGAAGCCGTTGTCCCAGTAGGCGAGCCCCACGATGCCCTTCGACTCGAGCTTCTTGAACAGCGCCTTGCCGGCGGGCCCGCCGGTGACCTTGTGCAGCTCCGCATAGTTGTCGAAGATGTACGGCAGATCGAACACCTCGAATTCCCGCACGCCCAGCGGCCCGAACTTGGCGAGCGACGGCGCGAGCAGCTGCACCGAACCGAGCGAGAGCGCCTCCATCTCCTCGCCGTCCTTGTACAGCGTGGAGTTGGGGTAGAGCTCGACCTTGACCTTGCCCGGCAGCCGCTTCTCGGCCAGCTCCTTGAACTTCTCGGCGCCCTTGCCCTTCGGCGTGTCGATGGCGACGACGTGGCTGAACTTGATGATGATCGGTTGCTGCGCGACGGCCGAACCGGCAAACGCGACGAGCGCGGACGCGACGATGGCCAATGCGAAACGGAACTTCATGAAACCCTCCTGATCGAGTTGCAAAGTCGTGCTTGTCTACGCTGGCGCGCCCCTGTCCTGTTCCCTCGTGCCAAAGCCGCCAAAATTAGGCGCCCAACACTATCTGCTGTCAACTTCGCCACGCTGCGCCGCGTGCCGGAATCAATTCCTGCGGCCGGATGGCCCTTTCCAGGGACACGCCATCGCGATCGCCGCTACCTGCCGGCGGGGTGTGCCCCGGTCGCGAGTTCGGTGCAGCGTACCCGTGAGGGCCGCCGCGCCAATTGACGCACGTCAACGTCCGCGGCCCCCCGGGTGCCAGAGAACGCTGCATCCGGGCCTGCCCGCACCTGTCTGGAACGCGGCATCGACACCGATGCCGGGGACGGCGGCGAGCGCGTCCCCGCAGAACACCAGCGGCAGCGCGGCGCGCTGCCACGGCGGCATGCCGGCGTCCTGCAGAAGGCCCTTCAACGCGCGGCGCGGGCGGTCGACGGCCAGGCGGATGCGCTCACCGCCGGCACGGGGGCGGATCGTGACCGTGCCGGAATCGAGCGCCTCGCGCTCGACGCCTGCGCCGACGCAGGGGGCGAACTCGAGGGTGCCGTGCGGCAGCGCAAGCAGCTCCTCGCCGCGCCAGGCGACCGCAAACGGGGCGACGGCCGGCGCGTGCACGACGATGCGCCCGCGATGCAACCCGATCTCGGCCCCGGCATGGGCGAGGCGGACGCGTGCGTCCGGCGCGGCGCGCACCAGCTGATCGAGCATCGCCGCGAGCCGCGCGGTCGACGGCGCCGCGAGCTCGTGGCGGCGCAGGAACCAGCGCAGCAGGTTTCTCGCCCGATGCGGTGCGCGGGCCGCCAGCGCAATCAGCGCCGCCCGGCCGAGGGTCGCTCCGGCGACGGCATCGTCGGCGATCGCGTCCTGCGCGTCGTGCAGCGCGAGCTCGTCGATGAGCCGGCCTGCCTCCGCCTGATGCGCGGCGGCGCGGACCAGGGTCGCGGGATACCCGGGAAAGGCCGCGGCGAGGCGCGGCGCGACATCGTGCCGGATGAAGTTGCGCTTGACGCCCGTGTTCGCGTTCGATTCGTCGTCGACCCAGGCGAGGCCGCGGGCGGCGGCATAGGCGTCGATCGCCGCGCGCGGCAACGCGAGGAACGGACGCAGCAGCGCCGGGCCCTCGCGGCTCGCGCGAAACGCGGGCATCGCCGCGAGTCCGTGCGGGCCCGCGCCACGCAGCAGTTGCAGCAGCAGCGTCTCCGCCTGGTCGTCGGCGTGGTGCGCGAGCGCGAGGACGTCGGCGTCGACGGCTGCGTACGCCGCGTAGCGCGCGGCGCGCGCCAGCGCTTCCAGGCTCTCGCCGGCGGCGCGCCTGATCTCGACACGGCGAACCGCGAGCGGCACGCGCCGCTTCGCGCACTCGCCGGCGCAGAACGAAGCCCAGGCGTCGGCGTTGGCGGATAACCCGTGGTGAACGTGGAGCGCGGACAGCGCCAGCCCGAGCTCGGGCGCGAGCGTGGCGAGCGCGTCGAGCAGCGCCATCGAGTCGCGCCCGCCGGAAAGCGCGACGGCGACGCGAACCGGGCAGGGGGACTTGTCCCGGGCCACGCCGGCCGCGCGGAGTCCGGCGCGCACTGCGCCCAACACCGGCAGCACGGCGGATGTGGGCACGTCCGTCATCGGCGAGACGATCTCACCCGGCGGGGATCTCCTTGAACTTGCCATAGGAGAGGATCCGGTCCTCGCGCACCTCGAGCAGCTGGTCGATCGGCTGCTCCTGCAATCCGCGCAGGGTCTCGGTCAGCACCTTCTTCAGTGCCACCATCATCGCCGCGGGGTCGCGGTGCGCGCCGCCCAGCGGCTCGCTGACGACCTTGTCGATCAGACCGAGCTGCTTCAGCCGCGGCGCCGTGATGCCCAGCGTCTCGGCGGCCTCGGGCGCCTGTTCCGCGGATTTCCAGAGGATCGACGCGCAGCCTTCGGGCGAGATGACCGAATACGTCGCGTACTGGAGCATCAGCGTGACGTCGCCGACGGCGATCGCCAGCGCGCCGCCCGACCCTCCTTCGCCGATGACGGTGACCACGATCGGCACCCGCAGTCCCGCCATCTCGTAGAGGTTGCGTCCGATCGCCTCCGATTGGCCCCGCTCCTCGGCGCCGATCCCGGGATACGCGCCGGGCGTGTCGATGAACGTGAACAGCGGCAGGCCGAACTTCTCGGCGAGCTTCATCAGCCGCAGCGCCTTCCGGTAACCCTCGGGCCGCGGCATTCCGAAATTGCGGTGGATCTTCTCCTTGGTGTCGCGGCCCTTCTGGTGGCCGATCACCATGCAGGGCTTGCCGTTGAAGCGCGCGAGACCGCCGACGATCGCCGCGTCGTCGGCGTAGCTGCGATCGCCGTGGAGCTCGCGAAAGTCGCCGAACAGGCTGTTGACGTAATCGAGCGTGTACGGGCGCTGCGGATGACGCGCGACCATCGCGATCTGCCATGCCGTGAGCTTGCCGTAGATCTCCTTGGTGAGCTGCTGGCTCTTCTTCTGCAGCCGGCCGATCTCGTCGGAGATGTCGACGGCGGAGTCCTCGTGGACATAGCGCAGCTCATCGATCTTCGCCTGGAGCTCGGCGATCGGCTGTTCGAAATCGAGGAAGGTCTGCTTCATTGCCGGCAGCGCGGGAGCGCGATGCGCAGCATCATAGCGCAGGCGTGCCGGCGCCGGCCAATCGGCCGGGTCGGCTGCGCGATCAGTGCGCGAACGCGTCCCAGATGAGCTTCGCCCCGGTCGCCAGCAGCAGCGCGTAGCTCACGTCGTAGAACGCTGCTTCCGACACGCGGCGGTGCAGCCAGACGCCGAGCCAGATGCCGAGCGGGGCGAGCGGCGCGAAGATCAGCGCGGTGGTCAGGTTCGCCGCGTTGAGTTGCCCGAGAAACGCGTACGGCACGAGCTTCACGTAGTTGACGATGAGAAAGAACACTGCCGACGTCCCGACCAGCAGCGTCTTGTCGAGTCGCTGCGGCAGCATGTAGACGGCGAACGGCGGTCCGCCTGCGTGCGCCAGCGTGCTGGTGAAGCCGGAGATGGCGCCCCAGAATGCGCCCGCGCCTCGGCCCGGCCTGGACAGGCGGGAGGCGATGCGCGCGGTCAGCCCGAACCAGCTGTTCAGCGCGAAGCTGACGGCGATCAGCCCGATCAGCAGCCGGATCGCGTTGACGGGCAGGGCACCGAATGCCAGCGCGCCGATCCCGATCCCGGCCAGCGCGCCCGGGACCAGCGCGCGCAGATGCTCGCGCGACCACGAGCCGCGGTAGGCGTGGACACCGAAGAGATCCATCGCGCAGAGGATCGGCAGCATGATGCCGGCGGCTTCGGGTGGCGCGATGAATATCGACATCAGCGGCACGGCGAGTCCGCCGGCGCCGGTGCCGAACCCGCCCTTGGCCATGCCGGTCAGGAGGATGGCGAGGATCGCGACCGGATAGAACGCCAGCGGGAACTCGGGCCAGGCCATCGCTTGCGTGCGCGCTCGTTCGCCCGGCCTATGCGTCCAGCAGCATGTCGATGTGCGGGATGCCGTCCTCGGCGTAGGGCGCCGACACGGTGCGAAAGCCCAGGCTCGCGTAGAACGCCTCGAGGCGCTGCTGCGCGGCGATGCGGATCGGCTGCCCGGGCCAGGCCGTCGCGGTGCGCGCAATGCCTTCGACCATCAGCGTGCGGCCGATCCCGATTCCCCGTCGCGCGGCGACGGTCAGCACGCGGCCGATCGACGGTTCCGCGAATTTGCGACCCGGATCGACGACGCGCAGGTACGCGGCGAGCTCGGCGGTGGCGCGCTCGCCGGCCCAGCCGAGCAGGTGCCACGCATGGAGGTCGAGACCGTCGGCATCGAGGTAGGCGCAATCCTGTTCGACGGCGAATGCCTGCTGCCGCGCGGCGAGCGCGGCGTACAGCGCGGCGGACGTCAACTCCGGCATCCGCGACCACTGCCAGTGCAGCGCGACCGGTTGCCCGCGTGACGCGGCGGAGGGGGCGGGATCCATCGGCTCGAATGCGAAGAGACCGGGGTCGCCGCCGCGGACGCTAGACGCCGAGGTCGTACTCGCGCCCGCCCCAATGGGTGGGCCGGCGCGAACGCAGGTCGCTCGCGGCCTCGCCCAGGAGATCCGCCGTGAGCCAGGCGCCGACGATGTGCAATGGCGCAGTCCACGCGGGGGCCTTGGCCACGCCGACGATCCGCGTCAGCGAGCCCAGCCAGACCGCAGCGGCTGCCAGCCCGAGCGCCACCAGCGTCCTGCCGAGCATGGGATCGCGGCCGATCACGAGCACGCCAAACGGCACTGCGCCCAGCATCCAGCCGGGCACCAGCGTGCCGAGCCAGCGCAAACGCCGCGCCGACACGGACAGGCGCCCCGCGCGGCGGTCGGCGGCCTCGGTGTAGATCCGCTTCCAGCCGCGCCGGAATTGCGGCCAATCCGCGTACATGCGGCAATGGAACAGTCCGTCCGCCAGGAATACGCCCGGATTTCGTTGCCGGGCTTCGACGAGCCGCGCCAGAGCCAGATCCTCGAGCAACGCGCGGCGCACCGCGGCGTGGCCCCCGACGAGCTCGTACGCGTCTCGCGTGAACAGCATGAACTGGCCGTTGGCGAAGGGGCGCCGATCCTTGGGCGCATTGGCGAGCGTCAGCGGATACTGCCGCATGAGCTCGAGCGCGGCCGCCGTCTGCACCACCCTTTCGAACCACCGGTCGTGCGTCAGCGTGCTGACGAGGCTCAGCAGATCGAGCTTCCGCGCGCGCATCATCGCGAGCGCTGCCGCGATGCATCCCGGGGAAAAGACCGTGTCGGCATCGACGAAGAGCAGGTATTCGGCGTCGACCGCCGCCCGCGAGCGGGTCACGCCGGCGTGCACCGCGTGGACCTTGCCGGCCCAATCCGCGGGACAGGAGTCGATTTCGACGATCTCGAATCGCTCGTCGCCGGCGATCGCGGAGCGCGCGAGCGACGCCGTGTCGTCGCTGCAGCGATCGAGCGCCAGCACGACGCGCAGCTGCGGGTGCGTCTCCTCGCGCAGCGACCTGACGAGCTCGGCAATGACGCGCGACTCGTTGTGCGCCGGAACCACGACGCATACCCGACCGGTGGGTGGGTCGGCTTCGGCGAGACGCTGCCCGGTGCGCAGCGTGGGAACGGCGCGCAGCGAGCGCTCGACGCCGATCCAGACCAGCCCCCAGATCACGATCGTGATGACCGCGCCGACGCCCAGGAACCAGCCGTAGGTTACCAACATCCAATCGGGGATCGTCAACGCGTCTACCTCGGCCGGCGCCATGCGCGCACGAGGAGATGAAGTTTACACGACATCCCTCGGCGTCGCCTTCGGCGCCGCTAGACGCCGCGCGTGCGCAGCTCGGGTGGATGCGTGACTTCGATGCGGCCCGATCGCCCACCGCTGCCCGCCACGGATGGACTGCCGGATGCAGGATTGCGGCGCATGAGCTCCGCGGAGAGGACGCCGGCCGTGGTGAGCGCGAGTCCGCCGATGACGAGGGAACGCGCAATCAGAGCAGCCGTCATCTGCGCATCGACGGGAGCCATCGGCAGCAGCGCCAGCACGCCGGCCCCGGCCGTGAGCCCCGCTGCGCCGATGAGCGCGAGCGTGACCGCCCATCGCGGCAGGCCGAGAAAGCGGAGCACGCCGGCGCGCCGATGGCGCGCCAGCGCGAGACCCGGAAAGACCAGCGCCAGCGACGTGCCGGCGACGCCCGCAGCCGTCGCGACCAGCTGCAGGATGGCCGGCCAGCCCCCGGGCGCCATTCCCGGAGCCGCGTCGACGCTGAGCGCATGCGCGAGGGGCGGCGTGAGCTCGACGATCAGTGCGAGTTGCAGGATCGGCAGCGTGGAAAGGTAGAGGCGGCGGCGCATGCGGGTGCTCCTCGCGGCACGCGATAGCCTGCGCACCACGACCTCACTCTAGACGGTGCGCAGCGCGATCGCCATCGGACGATCGGATGAGCCGCGTGCGGCCCGGGCCCGCCGAAATTACCAGATGAAGGGAACGATGCGCTTGCGCTTGCGCGCGTAATCGGCGTAGCCCGGATAACGCGCGGCCAGCGCGTCTTCCTCGATGCCGGACTTGATCACCAGCACGATCCACAGCGCGGCGAGCGCGGCCCACCGCCACAGCGTCCCGTAGCCCAGGCAGAAACCCAGCATCGCGAGCATCACGGCGAAATACATCGGATGCCGGACGTGGTGGTATGGCCCGCCGGTGGCGAGCTGCCCGCCCGACTTGGGCTCCGGGCGGATATTGAAATTGCCCGGGCGATTCGCGGTCAGCGCCCACGCGCCGACGGCGATCCCGGCCCCGACGAGCGCGCTGCCCGCCATGTTCCAGCCGGCGGCGCCGAACGGCAGTGCGATCACGGCGATCAGCGACAGTTGCAGCGCGACGAGGGCGAACGAGCGCATGGCGCGAGGTGCGTCAAGTGGCGGTCGCGCCAGCATAACCCAGTACACTAAAATGAGCGTCCGCCCGAATGGAGGCAACATGAAGCCACACCGGATCGCCGTCATCCCCGGCGACGGCATCGGCAAGGAAGTCGTTCCCGAAGGACTGCGCGCGCTCGAGGCCGTCGCGCGGAGATTCGGCATCGCGATCGAGACGCGGGAATTCGACTGGAACTGCGACTATTACGCGAAGCACGGCCGGATGATGCCGGAGGACTGGTTCGAGACGCTCTCGCCGTACGATGCGATCTTCTATGGCGCGGTCGGCTGGCCGGCGACCGTGCCCGACCACGTTTCGCTCTGGGGCTCGCTGATCCAGTTCCGCCGCCGCTTCGACCAGTACGTGAACCTGCGGCCGTGCCGCCTGATGCCGGGCATCCCGAGTCCGCTCGCGAACCGCCGGCCGGGCGACATCGATTTCGTCGTCGTGCGCGAGAACACCGAAGGCGAGTACTCGTCGGTGGGCGGGCGGATGTTCGAGGGCACCGAACGCGAGATCGTCTTCCAGGAATCGGTGTTCACCCGCACGGGTGTCGACCGCATCCTGAAATTCTCGTTCGAGCTTGCCGGCACCCGGCCCGCGAAGCACCTGACGTCCGCGACCAAGTCGAACGGCATCTCGATCACGATGCCGTACTGGGACGAGCGCTTCCGGGCGATGGCCGACCGCCATCCCGGAATCCGCACCGACCAGTTCCACATCGACATCCTCGCCGCGCACTTCGTGCGGCAGCCCGACCGCTTCGACGTCGTCGTCGGATCCAATCTCTTCGGCGACATCCTCTCCGACCTGGGCCCCGCCGTCTGCGGGACGATCGGCATCGCGCCGTCCGGAAACATCAATCCGGAGCGCATCTACCCGTCGCTGTTCGAGCCGGTCCACGGCTCGGCGCCCGACATCGCGGGCCGGGGCATCGCGAATCCGATCGGCCAGGTCTGGTCCGCCGCGCTGATGCTCGAGCACCTGGGTCACCGCGACGCGGCGGCGGCGCTCGTCGCCGCGATCGAGCGCACGCTCGCCGACCCGTCGGCGCCGCGCACGCCCGACATCGGCGGCAAGGCCTCCACGGTCGAGGTGGGCAAGGCGATCGCCGCGGCGATCTGATCCGGGTCGGGCAAGGGTCTCGCGTCGACCTGCCGGAACTTCAGGCCGCCTGCCAGAGCGCGGCGACGACGTTGCCGGTGCTGCCGTAGCGGCCGTGCAGAAAGCGCAGCGCGATGCGGTCGAGCAGGCTCGCGGGCACGCTGCGCTGGAACAGCTCCCAGCCGCGGGAGACGGCGACGCGGCGCAATCCGTAGTCGGCCGGACGCAGCAGCAGCACGTCTTCGGCGATCGGGGCCTCGTCGCTTTCCTCCATCGGCATCAGCGCGGCCCGCGTCGCCATCACCGATCTCGCGTTCCACCGCGCGACCGGAGGCGGCGGCGCGCGGCCCCCGGTGTCGACCGGTTCGGCGAGCAGCAGCAGACCGTTCTGCTCGAGGCGCCCGCGCACCAGGCGAAAGAAGGCGTCGAAAGCCTCGCCTGGAAGATGGTGCAGGCAGCCGACGCAGGACACCAGCGCGTAATGGTCCCGATCGGCGCCGAGGAATTCCAGGAAGTCGGAATTCACGAGCGTGCACCGGCCGGCCGCGACTTCCGGGACGCGTTCCCGCGCGAGGTCGAGCATCTCCGGGCTGTGATCGACGCCGACGGCGCGCCGGAAGCGCGACGCGTAGCGCAGCAGCATCTGTCCGGTGCCGCATCCGAGGTCCAGCATCGTCGCGCCGGGCGCGACATGGCGCTCGAACGGAGCGAACAGCAGATCGGTCGCCAGCATGCGCGGCTCGATGTTGACATGGTCGTAGATCGCCGCCGTCTTGCGGTGGAACGCGATGTCCTGGTCGAAGTGCTCCTTCCAGCGTTCGTTCACGGCGATGGCCCTTCAGCGCAGGCGTGGTGGACAGACGCCATGGTAGTGCAACCGAACCGGGAAGGGATCGCGAACACGATCGCGCCGGTTTGTGGCAGCATTACGCGAAATTCGAGCGCCGGCGGCGCTACTTCCAGCATCCCAAATCGCGGCCGTGCCGGCTGATGCCGGGCATCGCGGGCGCGCTCGTGAACCGCCCGTCCGGCGCCACGGACTTCGTCATGCCGCAAGCATTCCGTTCCGGATGCCCGCGCGTTCGAGCCGGGGCCGCGCGGGGACGTCGTTTCAGGGGAGAAGTGAATGTCGCTATTGATCGGAGTCCCACGAGAGAGCTTTCCCGGCGAGAAGCGGGTCGCGACCGTGCCCGAGGTCGTCGAGAAGCTGATCAAGCTGGGTTTCAGGGTCGCCGTCGAAGCGGGTGCCGGCGATGCGGCGCAGATCAGCGACGACGCCTATCGCGCCGCCGGGGCGGAGATCGTCACCGACCGGGCGCGCCTCTGGGCGAACGCCGACATCGTCTTCAAGGTCCGCGGTCCCGGCAGCGACGAGGTCGGGCTGCTGCGCGAGGGCGGCACGCTCGTCAGCTTCATCTGGCCCGCGCAGAACCCGGACCTGCTGCAGCAACTCGCTGCCAGGAAGGCCACCGTGCTGGCGATGGACAGCGTGCCGCGGATCTCGCGGGCGCAGAAGCTCGACGCGCTCTCCTCGATGGCCAACATCGGAGGCTACCGTGCCGTCATCGAGGCGGCGCACGAGTTCGGCCGCTTCTTCACCGGCTCGATCACGGCTGCGGGCAAGGTGCCGCCCGCCAAGGTGTTCGTCATCGGCGCCGGCGTCGCGGGCCTCGCGGCCATCGGCACCGCGTCCGGCCTCGGTGCCATCGTGCGCGCCAACGACACGCGCCCCGAAGTCGCCGACCAGATCAAGTCGTTGGGCGGCGAATTCGTGCCCGTCGATTACGTGGAGGAAGGCAGCGGCGTCGGCGGCTACGCCAAGGTGATGAGCGAAGGCTTCCAGAAGGCGCAGCGCGAGGTGTTCGCGAAGCAGGCCAGGGAGGTGGACATCATCATCACCACCGCGCTCATCCCGGGCAAGCCCGCCCCCCGGCTCATCACCGAGGAGATGGTCAGGTCGATGAAGCAGGGCAGCGTCATCGTCGACATGGCGGCCGAGCAGGGTGGCAACTGCGAGTGCACGGTGCCGGGCGAGGTCGTCGTCAGGCACGGCGTCACCATCATCGGCTACAAGGACCTGCCGAGCCGTCTCGCGAAGCAGGCGTCGACGCTCTACGCGACGAACCTCTTCCGCCTGATGGAGGACATGATCAAGACGAAGAGCATCGACGGCGATGTCATCAACGTCGACATGCAGGACGAGGTCCTGCGCGGCACCACGGTGATCAACAAGGGCGAGGTCACCTGGCCGCCGCCGCCCCCGAAGCTCTCCGCCGCCCCGGCCGCGCCCGCCGCGAAGCCGCCCGCGGTGGTCGCCAAGCCGAAGGGCAAGGGTCACGGCGAGTCCAGCGGTCCGATGGCCGGGACGAAGACGGCCGTGGTGTTCGGCGTCGGCGCGCTCTTGTTCCTGCTGATCGGCCACTATCGCCCCGGCAAGCTTCCTCGGCCACTTCACGGTGTTCGTGCTGGCCTGCTTCGTCGGCTACATGGTCGTCTGGAACGTCACGCCCGCGCTGCACACGCCGCTGATGAGCGTGACCAACGCGGTCTCCAGCATCATCGCCATCGGCGCGCTGGTGCAGATCGCGCCCGACCTCACCAAGATCTCCGCGGATCTGGCGCGTCCGGACGAGTGGATACGCTGGCTGTCGGTCGGCGGCATCGCGCTCGCCACGATCAACATGTTCGGCGGCTTCGCCGTGACCCAGCGCATGCTGCAAATGTTCCGCAAGTGAGGAGGGAGAGACCATGACCTTCAGTCTCTCGACGGTCTCCTATCTCGGAGCCACGATCCTCTTCATCCTGTGCCTGGGCGGGCTGTCCAACCCGGAGACGTCGCGGCGCGGCAACCTCTACGGCATGATCGGCATGGCGATCGCCGTGCTCGCCACCGTCTTCGGCCCGCAGGTCACCGCCGCCGGCCTGCCCTACATCGTCGGCGGCGATGGTGGTCGGCGCCGCGATCGGCCTCTACGCCGCGCGCATCGTGAAGATGACGCAGATGCCGGAACTGGTCGCGCTGATGCACAGCCTCGTCGGGCTGGCCGCGATGCTCGTCGGCTACGCGAACTTCATCGATCCGACGGTGTCGGCGAAGATGACGCCGGCCGAGAAGGCGATCCACGAGATCGAGATGTACCTCGGCGTGCTGATCGGCGCAGTGACCTTCTCCGGCTCGGTGATCGCCTTCGGCAAGCTGTCCGCGAAGATCAGCGGCAAGCCGATGCTGTTGCCGGCGCGGCACTGGATCAATCTCGCCGGGCTGCTCGTCGTCATCTACTGCGGCTACGCATTCATCAACGCGCACAGCGTGGCCGAGGCGATGACGCCGATGATCGTGATGACCGTCGTGGCCCTGCTGTTCGGCATCCACATGGTGATGGCCATCGGCGGCGCCGACATGCCGGTCGTGGTGTCGATGCTGAACAGCTACTCCGGCTGGGCGGCGGCGGCGACCGGCTTCATGCTCTCGAACGACCTGCTGATCGTCGTCGGCGCGCTGGTCGGATCAAGCGGCGCGATCCTGTCGTACATCATGTGCGCGGCGATGAACCGCAACTTCGTCAGCGTGATCGCCGGCGGCTTCGGCACCGACAGCGGCGCCCCGGCCGCGGCGGGCGCGGTCCAGCCGGCGGGCGAGGTGAATCCGATCCAGGCCGCCGAGACCGCCGAGCTGCTGCGCGACGCCAAGAACGTGATCATCGTGCCGGGCTACGGGATGGCGGTCGCGCAGGCGCAGCACACGGTCTACGAGATCACCAAGGTGCTGCGCGAGAAGGGCGTGAACGTGCGCTTCGGCATCCACCCGGTGGCCGGCCGCATGCCCGGCCACATGAACGTGCTGCTGGCCGAGGCCAAGGTGCCCTACGACATCGTGTTCGAGATGGACGAGCTGAACGAGGACTTCCCGGACACCGACGTCGCGATGGTCATCGGCGCCAACGACATCGTCAACCCGGCGGCGCAGGAAGACCCGACGAGTCCGATCGCCGGCATGCCGGTGCTCGAGGTCTGGAAGGCCAAGACGTCGGTCGTCATGAAGCGCAGCATGGCGTCCGGGTACGCCGGCGTCGACAATCCGCTGTTCTACAAGGACAACAACCGCATGCTCTTCGGCGACGCGAAGAAGATGCTGGACGAAGTCCTCGTGGCACTGAAGTCCTGATCCCGTTCGGGACCTGCGGGTCGGCCGAACGCGCCCGCGCCCGGCCGCTTCCCGCCGGGCCCTCGGCGGACGCGGTAGAATCCACCGCGCTCACCGGTCCGGCGGCGGGCCCGTCGCGTCGACGGCGCCCGCACGCTGCGACGCCGGTCGACCACGTCGCACGTTCGAACGATGTCCGGCCCACTCGCCCACCTGACCGTCCTCGATCTCTCCCGCGTGCTCGCCGGGCCGTGGTGCACGCAGCTGCTCGCCGATCTCGGCGCGACGGTCATCAAGATCGAGCGGCCCGGCGGCGGCGACGACACGCGGGCCTGGGGCCCGCCGTATCTCAAGGATGCGACCGGCCGCGACACCAGCGAAGCCGCGTACTACCTGTGCTGCAACCGCGGCAAGCTCTCGGTCGCCGTCGATTTCACGACGCCCGAGGGACGACAGATCGTCCAGGACCTCGCCCGCCAGTCCGACGTGCTCGTCGAGAACTACAAGGTCGGCGGCCTGGAGAGGTACGGCCTCGACTACGCGAGCCTCGCCGCGCTGAACCCGCGGCTCGTCTACGCGTCGATCACCGGCTTCGGGCAGGACGGCCCCTACGCGGACCGCGCCGGATACGACTTCATCATCCAGGGCATGTCGGGTTTCATGAGCGTCACCGGCGAGCGCGACGATCTGCCGGGAGGCGGGCCGCAGAAGGCGGGCATCGCGATCTCCGACCTGATGACCGGGATGTACGCGACGGTTGCGATCCAGGCGGCGCTCGCGCATCGCGATCGCAGCGGCCAGGGGCAATGGATCGACACCTGCCTGTTCGACTCCGCCGTCGCGATGATGGCGGTGATGAACCTCAACTACCTCGTGACCGGCAAGCCCCCGGGGCGGGCGGGGAACGCGCACCAGAACATCGTCCCGTACCAGGTGTTCGCCTGCGCCGACGGCCACGTGATCCTCGCGGTCGGCAACGACAGCCAGTTCGCGAAGTTCTGCGAGGTGGCCGAGCGGCGCGCGTGGGCGGCCGACGAGCGCTTCGCGAAGAATGCCGACCGGGTGCGCAACCGCGCCGTGCTGGTGCCGCTGGTCGCCGAGGTGATGCGGACGCGCACGCAGCGCGCGTGGCTCGACGCGCTGGAGCCGCTCGGCGTGCCCTGCGGGCCGATCAACCGGCTGGACCAGGTGTTCGCCGACCCGCAGCTCGTCGCGCGCGGCCTGCGGATGGACCTGCCGCATCCCCTCGCAGGATCGGTGCCGCAGGTCGGGACGCCGATCAAGTTCTCGGCGACGATGCCCGCGTACGAGCGCGCGCCGCCGCTGCTCGGCGAGCACACCGCCGCCGTGCTGCGCGAGCGGCTCGCGCTCCCCGATGACGCGATCTCGCAACTGGCGGCGCGCGGCGTGATCCAGCTGCGCGCATGAGACATCCCGGCTCGACCCCGACACCGGGGACAACGCGGCGCGCATCGGCCGCGGGTCCGACTTCAGCCGGACGCGCCAACGCGCATGGCCGCAAGCCGCCTGAAGGCGGCCCCACGAGTCAGTGGCTCGCGTGACCCGCGCGCGCGCGTTCTGGGTCGCCTACGCGGCGCTCGCGGCGCTCGCGCTCGCGATCGCATGGCAGCTCTTCCCGCTGGCGATTCCGCTCGTCAATCTCGACATCACGCTGCCGCGCAGCGCGGCGATCGCGAAGGCCGAGGCGCTCGCCGCCGAGCTGAAGCTCGCGCCGGAGGGCGCGCGGAGCGCCGCGCGCTTCGCCCACGACAGCGAGACCCAGAACTACGTCGAGCTCGAAGGCGGAGGCAAGGCGGCCTTCAGCGCGCTCATCGCCGGCGGCACGCTACGCGCCCTACTGGTGGGACGTGCGCATCTTCAAGCCGGGCGAGGTCGAGGAAGTCACGATCCGCTTCAGGCCCGACGGCGCGTCGAACGGATTCGCCCGCCGGTTGCCGGAAACCTACGTGCGCGACGCCGCGACCAAGGCGCTCGATCCGGCGGCTGCGCGCGCGCTGGCCGAGCAGCGCGCCGCGCTCCAGTGGAAGGTCGACCTCTCGCCCTACGCGATCCTCGAGCAATCGCAGCAGACGCGACCGACCGGCCGCGTCGACCACGCGTTCGTCTACGAGCGTCCGGAACGGCTCGGCGAGGCGCGCGTCCGGCTGCGCCTTTCGGTCGCCGGCGACGAGCTCACCGGAATCGCGCCGTACGTCCACGTGCCCGAGTCGTTCGAGCGCCGGTTCCGCGAGCTGCGCAGCGCGAACGACATGATCGCCGGCATCGCCACCGTGTCCGCGGGGCTCCTCTACGGTCTGGGCGGATGCATCCTCGGCGTGCTGTGGCTCGCGCGCAAGCACTGGCTCGTCGTCCGCCCGGCGCTGGCGGCGGGGCTCGTCGTCGGCGCTCTGATGGCGGCGACGTCGCTGTCGGCGACGCCGGCGGCGTGGTTCGGTTTCGACACCGCGCAGGCGGCGTCGATCTTCTGGCTGCGCCAGGCCGGGAAGGCGCTCGCGGTTCTGGTCGCGGGCGGACTGGGCTACGCGTTCGTGTTCATGGCCGCCGAGAGCCTCACGCGGCGCGCGTTTCCGCAGCACCCGCAGCTCTGGCGGCTCTGGTCGAAGGAAGCCGGCGCGACGCGCGCGGTGCTGGGGCGCACGGTGGGCGGTTACCTCTTCGTCCCGCTGGAGCTCGCGTTCGTCGCCGCGTTCTACTACGCGAGCAATCGCTGGCTGGGCTGGTGGCAGCCCTCCGAGGTGCTGACCGATCCCAACATCCTGTCGTCCGCCGTGCCCGCGCTGATGCCGATCGCGGTTTCGCTGCAGGCCGGATTCTGGGAGGAGTGCGTCTTTCGCGCGGTTCCGCTCGCGCTGGGGGCGCTGGTCGGCGCGCATTTCGGCCGCCGCACGCTGGGAATCGCCGTCGCGTTCGTGCTGCAGGCGGTGATCTTCGGCGCCGCGCATGCCAATTACCCCGGCTTCCCGTCGTACTCGCGCCTGGTCGAGCTCGTCGTGCCGTCGATGATCTGGGCGGCGATCTTCCTGCGCTACGGGCTCCTGCCGACGATCGTGCTGCACGCGCTGTTCGACCTCGCGTTGTTCTCGATACCGCTCTACCTCGTCGACGCGCCCGGGGCATGGCTGCAGCGCGCCGCGGTGATCGTCGCCGGCCTGGTGCCGCTCGCCGTGGTCCTGTGGCGCAGGGCGCGCGCGGGCGCGTGGGGCGAGCTCGCGCCGTCGCTCGTCAACGGCGCATGGGCGCCGCCGAGGCGCGCGCCGCGTAACGGAGACGGAGCGGGCGGGCGTCGTCGCCTCGCGCGCGGAGACGCTCGTCCAGCGCGCGCTCCCCGCGCTGGGCATCGCGGGGCTGGTCGCGTGGCTCGCGTTCACGCCGCGGCAGGGCGATGTGCCGGTTATGCCGCTCGACCGGGACCGCGCGGAGGCTGCCGCCGACGCGGCGCTCGCCGCCCGCGGCACGGACCTCGGCCCGCCGTGGCGGCGCCTGTCGGCGCTCAGGGTCGCGGCCGACGAAGGCGACTGGGCGCAGCACAAGTTCGTCTGGCGCGAGGCCGGCGCCCCCGCGTACCGCGCCCTCGTCGGCACGACGCTCGCCCCGCCGCTGTGGCAGGTGCGCTACGCGATGTTCGAAGGCGACGTGGCGGCGCGCGCCGAGGAATGGCGCGTCACGATCGATCCCGACGGCAACGTCCGGCAAATGCGGCACGTGCTTCCCGAGGCGAGGCCGGGTGCGCGGCTGGCGAAGGACGCCGCGCTCGCCGTCGCCGAACGCGGACTGCGCGAGCGGCTCGGCGTCGATCCGGGCGCGGTCAAGCTGGTCGCGGCCGAGGAGAAGGACCGGCCGGGACGCACCGACTGGCTGTTCACGTTCGCCGATCCGCGCGTGGAGGTCGGCAAGGACGGCGAGGCGCGCCTGAGCGTCGCCGTCGCCGGCGACGAGATCGTCGGTGCGGGCCGCTACGTGCACGTGCCGGAATCGTGGGAGCGCCGAGAGCGCGAGCGCGAGGGCCGCACGCAGATCGTCAAGATTGCGGGCGCCCTCCTGTTCGCGCTCGCGGGCCTCGCGGCGCTGGTCCTCGCGGTGACGAGCTGGATGCGCCATCACTGCGACACGCGGGCGCTGGCGCTGGTGCTCGCGCTGACGCTCGGCGCCTCGGCGGGCGGAATCGCGGTGATGTGGCCGGCGGTCGCGATGACGTTCAAGACGACGGAACCGATCGCCTGGCAGGCGCTCCTGACCGTGTCCGGGTCGCTGCTCGCCGCCACGCTGGGCGCGATGGTCGTCGCGCTGTCGTCCGGTGTCGGCGCGTGGGCAGCGCGCACCGCGCGCGCGACGCCGCTGGCGGGGCCGTTGCCGCCCTGGGCCGCGGGTGCGGCGGCGGCGCTGCTGGTCGCGGGCATCGGGGCGCTCGCGGGGAGGCTCGTGCCGCCCGACGTGCCGCTCTGGCCGGCGCTGGGACTGCAGTCCGCGGCATTCCCCGCGCTTGCCGCCGCGCTGGAGGGCCTCGGCGTGCTCTCGGCGATCGGCATCGGACTTTTCATCCTGCACGTCCTCGACCGGGTGACTGCGGGGTGGACGCGCCGATCGTGGGTCGCGGTGGCGACGATCGTCGCGCTGATCACCGCACTGGTCGTGGCGAGGTCGGGCGTTGCCGGCGGCGCCGTCGTCGAGGGCGTCGTCGCCGGGCTGATTGCCGCGGCGGTGCTCTTCTGCGTGCTGCGCTTCGATCCGCGCACGGTTCCGGGCTACGTGGTCGTCTCGACGCTCGCCGCTGCCGCGGAGAATGCCGCGCTCGAGGGCACGAACGCGGGATGGGTGGCGTTCGCGGCTCTCGCGGCGGTGGCCATCGCGGTCGGGTACGCTGCGACGCGTTACATCGGCCGGCCGCTCGCGCGGGGCGCGCCGCCGGATCGGGCGGGCGGCGCGCCGACCGCTACTTGATGGTGACCCAGTAGGGGATGACGGTGTTGTCGGCGCGGTGCACCGCGGTGACGTTGCTGCGCGTCGCCCACGGGATCACCTGCCGGTGCAGCGGGATGTGGTTGATCTCCGCGTTGTGCGCGAGCAGCGCCTCGTGGATCATCTTGAGGCGGGCGCCGGCGTTCATCTCGGTCTTCACCTTGGCGGTCAGCGCGTCGAGCTTGGCATTCGAGTAGCGGCCGTAGTTGTAATCGCCGTCGCCCTTGCCGTTGTACGTCGAGAGCACCGGCTGCAGCGTGAAGATCGCGTCGGTGTTGGCGCCGCCCCAGCCGAGCATGTACATGCTGGTCTCGGTCTTCTCGAGCTTGGGGAAGTAGGTCGCGCGCGGCATCGCGTTGACGGCGACCTTGACGCCGATCTGCGCCCACATCGCCGCCAGCGCCTGGCAGATCTTCTCGTCGTTGACGTAGCGGTTGTTCGGGCAGTCGAGCGTCACTTCGAAGCCGTTCGGATAGCCGGCCTCGGCCAGCAGGGCCTTGGCGCGCTCGCGGTCGTACGCGAGCCGCTTCTCGATCTCCGGCGTCGTGGTCAGCGGCGAGGGCAGCAGCGCGCCCGACGGCTGCGAGAGCCCGCGCATCGTGTTCTTCTTGATCGCCTCGATGTCGACGGCCTGATAGAGCGCCTGTCGCACGCGCCGGTCCTTGAGCGGATTCCTGCCCTTGACGTTCGAGTACAGGAGCTCGTCGCGGGCCTGGTCCATCCCGATGAACACGATCCGGTTCTCGGTGCCTTCGAGCACCTTGATCCCCGGCGTCTGCGCGAGCCGCGGCACGTCCTGCGGCGGCGGGTCGTTGACGAGGTCGACCTCGCCCGAGAGCAGCGCGGCGACCCGCGTCGCGTCGGAGACGATCGGCGTGTAGATCACCTCGTCGGCGTTGCCCTCGAAGCGTCCGGCCTTGATGCCCCACCAGTTCGGGTTCTTGACGAGGACGGTCTTCACGTCGGGCTCGCGGGCCTTCAGCATGTAGGGACCGGTGCCGTTCGCCTGCCGCGCGGTGATCATGTCCTCCTTCTGCGTGTAGTTCTGCGGCTTCGTCGCGCGGTTCTTCTCGCACCACGCCTTGCTCATGATGTTGATCGTCACGATGTGCTCGAGCTCGACCGGATTGGGCCCGCTGGTCGTGAACTCGACGGTCAGGTCGTCGATCTTCTTCGGGATCCCGGAGGCGTTGGCGTAGGCGCGCAGCTGCGAGGTGTCGGCGCGCGCGCGCTCGAAGCTGAACACCACGTCGTCGGCGGTGAACGGCGTGCCGTCGTGGAACTTGACGCCGGCGCGCAGCTTGAAGCGCCAGGTCGTCGGATTGACCTGCGTCCAGGACTCCGCCAGCGACGGCGCGAGGCCGAGCTTCTTGTCGCGGACCAGCAGGAATTCGTAGACGAGCTGGTTGATGTTGTTGGTCAGGTTCTCGTTCTGCGAATGCGGGTCGGTGGTCTGCATGTCGCCACGTCCGGCCCAGCGCAGCGTCTTGGCGCCGGCGTCGAAGGCCGGGAGGGCGAGCGTGGCGGCGAGCGCAAGAGGCAGCAGCGCGGCGCGAACGGATCGGATCATGGGGTCTCCTCTCGGGATCGTGGTCGGACCGGGCGCGCGAGCGGGGGTGCGCCGCGCCGGTGGCCGCGATGATAGCGCGGTGGAAGAGGGCACAGGGTAGAATCCGCGCCGCCGCCCCCGGGGCCGCCCGCCTGCCGGGGCGCTCCCGCCACTTGCCCCCTGCCACCGCATGACTGCAACGCCTCCGCCGCATGCGCGATAGCCAATCCGACCGGCTCCTGGCGCAGCTCGCGCAGGGAATGGCCGCGGACGCGGCCCCGCTCGCGCGCCGGATCGATCGCGCGCGGCGCGGCGGCGCACCGGTCGCCGAGTGGGAGAGGATCGCCGCCGCGGTGGCGCGTTCGGTCGAGCGCCGGCAGTCTCGCGCAGCGCGCCGCCCCGCGATCGCCTATCCGCCGGAGCTTCCGGTTGCGCAGCGCGCCGACGACATCGCGCGGACGATCCGCGAGCATCAGGTCGTGATCGTGTGCGGCGAGACCGGGTCGGGCAAGACGACGCAGCTGCCCAAGATCTGCATCGCGGAAGGGCGCGGCGAGCGCGGGCTGATCGGCCACACGCAGCCGCGGAGGATCGCCGCCCGCGCCGTCGCCGCGCGGATCGCCGAGGAGCTGGGAACCGGGCAGGGCGCCGCGGTCGGCTACAAGGTGCGCTTCTCCGACCACACGAAGCCCGACGCTTTCGTCAAGCTGATGACCGACGGCATCCTGCTCGCGGAGACCCAGGGCGACCCGCTGCTCGCCGCGTACGACACGATCATCATCGACGAGGCGCACGAGCGCAGCCTCAACATCGATTTCCTGCTCGGCTACCTGAAGCAGCTCCTGCCGAAGCGGCCCGACCTCAAGCTGATCGTCACCTCGGCGACGCTCGACGCCGAGCGCTTCGCGCGCCACTTCGGCACCGACGGGAAGCCGGCGCCGGTGATCGAGGTGTCGGGCCGGATGTATCCGGTCGCGATTCGCTACCGGCCGCTCAAGAGCGCCGACGAGGAGACCGACGACGAGGAGGAGCTCGAGGACGCGATCGTCGACGCCGCGGAGGATCTCTGGCGCGCGGGCCCGGGCGACATCCTCGTCTTCCTGCCGGGCGAGCGCGAGATCCGCGAGACCACGGAACTGCTGGGGCGCGGCCTCGCGCGCCGCCCCTACGCTGCCGCGGTCGAGATCCTTCCGCTCTACGCGCGGCTGTCGGTGGCCGAGCAGCAGCGCGTGTTCGCGCCGTCCCGCGGCCGGCGCATCGTGCTCGCGACCAATGTCGCCGAGACCTCGCTCACGGTGCCCGGGATCCGCTACGTGATCGACACGGGCGTCGCGCGCATCAAGCGCTACTCGCTGCGCAACAAGACGACGCTGCTGCAGATCGAGAAGATCTCGCAGGCGGCGGCGAACCAGCGCGCCGGGCGCTGCGGGCGCGTCGCCGAGGGCGTCTGCGTGCGGCTGTACGGCGAGGACGATTGCGCGGCGCGGCCGAAGTACACCGATCCGGAGATCCTGCGCAGCTCGCTCGCCGCGGTGATCCTGCGGATGGCCGCGCTCGGGCTGGGCGATGTCGAGGCCTTTCCGTTCGTCGAGCCGCCCGGCCCGCGCGCGATCGCCGACGGCTACCAGCTGCTGCAGGAGCTCGGCGCGGTCGACGCGGAGCGCCGGCTGACGCCTCTCGGGCGCGAGCTGGCGCGGCTGCCGGTGGATCCGCGGATCGGGCGCATGATCCTCGCGGCGCGCGAACGCGGCTGCATCGCCGAAGTGCTCGTGATCGCGAGCGCGCTGTCGGTGCCGGACCCGCGCGACCGGCCGCTGGCGAAGCAGCAGGCGGCCGACCAGGCGCACCTCCTGTTCCGCGACGAGCGCTCGGACTTTCTGTCGCTGCTCGCGCTCTGGGAGTTCTTCGAGCAGAGGCTCGCCGAGAAGCTGTCGCATCGCCGGCTGGTGGACGCCTGCCGCGCGAGGTTCGTCAGCTACCTGCGGCTGCGCGAATGGCGCGACGTCCACGCGCAGCTCGCAGCCGAGGTGGCCGAGCAGGGCTGGACGTGGGAGCCGCGGCCGCCGGCGGCGATCGATGCCGCGCACTATCAGGCGATCCACCAGGCGCTGCTGGCGGGGCTGCTGGGCAACGTCGGCTGCCTCGACGGCGAGACCGAGGGCTACCTCGGCGCGCGCGGTATCCGCTTCCTCGTCCACCCGGGGTCCGGACTGGCGAAGAAGCGGCCCAGGTGGGTGCTCGCCGCCGAGCTCGTCGAGACGACACGCCTCTACGCGCGCTGCGCGGCGCGGATCGAGCCCGAGTGGGTCGAAGCGGTCGCCGGCGATCGCCTGACGCGCGACTACTTCGAGCCCCGCTGGGACGCCCAGCGCGGCGAGGTGGTGGCGAGCGAGCGCGTGCAGCTCTACGGACTCACGCTGGTGCCGCGGCGTCGCGTCTCCTTCGGCCGCATCGACCCGAAGACCGCGCGGGAGGTCTTCATCCGCGAGGCGCTCGTTCCCGGAGCGCTCGCGACGCGTGGGGCGTTCCTCGCGCACAACGCGAAGCTCGTCGCCGAGGTCGCGCTGCTCGAGCACAAGGCGCGGCGGCAGGACGTGCTGGTCGACGACGACGCGATTGCCGCGTTCTACGCGGCGCGCGTGCCCGAGGGCGTCCACTCGCTCGCGAGCTTCGAGCGCTGGCGCGAGGACGCCGAGCGCGCGGATCCGGGCGCGTTGCGGCTGACGCGGGAGGCATTGATGCGCCATGCCGCGGCGCACGTCACCGAGGAGCTGTTTCCCGAGAAGCTCGCGATGGCCGGCGCGCAGCTGCCGCTCAGGTATCGCTTTGCGCCGGGGCAGCCCAGCGACGGGCTGACGCTCACGGTGCCGCTCCCGCTGCTCAATCAGGTCGATGGCGGCCGGCTGTCGTGGCTCGTTCCGGGGATGATCCGCGAAAAGGTGACGTTCCTGCTGAAGGCGCTGCCCAAGGCGATGCGCAACCGGCTCGCGCCGCTGCCCGATGCCGTGACGGCGTTCCTCGAATCCGTGGCGTACGGCCGCGAGCCGCTGACCGACGCGATGCGCGGCTGGCTGCGGACGCGCCTCGGCGAGGCGGTCCCGGCCGACGCGTGGGACGCCGCGGCGCTTCCGGCGCACCTCGAGGTGGCGATTCGGGTCGTCGACGGCGCGGGCGCGGAGCTGGCCGCCGGCCGCGATCTCGCGGCGCTGCGTGCGCAGCTCGGCGAGGCCGCCCAGCTGTCGTTCGCGCGCGCGGGACCCGCGCTGGAGCGGCGCGGGCTCAAGGTCTGGGACTTCGGCGATCTTCCCGAGACCCTGACCACGGTCCGTCATGGTCAGCGCTACACCGGGTATCCGGCGCTCGTCGACGACGGCGACAGCGTATCGATCGCTCTCGTCGACACCCGTGCAGCCGCCGATGCGGCGATGCGCGCCGGGGTCGTCCGTCTGATCCGGATCGCGCTGAAGGATCTTCTCGCCCGCCACGAGAAGGGCAGCACCGGATTCGCCCAGGCGGCGCTGCAACTGAAGACGCTGATCCCCACGGACAGGCTTCTCGCCGACGTGCTGGCGGCCGTATGCGATCGCGCGTTCATCGGCGACGATCCGCTGCCGCGATCCGAGAAAGCGTTCGCCGAGCAGGTGAAGCGCGCCCGGGCGCGCCTGCCGGCGGTTGCCGAAGGGGCGTTCCGGCTGCTCGCCACGATGGCCGGAATCCACCATGCGCTCACGCAACGTCTGGGGGCCCTGCCGCGGGCGTCGGCGCGGCTCGCCGCCGAGGTTCGGCAGCGGCGCGACGCCCTCGTCTATCCCGGATTCTTCCAGGCGACGCCCTGGGCCCAGCTCGCGCACCTGCCGCGTTACCTGACGGCTCTGGACCGGCGGCTGGCCAAGTACGTCGAGAACCCGGATCGCGATACGCGCCACGCCGAGTCGCTCGCTCGGTGGTGGGAGCGCTACCGCGAACGGTCCGACGGCAATCGCCGGGCCGGACGGGTCGAGCCGGCGCTCGAGCAGTTCCGCTGGCTGCTGGAGGAGCTCCAGGTCTCGCTGTTCGCGCAGGAGCTCCGGACGCCCTTTCCGGTGTCCTACAAGCGGGTCGAACGGGCATGGGCGGAGCTCGGCCGATGATCGGCTTCCGGCGGCGATGCCGGCGCGTTGTCGCGCGGAATGCCCGCGTGCTACAGTAACTCGGCCCATTCACCATCTTGGCGCCTGGCCCTTCGCCGACACCCGCGGCGACCGGCGGTGCGGCGTCGCCGGAGCGAAGCGGAAGACGTGACCGCAGTGCCACAGCCGTGACAGCCCTGACGAACGAGTCGCCCGCCCGACGGCAGATCCCGCACGAAATGTCGCGCATCCTCGGCGATTGCCGGGATATCGCGATTCATCGCCTGCTGCTCTCGTTCGGAGGCATGCTGGAGCGCGTCGGCGAGATGCTGATGGACCGCGCGAGCCGGACCGACGTGCGCGACGAGCAGGTCGTGTACCTGGAGGCGCGGGACGCCATCCAGCAGGGGCGTTCCGGGGTGCTGAACGAGTTCGAGCGGCGCCTGCGCGCGCGCGTCAACGATCGCATCGCGGGCAAGGTCGAGGCCAAGGCCGACTTCTCGAAGCTCGAGGCCGACAAGCTCACGCTCGTCGACACCGACGCGATGGACGAGGCGGTGGTCACGGGGAACATCACCCGCGGCATCGAGAATCTCTGCCACGACGAGCTGCAGATGCTCAATCGCGGTGTCGGCCACCTGCTCGGACTGCCCGAGCTCGACACCGGGCACAATCCGTTCGCGCCGGCGGCGATCATCGAGGCGTTTACCGATGCGCTGCATACCCTCAAGGCCGAACCGCGGGCGAAGTTCGCCATCCTGAAGGAGCTGAACCAGGCGTCGCTCGCGGAGATCAACGGCGTCTACGCCGACCTCAACAAGCATCTGCAGAACATGCACGTCATGCCCGCGGGCGTTCGCCCGTCGCTCGGCACGCGCGGCGCCGCCCGCGGCCGGACGAAGCCGGGCCGCGCGCCGGCGGAGGGTCAGGCGGCCCCGCCTTCGGCGGAAGTCGACGTGATGGAGCTCTTCCGGCGCAGGTTCGGCAGCGCCGCGGCCGCCGGTTACGCGCCGGGCCCCGCGGGCATGCCGGGAGCGCCGGCGCAGGGCGCGGGCGCGCCGGCGTACCCGCAGCCGGGCATGGGCGCGCCGCAGCCGCTGGGCATGCCGATCCATGGCGGTGCGCCGAGCGCCGGCGCGGCCGACGAGTTCCCGTCGATCTCGATGCTGCCGGGCGGGCGCTATGTCCCGACGGGCCCGTTGGCGACGACGCCGTCGGGGTACGTCCCGGGCGCGCCGATCATCGCGACCCCGATGCTGGGCGAGGGCCTCGCGCGGCTGCAGGCGGGCGAAACGGGCTTCGATCTGGGCGGCGGCACCTTCGTCCAGTTCTCCGGCATCCCCGAGGGCAAGCAGAACGTCCTGCGCGAACTGCAGGAGTCCCCGCTAGGCAAGCAGGTGAACCAGCTCGAATCGATGACGATCGAGCTGGTCGCGATGCTGTTCGACTTCATCTTCGAGACCAAGGATCTGCCCGACGGCATCAAGGCGCTGCTGGCGCGCCTGCAGATTCCGGTGCTCAAGGCCGCGATGCTCGATGGCGCCTTCTTCGCCAAGAAGAACCATCCGTCGCGGCTGCTGGTCAACGCGCTCGCCGAGGCCGGTCTCGGCTGGTCGCCGGCGATGGGGACGAACGACCCGCTGTACCTCCACATCGACGCGATCGTCCACCGCATTCTCGACGGCTTCAGCGACGACCTCGCGATCTTCGAAGAGGCTCGCGAGAAGCTGCAGAAGTTCCTCGCCGAAGAGGAGAAGGCGGCCGAGGCGAACATCGAGTCGACCGCGCTCGAGATCGACGAGCACGACCGGACGGAGGTGGCGTCATCGGTCGCCAAGGCCGAGATCGAGCGGCGCATCGAGATGTACCCGGTCCCGCAGTTTCTGGCGTCGTTCCTGCGCGCGCACTGGAGCAGGACGCTCGAAGACGTGTACCTGAAGCAGGGGCAGGAGAGCGAGTCCTGGGAGCAGAGCATCGCCATGCTCGAGGACCTGGTCTGGAGCGTACAGCCGAAGCGCACCCGCGAGGACCGTCAGCACCTGGTCGCGCTCCTGCCCTCGCTGCTCAAGCGGCTGTCGGTCGTCATGCAGGACTTCGACGAGGCCCCGGGACAGCGCGAGCAGTTCATGGCGAACCTGGTGGAGGCCCATGCGGCGTCGGTGAAGCCGGCGGCAACCACCGCGGCGCTGGCCACGGCGTCCGTCGTCGAGCAGGCGAAGGCCGAGGCCGAGGTGGCGAAGGCGGCCGGCGACGAGGCGACGGCGGCGAAGGCCGAAGAGCGCGCAGCCGCGATGACGCAGGCCGAGCCCGCACCCGTCGAGGCGCTCGAGGTCATCGACGACGAGTTCCTGGAGATCGCCAAGGGCCTCGAGCGCGGCACGTGGATCGAGTTCGAGTCGGAGGAGGGCCAGCTGGCGTTCGCGAAGCTTGCCTGGATCAGCCCGTTGCGCGGCACCTACCTGTTCACCAATCGGCAGGGCCTGAAGGCGCTGTCGATGACCGCGGAAGAGCTCGCCGATCGGTTCCGCACCGACCGCGCGCGGCTGGTCGAGGCCGAGCCGCTGATCGACCGCGCGTTCGGGAGCATCCTGCCGGCATTTGCCGAGAAGATACCGGAGTCGGTCTCGGGCTAGCCGGCGTCCGGGATCGCTCCCGCGCCCCCGTCGTTCCCGTGCAATCCGTGACCCGGCTCCGCATCGGCGCGCTGATCATCGGCGACGAGATCCTCTCGGGCAAGCGACAGGACCGCCATCTTGCCCGGGTGATCGCGACGCTCGCCTCGCGCGGGCTCGCGCTGGCCTGGGCGCGCTACGCGGGCGACGATCGCGACGAGCTCACGGCGGTGCTCCGGGAGACGTTCGCGCGCGGCGATGTCGTGTTCGGCTTCGGCGGTGTCGGCGCGACGCCCGACGATCACACGCGCCAGGCCGCGGCCGCGGCGCTCGGCGTGCCTCTGCGACGCCATCCCGAGGCGGTGGCCGAGATCGAAGCGCAGTTCGGGGCTGCCGCGTACCCGCACCGGGTGCTGATGGCGGAATTTCCCGAGGGCGCCGCGATCATTCCGAATCCCGTCAACCGCGTCGCTTCGTTCTCGATCCGCCGGCATCACTTCTTTCCGGGCTTTCCGCAGATGGCCTGGCCGATGCTCGACTGGGTGCTCGCAACGCACTACGCCGGGATCGCCGTGCCGCCCACGGGCGAGCGCGCGATCATCGTGCATGGTGCGGGCGAGAGCCAGCTGCTCCCGCTGATGAACGAATGCGTCGCCCGCTTCCCGCAGCTCAAGCTGTTCAGCCTGCCGTCGTTCCTGCCGGAGGGCGGCCGTCGACTCGAGCTCGGCGTGCGCGGCGAGACCGCGGCGCTCGACGCGGCGCTCGCGCACCTCATTGCGGGCGTCGAGGCGGCAGGTTTCGAATGGGAAGCGGTCACCGGCGGGCCGTCCGCCCGCGTTCCGGAGGGCGAGCCGCGATGACCCCGGGCCTCGGCATGGACGCGAGCGGGCGCTGGTACGACGAGGTGCAGAACGGCGAGACCTTTTCCCGCTCGATCACGATCACCGAAACGCACCTCGTGCTGGGCGCCGGGCTGATCGGCGACTTCAATCCGCATCACGTGAACGACGAATACGCGAAGTCCTCGCGCTTCGGCACCCGCATCCTGCACGGAATGATCACCAGCGCGCTGATGGGCGCGCCGGTGGGCATGTATTTTCACGGCACGGCGATCGCCTATCTCGAGCACGCGGCGCGCTTCAAGGCGCCGGTGCGCGCGGGCGACACGCTGACGACGACCTGGACCGTGACCGCGAAGCACGCCAAGCCCAAGCACGGCGGGGGCGTGGTCGTGCTCGTCGGCGCCTGCCGCAACCAGGACGGCGTCGTGGTCGCGGACGCGGATGCGAAGATGCTCGTCCAGGCGCGCGGCTGAATGCAGCGTTAACCGGCCCTAGCGCGCGAGCGCCCGCGCGCATTCCAGCACGAGCCCGGGGCCGCGATAGATGACTCCGGTGTAGATCTGGACCAGCGTGGCGCCGGCATCGATCTTCTCCCGGGCGTCGGCGCCCGAGAGGATCCCGCCGACGCCGATGATCGGCAGCGCCCCGTCCAGCGTCTTCGCGAGCCTCGCCACCACAGCGGTCGCCTGCGCGCGCAGCGGCCGGCCCGACAGGCCTCCGGCCTCGTCGGCGTGGGGCAGGCCCTTGACCGCGTCGCGGGCAGTCGTCGTGTTCGTGGCGATGACGCCGTCGACGGCGTGCCGGACGAGAAGCCGCGCGATGCCCTCGATCGCCGGCATCGCGAGATCGGGCGCGATCTTGATCGCGATCGGCGTGTACTTGCCGTGCTTGTCCGAGAGCGCCTGCTGCTCGGCCTTGAGGGCGACGAGCAGGCTCGCGAGCGCCTCCTCGGACTGCAGGTCGCGCAGACCCTTGGTGTTCGGAGACGAGACGTTGACGGTGACATAGGACGCCCGCGCGTAGACGGCGCGCAGGCAGGCCAGGTAATCGTCGGCCGCGCGCGCATTCGGCGTGTCGAAGTTCTTGCCGATGTTGATGCCGAGGACACCCTGCCACGACGCGCGCGCGGCATTGGCGAGGAAGCGCTCGACGCCGTCGTTGTTGAATCCGAGCCGGTTGATCAGCGCTTCGGCCTCCGGCACCCGGAAGAGCCGCGGCCGCGGATTGCCGGGCTGCGGCCTCGGCGTGACGGTTCCGCACTCGATGAACCCGAAGCCGAACGTCGCGAGGCCGTCGATGTGCGCGGCATTCTTGTCGAGGCCGGCGGCGAGTCCGATCCGGTTGGGAAAGGCGAGGCCCATCGCGACCACGGGCGAGGGCGGCGGGTGCAAGGCGAACATCCGCGCGACGCCGAAGCGCGCGGCGGCGTCGAGGCCCGCGAACGCCATGTCGTGCGCCGTCTCGGGATCGAACGCGAACAGCAGCGGGCGAAAGAACGGGTAGATCATCTGCAGCCTATGCGCGAGTCGCAACGCCATGCGCGGGACCTGTGCCGTGGTTCCGCAGCAACGGTCGCGCCATCGCGACGTGCGCGCCTTCGTCGGGACGCGCCGCGCGATGATACCATTCGCGCGCCGCGCTCCCGATTCCGCTCCCGTGCTCCCGAGACTACGATCGCTTGCCTTCGCCGCTGCCTTGGTCGCGCCGGCGCTCGGCGCGATCGGCGAGTCCCGCGCGGGCCCGGCGCCCGCAGCGTACGCGGCGCGCAGCGATGTGCGCGCGTTCATCGAGCAGATGGTGGAAGAGCAGGGCTTCGACCGGCGCGCGCTGCGGCGCGCCTTTGCCCAGGTCCGCTACCAGCCCCAGGTCGTCGCCGCGATGGAGCGTCCGCTGCTCGCACCGCCGAAATGGTACGAGTACGCGCCCCCGCTCGTGACGCCCGCGCGCGTCGATGCGGGCGCCGCGTACTGGGCGCTTAACGCCGACGCGTTGGCGCGTGCCGAGGAGCGCTACGGCGTGCCGGCCGAGATCATCGTCGCGATCCTCGGCGTCGAGACGTACTACGGCCGGAACACCGGCAAGTACCGCGTGCTCGATGCGCTCTCGACGCTCGCGTTCGACTACCCTCGGCGCTCGGCGTTCTTCCGCGGCGAGCTGAAGCAGTTTCTGCTCCTTGCGCGCGAGCTCGGGATGTCGCCGCTCGCGGCCAGGGGGTCGTTCGCCGGCGCGCTCGGCGTCCCGCAGTTCATGCCCGGCAGCTATCGCAGCTACGCCGTCGATTTCGACGGCAACGGCCACGCCGATCTGTGGGCGAGCACGGCCGACGTCGTCGGCAGCGTGGCCAATTACCTTGCGCGGCACGACTGGCAGCCGGGACAGCCGGTGCTGATCGCGGCCGGCATTGCCGACGCGACGCGCGATCGGGTGCTGCGCAGGCTCGACGGGGGGCTCTCCGAGCGCCGCGCGCGGGACGCGTGGGCGGCGGACGGCGTGACCATGACCGACGCGCCGGACGGGCTCGCACCCGACCCGGTCGGCCTGCTGCTGCTCGAGGACAACGCCGGGGGTGTCGAGGGCGCGAGCTTCTGGATCGCGTGCAACAATTTCTACGTGCTCACCCGCTACAACCGAAGCCGGCTCTACGCGGCGGCGGTGTGGGAGCTCGCCAAGGCGATCAGGGCAGCCCGCGCCCGCTGAGCGCGCGCACGTGCGCCACGAGCCCGCGCGTCGACGCATCCGTCGCGTCCGGCAGTGCGGCGCCGGTGGAGAGCGCAGCGACGATCGGACCGGCCAGCGTCTTGCCCAGCTCGACGCCGAACTGATCGAACGGATTGATGCCGTAGAGCACGGCTTCGACGTACGTCCGGTGTTCGTAGAGCGCGAGCAGCTGTCCGAGCCGATGCGCGCTCAACTCCGGCATCAGGATCATCGTCGACGCCCTGTTGCCCGGGCATACGCGCGCGGCCGCGGCCTCGTCCAGAGCGGGGCCGGCCATGCCCTTTGCCGACATCTCCGCGCGCACCGCCTCCGGGCCGCGGCCGGCGAGCAGCGCCTGCGCCTGCGCCAGCGCATTCGCGACCAGCAGCGTCTGCTGGTCCGCCAGCGGATGCACCGCGCGCACCGGCACGATGAATTCGACCGGCGCCTCGCGCGTGCCCTGGTGCAGCCACTGGAAGAACGCGTGCTGGCCGTTGGTGCCGGCCTCGCCCCACAGCGCCGGCGACGTCGGGCCGGCAAGCGCGCCGCCATCGCGCGCGACGCGCTTGCCGTTGCTTTCGAGGACGAGCTGCTGAAGATAGGCAGGAAGCCGGAACAGCGCCTGGGAATACGGCACCACGACGCGATCGGGGTGCCGGAGCTGGGTGGCGTTCCACCACCCGACGAGGCCGAGCAGCACCGGCAGGTTGCGCTCGAGGGGTGTCGCGCGGAAATGCGCGTCGACGCTGGCGCCCCCCGCGAGCAGGTCCAGGAATCGGTCCCAGCCGAGCTTCAGCGCGATCGGCAGCCCGACCGTCGACCAGAGCGAGTAGCGTCCGCCCACCCAATCCCAGAGCGGAAGCACGTCCTGGGCCGCGACGCCGAACGCCTGCGCCGCCGCGGCATTCCCGGTGACGGCGACGAAATGCGCGCCGACGCCCACGCCGGGGCCGAGCGCGGCGTTGAGCCAGGCCTTCGCGCTCGCCGCGTTGGCGAGCGTCTCCTGCGTCGAGAAGGTCTTGGACGTCACGATGAACAGCGTCGTCGCCGGATCGAGCGGGGCGAGCGCGCGCGTCAGGTGCTCCGGGTCGACGTTGGCGACGAACGCCACGTCGACGCCCTCGGTCTGCGGACCGGCGTTGCCGCGCGCGCGCGGCGCAGTCGCGAGCGCCGAGCAGACGAGCAGCGGCCCCAGATCGGAGCCGCCGATCCCCAGGTTGACCACCGCGCGGATCGGCCTGCCGGTCGCGCCGACCCGCAGGCCGCCGCGAATCTGTGCGGCCAGCGTCTTCATGCGCCCCTGCGCCGCGCGGATGACCGGAATGATGTCCGTGCCGTCGACCAGGAGCGGCGCGTCTCCCGGTTGGCGGAGCGCGGTGTGCAGCGCGGGCCGGCGCTCGGACTGGTTGACCTTCTCGCCGGCGAAAAGCGCGGAGATCCACCCGGGCAGGCCCGCCGCGTTGGCGTGCGCGACGAGCAGCGGCAGCGTATCCGGACCGAGCCGCTCCTTCGACAGATCGACGAGCCAGTCGTCCCAGGCGAACGACAGCCGCGCATAGCGATCGGGATCGCGCGCGAAGAGCTCGGCGAGTGTCGTCCCGGCGAGCGTCCGGGAGTGCGCGCGGAGATCGGGGGAGGCGGTCGAGGACATCGGGTCGGGCACGCAAGGGGCGGGGCGCCGGGCGTCGACGTCCCGCCCGGCCGATGCATCGCAGCATAATCGATCGGGCCGGCAACGCAAGACGCACGCGATGCCGGGCGGTTATCCGATCTCATCGAAATAAATGAGAATCATTCGCATTCGTATTGACAGCCCGATCCCGGGATGCGAACATCGGGCTGTCGATTGACGCGATCAAGGACTGCCATGCAACGCAACATCAGCCACGTCAGCCACATTGCGCTGCGCGCGCTCGCCCCCGCCGCGGCGGCGCTCGCCCTGCTGCTGGCCATGCCGGCCGCCCGTGCCGCCGAGGAGCCGGTGCTCAATCTCTACTCGGCGCGGCACTACCAGACCGACGAGGCGCTGTACGGGAATTTCACCCGGGCGACCGGAATCAGGATCAACCGGATCGAGGCCGGCGACGAGCAGCTGCTCGAGCGCATCAAGAGCGAAGGCGCGATGAGTCCCGCCGACGTCCTGATGATCGTCGACGCGGCGCGGCTGTGGTCGGCGCAGCAGGCGGGCCTGTTCCAGTCGGTGAAGACGCCGTTGCTGGAGGCGCGCATCCCCGCATCGCTGCGCGATCCGGACGGCAACTGGTACGGCTTCTCGAGCCGCGCGCGGGTGATCGTCTACGACAAGGCGACGGTGAACCCGGCCGACGTCGCGACGTACGAGTCGCTCGCGAGTCCGAAGGTGAAGGGCAGGGTCTGCACGCGCTCGGGCAGCCATCCGTACAACCTGTCGCTGGTGGCGGCGCTGATCGCCCACAACGGCGAGGCGAAGACGGAGGAATGGGCGAAGCGCGTGGTCGCCAACATGGCGCGCACGCCGCGCGGCGGGGACACCGATCAGATCAAGAGCGTGGCCGCCGGCGAATGCGGCGTCGCGCTGACGAACACCTATTACTACGTGCGGCTGATGCGCTCGGCCAAGCCCGAGGAGCGCGAATGGGCGGCGAAGACCGGCGTCGTCTGGCCCGACCAGGCGAGTTATGGCACGCACATCAACATCGCCGGCGCCGGGGTGCTCAGGCACGCGCCGCACCGCGAGAACGCGATCCGCTTCCTCGAGTATCTCGCGAGCGACGAGGCGCAGAGCTATTTCGCCAACGGCAACAACGAGTGGCCCGCGGTGAAGGGAGCCGTCGCGAAGAACCCCGAGCTCGAAGCGCTGGGCGCGTTCAAGGCCGACGCGCTGCCGATTGCGACGCTGGGACGCAACACGCCTGCCGCGCAGAAGCTGCTCGATCGGGCCGGGTGGAAGTGACGCCGGCGCCGACGGGTCGTCTCAGACCCGCCCGAGCGCGACGGGCGGCGGCGTCTCGGCCGCCGGTCCGTGCCGCCGGCCGGCGGCGCCCCGCGCGCACCGCCCGCGCGAGGATCAGCAGAGGCAGGATGCCGACCGCCACGATGGCGAGCGAAGGCAGCGCTGCTTCCGCAAGGCGCTCGTCCTTCGCCAGCGTGTACGTCTGCGTTGCGAGCGTATCGAAATTGAACGGTCGCAGCACGAGCGTCGCCGGCAACTCCTTCATCACGTCGACGAACACCAGCAATGCGCCCGCGGCCGCGGTTCGTGCGAGCAGCGGGGCATGCACCCGGGTGAGCGTGCCGAGCGTGCCGGCGCCCAGCCCGCGCGCCGCGGCGTCCATGCTCGGCGTGATGCGCGCGAATGCCGGCTCGATCCCGTTCCACGCCACCGCGAAATGCCGGACGAGATACGCGTAGATCAGCGCGGCGATCGTTCCGGTGAGGAGCAGACCGACGCGCACGCCGAATTGCTCCTGGATCAACCCGGCGAGCCAGACGTCGGCCGCGCCTAGCGGCAGCAGCACGCCGACCGCGAGCACCGAGCCGGGAACCGCGTAGCCCAGGGCGAGCAAGCGGCTCGTGCCGCGGGTCAGCGCGCCCGGCGCGAGCCGCACGGCGTAGGCGACGACGATCGCGAAGACGACGGCGAGCATCGCGGTCAGCCCGGCGACGCGGAAGCTGTTCCATGCGAGCTCGGCGAAGCGCGCGGCGCCGGGCAACCCGGGCTCGGACAACGCGAGCCGACCGAGCAGCAGCAACGGCAGCCCGAAGCCGATCACGATCGGCGCGACGCAGATCAGCGTTGCCAGCCAGGCGCGCCACCCGGTCAGCACGGGTTGCGCGGGAACCTTCGAACTGCGCTGGCGGCTCCCGCCGGCGACGCGCGCCGCGCCGCGCGACCAGCGCTCGAGCAGCACGGCGCCGATGACGAAGGCGAGCAGCGCCGCCGACAGCTGGGCGGCCGCCACGCGATCGCCGAGCGAGAACCAGGCGCGGTAGATGCCCGTCGTGAAGGTGTCCACGGCGAAGTACGCGACGGTGCCGTAGTCGGCGAGCGTCTCCATCAATGCCAGCGCGATGCCTCCGGCCACCGCCGGCCGCGCGAGCGGAAGGTCGACGCGCCAGAACGCGCGGCGCGCGTCGAGGCCCATCGTCCGGGCTGCCTCGATCAGCGATGCGGGCCGCTCGAGGAACGCCGTGCGCGCCAGCAGGTAGACATACGGATACAGGACCGCGATGAACATCGCCGCGGCGCCGCCGAGCGAGCGCACATCCGGGAACCAGTAGTCGTCCCGCGACCAGCCGAACGCCCGGCGCAGCGCCGACTGCACGGGCCCCGCGTAGTCGAGCCAGTCGGTGTACGCGTAGGCCATCACGTATGCGGGCATCGCGAGCGGCAGCAGCAAGCGCCCATTCGAAAAAGCGCGCGCCGGGAAACTGCCGGTTGGTGATGAGCCACGCGGTCACCGTTCCGCCGAACGCGACGCCGGCGCCGACCAGCGCGACGAGGGCGAGGGTGTTGAAGATGAATCCGGGCAGCACCGTGGCCGCGAGATGCGTCCATACCGGGCCGTGCCCCGGGGCGAGTCCCAGCACGAGCACGGCCGCCACCGGAAGCGCCGCCAGCGCGGCGAGCACCACCGCGGCGGCGACGACGGGCGAACCGCTACGCATTGCGACGCTGCGCTGCGCGCGCCGGGCGCGCAATGGCATTGCGCTTCGATTCCGACCGATCCGACATGAGGCGATTATAGAACCTCGGACCTCGGTGCCAGGCGCGGACGCGAACCGGCCGCGGTGCGGCGGTTATAATCGCTGACCCAATGCGCATCCTGCTTTCCAACGACGACGGCTACTTCGCCCCGGGCCTCGAGCGTCTTGCCGCCGCGCTGCGGCCGCGCGCCGAGGTCACGGTCGTTGCGCCGGAGGCCGACCGCAGCGGCGCTTCCAACTCGCTCACCCTCGATCGCCCGCTGACCGTGCGCCGCGCGCCGAGCGGGTTCCTGTTCGTCAACGGCACGCCGACCGACTGCGTGCACCTCGCCGTCACCGGCCTGCTCGAGCACCTGCCGGACCTCGTGATCTCGGGAATCAACCTCGGCGCCAACATGGGCGACGACACGATCTACTCCGGCACGGTCGCCGCGGCGACCGAGGGTTACCTGCTCGGCATACCGTCGATCGCGATCTCGCTCGCGTCGAAGGCGGCGACGCATTTCGAGACGGCGGCCGCGGTGGCGCTGGAGCTGTTCGACCGGCACGAACGGCTGTCGCTCGGCGCCCGGCTGCTCAACGTCAACGTGCCCGACGTGCCGCGGGCGATGCTCAAGGGTTACCGGACCACGCGCCTCGGACGCCGGCACAAGGCCGAGAACGTCATCGTGACCAAGAGCCCGCGCGGCGAGACGGTGTACTGGGTCGGCGCCGCCGGCGCCGCCGCGGACGCCGGCGAGGGCACGGATTTCCACGCCGTCGAACACGGCTACGCGTCGGTCACCCCGCTGCAGATCGACCTCACGAACCACGACGAGCTCTCGCCCGTCTCGCAATGGATGGCCGCGTGACATGATCGCGCGGCACTGAAAGGGCTGGCGCGATGGCAATGGCCGGCGGAAGGATGTCCGGAATCGGCATGACGTCGACGCGCACGCGTTCGCGGATGATCGACCGGCTGCGCACCGAAGGCATACGCGACGAGGTCGTGCTCGAGGCGCTCAACGCGATCCCGCGGCACATCTTCGTCGACGAGGCGCTCGCCATCCGCGCCTACGAGGACACGCCGCTGCCGATCGGCAGCGGCCAGACGATCTCCCAGCCGTGGGTCGTCGCCCGGATGACCGAGCTCGCGCGCGCCGGTCACGCACTGGAGCGAGTGCTGGAGATCGGCACCGGCTGCGGCTATCAGACCGCCGTCCTCGCGCATGTGGCGGCGGAGGTCTACACCGTCGAGCGCATCAACGCGTTGGTCGCGAAAGCGCGGCGCAACCTGCAGTCGCTCAAGGTGAAGAATGTGCGCCTCATGCATGGCGACGGCACGGCCGACCTGGGCGAGGATCTGCAGTTCGACGCCATCGTCGTGACCGCCGGCGCGACGCACGTGCCGACGGGCCTGCTCAAGTACCTGAAACCCGGGGGTCGGATGGTGCTTCCGCTCACCCAGCACGGCGAGCACGGCGAGAGCGTGCAACGGCTCACCGTCATCGAGCTGGCGCCCGAGGGTTTCCGGCAGCAGACCTTCGATACGGTAAAATTCGTTCCACTGCTGCCCGGCATCGCCTAGTACGGCGACCCACGGGTGATTCATCGACGCCCGGACGCCTGGTACGGCCCGCAAACTCCCCTATGTCGTCGACCCTGATCCCGATCGTTGCCGCTTCCGCGCTCCCGACCTTGCTGACCCGCTTGGCCGCGGCAATGCTGGTGTTGTGCGTGGCCGCGTGCACGACGCGCGTGCCGGCCCCGGTCGAGGACCGCGCGCCGCGTGCCGTGGCGCCGGTCGCGGCGCCCGCCGTGAAAGCGGCCCCGGAACCCGACTGGCGACCGCAGACGTACACCGTGAAGCGTGGCGACACCCTGTACGCCATCGCGCTCGACCACGGTCTCGATTATCGCGAGCTCGCCGCGTGGAACAACATCGACAACGTCAACCTGATCCGCGCCGGCCAGGTGCTTCGAATCACCCCGCCCGGCGAGCCGGCGCCAGCGGGCGCGGCCGGTGTCGTGACGGCACCGCTGCGCACCGCGCCGCCGGTGGTGGCAGGCGAAGCGAAGCCGATGCCGCCGCCATCCGCGCCTTCGCCCGGCGTGGCGTCCGCGCGTTCGACGGACGATTACAAGAGGGAACCCAGGCTCGTGAAGGAGCCCTATTCGGAGCAGGCGTTGCGCGACGTGCAGCGTGCCGCTGCGACGCCCGTCCCGGCACCGGCGGCACCGGCGGCGCCGCAGGCGATAGCGGCCGCGCCGCGGCGCCGCCACCGGCGCCACCACCGCCGGCCGTCGCGCCGATCGAGCCCAAACCGGCGACCGGGGCCGAGGTCGACGACGACCGGATCGAGTGGATCTGGCCCGCCAAGGGCAGGATCGTGACGGGATTCTCGGAAGCCGCGAGCCTCAAGGGCATCGACATCGCCGGCACGGCGGGACAACCCGTGGCGGCCAGCGCCGGCGGCAAGGTCGTCTATGCCGGAACGGGTCTGCGCGGTTACGGCAAGCTCATCATCATCAAGCACAACGGCACGTTCCTGTCGGCGTACGCGCACAACAGGGACATCCTGGTCAAGGAAGGCCAGCAGGTCGTCAAGGGCCAGAAGATCGCCGAGATGGGCAACACCGATGCCGACCAGGTCAAGCTGCACTTCGAGATTCGCCGGCACGGCAAGCCCATGGATCCGCTCCGCTACCTGCCGCCGGCATGACCTCGACGCGGCGCGCTCGACACGACGCCAATCCGGATCCCGACCTTCCGGGCATCGAGCATGCGGACGATGCTCCGCCCGACACGCTGGCCGATCCCGCGGATGCCGACGCGCCGGCCACGGCGCCCGAGCCGGATCGCTGGACGCAGGAGCTCCCGCTGCCCGAACCTGCGCCGGGGCTCGGCGCCGACATCGTCAATGATGTCACGCAGATCTACCTGAACGAGATCGGCCAGCACCTGCTGCTGTCCGCCGACGAGGAGCTTGCGCTCGCCCGGGCGATGGCCGGCGGCGACTTCGCGGCACGGCAGCGGCTTATCGAGCACAACCTGCGGCTCGTCGTCAGCATCGCCAAGCATTACACCAACCGCGGGCTCGCGCTGCCCGACCTGATCGAGGAAGGCAACCTCGGACTGATCCATGCGCTCGAGAAATTCGACGCCGGGCGCGGCTTCCGGTTCACGACCTACGCGACGTGGTGGATCCGCCAGGCAGTCGAGCGCGCGATCATGAACCAGTCGCGGACGATCCGTCTCCCCGCGCACGTCGTCAAGGAGCTCAACGTCGTGCTGCGCGCGCTCAGGCACCTGGAGATGCACGGGCAGCCCGACGGGCGCGAGCCGACCCCCGACGACGTCGCGCACCTGCTCGACAAGCCCGTCGAGCACGTGCGCAGGATACTGCGCTACAGCGAGCGCATGACCTCGCTGGACGCGCCGCTCGATCGCGACGGCGCGACGTCGATCGGCGACGGGCTGGTCGACGAGAGCGCGCTCTCGCCCGAGCTCGTGCTGCACAACACCGAGGTCGAGACCTGGGTGCGGTTGTGGCTCGGCGAGCTCTCCGATCGCCAGCGGATGGTGATCGAGCACCGGTACGGCCTGAACGGCCGTGACGTATCGACGCTCGAGGAGTTGGCGCGTCAGGTCGGCGTGACGCGCGAGCGCGTCCGCCAGATCCAGGCCGAGGCGCTCGACCGCCTGCGCGCACGGCTCAGGCGGGGAGGGCTAGATCGCGACGCGCTGCTGTGAGCGCGGGGTCGGGCGCCGGCCGGGAACGCAGCGCGTTGGGTGCGGGCAGGAGGTTGAGGGCGCGCTTCAGGCGCCATAGCGCGGATGCGCGCTCCAGCGTCGTGTCGGCGTGCGCGGCAACCGGTCCGTAACGCAGCGCGGCGTACGAGTCGCCGATGATCGCGAACGCATGGCCGAACTCGGGCCAGCGTGCCGCGGCGCGCGCGACGTACGCGAGCGGACCTTCGTGCGCGGCGCGCGGCAGTCCTGCTCGCGCCAGTCGCGCGCACATGGCGTCCCACAGCGCCCGGGCGCGGTCCTGGCGGCGGCGACGCCACGCGAGCCAGCCGAGCAGGGCGCCGACCCAGGCAATGGCCACGCCCGCGGCGATCGCGGTGATCTGCCAGGGGGCGAGAGCGCTGATCTTCCATTCGCGCCAGAGCGAGCGCTGCCGCTCGAAATTGAATCCGATCACGTTGCGGCGCCAGTCGTGGTTGATCGCATCCCACGACAGCTGCAGGCTCTTGAGGAAACTGTCGTCGAGGCGCGCGAGCAGCGGGATCGGCTCGTTCGCCGGTATCGCGCCGCCGAGGCCCATCTGGATGCGCGATGGCGCCACCGCCGCCGTGGGATCGTATCGGCGCCACTGCCCGTCGACGAGCGCCTCCGCCCAGGCGTGCGCGTCCGATTGGCGGACGATCATGTAACCCCCGTTCGGGTTGATCATGCCGCCCTGGTAGCCGGTGACCACGCGCGCCGGGATTCCGGCGGCACGCAGCAGCACGACGAAGGCGCTCGCGTAGTGCTCGCAGAAGCCGCGCCGCGTCTCGAACAGGAAGCCGTCGACCGGATTGTCGCCGAGCAGCGGCGGGGCGAGCGTGTAGTAGAACGCCTCGCTGTGGAAGCGGTCGAGGACGGCGCGAACGTAGGCGGCGTCGCCGGCGTTCGCGGCGCGCAGTTCGCGCGCGAAGGCGAGCGTGCGCGGATTCGAGCGGGCCTCCTCCGGCGGCAGCCGGAGACTCTCGGCGATCTCCTGGTCGTGCTCCCGCCCGCTTCCGGCGGCATAGCTGTCGCGCAGGTTCGATGTCTGCTGGTAGCGCAGCGGTTGGGTGATCGGCAGCGCGCGCCAGGAGCTGCTGGTCGCGGGTGAGGACCGCATCGAGGTCCGCATGGAAGCTGCCGCGGTCGGTTTCCGAGGCGACCTGCGGCAGGCTCCCCGGAAGGTCCAGCGCGAACAGCCACGGCTTCCAGTGCGGCTCGAGCGTGACCGTGTAGATGACCGAGCGGCCGTCCGGCCGCGTGAATGTACCGGTGGGCCGCTGCGGCGCGAGCGTCCATTCGCGTCCGTCGAAACTGGACAGCACCGGTCCGCGCCAGTAGAGCAGCCAAGGCGGCGGAGGCGGACCGTCGAAGTCGACGCGAAAGGCCACCGCGTCCGAGAGCGAGAGCTCGCTGATGACGCCCGGCGCCATCCTGTCGGAAAGACCCGAATTGGCCGCGTGATCCGCGGGCATCCCCCACATCGGGCCGGCGATCCGGGGAAACAGCAGGAACAGCAGCGCGGCGAGCGGAATGCCCTGCACCAGCATCCTGCACGGTTCCGGCCAGCGTCGTGCGCCAGCCGCCAGGCGCCGGCGCGAGCTCCGCCGGTCGCGCGAGCACCTGGAGCGTGCCGCCGAACAGCACCACGGCCGGAATCGCGATCGCGGCGGCGAGCAGCGACTGGCTGTAGAAGAAGGGCGTGACGATCAGCAGGCAGGCCAGGCAGACGATCAGCGTTCCGTCGCGCGCCGTGTGCGTCTCGAGGTACTTGATGCCGATCAGCGCGAACAGGAACGCGACGCAGGGGTCGCGGCCGACGAAATAGCCGAGCGTCTGGCGGATCCCGATCGCGGTCACCAGCGCGAGGACCCCGAGCATCCACGACGGGATCGCCGCCGGCGGGACGCCCGGATGCCGCGCGTTGCGCGCGAGCTGCACGAAGCGCAGTCCCACCAGGGCCGTGCCGACAGCGGCGACCCACACCGGGACGAACGCGAGCAGCGGGAGCTGGGTCGCGAGCAGCAGTGAGCCCAGCCAGCGCAGCTGCCCGATCGACAGCGGCTCGGAGCGGCGTGCCGCCGCCGCCCGCCGCTGCTTCGTCAGGGCAATGTCTGCGCTCATGGACCGAACTCCGGCATGAGGGCAAGCGCCGTGAGCGCGGCGCGGCGGTGCTCGCGTCCCTGACCGGTGCCCAGCGCGATGCCCGGCGCCGTCAGCGCGAACGGCCGCGCCGCCCGCTCCGCGGCCAGCACCCACGCGGTGAGCCGCGCGATCCGCGTCTTCGCGTCGAGCGCGGCCGGAAGCGCATCCCAGCTGAGGTTGACCGGGCCCCCGCCGCCTCCGCCCTCGAACTGCTTCGTGTGCCACCCCGCACCGCGCGCGACTGCCTTCCACGCGACGCGCTGCATCGGGTCACCGGGCTGGTAGGCGCGCAGTCCCGCCAGGTCGGCATTGTCGCCGCGGGCGACGGAATGGTCGTCCTGGCCCTCGGTGCCCGCCGGAAGTGGCGGCGGGGCGATCTCCGGCGTCGGAAACGCGATGCCGGCGAGCGGGAAATGCACGTACGCCCAGCCGCGCCACAGTCCCATCGGATAGCTCGACGACAGCGTGATGCGACCCAGCACGATGCGGCCTCGCCGCGGCGTCAGCAGTTCGAGCGCGACGGGCAGGGCCGCGTCGGGAACGACGTCGACCGCCACGGTCTTGCAGCCGCGCGCGGTGAGCCCCACCGAATACCGGGGCGTCGCGCCTCCGGCGAGCGCGAGCGTGAAGGGCATGACGCCGCCGGCGAAGGTCTCGCCGGCCGCCAGCGGCCGCAACTCGATTCCGGCGAGGTTGCGATACGTGTGGACGAGCGCCGCGGAGGCGAGCCCGACGAGCAGGAAGGTGACGACGAAACCCAGTGCGAGCGAGTAGTTGAGCGAGGTGAGCAGCGCGATCGCGAGGGTCGCGAGCAGCGCGAGCCCGCGCTTCGTCGGCAGGATGTAGATCCGGCTGTGGTGCAGGACGACGGGATCCTGGTCGGCCGGCGCGTGGCGGAAGAGCCGCTGGAAATAGCGGTCCCGCCAGGAGCCGACCCCGGACGCGGACACGAGAGTGGACGCGCGCATGGATGGGAGCATCGGGTCGCCGGTACGCGGGTGCGGGCGCCGTCAGCACGCGCGGAGCCAGGACCCTCCGGCCGATATCAGGGAAGCGCGACGGAGCGCAACAGCGCCTGCGCCTGCAATACCCCGGCGCGCGCGCCGCCGGCGAGACGATGTCCGGCCACCGAGGGAAAGACGGCCTGCACGTCCTCCGGCAGCGCCATCGGGCGTCCGGAGAGCATCGCCCACGCCCGGGTGGCCGCGAGCAGCAGCAGGCCCGCACGGGGCGAGAGCCCGCGCCGGGCGCCGGCGTCGGCGCCGCTGCCGACATTGCCGCGAGTGGCCGCGAGCAGGGCCTGCACGTAATCGAGGAGCGCCGGCGCGACGTGGACCGCGGAGGCCTCGCGCTGCCATTCGAGCAGGGTCGGGGGATCGGCGAGCGCAGGAAGCGTCGGCACCTGCGCGCGCCGGTCTCCGTTCGTCAGGAGCTCGCGCTCCGCGGCGGGGTCCGGGTAGCCGATCTCGATGGCCATCAGGAAACGGTCCAGCTGCGACTCGGGCAACGGATACGCTCCGATCTGCTCCACCGGATTCTGGGTCGCGATCACGAAGAACGGCTCCGGCAGCTTGCGCGTCTGGCCGTCCTGCGAAACCTGCCGCTCCTCCATGGCCTCCATCAGCGCGCTCTGCGTCTTGGGCGGCGCCCGGTTGATCTCGTCGGCGAGCACGATCGAATGGAAGATCGGGCCGGGATGGAAGTGGAACGACCGCGTCTCGGTGTCGAAGATCGAGACCCCAAGCACGTCGGCCGGCAGCAGGTCGCTCGTGAACTGGACACGGGCGTACTTGAGGCCGAGGGTCGTGGCGAGCGCCTGCGCGAGCGTCGACTTGCCGACGCCGGGGATGTCCTCGATCAGCAGGTGGCCGCGGGCGAGCAGGCAGGCGACGGCAAGCTTGAGCGGCCCGCGCTTGCCGACGACGACGCGGTCGAGCTGGGCGAGGACCGCCGCAAGCCGCTGGGCGACAGGTTCCTTGGTTTGACTCAGGGGGCGGACGGTCATGGGCCTTTTCCGTAGCTTGGGTGCCGCTGCTGGGCACATTGGCTGCTTATTTCGGACTGGTCATCCTCAGCGGGCACGGGCTACACTCTGCCCGTCGGGATGCGGGAACCGGTCGGCGTCCGCGCGCGGGACGGACGTGGCACTGCAACCATCTGCCATTTTGTAGCAAACGTCGTGCCTACTGCATACATCACTCATCCGTCGTTCCTCCTCCATGACATGGGGCCCTATCATCCCGAGTGCCCCGACCGGCTGCACGCCATCGGCGACCGGTTGATCAGCGCCGGACTCGACATCTATCTGCGCCACTATTCGGCGCCCGCGGCCACCGGGGCGCAGATCGCCCGGGTCCATGGCCGCGATTACATCGCGACGATCGAGGCCGAGAGCCCGTCGTCCGGGCTTCATTTCCTCGACCCGGACACGGCGATGAACGCGCATTCGCTGACCGCCGCGCGCCATGCCGCCGGGGCCGTCGTTCTGGCGACCGACCTCGTCATGCGCAACGAATGCCGGAGCGCCTTCTGTGCCGTGCGGCCCCCCGGACACCATGCCGAGCGCGGCCGCGCCATGGGCTTCTGCCTGTTCAACAACGTCGCCGTGGGCGCCGCCCACGCGCTGGCCGCTCATGGTATCAAACGCGCGGCCATCGTCGATTTCGACGTCCATCACGGCAACGGGACCGAGGACATCTTCTCCCGCGACTCGCGCGTGCTGATGGTCTCCACGTTCCAGCACCCACTCTACCCCTACTCGGGGCTCGACAACGCGTCCGCGAACATGGTCAACATCCCGCTCGCCGCGGGCGCCGGAAGCTCCGAATTCCGCGATGCGGTGCGCGAGCACTGGCTGCCCGCGCTGGAAAGGCATCGGCCCGAGATCATCTACGTGTCGGCCGGATTCGACGCGCATCGGGAGGATCCGCTCGCGGGCCTCAAGCTGACCGAAGCGGACTATGCGTGGGTGACGCGCGAGCTGATGGCGGTGGCGGCGAAACACGCGCACGGTCGGATCGTTTCGACGCTGGAGGGAGGGTACGGGCTGTCCGCGCTCGGCCGCAGCGTGGCCGAGCACATCCGCGAGCTCGTGGCCACCTGATGCGACGCCGCGCATAGCCGCGACAAACCAGATCGGAACGGGGCGCGCCGGGCGTCCCGGACGCGCGAGTGGCCAGGTGCGCGCCGTGCCGGGGTGGCCTGCGCCTGGTGCCACAAGGAGGGTCGATGGAACGGCGGAAGTTTCTGGGCAGCTGCGCCGCAGTGTCCGGCGCGGTCGGGTTCTCGGCGCTGTCGTCATGGGCAAACGTTCCGCCGCGCCACTACGATCGCGCGCGGCTGATCGATCCCAACGGCGCGCCGCTCAAGGCGCGCGCGCTCGCCGCCGAAACCAATTACGTGTTTCATTTTCCGTTCGCCGGCACGCCGTGCTTTCTGCTCAATCTCGGTCGCCCGGTCGACGCTCCCGCGACGCTCCGGCGCGAGGACGGCGCGACGTACGCCTGGCAGGGCGGTGTGGGACCGTCGCGCGCGATCGTCGCGTTTTCCGCGATCTGCGCCCACAAGCTCGCCTATCCGACGCGCGACGTCTCGTTCATCCGCTATCAGCCGCAACGCTCGGCCACTTCCGACGCGCGGGTGATTCACTGCTGCGCGGATCACAGCGTCTACGATCCCGCGAACGGCGCGCGCGTGCTGGCGGGCCCGGCGCCGCAGCCGCTCGCGGCCATCCTGCTCGAGTACGACGCCGCGACCGACGAGCTCGCAGCCACGGGCACCCTTGGGCCCGAGCAGTTCGACGCGTTCTTCGGCAAGTACGAGTTCAAGCTCGCGCTCGAGCACGGGCAGGGCAAGGCAAAGCGGCCGGTCGGCGCGACCACGGTGGTGAGGGAGCTCGCGCAGTACTGCAAGCAGACGATCCAGTGCTGAACGGACCCGCCGACGCGGCGATCGTCGTCGCCGACCTCGCGAAGTCCTACGGCGCCGTCGAGGCGGTGCAGGGAATCTCCTTCGCCGTGCGGCAGGGCACGACGACGGCGCTGCTCGGGGGCAACGGCGCCGGCAAGACGACGACGCTGTCGATGCTCCTGGGCCTGCTGACGCCGACCGCGGGGCGCATCGCCGTTCTCGGGGAGGAGATGCCGGCGCATCGCCACCGGGTGCTGCCCCGGATGAATTTCACGTCGCCGTACGTCGACCTGCCCAAGCGGCTCACCGTGCGCGAGAACCTCTCGGTCTTCGCCGACCTCTACGGGCTGCGCCGCCCGCGCGAGCGCATTGCGGCCGTCGCCGAGGATTGCGACCTCGGCGAGCTTCTGCAGCGCCCCTACGGCAACCTGTCGGCCGGCCAGCGCACGCGGGTCTCGCTCGCCAAGGCCGTGCTGAACGAGCCGGAAGTGCTGCTGCTCGACGAGCCGACGGCCTCGCTCGATCCGGACATCGGCGACCGGATGCGCAGCTACCTCGAGCGCTACCAGCGGCGCACCGGCTGCACGATGCTGCTGGCCTCGCACCACATGGGCGAGGTCGAGCGGCTGTGCGACGACGTGATCATGCTGCGCGCGGGCGTCGTCGTGGACCAGGGCTCGCCGCGCGCGCTGATCGCGCGCTACGGCCGCGAAAACATGGAACAGGTGTTTCTCGACATCGCGCGCGGTGGCGCCGGCGACGAGCGCGTTGCCGGCTCCGCGGCGGAGGAGACCGCCGCATGAGACTGACGGCGCACCGTCGCAAGCCGCCTGAAGGCGGCCCCACAGCAGCGGGCGACGCCTATTGTGGGTCCGGCTTCAGCCGGATGCGATGCGTTGAGCCGCCTGAAGGCGGCCCCGCGTCGGCGAGGGGCGCATGAGCGGCGTGGCGGCCGTCGACCGGCACACAGGCGCGGCGGCATCGGCGAGGCGCGTGCGCGCGATACTGCGCCGGCACGGCTACCTGATCGTCAAGTCCTGGACGCGCATCGTGTCGATGATGTACTACCCGACGGTGACAATGGTCATCTGGGCCTTCGTGACGCTCTACCTCGCGCCGACGAACGACTTCCTGCGCGACGCGCCGGGCTTCTTCATCGGCGCGGTGTTGCTGTGGGACGTCCTGTTCCGCGGACAGCTCGGCGTGTCGCTCACCTTCATCGAGGAGTTCTACGCGCGCAATCTCGGCAATCTGTTCGTCTCGCCGCTGACGCTGCCGGAGTACATCGCCGGCCAGCTCACGATGAGCCTGCTGCGCGCGCTGATCGGGGTCGGCGGCGCCTGCGTCTTCGCGTTCCTCCTGTTCCGCTACTCGATCTTTTCGCTCGGTCTTCCGCTGATCGCGTTCTTCGCCAGTCTGCTGGTGTTCGGCTGGGCGATCGGGCTCGCGATGTCGGGAATGATCCTGCGCCTCGGGCTCGGCGCCGAGGAGCTCGCGTGGGCGGCGATCTTCGTCATCGCGCCGGTCTCGGGAGTCTATTATCCGATCGCGGTGCTGCCGTCCTGGCTGCAGGCGATCGCCTGGGGAATCCCCTCCGCGCACGTGTTCGAGGGCATGCGCGCGGTCCTCCTCGACGGCGTGTTCCGCTGGGACCGCTTCTGGATGGCGGCCGCGCTCGATCTCGTCTATCTCGCGCTGGGCGCCGCGCTGTTCGCATGGTCGATGCGCCACGCCCGCGAGAACGGCACGTTGCTGCAGATGGGCGAATAAGGCCGTCGATGTCCAAGATCGATCTGTCGCGCATCCCGCCGACATCGCGCGCGAGTTCGCGTTGACGCGGCACGGGTCGGGGTCGCGGCTGATGTGAGGAGAAAGGAGACCACCATGAACGAAACGCCGGCGAACGAATCATCGATGGCCGCACGTGCGGCACCGAAGCTCATGGAATTGCGCGTGCGTGCGGTGCGCGTGCCGATGCGCGAGCCGCACCAGACCGCGAGCGGCGCCGTTGCCGAATCCCCGCTGGTGCTGACCGACGCGATCTTCGACGACGGTGTCGTCGGCCACAGCATGGTCTTCACGTACACGCCGGCGGCGTTGACGCCGGTCGCCGAGCTCGTCCGCAACTTCGCGGCCCTGGTGCAAGGCGAGCCGCTCGCGCCGGTCGAGACCGAACAGAAGCTCGCGCGGCGCTTCCGCCTGCTGGGCACGCAAGGCCTCGTCGGCATGGCGCTGGCGGCGATCGACATGGCGCTCTGGGATGCGCTTGCGCGCAGTCACGCGACGTCGCTCGTGCGCCTCCTGGGCGGCGTCGCGAAGCCGGTCCCGGCGTACGGCGCCGTCGGTTACGACGGCGTGGGGCGTTCGGCAAAGGTCGCCGAGGAATGGGCGAGGCGCGGGTTCACCGGCGTCAAGGCCAAGATCGGCTATCCGACCGTCGAGGAGGACGTCGCGGTCGTGCGCGCGATGAAGAGCGCCGTGGGCGACGGGGTCGCGATCATGGTCGATTACAATCAGTGCCTCTCGCCTGCCGAGGCGGTGCAGCGGATGCGGGTCCTCGACGGGGAAGGGCTGACGTGGGTCGAGGAGCCGACGCTCGCCCACGACTATGCCGGCCACGCGCTGGTGGCGCGCGAGGCGGCCACGCCGGTCCAGTGCGGCGAGAACTGGTGGGGACCGCTCGACATGCAGCACGCGCTCGACGCACAGGCATCGGACTACGTGATGCCCGACGTGATGAAGATCGGCGGCGTCTCGGGCTGGCTGCGCGCGATCGCCCTCGCGCAGACCCGGGGCATCCGCGTGTCGAACCACCTGTGGCCGGAGATCAGCGCGCAGCTCTTGTGCGTGACGCCGACCGCGCACTGGCTCGAATACGCCGACTGGTGGAACCCGATCCTCAGCGAGCCGCTCTCGGTCGAGCGCGGAATGGCGGACGTGGGCGGTGCCGTCGGCAGCGGCGTCGCCTGGAACGAGAGCGCCGTGGAGCGCTTCGCGGTCTAGCGCGCGTGTCCGACGTGTCCGCGACTGCCCGGGAGCTCAAGGAGATCGCCGAGCGCACGCTCGAGCACTACGACCAGCGCGCCGACGAGTTCTGGGAAGGAACGCGCGATCACGACGTCAGCCAGAACGTCGAGGCGCTGCTGCAGCACATCCGGGGCGCACCGCCGTTCACGATCCTCGATTTCGGCTGCGGGCCCGGGCGCGATCTCAAGACGTTCGCCGAGCGCGGCCACGTCGCAATCGGCCTGGAAGGCGCCGCCCGCTTTGCCGCGATGGCGCGCGCCTACAGCGGCTGCGCGGTGTGGCAGCAGGACTTCCTGAGGCTCGCGCTCCCGCCCTCCCGCTTCGACGGCGTGTTCGCCAACGCCGCGCTGTTCCATGTCCCGGGCCGCGAGTTGCCGCGCGTGCTGCGCGAGCTGCACGCGACGCTCAAGCCCGGCGGCGTGCTGTTCAGCTCGAACCCGCACGGCCGCGACGAGGAGGGCTGGAACCGGGGCCGCTACGGCGCCTACCACGAGCCGGAGACATGGCGCCGCTTCGGTGCGGCCGCCGGCTTCGTCGAGGTCGCGCACTACTACCGGCCGGCCGGGCTGCCGCGCGAGCAGCAGCCGTGGCTCGCCACCGTGTGGCGGAAGCCGGAGTCCTGACCCGCGATACGGCTTCGCGGATAGGGCCGGCGAGCGGGAAGGGGCGCCGATGCGTCTGGTGCCCCCGTTCGCCAGGCAGCGCTGCCTGCGGTGCTAGACCTTCTGCCCGAGAGTTCACCGAATACACGTCCACCGGCGCGGCCTTGCCCCGGATCGGAACCGGGCCGAGCTGCTCCACCTCGACGCGATCGCCGACGGCGGCGCGGGTCGCGCCGTCGATCAGGATGGTCCGCTCGGCAACCTTGGTGTGCGCCTCGAGCCGGGACGCCAGGTTGACGGTGTCGCCGATGCAGGTGTAGGTCGCGCGCTCGTTGGTGCCGGCGTAGCCGGCGACCATCTCGCCGGAGGCGATGCCGATGCCGATCCTGATCGGCGGCTTGTCGGCGGCGACGCGCTCCACGTTGAAGAGCTCCATCGTCTCGATCATCTCCAGCGCCGTGCGCACGGCGCTCCCGCAGGGGTCCGGCAGCGGCAGCGGCGCGCCGAAGATCGCCATCAGCCCGTCGCCGACCATCAGGGTGACGACGCCGCCATGCGTGCTGATCGCGTCGAACATCAGCGTGTAGTACGTGTTGAGCAGCTCGATCGTCTCCTCGGGCGGCTGCGTCTCCGCGAGCGACGTGAAGCCGCGGATGTCGGTGAACATCACCGCGCCGTGCACGCGCTTGCCGCCCAGCGCGAAGCCGGACTGCTGCAGGTCCTGCGCCACCTCGCGCGTGGCGAAGCGGCGCATCCATTCCTTCTGCTGGTCGCGCAGGCGCTTCTTCTCGAGGCTCGCCCCGAGGCGCGCCTTCAGCAGCACCGGGTTGACCGGCTTGGGCAGGTAGTCCTCGGCGCCGAGCTCGATGCAGCGCACCACGCTGTCGATGCCTTCCAGCGACGACGTGACGATGACCGGCAGGTCGCGCAGCTGCAGGTCGTTCTTCAGCTGCTCCAGCACCTGGAAGCCGTCCATCTCCGGCATTTCCATGTCGAGCAGCAGCAGGTCGAAGCTCTCGCGCCGCAGCATCTCCAGCGCGACGCGGCCGTTCTCCGCCGACGCGACGCTGTGGCCCTGCAGCTCGAGGCTGCGCGTGAGCAGCAGCCGGTTGACCTTGTTGTCGTCGACCACCAGCAGGCGGGCCGGCGCGTGCGGGCCTTCACGCATTGCGCAGCTCCGTCAGCGCGGCGGCCACGCGCGCGTATTCCTGCGCCAGCGCGTCCAGCGACTGCCCGTTCGGCCTGGACGACCGGGGCGAGCCCGGCCAGCTCCAGCTCCCGCGCCATCGCGCCGAGCGCGTGCGCGCCGAAGGTGTTGCTGTTGGATTTGAGCGAATGCGCGGCGCGCCGGAACACGTCGGCGTCGCGCGGTCGCGAACGAACGGCGCAGCTCGTCCAGCAGCAGCGGCGCCTCGGCCAGGAAGGTGTCGACCAGCTCGATGACGAAGTCGGCGCCGGCTGTCTGCTTGCAGCTCGTCGAAGGTGGCGAGATCGATCGTCGGTTCGGCCATGTCATCGGTCCTCGCGGGCTGACACCAGGTTGAGCGCCTCGACCAGCCGCTCGACGCGGATCGGCTTGGTGAGGTAGTCGTCCATGCCGGCGGCGAGGCACATCTCGCGGTCGCCCTGCATGGCGTTGGCCGTCATCGCGACGATGCGCGGCCGCTCGTCCGCGGACCACTTCGCGGTGATGCGCCGCGCGGCTTCGAGCCCGTCCATCTCCGGCATCTGCACGTCCATCAGCACCACGTCGTAGGTCTGGCGCTCCACCGACTCGACGGCCTCGATGCCGTTCGACGCGAGGTCGGCGCGGTAGCCCATCTGCTGCAGGATGCGCAGCGCGAGCTTCTGGTTGACGACGTTGTCCTCGGCCAGCAGGATGCGCAGCGGATGGCGCGCCGCCATCGCCGGGTCGAGCTGGGACTTGGCCGGCGCGGCTGCGGCCTTCGGCGCGGCGTCGTGCACCAGCAGGCCGACCAGCGTGTCGAAGAGCTGCGACTGGCGGATCGGCTTCGCGAGGTAGGCGCTGAAGAGCTTGTCGGTGTCGCCGGCCTCGCGCCGGCCGAGCGAGCTGAACAGCACGAGCGGCAGCGTCGGGCGCCGCTCGCGAATCTGCCGCGCCAGGGTCAGGCCGTCCATCTCCGGCATGTGCATGTCCAGGATCGCGAGGTCGAAGGCTTCGCCGGCTTCGATCCAGCGCACCGCCTCCAGCGGCGATTCGGTGTCGCGCGAGGCCATGCCCCACTTGGCGGTCTGCAGGCTCAGTATGCGCCGGTTGGTGGCGTTGTCGTCGACGACCAGCACGCGCTTGCCCGTGAGCTCCGGCTGCGCGCCGACGAAGTCGCGCGACCGGGCCGGCGGCATTTCCGCGATCGGCACGTCGATGGTGAACAGGAACGTCGACCCCTTGCCCGGTCCGTCGCTCTCCGCCCACATGCGCCCGCCCATCAGTTCGCTCAAGCGCCTGCTGATGGCGAGGCCCAGGCCGGTGCCGCCGTACTTGCGCGTCGTCGACGAGTCGGCCTGCGAGAACGACTGGAACAGGCGGCTCATGCCTTCGGCGGTCAGGCCGATGCCGGTGTCGCGCACGGCAAAGGTCAGTTCCACCCTGTTCGCCGGCGAGCGGCTTCGCGCTCACCGTGAGCACCACCTCGCCGTGCTCGGTGAACTTCACCGCATTGGACAGCAGGTTGAGCAGGATCTGGCGCAGCCGCGTCACGTCGCCGCTGATCGCGGCCGGGACGTCGCCCTCGAACACGTAGGCGATGTCGAGGTGCTTTTCCGTGGCGCGCGTGCTCACGAGGTCGAGCGCCGACTCGACGCACTCGCGCAGGTCGAACGGCTGCGACTCGATGTCCATGCGGCCGGCTTCGATCTTCGAGAAGTCGAGGATGTCGTTGATGATGGTCAGCAGCGCGTCGCCCGATTCGCGGATCGTGGCGACGTAGTCGTGCTGCTCGGCGTCGAGCTTCGTGTCGAGCAGCAGCCCGCTCATGCCGATGACGGCGTTCATCGGCGTGCGGATCTCGTGGCTCATCGTGGCGAGGAACGAGCTCTTGGCCTCGTTGGCGGCCTCGGCCGCGGCGCGCGCCTCCTGCGCCTGCTTGAACAGGCGCGCGTTCTGGATCGCGATCACCGCCTGGTCGGCGAAGGTCTCCAGCAGGGCGATCTCCTGCGCCGTGAACGTCGTCCACTGGCGGTCCGCGAACGTGCGGACGACGAAGAAGGCGCCGACACCACTGTCCTGCCACATCATCGGCGCGACCAGAGCAGGAAAAATTGCCGATCTTGGCCGCCATGCGGCGAATCGCCTCGGGAACCCCGTCCCCCGACAATGCGTCGGGATAGTGCATCACGCGGCGCTCCAGCACCGCCTCCGCGATGATCGTCCGGGCGATGGGAGTCGGCTTGAATTTCTGCGCAGCCCTCCGGCCGCCGGGTCCGCGCGTCAGACCCAGGTGCACCATGGAGTCCTCGTCGACGGTCAAGACTGCCAGGTCGCTGCATGCGATCAGGCGCTGGCAGCTGTCGAGGATCTTCTCGAACACCGGCTGGGTATCGGCCACCGAGCTGCTGATGACCTGCAGCACCTCGGCCGTGGCCGTCTGCCGTTCGAGCGCCTCCTTCGTCTCGTTGAACAGCCGCGCGTTCTGGATCGCGATCACCGCCTGGTCGGCGAAGGTCTTGAGCAGCGCAAGTTCCTTGTCGGAGAAGGGCCTGGGCGGCTGGCGCAGCACCGAGATCGAGCCGATGCCGCGGTCCTCCCAGAGCATCGGCGCCCAGGCCACCGAGCAGTTGCCGTGCAGCTGCGACCATGCCGCGCACCGCGGCCGGGCGCGTCGGGCATCGCCGCAGCGTCGGGCACGTGGACCGTGCGCCGCTCGCGGATGACCCGCTCCGTCATCGTCTGCTCGACGCGGCTTGGGGAAGGTGCGCGCGATGGCATCGAGCGCGGACCCACGCCAGGCGGCCGCATGCACCTGGCCGTCGTCCTTGACCAGGAAGATGCCGAGCTGCTCGGTGGCGAACAGGCGCTGGCCGCTCTCGAGGATCTTCTCGAACACCGGCGCGGTGTCGGCCACCGAGCTGCTGATCACCTGCAGCACTTCGGCGGTGGCGGTCTGCTGCTCCAGCGCCTCCTTCGTCTCGTTGAACAGGCGCACGTTCTCGATCGCGATCACGCGCCTGGTCGGCGAAGGACTCGGCCAAGGCGATCTCGGCCGGGGTGAACGCGCCGGCGCGCGCCTGGCGAAGCTCGAGACGCCGACGATCTGGCCATTGCGCACCATCGGGCAACAGCAAGGCGGCGTTGATGCCGACGGTCTCGCGAATTCGTCGCCTGGTGCTCGCGGCAGCGTCGATGGCTCCCCAGTCGGCAGGTGCAGCGGCACGCATCGTCGAGCATGGCGCGCGACGGGAAGTTGGCCTCGGCATCCAGCGGCATGTCGCCCAGCCGGGCCACGTCGGCGCATCAGCCCGGCCGGCGTGGCCGCCGCTTCGACGCGGATGGAGTTGGCCGTCGCGGCGCAGACAAAGGCCGAGTCGACGCCGCGAGCAGTCGCACGGCGGTGCGCGACGATGGCGTCGAAGCACCGGCTGCACGTCGGTCGGCGAACTCGCTGATCACCTTCAGCATCTCGGCGGTGGCCGTCTGCCGCCCAAGCGCTTCCTTCGTCTCGTTGAACAGCCGCGCATTGCGCAGCGCGACCATCGCCTGCAGGGACAGGCCGATGAGGAACTGCAGGTCGCGGTCGTCGAACGGCTGGCCGCCGGTGCGCCAGACTGCCATCGCGCCTTCCACCGCGCCGTCGGCCACGAGCGGCACCACCATCAGGCGCTCGTCCTGCTGGCGCGCGGTGCCGGGAATCTGCACGCGCGCGCGGGTCGGCTTCGGCGTCGTTGACGAGCTCGGGCTGGCCGCTCTGCACGATGCTGCCGATGATGCCCGTGCCGCCTTCGATCACCATGGCCTTGATCGCATCGGCCACGTCGCCGACCGCGACGATCGCGCGGTAGGTCGTGGTCCCCGGATCCGGCACGAAGATCGCGCTGTTGCCGGCCTGCAGCAGGTCCTTCGCATGGCCGGCGATGCGGTCCATCACGGTGGCGAGATCGAGCGACGACGACAGGTCGCGGCCCACCTCGGCCAGCGCCGACGCCTCGCGCGCGCGGCGCTGCGTCTCCTCGAGCAGGCGCGCGTTCTCGAGCGCCACGCCCATCGACGACGCGACCGTGCTCAGGAGCTTCACCTCGGCCTCGCTGTAGGCGTCCTCGCGCTCGAAGCTCTCCAGCACGAGCGAGCCGCGCAAGCCGGTCGCCGACGAAGATCGGCAGGAAGACCGAAGAGAGGCTGGAGTCGGTTCCCGCGATGGTCTTGATGCCCAGTCGCGTCGGATTCGGCCTGGTTCCGGAGACGACCGGCGCGCCCTTCAGCAGCGCCTGAACGAGCTTCGAGTCGGGGTTGTACTTCGACGGCGGCAACGAAAGTCGCTGGCCGTGCTCGTAGACGTAGAGGTGATGGACGAGTTCGGTCTTCTCGTCGCGCCAGCGGATGCCGATGTCGCCGGTGTTGAACAGCTCGCGCAGCTTGTCGCCGACCAGATCGACGATCGCCTGGAAGTTGAGCTCCGCCGCCATCCCCTGCTGGATGCTGTTGATGACGGCGAGCTCGGAGGAGCGGCGCTCGGTCTCCTTCAGCAGGCGCTGCGTCTCGTCGAAGAGGCGGGCGTTCTCCAGCGCCACGCCCATGCCGGCGGCGACGGTGCCGAGCAGGCGCACGTCGGCATCGCCGAAGGCGTTGTCGCGCTCGTAGTTCTCCAGCATGATGAAGCCGCGCAAGCGGTCGCCCGCGAAGATCGGGATCGCGACACCCGACCGGCTCGCGTCGGTTCCCTCGACCGCCTCCAGTTCCCAGGCCGGGTAGTCGGCATGGCTGTTCCAGCGCACCGTCTGCCGCGCCCTGAGCGCCTCGTAGTACCGCTTGCCGACCGGGGCCTTCATCGGCGGCAGCTGCAGCCGCTTGCCGTGCTCGTACGCGTACAGGAAATGGATCAGGCCGGTCTGCTCGTCGAGCCACTGGATGCCCATGTCGGCCGAATCGAACAGCTCGCGCACCTTGTCGCCGACCAGGTCGACGATCGTCTGGAAGTCGAGCGAGCCAGCCATCCCCTGCTGGATGCTGTTGATCACCGCCAGTTCGGCGGCGCGCTGCTCGGTTTCCTTGAGCAGCCGCTGCGTCTCGTCGAACAGCCGCACGTTGCCGATCGCGATGGCCGCCTGGCTCGCGAACGACCGGATGACGGCGATCTGGTCGTCGTCCAGGAGCTCGGGCTTGATGCGGCGGATTCCGATCACGCCGACGACCTCGCCCTCGCGCAGGAGCGGCACCGCGCAGGTCACGCGATAGCCGTACTTCTGCGCGATGGCGTCGCCTTCCGGGTACTCGGACGCCGCGCCCGGCTCGGCGTGCACGGTTTGCAGTGTGACGCCGTCGATCATCGCGCGCCCGGCGATCGAGTCGCGGTTGAACCGGATGCCCTGGCCGACGGGGATCATCGGGATGTCGCCGTGATGTGCGGCGACGAGCAGCGTGTCGCCCTCGTGCACCCCGATGATGGCGTCGTCGGAGCCCGAGATGCGCGCCGCGTGACGCGCGATGACGTCGAGGACGGGCCGGACGTCGGTGGGCGACTCCGCGATGACGCGCAGGATGTCGTTGCTCGCCGTCTCGCGCTCGAGCGCTTCCTGGGTCTCGTTCCACAGCCGGGCGTTCTCCAGCGCCACGCCCATCGACGCCGCGATCGTCTGCAGGAGGCGGATATTCGACACGTTGAAGTAGTCCTCGCGCTCGAAGCTCTCGAGTTTGATGTTGCCGATTACCCGGTCGCCAGCGATGATCGGGACCATGGCGATGGCTTTGGACATATCGGTGCCGGGGGCAACGGTCAGATTGAACCGCTTCACGATCTCGTCGGAACCACCGAATATCGGCTGCCGATCGGCGAGCTGCCGACGGAACATCGCCGTCGGCTCCCTCGGAGGCTGGGTCAGGCGCCGGCCGTGCTCGAATTCATAGGGGTAGCGGACGACGTCGGCTTGTTCGTCGTACAGCCGGATGCCGATATCGCCCGTGTTGAAGACCTCGCGCAGCTTTTCGCCGACCAGGTCGACGATCGCCTGGAAGTCGAGCTCGGCGGCCATCCCTTCCTGGATGCTGTTGATGATGGCGAGCTCGTTCGCGCGCTGTTCGAGAAGCGCGTTGGAGGCCCGCAGCTCCTCGGTGCGCTGCGTCACCTTCTGCTCCAGGCCCTGCGACCACCGCGCGTTGTCCAGCGCGACGGCGGCCTGGCTCGCCAGCATGCCGAGGAGGTCGCGATCCGCCACGCGCAGGCGACCGTAGGCGCCATCGAGATCGGCGTAGAGGTAGCCCAGCAGTTCCCTTTGCGCGATCAGCGGCGCGATGACGCGCGAGCGCTGCCGGAGCTCGGGCGCTCCTTCCGGGGTGTGCTCGAGGCTCACGGCCCGCGCCCTGCGCACGGCGAGCAACGCAGGCATGACGTCTGCCAGCAAGGCCTGCGCGTCCTCGCCCTGCGGCACCAGCGAGCCCGCGAGCTGCAGACCGGCGGGCGTTTCGAGCACGAGCAGCACTCGCTCCGCGCCGGAGAGCTCCGTCACTTCGTCGATCAGGAATTCGTGGAGCTCGGTGGCGCTGCGCAGCTCGTTCAGGCGCAGGCCCGTGTCGACCAACCTTTCGAAGGGTTCGCGCAGGCTCGCCTCGCCAACCAGGTGCGCGGCGCGGCGCGCCGGCGCGAGTCCGCGCGTGACGGCATCGTCGAGCCAGGCGCCGATGATTTCGCGGTGCCATTCGATCTTGTTGAGGTAGTTGCGGCGCAGCCCTTCGTCGCTCACGCTGGCGATGCCCTTGCGCATGAACTCGTAGGCTCTCTCGAGCGCCTTGCGCGCATCGGCGGCCCGGCGAGCGGCCTTCAGCGCGCGGCTGTGCTCCCACCAGACCAGCGCCGGCGTCATCCCCTGCAGAGGAGCGAGGTCGTGCCGGCGATGGATGCCCGTCGCGCGGCGCGTGGCGGCGAGCGCGGCTCGCCGCATCACCCATGGCCAGATGTACCCGCGCGAGCTGCGCCAGCGCATTGCATTCCTCGGCGTCCCGCTTCCCGTCGCGGAGCAGCTTCACCGCGCGCTGGTAGTGCTTGAGCGCGGCGCGACGCGTCGCCCTCCCGAAAGGCGAGCTCGCCGCGCAGCAGGGATTCCGATCCGAGGAACTGGACGTTCCTGCGCAGCGCCGGACTCGCTGCCCCCTCGGCGATGCAGGTGCGCGCCGTGTCGAGACGGCCCATCGGCAGCTCGACGGTCGCGAGAATCCAGCTGTAGGCCGCGTGGGTCCCTTGAAAACCCACCCGGCCGTGCATCTCGCGCGCCTTGAGCAACGTGCGCCGGGCGCGGCGGTAGAGGCCGAGATCGCTGTACTGGATCCCGAGGTTGTACGTGATGGTGGCGCAGCGCTCGAGATAGCCGGAGGCTTCGAACGCGGTCAGCGCCTGATTCAGCAACTTGAGCTTGGTCGCGATGTCGCCTTCGTTGAACATCAGCATGTTGAGCGCGTTGCCCACGCCGTAGAGGTCGCCGCAGCGCCGGCCCAGCGCCAGCGCGGCGGCGGCGGCCTTGTCGGCGTCGGCGGCACGGCCCTGGCCGCTGCGCGCCGCGGAGAGCGCCCACAGCGCGCGCCCCTGGTGGGCGGGCTGGTCGAGGGCCGCGAAGAGCTCGGCCGCCCGCGTCGCGTTCTGCGCTGCAGGCTCGTGCACCTTGAAGCGAAACTGCGCTTCGGCAAGGCGAAGCAGGCTCTGCGCTTCGAGCGCAGGCTGCCCGCTCCGGCGCGCGGCCGAGAGCGCGGACGTGGCGGTGCGCACGGCGGCCGGCAGCCTGCCGCTGCGCATCTGCACCAATGCCTGCCGGTTGAGCGCCTGCGCCCGGAACGCCGGATCTCCGGCAGCGCGAGCGAGCTCGAGCATCGTCGCCGCGTCGGCGCCGGCGCGCTCCGTATCGCCGAGCGCGACCAGGCTTTCGGCGCGGAGGTCGAGAAGGTCGAGCTTCAGCGCCGCGTTCGTGCCGGCCGTGGCGAGCGCGGTGGTCGCCAGTTCGATCGCCTGCGCATGCTGGCCAGCCCAGGCAAGATCGCGAATTTGATCGACGACGGGGAGCGACGTCCTCGCGCGGGCGTCCGCGACGGGGAGGACGAGCGATTTCTTGTTCCCGGCGGCCGAGTTTGGGAATCTCTTCTGCGTCCGCGAAACTGACATGCGCTGCTCCGATGCTCGATCCCGCCGAGCGGCGTCCCGCCCGGATGATTCACGGCTCCCGCCGCTCAAATTCTGGCGACCTCGAAGGTCGACGGATGGAACAACTCGTCGACGGTGACGAGGCGGGACGACAGTCCTTGGCCGGGATGGTGCCGCAGCAACGCGGCGAGCGTATTACGCATTCCGCGGCCTGTCGAGTGGCGCGCGTCGACGGCCACCCGGCGAATGATCGCGCGCATGCCGCGGTACCTCGCCAACACCGCGGGACGAAACCGCGCGCCGCGGGGGCGTGCGCCACTGGCCAAGTCTGGCGGAAATCGGTCCGACGCGACGGCATCGGCACCGATCGCGCGTGTCGCCGCGGTGCCGCCTATCCGGGCAGGATGATCCGCGACTCGCCGCCGCCCATCTCCAGCATCAGCTGATTGATGCGCTTGACGAAGGTCGCCGGATCGTCGAGCTGGCCGCCCTCGGCGAGCAGCGCCTGGTCGAGCAACACCGCCGCCCAGTCGTCGAACTTCTTCTCGTCGTACTTGAGCCGGAGCACGACCGGGTGCTTCGGATTGATCTCGAGGATCGGCTTCGCGGCCGGCGCCGGCTGGCCGGCCGCCTTGAGCAGGCGCGCCAGATTGCCGCCGATGTCGTGCTCGTCGGCGACGAGGCAGGCCGGCGAGTCGGTCAGCCGATGCGTGACGCGGACGTCCTTGACGCGCGCGCCGAGGCTCGCCTTGATCCTGTCGACGAGCCCCTTGAGCTCGCTCGCTTCCTGGTCCTGCTCCTTCTTCTCCGCCTCGTCCGCGAGCGCGCCGAGGTCGAGACCGCCCTTGGCCACCGACACCAGCTTCTTGCCTTCGAATTCGGTCGAGATGCCCGACGACCCACTCGTCGACGCGATCGGAGAGCAGCAGCACCTCGATGCCCTTCTTGCGGAATATCTCCAGGTGCGGACTGTTCTTCGCGGCGTTGAACGTCTCGGCGGTCACGTAGTAGATCTTGTCCTGGCCGTCCTTGGCGCGGCCGAGATACTCGGCGAGCGAAACGGTTTCGTCGGCGCGTGTCGGCGTGCGTCGACGCAAAGCGCAGGAGGCCGGCGATCCGCTCCTTGTTCGCGAGGTCCTCGCCCATCCCTTCCTTGAGCACGCGGCCGAACGCGCTCCAGAACTTCGCGTACTTCTCCTTGTCGTTGGCCGCCAGCTCCTCGAGCAGGGCGAGCACCTTCCGCGTGCATCCCCCGCGGATCGCCTCGATGTCCTTCGACTCCTGCAGGATCTCGCGCGAGACGTTGAGCGGCAGGTCGTTGGAATCGACGACGCCGCGGACGAAGCGCAGGTACGCCGGCAGCAGCTGCTCGGCGTCGTCCATGATGAACACGCGGCGCACGTAGAGCTTGATGCCGTGGCGGGCTTCGCGGTCCCAGAGATCGAAGGGCGCGCGCGACGGGCAGGTAGAGCAGGTGCGTGTACTCCTGGCGCCCCTCGACGCGGGCATGGCTCCACGCCAGCGGGTCGTCGAAATCGTGGCCGACGTGCTTGTAGAACTCCTTGTACTGCTCGTCGCTGATCTCGCTCCTCGGCCGCGCCCAGAGCGCGGAAGCCTGGTTGACGGTCTCCTCGTCGGCGAGCTTTTCCTGCTTGCCGTCCTTCCACTCCTCCTTCTTCATGAGGATCGGCTGGACGATGTGGTCGGAGTACTTGCGGATGATGGAGCGCAGCTGCCGGCCGTCCAGCAGGTCGTCCTGGCCTTCGCGCAGGTGCAGCGTGATGTCGGTGCCGCGGTCCGGCTTCTCGACCATCTCGACGATGAATTCGCCGCCGCCGTCGGACTCCCAGCGCACGCCCTGGTCGGGCTTCTCGCCGGCGCGGCGCGTACGGACGGTCACCTTGTCGGCGACGATGAACGAGGAGTAGAAGCCGACGCCGAACTGGCCGATCAGATGCGCGTCCTTCTGCTGGTCGCCGGTCAGCTGCGAGAAGAATTCGCGCGTGCCCGACTTGGCGATGGTGCCGAGGTTGCGCGATCACCTCGTCGCGGCTCATGCCGATGCCGTTGTCGGCGACGGTGAGGGTCCGCGCCGCCGGATCGTAGTCGACGCGGATCTCGAGATCGAAGTCGTCCTCGAACAGCCTCTCGTTGTGCAGCGCCTCGAAGCGCAGCTTGTCGCAGGCGTCCGACGCGTTGGAGATCAGCTCGCGCAGGAAGATCTCGCGGTTCGAGTACAGCGAGTGGATCATCAGCTGCAGCAGCTGCTTGACTTCGGCCTGGAAGCCGAGCGTCTCGCGGCCGGCTTGGGTGGCGGTGTTCTCGGTCACGGGGTCCTCCTCTGCATGACAACTTGTTGATGTTGAGGGTGCGCTGCGAAAATTCAAGGATGCTCGCCTGATTTGGATCCGGACAGCGCGCGCTCTTGTGCCGCGGGAGCGCGGCGGGCGCTGCCGGGCTTCACGAGACCCAGGCGCCCGGCAGCGCCCGCCGTGCCCCCGCGACGTCGCGCTTTGCGAGCGCGGTGAGCCGATTTCGGATCACTCAGGCGAGCAACAGCGCGGCGACCACGCCGCGACCCTCGGCGGCGAGGATGTTGAACGTCCGGCACGCCGCCGCCGTGTCCATCACTTCGATGCCGACGCGAGCCTCGGTCAGCGCGCGGGTGAGCCGTGGATGCGGGAAGCGGATCGCGGGCCCGGCGCCGAACAGCACGACTTCGGGCCGGTGGGCGAGGAGGGCGGAGAAATCGCCCTCGCCGAGGCCTTCGAACCCGCCAGCCGCCCAGCCGACGGCGACGGACTCGGCCGTGAGCACCAGATTCTCGCGGTACTCGATCGCGCCGATGCGCACCCACCCCGGGCCGAGGCCGGTGACGACATTGCCGCTGGACGTGGACAGATGAAACTTCACGATGGGTTCAACGACGCGATGGCGCACGCTCGATTAGGGCGCTCGGGTTCCGGCCAGTCCAATCACTGGGCCGACGCACTATCGGCGTTGAGCGGCGCGGCAGCGACCGCTCCAACGCGATAGTGCGTCGGCGTGACCTTCTCACAGGGACTTGTGCATTGCGGTAACCCTAAGAATTCGTTAGGATTGTAACTCCACCACGCTTTCACGTCGCTCGGACGGTTCCGGGCGCATACGCAGAAAGATCCGCATGTCGACTTCCCCCGCAACAGATTTTGCGCGCCTCACGCGCCTCCCGCCGTACGTCTTCAACATCACGACCGAGCTCAAGATGGCCGCGCGCCGCAGAGGCGAGGACATCATCGACTTCGGGATGGGCAATCCGGACGGCGCGACGCCCAAGCACATCGTCGACAAGCTGATCGAGACGGTCAACCGGCCCGACACCCACGGCTACTCGGTGTCGAAAGGCATCCCGCGGCTGCGCCGGGCGATCTGCCACTGGTACGAGCGCCGCTACGGCGTCGGCTTCGACCCCGAGAGCGAGGCGATCGTCACCATCGGCTCGAAGGAGGGCATCGCGCACCTGGCGCTCGCCACGCTGGGCCGCGGCGACACCGTGCTGGTGCCCAACCCCAGCTATCCGATCCACATCTACGGCCCGGTGATCGCCGGCGGCGACATCCGGCACGTGCCGATGGCGCCCGGCATCGACTTCTTCGCCGAGCTGGAGAGCGCGATCCACACGCTCTTCCCCAAGCCGAAGATGCTGATCATCAACTTTCCGTCGAACCCCACCGCGCAGTGCGTCGAGCTGCCGTTCTTCGAGAAGATCATCGCGCTGGCGAAGGAGCACGGCATCTGGGTCGTCCACGACCTCGCCTACGCCGACATCACGTTCGACGGCTGGAAGGCGCCGTCGATCATGCAGGTCGAGGGCGCGCGCGAAGTGGCCGTCGAGTTCTTCACGATGTCGAAGAGCTACAACATGGCGGGCTGGCGGATCGGCTACATGGTCGGCAACCGGGATCTCGTGGCCGCGCTGGCGCGGATCAAGGGCTACCACGACTACGGGACGTTCACGCCGATCCAGGTCGCGGCGATCGCCGCGCTCGAGGGGCCGCAGGACTGCGTCGCCGAGATCGCGATGAAGTACCAGAAGCGGCGCGACGTGCTGGTCAAGGGGCTGCACGAGGCGGGGTGGATGGTCGACAATCCGAAGGCGTCGATGTACGTGTGGGCGAAGATCCCCGAGCACTATCGCGCCGCGGGCTCGCTCGAGTTCACGAAGAGGCTGCTGGCGCAGGCCAGGGTCTCGGTGTCGCCGGGGATCGGCTTCGGCGAGTACGGCGACGAATACGTGCGCTTTGCGATGATCGAGAACGAGAACAGGACGCGCCAGGCGGTGCGGGGGATCAAGCAGATGTTTCGCGGAAGACGGACGCGTCGTCGAGGAGGTGGCTGAGCGATGGCGATGGCGTGGAGCGCCGATGAAGCCGCTGCAGGTCGGACTGCTCGGGCTGGGCACGGTCGGGCTCGGCACGTGGACGGTGCTGCGGCGGAACGAAGAGGAGATCACGCGCCGCGCCGGCCGGCCGATCCGGATCACCTGGATCGCCGAGCGTGCGCTCGACCGCGCGCGCGAAGCGACGCGCGGGGTCGCCGACGTCAACCTGACCAACGACGCCGCGGTCGTCCTGGCGCACCCGGACATCGACATCGTCGTCGAGCTGATCGGCGGGCATCGAGCCGGCGCGCACGTTCATCCTGCAGGCGATCGCCAACGGCAAGCACGTGGTCACCGCGAACAAGGCGCTCCTCGCCCGGCACGGCAACGAGATCTTCGCCGCCGCGCACGCGAAGGGCGTCATGGTCGCCTTCGAGGGCGCGGTGGCCGGCGGCATCCCGATCATCAAGGCGCTGCGCGAGGGGCTCACCGCCAACCGGATCGAATGGATCGCCGGCATCATCAACGGCACGTCCAACTTCATCCTCTCCGAGATGCGCGCGACGGGCGCGTCGTTCGACGCGGTGCTCGCCGAGGCGCAGGCGCGCGGCTACGCGGAGGCCGATCCCACGTTCGACATCGAGGGCATCGACGCGGCGCACAAGCTCACGATCATGTCGGCGATCGCCTTCGGCGTGCCGATGCAGTTCGACAAGGTCTACACCGAGGGCATCTCGAAGCTCACGCGCGAGGACATCCGCTACGCCGAGGAGCTCGGCTACCGGATCAAGCTGCTCGGCATCACGCGGCGCACGCGCGCCGGCATCGAGCTGCGCGTGCATCCGACGCTGATCCCGGCGAAGCGGCTGATCGCGAACGTCGAGGGCGTGATGAACGCGGTGCTGGTGAAGGGCGACGCGGTCGGCGCCACGCTCTACTACGGCGCGGGGGCGGGCGCCGAGCCCACCGCGAGCGCGGTGATCGCCGATCTGGTCGACGTGACGCGCATGCACACCGCCGACCCCGAGCACCGCGTGCCGCACCTCGCGTTCCAGCCGGATCAGCTCTCCGACCTGCCGTTCCTGCCGATGGGCGAGGTCGAGACGAGCTACTACCTGCGGATGCGCGTGCTGGACAAGCCGGGCGTGCTCGCCGACATCACGCGCATCCTCGCCGACCGGGAGATCTCGATCGACGCGATGATCCAGAAGGAGCCCTCCGAGGGCGAGGACCAGACCGACATCATCCTGCTCACGCACCTGTGCGCGGAGAAGCAGGTGGTCGCCGCGATCGCCGGGATCGAGGCGCTCGCGACCGTCAACGGCAAGGTCGTGCGCATCCGGCTGGAAATGCTGAGCTGATGCGCTACGTCTCGACCCGCGGCGCGTGGGCCGACGACCCGCAGCCGTTCTCGGCGATCCTGCTCGAGGGGCTCGCTCCCGACGGGGGCCTCGCGGTCCCGGAAGCCTACCCGCGCTACGGCGCCGCCGAGCTCGCCGCGCTGCGGGGGCGCCCCTACCGCGAGCTCGCGTTCGCGGTGCTCGTCGCCGTACATCGCCGACATTCCGGCGGCGGACCTTCGCGCGCTGCTCGAGCGCACGTACACGCGCGCGACCTTCGGCAGCGACGCCATCACGCCGGTCACGCTGCTGGAGCCGGGCGTCCACCTGCTGCACGCGTCGAACGGGCCGACGCTCGCGTTCAAGGACATCGCGCTGCAGCTCCTCGGCAACCTGTTCGAGTACACGCTGGCGAAGACGGGAAGCACGCTCAACATCCTCGGCGCGACCTCGGGCGACACCGGCAGCTCCGCCGAGTACGCGATGCGCGGCAAGCGCGGCCTGCGCGTGTTCATGCTCTCGCCCAAGGGGCGGATGAGCCCCTTCCAGCAGGCGCAGATGTTCTCGCTCCCCGAGCCGAACATCCACAACATCGCGATCGACGGCGTGTTCGACGACTGCCAGGACGTCGTGAAGGCGGTCTCCGCCGACGCCGCGTTCAAGTCGCGCTGGCGAATCGGCACCGTCAACTCGATCAACTGGGCGCGCGTCGCCGCGCAGGTCGTCTACTACTTCGCCGGCTACTTCGCGGTCGCGAAGACGGACGGCGAGCCGGTCGATTTCGCGGTGCCGTCCGGCAACTTCGGCAACATCCTCGCCGGACACGTCGCGCGCGAGATGGGGCTGCCGATCCGCCGGCTGATCCTCGCGACCAACGAGAACGACGTCCTCGACGAGTTCTTCCGCACCGGCCGCTACCGGCCGCGGGGGACCGCCGAGACGCACGCGACGTCGAGCCCGTCGATGGACATCTCGAAGGCGTCGAACTTCGAGCGCTACGTCTTCGACGTCGTCGGCCGCGATCCGGCGACGGTGCGCGCGCTGTGGGCAGGCATCGCGCGCGAGGGCGGCTTCGATCTCGCGGGTACGCCGCACTGGCCGCGGGTCGCGGCATCGGGTTTCGTCTCGGGCGTGAGCACCCACGCCGACCGCATCGCGACGATTCGCGACACGCACGCGCGCTGCGGCGTCGTCGTCGATCCGCACACCGCCGACGGCCTCAAGGTCGGGCGCGCGCACCGCGACCCGGCGGTGCCTCTCGTGTGCATCGAGACCGCGCTGCCGGCCAAGTTTGCCGCGACGATCCGCGAGGCGCTCGGGCGCGACCCCGACCGTCCGGCCGCCTACGCCGACCTCGAGCAGCGGCCGCAGCGCTGCGCGGTGCTGCCCGCCGACGCCGAGCGCGTCAAGGCGTACATCGCCGCGCACGCGGACAACGCCGCCTGACGCCCCTCGCGCCGCGGCGCGAGAGCGCGCGGCGCCGCCCATTTCCCCCATGCGCCACGCACTCGCCAGTCTCGCCCGCAACCTCGCCGCCGGCCTGCGGCTGGCGCTCTTCCTGCGGGTTTCGCGGCTCGCGTTTCGCATCGATCTCGTGCAGCTGCTGCTTGCTGCTCGCGGTCTCGGCGCTGCTCGACATGGGCACCGATTGGGCCCGCTACGGCGCGGAGGGCGACTTCTCGTGGTACGGGCTGGGCACCGAGTTCTTCGGCGCGGGCGTGCTGCTGATCTCGTCTGCGCTGCTCGCGCTGGCGTTCGGCCAGCGCGCGCTGGCGCTGGCGCTGCCGGTGCTGATTCTCGCCGGATTCCCGCTGCTGCAGCTGCTGCGCCTCGCGCCGGTGCTGGCGACCGACACGGTCCCGGACTGGGACTCGTATGCGCCGTTGTTCGACCTGTTGCTGATCGCGTGGGTGTTGGCGTTGACCATCCGGTCGGTCGCTGTCGCGCTGGCGCCGGCGCGGCCCGGCCGCTGGTGGCGCGCGCTTGCCGGCGGACTGGTGCTGTTCGCTCCGCTGTGGTTCGCGCCGGCGATCGCGCCGAACGAGCCGTGGTGGAAGGAGCCCTCGGCGCAGACCGCCGTCGACCCGCGGTTTCCGAATCCCGCGTCGGAGCCGGTGCTGGTCGCGCAGGGGCGCCTGCTCGACGATGCGCTCTCCGAGCTCGACGACGAGCGGCCGAGCGTCACCGATCTCTATTTCGTCGGCTTTGCCGGCGATGCGCACGAGGACGTCTTCCGCACCGACGTGCTCGCCGCGCAGGAAGTGATGGACGAGCGCTGGGGCACCGAAGGTCGCTCGCTGGTTCTGATCAACAACAAGCGCACGCTGCTGGAGACGCCGGTCGCGACCGTGACGAACCTGCGCGAAGCCCTGAACGAGATCGGCGCGGCGATCGACACCGAGGAGGACGTCGTGATGATCTACCTGGCGAGCCACGGCAGCGGCGGGCAGGTGCTCGAGGTTTCGCTGCCGCCGCTCGAGCTGGCGCCGCTTACCGCGCCGGCTCTGCGGAGCCTCCTCGATTCCGCGGGCATCAAGTGGCGGATCATCGTGGTTTCGGCCTGCCATTCCGGCGGCTTCGTCGATGCGCTGAAGGACGACTACACGCTGGTCATCACCGCGACGGCAAACGACGGCGCGACGGCGGGCTGCGGACACGGCGCAGACGCCACGACCTTCGGCGAAGCGCTGTTCCAGCACGGCCTCGCGCAATCCGAGTCGCTGCTCGCCGGCTTCGAGGCTGCGCGCGCGCATCTCGCCGAGCAGGCGCGGAGCGGGGCGGGCGGACCGCCCGCGAATCCGCAGTCCTACGTCGGTCCGGCGATGGTCGACAAGCTCAAGGAGCTCGACCGCGGCAACGCAACGCGCCGCGCGGGCCGCAGCGTCTGACGCCGCCGCCGCAGGACGATCTCCCGGGCTCGGTCAGGTTAAACTCGCGCCCGTGGCAGCCTCCGTCGACGTCCAGAAGCTCGAGCACGCCTACGGCGCCAATGCCGTCATCCGCGGCCTCGACTTCACGCTCGCGGAGGGACAGATCGGCTGCCTGCTCGGCCCGTCGGGCTGCGGCAAGACGACGGTGCTGCGCTGCCTCGCGGGCTTCGAGCCGATCGCCGGCGGCGCGATCGCGCTCTCGGGCCGAATCGTCTCCAGGCCCGGCCGGCTCACGCCCCCGGAAGAGCGGCGGATCGGGATGGTGTTCCAGGATTACGCGCTCTTTCCGCACCTCACGGTGGCCGGCAACGTCGGCTTCGGTTTCGGCCGGCGGCCCTCGCCGCAGGCGCAGGAGCGCATCGCCGCGATGCTCACGCTGGTGGGACTCTCCGGCGTGGGCAGCGCCTATCCGCACGAGCTATCCGGCGGCCAGCAGCAACGGGTTGCACTGGCGCGGGCGCTGGCGCCGCAGCCGGACCTGCTGCTGCTCGACGAGCCGTTCTCGAACCTCGACATCGATCTGCGGGAGCGGCTGTCGCTCGAGGTGCGCGACATCATCAAGGCCAGCGGAACGACGGCGATCCTGGTGACGCACGACCAGCACGAGGCGTTCGCGCTCGCCGACGAGATCGGCATCATGCACGAGGGCCGGATCGAGCAGTGGGACAGCGCGTACAACCTCTATCACGAGCCGGCCACACGCTTCGTCGCCGACTTCATCGGGCAGGGCGTGTTCCTGCGCGGCGTCGTCGCCGGACCGCACACGCTCGTCACCGAGCTGGGCGAGCTCGACACCGTGCTGCGCGCGCCGGTGGCCGACGGCGGGGCGGTCGACGTCCTGCTGCGGCCGGACGACATCGTCCACGACGACACCAGCCCCTGGCACGCCGCGGTCGCGAAGAAGGCGTTTCGCGGCGCGGACTTCCTGTACACGCTGACGCTCGCGTCAGGGACCAACGTGCTGTCGCTGGTGCCCTCGCACCACGACCACGCGCTGGGCGAGAAGATCGGCATCCGCCTCGCGATCGACCACGTCGTCGCGTTTCCCCGCCGCAGTTTGACGGAACAGCGCGCTCTGCTATAATCATCGACCTAGCGCGGGGTGGAGCAGTCTGGCAGCTCGTCGGGCTCATAACCCGAAGGTCGAAGGTTCAAATCCTTCCCCCGCAACCAAATAAATCAACGGCTTGCCTTCGGGCAGGCCGTTTTCGTTTTGGGTCCGGCTAGCATCGGGCTAGCATCGGGCTATACTTCAAGCGATCCATCGCCCACGTTCGATGCCGAATGCCATTCCGGGAACCCCTTGCCGCGTCGCCGACTGTCGAGACATGCCACGTGGGGCTCTTTAGATCGACCAAGGCCGAGGGGGGGTGGGGGGCCTCCAGCCGGAAGCTCCCTGCCAGCGTGCGGCTCAGTTTTCGTCCATCCAAATTTTTGCGCGCAATATTTTTTTGACCCGCCGAAATGACCCTTAAAGGAGCAGTCCGCGACCCCGTAACGCTGGATGGCGCTACGTTGGCGCTGGTGCCTACCCCCCAGCGGCGCAAGGCCCAGTTAAACACGCTGGAGGGCAGAAGTGGCCCCGGATAGTCGGACAGGCGGGTAAGTGGAAGCTCTGCTCTAATGGGCGACGTTGTCGCCGAGGAGCAGACCATGAAACGACCGCGCAGGAACCATTCAGCAAAGTTCAAGGCCACGGTGGCGTTAGCCGCGATCCGGGGTGACAAGACCCTGGTCGAGCTGGCCGAGCAGTACAAGGTCCATCCGAACCAGATCGGGCAGTGGCGGCTGGAGCTGCTGGAGCGCGCCGCCGAGGTGTTCGCCACCGCCGCCGAGAAGCGGGACGCCGGTCCGGATGTGAAGACGCTGCACGCCAAGATCGGGCAGCTGGCGTTGGAGAACGATTTTTTGGCCGGCGCGCTCGGTCGCATCGGCGATGCGAGCGCAAAGCGATGATCGACGCGACGCACGACGTTGCCGATCGTGCGCCAGGCGCAGCTGCTGGATCTGGCGCGCTCGACGGTCTACTACCAGCCGCAGCCGACCTCGGACGCGGACCTGGCGCTGATGCGGCGCATCGACGAGCTGCATCTGGAGCATCCGTTCGCCGGCAGCCGGATGCTGCGCGACCTGCTCAATCGCGAGGGCATCGCGGTCGGCCGCAAGCATGTGGCGACGCTGATGCGCCGGATGGGCATCGAGGCGCTCTATCAGCGGCCGCGGACCAGCGGCCGGCATCGCGAGCACCCGGTCTTCCCGTATCTGCTGCGCGGCGTCACCATCGACCGGCCCAATCAGGTCTGGGCGATGGACACGACCTACATCCCGATGCGCCGCGGCTTCGTGTACCTGACGGTGGTGCTCGACTGGGCCAGCCGCCGGGTCCTGGCGTGGCGACTGTCGATCAGCCTGGCGGCCGACGCTGCGGTCGAGGCGCTGGAGGAGGCGATCGCGCAGTCACGGCGTGCCGGAGATCATGAACACCGATCAGGGCAGCCAGTTCACCGCCGCCGCCTTCATCGACGTCCTGCGCCGACCACGACATCCGCATCAGCATGGACGGCAAGGGCTGCTGGCGCGACAACGTGTTCGTCGAGCGGCTGTGGAAGTCGGTCAAGTACGAGCACGTCTACCTCCACGCCTACGAGACCACGTCCGAGGCCCGCACGAAACTGGCCGTCTACCTCGACTTCTACAACCGCCGCCGGCCGCATTCCAGTCTTGACCGGCAGGCACCGGATGACGTGTACTTCAACCAGCCGCCGCTACGACTGGCGGCTTAACCCGCAGGGCAACCACTTAAGAAACCCGAAAAACTGTCCGACTGCGTGGGGCCACTTCTGTACGCGACGGCGGAGAGCCACTGGTGCTGCTGCTGAGGATTGAGAGGAAAGGAGACGCGGCCTTTGTTCTCACGCCGATCTATGCAAGTACGCGTACTGCTGTGGCAGTCACGGCCCCCGGCGAAACTGGCAAGCCCGCAAAGATAGGGCTTTCGGGCGCGGTGGTGGTACGAGGGGTGACCAAAACAAGCGGCGGCCACCAAACGGTTGAGATTGTCGCCGAAGGCACATTCAAGGTCGGGGGCTTGCCCCTGGATGGTACTAATCCTTGCCCGACCTCGTGTAGTGGCAGTGACCTCTTGGCCTATCCAAATAAGGGTGCGTCCGATTGGTCGTCCCTGACAATTGCGATAGCCGAGCAAGGAAGTGTTGGTTTTGCGATCGATCCCGCCCTATCCCAGCTCAAGGCTTTCAAGGAAGCCATGGGCCCGACAATCAAGGACGTCCTTAAGGAAGGCCTAAATTAGCGGGAGCTTCCATCGTTTCAGACGGGAACGAGCAACATGGTTAGTCTGACGGCAGGTCTCGGCGACGGCCTTAAGACCATCGGAACCTTTAAGGGCCACGATCTCCCAGCACATCGCCGGGATCTCCGCTGCGCAAGGGGTCATGCGCTCAACGGAGGGATGCACAAGCTCGGCCACCAGGACGTGGCCGGCCGCTGGGTAATAGCCCGTGGAGTGGAATTGCTCCCTCGCGGTCGGGTTTGTTTGAACACAGCCCACGGCCTGCCACTGGCGACCCCTACGGTTGTGCGTCGACGTGCGTCAATGTGGTACGCGGTCGCATCGAAGCTGACACGGCCTGCAGCAATCGTGTCGAGCCGACGGGCTTGTGCAGCAGGACGATGCCACTGTCGGCGGCTAGGCGGGCAACCGTGCGATCAGTGTCGGCGGTGACCATCAGGGCGGGAATCTCCTCGTCGCAATGGCGTCGCAGACGGCCGATGCACTCAAAGCCGTCGGCGCCGGCGCCGAGTCGGTAGTCGCTGACTATCAAGTCCGGCAACCGTAGGTGGTCCGACAGCGCATTGACCGCTTCCTGAGCGCTCGCGTGAGCGAGTACGTGACAACCGCGGGCCACCAGCACCTGGGCCATGGCGTCGCGGTGGTCCTCGTCGTCATCGACCACAACGACGAACGCGCCTTCGATCGGGTGCGTGCCCATGCCGCTTGCCCCCTTAACCGGATCGCCTCCGTCGACTGTCACGCGGGGCATCACCAGCTCAAACAGCGACCCCGCGCCGAGGCGGCTAACCACCCGTAGCGGATGGGCCAGCAACTGTGCGCTTCTCTGAACAATCGACAGGCCGAGCCCGAGGCCTTTATCGTGTCCGTCGCCGGGCGTGCTGAGCCGATAGAACTCCTCGAAGATCGCCGCTTGGTGTTCCTGCGCAATGCCGCGACCGCTGTCCCAGACCTGCAGCAGGCAGTCGGTCCCGCGGCAGCGACAGGCGACGAGCACGCTGCCACGGTCCGTGTAGCGGATAGCGTTGGCAATCAGATTGCTTGCGATCCGGCCGAGCAGCTCTACATCGCTTCGCACGCGCAGCGTTGTCGGGCGCACGCGCAGCCGCAGTCCGCGCGCGGCCGCGTGAGGCGCCCAGATCAACTCGAGTCGGGACAGAAGCGAACCGAGGTCGACGATATCGATGTGCGGGCGCACCGCCCCCGCGTCGAGCTTGGAGATGTCGAGCAAGCTGCCGAACAGGGACTCCATGCTCACGATCGACGCTTGCATTCTGGTTGTCAGTCTCGCCAACTCCAAATCGTCAACTCGATCATGTAACAAGCCTACGATGAGACCGATTGAGTGCATGGGCTGCCGCAGGTCGTGGCTGGCGGTGGCCAGGAAGCGTGTTTTCGCGGCGCTCGCACGTTCGGCCTGCAGGCGTGCGGCATCGGCTTCGGTCCGGGCACGCTCGGCTTCGCGCCGCGCGTTCTCGGTCTGTTGCAGAAGTTGCTCGATCTCGAGGTTGAGTTCTCGTTCGCGGCGCAGGGCGTTCTCCTGTGCACGAGTGAACAGCGCAATTACCGGACCGAACATGAGGTAGCCCAAGCCGAGGAATGTGTGGAATCGGCCGGGAAGTGTCATCAGTCCGAGGGAAAACACCGTGCCAGTAATCATGACGAAGTGCTGAATACTGGACACATGCACCGCGCGCCCAATCGCGCCACCCATCGTAATCAGTGAGATTGCGATGATCAGCAGGATTTCGTGCGCGGGCGCGCGCGTTGGCAGGAGCACACTCGACGTAATGCCCCACAGGAATGCCACCCCGAGGCCATTGCGCTGCAGGCGCTCGCTTTGGCGATGCGCATCGCCGGGGCCATGTTGGCCCGGGCGAGCGATTACAATCCCCCTCAGCAGCAACAGGCTCATCGCCGTCGACCAGCCGAACGCGCGCAGAGCATACTGGGCATCGGGGTTGCCTTCCCACATTGCGACCGCGAGCAGCCATGCGCTACCGAGGGCAAGCGCCAAGGTCTTAGGCGAAGCCTGCAGCACGAGGTTGGCTTGAAGGTCCTGCGCGGATTCGATTGGCCGCAGCTGCATGGTCGGTGTCGAATACCAGGTCAGGGCACAGCGGTGCCCTTCATTGCGAAGCTGGGGCTGTCGGCCAGATCCTGTGGCAATACCAGATCAGGATTGGTGGTTTCGAGTATCGCCCCCCCGCGCGCAGCGCGGATCTGCTCCCGCGCGCGCAGCAATGCGGCCTGATACGCCTGGTCAACTTCGTTGGCACCGTCGGTGACGACATCGTCCGCAGGCAATGCCGACAGGACTTTCTCGAGCTCGGGCGGCGCGCCTTTTGCGCCGGTGTATTCCTTGAACAGCTGGCCCCAGTCGACCTCTTCCCACTTTCTGGGAAGGCGTTTGGTGGCCCGAATCTTCGGCTTCAGCACGCCGGGCGGCTCTGTCTTCGCCTTGAGATAAGCAAGGTATACGAACTCGCTGCACAGCAGACGGTCCGGGTCAGAAGGAATCAGCGTGTCGAAGAGCCATGTCAGGACGCGCTTGGTCGTCGTGTCCGGAGGCATCTTGTTGCGCAATGCCCAGATCACGCCGAGCTCGAACATCTGTTCTAGAGCGAATTTCGCACCGTCCATCGCGTCAGCACTGCTGCGCAATGCGGCCAGCGTCTCCGGTGGGATCGCATCCAACCTCGTGGGACGTCCAACATCGATGCGGAAAAACGCACCATCGGGGTCTTCGATCCGCTTGTCCAGCTTGGCGCGTCGCACACCTCCCGAGGCAGCCTCCTTGATCCAGCCGACTTCATAGACCATGGCGACATGGCTGTAGTTGCTGTCGCTGACCCAACGGATCAACTTCGATATCTCGCCCTTGCTGTAATGCAGCAACAGGTCACCTGGGCGGATATCCCGGACCGGAATCTCATCCATGACTTCTCCCTCGTCGTACGCTACCGCAGCCACGGGGGCGCGATTCAACGCGACCTTTTTGAGGTTGTCAGCTCATCATAGTGTACTTGAGCTGGCGGAAACTCCAAGGGGACTACCGTCCTCCGGCAAAGTCTGGAATGACTGGACCTGCCCGGCTATTACCGAGGTCACTGAGCGCTGTGCCTTGCCAGCGACGGTAAGTGACCTAGTGCCGCGGCCTTTCTCCAAACCTCATGCCTAACCTCCCAGCCGCGACCACCGCTTGGGTTCGGGTTGTGACGTTGAGTGCTCTCAGCACCGCGGACGTGTGAACCTTCACAGTGCTGCTCGAAAGGCCGAGCTCCCTGCAGATCAGCTTGGCGGCCTTGCCCTGCAGGATTAGGTAGAGAACATCCGACTGCCGCGGAGTGAGCCCGAGGTCGGCAGGAATCGTCTCCTTCGTCGTTTGCGCGGGCGAATGACTCGCAACCTGAGACGACGCGATGGACACCGAACGATTCTCCAGGAACACCTCCGCCGGCAGGTAAATCCCCTTGGACATGATGAGCTTGAGTGCCCCCGCGAGCACGCCGGACGACGAACTTTTGGGTACGAAGCCCATCGCGCCCGCATCCAGGGCCTTGAGGATAGTCTCGCGGTCGTCGCTCGACGAAAGTGCGACCACGGGAATCTCTGGGTGACGCAAGCGAAGCTGCGTAATGCCATCGAGCCCCGGCATACCGGGCATTGCCAAGTCCATCAGCACCAGATCGATGCCACTCGCGCCCTCGGTGGCGGCAAACGCCTCATCGCAGGTGCCGGCTTCGACTGTTTCGACATCTGGTACCAGCGAGCGCAGAAGCAGGACGAGACCTTCGCGAAACAGGGTGTGATCGTCGGCAATCAGGATTTTCATCTGCGGTCCCCTTGTCGCTTCGCGTCCGGCGACGCGCGGTGCGCCGCCGGGTACGGGCATCGTCTCGCAACCGACGTTCTTTGTCGATGCCATGTAACTCGGTTCTCGTCGCATGCCTCAATGCGGGGTCGATCCCGGCTCGCACTTGCATCCGCCCGGGTGACTCTGCTCGCTGTGGCCGGAGTGGCAGCCAGTCTTCGGGTCGAGCGTTCTCGCCGGCGTGCAGCGTCCGCCCGGCGCGGGCGCAGATATCGCAGACGCGGGCTTGGCGGTCGGCAACTGCGACGTGTTCGGCAGCGATCCCGGTGGTGGAAACAGGAATGAATTGAACGGAACGGACGTGCTCTGGCTCTGTCCTGGATCGATCGACGACGCGCTGTTCGCGAGTTGGGCGTTCAGCTGATCCGTCGCTGCCTGCTCATTCGCCTTGCTCATGCTTTGCATTCGCGAACGCAGTTCCTGCCTCCGCTTCGCTATCTGCTCGTCCATTGCCTGGTCCGACATCGGGTCCCAATATCCGGTCGTGGCCTTGTTGTAGATCGGTTCCGCTAGGTTGCTCCATGTCATGTCGTCGATGGCGTCGCCCATGGTGCGCATCCTTCCTCGTGCATCGGTCTCGATCGGAATCGAGCGGAACGCGTTGCCGACGACGACACTACCGTAATAGGCGGGTCGTGCGGGACCCGGGACGGCGTGACCCATGCCGTTTATCAGTGCGTCCCGGGACAGCTCATTCAGTACCTTGATCTCGGCCTCCGTGCACGCGGCACCGCCCTGGCTGCAGCCTCGATACAAATCGATCGAGTAGCCGACGCCGTCGAGCGTCTTCACCACGCCGCCGAATACCCCCGAGGCCTGCCGCGTCATTTCTACGCCTTCGCGCGTGGCACCCATTGCATCTTTGAGCGTGCCGCCGGCATTCCGCGCTGCTTCGGTCGACCAGCGAAGGCCGTCCATGAGGGTCGACGGTATTTTGGTGCCAATGCTCAGTCCGTCGACGCCCTCACGCACCTGGTCGAGCGTGCGATTGGCTTTGTCGCTGAGCGGCGGGGGAACAGTGGCCGTCTGTGGGTGGGCGTCATAGGAAACGATGGCGCCGAACAGTAGTGCGGCTGCATAGATCTTTTGCTTCATCGTGTCGCTCCTTGTGCAACGAAGTAAGTCGACAGCCGGTCCATCACCTTGTGCGCGAGCGCAACGCCGACTTCGGAGATCGTGGGCGGCAGCGGGGCACCTTGCTGGTACGCGAAGCCCTGATCGGTCGTGACCCAGCCGCCCGGGGTCACCCTGGGAGGCGGCTGCGCCGTCGTGTAGAACGAGCCGACGATCGTTCCCTGCCGGATGTTCTTGAGCCGCACGTTGAATCCCCAGCCCGTCGGCACCTTCTTGTCCTCGATCATCAGCACTTCGAGGAGCACGTCGGCATTGGACATCAACGCATCGGCTTCGACGAGCTTTGGATCGGCGCCTGCGCGGTGCCAGCCAGCCGCCGTTGTTCGCATCGTGAGCGCACGATCGACCAGGACGACGTCGGCGCGATTGAGCTCGGTGGTGAAGGCGCCTTCGAGCACCGCGGCAGGACCTTCCTTGATTCCGACTTGGCGCTTGGAGTCGTCGAGCGATTGGGTCTCCCGCACGACAGTCGTCGTCGACTTGTTCGTCGAATCCTGTTCGTCCGACGTTGCATTGCCGGCAGGGCCCGACGTAGTCTGCTGCATGCGGGTCTGGTTTCCCTTGTCCGATCGCGTCGTAGTGTCCACCGTTCGCTGGTGCGTCGACGCGGAATCGTTGAATGAGACGTTCCAGAAGAGCGCAACGCGTGGGCTCCCCGCAGCGGTGTAGCGCGCCGAGAATTCGACGGCGCGATCGATGGTCGCGGGTACCGAAGCGGGCGGGGTGGGCACGATGACCTGCGGCATGTCGGCGCGAAGCTGCCCAGCTACGTCGTACATCCACAGAGACGCGATGCTCACGGCGACGAAGATCGCGGAGGCTTTCATGTCACGGCTCCCGGGCGAGCTCGACGACGTAGTTCTGCACGTCGCGCGCGATCGAGTTCTCCTTGTAGAGAGCGAGCGCACGCGGCGCCAGCACGAGGGTTTGCCAAGCGGACGGCGCCTCCGCGGGGCTTCCTCCGGCGCGCATGAACGATGTGCGCGCGCGCACGGTGCGCGGCTTGTCGCTGCAGCTCACCATCCGCACTTCGAGCTGAACGGTATCGGCGGCTGTGCGCGACGCGTAAAAGGCCTGAATCGCGACGTCTTTCGCGGTCTCGCCGGAGTCGAACTGAACGCTGCCCAGCGGAATCGGTGTCATCCGCGTTCCGTACGCGACCCCCGTCAGCGCCGGCCCCGGCCGCTCGCCCGCAGGCGACGTAGTGCACTCGACGATCATGGGAGCCGTCGTCGGGACGTTCGAGCAGGCGGCGATCGATAGCCCGGCCGTTGCTGCGAGGAGTGATGCGAGGATTTTCACGATGCCTCCTTCACTGTGCGGATGGCGTCGTGCTGGCCGTTACGGCCGGTGTCGCCGAGCGTAATTCCGCTTCCAGCATCGCGCGAAAGAGTTGGTTGCGTGTCTCGCGGCCTTCTTCCGCCGCAGCTTCCTTCGAAATCTTGGCGGTGCCCCCGAACTCGACAGGAAGGGCCGAGTGCGTGCGCGCCCAGACGATCCGACAGTGGTCAATCTTCGAAGCGATCGGCATCGCCTTTGCGCCGGCCACGTTCCCGCCGGAGACGTCGGCCACCGGCAGCATGCCGGTGCGCATCGCGATCGAATCCGGCAGCGACGACCAGTAGCGCACGTCGGCGGCGGGTGTCGTCGAAGCGGCGATGCCGTCGGCGACGAGACCGACGAAGAGGCCGATTAGGCCGGCGCCCGCCATACCGCGATTGCCGGATGCAATACCCGCGATCGTCGCTGCCTCGCCTACTTGCGTAGCAACCTGCCCGACTTCCTTGGCTCCGTCCTTGAATTGCGCCTTGCCGTTGAGAATGCCGTCGACGGGACGCCCGCCGCGCGTCGACGCCTGGAAGTACACGTTCGCCACCGGCTTGAACGCGGGTGCATTGCCGTCGTCGAACTTGTCGGGAACCGCCGTGACGGCTCCGCGCGAAAATGTCAGGAACTCTTTGTGCTTGCCCGTGCCGACCTTCGTCGGCGCCGTTCCCGTATCGATTAACACGATGTCCGACTTGAGCTCGTCCGGCAGCCACGCGATCGTCGTATCGGAGGTCTTCGCCTGAGCCGTCAGCGTGCGCCCGCGTTCCGCGTCGCCGTCGCAATATGATGCCCATCCGGCCAGGTACTTCATCATCCCGAAGTCACCAGAGAACGTCTCCTGCTCGCTCATCGTGTCCTGGCGATCGGCGGCGAGAAAGGCGGCGCGCGCGTTCTGGAAGTCGCCGTCGGCGGCATAGAGGAGCCCGCGATAGAAGTACGCCATCGCGCGCTCATAGGGCTCGCCCTTGAAGTCCTTGACCTTCTCCTCACTGAACACCGATTTCGCCTTGCGCGCGTTGTCATCGTCGGCGTAGATCGCGTCGATGCGGGCGATGGCAGCGTCGAATGCTTTCTTGGCGAGCTCGCCGTCACCCAGCTCCATCGCCGCGAGGCCGAGTTGCTCAAAATTCAGTACCGCGTTCCATTCGCCATCGCGGTAGAGAGCCTCCACCATCGGCTGCAGCGGTGCGGCGAATCCCGTCGCGAGTTGGCGCGCCGAAGCGGCGACCTTGTCGTCCGCGCGCGTGCTGAATGATGCTGCGCGGGCAGTTCCGTACACGGTTAGCGAAGCGACGACTGCGGCGGCGATCAAAGTCCGGTTCGATCTCATATCAGTGTCTCCTTGAACGATTAGCGGTAGACGACATCATCGGCGGCGGAGCGCGCAAATTCGTACATGCCACTCCACATGATCTCGCCCGACTCGAGGTCGATCATCTCGAAGGTGATTTGGTTGTAGCGCTGGACGAGTCCACTCTTCGACGAACGGGCCTCGGAGGAAGCGATACGTCCGCCGAGTCGGTAGTCGGCGCCCATCTGCGCCTTCGTGAGGCCCGTCGTCCCGACGTCGGTGACACCTTGGCGCTTAAGTGCGCGCTCTTCTTCGACGATCCGCGCGTGCTGCCGGCTGACGAAGCTTAGCCGCCCCTGCGACGATCGATTGAGCGCCACCCTGAGGCGGTCGGTGATCAGGTTCTTGTTGATCGGTTGCGCCGAGTCGTTAACAAAACTTGCAGCGTCGACGATCACGCGTGGCGGCGGTGTCCGCGCGGCGAGACGCTCGGAAGCGAGCATGTCGCGCATCATCTGGTCGGTCATCGCCACGATGTCCTGGTTCTCGATCCCGACGCCCGAAACGGGTCCCCGGGTTCCAGGGTCGATGGTCATCGCCGCGACTCCGTTGGCGTTGGGCGGCGCGGTGACGCAACCGGATGCGAGGGCCGCGAGGATGGTGGCGATTGACAGCGTGCGCAGTGCTTCGATCCGGTTTCGAGTGTTCATGGTCAGGCTCCCAAATGTTGGTATCGATTCGCTCGCTTGGGGCTTAGGTCTCTTCCCAGTGCATCTGTGAATCAGTGTGACGAGCGGCGCGGCGGCCGTCATCGACTAGATAGGTAAGGCAGATGGGTGAGCCGGCGCGCGTCGGAGGTCGAAAGGATTCCTGCGAGCGTCGCCAAGTCACGCGACGACGGAGGCCGTTAGCACCACGCTAACGACGATCGCGAGAACGGTGACTGTGCTTAGCAGCCGGACGAAGAATTCCGATAGCTTCCACATAGACCCTCCAGGATCGGTCCGCGAGGCGCAAGGCCAGCGGGGTTGACGTAACAAAGCGCACACACACTCTGTCCGGCACACCAGGGTCGTGTCATCGACACTGTGGCCAGTTCGTTCGGCCGATCCGTTCGGGTAATCGCCGCGTGGGCGCGAGGCTCTTTCTATCGCGGGAGTGGTGCTCCCGATGGCACTTCGGGTCCACTCCTTGCCAATCCCTCAGGTGTTGCGGTCGATGCGGGCGGCAATGTGTACATCGCGGACACCGCCAACCAGCGGGTGCGGAGGGTCATCGTGGCACCCCTTCCGACGCCTACGGTGCCGGGATCGAATGTGCCGCTTCACTTAGGTGCGACACTGCTGGACTCGTCGCCGGCTCCCGTCGCGATGACTTTCGACAGTATCGCGGCCTCTGGGCAAACATCGGTCAGTACGAGCAATCAGGGGCTGCCGACGCCCTACGGCTTCAAACTGGGTGAGCCGCCGGTGTACTACGACGTGTCGACGACCGCAACTTTCAGCGGCAGCGTCAAGCTCTGCTTCACCTGGAAACAGGGGCAGTTCTACAACGAAACCACCATCCGGCTGATGCACTACGAATCGGGCGCGTGGCGCGACGTGACGACATCCCTGGACACGACGAACAACATTGTGTGCGGCATGGTCACGTCGCTGTCCCCTTTCGCTTTGCTGGAAAGGGCATACGCGTTCGCCGGCTTCCTCTCGCCGGTCGACAACCTGCCCGTGCTGAATGCGCTGAGTGCCGGGCAGGCGGTGCCCCGTGAAGTTCAGTCTGGGCGGCAATCGCGGCCTTAATATTTTCGATCCGGGATACCCCGCATCGCAGGCCATGGACTGTACCGAGTTCACCATTGCGGACGACGTGGAGGAGACGTCGACTGCGGGTGCAAGCCAACTCCGGTACGACTCCGGCGCGGACCGGTACAGCTACATTTGGAAGACCGACAAGGCGTGGGCAAATACCTGCCGCGTCATCATCCTGAAGTTCAACGACGGAACCGAGCAGCGCGCCGGGTTCAAGTTCAAGAAGTAGTTGGCTCCCGACGCAATCGGGTCTCGTGCAAGATTGCGTCTGCGCAGCAACGTAACGGCCACCCTGGAATCGCTGGGTATAACGTGAGATTCGGTGGTAGCTTTATCCTCGTTGGAGCGCCAATTCAATAGTTGGCCGCATCGATTGCGCGACGGCCCGCCTCGACGGGCCTTTTGTTTTGATTGCTCGCGACGAGTCATGCCGTTCTGCAATTTTTCTGCACTCGTGCGCCATTTCGTGCCATCTGGTGCCATCTGCTACACTATGACGCACGCCCTCCGAGGGGGCTTTGGTCGCGCTCATAACCCGAAGGTCGAAGGTTCAAATCCTTCCCCCGCAACCAAACAAATCAACGGCTTGCCTTCGGGCAGGCCGTTTTCATTTGTGGTCGGGGTGACCTGCTCCCGGAAATTCGGACCACTGGCTACTTGAGGATGACTACCTGCAATTAGCTACGGCATAGGCGTTTTCGTAGGCGCCGCTACGGATTTTCACAGCATCCGTTCCATCGACAGCCCCAGGGCCAGCAGCCGAAGTAGCTCTTGTTTTCTGCACAATGAACAAAAGTTTGGTCTGCGTACTTCGTAACCGATGTGTGAATCGCCCATCCCTCGCGTGTCGACAAGTCGTCCTCCTGGCACGTCCGGGGCTCCTTTGAGCATTCCGCGCTCGGCGCCGTTCGGCGATATTCTTGTGGCTGTAGCCGAAGCCGATGCAGCTAAGCCGATGCCCACGCCATCGCTTAGGTGCAGGCGCAGGTGCGCCAGCGGCTGTTGCGCGTTTTCGTGCGCCGCGGCCTGCTGCTGAGCAATGACGCGTGGGCGATGGCGCAAAGGAAACGCGGCGGTGGCTTTTCCTTCGATGCCGCGGTGTGCATCGCGGCCGCTGATCGCGGCGGACGCGGACTTGTGCTGCGGTGGCACCCAGGCAAAGCTGGGGTCTCCACCTGGTAGCCTAGGGAAGCTCTGAACTACGGCGAAATTGGACCGCAATCAGGGCTCGAATATTGATCATGAGCGCAATGGACGACCGAATTCGATCTCAGAGGGCTTCTGGCGAGGCGAATTTGCGTCGTCGCAGGCTCATTTGCTATTTACAGGGCGAACTGCGCCCCGCGAGGCAACAAGCTTCCTCGCACCAGGTACAGGTTGGCCAACGCGAACAGCGCAAACGTCCGCACGGTGTTCTTGGCCAGGCCGCGGTAACGAACCATGGCAAAGCCCCACAGCCGCTTGACCACATGAAAGGCGTGTTCGCCACGCGCCCGACAGCGCGATCGTGCCCGATTGATCGTGCGCTGATACTCGCTCAGCGGATGGTGCTGGGTCGCCGGCCGGCGGTTGACCCGATAGCGAATCCCGGCATGCTTGCAGTGCTGCCGATGATCTTCGCTCCAGTACGCCTGGTCACCGTACAGCTCAACTTCGGCACCATGCAGCAGTCCATCCAGCTTGGTGATATCCGCCTCGTTCGCCGGCCCGGTCACGATGCTGTGCACCAAGCCTTGCTTGCTGGCGCCGATGTGGACCTTCATTCCAAATCGCCACTCCCGCTTGTTCTTCTTGCCTTGGCGCATTTCCGGATCGCGGCTCTTGGTCGCGTTCTTGGTCGAGCTCGGCGCACTGATGATGGTCGCGTCCACAATGGTGCCCGACTTGAGCAGCAGCTTCTTCTCCTCCAGCAGCGTGCGCACCTCGGCAAAGATCTGCTCGGTGAGTTGATGCGCTTCGAGCAGATGCCGGAAGTGCAGGATCGTGGTCTCGTCGGGGATGGCGTCGTCGGCCAATTCGATCCCGGCAAAGCGGCGCATCGACTCAATGTCGTAGAGGGAGTCTTCGGCTTGGGGGTCGGACAGATTGAACCACTGCTGCATGAAGTAGATGCGCAGCATCCGTTCCAGCGGCATCGGCGGACGACCTCCTTTGCCCTTCGGGTAGTGCGGCTCGATCAGCGTCGTCAGCCGCGCCCACGGCATCACCGCATTCATCTCCGCCAGGAAGCGCTCGCGCCGCGTCGTCCGCCCCTTGGCCTGCCACGCCAGCGACGCGAAGGTGGTCTGTTTCATGGTTTGCACTCCTTGCAATCCGTCCATTTGAGCTTAGCCACCAATGGCGAATCTGCAAGGGCTATTTCAGAGCTTCCCTAGCGGCTTCGCAGGCGGGGCACGAACCGCCGGATATGGGTAAAATGCTTCGCATGGGTGCGGCCGACATTCTTGCAGACATCCTTCGCCTCCCGGCGGAGGAGCGTGCGCGCCTGGCGCTCGAGTTGATTCGAAGTCTAGACGGCGAACCAGACGCCGGCGCCGCGCAAGCATGGGACGTTGAGATCAAGCGTCGCGGTGCTGAGGTCGACCGTGATGCCGCCGATACGATGACGCTCGCCGAGTATCGCGCGCACGTCCGCCAACGCCGCGCCGCCCGCGCGAATCGTTGAAGCTTCGAATCCATCGACTCGCGGTCACCGAGATCGACCACGAGGTCGACTATTACGAGTCGTGCAGCGTCGGGCTCGGAGCCGAGCTGGAAGACGAGGTCGATGCGGTTCTCGAAACGATCGTCCAGTTTCCGCAGGCTGCGCCTCAGTGGCGAGACCGGCCCGACCGTCGGGTCGCGGTGCTGGATCGCTTCCCGTTTACGCTCGTGTACCAAATCAAGACGAAGGAAATCGTGATCCTCGCGCTTGCGCACATGAGACGGCGGCCCAGCTACTGGTCGCGTCGAGGCTGAGGTGCGTGAACCACCTGTATAAGGGTCCGGTTGCAGCACCCGCAACCAATATAGCAAGCACTTCGCCCAGCCCCTGCGCGCGGCTTTTTGTTTACTGGGTCTCCGTGTGGGCGTGGTGTAGGCTTTTCCGAACGATCAGCGGTGCCCGATCGGTTGCTCTTGGCGTGGGCTGACTTTGAATTCGACCTGTCCCGGGACGGGGCCGCCAGGATAAGGACGCCCAAACGGACCGCTGTGGCACCGGTGCCGATCTCCACCACGTCCGCGGCTACTACTTGCTCCCGCTGCACGTGTGCAGCGCAAATAGCGCGTCGAATAACGGCAGTACCGCTCTGGGCGGGCCTACGACCAATGGGACGTGCGCCTCGCTTGACGACGAGGCATCTTGCGCAGCACGTCGAGCATCTCGGGAATCTGGCTGCTCTTGTCGAAGAAATGATCCGCGCCGAGGTGCTTTGCGGCGTTGCGGTACCAATCGCGGGTGAAGTTCGTCAGCACGATACGGGCGGGACGTTCGGCTTCCCGCAAGTCGCCGATCCGGTCGAGGACGTGGAAACCGGTACCTTCCCGCAGCGCGATGTCGACGACGACGACATCCGGACAGAGAGCCGCGATTTCGGCGACGGCGGTCGAGGCATCGTCCGCATGACCCACGACCGTCGCGCCATCCTCATGCATGAACTCCTGCAGTCGCTCGAACACGACAGGGGAGTCTTCCACCAGATAAACACGAAGTGACATTTGGGACACCCTCGGGGTCGATCCACGCCACCACTTCGATATCACGCTCTTTGTAGGCCTCGCGGGCGCCGATGCCTGTCGGCGACATGCGGATTCCTGTGTAGGAGAGAACGCCGATGTCGGCGGGGTCGTGCGGACCGCGGTCTATTTGCCGGCAACGCGGGCGGACGATCCGAATGTAACGTCATTGATTTTGCAGCACTTCCAGTTCACGACCGGTTACGTTGCGTCTCGAAAGAGGTACGATTGAACGGCTGGGCCGTGGAAAGCGCTTTCCGTCCTTCGTCGACAGCAGGTCCGAGGCCCAACCCATTCGCACGGGAGGCAACATGATCGGCAAATCCGTTGGTTCGATTGTCAGCGATAAGCAGATTCAGGAATTGATCGCGGTACCGGCCTCGGCGACGGTGTCCGAGGCGGTGTCCAAGATGAGCGAAAAGGGCGTCGGTGCGATCCTGATCAGGAATTCGCAGAACGCCGTCGACGGGATTTTCACCGAGCGGGACTTGATGATCCGGGTCGTCAACGAGGGACGAGACGCCAAGACCACGGCAATTGGGACGGTCATGACCTCGCAGGTCGGGCGGGTGGAAGGGTGGACCAGTATCGAGGATGCGTTGAGCCTGATGGTGGTTCACGGGTATCGACACTTGCTGGTCGAGGACGGGGGCAAGATTCAAGGCATCGTTTCGATACGGGATCTCATGGCGTCGATGGTGATCCCGGAGACGCCGATGGCGCACGAGGGGCGTGCACAGGTCACGCGCGCCCGCGCCGAGGCAGCGCTGCGAGTCGTCGCGAGCGCGAAGCCGAGGGCCGACCCTGAGCGGTAGCGCAGGCGCGGCGTTGCGAAGCGCCGAGTCTCGTTGCCGCAGATCGCACCGACCCTTACCCGGCCGGGCGCCGAAGCGCAGGTGATGCATGAAGTTGTCGGTACTCGACCAGTCCCCGGCGGCGCAGGACCAAACGCAGGATGTCGCCATCCGCGATTCGCTCGCGCTGGCACGGTTGTGCGACGAGCTGGGCTACCACCGCTACTGGGTCTCGGAACATCACAACAGCGCGAGCATCGTCGGCACTGCGCCGGAGGTCCTGATGGCTGCCATCGCCGCCACCACGCGACGCATCCGTGTCGGCAGTGCGGGGGTCATGCTGCCGCACTACTCGGCGCTCAAGGTCGCCGAGCAGTTCCGCGTGTTGGAAGCCATCGCCCCGGGGCGGATCGACCTCGGTGTGGGACGCGCGCCGGGTTCGGATCGGTTGACGGCCTATGCGCTGAATCCGCACGCCAATGCGGCCGACGGGTTCCCGCAACAGGTGCACGAGCTGCAGAGCTGGGTTGCGGGGCTGCCGTTGGCGGACGATCATCCCTTCCGCAGCATCGCGGCGCATCCGCAGGGACCCACGAGTCCCCGAGATCTGGATACTCGGCAGTTCCGACTACGGCGCACAGCTTGCCGCCCATTTCGGGCTGCCGTATGCGTTTGCCTATTTCTTCAGCGACGGCCGGGGTGTGGAAGAAGCGCTCGCGCTCTACCGCGGAAGATATCGCCCCAGTGCCCGCTATCCGGCGCCCATCGCAACGATCTGTGTGTGGGCGCTTGCGGCGGACACGGAAGCGGAGGCGCGGCGGTTGCTTGCCACGCGCGAGTATTGGCGCGTCGGTTTCGAGAAGGGTCTCCGCGACCCGCTGGTGCCGCCCGAGCAGGCGGCGGCGCACCCTTATACCGATTCGGAGCGCGAGCTGATCGACAGGCTTCGCCGCAAGGCGTTCGCCGGTACCGCGGAGCAGGTTGTCGCGAGCCTGGACGCATTGGCAAAGCGCCTGGAGCTGGACGAGATCGTCATCAATACCTGGACCTACGACCCCGCCGCGCGGCGCCACTCCTACGAACTGCTGGCGGCGGCGTTTGGACTCGAGGCGCGTGTGCATTGAGGCCGCGTCGCCGGCGCCGGACCCGGATGCCGACGCTCGCAGTGCCTCGAGTTCCCTGCCAACCTCCGAGTCCACATGTGCGCCAATGGGTACTCTTCGCACAAACGCACTGCGCAGGTGCCCGGCGCTTGACGGAAGTCTCGCGATCCATCACGGCTCAGCGCGACAGATCAACCGATCGGCCGGTTGCGGAGGGCGCCAACGGTCCGTGTGCTCGCTCCGGCACAAACGGGTCCGCGAGCATCCTGAGAACCGAGGTTCCGCCTCCGATCGTGCACGACTCGACGCCGAAAACGATGTTCTCATGCCCAAGCGTCGGAATGGCTCGATACGTACCGAACAGCCGATCCCAGCATGAAAGGCAGATGCCGAAATTCGAATTGCCGTCGTTGTGGTCGATAGAGTGATGCGTGCGGTGGTTGTCGGGCGTGATCACGATCATCCCGAGCGCCTGGCAGAGGGTGCCGGGTAATCTCAGGTCCGCGTGCGACAGGACCGACGTTACTGCCGTAATGAGCAAGTACCCCACCGCGGCAACGGGAGGCATGCCGATGGCCGTGGCGACCGCGACGTAGCCCGTAGCCCGCAGCAGCAGCTCGAACGGATGGTGGCGAAGAGATGTTGTGACATCCACGCCAGGGTCGGAGTGGTGCAGACGATGGATGCGCCAGAGCAGAGGAATGCGATGCTTCAGGCGGTGCTCGACATAGGTAGAAAGGTCCAGCACCAGCAACGAGACCGCGACGGCGACGACTTCCGGCGCGGGCACCCAATTGAAGAGGCCCCAGCCGCGCTGGTTTGCGAGGAACGCGGCGCCCAGCAGGGACAGTGGCGACAACCACCAGAAAGCAATCCTGGTGATCGCGAATACGCCGAGATTTGCGAGCCAACGTTGACGCAGCGGACGTCGCTGCCGGGCTCGGGGCCACCATCCCTCGGCAAGCAGAAGCACGAGCGCCAACCCCACGCTCAGCACAAATGCGTTTCCTTCCCAGCGGGAAAGCAGGTCCTCGCTCATCGGCAGGTGCTCCGGCGGAGACCGCAGCTCGGCCGGCCCGTTGGATGCGTTTACTTGCGCCCGCGGAGGCGCACCACGATCACGGCGACAACACCCGCAGCCAGCAGACCGAGAACGCCCGGTTCAGGTAACGCAGTCGGCGGCGGGATAACGACACCCGCGAACGCGCTCGCCGCAATCGCACCGGCGGCCAGCGTGAGCACCCCCAAAGTAACTTTCTTCATGATCTGACCTCCAGATGAATTGGAACTGTCGGCCTCGGCGAACAGCCGAAGCGCACCGAGGCCGAACAGCAAGATTCGCGCCCCGTTGCGGAAGAGCCATGGAATCATTGGGTTACATGCCGGCAAAGCTTGCCGAATCGGATGCTACTGCGATGTGTGTAAAGCGATCCGACGGGCCGATTCGCGGACCAGAAACAAAAACCCCGCCGGATAGGCGGGGCGGCGATGCGCGCAGGGGAGCGCGACCGCACTTCAATCGCTGCCGGCGTGCGTGATCGTCACGTCGGAGTAGGGGTTCAGCCGCTTTTCCTCGTGGCGCGCGGCGCGGTCCTGGTCGCCCGACATGCGGAAAAGCGCGAGCACGACGAGGAGGCCAAGTGCCCAGCCAACGACACCCAAGAGGATCCATCCAAGGGACACGATTTCCCCGTTTGCCTCGATGAAGCGCACGAGCACGGATTCTCGGATCGTCGGACCTGTGACGCCTTGTCGCAGATCAATGAATGCGCGGGCATACACTTGATCTGCCGCAAGCGCCCGTCGATGCGCCCCACGGCTCTGTAACGCCAAGGCGGACACCGGCCGTTCGGCGGCGACCGGGTCGATTGCCCGGCGTTGAATCGGCCCTGCGCCCTACAGTCGCGTGCTGTATCTATCGAACCCCGTGGCACGCATGCGGCCTTCCCACTTGCAGATCGTGCAATGGACGCGGTGTACCGGACGCAACAGGCTGACGACACGATCGAAGAGCTGTCGATGGATTCTGATCAGGCGCCCGCCACACTTGGGGCAGGCGACTGGCTTCGTGGTTTGCATAGACGAACTGACAGCCCGCAGCGGAAATGGTTACGTTCACTGAAGCGACTGCACCGCCGATGGGCCCCCACTTAACGGCCGTGCGTCGGCGGGGCGAGCAATTCGAGGTACCTCCGGCGAGCGAGCTAGCGGCGCCAGCGCTGGCGCACGACAATGCCCAGGCCGGTCATCACGCCGAGAATCACGCCGAGGGCGAAGGCCCCCAATGGCTCCATGGGACCCGCTCGTATGGCGTCGAACTCCCAAACCGCCAATGGCGCGAGCATGGCGAACAGCGCAATGGCAACGAGCATCTGCTTCTCGACTGGTAGAAGTGGCGTTACCCACGTCCGGTGCTGCGCCTGGAGAAACCGCTCAAGAGGAGACATGGATCCCCCTCGCTTCTAGCTGGTCATGGCCGGCAAGGCGTAGAATATGACAATGTCCTAAGCAACTTTGCGCCGGCCCTGCCCCCTTTGTCAATACATGCCGAGGTTCCGCGATGAGCCATAGGAAAATTGCAGCGACACTGCTTTCGATTCTTGCGGCAATTCCCGCCGCTTACGCCAAGGACCAGGCGCCGAGCACCATTACCGGAACGTCGCGGGCCGAGGTTACTCGTGCCATACCAAAACCCTCGACTCCGCCAAAGCGCGAAGCGGCACCGGACCCGGATGCGGATGCGCGACGCTGCCTCGAGTTCCCCACCAACCTTCAGGTCCACATCTGCGCCGAGAAATACCGCTCGCATAGACGCATTCCATAGTTGCCCCGAGCGCAGGTGATCGCGCCCGCACGGGCCAGGCTCGGCGTCGCCACGGGCCCCTTTCGGCGGAGGGCGTGTGAGAATCTAGCGGGGCCGGTGTCCGCGGATCCTGGACGGAGCAGCGGAATGCGATTATCGTTGCGGACGTCGCGCCGGCCGGGCCGTCCGTCGCCGGCGAACGCGCTCTCGCCACCATGGCGACACCACACAACGAGGTGCAAGAATGAAGAGATACGAACTGCTCGTTGCCGTCCTTGGAACCGCGTTTGTTGCCGGTTGCGCGTCGACCGACAGGCAGGCGTCGTCGGCAGATGGTAGGTCCGCCGTGGCGGACGAGGAGAAGACCTACGTGACGGGCAGCCGCATACCCGTGCGCGACGGGGGTGCGCACAGGGACGTGAAAGCGATGACCGATAAGCAGGAAATCAAAGACATGTTTCGCCCGGGCGGGAACGCGACCGGGGGCGTGCTGGGAACGGGGGGCAATTAGCCCGGCAGCCAGTCGCTCGTCGCGCCCGCGGTCGGCATCCTCGCCGACCTCGCCGGATTCGGTTTCTCGCGTCACATCCAGCGCTCGACTCAAATCCGACACGGGCCCCGCTCCGGCGGGGCTCGTTGTTTGACTTGCCACCCAATGCACCGGGCTCGGCGCCGCTCATGTCGGCCAAGGTCTCGACGGTGCGATAAGTACCGGCGTGACTGTCGGCGCGTGTGGCGCCGAAGTCCGCTCGGATCGATTCGACGAATCGCCACGCCGAAACGCTTTCGCAGGTCGGATTGGCCGTCGGGGTTTTTTACAGCGGCGAGTGAGGCACGAATGTAGTGGCATGTTTTTATTGACTAAATCAGTTCGGCGCGGATCGTGCTTGCGCTCGCAGGACACCCGGTTTGTACTTGGGCGGCGATTTATTGGTTCGAACCATCGCAATACGGGGCCGACGTCGCAAGACGCGTTTCGAAATGCACGTGATGCCGCAGCATCGGGCAATCCTGGAGGTACTGCACCCTTCGCACGTGCCCGGTCATTCCATGTACGGCGACTGGGCGCTGCCCGGCCGCAAATACAGTTACATCGCCCTGGGCGATCTTGTGGCACGACATCTGCCAGGCAAGGTCCCGACCTGCGTGCAGTTCGCGCATATCTGCGCAAAGTCCGGAGACTGGTTTGGCGGCAACGATTTTTCGGGTCCCAGGTTTGCAAACGCCGATCCCCGTTATCCGGGTTTCGTGGTGCGGGGGATGCCCAATCCCTGCCAATTGCCGTTTCGTCTGATCGACGGCCGTCGACGCCTGGAAAAACTTCGCCGCGCCGGAGCCATGGCGGCCGACTTTTATGTCTTCGAGTATTCCGAAGTCGAGCCTTACATCTTCGACTTCGCCGTGAAGGGCGGCAACTGAGCCGACGCTCACCCCTGTCGCGATCGGTCAGGCGTTGGAAGCCAGTGACGTCAAGTACTGCTGTTGCGCTCCCATGCCGACCACGCCGCGCTGCTCCAGCACCATCACGCAGCGCAGCGCGAGGTCGAACGACTTGTAGCAATGGTGCGCGATGAGCGCGAGGTGCTTCAACTGCTCGTCGCTCATGCGTTCCGAGCGGGAAAAGTCCCGCACGTAGACGACATCGGCCTCGAGCAACTGGTTCAGCGCCCGCGTCGGGTCGCGGTTGATGACGCAGGGCGCGATCGGCCACGTCTTCACGTCCGCAAAGCAGTGCGGCACGAAGCCCTGCCTGCGCAGCTCGACGTCGATCTCACCGATTGCAGGCTGACGCTTGTACAGCGTGATGAACGAGACTTCGGTCTGGATCGCGACGGCGCTGCCGAGCTTTTCCGTCCCGTTGCGAAACACGGCCAGCTCGCTGCCCTGGACGTCGATCTTCAGGAAATCCAGGGACGCGATTTCGTCGATGTCATCCAGGCGCCGGGTCTGCACCTCCGCGTGACGCACCACGTCGCCCATCGCGTTCAGCACCCCGAACAACTCGAGCGCCACGGGATCCGGATCCAGCAAGCTCGACATGCCGGACGCGCGGCAGATGCGCAAGGTGTGAGCGCCGCCGTCTCCGACGGCATAGCCGAGGTAGCGCTCGTTCGGGCCCTGCTTGCGCAGGAGCTCGGCGAGCGCGTCGGCCTGCGGCTCGAAGCCGGTCACGCGGCACAGCCCGGCGTCGAGCATCGGCTTGTAGGGCGGATCGCCGTCGATCGGGTTGGCGCCGATGTCGACGACTTCGGTCAGCCGCCGCGGCTGCAGCAGTTCATGGAGGACCGAGCTCATGTTGCGATGTTCATCTCGTTGTTGTAGTCCACCGCGGCGCCCGGTGCCGCGTGGCCGCCCGACACGGTTCAACTGTAGCAGGTCGATCGGCCGGATTCCGTCTCGCGCCGCCACCACCGCACGCGCCGGGCGGCCCCGCGCAAACGTCGGCTTTCCGCCGACCGACGGTTGGGTGTTTCGCGACGACTCCATGTAGGTTGGCAACTCCATCCTGTCCGAGGATATCGAAATGCCCCGATTCTTCCCGCATCGCCAGCTGACACTCGCCATGGTCGCGTTCGCTTCCGCCACGATTGTCCCGGCGGCGCACGCGACGCACTCCTGGAACGGCTACCACTGGGCCGGCAACGGCACCGGCTTCACTCTGAAGCTGGGCGACAACGTGTCGTCCGCCTGGGACCCCATTCTCAGGACGACAAGGGACGATTGGACGGTGTCGCTCGAATTGGACACGGCGGTTGTGAGCGGAGCGGCGGGAACTCCGAGGAAATGTCGGCCGAACAACGGACGGGTGGAGGTCTGCAACACGACCTACGGCAACAACGGCTGGCTCGGCGTCGCCCAGATCTGGATCAGCGGCGCGCACATCACGCAGGGCACCGTCAAGGTGAACGACACCTATTTCAACAGCGCCAAGTACAACACGACCGCATGGCGCAACCTGGTGATGTGCCAGGAGGTCGGGCACACGTTCGGGCTCGATCACCAGGACGAAGCTTTCAGCAATGCCAACCTCGGGACGTGCATGGACTACACCAACGACCCGTCGACCAATCAGCATCCGAACGACCATGATTACGAGGAATTGGCGATCATCTACAACCATGACGACGGCACGACCACCGTCGGCCAGTCGGTCACGCAACTTCCGCAAGGCATACGCGACCTCGACGTGAGCGAACGGCACCAGTGGGGCCGGTTGGTCAAGCAGTCGCGGGATGGACGCCACGCCACCTATGCGCGCGACCTGGGGGGCGGGTACCAGGTGCACACCTTCGTCATCTGGGCTGACGAGCGATAATCCATCGCGAAGTCGGAACGCGACCCCGCCCGTCCGGCGGGGTTCTCGTTTCTGGCGACCGGCGCCGGTCGCGTCAAGCAGCTGGTTCGCAGAACGCGCGGCAGGGCGGGATCGCGGCGCGTGGCGTCCCGCCACCGTTACCCTGTCCGCCGCCCCTTCGAACCCGTTCGATCAGAGACTGCAGGAGCCGCCCTGGTGTCCGTCGGACGTCCAGGTTCCTCCGTGCGCCTTGCACCACTGTTCGAGCGTTTGCTTCTTCTTCTTTTTGGCGGCCGGATCGTGTTTGACGGTGCAAATGCCGCCCTTTCCGCGGGTGGCCCAGGTCCCGTCGTTCTCCTTGCACCCTTGCTCGAGTCCCTGCCCGGCCTTCGTGGCGGGCGGCGCCGGGGCAGGGGCCTCGGCGGCGTGCACGGCATTCGGTGCGCCGAGCATCAGCGCAAGCATCGCAGCGATAAGGCGGGCCATCGTCTTCATCGATTGCACCTCCTCACGACGGAGCGTCGAGAAAATCCCCGGACATCGGGGGACGCCAATCCTGCGCCTTTCGTGCGGCGGGTACAAATGAATTCAAGAGCGCCGCCGGCAGCGACGCTTCCGCCCCGGGACAGCTAAACTGTAGCAGGTCGAAGGGCAGACACCCTGCCTTGCCTGGAGCCGGAATCCGAGTGGTAATTGCAATGTCCGCTGCGTCGATGCGGGCCGCCGCCGACGGATTCGCATATCTCGCGTTTCCGTCGGTGCCGCTGGTATTCACGCCCGTCCCGGTGCGGAATGTGTCGTGCTGCGCGCTGCTGCGCCTCGAAAACGGGACAGCCTGGTTCCTGAAGACGACCGGTCAGCCGTGGACCGAGGAAAGGGCGCGCGCGGCTGGAGCGGTGCTCGCCAGTCACGGCGTGCCCGGCATGCCCGCGCAGCAACTCGAGGAGCGAATAGCGCGCGCGGTGGGGAGTCGGCAGATTGCCATTCAACAGCCGGTGTTGACCGGCGCCGATGCCGCGGTCTGGGACTTCCGACGGACAGCGGTGGCCCTGATGGCGCGGTCGATCCAGTACCGGCCCGGCGTGCCTGCCTTGGGTGAGGCCGCGCAGGAGGTCAGCACGCTGGAACGGCAGTTTCAGAGCGATCTCGACCCGGCGGTGCGCCAGTTTGCGGCGGCACTGGATCCGGAGGCGATCGTGGCTGCGACGGTCGACGGCCGTGTCGACACGGCGCTCTACAACTACCTCGTCCGCGAGCCGGGTCGCGCGTGGCGGATGCAGTTCGCGCACACCTTCCCGCTGTTTCTTCGCGCGGCAGCCACCGGAGACGCCAGTTCCGCCGGGGCGACGCTGCGGCAGGCGGTCGACGCCGGTGTGCCGTTGGTCAACCACCTCGCGCGAGTCTGGGCCGTGCGTCCCGGCGCCGTGCGTTGCCTGATCGGCAGGTCGCCGCTGCTGGTCGGCGCGCGGTGGGAGGCCGATCCGCGGACGCTGGTGCGCCTGCTCGACCAGCTCCGTCCCGAAGATCGACCCGGCGAGGACCCCGGGACATGGGCACGGCTCGGCAAGGGCGTCGACATTGCCGAGCGGATCTTTCGCTGTCCGATCACGGCGTCCTTTCTGGCCATGGCGTGGTTGCGCTCGGCGGCCCGGAACCGGTTTCTGGCGATCGAGACGACCCGCCGCGGGCGCGGTTTGTCGGCGGAAGCCATGGCCGCGATCGACTCGCTGCGCGGGCATCTGATCGACGCTCTGGCCCGCATGGCGGCAGGCGACGCGCGCGGCGCGACAGGCGAACCGCGGGTTGCCGCCGCCACGGTGGCGGACCGGCGGCTCGCCGGGATGAACCCCGGCCGGCTCGCGAGCGCGGCGATCGCATTCGCGCGGGAGCACGCAAGACTGACAAGCGAATACGAGCAAGCGAAGGCGGACTTCGAGCGGGAGTCCCGGCTGCGGGCGGGCGACGCGTACTGGCCGCTGATGCCGGACGATTTTTCCGCTTCGGACGGCGCGCTGCGCGTCGTCGCGCTGACCAGCCGCGAAGCGCTGATGCAGCAGGGAACGCGGATGGCGCTTTGCATCCGCGGCGGTGGCGAGCTCGCCGCGACGGCGGCGGCTTGTGCCCAGGCTCGCGCCTTTCTGGTCGCGGTGGTCGAGGTTTCATCGGGGTCGACGCAGTCCGTCGCCGAATTCCGCGTACGCCAGCCCTTCCGGGGAGGACGATACGAGCTCGATCTCGTCCAGCACAAGGGATTCGGGAATCGGGCACCGTCGCCTGCCTGCGTGAAAGCGGTGCACGAACTGACGGCGCAGGTGCGGAACCGGGAAATCCAGGAGCACCTGGAAGCCGGACGCCGGCTGGCGCACCGCCGCAGCCGGAAGCTGCCGATGCCCGCGCGGGAGGCCGAGCACGGGATCGCCGTGCAGGCGCTGCGGTCCGCCCTGGGCGCGGCGCTGTTCGACGGCGCGGCCGGGCAGGTTGCCGAGTCAGCGTGGAACGTCCTCGGTTCCTAGGACACTACGCCAAGCGCGACTGAGGCCGCTCGCAGGCCGTGGGGCTGACCTGCCGGCGCGTCGAATGCTTGATGCGGAAGGAAATATCCATCGCGGTTTCGTGGACTCCCATTCGTCGCACCGCGGCGACCTTTCATCCTGCGCACGCTTGCAGGCACGCGCCATCGGGCGCAGATTTGACGAGTGCCCTTGGTCACCAAGCGGAGGCGAGAATGGATTTCGGCATTGTTCTGCTGGGCTTGGCCGGTCTCGCGATCGTGTTGGCGTTGATGCACATCCTTGGCAGGATGGCGAGCGAGCGCGAATCGGGCGCGCGCCGCAAAGACCCCGGGCGTCGCAAACCGCAGCGTGTCGTGCCCTTTTCGGACGACACGATCACCCATCTGGGCCATAGCTGATTTCGCGAGCGGGCGGGACGCAGCGGCGCCCCGCGCGCAGCGCGGTACAGGTTCAGCCGACCGCTCGCGTCACGGCGGCCTGCCAGGTGTGAGCGTCCCTGGTCCGGCTTTCCTCGCAAGGCGTTGGTCGGTCACTGCTTGGGCAGTGAATTCCTCGCCCGCTCCGACTGCTTCTTGAAGAGCTCCATTACGTCGTTCAGGTGCTTGGGGTCCTGCGAGGAGCTGGCCCCGCGGTTGGCATCTCCCGCGGTATACACGGCAAGGCTGCTCACGCCGTTCGCTTCGCAGCCAACGATCGCGCCCGTTCCATTCTTGACGCCCGCTTCTACCGACTCGAGGTAGATGCTGCACTTGGTGACCTTGCCCTTGTTGGACCAGGTATAGGCGACCTCGTCGTCCTGCTTGTACGGCGGCTCGAGCGTCTTCATGAGGGCGAAGAACCGCTGCAGCGCAACGGCGTTGTAGTCGGGGTAGCCCGGCCAGATGCGCGTGCCGACCAGCAACTCGTTCTTGTTCCCGTCCCGCATGTAGACGCTGACGCCGATCGAGTTGTCCTTGGCCGTCGGGACCTTGGCGGGCGCCGCGGGCTTCTTCGTCTGAGCCGCAACCGGCGACACGCCGAGAGCCATGCAAAGCGCGAGCAGCAACGAGATCGAGCGCAACATCGAATCCTCCTGTTGGACGTGGACACGGTTGCGCCGCATGCCCTTCTTCCGGGAAGGCGGCGCGTTTTCCCCGCAATATACGGCGAGCCGCCGACTGCAGGCAATTCCGTGCCTCGGCCGGGCACCGTCGCGGACGTTCCGATCGCCTGCGTGCCGGTGCATGGTGCGCCGCGACGACAGGCTGACGTGGCGCAAGGAATCGTGCCTCTGCCCGCGATAGCATGGACTCGTTCGGATCCCGGAGTGGCGTCCGTCTACGGAATGGAGGGGGGCATCATGAAGCGAGCGCTGGCCATCGGATTGGGGATGCTCATCGCGTCCACGGCCCTTGGGCAACTGCCCAAGCTCGACGACCTGATGAAGGGGGCCGGGACGCTGCCCAAGACCCCGGCGGTCGGGGCGAAAGTCGGCGCGGGCGACGAGAAGACGAATGCGGCGGGAATCAAGGAGGCGCTGGCCGTCGGCACCGAGAGGGCGGTCAACAGCCTCTCGCAGGTGAACGGCTACTTCGGCAACGCGGCGGTGAAGATCCTGATGCCTTCGAGCATCCAGAAGGTCGCGGAGGTGGCGCGCATGGCCGGCTTCCAGAAGCAGGTCGACGAGTTCATCCTGAGCATGAATCGCGCGGCCGAGGCCGCCGCGCCGCTGGCGGCCCGCTACTTCGGCGACGCGATCCGCGACATGACCCTCGACGACGCGCGCGGCATCCTGACCGGCGGGGACACCGCGGCCACCGAATTCTTCCGCCGCAAGACGCACGACAAGCTCTACGCGGCGTTCAAGCCGATCGTGTCGCAGAAGGTCGGCGAGGTCGGCGCGACCCGCGCCTACAAGGACATGATGGGACGCTACGAAAAGGTGCCGATGATGGGCGAGCCAGTCGCTGGATCTCGACGATTACGTCACCAACAAGTCGCTCGACGGCCTGTTCTACATGGTCGGCCAGGAGGAGAAGAAGATCCGCACCAATCCCGCGGCCCGCACCACGGATCTGCTGAAGTCGGTGTTCGGCAGGTAGGGCCAGCCGCGCGGGCGGCGCGCGTCGGTCCGCGGTGCAAATGTCCCGGCAGGGGCGCGACCCGACCGCGTCGACGATCGCTCGGGATCGAGTGAGACCACTCAGCGACTCGGTTCCGCGCGGCTTGCGGGTCGCGCTCCGCCCGGATCGGTGCCCGATTCCGCGAAGAAGGATTCCATCACGCGGAATTTGGCGATTTGCCGGCCCAGATACGTCGATCCTGCGGCCGTCAAATGACCGTAATCGCGGGCGTAGAGCTCGCCCTCGGGACTCAATACCGGACAAGTTCGTTCGCAATACAGGCGGAGCCGGTCGACATAGAACGCGCCTTGCGCGATGGAAAACGCGCGCATTGCATCGGCGAAGGGCCATCTGTCCCGGACAACGAAGGCCTCGACATACTCGTCGAAATTCTCGTCGGACGGCCGCCGTTCGATGATCCTGAGGACACCCGCTGTGAACTCCGCAGGCGGCCCAACCACGATGACACGGTGTCCGATTGCCTTGATCTCGGCGATGTCCCGCGAAAGCCTCTCGTAATCTTTCGGCCACTTCGCGGCCAGGATGACGCCGTCCAGCTTGTGCATGCGCAGGAACCGGAACACATAAGCGAGCTGCTTGCTGCAGGGATTGCTCGTGTCCTTGTGCAGATCGGCAATCGGCGTGCAGCCCGCGCCGGTCGCCTGCAGAAAATTGACCTCCTTGTGGGTGCTGGCCAAAGCAGCATAGAGATCGGCGGCATGGCTGTCGCCGACGATCAGGACATTCCTCCTCGTATCCGAAACACTCAGGCACCGGGATGCGGCGGACTCGAATTCCTCGAAGGCGCCCTCGTCCGGGCGCATTTGACAGGAGGAGACCCTGATCGCCGCCTGCCGAATGCGATACAGACTCTTGGGATAGTCCGGGTCCGCAGCCAATCTTCTTGCATACCGCTGTATCGGTGTCTCGCCAGCTGTGACCTTGTCGATCTGTCCGGCGTCAGCGCGGGGCGGGCTCGCCGAGGACGTGGCCTTGGTCCTTGCGGAGCCGGTTCGTGAGTCGGGGGCAACGGACGCGACCGGCGGGTGGGGAACCGGCGCGGAATCCACATGCGCCGCAGCGGGAGCATCCGGCTCCCGGGGGACGGGCACCGCCGGTTCCGCTCGAGGCTCGGCGGGTGCGTTCGTCGCCTTGACGGTCTTTATCGCCATTTGCCGAAATTCGAGTCCTTCGCGCCGATGCGTTTCGTAGCCGACGCAGCCGATCGCCAGCATCAGCAGGCACAGCGGCAGCGTCGAAACGCGCGCATTGGGCCCGAAACGGATGGGCCTTTCGACGAACCGGTATGTAAGCCAAGCCAGCGTCATGCTCGCCATGACCGCAATGACGCGAAGCTCGAGCGAGGGCATGCCGGATTGAACGACATGGGCGAAGGAGAGAATCGGCCAGTGCCAGAGGTAGAGCGGGTAACTCACCAATCCGATGCCCACCAACAACCGATTCGACAGAATCGCGCGATTGATCCAGGCGTCGGGTCCTGCGGCGATGAGCAAGAAGGTGCCGAGCGCAGGGAGCAATGCCCTCCAACCAGGGAAGGGACTGTCCTTGCTCAGCGCGACGGCGCCGGTGACCAGGAGTACGCAGCCGGCGACCGCGCAGGCGTCGCGAAGGGACACGCCGCGCTCCGGCGACACGGTTGCGCGATCGCTCACGCCGCTGGCGGACACCAAGGACGGTGCGCGTGCCGCGGACGCACCGCTCGGACGCAGTGGCGCGCACGCAAGCAGTCCGCCGAGCGCCAGTTCCCAGAAGCGCGTGAGCGGCGAGTAGAAGGTGCCGACGGGGTCGGCGTGAATGCCGACGATATTGCCGGCGAAGGATGCGACCAGGACGACCAGCATGAGCCAGAGTGCATTGAAGCGGAGGCGCCAGGCCAGATACAGCAGGGCCGGCCACACGATGTAGAACTGCTCCTCTATTCCCAGGGACCAGAGGTGCAGCAGCGGTTTGGTTTCCGCAGCGTTGTCGAAGTAACCCGATTCGTCCCACAGAACGAAATTCGACACAAAGCCAGCACCGCCTGCGATGTGCTTGCCGAGTTGCTCGTACTCATCCGGCAGCAGCGACAGCCAACCGAATCCGTAGCATGCGATCAGCACAACAGCCAAGGCCGGGAAGATGCGGCGGACGCGTCGCGAATAGAAGTTGCCAAAACTGAGGCTGCCGCCCTCGAGATCCTTCAGGAGAAGACCGGAGATCAGGAAGCCGGAGACGACAAAGAACACATCGACGCCGGTATATCCCCCCGGCATCCATTCCCTGAAGGCATGGAACGCGACCACCGCGAGAACCGCGATCCCGCGCAGTCCGTCGACGTCCGCGCGGTAGTCGATGCGGTCGGCGCCTCTGGAAACGGTCGCGGCGGGGATGCGGAATCGGTGGCGCCGCACCGCGTTGACGTGACCGGGGGTGTTGACGATGGACGGATCGCCGGGGAGCGAAGGGGCCATTCTTGGTGGTCGGACTGAACGTACCTCACGCACCGCTGCGAGAAGTGCGTACGGGAGGAGCGGCACCGTTATACATGCCATTCGAGTCGAGTGACAAGAACCGTTTGCGGGCTGCAAGACACCCGGGCACGGGACCGAGCATCGAGGCGTTCGCTCCCGCCGGGGTCGTCTGCGCAAGCGCCCCGCGTGGGTCGGCCGAGAAACCTTCCGACCGGGTACACTGGCGGGATTTGCCGGGGCTCGCGCGATGTGCGGAATCAGCGGCTACCTCTCGGCCGATCCGGGAGGCTCCGCCGATCTGGAGGCAGTGCGGCGGATGAACGATGCGATCCGCCACCGCGGCCCCGATGCCGAGGGCATCTGGCAGCACGGTCCCTGCGCGCTCGGCCATCGCCGGCTCGCGATCATCGACCTCAGTGCCGAGGCGAACCAGCCGATGTGCAACGAGGACGGGCGCATCGCGCTGGTGGTGAACGGAGAGATCTACAACTTCCGGGAGCTGCGGAAGGAGCTCGTCGCCAGGGGGCACACCTTCCGCTCGCACAGCGACAGCGAGGTGATCGTCCACCTCTACGAGGAATACGGAACCGATTGCGTGCGGCGCCTGTCCGGGATGTTCGCGCTGGCGCTCTTCGACACGCGCGACAACCGGCTTCTGCTTGCCCGCGACCGCGCCGGAAAGAAGCCGCTCTTCTATCGCCGGCTGAAGCACGGCTTCGCATTCGCCTCGGAGGTGCACGCGCTGCTGACGGGGTTCCCCGGCGAGGCGCCGGAAGTCGACTACGGCGCGATCGACGAGTACCTGACGCTGCAATACGTGCCGTCGCCGCGCTCCGCCTATGTCGGCGTCGCGAAGCTGCCGGCCGCGCACCATGCGGTGCTTTCTCCGGGCGGCGACGTGAGGGTCGAGCGCTACTGGAGCAAGCCCGGCGCCGGTGCGCCGACCGGATCCGCGCGCGAGCTCACCGACGAGCTCGCGCGCCTGCTCGAGCGCGCCGTCGGACGCCGCCTGATGTCCGACGTCCCGCTCGGCGCGTTCCTCTCGGGAGGCGTCGACAGCTCGACGATCGTGGCGCTCATGGCTACGCAGTCGACGGCGCGCGTGAAGACGTTCTCGATCGGCTTTCCGCACACCGACGACAGCGAGCTCTCCTTCGCGCGCCAGGTCGCGCAGCGTTACGGAACCGATCACCACGAGATGATCGTCGACCCGGCGATGACCGACGTCATCGGCCCCATCGTGCGCCATCACGGCGAGCCCTTCGCCGACAGTTCCGCGATCGCGATGTACTACCTCGCCCGCATGACCCGGGAGCACGTGACGGTGGCGCTGTCCGGCGACGCCGCCGACGAGGTCTTCGCCGGCTACAAGCGCTATGGCACCGCCCGTCTCGGTCATGTCTACGATGCCCTTCCGCCGATCGCCCGGTCGCTCTACCGGGTTGCCCTGCGGGCCGGGCTCCGTTATCCGGCCCCTTCCGCCGCGCGCTATGCCGAGGCGTTTCGGCTCGGTGAGGCGACCCGATATGCATCGCTCGTCGGCCACTTCACGCCGGAAGAGAAGGGGAGGCTCTACCTGCCGCGCATGCAAGGCGCCCGTTCGTGGGACACGATCGAACGCTTCGAGCGTGTGCTTGGCGAGAGCACCGCCGGCTCCGCGATCGGCCGCCTTGCCGACCTCGATTTCCAGACGTACCTCACCGACGACATCAACGTCAAAGTCGACATCGCGTCGATGGCGCACGCGCTCGAAGTGCGCTGCCCCTACCTCGACACCGATGTCGTCGAATTCGCGGCGCGCCTGCCGTCCGGCATGCTCATGCGGGCGCGGGGCAAGTACCTGCTGCGCCGGGTCGCGAAAGGCCGCGTTCCCGAGCCCATCCTGCGCCGCCGCAAGCGCGGCTTCGCGCTCCCCTTGAAGCGCTGGCTGCGCCAGGACCTCCGGCAGATGATCCGCGACGTGCTGCTCGATCGCACCGCACGCGAGCGCGGACTGTTCGCGCCGGCCTACGTCGAGGGGCTGGTCGCCTCGCTCGAGCGCGAATCCACGAACGTCGACCGGATCTGGACCCTGCTGATGCTCGAGCTGTGGTTTCGCGAGTTCATCGATGCCCCGCGCACGACGCCTCGGCCGCAGCCGACGCCGTGAGATGCGGCCGTCAGTCGACCAGCAGCGCCAGGCGCAGGAAGTGCTCGAGATAGCGCTCGAGCAGCGCCGAGGGCTCCTCGTCGGGGCTGGCGCGAAACGACGGACCCAGCGCCGCCAGCAACGCAGCCCGATCGCGCGTCCCGTCGAGCAGCTGCAGCAGACGCTTCCCTGGCGGATCGTCGAGCAGGATCTCCTCGTGCCAGCGATTGACGACACGGTCGCTCTGCGCGAGCTGCGCCCGCGCGAGCGGCGTCGCCGCCGGCAACGACGCCCGGACGCTCCGGCAGACGCGGAACGTGGCTGTGGAGCTCCACGATGCCCGCGCCGTACGCGCCGAAGAGGATTTCGGCCAGCCGCTGCGGCACCGCATCGCCGTCCGCTGCGACATTCGCCCTCGCCCGAAAGCGTCGCGCCAGTTCGGCGACGGCGATCGGCTGCGGCCAGGCCGTCGCGATCTCCCGCAGCATGACCCGGGCATCGTCGCCAGGCGGCTCCGTCGCGGCGGAATGCGCCTGCTCGCCCGGCGTTCCGGCGTCCGGCGCGGGGAAGGCGAGACGGTTCCCGGCGGCGAGCTTCGGGGCAACCGTCCACAGATCGGCGAGGCGCGCCGGCACCAGATCGCGGGTCGGGCCCGAGCCCGGCATGGCACAACAACGTCTGCCGGAACCGTCGACCGCGAACGAAATCGAGGTACTGCTCGCGGCCGAGCCGATCCATGCCGGCCAGCGCACGCGAGACCGCGGGTGCGACGCCGACGTCGCCCATCATGTGATATTCGGCTTCGCCGACGAAATCGAGGCCGTGATCCAGCGCGCTGGCCGCGAACTCGTGGAAGTAGCACGGGTCGTTGACGGGCGCGAGATCGTCGTGGAACAGCGTGGCATCGGCCCGGCCCATCAGCTCGCGGAATTCCTGCCGCAGGCCGATGTTGGTCGGCTGATCGGTGTTGTCGGGGTCGGCGATCAGCGTGATGAGCGCCCGCGCCTCGGCGAGACGCCGCCGCGGATCGGCGATTCCGTCGACGTGGAACCTGAGGATCTCCCAGGCCATGCGCCGCAGGTGACACCCGGGGTAGGTGTTGTAGCTGACGAACGCGACACCTTGCGGCGCGAGGCGACGGGCGATCAAGTCCAGCATTCCGTCGCGCACCTCCGGCGGCACCCACGAGTAGACCCCGTGCGCAATGATGTAGTCGAACTCCCCCGAATCGGCGGGAACGTCGCGGAGGTCACACTGGAGCAGCGTGATGTTGGCGAGCCGGAGCTTCGCGACGAGCTGTCGGCCCGCCTCGATCGGACGCGCGGCGAGATCGCAGCCCACGAAGCTCGCCGCGGGCAGGTTCGCCGCCATCGCGATCAGGTTGCTGCCGTTGCCGCAACCCAGTTCGAGCGTGCGGCAGCGCGCGACCGGCGCGGGACGGAGCCCCATCAGCGTCGCGATCGTGGCGAGGCGGTCGGGGTGCGACGCGACGGATGCGCGAGTCGGATACGCGATCTCGTCGTACGCCGACCGCGGCGACGCGGAGTTGTCGGATACAGTCATGAATGGTGCCGCACTTCGCTCAGCGAACCGGCGCGCAGCCTCCCTTGTAATCCATTCGGGCATCGGCGCACAATCACCTTACGGAGGAAAGACGATGGCAGATGGGGTCGCGCTTTGGCGGCCGCGCTGCCGTCGAGTCGCGCGCGCCGATGCGCGCAGTCTCACGGGAGGTGACCGCATGCCAGACCCCACGAAGTTCCGAAAGGGCGTGAGCTTGATCACGCGCCCGCTGCTCGCCGGCGCCGTTGCAGTGACGGCGCTTTCGGCGGTCGATGCCCAGGCGGCAATGTTCCTCAAGCTCGACGGCATCAAGGGCGAGTCGACGGATTCCAAGCACAAGGACGAGATCGACGTCATCTCGTTCCAGTTCGGATTGACGGCCGACCATTCGTTGTCCACCGGCGGCGCGATCAGGGTCACCTCGCCGACCTGCGAGGGCTTCTCGATCACCAAGACGCTCGACAAGTCGAGCCCGCTGCTCGCGAGCGCGGCGATGACGGGCAAGGTGATGAAGACGGGCACCGTAGCCGTAGCGCTCTCGCAGGAGGGCAAGTCGGATACGGTCTACTACACGATGATTCTGACCGACGTCGTCGTGGCGAGCTTCGCGCAGTCGGGAAGGGAAAGCGCCGTCCCCGTCGAGGAGGTCTCGTTTCTCGCGCGGCAGCTCGAGCTCAGGTATCGCTCGCTTCGGAGAAGGGCACTCCCGGCACCGAGGTCCGTGCCACGCTCGACTGCACGAGCAGCGGCAAGTTCTGAGCGGAGCGCCGCGCCTCGGTCCCGGGGCGTCGCGGCACGGGGTTTCGCCTCGCCCGCGGGCTCGTTGTGGCCTCGCCGGCGCCGGAAACCTCGCGGGCATTCTTGACAACCGCGAGAGGAACGGCATTTTTCCCGAAGGAATGCGGTTCCGTTCCGCAGAAGGTCGCGAGAGGAAGGAAATGGCCAACACCCGCCGGCCCGGGCCGCTTGCAGGCCTGCGCGTCATCGACCTCACCAACGTGCTCGCCGGACCGTTCTGCGCGCATCAGCTCGCGCACCTGGGCGCGGACGTGATCAAGGTCGAGGTGCCCGACGGCGGCGACCTCGCGCGCCAGCTCGGCGCCGACGCCGACGCTCAGTGTCGCGCTGATGGGCGTGTCGTTCCTGGCGCAGAACGCCGGCAAGCGGTCGCTGACCGTCAATCTCAAGCACGCGCGCGGCAAGGAGGTCCTGCGGCGCCTCGTGCGCACGCGCGACGCGCTGGTCGAGAACTTCCGGCCGGGCGTCATGGAGCGGCTCGGCGTCGGCTACGAGGCGCTGCGCGCGCTGAATCCGCGCCTGGTCTACTGCGCGATCTCGGGTTTCGGGCAGGACGGGCCGCTGAAGCGACCTGCCCGCCTACGACCAGATCATCCAGGGCATGTCGGGCGTGATGAGCATCACCGGCAGCGCCGACAGCGCGCCCCTGCGCGTGGGCTACCCGGTCGCCGACACGATCGGCGGCCTCACCGCGGCGCTGGCGATGGCCGCCGCGCTCGCCGATCGCGACCGCACCGAGGGCCATTTCATCGACATCTCGATGCTCGAGGCGACGCTGGCGACGATGGGCTGGGTGGTGTCCAACTATCTCGTGGCGGGACGCGAGCCGGTTCCGTTCGGCAACGAGAATTTCACGGCGAGCCCATCGGGCACGTTCCGCACCGGCAACGGCCTCCTCAACATCGCGGCGAACAAGCAGGAGCAGTTCGAAGCCGTCTGCCGCGTCGTGGACCGCCCGGAGCTCGTCGCCGATCCGCGTTTCGCGGAGCGGCAGGCCCGTCTCGCCCATCGTGGCCAGCTGAAGGCGTTGCTGGAGGAGGCGCTGGCCGCCGACTCCGCCGACGCGTGGTGGCCGCGGCTCACCGCGGCGGGGGTGCCCGCCGGACCGGTGTACACGGTCCCGCAGGCGCTCGCGCATCCGCAGATCGCCGGGCGCGGCATGGTCGGGCATTTCGCCGATGTCCCCGGCATCGACCGCGACCTGCGCCTGGTGCGCACCGGTATCAAGCTCGATGGCGTGGCTCCCGCGGTCGACACGCCACCGCCGCGATTGGGCGAGCACACCGATGCGCTCCTCGCCGAGCTCGGCTACTCCGGCGCCGAGGTCGCCTCGCTTCACCGGGACGGCGCCGTGTGAGGCCTGTGCGTAGGCTCGAGATCAGCGGCACCGCGGTGTGCACAGACCGTGGGTCCGGCTTCAGCCGGAGGCGACCCGACGCCGGGCCGCACGCCGCCTGAAGGCGGCCCCACGTGCGTGCGGTTCGCAGTGAGCGGGGCCGGGTTGTCCCGCCGGACCGCGCCGCTGGACAGGGTGGATGCTTCTTGATAACGTCCGCGCGAATGTCAACACATCCGGAGGAACCCATGAAACGTCGCGCTTTTTCCCTGGCAGCGCTCGCCGCGGTCGTCGCTCTCGCACAGGTCGCGTTGCCGCCGGGCGCGCAGGCACAGTCGATCGGCACGCTGAAGATGATGATCCCCGCCAACCCGGGCGGCGGCTGGGACCAGACCGGCCGTTCGCTGGGCACGGCGATGCAGTCGGCCAAGGTCGTCCAGTCGGTGCAATTCGACAACAAGGGCGGAGCGGCGGGAACGATCGGGCTTGCGCAGTTCATCAACAGCGCCAAGGGCGATCCCAACGCCCTGTTGATGGGCGGCATGGTGATGGTAGGCGGCATCGTGCTCAACAAGTCGGCCGTCGATCTCACCATGGTCACGCCGATCGCGCGGCTCACCAGCGAGTACCTCGTGGTCGTGGTGCCGGCGAACTCGCCGTACAAGACGATGGCCGACCTCGTCGCCGCGTACAAGGCGGACCCGGGCAAGGTGTCGTGGCACGGCGGGTCGGCCGGCGGCAGCGACCACATCCTCGCCGGTCTCATCTCGAAGGCCGTGGGCGTCGACCCGGCCAAGGTCAACTACGTCGCGGCGAAGGGCGGCGGCGACCAGGTGGCCAACATCGTCGGCGGTCACGTGACGCTGGGCATCGCCGGCATCAGCGAGTTCGCCGAGCACGTCAAGGGCGGCCGCATGCGCGCGCTCGCGGTTTCGGCCCCGACGAAGACCGAAGGGATTCCGTCGCTTAAGGAGCAGGGCGTCGACGTCGTGCTCGGCAACTGGCGCGGCGTGTTCGGCGCGCCCGGAATCACCGCCGCGCAGCGCGACGCGCTGGTCGCTGCGGTCAAGACGGCGACCGACTCGCCCGCGTGGAAGGAATCCCTCACCAAGTACGGCTGGGAACCGGTCTTCCTTGGCGGCGACGCGTACAAGACGTTCGTCGCGGAGGACACCAAGCGCATCACCGGCATACTCGAGTCGCTCGGCCTGCGGAAATAGCGCAATGGTCGCCGGCCGCCCCGGGGCCCGTGCCGAGGTCGTGCTCTCGGTCGGGGTTCTGACCTTGGGCGTCATCGCGGCCTACATCGCCTTCGGCCTGCCGGAAACGTCGGGCTACGCGCGCATCGGCCCGAACTTCATGCCGAAGTTCGTTGCCGGGGGCCTCGTCGTCTGCGGGCTGTGGCTGCTGGCCGAGGTGCTGACCGGCGGCTGGCGGGACGCGGTGCCCGACAACCCGCTCGAGCGCGGCGACCACGCGCCGCGCAGGCGCGCCTTCGGCTGGGTGACGGCGGGCCTGTTCGGGCAGATGGCGTTGATCAACAACGCCGGCTTCGTGCTGGCCGCGGGCGTGCTGTTCGCCTGCGTCGCGCGCGGCTTCGGCAGCACGCGACCGCTGCGCGACCTCGCCGGCGGGGTGATCATGGGCACCGCGGTGTTCCTGTTCTTCGTCAAGTTCCTCAACGTGAATCTCCCCGCAGGCTGGCTGCAACCGCTGCTCGGCGCGGCGGGCATATGACGGAAGCCCCGTGACGGAAACCCTGCAGTCGCTGCTCGGCGGCTTCTCCGTCGCGCTGGCCCCGATGAACCTGCTGTGGGGCTTCGTCGGAGTGACGCTGGGCACCGCGATCGGCGTGCTTCCCGGTGTCGGCCCGGCGCTGACCGTGGCGATGCTGCTCCCGCTCACGATCAAGCTCGACCCCACCGGGGCGCTGATCATGTTCGCCGGGATCTACTACGGCGCCATGTACGGCGGCTCGACGACGACGATCCTGCTCAACACGCCGGGCGAGTCCGCGTCCATCGCCACGGCGCTCGAAGGCAACAAGATGGCCAAGCGCGGCCGTGCCGGACCGGCACTCGCCACCAGCGCCATCGGCTCCTTCGTCGCGGGCAGCATTGCCGTCCTGCTGCTCACCGTATTGGCGCCGATGGTCGTCGAGGTCGCGCTCAAGTTCGGCCCCACCGAGTACTTCGCGCTGATGGTCTTCGCCTTCGTCACCGTCGCCGCGGTGCTGGGGAGCTCGACCGTGCGCGGGCTGTCGATGCTCTTCCTGGGCCTCCTGTTCGGCCTGGTCGGGATCGACGAGCAGACGGGGCAGATGCGCTTCGCCTTCGGCGTGCCCGAGCTCATGGACGGCATCGACGTCGTCGTCCTTGCCGTGGGCCTCTTTGCCGTCGGCGAGGCGCTCTACGTCGCCACGTATCAGAGCCGGCACACCGAGGAGGTGGAGCGCATGTCCGGCAGCCTGTGGATGTCGAAGGACGACTGGCGCCGCTCGTGGCCCGCATGGCTGCGCGCGACGGCGATCGGATTTCCCTTCGGCACGATTCCCGCCGGCGGCGCCGAGATTCCGACGTTCCTCTCCTATGCGCTGGAAAAGAAGCTCAGCAAGCACCCGGAGGAGTTCGGCCACGGAGCGATCGAGGGGGTCGCCGGACCGGAGGCCGCCAACAATGCGTCGTCGACGGGCGTGCTCGTGCCGCTGCTCACCCTCGGCATACCGACGTCGGCGACCGCCGCGATCCTGCTCGCCGCCTTCCAGAACTACGGCATCCAGCCGGGACCGCTGCTGTTCCAGACGCAGTCGGCGCTGGTCTGGGGGCTGATCGCCAGCATGTACGTCGGCAACGTGCTGCTCCTGGTGCTGAACCTGCCGTTGATCGGGCTCTGGGTGAAGGTGCTGATGATCCCGCGACCGATCCTCTACGCCGGCATCCTGGTGTTCGCCACGCTGGGCGCGTACAGCCTGCACCAGTCGGTCGTCGACCTGCTCACCCTGTACGTGTTCGGGCTGCTGGGCTTCATGATGCGGCGCTGGGGATTTCCGGTGGCGCCTGCGGTGATCGGCCTCATCCTCGGACCGCTCGCCGAATCGCAGTTCCGCCGCGCGCTCGCGATCAGCCAGGGCGATCCATCGGTGTTCTTCTCGCACCCCATCTCGGCGGGATTGCTCGCGCTCACCGCGCTGCTCGTGGTCGTCCCGTGGCTCGTGCGCGTCGCCAGAGAGCGCCGCGCACGGGGCTGATCGGCTCGCCCCGGGACGCCGCCGCCGTTGGTAGAATGCGCCGCGGAAACGCAGGCGCCGGATGGCCGGGACGCATGGCTGGAATAGACGAGCGCTCCAGGCTGTTCTTGGTCCTAGCTCGCGCCGCCTGCGCCGCGGGTGGTTCACGACAACTTTCAGGAGCGGTTTCGATGCATAGACAGCTAATCACAGCCGGTCTGGCCCTCATCATTGGCGCGGGTTGGACGCTCGACGCCTCGGCGCAGGTCAAGCCGGAAACGTTGGTCGACCAGCGGGTCGCTGCGATGCGCTTGCAGGGCAAGTACCTCGGTCCCCTCGTCGCGATGGCCCAGGGCAAGGCTCCCTACGATGCGGCGATCGTCGCGCGCAACGCCGGCTACCTCGACGTGTTGATCAGGCTGGCCTGGGACGGGTTCGACCCCAGCACGCAGGGCGTGAAGAGCCGCACGCTGCCCGAGGTCTACAAGGAGCCCGCGAAGTTCAAGGCCGCGCAGGACACGATGTTCGCCGAAACGAACAAGTTCGTCGCCGCGGCGAAGAGCGGCAACGAGGCAAATACCAAGGCGGCGATCAACGACGTGCTCAAGGCCTGCAACAGCTGCCACGACGACTTCCGGCAACGCCAGTAGAGCGATTGGTGCTCGGCAGCGGCCCCGCGGCGCGGGGGCTCTTGCGACGCTGGGCATGGCGCGCCGGCGCGCCTGTGCTGCTGCTCGCGGTGGCGGTTGGCGCCGCCGGCGCCGCCGGCGACACCGGTGATGCGACGCGCGGGCGGTACCTCGCCGCGGCGGGGGGCTGCGTCGCCTGCCACACGGAGGACCGGAAGGGCGCCGCGATCTTCGCCGGCGGCGCGCGCGCTGCGGACGCCCATCGGCACCTTCTACGGGCCCAACCTCACGCCGCACGTGGACGCAGGGCTCGGCCGCTGGACCGAGGCCGACTTCGTGCGCGCGATGCGCGACGGCGTACGCCCCGACGGCGCCCATTACTACCCGGCGTTTCCGTATCCGTCGTTCACCGGAATCAGCGACGGCGATCTCTCCGACCTCTGGGCCTACCTGCGCAGCCTGCCGCCGGACGGCCGCCCCAACCAGGCGCACCAGCTGCGTTTCCCGTTCCGCTGGCGCTATGCCCTCGGCGTCTGGAAGTGGCTCTACTTCACACCCGCCCGATTCGCGGCCGACGCCGGGCGCACGGCGACCGTCAACCGCGGCGCCTACCTGGCCGAGGCCCTCGGGCACTGCGGCGAATGCCACACGCCGCGCAATCTGCTCGGCGGCACCAAGCGCGAGCGCCACTTCGCGGGGGGCAAGGACCACGCCGGCAAGAGCGTGCCGAACCTGACGCCAACGCGGCTGAAGAAGTGGAGCGACGCGGAGCTGAACGAATACCTGGTGACCGGCATCACGCCCGAATTCGATTCCGCCGACGAAACCATGGCAGTCGTCGTGCGCAATACGACGAGTCAGCTCACCGCCGCGGATCGCGCGGCGTTGATTGCCTACCTGCGCGCGGTCCCGCCCCTTCCCGAAGAACCCCGCTGATCGCGCGGCGCGAGCGGACCCTCACGCGCCTCCGTGCCGGGGCCGAGGCAATCGCGCGTCAGGCGGCGGATCCCCAGGCGCCGAGCGTGTGCACGCGCTCGGCGCCCGGTCAGCGCGCGCAGGAAGGTCGGGCCGTCCGGCGAGGGCAGCGCATCCGCGAAGGCTGCGGGTGCGGCGGCCATCAGCCCCGCACGGGTGTCCGCGACGGCGATCGCCCTTTCGAAGGCTTCGCGATCGACCCAGACCGGGCTGCCGTCGACGACCCGCAGGTAGATGCGGCCGGTCGACTGATCGGCGAAGTTCGTCTCGCGGAACTGACCGACGCACTGCCTGAGGAAGTCGGCGTTCTTCTCGGGCGCGAGGAGCGCCGTGTCCGCATAGAGTCGCTCCGGCGCGCCGGCGTCGACGTCGACCCGGCGATAGCGCTCGACGTCGAGGATGCACTTGACGTCGAGCACGTTCAGCTCGTCGTTCCAGCCGAACGCGACGGTCCGCGGGCGCTCTCCGAGCCGCACGCTGTTGTCGAGGAACTCGAAATGCACGCGCTTGTCGGCCCGCCGAACCCACGTGAAGAAGAGCTGCGGCATCCCCGAGTACGCCTCGACGCTGTGCGCAAGCGTGTCGTCGACCGCCTTGTAGCGCCCCACCTCGAGCCCGCGCCGCCAGGCGCGCTCGACCAGCGACTCGGGCGGCGTGATCATGAAGAACAGATAGACGATCTGGCCGAACCGCGTCAGCAGATTGCTTCCCGCCTCGTCGGAATCGGGAGCGAAACTGTCGAACCGGAAGCGATCGATCAGCAGGTGCGTCATGTTTCCCCGCTCGGCCTTGCGCGCCATGTAGCGATCGAGCTTCCCGTCGACGATCTGCAGTTCCTCGCCCGTGAATGCGCCGGCGTACTTGTAGGCGCTGCCCAGGCTGCCGTAATCGAGCAGCTGCTTGCGCCAGATGTCCGGGCTGATCAGCGCGAACTCGCTCCAGTTCACGCCGATGTCGCCGGCGAGCCGGCGTTGCAGCGGGCGCAGCGTGCTCTTGCCGGAGGCCGACGGACCCTTCGTGTTCATGACCACCGGATGCTCCTGCCGCGGCAGCAGCGCGAAGCCCTCGGCGGCGGCAGCCTCCTGCAGCCAGGGCTCGAGCAGGCGACCGATCTCGGTGGCGGCGAGATCGTTGCAGGCGATATCGGTGGCGAGCGACGCGATCATCTCGCGACTGCCCCAGATCCGGCCATGACGCACGAGCAGCGCCGAGGTGACGCGGGCCAGCGCACGGCACGCGGCGCTCTTCAGCGCGTCGGTGCCGGAGCGGCCCGTCGCCTGCCAGTCGGCGATCACGTCCTGCGGCGCCGGTCCCGCCGCCCCGGCGGGCGCATCGGCTCGCTCGCGGGCGAAGAGCGCGCGCAGTCCGCGCCTGGGCCGCGGCGCGACGGCCGACCGCGATCCCGAGGCAGCGGGCAGGAGGCGGACGAGCTCGGTCTCGATCGCTTCCGCGAGCTTGCGCCGCAGCCCGGCGCAGGCCGCCGTGATCGTGTCCAGCCGCGGCTCGACGTGCCGCGCGAGCAGGGTGCGGACGATCGCGCGGAAGTTGATGCCGAGATCCTCGATCTTCTCGCCGTCGGGGACCGAGAAGTCGGCGGTCACGCGTATCAGCAGCTCGTGCAGCGCGAGTCGCTCGGGGCGGAACGCGACGAGCTCGCTGAACTCCAGGCCGGTGAAGTCGCGCAGCTCCTCCGCCTTGGCGACGCCGGTGCCGACGTTCTCGGGACGAAAGATCGTCGACAGGTGGCGCAGGTCCCGCGGAATCCGCGACTCGAGTCCCGGGTTCCAGGGGCCGAAATCCGTGCCGCTGGCGTCGTTGACGGTGTTCGACATGGTGTCCTGACGGCGCTCGCCGGGCGCCTGGCCGGAGCGCATGGCAGCGCTGTTGCTCCGACTCGCGGCACGGCACACGCTAGAATGCGCGCCATTGTAGGGTCTTCCGGGCGACATATCCCCATGAGCACCTCCGCCGTACGCCGCGCCTGCGTCATCGGCCATCCGATCGCCCACTCGCGCTCGCCGCTGATCCACAACCATTGGCTTGCCACGCTGGGCATTGCCGGCCACTACGACCTCCGGGACGTCGCGCCGGAGGCCTTCGAGGCCTTCCTGACGGGACTCGGATCCCACGGTTACGCCGGCGGAAATATCACCGTTCCGCACAAGGAGGCCGCGTTCAGGCTGGTCGCGCGGCGCGATCCGGTGGCCGACGCGGTCGGCGCGGTCAACACGGTGTGGTTCGAGGACGGCCGGTTGATCGGCGGCAATTCCGACGTCCACGGCTTCATCGCCAACGTCGACGAGCGCGCGCCGAAGTGGGATGCGTCGGGCGGACGCGCGGTCGTGCTGGGCGCGGGCGGCGCCGCGCATTCCTCCGCCTATGCGCTGATCCACCGCGGCTTCGAGGTTGCGCTGGTCAACCGCACGTATGGCCATGCACGGGAGCTCGCGGAGCGCTTCGGGCCGAAAGTCACCGCGCATTTCGCGCAGGAGCTGCCGAGCCTGCTGCCGGCGGCGGACCTGCTCGTCAATTGCACGTCCTGCGGCATGGTGGGCAAGCCGCCGCTGGACATCGACCTCGCTCCGCTGCAACCCGACGCGATCGTCTGCGACGTGGTCTACGTGCCGCTCGAGACCCCGCTCCTCGCGGCGGCCCGCCGGCGTGGTCACCGGACGGTCGACGGGCTCGGCATGCTGCTGCAGCAGGCCGGGTTCGGGTTCGAGAAGTGGTTCGGCGTCATGCCGGTCGTGACCCCCGAGCTGCGCGCGCTGGTCGAGGCCGACATCCGCGCCCGCACTCCGGGGGCCTGAATCGAACGCGCGCGCCGGGGGAGAGGGGACGCATGAAGATCGCATGCATCGGGGGCGGGCCGGCGGGACTCTACTTCGGCCTGCTGATGAAGAAGCAGGACCCGGCCAACGAAATCGTCGTGATCGAGCGCAACCGCCCCTACGACACGTTCGGCTGGGGCGTCGTGTTCTCCGACCAGACGCTCGGCAATCTCGCGGCCGCCGACGAGCCGACCGCGAGAACGATCCTGGAGGCGTTCAACCACTGGGACGACATCGACGTCTTCGTCAAGGGGCGCAAGCTCTCGTCCGGCGGTCACGGCTTCTGCGGGATCGGCCGCAAGCGCCTGCTCAACATCCTGCAGGCGCGCTGCGAGGAGCTCGGCGTCAAGCTCGTGTTCGAGACGAGCGTCGGCGATGACCAGGAGGTGGCCGCGCAGTACGGCGCCGACCTGGTGATCGCCTGCGACGGCATCAACAGCGCGATCCGCGCGCGCTACCGGGACAGCTACCAGCCCGACGTCGAGGTGCGCCGCTGCCGCTTCGTGTGGCTCGGCACGAAAAAGCCGTTCGCCGCGTTCACGTTCGCGTTCGAGGAAACCGAGCATGGCTGGTTTCAGGCGCACATCTACCAGTTCGACGGCGACACGTCGACGTTCATCGTCGAGACGCCCGAGGAGGTGTGGCAGAAGGCGGGCCTCGACCGGATGGACCAGCAGGAGGGCATCGCCTTCTGCGAGCGGCTGTTCGCGAAGTATCTGGACGGTCACCGGCTCCTGTCGAACGCCGCGCATCTGCGCGGCTCGGCGATCTGGATCAGGTTCCCGCGCGTGGTCTGCCGCAACTGGGTGCACTGGGTTGCCGTCGGCAAGAGGCGGGTGCCGGTCGTGCTGATGGGCGACGCGGCGCACACGGCGCACTACTCGATCGGCTCCGGCACCAAGCTCGCGCTCGAGGACGCCATCGAGCTCGCGCGCTGCTTCCGCCTGCACGGTGCCGAGGGACTGGAGAAGGTGCTGTCCGTCTACCAGGACGTGCGCTCGGTGGAGGTGCTGAAGATCCAGAGCTCGGCGCGCAACTCGATGGAATGGTTCGAGAACGTGGAGCGCTACACGCACCTCGAGGCGGAGCAGTTCGCGTACTCGATGCTGACCCGCAGCCAGCGCATCTCGCACGAGAACCTGCGGCTGCGCGATCCGGCGTTCGTCGAGCGCTACGAGCGCTGGATCGCCGATCGCGCGTTCGCCGCGTCCGGGGTCGCGGCCCCGGCGACCGCGCGCAGCGTTCCGCCGATGCTGACCCCGTACCGGGCGCGCAGCGTCGTGCTCAAGAACCGGATCGTCGTGTCGCCGATGGCGCAGTATTCGGCGAAGGACGGCGTTCCCGGCGACTACCACCTGGTGCACCTCGGCGCGCGCGCGATGGGCGGCGCGGCGATGGTGTTCGCCGAGATGACCTGCGTGTCGCCGGATGCGCGGATCACGCCCGGCTGCCCGGGATTGTGGAACGACGCGCAGCGCGACGCCTGGCGGCGCATCGTCGATTTCGTCCACGGCGACACCGACGCGAAGATCGCAATGCAGCTTGGGCACGCCGGCGCCAAGGGCTCCACCTGCGTGCCGTGGGAGGGCGAGGACCGTCCGCTGCCGGAAGGAGGCTGGCCGCTCGTGGCGGCGAGCGCACAGCAGTATCTCGCCGGCGTCTCGCCGACGGCGCGCGAGGCGGCGCCGGACGATCTCGCGCGCATCAAGGCGGATTTCGTCGCGGCCACGCGGCGCGCGGCCGAGGCCGGGTTCGACTGGCTGGAGCTCCACTGCGCGCACGGCTACCTGTTGTCCGGATTCATCTCGCCGCTCACCAACCGGCGGACGGACGACTACGGCGGCAACCTGGCGAACCGTTGCCGCTATCCGCTCGAGGTGTTCGCGGCGATGCGCCACGCGTGGCCCGCGGACAAGCCGATCAGCGTGCGGATCTCCGCGCACGACTGGGCCGCCGGCGGCATCACCCCCGACGATGCCGTCGAGATCGCACGGCTGTTCAAGGCTGCCGGCGCAGACCTGATGGACTGCTCGTCCGGACAGGTGGTTCCGCACGCCAGCCCCATCTACGGGCGCATGTACCAGACGCCGTTCGCCGATCGCATCCGCAACGAGGCCGGAATCCCGACGATCGCGGTGGGTGCGATCTACGAGGCGGACCACGCGAACGGCATCATCGCCGCGGGCCGCGCCGACCTGTGCGCGATCGGTCGCCCGCATCTCGCGAATCCGGCGTGGACCTACACCGAAGTCGCGAAGATCGGGTTCCCCGACATCGAGTGGCCCAGGCAGTATCGCGCGGCGAAGATCCAGCTCGAGCGCAACATCGCGCGCGAGAAGGAGCTCGCCGCCGCCAACGCCGGACTCACGCCGCAGCAGGTCGCGGCGAAGCTGCTCGAGGGCTGAGCCCGGCACGAGGCGCGGCGCCCGGACGGGCGGCCGCGGAAAGCTTGTAAAATGCCGGGTTTGCTCCCCGCGGGGCATTGCTCCGCGGGGCGCGATTTCCGTCAACCAACGAATGCCCAATCCATGAATCGCCATCGAGGTTGCTGGCGCGAGCTGGCATTTCGCGCCGTGCTCGTGGCCGCGCTCGCGGCCGGCGGCGCATTCTCCGCCGCGCTCGCCCAGCCGGTCGTCGAGCGGCCCGACACCATGCGCCCCGAAGTCGCCAAGCCGGTGCAGGCGGCGGAGGAGCTGATCGGCGCCAAGAAGTTCCAGGACGCGCTGGTCAAGCTGCGCGCGGCGGACAGCATCGCCGATCGCACCCCCTACGAGAACTACGCCATCGAGCGCACGCGGGGCGTCGCGGCCGCGGGCGCCGGCGACATGGGGACGTCGGTGAAGGCATTCGAGGCGGTCCTGGCCTCGGGGAAGACGCCGCCGGCCGACGCGCCGAGGATCGTCGACGCCTTGGCCCGCACCTATTTCCGGATGGGGGACTATCCCAAGGCCGCCGCGTGGGCGGCGCGCTCGGTCAAGGAGGGCGGCGCCGATCCCCAGATGCGCGTGCTGCGGATCAAGGCGCTCTACCTGGCCGAGGACTATGCGACGACGGCCGCCGAGTTGCGCCCGCTGATCGACGCCGACGAAAAGGCCGGGGTGGCCCCGCCGCTGGAACAGCTCCAGCTGCTGGCGAGCTGCTACGTCAAGCTGAACGACAACGCCGGCTACGTCTTCGCGCTGGAGAAGCTGCTCGCCCATTACCCGAAGAAGGAGTACTGGGCCGACGCGATCCGGCGCGTTGAAACCCGGCCCGGCTTCGCCGAAACCCTGCTGCTCGACGTGCTCCGGCTGCAGGAAGCCACCGGCAGTCTGAGCACCGCGGCGCAGTACATGGCGATGGCGCAGCTCGCGCTGAAGGCGGGTTTCCCCGCGGAGGCGAAGCGCATCGTCGATCGGGGCTTCGCCGCCGGCGCGCTCGGCACGGGCCCTGACGCGGACTTGCAGCGGCGGCTGCGCGAGACCGCGGCGAAGCAGGTGGCGGAGGACGAGCGGATGCTCGCGCAGAACGCCAAGGACGCCAGCGCGCAGAAGGACGGAATGCCGCTCGTCAACGTCGGCTACGCGATGGTGAGCGCCGGCCAGTTCGACAAGGGCCTGGCGCTGATGGAACAGGGACTCGAGAAGGGGCTCGGCAGCGGGGCGGAGGCGGCCAAGCTGCATCTGGCGATTGCCTATCTCGCTGCGGGCCAGAAGGCGAAGGCCATCGCGATGTTCAAGGCGGTCCAGGGCAGCGACGGGACCACCGACCTCGCCCGGCTCTGGCTGATTCACGCGCAACGGTCGGCCAGCTGAGCCTCTATCCGCAGGATCGGCGCAGCGGCGCTCGGGGACGTCCTGCGCAGGCTGTGGCGCGCGCGCCCGGCGCGCGGCGTTCCCGCCTGATGACGAGCGCGGGCGATCGCGGCCGCGCGCCGCCGTCGGAAAGCGAGGGAGCGCGATGGAACTCGTGCTGAGATGGCTGACGCGGGTCCCGCTCGCCGCGCTCTACGCGACCGGCTGGGTCGTCTACGTCGTCGCGTTCCACATCCTGCGCTGGCGTCGCGACCAGGTCGCCGGCGACGTCGACCGGGCATTCCCGGAGAAGACCGCGGCCGAGCGCGCCGCGATCGTCCGGCAGTCGTACCGCAACCTCGCCGACGTCGTGATGGAGGCCCTCTGGGGATTCGGCGCCAGCGCGGACGAGCTGCGCCGCCGCGTCGCCTTCGAGAACCCCGAGATCGTCGACCGCTGTGCCGGCGCGAAGCAGTCCGTCGTCCTGCTCACGCCGCATTTCTGCAACTGGGAGTGGCTGCTCCTGGCCGGCGGCGCGACTTTCGGGCTGCCGATCGATGCGGTCTATCAGACGCTGCGCGTGCCGTCGGTGGATCGCTATTTCCGCGAGGCGCGGTCGCGCTTCGGCGGCAAGCCGTTCCCGCGCCAGGATTTCGTCTACGAGCTGATGAGCCGCGCCGGCACCCCGCGCGCCTACGGGCTGATCGCCGATCAGACGCCGCCACGGGGCGAACGCGCGCATTGGACGCGCCTGGTCAATCGGGACACCGCGTTCTTCGTCGGCGCCGAGAAGATCGCGCGGTTCCTGGACGCCACCGTGCTGTACGTGGCGATGCGCCGTGTGCGCCGCGGCCACTATTCGGTGCGCTTCGTCGTGCTCGCCGAGCCCCCCTACGTGCGCGCCGCCGAAGGCGACGATTCGCCGATCATGGAAGGGTTCGCGCGCGAGCTGGAGCGGGCGATCCTGGCCAGCCCCGCGGATTGGCTCTGGGTCCAGAAGCGATGGAAGTACCCGAAGCCCTCCGACGCGTGACCCCGGGCCGCGGATCGCCTGCTCAGGGCCCGCGCCATAGGGCGACGGTCGCGAACCAGCCCGCCGGCACGCCGACCGGGTGCAGCGACCAGCGTTCGGGCACGTACGGCGCCGGCCCGGCGAGGAGGCGCAAGCCCTCGACGAGATCGACGTCGAGCTGGCGAAACGGCGCGATGAGACCGTCGCCGGTGGCCTTGCTCATCGCCTCCTTGCAGGTCCAGTAGCGCAGGAAGAGCCGTCGTCGCTCGTCCGGCGCTTGCCCCGCGAGCGTCGCCTGCTCGCGCGCCGTGAGGAACTTCCGCGCCAGGCGGTCGGCGCCGACGGCGCGGTCGGCGCGCTCGACGTCGACGCCGATGCGCTGCCCGGCGGGAATGTCCAGGGCGACGGCGATCAGCGCGACGTCGTGCGTGTGCGAGACGTTGAAGTCGATCCGCCGATCCGTGTCCGCAAGCTGTGGCCGTCCGCGCGCGCCGCGCTGGATGGCGACGGCCGCCGGCGCGATGCCCAACGCCGTCGCCCAGCAGCAGGCGCAGCGATGCCCGGCCGGCGATCCACCGGTGCCGGAGCGCGTCGCTGCCGAAACGCGCAGCGCGCGCCGTCTCGGCCGGGGCGAGCCACGCGCTGAGACGCTCGGTCTCGTCCGGCGTGCGCTCGAGCGGGCACCACCAGAGCGCGACGCCGGGCGCGGCCGGCGCGAGGGCGCTGGGCACGGCCCCCGCCGCCGGGCGCGGACCGCCCGCGATCGGCGAGGCATCGGTGCTCAGGAATGTCTCCGCGACGGTGGTGTGGCCGCCGATCGGAAGGGATGGCGGCGGTGGCTATTTTCCGTTTCGGCCCCATTATGCCGCTGTGGCGATGCGCGCGGGCCGGTCCCCGGCTTGCGACGGACGGTCACCCGGAATGGCGGGGCCCGGCGGGGCGGCATCCGGCAACGCCGGGCCCCGGGAAGGCGTCCGCAGAGCGCAGGGACGCGCGGCTCGGCAAGCGCGCCGGGCCGGCGGCGGTGCGCCCGCGGATCGCCGGAGGGGGCGCCCGGGCCCGGGCCGCGCCTTCCCGAAGCATCGAAACCGCTTCATTTCCACCTCGTTTTCTGCTAGGATGGCGGGTGATAAGTAAGAGAAATGGGCTGGGCACAGCCCATTTTTTTTTTCCGAAACCATTTGCATGACGACGAATCTGGGCGAACTGCTGGAGAAGACGCTGCCCCCGCTGGGGTACGAACTGGTCGACTGGGAGATGTCGCCCAAGGGCCGGTACGTTCGCGTGTTCATCGACAAGCCGAAGGGCGTGGACGTCGAGGACTGCGCGCGCGTGAGCCGCCACCTGACGCGGCTGTTCGCGGTCGCCAGCGTCGACTTCGACCGGCTGGAGGTGTCGTCGCCGGGGCTGGACCGGCCGCTCAGGAAGTCGGCGGACTTCGTCCGGTTCGCGGGCGAGGAGGCCGAATTCCGGCTGGCGAACCCGGTGGAGAACGCCAGGCGAATGAAGGGCATCCTGCACGGGATCGCGGACGGCGCCGTCCTCCTCGAGACCGCGCAGGGAATGAGGACGATTCCGCTCGCCGACATCGATCGCGCGCGGCTCGTCCCGAAGATCGAGTGGAGAAAGGCGAAATGAATCGCGAACTGCTGCTGCTGGTTGACGCGCTCGCGCGCGAGAAGAACGTGCCGAAGGAGATCGTGTTCACGGCGCTGGAGTCGGCGCTCGCCTCGGCCACGAAGAAGCGCTTCGTCGACGACGTCGACGCGCGGGTGTCGATCGATCGCGAGACCGGCGATTACGAGTCGTTCCGGCGGTGGACGGTCGTGCCCGACGAAGACCACGAGGAGCCCGCGTACCAGATCGCGATCACCGACGCCGCGCAGCGCGATCCGGCGCTGAAGCTGGGCGACGTCGTCGAGGAGCCGCTCGAGCCCGTGGAGTTCGGACGCATCGGCGCCCAGGCGGCGAAGCAGGTGATCCTGCAGAAGATCCGCGACGCCGAGCGCGAGCAGATCCTGAACGATTTTCTCGACCGGCAGGACAACCTGCTGACCGGCACCGTCAAGCGCATCGAGCGCGGCAACGTGATCGTGGAATCCGGCCGCATCGAGGGCGTGATCCCGCGCGACCAGCTGATCCCGAAGGAGATGCTGCGCGTCGGCGACCGGATCCGCGCGTACGTCACCAAGATCGACCGCACGGCGAAGGGGCCGCAGCTCATCCTGTCGCGAATCGCGCCGGAGTTCCTGATGCGCCTGTTCGAGCTCGAGGTTCCCGAGATCGAGGAGGGGCTGATCGAGATCAAGGCCGCCGCGCGCGACCCCGGCATCCGCGCCAAGATCGCGGTCAAGTCGAACGACCCGCGGCTCGACCCGCAGGGCACCTGCATCGGCATGCGCGGCTCGCGGGTCACCGCGGTGACCAACGAGCTCGCCGGCGAGCGCGTCGACATCATCCTGTACTCGGAAGACCCGGCGAAGTTCGTCATCAACGCGCTCGCCCCGGCCGAGATCTCGTCGATCGTCGTCGACGAGGAAAGGCACAGCATGGACGTCGTCGTCGACGAGGAGAACCTCGCGATCGCGATCGGCCGGCTCGGCCAGAACGTCCGGCTCGCCTCCGAGCTCACCGGGTGGGAGTTGAACCTGATGAGCGTCGAGGATTCGCAGAAGAAGCACGAGGAGGAGGGGCAGCGGCTGCGGCAGCTGTTCATGGACAAGATCGACGTCGACGAGGAAGTCGCCGACATCCTGATCGGCGAGGGCTTCACCTCGCTCGAGGAGGTCGCGTACGTGCCGATCAACGAGATGCTCGAGATCGAGGCGTTCGACGAGGAGACGGTGAACGAGCTGCGCAGCCGCGCGCGCAACGCGCTGCTCACCGACGCCATCGTGCGCGAGGAGAGCGTCGAGAACGTCGAGGAGGCGCTGCTCAACCTCGAGGGCATGGACACCGAGGTCGCGAGCGCGCTCGCGGCGCACGGGATCACGACCCGCGACGCGCTGGCCGACCTCGCCGGCGACGAGCTCGTCGAGCTGACCGGGATCCCCGAGGACCGCGCGCAGGATCTCATCATGAAGGCGCGCGCGCACTGGTTCGAAGAGGCGCCGGCCGCCGCGGAGCCGATGGCAGCCGCGGCGCCGACCCAGCATTGAGCACGACGCGAGGCGGCAACTAGGTACGCAGGAGAAGCAGATGGCGCAGACGACGATCGAACAATTCGCGACGGACCTCAAGCTGCCCCCGGGCGCGCTGCTCGAGCAGCTCGCCAAGGCCGGCGTTGCCGGCAAGCGGGAAGGCGACAACCTCTCGGAACAGGACAAGACGAAGCTGCTCGAGTACCTGCAGAAGCAGCACGGCGCCGCCGGCGAGCCGAAGAAGAAGATCACGCTGACGCGCAAGCAGACCACCGAGATCAAGGCGGCCGGCTCCACCGGCAAGGCGCGGACGATCCAGGTCGAGGTGCGCAAGAAGCGGGTGTTCGTCAAGCGCGACGAGACCGAGGCGGCGCCCGCGGTCGAGGAGGCGCCGAAAGCCGCCGCCGCGCCGCGTCATCAGCGCCGAGGAGCTGGCGGCGCGCGAGGCCGAGGAGAAGAAGGCGCAGGAGCTGATCGCGCGCCAGCAGGAAGAGGCGCAGAAGAAGCAGGAGCAGGTGGTCAAGCGCAAGACCAAGAAGGAGCGCGAGGCCGAGGAAGCGGCGGCGAAGGCGGCGGCCGAGGCTGCCGCCGCCGAGGCGGCGAAGGCGGCCGAAGCGGAAAAGGCGGCCAAGCCCGGCAAGGCGGCCGCGGCGAAGACGCCGACCGAGGGCACGCTGCATCGTCCGGCGGCGAAGCCGGGCGAGCGGGCGAAGCCCGTCAAGAAGAGCGGAACCGCGTTCCAGGAGGAAGCGGCGCGCCGGCGCGCGCTCAAGCTGCGCGGCGACGTCACCGGCGGCGCGACCGCGGCCGGCTGGCGTCAGCCGAAGGTCGGTCCGCGGCGCCACGACGAGGAGGGCGGCGAGGGCGCGGCGCCGGCGGCCGCGGGCCCGATCGTCCGCGACGTCTCCATTCCCGAGACGATCACCGTCGCCGACCTCGCGCGCAAGCTCTCGGTGAAGGCGGCCGAGGTGATCAAGGCGCTGATGAAGCTCGGCCAGATGGTGACGATCAACCAGGTCCTCGACCAGGAGACGGCGATCATCCTGGTCGAGGAAATGGGTCACAAGGCGAAGGCCGCGAAGCTCGACGATCCCGACGCGCTGCTCGCGGAATCCGAGGCGACCACGGCGGAGGCCGAACCGCGGCCCCCGGTCGTCACCGTGATGGGCCACGTCGACCACGGCAAGACGTCGCTGCTCGACATGATCCGGCGCACGCGCGTGGCCAGCGGCGAGGCGGGCGGGATCACGCAGCACATCGGCGCCTATCACGTGCAGACCAAGAAGGGCGTGATCACGTTCCTCGACACGCCGGGCCACGAGGCCTTCACGGCGATGCGCGCCCGCGGCGCGAAGGTGACCGACATCGTCATCCTGGTCGTCGCGGCCGACGACGGCGTGATGCCGCAGACGAAGGAGGCGATCGCGCACGCGAAGGCCGGCAACGTGCCGATCGTGGTCGCGATCAACAAGGTCGACAAGCCGGAGGCGAACCTCGAGCGGGTCAAGCAGGAGCTCGTCGCCGAGAGCGTGATCCCCGAGGAATACGGCGGCGAGACGCAGTTCATGCCCGTCTCCGCGAAGACCGGCGCGGGCATCGACGAGCTGCTCGACGCCATTCTGCTGCAGGCCGAGGTGCTCGAGCTCAAGGCGCCGAAGAACGCGCCGGCGCGAGGCATCGTGATCGAGTCGCGGCTGGACAAGGGCAAGGGGCCGGTGGCCACGGTCCTCGTGCATTCCGGCACGCTGAAGCGGGGCGACATCGTGCTCGCGGGCGCCGTGTTCGGCCGCGTGCGCGCGATGACCGACGAGAACGGCAAGAACGTGACGGCGGCCGGCCCGGCGATCCCGGTCGAGATCCAGGGGCTCTCCGACGTCCCGCTCGCCGGCGAGGACGTGATGGTGCTGGGCGACGAGCGCAAGGCGCGCGAGATCGCGCTGTTCCGGCAGGGCAAGTTCCGCGACGTGAAGCTCGCCAAGCAGCAGGCCGCGAAGCTCGAGAACATGTTCGACCAGATGGCCGAGGACGCCATCAAGTCGCTGACGCTGATCGTCAAGGCCGACGTCCAGGGCAGCTACGAGGCGCTGACGCAGGCGCTGACCAAGCTGTCGACGGACGAGGTCAAGGTCAACATCGTCCACGCGGCCGTGGGCGGGATCACCGAGTCCGACATCAACCTCGCGCTCGCGTCCAAGGCGGTCGTCGTCGGCTTCAACGTCCGGGCCGACGCCGCGGCGCGCAAGCTCGCCGAGCACAGCGGCGTCGACATCCGCTACTACAACATCATCTACGACGCAGTCGACGAGGTGAAGGCGGCGCTGTCCGGCATGCTGACCCCCGAGAAGAAGGAGAGCCAGATCGGGCTGGTCGAGGTGCGCGAGGTCTACAAGATCTCGAAGGTCGGCACGGTGGCGGGCTGCTATGTGCTGGACGGGATCGTGAAGCGCGGCTCGCGCGTGCGCGTGCTGCGCGACAACGTCGTGATGCACGACGGCGAGCTCGACTCGCTGAAGCGCTTCAAGGACGACGTGCGCGAGGTGAAGGGCGGCTTCGAGTGCGGGCTGTCGGTGAAGAACTACAACGATCTCCAGAAGGGCGACCAGCTGGAAGTCTACGAGATCGTCGAAGTCTCCAGAACACTGTAGTCGCCGCCCGGCTGCGCTTTCGAGGAGTCTTCGCGGTGAAGAGGCATTCGCAGCGCGCGCAGCGCGTCGGAGAGCAGATCCAGCGCGAGCTGGCCGAATTGCTGCGCGACGAGGTCAAGGACCCGCGCGTGGGGCGGGTCACGATCACCGGCGTCGAGGTGTCGGCCGACCTCTCGCACGCGAAGATCTTCGTCACCCATCTCGCCGGCCGCGAACACGCCGACGAGGCGGTGCGCGCCCTGCAGCACACTGCCGGATTCCTGCGCACCGGACTTTCGCACCGGTTGAAGCTCTACTCGGTGCCGCAGCTCCACTTCACCTACGACGACTCGATCGAGACCGGCATGCGGATTTCGCAGCTCATCGACGAGGCCGTCGCCGGCGACCGCGAGCCCAATCCCTGATGCCGGCGCGGCCGCCGCACGCCCGGCCCCCGCGCCGGCGGGTCGACGGCGTGCTGCTGCTCGACAAGCCCGCGGGCGTATCGTCGAACACGGCGCTGCAGCGCGCGAAGCGCCTCTACGCCGCCGAGAAGGCCGGCCACACCGGCACCCTCGATCCGCTGGCGACGGGGCTGCTGCCGCTGTGTTTCGGCGAGGCGACCAAGTTCGCGCAGGTGCTCCTCGACTCGCGCAAGGAGTACGTCGCGACGCTGCGCTTCGGCATCGCGACGACCACCGGCGACGCCGAGGGTACGCCGGCGCGGTCCTGCGCCGCCTCCTTCACCCGCACCGAGCTCGAGGCGGCGCTGCCGCGCTTCGTCGGCACGATCCGCCAGACGCCGCCCGCGCACTCCGCGCTCAAGTACCAGGGGCGCAACTACTACGAATATGCGCGTGCCGGCGTCGAGATCCCCCGCGCGCCGCGCGACGTGGAGATCGCGGCGATCGAGCTCGCCGAATGGGCGCCGCCGACGGCGACGCTGCGCGTCGCGTGCGGCAAGGGGACCTACATGCGCGCGCTTGCCGAGGACGTGGGGGAAGCGGTGGGCAGCTGCGCGCATCTCTCCGCGCTGCGGCGGACTGCCGCCGGACCGTTCGCGCTCGACGACGCGGTGACGCTGGACGCGCTCGAATCGATGGACATGGCCGCGCGCGACGCGCTGCTGCTGCCGGCGGACGCGCCGCTGGCCGCGGTCGCGCGGCTCGACGTCGATGCGCCGACGGCGCGGGCCCTCGTCGAGGGGCGCACCGGCAACGCTCCGCCGGGGCCCGCCGGGCCGTATCGCTGCTACGCGCCGGGCGGGCGCTTCCTCGGGCTCGTCGAGTCCGCCGGCGGGGCGCTGCGCGCCCTGCGGCTGGCGCGCACCGACGCGCCGCCGGGGGGCTGAGCCGCGCGGACGGACGGAGCGCACCGGATGCGGCAGATTAGCGCTTGAATCCTAAGCGTTTTTCAGGCACAATTTCAGACTTTTCCGGATCCGGAACCCAAGGCTGGGCAGCATCGCGCAACTACGAGAGAGAGAAGGACCACCGCAATGGCAGTCACTGCGCAGGAAAAGGCGAAAGTCATCGCCGATCATCAGCGAATCAAGGGCGACACGGGCTCGCCCGAAGTGCAGGTTGCCCTGCTCACCGCTCGCATCAATGGTCTCAACGACCATTTCAAGGCGAACCTGAAGGACCACCATTCGCGCCGCGGGTTGCTGCGGATGGTTTCGCGTCGCCGCAAGCTGCTCGACTATCTCCGGTCGCGCAATGCGGATACCTACCGTAACCTGATCGAGAAGCTCGGGTTGCGCAAGTAGGCGCGCCAGGGTCCATCGCTCCGGCTCCCCCGACGCCCTTCCGGTCGCGCAAGCGGACGAACGATGCGTCTCGAGGAACGGCGGATGGATCCGGGGCCGCCGCCGCAACTCCCCTGAGGACATCAGCGATGGCCGCGCCAGCAGTGCGCGGCCATTGTCATTTCGCAGAATTGAGGACAACGTGAATCCCATCAAGAAATCGATTGCCTACGGCCGCCATACCCTGACACTCGAGACCGGCGAGGTCGCCCGCCAGGCCGGCGGTGCGGTGCTGGTGAGCCTCGACGACACCGTCGTGCTGGTGACCGCCGTCGCGCGCACCGAGGCCAAGGCGGGCCAGGACTTCTTCCCGCTGACCGTCGACTACCAGGAAAAGACCTATGCCGCGGGCAAGATCCCCGGCGGCTTCTTCAAGCGCGAGGGCCGTCCCTCCGAGAAGGAGACGCTGACCTCGCGGCTCATCGACCGCCCGATCCGGCCGCTCTTTCCGGACGGCTTCTACAACGAGGTGCAGGTCATCGCCACCGTCATGTCGGTGGATCCCGAAATCGACCCCGACATCCCGGCGATGATCGGGGCATCCGCCGCGCTGATGCTCGCCGGCGTCCCGTTCAACGGCCCCATCGGCGCCGCGCGCGTCGGCTACGTCGACGGGCAATACGTTCTGAACCCGACCAAGACCGAGCTCACGACCTCGGCGCTCAACCTCGTCGTCGCCGGAACCGAGGCTGCCGTGCTGATGGTGGAATCGGAGGCCAACGAGTTGTCCGAAGAGATCATGCTGGGCGCCGTCGTGTTCGGTCACGCGCAGCAGCAGGCGGCGATCAATCTGATCCACGAGCTGGTCGAGGCCGGCGGCAAGCCGCTGTGGGACTGGAAGCCGCCGGCGAAGGACGAGGCGCTGATCGCCAAGGTCACCGCCGTCGCCGACGCAGCGCTGCGCGAGGCCTACCAGCTTCGCTCCAAGCAGGCGCGCCAGCAGCGGCTGAAGGACATCTACGCCAACGTCGCCGCCGAGTGCATCCCGGCGGACGCCGCGGGCGGTTACGCGAACGAGGTCAACAACCTCGTGTTCGGGCTCGAGTCGAACATCGTCCGCAACCAGATTCTCTCGGGCGAGGCCCGGATCGACGGGCGCGACACGCGCACGGTGCGGCCGATCGCGATCCGCACCGGCGTGCTGCCGCGCACGCACGGCTCGGCGCTGTTCACGCGCGGCGAGACGCAGGCGATCGTCGTCGCGACGCTCGGCACCGCGCGCGACGAACAGCGCATCGACGCCCTGATGGGCGAGTACACGGATCGCTTCATGCTCCACTACAACATGCCGCCGTATGCCACGGGCGAGACGGGCCGCGTCGGCACGCCGAAGCGGCGCGAGATCGGCCACGGCCGCCTCGCCAAGCGCGCGCTGCTCGCCGTGCTGCCGACGTCCGAGGAGTTCGCGTACTCGATGCGCGTCGTGTCGGAGATCACGGAATCGAACGGCAGCTCGTCGATGGCCTCCGTCTGCGGCGCCAGCCTGGCGCTGATGGACGCCGGCGTCCCGACCAAGGCGCACGTCGCGGGCATCGCGATGGGACTGATCAAGGAGGGCAATCGCTTCGCGGTGCTCACCGACATCCTCGGCGACGAGGACCATCTCGGCGACATGGACTTCAAGGTCGCGGGCACCGACCGCGGGATCACCGCGCTGCAGATGGACATCAAGATCCAGGGCATCACCAAGGAGATCATGGCGGTGGCGCTGTCGCAGGCGCGCGAGGGCCGGTTGCACATCCTGCACCTGATGCAGGAGGCGCTGCCGCACGCCCGCACCGAGGTTTCGCAGCACGCGCCGCGGATGATGACGTTCAAGATCAACCCCGAGAAGATCCGCGACGTGATCGGCAAGGGCGGCGCGGTGATCCGCGCGCTGACCGAGGAAACCGGCACGACGATCGACATCCAGGACGACGGCACGATCACCATCGCCTCGGTCAACGCCGACGCCTGCAACGTTGCGCGAAAGCGCATCGAGGACATCACGGCGGAAGTGGAAGTCGGCCGGATCTACGAAGGCACGGTGCTGCGGCTCCTCGACTTCGGCGCGATCGTCCAGGTGCTGCCGGGCAAGGACGGCCTGCTCCACATCTCGCAGATCGCGAAGGAGCGCGTCAACCAGGTGTCCGACTACGTCAAGGAAGGGCAGGTCGTGCGCGTCAAGGTGCTGGAAGCCGACGACAAGGGACGGCTGCGCCTGTCGATGAAGGCGGCGGCCGAAGACGCCGCGGCGCCTGCGCCGGCTCCGTCCGAATCCACGCCCGCCGCGTAGACGCTGGCGGTCGGGAACGAAGCGAGGGCGCCCGCGGGCGCCCTCGCTGTTTTTGCGCGCGGCCGGGTCGGCCTGCGCGGCCGGCCGGCGCCGCGTTCTCAGGCGGCCGACGGGAGCGCCCGCGCTGCTGCGACGGCCGGGCTGCGGCCAGGCGCTCGCTCGTTCGCCGGCTCGCGCAAGGGCAGGTGGAGCAGCGCGGCCACCACGGCGAGCGCGGCATCGACCATCCACAGAACATCGTAACTTCCCGTCTGCACGACCGCGACGCCTCCGAGCCAGACGCCGAGGAAGCTCCCGACCTGATGCACGAGCATCGTCACGCCCAGCAGCGGGGCGAGGCGCTCCACGCCGAAGAGCTTGCCGAGCAGCCCGGATGTCGGCGGCAGGGTGGCCATGTAGGTGAGGCCCATCCACAGCGCGAAGGCGAGGAGCGTGGTCTCGGTCTTCGGCATCACCAGGAACACCGCCACGCCCGCGGCCCGCGCCGCGTAGAGCGCGGCCAGCATCCACTTCATCGGCACGCGGCGGATCGCCAGCCCCGAAGCGATGCTGCCGACGACGTTGCACCCTCCGATGACGGCGATCCATATGCCCGCGAGGCTCGACGGCAGACCGCAGAGCTCGATCACGCCGGGCATGTGCGCCAGCAGGAACGCGACGTGGAATCCGCAGACGAAGAATCCCGCCGAGATCAGCCAGTACGCCTTCGTGCGCAGCGCGTCCCGCAGCACGGCAGCGGCCGGCGGCGCGGGGGGATTGCCCGCCGGTGTCGCGGTGACGTCCGTCGACCGCGGCTCGAGAAGGCGCGCCAGCGGCAGCGCCACCAGCGACAGCGCGGCCAGCGCGTAGAGCGCGTTGGCCCAACCGGTCTGCGTGATGAGGGTTTGCGCGACCGGCGCCAGCACCAGTTGTCCTGCCGAGCCGCCGGCGCCGACCACGCCCACCATGAGACCGCGACGCTCGGCCGCGACCCGTTGACTGACGATGCCCAGCAGCATCGCGTTGCCGCCGGCCGCCGCGCCCGCGGCCGCGCCGAGGGACAGCGCGGCCACGAGCGTCAGGGTGCCGTGCCCCGCGGGAAGGATCGCCGTCGCCGCGGCGAGCAGGACGGCGCCGACCGAGATCACCTTCGCCGGCCCGTAGCGATCCGCGAGCACGCCGGCGACCGGCTGCGCCGCGCCCCAGACGATCTGGCTCATCGCCATCGCGAAGCTGATCGTGGCGAGCCCGAGCCCGGTCGCCGTGTTGAGCGGCGAGAGGAAGAGCCCGAGCGCCGATCGCTGCCCCATCGTGAGCGCGAGCAGCGTCGCCGCCGCGGCGGTGACGATCCAGGCGTGCGGAACGAGCGAACGGTTGGTGGCTTCCATGGTCCCTCCAATGCGGGAATTCACGCGATGCCCGATGGCGCGGACACCGCTGCCGGCGCGCGCGACGAGGGGCGGGACGGCGATCGTCCCCCGTCGCTGCGGGCTACTGCACGTTGACGTACTGCGCGATGGGCGCGAGCGCCTGCTCGATGCGCGCGCCCTGGCCGGCGTCGATGAGGCCGCCGAGGATCTTCCTGAAGCGCGGGTCCTGCACGCCGGAGACGATGTACTGCCAGCGATAGGCGCGCAGCACGGACGCGGCGACGGCGGCGCGCTGCGCGTCGTCGAGGGCGCGGCCGCAGGCACCCGCGAAGTAGTCTGCGTCGGCCTGGGCCTGGCCCTGCAGGATGCCGTCGACCGCTCCGACCAGCGCGATCAGGTCGCCGACCGCCGAGTCGCGCTCGGCCTTCGTGAGCCCGGCGTCCTCGCGCACCCACTCGAGCTCGTCGAGGATCGCGTGCTGCGATTCCTCCTTCCAGTGGAACAGGAACACGTCCTTCCACAGCGGGCAGAGGTCCTGCTCGGGGTCGATGCTCTCGCGGTAGTGTTGCTGAACGAAGAGCTCGATGTGGCAGGTGAGGCCGAGCACCGCCCACTTCGACTTCGAGAGCACGGCACGGGCGACGGCGTTGGGCTCGGGGGCGAACGTGTATCCCGCGGGCATCTGCCCGCTCAGCGTGCGGTCGATGCGCCGGAACAGCTCCTGGTGCTTGATCTCCTCGTCGGTGAAGCGGACGAGCGCCTCCAGCGCGACCTGGTCGCCCAGCAGGTAGTCGCGGCTCACGTCGACGACCATCGCGGCGATGAAGCGCTCGACGAGGCCGAAGATGTTCGCGTACGACCGGCCCTGCACCTGCGTGAGGAAGCGGCGCTCGTCCGGCGAAAGGAAGGCGAGCTCGTCGACGTGCGACAGGCGGTTCGGCAGGAAGCGCTTCGAGAGGTCGAACTGGCGGCCGCGAATCACGTCGCGCTCGATCTCCCAGCGGATGCGCTTGGACGCTTCGATGCAGCGCGCATAACGGCTCTTCTCGGTGCTGCCGGTCTGGACGGTGGTTTGCAACATCGCTGTCTCCCAACGTTGCCGGGTCCGGCGGGATTGCCGGCTTCCGGGTGCCCGCAATGCCGCGGGCTGACAGGAGCGATGCTGCGCGCGCGAGGTAACTGCGCGATTGCCGAAGGGTCTCGGACTGTTGTCGCTTTGTAACACTCGCGCAGCGGCGCACGGGTGGCGCGAGCGATCGGGCCGCGTCGGGCGCGGGCGCGAACGCTACCGACGAAGCGGGCGGTGCCCTGCGTCCGTCAGCTTTGCGGGAGGTGACTGCGCAGCAGCGCGACGAGCGTCGCGGGCTCGACAGGCTTGCGCAGCACCGCCGCGACGCCGTGGCGGTGCAGCTCGCCGGGACCGATGTCCTCGCCGTAGCCGGTGTAGAGGACGACGGGAAGCGCGGGCCGCTCGGTCGTCATTCGCTGAGCGAGCTGGAGGCCGGTCATCCGCGGCATCGTCTGGTCGGTGAGGACGAGGTCGACGCGGTCCGGATCCTCGTCGAACCACCGCGCCGCCTCGAGCGGATCGGACTTCACCGTCACGTCGAGACCGCGGCTGGCGAGGAGCTCGGCCATGAACTCGCCCACCATCACCTCGTCGTCGACGACGAGGATGCGCCCGGACAGCCGCGGCGTGCGCGCCGGGCCATCGGCGAGCGTTCCCGCCGGCGTGTCGGAGTCCGCGCGCGCCTCGGCATGGGGCGGCAGGAGCACCCGGAATGTCGCCCCGGCACCGGGCGCCGAGTCCACCATGATGTGTCCGCCGTACTCGTGCACGATGCCGTGCACCATCGACAGCCCCATCCCGGAGCCCTTGCCGACGCCCTTGGTGGTGTAGAACGGATCGAAGATCCGGTCGACCGCCTCCGGTGCGATGCCGGATCCCGAATCGCCGACGGCGAGCGTGACGAATCGGCCCTGGATCGGCTTGCGGCAGGATGCGCACACGGCGCCGGCGTGCTCCTCGAACCGGGCCCGCACCACGGCGGCACCCGCGCCGCGCATCGCATCGCGCGCGTTGATCAGCAGGTTGAGCAGCACCTGCTCGACCTGCACGGGGTCGGCCATCACTGCCGGAACCTCGCTTTCGAGGTCGACGTCCACCACCATCGACGAGGGGAGCGTCGCGCCGATCAGTTTCAGCGCGTCGCGCGCGGCCCGCGGCAGGTCGAGCGGCCGCGGCTCGCCGCGCCGGCCGCGGCTGAAGGTCAGCATCTGCTGGATCAGGTCCCTCGCGCGCAACGCCGCCCGTCGCGCCTGGTCGAGGTGCTGGCCGAGCTTGGGGTCCGCTGCCGCCGCGTCGCGCTCGCCGGCCAGCACGATGTAGCCGAGGATCCCGGTGAGGATGTTGTTGAAGTCGTGCGCGATGCCGCCGGTCAGGTGGCCGATCGCCTCCATCTTCTGCGCCTGCCGCAGCTGGCCCTCGAGGCGTGTGCGTTCCTCCTCGGCGCACTTGCGCTCCGTGATGTCGCGCCCCGCGTAGAGGACGTGCGGCACGCCACGGTGGCGGATCGGCATGCCGCGCAGCTCGAGCTCGCGGAAGCTGCCGTCCCGATGCAGGAGCTGCGTTTCGAGCTGGATCGGCTCGCCGTTCAGAACACGGCTGTGCAGCGCCTTCACGCGTTCGTTCACGCCTGGCGGGTTGGCCAGCACGCGCTCCGATCCTATCGCCTGATCGCGGTGGATGCCCGTCCACGCCTCGTAGGTCGAGTTGACGTCGACAATGCGGAAATCCGCGTCGCGCAGGACCAGCGCGTCGGCGGACGCGTTGAAGATCGCGCGGTACTGCGCCTCGCTGGCGCGCAGCGCCTCCTCCGCGCGCCGGCGCTCGGTGATGTCGCGCGCGATCTGCAGCACGTGGGGTTCGCCGTGGTGCACGAACGGAATGGCGCGCAGTTCGGTAACGATCCGCTGCCCGTCCTTGCGCAGTGCGTCCAGTTCGACACGGCTGGCCTCGCCGGCCAGGGCCCGGCGCACCATCTCGATGCGCGGCCGCACGTACTCCTCGGGATACGGCAGGCCTTCGAAGGCTCGCCCGACGACCTCGTCGCGCGCAAATCCGAACATCCTTTCGTGGGCCGGATTGACGTCCACCCGCACGAGCCGGCTGTTCCAAAGCATCATCGCGTCGGCGGACGCGTTGAAGATCGCGCGGTACTGCGCTTCGCTGGCGCGCAGGGCCTCCTCGGCCCGCTTGCGATCGGTGATGTCGCGCGCGATGGTGAGCACGTGCGGCTCGCCGCGGTGCTGGAACGGTATCGCGTGCACTTCGGTCGGGACGCGCTCGCCGTTCCGGCGGATGGCCTCGAGCTCGGCGTGGCAGGTCTCGCCGGCGAGCGCCCGGCGCACGAGCTCGAGGCGCGGGCGCGCGTACTCCGGCGAGAAGGCGGGATGCTCGTACGCGCGCCCGATCACCTCGTCGCGCGACCAGCCGTAGAGACGCTCGTACGCCGGGTTGACGTCGACGCGCCGGTACCGCGAGTTCCACAGGACCAGCGCGTCGGCCGAGGCGTTGAAGATCGCGCGGTACTGCTCCTCGCTTGCGCGCAGCGCCTGGTCGGCGCGCCGCCGCTCGATCTCGGTGACCGCGCGCGTGGCGAAGATCTTGAGCATCGCCTCGACGAGCTCGGGATCGGCGAACGGCCGCCGCGAAACGACGGAGATGAGGCCCAGCGGCTTGCCCTGCGCGCCGGTCAGCGGGTGGCCGGCGTACGCGTCGACGGCGAGGCTGCGGAATTCCGCGTCGAGCGGGAAGTGCTCGATCAGGCGCGAAGGATAGATCCGGTACTGCTGGCCGATGACCGTCTCGCAGGGCGTTCCGGCCAGCGGGTACTCGAAATCCTCGATCATGCGGCCGTCGACACAGAATGCCAGCATCCGCAGCCTTTCCGGATCGGCCGGCGACGGCAGCGCGATGAAGGCGATGTCGACGGCGAGAATCTGCGCGAGCGTCCGGACGAGCTCGCCGAAGAGCTCCTGTCCCTCGACGGCCGAGACGGCCAGCGCGGCACGGCGCATCGCCTGTTCCACGCGCGTGCGCCCCGTGATGTCGACGCTGATGCCGCAGACCGCGTATGGCGTGCCGTCGCGGTCGAGCAGCGGGAACTTGTTCGAGATCTCGGTGCGCAGCTCGCCACCGACGTCGATCTGCTTCCTCGACCTCGATTGCGCGGCACTCCTCGATGGCGCGCATGTCGTTGCGCATCAGGCGTTCCGCGATGTCGCGCGCGAACAGATCGGCCGGGGTCTTGCCGACGATGTCCTCCGCCGGCATCGCGACGAGCCGCTCGAACGCCCGGTTCACGAACAGATAGCGTCCGTCGCGGTCCTTCGCGTAGACGAGCGCGTTGGTCGAGTTGTCCAGGATCTGCTGCAGGCGCATCTCGGTATCGCGCAGCCGCAGCTCGGCGCGCTGCAGATGCGACAGATTGCGCATGCGCAGCAGCACCCGCCGCCGGCCGTCGACGAGCACGGCCTCGACGTGGACCAGCGTGTCGACGGGCTCGCCCTTCGCGTCGGCGAAGCGCCATTCGAACCACTGCGGCAGGCCGGCAAGCGCGCTCTCCATGCGGCGCGTCGCGGCGGACTTCGACCGGCTCCCGTCGGGCTGGCTCGAAGGCGAGAGCTCGAGGGGATCGAGTCCGATCAGCGCGTCGCGCGAGCGCCCGAACAGGCGGCACGCCGCCTCGTTGCAGTCCTCGATGGCGTCGGCGATCACGAGGATGCCGAGGTCCGCTTCCGCGAGGAGGAAGCGGTACGCGTCGCCGTCGCGGGCGAGCTCGCGCAGCCGGGCAGGGCGGGGCTCGGGCGTCATGTCCGCGAGTCTAGACGACGCGGACGGCGGCGGGGGCCGCTGTTACCCGGCCGGAACAATTGAAACACGCCGGTTACGCAGCCGACCCCGCGCGACGGCCGGACACCCACGGCCGCCCCTCAGTCGGCGGCCGGCAGGAACATGTACCCGGCGTTGCGCACCGTCTTGATCAGTCGCGGGACGTCCGGATCGACCTCGATCTTCTTGCGCAGGCGCGCGATCCGGATGTCGATGCTTCGATCGAAGGGCTCCCACTCGCGGTTGCGGGTCAGCGTGAGCAGCCGGTCGCGGCTCAGCACCTGATTGGGGTGCTCGGTGAACACGCGCAGGAGATCGAACTCCATGCTCGTCAGCGCGATCTCCTTCCCGCCGGCATCGAGGAGCCGGTGACCCTCCAGGTCGAGCACGAAACGGCCCACCTTGGCGCGCTTTTCCGCACGGCCGTCGCCTGCGCCCGCCGGCCCGCCCGTGCTGCCCCGCAGGCGGCGCAGCACGCTCTTGAGCCGTGCCCGCAGCTCGCGGGGATCGAAGGGCTTCGCGAGGTAATCGTCCGCGCCCACCTCCAGGCCGACGATGCGATCGACCACATCGCTCGCCGCCGTGACCATGATGATCCCCACGTCGTGGTGCTCGCGCAGGTAGCGCGCGAGCGAGAGCCCGTCCTCGCCGCCCAGGTTGAGGTCGAGCAGCACGACGTCGGGCACCTGGCGGGCGAGCGCCTGCCGCATCTGCTGGCCGTCTGCGGCCTGGGCGATCTCGTAGCCGTGGCCCGCGAGGTACTCGGCGATCATGCCGCGCACGTCGGCGTCGTCGTCGACGATCAGGACGCGCGCACTGTCGGGCATGACCAAGGCTCCCTTCGGTTGGCTGCCGGATTATAACCACGCCGCCGGCCCGGCTCGTCCGGCGCCGGGAAAGAGTGGATGGCGCCGATTACACGGCGGAAACAAACTGTTTCCGCGGTGACATCGTCGCGCAACCCGTGCTGCGTAGTCTCCTCCCTCATCGCAGGCCGCACGTCGCATCGCCCCGCCATGACCGTGGTGACGGGTGCTCGACCGGGGAGCCGGCGAACAGGAACCCACCGGATTTTTCGAGGAGAGCGACCATGTACCGCACGTTCGACGACGAAATCTTTCTCGCTCCGGAGAGCATCATCTTCGGCCTCCTGGCGACGGCCGCATACGCCGACGAGCCGGAGCCGGCGGATGGCGAGCCAGTCCCGCCGTCCTGGACCGCGGCGGCGGCCGACCCCGATGCGGACGCGGCCGACGCGGACGCGGACACGGACGAGTCGGCACGCATACGCGAAGACGCCGACCCGATCGACGCCTGGTCGCGGCACGCGCGCCGCGCGAGCGGCTTCGGCGGCTGATCCGGGGAGTCGCGCCATGCAAGCAGTGCGCTTCGATCTCGCCGCGACCACCGTCATCTGCCTGCATTGCAGCGGCAGCAGCTCGCGGCAGTGGACCCGGCTCGCGGCGGAACTTGCGCCCGAGCACCCGACGCTCGCGCCCGACCTGATCGGATACGGCCGCGACGCGTCGTGGATCGCCGCGGGCGACACGACGCTCGACGACGAAGCGGCGCGCATCGAGGCGATCGTGGACGCCGACGCGCGGGCCGGTCTGTCTGGTCGGGCACTCGTACGGAGGCGCGGTCGCGACGCGGGTGGCGCTGCACCGGCCCGAGCGTGTCGTCGGCCTGGCGCTCTACGAGCCCGTGCTCTTCTCGCTCATCGCACGCGATGCCGGTGACAACGACGCCGGGCGCGAGATCCTCACGACGGGTCTGGCGATCCGCGACGACGTGTGCGCCGGCCGCGTCGAGCAGGCGGCAGGGAGCTTCGTCGATTACTGGTCGGGCGACGGCACCTGGCGGACGATGGACGAGGGCCGGCGGCAGGGAGTCTGCGCGCGCATGCCCAAGGTCGCGCAGGAGTTCGCCGCGCTCTTCGACGACGCGGTGCCTCTGGCCGCTTACACGCGACTGACGATGCCGGTGCTCTGGCTCGAAGGCGAGGCGACGCGCCTGCCGCCCAAGGCTGTCGCGCGGCGCCTGCTGCCGGCGCTCGCCGATGCCCGACAGGTGCGCATCGCCGGCGCCGGCCACATGGGTCCGATCACGCACCCGGACGCCGTGAACGCCGAGATCCTGCGCTTCGTTCGCACGCTCGAGCAGCGGCGCCGGCTGGGACTGGCCGCGTGACACAGGGACGGGGCAGCGGCCCCGTCCCGCGCCTGCATGCATCGACGCGCAGCGACAGGGGCACCGACCGCTGACTCGACGTCGCCGCGGCGCCGACCGGCGCTGCTGCTGCACCCGCCGCGCATTCTATCTTTGCCGCCGTCGTGCGACAGTATCGCCCTCGGCGTTGCAAAGGAGATCAGCCATGACCGTGCAGGCCACGCGCATCGAGCGCGATACGTTCGGTCCCATCGACGTTCCGGCGGACCGGCTCTGGGGCGCGCAGACGCAGCGCTCGCTCGCGCATTTCCGCATCTCGACCGAGAAGATGCCGGAGGCGCTGATCCGGGCGCTGCTCGTCGTCAAGCGCGCGGCGGCCCGGGTCAACGCGGGCCTCGGCCTGCTTCCGGCGCGCACGGCCGACGCGATCGTCGCCGCCGCCGACGAGGCGCTCGCCGGACGGCACGCCGGCGAGTTCCCGCTCGCCGTCTGGCAGACCGGGTCGGGCACGCAGACCAACATGAACGTCAACGAGGTGCTTGCCAATCGCGCCTCCGAGCTCCTCGGCGGGCCGCGCGGGGACGGCCGGCTCGTGCACCCGAACGACGACGTCAATCGCGGCCAGTCCTCGAACGACGTCTTCCCGACGGCGATGAACGTCGCGGCCGCGGAGTCGGTGACCCGCGACCTGCTGCCCGCACTCGACGCGCTTCGCGCGACGCTGGGCGACAAGGCAGCCGCGTTCGCCGGCATCGTCAAGATCGGCCGCACGCATCTGCAGGATGCGACGCCGCTGACGCTCGGCCAGGAATTCTCGGGCTACGCGGCGCAGCTCGCGCACGCCAGGGCGCACATCGAGGCGGCGCTTCCTCACGCATTCGAGCTGGCGCTCGGCGGCACGGCCGTCGGCACCGGCCTCAACACGCATCCGGAATTCGCCGTGCGCGTCGCCCGTGAGATCGCCGCCGGCACCGGCCTTCCCTTCGTCACGGCGGCGAACAAGTTCGAGGCGCTGGCGGCGAGCGATGCGCTGGTGAGCCTGCACGGCGCCCTGAAGGGTCTGGCCGCTGCGCTGGCAAAGATCGCGAACGACGTGCGCTGGCTCGCCAGCGGGCCGCGGTCGGGCCTGGGCGAGATCACGATACCGGAGAACGAGCCCGGCAGCTCGATCATGCCGGGCAAGGTCAATCCGACGCAGTGCGAGGCGCTGACGATGATCGCGGCGCAGGTGATGGGCAACGATGTCGCGGTGGGGATCGGCGGCGCGTCCGGCAACTTCGAGCTCAACGTCTACCGGCCGCTCGTGATCCACAACGTGCTGCAGAGCGTGCGCCTGCTCGCCGACGGGATGGCCAGCTTCGACGCGCACTGCGCGCGCGGGATCGAGCCCGACCGCGGCCGCATCGCCGAGCTGGTTGCCCGCTCGCTGATGCTGGTGACCGCGCTCAACCCGCACATCGGCTACGACAAGTCGGCGGAGATCGCGAAGAAGGCGCACCGCGAGGGCACGACGCTCAGGGCCGCGGCGCTCGCGCTCGGCTACGTCACCGCGGAGGAGTTCGACGCCTGGGTGCGGCCCGAGCGCATGGTCGGCCCGGACGCGTAGGAGGTCCGGTCAGCCGGCGCGGCGCGCGACCCGCTCCGGCAGCAGCAGGATCGCGTCGCGGTTCGACCACGAGAAGCACTTCGCCGCGGCGTCCTGCCACGGGAGCCACGCGTGGCGCAGGTGCTCGCGCGGATCGAGGCGCACCGGGACGGCGTCGGGCACTTCCAGCGCGAACACGTGCTCCGTGTTGTGCAGCGTGCCCGGCGGGTAGCGATGGCGCCACCGCGGATAGATTTCGTAGATGCTCGACACCTGCCAGTCGACCAGTCCGCCGTACGCCGCGGCGTCGATGCCGGTTTCCTCGCGCAGCTCGCGGGCCGCGGTTTGCGCAAGCGTCTCACCGTGCTCCTGGCTGCCCGTCACCGACTGCCAGTAGTCGGGCGCATCGGCACGCTCGATCAGCAGCACGCGCAGATCGGGGGTGTAGACGAGTACGAGCGTCGATACGGGGATCTTGCCGGACACGAGGCGCCGGGCTTCCTCAGCTGACGAACACCCAGAACGGCTTGTGCCGCTCGCGCCAGTAGTCCGCGGCCTCGGCGAGGATGTCCTCGAACGTCGTCCAGTCGACGCCATGCGCTTTACGGTAGACGGCGGAGTGCGCGAGCGCAATCACGCAGCCGTTCTTGCCGAGCCAATCGCCGTCCTCGACGGAATCGGCGAGCGCGTCCCAGTTGTTGCCGAAATGCTCGGGCAGCTTCAGTCCTTTCGCCACGGCCGCCAGCAGCTCGGCCTTGCTGTTGACGCCTTTCAGGTCGACCGCGAGGAAACGCAGCTTCGCCGCGCCCGTGGCGGCCACGAGCGCATGCGGATCGCCTTGCCACGCGTGCACGCCCGAGATTTCCAGATCGTGGAGGTCCGGCAGCTTCATCGGCGAATCCTTCGGAACGACTGGTAATGATCGTCGGTGTAATAGCACACATCGGGCGCGGATGCGGGGCCGCCGCAGACCAGCCGCCGCGCGCCGCGGCTCTTCACGCCCGGCGTGCGGACCGTGTACTCGTGATAGTACCCTCGCGGCCTGGCCGGCAGGAGCCTCTCCCGGTTGCCGAACACGACGCCGTCGCGGTCGAACCGGAACGGGCCTCCCCGGTGGATCAGCGCGTGGACTTCCTGCGCCTCCTTCGGCAGGTCGGCGAGCGCGACCTCGGCCATGGCCTCGGGCGCCGTGCGCGCGAACGCGGCCGCGGCGAATCCGCCGGACAGGCACAGGGCCAGCAGAAGGAGGCGCGCCGCGGCTCCCGCAGACCCGCGGAACTTCGCGACGTGAGTGTGCAGGGTCATCGACGGTTCCGCCGGCCGGCGCGCGGCCGTCAGGTCGGGGCCTTGGCCGCGTCGCGCGTGCGCACCCTGATGTGCAGGTCGCGCAACTGCTCCTCGGTGACGGCGCTCGGCGCGTCGACGAGCAGGTCCTGCCCGCGTTGCGTCTTGGGGAACGCGATCACGTCGCGGATCTGGTCGACGCCCGCCATCATCGCGACGAGCCGGTCGAAGCCGAAGGCGATGCCGCCGTGCGGCGGCGCGCCGTACGACAGGGCGTCGAGCAGGAAGCCGAACTTCTTCCGCTGGTCGTCGGCGCTGATATTGAGCGCGGAGAACACCTTCGCCTGCACGTCCGCCTTGTGGATGCGCACCGACCCGCCGCCGATCTCCCAGCCGTTCAGCACGACGTCGTACGCCTTGGCGAGGGCGTTCCCCGGGTCCGTCTGGAACAGGTTCTCGTGGCCGTCCTTCGGCGCGGTGAACGGATGGTGCCGCGCGCCCCAGGTCTTCTTCTCCTCGTCGAACTCGAACATCGGAAAGTCGACGACCCACAGCGGCTTCCAGCCGGGCTCCGCGAGCCCGCGGTCGTGGCCGATCTTCGCCCGCAGTGCCCCGAGGGCGTCGTTGACGACCTTCTCGCGGTCGGCGCTGAAGAAGACGAGGTCGCCGGTCTGCGCGCCGGTGCGCTCGAGGATCGTGCCGAGCACGGCCGCGGAGAGGAACTTGACGATCGGCGACTGCAGGCCCTGTTCGTTCGGCTTCCCCGCATCGTTGACCTTGATGTAGGCGAGTCCGCCCGCGCCGTAGATCTTGGCGAACGCGGTGTAGTCGTCGATTTCCTTGCGCGTCAGCGCGCCGCCGCCGGGCACGCGCAGCGCCGCGACGCGGCCGTTCGGCAGCTCGGCCGCCGCGCGGAACACCTTGAACTCGACGGACTTCATGACGTCGGTGAGCTCGGTCAGCTTGAGCGGAACGCGCAGGTCCGGCTTGTCGGATCCGTAGTCGCGCATCGCGTCGGCGAACTGCATCACCGGGAAGGGGTCGGGCAGCTCGACGTTCAGCGTGTCCCTGAACATCGCGCGGACGAGGCCCTCCATCAGCTCGCGGATCTCGAGCTCGTCGAGGAACGACGTCTCGATGTCGATCTGCGTGAACTCGGGCTGGCGGTCGGCGCGCAGGTCCTCGTCGCGAAAGCACTTGACGATCTGGTAGTAGCGGTCGAAGCCCGCCATCATCAGCATCTGCTTGAAGAGCTGGGGCGATTGCGGCAGCGCGTAGAACATTCCGTGATGGATCCGCGACGGAACGAGGAACTCGCGCGCGCCCTCGGGCGTCGACTTGTAGAGCACCGGCGTTTCGACGTCGACGAACCCGTGCGCGTCGAGGTACCGGCGCGCGGCCATCGCCGCGCGGTGGCGCAGCATCAGGTTCCGCTGCATCGGCAGCCGGCGCAGGTCGATGACGCGGTTCTGCAGGCGCACCGTCTCGGAGAGGTTCTCGTCGTCGAGCTGGAACGGCGGGGTCTGCGCGACGTTCAGGATCTCGATCTCGTGCGCCAGCACCTCGATCTCGCCGGAGAACAGGTTCGGATTGTTGCCGCCCTCGGGACGGGAGCGCACGAGTCCCGTCACGCGGATGACGAACTCGTTGCGCAGCGTTTCGGCGACCGCGAAGGTCGCGACCCGATCCGGATTGAAGACGATCTGCACGAGTCCCTCGCGGTCGCGCAGATCGACGAAGATGACGCCGCCGTGGTCGCGGCGGCGGTGCACCCAGCCCATCAGCGTCACGGTCTGGGTGAGGTAGCGGCGGTCGATGCGGCCGCAGTAATCGGTACGCTTCAAGGCATTCTCCGGCGGCGTTGCGTTAGGAATCGGTCGGGGGTGTCGAGTAGGTGCGGACAGCATCGCCGAGCGCCGTGCGCGATCGCGCGGCGACGCGGCGGCGAAGCCGCGTCAATTTCGGGGCTCGGCGGCGGGCGCCGGCGGCGACGCGGGCGCGGCCGGGTGCGCCGCATGCGGGCGGCTACGGCGGCGCGGCGAAACGACGCCCATCGAGATGATGTACTTGAGCGCCTCGTCGACCGACATGTCGACCTCGCGCACGCTCTCCTTCGGCATCATCACGAAGTAGCCGCCGGTGGGGTTCGGCGTGGTCGGCACGTAGACGCTGACGTAGTCGCCGCGCAGATGATCCGCGACGGCCGCCGACGGCGTGCCGGTCAGGAACGCGATGGTCCAGCAGCCGGGACGCGGGAATTCGACCAGCAGCGCCTTGCGAAACGCCGTGCCCTGGTCGGAGAGGATGGTGTCGCTGACCTGTTTGACGGACGAGTAGATCGACTTGACGAACGGAATGCGCCCGAGGATGCCCTCCCAGATGCCGATCAGCCGCTGGCCGAAGAAATTGGCGGCGATGACACCGGTGACGAGAAGGATCGCGACGCTGAGCACGACGCCGAGGCCCGGGATGTGAAAGCCGACGAGCGCCTCCGGACGCGCGCGCTCCGGCACGAGCAGCAGCGTCTGGTCGAGCGTGGTCACCAGGAAATGCAGCACCCAGATCGTGATGCCGAGCGGCACCCAGACGAGCAGCCCCGCAATGACGTAGCGCTTCATCGTGCGTTTTCGCGGCGGTGCGTCACGCGGTGGCAGGGGGCGCTCCGGTTCCGGACGCGGGAGTGGTCGTGGCGCTCGCGCCTTCGGTCTTGGCTCTCGGCCTTGGACTCGCCCTTCGAAGCGCCCGTCGCGTCCGCCTTGGCGTCGGGCGGGGCCTTGTCGCCCTCCTTGCTCGCCGCCGGCTTGCTGCCGCCGCCCTTGAAGTCGGTCGCATACCAGCCGCTGCCCTTGAGCTGAAAGCCGGCGGCCGAGACACGCTTGACGAGCGTGTCGGCGTTGCAGGATGGACAGGTGGTGAGCGGCGCGTCGCTGAACTTCTGCAGCGACTCGAGCTCGTGCCCGCAGGACGAGCAACGGTATTCGTAGATGGGCATGATCGCTCCGTCGGATGGCCGGGCAGCGCGAAAGCGCTTGATTAAAAAAGGAATATCATACCCGAAAGCGCGCGCCTTGGGGGCCGGGCCACTGTGCCGCGCGGCGGCCGCCGCCGGCAGCCCGGACCGGGCGAAAACGGGGCGCGGCAAAGTGGCTTATGCTTGTGCCCTTCGAGGCCGCGGGACGCAAGCAGGGGCGATGAGCGTGCATTGGATCTGGTGGATCGTGGCTGCCGCGATCATCGGCGCCGAGCTGGTGACCGGGACGTTCTACCTGCTCGCCATCGGCATCGCGGTCGCGCTGGGCGGCGTGGCGGCCTGGCTGGGGGCCAGCGTGGCGGTGCAGTTCGGGGTGGCGGGGGTGCTGGGCGTCGCGCTGACGGTCGCCGCCCACCGCTGGCGCCTCGCGCATGCGTCGCCGCCTCCGCAGCCGTCGCTCGACGTCGGACAGGCGGTCCACGTCGAGAGCTGGAATCCCGACGGCACCGCGCGGGTCGCGTACCGCGGCACGACCTGGGACGCCGAGCTTGCGTCGCCCGACGTGCCGCGCGCGGACACGCTCTATATCGTCGCCATGCGCGCCTCGGTGCTGGTGCTGTCCGATCGGCGGCCGGCCGCGTGATCCGGCGGTGGACGCATTCCTGAGGTACGAATCAGCGATGGAGGCATTCGCCATGTGGTTGGGCTCTTCGTTGTTCACGATCGCGCTGTTCGTCGTCGCCGTGATCGTCATCGGGCGCGCGATCCGCGTCGTCCCGCAGCAGCACGCGCTCGTCGTCGAGCGGCTCGGCCGCTTCTACGCCGTGCTGCAGCCGGGACTCAATTTCGTCATCCCGTTCGTCGACCGCGTTGCGTACCGGCACGACCTGCGCGAGATCCCCTTCGACGTGCCGAGCCAGATCTGCATCACCAAGGACAACACGCAGCTGCAGGTCGACGGCATTCTGTACTTCCAGGTGACCGACCCGAAGCTCGCGTCGTACGGCTCGAGCAACTTCCAGGTGGCGATCACCCAGCTCGCGCAGACGACGCTGCGCAGCGTGATCGGGCGGATGGAGCTCGACCGCACCTTCGAGGAGCGCGAGCACATCAACGGCATCGTCGTCACCGCCCTCGATCAGGCCGCCGCCAACTGGGGCGTCAAGGTGCTCCGCTACGAGATCAAGGACCTGACGCCGCCGAAGGAGATCCTGCACGCGATGCAGGCGCAGATCACCGCCGAGCGCGAGAAGCGCGCGGTGATCGCGACTTCGGAGGGCAAGCAGCAGGAGCAGATCAACCTCGCGAACGGCGCGCGCGCGGCGGCCATCGCCAAGTCCGAAGGCGAGAAGCAGGCCGAGATCAACCAGGCGCAGGGGCATGCCGCGGCGCTGCTCGCGATCGCCGAGGCGAATGCGAAGGCGATCCGGCAGGTCGCCGAGGCGATCGAGTCGCCCGGCGGGCTGCAGGCGGTGAATCTGAAAGTCGCCGAGCAGTACGTCGGCGCCTTCGCCAACGTCGCCAGGACCAACAACACGCTGATCCTGCCGGCGAACCTCGCCGATCTCGGAGGGCTGATCGCGACGGCGATGACCGTGTTCAAGAGCCAGAGCGGTCCCGACCGGCCCGCGCTCGACAAGCGGACCTGATCGAGCCGCGGCCGGGGCACTCGAGGCGCAAGCGCAGCGAGGGCCACGTCGCGCCGCAGCGAAGCCACTACCAAGGGGGAGCGACGTCATGCAGTTGAGCGGCAGCACATTCATCGTCACCGGCGGCGCGTCGGGACTGGGCGCGGCGACCGTGCGGATGGTCGTCGACGCCGGCGGCAACGCGGTGATCGCGGACCTGAAGGAGAGCGAGGGAGCAGCGCTGGCGAAGGAACTCGGCGGCAGCGCGCGCTTCGTGCGCACCGACGTCACGGACGAGGCCAGCGCGAAGGCGGCGGTGGCCGCCGCGGTCGGCGGCTGGGGCCGCGTCGACGGGCTCGTCAACTGCGCGGGTATCGTCTACGGCGAGAAGGTCGTCGGCAAGGACGGTCCGCACTCGCTCGCCGGATTCGTCCGCACGATCAGCATCAACCTGATCGGCACGTTCAACGTCGCGCGGCTCGCGGCGGCGGCGATGGCCGGCAATTCACCCAACGCCGAGGGCGAGCGCGGCGTGATCGTCAACACGGCGTCGGTGGCCGCCTTCGACGGGCAGATCGGGCAGGCCGCGTACAGCGCCTCGAAGGCGGGCGTGGCCGGGATGACGCTGCCGATGGCGCGCGACCTCGCGCGCAGCGGCATCCGCGTGATGACGATCGCGCCGGGCATCTTCGAGACGCCGATGGTCGGGCAGATCCCGGCCGACATTGCCGACGCGCTCGGCAAGATGGTGCCGTTCCCGCCGCGTCTCGGCCGGCCGTCCGAGTTCGCTTCGCTGGTGCGCGAGATCGTGCAGAACGTGATGCTGAACGGCGAGGTGATCCGCCTCGACGGCGCGATCCGGATGGCGCCCAAGTAGATCCTCGGTGGGGCCGCGTTCAGGCGGCCACGGGCGTCCGGCTGAAGCCGGACCCACGAACTCGTGCGCGAAGTAGATCCGGTCGGGGCTCGCCTTCAGGCGGCCACGGGCGACCGGCTGAAGCCGGACTCCGACCTGACCCAGTCGAGCCTGGCCGCTGGCCTCAGTCGCGCCTGACCAGCACGATCGCCACGACCATCATCGCGACGTAGAAGACGAACGTCCACGACGGAATCGCGAGGCCGAGGAAGTACCAGCCGGCCTCCGCGCACTCGCCGCTGCCCTTGAACACCTTGGACAGGACCTCGGTCAGCGGCAGCGTCTCCAGCATGTAGTCGAGGCCCATGCCGCAGGCCGGGACTTCGCCCTTGGGCAGCGACTGGATCCACACGTGGCGCATCGCGGTCACGGCGCCGAAGAGCCCGATGGCGAGCGTCAGTCCGGCATAGACCGCGGCGCCGAGGCGTCGCGGATTGTGGATGCCGGCGATCAGGAACACGACGCCGATGGCGATCACCGCGATGCGCTGCAGCGTGCACAGCGGGCAGGGGTCGAGCCCGAGCCCGTACTGCAGCCACAGCGCCCAGCCCATCAGCGCGGCGCAGGTGAGGGCGCCGAGCAGGTAGGATGCCCGGCGCGGCGGCAGCACGATCAACCCGATCGACGTGACGCCGATCGTCATCACCAGCATCCGCCAGGACGTCATGCCGAGCGACGGGGATTCGCCGAGCATCTTGATCAGCGCCTCCTGCGCGAGCAGGACCAGCGCAATCGTGAGTCCGGCCCAGGGCCAGGGAACTGCGGCATAGCGCATCATTGCTGTGACTTCTCCAACGCCTGGTCCAGGTCCCACAGTATATCGTCCAGCGTCTCGAGTCCGACGGAGAGCCGGATCATCTCGGGCGTCACGCCCGCCGCGCGCTGCTCCTCGTCGGAGAGCTGCCGGTGCGTCGTCGACGCGGGGTGGATGATCAGCGTCTTCGCGTCGCCGACGTTGGCGAGGTGCGAGAGGAACTGCACGGCCTCGATCAAACGCTCGCCGGCCGCGGCGCCGCCGCGTACGCCGAAGGTCAGGATGCCGCCGGCGCCGTGCGGCAGGTATCGCTGCGCGAGCGGTTCGTAGCGGTTGCCCGGGAGCAGCGGGTAGTTGACCCAGTCGACCGCAGGGTGCGCGGCGAGGTGCTGCGCGACGGCCAGCGCCGACGCGCAGTGGCGCGGCATCCGCAGGTGCAGCGTCTCGATGCCCTGCAGCAGCAGGAATGCCGACAGCGGAGCGAGCGTGGGGCCGAGCGTGCGCATCGTCTCCATCCGCGCCTTCATGGTGAAGCCGAAGTCGCCGAAGGTCTCGTAGAAGCGCACGCCGTGGTAGCCGCGCGAGGGCTCGGTCATCTGCGGGAAGTTGCCGTTGTCCCAGGGGAAGCGCCCGGACTCGACGACGATGCCGCCCATCGTCGTGCCGTGGCCGCCGAGGTACTTCGTCACCGAGTGGACGACGATGTCGGCGCCGTGCTCGAAGGGGCGGCAGAGGTACGGCGAGGCGAGCGTGTTGTCGACGACGAGCGGCACGCCGGCGCCGTGCGCGACGCCGGCGAGCGCCGCGATGTCGCAGACGTTGAGTTGCGGGTTGCCGATCGTCTCGGCGTAGAGCGCCTTCGTGCGCGGCGTGAGCGCGCGGCGGAACGCGTCGGGATCGTCGGCGTCGACGAACGTCGCGTCGATGCCGAATTGCGCGAAGGTGACGGCCAGCTGCGAATACGTGCCGCCGTAGAGCGTGCGCGCCGCGACGATGTGATCGCCGGCGCGGCAGAGGGTGAGCAGCGCGAGCATCTGCGCGGCCATCCCGGTCGCCGCCGCGAGCGCCGCGCGCCCGCCTTCCAGCGCCGCGACGCGCTCCTCGAGCGCGGCGACGGTCGGGTTCGAGATCCGCGAATAGACGTTGCCGAACGTCTGCAGGTTGAACAGGCTCGCCGCGTGATCGGCGCTGTCGAACACGAACGACGTCGTCTGGTAGATCGGCAGTGCGCGCGCGCCGGTCGCCGCGTCCGGGATCTGGCCCGCGTGCAGGCAGAGCGTGTCGAAGCCGAATTGCCGGTCAGCCACGGGCGGCCTGCGGCGGCGAGACGGCGACAGTCATGCGAGCCGCCGGGCCGAGATCACGCCGGTGTTGACGCCGGCCCAGTGGAGTCCGCCCATGAGCCGCGCGTGCTCGATCTTCACGCAGCGGTTTTCGACGACGTCGAGCCCGGCGCCGGCTCGCGATCCGCGCCGCCTCCTCGCTGCGTATGCCCAGCTGCATCCAGAGGACCTTCGCGCCCTTGTCCGCCGCCTCGCGCGCGATCGCCGGAATTTCCTCGGGCCTGCGGAAGCAGTCGACGATGTCGACCGCGTCGGGAATGGCGGCAACGCTCGGATAGCAGGTCTCGCCCAGCAGCTCGCGGCAGTTCGGATTCACCGGAATGACGCGGTACCCGTGCTCCTGCATGTACTTGGCCGCGAAATAGCTGGGGCGATACCAGTGCGCCGACAGGCCGACGACCGCGATGACGCGGCACTGCCTCAGGATTCGCGACAGCCCCGCGATGTCGTCGACGCGGGCCACGTCAGCGCGGCCAGGTCGGGCTCTGGCTGTACGGGTACGTGCTCTGAACGCGCCGGCCGGACGAGATCCGGTAGTTGAGTCCCCACGGCAGCGTCGGGTAGTCGCCGGGACCGAAGGTCAGGCATTCGCCGTTGAAGTTGGCATCGCTGCAGAAGATCCAGTAGCCGCCCTCGATGCGCAGCGACGCCGCGCGGTCGTTGAACCCGGTGTTCGCGAGGTTCGCCACGACCTCGGTGTTGATCACGAACGAGCGCCCCGAGAGGTTGGGACCTTCATAGAGGAGCGCGCGGGAGCCCGTGCCCCAGCCGCCGCCGGCGTCGCCGCCCACGGGGCGGATCGAGCTGATGCGCCTGCCCATCCCGCCGAGATTCGGATAGCGGCCCGGGCCGTAGGTCTGGCACTGGCCGCGGAAATCGGCATGCTCGCAGACTTCCCAGAGTCCGCCGCGGATGACCATCGATTGCGCCCGGTCGTTGAACCCGACGTCCGAGAAATTGGTGACGATGCCGTTCACCGCGTACGAGCCCCCGTCGAACTGGTAGCCGTCGAAGAGCTCGACACGACCACTGCCCGGGCCGCCGGGACCCGGGCCGCCGGGACCCGGACCCAATCCGCCAACGGCGCGGATCGAGCTGATCCGCCCGCCCAGGCCGCCGAGACTGGGGTAGCGTCCCGGCCCGAAGGTCTGACAGGCGCCGCGGAAATTGGCGTGCTCGCAGGCCTCCCAGGTTCCGTCGTGGACGACCATCGACTGCGCGCGGTCGTTGAATCCGACGTCGGCGAAATCGGTGATCATGGCGTCGACGTCGAACCACCCGCCGTCGAAGCCGTAGCGCTCGTACATCTGGACGCGGTGGCGACCGCCGACGGCCGGAGGTCCGCCGCCGAGCCAGTCGAGCTCCCGCGCCGAGGACACCAGGTCGTTGAGCTCCATGCTGCGCAAGCTCGGGTACTCGCCCGGATTCACCGTCACGCAGCGCCCGCGGAAATACGCGTCCGAGCAGAGCTGCCACGTGCCGCTCACGACCCGCACCGACGACGCCCGGTCGTTGAAGCCGATGTTGGCGAAGTTCTGGACCGATTGATCGGCGGTGAACGAGCGGCCGCGGAAGGCGTCGCGCTCGTAGAACGTGATCTCGGCGCCGCGTGCCGGAACCGCTGCGGCGAGGCCGAGCAGCGCAGCAACGCCATAAGCCGTGAATTTCACTGGCGACTCCCTGTGGTCGGGGCCGGCAGATGGCAATGCGTGCGACCCCACGTCGAATTCTAGCCGATGGCGGGGTGCGCCCGCGCGTGCGGTCGGGCTGCCCCGCACGCCGGGACCGGGGCCCAATCGTGCCGGCTCGCGGGCGGGTGTTCCCGGTTCGCCCCACGGCGCTGATTTATGACGTTGGCCGCCGGGCCGGCACTTCGCCCCGGAACCGGCCGGCACGCGCGATGCTTTGGCCCCTGCTGCCCGTGCATTGCGGCCGCGGACGGCTCGGGAATGAACCCGGGTCCTGGCCGGGGCGACCCCGTGGGTGGCGGCGGGCGGCCGGGCCGGTATGACCGTGGCTGTGTGCTTCAGGACGGCGGCTGTGGGCTTCAGGCCTGATCCTTGCTTTAGTTGACCGGGATGAAAGGAAACCCCGGACGGATGGGCGGGATCGACGCGGGCGCGGCGGTGTGAGGCGGGTTTCTGCCTGCCCCGTCCCGGACCGACCCTTCGCCATTCGATAGACACGAGCGCGGCATGGCCATTACCCAGGCACTGACTCGGCTTGCCCTTGCCACCATCGACCCCCGGCCGGACCCGCGCGCCCGGCTGGAGAGCCTGCCTTCGCTGTCGCAGCGCAAGCTCAATGCGCTCGGCCTGCCGCTCGCCTATGTCGACTGCGACCGGCGCTATCGCTTTGTCAACAAGTCGTTTCTCGAGTGGACGGGCCTGCCGTATAGCCGGGTGATCGGCCGCGAGATCCGGGAGGTCGACGGCGGCGAGGCGTTCTCCCTGTTCGAGGCCTACGTCGAAGCCGCGCTCGCCGGCGAGCAGACGGGATTCGAGCGTCAGCTGACGGTGCCCGGCCGCTCGGCGATGTGGATTCACGTCGACTATTACCCGGACCGCGGCACGGACGGGGAGGTCCGCGGCTTCCTGGTCACCTATGCCAACGTCGACCAGCTGAAGCGGCTGGAGCTCGAGGCCGGTTGGCGGGAGCACCGGCTGCGCCTCGTCACCGACAGCGTCGGCTCGCCGATCGTCCACTTCGACCGGCAGCTCAAGATCCGCTTTGCGAACAAGCCGTTCGGCAACTGGATCGGCGTCGCGCCCGACGATCTGCTCGGCCGCGGCGTGCAGGAGCTGATCGCCGGCGGCACGTTCGCCGACATGGACGACCACATCGAACGCGCCTTCGAGGGCGCGAAGGTCTCGTTCGAGCGGCGCGAACGCAAGGCGACGGGCGACCTGCGCTGGGTCCGCATCACGCTGTTCCCCGACCGCGCGATCGGCGGACACGTGGGCGGCATCTTCGCCGTGATGACGGACATCGACGACGACGTCGCCGTCCGCGACGCATTGAAGGCGCAGGAGGTGCAGCTGCGCCTGTTCGCCGACAACATTCCCGGCCCGATCGCCTACCTCGACCGCGCGTCCGCGTACACGTTCGTCAACCAGGCGTTCGCGAACTGGGTCCGCCGGCCGCAGGACGAGATCTACGGCCGGACGCCATTCGAAGTGCTGGCGCCCGACGTCGCGTCGTTCCTGCGGCCCGTCCTCGAGCGCGCGCTCGGCGGCGAGCACGTCGAGTACGAGCGGGTCGGCAACACCCCCGACGGCGAGCAGCGCTGGGTGCACGGCCGGGTCGCACCGGACCTCGACGCCGCGGGAAGGCTGCGCGGTCTCTACTGCACCGAGTACGACATCCACGATCTCAAGCTGACCGAGCAGGCGCTCGCGACGCGCGAGAGCCAGCTGCGCTCGATCATGGACGGCGTGCCCGCCCCTGTCGCGTACGTCGACCGCGACGAGCGCTGCCGCTACGTCAACCGCGCGTTCCTGCAGTACTTCGGCCTCGCCGCCGAGCAGGTGGCGGCGTTGCGGCTGCCCGACGTCGTCGGGCCGGAGATCTACGACAACACGCAGGCGAAGATCAACCGTGCGCTCGAAGGCGAGTCGATGGCGTTCGATCGCATGGTTCCCGGTGCGAACGGCGCGCGCCGCTGGATGACCCTGCGCGTGGTTCCCGACACCGCGCCTTCGGGCGAGGTGCACGGTGCGTTCGTTCTGATGAACGACATCCACAGCCTCAAGGAGGCGCAGGAGGCGCTGCGGGCGTCGGAATCGGAACTGCGGCTCATCATGGACAACGTTCCGGCGCGCGTCGCCTACATCGATCGCGACTACCGCTTCCGCTTCCTGAACCGGCACAACGAGGAGTGGCTGGGCTTGAGCCGGGAAGACGTCACCGGCCGCCTGGTCGCCGAAGTCGTCGGCGAGAAGCGCTTCCGGCAGCTGCTGCCGATCCTCGAGCGCGTGCTCCGCGGCGAGGTCGTCTCGGTCGAGCAGATGCTCGCGCAGCCCTCCGGCGAGAAGCGCTGGGAATCGATTCACTACGCGCCCAACCACGATGCGCAGGGCCGCGTCGTCGGCATCTATGCGGTCCACAACGACATCCACGACCAGAAGCACAACGAGGACGCGCTGCGCCGGGCGAACTGGATGCTGTCGTCGCACATCAACAACACCCCGCTCGCCGTGCTGGAGTGGGATCGCGATTTCCGGCTGGTCCGCTGGTCGCCGCAGGCGGAGCGCATCTTCGGCTGGCGCGCCGACGAGGTGCTCGGGATGCCGATCGACGGGAACCCGCTGCTCCACGACGCGGACCGCGGCGCGGTGGCCCTGCTCCTCGCCCGGCTGATGAGCGGCGAGGAGCCCCGGGCGACCGGCCAGACGCGCAACAATCGCAAGGACGGGGAGACGATCTGGTGCGAGTGGTACCACTCCTGCCTGCTCGACGACCGCGGGAACATCGTCTCGATACTTTCGTTCGCACAGGACGTCTCGCCGCGCGTGCGGGCCGAGGAGCGCCTGCAGTACATGGCGACGCGCGACGTGCTCACGGGACTGCCCAACCGCCTGCTGCTGCACGAGCGCCTGGTCCAGGCGACCGCGCAGGCCAAGCGCAGCGGCAATCGCGTCGGCGTGCTGTTCATCGACCTCGACCGCTTCAAGAACGTCAACGACACGCTGGGGCACCGGATCGGCGACGAGCTGCTCAAGGCCGTCAGCCGCGCGCTGGGCGGGGTGCTGCGCGAGTCGGACCTGCTGGCCCGCCTCGGCGGCGACGAGTTCATGGTGATCCTCGAGGACTTCGACGAAGTGTCGATGCTCGGCACCATCGCGCAGAAGCTCCTCGACGCGGTGGCTCAGCCGTTCCGGATCGAGGGGCACGAGCTCTACGTGACCTCGTCGATCGGCATCGCCGTCTACCCCGACGATTCCGACGATCCCGACGAGCTGCTGAAGCACGCCGACGTCGCGATGTACCGGTCGAAGGACCTCGGGCGCAACACCTATCAGTTCCTCGACGCCGATCTTGCGCAGCACCGCGTGCGCCAGCACACGCTGGAGCAGGCATTGCGCGCGGCGCTCAAGGACGACCTGTTGAAGCTCCACTACCAGCCGATCGTGAAGGTCGCCGACGGCGCGGTCATCGGCGCCGAGGCGCTGCTGCGCTGGGACGACGCGGATCATGGCAGCATCTCGCCGAAGGTCTTCATCGCGCTCGCCGAGGAATCCGGGCTCATCCATGCGCTGGGCGACTGGGTGCTGAAGTCCGCCGCGACGCAGTGCGCGGCATGGCGGCGGGCCGGCCTCGGGCTGTCCATCTCGGTCAATCTCTCGGCGCGGCAGTTCTATCGCGACGACATGGCGCACCGGATCTCGGAGATCGTGCGCAGCGCGGGCTGCGACCCGTCGTGGATCGAGCTCGAAGTGACCGAGACGAGCCTGCTGCACGACGTCGACGCGATCCGCAGGTCGCTGGAACTGCTGCGCGCCGAGGGCTTCACCGTCGCGATCGACGACTTCGGCACCGGCTACTCCTCGCTCACGCACCTCAAGCATTTCCCGATCGACACGCTCAAGATCGACATCTCGTTCATCGCCGACCTGGAGACCGACCCGGGCGATGCGGCGATCACCGAGGCGATCATCGGGCTTGCGCGGGGCCTGGGGCTGACGGTGATCGCCGAGGGCGTGGGGACGCAGGTGCAGCTCGACTTCCTCGCCGATCGCGGCTGCGACTGCTTCCAGGGATACTGGGTCAGCCGGCCGCTGCCCGCGGAGGAGTTCGAGCGCTTCGTCCGGACCGGGGCGGCGAAGGCCGCGCCGGAACACGCGGCGTTACAGGGTTGCGAGCCAGCGTAGCAGCGCGCTCGCCGGCGTCTCCCACTTCCGCTCCAGCATCAGCATGTGCGCCAGTCCCGGCACGACGGTGGCGTCGACGCCGTGGTGGCGCGCCGTCGCGCGCACGTCGTCCGCCGTCGCGATGCGATCGCCCTCGGCGCCCAGGACGAACAGCGGAGCGCTGCGGCGCTCCGGCAGCTGCCAGTGCAGCCGCAGCGAGAGGTCGAGCAGCACGCGAGGGGACTCGACGCAGAGGTGCGCGGTGGCCTCGGCGAGAATCTCCGGAGCGACGTCGTCGCTGAAATAGAACGGGCGCAGCGCATCGAGCACGCGCCCGGTCAGGCGGGCCGGGTCGAACTGCGCGAGCTGGAACAGGTGATCGGGCCGCTCGGCCGCGAGCCGCGCCGCCATCGGCAGGAGCCCCGCCGGCGGCACCGGCGAGAGCAGGGCGGCGGCGCGCACCGGGCGCGTGGCCAGCAGGCGCTCGACGATCGCCGCACCCATCGAGTGGCCGATCAAGACCGGCGCGGCCGGCAGGCCGGCGGCGACGTGCTCGACATCGGCGGCGTACTCGTCGAGACCCGCGACGAACAGCGTCTCGTGGCCGTGCGACGCGCCATGGCCGCGCAGCGACAGCGCGTACGCCGCGTAGCCGTTGCCGGCGAACCACGGCAGGAAGTACGGCGCCCAGCACCAGCCGTCGATGTAGCCGCCGTGCACGAACAGCAGCGGCGGCTTGCGCGCGTTGCCGTTGCCCCGGGCGGGGAGGCAAGCGCGCACTTCGAGGTTCGGCTCGACGGGCAGCATCGGTCGGGGATTTCGGGAGCGGATGGCCGGCAACGCGTACGCGGAGGCGGACGGCGAGCATGCTAGGATTCGCGCCCATCCCATGGCCACCCCCAGGACTGCCGCCATTCTGCCAGAACCGGCTGCGCCACCCGCGTACGACGCCGGCTGTCGGCGCTGCGCGCGGCTCGCCGCGTTCCTCGACCGCGTGCGGGCGGAGAACCCGGGCTACTTCTGCCGCCCGGTCCCCCCGTTCGGAGCGCCCGATGCGGCGCTCGTCATCGTGGGCCTTGCGCCGGGAATGCACGGCGCGAATGCCAGCGGCCGGCCGTTCACCGGCGACCATGCCGGGATCATCCTCTACGCGACTCTGCACGCGTACGGCTTCGCGTCGCAGCCGGTGGCGAGCGGGCGCGACGACGGTCTCGCGCTCGCCGATTGCCGGATCACGAACGCGGTGAAATGCCTGCCGCCGGACAACAAGCCGACGCCCTCCGAGATGCGCGCCTGCAACGGCTACCTCGCCGCCGATCTCGCCGCGCTGCCTGCAGGTGGCGCGATCCTCGCGCTGGGCCGCATCGCGCACGACGCGACGCTGCGCGCGCTGGGGCTCAAGGCGTCGGCGCATGCCTTTGCCCACGGCGCGCGGCATCCGCTCGCGCGCGACTGCGCGCTGTTCGACAGCTACCATTGCAGCCGCTACAACACCAACACGGGGCGGCTGACGGCGACGATGTTCCGCGCCGTGTTCGACGGCATTGCCGCCCATCTCGGGCGCGCCGGACGGACGGCCGCGCGATGAGCGGCGCACCGTCCGCGCCCCCTTCGCCGTCCGCCGCCGCCTTTCGACGCGGGCGAGCTGCTCGCGTCGCTGTCGCACCGTCCCGGCGTCTACCGGATGTTCGACGCGGCCGGCGAGACGCTCTACGTCGGCAAGGCGCGCGACCTCAGGAAGCGCGTGTCGAGCTACTTCCAGAAGGGCGCGCACGAGACGCGGATCGCGCTGATGCTCGCGCAGGTCGCTCGGGTCGAAACCACGGTCACGCGCTCCGAGGGCGAGGCGCTGCTGCTGGAAAACAACCTGATCAAGGCCCACGAGCCGCGCTACAACATCCTGTTCCGCGACGACAAGAGCTACCCGTACGTCTGCCTGACCGGCGAGGCCTTCCCGCAGCTGCGCTTCCACCGCGGCAAGCTCGACCGCCAGAACCGGTATTTCGGCCCGTTCCCGAGCGCCGGCGCGGTGCGCGAGGGGATGGCGCTGCTGCAGAAGGTGTTCCAGCTGCGCACCTGCGAGAACACGGTGTACGCCAACCGCTCGCGCCCGTGCATGCTCCACCAGATCCAGCGCTGCAGCGCGCCGTGCGTCGGCCTCGTCCCGGAGGCCGATTACGCCGACGACGTCAGGAGCGCCGTGCTCTTCCTGCAGGGCAAGACGACCGAGGTGCTCGCGCAGCTGAAGGCGCAGATGGAGGAGGCGAGCGCCGCGCTCGCGTTCGAGCGCGCCGCGCGCATCCGCGACAAGATCACGCGGCTCACGCAGCTGCAGTCCCGGCAGTTCGTCGAGAGCGCGACGGCCGGCGACATCGACGTCGTCGCCGCGGCGGCCGAGCAGGGGCTCGTCGCCGTCAACGTGGTGATGATCCGCGGCGGTCGGCACGTCGGCGACCGCAGCTTCTTTCCCCGGCACGCCGACGCCGGCGCGCTGGCCGAGGTCGTGCCGGCGTTCCTCGCGCAGCACTACGTCGGGCGGCCGGTGCCGCCGACGATCGTCGCCCCGGGCGCCGACGACCAGGCGGCGCTCGCCGACGTGCTTTCGGCGCAGGCGGGAAGCCGCGTGCAGATCGTCGGCAATCCCGGCGGCGAGCGGCGCGTCTGGCTCGCGATGGCGACGCAGAACGCCGAGTTCGCGATCCGCCAGAAGCTCGCCCAGAAGGCGACGCAGGAGGACCGCCTCGCTGCGCTGCAGGCGGCGCTCGGGACTGCCGGAAGCGGCGCAGCGGATCGAATGCTTCGATGTCTCGCACACGATGGGCGAGCGCGCGGTCGCGTCCTGCGTGATCTTCGACCGCCTGGCCATGCAGACCGGCGAGTACCGGCGCTTCAACGTGACCCCGACCGCCGGCGGCGACGACTACGCGGCGATGCGCGAGGCGCTCGCCCGCCGCTGCCGGCGCATCGTCGCCGGCGAGTTTCCCGCGCCCGATCTGCTCGTCGTCGACGGCGGCAAGGGCCAGGTCGCGGTGGCCGCCGAGGTGCTGGCCGAGCAGGGGCTGCACGACACGCGGCTGATCGGCGTCGCGAAGGGGCCGGAGCGCAAGGCGGGCGAGGAAGACATCGTCTTTCCGGATCGCGACGAGGTGCTGAACCTCCCGTCCGACCACCCGGGACTGCACCTGCTGCAGCAGATCCGCGACGAGGCGCACCGCTTCGCGATCCAGGGCCACCGCGCGCGCCGCGCCAAGGCGCGCACGACGTCGTCGCTGCAGGAGATCGCCGGCATCGGCGCGAAGAAGCGGCAGGCGCTGCTCGCGCATTTCGGCGGCCTCAAGGGCGTGCAGGCGGCCAGCATCGACGACCTCACGCGCGTGCCGGGAGTGAGCCGCGCGCTCGCGGAGCGGATCTTCGCCGAGCTCCATTGACCGCTCAGCCGGCGGTCGCGGTCGCCTCCGCCCGCCGTATTCCGCGCCGTCGCGCGCAGCGCGCTCGCGCCAATGGCCGAGATCGGGACGCTCGCACAGGGCGACCAGCTCGTCGCCACGCCGCCTCGGCATGGGCGCGTGCGGGTCCGCTCAGATCCTCGCCCAGCTCGAAGCGCTCGCCGCGCACGCACAGCACGAACGCCGGCGGCGGATCCTCGCCCGTGATCTGCCGATAGACGCCGAGCACCGCTGCCGGCGCGAGCGCGTGCGTGCTGTGGCTCGCGCCGGGACGCAGCCGCCGCGATCGCGTAGAAGGCGCAGGGGGCGGGCGTGCCGGTGCCCGCGTCGACGAACAGCACGAGCCGGCGGCCCGCGAGATCGAGCGCGTGCTCGATCTGCAGCTGGAAATCCTCGATCAGCTCGAAGTCGGCGCCGCGGTCTCCGGCGGCGAGCCAGTCGCGGAGGCGATCGAGCAGCAGCGGTCCGATCGCGTCGTCGCCGCGGCTGCGATTGCCGACGGCGATGACGACGACGCCGGCGCTCATCGCATCGCTCCCGCGTCGCTGGAACACGCCGTCGCCAGTCGCCGGCTGCAACGTCGCGTGCGACGAGCGTCGACGACCGCCCTGCGCGTCGACGAGCTCGATCGCCAGCGGCATCTTGCCCAGCGCGTGCGTCGCGCAGGACAGGCAGGGGTCGAACGCGCGGATCGCCACCTCGATGTGATTGAGCAGGCCCTCGGTGATCTCGTGCCCGCGCAGGTAGCGCTGCGCGACGTTGCGGATCGCCTCGTTCATCGCCTGGTTGTTGTGCGTGGTCGACACGATCAGGTTGCACATCGTCACGAGGTCGTCGTCGTCGACGCGGTAGTGGTGGATCAGCGTGCCGCGCGGCGCCTCGATGACGCCGACGCCCTCCTGCGCGCGCTCGCCGGAGACCGTGAGCTCGCCGCCGAGGATGTCGTCGTCGTGCAGCAGGTCCTTGATGGTCTCGACCGCGTGCAGCATCTCGATCATGCGCGCCCAGTGATAGGCGAGCGGCGCATGGGTCGGCGTGCCGCCGGAGTAGTCGACGAATTCGCGCCGCTCGGCCTCGGCCAGCGGCGTGGGGATGAAGTCGCAGTTCTGCACGCGCGACAGCGGTCCGACCCGGTACCAACCCTTTTCCTTGCCCAGCGCGGTGAAGAACGGGAACTTCATGTAGCTCCAGGGCTTGACCTCCTCGTGGATCAGGTCCGCGTAGCCGCGGTAGTCGACCCCGTCGAAGAGGAGGTCGCCGTTCTCGCTCGCGCGCCCGCAGGCGGCCGTGATAGAAGTCGAGCGCGCCGTCGATGCCGACGAGCGACATCAGGTTGGAGCGGAAGACGCCGAAGCTGTTGTACAGCGCCGGGTTCTGCGCGTGCAGGTCCTTGATGAGGCGCACCGCGTCGCGGCTCCAGGCGATCATCTGGTAGACCTCCGCGAGCAGCGCGTCGCGTTCGTCCGGGGTCACCGTCTTGTTGACCCCGCCCGGAACCGAGCCGGTGCCGTGGACGCGCTTGCCCGCGGTCACGCGGATCACTTCCTGCCCGAACTTGCGCAGCAGCACGCCCTGCCGCGCCGTCTCCGGATGCGCCTGCGCGACGGCGACGATGTTGCGCCGCGCGGCGTCGCTGTCGAATCCGAACAGCAGGTCCGGCGAGCACAGGTGGAAGAAGTGCACGGCGTGCGACTGCAGGATCTGGCCGTAGTGCATCAGCCGGCGGATCTTCTCGGCCGTCGGCGTGAGCTTCACCGCGCCGACGATCACGTCGAGCGCCTTCGACGCGGCGAGGTGGTGGCTCACCGGGCAGATGCCGCACAGCCGCTGCACCATCACCGGCACTTCCCAGTACGGGCGGCCCTGGATGAACTTCTCGAAGCCGCGGAACTCGACGATGTGCAGGCGCACCTGGTGCACGCGCTGCTGATCGTCGAGCAGCAGCGTCACCTTGCCGTGGCCCTCCACGCGCGACACCGGGTCGATCGCGACGCGGCGCAGCTTCTCCGGGTGCGCGGCGGTTTCCAGCTGGAACGTCATGGTCGGCGGCTCCTAATCGTAGTGGATGAGGCCGTGGCCGAGCACCGGTGGCGTGCTCCGCGAGGATGTCGGTCAGCGCCTTCCAGATGGCGTCCGCCGACGGCGGGCAGCCGGGGATGAAATAGTCGATCTCGACCACTTCGTGCAGCGGATGGACCTTGTTGAGCGGCAGCGGCAATTCCGGATCGTTGGGGATGAGGCCGTTGGCGAGCCCGGGCCTCGACTGGTAGACCTCCTGCAGGATCAGCGGCAGCCGCAGATGGTTGCGCTGCGCCGGCAGGCCCCCGTTGATCGCGCAGGCGCCGATGGCGACGAGCTTGCGGCAGTGCGCGCGGAATTCGCGCAGCACGTGGACGTTCTCGGCGTTGCACAGGCCGCCCTCGATGATGCCGAGGTCGCACTCGCCGATCGTCTTGATGTCGGTGAAGGGCGAGCGGTCGAACTCGATCAGTTCGAACAGCGGGAACAGGCGCTCGTCGAGGTCGAGGAACGACATGTGGCAGCCGAAGCAGCCGGCGAGCGACGTCGTCGCGACCTTCAGTTCTTCGTTTGACGCGGCCGTCATCCATGTCCACTGCTCGTCGATCTTCGCGCGACGCGTCGGCGTAGCCGGAGATCGGCTTCAGGTCGAACACCCGCCGCCCGAGCGGCACGCGAATCCCCGGCGCTTGCGCAGGATGACGCCGACCGGGCAGACGTGCACCGCCTTGTCGGTGACGGCGATGTCGGTGTCGGCGAGGCGGCCCGACTTCGCATTGACGATCAGCCGGGTCCTGATGCCGCGGCCGGACAGCGCGAAGACGTTCTTGCCGTCGACGTCGCGGCTCGCGCGCACGCACAGCGAGCAGAGGATGCAGCGGTTGAAGTCGAGCAGCAGCTCGGGGTGCGAGGCGTCGACCGGGCGGTCCGGGAAAGAAGTGGTCGTAGTGCGGCGACATCATCCCGAGGTCGTAGGCGGTCGCCTGCAGCTTGCAGTCGCCGCTCTTCTCGCAGGACGGGCAGAAGTGGTTGCCCTCGACGAACAGCATCTGCGTCAGCGCGCGGCGCTCGTCGTTGAGCTCCGGGGTGTCGCTCTCGACGACCATGCCGGCCTCGGCCCGCAGCGTGCACGAGGCCATCTGCCGTCCGTTCACCTCGACCGTGCAGAGCTTGCACGACCCGTGCGGCTTGAAATCCGGGTGGTAGCACAGGTGCGGGATGTAGATGCCCGCGGCGATCGCCGCCTGCGATGATGGTCTGCCCTTCGGCGAACGGGATCGCCTTGCCGTCGAGCGTGAAGGTCTGCGCTCATGCGTTCTCCTCCGGTCTTCGCGTCGTGAAGTGGGCCTCGGCGTCGTCGCGCCCGGTCATCTGCCGCGCCGCCGTCAGCGCCCGGTCGAGGTCGAAGGCCGGCCTGAACTCCTCGTGCTCCAGGCGGCGCTCATACGCCGGGCGGAACTTGGCGATGGTGTCGAGCACCGGATTGCAGGCGGAATGCCCGAGGCCGCAATGGCTCATCTGCTGCAGGATCTTGTTCATCTTCTCGATTTCGGCGAAGTCGTACGGCGAGCCGTGGCCGTTGGCGAGCTTGTCCATCATGTTCTGCAGCAGCGACGTGCCGACCCGGCACGGCGTGCAGAAGCCGCAGCTCTCGTGCGCGAAGAAGTGGACGAAGTTGCGCGCGACCTCGAACATGTCGCGGCTGTGGTCGAAGATCATGAACGCGCCGGCCGTCGGCAGGTCCTCGAACGCGATGCGGCGGTCGAACTCGGCGGCGGGGACGCAGATGCCCGACGGCCCGCTGATCTGCACCGCCTGCGTGTCGGCGGCGCCGCAGTCGGCGAGCACCTCGCGCACGGTGACGCCGAACGGGTATTCGTAGATGCCGGGCCGCTCGCAGTCGCCGGACACGCAGAGGATCTTGGTGCCCGCCGATTTCTCCGGTGCCGATCCCGGCGTACCAGGCGCCGCCGTTGCGCGCGATCAGCGAGCAGGCGGCGAAGGTCTCGACGTTGTTCACGACGGTCGGCTGACCGAGATAGCCGTGCGTCACCGGGTACGGCGGCCGGTTGCGCGGCGTGCCGCGCTTGCCTTCGAGCGACTCGATCAGCGCCGATTCCTCGCCGCAGACGTACGCGCCGGCGCCGAGATGGATCTCGATGTCGAAATCGAACCCCGCTCGTCCGAGGATGCGCTCGCCGAGCAGGTTGCGGCGGCGCCGGCGCGCCAGCACCGCCTCCAGGTGATCGAGCAGGTAGCGGTACTCGCCGCGCAGGTAGAGGAAGCCGCGCCGCGCGCCGACGACGAAGGCGCACAGCGTCATGCCCGCGAGCACGCGGTCGGCGTACGAGGTCAGCAGCACGCGGTCCTTGAACGTTCCGGGCTCGCCCTCGTCGGCGTTGCAGACGACGTAGTGCGCGTCGCCCGGGCGCGTTGCGGCAGGCCTCCCATTTCAGGCCCGTCGCGAAGCCGGCGCCGCCGCGGCCGCGCAGGTTCGACGCCTTGATCTCGGCGAGGAGGCCCTCGGCCCCCCGCGCGAGCGCCGCGGTGAGCGCGCGTCCCGGATCGGGCTCGGACGCGAGCATGACGTCCTCGCGCCGGACGTTGTCCTCGACGCGGAAGAACTCGGCAGGCCACGCGGAGAGCGGGGCCGCGGCGCGGATCAGCTCGCAGATCGCGTCGATGCGCGGCGTGTCCAGGCGCGTGACCGCGAGGTTGTTGACCAGCATCGCCGGCCCCTGGTCGCACATCCCGGTGCAGGACGTGGTGTCGATGCTGACGAGGCCGTCCTCGGAGGTCTTGCCGCGCTCGACCCAGAGCGCTCCGCACATGTGCTCGAGGAGCTCCATGTTGCCGAGCATCCGGTCGGTGATGTTGTCGCTGAACAGCACGCGGTACCGGCCGCGCGGCTGCGTGTAGAGGAACGAATAGAAGCCGGCGACGCCTTCGATCTTGGTGCGGGGCAGGCGCATGACTTCCTGCATCCGGTCGATCGCCTCCGGGGGAAATCCAGTCGCAGGCCTCCTGCACCTCGCGCAGGATCTGCAGCAGGTAGTGCGGGTCGCGCCGGTGGCGCTCGAGCACGGCGTCGACCACGTTCCTGATCGCCGTCGTCATGACGCGGCCCTCGGCGCGACGCTCGACGCATCCGCCGACGCAACCGGCGACACGACTGCGGTGCCCGTGCACGCGTCGAGCAGATAGACGATCGAGCGGTAGGCGATGCCGGAGTGGTCGCTGAGGCCGATCTCGCAGGTGCGGCTCGACGAGTAGCCGTCCGCGCAGCCGGCCGGCAGGCCGTCCTTGAGGAAGCGCAGCGCGTGCGCGTTGAGCTCGGGAGTCGTGAAGCCCTTGTCGCCCGCCCAGCCGCAGCAGAGCACGGCGTCGGGCACCGTCACCGTCTCGGCGCACGCGCGGGCGAGCGCTTCGAGCTTGGCATCGAGCCCCATCTTGCGCAGGCTGCACACCGGATGCACGGCGATCGAGCCCGGACGGCGGGTGACGGCGAGCCGGTCGAGCAGCACGTCGTGCGCGAATTCGACGATGTCCATGACCGGGAGGCGCCCGTCGAGCCAGCGCTTCATCCGGTAGGCGCAGGGGCTCGTGTCGAAGACGATGGGTATGCGCCCGCCGTCGCTGGCCTCGGCGAGCGCCGCCTCCAGCTCGCCGGACTTGCGATCGGCCGCGGCGGCGAGCCCCTTGCTCTCGAAGGGCTGCCCGCAGCAGCAGCCGTCCACCGCGTCCGGATAGACGACGTCGAATCCGGCCTTGCGCAGCAGGCGGTCGGTCACGGTCGGCACGGATTCGCTCTCCGGAGCGCCGCGGGCCGGGCCCATGGTCCGCGTCGCGCAACTCGGGAAATAGACGATCCGGCTCGCCGCGCGTGCCCCGACCGTCGGCGCGCGCCGGGGAATCGCGAAGCTCGCTGCGCGTGGCATCGCGGGCCTCCACAGCGGCACCCTGCCGCCGGTGATGCTGCGCGCGGCGCCGGTGAGCGTCCTCATCGCGCCGGTGCCGAGCAGTCCGTGGAGCGCATCGGCGCACCAGAGCCCGGCGCGCACGCCCTGGCTCACGGCGGAGAAATGCCCGGCGACGCTGTCGGCGGCGCGGACCGCGACGCCGCCCGCGCGCCGTCCGCGCAGCGCCTTCACGAGCTTGCCGGTCTCGATGGACACCGGACAGGCCATCGCGCACAGGCCGCATCCGGCGCAGGTGTCGATGCCCTGGTAGTCGTAGAGCTCGCGCAGCGCGGCAAGCGGCGCCTGGCCATCGTCCGGGAGACGCTCGAGCCGTGCGATCTCGCGCCAGCCGACGATGCGCTGGCGCGGCGACAGCGTCAGCGCGCGCGACGGGCACTGCACCTCGCAGAATCCGCACTCGATGCACTTGTCGACGAGCGGATCGGCGGCCGGCAGCGGCTTCAGGTTCCTGAGGTGCGCCTGGGGATCGGCGTTGAGCAGGACCCCGGGGTTCAGCAGGTTCTGCGGATCGAAGAGCGCCTTGATCCGGTGCATCAGCGCATACGCGTCGCGCCCCCACTCGAGCTCGACGAACGGGGCCATGTTGCGCCCGGTGCCGTGCTCCGCTTTCAGCGAGCCATCGTACTTGTGCACGACGAGGTCGCACACCGCGTCCATGAAGCGGGCATAGCGGCTCACTTCCGCCGCGCGTGTTGAAGTCCTGCGTGAACACGAAATGCAGATTGCCGGCGAGCGCGTGCCCGAAGATGATCGCGCTCGCATAGCCGTGCGCGCGCAGCAGCGCCTGCAGGTCCAGCGTCGCGGCGGCGAGCCGTGCGACGGGAAAGGCGACGTCCTCGATCACCACGGTGGTGCCGACGTCGCGCATCGCGCCGACGGAAGGGAACGTCCCCTTGCGGATGTTCCAGTACCGGTGGCATTCGTCGGGATCGGTCGAGAAGCGCAGCGGCCCGAAGGTCGGAATCGCGGCAAGCAGCTCCGATGATCGAGGCGATCTGCCGATCGAGCTCCGCCGCCGTTTCCGCGCGCGTCTCGATCAGGAGCGCCGCGCCGTCCGGCCCGAGCTCGCGGATGTTGTCCGGCATGCCCGGCTTCTGCTCGACCGAGCGCAGCGCGGCGCGGTCCATCAGCTCGACCGCGGACACCGGCGCCGTGCTGAGCAGGGTCACCGCCGTGCACGCCGACTCGAGATCGTCGAAGACCGCCAGCGCGCTCGCCTTGCACGGATGCTCGGGCACCGTGCGATAGGTGATGTCGGAGATGAACCCCAGCGTGCCCTCGGAGCCGATCATCAGGTGGATCAGGATGTCGACCGGGTCGTCGTAGTCGACGAGCGCGTTCAGGCTGTAGCCGGTCGTGTTCTTGATCCGGAACTTGTGCCGGATGCGATCGGCGAGCGCCGTGTTGCCCTTGGTCTCGTGCGCCAGCGCGCCGAGCGTGGACAGCAGATCCGCATGCGAGATCCGGAACGCCGCGACGCTCGAAGGATCGGACGTGTCGAGCACGCCGCCGTCGGCCAGCACGACGCGCATGGCTGCGAGCGTCCGGTAGCTGTTCTGCGCGGTGCCGCAGCACATCCCGCTGGCGTTGTTGGCGGCGATGCCGCCGATCATCGCCGCGTCGATCGATGCCGGATCCGGTCCGATCTTGCGTCCGAACGGCGCGAGCCGCCGGTTGGCGACACCGCCGATCACGCCCGGCTGCAGGCGCACGGTATCGGCGCCGGGGCCGATGTCGCAACGCTTCCAGCCGTCGCCCAGCGACACCAGCACCGAATCGGTCACCGCCTGGCCCGACAGGCTGGTGCCGGCGGCGCGAAACGTGACCGGAACTTCCAGGCGCCGGCAGAGCGCCAGCAGCTCGACGACCTCGGCCTCGCGTTCGACGACGACCACGAGCCGGGGGATGAGCCGATAGAAGCTCGCGTCGGTGCCGTAGGCCAGCCGGCGCAGCGGGTCGGCGATGAGCCGGTGCGGGGGGACGATCGCGCCGATGGCGCGTCGCAGGTCGTCGTCGGTCGTTGGCAAGTCGATGATTCCCATGACGATCGGGGGGTCAATCCGCCGTTGCAGCGCGCGTGCCCGATCGGATGACACCATGCTGCCCGGTTCGGGTGGGGCCGTGTTGATACAAGTCAACCGCGGAGGGTGCCCCGCGCCGGGAACGTGCGCCATCCGCACGCGCGCGCACAAGTGCTGATGCGGCGCAACAAACCCCACCGCGCAGCCGGGCCGGCGGCACACGCGTGCGGCCGCCCGCGACGGATGGCGGGGCCTGCCCATTCACGGCATACTGCGCGCCTTGATGGTGCGGGTGGAGAGCAGCCAACCGATGACGCCGTATCTCGCGATCGAGGACCTCTCGGTCTCCTATGCGACGACGCGCGTCCTCGACCACGTGACCCTCGACGTCGCCCGCGGCGAGATGATCGCGCTGCTCGGCAGCTCGGGCTGCGGCAAGACGACGCTGCTGCGCGCGATCGCGGGATTCGTGGCGCCCGAATCGGGCGCGATCCGCGTCGAGGGCCGCGACATCACGCGCCTGCCGCCGGAGCGGCGCGGCACGGCGATGATGTTCCAGTCGTATGCGCTGTGGCCGCACATGAGCGTCGCCGCGAACATCGGCTACGGGCTCCGGATGCGCGGCTGGAAGAAGGACGCGATCGCGGCGCGCGTGGACGAGATGCTCGCGCTGCTGCAGCTCGAGGGCTTCGGTCCGCGATCGGTCACCCAGCTGTCCGGCGGGCAGCGGCAGCGCGTGGCGCTGGGCCGGGCGCTCGCGGTGAGCCCGTCGCTGCTGCTCCTCGACGAGCCGATGTCCAATCTCGACTACAAGGTGCGCCTCGAGCTGCGCCACGAGCTGCGCGCGCTGCAGCAGCGGATCGGGATCACCGCGGTCTACGTGACGCACGACCGCGAGGAGGCGTTGACGCTCGCCGATCGCATCGCCGTCATCGACGCGGGGCGCATCGTCCAGTACGGCGCGCCGGAGGACGTGTTCCACCGGCCCTCGTCCGCGTTCGTCGCCGGGTTCATGGGCGCCGACAACGGGCTCGACCTCGTCGAGCGCGCGGACGGCACGCTGGTCGCGGCGAGCGGAAACGGCGCCGGGCGCGCCGTGCGCGCGCATTTCCGCGGCGACGCGGCGCGCCTCGTCGGCACCGCCGACCAGGCGCCCGCCGACGCGCTGCTGCTGCCGGGCGTCGTCGCGCAGGCGTTCTACGTCGGGCAGGGTTATCGCTATCGCGTCCGGGCGGGCGGCACCGAGGTCTGGGTGCACGCGCCCGAGCGGATGGCGGAAGGGGCGTCCGCGTGCGTTGCGGTTCCGCGCGCGGCGCTGATGCTGTTTCCCCGGGATTCCACCACCTAGGAGGGTTCGATGCGACTCCGTCATGTCGTTGCCGCCGCGGCCGCCGCCGCAGTCCTCACGCTCGCTGCCGCAGTGCCCGTCTCGGCGCAGGTGACGCTCAACGTCGTCACTGCCGGCGACCAGAACATGGTCGACTACGTCACCAACTATCTCGGTCCCAAGTTCGAAGCGATGAATCCGGGCGTCAAGGTGCGCGCGGTCGGCACCGGTCCCGGCGATTCGGGCTCGCAGAAGATCTACGAGAAGCTGTCGGCCCAGCAGAAGGCCGGAACCGCCGCGTGGGACGTCGATGTCGCGGTGGTCCACCAGCGCGGCGCGGCGACGATGGTCAACGAGAAGCTGCTGATGGCGTACCGGAACGACGTCGCCGCCGGCAAGCTGGTGTCGCGCGACACCGCGAAGAACGCGCTCGGCGCCAACGTCGACGGCTACGTGCTGCCGATGTTCCACAGCCAGATCGCGTTCGCCTACAACCCCGATCTGGTGAAGGCGCCGCCGAAGTCCTACAGCGAGCTGGCGAACTGGGTGCAGAAGAATCCCAAGCAGTTCGGCTACAACGGCGTGAAGGGCGGCATGTCCGGCGTCGGCTTCGTGATGGGCTGGGTGTCGGCGAACTCGGGCCTGGGCGAAAAGCTCGAGAAGGGCCCGTACTCGGCCGGCGACAAGGCGACGATCGAGAAATCGCTGGCGAGCCTCAAGGAATTCAACAAGAACGTCGTGATGACGCCGGGCAATGCCGGCACGCTCGACATGCTGAACCGCGGCGAGATCGCGATGGGGCCGGTCTGGGTCGACATGTTCTACACCTGGCAGGCCGACGGCAAGATGAGCCCGAAGATCAAGCTGGCGCTGCCGCAGCCCGGGCTGCCGGGACAGCCGATGTACTACGTGATCCCGGCCAAGGCCGCCAACGCCGCGCTGGCGAAGAAGTTCATCGATCTCGCCGAGAGCCCCGAGGTGCAGGCCGACGGCATCGTCAAGCAGTTCAACTGGTACCCGGGCATCGACCCGCAGCACGTCCAGGCCAAGCTCACCCCGGCGGCATGGAACAAGCTGTTCACCGACATCTCGCCGGGCGATCTCGCGAAGTACGGCCGGCCGTTCCCGCTGTCCGAGTACTTCACCGACATCGTCGAGGGCTACGAGCGCGTCGTGCTGAAGTAGCGGCGTGAGCCGGGAGCAGGGGCCCCGCGCGCGGGTAGCGCGCGGGGATGCGACCGGGGCGAATCGGCGCCGGCGGCCGACACGCGACGGGTGCTCGACGCAGACCAGGACAGGAGGCCGCCGGGACGTGAGCATCGATGTCCCGACAGGGCCCGCGACCGCGGCGTTGCGCCGCGGCCGCGTCGCGGGGCTCGCGCTGGTCGCGCCGGCGCTCGCGATCGTCGTCGCCTTCTTCATCGTCCCGCTCGGCATCTCCTTCGCCACGGCGTTTCGCGCGAAGGACGGCAGCTTCACGCTCGCGCACTTCGAGAAGTCGTTCGAGCTCTACACGACCGACCTGATCTTCACGCTGGCGATCGTCCTGCTGTCGTCGGCGCTCATCGCGATCGTCGCCGTGGCGATCGCCGGCTACCTGACGCTGGGCGAGAATCCGCGCGCGGTGGCCGTGCTGCGCTGGCTCTATCGCTGGCCGCTGTTCATCCCCTTCGTCGTCGCCGGCCAGGTGATGCGGACCTTCCTCGCCAAGAACGGGATGCTGAACCACGTGCTGATCGGCGCCGGGCTGCTCGAGCCGCTCGCGGCGCAGAGCCTGCTCGACTGGCGCGGCATCGTCGTCGCGTTCGTGTGGAAGCAGGCGCCGTTCGTGACGCTGCTCGTCGCCGGCGCGATGGCCTCGCTCGACCGGCAGCACATCGAGGCCGCGCGCAACCTGGGCGCGCCACGCTGGCGCGTGCTCTGGGACATCGTGCTGCCGCAGGTGCGCGGGACGGTCCTCGTCGGCGTCGTGCTCTCGTTCGTCACCATGCTGTCGGTGCTGTCGGTGCCGCTGATGATCAACCCGAATTCGCCGACGATGATCACGGTCGACGTCGCCTACCGGATCAACACCCACGCGGACTACGCGGTCGCGAACGCGCTGTGCCTGCTGTCGCTGCTGGTGGCGGCCGGCGGGGCGGCCTTCTACCTTCGTCACGCGGTGAAGAGCGCGGGGGAGGCTGCATGAATGCAGCCGCCGGGTCCCCGGGCGCGCTGCTGCGCTGGCCGCGCGCGCTCGTCACCGGCGCGCTGCTCGCGCTCTTCGCGTTCGCGATCTTCGGGCCGCTGGCGAACCTGCTGCTGTGGGCCTTCGCCGAGAGGTGGTACTTTCCGGACAAGCTGCCGTCCGAATTCGGATTCGCCTTCTGGCAGCGCGTGTTCAATCCACGCGGCAACGCGCTCGCGTCGCTGGGCACCAGCGTCTGGATCGCGGTGCTCACCGTCGTCGTCAGCCTCGCCGTGGCGATCCCCGCGGGGTATGCGCTCGCGCGCCTGAAGCTTCCCTGGCGCGGGGCGATCCTGCTCCTGTTCCTGCTGCCGCAGGCGGTGCCGAACCTGCCGATCTACGTGAATATCGCGCGCGTGTTCTACGAGGTGGGGCTGAACGGGACGGTCATCGGCGTCGTGCTCGTCCACGCGGCGCACGGGCTGGTGCTCGCGGTGTGGATCGCCTCGGCGGCGTTCGCGGCGGTGGACGCGTCGCTGGACGAGGCCGCGCGCAATCTCGGCGCGACGCCGTGGACCTGCTTCCGCACGGTGACGCTGCCGCTCGCCGCGCCCGGGCTGATGGCGAGCGCGATCTTCGTCTTCCTCGAGTCGCTCGACGAGTTCACCGGCACCTATTTCGTCGGCGTGCCGGACGTGACCACGCTGCCGCTCCTCATGTTCAGCGCCAGCATGGGCGGCAACTACCAGATCGCGTCGATCACCGCGCTCCTGCTGCTCGTGCCGTCGATCGGCTTCATGCTGGTCGTCGAGCGCTTCCTCAAGGCGGACGTGCTCGCGATGGTCGGGCGCTGAGCGGGGCTGCGGCGCCGTCATCGCCGGCGCGGTAGAATTGCCTCACGCTGCCACCGCGACCGGTCCGGACGGCGCCCGGCGATGTTCTCCAACATTCCTCTCCTGCTCACGTGGCTGCGGATCGTGCTGATCCCGGTGTTCGTGCTGGTCTACTACCTGCCCGACAGCTGGCTCGGTCCGGTCGCGAAGAACTGGACGGCGATGTCCGTCTTCGCAGTCGCCGCGTTCACCGACTGGCTCGACGGCTACCTCGCGCGGCGCTGGGGCGAGGTGAGCGCCTTCGGCGCCTTTCTCGACCCGGTTGCCGACAAGCTGATGGTCGCGGCGGCGCTGATCGTGCTCGTCTGGATCGGCCGCGCCGACACCTACCTCGCGATCATCATCATCGGGCGCGAGATCGCCATTTCGGCGCTGCGCGAATGGATGGCGCAGCTCGGCCAGACGAAGAGCGTCGCGGTCGCGTTCATCGGCAAGGTGAAGACGGTGGCGCAGATGACCGCGATCATCGCGCTGCTGCTGTGGGAGAACGTGATCCCCGGGGTGTCCACGCCGCTCCTCGGCACCTACGCGCTGTGGATCGCCGCGATCCTGACGCTGTGGTCGATGTTCCACTACCTGCGGCTCGCGGCGCCGCACTTCCACGGTCGCGGCGACTGACCGGCCCCCGCGGCCGTCCGCCGGTCCCCGCGTCTTGCGGCGACGGCTGCAAGCGGCCGAAGGCCGTCCGGGACTCGCGGGCGAAGGTCGACTGACCCTGGGGCATCGCGCGGATTGACCCGGACAGCCCGAAAAACGTAAAATGGCGGGCTTGTTCCCCGATAGCTCAGTTGGTAGAGCGACGGACTGTTAATCCGCAGGTCCCTGGTTCGAGCCCAGGTCGGGGAGCCAATGATTACAGGGGATTGGCGTTTTCTGCTGATCCCTTTTCCGTTTCTGACGTAGCCAAATCGTAACCACCGAACAGCGAATCAAGCCGGTTCGCAGCATTCGCAAGATGGTCGGGCGCGAGATGCGCATAGCGTTCGACCATCACCGAAGAGCGCCAACCGCCAAGCCGCTGCAGCTCGTGCGTCGGTGTTCCCGATTGCCGATGCCAGGTGGCCCAGGTGTGCCTTGTATCGTGCCAGCGGAAATTCTCGATCCCGGCACGCTTTAGGGCTTTTCTCCAAGCCCGCGTATTGGCAGTTGCAAGCGGTTTCCCGGCGTAGGTAAACACCCGCTCGCGGTGCTTGCCGAGCTGCCGTCGCAAGACTTCCAGCGCGGTCGCGTTGAGCGGCACAGCAATCGGCTTGCCATTCTTCGATTGCTCCGCGTCAACCCAGGCATGTCCCGCCTCCAAGTCAACGCGCGACCACTCCAGCCCGAGTACATTGGACTGCCGCAGACCCGTTGCCAACGCGAAGATGACGACCGCCCGCTGATGTTCCGGCAACTCGCCGAGAAGCGCGTCTGCTTGTTCCACGGTGATCGACCGTTCCCGTCCTGAGCCTTCCTTGAATAGCTTTATCTTCGGCGTCTTGTCGATCCATTCCCAATCGTCTCGTGAACGAAGGAGGATGGCTCTGACCAGTGCCAGGTACCGGTTCACCGTCGCCTTGCCGGACGTCTTCAGCTTCTCGGCCTTAACCGCGTCAATGACGTCGAGGGTAATTTCGTCCAGCATCAGGCTTCCTAAGAACGGATCCAACCAGCGAAGCTTCTTGATGTCTTCCTGGTGCGTGGCCTTCTCCGCCGTTTCTGCAAGCCAGCGAACAACCGCTTCCTTCCATGCGCGACGCGGTTTGACGCCGAGCCGTTGCTGCTCCCACAGCGATGCTTTCAGCTTGTCGTGGTATTCCTGGGCTTGAGTCTTGTCTTCAGTCCCAGTGCTGCGCTGTATTGTTCGTCCGCTGTGGCTGATCTTGACCCACCAATGCGGGGAGTCATTGCGTTTGTAGAGTGACATGATTTCAACTCCTTACGTTCACTCTGCAACACACGCCGCGGGTATTGTGAGCGGATGTGTTCGATCAGGTCAACGTCGACGAATACCCAGCATTTGCCGATCTTGGCGCCGGGAATCTCGCCCGCACGGGCTTTCTCCTGCAGCGTCACTGGATGGATGTGCAGGAAGGCAGCCGCTGCTTGCAGATCGAGCGTATTCATGCGCGATGCCTTCGGACGAGTGGTCCTATGAAACGCTAACGACCCAGGTACACCGCGGTAATCTGCTCGCGGCCGTGCCCCAGCTCATGACTGATCACCTCTCGAGCTTCACGATCGACGGGCTTCTGCTTTGGCGTGAGCTGCTTCGCCGTCGGACCCCCGCGCGCCGGGCACTCCCAGCCGGTCAGGTCCCGGTAGCGGGTTTGGGCGTAGAAATGCCGATGCCCGTGGAACGGCGTGAATGCCGACCCGCCCGCACTCGTAGCGGAAGTGCTGCAGGTAATCGCGGTAGGTGGCGTAGCCCGGTGCGACCAGGCTCTTGCCCTTGGTCAAGGCTTTGGCCTCGTCGAGGAGTTGCCGCTGCTCTGGGGTAGCGATGGGAATCCTTATTTCTCGCCCGCCCTTGTTCCAGGAATCCTTGAGCACCAGGGTATCGCCCCGATCCGCCCAGGCCGGGACGATCTTGATCGACGCTTCTCGGCGCAGGCCGAAGGCAGCCTGCAAGCGCAGCGACATCTGGGCACAGGGGGTGCCGATGGCCGCGAGTTGTTCCATGCCAAACTGCTTTGCTTTGGAAATGTTGGAGACATACACCCGATCAGGGATGCCGTAGGCGGCGTTGCTGCGGGCGACGATGTTTTCCTTGCCGAGCTTCTGCGCGACCCAGCGCAGGGCCGACATCCGATTCTTGATGGTTCCCGGGGACAGTTCTTCGGCGAGCCAGCAGGCGGCCAGCTTCTCGACGTGCTTGGGCTTGAGTCCTTGCGCGCGCAGACCGCGATGGCCCATCTCGTGCAGCTGATTGGCGACCACATCCAGGATGTGTTCGCGGTCGGCCTGGGTCGCATAGCTGCCGTCGCGGTTATGGCGGCAGAGCTCCTTGAAGTCGTGGTTCAAGTCGCGCACCCGTTCCTCCTCAGAAGCCGGGACCAGGGCGCGGGCGAAGCCATGCCCGCGAGGGGTTGCCGGACGGCCGCCCGCCTCGCGAACGCTGGCGGGCAGAGCGTCTTTCGTTTCGAGCAGCTGAATCGTTTCCCGCGCATGCGTCGTTTCCTTCCGTCACAGCGTTCTTTTGCCAAGTGCCATTCCTTATTGCCGTGGTGAATCCGGTCAGGTAAGTGTTACTGCTCGCCTGGAGCGCCGTAGCGGCCCCAGTGGTAGACGCGAGCACGGGACACCACATCCCGTTTCGTGCGGTTGCTTTGCTGCCCGCCAGCGCCGCACGGCGCTTCCTTGGCGTCGCGATGCGTTCCGGTGGGAACCGCCAATCGCGAGAGTCGCTATCCCAAGACTCACGGGGCACCGAAGTAGGTGCGTTGGACGATCCGTTGGGCGGATCCGATGGCGACCGGCATTGCACCGATCGGACAGAGGCGTGACGTCTGGCACAGAGGTCGTCACGTGGGTTGAGGCACAGCGTCACTCCACGAAGCGGCGCTAACATGCCGCGCCGGCGTGGATATGCGCGTACGTCACTAGCGGTGGCCCGCTAGTAACGACACGCGCTGTGCCAGGTGTGTTGGCGCAGAAAGCCGGCGAAAGGGCGTCGGTGGCAGGAGCCTCCGACACGCGATCGCCGCCAGGCCGTGCTCCGCACGATGAAGACGAAGCGCTTTCGTAGGGCGAAAGCGTGCAGGAGTCCTCGACATCGGGACTCGATGCCGTTCGGCGCAATCGTTGTTGCCATTGCGCCAGGAGGTAACGATGCTGCGGTGCTGCAAACTGCCCGCAGCGGGTCTATCGACTGAGCCTCAGACCCGCAAGGGCCCGCCGTCTTTCAAAGGCAGGACGGCATTGGGCGCCGATTGCTCGGCAAAGGGCGACGCGTGAGGGGCGTCATTCCGGCCGAACGGGGCCAACGTACTGCGACAAACCAAAACGGGCGCCGCCCATCATGGACGGCATGGGGCGCACTGTCGCCCAGGGCGACCGTCGCTGTATAGCGGAAAACCAACACTTGCACCTGCGGGTTTTCGAATGCTCGGCCACTGGCGGTGCCTGCGCCCCTGTTGAAAGTCGCAGGCCAGGAGCAGCCAGTAGGAGTTACCACCGAGTTCGCCAGTAAGCGGTCATTCCGAATCGAGCCGATCCCATCGCACTTCAGAATGATTTGACTCCTGCGGCGTGTCTACTGGTGCTAGCCAAAAGGCGATATTTTCCCTTGGCTCGGGATGATCGCTCCCATCAAACCCGGGGGCGTGATAGGCTTTCGACACGGTCCCGGATTGCAGCAGCCATCGACCAATGGCCGCGATCAGAAGGCGCGCGCGGCGTGTCTCAGGGGTCGTGGCTCTTCGGTGAGGCAGTCGGCCACGATACCGCGCGCTGCGGCTCCAAGGGTTCCCTTGGCGCCTCCACGACTCCGATCCTGACTTCACTGTGAATCCGAACGCTTGGTTATCGGCTCGTCGCAAACCCGGGCGGCGAGAAATCTCCAACAGCGCATCCCGACCGCCGTCTAACAGGCGGTTTGCCGCCACTATCCTGTGAAGTTTGCGTCGATCGGGTGGGCGCTGCTCGGCGTGATCACTCTATCGGGGCTCCCGCTGCCGGCGCGGGGCGCCGACGAGGCGCGCGTATTGATTCTCAATGGCCTCGACCCCTATCTGCCAGCCTATCTGGCGATCGATAGCGCTATGCGAGCGAGCCTCGCCAAGATACCCGGGCGGCCCATCGTCTTGTACTCCGAACCGCTTGACGCACAGCGATTCGCGATTGAGCAGCTTGAGCCAGAGTTTCTGGCCTTGCTCGCGAAGAAATACCGCGCGTTGCATATCGACGTCGTCGTGGCGGTCACCAAGCCAGCCATCGACTTCTTCATGCGGCACGGCGATGCGCTCTGGCCGGGTGCGCGGCTGGTATTCCACGGCTATCCGGATCCCGGCGGTCCCCTTCCGACCTTTCCGCCGGACGTCATCGGACTCGTCAATCGAGACGACTTTGGCGGCACCATCGAACTTGCTCGGCGCTTGCAACCCAACCTCCGCCACATCGTTGTCGTGTCGGGCGTGTCGCCTCTGGACCTGGAGTTGGAAGGTCGGGCAAGGCAGGTGCTACCCACTGTGGCGGGCGGGGCAGCCATAGAATTCCTTTCCGGCTGGTCGCTGCCGGAATTGGAGGCCCGGGCCGCCGCGGAGCCGGCGGATAGCATTATTTTCTATCTCACTCAGTTTCGTGACCGTGACGGTCGTCCCTATTTGCCGCGCGAGGTACTGTACGCAATCAGCAGCGTTTCGGTGGCACCGGTGTATGGCCTGTTCGAGACCTACGTCGGTTTCGGCGTGGCGGCCGGCAGCATGGAGTTCTATGAGGATCGGGGCCGACTGGTTGGACAGCTGGTTGCCGACGTGGTCGCTGGACGGCCCGCTGCGGCCGGGCGCGCTGTGTTTAGTGTTCCCAGCCGATGTGTCGCGGACGCACGTGCGCTCAATCGATGGTCACTGGACGAGCGACTTCTGCCGCCCGGATGTGACATTCGCTTCGCAGATCGGCCGGTCTGGCGGGAATACGCGTGGCAAATTGCTGCTGCCTTGGCGGTCATTGCCGGCCAGGCAGTGTTGATTGTGGCGCTGCTTAACCAGCGGCGGCGCCGCCGCTCGGCCGAAGCCGATTCGCAGAGGCGTTTTGCGGAGATGACGCACATGAACCGTCGCGTCGCCATGGGAGGTCTTGCGGCATCGATTGCCCACGAGCTCAATCAGCCGCTCGGCGCTATCCACAACAACGCCAGCGCGGCGCAGATCCTGCTCAAAGCCGATCCACCCAAGCTCGGTGAAGTGGCGGAGGTCCTGGAGGACATCAAGCACGACGACAGGCGCGCAAGCGAAGTCATTTCCAGAATTCGCAATATGTTGCGCAAGAGCGCCATTGAGGTGACCGCGTTGGATTTGAACGAGGCCATCGACGAGACGCTCAAGCTATTGACCTTCGATGCCTCGGCCCATGGCGTATCCGTCAAGGCCGAGCTTGAGCCTGGTCTTGCCAAGGTCCGGGCCGACCGCATCCAGATACAGCAGGTCCTCCTGAATCTCGCGCTAAATGCCATGGAGGCCATGCACGATCAGCCGGAAGAGAGGAGGCAGTTGACGATCCGTAGCAAGTCAGCCAATGCCAAGGAGGCTGAGATATCGGTGGTCGATTCGGGCGCCGGAATCCCTGCAGACATGCTGCCTCGAATCTTCGACGCCTTCGTCACCTCGAAGTCAGGAGGCATGGGCCTTGGGCTTTCGATCTCGCGCACGATTGTCGAGGCGTACGGCGGGCGCATGACCGCCGAAAACCTGCCATCGGGCGGCGCGGCCTTCCATTTCACGCTGCCACTCGAGTCGGAACGGGGCACGCGTGACACCTAGCAATTGTTGCGTTCATGTCATCGACGACGACGCGTCCTGGCGTACGTCGGTGCAGCGATTGCTGTCGGCCGTGGGATATCGCGTCGCGCTATATGAATCGGCAGAGAAGTTCCTTGCAACGGCCGATCTCGCTGCTCCTGGGTGCGTCCTGCTCGACATGCGCATGCCTGGATTAACGGGGCTGCAGCTTCAGCAGCGCATGGTCGGAATGCGATACACGCTGCCAATCGTCTTCATTTCGGGACATGGTGACATTCCGACCAGTGTACTGGCCATGAAGTCGGGCGCCGAGAATTTCCTGATAAAGCCGGTCGACACTGAAGTCCTGCTCAAAGCAATTGAGGAGGCCGTCTTGCGCGGTTGCGAGGATCGTGACCGGCGCGAGCAACTCGATACGTTGCGTTTGCGCGTCGCTTCGCTGACGCCGACCGAGCGCAAAGTGTTCGCCATGGTGGTGCGCGGCCACCTCAACAAGCGCATCGCCGTCGAACTTGGCACCGCCGAGCGCACGATCAAGTGGCATCGCCAGCACATCATGCAGAAACTCAAGGTCGACTCCCTCGCGGAGCTGGTTTCGCTAGCCGAGAAGCTGAACCTGGTCGCCGATCAAGATCCGCCGCTGCCCGGATCCCAGTAAGTCGCCTGCAGGCCAGCCCCTGTCCTTTGGTGCGGCCCCGCACCAAAGGACAGTTATCGCCTGCTCACGCGCGGCGTAGCGTTCCGTCCGAAGACCTGCCTTGATGCTTCGATGCAAATGTCGGGTGACGAATACTCATGCCAACAACCTCCGGTGTGGTTGCCATCGTCGAGGACGATGGTGCCATGCGCAGGTCCATTGAGCGGCTGTTGCGCGCGAGCGGCTACGCCACGGTTGCCTTCACATCGGCGGAAGATTTCCTTGCGAGCGCCTCGCTCGATAACGCCATCGCCGTCGTTCTCGACATTCACCTCGGGGGCATGTCGGGAATCGGGCTCCGCCGGCACCTGTCGGCCGCGGGGTCGACGGTTCCAGTCGTGTTCATCACCGCCTTCGACGATTACGCGACACGTGCCGAGGCGATTGCGACGGGTTGCGTCGATTACCTGCAGAAACCCTTCGAGGCGAGTCGACTCGCTCAGGCTTTGGAACGCGCCAGTAAGCAGCGCGACGAATAGATGAGTTCCTTGCTATCAATTCGCTCGGCATGAGGCGAGTTCACCTGATACGGCGAGCGGCTCGAACAGATGTCCAATAGCCCCAGCATTTCTGGAAGGAGCGCGTCATGAGTCCCATCGAACGTTTGCTGTGCGTATGGTTGTCCACTTGGGCGATATTTCTCCTTGGGTCCGCCTCGGCCATGGCCCAGGCCAAGCCCAACATTCTCTTCATCATGGGTGACGACATCGGCTGGATGCAATTAGTCAGCTACCAGCAAGGTCTGGGAGTCGGCGAAACGCCGAATCTCGACCGCATTGCCAATGAAGGCGCCAAGTTCATGACTTACTACGCCGAGCAAAGCTGCACGGCGGGGCGCAACGCCTTCTTCACCGGCATGACGCCGCTGCGCACTGGAATGATCCCTCCGCAGTTGCCCGGCAGCCCGTCGTACCTGCGGCCGGGGACACCGGCGCTGGCCAAGTTCCTGTACGACCTCGGCTATACCACCGGTGAGTTTGGCAAGAACCATCTCGGTGACCACACCGACGCGTTGCCGACGGCGCACGGCTTCCAAGAGTTCTGGGGCTACCTCTACCATCTCGATGCGATGCAGGGAGTGAGCTTCCCCGACATCAACAAGTCTCCGCTGGTGCAAGGTGTCGCCCCGCCTTGCAGGAACACGCCAATCCCTGGCGTGCCCGAGGTTCCTGGCGCCGTGGACCCGAAGACTACGATCTGTCTGACGCCACCGCGCCCCGTGCTCTCGTGCAAATCGTCCGATGGCAGTGGGAAGAACCAGACCTGCAAGGACGAGGGCCCGCTCACGCTGGAACGCTCGAAGACCGTGGACGAAGAAATCTCGTCCAAGGTCATCGACTTCCTCGAACGCAACGATCCGAAGAAGACCAACAAGCCGTTCTTCGTCTGGTACAACCCGGCACGCATGCACATCACCACCGTGTTGTCTGACAAGTACCTGGGCATGGTGGGTGAGCCCGGCGGCAAGGACTGGGGCATCAACGAAGCCGGCATGAAGCAGATGGACGACAACATCGGCTACGTGCTTAAGAAGCTCGAAGACATGGGCCAGCTCAACAACACCATCGTCGTCTTCACCACTGACAACGGCGCCGAGAGCCAGACCTTCCCAGACGGCGGCATGACGCCCTTCAAGGCCAATAAGCTCACCACCTGGGAAGGCGGAATGCGCGTGCCGCTGGTCATCCGGTGGCCAGGCGTCATCAAGCCAGGCACAGTGCTGAACGAAATATTCGCGTCATACGACTGGCTGCCGACCCTCGTCGAGATCGCCGGGGGGCCAAAGGGCAACGACCTCAACAGGCAAATCATGGCGGGCACCTATCCCGGCATCGTCAAGACCAAGCTCCAAGGGGTTAACCAGCTCGACTACCTCACGGGCAAGTCGGCGAAGTCCGCCCGGGACCATTTCCTGTATTACACCGGCGCGACACCCTCCGCAGTACGTTACAAGAACTGGAAGATCTACTTCACGATGGAAGGCTCCGGCGGTGCCTCCGCGCTCTTGGGTCCCCAGACCTATGGTTGGGCCCAGATCCAGAACATCCGGCGCGATCCCTTCGAGCAAGCCGTGGGCGACGATCAGAAGTCCGTGTTGTCAATCGGCGGTGCAATTGCCTCCCCGAGTACCGCGTACCTCTACAACTGGAACATGCTACCGCTTGGCCAGCAGCTTTGGCTGCAGGAGCTTGAGTCCTTCGTGGAGTTCCCGCCGCTCCAAGATCCGGCGAGCTACAACCTTTCTCAAGTGCTGCAACAGGTCAAGCAGCTGGCGAACAAGCATCCGAGCCGATGACGGGGCGGACAACCGCTAAGTAAGCAACATGCGGGCGGCCCGAAGGGTCGCCCGTTTTCCTCGGAGAGATTGTGATGAAAAGCTTTGGATTCGCGGTCGTCGCGCGTGTGCGGGTTTTCGTTTTCGTTGCCTCTCTGCTACTGGTCGCGCAGGCATCGGCGCAGCCCGATCCGCTTCCCTCCTGGAACGCCGGCGGAGCCAAGAAAGCGATTGTCGAGTTCGTGCAAGTCACGACGACGCCCGGAAGTCCGCAATTCGTCCCGCCCGCCGAGCGCGTCGCGACCTTCGACCAGGACGGCACGCTGTGGGTCGAGCATCCTATGTACTCGCAAGTGCTGTATTGCCTCGAGCGCGTACCCGCGGTGGTTAAGGCCAAACCCGAGCTCGCGACTGGAAGAAGATCTTCGCGTTCGAGGGACGTGTACATGACCGCCCCGATCGGGCCGGCGTTCTCAAAGGGAGAGGTGAAATGAAGCTGCAGCGATGGATGCTGCGGATCACCGCCGCATTCGGTGTCGCGTTCGGCGCAGCGTCAACGATGATGGCCACAGACGCCGACCGAGAAGCCCAACATCCTCCACATTCAGCAGCGTAGCGATTTCGTAACTTGTTTTGCCTTCGTGTCGCTACTTCAAGGCTGTGTGCCGCTGCTCTTGAAACTTGGCGTGTGTTGCAAGAGCCTGATTAGAAAATGTTTCCCAACCGAGCGCCGGCCTGTTAATCCGCAGGTCCCTGGTTCGAGCCCAGGTCGGGGAGCCACAAACACACGGGTTAGCCGGTTCGCGCCTGCTAACCTTTTTCTTTTTGCGAGGGTCTGGTGCCAGTTAGGTGCGAGTTACGCTCGCGACTACCGACCGGGCACGGCTGACACCAGACGGCCTCGACCCAAAGCAACCGATTGACTCCAGCGAGACAAGACTTTCGCCATCACATAAGTAGCGCGCAATCTGTCAGCCCCGAACCCTGGGCCGCCGCCAGGAACGCGACGCCGTCGTGGACGGTGCGCGGCGGCGGGGACGCCGGTGCCGGATGCGCGGGTACGATCCAGAAGAAACGAAGCCCCGTCGAAACGGGGGTCCAAGCGACGCCCGGTCCGGCGGCCTATCGGGGATAGAAGCCCACCAGCGCGTGGATCGGTGCCCTGTTCACGCTCGTGTCGTCGAGGCTTACTCGACCTCGATACGCTGCGCCGTCACCGTCCCAGAATAGCTGGTGATTGGTACCTTGTTCAGGTCATACACGACCGCATCGAACGCTCCTTCGCCGGTCCGACCGCCCCGATCCAACGTCACTTCGATCGTCGTTTCCGAGGTCCCCTCGTAGATGCCGGACGAACTTACCCGAAAGTAGATTGCGTTCAGACTGAACTGGCGCGGGCCGACGCGCTTCCACGCACCGTGCCCTGTCAATGTTCCCGAGATCGGTGCCGTCTGCAGCACGGTTCCGTCGCTGGTGGCCGTCGCCAACGCTGGGTATACGCAATCACTTGTCCCGGGGCAGACAGGGACCCCTCCCGGTATCGTCGCGACGATTTGCCAGCTTCCCGTCAGATCGGTTCCATTCTTGATATGGCCTTGGCCGGCCGACGCAGCGCCCGCAACGAACACCGAGGCAAGCGCCATCGCCGCCACTAGTCTCCGCATGATGATTTCCCTGGAATCACTTAGACAACCTTCGAAATGCCGGGGGTGCTTGTCTGTTCGCCCCGCCCTTGCATCGCCAGCGCAGGATCGGAACGCACATCGCATCCCCCAACTGCACGTCTACGCGATCGCGAGGCAAGTATCCTGCCGCCCGCCGTGCTCGTCAATGCTGGCGTTCCAAAGATCAAATTCCGAGCGATGACCCCACATCAATCAGGCTGACTGTACGAAGGTGGGTCACCACCAGTGCCAGGCAGCATGTGGAGTTGCCCCGGTTCGGTGGACGGTTTAGCGCTTGGGTTTCAAGCGGGAGCGACGAGGACCTGCCGTGGAAGAATCGTCGGGCGATGGCGAATGCATCGGTCGCGGCCGCCGATCTGTTGAGATACACACCGGGCAGACCGAGTCGGACAGCGAAGCGCGAGTGAACCCCGATATCACGATGGACGAAATGGGCCGTGACGTACGCGCTCGACGTGGCTTCGGATGACCCCGACGGCTCCAACCAGAGCGCGTAGGCGTTCTGCGGGTCCGGCGGCCAAGACATTGGTTAAGTGCGCGCCGCCTGTCGGCTCACGTTCGGCCCCCCTGTCACAATTGTCGGCGCTTCATCACCTACATCGAGCGTCTAGAATCCCGGTTACCACGCGAACGGCTGAATCTGCGTAACGCGGCCGCCGGGAAGTTGTACGGTCGCGGTGGTGGGGGATGTAAAGGTGATGGTCAGCACCGCCATCGTTGCCCATTATCGCGGGCATCTTGTACATGCACGAAGCACATTGCCCGCCACGGTATTTGTCTAGCGTTCTGGTGGCCGCTACACCGCCGCCGGCGTTGGCAAGAGTCGCGACGACCAGGTACCAAAGCGGGTCGCCGCCAGCAGCGCAGCCGAACATGCTGACAACCATTACCCCGTGTTGCACTTGAATGTTGTAACCCGAACCTGATTCATTCGGGTTCCACCACATTCCGGTTACTGGCGTGAATGCGAGCGGAGCTGCGCCGCCACCCTGTAATCCGCAATAATTCGCGCCGCGGGCACGTTGGTGCCTGACGCCTGCAAACACGGGTCGACTCTGGCATGATGAACGCATGCTGCAGGTGGCGCGATCAGTCGTCGTATTGCGATCACCGATTGCGAGTCCCAGAGCGAACTCGATCTGCGAACGCGTAACCGGAACAATACGACGAGAGTGTCTCGATTGGATGATCCCGGTGTCTGAGGTACATCTCCGCTCGATTGTTCGAGAATGGACGATTCATTACAACCATGGGCGTCCCCACAGTGCGTTGGGCCCAGGCGACTTCGAGGTGCGCGAATGACTGCACAAAAACACTTCTCGATGATCCGCGAGTTTCATCTCGCGGACTTTTTCACCCTGGCCAACGGCGCCTGCGGGTACCGCCGGCGTCTTCTGCGCGATGAAGTACCTCGAGACCCAGACGGTACGCTATTTTCTCATCGCCGCGGCGCTCGCCCCCGCGGCCTTCGTTTTCGACGTCATCGACGGCCGGATCGCGCGCTGGCGGCAAACGCATTCCGCGCTCGGCCGCGAGTCGATTCGCTTGCCGACATCATTTCGTTCGGCGTCGCACCCGCGGCGCTCGGCTTTGCGGCGGGGCTGCGCGGCGGTTGGGACTGGGTTGCGCTCACCTATTCCGTCTGTTGCGGCGTCGGCCGTCTTGCGCGCTTCAACGTTACCGCCGAAAAGCTGTCCGAGGGCAGTGGCACCGGCAAGGTCAAATATTTCGAAGGCACGCCGATCCCCACGAGTGTCGTCCTTACAGGCGTGCTTGCTTTCGCAGCGTGGCAAGGCCGGCTCGGCGACTACGTGTACTGGGGCGCATGGCAGATCGGACCGTGGGAATTGCACCCGCTCGTGCTGCTCTTCGTCCTTTCCGGAACGCTGATGATCAGCAAGACGCTGCGAATACCGAAGCTGTAGCCGTGTGGACGGCAGATAGCCACGGCAATGCTACGAAAGAATCAGCAATGGACTACACGGCGATTCTCGCAGCTGTTGGAGCGTCCAGGCTGCGGTGGGGTGTTGTGTCGTGTTGGACGTCCGGGGCGGCAGCCGGCGTGAGCCGTGCTCGATGGCACCAAGACATAAATCAATCGGAACGTCGCCGTGACCGAAGCGAAGAAGTCGCAGGCCACAATCCCCTGCGCGCGGTTGCGCAGAAAGGTCGACCAGCGCTGATCGCCGCGTGGGCGACCCGGCTGGCGCTTGGGCATGTATTTCCGCACCGCGCGAGGCGGAACCCTGATACCGAGCTTGAGCAGGAGTTCATTGGCGATGCGTCTTCGATTACGTGAGTTCGACCGCGTGCGCCGCGAGACCCGCACGCGGTCATCGCGGTCGCGCGTGTCAAACGACAACCTCGGCGACGAGCGGGAGATGATCGGAAGCGACCCGCGCCGTCGGACTCGCATGGCAATGCAACCGTCGCAGGCAGCCTGCCGGTGAGATCCAGATCCGGTCGAGCGCGAAAACCGGACGCTGCGCCGGAAACGTTGGCGGCGCCCTCGGCCTTTCGCGAAAATGCGCATGCAGCCAGCGCAACGGACGGCCCCACAAATACCATTCGTTCAGGTCGCCCATGAGCATGGTCGGTTGCGGGCCCTCGACCTCGACCGCGGCGATCAGCCGCTTTACCTGCTCCGCCGTTCTCCCGGACGCAAACCGAGGTGTCGTCGCCAGGACGCGCAACGGATCGCGCGCGCCGACGTCCATCCGGACATCGAGAGCGCCGCGCGGCTGATAGGTTCGGACGGTCAGATCGACGTGCGCCACGCGGTCGAAAGCATGACGCGAGAGCACGGCATTGCCGAATTCCGTCCCGCGTCGCTGGAACAACGGCCCCGCCGCGACGTGGTAGCCGGTCGCGTGCTCCAGATTGGCGAGGAAGTTGTCGTGCGCGCCCTGCAATGGCACTTCTTGCAATGCCACCAAGTCCGCTCGGAAGCCGACAACACATCGATGATCCGCGTCGGCGCGTAGCGGCCGTCGGTTACCCACCGCGCCATGGATGTTCCACGTGCCGACGCGCAGCGCCGTCCCGGTTGCCGCGGGCGATCCTGCCATCCGGGGCGCGGCCGGTTCAGCGCCCATGCGCTTGTGGCACCGGTTCGCGTCTCGCTTCAGCGCGAGCGTGCAATTTGCGCCCGATTATCCAGACGAGAGCCATGAGCGCTGCGCCAGCGGCGACGACCAGCACGAACGTGTCGGTACCGGGTTCTCTAATCGCTGCGGCAACGCGATCGACGAAGATCGATGCCGCCGTGACACCGGGCACGAGACCGATGAGCGTTCCGAGGAGAAAGTCACGCCACCGGATGTGCGATGCGCCAGCGACGATATTGACGATCGAGAACGGCCCGACCGGCACGGTCTACGCACGAATACGATTGCGAGAAGCCCGCGCTCGCCGAGCCGTCGCGACAGGTCGTTCAGCCGTCGTCCGGCGAGGCCGCGCACTGTCTCCCTGCTGAGCTGACGGCCGATCGCGAACGTCACCGCGCCGCTCATCGTGGCGCCGATCAGCGCGTAAAGCGAGCCGAGAACCGGCCCAAAGAGGATGGCGGTGACGCCCACCAGCACCGTCACCGGAAAAAGCACCCAATCCCCCGCCCGCCGACGAAGGCCAGGACGGTGTACAGCGGCGCCAGCGGATCCTCGCGCAGCGCCGTTCCCAGCTCGATCAGTCGGGCCGGATCGAGCCACGCCTGCAGCGGCGTGTAGTGCCACGCGAGAGCCGCCGCCGTCAGCGCGACGACTGCGGCAGCGTGACTCCGATCAGCCGACCGCGGGCACCGCCGCGCGCTTCCTCGCGCGGCACGAGATCGGCGACGATGGTATCGGGGTCGATGGGCCGTTCGGGATCGAGCAACTGTTGGTCCGGCACCAGCGCGTCGAGGTTCGGATCGAGCCCGGCTCGATCACCTCCAGGCAACGCCTGCCCTCGCGTCTCAGCGCCTCGATGCCATGGTGGAGGCTGTGTGCAGCGCGAGTGGCCCCGGCGACGTCCGATGGCGAGCAGTCGAGATGCTCGGCGAGCAACCGATGGCGAAAGCCGGCAATCGTGCGTTCCACGTGCGGATCGCCACGCGCCTCGAGCGCGAGGTCGTCATGTGTCGGTGCCCATCGAGCGATTCGACAGATTGGCCGAGCCGATCATCAACAGGTCGTCGTCGACGATGAGCACCTTGCTGTGGATGTTGAGACAGTCGTCCTTGCCGTCGAGCCATGGCAGGGTCGGGTAGTAGAGGCGATAGCGGCCGTGGCGGTCGGCCGCGCGCAACAGCCGATGGATGCGGCCGCGCAACACGCCCATCGTCGAAATCTCCAGCCATCCACTTTGCGTGTAGGGCGAGATCACGGCAATCTCCGGTGCGTCGTCCTCGCTCAAACGCTGCGCGAAGGCGTCGCTGACCAGCCGCGACGTAAAATACTGGTTCTCGGCGAAGATCAGCCGCCGCGCACCGGCGATCGCATCCAGATGCAGCTGGCGAATTTCGCCGACAGCGGAATGGCCATTGAAAGCCAGCGGTGCGAGCGATCGCGATGTCGATTTCGGTCAATGCGGGTTCGACGCCCGCTGGCCATCCATCGGACGCCGGCGTGGCGAGCGCGGGGCGCGGCAGGCGGCCTGTGGCACGCCGCCAACGCTCGCGGGCCAACGCACCGAGCGCCCGAGCGCAGTCGCCGTCGGCGAGGATGCCGATGTCGTGGAACGGAGGGTACGGTTCACCCAGCAGATTCATACGGCGTGGGTCGTCCTTTTCGTGAGCGCACGTATCCCAGCGTACCGTCGTCAGGTCGTATCCGCTGACGAAGGCCACCGCGTCGTCGACGACGACGATTTTCTGATGATGCGACGCGCCGACCGGATGCTGATCGTCGAGACGAAACGACAGCCGCCGATGGGTGCGCCAATCCAGTTTGAAGATCGGCAGCCACTCCCGCTCCAGCGCGTAGAGCATGGCGAAGTCCCAGGAAAGCACGTAGCCGCGCAGGCCGCGACGCGCCCCGACGATGGCGTTCAGAAAATCGGCCAGCGGTTCGGGAAAACCCGTCCGCTCCCCGGGAGTCAGGCGCATCTGGCTGTGGATGTCCCAGCCGAGGATGGGCAGGCCACGAGTGTCGGGCCGTCGCGAGCGCGTCGCGCACGGCTCCAAAGTATTCCTCGCCGTCGACCAGGAAGGCGACTCGTTTGGCGCGTTCAATTCGCCAGCAATTGCGTCCGGGCGCGAATAAGGAAGCTTTCGTGCGCGTCGGCTTTGATTCGGGATCTAACCCTGACGCCACGTCAT
>CAWAZS010000015.1:0-105937 GCA_963786625.1 uncultured beta proteobacterium
ACTGCGCTCATGTCCCGCCCCCCATACGTTGACGATAGAGCTCGCGGAACGTCCGCCCCGGCGGCGCAGGCATGTCGCGGCCCTCGGTCCAGCCGCTGCCGACGGGCAGCCGGTGGATGAGGCCGTCGCGGCCACCCATCGCCTTCATGACGCGAACCGCGATCCGCGTGCCCAGCGCATACAGCGCCGGCCGCTGCGCGAGCCAGGACCACGTCCTGAGCCCGACACGCTCGTACCATGGGCGCAGGCCCTCCGCGAACGCGCGCTCGCGGAGCTTGCGCTGCAGGTCGGGCAGCGGAATCCTGACCGGACAGACGACGCCGCACTGGTTGCAGAACGTGGACGCCGCCGGCAGGTCCTGCGCCTTGTCCAGGCCGACGTACATCGGCGTCAGGATCGATCCGATCGGCCCCGGGTAGACCCATCCGTACGAATGTCCGCCCACGTTCTGGTAGACCGGACAGTGATTCATGCACGCGCCGCAGCGGATGCAGCGCAGCGCTTCGCGCACTGCGCTCCCGAGCACGCCGGTGCGCCCGCAGTCGACGACGATGAAATACATGTGCTCCGCGCCGTGGAACTCGCCGTCGCCCTTCGGGCCGGTGAGCACGTCGACGTAGTTCGAAATCGACTGCCCGGTCGCGGAGCGCGTCAGCAGGCGCATCAGCGTCGCGACGTCCTCGAGCGTCGGCACGATCTTCTCGATGCCCGAAATCGCGACGTGCACCTTCGGCAGCGTGGTCGTCAGCGTCGCATTGCCCTCGTTGGTGACCAGCACGACGGAGCCGGTCTCGGCGACGAAGAAATTGCCGCCGGAAATCCCCATGCCGGCGGTCAGATAGTGCTGGCGGAGCACGCCGCGGGCCTCGAGGCAGAGCTCCTCGATGCCGGTCTTCACCGGCGTACCGTGCGCCTTGTGGAAGAGCTCGGCGACCTCCTCCTTCGACTTGTGCAGCGCCGGCCCGATGATGTGCGACGGCGGCTCGTAGTCGTTGATCTGCAGGATGTACTCGCCGAGGTCGGTCTCGACCACCTGGAGTCCGGCCGCCTCGATCGCGTGATCGAGCGCGGATTCCTCCGAGACCATCGACTTCGACTTGATGATCTTCGCGACACCGTGCTTCGCCGCGATCTCGAGCACCAGCGCGTTGATGTCGGCGGGGGTTTCGGCGAACAGGACGGTCGCGCCGCGCGCCGTCGCATTCCGCTCGAAGATTTCGAGCCAGACGTCCAGGTTGTCCAGCGCGCGATTGCGGATCGCCTTGCCGGCGTCGCGCAGCGCCTCGAAGTCGCCGACCTCGGACAGCGACGCCCGCCGCTTGGCGACGAACTTCCCCTGCATCTTCTTGAGGTTGGTCTGCAGCCGCTCGTCGTGCAGCTTCTCGTGAGCACGCTCCTTGAAGTGCATCGACGCGACTTGCATGGTCCGGTCCCGAGCCTTCAGCGGGGGACGCGCGGCGTCCGCAGGCGGGAGCGCACCGGCCGGAGGTCCCGCACGGCGCGCGGCGCGCTCATCGCCCTTCTCCCGCGAGCATCTCGGCGACGTGCAGCACCCGGGTCGTCGTGTCGCCGCGCCGGCGCAGCCGGCCCTCGATGTTCAGCATGCAGCCGAGATCGCCGAGCACCACCGCGTCCGGCGCCGCTCGCGGCGATGTGGCCGCACTTGTTGTCGGCGAGCCGGGCGGAGATCTCGCCGAACTTGATCGAGAACGTGCCCCCGAAGCCGCAGCAGGTCTCGCACTCGGCCATCTCGACGAGCTCGAGTCCGGGCACCATGGCCAGCAGCGCGCGCGGCTGCGCCTTCACTCCCATTTCGCGCAGCCCGGCGCAGCTGTCGTGGTACGTCGCGGCGCCGTCGAAACGGCCGGGCACGCGTTCCAGCTTCAGTTCGTTGACGAGAAAGTCGGTGAGCTCGCGCGTCTTCGCGGCGAGCGCCGCGACCCGCGTGCCCATCGCCGGTTCGTCCGCGAAGAGGTCCGCGTAGTGCGTGCGGATCATCCCGCTGCAGGAGCCGGACGGCGCGACCAGGAAGTCACAGTCCTCGAACTCGGCCACGACCTTGGCGGCGAGCGCCCTGGCATCGGCGCGATCGCCCGGAATTGTAGGCGGGCTGGCCGCAGCAGGTCTGCGTGGGCGGCACCACGACTTTCGCGCCGCCGGCCTCGAGCAGCCGGATCGCCGCAAAGCCGATCGACGGTCGCATCAGGTCGACAAGGCAGGTGACGAAGAAGCCGACGCGCATCGTGGCGGGAGTCGTGCAGGAGGCCGGGATCGCGCGATCTTAGCATGGCGACGCCGCGCCGAGACGCGCCGCGGAGGGCGCCAGCGGTCAGAGCAGGCCCGACTGCGCGAGCGCGACGACGCACAGCGCCAGCAGCGGCTGCGGCAGGATGCCGAAGAGGAGCAGCGCGAGGCCGTTCGCCGAGAGCAGCGTGCGATTGTCGTCGCGCGCGGTGATCGGCGTCATGTCGGTCGCGTCGTCGAAGTACATCAGCTTGACGACGCGCAGGTAGTAGAACGCGCCGACCAGCGACGCCATGACCGCGACGACCGCGAGCCAGACGAAGCCGGCCTCGACCGCGGCCTGGATCACCGTGAACTTGGCGTAGAAGCCGACGGTCGGCGGAATTCCCGCCAGCGAGAACATGACCAGCAGCATCATGAACGCCCACCACGGCGAGCGCTGGTTGAGGCCGCGGAAGTCCTCGAGCCGGTCCGCCTCGAAGCCCTCGCGCGACAGCAGCATGATCATGCCGAACGATGCCAGGCTCGTCAGCACGTAGGCGATCGCGTAGAACATCGCGGCGCTGTAGCCGTCGGGATTCGCCGCGAGGAAGCCCATCAGCATGAAGCCCATGTTGGCGATCGACGAGTACGCCAGCATCCGCTTGATGTTGGTCTGCGCGATCGCGACCACGTTGCCCAGCACCATCGACAGGAGCGCCAGCACGACCAGCATGCCCTGCCAGTCGAACCAGAGGCCGCCGAGAGCGACGCCGAGGAGCCGCAGCATGAACGCGTACGCCGCGAGCTTCGGCGCGGTGCCGATCAGCAGCGTCACCGCGGTCGGCGCGCCGTCGTACACGTCGGGAACCCACATGTGGTACGGAACCGCGCCCAGCTTGAACGCGACGCCCGAGACCACGAAGACCAGCCCGAAGAGCAGGATCGTCCTGTTGCCGGTGCCCGCCGCCAGAGCCTTCGCCACGTCGGCGATGCCGAGCGAGCCCGTCGCGCCGTAGATCATCGACATCCCGTAGAGCAGCATCCCCGACGCCAGCGCGCCGAGCACGAAGTACTTCATCGCCGCCTCGGAGGCCGCATTCGAGGTCCGGTGCATCGCGACCATCGCGTACAGCGACAGCGCGAGGAGCTCGAGGCCGAGGTAGAGCGTCACGAAGCTGCCCGCGGCGATCATCACCATCATCCCGAGCAGCGCGAACAGCGCCAGCACGAAGGTCTCGCCGCGGAACAGCCCCCGCACCGCGCAGTAGCCGCGCGAATAGAACAGCGTCAGCGACAGCGAGACGCAGGCCATGAACTTGAGCATGCCGGAGAGCATGTCGTCGACGACCATGCCCGAGAGCACGGTCGAGGGCTGCGCCTGCATCGTCGCGAGCGCGCCCCATCCGGCGACGGCGAGCACGACCTGCGTCGTCCAGAACGAGACGTGCCGCCGCGCATCCGGCGAGGAAGAGATCGCCGATGAGGATCGCGCAGGCCCCGCAGAGGAGCACGATCTCCGGCAGGACGGGCGCGAGATTCGCGGTCAGCATGGTCGGCGGCGCGCGGTCACAGCTTGCTCCTGGCGACGTGCGCGAGCAGGTCGGCGACCGAGTTGTGCATCACGTCGATGTACGGCTTCGGCCACACGCCCATCCAGAGCACGAGCGCGGCAACGGCGACGAGGAGCCAGAACTCCCGCGGCATTGACGTCGGTCAGCGTCCGCACGCGGTCGTTGGCGATCGCCCCGTAGATCACCCGCTTGTACATCCACAGCGTGTACGCCGCGCCCAGGATCATGATCGTCGCCGCGGCGGCGCCGAGCCAGAAGTTCACCTTGACGGCGGCGAGGATGACGAGGAACTCGCCGACGAAGCCGGACGTCGCCGGCAGGCCCGAATTGGCCATCGCGAACAGCATCATCAGCGCGGCGAATCTCGGCATCGTGTTGACGACGCCCCCGTAGTCGGCGATCTGCCGGCTGTGGATGCGGTCGTACATCACGCCCACGCAGAGGAACATCGCCGCCGAGACGAAGCCGTGCGAGATCATCTGGACGAGCCCGCCCTCGACGCCCAGCTGGCTGAACAGGAAGAACCCGAGCGTCACGAATCCCATGTGGGAAATCGACGAATAGGCGATCAGCTTCTTCATGTCGGACTGCACCAGCGCGACGAAGCCGACGTAGACGATCGCGATCAGCGACAGCGTGATCACGAATCCGGAGAGGTAGCGCGAGGCGTCCGGCACGATCGGCAGGATGAAGCGCAGGAAGCCGTAGGCGCCGATCTTCAGCGTGATCGCGGCCAGGATGACCGAGCCCCCGGTCGGCGCCTCGACGTGGGCATCCGGCAGCCACGTGTGCACCGGCCACATCGGCACCTTGACCGCGAACGACAGGAAGAAGGCGACGAACAGCAGCACCTGGACCTTCATCGACAGCGGCACGTGGTGCCACTCGAGGATCGAGAACGTCTCCGACACGTTGTAGAGGTAGATCAGCGCCACCAGCATCAGCAGCGACCCGAGCAGCGTGTAGAGGAAGAACTTGAGCGCCGCGTACACCCGGTTGGGCCCGCCCCAGGCGCCGATGATGATGTACATCGGGATCAGCATCGCCTCGAAGAACATGTAGAACAGGATCCCGTCCAGCGCCGCAGAACGCGCCGTTGATGAGCCCCGACTGGATCAGGAACGCCGCCATGTACTGCGCGACCCGCGTCTGGATCACCTCCCACGCCGACCAGACGACGAAGAGCGTCATCAGGCTGTTGAGCAGCACGAACAGCATCGAGATGCCGTCGACGCCGAGGAAGTAGTGGATGTCGAAGCGCGGGATCCATTCGCCGCGCTCGACGAACTGCATGTTCGACGTGCCGTTGTCGAAGTGCAGCCACAGCGGCAGCGTCACGACGAGGCCCGCGAGCGCGCCGGTCAGCGCGATCCAGCGCGCCGCGCCGGCGTCGCGGTCGCGGCCGACCGCCAGCACGGCGAGTCCGGCGACGATGGGAACCCAGATGGCGAGCGAAAGGTACGGCATCATCGTCCCTTCACCGCGTCCACCAGGTCAGCAGCGCGAAGAGGCCGACGATCATCGTGAAGGCATAGTGGTAGACATAGCCCGGACTGCACGTGCCGGACGAGCGCGGCGGTCCAGCCGACCACGCGCGCCGCGCCGTTGACGAAGAATCCGTCGATGATCGACCGGTCGCCGACGTTCGACAGGAACCGGCCGAGCGCGCGGAAGCCGCCGGCGAAGAACCAGTCGTTGAAGCGGTCGAAGTAGTACTTGTTGTCGAGCAGCGTGTAGATCGGGCCGGCGGCGCGCTTGAGCCGCTCCGGCAGCGCCGGGTTGGCGATGTAGCAGTACCACGCCGACGCGATGCCGGCGACCGCGAGCCAGAACGGCAGACTCAGCACGCCGTGCCGGACGAAGGCCGGCGATGCCGTGCCATTCCGCCTTGAGGCTCCAGATGGCCGGATGGTCCGGGCGCACCGACGATCGAGCCGCCGAAGTAGTCGGCGATCAGCATCGGCTCGACGAAGAGCCAGCCGGCGAGCACCGACGGAATCGCGAGCAGCACCAGCGGCACCGTCACGACCCACGGGCTCTCCTTCGGGGGCCCGCCCTCGTGGCCGTGCGCGTCGGGCCCCGCGCTTGCGTCCCCGCCGGCCTCGTGCCCGGCGTCGTGCGCGTCCACCGCGTGCGCGTCGTGGCCGTGCTCGCCGCCGCCGAAGCGCTCCTTGCCGTGGAACGCGAGGAACAGCATGCGGAACGAATAGAACGCCGTGACGAACACGCCCGCCATCACGGCGAAATACGCGTAGCCATGGCCGGGGATCGTCGAGAAGTGGACCGCCTCGATGATCGCGTCCTTGGAGAAGAAGCCCGCGAACGGCGGGATGCCGGCCAGCGCCAGCGAGCCGACCACCGCCGTCCAGTAGGTCACCGGCATGTACTTGCGCAGGCCGCCCATCCGGCGCAGGTCCTGCTCGTGATGGAGCGCGATGATCACGGAACCCGCGCCGAGGAAGAGCAGCGCCTTGAAGAAGGCGTGCGTCATCAGGTGGAAGATCGCCGCCGAGTACGCAGACACGCCCAGCGCCACGGTCATGTAGCCGAGCTGGGACAGCGTCGAGTACGCGACCACGCGCTTGATGTCGTTCTGGACGATGCCGAGAAACGCCATGAACAGCGCCGTCGTCGCGCCGACGATCGTGACGAACGACAGCGCGGTGTCCGAGAGCTCGAACAGCGGGCTCATCCGCGCGACCATGAAGATGCCGGCGGTCACCATCGTCGCCGCGTGGATCAGCGCGGAGATCGGCGTCGGGCCCTCCATCGAGTCCGGCAGCCAGACGTGCAGCGGCACCTGCGCGCTCTTGCCCATCGCGCCGATGAACAGGCAGATGCAGATCACCGTGAGCAGCGACCACTGGGCGCTGCCCCAGAGGTTCAACGTCGTGCCGGTCAGCGTCGCGGCCTTCGCGAACACCGGCGCGTAGTCGAGCGTCCCGAAATGCGCGAGAATCAGGCCGATCCCCAGCACGAAGCCGAAGTCGCCGACGCGGTTGGCGAGAAACGCCTTCAGGTTCGCGTAGATCGCCGTCGGCCGCGTGTACCAGAAGCCGATCAGCAGGTACGACACCAGCCCGACGGCCTCCCAGCCGAAGAAGAGCTGGACGAAATTGTTGCTCATCACCAGCATGAGCATCGAGAACGTGAACAGCGAGATGTAGCTGAAGAACCGCGTGTAGCCGGGATCGTCGGCCATGTAGCCGATCGTGTAGACGTGGACCATCAGCGAGACGAAGGTCACGACCAGCATCATCGTCGCCGTCAGCGGATCGATCAGGAACCCGATCGAGAATTCGAGCGGGCCCGAGGCGAGCCACGTGTAGACGTCGCCGTTGAACGTGTTCCCCGCGAGGACGTCGCGCCAGACGGCAAGCGACGCGGCCATGGCGATCGCCACGCCGAGGATGCACAGCCAGTGCGACAGGCGCGCGCCCGAGCTGCGCCCCGAAGAGGCCGACGACGATCGCGCCGGCGAGCGGCGCCAGCGGCACGAGCAGATAGAGCTGCTGCATCGTCATCCTGCTAGCCCTTGAGCTTGCCCATGTCCTCGACGTCGATCGAGCCGACGTTGCGGAACAGAAGCACGAGGATGGCGAGCCCGATCGCCGACTCCGCGGCCGCGACGGTCAGGATGAAGAAGACGAACACCTGCCCGGCCATGTCGTTCAGGAAGCTCGAGAACGCGATGAAGTTCATGTTGACGGCGAGCAGCATCAGTTCGATCGCCATCAGCAGGATGATGACGTTCTTCCGGTTGAGGAAGATGCCGGCCATGCTGATCGCGAACAGGATCGCCCCCAGCACGAGGTAGTGCGACAGCGTCGGCGCCGAAACGAAGTCCACCGGCAAGGTTCCTTTGGGTCCCGTCGTCGGCCCCCGCGCGGTGCTCTGCGCACCGGCGGCGCCGACGCCGTATCGGGTTGTCTACTCGTTCTTCTCGGACGGGATGTTGAGCACGCGCAGCCGGTCCCGCGGCCGCACCTTCACCTGCTCGCCCGGCTTCTGGTACTTCGTCTCCCGCCGCCGGCGATGCGTCAGCGCGATCGCCGCGATGATCGCGACCAGCAGGATGACCGCGGCGATCTCGAACGGATACACGTACTCGGTGTACACCAGCGCGCCGAGTGCCCGGGTGTTGCTGCCGCCGGCCCCCGCGCCCGCTCCGCCGCCGGCGCCCGTTCCGAGGCGGCTGCCCGCGAGCGTGAGCGCCATCTCGATCAGCACCAGCGCGCCGACCGTCGCGCCGACGGGGATGTAGCTGCGGAACTGCTTGCGCAGGTTGTCGAAATTGATGTCCAGCATCATCACGACGAACAGGAACAGCACCATCACCGCGCCGACGTAGACCAGCACCAGCACGATCGCCAGGAATTCCGCCTTGAGCATCAGCCAGTGCGCGGCCGCCGTGAAGAACGCCAGCACGAGCCAGAGCGCCGCGTGCACCGGGTTCCTCGCCGTGACGACGCGCAGCGCCGCGAACACCAGGATCGCGGCGAAGACGTAGAAGAGTACGGTCTGGAAATTCATCGTCGATTCGGCTCGGCGCCCGCGCGGCGGCGCCGTCCGCCGGGCGGTCGCGTCGCGATCATCGATACCTCGCGTCGGCTTCGCGGTCCGCGGCGATCTGCGCCTCGTAGCGGTCGCCGACGGCGAGCAGCATTTCCTTCGTGTACAGGAGGTCGCCGCGCTTCTCGCCGTGGTATTCGAGCACGCGCGTCTCGACGATCGAGTCCACCGGGCAGCTCTCCTCGCAGAATCCGCAGAAGATGCACTTGGCGAGGTCGATGTCGTAGCGCGTCGTCCGCCGCGTGCCGTCCGCGCGCTGCTCGGACTCGATGGTGATCGCGAGCGCCGGGCAGACGGCCTCGCACAGCTTGCACGCGATGCAGCGCTCTTCGCCGTTCGGATAGCGGCGCAGCGCATGCAGCCCGCGGAAACGCGGGCTCGCCGGCGTCTTTTCCTCGGGGAACTGCACGGTGACCTTCCGCGCGAACAGGTGGCGCCCGGTCAGCAGCAGGCCCCGCCCGAGCTCGAGCAGCAGCCAGGTGTTGAAGAAGCTCGTGACCCGCGAGCGCATCGCCCGGTTCTCCATCAGTGAAAGAGATCCGCCCAGGGCGTCTGCATCATCACGCCCAGGAACACGATCCAGACGAGCGTCACCGGGATGAAGATCTTCCAGCCGAGCCGCATGATCTGGTCGTAACGGTAGCGCGGCCACGTTGCCCGGATCCACAGGAACACGAACAGCACCGCGCACATCTTGGCGAGGAGCCACGGCAATCCGTCGCCGAACGGATGGAATCCCGCGACGCTCCACGTCGTTGAGCAGCGGCCACGGCGACAGCCAGCCGCCGAGGAACATGATCGACGTCAGCGCCGCGATCAGGATCATGTTCATGTACTCGGCGAGGAAGAACAGCGCGAAGGTGACGCCCGAGTACTCGACGTGGAAGCCCGCGACGATCTCCGACTCGCCCTCGGCCACGTCGAACGGGTGGCGGTTCGTCTCGGCGACGCCGGACGTCAGATAGACGACGAACAGCGGCAGCAGCGGCCAGACGTACCAGTACGCGGCGCCGCCCTCCTGGCCGCGGACGATGTCCGAGAGGTTGAGGCTCGACGCCGCCATCAGCACGCCGACGAGCGCGAAGCCCATCGCGATCTCGTACGACACGATCTGCGCCGCGGAGCGCAGGCAGCCGAGAAACGCGTACTTGGAATTCGACGCCCAGCCGGCCAGGATGATGCCGTAGACGCCGATCGACGTCATCGCGAGCAGGTAGAGGAGCCCGCGTTGACGTCGGCGAGCACGATGCCCTCGGCGAACGGCACGACCGCCCATGCGGCGAGCGCGGGCGCGAGCGCGAGCATCGGCGCGATGAAGAACAGGTAGCGGTTGGCCCCGGTCGGGACGACGATCTCCTTGAAGATCAGCTTGAAGACGTCGGCGAACGGCTGCAGCAGCCCCAGCGGCCCCACCCGGTTCGGCCCGATGCGCACCTGCATCCAGCCGATGACCTTGCGCTCGGCGAGCGTGAGGTAGGCGACGCCCAGTATCAGCGGCACGGCGATGGCGACGATCTTCACCAGCGTCCAGACGACCGGCCACGCGGGGCCGAGGAGCGCCTGCGCAGGGGCGAGCAGCGTGTCCAATGGCGGTCATGTCAGTCCCGCAGGGCCGCCCCAAGGGACTGATCCGCCCCCTTGGGGGGAGGCGAACGCAGTGAGCTTCGGGGGCAGTTTCATCCTCAGGCGCGCTCCACCGTGATCGGGCCCGACAGGCCTTCGAGACCGCAGGTCGACGGGTGCGCCGCCGCGATGCGAACCACGCCGGCGGGCACGCCGGGGTCGGCGACGGCCGTCAGCACGGCCTCCCCGCGGCCCTGCCGGACCTTGACCTGCGCGCCTTCCGCCACGCCGAGCTGCGCCAGCATCAGCGCGTTCATTCGCGCGCGCGGCGGCTTCGCGTCGGCAGTCTGCTGCAGCGACGGCGCCCGCCGCACCAGCGGATCGGCGAAATGGATCGGCACGTCGGCGACGCGCTCGGTTCCGGCCGGGGCGCTCGCCGGCATCGCCAGGGCGACCGTGGTCCCGTTGGCGAGCTTCGCCGGAATCTCCGTCGCGGACGGCAGCGATGCGCGCACGTCCTCGATCGAATCGAACTCGAAGCCCGGCACGCCCAGCATCGATCCCAGCACGCGCAGCACCTTCCACGCCGGACGCGTCTCGCCCAGCGGCTTCACGACGCCATTGAAGCGCTGCGCGCGGCCCTCGCAGTTGACGAACGTGCCGGCGGTCTCGGTGAACGGGCTGATCGGCAGCAGCGCATCCGCGTACTGCGCGCCGTGACGGAACGGTGACATCACGACGACGAAATCGGCCTTCTCGAGCGCAGCGCGGGCGGCAACCGGGTTCGCGCAATCGAACTCGGGCTCGGCGCCCAGCACGACGTAGGCCCGCCGCGGGTCGGCGAACATGGTCCGCGCATTCAATCCCCCGCCGGCCGCGTCCGGCAGCGCGCCGGCGAGGTAGCCCCCGACGCTGTTCGCGGCTTCGGTGAGGCAGCCCAGCGTCGCCCCGACGATGTCGGCGAGCGCCTGCGCGAGCGCGAGGAGCTGCGAGGCTTCGGGGTGCTGCTCGGCGCCGTTGCCCAGCAGCACCGCCTTCCGCTCCCCGCCGACGAGGCTCGCGGCGATCACCTGCGCCGCGGCCGTGGGCTCGATCCCCCGCAGCGCGCCGGCACCGGCCTGCCGGCGCCGATGGCAGCGGCAACGACGATCTCGGCGAGCGCACGCGGCAGCAGCGACGGCGCAGCGACGAACGAATGCGCGACCGGAACGCGCGAGTCGTCGGCGACCGACTGCAGCACCGACACCTGCGCGCCCTTCTTCGCCGCCTGCCGCAGGCGCTGCGCGACGAGCGGATGGTCCTTGCGGAGGAAACTGCCGACGACCAGCACGCGCCCGAGCGAGTCGAGCGCGGCGATCGGCATGCCCGAGCCACGGGATTCCCGACGCCGTGCCCGTCGCCGCGGAAGTCCGTCTGGCGCAGCCGGAAGTCGACGTTGCCGGAGCCCAGCGCGCGCGTGAGGCGCGCGGCCAGCGCCATTTCCTCCAGCGTGGCGTGCGGCGACACCAGCGTGCCCAGCGCGGCACCGCCGTGCCCGTCGGTGACGTCCTTGAGGCCCCGCGCGACGAATTCCAGCGCCGTCTTCCAGTCGACGGTCTTCCACTCGCCGCGTTCCTTGATCTGCGGCGCGGTGAGCCGCTCGTCGCTCGCGAGCGCCTCGTACGAGAACCGGTCCTTGTCCGAGATCCAGCACTCGTTCACCTCGGGGTTGTCGAAGGGCACGACGCGCAGCACGCGCTCGCCCTTGACCTGCACGACCAGATTGCTGCCGAGCGAATCGTGCGGCGACACCGACCGGCGACGCGCGAGCTCCCAGGTTCGCGCCGCGTAGCGGAACGGCTTCGAGGTGAGCGCACCGACCGGGCAGATGTCGATCATGTTGCCGGAGAGCTCGGATTCCACGCTGCGGCCGACGAACGACACGATCTCCGAGTGCTCGCCGCGGCCGATCATCCCGAGCTCCATCATGCCGGCGATCTCCTGGCCGAAGCGGACGCAGCGCGTGCACTGGATGCAGCGCGCCATCTCCTCGGCGGCCACGAGCGGTCCGAGGCTCTTGTGGAAGACGACGCGCTTCGGCTCGGTGTAGCGCGACGCCGAGGCGCCGTAGCCGACGGCGAGATCCTGCAGCTGGCATTCGCCGCCCTGGTCGCAGATCGGGCAGTCGAGCGGATGGTTGATGAGCAGGAACTCCATCACGCCCGCTTGCGCCTTCTTCGCCTGCTCGGAGGCCGTCCAGACCTTCATGCCCTCGGCCGCGGGCGTCGCGCATGCGGGCAGCGGCTTCGGCGCCTTCTCCACCTGCACGAGGCACATCCGGCAGTTGGCGGCGATCGACAGCTTCTTGTGGTAGCAGAAGTGCGGCACGTAGATGCCGAGCGCGTTCGCGGCGTCCATCACCGTGCTGCCGGGCGCCACCTCCACCTTCCTGCCGTCGATTTCGAGGTTCAGCATGGCGCGGATTTCAGACGTAGGCCGGCACGAGGCACCGCTTGTGGTCGATGTGGTGCTGGAACTCGTCGCGGAAGGTCGTGACGAAGCTCTTCACCGGCAGCGCCGCGGCGTCGCCCAGCGCGCAGATCGTGCGTCCGGCGATGTTGTCGGCAACCGACAGCAGCAGGTCGAGATCCTCGTTCCTGCCCCGACCGTGCTCGATCCGGTCGACGACGCGCCAGAGCCAGCCCGTGCCTTCGCGGCAGGGCGTGCACTGGCCGCAGGACTCCTCGAAATAGAAGTACGACAGGCGCAGCAGCGACTTCACCATGCATCGCGTGTCGTCCATCACGATCACCGCGCCCGAACCGAGCATCGAGCCCGCCTTGGCGATCGAGTCGTAGTCCATGTCGGTGGCCAGCATCACGTCGCCGGAAAGCACCGGCATCGACGAGCCGCCCGGGATGCAGGCCTTGAGCCGGCGGCCGCCGCGCACGCCGCCCGCCATCTCGAGCAGCTTCGCGAACGGCGTCCCCAGCCGCACTTCGTAGTTGCCCGGGCGCTCGACATCGCCGGACACCGAGAAGATCTTCGTGCCGCCGTTGTTCGGCCGGCCCAGATTCAGGAACGCCTCGCCGCCGTTGCGGATGATCCAGGGTACCGCCGCGAACGTCTCGGTGTTGTTGATCGTCGTGGGACGTCCGTAGAGCCCGTAGCTCGCCGGGAACGGCGGCTTGTACCGGGGCTGGCCCTTCTTGCCCTCGAGCGACTCGAGCAGCGCCGTCTCCTCGCCGCAGATGTAGGCGCCATAGCCATGGTGGTTGCGGAGGCTGAAGCTGAAGTCCGAGCCCAGGACGTTGTCCCCGAGGAAACCGGCCTCGAACGCCTCCGCCACCGCCTCCTCGCAACGCTCGTACGTCTCCCAGATCTCGCCATGCACGTAGTTGTAGCCGCGCGAGCAGCCCATCGCGTAGGCGGCGATCGTCATGCCTTCGATCAGCGCGTGCGGGTTGTAGCGCAGGATGTCGCGGTCCTTGAACGTGCCGGGCTCGCCTTCGTCGGAGTTGCATACCAGGTACTTCTCGCCCTGGTACTGCTGCGGCATGAAGCTCCACTTGAGGCCTGTGGGAAAACCCGCGCCCCCGCGCCCGCGCAGCGCCGACTTCTTGACCTCGGCGATGACGGAGGCCGGCGGAATCCGCTCCGCGAGGATCTTCTTCAGCGCCTCGTAGCCGCCGCGCGCGACGTAGTCCGCCAGGCGCCAGTTGGTGCCGGTGAGGCCCGCCATGATGATCGCGTCCGGGCCGTAATCGAGCACACGCGGCGCGCCATTCATGGCCGACCACTCCCCGCGCCCGCGGCGCGAAGCTCGTCGATCAAGGCGTCGAGCTTGTCCGGGTGCATCCAGCTGCACATCCGCTTGTTGTTGACGATGAGCACCGGCGCGTCGCCGCAGGCGCCCATGCATTCGCCCTCCTGCAGGGTGACGAGGCCGTCCGGCGTGGTCTCGCCGAATCCGATGCCGAGCTTCGCCTTCAGGTACTCGGCGGACTTCACCGCGTCGCGGAGCGCGCACGGGAGGTTCGTGCAGATCGTGATCTTGTACCTGCCGACCGGCTGCCGGTTGTACATCGCATAGAACGTCGCGACCTCGTAGACGGCCACCGGCGGCATGCCGAGGTAGCCCGCGACGAAATCCATCGTCTCGGGCGCGAGCCAGCCCTTCTCGTCCTGCGCGATCGCGAGCGCCGACATCACCGCCGACTGCTTCTGATCGGGGGGATACTTGCCGACCTCGCGGTCGATCTTCTTCAGGGCGCCGGGGCTCAGCATGAAAGTTCGGGGGCCGAACCCGCAGGCGAACGTCGCACGCCGCCCGTCCCGGCAAAGTCCTGCATCGCTCCGCTCATGTCTCGCCGGTCCAGTAATCGAGGTGGTCGCCCACGCGCGTCATGTGCCTCAGGCCGCCGCCAAAGGCACCCACCTTCCCCGAGTCGGGGTATTCGCAGACCTCCGCCGGCTGCATCGTGCTGATGGACAGATACGCGAGCTCCCCATCCGAGTCGTTGACGATCTGGTGCGCCGTTTCCGGTCCGCCCGTCGGACAGCAGATCACGTCGCCCGCGCGGATGGCCCGCGTCTCGTTGCCGTACCGCAGCGTGCCCGTGCCCCTGACGATGAAGAACATCTCCTCCTCGCCACGGTGGCTGTGGAAGGGGCACGACCGCTTGCCCGGCGGGACGACATCGTACGAATAGCCGAGGTCCTTGGCGCCGAGCGAGCGGGCCGATGCGCACCGAATCGCACGCGAACCCGTCGCCCTTCGCGAAATGCTCGAGCTTCAGGTCGTCGATGTTGACGACCCTGGAATCGATCACTGTCATGGTGTGCCCCCACACCCCCCGAGGGGGCGCAATTCGCGCTCGGGGCGGCCCTTCGCGCTCATGGTGTGCCCCCACACCGCCCGAGGGGGCGCAATTCGCGCTCGGGGCGGCCCTTCGCGCTCATGGTGTGCCCCCACACCCCCCGAGGGGGCGCAATTCGCGCTCGGGGCGGCCCTTCGCGCTCATCGGTCGATCTCCCCGAATACGATGTCCAGCGTCCCGATGATCGCGACGGCGTCCGCGATCATGTGCCCGCGCGACATCTCGTCCAGCGCCGACAGGTGGACGAACCCCGGCGCGCGAAGCTTGACCCGGTACGGCTTGTTCGCGCCGTCGGAGACGATGTAGACGCCGAATTCGCCTTTCGGGTGCTCGACGACGGCGTACGCCTCGCCGGGCGGCACGTGCATGCCCTCGGTGAAGAGCTTGAAGTGATGGATCAGGTCTTCCATCTTGAGCTTCATCCCTTCGCGCGGCGGGGGCGCCACCTTGTGGTTGTCGACGATCACCGGTCCCGGGTTCGCCCGCAGCCAGTCCACGCACTGCCGGATGATGCGATTCGACTGCCGCATCTCCTCGACGCGGACGAGGTAGCGGTCGTAGCAGTCGCCATGGGTGCCGACGGGAATGGCGAACTCCAGCCGATCGTAGACCTCGTAGGGCTGTTTCCGGCGCAGGTCCCAGGGCACGCCGGAACCGCGCAGCATCGGCCCGGTGAACCCCAGCGCCAGCGCGCGCTCCGGCGCAACGACGCCGATGCCCACCGTCCGCTGCTTCCAGATCCGGTTCTCGGTGAGCAGCGTCTCGTAATCGTCGACGCAACCGGGAAACCGTTGCGTGAAATCGTCGATGAAATCGAGCAGCGTGCCCTGCCGGTTCAGGTTCATCCCGGCCATCGCCCGGGCGCTGCGCGTGTGCTGCGCCGCGTACTGCGGCATCCGGTCGGGAAGGTCGCGATAGACGCCGCCCGGCCGGTAGTACGCCGCGTGCATGCGCGCGCCGGACACGGCCTCGTAGACGTCGAACAGGTCCTCGCGCTCGCGGAACGCGTAGAGGAACGTCGTCATGCCGCCGACGTCCAGCGAATGCGAGCCGATCCACAGCAGGTGATTCAGGATGCGCGTGATCTCGTCGAACATGACGCGGATGTACTGCGCGCGCAGCGGGACCTCGATCCCGAGCAGCCGCTCGATGGCGAGACAGTACGCGTGCTCGTTGCACATCATGGACACGTAGTCCAGCCGGTCCATGTAGGGCAGCGCCTGCAGATACGTCTTGTGCTCGGCGAGCTTCTCCGTCGCGCGGTGCAGGAGGCCGATATGCGGATCAGCGCGCTCGATCACCTCGCCGTCGAGCTCGAGCACCAGCCGCAGCACGCCGTGCGCGGCCGGATGCTGCGGGCCAAAATTCATCGTGTAGTTGCGGATCTCGGCCATCTATCGGGAGCGCAGATGAATTTCGGTGCAGGCTGACTTGCGCGAGCAAGTCAAGGCCGAAGGCCGGCCGGAGCCAAAATTCATCGTGTAGTTGCGGATCTCGGCCATTTCACGTCACGCGCCGGTCGCGTAGCTGTCCTCGCGGATGATCCGGGGCGTCACTTCGCGCGGCTCGATCGTCACCGGCTGATAGACGACGCGGCCCTGCTCGGGGTCGTAGCGCATCTCGACGTGCCCGGACAGCGGGAAATCCTTGCGGAACGGGTGCCCGACGAAACCGTAGTCGGTGAGGATGCGCCGCAGGTCCGGGTGGCCGGGAAACATGATCCCGAAGAGATCGAACGCCTCGCGCTCGTACCAGTTCGCCGAGGGCCAGATCTCGACTGCGCTGGGCACGACGGGAAACGCGTCGTCGGGCGCGAACGTGCGGATGCGCAGCCGCCAGTTGTTCGCGAGCGAGAGCAGATGGTAGACGACGGCGAACCGCGGTTCCTCGCGCGCGCCATCGCCGTAGGTCGAATAGTCGACGCCGCAGAGGTCGACGAGCATTTCGAAGCGCAGCTCCGGCCGGTCGCGCACGGTCCGCAGCACGTCGGCCAGCCGATCGGGCCGGACGATCGCCGTCACTTCGCCGCGCGCGATGTCGACACTTTCCAGCGCATCGCCGAGCGCGTCGGCGAGCGCCGACGCCAGGGCATCGGGTTTCGTGGCCATCAGCGCGCGATCGTGTTGGTGCGCCAGATCTTGTTCTGCAGCTGCAGGATGCCGTAGAGCAGCGCCTCCGCGGTCGGAGGGCAGCCCGGGACATAGATGTCGACCGGCACGATCCGGTCGCAGCCGCGGACGACCGAGTACGAATAGTGGTAATAGCCGCCGCCGTTGGCGCAGGAGCCCATCGAGATCACCCAGCGCGGCTCCGCCATCTGGTCGTAGACCTTGCGCAGCGCCGGGGCCATCTTGTTGCAGAGCGTGCCCGCGACGATCATCACGTCGGATTGGCGCGGGCTCGGCCGGAAGACCACGCCGAAGCGGTCGAGGTCGTAGCGCGCCGCGCCCGCGTGCATCATCTCGACGGCGCAGCAGGCGAGGCCAAAGGACATCGGCCACATCGACCCGTTGCGGCACCAGTTGATGACGCTGTCGAGCGACGTGGTGACGAAGCCCTTTTCGAGTACGCCTTCAATCGCCATGGTGCATGCCTTCCCGCGTCATCATTCCCAGTCGAGCGCACCCTTCTTCCACTCGTAGATGAAGCCGACGACCAGCACGGCGAGAAACACCATCATCGCCGCGAAACCGAAGAACCCGATGTCGGGAAGCACGACCGCCCACGGAAAGAGAAAGGCGATCTCGAGGTCGAACAGGATGAACAGGATCGCGACGAGGTAGTAGCGGACGTCGAACTTCATCCGCGCGTCTTCGAAGGCCTCGAACCCGCACTCGTAGGGTGAGAGCTTCTCGGCATCCGGACGGTTCGGCGAGAGGAGCGTCCCGACGGTCAGGAGCAGCGCCCCGACGGCGAGGCCGACGAGGATGAAGAGCAGGATCGGGAAATACTGTTCCAGCATGGTCGTCGTCGTGCAGGCGTAGGCCGCCCCGCGCCCGGATCCATCCTCGTTGCCCGCGGCCCCACGGACCGGGGTTCACTCAATCTGGTGCCGACGGGGAGACTCGAACTCCCACGGCTTACGCCACTGCCCCCTCAAGACAGCGTGTCTACCAATTTCACCACGTCGGCATCCCGGCAACCAGAATCATGCTCGCTACTTCGGCACGTCACCCGACTTCGAGCCCGCGGGTGCGGGCGCGGCCGGGACCTTCAGCGGATCCACGGCTGGCGGCGTCCCGGGAATCGCGGCGGGCCCCCCGCCGGGAAGCGCTCCCGGCGCCGTCGGCACATCGGAGGTCGCCGGCGCCGCCTTTTCCATGATGCCCTGCTGCATCACGCCCCCCGGCGCGCCGCGGGTCGCCGCGAACCACGTGAGACCCAGGCTCGACGCGAAGAACACCGCGGCGAGGATAGCCGTGGTGCGCGAAAGGAAATTGGCGGAACCGGCCGCGCCGAAGAGGCTGCCCGACGCGCCGCTGCCGAACGCTGCGCCCATGTCGGCGCCCTTCCCGTGCTGCAGCAGCACGAAGCCGCAGATCGCCACGGCGACGAGCAGGTGCAGGATCAACAACAGGGTTTCCAGCATGGTCATGCGTCACTCCAGCTTCGCGGGTTAGGCCCCTGCGATTGCCAAAAATTCCGCGGCCTTCAGCGACGCGCCGCCGATCAGACCGCCATCGATATCCGCCATCGCGAACAACGCCTTCGCGTTGTCGGCCTTGACGCTTCCGCCGTACAGCAGAGGCACGTCCGCCGCGCCGCCCTTCTGCAGCCGCGCGCGCAGCATCGCGTGCACCGCCTGTGCCTGCTCCGGCGTGGCTGTCCGACCCGTGCCGATCGCCCAGACCGGCTCGTAGGCGACCACGAGCTTCCCCGCCTTCGCGCCGACCGCCGACAATACGGCGTCCAGCTGCCGCAGCACCACGGCCGTCGTCACGTCGGCGTCGCGCTCGGCGAGCGTCTCGCCGACGCACGCGATCGGCGTCAATCCCGCCGCGAGCGCCGCAACCGCCTTCGCCGCGACGACCGCGTCGGTGTCGCCGAAATATTGCCGACGCTCCGAGTGGCCGACGATCGCGTACCGGCACCCGAACTCGGCCAGCATGCCGGCCGAGACTTCGCCGGTGTACGCGCCGGACGCATGCTCGCTCACATCCTGCGCGCCCCACGCGATCGGCGAGCCCGCCAGCGCCGCCGAGACCTGCGCCAGGTACGGATACGGCACGCACACCGCGATCTCCCGGCCGGGCGCCGGCGTTCCAGCCGATGGCGAGCTCGGAGAGAAGCCCGGCATTCGCGGCGAGCCCGCCGTTCATTTTCCAGTTGCCGACGACGAGTCTGCCGCGCATGTCCGTCCCGCTTCCCGCCGGGCGCAATCCCGGCCTGCGCCATCGCGCTTCCGGTGATGCGGCCGCAAATCCTTGAAATTATACCGCAGTGCGGCAAAAGGGGGCAACGCGCGCGTCGGCGCGCCCGGGGTCCGCCGTCGCCGCCGGACCGGTTCAGCCGCCGACGAGCCGGCGCACGCGGGCGAGCAGCAGGGGCAGGAACCAGACCGCCGCCGTGAGGCCCGCCAGCACTGCCGCCACCGGCCGGCCGACGAACGCGAGCAGGTCGCCGTCGGACTTGATCATCGACGTGATGAAGTTCTCCTCGAGCATGCGGCCCAGCACGACGCCGAGGATGGCCGGCGCGACCGGAAATCCGTTGTCCTCGAGGACGTAGGCGCAGATGCCCGCAATCAGCATCACGGTCACGTCGAATGCCGTGTTGTTGATGGCGAACGAGCCGACGACGCAGAACAGCATGATGATCGGCATCAGGACCGTGCGCGGTACCCTAAGGATCTGCTTCGACAGCTTGATGCACCACCACCCGAGCGGAATCATGATCAGGTTGGCGATGATGAAGAGCAGGTAGACCGCGTAGATGTTCTGCGGATTGTTCGTGAACAGCGACGGACCGGGATTCATGTTCTTCATGTACAGCACGCCGATGACGATCGCCGTGATCGAATCGCCGGGGATGCCGAACACGAGCGCGGGGATCCACGCGCCGGCGAGCGCGCTGTTGTTGGCGGAACCGCTCTCGACGATGCCTTCGACGTGTCCGGTGCCGAACTTCTCGGGCTCCTTCGACATCTTCTTGCTGACCGCGTAGGACATCCACGCCGCGATGTCGGCGCCGGCGCCGGGCAGCGCGCCGACCAGCGTGCCGAGCGTGCTGCCGCGCAGGATCTGCATCGGATACTTCTTCGCGAGCCCCCACATGCCCGCGAAGACGTTGCCGATCGGCTTGTCGACGATCTTCAGCGGCGGGTTCGTGTCGACGGCGTAGCGGATGATCTCGGAGATCGCGAACATGCCGATCATCATCGGGATCATGCCGATGCCGCCCATCAGCTCGACGTTGCCGAACGTGAAGCGCGGAAAGCCGGCCGGGTTGCCGAGGCCGACGCAGGCGACGAACAGTCCCAGCAGCAGCGACACGAAGCCCTTGAGCGGGCGGTCGGACGACATGAACACGGCGCAGGTGAGGCCCATCAGCACCAGCCAGAAGTACTCGAACGAGCTGAACTTGAGCGCGAACTCGGCGAGCGCCGGCGCCGCGAGGATCAGCACGGCCGTGCCGAACAGGCCGCCGATCGCCGAGAACACGAGCCCCGCGCCCAGCGCGAGTCTCGGCCTGGCCCTTTCGCGTCATCGCATAGGCTTCGTCGGTGTACGCGGCCGACGCCGGCGTGCCCGGCATGCGCATCAGGCAGCCCGGAATGTCGCCGGAGAAGATCGCCATCGCCGTCGCGGTGACGATCGCGGCGATCGCCGGTATCGGCGCCATGAAGAACGTCACCGGCACGAGCAGCGCAACGGCCATCGTCGCCGTCAGTCCGGGGACGGCGCCGACGAACAGGCCGAACAGCGACGCCGCCAGCATCACGACGAGGTTGTACGGCTCGAACACCATCGCGAACGCCTGGGCCCACGCGCCGCTCATCGCGTCGCTCCCGCCGTCGGCCGGACGCCTACCACGCGATCCCCTGCAGCACACCCCACGGCAGCGGCACCTTCAGCAGCTTGTAGAACGCGTAGTGGATGACCAGCGTCGCCACCATCGCGATCGGCAGGATCCACTTCGGACGCACGCCGAAGACCGCGAACAGCGTGCCCAGGTAGACGACGCCGGTGAGGATGAAGCCGAGCCTGTCGACCACCAGGATGTAGAAGAGGTTGACGCCGATGACGGCGCCGAACGCGACCACGTGCCGGCGCGAGCGCGACCAGGCGCGCAGCTCCACCCAGCGCGCGCCGTCGCCGCCGTGCGGCGCGTGCCGCGAGCCCCTTGACGATCAGCAGCACGCGCGCAGATCGCGAGGCCGACGGCCAGCAGCCCGGGAAACAGCGCCGGGCCGACCTTCTGGCCGGGGATCGTCGGGAAATGCCTGGACGTGCGATCAGGACGGCGGCGCTGAAGCAAGATCAGCAACGCGCCCCAGACGGCGTCGTTGAGTTTCATCTCGTCCCCGCGTCGACGGCGATGCACGGCGGCGTGCCCGGGACCGCGGCTCTGCCGGCGCGCGCAGGGCACGCCGGCGTCCGCGCGACCCGCCGCCCCGCGGATCGCGCGTCGTCCGCGTTACTTGGCGAGACCGACCGCCTTCATCGTGGCGCCGAGGTCGGCATCCGACTTGGCCATGAACTTGGCGAAATCCTCGGGCCCGGCGTAGATCACGCCGATAGCCGCGCTGCGTCATGAAGTCGGTGTATTCCTTGCTCGCGACGATCTTCCTGATCGCGGCGGCCAGCTTGTCGCGCGCCTCCGCCGGGATGTTCTTCGGCGCCGCGATGCCGCGCCAGGCGCCCATCGTCCAGTTGCTGCCCGTCGCCGCCTTCAGCGTCGGCACGTTCGGGTACAGCGCCGCCGGCGCGTCGGCCATCACCGCGAGGCTCTTGACCTTGCCGGCGTCGATCAGCGAGCGCGCTTCCGGCAGCGAGCACGGGGACGATCTGCACGCCGCCCGCGACGAGGTCCTGCAGGCCCGGCGCGGCGCCGTTCGACGGCACCCACGGCACGGTCGCCGGATCGACCTTCATGTCGCGCAGCATGCCGGCGATCGCGAGATGCCAGATGCCGCCCTGACCGGTGCCCGAGGCCTTGAACTTGCCGGGGTTCGCCTTGATCGCGGCGACGAGTTCGTTGACGCGTCTTGTACGGCGAATCGGCGGCGACCTGCAGGCCGGCCGGATCGACGTTCACGAGGCCGAGCGGCGTGTACGACGCGCCGGTCAGCTCGGTGAGGCCCTGCCAGTGCATCATGCCGATCTCGACCGTGATGATGCCGATCGTGTAGCCGTCGGGCGCCGCCGAGGCGATCGCCGAGTGGCCGACGACGCCGCTGCCGCCGGTGCGATTGACGACGTTGACCGGCTGGCCGAGCTCCTTCTCCAGCAGCGTGCCGATGATGCGCGCGGTGGCGTCGGTGCCGCCGCCGGCGCCCCAGGGAACGATCAGCGTGATCGGGCGCTCGGGATAGGCGGCCTGGGCGACTGCGGCCGCCAGCATCAAGCCGACGGCGACGACACGCGCGAATGTGCGCGAGAGTGCTTTCATGGTTCCTCCTGGAAGCTGCATGCGGACCTACGGACGACCGCGACGGGCAGCAGGCCGTCCGGCGTTGCCGCGGAAGTTTGGCAGCGCCCCCTCGAGGGGTCAAGGGGAGTCGTTGGCCCGCCCTGCCGTCAGACCTGCGCCCGGACATGCGCAGCGAGCGCCGCCAGCACCCGCTCGAGGTCGGCCTCGAGATCGGCGTAATGCGCGTTGGGCTCGAGCGTCGCTTCGTCCATGTACAGGCGGCGGTTGATCTCGATCTGCAGGCTGTGCCGGCGCGCCGCCGGCCGGCCGTGCTTCCTGACCAGCTCGACGCCCTTGTAGGGGTCGTTGATCGCCACCGAGTATCCGAGGCCGGTGATCGTCTCGGCGACCCGTGCCGTGAATTCCGGGGCGCAGGTGGTGCCGTCACGGTCGCCCAGCACGAAATCCGCGCGCTCGCGACCCGGGTCGTCGGCGTTCGCGTCGCCGACCGCCGGCATCGAATGGCAATTGACGTGCCACACGGCGCCGAAAGCGCCGTGCAGCGCGTCGATCTCCGCGGCGACTGCTTCGTGATAGGGAAGGTACCAGCGGTCGATCCGCCGCTGCACCTCGTCGGCCGTCAGCCTGCGGTCGTACATCGGCGCCCCGCCCCGTGCGATCCGCCAGACGAGTCCGATTCCCTGCTCGGTCTTGCGCGACGGCGTGAGGGGCGCGGGCCACGCATCGGCGAGCAGCGCCGGATCGATGTCGGCGAGGCTGCGATTCGCGTCGATGTACGCGCGCGGAAACATCGCTTCGATCAGCGTCGCGCCGAATCGCGGCGCGCCGCGGTAGAGCCGGCCCGACGTGCGTGTCCTCGGCCTGGCGCACGATCGCGCGGGGCGGCGCGTGGTCGAAGTCGTCGGGGTAGTGCTCGCCCGAATGCGGCGAATCGAGCACCAGCGGCAATGCGCCCGACGCTGGCGCGTGCCGAAGGAAGGGCCGGATGGGCATTACGTCAGCTCCTCGTTCAGATGACAGGCCGACCAGCGCGCGGGGGCGATCTCCCGCAATGCGGGGGCGCGCTCGCGGCACTTCGGCATCGCACGCGGACAGCGCGGATGGAAGTGGCAGCCCGGCGGCGGCGCGAGCGGCGACGGGATCTCCCCCTTGATCGGGACGAAGCGGCGCTTCCCCGGCTCGACCTTGCCGACCTCGGCCAGCAGCGCCTGCGTGTACGGATGGTTCGGCGCCAGATCATCGCCGCGCCGGTCTCCTGAGTGAGCTTCTGCATCTCGAACAGGATCTGACCCTGGATGGTGACGTCGAGCGCGGTTGTGGGCTCGTCGGCGATGATGAGATCCGGATTGTTCGAGCCGCGCGATCGCGATCGCGACCCGCTGCCGCATCCCGCCCGAGAACTGATGCGGGTACGCCTTCAGTCGCTCGTCGGGCGACGGAATTCCCACCTTGACCAGCGCGGCCGGCGAGCGTCGATGCGCGTTGCCGGCGTCGCGTCCCGCGGTGTCGGCGAAATCAGTCGCAGTGCGGCGCATTCTCGGCAATCATCCGCTCGAGGCTCGCGTAGAAATCCGCATCGGTCCCGCGATCGCGCTCGGCCAGACGGCGGGCGTCGGGCTCGGCCAGCGGCTCGCCCGAGTCGCTCCACGCGAGGGCCGCAGCCAGCGCGCCGCGCTCGTAGCGATACTCGGCACGCCGCTTTCCGTTCGCGTGCCACGAGCGGGTGTAGCCGTGCAGAACGCCGGCCGCGTACGCCGACTCGAGCTTGCGGCGCGGCGCGTCGCGCGGGATCGCCGGCGGATACCACAGCGCCACCGTACCGACCTTCGCGTCGTCCTCGTACGGAATCACGGCGATGCGCGCGCCATTCGCCGACCAGAACAGGAACGTGCCGGTGCGCCGGCCTTTCGCGAACGCGCCGGCGATCCGCAGCCGGCCGTCCGGCATCGCGAGCTCGTACGCCCCGTTCGGCGCGCCGTCGCGACAGCTGCCCGCCACCACGTAGGGCTGGGCGGACGCATCGGCGCCGGCAGCCAGCAGGAGCGCGGCCACCACCGCCAGCGCCCGCCACCCGGCCCCGCCGCCGTCGGTCAGCCCTTTCTGCGCGCCCACCATGCCCCGAGCTCGCCGACGATCCCCCGGCGGAAGGCAAGCACGCAGACGACGAAGATCGTCGCCGGTGATGACGGTCACCCATTGCCCGAAGCCCGCCAGATAGTTCTCGAGACCGATGATCGTGAACGCGCCGACGACCGGCCCGAAGATGGTCCCCATGCCGCCCAGCAGCGTCATCAGCACGACTTCGCCGGACATCGTCCAGTGCACGTCGGTGAGCGACGCCAGCTGGAAGACGATGGCCTTGGTCGCGCCGGCAAGCCCCGACAGCGTCGCGGAGAGCACGAACGCGAGCAGCTTGTAGCGGTCGGCATCGTAGCCCAGCGAGATCGCCCGCGGCTCGTTCTCGCGTATCGCCTTCAGCACGTTGCCGAACGGCGAGTTGATCACGCGGTAGATGAGCAGAAACGCGCCGAGGAAGATCGCCAGCACGACGTAATACATCGCCAGGGTGTTCGCGAGGTCGATCAGGCCGAACAGCCTTCCCCGCGGCACCGCCTGAATGCCGTCCTCGCCGTGCGTGAACGGCGCCTGCACGCAGAAGAAGAAGATCATCTGCGCGAGGGCCAGCGTGATCATCGCGAAATAGATGCCCTGGCGCCGGATCGCCAGGGCGCCGGACACGACGCCCAGCACCGCCGCGGCCGCGGTCCCGGCAAGGATGGCGAGCTCGGGCGGCGCGCCCCAGACTTTGGCCGCGTGCGCGGACACGTAGCCGGCGGTGCCGAGGAACATCGCGTGGCCGAACGACAGCAGGCCGCCGAAGCCGATCAGCAGATTGAACGCGCAGGCGAACAGCGCAAAGCACAGCGCCTTCATCAGGAATACCGGGTAGATGCCGACATGCGGCGCGACGACCAGCGCCGCCGCCATCAGTCCGGTCGCGACGAAGAAGCGCCGCCGTTCGCGCAACCCGGTGTCCGCCGCGGCAGCCGCGTCCGTCACCGTGCCGGATGTCGCGGCCGTCGCGACCACTGCCTCGGACGTCGATCGGGCCATCGCGTCAACGCTCCTTCCCGAACAGCCCGGCGGGCTTGAGCAGCAGCACGATGACCATGATCACGAAGATCACCGTGTTCGACGCCTCGGGGTAGAAGACCTTGGTCAGCCCCTCGATGACGCCGAGCGCGAAGCCGGTGACGATCGCGCCGAGGATCGAGCCCATGCCGCCGATCACGACGACCGCGAACACGACGATGATCATGCTCGCGCCCATCTGCGGATTGACCTGGTAGATCGGCGCCGCCATCACTCCGGCGAGCGCGGCAAGGCCGACGCCGAAGCCGTAGGTCAGCGTGATCATCCGCGGCACGTTGACGCCGAACGCCTGCACCAGCGTCCGGTTCTCGGTCGCCGCGCGCAGGTACGAGCCCAGCTTCGTCCGCTCGATGACATACCAGGTTGCCCCGCAGACCGCGACCGAGGCGAGGATCACCCAGGCGCGGTATTTCGGCAGGAACATGAAGCCCAGATTGATGCCGCCGGAAAGCTCGTCCGGAATGCGGTACGGCAGGCCCGACGAGCCGTAGAAGTTGGTGAACAGGCCCTGGATGATCAACGCGAGGCCGAAGGTCAGCAGCAGCCCGTACAGGTGATCGAGCTTGTAGAGCCGCGCCAGCATCGTCCGCTCGATGACGATGCCCGTCGCACCCACGATGACCGGCGCGAGGAGCAGCGACCACCAATAGCCGACTCCGGCGTACTGCAGCAGGAAGTAGGCACAGAACGCCCCCATCATGTACTGGGCGCCGTGGGTGAAGTTGATGATGTTGAGCAGACCGAAGATCACCGCGAGGCCCAGCGACAGCAACGCATAGAACGCGCCGTTGATGAGGCCGATCAGCAGCTGCCCGAACAGGGCCTGCGTCGGTACGCCGAACAATTCGGTCATGAGCGCGCCATGGACGGATCGGGTTCAGACCCGGATCGAAGGGAGCGCGAATCGAGCGTCGACGTGGCGACGCTCGAATTCGCGCAGTTCGTCCGTCACGGCGGCACCGAGCCCGCGCTCGGACTCGGCACGACGCCGTGGCGGATGACCGCTATTTCACGAGCGGGCAGCCGCCGTCCTTGAGCGGCCGGAACGCCTGGTCGGCCGGGATCGTCGCGCGAACCTTGTAGTAGTCCCACGCTCCCTTGGATTCGGCGGGCTTCTTCACCTCGAACAGGTAGACGGGGTGGACCTTGCGGCCGTCGGCGCGGATCGTGCCCTTGCCGAAGAGCGGATCGTCGGTCGGCATCTCCTTCATCTTGGCGACCACCTTGGTGCCGTCGTCGGTCTTCGCGGCGTCGACCGCCTTCAGGTAATGCAGCACCGACGAGTAGACCCCGGCATGCGCCATGGTCGGCATGGCGCCCTTGTGCAGCGCGCCGAAGCGCTTGGAGAAGGCCCGCGTCTGGTCGTTCAGGTCCCAGTAGAACGACTCGGTGAGCAGCAGCCCCTGCGCCGTGTTGAGTCCCAGCGCGTGGACGTCGGTGAGGAAGACGAGCAGGCCCGCGAACTGCTGCCCGCCCTTGGTGATGCCGAACTCGGCGCCCTGCTTGATGGCATTGATCGTGTCGGCGCCGGCGTTGGCGAGCCCGATCACCTTGGCCTTGGAGGTCTGCGCCTGCAGCAGGAAGCTCGAGAAATCCGCGCTCGGGAAGGGGTGCCGCACTTTCCCGAGGACCTTGCCCCCGTTCTTCAGCACGACCGCCTCGGTGTCGCGCTCGAGCGCGTGGCCGAACGCGTAGTCGGCGGTCAGGAAGAACCAGGTGTCGCCGCCGGTCTTGACGATCGCGCTGCCGGTGCCGTTGGCCAGCATCCAGGTATCGTAGGTCCAGTGGATGGCGTTCGCGTTGCAGGCCTTCCCGGTGAGGTCGGACGTCGCTCCGGTCGAAACGAGCAGCGCCTTGCCCTTCTGCTTGGTGACCTCGTTCACCGCGAGCACGACGGACGAAGTCGGCACGTCGACGATCATGTCCACCTTGTCGACGTCGTACCACTGGCGCGCGATGTTCGCGCCGACGTCGGGCTTGTTCTGGTGGTCGCCCACCAGTATCTCCACCTTCATGCCCTTCGCTGCGGCGCCGAAATCCTCGACGGCCATCCTCGCCGCGACCACCGAGCCGGGGCCGGCGAGGTCGGCGTAGGTGCCGGACTGGTCGTTCATCACGCCGATCTTGATCACGTTGTCCGAGACCTGCGCCTGCGCGATGCCGGAGCCGAGCGCGGCGGCGACCGCCAGCCCGACGAGAGTGCGTTTGAATGCCTTCATGGTGTCTCCTTCGTGGTGGTGCATGGGCGCGCCCTGACGCGGCGCGCGGGTTCGTGGTTCGAGCCTTCCTCTAGACGCCCAGGTAATCGTGCAGTTTCGCCATGTTCGCATGGAGTTCCGCATTGGGAATCATGTCGACGACGCGGCCGTGATCCATCACGTAGTGCCGATCCGCGACCGTCGCCGCGAACCGGAAATTCTGCTCGACGAGCAGGATCGTGAAGCCCTGCGCCTTGAGCTTGGCGATCGTGCGGCCGATCTGCTGCACGATCACCGGCGCCAGGCCCTCGGTCGGCTCGTCGAGCAGGAGCAGCCGCGCGCCGGTGCGCAGGATGCGGCCGATCGCCAGCATCTGCTGCTCGCCGCCGGAGAGTTTCGTCCCCTGGCTCCGCAGGCGCTCCTTCAGGTTCGGGAACAGCTCGAAGATCTGCTCGACCGACAGCCCGCCGTCGCGAACCACCGGCGGCAGCAGCAGGTTCTCCTCGACGTCGAGGCTCGCGAAGATCCCGCGCTCCTCGGGGCAGTACGCGATGCCGAGCTGTGCGATGCGGTTGGATGCCAGCCTGCCGATCTCGCGCCCCTCGAACGCGATCGCGCCCTCGCGCCGCGGCACGATGCCCATGATCGACTTCAGCGTCGTGGTCTTGCCGGCGCCGTTGCGGCCGAGGAGCGTCACGACTTCGCCCGCCGTGACGTCGAACGTGACGCCGTGCAGCACGTGCGATTCGCCGTACCAGGCGTTCAGCTCCCGCACGGCGAGCAGCGGCGAGCCGGCGGGAGCGCGAGCGCTCGCCGGCGCGGCCGTCGCGCGTTCGTCAGGCATCCGCGTTCCCCATGTAGGCCTGCACCACGTCGGGATGCTTCGACACGTGGGCGTAGTCGCCCTCGGCGAGCACCTCGCCCCGCGCGAGCACGGTGATGTGGTCGGAGAGCGTCGAGACCACCGACAGGTTGTGCTCGACCATCAGCACGGTGCGGTTCGCCGCGACCTTGCGGATCAGCGCGGTGATGCGCGCGACGTCCTCGTGCGTCATGCCGGCCGTCGGCTCGTCGAGCAGCATCATCTCCGGATCGAGCGCGAGCGTCGTCGCGATCTCGAGCGCGCGCTTGCGGCCGTACGGCAGCTCGACGGCATGCGTGTGCGCGAATTCGGTGAGGCCCACCGCTTCGATCAGCTCGAGCGCGCGCTCGTGGTGGATTGCGAGCTTGCCCGCGGAACGCCAGAAGTCGAACGAGTGGCCGTGCTTTCGCTGCAGCGCGATCCGCACGTTTTCCAGCACGGTGAGGTTGGGGAACACCGCCGAGATCTGGAACGAGCGCACGAGACCCATCCTGGCGATCGCCGCCGGGCGCGAGCCGGTGATGTCGCGGCCCCGGTAGTAGATCTGCCCGCGCGTGGGCGTCAGGAAGTGCGTGAGCAGGTTGAAGCAGGTCGTCTTGCCGGCGCCGTTCGGGCCGATGAGCGCGTGGATCGTGCCCCGGCGCACGCGCAGGCTCACGTCCTTGACCGCGACGAAGCCCTTGAATTCCTTGGTGAGTTGCCGTGTTTCGAGAATTGCGTCGTCGGCCATGCCGCCGCCGGCGCTTGCGGCTGCCGGCTTCCTCCTGCGTAATCCGGGCATTATGCGAAAGGGCGCGACGCTTGGCAACGGAAACCCGCGCCGCGGGGCGATTCTCCCGTCGCTCGCTCAGCCGGGTTTCTTGCGGCTGACGCACGAGACGTACAGCTCGTTGGTCGCCAGGTCCTGCATCGGGTAGTGCTCGATCTCGGGCGTGTATTCGACCAGGCCTTCCGTCCTCAGGGCCACGCGCCACGGCTGGAAGTCGAGTGCGCGCAGCTCCTTCTCGAAGCCCGACACCGTGATCGGATTGAGCTCGCGAAACCATTGCCAGTACTGCTCGGGCGGCGCGAACTCACCCGACCGGTCGATGTAGTTCGGCGGAGTCTCGAGGACGATCCGCCGGATCTCCTCGAGCGGCTTCTTGAGGTGGAAATGCGGCTCGCTCGAGAACTCCCCGAGATGGTGGCCGAAGTTCGAGTAGTAAAGGCCCGGATGCACGAAGAAGAGACCCTGCGGGCGCAGCACGCGGCGGATCTCGCGCAACGCCCGGTCGTAGCCGCCCGCGATGTGCTCGAGGGAACCCCACGAGATGACGACGTCGAAGCTGTCGTCGGGGAACGTCAGTCCGTTGGCGTCCTCCGCCAGGAAGCGCAGATTCGGCGGAATCACGTCGGCGGAAAGTCCGTTCTCCGCGAGGATCTGCGGCAGCCGCTCGTACCCGCGAAAGGGATCGATCCCCACCAGCTCGCGGCATCGCGTCCGCAGCGCCACGCTGAGGTCGGTGATGCCGTCGCCGCAACCGACATCGAGAATCCGCCCGCGCAGGAGCGGCGAGTCGCCCAGCATGTAGCTGATGACGGTCGGTCCCGCGTGGTCGAAGTGGCGGAAGAACCAGTCCGAATGTCCTTTGCGCCAGCTCAGCGCGGCGAGCGGCGGCGTGGGCGCGATACCTTCGACCGACCACGCCAGCGGCACGGTCCCGCCACCCTGCGCGGGCGGCGCGGCAAATCGTCCCTCGAGGCGATCGGCGATCGCGTCGTCGTTCATCGCCACGCGATGGCCGGATTCGATCAGGTAACGCGCCTCGCCTTCCGGAAAAGGCCGGGGCAGCACGATGTCGACCCGATACGAGCCGCGCGGAAGCCAGCCCATGGGAAAGGCCTCCCGTGTGTTGCTCTCGGCCGTCGCGCCGCCGGCAGCCTCGATGCGCAACCGCAGGAACGGCAGGATCACGATCGGCGCGGCGACGTTCAGCGTGCCGCGCAGGACCGGCCGGCCGTCCTGCATCTGGACGGTAAGCGGCCCGTCGAAACGCAGGATCGCGCCGTCGCGCCCGGCAGCATTCACCGGGCGCGCCCGCGCGCCGGGAGCGCCGCGAATGCCGGAATCCGCGCCGCGTAGTGTCGCTCGATCGTCACGGTTTCCTTCCTCGGTTCATGGGCGTCGGACAGTGGCGTGTCCGCGGACATCGGCGCCGGTGACGACGCGGCCGTCCGGGCCGGTCACGGTTGCAGGACGGCGACGCATTTTACTCCAGCGGATTCGCCGCTTCCCCCGGTGACCCGCGATTGACCGGCAGGGCCTCACCCCCAATACTCGCGCTCGCGTGATCGAGACACCCATCCGTCGGACTGTCGGGGCCTGCGCCATGCTCGCCCTTCCCGTCGCCATCGCCGCGGCGATGTACGCGCGATTCTTCGGCGGCTTCTGGCTCGGCGACGACTTCGCCAACCTGCACCGTGCGTGGATCGCCGCGCAGCGCGGAGAGCTCCTCGCGCAGGCCTGGACCCAGCTCGCGAGCGCGGTCCCCTCGCAGGGCGCGTTCTATCGCCCGTTGATGATGGCGAGCCTGTCGCTCGACCAGTGGCTGACCGGGGACCGATACGCGGGCTGGTTTGCCTTCAACTACGTCGTGCATCTCGCGAACGCCGGCCTCGTCGCGGTGCTGGTGACGAGGCTGGCCGCGGCGTGCGGACGCGACGGTCGTGCCGCCGGCGCGCTGGCCGCCGGCTTCCTCGCCATCTGCCCGGTGCCGGCCGAAGGCGTGTTCTGGATTTCCGCACGCGCCGATGCCTGCGTGACGCTGTGCACGTTGACCGGCTTCCTGCTCTGGGCCGCGCCGCGGGGCGGGGCGAAGGCGTGGCTCGGCCTGCCCCTGATGCTGCTGGTTGCGCTGGGCTTCAAGGAGTCCGCGGCGGTGCAGCCGCTGCAGATGCTGCTCGTGGCGCCTCGCCTGGCCCCGACGGCTCGCCCGCGGGCAGTTCGTTGCCCTCGTCGCCTCGTTCGTCGCGGTGGCCGCATTTCTCGTTCTGCGGGCCACCATGTTCGGAAGCGCCTGGCAGGTGTACCCGGCCGACGATGCAGCGTCGCCGCTGGCGCGACTCTGGCAGGGCTTGCGCTCGCTCGGCGCCTGGTGGGACGGCCTTGCCGGCGCGACGCCTGCGCTGGCGTCCGCGTATCTCGTCGCCTGCGCGGCCGCGCTGGCCCTCGCCGCCGTGAGCGCGAAAGGCAGCGCGCGAAAGCTCGCCGCGGCGCTCGCGTTGGCCGCCGCCGGGCTCGCCGCAGCCACGCTGCTCAATCTCGGCGGCCTCGATGCCTCCGGCGAGGGCGGTCGGCTCGCGTACGGGCCGGTGGCGTGGCTTGCGCTCGCGCTCGGCGTCGCGCTGTCGCGGCCGGAGTCACCCGCCACGGCAAGCGACGACCCGTCGCGCGTGCGCATCGCCGCCATGCTGGTGCTCGCCACGGCGATTGCGCTCGGCGGATGGGCGCTCGACAGCCAGCTTCGCGCAGCGCTCGCCGCACAGCGCGACGTGCGCGAGCTGACGCGGGCCGCGCGCGAATGGGCCGGCACCCACTCCGGCCTCACGCTCCTCGTCGTCCCGGAACGGCATGGGAGCGTGGTCGCCACGCGCAACGGCACAGGCCGGCCTGGTGCTGCCGCCGGTGCAGCCGCAGCCGCTGCTGCACCGCATCCTGCCGAGCCTGCCCGGTGACCTCGATGTGCGGCATGGACAACTCGCCGGGGGGCTCGCGACCCGTCTCGAGACAGTTCGCCCGGCGACGGCCGATCCCGCAGAACTGCAGCGCCTCCTCGAGCCCGACGCCACGCGCTGGCCCGAGCACTACGCCTGCTGGGACGCGGCGTCGCGGCGCATTCTCGGGCTGACGGCGCCCGAGCCCGGGGAGCGCTCGCGCTGGGTCGCCGCCCTGCGCCGCGAGGTCGCCCGCTGCGGGCTCTGAGCTGCGCCTGCCTTCGGGGTCAGGCGTCCCAGAGCGGCTTGCGCTTCTCCATGAAGGCGCGAACGCCCTCCGCCGCTTCCTCGCCCAGCATGTTGCGCGTGATCGCGCGGCTCGCCGCGGCGTACGCCTGCGGCAGGCGCGCCTCGAGCTGCTCGTAGAAGAGCGCCTTGCCGGCCGCGCAGACGGCGCGCGGCTTCTCGACGATCAATCCGATCAGCCGCGCGAGCTCGGCGTCGAGCTCGGACGGCGGCACGACGCTGTTGACGAGTCCCCAGTCCAGCGCCGTCGCCGCGTCGATGAATTCGCCGGTGAAGAGCATCTCGAACGCGCGCTTGCGCGAGATGTTGCGCGACACGGGGACGCCCGGCGTCGCGCAGAACAGGCCGAAATTGATGCCGGAAGTCGCGAATCGGGCATCGGTCGACGCGACGGCGAGGTCGCAGGCGGCGACGACCTGGCAGCCCGCGGCGGTGGCGATGCCGTGCACGCGCGCGATGACCGGCTGCGGCAGCGCCTGCATCGTCAGCATCACCCGGCTGCAGCGCTCGAACAGCCCGCCGACGAATTCCTCGGTGCGCGTCGCCATCATCTCCTTGAGATCGTGACCGCCGGAAAACGCGCTGCCGGCGCCGGCAATGACGACGGCCCGGATCGACGGATCGGCGGCGATCGCGTCGAGCTCGGCCTGCAGCGCCTCGAGCATCGCCATCGAGATCGCGTTGAACTGGCGCGGCCGGTTCATCGTGAGCCGGGCGACACCGCGCTCGACGGTCCGCAGCACGGGGGGCTCGGCGTGGGCGGCAATGCGTCGCGGCAGGGGCGGTAGGACTGCTCATCGGAATCTCCTCGTCACTCGATCGCGGCAGCGGACTTTGCCTTCGTCCGCAGCACGAACTTCTGGATCTTGCCCGTGGAGGTCTTCGGCAGTTCGCCGAAGATCACGCGCTTGGGCGCCTTGAACCGCGCGACGTGCTCGCGGCAGTGCGCGATGATCTCGTCCTCGGTGGTCGTCGCCCCGGGCTTCAGCTCGACGAATGCGCAGGGGGTCTCGCCCCACTTCGGATCGGGCTGCGCGACCACGGCCGCCGCGAGCACGGCGGGATGCCGGTACAGCGCGTCCTCGACCTCGAGCGAGCTGATGTTCTCGCCGCCGGAGATGATGACGTCCTTCGAGCGGTCCTTGATCTTCACGTAGCCGTCCGGCTGCATCACCGCGAGATCGCCGGAATGGAACCAGCCGCCGCCGAACGCCTCCGCGGTCGCCTTCGGGTTCTTCAGGTAGCCCTTCATCGTGATGTTGCCGCGAAACATGATCTCGCCCATCGTCTCGCCGTCCCAGGGGACCTCGGTCATCGTTTCCGGATCCATGACCGTCATCCCCTCCTCGACCGTGTAGCGCACGCCCTGCCGGCCGTTGCGCTCGGTGCGCGCCCCGATGTCGAGCGCGCCCCAGGCATCGTGCTTGGCGCACACGGCCGCCGGTCCGTAGGTCTCGGTCAGTCCGTAGACGTGGGTGATGTCGAAGCCCATCCGCTCCATGCCCTCGATGACCGCCGCCGGCGGCGCCGCGCCGGCGACGAGGCAGTGCACCTTCTGCGCGATCCCGGCCCGCATTTCCGCCGGCGCGTTGATGAGCGTCAGGTGGACGATCGGCGCGCCGCAGTAGTGGGTGACCTTGTGCTCGCGCATCGCGTCGAAGATCGCCTTCGCCTCGACCTTGCGCAGGCAGACGTTGACTCCGGCATTGGCGGCCATCGTCCACGGGAAGCACCAGCCGTTGCAGTGGAACATCGGCAGCGTCCACAGGTACACCGCGTGCCGCGGCATGCCCCAGTCGATGATGTTGGACAGCGCGTTCAGGTACGCGCCGCGGTGGTGGTAGACGACCCCCTTCGGGTTGCCCGTGGTGCCGGACGTGTAGTTGAGCGAGATCGCGTTCCACTCGTCCGCCGGGTGCTGCCAGGCGAACTCCGGATCGCCGCGAGCGATGAACGCCTCGTAGTCGACGGCGCCGAGGCGCTTGCCGCCGGGACCGATGGCATCGACGATGTCGATGACCAGCGGCTTCGCATCGAGCCGCGCCAGCGCCGCCTCGATCGTCGGCGAGAACTCGGTGTCGGTGATCAGCACCTTGGCCTCGCCGTGCTCGCAGCATGAAGGCAAGCGCCTCCGCGTCGAGCCGCGTGTTGAGCGTGTTGAGCACCCCGCCGGTCATCGGCACGCCGAAGTGCGCCTCGTACATTTCCGGCGTGTTGGCCGCCATCAATGCGACCGTGTCGCCCACGCCGATGCCTGCCTGCGCGAGCGCCGAGGCCAGCCGGCGGCTCCGCGCGTAGGTCTCCGCCCACGTGTATCGCCGCTCGCCGTGGACCACCGCGAGATGTCGCGGATAGGTGTAGGCGGTGCGCGCGATCAGCGACAGGGGCGACAGCGGCGTGTAGTTGGCGAGGTTGCGATCGAGGTCGCGTTCGAAGGGATTCGGGGGCGTCATGGCGGGTCGGGGCGAAGGCGCGCCCGCGGGGCTCGCGGTCAGGCGCAGGAACAATGATACTGCGCTCGCGGCACCCGCTGATGCACGACCGCGCGCCGCTCCCGTCAGGCAGCCTGCGCCGGAGCGGTCGCGCGGTCGTTGCCGGGCCCCGGCGCGCTTCGGGGGCGCCCGCCCTTGCCCCCCACCGCCGCTTCTCGTATGCTGCCCCGCGACCGAACGGCCAGCGACCATGGGCCACCGACTCTCGAAAATCGTTACCCGTACCGGCGACGCCGGCACGACCGGCCTGGGCGACGGCTCGCGGGTGACCAAGGATTCGGCGCGGATCGAGGCGATCGGCGCGATCGACGAGCTCAACTCGACGGTCGGGCTGCTGCTCACGGAAGCGCTGCCCGACCCGGTCGCCGCGCTGTCTCACGAGCGTCCAGCACGACTTGTTCGACCTCGGCGGCGAATTGTCGGTGCCGGGCTATGCCGCGGTGACCGATGCCCACGTCGCCCGTCTCGAGGATGACGTCGAGCGTTTCAACGCCGATCTCGGACCGCTGAAGGAATTCATACTGCCCGGTGGCACCCGGTCGGCGGCTATCGCGCATGTCGCGCGCACGGTCTGCCGCCGCGCCGAGCGCGCGCTGGTCCGGATGGCGGCGTCCGAGCCGGTCAGCGACCCGGTGCGCCGGTACGTCAACCGGTTGTCGGACCTGCTGTTCGTGCTCGCCCGGGTGCTGAACCGGGCGGCCGGCCGGCCCGACGTGCTCTGGCAGAAGGACCGGCCCCGCGAAGCATGAGTCCTGATCGGCGAGCGCCGTGGTGGGCCAGTCTCGGCCTCTGGCGTGCGCTCGCCTTCGCCGGGTTTGCCCTGGCCGTCGCGCTGGCGATCACCCTGCTTGCGCCGCGCGCCGAGCGGCCCTTCGAAAGCGTGGTCGTCGTCCTGGCCGGCGCCGATGCGATCCCGGCGCTGGTCGCCGTCGCCGAACGGGGCAGCCGGTACCTCACGGTGAAGGCGGTCGCGCCGATCGATGTCGCGCGCGATCGCGCGCTCGAGCTGTGGATGCAGCCGGAGGGCAAGCCGCCGTTGTCGCTGGGTCTCCTCGCGGTTCCGGGGATCGCCCGGATCGCCGTGCGGGCGCCGGTGGGCATCGCGCTGCAGGACATCCCGACGCTCGCCGTCAGCCTCGAGCCCGCGGGCGGTTCGCCGACGGGCGCCCCGACCGGCCCGCTGCTCTACACGGGCCGCGTCGAGCGGCTCTATTGACGGCCCTTTCAAAGCGAAGGGCCGGACGATCGGCGTCCGGCCCTTCTGCTCCCGGTCAGCAAGGCCCGCGGGCGGCCGCGGGTTGCCTCGTCGCGCTCAAACGCGCTGGTTCGCCTTCGTCACGACCACGTCGTCGCGCTCGACCACGGCCTCCTGCATGCAATCGCCCGTCGTGTGGATGCGTGCCGGGTTGTGCGCGACTTCGATCGGCGCCAGCTTGACGACGTTGGAGGCCGCCAGCACGCCGGCTTCCTGACTGCGCGAGGCCAGTTGCGTCGGCACGACCACCGCCAAGGCAAAGGTAAGCACGCTCATGGCAGCAGCGGCGACGGCGAACGGCGCGCGGGGCACCGGAAATTCGTAGCGGTTCATGGTCTTTGCTCCTCGTTCGGTTTCGTGCTGCTCGGACCTTGGATGCGGCATGTGCGGATTTCGGATTCGGCTTCTTTCCGGGTGCCCGCCCAGTTTCCCGTTGCCGTCATCGTGGATCGTAGTCGGGGGCGACGACGGGCTCCAGAGGCACGCGACGGAACGCCCGCGGCACGGATCGAACGGGTGCGAGGCACGACGAGTTGCACCGCCGGCGCGCGGCGGCGCCCGGCGCGGGAGGCGCCGGGGACGACGCGGGCGGGGGTCAGGCCGGCGAGCGGACCGTCTGGTCGATGGCGCCGAACACCGAGCGGCCCTCGGCGTCGAGCATCTCGATGCGCACGCGATCGCCGAAGCGCAGGAACGGCGTCGACGGCTTGCCGGCGAGGATCGTCTCGACGCGTGCGCTGCTCGGCGATGCACGAATAGCCGATCGCCGCCCGCCGCGGCGGGCCGGCCGGGACCGCCGTCCTCCTTGTTCGACACGGTGCCCGAGCCGACGATGCTGCCCGCCTCCAGCTCGCGCGTCCGCGCGACGTGCGCGATCAGCGTCGGGAAGTCGAAGGTCATGTCGACGCCCGCGTTCGGGCGGCCGAACAGCCGGCCGTTGAGGTGCGAGACGAGCGGCAGGTGGAGCTTGCCGTCGTGCCAGGCATCGCCGAGCTCGTCGGGCGTGACGGCGACCGGCGAGAATCCGCTCGCCGGCTTCGACTGGAGGAAGCCGAAGCCCTTCGCGAGCTCCGCGGGAATCAGGTTGCGCAGGCTGACGTCGTTGACCAGCATCAGCAGGCGGATGTAGCGACCGCGCGTCCGCCGCCGTCGTGCCCATCGGCACGTCGCCGGTGACCACCGCGACCTCGGCCTCGAAGTCGATGCCCCAGGCCTCGTCGGCGAGCACGACGTCGTCGCAGGCGCCGAGCATGTTGTCCGACGCGCCCTGGTACATCAGCGGGTCGGTCCAGAACTCGGGCGGCATCGTCGCGCCGCGCGCGCGGCGCACGAGCTCGACGTGATTGACGTAGGCGGAGCCGTCCGCCCACTGGTAGGCGCGCGGCAGCGGCGCCATCGCGGCCCTCGGGTCGAACGGCACCGCGTCGGGCATGCGGCCCGCGTCGAGCTCGGCCGAGATGGCCCGCAGCGACGGCGCCGCAAGCTCCCAGTCGTCGAGCGCCGTCTGCAGCGTGCGCGCGATCTCCGGAACCGCAACGCAGCGCGTGAGGTCGCGCGAGACGACGACGAGCGCGCCGTCGCGGGTGCCGTTGCGGAGCGTGGCGAGCTTCATGCGGGCCGTCCGCTAGCGCTTCTTCAGCGCGTAGCCGTCCGCGCGGTCTTCCATCTCCCAGCCCGGCCGCGTGCAGCTCGCCGCGCAGCCGGTCGGCTTCCGGCCCAGTTCTTCGCGCGACGCGCGGCCAGGCGAGCCTCGGCCAGCGCCTTCACCGCATCCGGGACGGCTTCCTGCTTCGGCACCCACGCCGCGAGCCCCAGCCCGAAGACGCGGTCGAACGCGAGCAGCGTCGCGCGCCTGACTGCCGGCGGGAGGTCGCCGCGCAGCGCCTCCCATGCCACGGCCAGCGCGCGCGGGACGTTGAGATCGTCGTTGATCTCGGCGGTGAACCGCTCGGTCAGGGCCGGATCGGGCGACGCGGCGCCCGCATCGCGCAGCGCGTAAACGCCGTTGCGCATCCGGTCGAGCGCGATCGCCGCGGAGTCGAGCGCATCCCACGTGAAATTGAGCTGGCCGCGGTAGTGCGCGGTGAGGCAGAGGTAGCGGTACGCCAGCGGGTCGTAGCCGCGATCGACGAGCGACTGCAGGCGCAGGAACTCGCCCGCCGACTTCGCCATCTTCGCGTCGTTCGACAGCAGGAAGTAGCCGTGCAGCCAGAAGTTCGCGAGCCGCGTGCCGACGCGCGCCTCGGTCTGCGCGATCTCGTTCGTGTGGTGGACGGGAATGTGGTCCTCGCCGCCGCAGTGGATGTCGAAGTAGTCGCCCAGGTACTTCTGCGCCATCGCCGAGCACTCGATGTGCCAGCCCGGGAAGCCCTTGCCCCACGGGCTGTCCCACTCCATCTGCCGCTTCTCCCCGGGCGCCGAGAATTTCCACAGCGCGAAGTCGGTCGGGTTCCTCTTCTCGCCGATGTCCACGCGCTTGCCCGCCTCCTGGCCCTTGACGTCGAGCCGCGCGAGGTGGCCGTAATCGGGCTGCCTCGCGGTGTCGAAGTAGACGCCGTCGGAGGTGCGGTAGGTGAACCCGTTCTTCTCGATGTCGGCGATGAACTCGATCTGCTCGCGGATGTGATCGGTCGCGCGGCAGAGGACCGTCGGATCCTCGATGTTGAGCCGCTTCATGTCGGCGAGGAAGGCCTCGGTGTAGAGCGCGCGATCTCCCACGCGGTCTTGCCGGTGCGCCGCGCGCCCTTCTCCATCTTGTCCTCGCCGGTGTCGGCGTCCGAGGTGAGGTGGCCGACGTCGGTGATGTTCATCACGTGCCGGACGCGATAGCCGTTCCATTCGAGCACGCGCTTCAGCACGTCCTCGAACAGGAACGTCCGGAAGTTGCCGATGTGCTGGTAGTCGTAGACGGTCGGCCCGCAGGTGTACAGCCCGACCTCGCCGCCCGGATGCAGCGGCGCGAACGGGCGCAGCGTGCGCGTGAAGTTGTCGTAGAGGTGGAGCGGGGTGGGCATGCGCCGTGACCGGTGACGTGAAGGCGACCGCCAGCGGGCCGGCGGCCGGGATGTGCGTGCGCCGCCCGTGCGGCTGCGCATCGAGGCGGCGTATGTCGACGGCGGCAATCGGCAGCGTCCATCGCAAACGCGGGCTCATCGTAGCGAATCACCTGCGGCAGGGCAAGCCGCGGCAGCGTGGAACGCGGATCGCGTACCCGCAGCGCTCGTACACGCCGAGCGCCGGCGCGTTGTGCCTGTCGAGACGCTGATGACGACGATCATCGATGCCGGCGGCGCGCACCGGGAGATCGTGGATCCCCTTCTGGTCGATGGCGCCTCGCCGGTTCGCATGCCGGACACCACGGGCGCACGGTGCCTCCGCACGGTAGAATCGCTCTTTCCCGAGACGCGCGCCGCGGCCGACCCGCCCATCGCCGGCCATCCCTCCCCGCCCCGGCAAGCACGCAACCGCCGCGCCAAGACCCTCGCCGTCCCGATGTCCACCGCCCCCGCCCTGCCGTCGACCCGCGTGCTCTGGGCGCTGTTCGCGGCGTTTGCGCTCCTGTGGTTCGCCAATCTCGATTCGCGACGTCTCGTGCATCCGGAAGAGGGTCGCTATGCCGAGATCGCGCGCGAGATGGCGGTGTCCGGCGACTGGGTGACGCCGCGCCTCAACGACCTCAAGTACTTCGAGAAGCCGCCGTTCCAGTACTGGGCGACGGCCGCCGCGTATCGCGCGTTCGGGGTGCACGAGTGGACGGCGCGCCTGTGGCCGGCGCTCGCCGGCTTCGCCGGAACGATCGCCATCGGCTGCGCGGGATACGCCCTCGGGGGCGCCGCCCTCGCCGCGTTCTCCGCGCTCGCGCTCGCGGGCACGCTGTGGCATGCGGGCCTCGCGCAGGTCGTCTCGCTCGATTCCGGGCTCTCGTTCTTCCTGACGCTCGGATTCGCCGGATTCGTGATCGCGCAGCGGGCCGAGACCAGCGCGCGCGCGCGCCGTGCCTGGATGTGGGTCGCCTGGGCGGCATTGTCCGGCGCCACGCTGTCCAAGGGACTCATCGGCATCGCGCTGCCGGGCGGCGCGCTCGTCGTCTATTCGGCCGTCACCCGCGATTTCGGCGTGTGGCGGCGGCTCCACCTGGCTTCGGGCGTCGCCATCTATCTCGCGTTGACGGCGCCCTGGTTCGTCGCGGTGGCGCGGGCCAACGACGAGTTCCTCGAGTTCTTCTTCGTGCACGAGCATTTCCGCCGGTTCCTCACGACGGAGCACCGGCGCGCCGGCGCGTGGTATTACTTCGTCCCGCTGTTCGTCGCCGGGATCCTGCCGTGGCTGACGGTGCTCGCCTGGGGCGCGCGGCGCGCCTGGCGCGACGGTGCCGCGAATGCGCTCGGCTTCTCCTGGCAGCGCTTCGCCCTGGTCTGGGCCGCGTTCGTCTTCGTCTTCTTCAGCGCGTCGGGCTCCAAGCTGCCGTCGTACATCCTGCCGATGTTCCCGCCGCTGGCGCTCGTCGCCGGCTGGCTGCTCATCCGGCTCGACACGCAGACGATCTTCCGCCTCCTGCTGCCGCTGGTCGTCGTCGGCGGTCTGGTGCTGCTCGGGCTGCTCGCGGGCCTTGCCTACGACCCGTCGCGCCTTGCCAGCGCGAAGCTGCCTGTCGAGCCGTGCTGCGCGACTTCGGCACGTGGCTGATCGCGGCGGCGGCGGTCGAGGTGGCCGGCGGCGTTGCCGCGCTGGTTGCGTTCCGGCACGCCGCCAGCGTCGCCACGGGCCGCTTCTGGGGCGTCGCGCTGCTCGCGCTGTCCTCGCTCGGCGGGCTGCAGCTCGGGATCGCCGGATACGATGCCTTCAGCACAATGCGCTCGACCTCGGCTATCCTGCGATCGGCGCAGGGCAGCGCCCCGTTCGCGCCCGACGCCCCCTTCTACCAGATCGAAATGTACGACCAGACGATCCCCTTCTACCTCGGCCGCACGACGCGGCTCGTCGCCTTTCGCGACGAATTGGCGCTCGGCATCGACGCCGAGCCCGCGAAGCAGCTGCCGACGGTGGCCGCATGGATCGCCGAGTGGCAGGGCGCTGGCGCAGGGCTATGCGGCAATGCCGCCGGACACGCATGCCCGCCTGGCGGCGCAGGGCGTCCCGATGCGGGAGCTCGCGCGCGATTCGCGGCGGGTCGTGGTGAGCCGGCGATGACCGCCGCCGCGCTCGCGTTCCTGATGGCCGGCGTGCTGCTGAACGCCGGCGCGCAACTGCTGCTCAAGGCCGGCACCAACGTCCTCGGCGTGCTGACGCTCACGCGCGACACCTGGCCCGACACGCTGGTCAGGATGGCGACGCAGGGCTATTTCGTGCTCGGCATCGCGTGCTACGCGCTGTCGCGTGTTCGTCTGGATCCTCGGGCTGTCCCGCGTCCCGGTGTCGATCGCGTACCCGCTGCTGTCGGTGGGCTACATCGTCAACGCCATCGCCGCGTACTACCTGTTCGGCGAGGCGGTCACCCCGACCCGCTGGCTCGGCATCGGCTTCATCGTGATCGGCGTCTGGCTGGTCGCGAGAAGCTGAGCGCCGAGGCGAATAGCGATGGCCGCCCCGCCGTATCTCAAGTTTGCCGGTCCCGTGCTCGACGAGGCGACCATCGCCGGCGTCGCGGACGTCCTGCGCTCCGGCTGGATCACCAGCGGGCCGTGGGTGCGCGAGTTCGAGGACGGTCTCTCGCGATTCTGCGGCGGCCGGCCGGTGAAGGTCGTGACCTCGGCGACGGCCGCCGTCGAAATCGCGCTGCAGCTCGCCGGAATCGGACCGGGCCACGAGGTGATCACGTCGGCGCAGAGCTTCTTCACCGTGCTCAACATGATCGTCAAGGTCGGCGCGACCCCGGTGTTCGTGGACTGCGACCTCGTCACGCGCAACATCGACCTGGCGCAGGTCGAGGCGGCGATCACGCCACGCACCCGCGCGATCGTGCCGACGCACTGGCCGGGCTCGCTCGCCGACATGGATGCGCTCTACGCCCTCGCGCGGGAGCGGGGGCTGCGCGTCATCGAGGACGCGGCGCTGGTGATGGGCTCGCAGTGGAAGGGCCGCAACGTCGGCGCCGTCGGCGACCTCGTCACCTTCAGCTTCCACCCGAACAAGAACATGACGACCATCGAGGGCGGCGCGCTCGTCGTCAACGATGCCGACGAGGCGAGCCGCGTCGACGCGCTGCGCTTTCACGGCATCACCTACCTGCCCGACCGCACCCGCGACGTCGCGTTCCCCGGCGGCAAGTTCAACCTGCCCGACGTCAATGCGCGGATCGGCGTCGCGCAGCTTGCGCAGCTGCCGGAATTCCTGGCGCGGCGGCGCTCGCTGGTCGATCGCTACTTCGAGCGCTACGCGACCGATCCGCCCTGCGTGCTGCCGCCGCCGCCCCGGCAGGGCGACGGGCAGTCGTGGAACATGTTCTCGGTGCTGCTTCCGCTCGATCGGCTGACGATCACGCGCAGGCAGTTCCGCGACGCACTGGAGGCGCGCGGCATCGGCACCGGTGTATCGTACGAGGCGCTGCACCTCTGCACGCTGGGCCGGCGCTACGGCTACGCCGACGGCGACTTGCCGGTGACCGAGCGGATCGCCCGCGAGACGGTCACGCTGCCGCTGCACGCCGGGATGACGCCGGCCGACGTCGACCGGGTCTGCGCCGCAGTGGCGAGCATCATCGCCGAAGCGCGCGCCTGAGCGGCCCCGCGAACCCGCCCGGAGCTGGAACGGACGATGGACAACCCGCAACTCTCGGTCGTGATCCCGGTTTTCAACGAGGAGGCCGGTCTGCCCGCGCTGTTCGATCGGCTGTATCCCGCGCTCGACGCGCTCGGCCTCGACTACGAGGTGATCTTCGTCAACGACGGCAGCCGCGACGGGTCGGTCGCATTGCTGCGCGAGCAGTGGGAACGTCGCCCGGACACTACGCGCGTCGTGCTCTTCAATGGCAACTATGGCCAGCACCTGGCGATCATCGCCGGATTCGAGCGCAGCCGCGGCGAGCGCGTCGTCACGATGGACGCCGACCTCCAGAATCCGCCCGAGGAGATCGGCAAGCTGCTCGCCGCGATGGACGCCGGCCACGACTACGTCGGGGGCGTTCGCCGCACCCGCGAGGACTCGTGGTGGCGCCGGATGGCGTCGCGGGCGATGAACCGGCTGCGCGAGCGGATCACGCGCATCCAGATGACCGATCAGGGGTGCATGCTGCGCGCCTACAGCCGCGAGATCGTCGCCGCGGTGGCCGCGAGCCGCGAGGTCAGCACCTTCATTCCGGCGCTCGCGTACACGTTCGCGACCAATCCGGCCGAGGTCGTCGTCGCGCACGCCGAGCGGGCGGCGGGCAAGTCGCACTATCCGCTGTACAAGCTGATCCGGCTCAACTTCGACCTCATCACCGGCTTCTCGCTGGTCCCGCTGCAGCTGTTCTCGATGTTCGGCATGCTGGTCTCGGCGCTCGCGCTCGTCACCTACGTCGGCGTCATCGTCTACCGGCTGTTCGTTTTCGACTGGCCGGGCGCGAACTGGCTGGAGGCCACCGCGGTGTTCTGGGATCGCGACATTCTCGCGTTCTTCCTCATCGGCATGCTGCTGTTCGGGCTGGGCCTCGTCGGCGAATACGTGGGCCGGATCTACCAGCAGGTCCGGGCGAGGCCGCGCTTCATGGTCGACGCCGTCCTGGAGTGCGACGGCGACGAGCCCGCAGCACGTTGACCGCGCGGGCGAACTGCATGACCCGCGCCGTCGTCTTCGCCTACCACAACGTCGGCGTCCGCTGCCTGAAGGTGCTGCTCGCGCACGACATCGAGGTGCCGCTGGTCGTGACGCACGCCGACAGCCCGGGCGAGGCGATCTGGTTCGCGTCGGTGGCCGCGACCGCCGCCGAGTACGCGATCCCCACCGCGACGCCCGACGATCCGAACGTGCCGGACCTCCTCGCCAGGATCGCCGCCTTCGCGCCCGAATTCCTGTTCTCGTTCTACTACCGGAAAATGCTGAAGCCACCGCTGCTCGGGCTCGCCTCGCGCGGGGCGCTCAACATGCACGGCTCGCTGCTGCCGAAGTACCGCGGGCGCGCGCCGGTGAACTGGGCGGTGCTCCATGGCGAGCGGGAAACCGGCGCCACGCTGCATTACATGACCGGGAAGCCCGACGCGGGGGACATCGTCGCGCAGACCGCCGTGCCCATCCTGCCGGACGACACGGCGCAGGAGGTGTTCGACAAGGTGACCGTCGCCGCCGAGCTCACGCTCGACGGCGCGCTGCCCGCGCTCGTCGCCGGCACCGCCCCGCGGCTGCCCCAGGATCTCGCCTCGGGCAGCTACTTCGGCGGACGCAGGCCCGAGGACGGAACGATCGACTGGAGCCGCGATGCGGCCGCCATCCACAACCTGGTGCGCGCGGTTGCGCCTCCGTACCCGGGCGCGTTCACCACGGTCGGCGGCGTCGCCGCGCGGGTGCTGCGAACCCGCGTCGTCGACGCGACGACCCCCGGCACGCTCACGCCGACGCTCGAGGCGCGCGACGGATGGCTGCTCGCGCATTGCGGCGGCGGCGGAACGCTGCAGCTGCTCGCGCTCGAGATCGACGGCATGGCGACGAGCGCCGCGGCGCTGACGGCGCGCTTCGGCCGGGCGCCGGCCCTCCTCGGCGGAGGGCGCCAGTGACCCACGACGAGCGATGTTCGCGACCGTCCCGGTGCTGTCGATGGTCGCCGTGTTCTACAATACGCGTCTCGCCCTGTACCTCTACTTCCTGCTCCTGGTCGTCGCATTTCCTGCCGGGCCGCGTCGACATGACCGCGGATCCGGAAGGCGGCCGCTGAAGGACGCCATCCCGGGCACCCCCGCGCACACCGTCGATCCGTCATGAAAAGAGTCCTGATCCTCGGCGTCAACGGCTTCATCGGCCATCACCTGTCCCAGCGCATCGTCAACGACACCGACTGGGAAATCTACGGGATGGACATGCAGTCGGACCGCGTCGCCGACCTGCTCCCGGAAAAGCGCTTTCACTTCTTCGAGGGCGACATCACGATCAACAAGGAATGGATCGAGTACCACATCAAGAAGTGCGACACCGTCCTGCCGCTGGTCGCGATCGCGACGCCGGCGACCTACGTCAAGGAGCCGCTGCGGGTCTTCGAGCTCGATTTCGAGGCGAACCTGCCGATCGTGCGCGCCTGCGTCCGGCACCGGAAGCGGCTCATCTTCCCGTCGACGTCCGAGGTCTACGGCATGTGCCGTGACGACGAGTTCGATCCGGAGCGCTCCGAGCTGGTGCTGGGCCCGATCGAAAAGACGCGCTGGATCTACTCGTGCGCGAAGCAGCTGATGGACCGCGTGATCCATGCGTACGGCGCGCAGGAGGGGCTCGACTACACGCTGTTCCGGCCGTTCAACTGGATCGGCTCCGGACTCGACTCGATCAACACGGCGAAGGAAGGCAGCTCGCGCGTCATCACGCAGTTCCTGGGCCACATCGTCCGCGGCGAGACGATCAAGCTCGTCGACGGGGGCACCCAGAAGCGCGCATTCACGTACATCGACGACGGAATCGCCGCGCTGATGAAGATCATCGTCAACGACGGCGCAGTCGCGAGCGGAAAGATCTACAACATCGGCAACCCGGCCAACAACTACTCGGTGCGCGAGCTCGCGACGATGATGCTCGACCTCGCGCTCACCTACCCCGAGTACCGCGACACCGCGGAGCGGGTGCGGATCGTCGAGACCACGTCCGCCGATTACTACGGCAGCGGCTACCAGGACGTCCAGAATCGCGTGCCCAAGATCACCAACACCTGCGCCGACCTCGACTGGCAGCCGTCCGTGGGCATGGACGAGGCGCTGACCCGCATCTTCGATGCCTACAGCGGGCACGTGGCGGAGGCGCGGCGGCTCGTCGAGTGAGCCCGGTCACGAACGGGCGCCCGGGGGGATCCCGTCCGCGCACGGTGCCCCCGTCCGCCCGGCCAGGATTCCGATGCTCCTCGCGCTGAAGATCGACGTCGACACGCTGCGCGGCACGCGCGAGGGCGTCCCCAACCTCGTCGTCCTGCTGAAGAAGCACGGCGCCGACGCGACCTTCCTGTTCTCGCTCGGTCCCGATCACACGGGGCGGGCGATCCGGCGCATATTCCGGCCCGGGTTCTTCGGCAAGGTGCGGCGCACGTCGGTCATCAGGCACTACGGCATCAGGACGCTGCTCTACGGCACGCTGCTGCCCGGCCCCGACATCGGGCGGCGCGCGGCCGATGTCATGCGCGCGACGCGCGATGCGGGGTTCGAAACCGGCATCCACACCTGGGACCACGTTCGCTGGCAGGACGGCGTCGCCGACGCCAACGCCGCGTGGACGCGCGCCGAGATGCAGCGGGCCTGCGACCGCTACGACGAAATCTTCGGCTCGCCACCGCTCACCCACGGCGCCGCCGGCTGGCAGATGAACGTTCACGCGCTGCGGCTGACGCAGCGCCTGGGCTTCGAGTACTGTTCCGACGGCCGCGGCGCGTACCCGCACCTGCCCGTGTGGAACGGCGAGCTGATCCGCTGCCCGCAGCTGCCCACGACGCTGCCGACCCTCGACGAGCTCCTCGGCCGCGACGGCATCACCGAGGCCAACGTCGCCGCCCACCTCCTCGAGCTGACGCGCGAGCCTGCCGCGGCGGGACATGTCTTCACGCTGCACGCCGAGCTCGAGGGGATGCGCCTCGCCGGCGCATTCGAGCAGCTGCTTGTCGGCTGGAAGGCGCAGGGCTGGCGGCTCACCTCGACGCGCACGCTCTTCGAGGCGTTGCAGCCGTTCGCGCTGCCGCGCTGCGAGGTGGGCGCCGGAGCGATCGAAGGGCGCGCCGGAACGCTCCTCGTCCAGCGCGGCGAATTCCTGGCCGACGTCGATCTCGCGCAGGCCGCATGAGGTCACCGCCGGTCCCATCATCCCATCCAAGGAGACTCCCATGCTCGGCAAGAAAGTACAGGATTTCTCGGCGCCCGCAACGGGCAATGCGACGTTCCGGCTCTCCGACCACAAAGGCCATCCGGTGGTCATCTACTTCTACCCGAAGGACAACACGCCGGGGTGCACGACCGAAGGCGCGGACTTCCGCGACCTGCACAAGCAGTTCGCGAAACTGGGGGCGGTCGTCGTCGGGGTGTCGCGCGACACGCTGAAGTCGCACGAGGGCTTCTGCGCGAAGATGGCGTTCCCGTTCCCGCTCATCTCCGATGCCGACGAAAAGCTGTGCGCTCAATTCGACGTCATCAAGATGAAGAACATGTACGGCAAGCAGGTCCGGGGCATCGAACGCTCGACGTTCCTGGTCGGGCCCGACGGCAAGCTCGTGCGCGAATGGCGCAAGGTCAAGGTCGCGGGGCACGCCGCGGAAGTGCTGGAGGCCGTGAAGGCGCTCTGAGGGATCCGCGCCACCGGCCCATCGCAAGGGCCGGCTCGATGTTGCCGGCGGCGGTCGCGAAGGACGGATCGCCTGGCAGGCTTTCGAGCGCGTCCATGGGATCACTGGCGCCGAGCCATGGGACCTGGAGCGCAACCGCTGGCGCCTAGCCACCGGTCCGGCCGCGGGGCAAACCGACCTGCGATCTGGCAGCGATCTGTAAGCCAGCTGTAAGCCATCCGGAATCGGGTCTGCCGCACCATGACGGCATGAACACCGAAAACAACCTGACCAAGTGGGTTCGCGGGCCCCGGCTCAGTCCAGCCGAAGGTCGATGGCCATCGGCAGCCGATCCCGAGCAAAGCGAACTCGTGGGTGCAATCGCGGGCGCGTGCCCGCCAACAGGAGCATCTGCCATGTCGAACACATTCAAACGTGCGTTGATCGTTGGTTCGTTGACCGCGGCCGGCTTGAACGGCTGCGTGATGGTTCCGGTGGCCTCCGACGGGACGCCGATCTACCCGGGGACGGCAACGCTCTATCCGGCGATCCCGGTTCCGGTGCCGACCGTGCAAGGTCCGGGCCCGAATTATCTGGCGCCGGTTCCCGGGCGCAACGGGCGCACGGCGTCGACCGCGCCCTCGTACATGCCACCCGGCGTGGAATTGGCGGCGCCGACCGGGACCCTCGACTGCCCGCCGCATTGCAGGCGCGTCTCTACCCGTCCAACGAAGTCGCGACGGAAACCGGGCTCCTGTCCGGAACCGTCACGAACATGATGACCGGGAAGGGAGTCTTTCAGCTCAACTACCGGGGCGAGATCCTGACCGGCGAGGCGACGCGGGTTCCCGGCGACGATCGCCGCGGCGTGGCAACGCCTACGGCCAGCGCGGCACCTACATGAGTTGCGAGTACCGCATGACCACGCCCTATCAGGGCACCGGCTCCTGCAAGCTCTCCAACGGCGCGCAGTACCAGGTGCACATCGGCGGATGACGGGGTCCGATCGCGGACCGCGACATCGCGGTATCGGCGAAGATCGCCGGACGCGACTGAATCTCATCCGCAACGGATCGAGCGCCGTGGCTGCAAAGTGCGATCGTCGGGCGTGCCGCGGTCGAGTCGCGGCACGCACTTTCGGGCCGAGACTTGCCGGGCGGGCGCGCTTCCCCTACGCTCGGGGAAAGCGACCGTGCCTGACCGCCTGCCGAGATGACCGATCCCGCCTATCCCGACGCGCTGCCCGCGCAAACGCGGCTGCACTGGTATGTGATCGAGCGGGTCCTTGGGCAAGGCGGATTCGGGATCACCTATATCGCGCGGGACACGAACCTCGATCAGCGCGTCGCGATCAAGGAATACCTGCCCGTCGAGTTCGCGACGCGCATGCCCGACGCGACGATTCGGTCGCGGACCGAAGACCTCCGTGACCGGTATCGATGGGGGCTCGAGCGTTTCATCCAGGAGGCACGCACCCTCGCCAGATTCGACCATCCGAGCATCGTTCGGGTGCAATCGGTATTCGAGTTCAACAACACGGCGTACATGGTGATGCGCTTCGAGGAGGGCACGAACCTCGCCGCGCTGCTCGATCGGCGTGGCACGCTGCCCGAGGACGAGCTGCTGCGCATTCTCCTGCCGATCCTGGACGGCCTGGATCTGGTCCACAACGCCGGGTTCATCCATCGCGACATCAAGCCGGACAACATCCACATCGGCGACGATGGCCGCCCGGTGCTGCTGGATTTCGGGTCGGCGCGCCAGGCGTTCGGCAATGCCCACACGCTGACGATCCTCGTCGCGCCGGGGTATGCGCCGTTCGAGCAGTACTACAGCGATTCCGGCAACCAGGGACCGTGGACCGACATCTACGGGCTCGGGGCCACGTGCTATCGCGCCATCGCCGGCCGGTCGCCGCTCGACGCCGTCTCGCGCAGCAAGGGGATCCTCGGCAGCACGCAGGACGTCCTGGTGCCGGCGACGGTGATCGGGGCGGGCCGGTATACGGGCCGCTTTCTCGCCGCGATCGATCACGCGCTGGAGTTCGCGGAGAAGGACCGGCCGCAATCGATCGACGTGTGGCGGCAGGAACTGATCGGCGAGCGATCGGTCGACGCACGCCAGCGGTCGCCGCGACGGCGTCCCTGCGTGAGGCAACGCCTGCCGCTCGAGCTGCGACGCGATCGGATGTCCCGATCGTGCCGCCTGCTGGAGCCGCGCACGGCAGGCCGCCTCCCGCCGCCGTTCCCCGCCCCGCGGCCCCGGAGGCAGGCCGCTCGCGCGTATCGTCCGCGCCGCGGCGTGCGATCGCGGTGGCGTTGGCGGTAGCAGTCCTGATCGTCGGCATTGCGGCTTATGTTGTTTCCACCGAGCGGACAAACGAGGCGCGCACCACGATCGCGGCATTGGAGAGGCAGATCCAGGACAAGGACCTGGCGGATGCCGCGCACCAGCGCGCGGCACAGCAGAAGCTCGAGGAAGAAGCACGCCAGCGTCGGCGAACAGGAACGGCAGGCCCAGGCCGCGCAGGAGAAGAGCCAGACCGCGGCCGAGGCCGCGGCCAAGCGCAACGTTGCCGAACGCGGCAAGACCGAGCGCACGCCCGCCGCGAGTCCGCGCGTCACGGAAACGAAACGCCCCGACGAACCGGCGCGCCCGCCGGCGCAGGCGCCCCGGGCCGCGCCGACCATCGTTGCCCCTGCGCCACCCGCACCCGCGCCGGTCGTCGAGTCGGCTGTATTACCCGCGGCGGGAGCCGCGCCGCAAGCCGCTGCACCTCAGCCGGAGCCGGCGAGGTCGCCACCTGCGAGAACGCCGGCGGAACAGCTTGCCGATGCGGATCGCGCCACCGAAGCGAAACGCTACGCCGATGCGCTTGCGATCCTCCGGCCGCTCGCCGATGCGGGCAACGCGCGGGCGCAGACCCGACTGGGTGATGCGTACTTGCAGGGGCAAGGGATTCCGCGCGACGACGCCGCGGCGGGGAGATGGTACGAGAAGGCGGCGCTGCAAGGCGAAACCGGCGCGCAGGTCAAGCTCGCAGCCATGTACGTGAGCGGCAATGGCGTGCTGCACAACAACAACCTCGCCTACGTCTGGTACGGGACCGCGGCGCGCCTCGGCTCCGGTCCGGCCAAGGCCGAGCAGGAGAAGATCGGGGCGCTGCTGCAGCCGGCGGAGCGGGCGCAGGCGGACAAGCTCATCGAGAGCGCCGCGGCGCGCATGGCGAAGCGTCCGTGAACACCAAGTCGGCGATCGGCGACAGCGCCGCGCAACGGGAGATCGGAATCGTGAGAACGCGGCTTTCGGGAGACGTCGCGAAGCGCATTTGGGTCGGGCTTTGGCTCATCGCAACGATCGCCCTCGGCGGTTGCGTGAGCCAGGAAACCAAGCGCGACGCGATCAACGACATCAACCGCGCCTTCAAGGAGGAGTACGAGGCGATACTCGCCCGCAGCGGCACCCGCTTCGTGAGCGCTCGGGCGGGCGAGACCTTCGACGCGACGGCGGCGGCCCTCGTGAGCCTGGGCATGGAAATTCGGCAGGAGTCCCGCGGCCTCGGCTTCATCAACGCCGACGCGGCCGCGCCGCTGCCGCTCAGCCGCGGCGAGTGGGATCGCGCGGTACGGCCGACCTGCCGCGCGCACGCGAACTCCTGCGGCGGCATGTCGGATTGCTGGCCGAATTCTTCAACTTCGAGCCCGAGGGCCTCGACACGGTGATCACGGCCACGATCATCGAGGCCCGCGGCGGCTCCGAGGTGTCGCTGACGATGCGCCTGCGCGAGGTCGCGCCGCCGAAGTCGGGGCTGCCGCGCCGCGAGTATCCGCCGCCGTCGGCGCTGCAGGCAGGAATCGACAAGATCTGGAGCGCGCTGGAGCGCGAGCTCGGGGCGAAAGGGCGACGGTCGGACGGCGTCGGCGATCCGTCGGTCGTCACGGCAACGCGATCGGATCCTCGGTAGACCGGAGGCTCGCGTACAACGCCTGTGTTTCGGGCGACGGCATCGTTCGCATCCGCGTCGCGAGCACGGTGCGCAGGCGTTCGTAGGTCGCGATGGCGTCGCCCGGCTTGCCGCTACGCTGGAAGCAGAGCATCAGCTGGCGGTAGAGCGGCTCGCACAGCTCGTCGACCTCGATGCATCGCAGGTAGCCGTCCGCCGCGGCCCCCGGCGAACCCGCCTCTTCCCAGCCTCGCGCGAGACGGGCGAGAAAGCGCAGCAGGCGGGCGCGGATCTGTTCGCGGCACGCGATGTATGCCGGTTGTTCCGATTCGTCCGGCAGAAACGGCCCGCGGTAAAGCGCGAGCGCCTTTTCGGCGAATTCCCCGAGCACGGGTTCGGCTGCGCCGGGGCCGGCCACGCGAAGGGCCGCGTCGAACTCGTCGAGCAGCGATTCCAGCGCCCAGGTGTCCACCCAGACCCGCGCCTTGTTGAGCGACAGCCGCCCATCGCGCAGCACCACCGCCTCGTCGTCATCGAGCAACCGCCGCAGCCGGTGAAGCGTCGCGGTGAACGACTTGTGCGCGAAATCGGCCTCCATGTGCGGCCACAGCGCGTCGGCAAGCTGGTCCGCGCGCACGTTGTGCCGGCCGAGCGCGACCAGGACCTTGAGCAGCTCCATCGGACGGCCGGGACCCTTGCCGGAAAACTCGACGATCGTCTCGCCGCGCAGCAGCTGGAAACCGCCGAAGGTCGCGATCCGGATCGGCCACGGCCAGCGCGGGACGCAAAGCGGCGGAACGCTGCGGCGCGAGCTTGCCGGTGCGCACCAGAGCGCGCGCAAACTCGGGTTCGACGTCCGCCTCCAGGGCGGCGACACAGAGTTCCGCCAGCTCCTGCGGGCGCCAATGCGGTGCGTGGAGGAATCCGTGCTCGCGCCCGAGCCGGAAACCGGCACGGAGGCGCATCGAGCATCGCCTGCTCGTCCCGCCTCTCGCGCGCCACGCAGGCCGCGCGAAGCCTGATGTTGAAGTCGAGCCACGGACAATGCAGACGTGCGGCGAGAGCCTCGACGTCGCGCAGCTGCGCCTCGCCGCCGCGGCGATCCGCGCCGGCGATCTGCAGGTCGGCAAGCGCGAGTCGCGCGAGGCACTCGAACCAGGGAATGCCGGTCTCGACGGCGACGGCGAGCGCCATCCTGGCTTCGCGATGGGCGGTCACCGTTTCACCGTCGAGCGCAGCGAGCCAGCCGCGCAGATAGTGGATGCAGGCGCGGTCTCCACGGCGAAGGCGCGGGCCTTCCGCCTCGAGCCGCTGCAACTCGCTGCGGGCCTCGGCGCGATCGCCGCTGTAGAGGCTCGCCATCGCGGCGATGACGCGCAGCCACCCATCGTACGCGTGGATGCCCTCGGACCGGGCCAACGCCAGCCCGCTCTGCGCGACGCGCAACGCACCGGCCGCATGGCCGCCGATCAGATGACGCAGGCCGTCGGCAATCGCGAGCGCGAGGACCTCGTTCGACGGGCGGTCGGTCGGCGCCGACGCGCATTTCTTCCAGGATGGCATCGGCGCCGGCGAGATCGCCGCGGACCAGCATCGCCACCGCGGACACCAGCGCAAACGCCAGCCGGCAGGACTGCGCCGCCGGCTGCCCGGCCGTGGTCGTCGACAGCGCGGTCGCAGCCCGATCCAGCCACGCCCCGAGACGCGGGCTCCCGGCATCGCGAAACAGCATGGCGCGGATCAGCGTCAGTCGCGGGCGCCGGATGGGTCCGCGCGCGCGACGCGGGACCGTCCGGTTCGAGCAGCGCGCCGAGCGCCCGCGATCCACGGCTCGAGCGGCGTGACGTCGTCGAACTCGAGGATCACCGCATCGATGATGCCGCAGCAACTTTGCACCATTCCCTCGGCGTCGTCGGCGCGGCGGAACCCTTCGTATGCCCGCTCGTAGAGCTGCCGGGCCGCCCGGGGGCTCGCGTGGGCGCGTGCCGCGGCGCAGATGCGCAGCAGACGCGGATCGGCGTCGATCATCTCGCGCGGCAGCACGTCGAGCCAGCCGGCGAGCGTCTCGCTGCGCCCCTGCGCGAGGATCGCATCGGCCTCGTCCAGCGCGATCGGCGCCACCTCGCTCCAGTGGCCGGCCTCGACCAGCAGGGCGATCGCATCCTCGGTCTGGCCCGCGTCACGCAGCAACAGTGCGGCGCGCTGGAGCGACGCGCCGCTGACGGCCTCGGGCAGCGATTGGGCGGCGCGGTTGCGCAGGAATTCGCGCAGCAGCGGATGCAGCTGGTAGAGGCGGCCCGCCTCAGACGGCACCTCGCGCACGAAGTAGTCGTTCAGCGCCAGGTTGACGAGCAATCGACCCGCCTTGGGTTCGCCGGAAAGCGCCTCGGCCACCTTGACGGTCATTCGCGGCAGACAGGCGATCCGCAACAGGAATTCGCGCGTTTCCGGATCGAAGCGATCGAAGATCTCGCCGGCAAGGTAGTCGAAGATCACTTGCGGCGCGGCACCGCCGGGCAGATCGACGATGCGGCCGGAGAAGCGCGAGTGCTCGAGCATCAGGACGAGGCCGGCCACCCAGCCCTGCGTCCGCTCGTGCAGCTTGGCCGCCGCCTCGACCGAGACGGTCTGTCCGCGCGCGGCCGCGATCGCGACGATCTCGTCGCACGAGACCGAAAGCTCGGCGCCGGTCACGTAGCACATTCCCCCCGTGGCCCGCAGTCGCGCGAGCGCGGCTGGCGGCTCGGTGCGACTGGTCACGATCACGCAGCAACCTTTCGGCACCTGCGAAAAGCCGGTCTCGAGCGCCGCCGGCAGCGCGCTCTCGGCAGGGACCGCCTGCAGGTTGTCGAGCACGAGCGCAAGCGGCTGCGCCGTGTGCGCGAAGAGCTGCCGGAAGAAGCTGCGCGCAAACGAGGGAACGTCGTCAGCGTGCTGCGGCGAGAACACGGGCAGGTCGCGGGCCCGTGCACCGAGGACCTTCACCGCCGCGTGGCGAAGGTAGTGAAAGAAGCTGGCCGGATCCGCGTCGTCGGCGTCGAGCTGATACCAGACGGACTGCAGATGGCGCGCCTTCAGGTACGTGGCGGCCAACGTCGTCTTGCCGGATCCCGGCGGTCCGGAGATCCACACGACCGACCGGCCGGGCGTCCCGTCGAGCGATGCGAACAGCGCTACCCTGTCGACAACCGAGCCCATGGTCGGTTGCGTCGTTTTCGCGAATGCCGTGCTGGAGCGGCCCGCCTCGACCACTTCGTCCTCTCCTTCCCACGGCGATCTTCTCACGCTCTTCGCTCCGCTCCAAAGCGTTCCCGCGTCGCACGCGCTGCGGGCGGGCGCCGGCGCCATCAGCGCATTCTGGGCGGAGCGTGATTACGGATGGCTTACGAGTTCGACTGCCGAGGCGGAAGTTCCGGCCGCGGTCACGGCGCGCCGAATCTCCTTTTCACCACAACCGCTGCTGTTCCGGAGCCGGGAACCACCATTGCTTGTGTTCGCCGCGGATCGGACGCTAGGATTGTCTCGAAGCAGTCCGCCGAATCGCCACCGCAACCGCCGCTGCCAAGGAGGCACATGGTCGAGCGCAAGACCCGTCCCGCGCCCTTAACCCTCGTTGCCCGCAAGTCCGCCAAACCCGCCGGCAAGCCCGGCCCGGCCGCCCGCCCCGCCCCTTCCAGCAAGCTGTTCGTGCTCGACACCAATGTGCTGATGCACGACCCCACGAGCCTGTTCCGTTTCGAAGAGCACGACATCTACCTGCCGATCCTCACGCTCGAGGAGCTCGACAACAACAAGAAGGGCATCACCGAGGTGGCGCGCAATGCGCGTCAGGCATCGCGCTTCCTCGACGAGCTGGTCACATCGATCCCCGACGGCATCGTCGAAGGCATCCCCCTGTCCGGCAAGTCCGGCGGCGCGGCCACCGGCAAGCTGTTCCTGCAGACCGAGGTGATCACGACGGTGCTGCCGGCCTCGCTCGCCAACGGCAAGGCGGACAATCAGATCCTCGCCGTCGTCATGCATCTGCAGCAGATGCACACGAAGCGCCACGTGATCCTGGTGTCGAAGGACATCAACATGCGGATCAAGGCGCGCGCGCTGGGGATCGCCGCCGAGGACTACTTCAACGACAAGGTGCTGGAGGACACCGACCTCCTGTACAGCGGGATGCGCGATCTCCCCGCCGATTTCTGGGAGCGCCACGGCAAGGGCATGGAGTCGTGGCAGCAGAGCGGCCACACGTATTACCGGATCACCGGCCCGCTGGTGTCCTCGCTCCTCGTGAACGAATTCGTCTACCAGGAGAAGCCCGGCGAGGCGCCGCTCTACGCGCTGGTCAAGGAGATCTCCGGACGCACCGCGGTGCTGCAGACGCTCAAGGACTACACGCACCAGAAGAACAACGTCTGGGGCATCACCGCGCGCAACCGCGAGCAGAACTTCGCGCTCAACCTGCTGATGAATCCGGACGTGGACTTCGTGACGCTCCTCGGCCAGGCGGGCACCGGCAAGACGCTGCTGACGCTCGCGGCGGGGCTCATGCTGACGCTCGAGTTCAAGGTCTACTCGGAGATCATCATGACGCGCGTCACGGTGCCGGTCGGCGAGGACATCGGTTTTCTTCCCGGCACCGAGGAGGAGAAGATGAACCCGTGGATGGGCGCGCTGGAGGACAACCTCGACGTGCTGAACAAGACCGACGATGACGCCGGCGAGTGGGGCCGCGCCGCGACGCGCGACCTGATCCGATCGCGGATCAAGGTCAAGAGCCTGAACTTCATGCGCGGCCGCACGTTCATCAACAAGTTCCTGATCATCGACGAGGCGCAGAACCTGACGCCGAAGCAGATGAAGACGATGGTCACGCGCGCCGGACCGGGCACCAAGGTCGTCTGCCTCGGCAACATCGCGCAGATCGACACGCCGTACCTCACCGAGGGCAGCTCCGGGATCACCTACGTCGTCGACCGCTTCAAGGGCTGGGCGCACTCGGGCCACGTGACGCTGCAGCGCGGCGAGCGATCGCGGCTCGCCGACCACGCCGCGGAGATCCTCTAGGCTGTCGCAGCGTCCGCGCGCAGGCGCGCGCGGCCCGCCCGGTCAGGACAGCAGCGCGGCCGAATCCGTCACGCGGAAGCCGAGGGCGTTGGCGACGAGCGCAACGAGGCGCTCGTAGGCATGATGCAAGGTGCCGTCGACCTGACCCGCCTCGCGCTCGAAGTCGAGCATCTCGTCGGCGAGGGACGCGAGCGGCGCCAGCGCCTCCGCGCGCGCCCAGAACATGGTGCCGGCCGGAAAGACGCCGTCGACGGCACGGTCGATCCCGAGCCGCTTCAGCGCCGTGACGACGAGATCGGTCGTCGCGCACTTCCATTTCACCTGGTCGTACAACTGGCCGGGCGCGGCGACGAGCCCGACGTCCGGCGCTGCGTCGAGCGCTCTCAGCAGCATTCGCGGCATGGCCGGCGGAACCGAGCAGCCCGGCGAGCGCGCTGCGCCGCCAGGCGTCCCCGCCGCCGAACGGCGCCATGTCCGGATCGACGATGTGCACGGATTTCTTGGCGTGCAGCTTCAGGACGTAGCTGTAGGCCTGCGGACCCGCCGCGCGCAGCCACATCAGGAACGGAAGCACATCGCGGCCGAGATTCTGAACGCCGAACACTTCGGCCTGCGCAAACCGGCGCCGTACCATCCGCTGCGTCGCGCTCAGCAACCGATACGGACAGCTGACGAACAGGTCGAAGGCCTCGGGCAGCATCGCGATCGCGTCGGCCATCTCGCCCCACAGATCCGGGTAATAGAGATGGACGACGACCGCGATCCGCGCCCGCGGCGCGATTCGCGGCCCGAGCCCGGCGACGCGGCCGATCGTCGCGCTGGGGCGGTGCGCCCGCGCCAGCATCTGCGCCAGAGCGTCGAGCGCATCGACCTGCGCGCGGTCGGCCGGCGAGAACGCGGCGCGCAGCGCCCAGAACGGAACGCCGTGGTGGACCCGGTTGCGGACGAAGCGACGGGCGGTGTCGACCGCATAGCCGGTCCCGAGCGGCGAAATCCCGCTCACCCGGACTGCGCCATCGTACGAGATCGGCATCGCGCAGCGGCGACCACAGCACGCTCGGCACGACCATCGTGTCGCCGCCGTGCCGTTTGGCGAGGTCGAGCGCGAGCGTCGAGTACTCGTGCCGGCGTGCCCGGTCCGGTGCACCCTCCCGAGCGGGGCCGAACGGAGGCCAGTCGAGAGCGAAATCCAGGGCCGCCGGCGTCGCGAGGTGCGGAGATGCGCGTCGCAGCCATCCGACACGGGCAGCCCGCCCCGACGGGGCCAGCGCCCGCCGGATGGCCGGGAGCGCGTCGAGCTCGCGGCCGCTGCCGCCCGTCGCCGCGACTGCATACCGGATGCCGTCGAACTCGCACAGGACGCCGGCCGTGGCCAGAGCGTGCAGCGATTCTGGAAGCGTCGATTGCGTCCATGCGCTTGAAGCTCGCGGATCGTCGAGCCGGATCAGCGGAAGCGCGCGGATGCGGCGCCGTGCGAGCAGCTCCACGACGCGGGCCACGGCGCGCCCGGCAACCGCGTCCCATGGAACGACGATGCCCATCGCCGTCCCTCCGACGCGGGCCGCGAGCGTGTCGAGCGCGGCGATGCGCTCGTCGAGCGTGGTCGCGCCTGGCGCCTCCCAGGCCAGGACGACGGGCTCTCTGCCGCCTCGATCCATCGCCATGCGGCGCGGGCCTACCCGGCTTCCCGCGCGCGAGCGCCGCCCGACCGCAGCGAGGACAGCACGGCGGCGGTCGCTTCGCGCGCCGTCTGGGGATCGAAGAAGAGCGCGCAGTCCTGGCGTTGGGCGGCCAGCGTCGCGTAATCCCCGTAGCCGTCGGCGACGATCGCAAGGTCGGCGGCGATGGCCTCGAACACGAGGCGGTCGTATTGCCGCATCCTTCCCTCCGCGCCCCAGAAGAACAACCCGTCGAGGTCCTGCCACCAGCCGTCCCATTCCGACACGAGGCTGACGAGATGCTCGTCCTCGTTCGCGATGTGCCGGCTCGGCAACGGGCCCGGGTAGAGCAGGCGCAGGAACGCACCCTGCGCCCGCAGCCATTCGACCATATCCCAGCGCAGCTTGTCCTCGCGGTCCCTGACCGCAGGGATGAACACGCCGATCCGCTCGCGCCTCCCCTGCGCGGCGGGCGGTCGAGCGCCCGCACGGACGGCGCCGAATACCATCGGATCGACGGCGCCGGGCAGCCCCAGATCGGCCAGCATCTCGGGACAGCGCGCCACCAGCCGGACGCGCGACCATGCCGCAGGGGACAGGCGATCGAACAGATCGACGCAGGCTTCCGGGTCGTGGGCATCGAGCGCGACGACGATCGATGCGAAGTCGTCGGCCGCGGCCGGAAGCCAGGACAGGGTCCGCGGATTGATGCCGAAGATCGCGACCGTGCCCCCTGCGGGCACCGCGCCGCCGACGGTGTCGATCTCGGTCGCGCCCTCGACGTGGGCGCGCGGCAGCTTGTCCCGGGGGTCGACCCATAGGGACACGGTCTCGTTGCCACGTAGCTGCTGCGCGAGCGCGGTGCCGCTGCGGTTCGCCGCGGCATTGAGCGCATCGCCCGGAACGACGACGTGAATCGTGCCCCCGGCAACGTTGCTGTCGCGCAGCGCGAAGAACCCGCTCGCCGACGCGGGCGCCGGCAGCCCGCCGGTCGCGCCGAACAGCCGCAGCATGTCGACGGCGACGATCGCGCGCAGCGAATAGAGACCTTCGTGCTCCCGCTTCCGGCGCTGCAGCAGCAGCAGATTCTGGCGGATCGCCTCGACGTCCGGCATCATTTCCCGCGCGCGCGTCAGCAGCGCTTCGGCGGCGTCGAGATCGTCCTGCTGCAGATGGACCACGCCGAGCATGTGGACGGCATCGAACGTGTACGGCGCGCGCGCCACGACCTCCTCGTAGAGACCGCGCGCCGTCTCCAGCCGCCCCGACTTCTGCGCCGTGAGCGCGCGCTGCATCGTCTGCCACAGCGCGGCGCGCTCGTCGGGCGAGAACGATTCCCAACCGGGATAGTGCGGCGCCGCGGGGTCCGCGGGCGTGTCCCCCGTTCGGCCGCAGCAATGCTTGTAGCGGCGCCCGCTGCCGCAGGGACAGGGCGCGTTGCGCGCCCCGGCGGCCGCGGCGGTTGCGGCGTCACTCATCGAGCGCGAGGAACGAGAGCTTGCCGGTCGTGCGGGCCTCGGGCGGGACCTTCGGCCGCTTCTCGATCGCCACGATGCTGTCGTAGAACGTGAGCGACCACGCCGAGCGCGCGAACGCGGTCTTCTCCCGGTCGGCCCACTCGCGGACGTGCCACGCGTTGAGCTGGTCGGCCAGGCGCTTGCTGAACTCGACGAACGAACCGGGCGCGGACAGTCCGCCCCCGTATTCCGGCCAGTAGCTCGTGTGCGTGTCCTCGACGAGATACACGCCGTCCTCCGCCACCGCGTCGAACAGCTCCTCGAACGTCGTGATCTGCTGCTCCATCGAATGGCCGCCGTCGTCGAGCAGGATGTCGATCCGGGGATACCGGGCGCGGAGCTCGCGCAGGAACGCGCGATCCGACTGATCGCCGATGACGATGTCGACCCGGTCACCGGCGAACTTGCGCGCGCGGGGGTTGATGTCGACGCCGACCAGCTGCACACCCGGTCCGAAATACGATTTCCACATCCCGAGCGAGCCGCCGTGGTAGACGCCGATCTCGACCATCACGATCTCGCGTCCGCGGAAGCGCGAGAAGTGCCGGTCGTAGACATCGAAATAATGGAACCACTTGTTGAGCAGCGCGCCCCGGTTGCGCAGGAAGTAGTCTTCGAGCGGGTTCATGAGGTCACGCGATCCCTTGCCGGCGCAGACGGGCCTCCGACGGCGCGCGTGCCGCGGGCAGCGCTCGCGTCGGCGATCCGGGCAGGCTCAATAGCTTCCGGCGTTGGCGAAGTTCTCGAACCGGGTGTACTCGCCGAGGAAGGTGAGACGCACCGTGCCGATCGGTCCGTTGCGCTGCTTGCCGACGATGATCTCGGCCACGCCCTTTTCCTGCGTGTCCGGGTTGTACACTTCGTCGCGGTAGATGAACAGGATCACGTCCGCATCCTGCTCGATCGCCCCCGATTCGCGCAGATCCGACATCACGGGCCGCTTGTTCGGCCGCTGCTCGAGCGAGCGGTTGAGCTGCGACAGCGCGACGACCGGGACCTTGAGCTCCTTCGCGAGCGACTTCATCGCCCGCGAGATCTCCGAGATCTCGGTCGCCCGGTTCTCGCCCTGCGACGAGGCCTGCATCAGCTGCAGGTAGTCGACGATGACCAGACCGAGCTTGCCGTAGGTCTTGGCGAGCCGCCGCGCCCGCGAGCGCACTTCGATCGCGTTGAGCGCCGGCGTCTCGTCGATGAGGATCGGCGCCTCCGACAGACGGCCGAGCGCGGAGGACAGCTTGTCCCAGTCCTCGGCCGCGAGCCGCCCGGTGCGCAGCTTGTGCTGGTCGAGGCGGCCGACGGAGCCGATCATCCGCAGCGCGAGCTGCGAGGCGCCCATTTCCATCGAAAAGACGGCAACGGGCAGCTTCGCGTCCAGCGCGACGTGCTCGCCGATGTTGAGCGCGAGGCTCGTCTTGCCCATCGACGGACGGCCGGCGATGATCACCAGATCGCCGGGCTGAAAGCCGGACGTCATCCGGTCGAGGTCCGAATAACCCGTCGCCACGCCCGTCACGTCCGACGGGTCGTCGCGGTTGTAGAGGGTCTCGATCCGTTCGACGACGCCGGGAAGCAGCTGTCCGATCTCGGTGTACTGCCGCGCGCCGCGCTCGCCCTGCTCGGCGATGTGCAGCACCCTGGCCTCGGCCTGGTCGAGAATCTCCTTGGCACTGCGCCCGAGCGGGTTGTACGCCGAATCGGCGATTTCGCCGGCGGTCCCGGCCAGCTGGCGCAGGATCGAGCGGTCGCGCACGATCTGCGCGTAGTGGCGGATGTTGGCGGCGGTCGGCACGTTCTGCACCAGCGCGCCGAGATACGCGAGGCCGCCGATGTAGTCGAGCTTCTGTACCGATGCGAGCGACTCGGAGACGGTCACCACGTCGGCCGGCTTGTTCTCGGCGACGAGCTTGACGATGTGCGCGTAGATGAGCCGGTGCGCATCGCTGTAGAAGTCGGCGGCGGCGACGATGTCGCCCACCTTGTCGACGGCATCGTTGTCGAGCAGGAGTCCGCCGAGCACCGACTGCTCTGCCTCCAGCGAATGGGGAGGAAGCTTCAGGCCGTCGAGTTGCGGATCGTCGGGCATCGAATGCGGTCGGCCCCGGATTTCAAGCTGTCGATTCTAACAGGCCGTGGCCGGTCGTCCGGTCAGCCAAATCGGGCGATCCGCGTCGCGCCGGGAAGTGCATCTCCCGCGAAGCCCGGGGCGTCGGCACGGCGGCACGCCGAACGCCGCACGCCGCACCGCGCCACGCCACGGACGACCATGGCGGGCGTGCTGGCGTGGTTCAGCCGGCGACCGCCGTCTCGCCGATCACGGTCACCGTGATGTTCGCCGTCACGTCGAGGTACAGCGCGATGACGAGCGGGAAATCGCCGACGCGCTTGAGCGGGCCCTCCGGCATGCGGACCGCAGCCTTCTCGACGCTGAAGCCCTGGGCGTTCAGCGCCTCGACGATGTCGACGTTGGTGACCGAGCCGAACAGCCGGCCGTCGACGCCGGCCTTCTGCGTGATCTTCACCACCATGCCCTCGAGCTTCGTCGCCTGCTCCTGCGCGGCAGCGAGCTTCTGCCCGGCGATGCGCTCGAGCTCGGCACGCTTCTCCTCGAGGAGCTTGATGTTCTCCGGCGTGGCGCGCTTCGCCTTCCCCTGCGGGATCAGGTAGTTGCGGGCATAGCCTTGCTTGACCTTGACCACCTCGCCGAGGTCGCCGACGTTGACCACTTTTTCGAGCAGGATGATTTGCATCGTGGTCTCCGGGTCAGTGCAGGTCGGTGTACGGCAGCAGCGCGAGGAAGCGAGCGCGCTTCACGGCCACCGAGAGCTGGCGCTGGTAGCGCGCCTTGGTGCCGGTGATCCGCGCCGGCATGATCTTGCCGTTTTCCTGGATGAAGTCCTTGAGGACCTCGACGTCCTTGAAGTCGATCGACTTCACGCCTTCGGCGGTGAAGCGGCAGAACTTCTTGCGCTTGAACAGGTTGTTCCCGCGCTCGCGCTTCTTGCCATCCTTCTTCTTGCCAAACCTGCTGGTCGGACGGGGCATGTCAGTTTCCTTCCAATGCGTTGTCTAGTGATTCGAATTCATCGATGTGGAGCGCGAGCGTCGTTCCGGTGCGGTAGCGGCGGGCGACGAACCCCTTGCAGCGCAGCGGTGATCCGGTCGGGACCCGGGACAGCGCGATCGCCGGCGCTCCGAACGCCACCGCCGCAAGTTCGCAATCGACTTTCCGCTCGCCCCCGGCTTCCCGCTGCACCGATGCGTGTCGCAACACGCATTCCAGCGCCGGGACTCCGGCCGGGGTGTAGCGCAGGTCGCCGCGTTCGGCGAGCGTGGCGTCGAGCGTCAGCCGGTTTGCGCCGGGCACCTGGCTCTTCGCTTCGCGCGCGTCACTCCCGCGTTACGCTGTCGCCGCAGGCGTCGCCGGCGTGACGTCCGCCGGAGCTTCGGCCGCCGGCCTCGGGCCGCGATCGCCACGGTCGCCGCGATCACCACGGTCGCCGCGATCACCACGGTCGCCGCGATCACCACGGTCGCCACGATCGCCACGGTCGCCACGGTCGCCGTCGCGCGCCGACTTCGGCTTCTCCTCGCGCATCATCGGCGACGGCGTCATGACCGCCTCGTCCATCGCCACGACGAGATGCCGCAGCACCGCGTCGTTGAACTTGAACGCATGCTGGAGCTCGTCCAGGGTCTCCTGGTCGACCTCGACGTTCATCAGCACGTAGTGCGCCTTGTGGACCTTGGCGATCGGATAGGCGAGCTGGCGCCGGCCCCAGTCCTCGAGGCGATGAATCCGCCCGTTCTTGCCGGTGATGGTCGTGCGATAACGCTCGATCATCGCGGGCACCTGCTCGCTCTGATCGGGATGCACGATGAAAACCACTTCGTAGTGACGCATGCAGAGCACTCCTTCTGGTCGTGATTGGGCGATCGCCGGAGGACGGCGTCGCCGGGCGGCCTCCCCCGTCTGCAAGGGGGTGAGGCAAGGGAATCGGGAAGTCTAACGGATTTCTCTCTCCAAAACAAGCGCATAGCCTTCGGCGGCGGCACCGCGGCCTGCGGCATGGCCCGTCCCGGACCCCACGGGGCCCCGTCGTGGCGTACGCAGCGGCGTCAACCGCCCGCGACCTGCGCGAGCGCCAGCTCGCGCTCGGCCTTCGGCAGCGCCGCGAGCGCCTTCACCCGGTCGTAGAAGCGCGGCAGGTCGCCGCCCTCCGCGGCCAGCAACGCCTTGAATCGTGGGACCCGATCGGCGTAGAGCCCGGCGGCGGCGATGCCGGCGTTGTTGGCTCCGCCGGCGAACCAGCGATCGAACGCAGGAACCCCGTCGGCTGCCGCCTTCTGCCGCTCGTACTCGGCGCGCAGGGCGGCGAACGCGGCGGCCTTGCCGGCCCGCTTCGCGTCGTCGGTCGCGGACCCGGCGTACAGCGCCGCCAGCCGCTCGCGCGTCGCCGCGATCATCGCGCGGAACGCGGCGCGAAGCCGGCGCCCGCGCTCGGCGTCGGCATCCAGCTCGGCCGCTGCCGCGCTGTCCGCGCTTCGCACGCTCGGCGGCGAGCCACCGCTCGGTGCCCGCCTCCTCGACCGTCGTCGCGAACGACTCGTTGAACGACGTATCGTCCTTGACGTACACGACCTGATGCGCGAGCTCGTGAAAGACCAGCCGCGCGAGCTCCACCTCGCGGTAACGGACGAACGTGGACAGGACCGGGTCGTCGAAATACCCGAGCGTCGAGTACGCCGGCACGCCGCTCACGTGCACGTCGTCGCCGCTCGCGGCCACCCGCGCCGCTTCGGCACGCGCGTCGCCTTCCGCGAAATAGCCGCGGTACGCGACGCAGCCGGCCACCGGAAAGCACCATTGCCGGGGCTCGAGCGACAGCTCCGGGGCGGCGAACACGTTCCACACCACGTACGGCCGGCCGAGGTCGGCGTAGGTCGTGTAGCTGCGATTGTCCGGCAGGCCGAGCTCGCGCGTGGCGAACGCCCGTATCGCCTGCACCCGCTCGAGCCTCGCCCTGAGCGCCGCATCGGGCGTCGTCTCGACGACCTCGGCAATCGGCTTGGCGCGAGAAAGGAGCTCGGCCTGCCCGGCGATACCCTGCCAGTAGAACTCGATGTCCGAGCAGCCGGCGAGGCCGAGCGCCGCGGCCGCCGCCATGGCAGTCGCGACGACCGGGGCGATGCGCCGGCGACGCGCCGTCATCGGTTGCGCAGGTGGCGCCGCAGACGATCGACGCCGTCCTCGAGCTTCGCCATCTCGATCGTGTAGGCAAAGCGCACGTGCGCCGCCGCCCGATGGCGGCCGAAGTCGATGCCGGGCGTGATCGCCACGCCCGCGGCCTCGAGCACGTCGCGACAGAATGCCTGACTGTCGGCGGCGAATCGCGAGCTGTCCGCGTACACGAAGAAGCCCCCGGTCGGCGTCACCGGGATGCCGAATCCCAGCTCGCGCAGCGCCGGCACGAGGAAATCGCGGCGGTCGCGGAACGCCCGCCGACGCTCCTCCAGCAGCGCCAGGGTCGCCGGCTGGAAGCACGCGAGGGCCGCGCGCTGCGACACGGTTGCCGGCGAGATGTACAGGTTCTGCGCGATCTTCTCGAGGTCGCGGACATGGCGCTCCGGTGCGATGATCCAGCCCAGCCGCCAGCCGGTCATGTTGAAATACTTGGAGAAGCTGGAGATCACGAACAGATCGTCCGCGTGTCCGCTGGCGATGGTCAGCACCGATTGCGGCTCCGCACCGTAGGTCAGGCCGAGATAGATCTCGTCGACGATGAGCCGCCCTTCCAGCCGGGCGACGGTGTCCGCGATGTCGCGCAATTCGGCGGGCGGCACCTGGGTGCCGGTGGGGTTCGACGGGGAGGCGATCAGCACGCCGCGGGTCCGCGGCGACCATGCGCGCTCGATCAGGTCCGCGGAGAGCTGGTAATTCGTTTCCGGCCCGACCGGAATGCCGACCGGATCGCCTTCGAGGACACGGACGAAATGCCGATTGCACGGGTATCCCGGGTCGGAAAGCAGGATCCGTTCGTCGCGGTCGACGAGGAGCGCCATCACGAGCAGCAGCCCCGCCGACGAGCCGGCGGTGACGATCACGCGCTCGGGCGGGATCGTGACGCCGAAGCGATCGGCATAGTGCTGCGCTATGGCCGCGCGCAATTCGGGCAGGCCCAGCGCCGACGTGTAATAGACGCCCCCGTCGGCGAGTGCCCGCCCGGCGGCGGAGAGGACCTGCGGCGGGGTCGGAAAGTCGGGCTCGCCGATTTCCATGTGCACGACGGTGCGGCCGGCCGCCTCGAGCGCGCGCGCCGCGGTCTGCACTTCCATGACGTGGAACGGCTCGATCCCGGCGACGCGGGCGGCGGTGGCATTGCGCGGATCCATCGAAGGGGCTAGACCTTGCGGGGGGAAAAAAGAGGTATGGTAATGCCTTCCGCTCGGCAACCGTCCGCACCCCACGTATCGATCATGTCCGCCGCCAAACGCCTGGCCCTGCACACGATCGCGCTGACCGTGCTCGCCCTCGCCTCGGCTCCGGCCGCCGCGGACGTCTACAAGTGCGCCGGCGAGGGCCGTACGCCGGTCTATCAGGAGATGCCCTGCGCCCCGGGGAAGGAGCTGCGCAATTTCCAGACCGATCCGCCGCCGATCACGATCCTGCCGCCCCAGAGCCGCCCGGGCACGGCGCCCCCCGCCGCGAAGAGCGCCCCGGCCGCCGAGACCAAGGCCGCCAGCGACGCCAAGCCGGGAAAGTCCGCCATCGCGGCGCGCGACGCGTCGGAGCGCAAGTTCGTTCGCCTCGGAATGAGCGAGGCGGAAGTTCTCGCCAAGCTCGGCCAGCCCGACATGAGCACGGTGAGCAGGACCGGCGGCGGGGTGCGCTGGACGTACATGCCTGCTCCGGGCGATCCGGAGACGGTCACCGCGCTGACGCTGGCCAAGGGCACGGTGGTCGACATCGAGCGCAAGGTCGTGAAGAAGTGAGGCATCGCCGCAGCCAGACCGTGACCCGTCCGTGCGCGCTCTGATCCAGCGCGTGCGCGAAGCCTCGGTCAGCGTCGACGGCCGCATCGTCGGCGCCATCGGCCCGGGCCTCGTCGTGCTGGCCGCGATGGCCGCGGACGACGGCGAGGCCGATCGCGACTGGCTCGCGCGCAAGATCGTCGCGCTGCGCATTTTCGATGACGATGACGGCGTGATGAACCGCTCCGTCGGCGACGCAGCGGGTGCAATTCTCGCCGTCAGCCAGTTCACGCTCTTCGCGTCGACGAAAAAGGGCAACCGGCCCTCGTGGTCGGGCGCCGCGCCGCCCGAGCTCGCCCAGCCGAAGTTCGATGCGTTCGTCGCCGCGCTCGAACGGGAACTGGGGAAGGCCGTGGCCACCGGCGTCTTCGGCGCGGCGATGCAGGTCGCTCTGGTCAACGACGGACCGGTGACGATCTGGCTCGACTCGCGTCAGCGCGAGTGACCGCCGCGATGCCTCTCCCGCGTCTTCCGCCGCGCCGCGCTGATCGCCATCGCCGCCGCCGTCGTCGCGGCCGGCGTCCTGACGTGGGTCGCCGCGCGCGGCAAGGCGGTGGAGATCGCGCGCGTCGAGAGCGCCAAGTTGCGACAGACGGTCGTTGTCAGCGGCCGGGTGCTGACGCCCGCGAAAGTGGACATCGGCGCGACGATCACCGGTCGCGTGCAGGCCGTCAGGGTCGACGAAGGCGACCGCGTGCGGGGCGGCGAGGTGCTGATCGAGCTGGAGCGCACCGAGCTCGCGGCGGCGCTGGCGCAGGCGGTCGCGGCCGAGCAGGCGGCCGTCACGCGAATCGCGCAGTGGCGGGAGGTCGGTTCGCTCACCGCGCGGGAGCAGCTCGCGCAGGCCGAGGCCAACTACCGGAACCTCGAGCGCGACACGGCGCGGCAGGAGCAGCTCTACCGGCAGGGCTTCATCGGCGAAGCGCGCGTCGACGAGGCGCGCCGTGCGCTCGCCGTCGCGAAGAGCCAGTACGAGACCGCGCGCGCCTCCGCCGCGGCCAATACGGCTGCCGGCGTCGACCGGCGCCTGCTCGACGACCAGCAGGCTCAGGCGCGCGCCGCCCGCGAAACGGCAGCGGCCAAGCTCGCGCAAACGACGCTCCTTGCGCCGGCCTCCGGCGTCGTGCTCGAGCGCAGCGTCGAACCCGGCGACATCGTGCAGCCCGGCAAACGACTGCTCGCGCTCGCCCTCGACGGCGACGTCCGGCTCACCGCGCTCATCGACGAGAAGAACCTTGCGCTGCTGCGCGTAGGTCAATCCGCGCTGGTCTCGGCCGATGCCTACCCGGGTGAGCGGTTCCGCGCCGTGCTGGCGTATCTCTCGCCGGGCGTCGACGTGCAGCGCGGCACCGTCGAGGCGAAGTTCGCGGTTCCGGAACCGCCGACGTTCCTGCGCTCGGACATGACGGTGTCGATCGACATCGGTGTCGCGGAGCGGGCGGACGTCCTCGTCGTCCCCGCCGCCGCCGTGCGCGACCCGCAGTCGCCGGAGCCCTGGGTTCTGCTGGTCCGCGACGGCCGCGCCGTGCGGCAGGCCGTGAAGATGGGGGCGCGCACGGCGACGCAGGTGGAGGTGCTCTCGGGGCTCGCCGCGGGTGCCGAAGTCGTCGTCTCCACCGGGATCGCGCCCGGCGAGCGCGTGCACGCGCGTTGATCGCGCACCGCCGGGATCGATGACATGACGTTCGAATGGGTCGTCGCCCTGCGCTTCCTGCGCGAGGGGCGCTTCCAGACCGCGCTCATCGTCGGCGGCGCCGCGGCCGGCGTCGCCGTCGTGATCTTCATCACGGCGCTCGTCAACGGGTTGCAGGCCAACACGCTGAAGCGCGTTCTCGGCACGCAGGCGCACATCGTGATCCGTCCGGCCGAGGAAGTCGCGCGGCCGCAGCGCAGGGCGCAGGATGGCGAAGCCCTGCTCTCGCGCATCGAGGCGCGCGCGCAGCGGCTGCGCTCGATCGACCAGTGGCAGACGCTCGACGCCGCGCTCCAGGCGATGCCCAGCGTCACCGCGGTGTCGCCGATGGTTTCCGGACCGGGATTCGCGGTGCGCGGCGATGCGACGAAGTCGATCGCCCTGTTCGGCGTCGAGCCGGAGCGCTACAACCGGATCGTCGCGGTCGACGAGAAGCTCGTCGCCGGCGAGTATCGCGTGCAGGCCGGAGAGGCCGTGATCGGCAAGGACCTGGCCAAGGACCTGGGTCTGGCGCTCGGCGACCGGTTTCGCGTGGTCACCGCCGAGACCGACGTCCCCGTGTCCGATACGTTCACGGTCACGGGCATCGTCGATCTCGGCGTGCGCGACCTCAACCGCCGCACCGTCTTCGTCACGCTGCGCTCCGCGCAGACGCTGCTCGCGCTCGCGGGCGGGGCGACGCAGCTCGATCTCAAGATCGACGACCTGTTCGATGCCGAGGACATCGCGCAGCGGATCGAGGCGCAGACCGGCCTGACCGTCGAATCGTGGATGCGCACCAACGAGCAGCTGCTCGCCGCGATCAACGCGCAGAACATCACGACGCGGACGATCCGCGGCTTCGTCATCGTGATCGTGGCGCTCGGCATCGCCAGCGTGCTCGTCGTCTGGGTCGTGCAGAAGCGGCGCGAGATCGGAATCCTGCGCGCCATGGGCGCGAGCCGCGGCCAGGTGCAGCGCGTGTTCCTGCTGCAGGGCGCGATCGTCGCCCTCGTCGGCTCGGCCGTCGGCTGCGCGCTCGCGATCGCGATGGTCGTCGTGTTCCTCGAGATCGCGCGCAACGCCGACGGCTCGCCGCTGTTCGTGCTGACGCTCTCCCCGTGGCTGTTCGCCGGGACGGTGCTCGGCGCGCTGGTCGGCGGGCTGCTCGCGGCCGCGTCTCCGGCGCGCCGCGCCGCCGCGCTCGACCCGGCGCAGGCGATCCGCATGTGACGATGGCCACGCCGCTGATCGAGCTCGCCGACGTGCACAAGACCTACGGCGCCGGCACCGACGTCGCGGTCGAGGTGCTGCACGGCATCGACTTCGCGATGCGCTCCGGCGAATTCACGGCGCTGATCGGGCCGTCCGGCTCGGGCAAGTCGACGCTGCTCAATCTCATCGGACTGCTCGAGCCGCCCTCCGCCGGCCGCTACCGGTTGAACGGGCGCGAGACGACGACGCTGCCCGAGGCGGAGCTGACGGGGCTGCGCGCGACCACGATCGGCTTCGTGTTCCAGTTCCACCACCTGCTGCCCGCGTTCACCGCGACCGAGAACGTGCTGATTCCCGGCCTCATCGCGCACGGGCCGGTGACGCCGGAGCGACGCGAGGACGCCCGCGACGTGCTGCGCGCCGTCGGGCTCGGCGATCGGCTCGACTACGTGCCGCGCAAGCTCTCCGGCGGACAGCAGCAGCGCGTCGCCATCGCCCGCGCGCTCTCGCTCTCCCCGCCGCTGGTGCTCGCCGACGAGCCGACCGGCAATCTCGACACGCATTCCGCGGACGAGATCTTCGGGCTGATGCGCAAGTTCAACGAGGAGCGCGGCGTCGCGTTCCTGATCGTCACGCACGACCCTCGACTCGCGCGCCGCTGCGACCGGATCGTCGAGCTGGTCGACGGCACGATCGCCGGCAGCCGGGCGAACGTCGCCGACCGCGGCGGCGAGGCAGCGGGCGTGTCCGCGCGGCCGGGCGGAGCCGGTCAGAGCCGGTAGGCGCGCTTCGCCAGGCCGTACGCGAGCTCCGGGGCGAGCTCGAAGGCCTCGTCCTCGTCGATCTTGTGCTCGACGACGAGCGTCGCGAGGAAGCGGCAGTCCATTCGCCGCGCGACGTCGTGCCGCGCCGGGATCGACAGGAACGCGCGGGTGTCGTCGTTGAAGCCGACGGTGTTGTAGAACCCCGCCGTCTCGGTGACCTGCTCGCGGAACCGCTGCATGCCCTCGGGGCTGTCGTAGAACCACCACGGCGGTCCGAGCTTCAGGATCGGATAGTGGCCGGCGAGCGGCGCGAGCTCGCGCGCGTACGTGGTCTCGTCGAGGGTGAACAGGATGACGCTGAGATCGCGCTCGTTGCCGTAGCGGTCGAGCAGCGGCTTCAGCGCGCGGACGTAGTCGGTCGGCGTCGGAATGTCGGCGCCCTTGTCGCGGCCGAAATCGCCGAAGATGCGCGGGTTGTGGCTGCGGAACGAGCCGGGGTGGATCTGCATCACCAGGCCGTCGTCGAGACTCATCCGCGCCATCTCGGTCAGGACCTGGCCGCGGAACTGCTCGGCGTCCTCGGGCGACGCGGTGCCGGCGAGCGCGCGGTCGAGCAATCGCTGGCACGCCGCGTCGGCGAGATCGCAGGTGCGTGCGGTCGGATGACCGTGATCGGTCGAGGTCGCGCCCATCGTCCGGAAGAAGGCGCGGCGGCTGCGGTGCGCCGCCAGGTAGCCGCGCCACGTCGCCGTGTTCTCGCCGGTCAGCGCGCCGAGCTGCTGCACGTTGTCGCGAAAGCCCTCGAACTCCGGGTCGACGACCGGGTCCGGCCGGTACGCGGTGATGACGCGTCCCTTCCAGCCCGATGCCTTGATCCTGCGATGATGGTCGAGCGCGTCGAGCGGCGATTCGGTCGTCGCGATCACCTCGATGTTGAAGCGCTCGAACAGCGCGCGCGGGCGGAACTCCGGCCGCGCCAGGCACGCATTGATGTGGTCGAAGATGCGGTCGGCGGACTCGGCGGTCAGCCGCTCGGTGCAGCCGAAGACGGTCGGCGAACGCGTGGTCGAGCCAGATCCGCGTCGGCGTGCCCCGAAACAGGTGATAGTGCGCGGCGAAGCTGCGCCAGATCTTGCGCGCGTCCTGCTCCACCGGGGCGCCGTCGCGGCGCGGAATGCCGAGGTCCTCGAGCCGGATGCCCTGGCTGTAGAGCATGCGGAACACGTAGTGGTCCGGCGTGATGAACAGGGCCGAGGCGCCCGCGAAGGGTTCGTCGTCGGCGTACCACTGCGGATCGGTGTGACCGTGCGGACTCAGGATGGGCAGGCCCGCGACGGTCGCGTAGAGCGCGCGTGCGAGCTGCGCGCGTCGCCGGATCGGGCGGGAACAGCCGGTCGGGGTGCAGGGCCAGAGGCAGTTGGGGCATGGTCAGCGCGCAGCGCCTTGCGCGAGGTGCACGGCGAGCGTCCTGCGCACGCCGTCGCGAAACAGGGTGCCGACATCGCGGCTCACCGCCTTGCGAAACGCCGCGTTCCCCGGCAGGTCGGTGCCGAACACCGCGGTGAGATCGAGGAAGCCGTCGGCGATGTGCGCCGCGTTGCCGCGCGCGGCCGCGGCGATCGACGCGAATTTCGCGGCCAGCGGGTCGGCCACCGCGATCGGCTTGCCGCCCTCGTCGTGCCCGCTCGCGTACCGGATCCATCCGGCCACCGCGAGCGCGAGGTGGGCGATCGAGGCGCCGGCGTTGATCCGGTCGCGCACGGTGCCCAGCAGCCGCTGCGGAAGCTTCTGCGAGCCGTCCATGGCGATCTGCTGCGTCCGGTGCGGCAGCGCGGGATTGCGGAAGCGCTCGATCAGCTTCGCGCAATAGTCGCCGAGATCGACGCCGGGCGGCGCCGCCAGCGTCGGGCGCACCTCTTCCGCCATCAGCCGCTCGATCAGCGTCGCGAGCAGCGGGTCGGCCGATGCCTGCCAGATGAATTCGTGCCCGGCGAGGAAGCCGAGGTACGCGAGCGTCGAGTGGCTGCCGTTCAGCAGCCGCAGCTTCATCGTCTCGAACGGCGCGACGTCGGCGACGATCTGCGCGCCCGCGTCCTCCCACGGAGGGCGCGCCGCGCCGAAGCGCTCCTCGATCACCCAGCTGGTGAACGGCTCCGCGACGACCGGCGCCTCGTCGGCGACGCCGAGCAGGCGCGCGACCTCCGCGACGTCGGCGTCCGTCGTCGCGGGGACGATGCGATCGACCATCGTGCACGGAAAGGCCACGTTCGCGCCGATCCAGTCGGCGAGCGCCGGCTCGCGCGCGCGGGCGAAGGCGGTGACGATGCCCTCGACGGTGCGGCCGTTGTGCGGGAGGTTGTCGCAGCACACGACGTTGATCGGGCCGCCCGCCGTGTCGCGACGCGCGGCAAGTCCCGCGGCGAGCACGCCGATTGCGCTGACCGGAGCGTCGGGATGCGCGAGATCGTGCGCGATGTCCGGGTGCGCAAGGTCGAGGCGTCCCGTTGCCGGATCGTGGCAGTAGCCCTTTTCGGTGACCGTGAGCGACACCACTCGCACCGCCGCATCCGCGATGCGCGCGATCACGCGGTCGCGGCTCGCCCCGAGGAAGAGCATTTCGCGCACGGCGCCGATCACCCGCGCAGCGTTTCCCGCGGCCCCCTTCTCGAGCACCGTGTACAGCCCGTCCTGCGCGGCGAGCGCCGCGGTCGCGCGCGGTGTCTTGAGGCTCACCCCGCAGATTCCCCAGCGCGGGTCCTTGCGCAGGATCGCGTCGGTGTACACCGCCTGGTGCGCGCGATGGAACGCGCCGAGTCCGAGATGGACGATGCCGGTGGCGACCTTGCCGGGATCGTAATCGGGTCGGGCGACTTCGACCGGCATCGCGGCCAGCGCCGAGAGCGAGAGTCGTGGCGCGCTCATTGACGGCCCCCTTGGCGCTGCGCGCCTTCCCCCGAGGGGGAGCCAATTCGCGCTTGGGGCGGCCCTGCGCGCTCATTGACGGCCCCCTGGCGCTGCGCGCCTTCCCCCGAGGGGGAGCAATTCGCGCTTGGGGCGGCCCTGCGCGCTCATGCCGGTCGTCCCGTGGGGCCGCTTCAGGCGGCTCGCGCGTCCGGCTGAAGCCGGACCCACGACGGTGGCGTGGGGCACGAGCGCGTCGCATGTGCGCAGCGCAGCGGGATGTGAGCCGGTTCAGCGTGACTATCATGTGGGTCTTCGCCATTGCGTCCGCCGAATGCGGCGCGACGCCGAAGTGATTGTCGCATGGTCGCGAATCGTGTTCGCAGCGCGCCTGCGCGTCAAGGGGTGCGATCGCCCGGTCCATGACCATTGCGCCATGTCTTGCGTTGCGTCATGCTGCTCGCTTTCGGCGTGCGCGTGGGTCCTGCATCGTGAAGAAGAAGCATCGTCTGGCCGTCGTCGGCCTCGGCATGGCGGTCGCGCCCCACGCGCAGAGCCTCGTCGATCTCGGCGATCGGGTCGAGGTCGCGTGGGCGTACAGCCCGACCGAGGCGCGGCGGCGAAGCTTCGCCGCGCGGTTTCCGTTCCCGGTGACCGGCGATTTCGCCGCCATCGCCGGCGACCCGACGATCGACACGGTTCTGGTGCTGACGCCGCCCAATGCGCATCTGCCGATCGTGCGCGAGCTCGCCGCCGCCGGCAAGCACGTGCTTCTGGAGAAGCCGGTCGAGGCAACGCTCGGCGGCGCCGAGGAAGTCGTCCGCGTCTGCGACCGGCGGGCGTGACGCTCGCCGTCGTCTTCCAGCACCGCTTTCGCCCGGCATCGCTGGCGCTCGCCGCAAAGCTCGCGGCCGGCGAGCTCGGCACGCTCGCCAACGCCGCAGTTTCCGTGCGCTGGTGGCGCCCGCAGAGCTATTACGACGAGCCCGGGCGCGGGACGCTTGCGCGCGACGGCGGCGGCGTGCTGCTCACTCAGGCGATCCACACGCTGGACCTGTTCCTGAGCCTCACCCCGCCGCTCGCCGAGGTCACCGCATTCGCCGGGACGTCGGCGCTGCATCGGATGGAAACCGAAGACACCGTGGCGGCGGCATTGCGCTTCGACGGCGGCGTGCTCGGCGCGCTGGACGCCACCACCGCCGCGTATCCCGGGTTTCCGGAGCGAATCGATCTCGTCGGGACGAAGGCGACCGCGGTGCTCACCTCGGGCAAGCTCGACGTTCAATATCAGGACGGGCGGCGCGAGACCCTCGGCGAGGATGCCGGCGGGGGCGGCGGCGCCGATCCGATGGCGTTCGCGCACGACGCGCATCGGGGCGTCCTTGCCGAGTTCCTCGATGCGATCGACGCCGGGCGCGCCCCGGTGAACAGCGGGCGCGCCGCGCTCCGGGTCCACTATCTGATCGAGGCCCTGCTCGACTCGTCGCGCCGGCGCGCGCCGGTGCCGGTGCGCCGCTGACCCGCTGCGCGTCGCGACCCGCTGGGGCGCCGCGCTCGATGGTCAGCCGGCCTTGAAGTGGCCCGACTTGCCGCCCGATTTCTCGAGCAGCCGCACGCCCTCGATGCGCATTCCGCGATCGACCGCCTTGCACATGTCGTAGATCGTCAGCAGGCCGACCGCCGCCGCGGTCAGCGCCTCCATCTCGACCCCGGTCCGCCCCAGCGTCTCCGCGGTCACTTCGATCGCCATCGCGCGAGCCGCCGCGTCGGGGGAGAACTCGACGGCGACGCGGGTCAGCGGCAGCGGGTGGCACAACGGAATCAGCTCGGAGGCGCGCTTGGCCGCCTGGATCGCCGCGATCCGCGCAACGCCGAGCACATCGCCCTTGGCGGCCGATCCGGCGCCGATCAGCGCGAACGTGGCGGGCTGCATGACGATCCGCCCGCCCGCCCGGGCGACACGTTTGGTTACATCCTTGGCGCCCACATCGACCATGTGCGCCTGACCGGCCGCGTCAAAGTGGGTAAAATGGCGGCTTTCGCTTGCTCGCCCGGCCGCTGGCCGGCGAATTGCCGCCTTGGGCGCTTCCTTCGAGGATCCTGTCGCCTTCCCTCGTCCGCGTGCCACGGCGGTCTCCTCCGCTTGAACTTCGGGTGACGCGACGCATCTTAGCATTGCGATCCACGGGTTCCCGGTCCCTCGATGCCCCAATCTGCCACCCCGCCCCTGCCAACCCCCGCGCGCACGCGCCGCCTGCGCCGGCGGGTCATCGCTGCGCTCACCGCGACGGCACTTGCGGCGCAGCCGCTGGCGCCGGCCACGTTCTCCGCCGGGCTCGCCCATGCCCAGGCACTGCCCGACCTCGGCGACGAATCGCAGTCGATGTTCGCGCCGGGGCAGGAGCGCAAGGTCGGCGAGATGATCGTCCGGCAGATCCGCGGGTCCGGCGCCTATCTCAACGACCCGGAAGTCAACGACTACCTGAACGAGCTCGGCCATCGGCTCGTCGCCGCGGTGCCGGAGGGCCGGCAGGACTTCGAGTTCTTCGCGATCGGCGACTCGTCGATCAACGCCTTCGCGCTCCCCGGGGGCTACGTCGGCGTGCACATGGGTCTCATCCTCCTGGCGCAGAGCGAATCCGAGCTCGCGGCGGTGCTGGCGCACGAAATCACGCACGTCACGCAGCACCACATTGCGCGCTCGCTCGCCAACCAGCAGCGCTCGCTGCTCTATTCGCTGGCGGCGATCGCGCTCGCGATCGCCGCATCGCGCTCCTCGTCGTCGTCGTCGGGCCAGGTGATGACGGCGGGGATGGCGTCGGCGCAGGCGCTCGCGATGCAGTCGCAGATCAACTTCACCCGCGAAAACGAGTACGAGGCGGACCGCATCGGCTTCCAGCGGCTCGATGCCGCCGGCTTCGACACCAGCGCGATGGCGTCGTTCATGGGCCGCATGCAGAAGTCCGGCCAGTTCGCCGACGGCGGGGCGCCGTCGTACCTGCGCACGCACCCGATCACCTACGAGCGCGTGGCCGAGGCGCAGGCGCGCGCCTACGGAAAGCCGTATCGGCAGGTGCCGGACTCGCTCGACTTCCAGCTGGTGCGCGCGCTCCTGCGCAGCTACAACGGCACGCCGAAGGAGGCCGTCGCGTTCTTCACGTCCGCGCTCGAGGACCGCAAGTTCAGCAGCGAGGTCGCGATGCGCTACGGTCTCGCCGCTTCGCTGCTGCGCGCCGAGAACTACAAGCAGGCGAAGGCGGAGCTCGCCACGCTGGAGAAGAACGGCCCGCCGCACCCGATGATCGAGGTGATGGCCGGCCACGTGCTGATGGAAGCCGGGGAGCTCGACCTCGCCATCGCCCGGTTCGAGCGCGCCCTGTCGCGCTACCCGAACAAGATGCAGCTCGTCTACGACTATCCGGAAGCCCTGCTCAAGGCCGGCCGGGCGCGCGATGCCGCCAAGTTCCTCGACGCCCAGCTCGCCCGATTCCCCGCCGACGGCCCGTTGCACCGGCTCGCGGCGCGCACCTACGCGACGCTGGGCAAGAAGCTGCAGCAGTATCGGCACCAGGGCGAGTACTACGCGTGGCAGGGCGATCTCAAGGGCGCGGTGGTCCAGCTCGAGCTCGCGGCCAAGGCGGGCGACGGCGATTTCTATCAGGCTTCCGTGGTCGAGACCCGGTTGCGCGCGCTGCGTCGCGAGCTCGCCGAGCAGCAGGCGATGGCGAAGAACGGCTGACCCGGCCGGGCGCGTCCGCGCCCTGGCCGCGAACGATCACCGACGCCGCTCCCCCGATGGCCGACGACTCTGCCGCCGCAAGCTTCGCGCATCCGCAGGCGCCGCCGCGCCGGCGCCGCACGCTCTGGATCGTGCTCGCTGCGCTCGTGCTGGTCGCGCTGGCGGCGGCCGGATCGTGGGTATTTCTCCGCGGCGAAAGCGCGCCGGGCTTCCGCCTGGCCAAGGTCGAGCGCGGCACCCTCACCTCGGTGGTCTCGGCCTCCGGCACGCTGTCGGCGGTGACCACGGTCGCCGTCGGGTCGCAGATCTCCGGGCAGATCAAGGAGCTCTTCGTCGACTTCAACAGCCCCGTGAAGAAGGGCCAGCTGCTGGCGCGGATCGACCCCGAGACCTTCGATCTCAAGGTGAAGCAGGCGCAGGCGGACCTCGACGCGGCGGTCAGCGCGCTCGCCAATCAGCGAGGCAATGTCCTGGTCGCTGAAGTCGCAGGCGCTGCGCGCGCGGATCCAGGCCAACGACGCGCGCGCGGATCTCGAACGCAAGCAGTCGTTGTTCGCCAAGGGCTTCATCTCCGACGCCGAGCGCGAGAAGGCGCAGTTCACCTACGACGCGCTCGCCGAGGCGGTGAAGACCGCCGAGGCGCAGGTCGTCGTCGGCGAGTCGCAGGTCGCCAACGCGCAGGCCGTCGTCAAGCAGCGCGAGGCCGCGCTCGCCTCGGCGCGGGTCGACCTCGCGCGCACGTCGATCGTCGCGCCCGTGGACGGCGTCGTCATCTCGCGGCAGGTGGACGCCGGACAGACCGTCGCGGCCAGCCTCAACACGCCGACGCTGTTCACCATCGCGCAGGACCTGCGCGAGATGCAGGTCGAAGTCGCGATCGACGAGTCCGACATCAGCAAGATCAAGCCGGCCCAGCGCGTCACGTTCACGGTCGACGCCTTTCCCGGCCGCACCTTCGAGGGCCGGGTCGCCCAGATCCGCAAGGCCGCGCAGTCCGTGCAGAACGTCGTCACCTACACCGTCGTCGTCGCGACGAACAATCCGAATCTCCTGCTGGTGCCGGGGATGACCGCCAACGTGCGCATCGTCTCGGATGCGCGCGAGAACGCGCTGAAGGTGCCGAACGCGGCGCTGCGCTATCGCCCGCCCGGCGCCACGGTGGCGAAGGAAGCCGAGGCGGCGCCGGCGGGGACCGGTGGCAGCCGGCGGCGGCGACGCGCAGGCCCGGCGCGCGCGGCTGGTCGAGGAGCTCAAGCTCGACGCCGCGCAGCAGGCGCGGCTCGACGAGATCTTCGCCGACCTGCGCGGAAGGATGGCGGAACTGCGCGAGCTTCCCGAAGCGGACCGCCGCACCCGCGGCGAGCGCCTGCGCGGCGAAGTCCGGCAGAGGATCAACGCGATGCTCAATCCGGAGCAGCAGAAGAAATACGCCGAGGTCGTCGCCGCGGAGACCGGGCGCGCCACAGCCGGCAGCGGCCGCGTCTACGTGATCGGCAGCAGCGGCAAGCCGGTGGAAGTTCCGTTGCGCCTCGGTCTTTCCGACGGCAATTCGACCGAGGTCGTCGGCGGCGACCTGAAGGAAGGCGCGGAAGTGATCGTCGGCAATGTCGACCGGAACGCGCAGGCGTCCCGGCCGTCGGGCAGCGCGCCGCGCCTGCCGTTCTGAACCGATTCGGACGCGACCCCGGACCCACGCCCTGCACCGCATCGCCGGCATCCCATGCAATCCCCGCGCGAATCGACGCCGCTGATCTCCGTCCGCGATCTGGTCAAGGTCTACCCGCTGGGCGAGACCGGGGTGCGGGCGCTCGCCGGCGTGTCGGTCGACGTCGCCGAGGGCGAGTTCGTGGCGGTGATGGGGCCGTCGGGCTCGGGCAAGTCGACGTTCATGAATCTCATCGGCTGCCTCGACACGCCGACCTCCGGGAGCTACCGGCTCGCCGGCGTCGACGTCGCGCACCTGCCCGCCGACGCGCTCGCGGGAATCCGCAATCGCCTGATCGGGTTCGTGTTCCAGCAGTTCAATCTGCTGCCGCGCACCTCCGCCCTGGAGAACGTGGAGCTGCCGCTGCTCTACTCGGGCGTGTCGGCAGCCGCGCGCCATGCCGCGGCGCGAGCGAAGCTCGCACAGGTCGGGCTCGCCTCCCGCGAGCACCACAGCCCGGCGCAGCTCTCGGGCGGGCAGCAGCAGCGCGTGGCCATCGCCCGCGCGCTGGTCAACGACCCCAAGCTCATCCTCGCCGACGAGCCGACCGGCGCGCTCGACTCGGGGACGAGCGTCGAAGTCATGGCGCTGCTGCAGGAGCTCAATCGCAGCGGCATCACCGTGATCGTCGTCACCCACGAGCAGGACATCGCGTCCTTCGCCTCCCGCCTGCTGACGTTTCGCGACGGCAAGCTCATCGGTGACTCGCCCAACGCACCCAGGGACGCCGCCGCGCTGGTTGCCGCCCAACGCCGCGAGGCGGAGCCCGCCGCCGCATGAATTTCCTCGCCACCATCAAGGTCGCGCTCCAGGCGCTGCGGGTCAACAAGCTGCGCTCGATGCTGACGATGCTGGGCATCATCATCGGCGTGGCGGCGGTGATCACGATGGTCGCCGTGGGCGCCGGCGCGCAGGCGCGCGTCGAGGACCAGATCAGGAGCCTCGGCTCGAACCTGATCATCATCCTCTCGGGCAATTTCACCTCCGGCGGCGTGCGGCTGGGATCGGGGTCGCAGCTCACGATCACCGAGGACGACGCCTACGCGCTCGCACGCGAAATTCCGTCGATCCAGGTCGCGGCGCCGACGCTGCGCGGCAACGGCCAGGTGGTGTACGGCAACACCAACTGGGCGACGCAGATCTCCGGCATCACGCCCGACTATCTGGAGGCGCGCCAGTGGGAGGTGGCCGCGGCCGGCCGATCGACATGGCGCAGCTCGACAGCGCGGCCAAGGTCGTGCTCCTGGGCCAGACCGTCGCCCGCTCGCTCTTCGGCGACGCGGATCCGGTCGGCGAGACCATCCGCATCCGCCGCGTCCCGCACACGGTGATCGGCGTGCTCGAGCGCAAGGGCCAGAGCATGATCGGCCAGGACCAGGACGACGTCGTGCTGATCCCGATCACGACGGCGCGCAAGCGCGTGCTGGGCGGCACCAACGTCAAGACCCGCAACGTGCAGAACATCACCGTGCGCGTGCGCGACGGCGCCGACATCGCCGCGGCCGAGCAGGAGATGCGCGACCTGCTGCGCCAGCGGCACCGGCTGCAGTCCAGCCAGGAGGACGACTTCTTCATCCGCAACCTGTCGGAGGTGCTGGCCGCGCAGGAGGCATCGTCGAAGATCCTCGCGCTGCTGCTCGCCGCGATCGCGTCGGTCTCGCTGGTCGTCGGCGGCATCGGGATCATGAACATCATGCTGGTGTCGGTGACCGAGCGCACGCGCGAGATCGGCCTGCGGATGGCGGTCGGCGCGCGCGGCCGCGACATCCTCACCCAGTTCCTCGTCGAGGCGGTGACGCTCGCGCTGATCGGCGGGCTCGTCGGCATCGCGCTCGGGGCGATCGCATCGTTCGCCGTCGGCCACTTCGCCGGATGGCGCACCGAGATGAGCGCGGCCGCCGTGCTGCTGGCCGTCGGCTTCTCCGGCGCGATCGGCGTGTTCTTCGGCTTCTACCCGGCGCGCACCGCGTCGCGGCTGGTCCCGATCGACGCGCTGCGCCACGAGTAGCGTCGCGCCGGCAGCGCCCGGCCCGCCCATCCCGAGCGCAATCTCCCGCGACCACGTGGTGTACAACTCCCGCGAACCCGGGTCTCGCGTCGCCTGTAGCTTCCTACAGGTGCCAGCGGTCACGTCTTCGGATTAGTGTTCACCCACGGCCGCCATCGCGCAGGGGCGCGATGGGTGCAGCGCCGGCAGGGGGAGCTCCATGAAGATTCTCGTCATCGACGATCACCCGCTGATCGTCCGACGCGCTCGCGCAGCTGCTGCCGCAGCATGGACCCGGCGATCGAGGTGCGCGGCGCCGTCGATCCGGCCGAGGCGGTCGCGGTGCTCGACAACGAGCCGGACGTCGCGCTGGTGCTGCTCGACCTCGCGCTGCCCGGCGCGCGCGGGCTCGATTTCCTCTGCCGACCTCAAGCTCGACTATCCCGGCGTGCCGGTCGTCGTGCTGTCGGCGACGCACGACCAGGCGACCGTGATGGCGGCGCTCGCCGCCGGCGCCCACGGCTTCGTCCCGAAGACCGCGGACCCGGGCGCGCTGCTCGACGCCATCCGGCGCGTGCTCGACGGCGACGTCTACTGATGCCGGACGACGACGCCGATGGCCGACGGCGACGGCGTGCACATCCGGCCGGACGCGCTCGGCCTCACCGCCCGGCAGACCGACGTGCTGAAGCTGCTCGTCCAGGGCAAGCCCAACAAGCTCATCTGCCGCGACCTGAAGCTGTCCGAGGGCACGGTCAAGGTCCACGTGAGCGCGATCCTGAAGGCGCTGCGCGTGCACTCGCGCACGCAGGCGGTCGCCACGCTCGCGCGCCGCGGGATCAGCGTCGAGACGCTGTCGGCGCGGAAGGCAGCGCAGGACTCGTCGCTGCGTTGATCGGGCTCTCCTGATTACGGCCCGCACGCCGGCGCGGCGCGACCGACCCCGTGCACACCGCTCCCGCGCCGGCGTTGCTGGCCCTCGCTCGCGCCGACCAGGTCGCGACCCTCTACCGGTCGTGGCACCGGACGACGGCGTCGATGGTGCTGGGCGCGCTGATCCTCTGCGGCGTGCTGTGGGAGCAGGGCGCGGCGTGGGTGATGGCGACGTGGATCGCCGCGATCCTCGTCAACCAGGCGTGGCGCGGCGTGCTCGCGCGCGCCTACCGCCGGGCGCGGCCCGCGGTGGCGGACGCGCCGCGCTGGGGCGCCTACTGGGCGGTCGGCTCGACGCTCGCCGGCGCGCTCTGGGGCGTCGCCGCGGTGTGGATGTATCCTGCCTCGCCGGCGCACCAGGCGCTGCTGATCGTCTGCCTGTTCGGCGTGATCCTCGGCGGGCTCAACCTGACCGCCGTCTACAAGCCGTCGTTCTACGGCTTCGTGCTCGCCGCGCTCGTCCCGCTGATCGTGCGCGTCGCCCTCGAGGGCGACCAGGCGCACCTGTTCACCGCGCTGGTGCTGGGCGTCGTGCTCGTGTTCGTGCTCGCCTTCGGCCATCAGGTCAACGACGTGCTGACGCAGTCGCTGGCGATGCGCTACGAGAACGTCGACCTGATCGGCGAACTGCAGGCGCAGACCGACGCCGCGCTCGCCGCGCGCGCGGCCGCGGAGACGGCGAACCGCGCGAAGAGCCAGTTCCTCGCCGCGGCCAGCCACGACCTGCGCCAGCCGCTGCACGCGGTGGGACTGTTCGCCGCGGCGCTCGCCGCCAGGGCGCGCGACCCCGACGTCAAGCCGCTGGTCGCGAGCATCCATGCGTCGGTCGAGGCGCTGGAAGGACTGTTCGCGCAGCTGCTCGACCTGTCGCGGCTCGAAGCCGGTGCGCTGCGCCCGGCGCCGGCGCGGTTCCGCTCGCGCCGCTGTTCGCCCGTCTCGCCGCCGATTTCGCGCCGCAGGCGGGCGCGTCCGGCCTCGCGCTGCGCATCGTGCCGACGCGGCTCGCCGTCGAATCGGATCCGGTGCTGCTCGAGCGCATCCTGCGCAACCTCGTCGCCAACGCGGTCCGCTACACGCGCTCCGGCGGGATCGTGCTCGGGGCGCGCCGGCGCGGCGAAGGTCGTGCGCATCGACGTGATCGACACGGGGGTCGGCATCGGCGACGACGACCGCGCGCGCGTCTTCGACGAGTTCGTGCAGCTGGCGGCGGCGCCGCGCCACCACGCCGCCGGCCGCGGCATGGGGCTCGGACTCGCGATCGTGCGGCGGCTCGCGGCGCTGCTCGGCCATCGGATCGAGCTCGCCTCGATGCCGGGCCGCGGCTCGCGCTTCTCGATCGTCGTTCCCCGGGCGATCCTGCCGCGGCAGCGCGCGGTCCCGCCGCGGATCCGCGACGAGCCGCTCGCCGGACGACGCGCAGGCGCTCGGAGGGACGCTGCGTCGTCGTGGTCGACGACGATCCCGCGGTGGTCGCCGCGATGGGCGCGCTGTTCGCCTCGTGGAAGGCGACGGCCACCGGCGGCGCCGACGCCGACTCGGCGCTCGCCGCACTCTCCGCCATCGGTCGCGGCGGGCGCAACGGCGTCGACCTCATCGTCGCCGATCTCCGCCTGGCCGACGGCCGTTCGGGAATCGACGCCATCGCGCGGCTGCGCGATGCGCTCGGCCCGGGCACGCCCGCGCTGATCGTCTCGGGGGACACCAGCGGCGGCGCGCAGGCCGAGGCGCAGGCCGCCGGAATCCGCCTGCTGCTGAAGCCCCTCGTGGCCGATGCGCTCAGGGACGCGGCCGAGGCCGCGCTCCGGACGCGCACGAGCGCGTGCGCCGCTTCGTCGGTCGAGTGCCCGCGGCAGGACCTGCCCGCGTAGCGCATGCTGCCGGGCGCATGCGCCGGGCGCCCTCGCGCCGCCGCCGGTCGAACCGCCGGCAGCGGCGGAACGCGACAAAGAAAAGGCCCGGCGCTGGCGCCGGGCCTCCACGCATCCGCGAGATCGCGGACAGACGACAGCGATCAGCCGTTCGCTCCGCCGCGATACTGCTGCATCCGCTCGCGCATCTTTTGCCGGAACGATTCGGCATGCGCCATCCGCTTCTGCAGCAGGTCGCGCACGACCGCCTTCTGCTCCGGCGCTGAACGTCTCGTACAGGCTCAGCCATTCGTCGCGGATCTTGTTGCGCGCGTCGCGGGCCTGCTGCTCGACGTCGTCGGCGATCTTCGCGATGGCTTCGAGATCCGGCTCCGGCTTCGCGAGCTGCGCCTGCACCGCGTCCCTGACTTGCTGGTGGGCAGCGCGGGCCGCTTCGCGCGCGGCCTTCGCGTTGGCAACGGCCGCATCGAACATCTGCTGCTGCATCGTGTTGAGGTTGAGTTGCGCCTTCGCGCTCTCGATCAGGTGACCGACCATCTGGTCGCCCGCGCCGACGCCGGCCGTGCGGGCCGCCGGGACCGAAGCGGTGGTGACCGCCATAGCCGGGGCCGAGGGACCGCCAGCCGGCTGCGCGATCGCAACGCCCGCGCCCACGACCATCGCCAGCGCGGTCACGCCTGCCAGAGTGATCCGGCGCAGGTTGCTCTTCATCGTCATCTCGTTTCCTTTCGGTGAGTGCGGCGCCACAGCGATTCTGCGGCTCCTGTTGCTTCGACCGGATTGTCCGCCGCCGTTCCGCTTCCGTGCACCGCGATTGCAACGGGACGTTGCGGATGCGGGCGCGCGTTACAATTCGTTACACATTCCGCCGCGGCGGCTCCGACCCTGCCGTTAACCTGCATCATGCTCGCGAAAGGCGCTCCCGCCGAAGATCCTGGTCGTCGACGACGACGTGCGTCTGCGCGACCTCCTGTCGCGCTACCTGACCGAGCAGGGCTTCCAGGTCGCGACGCTTCCCGACGCGCGCGACCTCGACAAGAAGCTGCAGCGCGATCCCCCGCATCTCCTGGTGCTGGACCTGATGCTTCCCGGCGAGGACGGCCTCGCCGTCTGCCGGCGGCTCCGCGGCGCGGGCGAAAGCGTGCCGATCATCATGCTGACGGCGAAGGGCGAGGACGTCGACCGCATCGTCGGCCTCGAGATGGGCGCCGACGACTATCTGCCGAAGCCGTTCAATCCGCGCGAGCTGGTCGCGCGGATCCACGCGGTGCTGCGGCGGCAGACCGATCGGCTCGCGCCGGGCGCGCCGGCGGCCGACCGGCCGGATCGCCTTCGGGCGCTTCGAGCTCGATCTCGCCGCGCGCACGCTCGTCGACGGCGAGACGACGATCCACCTGACGACGGGCGAGTTCGCGCTGGTCAAGGTCTTCGCGCAGCACCCGCGGCAGCCGCTCGCCCGGGAGAAGCTGATGCTCCTTGCGCGCGGCCGCGATCACGACGTGTTCGACCGCGCGATCGACGTCCAGGTGTCGCCGCTTGCGCAAGCTGATCGAGCCGGATCCCGCCAATCCGCGCTACATCCAGACGGTCTGGGGCTTCGGCTACGTCTTCGTGCCGGACGACGAGGCGGCGGCCGCGCCGCCGCAGGGCGCGGCGCAGTGACGCTGCTTCCGCGCTCGCTGTTCGGCCGGCTCGCGCTGCTGCTGCTCGCGGTCGTCGCCATCGCTCTGGTCGCGACGATCCTGCTGTTCCGCCAGGACCGCGCGGCGCTGCTCGCGCGGCAGTTCGGCGACACCAAGATCGTCCAGCTGCAGGCGGTGCGCGCTGCGCTCGAGGCCCCCGACGTGCGCGAGCGGCGCGAGACGATCTTCCGGATCGGCCGCGAGTACGGCGTGCGCATCGTGCCGGAGAGCGAGCGGCCGCACATGGGCGGAGGGGCCGCCGGGCCGCTGCTGCAGCCTCTCGAGGAGCGGCTGCGCGAAGCTCTGGGACCCGGGACGCGAGCTGCGGATCGCGCCCGGGCGCGGACTCCTCCTGGTGCGCGTCGAGGCCGCCGGAACCGGCTACTGGGTCGGCTTTCCGCTGCCGCCCCGTCCGCAGGCCGAGGATCTCCCGTCGCGCGCGGCGCTCTGGAGCCTGATGCTCGCGGCGGTGCTGGTCGCCGCCGCCTTCGTGTTCGCGCGCTACCTCGCGCGGCCGCTGCGCGAGCTGAACGCCACCGTGGAGCGCGTCGGCCGCGGCGAGACGCCGGCGCCGTTGCCCGAGAGCGGGCCGTCCGAGATCGCCAGCCTCAATCGCGGCTTCAACCGGATGACCGCCAACCTGCGCCAGCTCGAGCACGACCGCGCGCTGCTGCTCGCCGGCGTCTCGCACGACCTGCGCACGCCGCTCGCGCGGCTGCGCCTCGGCATCGAGATGGAGGCCCGCGACGAGGCGACGCGCACGGGCATGATCGACGACATCGAGGAAATGGACCGGATCATCGGCCAGTTCCTCGAGTTCGCGCGCACGGACGCGGACGCGGCGCCCGAGCCGCGCGATGCGAACGAGATCGTTCGCGGCTGCGTCGAGCGCTACGCGCGCGCCGGCAAGGACGTGCGCTTCGCCGCCGGCGCGCTCCCGCTGGCGCCGCTGCGGCCGACGGCGTTTTCGCGTCTGGTGACCAACCTGATCGACAACGCGCTCGCGTACGGCGCGCCGCCGGTCGAGGTGACGACGGCGGCGCTGGACGGGCGCATCGTGCTCGACGTCGCCGACCGCGGTCCGGGCATCGCGCCGGATCAGGTCGAGCGGCTGAAGCAGCCGTTCACGCGCGCCTCGGCGGCGCGCGCCAACGCCGCCGGCGTCGCCGGCGCGGGACTGGGACTCGCGATCGTCGACCGCGTCGCGCGGCTGCACGGCGGCACGCTCGACCTGCTGCCGCGCGACGGCGGCGGAACCATCGCGCGGGTGTCGATTCCGCTGGCGCGCTGAGCGCCGCCGGCGCCGGTCGGCAGCGATCAGGCCTGCACGAGCAGCACCGTCGCCAGCGCCGCGATCCCCTCTCCGCGGCCGGCGAAGCCCAGGCGCTCGGTCGTCGTCGCCTTGACGCTGACCACGCCGGGATCGCAGCCGAGGTCGGCGGCGATGTTCGCGCGCATCGCCGGCACGTGCGGCGCGAGCTTCGGCGCCTGCGCGATCACCGTCGCGTCGAGGTTGCCGATCCGCCAGCCGCCCGCGAAGGCGAGCGAGGCGACATGCCGCAGCAGCGCGCGGCTGTCGGCGTCCTTCCAGCGCGGATCGGTGTCCGGAAAGTGCGCGCCGAGGTCGCCGAGCGCCAGCGCGCCGAGGATCGCGTCGCCGATCGCGTGCAGCAGCACGTCGGCATCGGAGTGCCCGTCGAGGCCGCGCTCGTACGGGATGGTCACGCCGCCCGAGGACGAGCCGGCGTCCGGCGACCAGCGCGTGGACGTCGAAGCCGTTGCCGATGCGGATGTTCATCGTGTGTCTTCCTGGACCGCGAGGATCGCCGCCGCGAGCGCGAGGTCGGCGGGGAACGTGATCTTGATGTTGAGCGTGCTGCCGGCGACGAGCCGCGGCAGCGCGCACGCGCCGGTGGCCGCGAGCGCCTCGACCGCCCTCGCCTCGTCGGTGGCGGCGAGCGCGCCCGGGCGCGCCAGCGCGTCGCGCAGCACCGAATAGCGGAACATCTGCGGCGTCTGCGCCTGCCAGAGCCCGGCGCGATCCTCGGTCCGGAGCACGCGCCCGGGCGCGAGCGGATCCTCGCGCTTCAGCGTATCGGCGACCGGGATCGCGAGCAGGCCGCCGACGGCGTCGTCGGCGAGCTCGCCGACGAGCCGCTGCAGCGCGTCGACCGGCACGCAGGGGCGCGCGGCGTCGTGGACCAGGATCCAGTCGTCGCGCCGCGCAGCGCCCGCCAGCGCGGCCAGCGCGTTGGCGACGGTCTCGGCGCGCGTCGCGCCGCCGCAGCGCAGCGCCTCGACGCCCGGCTGCGCGCCGACGACGCGCGTCGTAGAGCGCGTCGTCCGGCGCGAGCGCGACGAGCATCGCGTCGGGGTCGAGCGCGCGGCGCAGCCGGTCGATCGTGCGCACGAGCAGCGGCCGGCCGTCGAGGTCGGCGTACTGCTTCGGCAGCTCGCCGCCGAAGCGGCTGCCGCCGCCGGCGGCGGGGATCAATACGATGCGGCGTGCCGCCATCGGATGTGCGGTCGCAGCGTCAGTCGAGCAGGAGCGCGATCCGCTCCTCGTCGAGCGATCGGAAGCCGAGCCGCTCGTAGAAGCGCCATGCGCCGCCGTTGTCGCGATGGCACGCGGTGTCGATCCGCGTGACGCCGCACTCGCGCAGCTCGTCGCCGAGCGCGGCGAGCATCGCGCCGCCGACGCCGCGCCCCTGCCAGCCGCGCGCGACCGTGACGTCGTCGAGCTTCGCGACCAGCGTGCCGCGCGACGTCGAGATCGCGTAGCAGGCGACGCAGGCGCCGACCGCCGAGCGGCTCGCCACTCGCATCCGGCGAAGGCGAGCCAGACGAAGCCCAGTTCCGGCCGCGCGAGGAACAGATCGAGCGCGCGGCCGAGCGCGTCGCCGCCGCCGTCGCCGTACGCCGCGCTCGACGCCAGATAGTGGTCGTCGGCGTGCAGGAAGTCGGCGAGGAGCGCGAGCGCGCCCGCGCGCGTCGCCGCGCTCATCCGCGCGCAGTCGACCGCGCGTCGCCGAAGCGCCCGCGCGCGCTCAATCCGGCGCCTCGCACGACCAGCGGCTCCAGCGCCGCGCGGACGCGCGGCGGGATCGGCGCCGGGCGCTGCGTCGCGCGGTCGACCCAGACGTGGACGAAGCGGCCGGTCGCCGCCGGCTCGTCGTCGCCGTGCCGGAAGATGCCGATCTCGTAGGACACCGACGACGTGCCGAGCCGCACGACGCGCAGGCCGACGTCGATCGGTCTCGGGAAAGGTCAGCGACTTGCGAAAGCGGCAGCTCGTCTCGACGACGTAGCCGACGACCGGATCGGCCGCGATGTCGAGCCCGCCGGCGCGGATCAGGTGCTCGTTCACCGCGGTGTCGAAGTACGAGTAGTAGGTGACGTTGTTGACGTGGCCGTAGCTGTCGTTGTCCATCCAGCGCGTGGGGATGGCGAGGAAGTGCCGGTAGCCGGCGCGCAATCCGCCGCGCGCGTGGGTCGGGTTGGCTGGCATGCGGGCCGGGTGGCAAACGCGATGGCGGACGGCGGGCGCGTCTACGAGGGGGCGCGCTCGCCGCCCAGCATCCGCGCGTCGAGCAGCTCGATCCAGTGCCGCACGGGCCGTTGCGCGCCGTCGGCGAGATGCGCGATGCAGCCGATGTTGGCCGTCGCGATCACGTCGGGCCGCCCCGCCTCGAGCGCCGCCAGCTTGTTGGCCTTCAGCTCGCGCGAGAGCTCCGGCTGCAGGATCGAATACGTGCCCGCCGAGCCGCAGCACAGGTGCGCGTCGGCGACCGGCGTCATCTCGAGGCCCAGCGCGTGCAGGATCTCCTCGACGCGACCCTTGAGCTTCATTCCGTGCTGCAGCGTGCACGGCGACTGGAACGCGACCTTCTGCGAGCCCACGTCCATCGCGATCTTCGGCGCGATGCTGCGGCCACTCGTCGCCGACGACCTCGACCGGGTCGCGCGCGAGGTCGGCGATCCGCTGCGCCTTCTCCGCGTACTCCGGGTCGTGCCGCAGCAGGTGGCCGTAGTCCTTGACCATGACGCCGCAGCCGCTCGCGGTGACGACGATCGCCTCGGCGTCGCGCTCGACGTGCGGCCACCAGGCGTCGATGTTGCGCTTGACGAGCGCGATCGCGCGTCGCCTGTCGCGTCGAGGTGATACGGCAGCGCGCCGCAGCAGCCGCCGGCCGCGACGCGGATCAGCGAGATGCCGATGCGGTCGAGCACGCGCGCCATCGCCGCGTCGATGCCGGGCGCCAGCGCGCCCTGCACGCAGCTGTCGAGCACCAGCATCTTGCGCGCGTGCCGCGGCGGCGGCCAGACGCCCGGCGGACGGGCGACGGGGATCTTCGCCCGCAGATGCGCGCGGGCAGCAGCGGCTTCAGCGACGCGGCCGACCGTCGAGCGCGGCGCCGAACAGCGGCCGCGCCAGGAGCCCTCGCGCGCATCAGCCAGCGCTGGGCCCGCTGCGGCGGCGAGCGCGCGACGCGCTCGCTCGACGACGTGCCGGCCGATGTCGAGCAGCCGCCCGTACTGGACGCCGGACGGGCAGGTCGTCTCGCAGCTGCGGCAGGTGAGGCAGCGGTCGAGGTGCAGCTGCGTCTTCGCGCGTGACCGTCGCCGCCCTCGAGCACCTGCTTGATCAGGTAGATGCGCCCGCGCGGACCGTCGAGCTCGTCGCCCAGCAGCTGATACGTCGGGCAGGTCGCCGTGCAGAAGCCGCAGTGCACGCAGCGAGCGCAGGATCGCGTCGGCCTCGTGGCCTTCGGGCGTGTCGCGGATGAAATCGGCGAGCGCGGTCTGCACGTCGGTCGCTCAGAACGTCCGGGTAGAGCCGGCCGCGGTTGAGGATGCCGGCGGGATCGAACGTCGCCTTGAGCCGCCGGTGCAGCGCCGTGCAACGCCGCCGGCAGCGGGTGGAACGCGCCGGCGGACTTGTCGCGCGCGCGAAACAGCGTCGCGTGCCCGCCGTTGCTCCTGCGCCCAGGCGCGCAGCCGCGCCGGATCGGCTGCGCTCGCCGGCGACGAGCCAGCGCAGCGCGCCGCCCCACTCGATCAGCTGCTCGCCGCCGAGATCCGCGTGCGGCGGCGGTCGACTTGACCGACAGCCGCCACAGCGGCGCGCCGGCCGCCGATCGCCGCGGCGAAATACGCGGTGCGTCTGCTCGCGCACGCTGCGCCCAGAACGCGTCGCCGTCGGCCATCGCGGCTCGCCGCCGAGCTTCGCGCCGCGGCCTCGACCGCCGGCACCGCGCCCGGACAGCCGCACCGCGAGCAGGCCCGCGTGATGGCAGGTCGCCGACAGCGGCAGCGGCTTGCCGCCCCATTCGTTGGTCATCGGCGGATCGCGTCGTCCGCCGCGCATTCGAACACGCGCGTCGCCTCGGCCTTGGGCAGCGGCAGGCACTTGAGCGAGATCTCGGTGAGCACGCCGAGCGTGCCGAGCGCGCCGGTCATCAGCCGCGGCACGTCGAAGCCGGCGACGTTCTTCATCACGCGGCCGCCGAACGCGAGGTCCTCGCCCGTGCCGTCGAGCATGCGCACGCCGAGCACGATGTCGCGCACCGCGCCGCCGTACGGACGGCGCGGGCCGGACAGCCCGGCGGCGACGCAGCCGCCGAGCGTCGCGCCGCCGCGCCGAAGTGCGGCGGCTCGAAGGCGAGCATCTGGCCGGACGCGCGCATCGCGCTCTCGACGTCGGCGAGCGGCGTCCCGGCGCGCGCGGTGATCACGAGCTCGGTCGGGTCGTAGTCGACGATGCCGGCGTACGCGCGTCGTGTCGAGCGACGTCGCCGGCGATCGACTGCCCCAGGAAATCCTTGGTGCCGCCGCCGCGGATCACCAGCGGCGACTTCGCGGCTGCCGCCGCGCGGATCCGCGCCTGCAGCTCGGCGATGACGGCGTCGCTCATGGCCGCCGCGCAGACGTGGGCCGCCTTCAGGCGGCCTGGAATCGTTGCGGCGTCCGGCTGAAGCCGGACCCACGGCGGACCGGCGTCGTGCGTCCGCGATCCGCGAGGCAGGCGGACGACGTCTCATGCGCCGGCGCCGCCCGCGGCGAGCTTGTCGCGATAGATGATCCGCGGCTCGTCGGCGTCGATGATCGCGGTCTCCGCGAGCGCGGCGCCTTCCCACTCCCGCAGGAACGGATGCGCGAGCAGCGCCTGCAGGTATTCGCCGGCCGGACCCTCGGGGACCACGCCGTAGGTGCGGAAGCGAAACGCGACCGGCGCGTAGAACGCATCGGCGATCGAGAACGCGCCGCAGAGGCAGGGTCCGCCCTGCCCGAAGCGGCGGCGGCCCTCGTTCCAGATCTCGATCACCCGCGCGACGTCGCGCTCGAGACCGGCCGACCAGGGCCGCACGTCGACCCGCTCGCGTATGCACATCGTCATCTCGTTGCGCAGAGCGGCGAAGCCCGAGTGCATCTCCGCGCACACCGAGCGCGCCCACGCGCGCGCCGCCGGGTCGACCGGCCACATGCCGGGGTGCCGCTCGGCGAGGTACTCGGCGATCGCGAGCGAATCCCAGACCACGGTGGCGCCGTCGTGCAGGCACGGCACGCGGCCCGTCGGCGAGAACGCGCGGTTCGCCGGATTCGGATCGCCCTCGCCGCGCAGCGCCACCATCACTTCGGTGAACGGCGCGCCGGAGAGCTTCGTCGCCAGCCAGCCGCGCAGCGACCACGACGAGTAATTCCTGTTGCCAATGTAGAGGGTATACATCGTCGATTCCACGCTAGAACGGCACGGTCTTGCCGGGATTCATGATGTCGTGCGGGTCGAGCGCGCGCTTGATCGTGCGCATCAGATCCACCGCCTCGCCGTGCTCGGCGACGAGCGCCTCGAGCTTGTGCACGCCGATTCCGTGCTCGCCGGTGCAGGTGCCGCCCATCGCGATCGCGCGCAGGCTGATCCGCTTGGCGAGATCCTCGGCGGCCGCGCGCTCGCGCGGATCGGCAGGATCGAACAGCACGCACAGATGGAAGTTGCCGTCGCCGACGTGTCCCACGATGGGCGCGACGAGACCGGTCGCATCGGCGTCCGCCTTCGTCTCCAGCACGCAATCGGCGAGCCGGGAGATCGGCACGCAGGCGTCGGTGGCGAAGACGTCCTTGCCCGGGAACATCGCCTTGGCGGCGTAGTACGCGGCGTGCCGCGCCTTCCACAGGCGGGTCCGGTCCTCCGGCTTGGTCGCCCACTCGAAGGCGCTGCCGCCGAACTCGTCGGTGATCGCGCTGCATCTGCGCCGCCTGCTCGGCCACGCCGGTCTCGCTGCCGTGGAACTCGAAGAAGAGCGTCGGTTTCGCCGCGAAACCCTCGAGCTTCGAGTAGCGGATGCAGGCGTCCATCTGCACGTCGTCGAGCAGCTCGATCCGCGCCACCGGGATCCCGTGCTGCATCGCCAGGATGACCGTCTGCACGGCGCCGGCGAGCGTGTCGAACTGGCAGACGCCCGCGGAGATCGCCTCGGGCACGCCGTACAGGCGCAGCTGGATCTCGGTGATGATCCCGAGCGTTCCCTCGGCGCCGACGTACAGCCGCGTGAGATCGTAGCCGGCGCTCGACTTGCGCGCGCGGCCGCCGGTCCGGATGATCCGGCCGTCCGGGGTGACGACCGTCAGTCCCAGCACGTTCTCGCGCATCGTCCCGTAGCGGACGGCGTTGGTTCCCGACGCGCGCGTCGCGGCCATGCCGCCGATCGTCGCGTTGGCGCCCGGGTCGATCGGGAAAGAACAGTCCGGTTCCCTTGAGCTCCGCGTTCAGCTGCTCGCGCAGCACCCCTGCCTGCACGCGGCAGTCCAGATCCTCGGCGTTGACCTCGAGCACGCGGTTCATCTGCGACAGGTCGACGGAAACGCCGCCGTAGAGCGCCGCGACATGGCCCTCGAGCGAGGTGCCCACGCCGAACGCGATCACCGGCACGCGCGCCGCGTGGCACAGCCGGACGATCGCGGCGACCTCCTCGTTGGTGTGCGGGAACACGACGACATCGGGCAGTCCCGCGTCGGCCAGTCCCTCGCCGTGGCTGTGCTGGTCGCGGATCGCGCGCGAGGTGAGCGCGCGCTCGCCGTAATCGGCGCAGAGCCGGGTGACGAGATCGGCGACGTCGCGCGCGTCGGCGCGCGCATGGCGGAGAGCGGCATGGGCGTTCATGGCGGGCCTTCCGGTCGTCAGAACCGCGGCAGATCCGGATGCGGGAGCTTGCCGTGGTGCACGTGCATCTTGCCGAATTCGGCGCAGCGGTGCAGCGTCGGGACGCCCTTGCCGGGATTGAGCAGGGAGTGCGCGTCGAACGCGGCCTTGACGCCGAGGAAGCGCTCGAGCTCCGCGGGCCGGAACTGCACGCACATCTGCGGCAGCTTCTCGGTGCCCACGCCGTGCTCGCCGGTGATCGTGCCGCCGACCTCGATGCACAGCTCGAGGATCGCCGCGCCGAACGCCTCGGCGCGCGCGATCTCGTCCGCGACGTTGGCGTCGTACATGATCAGCGGGTGCAGGTTGCCGTCGCCCGCGTGGAACACGTTGGCGCAGCGCAGCCGGTGCTGCTCCGACAGCGCCTCGATCCGCAGCAGCACGTCGGCGAGCGCCTTGCGCGGAATCGTCCCGTCCATGCAGTAGTAATCCGGCGTGACCCGGCCGATCGCGGGAAACGCCGCCTTGCGTCCCGACCAGAGCAGCAGGCGCTCGCGCTCGTCCTTCGACACGCGGATCCCGGTCGCGCCGGCCTCGCCCAGCACCCGGCGGATCTCCGCCATGTCGGCGGCGACTTCCTCCGGCGTGCCGTCGGTCTCGACCAGCAGCACCGCGGCGGCGTCGAGCGGATAGCCGGCGTGGACGAACTCCTCGACCGCGCGCGTCGCCTTCCGGTCCATCATCTCGAGCCCCGCGGGAACGATGCCGGCGCCGATCACCGCCGCCACCGCCGCGCCCGCGGCGCCGACGTCGTCGAATGCCGCGAGCGCGACCTGCGCGGCCTGCGGCTTCGGCGTGAGCTTGACGGTGATCTCGGTGATGACCGCGAGCAGGCCCTCGGATCCGTTCACCAGAGCCAGCAGATCGTAGCCCGCGCTGTCGAGCGCGTCGCCGCCGAATTCGACGATCTCGCCGGTGATCAGCACCCCGCGCACGCGACGCACGTTGTGGACGGTGAGCCCGTACTTGAGGCAGTGCACGCCGCCGGCATTCTCGGCGACGTTGCCGCCGATGGTGCACGCGATCTGCGACGACGGGTCCGGCGCGTAATAGAGCCCGAACGGCGCGGCAGCCTCCGAGATCGCGAGGTTGCGCACCCCCGGCTGCACGACCGCCGTGCACGCCAGCGGATCGATCGCGACGATCCTCCGGAACTTCGCCATCGAGAGGAGGATCCCGCGCTGGTCGGGCCGCGCTCCGCCGGAGAGACTCGTACCGGCGCCCCGGGCCACCACGGGCACGCGCGCCGCGTGGCAGCGCCGCAGGATCGCGACGACCTGCGCCTCGTCCTCCGGAAGCGCGACCGCCGCCGGCAGCTCCCGATACATGGTCAGGCCGTCGCACTCGTACGGCCGGGTCTCTTCGCTCGTCGTCAGCAGCGCCGACGGCGGCAGGATCGCCGCGAGCTGGGCGTGGAGGGCGGGATCGAGCATCGGAGTCGGCGGCAGAGGTCGGGAACACGCAAGCGGACGGCGCCCGGCGAAGTCGATTATTCCACATCGCCGCCAGCACGGCACGGGTGCCGTCGGTCCGCAAAGGCCCCATACGCCGAGCGGCTATACAGCGCGGCGCCGGTTCCTTAGAATCCGCGGTCCCCGGCGCCCGCGCCGTGGCATCATTGCCCATTCACCGAAACAGGAGCACTCCATGCGGATCTCGCGCATTCTTTACGGGCTCGCCGTCGCGTTCTGCGCAGCGCTGGCCGCGCCGGCCACCGCGCAGACGACGATGAAGATCAACATCTCGGTCGCGCAGAACTCCCATTACGGCGTGGCCATCGACGCGTTCGCGCGCGAGGTCGAAACGCGCACGAACGGCCGCTACAAGATCCAGACGTTCTACGCCGGGGCGCTCGGCGCCGAGCGCGAATCGGTCGAAGGCGTCCAGCTGGGCACGCTCGATCTGACGCTCACGTCGACCGGCCCGCTGCCGAATTTCGTGCCGGAAGTCGCGATCCTCGACATCCCGTTCCTGTTCCGCGACTACGCCCACGCCCGCGCGGTGCTCGACGGCCCGATCGGCCAGGACCTGCTGCAGAAATTCCCGCCCAAGGGAATCGTCGCGCTCGCCTGGGCCGAGAACGGCTTCCGGCACATGACGAACAGCAAGCGGCCCGTCAACGTGCCCGACGACCTGAAGGGCCTCAAGATGCGGACGATGGAGAATCCGATCCACATCCAGGCGTACAGGCAGTTCGGCATCCTGCCGACGCCGATGGCGTTCACCGAGGTGTTCACCGCGCTGCAGCAGGGGACGGTCGACGGCCAGGAGAACCCGCTGTCCGTCATCACCTCGGCGAAGCTCGACCAGGTGCAGAAGAACCTGTCGCTCACCGGTCACGTCTATTCCCCCGCGGTGATCCTGATGAACAAGGCGCAATGGGACAAGCTCTCGCCGGCCGACCGGCAGGCTTTCCTCGCCGCGGCGCGGGAGGCGGTCAGGGCCAACCGCGCCCGGATCGACGACGACGAAAGGAAGGCCGTCGCCGACCTGCGCGCCAAGGGCATGGCAGTGGTCGACAACATCGACAAGGCCAAATTCCAGGCGACGCTGGCGCCCGTCTACACCGACTTTGGAAAGCGCTTCGGCCAGGACAACATCGACCGCATCAAGAACTACAAGTAGCGCCGACGCGGTTCGCGGCGGCGCGCGGCCGCCCTGCTTCGGCCGCGTCGCGCCGCGGCCTCGCGCGCACGGGCGTTGGCAGCGCCCGGCGCCCGGCCTCAGTTCGCCGGCGCGGGTGCCGCCCTGCGCGCATCGGCCGCCAGCGCGGCGACCGCGCTGCCGGTCAGCGTGCGCAGGAAGGCGACGAGCGCCGCACGCTCCGCTGCGCTCAAGCCCAGCGGGACGACGAGCGCGCTCTTCTCCGGATTGTCGATGCCGCCGCGGTCGTAGAAATCGACGACGGTCTCGAGGCTCGGCAGCGACCCGTCGTGCATATAGGGCGCGGTGAGCGCGACATTGCGCAGCGAGGGCGTCTTGTACGCCCAGCGGTCCTTGGGGTCGAGCGTGATCTCGTAACGCCCGACGTCCTTCGCGGGCGGCTCGGAGAACGAATCGACCGTCTGCCGATCGAGCTCGGCAACGACGCCGGGCGCGAGCTCCACGCGGGTGCGCTCGGGCGGGCCGAGGCTGCGCGCGCCAGCCGATGCCGGTGTTGTGGAAGCCATGGTCGGTGAACAGCGCGTCGCGCTCGCCGATGGCGTGGCACGCGATGCACCGTGCCTTTCCCGCGAAGAGCGCGAAGCCCGCCCGCTCGACCTCGTTCAGCGCGGGGGTCTCGCCGCCGAAGCGCCAGCGGTCGAAGCGCGAGTCCCCCGCGACCAGCGTGCGCTGGTACGCGGCCAGCGCGGCGCCCAGCCGCGCCGCCGACGGACCGCGCCCGTCGAAGGCCGCCTCGAACAGTCCGCGGTAGTCCTCGAGCGCGGCAACGCGCTCGATCACGTAGCCGATCGACGGATTGCCCATCTCGTTGGGCGCCAGCAGCGGGCCCCAGACCTGGTCTTCGAGCGCGACCTCGCGACCGTCGTGAAACAGCCGCTTCTGCCAGCCGACGTTCAGCACGGTCGGCGCGTTGCGCCGCACGCTGCGCCCCGCGATGCCCACCGACGTCGCGAGCTCGTGCGCGGTGAATCCCTGCTCCGGAACGTGGCACATCGCGCAGGACATCGTGCCGTTGGGCGAGAGGCGCCGGTCGAGGAAGAGCTTGCGGCCGAGCGCGACCTTCGCCGGCGTGACCGGATTGTCGGCCGGGATCGCCATCGCCGGCAGGCCGAGCGCCGCGGGCGAGTCCTGCGCCGCCGCGAGGGCTCCGGCGGAGGCCGGCGGCGAAGGCGCCGGCCCGCAGGCGGCCAGCGAAACGAACACCGTCAGCAGGGCGAGGCCGCGCATCAGCGCCGCGCGTCCTCCTCCATCACCAGGGTGCGGATGTCGTTGAGCATCGCCTCCGGATGGAGAAAGGCCGTCGAATAGATCTCGCGCACCCGCCCATCGCGGTCGAGAAGGTAGAGCTTCAGCATGTGGCTGATCGTCCGCGTGGGGCGACCCCTGGCGTCGCGCTCGACCTCGATCTCCTGGCCGAAGCCCTCGAGGATCGGCTGCAGCGCCTTGAGCTCGCGGGTCGTGAGGAAGTGCCAGGGCAGCGCTCCGCCGGCGCGCGCGTGCCTGCCGCCATAGGCCTGCATCGCCTCGTGGGTGTCGTTGATCGGGTCGAAGGACAGCGAAACGAAGCCCGCGCGTCCGTGCAGGGCGGGCTCCGCGAGGATGCGCCGCTCGAGCTCCACGCCGGTTTCGAAGGCGAGCGCGCAGCCGGTGGGCTCCGTGCAGTACGTGTACATGAGCGAGAGGAGCGTGATCCGGCCGCGCGTGTACTCGGCGAGCCGGTGGCGCTTGCCATCGCCGCCGATGACCTCGCCGTCGGGCGCGCCCTGGATCACGGGCAGCGCGTAGCTGCCCGCCGGCGGCGGCACGTAGTCCATCACCGGCCGCACCGCGACGGGCCGCTGCTCGGCGCGATGGGCGAGCGCGCCCGTCCCGATCAGGACGAGCGCGAGCAGCGCGAGCGCCCTACGATTTCCCGGCCGGCTTCGCACTGAACTTCATGTGGTGCGCGCGACCGAGCTTCTCCTTGGTGAAATCCACCTCGAAGGCGGGCTTCAACTCCTTGCCGTCCCAGTGGAAAGCACGCAGGAACTGCTCGTTGTCCTCGCCCTTCTTGTCCCAGTTGGCCAGCAGCGAGCTGGTGATGTAGACGCGCTTGCCGTCCCAGCTCTGCGAGACCATGTTGACCTGCTTGCCGGTCTTCTTGGTGTACACCTCCTTCGGCGCCTCCGGGTTGGAGAGGTCGAAGTAGCGCGTCATGCCGTCCATGAAGGTGTTGACCCACAGGCCCTTGCCGTTGGCGGAGATCGAGATGTCCACGGGCAGCGGAATCTTCGACGGGTCGCCGATCGTGGCCACGTCCTTCGCCTGCCAGCCGCCCTTGCCGTCCGGCTTGATCAGCCAGATCTTGGAGGTGAGCGCGCTGGCGGTCACCGCCCAGTTGTCCTTCGGGTTGAGCGACCAGCGGATCTCGAGCGGCGCGCCCGGCACGTTCATGACCTGCTTCGGCTTCATCGCCTTCAGGTCCCAGGCGGCCATGGTCGCGCCGAAGCGCTTCATCGCTTCGGGGTCGTTGACCATCTTGCCCATGTCCATCATGTAGTTGTTCCAGCCGGTGAAGCTCGAGGTGAGCAGGACGTTCTTCGCCGGGTTGATCGCGAGGTCGTAGCCGTAGCCGTCGCCTTTCGCGCCGCCGACCTCGCCCGTGGGCATGTCGTATTTCGCGACGAACTCGCCCTTGTTGTTGTAGACCGCGATGCCGGTGGCGCCGCCGTGGTCCTTGGTGTTGGACAGCCCCTGGATCATCATGCGGCCGGGCAGCGCGTAGAACGTGTGCGGCCCGACGAAACCCGTCTTCTGCGGCAGATCGGCGATGGTGCGCACGAGCTTCGGCTTCGCCGGGTCGGTGCCGACGTCGAAGACATGGATCTTCGAGTCGTCGAGGCCGCCTGCCCACAGGTGCTTGCGATCGTCGGTGAAGCCCATGTGATGCGCCTCGCCGCGGCCGCCCACCGAAAGCGTGTGCACGACCTTGCCGTAGGTCTTCGACTTCGGATTGGCGTCGATGGTGACCAGCTTGTCGGAGCCGTCGCCCACGCCGTCGACGCCGAGCGTCCAGACGTGGACGTAATCCTCCTGGCCCTTGATCAGGCGCGTGGTGTACGGCGAATTGCAGGTCTCGTCGGCGGCGGCCAGTCCCGCCCAGGCAATCGCGACCGCGGCCGCCAGCGTCGTGCACCTGCGCAGCGTCGAGCTCATGGCTACCTCCCTCGTGATGGAACGGTCGAAAACCCGCGACCGGTCATGCTATGACCGCGTTCGGTCCGGGTCAATGGGGTGCCCGCGCGCGGCAGGCGGGCGACCGCGGCAACGCGCCGCCGCCGGCGCATCCGGCCGCCACCGTGCAGCCAGCTATCGATACCCGAAGGCGGCCGGCAGCAGCGTGCTGATCTGCGGGACCAGCGTCAGCAACGCGAGGACCGCGATCTGCGCCCACAGGAACGGCCACAGCTCCGCGACCAGCCGGGTGAGCGGCACGCGGGCGACGACCGAGGTGACGAACAGCAGGCCGCCGACCGGCGGCGTGATCATTCCCATCGTCAGGTTCACGATGACGATGATCCCGAACTGGAGGTCGTTGATCCCGAGCGCATGCGCGATCGGCGCCAGGATCGGCACCAGAACGACGACACCGGGCAGCGGCTCGATGAAGATGCCGAACACGAGCAGCAGGACGTTCACGACGAACAGGAACGCCAGCGGCGACAGGTTCATCCCCACGATCCACGCGGTGAGGTCCTGCGGCACGCGCGAGATCGTCAGCACCCAGGCAAAGGCGGCCGACATCGCCACGATGATCAGCACCGAGGCCGTCATCAGCGCGGAGCGCGCCAGGATGCCCGGCAGCATCCGCCATTCGAGCGAGCGATAGACCCAGCGTCCTGCCGCGAGCGCGTAGAACACGGCGACCACGCTCGCTTCGGTCGGCGTGAACGCGCCCGACGCGATGCCGCCCAGGATCAGCACCGGCAGCACCAGCGCAGGCAGCGCGCGCCAGGTGTTGCGCAGGTAGTCGGCGGCGCGCAGGACCTCGACCACGCCGCGGTAGTCGCGCCGCGTGGAGACCACGTGATTGATCGCCGCCATCGAGAGCGCGATCAGCAGGCCCGGCAGCACGCCGGCGATCATCAGGCCGACCAGATTCACCTCGGGGTAGGCCAGCGCATAGACGATCATGCTGATCGACGGCGGGATGATCGGGCCGAGGATCGAGACGGCGGCGGTCAGCGCCGCCGCGTATTCCGCGCGATAACCGTCGCTCTTCATCATCCGGATCATGATCGCGCCCGGGCCGGCGGCGTCGGCGAGCGCCGAGCCGCTGATGCCGGAAAAGAAGGTGATCGCGAGGATGTTCGTGTGCCCGAGTCCGCCGCGAAAGCGCCCGACGAACTGGGAAGCGAACCGCAGCAGCACTTCCGACAGCGCGCCGCCGGTCATGAGCTCGGCGGTCAGGATGAAGAACGGCACCGCCATCAGCGCGAACACGTCGATGCCGCTGAACAGGTACTTCGGCAGCGCGACGAGCGGCAGGCCGCCGTGGACGAGGATCGCGGCGAGCGTGCCGCCGCCCAGCGCGAATGCCACCGGCACCCCGAGCGCGAGCAGCACGACGCAGGCAATGAACAGCGCCGCGATCAAAGCTTGACCGCGTCGGCGTCGAATTCGGCGTCGGCCAGGAACCGGCCGTGCCGCAGGTACGGCGCCGCCATCAGCAGCAGATGGACGATCAGCAGCGCAAAGCCGATCGGCATCGCCAGATACACGGCGCCGACCGGGATCTGCATCACCGGCGTCGTCTGTCCCCAGGTGACCGTCGCATAGCGCGCGCCGAGCCAGAGCATCGTCGCGAAGAACGCCAGCAGCAGCACGAAGATCGCCGCGCGGATCCACGCGGCGTGCCGCGGGAGGAGCGACTGCAGCGTGTCGATGCCGACATGCGCCCCGTGGCGCAGGACGAGACCGGCGCCGAGGAAGGTTAGCCAGATCATCAGGTAGCGCGACACCTCCTCGACCCACAGGATCGAGTGGTCGGTGAGGAAACGCAGCGCGACGTTGGCGAACACCATCACCGCCATCGCCGCGAGCATCGCGATGACGGCCCACCGGTTGAGGCGGATCAGCGCGCGGTCGAGCGTCGTGAGCATCGGCAGCAGGAGCGGGGTTCCGGTCGGCGCGCGATTGTCGCACGGAACGCCGGGCCGATCGCCGGCGCGCTCGCGTCGCTATAATGGCTGCGTCGCGCCCGTACCTGTCGCGGGCGGCCATCCGATCGCCCGCGCATGCCCGATCCCAGCGGCAATCCACGCCCCCTCGCCGGTCTCCGGGTGCTGGAGCTCGGCGCGCTGATCGCCGGACCGTTCTGCGCGAAGATCCTCGCCGAATTCGGCGCCGAGGTGATCAAGCTCGAGCCCCCCGGCCTCGGCGACCCGCTGCGCAAGTGGCGGCACCTGAAGGACGGCACCTCGCTGTGGTGGCACGTGCAGTCGCGCGGCAAGCGCTCGGTCGCCGTCGACCTGCGCCAGGCCGACGGCCAGGCGATCGCGAAGCGGCTCGCGCTCGCCGCCGACATCGTCGTCGAGAATTTCCGCCCCGGCACGCTGGAGGCCTGGGGCCTGGGCTACGACGCGCTCGCCGCCGAAAATCCGGGGCTCGTCATGGTGCGCATCTCGGGCTACGGCCAGAGCGGTCCCTACCGCGAGCGGCCGGGCTTCGGCGTGATCGGCGAAGCGATGGGCGGGCTGCGCTACGTCACCGGCACGCCCGACCGGCCGCCGTCGCGCACCGGCATCTCCATCGGCGACACGCTGTCCGCGCTGTACGGGGTCATCGGGGCGATGATGGCGCTCGAATCCAGGCGCAAGACGGGCCGCGGGCAGGTGGTCGACGTCGCGCTGTACGAGTCGGTGTTCTCGGTGATGGAGTCGCTGCTGCCGGAATACGACGCGTTCGGCGCCGTGCGCGAGCGCACCGGCTCGATCCTCCCGGGCATCGCGCCCTCGTCCGCCTATCGCTGCGGCGACGGCAGCTTCGTCCTGATCGGCGCGAACGCCGACTCGATCTTCAAGCGGCTGTGCAAGGCGATGGGCCGCGAAGATCTCGCCAACGACGCATCGCTCGCGCACAACGACGGCCGCGCGGCGAAGCAATCGTGGCTCGACGGCGAGATCGAGGCCTGGACTTCCGCGCACCCGCCCTCGGTCGTGCTCGCCGCGCTGGAAGCGGCCGACGTGCCGGCGTCGAAGATCTATTCGATCGCCGACATCGTCGCCGACCCGCACTACGCGGCGCGGCAGATGATCCGGCAGATCCGGCTCGCCGACGGCGCGACGCTCAAGGTGCCGGGCGTCGTGCCGAAGCTCTCGGCCACGCCGGGCGACTTCGACGGCGGCGGCCCGCGGCTGGGCGAGCACACCGACGCGGTGCTGCAGGAACTGGGCTACGACGACGCCGCGATCGCCGACCTCCGGCGTCGCGGCGTGATCTGACCGTAGCGCCGGGTCCGCGGTCCGATGCCAAGACGGACAACACCGAGCATCGATGGATCGAGGCGGCGAGGCTCGCTCGAATGAGGTGACTCGAGCCTCGATCGACGCCAACGCCTCGGACTTTCCTGACTGATCGTCGCTCCATCGCCGCATCCGCGATCCGGGCGGCCGAACGACTGGAGACGACCGACCCGTTGCTGCCGGTCGGGCTTCTACGAGGCAGACAGTCAGTTGCGGCGACGGACGCGAAACCGGCGAACAAGCCGGAACAGTTCCGTTACCGGATCACCTCGTCCGCGCGCTGCAGCAGCGATTGCGGGATGACGATGCCAAGCGCCTTTGCGGTCTTCAGGTTGACCACCATCTCGAACTTGGTTGGCTGCTCGACCGGGATATCGGCGGGCTTCGCGCCCTTGAGAATCTTGTCGACGAAGCTGGCTGCACTGCGCCAATGCCACGCGTTGGACGAAAGATAGGACATCAACCCCCCCGCGGCGACATACTCGCGGCCGCCGAAAATGGACGGCACCTCGGAGCGAAGCGTCAACTCTACGATGCGGACACGGTGCCGAAAGAACATCGGGTCGCCATTGACCACGAGTGCGCCACCCTTCGCGCGCGCAATGGCCCGGTCCAGTTCGCCTTCCACCGCGACGTCGATACGATCAAGGCGCCGGCCAAGAGTCTTTGCGCGCAACGACATCGCGTCAAAGAAGAATCCGTTGGCAGGGTTGACACTGTTCATCAGCACGCTGACTCGGTTGAGTTGCGGCACGGCGGCCGACAGCAGCTCCAGTTGTTTGGCAAGCACCTCCTCGCCCGCCGCCGAAGTTCCCGTCAGGTCGCCCCCCGGCCGAGCCAGACTGGCCACCAGCCCCGCGCCAACCGGGTCTCCGGCGTTGATCATGACGATGGGCAGCCCGGGGGCGCCATCACGCGCCGCGCGGACGGTAGTCGTGCCGAACGCAAGTATGAGCACCACCGGGAGCGCCTTGAGCTCGGCGGCGAGTTCGCGCTGGCGCTGCGGGTTCTCACCCGCCCAGCGGGTTTCGATCAGGAGGTTCTTTCCTTCGACCCAGCCCAGGTCCCGCAATCCCATACGAAGAGCTTCCACGTCGATCCGGTCCCCGGGCGTCGGTGCAGTCACCGGAGCAAGCAGACCAATCTTGAAGACCTTGCCCGGCTGCTGCGCGCAAACCGCGCGCGGACCGAGCAGGTACGTGCCAGCGACCAGGGTAACGAATGTCCGCCGGTCCATCACTGAATTACCTCGTCGACGTGGATCGAACGGACATTAGTACGCCTCGCCAATGTCAAGGACTGTAGTGCCACCCGTCGCCTTCTATATTTTGCCGGTCCCCTGCCACATTGCAATGACTGCGCCTGTCGGGTCCTTGAGAATCGTGAACTTGCCGTAGTCGGCGACCGGGATGTTTTCCATGATCATCGTTGCGCCAAGATCCTTCGCCCGCCTCGTCGACGCGGCGAGGTCGTCCACCGCCACGTATGGAAGCCAGTGCGGCGGAATTCCGGGATCCGGCGCAGTCATCATTCCGCCGCCGGTACCGTCGCCGACATTGATCATCGTGTAGCTCTTGCCATCGGCCATCGGCATATCCTGTAACTGCCAGCCGAACAGCGCCGAATAGAATTCCTTCGCTTTCGGCAGATCGTGCGTGGTGAGCTCGACGTGAACGAACGGATTGGCCATACGAATCTCCTCAGGGTCATCGTCGCACGCGCCGCCAGACGCGACGTCGCGGAGGCAAAGCATACTGCAGCTCGCTGCCGCGTTCACCCTTGCTTCGGCGTGCCGGCGCCCATGGCCGGTCGGCGACGCCCACGGTGCGGACCCAGGCGCCGGCTGCATGACACCAAAATCGCGGTGCGGACAGGGATGAATGCCGTATCGCCGCTGCCAATGCTTTTCGCGGCGGCGCTCATAATCACCGGTTCCAGACCCTCGCCGGGCCCGCTCGGCGCCGACCGGAGGAATTCATGAATCGACTCGCCCTGCTTCTCGCTTCGCTGCTGTTCGCGCTCCCGGCGCTCGCCGCCAAGGACGAGTTGCACCTCTACAACTGGAACAACTACCTCGCGCCGGAGACGGTCAGGCGCTTCGAGGAGTTCTGCAAGTGCAGGGTCGTGCAGACCTACTACTCGGACAACGAGGAGTTGCTGGCGAAGCTCGCGGCGGGCGCCAAGGGCTACGACATGTACGTTCCGACCACGCAAATCCTGCCGACGCTGATCAGGAGCGGGCGCCTGCAGCCGATCGACAAGGCGAAGCTGCCGAACCTCAGGAACATCGACCCTGCCTATCTCGACACGCCGTTCGATCCCGGCAACAAGTTCTCGGTCCCCTACGCGTACACGACGACGATCATCGGCTACAACGACGCGAAGGTGAAGGAGCTGGGGCTTCCCACCGACACCTGGGCGCTGATCTTCGACCCCAGGCACCTGGCGAAGATCAAGGGTCGCATCACCGTGCTCGACAGCGCGCACGAGCTCCTGGCCGCCGCCCTCATGTACCTAGGCTATCGGGCGAGCGACGTCGATCCCAGGCACTGGGACGAAGCCGTTGCCGTGATCAAGAAGGCGAAGCCCTACTGGGCCGCGTTCAACGCGTCGTCGTACATCAAGGAGCTGACGGCCGGCAACATCTGGGTCGCGCACGGCTATTCGGGCGACATCTTCCAGGCCGACGTCGACGCGCAGCTCGCCGGCCGCAAGTTCAGGCTCCTGCAGGGCATGCCCAGGGAAGGCGCAGTGCTCGGAGTCGACAACATGGTGATCGACAAGAGCGCGCCGCGCCCGGATCTCGCGCTCAAGTTCATGAACTTCATGCTCGAGGGCCGGAACTCCGCAGACCTCACCAACCTCATCGGCTCCGGCAATCCGAACGCGGCCGCGGTCGAGTTCATCAAGCCCGAGATCCTGAAGTATCCCGCGATCTTCCCCGACAAGGCGGTCCAGGCGAAGCTCATGCCGGTGCCGGACCTGACCGGCGCGCAACGACGGCTGCTCAACAAGCTGTGGACCGAGATCAAGGCCGGCCGCTGACCGCCCTGTCGGCGGCAGCGACGCGGGGCTGACCGCGAAGCGTTGCCCGGCAACGTGCCGCCCCGCCGCCCGCGCTCCGGACCGGGGACTTGCGGGCGAGC